>NC_018697.1:0-2363215 GCF_000299965.1 Cycloclasticus sp. P1
GTGTCATCTCTCTGGGAGCAATGTTTACAACGATTAGAGGAAGAAATTCCCCCTCAACAAATAAATACCTGGGTTCGCCCTCTTCAAGCTCAAACTAATAATGATGAATTGCTTTTATTTGCGCCAAACAAATTTGTTTTAGATTGGGTTTCAGATAACTATATTGAAAATATAACTAATATAATCAATAAGTTAACTGAAAATAAAATTAAGCTTCATCTAAAAATAGGCAGTTCAAAAGTACAACCTTCGCCCGCTACTGTCAGTAAAAAAACGACGACTAAAGCTAATAACACACCCAGTGTTTCCCATAATCTTAATAGTGCCTTTACTTTTGACTCTTTCGTTATGGGTAAATCTAATGAGTTAGCCAAAGCCGCGGCTATACAGGTATCGGAGAACCCGGGTGTTTCATACAACCCGCTTTTTATCTATGGGGGAGTAGGGCTCGGTAAAACGCATTTAATGCACTCCATAGGCAATGCCATTCTTCAAAAGAACAAAAACAAACGTGTGTCTTTTTTATCATCCGAGCGCTTTGTATCCGGTATGGTCCAATCTTTACAGAAAAACACCATAAATGATTTTAAAAACTACTATCGTTCATTAGACCTATTACTTATTGACGATATCCAGTTTTTTGCAAAGAAAGAAAGGTCTCAAGAAGAATTCTTTCATACCTTTAACACTCTCATTGAAAACAATAAGCAAATCGTCCTAACCTGTGATTGCTATCCAAAAGAGATCAATGGTTTAGAAGAACGGCTTAAATCTCGTTTTGGTTGGGGCTTACCAATTCCCATCGAACCGCCAGACCTAGAAACACGCGTGGCTATTTTAAAAAGTAAAGCCGCGTTAAGTGGCGTTGACCTAGCTGATGAAGTTGCTTTTTTTATGGGCAATAGAATTAAATCCAATGTTAGAGAACTAGAAGGGGCCTTACGCAGAGTTTTAGCAAATGCGAACTTTACCGGTAAACCTATTACCTTAGATTTTACTAAAGAAGCACTCAGAGATTTGATTGCTCTACAAAACAAACGTATTAGCATTGATAACATTCAAAAAACGGTTGCTGAGTACTACAAAATAAGGACATCTGACTTATTGTCTGCTAAACGAACAAGATCAATCGCTCGCCCAAGACAAATAGCAATGGCTCTGGCAAAAGAACTTACTCAATACAGCTTGCCAGAAATAGGGAATCAATTTGGTGGCCGGGACCATACGACCGTTCTTCACGCAACACGAAAAGTAAAAGAGCTAAGAGACTCTGATCAATTGATTGATGAAGATTATATTAACCTGTTAAGAACCCTATCGCATTAATTAGGTGTAAGCTGTGGATAAAATTTGAGATGTTTTTACAAACAAGTTATCCACAATAGTTTTTATATTTAACAACACCTTTCAAAATAACGTAGGTTATTGATTTAAAATGAATAATTAAAAATACTAACCGATTTTTAATTCCTTATAATCATAATAAGTATTAAGAGATATGAAATTAAATATTAATAAAGAAGATCTATTAGAGCCATTACAGAAGGTTTTTGGTGTTATTGAAAGAAGACAGACCTTACCGATTTTATCGAATGTTTATTTATCGATTAACAATGGTACGATCAAATTCACAGGCACAGATTTAGAAGTACAGGTCAGCGCTAAATCCATATTGATAGGGGAAGATAGCTTTAATATAACGATTCCTGCAAGAAAGTTATTAGACATCTGTCGATCTTTACCTGATCACTGTGAATTAAATTTATCTTTCAATGATGGTGTTCTTATTATTAAATCAGGCAAAAGCAGATTTACACTTAGGACACTGCCATCAGATGAATACCCTCTTTTCGATGAATCAAGTTACCTAAATCAAATAAGCATTAACCAAGAGGTTTTATTAAAAGCCTTTAGTAAAACTATTTTTTGTATGGCACAACAAGATGTTCGTTATTATCTAAATGGTTTAATGATGGAAATTGTTGATGGTGAATTACAAACTGTCGCCTCCGACGGTCATCGGCTAGCGCTATCTAAAAATAAAATTGATAATGAAAACCAATCCATTGACCAGGTTATCATTCCAAGAAAAGCAGCCCAAGAACTACTCAGACTAATGGATAAATTTGAAGGTGCTGTTGAGATAAAGATCGCTAAAAACAGTATTAAATTCTCGTTGGGTGATGTTGAACTTAATGCAAAGTTGATTGATGGACGCTTCCCTGATTTTAATAATGTAGTCCCTGAACAAAGTAAACATAGCTTTAATATCAATAAGTTATCTTTTAAATCCGCTTTATCTCGTGTTTCCATTTTATCCAATGAAAAATATAAAGGAATACGTTTAGACTTATCAAACCAATTAATGACTATTAATGCCAATAACCCTGAACAGGATGAAGCCGAAGAAGAAGTAGTGGTTGATTACAATGGTGATGAGATGAGTATGGGCTTTAATTCAAGTTATTTAATGGATGCCCTAAATGTAATTGAATCGGATAATGTGTTAGTTTCTTTTACTGATACAAACAGTAGTTGCTTGCTTGAAAACCCAGAAGATAAGAGCAGTCAATTTATTATTATGCCAATGCGTATATAAACATTTTTACTGTAATTATTTTTCTTGTCTTTAGTCGATGTTCAAATTAAAGATGTTAGGAATATTGAAAATATAATATTCCAACCATCTCCTAAGCTTAATATTATTGTTGGGCCTAACGGGAGTGGAAAAACATCAATTCTAGAGTCGCTTTACATACTAAGTAGGGCGCGCTCTTTTAGAACGCAAAATATTACTAAGGTTCTCTCACATAATAAAGATAGCCTTATTGTTTTTGCCCAATTAGCTTATGTAAACGTTTCTCATAAGATAGCGATTAAAAAAAACAAACATAAAACCATTATCAGGATAAATGCTCGATCAGAAAAAAAATCTTCTGAATTATCCCGTCTGTTTCATGCACACCTTATCAGGCCTGAATCCCAAACATTATTAGAAAATGGTGGGGTTGATAGAAGGGCTTTTATTGATACCGGTGTGTTCCACGTGAAACACTCATTTTTGAATATATCGAAGCAATATAACCACTTATTGAAACAGAGGAATAAGTTATTGAAAACCAAACAATTAGATACATTAACTGTTTGGAATAATAAACTGATTGAATACGGTACAATAGTCAGTCATGAAAGAGAGAAGTATCTTGAATTGTTAGATAAAGAACTTAAAGGTATTGCCTGTCAGTTTATTGGTGATGCAGAGGTTACTTTAAATTACTTAAAAGGCTGGGATAAAAGCTTATCGTTTGAGGATGCGCTTAATAAAGCAAAGGACCGAGATATCTTGTATGGCTTCACCACAGCAGGCGCGCATAAAGCAGATATTAAGGTTCTGGTTAATGGGAGGTTAGCACAGGATTATTTATCCAGAGGGCAGATGAAGCTGCTGGTCATTGCGATGTATTTAGCGCAAATTAAGTTAATGCGTGATCGAGTATCTAAGTCGGTTTGTGTGTTATTGGATGATTTAGGTGCTGAGCTTGATAGGGAGAATGTAAGAAAAGTAATGTTTTTTTTACAGAAACTAAATATACAGACTTTCGTGACGACAACAAATATAGATTTGTTTTTAGAGTTTATTGATGCGAAAGAAACTAAGGTGTTTCACGTGAAACGTGGAGTTATGCAGATAGAGGATAGTTAAGTGAGCGAAGAAAAAAACAATGAGACTTATGATTCATCAAATATACAAGTTCTAAAGGGCTTAGATGCGGTTAGAAAGCGCCCAGGAATGTATATAGGTGATACCGATGATGGTTCAGGCTTACATCATATGGTGTTTGAGGCGGTTGATAATTCTATTGATGAGGCTTTAGCAGGCTACTGCACAGAGGTTGGTGTAATTATTCATGAAGATAATTCGGTTACTATCACAGATGACGGTCGTGGTATTCCTGTTGATATCCATCCCGATGAGGGGAGATCAGCTGCTGAAGTCATTATGACGGTGCTCCACGCAGGCGGTAAGTTTAATGATAACGCTTACAAAGTGTCCGGTGGATTGCATGGTGTGGGTGTGTCTGTTGTTAACGCGCTATCTGACGAATTAGAGTTAACTATAAACAGGGAAGGTAGTCAGCATTATCAGCTTTATAAAAAAGGTGAACCTGTAGAGCCGTTAAAAGTTGTAGGACCAACTGAAAAAACAGGAACAAGTCTGAGGTTTAAACCAAGTATCGGTACCTTCAGTAATATTGAATTTCATTTTGACTTATTAGCAAAAAGGCTACGAGAATTATCGTTTTTGAATTCTGGTGTAAGAATTAGGTTGTCGGATGAGCGCACAGCAAAAGAAGAGATCTTTGAATATGAAGGTGGGATTAAAGCGTTTGTTAATCACCTAAATAAAAATAAATCTCAAATCCATGAAAATATTATTTATATCAACGTAGATAAGAATGATGTGAATGTGGAGGTGGCTTTGCAATGGAATGATTCTTATCAAGAGAATATTTTTTGTTATACAAATAACATTCCTCAGAGAGATGGGGGGACACATTTAGCAGGTTTTAGAGCAGGTCTCACTCGAACATTAAATCAATATATAGAAGGTAGCGGCCTAGCAAAAAAACAGAAGGTGACAACATCGGGTGATGATGCGCGTGAAGGGCTGACGGCAGTCTTATCAGTTAAAGTACCAGATCCTAAGTTTTCATCACAAACGAAAGACAAGTTGGTGTCTTCGGAAGTGAAATCCATTGTTGAATCATCCTTAGCTGAAGCACTACAAGAATTTTTGTTAGAAAACCCAACAGAAGCAAAAGAAATAGCTGGCAAAATGCTAGAAGCAGCCAGGGCGAGAGATGCGGCTAGAAAAGCAAGGGAGATGACACGACGTAAGTCTGCTTTAGATATTGCTGGTTTGCCTGGGAAATTAGCTGATTGCCAAGAAAAAGACCCTGCATTATCAGAAATATTTCTAGTGGAAGGGGACTCGGCTGGAGGCTCAGCAAAGCAAGGCAGAGATCGAAGAACTCAAGCGATATTGCCGTTGAAAGGAAAAATACTCAATGTAGAAAAAGCTCGGTTCGATAAAATGTTATCGTCGGATGAAGTGGGAACCTTAATAACAGCATTGGGTTGTGGTATTGGTAAGGAAGAGTATAAGCCAGAAAATCTTCGTTATCATAAGATCATTATCATGACAGATGCCGATGTGGATGGCTCACATATACGAACATTGTTATTAACTTTTTTCTATCGCCAAATGCCTGAGTTGATTGAGAATGGTAATGTCTATATTGCGCAACCGCCTTTATATAAGGTAAAAAAAGGTAAACAAGAATATTATGTTAAGGATGATAATGAGCTGAATAGTTACCTTCTACAATTGGCTTTACAAAAAGCAAGTTTAGTTATTAATGAGACAACACCAGCTATTACAGGGCTTGCGCTAGAAGAACTTGCAAAAGAACATATTCAAATTGAAGGAATGATTGCGAGACTGGCGGGGCGTTATGATGAGTTGATTTTAAACGAGCTATTGGTTTCTACTGAAATAACAGAATCTGTTAGTGAAGACGAGTTAAATGATTGGTTACAAGACTTAGAAAAAAACCTAAACGGAATAGAAAGTTGCCCAACCCAATATAGTTTGTCATTAAAGTACCAACAAGATAATTGGTCGGTTCACTGTATAACCATGTCTCATGGAGTAGAGAAATCTTTTGAAATGCCACGTCTATTCTTTAAATCAGGTGAATATAAACGCTTAGTCAGTTTTGGTAAAACATTAGTGGGTATGTTTGAGGAAGACACGCACCTTAATATTGCTGATAAGAAACATACTGTGACTAGTTTTAAAGAAGTTTTTGAATTATTAATGAAAGAAGCAAGAAAAGGTCAACAAATCCAGCGTTATAAAGGGCTAGGAGAAATGAACCCAGATCAACTATGGGAGACAACATTAGATGCAGACTCAAGACGTTTATTGCAGGTAAGAATAGAGGATGCCATTGCAGCTGATGGAGTGTTTACAACATTAATGGGAGATGAAGTAGAACCTAGGCGAAACTTTATAGAAAAAAACGCATTAGAAGTAGCAAACTTAGATGTGTAGTTTTTTATGAAAAAATCACACACATAAACCAGAAGGGTTATGAGTCGTTTAAAAGTATCAAAGGCGGAAATTAAATTTCCGCTTTTTTTTGAAAAATCGGAAATGAATTTCACTAAAGGCTTTATCCTTTGCTGTAGAGCTTAAAAATAAAAAACGCATACAAACGGGTTGCTTTATGTGAAAAGGCTTCTTAAATAAGCTTTCAGGAGCTTATTTTTACCCTGGATTTAAAAAAATTTATTGAAGCCGTGTGAAAAACAAATTAAATAATTACAAGATAGGTATATTTAAGGTATGTATTAATTGTCGAAACATCTGTTAGCAGAGGTTTAGATAGTTTGATTCCTTATAAGAAATAAAAGCAATGGTTAGCTTTACCAATATAAGCCTGTATTTATTCATCGAATGATGCAAGATCACAAAGTAAATCAGGTCTAGGTTTGTTTAAGAGAGGGTTCTTTTATTTTAGCGATTAGTTTATATCTGGAAATCGCACCAAATTAATTCATTAATTTTTTTAGGCTCATTTTTATGAGCTTTTTTTGTGCAATAATTCTAAATATATAGTCATTATCCATTAAAAACAAAGGGTTATATTCTGGCATGATATTCGCATTTTAGTACCTTCCATTGACAAGATAAAAGGTAATGAATGATGAAATATTCAGGAAAAGTGACAGGGATTGCGGCATTAATTGCTGCTCAAGTCATGACTGGTTCTGTATTGGCTGGTGCAAAATTTGAAGGTTCAGATGGTAAATGGATAAGTTTCGGTGTGGGCGTGAGAACAAGTTTCACTGCAGTAGAGGATGCGTCGCCTAGTGGGGATGATTGGTCAAATGATTTTAACTTGGATAGCGCGCGAATCTATATTAATGGTCAAATTTCTGAAAATATCGGGTTTGAATTAAATACCGAGACATTTTGGAGTAGTTCTAATGCACCATTTGATGAGGAGTTTGGAATTTTAGATGCTATTGCAAAGTTTAAAATTAACCCTGCACTAAATATATGGGCTGGCCGCATGCTAGTGCCTGCTGATCGTGAAGAAATGAGTGGTCCATACTACGCCAATATATGGAATGCTTTTAAAACCCCATTTGGCCCTGCTGATCAAGGAGAAGATCATGGAAAAGGTAATGCAGGTCTATATGGCCGTGATGAAGGTGTAACGGTATGGGGTCGTTTAGGAGCTGAGGAGCGTTTTACCTATGCTGTCGGTGTTTTTGAAGGCTATGAAAGTGCAGGGATGGGTGATGCGGACCCAGATGATAACTTTTTATATGCAGCGAGGTTCAGTTATAACTTCTTAAATGTTGAAAAAGCACCTGGTTATTACACAGGTAGTACATCATACGGTGCAGCGGGCGATATTTTTACTGTCTCAGTGGCTGCTCAATTTGAGGAAGATGCTACCGGTATTGTTGGTGATTTAGGTGATTTCACAGCCTTATATACAGATGTTTTATATGAAAACGTGTTGGAAAACGAAGGTGTTTTGACCATTGAAGCAGCCTATAAAGACTTTGATTTAGACGGAAAAACAAATGCATTTGGTTTATTTGAAGGTGATTCATGGAAAGCAACAACACTTTACTTGTTTCCAAACAAGTTAGGTATAGGCAAGGTTCAACCATACTTTTCTTACTCAGAAGTAAACCCAGATAACGGCAGCGATTCTGAAACAATTGATGCTGGTTTTAATTATGTTATCGATGGGTTTAACTCTCGAATTTCTGTGGCTTACTCAAGCACAGACAACGGAACCAATGATATGGATGCTTTTGTTATCGGTTATCAATTCCAGTATTAATAATTAGCTCAACACTATTAAATAGGGAAATCAAAATGAATATAAAACGAAAATTAGTTACATCATTAGTTTCAGCAGGTGCCTTAATAGCAAGTAATGTCTATGCGGCAGAAGATACAATTAAGGTAGGGGTATTGCATTCATTATCAGGCACCATGGCAATCAGTGAAACGACCTTAAAAGATACGGTTTTAATGTTAATTGAAGAGCAAAATAAAAAAGGTGGTTTGCTAGGGAAGCAACTAGAACCCGTTGTTGTTGATCCTGCTTCAAATTGGCCATTATTTGCTGAGAAAGCGAAGGAGTTAATTGATAAAGATAAGGTATCAGCGGTATTTGGTTGTTGGACTTCAGTGTCACGTAAATCAGTATTACCTGTATTTGAAGAATCAGATAGCATACTTTTTTATCCAGTACAGTACGAAGGCGAAGAGTCTTCTAAAAATGTTTTCTATACAGGGGCTGCACCTAATCAACAAGCCATTCCAGCGGTAGATTACCTGATGAATGACATTGGTGTTGAGCGTTGGGTATTAGCCGGAACTGATTATGTCTACCCACGAACAACAAACAAAATTCTTGAGGCGTATCTGAAATCAAAGGGTGTTGCAGCAGAAGACATTATGATCAATTACACTCCCTTTGGTCATTCAGATTGGCAGTCAATAGTCTCTGATGTGAAGAAATTTGGTTCAGCAGGGAAGAAAACAGCAGTGGTTTCTACCATTAACGGTGATGCTAATGTTCCTTTCTATAAAGAGCTTGGAAACCAAGGTATTTCAGCTGAAGATATTCCTGTTGTAGCCTTCTCAGTTGGTGAGGAAGAACTATCAGGTATGGATACTAAACCATTAGTTGGCCATTTGGCGGCATGGAATTACTTTATGAGTATTGAAGCTGAGACTAATGATAAGTTTATTTCAGCCTGGCATGATTTTA
Source organism: Cycloclasticus sp. P1 (assembly GCF_000299965.1). Classification (NCBI taxonomy): domain Bacteria; kingdom Pseudomonadati; phylum Pseudomonadota; class Gammaproteobacteria; order Thiotrichales; family Piscirickettsiaceae; genus Cycloclasticus; species Cycloclasticus sp. P1. The sequence goes on from NC_018697.1 coordinate 8,871, forward strand.
CTAAAGATGAAAAACGGGTAACGAATGACCCAATGGAAGCGACGTATATCGGCTTCAATATGTGGGTTAAAGCCGTAGAAAAAGCAGGCACAACTGATTCAGCGGCTGTACAAGAGGCCATTATTGGCATATCAGTTCCAAATCTTACAGGTGGTTATTCGTCGATGATGCCAAATCATCACATTACTAAGCCAGTTGTCATTGGTGAAATCCAAGATGATGGTCAGTTTGGTACTGTTTGGGAAACATCTGGTTTAGTGGCAGGGGATGCATGGTCAGATTACTTAGAAGGATCGAAAGACCTTATTTCAGATTGGCGTAAACCGCTTTCATGCGGCAATTACAATGTGAAAACGGCAAAGTGTTCAGGTCAAAACTTCTAATCATTTGTAATCGCAAAATTTTTGGCCAGGCACAAGTAAGTTGATGTTGTGTCTGGCCATGTATTTAAATTAAGAGATTAAATTGTACTTAATAACAGCAGACCTTTTCAGAAACACAATAATACATAAGAGTGTGATTCATGACATACGTAACTAGGATGGTCGTACTAATACTAATGGTAATGATACCCATTAGTTCTTCGTCTTTTGCTGATGATGGGGTATCAGCCGATTTTGAAATTGTGTTAGCAGATTTAACATCATCTAAATTTAAAAAAAGGACGCAAGCGATAGAAAAACTCGTCAAAATTAATGACAAACGCTTGCCACTAGTAATTGATGCCTTACTACATAGCCAGCTTCATTACCGAAAAGCAGATAAATTGGTGGCTGTATTAACTGAAAAAACAGGTAAAGACTACGCAAGTGCAGTATTAACAGGTGAATCGCTGGGTGTTGCTATTTCATCAGAGTGGAAAAAAATAATCATCAGTAATCGTTTGCGTACAACGTTACGTGATGCGTTGGCAATGATCCAACTTAATGATGAAAATGCAACGATAAGGAAAACAGCTGTTGATCAGGTGTTAAGTCAAATAGATGTCAAGCAATTAGCCGCATTAGAAAAACGTTATAAGGTAGAGCAGGATGATGACGTTAAAGAAAAATTAAATGTAGCTATTTCAACGCTAAAGCTTAAAAAGAATGAGGGTGATACACGAAACTTGATTGCAAATGTGAAAGACAGTGTTAACCCGAGTGTGCGTCAAGTATTGGCAGAAGTTATAGACAATGTAAACGATAAAGAAACGAAAAATCTTGCGACGAAAACATTAGCCAAGATTGATCAACGAGTTAGCCAGTATGCCAAAGTTGAAACCCTGTTTTTTGGTTTAAGTCTTGGATCAGTGTTAGTACTTGCCGCTATTGGCCTAGCTATAACCTTTGGTGTGATGGGTGTTATCAATATGGCTCATGGCGAATTAATTATGTTAGGTGCTTACACAACATATGTTGTGCAACTTTGGTTTCCAAACCTAATTGAATATTCAGTATTAATTGCTATTCCACTGGCTTTTATTGTTTCAGGATTGGTGGGAATTCTAATTGAACGAGGTATTATTAGGTTTTTATATGGCAGACCGCTTGAAACATTATTGGCTACATTTGGTGTCAGCTTAGTTTTACAACAAGTTGTACGATCAATTTTTGGACCCTTAAATCGAGCAGTAGAATCACCAACATGGATGAGTGGGGTGTGGCAGGTTAATGATGCTTTAGCACTAACGTGGAATCGGCTCTATATTATTGTTTTTGCAATATTAGTGTTTTTCATTTTATTGTTTATTTTAAAAAAAACCACACTCGGTTTAAAGGTAAGGGCCGTTTCCCAAAACCGGACTATGGCCTGTGCAATGGGTGTTAAAGCAAACTGGGTGGATGCAATGACGTTTGGTTTAGGCTCTGGTATTGCAGGTGTTGCAGGGGTAGCACTTAGTCAGTTAACAAACGTAGGCCCTAACTTAGGGCAAGCCTACATTATCGACTCATTTATGGTGGTTGTATTTGGTGGGGTAGGGAATTTATGGGGTACGTTAGTTGCTGGACTAAGCCTGGGTATCACTAATAAATTACTCGAACCTTGGGCGGGTGCAGTGTTAGCGAAAATTATCGTCTTGCTATTTATCATTTTATTTATTCAGAAACGACCTAGTGGGCTATTCCCACAAAAAGGTCGGGCAGCAACTTAAAAGTGGGGGATAAATAAAATGTATATGAAGAAAATTTTAAAAGATGATGTCGGTGGTCAAGTTTTTCTTACTATTTTACTGCTCGTTAGTATTATGGTGCCGCTATTAAATTTAGTTGTACCAGAAGGAAGTGCCTTTCACTTAACAACCTATACAGTCACTTTATTAGGCAAGTATCTTACTTATGCATTATTGGCGATAGCTGTCGATTTGGTTTGGGGAGTGCTAGGCATTTTAAGTTTAGGACACGGGGCTTTTTTCGCACTGGGTGGTTATGCGATGGGTATGTACCTTATGCGTCAGATAGGTGATAGAGGCGTGTATGGGAACCCCGAGTTACCAGATTTTATGGTTTTTCTTAACTGGACTGAATTACCGTGGTTTTGGCAAGGCTTTGATCAGTTTTGGTTTGCAGCGATTATGGTTATGTTAGTACCGGGTTTATTAGCCTATCTGTTTGGCTGGTTAGCTTTCCGTTCTCGTGTAACAGGTGTTTATTTATCAATCATGACTCAAGCATTAACTTATGCACTAATGTTAGCGTTTTTTAGAAACGAGCTTGGTTTTGGTGGGAATAATGGTTTAACGGATTTTAAAGATATTCTCGGTTTTTCACTGCAAAGTGATGCAACTAGAGTGGGTTTATTCTTTGCTTCGGCAGTGGCGCTAGCTTTTGGTTATTTAGCTTGTCGAGCGATTGTACAATCTAAATTAGGTCGCGTTGCAATAGCGGTACGAGACTCAGAAGATAGGCTTCGCTTTATTGGTTACCGAGTTGAAAATGTAAAACTGTGGATATTCACTTTTTCTGCAATTCTTGCAGGCATTGCTGGTGCCTTGTATGTACCACAGGTTGCGATTATTAATCCAGGTGAATTTTCACCATTACTCTCTATAGAAATGGTCGTTTGGGTAGCGATTGGTGGACGGTCAACACTATATGGTGCGGTAATAGGGGCGATTTTAGTGAATTTTTCAAAAACATACTTTACCGGTGCATTTCCTGAGGTTTGGTTATATGCACTAGGCGGGTTATTTATCTTTGCAACCATGTACCTACCGCAAGGAGTAGCCGGCTTATTCAAAAAAAGCAAAGAGGCTACGGTATGAGTACATTAGATATGGTGCGTGATGTATTGCGCCGAGATGAGGTGTTTGATTTATTAAAGCCGGATATAAATCCTAACCTAGAGGTTAGTAAAGACATTATTTTATATATGGAAGATGTCAGTGTGAGCTTTGATGGCTTCAAAGCCATTAATGATCTTAACTTATATATTAATGATGGAGAGTTACGTTGTATTATCGGTCCAAATGGTGCTGGTAAAACAACGATGATGGATATTATTACCGGCAGAACTAAGCCGGATAGTGGAACTGTTTATTTTGGCCAAACGATGAACCTGCTTAGAATGACAGAGCCAGAAATATCGAATGCTGGTATTGGTCGTAAGTTCCAAAAACCAACAATATTTGAAAACCATACTGTATTTGAAAACCTTGAGCTATCGATGAAAGGTGATAAAGGTGTTTGGGCGACGCTATTTGCAACATTAACGGGCGAGCAACGGGATACTATTGACCAAGTACTTGAGAGAATTGGTTTACTTGAAAAAGCAATACTGCCTGCGGGTTTATTGTCTCATGGTCAAAAACAATGGTTAGAGATTGGTATGTTATTAATGCAACGGCCTAGGCTGTTATTAGTGGATGAACCTGTAGCAGGAATGACACATCAAGAAATGGAAAAAACCGGGGAACTACTGACCTCACTGGCAGGAGAGCATTCTGTTGTAGTTGTAGAGCATGATATGGATTTTGTTCGTTCAATTGCACGCAAAGTGACCGTGTTACATCAAGGGCGTGTGCTTTCAGAAGGAACCATGGATGAAGTGCAGAATGATGAGCGTGTTATTGAAGTCTATTTAGGTGCTTAGCGATGTTAAAAATTGAAAAATTAAATCAATTCTATGGTCAAAGTCATACATTGTGGGATTTAGATATAGAAATACCTAAAGGGAAATGTACCTGTTTGATGGGGCGCAACGGTGTTGGAAAAACCACTCTAGTCCAAAGTGTGATGGGAATTTTGCCAACAAAATCTGGAAGCATGATGTTTGATGGTCAAGAGCTATCTAAATTATCTGCGGAAAAACGAGCGAGTTTAGGGATCGGTTATGTACCTCAAGGGCGACAAGTTTTTCCACTGTTAACGGTAGAAGAAAATTTAAAAATTGGATTATCATCACGCCGAGATAAGGTGCGAACAATTCCTGAGTCTATTTATGAAATGTTCCCGGTATTAAAAGAAATGTCACAACGCCGTGGAGGAGACTTGTCGGGTGGCCAGCAACAACAATTAGCTATTGGGCGTGCCCTAGCGCTTGATCCTGTTATGTTAATTCTTGATGAGCCTACAGAGGGTATTCAGCCAAATATAGTTCAAGAAATTGGCGATATTATTAATAAATTGAACAAAGAAGCTGGGTTAACCGTATTGCTTGTTGAGCAAAAGTTACCGATAACTAAAAAAGTTGCTGACCAATTTATCATTATGGAACGCGGGTGCGCAGTAGCTAAGGGTGAAATTGCTGAATTAACGGATGATTTGGTCAGTGAATATTTAACCGTATGAGTTCAGCATTAACGTCAACAATAGAGACAGAAACAGTGTCTGGTTGGGAGGCTCAGCTGGATTTAAAGTTTGCAGTGCAAGTGAATAAAACGGTGTTGTCTGCACGCCAACAACGTGGGCCCTTAGCTGTTCAGCGTGCATTTTATCCCGAAGGTGATGTATGTCACTTGTATATATTACATCCACCGGGTGGAGTGGTAGGTGGTGATCGCTTGTATATAAATGTGAATGTGGGGCAGCAGGCTAATACGCTATTAACTACGCCGGGTGCAACGAAGTATTACAAAAGCCAAGGCGATACAGCACACCAACAACAAAGGCTAACTGTAGATGAAGGGGCAGCATTAGAGTGGTTTCCTCAGGAAAATATTTATTTTCCTGGCGCGAAAGTTCATTTGAGTACTCATATCGACCTTACGCCAACAGCACAATTTATAGGCTGGGAAATGCATTGTTTTGGTTTACCAGCTAATCAACAAAAATTTACCGAAGGTCGCTTGCAGTTGGATTTTATGCTTAGTCGTAATGAGAGACCGCTATTAATAGAAAAAATGAACGTTGAAGCAAATAAATTGGAGTCACCAACCGGTTTACGTAATAATTCGGTGATGGCTATTTTTTTGGCAACGCCTGTAAACTACAGCATGCTAGAGATGGTGCGAACATTATTGACAGATGATAATAACGTATTGATTGCCGCAACCTTAGTCGAAGACTGTTTATTGGTGCGATATTTAGGTGATTCTACGGAGCAATGTAGGAAAATATTCACTCGTCTATGGGGTGAATTAAGGCCATTGGTACTCAAGCGTAAAGCCTGTTCACCACGCATCTGGGCTACTTAGTAGGATTAATTATGAATTTGACCCCAAGAGAAAAAGATAAGTTATTAATTTTTACCGCAGGATTACTAGCTGAGCGGCGCAAAGCGCGAGGTGTAAAGTTAAATCACCCTGAAGCCATTGCTTATATCAGTTCGGCCATACTAGAGGGTGCGCGAGATGGACAAAGTGTATCTGAATTAATGAATTTCGGTCGCACACTATTAACACGAGATGATGTAATGACAGGCATTGCCGAAATGATTCAGGAGGTACAAGTTGAGGCAACATTTCCCGATGGTACAAAGTTGGTAACTATCCATGATCCAATTGTTTAATAAAGTACGACAGGAAGGTGCCTTATGATTCCAGGTGAAGTAAAGGTTCTAGAGGGCTCGATTAAGCTTAACGTTGGCCGTGAAACAGTCCTTGTTAGTGTGGCTAATACGGGTGACCGCCCGATTCAAATTGGTTCTCACTATCACTTTTTTGAAACCAATCCTGCTTTAACATTCGATCGAAAAAAAACCTATGGGTTTAGATTAAATATAGCGGCCGGTACAGCGGTGCGTTTTGAACCAGGGCAAACGCGGGAAGTGGAGTTGGTCGCCTATGCGGGAGATCGAAAAGTGTACGGCTTTAATGCCGAAGTAATGGGTACTTTGGAGACGGACTCATGACCAGTATTAGTAGACAAGCTTATATGGAGATGTACGGGCCCACGACAGGGGATCGTGTTCGATTAGGTGATACCGAGCTTTGGATTAAAGTTGAAGATGACCGAACCATCTATGGTGATGAAGTAAAATTTGGTGGTGGTAAAGTTATTCGTGATGGAATGGGGCAGAGCCAACGTGTAGATGCGGAGGTCGTTGATGTGGTCATTACCAATGCATTAATTCTAGATCACTGGGGTATTATTAAAGCGGATGTTGGTATTAAACATGGACGTATTGTTGGTATTGGTAAAGCCGGTAACCCTGATGTACAGCCCGGTGTTGATATAGTCGTTGGGCCAGGTACCGAGGTAATTGCCGGAGAAGGCCAAATATTAACGGCCGGTGGTGTGGATTCGCATATTCACTTTATTTGTCCTCAACAGGTTGAAGAAGCTTTGATGTCAGGTATCACCACCATGTTAGGTGGTGGTACCGGCCCAGCTACTGGAACTAACGCCACCACGTGTACACCGGGTATTTGGAATATGCATCGAATGCTGGAAGCAGCAGAAGAATTGCCGATGAATATCGGTTACTTAGCTAAAGGCAATGCCAGTAGTGAAGAGCCACTAGTGGAACAAATAACAGCCGGTGCGATTGGCCTTAAATTACATGAAGATTGGGGGACGACACCGGCTTCAATTGACACGTGCTTGTCAGTAGCTGAAAAAATGGATGTACAAGTCGCAATTCATACAGACACGTTGAATGAGTCCGGTTTTGTAGAACATACCTTAGGTGCAATGAAGGGGCGCACAATTCATACGTACCATACGGAAGGCGCTGGCGGTGGTCATGCGCCAGATATTATCAAGGCCTGTGGTGAATCGTTTGTATTACCATCCTCGACGAACCCAACAAGGCCCTATACGATCAATACGGTGGATGAACATTTAGATATGTTGATGGTTTGCCATCATTTAGACCCTAATATTGCTGAAGATGTGGCTTTTGCAGAGTCTCGTATTCGCCGGGAAACCATAGCAGCAGAAGATATTCTGCATGACCTAGGCGCATTTTCAATGATTGCGTCTGATTCGCAAGCAATGGGACGGGTTGGCGAAGTTATTACGCGCACATGGCAGACAGCACATAAAATGAAAGTACAACGGGGTGCATTAGAAACAGATGATGAGTTGTCGGATAACTTTAGAGCAAAACGCTATATTGCTAAATATACAATTAATCCTGCAATAACACATGGCATGTCCCATGAATTAGGCTCAATTGAGGTCGGTAAATTAGCTGACTTGGTTTTATGGTCACCCGCATTTTTTGCCACAAAACCAAGCCTGATTATTAAAGGTGGCATGATAGTAGCCGCTCCAATGGGCGATCCAAATGCATCTATTCCTACACCTCAGCCAGTGCATTATCGAACTATGTTTGGAGCACTCGGCGGTGCACGGCATGCAACTCGTATGACGTTTGTGTCACAAGCTGCAGCGAAAGATGATATTGCAGGCAAGTTAGGCTTAAAAAGCATGATTGGGGTAGTCAAACATTGCCGTGATGTATGTAAGTCGGATATGCTGCTTAATGATTATCAGCCTAATATTCAAGTTGACCCTCAAACCTATCAAGTGTTTGCTGATGGTGAGCAGTTGACCTGTGAGCCAGCAACAGAGTTACCGTTAACGCAACGATATTTTTTATTTTAATGATGCTGAAGTTAGTAAAAAAACTGAAAGAAGCGGCTGATGCGCAAGCAAGCTTAACCCTGCCACTGGCAAGTAGGGTTAAAAGTCGGCTACGATCAACCCTCGATGATGGTCGAGAAGTTGGCTTATTTTTAGAAAGAGGCCAAACTCTTTATCATGGAGACTTATTAGTAAGTACCGATGGGTTGGTTGTTAAGGTCATTGCTGCGGATGAAACCGTGTCGACAGTAAATTGCGATGATTATCTATTACAGGCAAGAGCAAGTTACCACTTGGGTAATAGGCATGTTGCCCTACAGATTAAACCCGGACAGCTGCGCTACCTTCATGACCATGTTTTAGACGACATGCTTAAGGGGTTTGGGTTAACCGTTAAGGTCGAAAAAGCGCCATTTGAACCTGAGCCAGGTGCTTACCAAAGTACTGGATTACATCACCATGAACATTAAGTAGGAGCTTTCTTCATGAATAAATTACTCGTAGTGATCGTCACTTTATTTCCAGCTTTAGCATATGCCCACCAAGAGCATGGGCACAACCTATCAGAAAATATTTCGCATATATTTTCAAATCCAGAACATGTGTGGCCTTTATCGTTGGGCATTGTTTTGATTGTTGTTATTGGAGCCGCTTTTAGTAAAAAGTAATTAATGCTGGAGTCTAATGTTAGTTTAATACGGCTATTACAATTGTGTAGTAGTGCGTTGCCGATAGGCGGATTCACATACTCACAAGGCATAGAATGGGCTGTTGAAGGACACTGGGTGAATAGTGAAAACGATTTGCGAGCATGGTTATTAGATCTCATAAAAACTAATCTGCAACAGCTTGAAATTCCAGTTTTTTTGAGAATGCTTAGAGCGTGTGAAGATAATGACGAATTAGCATTAAAGCGTTGGTCAGATATTTTATTGGCCTATAGAGAAACCAGTGAGCTGAGATTAGAAGAAAATAACCGTGGCCGAGCAATGACGCGATTATTAATAGATTTAGAGGTGGAGGCTTCTATTGATTTACAGTCAACACTGGCGAAAACGCAAACAGCTGGGTTTGCGTTAGCTGTCAATCAATGGGGTATTCCTGTCAATATAGCTGCTCATGGTTTTGCTTGGACTTGGCTGGAGAACCTAGTTATTTCTGGTGTAAAACTAATACCTTTAGGTCAAGTTTCTGGCCAACGTATTTTACGTGATTTAGCAAAGCCGTTAGCTACAGCAGTGGAGCAGGGGTTGGAAATTCTTGATGAAGATATAGGTAGCTCATCGCCAGCGTTGGCTCATGCTAGCGCACGCCACGAAACACAATACACACGATTATTTAGATCTTAACATTTGGGTAAAAAAGAAAATGATGAATAGTTCAAAAAAAATACCTTTACGAGTTGGAGTGGGTGGCCCGGTTGGGTCAGGTAAAACAGCTTTATTGGACTCCCTTTGTAAAGCGATGCGTGCTGATTACCAGTTAGCAGTGGTTACGAATGATATTTATACAAAAGAAGATGCGCAATTCTTAACTAAAAGTGAAGCGCTTGCAGCTGATCGAATTGTAGGAGTTGAAACGGGTGGCTGTCCTCATACAGCTATTCGTGAAGATGCATCAATGAACCTTGCTGCTGTTGAGGATTTGAGTGAGAAATTTCCAGATTTAGATCTAATATTTATTGAAAGCGGTGGTGATAATTTATCGGCTACATTTAGTCCTGAATTAGCCGATATTACAATTTATGTTATTGATGTTGCTGAAGGAGAAAAAATTCCTAGGAAAGGTGGCCCTGGTATTACGCGCTCAGACCTTTTAGTGATTAACAAAATTGATTTAGCACCCTATGTCGGCGCATCATTGGATGTAATGGATAAGGATACGAAGCGAATGCGAGTAGATAAACCTTATGTTTTTACAAACCTTAAGACAGGTGAAGGTCGCGCCAGCATTATCGACTTTCTAGTTAAAGAAGGTATGCTTTAAAGCCGAAACTTTACTCTGGATAGGTCAACTATACCTAATAAAACCTATTGCTAATGGGGTTATTAGTGATCACTTGAAAGCTATAAGAGTTGATTTAATAGCATGATAGTTAAGGGACACTAATAACGTTTTAAGGCGATTTGTTTGTTATTTCTTCCATCTGCCCTTCAATCCAGTTTTCTGCTTGTTGATTGAGCTCTTTGGCAGACATGGCGTTACTGTCGATCATTTTTCCAATTCGAACTTGAATCGTACCTGGGTGCTTTATGAAAGCATTTTTTTTCCAAAACTCGCCGGCATTATGTGCAACAGGAATAACCGGGTAACCAGACTTTTCCGCTAATAAGGCACCGCCTACCATGTACTTTTTTCGTTCACCAGGGGCTGTTCGTGTGCCTTCTGGAAAAATAACAACCCACCGACCAGATTGAAGTCGTTGGCTGCCTTGTTTGATAATTTGTCGAAACGATTTACTCTTTTTTGAGCGGTCTATTGCAATAGGTTGCGTTAGTGCAAGCGCCCAGCCAAATAAAGGGATCCACAGCAGTTCTTTTTTTAAGACCCAGCATTGCTCTGGAAACATGACTTGTAACGCAAAGGTTTCCCAAGCAGATTGATGTTTACAAAAAATAATGCCATTACCTTTTATGTTTTCTAAACCAGTTACCTGAAAATCCAGCTTACAAATAACTTTAAGGCCTTTAATAACCAGTTTAGCCCAGGTGCTAGCTATGGCGTATCTTATGTTATAGGAGAACGGAAAAGACAGTAGAACCAGTGGTGCAAATATAAACAAAGTAGTGACTTGGAATATAAAAAAAACAACCGATCGTAATCCGGGAATTAACAGTTTAAATAAGGATGTTTTGGCTTGCGTCATAAAGTGTCTCAAAAATAGGGTAAGGGAGCTCAGGGTTTTCTTGTTGAGTTTTTTTTCCTTTTCCGGTCAAAACAAGTATGGCTTTTGAACCAACTTCAGTTGCGGCTTGTAAGTCCCTTAGGCTATCGCCAATGACAATAGCGGTGTTTAAATCAATATTGAATTTTAGGGATAAATCATGCAATAAGCCAGGCTTTGGTTTGCGGCAAGTACAATGATCATCAGGTGTGTGTGGGCAAAAGGCTATCCCAGTAATTTCACCGCCGGCTTGATGTATTAAATCGAGCATTTTGTTGTGCATGGCGGTTAAGGTATCTAAGCTAAAGTACCCACGACCTAAACCGGATTGGTTGGTTGCAATAAAAATTCGATGACCTGCTTTGTGCAAGTTAGCAATCGCAAGAATGCTACTTTGAATTGGGAGCCATTCATTAACACTTTTAACGTAGCTGTCACTGTCGATATTAATAACACCATCACGGTCTAAAATAATGTCTGGCTTGTTTATTTTAGTAAGCATTACTGTCTATCTAACAAATTGATATATCAGCTATTTTAATAAAATTAGAGTGAATTTTGTTAAGCAAAGCCAACCGCGAATGTTTAAGCTGTTCATCTTCGGCCATAATAAAAACGTGTTCAAAGAAATCATCGATGGGCGTTTTCAGCTTAGATAATACTTTTAGCGCTTCAATATATTGTTGTTGCTCGATTAATGGCTGAGTCTGTGTTTCGATCAGTTGTAATTGTTCATATAGGTAGATTTCTTGCTGATCGACTAAACGCGAGGCATCAAAAAGCGCGCTGACATTGTCCGGTGCTTTCTTTAATAAGTTTTGAATCCGTTTATTGGCCTCAGTTAAGCTCATGGCTTCGTCTAGTTTAGAAAAATCTTTGACCGCACGAATACGATTCATAAAATCTACAGGTCGAGTACAGTCAACAGAGGCAACGGAAACGAATTGCTCAGGAGAGTAATGATTTGACAAACAATAGCCTTTTAAACGGTCGAGCATAAAATTTAAAACGAGTTCTTTGATCTTATTTGTGTCAAACGTGTGGCTAAATTGCGCACAAGATAGGCTAATGAGTTCTTTTAGGTCAAGTTCGAGTTGACCTTCAATAATAATCCTTAAAATACCTAAAGAGGCGCGACGTAAAGCAAATGGGTCTTTGTCGCCGGTAGGTAATAAACCGACACTGAAAATCCCCACAACGGTATCGAGTTTATCGGTAAGGGCAAGAAGTTGACCTGTTTTGCTGGTCGGTAGCACACCACCCGACTGTTTCGGCCAGTATTGTTCTTGTAAGGCTTCGGCGACTTCATCTGGTTCGCCATTTTCTTTGGCATAGTAACGGCCTATAACGCCTTGTAGGCTAGCAAATTCGCCAACCATATCCGTTACCAGGTCTGTTTTACTGAGAAGTGCGGCGCGTGAGGCTAGTGCTGTATCACGCCCGAGTTGATCGGCAAGTTGAATAGAGAGTTTTTCAACGCGACGAGTTTTTTCACCAATAGATCCCAACTTTTGCTGAAAAATGACGTTATCTAATGAGCTGATTCGTTCAGCAAGTGTCTTTTTCATATCTTGTTGCCAGAAAAACTCAGCATCGGATAAGCGCGGGCGAATAACTCGCTCATTACCATGACTAACAGAGCTTGGGTTGTTGCTATCAATATTACTAATGGTAATAAAGTATGGAAGCAACTCGCCGTTCTCATCCAAAATAGGGAAGTATTTTTGGTTGATTTGCATGGTGGTAATGAGGACTTCTTTGGGGAGTGCTAAAAAATGGTCGTCAAAACTACCTGTTACGGCAACAGGGTATTCTACTAATGCAGTAATTTCATCTAACAAGCTAGGTTCGATGTGCGCTTGACCATTGACCGCGTTAGCAGCTTGAATGGCTTGCTGTTCAATAAGGGCTTTGCGGTCTTCAAAAGAAGCGATCACGTGGGCATTAGCGAGCTTATCATTGTATTGGCTGGCCTCTTCAATGGTAATAGGGCCAGGTGCATGAAAGCGATGACCGAATGAAGTATTTGAGGCGTTAACAGCAAAAAATTGAGTATTAATGACCTCATCACCTAAGAGCAATAATACTGAATGTACAGGCCGTACAAATGCATCGTTAGAATGACCCCAGCGCATACGTTTTGCAATTGGTAAGCGAGTCAAGGCTTTTTCTATAATGCTAGGAATAAGCGCTTTAGCCGATTGACCTTTTTCAAGCTTTTTATACGAAAGCCACTCGCCTTTATCTGTTTTCAGCGTGCCAAGGTCATCAAAACTAGCGCCACAGCCACGTGCGAACCCTAAAGCAGCTTTAGATGGGTTGCCTTCAGCATCATAAGCAGCCGCTATAGCGGGGCCACGCTTTTCAACATGAATATCTTCTTGAGTTGTTTCGAGTTCTTCTATCCATACAGCTAAACGGCGGGGTGTGGCAAAACTATGAGTACGAGTAAAACCTAATTTTGCCTCTTCAAGGCCACTGCATATTGCAGATAGCAGGTGGTCGCGTAAGGTTTTTAATGTTGATGGTGGAAGTTCTTCACAACCGAGCTCAAACAATAAATCTTTTGTTTCGGCCATTACGGTGTCTCCTCAGTTTTTAGCATGGGGAAGCCTAGCGCTTCTCGAGAGGCAAAATATGTTTCAGCGACCATTTTAGAAAGGCTGCGGACACGTAAAATAAAGCGCTGCCGTTCAGTCACAGAAATGGCGTGACGAGCATCTAATAAGTTAAAGGTATGCGAGGCTTTTAAAACTTGTTCGTAAGCAGGCAGTGGCAAACCTTTTTCAATTAAAAGGTTGCAAGCCTGTTCGCATTCATCGAATTGTTTAAACATGGCGTCTATATTGGCATGATCAAAGTTGTAAGCCGATTGTTCCACTTCATTTTGGTGAAATACATCACCGTAAGTAACGACACCCTTATTGGTCTTAGTCCAGACAAGGTCATACACACTTTCAACGCCCTGTATATACATGGCAATGCGTTCTAGACCATAGGTGATTTCGCCACTAACGGGGCGGCAATCTAAGCCGCCGACTTGTTGAAAATAGGTGAATTGGGTGACTTCCATACCATTTAACCAGACTTCCCAGCCTAAGCCCCAAGCACCTAAGGTAGGAGACTCCCAGTTATCTTCAACAAAGCGTATATCATGTTCAAGCATGTCTAAACCAAGATGACTGAGTGAACCTAAATATAAGTCTTGAATATCAATGGGCGATGGTTTGATAAGCACCTGAAACTGATAATAATGTTGTAGACGGTTTGGGTTTTCACCAAAGCGGCCATCGGTTGGGCGGCGCGAGGGTTGTACATAGGCCGTTGACCAAGGTTCAGGGCCTATGGCACGCAAAAAAGTGGCAGGGTGGAAAGTTCCAGCGCCCACTTCAAGGTCTAGCGGTTGAAGAATAGCACACCCTTGGTTAGCCCAATATTCTTGTAAAGCAAGGATAAGGCCTTGGAACGTCATAAGGTCTTGAGTAGATTTTGACACAGTAGTTTCGGCGGTTGTTTGAATAAAAAAGAGAAGTATATCTAATAAGCCTACACTTATCATTAAAGCAAGCTTAAATGCATAAGCTATTTAAGCATTTATACGAAACTTGAGGCCCTTTGGGTATAATGATCAATCAATGTATTTAAGAGAAGATTATGGCAACGCAACGTAAAGCGGTCGCACTGATATCAGGTGGTTTAGATTCACTATTAGCGGCAAAAGTTATGCTTGAGCAAGGGGTTCATGTAGAGGGTATAAATTTTTATACAGGGTTTTGTGTGGAAGGGCATACCCATGCAATTCGAAAAAAAGATAAAGCAAAACCGAAAAGAAACAATGCATTATGGAGCGCTGAAAAGCTAGGCATTAAGCTTCATATTATTGATATTATTGAAGAATATAAAGATGTTTTGCTTAACCCAAAGCATGGTTATGGCGCCAATATGAACCCTTGTTTAGATTGTAAAATCTTTATGGTGGGAAAAGCCAAAGAGTGGGCAGAAGAAAATGGCTTTGACTTTATTATTACCGGTGAAGTTATTGGTCAACGTCCGATGTCACAGCGTAAGGAGACTATGCCGGTAATTTCTGAAGAGTCGGGCGCGGATGATTTGTTATTGCGCCCTTTGTGCGCGCAAAATTTGCCAGAAACGCTGCCCGAGCGTGAAGGCTGGGTTAATCGTGACCAATTGTATGACTTTAGTGGGCGGACACGTAAACCTCAAATGGCGCTGGCTGAAAAATTTGGCTTTGATGATTACGCCCAACCTGCTGGTGGTTGTTGTTTCTTAACCG
Source organism: Cycloclasticus sp. P1 (assembly GCF_000299965.1). Taxonomy (NCBI): domain Bacteria; kingdom Pseudomonadati; phylum Pseudomonadota; class Gammaproteobacteria; order Thiotrichales; family Piscirickettsiaceae; genus Cycloclasticus; species Cycloclasticus sp. P1. The sequence continues at coordinate 23,998 of NC_018697.1, forward strand.
ATAAAGCGTATTCCGTTAAGTTAACTGATTTATGGGCTTCTCGAGGCAAACGAGATTATGAAATAGACGACATTATGTTGTTAAAAGTAGGCCGGCATATTCGACCAAAACCAAACTTTAAATTGATAGTGGCTCGTGAAGAAGGTGAGAATAATTTCTTACAGGGTTATAAAAAGCAGTTTATAACGCTAAGAACCATGAGTCATAAAGGGCCATTAACGTTGCTGGATGGAACGGCCAATGATGAAGACCTTAAACTAGCGGCACAAATTGTCGCACGGTTTAGTCAAGGTAGAGATGCAAAAACTGTTGATGTTGAAGTGACTGAGAACGGGGTTAATAAAAACTTTACCGTAACGCCTTTAAAGGCGGATCAGATTCAAGACGCTTGGCGCGTATGATAGAGCTAGATGCACGCCGGTTAATGTGCCCTATGCCGGTTATAAAAACGCAAAATATAATAAAGACACTGTCTTCAGGTGATAAAGTAAGAGTCAGCTGTACAGATCCTGGTGTTATGCAAGATATTCCTGCTTGGTGTAGAATCAATGGACATACTGTTTTAAGCACAGAAGAAATTGATCACGAATATATCCTAATTATCAAAGTTGGAAGCGATTAAATAATATGTCTCAACTGATGACTGAAACCAGGGCCAAAAAGAATATCACCGTGATTGGTGGCTTGGCTAATTTAGTATTGTCCGTTTTCAAAATTGGTTGTGGTTGGTTCGCTCAATCACACGCATTGGTCGCTGACGGTTTTCATTCTCTGTCCGATTTATTAACAGATGGCTTGGTGTATTACGCATCGCATCATGCCGGCCAAGAGGCGGACGAAAAACACCCGTACGGTCATGCAAGGTTTGAAACATTAGCAACCGTCATTTTAGGTGCTTTGTTGGTGGCTACGGCTGGGGGAATTATTTGGAATGCAATAGCCGGCTTCTTTAATGATGATGTATTGCTGCATGGTTGGTTGGTTATTACTATTGTAATGATCTCTGTCTTATCTAATGAAGTCATGTATCAGCTGACGATGAAAATTGCTCGGGATACAAAATCTGAGTTGATGAAGGCTAATGCGTGGCATCACAGGAGTGATGCGATTTCTTCTTTAGTTGTATTAATAGGTGTTGGTCTTGATATGGCCGGCTTTCAATACTTTGATTCTATTGCGGCAATTATCGTGGGTCTAATGGTGGCAAAGGTTGGGGTTGATCTAGCATTGAATGCGAGTAAGGAGTTAGTCGACACTGCATTGGATGAAGAGGTTGTAGAAAAAATTAAGCAAATCATATTAGACGCCAGTGGCACGAGAGAGCTACATTTTTTACGTACTCGAAAAATGGGGGATACAGCTCTTGTAGATGTGCATATCTTGGTGGACCCTAAAATAAGTGTTTCTGAGGGACATTTAATTAGCGAAAGGGTACGCTTGTCATTAATAAAGGGCGTTGAAAATATTGGTGAGGTGACGGTCCATATCGACCCAGAGGATGACGAGATTTATTCGCCAAGTGTCGATTTACCCTTAAGGCATCGTCTTATAGGTCAGCTTAATGAGTCATGGGAAGGCATTGCTGAAAAAGACGGAGTGTCAAATGTCACCCTTCATTATCTGGATGGTAAGGTAGAGGTTGAAATAGAGCTTCCTTTAGAGGTCATTAATAATATTAGTGAAGCACGGGATGTGTCAGAAAAATTTAAAAAGAAAACGTTAACACTTCCAGAGGTGACGGATGTAAAAGTGTTATTTGTTTAAATTGCCCAAAATTGGTGCGGCTAGTGTAAATGATGCACCAATGTTGGGATTTTAAGCCGTGAAAAAGGTAAATATCCGTAAAATACAACAAGTTATGTTTTGGCATATTATGTGCAGAAAATGTCGAGCTAACTTAAATTTAGAAGCAATCATTTTAAAAACTTTAGGAGTAATCATGTCAGCACAAGATGTATTAGATTTGATCAAAGAAAAAGAAGTCGCTTTTGTTGATTTCCGTTTCGTTGATACTATTGGTAAAGAACAACACGTAACAGTTCCATCACATACGGTAGATGCTGATGTGTTTGAGGACGGCAAAATGTTTGATGGATCTTCCATTCTAGGTTGGAAGGGTATTAATGAGTCAGACATGATTTTGATGCCAGATCCATCAACAGCTGTTTTAGACCCATTTTTTGATGACGTAACGCTGATTATCCGTTGTGATGTTGTTGAGCCTAGCGATATGTCTGGCTATGAAAGAGACCCTCGCTCAATTGCTAAAAGAGCAGAAGAGTATCTTCAGTCAACAGGTATTGGTGACGCGGCTTATTTTGGTCCAGAAAATGAGTTTTTTGTATTTGATGATATTCGTTGGAAAACAGACATGTCGGGGTCTTTTTATAAAATAGACTCTGAAGAAGCGGGCTGGAATTCAGAAAAAGATTATGAAAGTGGCAACATGGGTCACCGTCCTGGTACAAAAGGCGGTTATTTCCCAGTCCCTCCTGTTGATTCTCTTCATGACATGCGTGCGGCTATGTGTTTAACGCTTGAAGAAATGGGTCAAGAGACTGAAGTTCATCACCATGAAGTAGCAACAGCGGGCCAGTGTGAAATTGGCACAGTGTTCAATACATTGGTGAAGAAAGCAGATGAGGTCTTAGAGCTTAAATATGTAGTTCAAAACGTTGCTCACGCCTATGGCAAAACAGCTACTTTTATGCCGAAGCCAATCGTTGGTGATAACGGTAATGGTATGCATGTTCACCAATCAATTTTTAAAGACGGCAAAGCATTATTTTCTGGTGATTTATATGGCGGTTTATCTGAAATAGCCTTGTTTTATATTGGCGGTATTATTAAACATGCTAAGGCAATTAACGCCTTCGCAAATGCTTCAACAAACAGCTACAAACGTTTAGTACCGGGTTTTGAAGCACCTGTTATGTTGGCTTATTCTGCACGTAACCGTTCAGCATCTATTCGAATTCCTTTTGTAGCAAACCCTAAAGGTCGTCGAATTGAAGTGCGTTTTGCTGATTCAACGGCAAACCCATACTTATGTTTCTCAGCCATGTTAATGGCGGGTCTTGATGGTATTAAGAATAAGATCCACCCTGGCGAAGCTATGGATAAAGACCTTTATGATTTGCCACCAGAAGAAGAAGCTGCAATTCCACAAGTAGCGACTTCATTTGATGAAGCACTAGTTGCATTGGATAAAGACCGTGCATTCTTAACTGAGGGCGGTGTGTTTACTGATGATATGATTGATGGCTACATTAAATTAAAAATGGAAGAAGTGACTCGCCTAAGGATGAGCACTCACCCGATTGAGTTTGATATGTACTACAGCTTGTAAAATTGCATTAATGTAATGAAAAACCCCGCTATTGCGGGGTTTTTTTTGCACAAATTTTAAGAAATATGGTCTTATGGTTGCATAGCACAGTCATAAAGGAGCAGGGTATGAAGCGAAGTATTATTTTAATCACAATTTTTTTAGCGGGTTTTGTGCAAGCCGATGTTTATAAATATATCAATAAACAAGGGAAAACAGCCTACTCCGACACACCTGTTAAAGGTGCAGAGAAAGTGATTGTGCCGCCGATTATGACTTATGAGGCACCTAATATTCCTACAAAAAAAATAGTGACTTCAGAAGAGCGCAAAGAGTTAACTGAAGCCAATATTCCTTATGATCATATTAGTATTATTTCACCCATTGAGCAGGGAACGGTTAGGAGTAATCAAGGTATTGTGAATGTTACATATGATTTGCAGCCGGCTTTGCAAGAAGAAGATACGGTTGAATTATTACTTGATGGGGTGGTTCAAGAAGGCTTCAATCTTGAGGGGGTGGAGCGTGGTGCGCATGTTGTTCAGGTGCAAGTAATAGATAAGAATGGTGAGGTAAAAATAACTAGCCCCAGTGTGACTTTTTATTTACAAAGAAGCACAGCATCATAAAGATATAAAGCGTTTAACAATGGGACGTTAAAATAAAAATGCACTGTACTGGTGCATAAAATTTCTGTTAACGAGTATGATGAGACCTATGTTTATTAAAGAGGGCGCCTCATACTACTTGGCGCATTAATTGCTAGGTATCTAGAATGAAAAAACACACCTTTATGCCAAATTCTGTCATGGAACAACTGTCTGTCGGTATATTGCTGTTTAACGAAAAAAATGCGTTAGTTTATATAAACAATGCAGCTGAAGAATTACTTGATATCAGTGAACGTAAAGCAATTGGCGCGAAGGCAGAAAACCTGTTTGAAACCGCACGCTTTGATATCAATAAGGTGTTTCAGCGTAGCCGGCAACTAGGGTCAAAAGTGACTGAGCACTTGGTTCCCATCGGCCACCCCGTTGGAACAAAAAGAAGCGTAAGTTTATCAGCAACACCATTATCAAATAATAGTAATGACGATGAAGAAGAGCTGCTCGTTGAAATCGTTGATTTTAATTACTATTTACAGATCGATCATGATGAAAAATTATTAGCGCAAAATGAACTAGCGACCAATATGTTACGAGGGCTTGCGCATGAAATTAAAAACCCATTAGGTGGCATTAGGGGGGCTGCTCAGTTGCTATCAAAAGAGTTAAATGGTGATTTTTCTGACTATATACACGTTATTATCGAAGAGGCGGATCGCTTAAGAACGCTAGTTGATCGAATGTTGGGTTCATCAGAGTTACCGAATCATCAATACATTAATATACATGTGATTTTGGAACGTGTAAGGCAATTAGTGGAAGCCGAGGTTAATGAAAAAGTCATCATAAGAGCAGATTATGATCCTAGTCTTCCAGATATCAAGGCAGATAAAGATCAGCTTATTCAAGCATTACTAAATGTAGTTAGGAATGCAACGCAAGCAGTTCAAGATGGTGGTGAAATTATCCTTAGAACGCGAATACATCGAAATTTTACGATAGGTGATGAGACTAGAAAGTTAGCGGTAAAAATTGATGTAATTGATGACGGGCCTGGCATCGAGAAAGAGATGCAAACAAAAATTTTCTACCCAATGGTGACTGGGCGAACTGACGGAACGGGGTTGGGCTTATCAATAGCTCAGACAAATGTGCAGCGCCATAGTGGCATTATAGAAGTAGCCAGTGAACCGGGCCACACGGTTTTTTCAACAATATTACCGCTAGAAAAAGCAGGATAACTAGGGAGTGTAATACCTAATGGGTTGTCGAGTAAAACGTAAGCATCAGATAAATGGATAGTATTAATTATGGGTGAAAAGATAAAAGCATGGGTGGTCGATGATGATCGTTCTATTCGATGGGTGTTGGAAACAGCATTAAAAAGAGAGGGGCACCAAGTCACATGTTTTGAAAGTGCAGAGGGTATCCTAAACCTTATGCGTAAAGATAAGCCGGATGTGTTGCTAACTGATATTCGTATGCCCGGCAAAAGTGGCATTGAACTCCTTGCAGAACTACAGAAACATTATCCAGATTTACCTGCGATTGTGATGACGGCTCATTCAGATATGGACAGTGCGGTGTCTGCCTATGATGGTGGTGCTTTTGAATATTTGCCTAAACCTTTTGATGTTGATGAGGTTGTTAATCAAGTTGAACGAGCCTACGAGCACCTTAAAAAGAAAACAAGTGCTGTTGAGCAACCTGATACTCAAGATGAGGCCAGTGAGTCGGGCATTATTGGTAGTGCTCCAGCTATGCAGGTTGTTTTTAGGGCGATTGGGCGCTTGTCAAAGTCTAATATTACGGTGATGGTAAATGGAGAATCAGGCACCGGTAAGGAATTAGTTGCCAAGGCCCTTCATCAACATAGTTTAAGAAGAGATAAACCGTTTATAGCGTTAAATATGGCGGCGATTCCTAAAGATTTATTAGAGTCTGAGCTATTTGGGCATGAGAAAGGGGCATTTACTGGCGCAACGAGTCGTCGAAAAGGGCGTTTTGAGCAAGCCGATGGTGGGACGCTGTTTTTAGATGAAATTGGTGATATGCCAGCAGATATGCAAACACGTTTATTGCGGGTACTGTCAGATGGAGAGTTCTTTTCTGTCGGTGGTCATCAACCAATAAAGGTGGATGTGCGTATTATTGCGGCAACACATCAGGGGCTAGAAAAACTTGTTGAAGAAAAACTTTTTAGAGAAGATTTATTCCATCGTTTAAATGTGGTGCGTATCAAAATTCCTCCGGTTAGAGAACGTCGCGAAGATATTCCATTACTTCTAAAACATTTTTTAGCCAAGGCTGCCAGTGAGCTGGAAGATGATGTGAAGTTGTTGGATGACGAATCCATGCAGTATCTGTCAGGCTTGCCTTGGTTGGGTAATGTTAGGCAAATTGAAAATACCTGTCATTTATTAACGGCAATGTGCCCGAGTAACATCATTCAGTTAGATGACCTACCTGATGAGTTGAAAAATATCACCTCGACAGACACAGTGATGGTTGAGGGTGACTGGTTAGACGCTGCAAAAGCCGATATTCTTAAAAGATTATTAGCAGGGGAAGCAGATGTGGCGAAAAGGGTGGTGGCTTCGATAGAAAAGGTACTAATTATGCAGGCATTGGATGTTACCAAGGGGCGCCGGCAAGAAGCGGCAAAATTACTAGGCCTTGGGCGAAATACTTTAACTCGGAAAATTAAAGGTTTTAGTGCTTAACAGTCGAGGCTACCGATTAATTCAGAAAAATGGTTAAGTTGGTGTGTATCGAGATAATCGACTATCCCATCATTAACTTTTTTACTCAGTAAGGGGTCATAGAATAGCCCTGTACCAAGACCAACTGCGCTAGCTCCAGCAATAATAAACTCAAGGGCATCATTAGCGGTAGTGATACCGCCTTGGCCAATAATAGGAATATTATGTGCTTTGCAGACTTGATAGACTTGATGAACTTTCAATAAAGCAATGGGTTTAATTGCCGGGCCAGAAAGCCCGCCTTGTACATTACCAATAATGGGGGTTCTTGTGTTGGTGTCGATAGCCATGCCCATTAAGGTGTTGATGACTGAAAAGGCATCGCTACCGGCGTCAATACAACGTTGTGCATTGTCAGCAATATTTGTTTGATTGGGGGATAGTTTAGTAATTAGTGGTTTGTTGGTAACGGATCGACAGGCTTCTACCACGCGTGCAGACATGTCAGGATCGTTGCCAAATGTCACACCACCTTCTTTTACATTCGGGCAAGAAATATTAATTTCTATGGCATCAATAGCAGATTGATCAAAAAGCCGTGTTACCTCAGTGTATTCTTCGATGGTGGAGCCAGAAACATTCGCAATAAAACGAGTTTCTTGGAAATTTAGCGAAGGAAGTATCTCATCAACAACCTTATTGGCACCGGGGTTTTGCAGGCCAATCGCGTTTAACATGCCCGATGGGGTTTCGTAAACGCGGTGTGTTGGGTTTCCAGGGCGGGCGCTCAACGTGGTGCCTTTAAGACAAACAGCGCCAATATCTCGATGAGAAAAACCCTCTACGCGGGTGTATTCTTGACCAAATCCAACACAGCCAGAAAGTAAGACAACGGGTGTTTGGAATCGCATTCCACAAAAGTAAGAGGCTAATTTAGGGTGTAACATTTGCTGACTGATAGTGAGATAATATGCTCAATTATACCAGTTAACCTAAGGTTAATATCATCATGATCCATGTCGTTTTATTTGAACCAGAAATTCCTCCTAATACGGGTAATGTAATGCGCCTTTGCGCTAATGCTGGGGTGCGTTTAAGTTTGATTCACCCGCTCGGTTTCGAAATTAACGATAAACAGTTAAGGCGAGCAGGGATGGATTACCGAGACGTGGCGGATGTGAAGGAATATCAAAATTTTGATGAATTTTTAGACGGCGAAAAACCAAACAGGGTGTTTGCTTTTTCTAGGTTTGCAAAAAGTAATTATTCGCAGGTCAGCTATCAAGCTGGCGATGCCTTGGTTTTTGGTCCTGAAACGAGAGGCTTGCCAAAGGCATTTATTGAAGCCTTGCCAGAGCAGCAGCGACTTTTAATTCCAATGAAGGAGGGTAATAGAAGTCTTAATTTATCAAACTCAGTTGCTGTAGCGGTGTATGAGGCATGGCGACAACATGATTTCGAATGGTAAAAACTAGTCTAGCTGAGGTTCGGCCAATTGAGCGCGGCTGAGCAAATATCTAACGGCTACGTCAGGGGCTAATCCTTCATACAAAATTCGGTATGTTTGAATGCAGATGGGCATATCGAGTGACCACTTTTCACAAATAGCATGCACTTCACGAGCAGCATGGATGCCTTCTACTTCTTGGCCAATCGTTTGTTTTGCGTCATCAATTTTTTTGCCCTGTCCAAGCTGTAAACCAAGACGTCGGTTACGTGATTTATTATCGGTACAAGTCAACACTAAATCACCGACACCGGCTAAGCCAAGAAAAGAACTTTCCGAGCAATTATAGACATGGCCGAGTTGTACCATTTCAGTTAAGCCTAGAGTGATTAATGCGGCTCGAGCATTGGCTCCGTAACCTAAACCATCAGAAATACCGGCAGCAATGGCTAAGATATTTTTCATGGCGCCACCTATTTCTGCGCTAGCAAGGTGCTTAGTTGGGAAGGTCAGGAAGTTAGCGTTTCGTATTATATCTGCAACCTCAGTGGCAACCTCGATATCTGTAGAAGCTACTACAACGGCTGTGGGCAGATTATCTGCAACTTCAAGTGCAAAACTAGGCCCAGAGATTAGGGCTAACTTTGTATCCTTGCCTAGGGTTTCTATGACGATTTCATGTGCTAATAGCCCTGTGCCGGTTTCAAAGCCTTTTGTTATCCAGCTCACGATAGTATCTTTTTTAAGCTGAGGCTTACATTTAAGTAGCGTTTGTCTAAATGCATGACTGGGAACAGCAAGCATTAAAAAATCGTGTTCTTCGACGGTTTCTTCCAGCTGATCTGTAACGCTTAAGGTGCTGGGGAAGTCGGTGCCAGGAAGAAATTCAACGTTACTATTATCAATCTTGAGTTGCTTAATATGGCTCGGGTTATGTCCCCATAATGTAATGTGGTGACCTGCTCTGGCCATCATCACAGCCATGGCGGTACCCCACGAGCCAGCACCAAGAACAGCTATTTTTTTAGGGCTCATCTGCGTATTAGTTAATTGGCTTTGGAGATATCGTTTTGTTGGCTATGCTGAGCGTATAAAGCATCAAAGTTAACAGGGTTTAGTAACATTGGAGGGAAGCCGCCTTTGGTGACAACCTCAGAAACCACTTCACGTAAATAGGGAAATAAAACACTTGGGCAAAAGCTACCTAAGAGTGGGCCTAACTCAGGCTCTGAGAAACCTTTAACACCGAAAATTCCTACCTGGGTCGCTTCAACTAAGTAGGCCACGCTGTCATTATTTTTTACGGTGACGGTAACAGTGATTGAGACTTCAAAAAGGTCTTGAGGTGCTTTTTTGGCATTACTGTTTAAGTTTATATCAACATTGGGTTCCCACTTTTCTGTAAAAACAGTGGGTGTGTTAGGCGATTCAAAAGATAGGTCTTTTACATATAGTTTTTGAATTGCAAATTGTTTGTCAGATGAAGCGGTTTGTTCGGTAGAGGCCATATGGATTCCAGATGAAAAGGGTTATTTTTTAACGAGTGGCATGCTGGCGGCTTCCCAAGCTTGGATCCCACCGCTTAAAGCATGCACATTAGTTCTGCCAAGCTTGCTGAGTGTTTTGCAAGCTTCGTCAGAACGTGTTCCTGACTTACAGTAAAGTATTAGCGGGCGTTCCTCGTATTTATTTAACGCATCAGCGTTATCTTTTATCTCAGAGATCGGCATCAATACGGCGCCTGAAATGTGACCACTTTTAAACTCGTCTTTAGTACGTGTATCAATAACGACAGCGTCTTCACGGTTAATCAGGTTGATCGCTTCAGATGGGGAAATGAGTTTATATTTGCGGGTAATGTCGCTAAAAAAAGACTGTAACAATAAAATAATAACAAACAGCAAGGCAATAAAAAGCAGGCTGTGATTGCTGATAAATTCCAAATAAATATCCATCTTAGGGTGAGCCTTAAAGTATTAGATTAATTAGCAGTAGATTTTTTTTAATAAATGTACGACATCTATAGAGGCCTTTTCAGCCACGCTATAGAGGACTTGAGTGGCATTTTTACGGTATTGTAAAACGCCATTATTTCGCATAATTGCAAGATGTTGTGAGACGTTGCTTTGGGTAGAGCCAACACTGTCTAATAGTTGTTGTACAGTTTTTTCGTCATGCCCTAGCTGACAAATGATTTTTAGCCTAATAGGGTGAGAGAGCACTTTAAGAAGATCAGCGGCTTTGTTTATTTCCTCATCACTTTCGATGAGTTTGTCCATAGCTAGGTTGCTCATAGGGCTTGTCTTTGCATATAGTTAAAGTATTAAAAGGGCATATATCGTAAAATGGATGACATATATTAACCCATTATAACAAGCAAACTGTGGAGATAGCATTTTGAAGCAACATTTAATTAAACGCCCTATTGTGTTAATGATTTTAGATGGCTTTGGTTACGCTGAGGCAGGAGAATCTAACGCCATTAATGCGGCGAACACGCCAACCTGGGACAGACTATGGGCAACCAAGCCTAAAGCTTTATTAGATTGTTCAGGCTCGGTAGTGGGGTTACCAGATAGGCAAATGGGTAATTCAGAGGTTGGGCATTTGCACTTGGGTGCAGGACGCTTATTGCCGCAAACGTTTACGCAATTAAATGATGATGTTCATTCGGGTGAATTTAAAAACAATCCAGTACTTTGTGATGTAGTAAAGGATGTGATTGAAGATGATAAGGCGCTACATGTTGTAGGCTTATTATCGCCTGGTGGTGTACATAGCCATGAAGATCACCTTAAAGCAATGATAGAAATGGCTGCTGAGAAAGGTGTTAAAAAGCTTTATTTGCATGCCATCTTAGATGGCAGGGACACACCGCCGAAAAGTGCTAAGGCGTCATTAGAAAAAATGGAGCTTTTATATAAACAGTTAGGTGTTGGCAAAACGGTGTCTTTAGTAGGTCGTTTTTATGCGATGGATAGAGATAATCGTTGGGATAGAGTCCAACTGGCGTATGACCTATTGAGCCAAGGGAAAGCAGAATATTCTGCTGAAGATGCAATTAGTGGATTAATGGCATCTTACGGACGCGAGCAAACAGATGAGTTCGTCTTGCCAACCAGCATACACCCTACCAGTAGCCAGGCTATTAAAATAGAAGATGGCGACAGCGTTGTTTTTATGAATTTTAGATCAGATAGAACACGTGAATTTACCAGGGCATTTACAGAAACTGGCTTCAATGAGTTTGAGCGAGCTGAGGTGCCGTTATTGAATAAATTTGTGTGTTTAACACAGTACCATGAGGATTTTGATTTGCCCGTTGCCTACCCTCCTATAGAGGTAAATAACGGCTTTGGAGAGGTGCTTGCCAGTAAAGGTCTAAAGCAGTTGCGTATTGCTGAAACTGAAAAGTATGCACATGTTACGTTCTTTTTTAATGGTGGTGATGACGCACCAAATGAGGGTGAGGATCGAGTTTTAATTCCATCGCCAAATGTTAAAACATATGATTTACAACCAGAGATGAGTGCGCCAGAACTCACAGATAAATTGGTTGAGGCTGTTTTATCAGAAAAATATGATGCCATTATTACCAATTATGCAAACTGCGATATGGTTGGCCATACAGGTAATTTTGATGCAGCGGTGAAAGCTGTTGAAACGATTGATGCCTGCATTGCAAGGTTGTTGGAAGCACTTGAAAAAGTAGGCGGTGAGGTTTTTATCACGGCGGATCATGGTAATGCCGAACAAATGACGGATCCAGATTCTGGTCAGACGCACACAGCGCATACCACCAACCCAGTGCCCTTTGTTTATGTTGGCCGTTCTGCACAGCTTGATAGCAGCGGTGATTTAGCAGATGTCGCGCCTACGATGTTGGCCGCTATGGGGCTTAGTCCATCAGCCGAGATGAGTGGGCATAGTTTGCTTCATTTAACCAGTTAAAGTAGTACCTCTAGCCAATAAGAATGTTAAAGCAACGACTTATTTTAACGACGCTTATATTAGTTTCTTTACTGGGTTCAGGGTCCTTATTTGCATCGCCTGAGAGTGAGAAAAAGAAACAACTGGCTTTGTTGCGCGAGCGGATGCAATTGGTGGAAAAAAACATCGCTTTAACGCAGCAATCAAAAACTAAAGAGGAAAAGGCGCTTAAACAACTGGATAAACGCTTGGCTGAGTCTTCAAAAAGGCTTCGTTTGCTGAATGAAAAGCTTGATGAAACAGACAAAAAAATTAAGCAATTGCGAGCCCAGCAAGCTAGGCTAAAAGAACAGACTAAGGTGCAAAAACAGTTATTGGCAGAGCAATTAAAGTCGGCGTATTTAATGGGTAAGCAACAGCGTGTGAAGATGTTACTTAATCAACAGCACCCAGATCGGATGAGTCGAGTAATACAGTACTATGACTATTTCAACCAAGCGAGATTGGACAATGTAACGGCACTGGACGCGGGTATTAAACAATTACTCGATGTTGAAGTGGCGCTAGATGATCAGTTGAGTGAGTTAGCCACCTTTATTGACGCAAAAAAAATGGAGAACGAGCAGTTAATGGCGGCTAAGAGTCAACGTAAAAAGGTGTTGGCTCAGTTAGGTAAAGAGATGAAATCAGCGGCCGATGAATTGGCTGAATTAAAAGAAAATGAAAAACGCTTAACAACGCTATTAGCTAGTATTCGCCAAGTCATTATTGATACGCCTGTGTTGGCCCAGCAAAATAAACCTTTTAAGAGCTTAAAAGGTCGATTGCCTTGGCCTATAAAAGGCTCGATACGTAAGCGATTTGGTAGTGCAAGACAATCTGGTCGCTATGACGGGGTTGTTATTGCTGCAAGCGAAGGCACCGCCATTAAGGCTATCTCGCATGGTAGAGTAGTGTATGCGGATTGGTTAAGAGGCTATGGTTTGTTGATTATCGTCGATCATGGTTCAAACTATATGAGTTTATATGCCTTCAATGAAGGGTTGTACAAAGAAGTGGGTGACTGGGTTGAAGCGGGTGAAATGATAGCAACGGTTGGAGTGAGTGGCGGACAACAAAAAGCCGGTCTATACTTCAGCATTAGAAAAAATGGAAAGCCGGTGAATCCTATTCAATGGTGTCGAGCGGTTAAAAAAGGTCGCGTTGGGTAATTTTGTAAGTTAATGGAGTTGATATGAATTTTTTACGTAAAACATTGCCAGTGTTAATGGTAGGTGCTGCACTGGGTATTATGTTGAGCATTGGCGGGACCGTGTTGGCTGAGAAAGAACGGGTTAACAGTTCGTTACCATTAGAGGATTTAAAGGCATTTTCAGAAGTATTTGGCCAAATTAAAGCGTCTTATGTTGAAGAGGTGAGTGATCACGACCTATTAGAGAATGCGATAAAAGGGATGTTAACGGGCTTGGACCCTCACTCAACCTATTTGGATAAAAAAGCCTTTAAAGATTTGCGTGAAGGTACACGTGGGGAATTTGGTGGTTTAGGCATCGAAGTAGGTATGGAAGATGGTTTCGTAAAAGTTATTACGCCAATTGATGATACGCCTGCTTTTAAAGCAGGGATAGAAGCCGGTGATTTGGTGATTCGTTTAGATGAAAAACCAGTAAAAGGCATGACTTTGTCAGATGCAGTAAAAATAATGCGCGGCAAACCAGGGACCGATATTCTGTTAACGATTATAAGAGAAGGTGAGCCGAAGCCACTTAAAATTAAGATCACCCGTGCAGTTATTAAAGTGGTTAGTGTGAAAAATCGTCTTTTAGAACCCGGCTATGGCTATGTAAGAATTGCCAGCTTCCAAACAAGGACTGGAGAAAACCTAAATGACGCGATTTCTGAGTTAAAAAAAGAATCTGAAGGTAATGAGCTAAAAGGTCTGGTATTGGATTTACGTAATAACCCTGGTGGTTTATTAAATGCGGCTGTGTCAGTGAGTGATGCTTTCTTAAGCGATGGTTTAATTGTTTACACAGAAGGCCGTATTGAGCATTCTAAAATGAGCTTTAAAGCAGGCCCCAATGATGTTTTAAAAGGTGCTCCAATTGTTGTGTTGATTAATGGTGGTTCTGCGTCGGCCTCAGAAATTGTTGCTGGTGCGTTACAAGACCATAAGCGTGCAGTGATTATGGGGCAGCAAAGTTTTGGTAAAGGTTCGGTGCAAACGATTTTAGAAAACAATAAAGGCGGAGCGATTAAATTAACCACAGCGCGTTACTTCACGCCATCAGGTCGCTCAATTCAAGCTGAAGGGATCACGCCTGACATCACTTTATCGGCAGTAAAGTTAGAACAATTAGAAGATGATTTTGTTGCAATTAAAGAAAAAGATTTAACAAAGCATTTAGTGAACCCCGAAGGCGAAGAAGAAAAGGAAGAAAAAATAGTAGAGCAAGTGAGTACAGATTACCCCTTGCACGAAGCGCTTAATTTGCTTAAAGGCATCAATATTTTAAGAAAGTAAGCGATAGGCACGAGCGACCGGTGGAAAAGTTAATTATGGCTCGGACTTTTTTATTGATCGCTTGTTTTTTTTTGATAGGGCCCAGCCACGCCGAGGAAGTAAAACCAGAGGCGGTTATCAGTATTATTATTGATGATATTGGTTATCGTTTAGAAGAAGGCAGGCAGCTGATTAATCTATCGGCCAACTTAACGTATGCGGTTTTACCCAATGCACCAAAAGCCAGACAGTTGGCCAATCTTGCGCATCAGCATGGGCACGAAGTTATGCTGCATATGCCAATGCAGTCAACCCTTGGAGAAGCTGCCGAAGAGGGTGCCTTAGCCATTGATATGAAAGAAAAAGAGGTGGAGCAGGCCCTGTTGCAGGCGTTTAATAAAGTACCTCACGCAATCGGTATGAATAATCACCAAGGGAGTTTGCTAACACGGCATCCTGGCCATATGGAATGGGTGATGAAAACAATGCGGCAGGGAAATTATTTTTTTGTTGATAGTCGTACTGCTGGGCAGTCTATTGCCGCGCAAATTGCCGTTGAACAAGGTGTGCCCGTCCTTAGTCGTGATGTTTTTCTCGACCACACTATTGATGAAGAAAAGATTAAACAACAGTTTGATATATTGATTAAACAAGCTTTAGAAAACGGTTATGCCGTGGGCATTGGTCACCCATATCCAGAAACATTAAGTGTATTGCAAGAAATGTTACCCACATTAGCCTTACGGGGGGTGAAGCTTGAGCCTATTTCATATCAGCTTCGGAAAAGATCGGCACAAATGGTAGTGGGTAAGATCATTAACTAAATTGCACGCTGTTTCAGCAATGAACACAAAAAGTCCCTGCTGGTTTTATCAGCAGGGACTTTTTAACAAAGCATTGTGTTAATCAATGCTTATTTCGTAAATACTAATCGTGTTACTAATCTCATTAGTAACAATTAGCCAACCATGAGACTCAGTTTTTTTAATAAAAATTAACCCTTCTGGTCCAATGTCACCTTGCTTCTCAATGTTGATATAACCGGCAGGCTTTGGTTTGCGCGGATTAGAGATGTCATATATAAAAATACCATTAGCTCTTTCTAAGCCAATAAAGGCATAAATTTTACCGCGTAGCTCACCGGTAGTAATAGATTCAGGTTCAGGCCCCTTGTCGTCACTACGTCCTTCTTCCCATGGTTCATTATCAACGTTGTTATCAGCATAGGTGGCTAAGAAGCGTTCAAAGTCAGACCCAGAGTCATAGATTCGAGACCCTTTTTCATCCCAGATAGAAAAAGAGCGTGCGCCATAAGAGTAAATCTTTTCATGTGCCCCATCATTGTTTATATCGCCATTGGCAGTGGTGGTTTTTAATCGCCCCAGGTTCTCTATTTGTTGAAGCTCTCTAGCATTTTCGAATGCGTCAGGGTTTAATATTAGGTCTTCAACGCGCACTTCTTCGCTGTAACCGTCATAGTCTCTAGCATCGCCCTCATTGGCAGATAAAATGAAAGTTGAACCTTTATACTCGAAACTTGCAATAGCATCGGGTTGATACATGCCGTATGTTGGCCATGTTTGAATGTTTATTGCATTATCTTTGTTGCTGGCATCAAAGGCATTTTTATTTTGTTGATGTTTTTTGTAACCTAAGCCATAAATATCGGTGATAGTCGCTGACGCAATGTCTAGTTTTGCTAAAGCATTGTTTTCTTGCAGGCTAATCCAAGCCGTACTGGAGTCGGCTGAAACAGTAATATATTCAGGTTCTAGGTCTTGGGCAATTGACGCATCTGGGCCAAAAATACGCACGTTTTTTAATTTAGTACTGTTAAACGTATTAAAATCAGCCGTTGCAGGCATCCAAGTGTTTGTATTGATAACAGTTACCGTACCTTCAGGGTCATTTTTATACTCATCGTCAGGCTCTCCTTCGTTAGCAACAATTAAAAATTGACCGTTCGGGGTAAATGTCAGCATGTCGGGTAATGCGCCAGCTTTTATGATCCGCTGTAAATTTCCTTCAAGGTCATAGATAAGAACGTTGCCATCATCTTGTTTATTGACAGCCTCTACGGCTACAGCAACCCAATTCCCGTAGGTAGTAACACTGTTTGGGCCGCCACCAATCAAAGTCAGAGTGCTGTGCTCGGAGAGCCAGCCGTTACTATCTACATTAAGAATTTTGAGTTCATTCTCTTCGGCATTGGTGGTGTAAATCCTATTCGACACAGGACTAAAAGCTGAAATCTCGGTGCAACTTTCTTCGCCGCCACATTCCTCGGTATATTGACCTTTTTTAACGATATTAATATCAGCAAAAGAAAGTGTAGAGAATGATATGCCAAGCGTTAAGCTGACGCCGAGAGTGAGCTTTATTAGTGAATCCATTGGATGTCCTTATGCATTGAAACGGGACATCAAATGTACCAACAGGTTATGACGCTTGTGTGACGGTTAGGGGGTGTTTTAGTTACAGCCTGGCAAGGGAGCTAAGAAGCGAGCTAGTGGTGTAATATGTTTTTTTGCGTATCTTGTCGTTATTTTGATAAAAATAACGATAAGGGCAAGGCTGCTAGTTGGTAGCAGCCTGATAGAAAACGCTAAACTCATTTAATTTTTCTAAGGCAAGCGAACCAGCTTCTTTAGTTGAGAATTCAAGTGTATCGAATCCTACACGTGTTAAATAAAGAGCCTGATCGGGGAGGACATCACCAACGGCTCTGATTTCTTTGGTGTAATGGTGCTTTTCACGTAATATTTTCGCTAGTGAGTAACCACGACCGTCAACAAATGTTGGAAAGTGTATAGCGATAAGCTCAAAGTATTGTAAGTCATCTGCAAATTGTTCTGCACTTTCATCGCCTTGAACCCATAAGCCAAGATGTCCTTTGCTAGCGATTAAGGAATCTTTATTGGCATTCCAATAGGCAAGATCGATGATGTTATAGTCTGCTTGTAGAGCTTGCTCTTCGTCTAGCTTGGTCCAACGGTCTTGAACGATTTCGTTGTTTTTAATGAGCGTCATACACTTTATCCTTAAACGGTTGTAATCCGATGCGTTGCAGTGTGCTTGCAAAGTTTTCATCATCTATTCTGTTGGCTTTATAGACCTGAACAATGTCGTCAATAGCATCTACTACACCATCTTTGGCAATGGCTTTTCCAAGCCTGTCCCCTAATTTACTTTGATGGCTATCGGAACCACCTAGAGTTAATTGATACCATTGCTCGCCTTTTTTATCGACACCCAAAATACCAATTTCACCGATGCTATGGTGGCCACAGCCATTCATGCAACCAGACATTTTGAGGCTGATATTGCCAGCGTCAATGGCGCTGTCAGTAAAACGGTCAGTAATACCTTGTGCGATATCAATAGAGCTGGCATTTGCTAAGCTACAAAAATCGAGACCGGGGCAGCAAATCATATCGGTAATCGTGCCAATATTTGCTGTTGCAAGGTCATGCTCGGCTAATTGCTGCCAAAGGGCATATAAATCACTGGATTTTACATCGGTTAATGCAAGGTTTTGGTCGTGAGTGGTTCTGATCTGGCCAAAACTATATTGGTCAGCCAAATCGGCGATGAGTTCCATTTGCTGTTTGGTTACATCGCCCGGCGGACGCTTTGGTGATTTAAGCGAAACAAAGGCAATACGGTAACCGGATTGTTTGTGCGCTTTAGTATTTTGTTGAAACCACTGACGAAAAGCACCGCTATTAGCCAAGTGTTGCTCTAAAGCCTCATCGTTAGCTGTTTCGTAATTTAGTGGTGTGAAGTAACGTTTTACACGTTGAATGTTATCGTCGGTTAGCGTTAATTGACTGTCTCGGATGGAAGCCCATTCTGCTTCGACCTGTTCTTTAAAAGTATCTAAGCCTGTTTCGCGAACGAGTATTTTAATACGGGCTTTGTATTTATTATCTCTGCGGCCAAAGCGGTTATAAACGCGAAGAATCGCTTCAAGGTAGGACAAGAGGTCTTTTTCAGCAATAAAGTTGTTAATTGTTTGACCAATAACGGGGGTGCGCCCAAGTCCTCCACCAACTAAAACTTCAAAACCGATGTTGCCATCAGCATTTTTTTTAAGATGTAGACCAATATCGTGTACTTGCGTAGCGGCACGATCTTTTGGTGAACCGCTTACGGCAATTTTAAATTTGCGTGGCAGGTATGAAAACTCTGGGTGTAAAGTTGACCATTGACGAATTATTTCGCAATAGGGTCTTGGGTCTTCAATTTCATCTGCACAAACGCCGGCTAGTGGGTCTGCAGTCGTGTTTCGGATGCAATTGCCACTACTTTGAATAGAGTGCATTTGCACGCTTGCTAAGTCAGCAAGAATATCGGGCACCCGTTTTAGCTCTGGCCAATTAAACTGAATGTTTTGGCGAGTCGTAAAGTGTCCGTAGTCTTTGTCATACTTATGAGAAACGTGGGCAAGCATGCGAAGCTGTTTACTTGATAATAAGCCGTACGGTATATTGATGCGCAACATTGGCGCATGTGTTTGAATGTATAAACCATTCATAAGGCGTAAGGGGCGAAATTGTTCTTCCGTTAGATCGCCATTTAAGAACCGCTTTGTTTGATCGCGAAATTGTTCAACGCGTTCGTTGACAAGAGTTTGATCAAATTCGTTATACAGGTACATGTTATTATCGTCGCTTAAGGCGCAGTAAATTCATACTAGGCCGGTGAATATAAAGGGTTTTTGATATAATTAAAAATAATATTAACTGATATTATTATAACTTAAAAGAATAAATTGTCTAATATTAAAACAAATTCAGTGGGTATTGTTGAGCCACAAACCCTTCATTTTGACGAGCCGTTATCGTTGGAGAGTGGTAGGCTCATTGAGCAATACGATATTGTTTATGAAACCTATGGCAGGTTAAATTCGGCAGCAGATAATGCGGTTCTAATTTGCCATGCCTTATCGGCAGATCATCATGCCGCTGGGTATCATCATGAAGGCGACTCAAAGCCAGGCTGGTGGGATATATGCATAGGGCCGGGAAAAGCAATTGATACGAACCGGTTTTTTGTGGTCTCGCCCTGTAATTTGGGCCACTGCAGTGGTTCAACAGGGCCGCGAAGTATTGACCCGAAAACCTCGCAAGCTTACGGTCAAGACTTTCCAATAGTGACCGTTGTTGATTGGGTTAACTATCAAAAAAGACTGGCAGATAAGCTCGGTATCAGTCAATGGGCCGCTGTAGCGGGCGGCAGTTTAGGAGGTATGCAGGCGTTGCAATGGGCGATTCAATTTCCAGATATGATACGCCATGCCATCGTCATTGCGTCTGCCCCTAAATTATCAGCACAAAATATCGCCTTCAATGCGGTCGCGAGACAGGCTATTATGAGTGACGCTGATTTTCACGGCGGTCGTTATTATGATCATAATACGGTGCCGGCTAATGGTTTAAAGGTCGCAAGAATGTTGGGGCATATAACCTATTTATCTGATGATGCAATGGGTGATAAATTTGGTCGAGAACTAAAAAACGATCAACTTAAATATGATTACGGTGTTGAGTTTCAAGTAGAAAGCTATTTGCGATATCAAGGAGAATCTTTTGCTAACCGTTTCGATGCGAACACTTATTTATTAATGACCAAGGCGTTAGATTATTTTGACCCTGCTGAAAAAGAGGGGGGCGATTTATCTGCTGTATTTGAGAAAGTTCAAGCAAAATTCTTTTTAGCCTCGTTTACTACAGATTGGCGTTTTTCACCTGCTCGTTCCAAAGAGATTGTCAGTGCATTAACCGAGGCGGGTCGAGATGTTAGCTACTTAGAGTTTGAGTCGAATTATGGGCATGATGCATTTTTAGTGCACAATGACGACTATCTCGATGCATTTGGTGCCTATATGCGAAATATTGAGGTGTCGCCGTGAGTGAACTTAGACCCGAACTAGAAAAAATTTGCGATTGGGTAGAGCCGGGCTCTAGGGTGCTAGATTTAGGTTGTGGTGATGGTGCGTTACTCGATTGGTTGCAAAGAAATCGGCAGGTGACGGGCTATGGGGTAGAGATAGACCAACAGAATGTCTTGAGTTGTTTAAAAAAGAACGTCAATATTATTCAGACAGACTTGGATGCAGGTTTAACTGATTTTGCTGATGGATCATTTGATTACGTGATTATGACCCAAGCATTACAAGCGCTGCATCGACCAGATAAAACACTGGAGGAAATGCTGCGGGTAGGACGAAAAAGTATAGTGACGTTCCCAAACTTTGGTTTATGGCGCTGTCGCCTTTACCTTTCGCTGAAAGGGCGGATGCCCGTTTCTAAGGCTTTACCGGCTGAATGGTACGATACAAAAAACATACATTTATGTACAGTGAGTGATTTTGAACAGTTTTGTCATCAACGTTCAATGGTGATTTCTAAAAAAGGGATCATGGATTATGATCATCGACCAAGTACATTAATGAAGCTATGGCCTAATTTATTTGGCGAAGTGGCACTCTATCAACTTGATGGAAAAAAAGATGCGATTTAAAAAATACTTTTTATTACTTTTATTGTTATGCCCAACATTGAGTACAGCAGAAAATGCTTACGATTTTGGTGATTATATTGTGTATTACAACGCGTTTACTGCTGATACCTTGCCGCCACAAATGGCTACGGCTTATGGCATTTTGCGGAGCCGTTATAAAGGGGTGTTAAACCTGTCGGTTCAAAAGAAGCCCCACCCGGGCCAGTTGCCTCAAACAGTTAATGCAGACGTTAAAGTAATGGCCGTTAATCGTGCGGGTCAGTTAAAGACTCTTGAATCAAGAAGAGTAGCGGAAGGAAAGGCTATTTATTATTTGAGTGAGTTTAGAGTGTCGAACAAAGAAGTGGTGACATTTAATATCAGCCTAAAACCAAAAGGTGTAATAAAACCGCTGGAATTGAGTTTTAAACAACAGTTTTATGTTGATTAGCCAGCTATTCATCAAGGTGCCGTAGTTTTTTACGTCCCTTTAAACGTTTAGTTTAATGTGTTTATTAATCCAACTGATCAGCACAAGGACAGGGACCCCCATTAACGCGGTGATTAGGAAAAATTGTTCATAGCCAAATAATTCAACCATCGAACCAGAGTAGCCACCTAATATTTTGGGTAGCAAGGTCATCAAAGAACTAAAAATGGCGTACTGTACGGCGGTGAATGAAACATTGGTGAGGCTCGATAAAAAAGCAATGAAGGCAGCGCTAGCAAGACCAGCAGACAAATTATCAGCAGAAATCACAAGGTAAAGCATAGGCATATTGTGACCTATTTGTGCTAACAGCATAAAGAGCAAGTTAGTCAGTGCAGACAGTAAGGCGCCGATAAACAAGATTCGTATCACGCCGAAACGTAAAACAAGTAAGCCGCCAATAAAACCGCCCAGAAGAGTCATCAGTAGTCCGAATGTTTTTACCACGCTCGCGATCTCGGGCTTACTGAAGCCAAGGTCTTGATAAAAGATGTTTGAAATGACGCCTAGAACAATATCAGATATTCGATACAAGCCAACCAAAGCCAGTAGCAGCCAAGCGACTGAATAACCATAACGTGAGAAAAAGTCTTTAACGGGTTCTATGTAAGTTTTGGTGACCAGTGTATAAGAAATAAGCCCACTTGATATCAGCAGGCGGGTGACAAGGCTTGCACCTGCCAGTGCCAGTCCAAGGCGGAAGAATTCGACTAAAACACTGGCCAGGGGTCTGTTTGAGAAAAGCGAGGTGAGCTCTGCCTTGAGTTGGTTTGCCGTATCGGCGCTAAAAAAATAAACAGCAATAAAACCCGTAACAGCCAAGGTGAAAAGCGTTAATAGCTGGACATGCTCACGGGTGTCGTGGAAAAAATTGGAGTGAATTTTTTGACGGGGCTCAGATATCAAAAGTGTTGTGATAACGCCAATTAACATGATGCTGGCCATACATAGGTAGGTCCACTGCCATGCACTATAGCTGTAGCTGTCTATACTGGACCCTAAGTGGTTGGCTAGCAATAACGCGCCAGCACCAGAAACAATCATGCCAATCCGATAGCCGGCAATGTAGCTAGATGACATCAGCGCCTGTAGGCTGCTCTCGGCTGATTCAATGCGATAAGCATCAATAACAATATCTTGCGTCGCTGAAGAGAAACCGAGCAAAATAGCGGCAAAAGCCATGAGAACTAGGTCATCTTGGTGCGGATCTATGAACGCCATCAAGCAAATCGAGATGATAATCATTAGCTGTGAAAATAAAATCCAGCTTCGTCGATAGCCGAGCCAAGTGGTTAAAAAAGGCAGTGGTAATTTATCAACCAAGGGTGCCCAAACAAACTTAAAAGAATAGCCCAAAGCAGCCCAACTAAAATAAGTAACAGTAGCACGCTCAATGCCAGCTTCGCGCAGCCATAAGCCTAATGAAGAAAAAATTAATAGGAGTGGAATGCCTGCAGACAGGCCCAAAAATAGCATCGCTATGACGGGTGGTTGGCAGAAGGCACGAATAGAGCCTAGCCAACTTCCTTGGGCGATAGAGATCGGCATAATTAGGCTGTAGGGATGTCGTAATCAACAATCAAGGGGGCATGGTCAGAAAACCGCTCATCTTTATAGATGGATGCATTGGTAACCGTATTTTTTAAGTTTTCTGAAATAACTTGGTAATCTATCCGCCAGCCAGTGTTATTGGCCCACGCCTGTCCTCGGTTGGACCACCATGTATATTGTTCGGCTTCTTGGTTCACAAGGCGAAAGGCATCACCCCAGCCTTCTTTGCCAAATAGCTCGTCTAGCCAAGCGCGCTCTTCGGGTAAAAAACCAGAGTTTTTTTGATTGCCGCGCCAGTTCTTAATGTCTATTTTTTTATGTGCAATATTCCAGTCCCCACAAATAATATGTTGTTTGCCATCTTTTTGTTTTTCTTGTAGCACGGGCATTAATCGATCCATTAAGTCGTACTTAAAGGCTTGGCGGGATTCTTTTGAGGACCCCGATGGCATGTAAATAGATGATACCCTTAGGTTGCCAAAGGCGGCTTCAATAAAGCGACCCTCGGCATCAAAGTCTTCCCAACCAATACCTTTAGTTACATTGTCAGGCTTTTGCTTGGAAAAAATGGCGACGCCGCTGTAACCTTTCTTTTCGGCAGGATGGTAGAAACAATGGTAATTAGCGGGCCAGAAGGTATCGGCAGTTAGTTGATCTTCTTGGGCCTTTATTTCTTGTAAGCACAGTACATCAGCATCGAGTTGTTGTACCCAGTTAAAAAAGCCTTTTCTTTCGCCAGCGCGAATGCCGTTAATATTGATTGAAACAATTTTCATGAGGGGTTTTCTGAACAATTAATAAAATTAGACATCATACCGAACAAAGGTAACAATGAAAGGACTTGCTAAAGGCTAACATTTTTCGTATGATGCGCGACCAAGCTTAAGGACAGTACTGTCCTGCCACAGATTTTTAGAGAATACTATGAAACCAGATACACACCCAGAATATAACGAAGTAGCCGTTACTTGTAGTTGCGGGAATGCTTTTAAAACTAGTTCAACACTCAGTAAGTCTGAACTGCATATTGAATCTTGTTCAGAGTGTCATCCATTTTATACCGGTAAACAGCGTATTGTTGATACGGCTGGCCGTGTTGATAAGTTTAATAAACGTTATCAGCGTGGATAAGTTGACGCTAAAGCGTATAGTTGAAAAAAATGCTACCTTATAGGTAGCATTTTTTTTGCTTAAGTGTTTTAGGGAGGAGGCATGGTAAGTCGTTATAGTATTGTCATAATCGTATTACTCTGTGTTGGCTGCTCGGTTAACCCAGTAACCGGAGAGCGTGACTTTGTCTTAATGTCAGAGCAAGAAGAGCTGGCCTTAGGTCGGCAGCATAGTCAGCAAGTAATGAAGGCATATCGTCGCTATGATGACCCAGAGCTTCAGCAGTATGTGCAATCGGTGGGTGATCGGGTTGCACGTGTTAGCCATCGACAAAACTTAATTTACCGATTTACCTTATTAGATAGCACTCAAGTCAACGCTTTTGCATTACCCGGCGGCTATATTTATATTACTCGAGGTTTATTGGTGTACCTTAATAGTGAGGCTGAGTTGGCTGCCGTGTTGGGTCATGAATTAGGTCATGTCACAGCGAGACACTCTGTTCGTCAGCATAGCCTAGCAACGACAACAAATATCATTGGAAGCCTTATTGCGGCTGCATCTGGGGTGCAGGGGGCTGGACAATTAACGAATATGTTAGGCACGGGCATAGTCAGAGGTTATGGGCGTGAACACGAGTTAGAAGCCGACGGTTTAGGGGTTCAGTACCTGATTAATGCGGGGTATCGTGCCTCTGCCATGCGACAAGTCATCTCAACGTTAAAGAATCAAGAGTTGTTCGATAAAAAACTAGCTATTGAGCAAGGCCGTGAGCCACGAGCTTATCACGGTGTGTTTTCAACCCACCCCGATAATGATACCCGTTTGCAACAAGTGTTAAGTGGAGCAGGGGCTTCATCAGTTGTTTCAGGAACGACTGGTCAAGACACTACGTTTTTAAAAAAAATAGAGAGCTTAACATTTGGCGACAGCGAGAAAGATGGAATCATTCGTGGGCGTCACTTTTATCACCCTGAGATGAATTTTAAACTGACGTTTCCTAGTCAGTGGCTTATTTTGAACAAGCCGAACGCAATTGCTGCATCAACCCCTAACAACGATGCGTTGATGCAATTAACGTTAGAAGATTTAAATAAAAAAATAACCCCTAAGGAGTTTCTAAGAACTCGCTTAGGAATAACAAAAACACTCAGTGAAAAGCCTTTTTCAGTGGGTCAGTTAGCTGGCTATCAGGCGATAGTTAACGGTAAAACACCATATGGGCAAGGCAAGGTTCGAATAGCCGTGGTATTTGATGGCTTAAGGGCGTTTGTCTTTTTTGCGACAACAAAACGAGCTGATAGATTTGTAGAGGTTGATAAGCAAGTGCTTACGAGCATTAAAAGCTTTTCAAGGTTGAATGCTAAAGATAGAAAAGTCGCAAAAGAGTTAAAGGTGGTGTTAGTGAAGGTTGGCCAACATAATAAAAGTATAAAGCTGCTGGCTAAAAACTCGCCGATCACTCACCATGTAGAAGACCAACTGAGGCTTTTGAATGATCTTTTTCCGAATCGTGAGCCCAAACTAGGTGACCTGATTAAGATAGTTCGTTAAAATCATGAGTAAGTTTTCAAATTATTTTTAATGAGTGCATGTTTTTATTGCGCGTAAGTAGTGAGATAGCACTATTTATAGATAGGGAGTTATAGATGTCGTCAAAAAATTTAACGCTAACAGATAATACAACTGGGAAAAGTGTAGAGCTGCCATTACTTGAGGGTACGCTTGGTAATTCAACCATTGATGTTAAAGGGATACCGGGTGAACTAGGGTACTTCACACACGATCCTAGTTTTGGAACAACGGCAAGTTGTGAAAGTGAAATTACGTTTATTGATGGCGATAAAGGCGTGTTGTTGCATCGCGGCTACCCCATTGAGCAGTTGGCTGAAAATAGTAACTATATCGAGACAGCGTATTTGTTAATTCATGGTGAATTGCCAAATGCGGAAGAGTTTGCAACTTTCAGTAATATTATTCGCCGTCATACGATGATTAACGAGTCGTTGAAAAAGTTCTTTGATGGTTTTCGTCATGATGCTCATCCTATGTCCATGATGATGGGTGTGGTAGGGTCGTTAGCGGCTTTTTATCATGATGGTTTAAACATGAATGATGAAGAGCACTTGATGGTTTCGGCGCACAGGTTGATTTCTAAATTACCTACGATTGCTGCGGCTTGTTATAAGCACTCAATCGGTGAGCCAATTGTCTACCCGCGTAATGATTTAGATTATTGTGAAAACTTACTGTACATGATGTTTTCAGTACCTTGTGAGGATTATGTCGTTAGCCCGATTGCAGCAAAAGCCCTGAATCTATTGTTTATTTTGCATGCTGACCATGAGCAAAATGCGAGTACTTCAACAGTTAGGTTGGTAGGCAGTACAGGTGCAAACCCATTTGCTTGTATTTCAGCGGGTATTGCAGCGTTATGGGGGCCTGCCCATGGTGGTGCTAATGAAGGGGTGCTGACAATGCTGGACGAAATTGGCAGTGTGGAAAATATTCCTAAATTCTTAGAAAAAGCCAAAGATAAGAATGACCCATTTAAACTCATGGGTTTTGGGCATCGTGTATATAAGAATTTTGATCCTAGAGCAACGATTATTAGAAAGGTATGCTACGAGGTGCTTGAAGAGACGGGCACGCAAGATCCGATGTTTGAATTAGCAATGAAGCTTGAAGAAATTGCATTGAAAGATGAGTATTTTGTTGAGCGTAAGTTGTATCCAAATGTTGATTTTTATTCGGGTGTTATTTATAAGGCACTTGGTATTCCTGTCAGTATGTTCACGGTGATGTTTGCACTTGCTAGAACATCTGGTTGGGTGTCACATTGGTTAGAAATGATGGCTGATCCAAAAGGTAGAATTGGTCGTCCACGTCAGCTATACAAAGGTTCTCCAAAACGTGATTATGTGTCACTGGACGAACGTTAATAGCCGTAACGTTTAATAATTGCTACAAAAAACGCACTTAAAAGTGCGTTTTTTTTGGTAGTTAGATCACGTGTTTTAGAATAACTCTTCGATGGAGGGTTGTTTTCCTAGGGACGAGTTACTGAATTCATTATTTTTATTATCAGCTGGCGGTGTATTTTCTTCTCGGAAATATTCAAAAATAGCTTTTGGGTTTGAAGGGTTTGTTTTTAACCCTGTCTCAGAGTCAATTAATAATCCAACAATGCCATCGGGCTGTGAGAGGGGGATATTAGGTGTGTTTTTAAGTGCCTCCCTCATAAAGTCAATCCAAATAGGTAAGGCGGCGCGGCCACCTGTTTCTCTATTGCCTAATGGTTTGCCGTTATCAAGGCCAACCCAAGCAACGGCAACCAATGAAGGGTTGAATCCATTGAACCAAGCATCCCTTTGATCATTGGTCGTGCCCGTTTTACCTGCTAGGTCTGAGCGACCTAAAGAAAGGGCTTTTCTCCCGGTTCCTCGGTTGACAACATCCCTTAATAAAGAATTAATAAGAAAGTGAAGTTGTGGGGAAATAACACGAGGAGCTTTTCTAATAGGAGGTTCAACGATGGGGTCAATGGGTGTGTTGTTATCTAATAGCGTAGGCGTTATTAGCGGCGTTGTCACTGCTGAGTCGGCAAGTAGATTTTTGCTTTGTGGCGTTTCTTGCTTGTCGATGATGGCGACAGCTGGATTAGCTTGGAAGAGTATTTCGCCAGAGGCAGAAGTAATTTGTTGGATAAAATAAGGGCTTACACTGAAGCCGCCATTAGCAAAGACAGAATAAGCGGTTGCCATTTTGTATGGGTTAGCGCTACCGCTACCAAGGGACAAGGAGAGGTTGTTTGGTAGTGAGGAGGGGTTAAAGCCAAAACGTCCGGCAAAGTTTCGTACATATTTTGTGCCGATGTCCCGTAGAATTCTTATTGAGACTAGGTTTCTTGAGTGAATAAGCGCTTCACGTAAACGGGTAGGGCCAAAGAACTTGCCGCTATAATTTTCTGGTCGCCATTGCTGTTCGAGGCCTGCATCATCAAAAACGACAGGAGCATCATTAATCAACGTAGCCGTTGTATAGCCTTTAGATAGGGCAGCGGAGTATAAAATAGGTTTGAAGCCAGACCCCGGTTGGCGTTGAGATTGAAAGGCACGGTTAAATTTACTGGAGTAATAATCATAGCCCCCAACAAGAGAAGTGAGAGCACCATCGTTTGGGTTAATTGAAACGAGCGCGCCAGAAACGTTAGGCACTTGGGCAAGCTCAAAAATATCAGTATTAGGTTGCTGACGAACCCGGATAATATCACCAACAGCCAAAATTTCAGCGGCTGAGGTTGGCTTTTTCCCTTGCTTATTTTCGTTGATATATGGCCATGCCCATTTCAGGTTTTCCCAAGTAATTTCGACTAGTACTTTATCTGAGGTGATGGCAGTAACGCTCTTGTCCGTTAAAGCGGTCACAATGGCGGGTTCTGTTTCACCAATTTTTTTATACGATGATAAAGGACTTAAATCTAAGTCGTTGGTGTCGATATTATCTAAGTCAATATGGTCTAAAATACCGCGATACCCGTGGCGCCGATCATAGGCGTGTAAGGCCTTTCTAACGGCATGATTGGCAGCATTTTGGTGAGTGCTGTCGAGAGTGGTGACAACATGCATGCCGTTGGTATAAATTTCATCACCATATATTTCATAAACTTCATTGCGCACCATTTCTGCAACATAAGGTGCTTCAAGTTCCACAGAAGCAGAATGTAAGCGAGCGGTAATGGGTTCGGCAATGGCGGCATTAAACTCCGGTTGACTAATGTAGTTAAGACTTAGTAATCGGTTAAGAACATAGTTACGGCGAAGGAGCGCTCTGTCTGGGTTGGAGATTGGGTTGAAGGCGGAAGGTGCCTTTGGAAGTCCAGCAATCATTGCTTGCTGGGCTAAAGAGAGATCTGAAAGTGTTGAGTCATAATACACTTGAGCGGCTGCTGCTATACCGTACGAGCGATGGCCAAGGTAAATTTTATTTAGATAAAGCGTTAGAATGTCTTGTTTGCTTAGCTCTCTTTCAATAATAAAAGATAAGAGGATTTCACGTATTTTTCTCGAATACGTTTTTTTCTTCGTGAGAAAGAAATTTCTGGCGACCTGCATGGTAATGGTGCTGCCTCCTTGTTTCTTCTCGCCAGTTAATAGAAGCTGGCCTGTGGCACGCAGAAGCCCAATAAAATCGACACCTGAGTGTTGAAAGAAGTCTTTATCTTCAGCGGCAAGAAAGGCATTGATTTGGGTCGCTGGAATGTCTTCGTAACGTGTAGGAATGCGTTTTTTTTCACCAAATTTAGCAATGAGTAAGCCGTCTCGGCTGTAGATGCTCATAGGGGTTTGGAGCTGGATATTTTTTAAGAGATTGACATCAGGGAGGTCGGGTATTATTGAAAACTTGATGTATAAACCGAGGGCACCAATAAAAATCACACCTATCAAAAAAATAGATATGCTGACTTTTTTAAAAAGTGATGAAGAGCTGTGCTGTTGATTCATTCCGTTTTTAGCTGCAAAAGTAGGGGGTGGATTAAGTAATGGTGTACTATTGTATTAGCATTATGAAGAAAATCACATTAACCGTGGCTTAATGGTTTTTTTTTAAAATGAAAACACATATATCTAAAAGTAAGGCTATACTCAAAGAAAACGTTGTTAGTTATTGATTTTATGCTTGATTTTGTTGTTTAGTTGTATTTAAATTATTGAGAGTTCTCTGTGTGGTCACAGGAACGACTAAAGAGAAGGGAAATACAGGATGTCTTTTTTCAAACGTAATAACCCTAATGTTTTGGGTATTGATGTCAGTTCATCAGCGATTAAGCTTATAGAGCTCAGTCGACATGGTTCACGTTACCGAGTGGAGAGCTATGGTGTTGCAGCGTTACCTGAAAATGCGGTTATTGATAATAATTTTGCAGACCTTGAGGCTATCGGAAATACGCTGTCTACCGTTATTGAGCGTTCAGGCACAAAATTAAAGCAAGCTGCGTTGTCGGTTTCTGGCTCCGCTGTTATCACCAAAATTGTTACTATCCCGAAACCTGAAAGTGATGAAGAACTCGAAGCGCAGGTTGAGATGATTGCTGATCAATACATTCCTTATGCTTTGGACGAGGTTAATCTGGATTTTAGTGTTATTGGTCCAAATGAAAGAAATGCAAGCTTAATAGATGTACAGCTGGCAGCGTCAAGGCGTGAAAATATAGACGATAGGGTGGCGGTATTAGATCTGGCCGGGTTGAAAGCCAAAATAGTGGATGTCGAAGCCTATGCGCTAGAAAATGCCTATGGGCTTTTACAAAGCGGACTGCCCGACTATGGCCCCGAGGCAACGATTGCTATTGCTGATACAGGCTCTACGGTAACAACGCTTAATGTTATTCATAAAAATAAAGTCATCTACTCTCGAGAGCAGGGCTTTGGCGGTAAACAATTAACAGAAGAGATTCAACGTCGGTTCGGGCTTTCGTATGAAGAGGCTGGCATGGCCAAAAAACATGGCGGCTTGCCAGACAGTTATATAACAGAAGTGTTAGACCCCTTTAAAGAGGTCATGTGCCAACAAATTGGGCGTTCATTGCAGTTCTTTTTCTCTTCTAGCGCTCAACATAGCGTAGATCACATTATTCTTTCTGGGGGTACTTCATCTTTACTAGGGATTGATGCGTTGGTAGAGGAAAAGCTAGGAACCCCTGCAACGGTAGCAAACCCATTTTCTCAGATGACATTGGCCGGGAAAGTAAAAGCTCAGGCGCTTAGTAATGATGCGCCCGCAATGATGATTGCAACGGGTCTTGCATTAAGGAGTTTTGATTAATGGCTAAAATTAACCTTCTTCCATGGCGCGAAGAACTGCGAAAGCAGCGCCAAATTGACTTTTTAATGTTTTTGGGTATGGGTGTATTGGCATCAATCATCTTGATGGCGACAGTGCACTTTTCGATTGAAGGGCTTATTGAAACTCAAAATAACCGTAATCGATTTATTCAAAATGAGATATCTGTTTTAGATAAAAAAATTAAGGAAATTGAAGCGTTAGATAAGACAAAAAGTAAGCTGCTGGCTCGGATGGAAGTCATACAACGTTTGCAAAGTAGCCGGCCTGAAATCGTACACATGTTTGATCAATTGGCAAAAACAGTGCCTGAAGGTGTGTACCTTACTAAATTTAACCAAAGCGGAAAAAAACTGGCCATCGAGGGTAATGCCCAATCGAACACAAGGGTCTCGGCTTATATGCGTAGTTTGGAGCAGTCGCCTTGGTTGAAAGGGACTGACTTGAATGTGATTCGCTCAAAAGGTGTTGATGCAAATAGTTTTACCCTGAAAGTTGCTCAGGCAAAAGTTGGGGAGCCCACGGAGGGAAAATAAATGAATTTAGATGAGATTAATTGGGATTTTAATGAGGCGGGTAATTGGCCCACCGCTATTAAAATAGGGGCTATTGTTTTAGTAAGTGTTATTTTGCTCGGTGCTTGGGTTTATTTTGACACGCTTGATCAGTGGGATGACTTAAAGAAAGTAGAGCAAAAAGAAACGGCCTTAAAGAAAACGTTTGAGCGAAAACAAGCAAAAGCCGTCAACCTAGATGCCTATAAGCAACAACTTAGTGATATGCAGGAGCAGTTCGGTGCAATGTTGCAGCAGTTACCTAATAAAACACAAATAGCCGATTTATTGGTTGATGTTTCCCAAGCAGGCTTAGCAAGTGGTTTGGAGTTTAGCTTATTTCAACCGTCGGGCGAAAAAAGAAAAGATTTTTATGCTGAAAAGCCGATTAAATTAACCGTAGTGGGAAATTATCACGAGTTTGGAGAGTTTGTTAGTAATTTAGCAGCCTTACCACGTATTGTAACGTTACATAATGTGTCACTAACACCGGCTGGAAAAGGTGGGCAGATGACAATGAATGCAACTGCAAAAACTTATCGTTACTTAGATGAGGATGATAAATGATGGCTCGCTTAAAGCTAAATAAACTGCTGATTCTTATCATGTTGACGCTATTGATGGGGGGCTGTGTTAGCGAGGAATTTGATGATTTAAAAGCCTATATTTCACAAGTAAAGTCTAAACCAGCAACGCCAATTGAGCCGATGCCTGTTATCAAGTCGTATGAGTCGTATAGTTATGTTGCTGATGGCTTGCGTAACCCCTTTGAAAAACTTGATGAGCCTCAGGCTATTGAGAAAATGATGAGTGTAGAAGGGCCTGGACCTGATTTGGAAAGAGAAAAAGAGGAACTGGAAGCTTACCCGCTAGATACATTAAGGATGGTTGGTACGCTGTCTAAAGACAATGAACAGTGGGCCCTTGTAAAGGCAAATGATGGAGTTATACACCGCGTTCAGGCAGGTAATTATTTAGGTCAAAACTTCGGCAAAATTATAAGAATACAAGATCAACAAATTGATCTTGCAGAATGGGTAGCTACAACAGCTGGTAAGTGGCGCGAAAGAGAAGCTTCTTTGGCTCTTGTTGAATAAAGAAGAGAATATTGATAATGAAACATGTAAATAAGGGAAAATTCATGCACAAGTCAAATGCAAGTGGATGGGACATAGCAAAGCAAAAAGCTCGGCTAATAAAAGGAATGTTTGCTATGGCATGTTGGGCTTCGATGTCAATGATGCCTGCGCAAGCAGCCATTCTGAAGGATATTCAATTTTCCGGTTTGCCTGGGAATAAAGTACAGCTTGAACTATCGTTGGATTCTGCGCCAGATCAGTTGAAAAGTTTTAGTACTGATAACCCAGCTAGAATAGCCATCGATCTTATGGGGGTAAGTAATGGTGTTGGTAAAACAACTATTCCAATTAATATCGGTAAAGCCATCAGCGTTAGAGCGTTAGAGGCAGGTGGTAGAACACGAGTTGTGCTTAACCTTAATGATGCTGCGCCTTATGCAACAAAAATAGAGGGGCAGAGTGTCTTTATAACGTTAGGTAATGTGACAAGTGCTCCTGTGATTAGCAGTCCTAGTGCAACAACAGCACCAGCAAAAGCGGCAGATAAATTAGTTAGTGCAGTGGATTTCAGGCGCGGTGAAGAAGGTGAAGGGCGTGTTTTAGTGAGCCTTACAAATACCTCTTCGGTTGTAGATGTTAAGCAGGAAGGTGGTAAAGTCATTGTAGATATTAAAGACACTTCGCTACCCCCAGAGCTTGCTAATAGATTAGATGTATTAGATTTTGCAACACCTGTAAAAACTATTGATGTGATGCCATCTGGTAATGATACAAAGTTATCAATTGCAGCAATTGGCCACTACGAATTTTTGTCATATCAGATGGATGAATTGTTAACGGTTGAATTCAAACCATTAACAAAACAAGAGCAAGAAGAATTGGTAGCTGATAAATTTCCCTATACAGGTGAAAAGTTATCTCTAAACTTTCAAAGTATAGAAGTTCGATCTGTATTGCAACTGCTTGCCGATTTCACAGATATGAATTTAGTGGCTAGTGATTCTGTCGGTGGCAGCGTGACTTTGCGATTGAATAATGTTCCATGGGATCAGGCATTAGACATTATTCTTAAAAGCAAAGGTTTGGCGAAGCGGATTACAGGCAATGTGATGATGGTTGGCCCACAAGCAGAGGTCGCGGCTCAAGAGAAATTAGAACTTGAAGCCAAAAAGCAAGTGGTGGAATTGTCGCCATTATTAACGGAGTTTTTTGAGGTTAGTTATGCCAAGGCTTCTGACTTGGTGACAATTTTAAAATCTACAGGCGGGCGTAGTGGAAATGCTAATTCAAATACAAAGTTAATTTCCAATAGAGGCGGGGTTTCAGTTGACCAAAGAACTAATACTTTATTGGTTCAAGAAACCGCTGAAAAATTGGTTGAAATTCGTAGAATTATTGAGCGTTTAGATCGCCCAGTGCGACAAGTGATGATTGAATCGCGAATTGTGATTGCGAATGATGACTTTACACGTGACTTAGGTGTCAGGTTCGGTTTGTCTGGCATAACGGGTGGTGGCGTTGCTACAGGGGATTCAACAACAGTCGTGGGTGGAGCATTAGAAAATGGAATAACGGTGGGAGCCGGAAATATTTTTGATGTTGGTGGCAGCGAAGGTTTGATGGTTGATTTGCCAGCGGCCAGTCCAGCGGGTGCGATACAGTTTATAATGGGTAAAATTGGAAGCTCTTTATTACAATTAGAACTGTCAGCGTTACAAACAGAAGCAAAAGGTGAAGTTATTTCAAGCCCCCGTGTTATTACGTCTGATCAAATTGAGGCTGAAATCAGTCAAGGTGTTGAAATTCCATTTCAAGAGGCATCCTCTTCAGGCGCTACTTCAACGAGTTTTGAAGAGGCAGAGTTAAAGTTATCGGTGACGCCAAGAATTACACCAGATGACCGAATTAACTTAGAGTTAAATATAACGAAGGACTCGCCAGATTTCTCAAATGTTCAACCGGGTGGTGTGCCAATTAATACACAGGAAGTAGATACGACAGTACTGGTAAATAATGGCGATACAGTTGTCTTAGGGGGTATCTATGAGCGTTCGAAAGACCACAGTGTTCGTAAAGTTCCTTTCTTTGGAGATTTGCCAGGTGTTGGGGTGTTGTTTAAGAAAGACTTTAAGCAAGATAATAACAGAGAGCTTTTATTCTTCATTACACCTAAAATATTAAAAGATAATTTAGCGGTTAATTAAAAACGATAGATTGATAAAAAAACGGGGCTAAGCCCCGTTTTTTTATGTGCTTGTACTTGTTGTAAGCAATACATTGCACGCGCTATGAAATGCTCGTGATATAGTTCTAGCAAATTTCAGAATAAGATAAAGTTCATGCCAGAAAAAAATAATATCTATCTTGTGGGCCCAATGGCAGCCGGCAAATCAACGATTGGTAAACTGTTAGCGCGGCGTTTGAATAAAGCATTTTATGATACAGATGCAGAAATTATTAAATGTACAGGGGTAGAAATATCCTTAATTTTTGAGCTTGAAGGGGAAGAAGGTTTTAGGTCTAGAGAAACCGATAAACTTAAGTTACTGTCGGTATTGGATGGCGCTGTCATTGCAACAGGTGGTGGTATTGTCTTAAGCGAAGAAAATCGTAAAGTGTTAACGGAAACAGGCTGGGTTATATACTTACAATGCTCTGTTGAGCAGCAGTTAAGCCGAACAAAATTTGATACAAAAAGGCCTTTATTGCAAATTGACAACCCACGGAAGAAGCTGGAAGAATTAATGCGACTTAGAGCGCCGATTTATGAATCAATTGCAGACATCGTTGTTAGCACAAACAAAACAAGTAGTAAGAAAGTAATCTTAAGTATTCTTGAGCAACTAAAGAAAAAATGAATAATAAATTAGAGATATTGAATGTTGACCTTGGTGATAGAAGCTACCCTATTTACATCGGTGAGGGTTTATTAACGCAGCCAGCATTCGTTGAAAAGCACATTGTCTCTAACCAAGTATTGATTGTCACGAATGAAACGATTGCACCAATGTATTTAAGCCAGTTGGTCGATCAGCTACCAGTAGGTGTAGACGTTAGAACCGCTATTCTGCCAGATGGTGAACGGTTTAAAACGCTAGAGTACCTAAATAAAATATTTGATTCATTATTAGAAAACAGATGTAACCGGCAAGTCACGTTGATCGCTTTGGGTGGTGGTGTGATTGGAGATATGACCGGCTTTGCAGCTGCAAGCTATCAAAGAGGAGTTAGTTTTATTCAGCTGCCGACTACTTTGTTATCTCAGGTTGATTCCTCTGTGGGTGGAAAAACAGGGGTCAATCATCGTTTGGGTAAAAATATGATTGGGGCGTTTTATCAGCCTAAAGCTGTTTTGATCGATACGACAGTGCTCTCAACATTGCCAGCCAAAGAACTAAGTGCTGGTTTGGCGGAAGTCATAAAATATGGTGCGATAAATGATGTGGATTTTTTTGTCTGGCTGGAAAAAAATATAGAGTATTTATTAGCACAAAAAGCGGACGCATTAATTTATGCAATTAAACGATCGTGTGAGAAAAAAGCTGAGATCGTCGAGAAGGATGAGAAAGAGTCTGGAATACGCGCAACACTAAATTTTGGGCATACATTTGGTCATGCCATCGAGACTCATATGGGATATGGCGAGTGGTTGCATGGTGAGGCGGTAGCCGCTGGAATGTGTTTAGCAGCAGAATTATCTGTGGAGTTGGGTTGGATGAGCTCTGATGAGGCTGCCCGGATAAAGGCCTTATGTATAAAAGCTAGCTTGCCAGTAAAAGCACCTGAAGAAATGGACGGTGCCGATTTTATAAAGCATATGAAAGTCGATAAAAAGAACACCTCAGGTTCTATTCGACTAGTGCTGCTAAAAAATCTTGGTGAAGCCGTTATTTATGACTGCACTGATGAGTCGTTAATTAAAAAAGTGATTGACGGAAAAGACAGAGATGTCTCTTAATCGCCTAAATGAAGAGGTGGGGCTGGAGGAGTTTTTCCCAGCAGAAAGGCAGCAGCGGCTTGATCTAATGCTTCACCTTATTCCAAATACAAGGCAAGCTATTTTATTAAGAGGGCCAGAACAATCAGGGAAGTCTTTTTTTCTTAGGCAATTCGACAAACAAAGGGATAAGCGTTGGCAGTTTTGCTTAATACCAGCGAAATCGCTAATGGATACAACATCTCCATTGGAGGTATTAACTCAAGCTTTTGATGAATTGGAAGGCAATAATAAACAGCTTCTTGTGCGATTGGCAGCCGCGTCAAAAGCAGAAAAAAAAGTCATTATCTGTATTGAAGATACACATCAACTAGGCGAGGCGCAGTTCGATTTTTTGTTTAAATTGGCAGACAGCTATGATTGTTTGCAAGTTTTATTAAGCTCTGCGGATAATCTAGGAGAGGCCGTTGAGTCGCGTTGCCAGTT
Source organism: Cycloclasticus sp. P1 (assembly GCF_000299965.1). NCBI lineage: Bacteria > Pseudomonadati > Pseudomonadota > Gammaproteobacteria > Thiotrichales > Piscirickettsiaceae > Cycloclasticus > Cycloclasticus sp. P1. Next base: position 61,067 of record NC_018697.1, read on the forward strand.
GATTGACCTAGAGCCATTTACGCAACGGCAGACAACAGAGTATGCGCGAAAGATAATACAAAAAAACGATCCAGGCCTGACTAATTTGGCAGGCCTAGATGAAGTGGTGTTATTTATTGAAACAGGTGGTTTGCCAGGGCGAATAAATGATGTCTTAGCGCAAATGAGCACCTCAGCTATGGGGCATGAAAAGCCTACACTTGTGAAATCAGGATCCGTAATAGGGTTAATAGCACTAGCTATTTTATTGCTGGGTGTTTCAGTTTTTATCTTTTACCCTCAAGAAGAAAGTGAGGAAGTGCCTTCTACTGTTGTGCAGGCTCAGTCGGCAGGGCGGATACATAGCCAAACGCTAGAAACTCCTGCTAAAACAGCGATTACTGAGCAGCCAAGAGTAAGCGGCTTTAGCGAGATAAAAGAGTTCAAAACGCCTTCTTCAACGTTAGACGCTCCTTTAGAGACGGCGAGTAAAACAAAGGTGAGCGGCCTGAGAAATACAGATGAAAAGGTAGAGGCCGTTAAGGTAGAGAGGAGCGTTAATGCTCAAACGGTGGTTCTAGCTAACATCAAAGCAGAGGAGGCAGGTAGCGATAGCAAGGAGGTCGTATCTATAAAAGAAAATAGTAACCCTAGCGCCAAAGCACCCGCAGCATTAACAGCTATTCAGTTGAATCACCAATGGCTTGAAAGTAGAGATAAAAAACATTTCACTTTGCAATTGTTGGGTGTGTCCACAGAAGAGTCTGCAAAAAAGTTTATTCTTAAATATAACACCCTTAAACCATTATATTTTTTTCAACATAAAAGAAATGCAGGGCAATGGTTTGTGGTTATCTATGGTGATTTTGAAAATAAAAAGTTAGCAGAAGAAAAAGCGAATAAGATGCCGGCTTCTTTGACGGGATTAAAGCCTTGGGTTCGTACGTTTGAAGCCGTTCAAAGAGATGTTCTAGTTAAAGAGTGAGCTAGGTGCTAAAAAGCTGATATTCAGTTAAGCGTGTGTCGCGTAGGTCTTGAGAGTATGGTATTTGTTAATAGATATGCTCTTCAAAATTGAAAATAATCTATCTGATTGGTATAATTATTAGCCGACTTGCGTAAGTAAGTTGTCTATTCAATAACTAAGCACATAAGGTTAACCGAGTGAAACATACCTCAATCCCTCAAGCGGGTTTATATGACCCTGCGTTTGAAAAAGACAGCTGCGGATTTGGACTCATTGCGCACATTGATAACAAACCGAGCCACTGGCTGATTAAGACGTCCATCGATTCGTTAGCTCGATTAACCCACCGTGGCGCCATCGCAGCAGACGGCAAGTCAGGTGATGGCTGTGGTTTGCTCCTTAAAACGCCAGAAAAATTCTTTCGTGCAAAAGCACAAGAGCTTGGCGCGACACCGACAGAATTGTTCGCTGTTGGCATGGTTTTTTTAAGCCAAGATGCGTCTAAGGCTGAGCAAGCAAAACAAATCCTTAAAGAAGAAATAGAAAAAGAAGGGCTCACTGTTATTGCTTGGCGAGCTGTGCCAACCAATACAGAAGCATGTGGTGAACAAGCCTTAGCAACCTTGCCTTGTATTGAGCAGGTATTTGTCAATGCCAAAGAGGGGATGAATAATGCAGCAATGGATTGTTGCCTATATATTGCAAGACGTCGTGCTGAAAAGCGGATAGAACAAAACGACGAGATGTTTTATGTGGCGAGTTTGGCTTCAAATGTCATTTCTTACAAAGGCTTGGTAATGCCAGAGTTTTTACCGGTTTTTTACCCAGACTTAAATAATCCAGAACTGGAAAGTTCACAATGTGTTTTCCATCAGCGATTTGCAACGAACACATTTCCACAATGGCGTCTAGCTCAACCGTTTAGGTTTCTGGCACATAATGGTGAAATTAATACTATTCGCGGTAATAGAAGCTGGGCGCAAGCACGTAGCTATACGTTTGAAACGCCTTTAATACCTAATATGGATGATATTCGACCTTGGGTTTCGTCCGTAGGCTCAGACTCAAATAGTCTGGATAATATGGTGGATGGTCTGATTGCTGGCGGCATGGATATTTTCCGTGTTATGCGCCTGCTCGTCCCACCAGCATGGCAAAATGTTCACACTATGGATCCTGAACTGCGTGCTTTCTATGAATATTCATCGATGCATATGGAGCCTTGGGATGGCCCTGCAGCTATTGTGCTGACAGATGGTCGTCATGTAGCGTGTTGTCTCGATCGAAATGGCCTACGCCCTGCTCGTTATGTGATTACTAAGGACCGTCATATCACCCTGGCATCTGAAGTGGGCGTGTATGATTATAAGCCAGAAGACGTTGTGCAAAAAGGTCGCTTAAAACCGGGCGAAATGTTAGCTGTGGATACAGAAAAAGGCGAACTGATTACACCGAAGGAAATTGATGACCGTTTAAAGGCTCGTCAACCGTACAAGGCATGGTTAGCTGAGCACACTAAAAAACTATGTACAGAAAGAGATGATGATCCACTGACTTTGGCGCCATTAGATAAAGCAACTTTACAGGTGCATGAAAAACAGTACCAGTTGACTTTTGAAGAGCGAGATCAAGTACTTAAAGTGTTGGCAGAAGCAGGCCAAGAAGCAATTGGTTCAATGGGTGATGACATCCCCATGCCTGTTTTATCAACTAAAATTCGTAGCTTGTATGATTATTTTAGACAGCAGTTTGCACAAGTAACGAACCCGCCTATTGACCCTTTGCGTGAGCAAGTGGTTATGTCATTGATGACAAGCTTTGGTCGGGAAAAAAATCTATTTGAAGAGTCGGCCGAACATGCGCACCGCTTAGAAGTGGGTTCACCGGTCTTATCAGCATCAAAATTTGATGCACTGCTGTCAATGACAGATTCGTCATATAAAAGCGCGGTTATAAGTTTGCAATATGACTTATCTGTGTTTAATTTAGAAGGTGCTATTCAGCATATATGTCAGCAAGCTGAGGAAAAAGTTCGTGAAGGTAATGTTGTTATTGTCTTAAGTGACAGAGGGTTAGCAGCGGGCTTTTTACCAGTACATGCCTTATTAGCGACGGGTGCTGTACATCATCATTTGGTCAACGTTGGTTTGCGTTGCCAGTCAAATATTGTTGTTGAGTCGGCTACGGTCCGAGATCCACACCAGTTTGCAACGCTTATTGGTTACGGTGCAACGGCTGTTTGTCCGTATCTTGCCTATGAAACGCTGAACGACATGCTGGAAACGGGCGATATAACTGGTATTGAAGAAGATGTGTTGGCTCAGAATTACCGTAAGGGTATCAATAAAGGGCTGTACAAAATACTATCTAAAATGGGTATTTCAACAATTGCTAGCTATCGTGGCTCGCAGTTATTTGAAATTGTTGGGCTGCAATCGGCAGTTGTTGATACCTGTTTCAAAGGAACCACCAGCCGCATTGAGGGGGTTGGTTTTGAAACGCTAGAAAATGAGCAAAAACAACTCTCTAAAGTAGCTTGGAACCCACGAAAAAGTACTGAACAAGGCGGTTTGTTGAAATATGTTCATGGGGGGGAGTATCACGCGTATAACCCAGATGTTGTCAACTCTTTACAACAAGCGGTCCGTTCAGGTGATATTAGTAAATACCGTCTGTATGCTGATGAGGTGAATCACCGTGCACCTGCCTCCATTCGCGATATGTTTAGCTTGAAGTTAGATGAGAAAAAAGCTATTTCTATCGATGAAGTAGAGCCCGCAGAAGGCTTGTATACACGTTTTGATACAGCTGCAATGTCATTGGGTGCGTTGTCACCTGAGGCGCACGAAACATTAGCTATTGCGATGAATCGTTTGGGTGGTCGTTCAAATTCTGGTGAAGGGGGTGAAGACCCTGCAAGATTTGGCACTGAAAAGCTGTCAAGAATAAAACAAATTGCATCAGGGCGCTTTGGTGTAACACCACATTATTTAGTTAATGCCGATGTCCTGCAAATTAAGGTTGCTCAAGGTGCTAAGCCAGGCGAAGGTGGGCAGTTGCCGGGGGATAAAGTTAATAAAATGATTGCAACGCTGCGCTACTCTAAGCCAGGCGTTTCACTTATTTCACCACCACCACACCACGATATTTATTCAATTGAAGATTTGGCTCAGCTTATTTTTGATTTGAAACAAGTGAACCCAGAAGCCCTTGTGTCGGTTAAATTGGTTTCAGAAGCGGGTGTTGGAACGATCGCCGCGGGTGTTGCTAAATGCTATGCCGATTTAATTACGATTGCGGGTTATGACGGCGGTACAGGTGCCAGCCCACTAACCTCAGTACGTTATGCTGGAGCACCGTGGGAGTTAGGGTTAACTGAAACGCATCAAACATTGCTTGCAAATGATCTAAGAGACAAAGTTCGTCTGCAAACAGATGGGGGGCTAAAAACTGGTCTAGATGTTATTAAAGCGGCTATCTTAGGTGCCGAAAGCTTTGGTTTTGGTACTGGCCCAATGGTTGCTATGGGGTGTAAATACCTTCGTATTTGTCATCTTAATAACTGTGCGACAGGCATTGCGACACAAGATAATGTACTTCGCATGAAGCATTATCACGGAGAAGTAGAGTATGTGATGAACTACTTCCGCTTCCTTGCTCAAGAGGTGCGCGAATGGTTAGCGAAACTGGGCTTTAAAAAACTTGAAGACATCATTGGCCGAACAGATTTGCTTGAGCAAATTGAGGGACTAACAGATAAGCAAAGTGGCTTAAAACTACAGCCTATCTTGGATTATATTCCGGGCAATGAAACGAAAGCACAGCACTGCATTACGCCACAAAATGATCCGTTTGACGATGCCGCATTTGCTGAAGGAATAGTGGTAGATGTGCTGCCAGCAATCGAAGCAAAAGCGGGTGGTTCGTTTAGATATACGATTAGTAATATTCACCGGTCTATTGGTGCTCGCGTATCAGGTGAAATCGCGAAACGTTATGGCAATAATGGCATGAGCGATGCCCCTATTGATATTCACTTTAGCGGTTCAGCAGGCCAAAGTTTTGGTGTGTGGAATGCGGGTGGTCTAAATATGACACTTGAAGGCGATGCGAATGATTATGTTGGTAAAGGTATGGCCGGTGGTAAACTGGTTCTAAAAGCACCAGCAAATAGCATGTTCGATAGTCATGATTCAACCATCATGGGTAACACCTGCTTATATGGCGCTACCAATGGTAAATTATTTGCAGCTGGCCTAGCAGGAGAGCGTTTTGCTGTTAGAAACTCTGGCGCAATAGCGGTTGTTGAAGGCATTGGAGACCATGGTTGTGAATACATGACAGGTGGTGTTATTGCTGTCTTAGGAGAGGCCGGCATTAACTTCGGGGCAGGAATGACGGGTGGCTTTGCATTTGTATTGGACGAGTCACGTACGTTTGTCGACAGATATAACCATGAATTGGTAGATATTCATCGTGTGTATACAGAGTCAATGGATGCACATTGTGGCTATTTACGCCGTTTAATAGAAGAGTTTACAGTCGAAACAGGCAGTAAAAGAGGTCAAGATATACTTGATAATTTTGCTGATTATATACAACACTTCTGGCTGGTTGCACCTAAAGCGGCTGACGTTAAATCGCTATTAGATTCAATAACCTCATAAGAAGTTTAACGTAGAGAAACACAGATAAAATGGCTAATAATTTTCAATTTGTTGACGTACCTCGCATTGACCCAATAAAGGTGCCTGCGAATCAAAGAAAACAAGAGTTTAAAGAGATTTATGGTGAGTTAGATGCAGAGCAAGCAGCCGATCAAGCTGATCGTTGCCTACACTGTGGAAACCCATATTGTGAATGGAAATGCCCCGTGCATAATTACATTCCAAATTGGCTTAAACTGATTTCAGAAGGTAAGGTTATTGAAGCAGCCGAGTTGTCGCATAAAACTAATTCATTGCCGGAAATTTGTGGACGCATTTGCCCACAAGATAGGTTGTGTGAAGGCTCCTGTACGCTAAACGATGAATTTGGTGCTGTTACTATTGGCTCTATTGAAAAATATATTTCTGATGAGGCTTTCAAACAAGGCTGGCGTCCAGACCTATCAACGGTCAAACAGACGGGTAAACGCGTAGCGATTATTGGTGCAGGACCGGCTGGTTTAGGTTGTGCCGATATTCTTGCTCGTAATGGTGTAAAGCCGGTGGTTTATGACCGTTACCCTGAAGTAGGCGGACTATTAACTTTTGGGATACCTCCGTTCAAATTAGAAAAAAGCGTGGTGAAAAACCGTCGTGAAATTCTAGAAGGTATGGGTGTTGAGTTTATATTAGAGACAGAAATTGGCAAAGATGTGCCATTTCAGCAATTACTAGACGAGTACGATGCTGTTTTCCTAGGGATGGGTACTTATAAATTTATGAAAGGTGGTTTTCCGGGTGAAAACTTAGAGGGCGTGCATGAGGCACTTCCATTCTTAGTGTCTAATATCAACCGCTTGATGGACTTAGAAGGCGTTAATACCATCATGGGCGATGAGTTCATCGACATGAAAGGGAAACGAGTTGTGGTGCTCGGTGGTGGAGATACGGCGATGGATTGTAACCGTACAAGTATTCGTCAAAATGCACAAGAAGTGACTTGTGTTTACCGTCGTGATGAAGAAAATATGCCGGGCTCTCGTCGTGAAGTAGCAAACGCAAAAGAAGAAGGTGTTAACTTTCTTTGGAATCGTCAACCGGTAGAAATTATTGGTAAGGACAAGGTTGAAGGCATTAAATTAGTGACCACCGAGTTAGGTGAGCCAGATGCACGCGGCCGACGTAGCCCTGTTGTAATACCAGGCACGGAAGAAATCGTACCGGCTGATAGTATTATTGTGGCTTTTGGTTTTCAGCCAAGTCCAATGCCATGGTTTGCAGATTTTGGTATAGATCTTGATGAGCGTGGCCGTGTGATAGCACCAGAGCATAATGAATTTGGTTATCAGACCACCAATGAAAAAGTATTTGCTGGCGGCGATATGGTTAGGGGGTCGGATCTTGTTGTTACGGCTGTTTACGAAGGTCGTGAGGCCGCCCAAGGCATCCTTGATTACTTAAACATATAGTCTTCATTACCCTATTTTAGCAACGCCAATACACGGCTTTTACACTTAAGAGTATTAAATAATGACCACGTTAAAAAATGATTTAATGTTAAGAACATTGCGTGGTGAAAAAACAGAGCGTACGCCCGTTTGGATGATGCGTCAGGCGGGCCGATATTTGCCTGAATACCGTGCGACACGCGCTCAAGCGGGTAGTTTTTTAGATCTGTGTAAAAATGCAGAGCTTGCTTGTGAAGTCACTTTGCAACCGTTGGAACGTTATCCAATGGATGCAGCGATCCTATTTTCCGATATTCTGACAATCCCAGATGCTATGGGATTAGGCCTTTATTTTGAAGAAGGCGAAGGCCCTCGGTTCGAACGTACTGTGCAAACGGCAGCGGATATTGACAAGTTATTTGTACCCGATCCGAATCAAGAACTTCAGTACGTAATGAACGCTGTTTCAACCATTAAAAAAGGGTTGAATGGTGCTGTTCCATTAATTGGTTTTTCCGGTAGCCCATGGACCTTAGCTTGTTACATGGTTGAAGGAAGTGGGAGCAAGAACTTCGCAAAAATTAAACGCATGATGTACGACACCCCCGAGTTGATGCATCGTTTGCTCGACATCGTTAGTCAATCGGTAATAAGCTATCTACAAGCTCAGATTGAAGCGGGCGCACAAATAGTCATGGTGTTTGATACCTGGGGCGGTAACTTATCAACAAAAGATTATGAAACATTTTCTTTAGCCTATAGCCGAAAAATTTCACACGCCCTACAAGCAACAAACCCAAGCGTACCACGATTATTATTTACTAAAGGTGCGGGTGTTTGGCTAGAGACTATGGCGGATGCTGGCTATAACGGCTTAGGAGTTGATTGGACAACAGATTTAAAGCTAGCACGAGAGCTCACGAAAGATAGCGTTGTACTGCAAGGGAACCTTGACCCAACAAGCTTGTATGCTAGCCCAGAAAAAATCCGTCAAAAAGTACGTGACGTATTGGCCGATTATGGTCACGGGCATAAACATATCTTTAACCTAGGGCACGGAATACTACCTGACATTAATCCAGAGCACGTGAAGGCGATGATTGATGAAGTACATCAAAGTAGCCCCGCGTACCATCAATAATATTATTTTTGGTTTATAGTTTACTGACGGGTGACTAAATTGGACTACGACGATAAACCCAGAATAGAAATACAGTATTGCACCCAATGCAGGTGGTTGTTACGTGCGGCCTGGTTAGCACAGGAGTTACTGACAACGTTTGAAGAAGAGCTTGGTGGTGTTACTTTAATACCAGCCAGTGGTGGTACATTTGAAATCACAATCAATGGCAAGCAGTTATGGTCACGAAAATTAGCACAGCGCTTTCCAGAAGCTAAAGAAATAAAGCAGCGAGTGCGTGACGAGCTATGTCCTGATAAGTCATTAGGGCATTCAGATATTAAAAAGCCTAGCTAGACAAAAGGGCCACGGTTAACTGGCAAGTCGTTTTAAGTTTTTTTATTACGTATTAGCCCAATAGTTTGTTTTAATTGAATGATACGCTGAGCGTATTTTGGTACTCGCCCAGCAGAAGACCGTTGAATATTGTCCAACAGCTTTTCAGATTCATCCAATCGGTTTAAGCCAATTAATGCATGGGCTTGCATCAGCACAAAACGAGGGTTGTTCGGGTTAAGTTTAATACCTGTATTAGCGGTTGCTAAAGCATCAGCAAAACGATTTTGTTTCATTCTAATCGCAAACAAATGCACTAACGAATAATAGCGGTGTGCAGATTTACCCTTTGGTTTGTCAATTAAAGCTTGTAGCCAGCTGGCCACATCATTTGCTTTAGATAAACAACGTTCATTACCAGACATCACACACTTAATGGCCACGTCTAAGGCTCGAATGCCCCATGCACCCATTGGTTTTTGATGGATAATGTTAACAATATAATCTGAGCGGGCAAGTTGTAGAGAGTCTAGTTGGGTTTCAAGTTGAGTAAATGAGTCGGGTGTTACCATGCTTAAACTGATTAAAAACCCAGCTTCTTCAGGTGATAACTCAGCAGCGCGTAAGTAATAGGCATAAGCACCCTCAAAGTTTTTTTCGCGTTTACGTAAAATTTCGCCACGCAAATATTGGCTACTTGGTGAGTCGGGGTGATTGACCGCAAGGCTTTCAATTAAGGTAGATTCACTACTCCAATAATGTGCACGCTGGAAGGTACCAAAACCAAGGCAAAAAATAACAAGAAAAATCATGCAGATCCTTAAACCGTTCGGTATTTTGCTTGGTAACGCAAATAACAATAAATAGCTAATGGCTAACAAAGGCCCTAGAGCAGGCAAATAATTTCGGTGTTCATGGATAATCTCTAGTGGAAAAACGCTAGACTCGAGACTATGACCTACTAAAAACCAAAGTACAGCAAAGGCAAACACAGGGAAGCGTTTTCGCCAAGCAATGGATAGTATCAATAAAATAATAATGCCAATAATGCTAGGCAAGGTGGTCCAAATTGAAAATAAATCTGAGCTGAGCTTAAAATCATCATGAAATAAGCCCATGGTTTGTATATCTGGAACAATAATCATTGACAGGTAAAACCATAAAACACGTGGTTCGGTTAATACCCGTTCATAAAAAGTGAAAGGGCGTCCTCCATAACCGCCTGTAATAAAACTGGGATGTTGAAACCAATATAAAAGTCCGGCTAAGATTGGTAAGCCAAGGAAAATAATAAAAAACCAACGGACTTTTTTAATTGTTTGTTGGCTAGAATGTAATTGAGTCAGTAGCGTGAACTCTAAAGCCCCAATATAAACAGGCAGTAACGCAGCATTTTCTTTACATGCTACGCCTAGCACCGTACCAGCAATTAAACCCAGACACATCAGGGATAGGCCCTGTGCAGGTTGTTTCTCGAGCGAGAGACGGCCTACTACATAAAGACAGGTGCCCATCAACATAAACATACTGGCCATACTGGTCATGCGCTGAACAACATATAAAACACTGGTTAGTAAAAAAGCATGTAATGCCCAAATCAATGTGCCGCTAATGGCAAAGGCCACGCGAGGGTTAGATAAGCGGGACTGTTGTGCCCAGCTCGTATGGCAAACACTTGGCCATAATAAAGTGAGTAGCCAGAAGACAAGGCCGGAATTTATGCAGTGAATAGCAATGTTAAACAGCTTAAAGTGAATAGACTTGAAACCATCGGCAAAGTAATAATTTAATCCAAAAGAGAGAGCAGGGATGATGCGCTTTAAAGGCCCGCTTTCATTCGATAACGTTGAGCGAATAATATTTTGTTCGTTGAGATCATGAATAGGAACATTAGGGTTCTCAAGAATATTCAGTTGATCATCAAAAACAAATGGACCATTCCAGCCAGGCGCATATGCTATAAAAATAACCAGGCAACAAATGCTCCATAACACAAGCGGTGAAGCTAAGGGATTAGACATTTTAGTTTTTATGGTGTTCAATTTTCTTGTTTTCTCCGTGAAACGAGAATGCTCTATGTATTAATGTGTCTATACGGTAGTCAAACGATAAGTTTCACTTTTAAAGGTCGCGGTTATTATTTTAGTTGTTTGTTAATATCAAACTGAATAATTAGCCTCATTTTTCATGTGTTTTATATTTTAAAAAAGATCAGATAAAACTGGTGGAGTATGATTTATAGTGCCCTTTAAATAGGTGATTATTCAGTTAGGTGATGAAAAATTACAAGGTATGTGGCAGGGTTAAGAAACAATATAGCGAGCAAAGGACACCTGAAAAATCAAGGGGTCAGCCAGCTTGATTTTTAAAAGATTCACTTTTCCTATCTCCTCCGTGAGTGCTAAGTTTCGTTGTTCTAGAAACTAATGGTCTGATTTTTTTATGAAAGTTTTCGCTGCCATAAGCTTCACCGGCAATAGTTGCTCTCGTGATTTTTTCTTCTTGGTGGGTTATATCGAGTCGATTAAATAATTCTTTATAGCGCTTGCATCGTATATTGGGGTTGTAACCTAACGAGCTATATAAGCTGTGCTCAGTAATTAACTTATCCTCCTCCGCTAATGCATTATGTGAGTAGCTTGACCATCTATAGTCACAAGGGTTGGTCACAATATCCGCTTTAACAGGGTTCATCTCAATGTATTTGTATAAACTAAAAAGATAAGAGTCACTGTCTACTAGGCAAGACTTATAGCGGCCCTCCCATAACGTGCCAGTTCGTTTATGTAACGCATTGTAATAACGAACATACCGGTTAGCCATCGCCTGCATAAAAACAGCTAATTGCTCCTTGCTATCAGGTGTAATTAGCAAATGTAAATGATTTCTCATAATGACGTAAGCATGCAAAGAACAACCTGATTTTTCCAAACCATGGGCAATATCATCCTTAACTCTCAACATATCATCTTCAGAATTAAAAATATCTTGCCGGTTATTACCACGGTGCATAATATGCAATGGTTGATTGGGGATAACGAGTCGAGGAAGTCTTGCCATAAGTTGACTCTAACGGATAAGAGGGTTTAAATCAAGCTGGCTGACCCCTTGATCTCTTGATTACTTGCAAGATTTGATGAATGGATTATAATTAACCAATATAGTAATGGGTAATGCTAGTATTACCAGCAGGCAAAGGAGCTATTATGCAAACAGCGACGAGTAAACTAACAAAGAAATACCAAGCAACAATACCAGAACCAGTAAGAAAGCTACTGCATTTGAAAATGGGTGATGAAATTGCCTTTGATATAAAAAAAGACGGTGTTCACTTACGTAGAGCAAGAGCAGTAGATATAGCCTTCACGCAAAGCCTAGAAAACACATTGAGCGAGTGGATGACGGAAAATGATGAAGAGGCATATAGTGACCTTTAAGGCATTTGATGTCGTCGTTGTACCGTTTCCATTTACAGACCGGACAACAACAAAAAGGCGGCCAGCGTTAGTCCTATCAAATGAAAATACATTTAATCGCAAGGTGGGGCAATCTGTGTTAGCCATGATAACTAGCGCTAATAACTCAGATTGGCCGTTAGATACTAATATTCAAGATTTAGATGCAGCAGGCCTACCATCGGATTCAGTAGTACGAATGAAGCTGTTCACATTAGACGATAGACTGGTTCTTCGTAAAGCAGGGCAATTGAGCAGCAGGGATAAACAAGCAGCTCAAGCGGCTCTTCAAGAATTACTAGATGTTGAGTATAGCTGATGGTTATTACTCCTAAGCATTACCACCATGAGTTAGGCAAGAACCTTAGGATCAAGCTGGCTGACCCCTTGATTCTTTAATTTAGGCCGGCCGACTTTTTTGATTTCCTGTTGCTTGTCCTTTACAAAGGAGGTTGATCACATGCGAAGCTAGCGAAATTATGAGTGGTGTTTGTAGTTAACCCAGAAGCGCCAAAAGCAACAGAAGACCCGCTACACCTCTTGGTTTTTTGTCCTGTTGTGATATTAACAGCTATTTGGATAGTCCCTGTCCATGGGGAATTAAAGGAGCAGGTGTATGTGCTTGGGTTGCCCTGTAAATTACAATCACCAGCAGGACTAATAGTAGGCGAGCCTGTATTGCCTAGTGGGTAAGTGATTTCATAAGTGCCAGAAACTGTAATGGCGCCAGCGCTTGCGCCGACATTGACAGTTAAAGTATCGTCAAGGTTATTTGGAGAGGGTGATGTCGCAACGACTTGTGTTAAGCCGTGGTTATCATCGCGCATAGTTGTTGTAATATCAGCTCCTGGTGTCGCTTGGTTTAACGCTGAAGCCCAGCCACGACTGAATGTTCCGTAATAATCATTGACAGGGTCTACTACTGTATCAGCGTCTTCGTTTGTTACAGTAACATTTGTTGGCGTATCTGATGCCCAAGCGGCTAATAGTGTTAAATTAACTTCAGCAAAAGGGATGACTTCTAAGCGGTCTGTTTTACTGGCGCTTTGTACGTAAGTTAAATAACTGGCTGGATTTGGGTTGCCGCCTACATCATAGACGTTATCAATATAAATACCCCTAGCCTCTAGTTGTTGTTGTGCCCCAAGGGTCATGCTGACGGGTGATCGTAATGCTGGCTTTGTTGGAGTGCCTCCTACAGATGCAACATTGTTAAGTATAAAGTTTTTTTGATAATCAACGTAGTCGGTTTGAAGTTGGTTACCATCAGCCAAGCTTGCTCGATCCATAACGGTGATATCTTTTAAATTCCAATCTTGAAAGGCTCTGAAAACGCCATCGATACGCTTTAACCGGCAGGACTCGACGTATTCTTCTCCTACAGTCGCTATACTTCCATCGGCTTTATAATGTGGGTGGTTACCGCTAGTGGTTCCTTCAACATATTTAATGGGTGATGAGGTGTGATCGTGGTGGTCTCTACAACAAACAACACATAAATTGGTGGCTGCGCTGTCATTATTAGTTTCTGTAGCAGTATCTTTGTTGAGTTGGTTGCCTAGTTGGTCGCTTCGGGTAACACCGTCCCAAAGTGCGTGAGCTGGCGTATAACCTATGCCAGTGCTTAACATGTCAGAGCTGGTGGCATCGGAATTGGTTAATTCACAGTTGCAGCTAGCTGTTATAAACTCTTCTTTGCGGTCTGCAATAAAGTCACTGCCATCTTGGTGGTAAGTGACTACTTCAAATTGTACAAGCGTATTTTCATCGGATACCACGTCAGGCAAAGGTTTGCTTGTTTGACGCAATTTTCCTGTGTCAACATCAATATCGATAACATCTGGCGCACCTAAAGGGTCATATTTAGCGACAGGGCCCGGGGTGCCGGTCGAGGCAGGTGAACCGCCTAAAGCTGTGTTAGTCAAGTCGTAGGCGTGGATAAAGGTATCAAATGACACTACATTATTAGTATCATCACCGATACCATCCCAGCTTACTACAACATGGGCGAGCTTAAATGAAACATCTGGTGCGACAGCGGCTGTTGTGGCAATTTGATTTAAACCATTGTAATAGTAGTTATCTGTTGTCCAGCTTAAATTAAAAACATCGTTTCCACTACTAATGGGGCCAGGTTGTATTCGGCCTCCCTCATTATCGGCAATGTTGTTAAATGCTAATGATATTGGGTATTTTAAGCTAGTGACTGAGTTCACAGTTAAGTCATTCCAGTCGTCTAAGGTGCTTATTTCTACAAAGCGGCGCAAGTCGTCAATCTTTTTTTGAGCAATGTTGGCAGCTATAGAGCGTTTATTGGCATCGCTACCACTTCTGACTAAGCTGGTCTGTAGCTTTGATACGGCTAAAATACCAATGGCAAGTACAAGTACGGCAATCATTACTTCAATTAGGCTAAAGCCACGGCTTTTTGATGTGTGTAAAGTCATAATGTAATTCCTAATCAGGTACTCTTAATTATGGTTGTATATCTGTCCAACTGTATTTTTGTTTAGCTAGCCCAAGGTTAGAGAGGTCCTCTACTATAGAGCCGAGAACAAACTCATCGTAGACTTGTGCATATCCACCAGTCGTAAGCTTTGTGGAGTCTTCAGCTAATAAGGAGCCGTGGACCTTAACACCACCATTTAGTGTAACGTCACTAAGGCCAAGAGCAATGCCGTAAAAATCTGAGTTAGCGTTTATTTTTAAATGACCACTGACAACAAGAATAAGAGGTCCATCTCGGCTACCAATGATAGAGTTCGATGGCATAGTGCAGTCACCATCGACGGTTACAATTTTCGATGTGCTCCAACCGCTGGCAAGTGCTTGGAGTCCAGAGCAGTTTGTCAGTTCTACGTCGGCTATATTTACAACGTCTTGAAATGAATCGAAGTTGGGGAACAGGTAGCTGAGAACAGATGCTGGGAAGTCACCAGGGTCTGCTTGGACAATGTCGTTGTTAACTTTGCCAGGTTCGCTTAGTTTATCGCCATCGCAATCACAAAACTTCCATGAATCGGTGTCATCTAAAGTTTCTGAGCAAATATCACCGCTGTTGTCTAAGAATGCGTCCAATTGGCAAGTCTGCCACGAGCCTAGGCCGCCCGAAGTGTCAAAGGTAGCGACCCATGCTGAAACAGGAACGCCTTTTCCACCTCCGTTGGGGTCAGCAACAATAGTGAAAGTACCGCCCAGCTCAATAATTGGGGTCATAATCGGGGGAACCTCTTCTGAGGTTAGCAGTGTTATTTGAGTATAAGAGATTTGGGCGTAGGCATTACCTGTGCCGTCTAGGCTCTCACCTGTTCCAATGGCGGTCATAACATTGCCTGAATTGGTGTAGGTTAAATACGTGTTTGAAACAACGCCGCTACTCAAATCGACAGCCGTTGGTGTGGCCCCGAGTTGTAAAGGCTCAATGGTTGTTAGCGTTGTTAAGTCGTTATCGTAGGCTAAATTATAAGTGTCACTGCCATTTGTGCAAGGGAAAAGGCTGGTATATCCACCTACGCACTCAACCCAAGGGTAAGTGCCGCCAACAGTACCGTCATATAGCCCTGTATTCTCATTTATAAAGGCTGCAGCTTGCTCTAAAGCGGCATCAGCAGCAGCCTGTGCCTCTTTATGTCTATATTCATTTGCTGATATACGTTGATCCATTACGCCAACTCGTGCTGCAAATACTGTAATGAGTGTCACGCCAATAAGGAGAATAATAGAAACCAGAAGTGTGGCAACGCCTTTTTGGTTATTTAATGAGGGCTGGATCTTGTTGAGTTTCATCATAAGCCTCAGTCTTTAGGGTCTTCATTTCTCACGCGAATGGTTTCGGTGATTGTGCGTCTTGGGTCATTAGCATCGGAACTGTGGGGCAAGTCTGTTGTGCCTGTTAAAGTAATAGTTACATCGTATACGCTAACGCCGCTAGTTGTCGTTAGGGCCGTTATGCCACTGACCCCGTTAGTATTTGCGCTACCGGAAATATCAAAATTCAACGTTGTAATCGTGGCAATATTATTATCTGTAATGGCCTGCCAAGTACCCGTTGCACAACCTGGGGTATCTAAAGTAAGCCCTGTTCCCCAGTCAATCTCATTATCTGTTTCGTCTAAACGGAAACCGAAATGTTCCGAGGTGTCATAAGAACTGTTCGAGTTAATGTCGTATGAATAATTGGCACAGGTGGAGGTGAAATTAGTTTGCTGCATGAAGGTGGGTATGACCGCTGAGGCCGAATACCCGTTTCTTTTTAGCTCGTCGGAAATGAGCGTCATTGCGGCCCTTAATTCCTGATTTAATCGAATCATTTTCATGTTTTCGTTATTGGAACGAACATTCGTCGAAAAGACGGTGATGATAACGGCGGTTACAAACAAGCCTAAAACCATAGCGATTAGCATTTCGATAAGCGTTAAGCCTGTCTGATACCTTGGATTTATTTTTATAGGCATGATTCATACCCCCAAGACGTGACATCAGAACACAGCCTAACTCGTCCCAAAGGTGAAACCGCGGCACCGAGTTGTTTGCTGGATGTGGAGGAAAATTTCAAATGAAGTCCGTTTGCAAACCCGCGTAAGGGGGTAAATGATATGGAGCTGCCATCCAAGGTCGAAGACGCAACGACGTCTACATTTGGGTAATCAAGGTTAGACACGACTTTCTCTACACCATCTATTTGGCAGCTATTTGCTGTTGTGCAGTCACAGGCAATAGTTTCGTTAAGTCCATAACACCAAATAGCCCCAGTGCCGGTTGCGGAGATTGTAACGATTTGGTTTTTTTTGATAGCTTCAGTTTTAGCGAACATCATGTCAACGAATAAATTCTCGGCGGCACCTTTTAATCTTCTGTCGTCGATGAGTTTCCCAAAAGATGGTGCTGCTATAGCCACAAGAATACCCAATATAACCACTACAATTAGCAGTTCAATAAGCGTAAAACCTTTTTGTGTATTTCGATCCATCTACAAAGTTCTCCTAGTTGTGGTTAATTATAGTTGTGATACTTGGGTTGGCAAGGGATATGATATACCGCTTGTCTTGATAAAATAGCCGTTTGTCGCTTTGTGTGTTATTTTTTAAGAAAATCACATACTTTTTATTAAACTACACGCAATTGAATGCACGGGAGCTACGCTATGATTAAAAAACCTTTGTACGGATTCACCTTAATAGAGTTGATGATTGTAGTGGTAATTATTGGTGTGTTGGCAGCGATTGCGTTACCAGCCTACAATGGGTATGGACAAAAGGCGCGGCGCTCAGATGCTAAGCATGCGTTGTTGGATATTCAGTTAGAGCAGGAGAAATGGCGAGCAAATAATATAACGTATTCTTCTTCATTAACAGAATTAAATTGGGCTGGCGGGGAGTCTTTAGATGGGTATTATGATGTAACACTATCTAATATTACCACTAATACTTATACACTTACGGCAACGGTTGATGGGACGGATTTACAAGCGAATGATACAGCTTGTTTGACGATGACGTTAGATCAAAACAATGATAAAACCCCAGCATCTGGCTGTTGGTAGATAAAAAGCTAATTAAGTAGAAGTGCCGCTGCTCTATTTCAATAAATGATGCCTAACAGTATATTTGGTAAGCTCTACAGTGCTTATAAAACATTAATATCGGGTGGCGAGCGAGCCGTAGCAGAGCAGACACGGTTGGCTGCTCTTGCAATGTAAAAATAAGCACCTACGCAGTTATTACTGGGCTCCTTTTATTCTAAAGTTGGCCTACGATAGTAAGTTATTTGTTGGGGAGCAGTCAGGCTAACCGTCATAATTATCAATCAACTCCATACCACTGTCGTTGTCATCATCGGGGTTTTTAGCTTTTGCATCACCCAGCTTGATCATTAAGCGTACCTCGTTGCTGGAGTCGGCGTAATTAATGGCATTTTCGTAGCTGATGTCGCCGCTGGCATAGAAGCCGTACAGTGCCTGGTCAAACGTTTGCATGCCTTGTTCGGTAGAGTTTTTCATCAGCTCTTTTAGTTTATGAATATCACCTTTTCTGATGAAGTCAGAGGCTAACGGTGTGTTAAGCATAATTTCAATCACTGCTTTTCTGCCTTTGCCATCGATGGTGGGTACAAGTTGCTGCGCGATCATGGCCTTTAGGTTGAGCGATAAATCCATAAATAATTGCTTGTGCGCTTCTTCAGGGAAGAAATGAATAATACGATCAAGTGCTTGGTTGGCGTTATTAGCGTGCAAAGTGGACAGGCATAAATGCCCCGTTTCAGCGAAGGTCATAGCGTGCTCCATGGTTTCGCGACTACGAATCTCACCAATTAGGATGACATCGGGTGCTTGACGCAACGTGTTTTTAAGCGCAACTTCATACGATTCGGTATCTATGCCTACTTCGCGTTGCGTAATGACACACCCCGCGTGTTCATGTACATACTCAACAGGGTCTTCAATGGTAATGATATGGCCGGAACTGTTTCTATTACGGTAGCCAACCATCGCAGCTAAGGACGTTGATTTACCGGTGCCGGTTGCGCCCACGAAGATAATGAGCCCGCGTTTTGTCATTGCCAATTCGTCTAAAATTGGTGGAAGGTTGAGTTCTTCAGAGGTTGGGATGGTGGTTTCGATTCGACGTAAGACCATGCCAGCATCGTCTTTTTGTATAAATGCGCTGACACGAAAACGGCCAATATCTGGGCGTTGAATGGCAAATTGGCACTCTTTGGTCTCTTCAAACTCTTTTTTCTGATCATCGGTCATGATGCTTTTTACGATGTCTAAAGACTGGCTAGCGCTTAAGCGTGTTTTTGATACTTGCTGTAGCGCTCCATTGACCTTAATGGTGGGAGCCCAACCAGATGTAATAAATAAGTCAGATGCTTTTTTATGAACAACGAGTTGTAAAAGTGCATCAAAATCCATATTAAATTCTCCTTTATATACTATCTAGCTAAATGCTTTTTTGTCGGCGGCTTTCATTCGGGCATCTTGTCTTGTAATGACACCGGCTTGAACAAGCTCTGTTAAGTGTTGATCGAGGGTTTGCATACCATCTTTACGACTGGTTTGTATGGTGGAATACATTTGTGCAATTTTATCTTCTCGAATGAGGTTTCGGATAGCCGCAGTGCCGGTCATGATTTCCCATGCGGCAATTCGTCCACCACCAATTTTTTTCATTAAGGTTTGTGCAATAACAGCACGAAGTGACTCGGATAACATGGAGCGAACCATGCCTTTTTCACCCTCGGGGAATACATCAATAATACGGTCAATGGTTTTGGCAGCAGAGCTGGTGTGTAAAGTGCCGAAGACCAAGTGGCCTGTTTCTGCCGCGGTTAACGCAAGGCGAATGGTTTCAAGGTCTCGCATTTCGCCGACTAGAATAATGTCGGGGTCTTCACGAAGCGCAACACGTAAGGCTTCACTAAACCCATGTGTATGCTTGTGTACTTCACGTTGATTAATAAGGCATTTTTTACTTTTATGTACGAATTCGATAGGGTCTTCAATGGTGAGAATGTGTTCGTATACATTATCGTTTTTATAATCCATCAAAGCCGCTAGTGTGGTCGATTTTCCTGACCCTGTTGGCCCTGTTACCAGCACAATGCCACGAGGAACATTGATGATTTCTTTAAAAGATTGGGGGCAATTTAAGTCTTCTAGGGTAAGAATATCAACGGGAATAGTTCTAAATACAGCAGCAGCTCCACGGTCTTGATTAAAGGCATTAACACGGAAGCGAGCAGTGCCGGGCAACTCGAAGGAAAAATCGACTTCAAGAAACTCTTCAAAGTCACGGCGCTGTTTATCGTTCATGATGTCATAAATCATCGCATGAACTTCTTTATGCTCAAGCTCAGGCATATTGATTCGTCGAATGTCGCCGTCCACTCGAATCATAGGAGGTAAACCAGCTGAAAGGTGTAAGTCAGAGGCGTTATTTTTGGTGCTAAAGGCTAATAAATCTGAAATATCCATGTGTTAAATCCGTTTGCCCCAGAGAGCTCAGTTATTTGTATAATGAAACGTCTAGAAAATACTACTATCATTAGTGCAAGTAAATCTAGTACGTATTCTAAGTATAGGCACGAATCTTAAATAATGCTTCCTTTATTACAACGATACTATACACAACAGGCGCTGATTGCAGATTTAGAGCAAACGCATTGTTCATCGGTTAAATTATTAGCAGTTAGTAAAACTCGCCCTGCGTGTGATGTAGCAGTGCTGTACAGTGCAGGGCAGCGTGATTTTGGTGAAAACTATTTACAGGATGCGCTGAAAAAACAACAGGTATTAGCGCATTTAGATATTTCATGGCACTTTATTGGGCCTATTCAGTCAAATAAAACTCGCGACATTGCGCGCTATTTTAGCTGGGTACACAGTGTAGACCGGTTAAAAATAGCGACTCGTTTAAATCAGCAGCGACCGGCTTATCTGCCACCGCTTAATATTTGTTTGCAAGTGAATGTTGATGAAGAAGAAACCAAGTCAGGCTTTTATTTAGATGAGTTGTTAGACGTTATTGAACCAATATTATCATTGGAAAACATTCGGTTACGAGGGCTTATGGCTATTCCCAAAGTAGATAAGCCGATAGCTGAGCAGCACGCATCGTTTAGGAAAATGGCACAGGCAAAAAAAGAAATTGAGCAAACATTTGATATTAGCTTGGATACGCTTTCGATGGGAATGAGCGGCGATTTACAGGTGGCCGTTGCAGAAGGAGCAACAATGGTGAGAGTAGGCACCGCTATTTTTGGCGAAAGACTAAAAAATACGGTTTAATGGCGTTTATAAAATTTAAGATTAAGTGAGAGTATGAATACAAAACAGATTGGATTTATTGGCGGTGGCAATATGGCCAGCAGCTTAATTGGTGGGCTTGTTAGTAATGGTTACCCAGCCGATAAGCTAACCGTTGTTGACCTAGATAGTGAAAAACTGAGCTATTTAAACCAAACATTTGGGGTTAATACCTTACAAGACAGCAAAGAGCTAGCCACTAAAGCAGATGTTTTGGTATTAGCAATAAAACCCCAACATATGCAATCGGTTGCACAAGATTTAGGGCAGGCGATACAGGATAAATCCCCTGTTGTGGTATCTATTGCAGCCGGTATCCGAGTGGAGGCTCTTGATCGTTGGTTAGGTGGCCATTTACCGATTGTTCGTTGTATGCCTAATACGCCAGCGCTGGTTAAAACAGGGGCGACAGGGCTTTATGCAAATGCTCAAGTGACGGAAAACCAAAAAGACTTGGTGGAATCCCTGTTACGTGCAGTTGGAGTGACTGTGTGGGTGGAAGAGGAGCATGAGCTGGATGCGGTGACAGCCTTGTCAGGTAGTGGGCCAGCCTACTTTTTTATGATCATGGAAGCGTTGGAGGCGGCAGGAATAAAGGCGGGTTTGAGCCAAAAAACAGCGCAATTATTAACACAAGAAACAGCTCTAGGTGCGGCAAAAATGGCGCTAGAGTCGAGTGAGCCAGCAAGTGTATTGCGTCAACGCGTGACCTCACCTGGGGGCACAACGGAGCGTGCTATAGGTATTTTGGAAGAGCAGGGGCTAAGGGATATTTTGCAGGCTGCGCTGTTGGGAGCAAAAGAACGCTCAATCGAGTTATCTGACGAATTGGGAAATAACTGATGCCAGAAGGATATTTGTCAAACCCATTGATGCTGATTATAAATTCGTTGGTAGGTGCGTATATTTTCGTGTTAGTACTTAGGGTGCTACTGCAATATACAAATGCGGACTCAAGAAACCCGGTGTCGAGCTTTATTATTAAAGCAACACAGGTACCGCTGAAAGTACTAAAGCCGATTTTCCCTACCGTTAAAGGGCTTAACCTATCGGCTATTGTGTTGATGTTGGTTTTGCAGATGCTAATAGGTTTTTTAGCCATGAGAGGGCAACCGGATGTTTGGGTGGTTTTTATTTGGAGTTTGACAGAACTCATTAGCACCATTATTAATGTTTTTATTTATAGTATTTTCGCAACCGTTATTTTAAGTTGGATAAACCCGGGTGCCCATAATCCGGTGGTCAGCTTGTTATATAAAATAACAGAGCCCGTATTGACGCCTTTTCAGCGCTTGATTCCACCAATGGGCGGTATAGATTTTAGCCCGATAGCGGCCTTGTTAGCGCTGCAGGTATTAAAAATGTTACTACTACCACCGCTTTTTGCTTTGATATAGCAAGGGACGCACTTGGGAGAATACGCGCGGCTAGTGCTACTGCCGAGTTGGTACGTGCTTGCCGCTAATGTATCGATTATCTTGGCAGTTTTCCCTCAAGGTATAAAAGATTATTAGCGCAAACGCCCTAGTGTGCATCGGCAGCCATCGTGCTGTCAGAACTTTTCAAATAATCATCTATACTTTTAAGAAAGCTTTATGGAATAAGCCGGCTAAATAAAGGGTGGTTAACAAATGAACCTTGATGCACAACTTCGCAGTTATGACCTATGGAAGCAGTCAATGACTGACTCTATAAAGGTTTATCAGCATTGGTTAGATGAAATGAGTCTTACGGATACAGAGACAGAGTTGATGTTGATTAAAAATTTGCGATTGATAGAAAAAGATACGATTACTATCGCTTTTGCAGCTGAGTTCTCGCGAGGCAAAACAGAGTTAATTAATGCATTATTTTTCTCGTCTGCGGGGATACGTTTATTACCATCGAGTCCAGGCCGGACAACAATGTGCCCGACGGAGCTTTTTTATGACCGCAAAGCGGCACCTTATCTTAGGTTGTTAGATATTGAAACGCGTGCCAACGACACCTCGATAGAAGATTACAAAAGAGACCCAAAACACTGGGTGCATATTGAGCTTGACGACGATTCGCCTGAAAAAATGCAAGATAGTTTTTTGCAGTTATTAAAAACAAAAACGGTGTCAGCAGCACATGCAAAAGAGCTAGGACTGGCGACTGAAGAGGTTGAAGGTGAGGTGACGATTCCTGCTTGGCGTCATGCGTTGGTGAGTTTTCCGCATCCGATATTAGAAAAAGGGTTAACCGTGCTCGATACCCCCGGTCTCAATGCATTAGGCAGCGAGCCAGAGCTAACCTTAAGTATGTTACCGAATGCTCAAGCAATGATTTTTGTTTTAGCTGCGGACACGGGTGTGACACAAAGTGATATGGCGATGTGGAAACAATATGTTCAAGGGTATAGTAATAAGCATCCACATAGTTTGGCGGTGGTGCTGAATAAAATTGATACGTTAAGCGATGAATTAATGAGCGATGATGAATGGACTCAGTCGATTCATAAGCAAACATTGGAAACGGCAGGTTTATTAAATCTAGAAGAGCAAGTCATTTTTCCCCTATCAGCCAAACAAGGGCTGATAGGCAATATTAAAAAAAACCAACAGATGATTTCAGCAAGCGGCATACAAGGCTTGGAAATCTTTCTGTCAGATAGAATACTCAGCTCACAAAAAGAGATTCTTCAGCATAAGGTCATTAGTGATGTTGTCGACAGCATGAAGTTAGCAAACAGTGTACTCACCAGCCGATTACAGCATGTTGTGAACCATACCAATGAGCTGAACGGGTTTTATAGTAAGAGTGAAGAAGCAACGGCGGAATTATTATTAGAAACGCGAAAAGAGCAAACGGCTTATAAGCAAAACTTAGCGCACCTAAAAACCAGCCGGCATATTTTTTATACGCAAATAGCGGACTTATTAGAAGTGGTTAACCCAAAACGTGTGTCGTATCTTATTGATGAAGGACGCGAGCAAATGAGTAAAAGCTGGACCAGTGTTGGTATTCGTCAAGGTATGAAAAGTAGTTTTGAAGGGTTAAATTCGCTGTTGAACGAAACACTGAGTACCACACAAGCGAGTATTAAATTACTGGATGCTATCTATAAGCGTTTTAAAGATGAGCATAACCTCGATGTGGAGCAAGCAGCGCGATTTGATATTAAGGTCTATCAACAGCGATTGGATAAATTGCTTCGAGATGGCTTAGAGTTTAGTAGTAGTTCGGAGGCTGCGTTAACCGAACAAAATACACTTACAAAACGTTTCGTTAATACCGTTGGAGCGCAGGCGATATCAATCTTTGAACAAGCGCAAGCTGATATTAATCGCTGGAAGTCGATGGCGCTGGCTAATTTAATTAGGGAAGTAAGTGAGCAAAAAAAACTGATGGAAAGTAAGTTGGACAGCTTGCGAAGTGTATCGGCAGGAAAAAATGAGCTAGACGACAAGATTGCTAACAACAGAGCATTAGAAACGGAGATAAAGGA
Source organism: Cycloclasticus sp. P1 (assembly GCF_000299965.1). Taxonomy (NCBI): domain Bacteria; kingdom Pseudomonadati; phylum Pseudomonadota; class Gammaproteobacteria; order Thiotrichales; family Piscirickettsiaceae; genus Cycloclasticus; species Cycloclasticus sp. P1. The sequence continues at coordinate 85,293 of NC_018697.1, forward strand.
ACGACAAGCGCAGCTTTTGCATATGATGGATCAAATTAATATATCGGCAGAGAGCTTGGAGGTAGAAAAAAGCGTACGTCAGGAGGCTATTTAAGGGTCTTTGTGATAAAAATCATATCCCACACGCCATGGCCTAAACGTAAGCCTCGGTTTTCAAATTTCGTTAATGGCCGAGAGTCCGGACGTTCAGCATAATTTGGCTCAGTGGAATTAATAAATCCTGGATGAGCGTTTAACGTTTCCATCATGTGTTCGGCATAGTTTTCCCAGTCTGTTGCAGCATGAAATCGCCCGCCTGTTTTCAGTTTAGAGTGAATCAGGGTTAAAAAACTTGTTTGAACAATGCGGCGTTTATGATGCCTTTTTTTGTGCCAAGGGTCGGGAAAAAAAAGCTGCACGCAGTCGAGACTATGGTCAGGAATAGCGTGCTGAAGTACCTCAATAGCATCGGTATCAAAAAGACGAATATTAGTCAGCTTCTTCTCTAAAACGATGCGCAATAAATGCCCAACACCAGGCCTATGCACTTCAATACCGATAAAGTTTCTGTCTGGGTTATTCTCAGCCATGGTGGCTAAGCTTTCACCATTACCAAAGCCTATCTCTAGTGTTACAGGGTGGTTATTAGCAAACAGTGAATTTGGCTCAATAAGAAGGGCCGGGTCCAAGCCATATAATGGCCAGCCTGTTTTAATGGCGCTGTCTTGTCCGGGCGTCAAACGGCCTTCACGTTTTACAAAACTGCGAATGCGGCGTAAGAAGTTGGGGTTGGTTTCGTTGCTCATGAATAAAGCTCGGTTAAATTAAACCATCCAACGGTGAGGAGGCCGACGCATATCGGCGGCGAGGCATACGACCAGCCAAGAAGGCTTCACGTCCGGCCTGCACGGCTTTTTTCATAGACGATGCCATTAGTACAGGGTTATTTGCGTGGGCAATAGCTGTGTTCATTAGAATGCCATCGCAGCCCAATTCCATACCAATGGCAGCATCAGACGCGGTACCGACGCCAGCATCAACAATAATGGGTACCTTAGCATTTTCGATGATGGTGAGAATATTGTATGGGTTACGAATACCCAAGCCTGAACCGATTGGAGCGGCAAGTGGCATAACGGCTACACAGCCCATCTCCTCTAGCCGTTTAGCAATAATAGGGTCGTCGTTGGTATAAACCATTACGTCGAAACCTTCCTTAACGAGAATGTCAGCAGACTCTAAGGTGGCAGTAATATCAGGAAATAGGGTTTTTTCGTCGCCTAATACTTCTAATTTGACCAGTTTATGCCCACCCAATAGTTCACGTGCAAGGCGGCATGTTCTAAGAGCATCTTTAGCGGTATAACAACCGGCTGTATTGGGTAAAATAGTGTATTTATCAGGGGAAATAACATCGAGTAAATTAGGCTCGCCAGGGTTTTGACCAATATTCGTCCGGCGAATGGCTACCGTGACGATCTCAGCGCCGCTCATTTCGATAGCCGCCTGGGTTTCTGCCATATCTTTATATTTTCCCGTGCCCACTAGTAATCTAGAGGAAAAAGATTGGCCAGCAATAACAAGGTCATCGGGTTGACCGCCACCAATGGCTTGTACGACTTCCACAGTATCTCCTTCTTTAAGTTGAATGGTATTAAACTGGTCGGCGGGCTTTATTTCTTCATTCAGTTCAATAGCAATACGCTTGCCGAACAGGCCCATTTGTTGGATCAGTTGCTCTAAGGTTGTTTTATCGTCACAGCTAAAATTTTCGCCGTTAAGTTGAATATTCATCAGCAGTTATCAATGATTAATCGTTTGCACTATCTAGTTTGCTTTTGCGTCTTGAACGCACAGCGGCCGCTAATTCTTCTAGCAACTGCACGCTGCTATCCCAGTCAATACAAGCATCGGTAATGCTTTGGCCATAAACTAGTTCTTGGCCGTCAACTTGATCCTGGCGGCCAGCAACTAAGTGGCTTTCAATCATAACGCCGCTAATACGCATGTCACCACCGGCTATTTGTTTCGCCACATCCTTACCTACAAGCATTTGGCGTTCGTGTTGTTTACTGCTATTGGCATGGCTAAAGTCAATCATCATGTGTAGGTTAACGCCGGCTTTCCCAAGCTCTTTAGCGGCAGCATCAACACTGTCGGCATCATAATTCGGCGTTTTGCCACCGCGTAAAATTAAGTGACAGTCGTCGTTGCCAGCGGTTTGAAAAATGGCCGACTGGCCTTTTTTGGTAACCGATAAAAAGTGATGTGGGCGAATGGCTGCTCCAATTGCATCAATCGCTACTTTAACAGTGCCATCAGTGCCATTTTTAAAGCCGACTGGGCAGGATAGGCCGGATGATAACTCGCGATGCGTCTGGCTTTCAGTGGTTCTCGCACCGATAGCGCCCCAAGCGATCAGGTCGGATACGTATTGTGGCGTGATTAGGTCTAAATACTCCGTGGCAGCAGAGACACCTTGAGAATTAAGGTTTAGTAATAATTCGCGTGCGGTATACACACCTTTGTTGATGTCAAAGCTATTATCAAGGTTGGGGTCGTTAATTAGTCCTTTCCAGCCAACCGTGGTGCGTGGTTTTTCAAAATATACTCGCATCACGATGATCAGATCGTCAGATAAATTATCAATGTAAGGCTTTAAACGGGCGGCATATTCGAGTGCTGCTTTCGTATCATGAATTGAGCATGGGCCAATAACAACCAGTAAACGATCATCTTCGCCATGCAATACTTTATGAATAGCGTTCCGGGTTGAGGCGGTAGTTTCAGCAGCCGTATCTGTAATAGGCAAGTCTTTGTGTAATTGTTCAGGAGAAATAATTTCCTGCATACCAAGAATTCTTGTGTCGTCTGTTTGAATTGAGTTCATGATCAGTCCGTTCTATGCTGACGCTAGTGATAGCCTAAATCAGCAAATTAATAAAAGACTGGAAATAATACATCTAATCGGTTGAATTTGCCTGCCCCTTGACCAAAAATAGATCAAATACTTTCAAATTTACAGGGAAACTTAACGATGGAAGAGGGATATGAAGAATATGATGAGGTTTTTGAAAAAATTCTTGCGAATAAGTCTTTATTGCCCGTAATACCAGATGCTGGCCTGAAAATTTTATCAGCGTTAAATCACCCTAAGGGTAACGCTAAGATGTTTGCGAAGGTTATCGAAAGTGATATGAGCTTGTCTGGGTTTATTCTTAAAACTTCTCGCAGCTTAAGGTATTTAACTCGCGTCCCGCCGAAACGTGTTGAGCAAGCAGTTGCCCGAATGGGGCTGCGTGAAACCTATCATCTCTCACTTAGTTTCTTGTCAAAATCTATTTTTCATTCGTCAAATAAGCAAATTGAAGGGTATATCAAAAAGGCTTATCGGTTTTCTACAAAGGTGGCTGTGATATCGTATTTTTTAGCCGGTAAAACACAAAACTTAGCGCCGGGCGATGCAATGTTGGCGGGCCTGTTTCAAGATATTGGTGTGCCCTCTATTTTAGCGACATTGGATGAATATCCGAATATTTTGCAAAATGACCTGAACAGAACAAAGTGTATTGATGTATTGGCGCCTAGGGTAGGTGCGCTGATCATAAAGAAATGGGGCTTAAACGAAATGCTGGGTGTTGTAGAAAGTCGGAAAAATTGGTGGTTAGATAAGGAACAGCTTGGTTTGGCGGAGTTGGTGTTGATTGCACGTGTGCATGCAACAATTGGCACACCTGAGTTTAGGGCGTGCCCACCGTTACTTGAAATACCTGCGTTTCAAAAGCTTCAACTAGGGGAGCTTGGCCCCGACAACACATTGCAAATACTCAGTGAATCAAAAAATGAATTGGCTGAAATAGAACGCTTGTTGGCCGCTTAGCTTAAATCGATCATTCATACAGTTTTAATAAAAGGCTGATATCATCTAAGGATATAAAACGAATACTCAAGGGGGAGTAAAAGTTATGAGAACATTATTTAAAATTTTGGGTGGTTTAGTATTGTTATTGGTTGTGACTATTATAGTTGCGCCAATGCTGATTGACCCAAATGATTACCGAGAAGAGATTCAGGCGGTTGTTAAAGATAAGACCGGCCGTGATTTGTCCATCAATGGTGACCTTAATTTATCTATTTTCCCTTGGGTGGGCGTGGGTATTAACGAGGTGAGTTTAAGCAATGCAACAGGTTTTAACGCCGAATACTTTGCAGAGATTCAAGAGGCAAACGTTAAAGTTAAGCTGCTACCGTTGTTAAGTCGGCAGGTAGAAGTGAGCACAGTTGTTCTAAAAGGCATGCGGTTAAACCTAGCAAAGGATAAACGCGGCAAAACTAACTGGGAAGATATGATCCAGTCATCGGCTGAGGGCGATAAAAAACCAAGCGATACGAATGCTGATCAAGCATCAGGGGCTGCCTTAGGTGCGATAGCAATTGGTGGTGTGCAAATTGTTGATGCAAGCATCTCATGGGATGATGCCAGCAAGGGTGAAAGCTACAACCTGACTGATTTAGGTTTGAGTACAGATGCGTTATCTTTAGGGTCGCCAATGGGTGTTGAGTTAGCCTTTACCGTAGAAAGTAGTAAACCAAAAGCGACAATACGTTTGAAGCTTGATGGTGATGTGGTGATTAACGAAGGGTTAAATAAATTTGATTTTCAAGACTTAGCGTTAGCAATTGATGCGGCCGGAGAACCTGTTCCAAATGGTGCAATGAAAGTTGATATAGCCACTCACTTGGTGGCTGACTTAGCAAAATCAGGGAGCTTAACGCTAGATCCTATGACGATTAAATTCGATGATTCAACGTTATCGGGTAAGGCATCTGTTAATAATTTTGATAAGCCAGCGGTCACTTTTGATTTAGCGGTAGATACAATAAATATTGATCGTTATCTGCCAAAAACAGCCACAGAGGGGAGCCAAAGCAGCGCAGGTAATAGCACCTCTGTTCCTCCGCCAGCAGCAGTTGCGTTAATTCCTATTCAAACAGTCCGTGATTTAAATATCAATGGTTTGTTTGCAGTGCAATCGCTCATTGTTAATGGTTTAACGGCACAGGAGGCGAGTGTAAAAGTTGTCGCTAAAAATGGTGTTTTAAATTCACAGCAGAGCGTTAAAAAGTTTTATAACGGTAGTTATGAGGGTAAAACAACAGTTGATGCGCGCCAAAATACACCACGTATTAGCGTTAAAGAACAGGTAACGGGGGTTGATATTGAACCGTTGATGGTAGACCTGATGGGAGAGTCTAAGGTGTCTGGCGTGGCGAATATTAAAGCAGCGTTAACCACGCGCGGGAATACGGTTGCTGCGTTTAAGTCGGCATTAAATGGTACTGCGCAGTTTAGTTTCGAAGACGGCACGGTAAAAGGCATTGATGTTGCTGCATTAATTAAACAAGGTGAGGCTGTGCTGAAAGGTGATGTATCTGCGCTGGCAGCTCAAGGCACGGGTGAAACAGCCTTTGCAAATATGTCTGGTACTGCGCAAATAACTAATGGCTTGGTTAACAACCAAGACCTCTTGATGGCCTCACCTTTGATTAATATCAAAGGGGCAGGGACAGCAAATTTAGTCAGTGAGGTGTTGGATTATCGACTAACATTACAGCGGACAAAGGCACTTAGTGAGGCCGAGCAAGCCGATGCTGAAGACCTTAAAAACATGTTAATTCCGGTGAATGTGTCTGGAACATTTGCAAAACCAAGTATTAAGGTTGACACCAAAGCGATCGTACTCGAGACGCAAAAAGAAAAAATTGAAGAAAAGAAAACAGAGCTAAAAGAAAAGCTCGATGAGAAAATTGGCGAGAAATTAAAAGGCCCAGCGGGTGACTTATTAAAAAGCCTATTTTAATAAAGCAACCTCAGCAACTGTCCGTGGGGCCTGAATATTTTCAGGCCCTTGTTTTTAGTTGGTTTGAGTTGTACGGCAGAAAGAGTTTGCCTTGGCAATTACCGCCAGAGCCTTACCGTGTTTGGTTGTCTGAGATCATGTTGCAACAAACCCAGGTAACAACGGTTATACCGTATTTTGAGCGATTTATTCAGCACTTCCCAAGCGTTGAAGCGTTAGCAAAAGCGCCGTTAGATGATGTGCTGCATTATTGGTCAGGTCTTGGGTATTATGCACGGGCAAGAAACCTTCACAAAACAGCAGGCATCATTGCTAATCAGTATGGGGGGCGTTTTCCTCAAACGCTCGCTGAGCTTGTTGAGTTGCCGGGTATCGGGCGCTCTACGGCTGGGGCGATAGCAAGCTTATCAATGGGGCAGTCAGAAGCGATACTTGATGGCAATGTGAAACGCGTGCTCTGTCGTTTTTTTGCGATACAGGGCTGGTCTGGGAATAGTGCCATTTTAAAGCGTCTATGGGCTATTTCAGAGCAGTTAACACCTAAGCATAAGGCTGGTAACTATAATCAGGCCATGATGGATTTGGGCGCAACGGTTTGTAAGCGTTCAAACCCCGACTGCCCGCAGTGCCCATTAAAGGAGGACTGTTTGGCACTAAAGAAAAACTTAGTTTCAGAATTACCGACACCAAAAAAGCGAATGAGTTTGCCGGTTAAAAAGCGGTACTGGTTAGTCTTTAAAAATGCTCAGGCGGTTTTACTCAATCAACGACCGCCAACAGGATTATGGGGTGGGCTATGGGCTTTTCCAGAATTTGAAACGTATGACCAACTGGTTGAGTGGTGTGAAAAAAATGACACTGACATAACTGGGGCGAAAACAATAGCGGAGAAACGTCATACATTTTCTCATTATCATTTGGATTACACGCCTATTGTTTGCTCGACGCCAGCGGTTAGCTCGAAAGTTGCAGAAGATAATAGATCTAGCTGGTATGAAATAAACAGCCGTGTGAAAATAGGTCTCCCAAAGCCGGTGAGTGAATTAATTTCCCAGCTAACGAATGAATCATAAGAAGGTTAATACTATGTACTGCCAAAAATTAAAACGCGAAGCCGATGCGCTAGAAAAGCCGCCTTTTCCGGGTGAGCTTGGTGAAAAAATCGTACAAAATATCTCAAAAGAAGCCTGGCAGATGTGGCTAGCGCAACAAACGATGCTTATTAACGAAAATAGACTAACGCCTTTTGAGCCTGAAGCGCGTGCTTTATTAAAGGCAGAAATGGAGAAATTTTTATTTAGTGATGACGCTCAAGCACCAGAAGGGTACGTTCCGGTCGATAAATAAGGTCATTTCTAACATCTTTCTTGACTAAAGTTGCCTGCCGCTGTTTAATACGCGACCACATCTTAGATGCCCAGATAGCTCAGTCGGTAGAGCAGTGGACTGAAAATCCTCGTGTCGATGGTTCGAATCCGTCTCTGGGCACCATTTGTTATAAAGCCCCAGCTACTATGTAGCTGGGGCTTTTTTATGCGTGAAATAAAATTTAGCCTACCAAACGTCGCGCTTTATGAAAAATAGTGTCTATGAGCTGGGTAGCTTGTTTGGGCGGGTATTTTCAATACCATTGTATGAGGTTCATTAAAGGGTTAAAAGTTTGTTATCATCGGTCGTACATTTAATGCCAAGTGGATATTGTTATGAGAATAAAACAGCTTATTTTACTTATTTCATTATTGTGTTTGTCGCTAGCCGCGCAAGCAGGTTATCAACTGGATAATACCGCCTCATCACTTTATTTCGTTTCCATTAAGAAAAATACTATTGGCGAAGTGCATAGCTTCGACTCTTTGAGTGGTTCTGTTGATAACAATGGCGCTGCAAGCGTTACGATTAATTTGACCAGTGTTAAAACGAATATCGAGATTCGTGATGAGCGTATGAAGTCGTTATTATTTGAAACGGCAGCTTTTCCGACAGCTGAAGTGTCTACGAATATAGAGGTGGACGCGATAACATCCCTAAATATCGGTGAAAGGCTTGTCATGCCAGTGGCGTTGACACTTAATCTGCATGGGCAGTCAGTGGCGGTGCAAACACAGCTACAAGTGATCGCTGTGAATGGCGGAATATCGGTGAGTACAATTAAGCCAATCATGTTGAATGCTATGGATTTTGGCCTAACGGAAGGGGTTAAGGCGTTAATGGAGATTGCAAGCCTTCCCTCTATTGCAACAGCCGTTCCCGTCTCGTTTAACCTTGTATTTAAAGCGGACTAAAGTTAGCGCGTAACGTTGAGAGAGTGATGTTGCACGACTGCTGGGCCTGAAAAAGGTGGCTAGTTGAGTAAACTTTTTTAAAACCACAGGGCTCACGTAAACGTGTTAGAGGCCCTTTAGGTATAATGCCACTTTGCCTAGCGATAGTTTTTATTTACATGCCTTCATCCATTCGCGAGATTCGCGCATTAATCCCTAATTGTTTAACCAAAGACCGGCATGCCTTTCGTACGCAGTTAAAAAGAGCGAGTTTAAAACGCTCGCTAGAACAGCAAGCGCTGCTAGACACGCTGGCTGAAAAAGTAGCAGTGTCTATTAGTCAGGTAGAGCTGCGTGAGGGAAGTTGCCCAACAGTGAACTTTCCTGATTTACCGATTAGTGAGAGACGGGAGGAAATTTCCAAGCTGATTGATAAGCACCAAGTTATTATTCTTTGTGGTGAAACGGGGTCAGGAAAAACCACCCAATTACCTAAAATTTGCTTGGAACTGGGTCGTGGGTTTAAGGGACAAATTGGCCATACACAACCGCGACGATTAGCCGCGATCAGCGTGGCGCAACGCATAGCTGATGAGCTGAAGTCAGAGCTAGGGCAAGCGGTTGGTTACAAAATTCGTTTTCAGGGTAAGGAGAATCAACAAACCCTTGTTAAGTTAATGACAGACGGTATTTTGTTGGCAGAAATTAAGTCGGATCCATTTTTAAGCCAGTACGATACCTTGATATTAGATGAGGCGCACGAACGTAGCTTAAATATTGATTTTCTCTTAGGTTATATGAAATGGCTGCTACCAAAGCGACCAGATTTAAAATTAATTGTTACCTCGGCAACGATTGACCCCGAGCGTTTCTCTAGGCACTTTGATGGCGCACCTATTATCAATGTTTCCGGTAGAACCTATCCGGTTGAAATGCGTTATCGGCCAGTCGGTGTCGATTCGCAGCAAGGCGACGAGGATATCGTTCAGGGGATTGTTAATGCGGCTGATGAATTACATCGCGAGAGAGCGGGTGATATGTTGGTGTTTTTAAGTGGTGAGCGAGAAATTAGAGAGGCGGCAGAAGCGCTTAGGAAACATCACCCAGCAGGCTACGATATTTTGCCCTTGTATTCACGGCTCAGTAGCAAAGAACAGGCGGCTATTTTTAAGCCGCATAAAAAACCACGTATTGTGCTGGCGACAAACGTCGCCGAAACTTCATTAACAGTACCGGGTATCCGTTGCGTGATAGATACCGGCTTGGCACGGATCAGTCGCTTTAGTCAGCGGAGCAAAATACAGCAGCTACCAATAGAAGCTATTTCACAAGCAAGTGCGAATCAACGAAGTGGTCGCTGTGGGCGAGAAGCGGCGGGAATTTGTATTCGCTTGTTTAGCGAAGATGATTTTAACCAACGGCCTGAATTCACTGAACCTGAAATTTTACGTACCAATCTGGCATCGGTTATTTTGCAAATGAAATCGTTGAGGCTGGCAGATATTAATCAGTTCCCATTTTTAGAGCCGCCTGCCGACAAAATGATTCGTAGTGGCGTGCGTAGTTTGCATGAACTAGGTGCGCTAGATAAAAATGAAAAATTAACTCAAATTGGCCGGCGGTTAACGCATTTCCCGCTCGATCCTCAATTTGGCAGGATGTTATTAGCCGCTGAGCAATTTCAATGCTTAGACGAGGTCTTAACCATAGTGTCGGCCTTGTCGATCCAAGACCCAAGAGAACGGCCTGGTGATAAGGCGAAATATGCCGATGAAAAACATAAAGCGTATCAAAATGAGAGCTCGGACTTTCTATCCTTTTTAGTGTTATGGCGTGAAATACAACGCCAGAAAAAGACACTATCGAATAATCAGTTCCGTAAATATTGTCGAGAAAACTTTCTTGCGTATATGCGAATAAAGGATTGGGAAGATATTCGTCGTCAGCTATTAGATTTAGTGAAAAAAAACTTGGCGTTGAAGATAAACAACACGCAGGCCGACGATGATGCGATTCATCAGTCTTTATTGGCAGGCTTGGTGACTCGGATTGGTTTTAAACACGAACAAGCTGAATATTTAGGTGCACGGAATTTAAAATTTTACATTCATCCCGCCTCTACGTTATTCAAGAAGCCGCCAAAATGGTTGATGGCCGCAGAGCAAGTAGAAACAACGCGTGTTTATGGTCGAACGGTTGCGTCAATAAAACCCGAGTGGATTGAAAAAGCCGCTGGGCATTTGATTAAGCACCATTATTATGAACCGCATTGGTCAAAAAAATCGGCGCAAGGGATGGTGCATGAACAACTTTTATTGTTTGGTTTAACGATTAGCAAAGGGCGGAAAGTACCGTTGGCTCGAACAGAACCAGAGCAAGCCCGTGACATGTTTATACGCCATGGGCTGGTTGATAGAGATATGGTTTGTCATGCGGCGTTCTTTAGAAAAAATGAAAAACTGTTGCAGGAGATTGAGTATGAACAGCAAAAAGGCCGCCGTGTAGACCTGCTTGTAGATGAGCAAGCCTTGTTTGAGTTTTATGATCAAAAATTGCCAGCGCAAATCAACAGTTTGGCCGCTTTAAATAAGTGGATAAAAAAGGATGAAAATCAGGCGATTCTTGAATTAACGCCAGAGGATGTTTCTTCGCAAGATGAAACAGCGGTTGATGCAAATAAGTTTCCCGATATGCGTCTGATAAATGGTGTGCCGATAAAATTAAGTTACCGTTTTGAACCAGGCCATAATGAAGATGGTGTAACGGCGCAGATCCCATTGGCGCAGCTGAACCAGCTCACAGATGATGGGTTTGAGTGGTTGGTGCCGGGCTTGTATGCGGAAAAAATACAGGCATTGATAAAGGGGTTGCCAAAAAATTTACGTAAACAGTTTGTGCCTATTTCAAATTCTGTTGAAGCCTGCTTAGAGGAAATGGATTATGCGAATGGGCGTTTGTTAGACAAATTGGCTGCTTTTTTAAATAAAAAATTTGGCTCAACCTTAAAAGCAGCAGATTTTGAATTAGATAAATTATCACCCCACCTGCGAATGAATTTTCATATTTTGGGTAAAAAATCTAAAACTATTGCTGTATCTAAAGATTTTAATGCCTTAAAGCGGCAGTATGCTGAGAAGGCAGGTATGCAATTTCAAACGGCGTTAACCAGTGCGTTATCGTCATCGGGGTCAAAAAATTGGCAATTTGATGATATCCCCGAACATCAAACGATTCAGCATGAAGGTCAAGAACTGAAGGGTTTTCCGGCCCTAGTAGACGAAAAAACTAGCGTAGGTTTAACGCTGATGGACTCTGCCGAAGAAGCGCAAAAAGCGCATAAGGATGGTTTGATACGGTTGTTTCGTTTGAAATTTGCAAAAGAATTAAAAAAATTAAGTCGCCAATCTGCGATAACAACGTCGCAAGCGTTTAGTTATCAGACATTAAAGCCTCATCCTTACATTCAGCGGCATGTGGGTGAGGATGTATTTGATGATTTGGCTCATCAGCTGATGTCTAGTTTTTTTGCAGATCAAGATATTCGCTCTGAAGCGGAGTTTGACCAAGCGGCACAGCAAAATGATGTCTCGCTCTATGCGAAAGGCTACGAACTCTCTGAGACCATAGCAATGCTCTTGTCGTTGTATCAGCAGGTGGTCGTAGAGTTGCAGCGCTGGCAGAATGAAAAGGCGCTTTACGAAGACATCTCAAAACAACTGGCTTGTTTGTGTTTCCAAGGCTTTGTTCGATACGTCCCAGCCGATCAATTAAAGCTTTATACCCGGTATTTAAAAGCGATGAAAATTCGCTTGGAGAAAGTGGGGGGGCAAATACAAAAGGATCTAGATAAAGCGCGACAGGCGCAAAAATTTGAAAAAAAGTTCTGGTCATTTGTGTCATCAACCAATACAGAGCCTGAGACGGAAGCCTTTAGGTGGTTGCTGGAGGAATTTAGAATATCGCTGTTTGCCCAGCAGATTAAAACGAGGCAGCCTATTTCAGAAAAGCGGCTTGAAAAAGCGTGGGCGGCTATGTTGACCTAGATCAAAATCAAAGGCGATAGCTATTAAGCTCTAATGACGAGTTGTGCTAATCACGTTATAAATGCCCTTTTTACGATATTGAAGCTTTGTCTAGCTGGCGTTTTTGGCGCTATTTATAAGCAAATAGTTGAATAAATAAGGAAAGAGAATGGAACAATTACCTCACAGATACACCGTTAACGTGATCAGTGCTCCGGATACGTCATTAAGTGTGTTCTCTAATGATTTGCCGGTTATAAAGGTGGCAGCACCGAAAGAGTATGATGGCCCAGGCGATCAATGGTCGCCTGAAGAATTGTTAATGGCGTCTTTATCAAGTTGCCTTATTTTGTCATTCAAAGCCATTGCGCGTGCCTCAAAACTAGAGTGGGATGACTTACAATGCGACTCGGTCGGAACTTTAGATAAGGTCGATGGGGCGGTGCTTTTTACTAAAATAAATACAAAAGCAACGTTGTTAGTGAACGATAGTAATGTTGTTGAGAAAGCTGAACGGTTATTAAGAAAAGCTGAAACAACGTGTTTTATCAGTCACTCATTGTCTTCGGAATTACATTTTGAATATCAGATAAACATTAAAGCGTAAGTTGTGTTTGATAAGGCTAATACGACAGTGTAGGGCTATTTTGCATCTTCTGACCGTACTTAAACAGCAAGCTTAGTTTGTTGATATCATCATTGTTACTAGGCTCCTTGGTGAGCCTAATGAACCTCTAGCTGGTATAGAGCCGCACAATAACAGCAGTTTGGTCGGCAGAGTTACTGGCGCTGCTGAACTAAAATCCAAGGTAATACAATAACAGACCAAAGGTTGCTATCACCTTTTGACCATAATAAAGCCTCTTCATTTGAAACGGCTGATAAACGGTTCTCAGCGATCCATTGTTCAATAACTGGTTTATTGTCATTAGCCATTTCCACAGCGGCATCCACAAGATTAAGCTCACTGGAAACACGTAATAAATTACCGCGAGCAAAAAAACGCTCTAAGTCTTTCCACTCAATGCTGGCTGTTTCGGCATGTAAGGTATGCCATTGGTCGGTTTTGTTTTTCATGGCGTGTATTTTACACAAGATTTATCTTCTCAGCAGGGTCTAGGGGGTTAATATGTTTTTGATAATATGCTTATAATATTTAATAATATAAATTTATTCATAACATAAGAGAAGTGACACTATGGAGAACTTTACCCCCTATTTATCGTTAGCAGGCGGTGTATTAATTGGTATCAGTGCGAGTATTTTAATGTACTTAAATGGTCGTATTGCAGGCATTAGTGGCATTGTCGCCGGTGTCTTTAATGCGCCTTCGTTTGAAGAAAAGGCATGGCGCTTTGCCTTTGTTGTGGGCCTTGTTTTAGGAGGTGCGGTTTATATGCACTTTTTCCCAATCACAATAGCGGCTAGGGAATCGATGTCTACAATATTATTAATTGCCGGCGGGTTGGTGGTTGGAATAGGCACAGCAATGGGTAGTGGTTGTACTAGGGGGCATGGAATTTGTGGTATTTCACGTTTTTCTCTGCGCTCATTAGTGGCAACAGCGACGTTTTTGTTAAGTGGCATTGTAACAGTGTATGTTTTCAAACAAATTACGGGGGGTTAATAATGCTTAAAATACTCAGTGCGTTAGTTGCCGGTGTTATTTTTGGCGTCGGTTTGGCGTTATCGCAAATGGTAAACCCTAATAAAGTAATCAATTTTTTAGATATCACCGGTCAATGGGACCCCAGTTTAATGTTTGTTTTAGGGGGCGCTGTTTTAACAACAACGCTTGCTTACCGTTTTATTTTTTCAAGAGGTAAACCTCTTTTGGCTGACGACTTTCAATTACCAACCGTATTACAAATAGATCGTCCGTTAATTATAGGCGCAGCGTTATTTGGTATTGGTTGGGGCGTTATTGGTTATTGCCCAGGTCCTGCGGTTGCAAGTTTAGGGTTTGGTTTTCAAGAACCGTTGCTGGTCGTGGTATCCATGTTGGTGGGTATGTTGCTCTATAAGGCAGCTGTTAAATAATTAAAAAATTGCGCTGATAAACATTTTTAAGCCAACAAAAAGCATGATGACGGCAAACGTTTTCTTCATTGCACCGGTAGGGATTGTGTGTGCTAGATGCACACCAATGGGTGCGGCGAATAAGCTGGCTACACTAATGCCCAGAAAGGCAGGTATATTAATATAGCCAATATTGCCTTCCATGGGGATAGTGTTTTTTAGGCCGAGAATAATAAAACTAATGGCACCAAAAATGGCAATAGGTAGGCCAAAGGTGCTTCCAAACGCAATAGCTTTTTTCATCGGTACGTTGTGCAATAACATGTACGGAACAGTAAAAGTACCGCCACCAATACCAATCAGCGTGGAAAGTATGCCTAAAACACTACCGGCGAGACTCAAGGGTAGTGGCGAAGGCAGTTTGCGCTCAGGATTCGGTGTTAACTTTAGTGCCATACGAAGGCCATTCAGTAATAAAAACCCACCAAACACCATAGAGAGCAGCTCAGTCGTCAGGTAATGCACTAAGTGGGCGCCAAAATAAGCGCCAATAGCAATACCTGGGGTGAAATATTTAACAACTTTCCAGTCAATGGCGCCACGCTTGTTTTGCGCATAAATGGCGGAAAGGGAGGTGATAATAATAGTGGCTAAAGAAGTAGCAATCGCAGTTTGCATGCTGGTTTCTACTGGCATACCATGGGGGGGTAATAGCCAAGCTAAAAATGGCACAATAGCAATACCGCCGCCGATACCTAAGAGGCCTGAAATCAGTCCTGTGAAGGATCCAAACAGCAAACAGTACATGAAAATCTCTAACACAATAAAACTTTGGGTTGAAAAAAAGCTTAAAATCATAACATATATTAGACTATGGTAATGGAGATATATCTGGTAGGCGGTGCCGTCAGGGATAAGCTGCTTAACTATCCGTCAAAGGATAGGGATTATGTTGTTGTTGGCTCATCGGTAGATGAAATGCTACAACAAGGCTTTGAGCAAGTAGGTAAGGATTTTCCTGTTTTTCTTCACCCGGATACAAAAGCGGAATATGCCTTAGCAAGAACAGAACGCAAAATTGGCGGTGGTTACAAAGGGTTTGAAGTGCATGCGTCACCGGAAGTAACATTAAAGGAAGATTTGCAACGGCGTGATTTGACGATCAATGCGATGGCACAACGTGCCGACGAATTGATTGACCCATATGGTGGCAAAGTTGATTTAGAAGCTCGAATATTGCGTCACGTGTCTCCACACTTTACAGAAGACCCGTTACGCATCTTGCGGGTGGCACGATTTGCTGCACGTTATGCGCATCTGGGTTTTAGCGTGGCGCCAGAGACCATGAAACTGATGCAAGAAATGGTTAGTAGTGGTGAGCTTGCCTTGTTAACAGCGGAGCGTGTTTGGCAAGAAATTAGTCGCTCATTGGGTGAGCAATCACCAGATATATTTTTTGAAGTATTAAGGCAATGTGACGCCTTAGCGGTTATTTTGCCGGAGTTGGACGTATTATTCGGTGTTCCTCAGCCAGCAAAGCACCATCCTGAAATTGACACCGGTATTCATACAATGATGGTGCTACGTCAAGCCGCTAAGTTATCGGACAGTGCTGTCGTGCGTTTTGCGGCATTGGTGCATGACCTTGGGAAAGGGCTGACGAAAGCGGATAACTGGCCGTCTCATCATGGTCATGAGGAGATGGGGTTAACGGCTTTAAAGAAGATGGCAACACGTTTGCGAATTCCCAATGAATTTGTTGATCTGGCAGAAAAAGTGATGAAATATCATACGCATTGTCATCGGGCATTTGAGTTAAAAGCAGCGACCTTATTGAAAGTGTTGGAGGCATTAGGGGCTTTTCGCCAACCGCAAAAATTAACCTCATTTTTATTGGCTTGTGAGGCAGACGCCAGAGGTCGAAAGGGTTTTGAAAACAAGGACTATCCACAGGCTGATTGGATTAAACAGGCTTACTTTGCAGCGAATGAAGTTGACCCTAAAGAGTTTGTTAAACAGGGTTTAGTGGGTAAGAAAATTGGTGAGGCCATTCATAAACGGCGGCTTGAAGTCATTCAACAATTAAAGCATGCAAGAGCAGACTAAAGTCGTTGGGCATAAAGTCTGCCAATGATGTTGTTGTGTGTATTTTATAATACTGAGCATGCATATTTAGAGGCTTAAACGGGTAAAAAGACAAACCGGGCAGCCGACTGAAAAACATTTTTTATAGTGCGATGGTTTTTAGTCGCAATAACCAGTGCGAGCAGATCCTGTTGACCAATGAGCTTGCCAAATAACCGATCATAACTTCGGTTTGTTGCGGAGAGGCCTTTACCAGAACTGAGTAAAAAAAGTTCTCCATTTTGTTTTCTTTTGGTTTGCAGTAACCACGAAGCGACTTCAATATTGCGTGCGCCGTTATACACTTTTTGAGCATCTAAGCTATCGAATAAATAAAACTGGCTTTTACCGTTATATGACAAAGTAAGCATGCTAGCTAAGCCTGATACATAAGCAAGTACACGGTCACCTTGATATTGTTCGTTAAAAGCGAGTCGAATACTGTCCACGCTACTTTTGCCATTTACGGTTGGAAAGGGTTGTTTAAAAATACGTGCTACAGCGGCTTCTCTTGATTTTAAATTGGTTTTCTTCCATTCTCGTGGGTTACGTTTGTAGAGTTTTGTTGCTAGTAGCCTTAGGTGTTTGATAGTTTGTTTTACGTGGGTGTCAGCGACCATGTCGATATCAGTCTTGGCCATGGCGTTAAGATTAAAGTATTCGTAATGGTAACCTTTTTGGTCGGGGACTTGAGCGCAAGCACTTAATAGAAGGGCCAAAAATAGCAACAAAAAGAATCGGTTTTGCATATGTTATTCAGTAGTATGTTCTCATTGAAAGTCTAGTTTAATTCGAGGGTGGTGTGTCCAAATTGCAGAAAATAGTGTTAATTACTGGTGCGGCAAGGCGAATTGGCGCGCAAATGACGAAAACGTTTCATGCGGCAGGGTACGGCGTTGTGGTTCACTATCGTTATTCACGCAGCGAAGCGGATGAGCTTGTTCAGCTATTAAATAATAAAAGAGAGCACTCTGCGTGGGCTATAAAAGCGGATTTACAGTCGGTGCAGAAAATTGAGCAGATGGTCGATCAGGTGATTGCTAGATATGGGCGTTTGGACGTATTGATTAATAATGCGTCTACATTTTACCCAACGCCAGTTGGCGATGCTAATGAGAGTGAGTGGAATGATTTGATGGGGAGTAATTTAAAAGCCCCATTTTTTGTCAGTAAAGTGGCGTTCAAGGCATTAAAAAAAACCAAAGGTTGTATTGTTAATATTGTTGATATTTATGCTAAACGTTCATTAGTAGATTACCCGATTTATAGCACCGCAAAAGCGGGGTTATATGCGTTAACAGAATCGTTAGCTAAGGAGTTGGCGCCAGGTGTGCGGGTGAATGGTGTATCGCCAGGGGCGATTTTATGGCCAGAAAGTCAGGCAACTGAATTGACCGACAGCATTGTTGAAAAAATTCCTTTGCAGCGACAAGGTGCACCCAGCGATATTGCCGAAACAGTGTTATTTTTAGCCCAAAATGCGGCTTATATTACCGGTCAGGTGATTGCGGTTGATGGCGGTAAAAGCCTCGTCTAATCCCAACTAAAATCAATGCGTTTTTGTACGATGTTAGATTTGTCGAAATGTTGCCAGAGCTGCTGGTAAGAGGTCTGTAAAACAGGATGTTGTAGGTTGCCAGCAATTTCAGCCAGTGGCTCTAAGACGAATGCGTACTGAGTTATTTCACCACGCGGAATATCGAGAAGAGGGTCTTTGCTGATGAAGTTGCCATACAGGATTAAATCTAAATCCAGTGTTCGCGGGTTAAATTTTTTCTGATCAAGGGTGCGGCCATTGTCTTTTTCAATCGTATCAAGAATGGTATCTACTTGTATTGCGGACAGGTCTGTTTCAAAAGCAGCAATTAAATTTAGAAAGGGTTGACCATCAAAACCAACCGCGTCGGACTCATAAACGCTGGATAAGGTGAGGTTGCCGAATTGTTTTTTTAAGGCATTTATACCGGCACGGATATGTTTTTCGCGCTCAATGTTGCTGCCAATGCTTAGGTAAACAGTGGTCATTGGGGTTTTGATCCACGCTCAATAATAATGCCAACGTCATCGGCATGGCGTAATGCTCCTTTCTTGTTCAAGGTTAGCTTTAGCCAAGGGACATTGAAATCATGAATAATCAGTTCGGCAACTTTTTCGGCTAATGTTTCAACTAACTGAAACTCACTTTTTTCGACAAAATCAATCACTGCTTTCGATAGAGATTTATAGTCTAAAGTGTCGTCAATATGATCACTAGCAGCAGCTTTTTTTATGTCCGCGGCCATTTCGATATCAAAAAAAACGGGCTGTTTTACTTTGCGTTCCCAGTCAAAAATGCCAATGATGGCTTCAATTCGTAAGTTTCGTAGAAAAATAATATCCATAAGGTCTTTGTTTACTTTGTTTGAGGCGTATTAAGTGCAGATAATGGCCAGCGAGGTCGAGCTTTAATGCTGAGCTCGTCGAATTCCCCAGCTAATAGACGTTGATAACCAGCGTAAGCGATCATGGCGCCATTGTCAGTACAAAATTCATGGCGGGGATAAAATACCTTGGCGCTGATTTCTTTGGCCATTTGGTCCAGTGTTTTACGTAAACGTTGGTTGGCGCTGACGCCACCAGCAACCACTAGGGTAGAGAGCCCGGTTTGAGTTAAAGCGCGTTTGCATTTAATCGCCAATGTGTCAGCCACGGCATCTTCGAAGGCTCTGGCGATATCAGCACAGGTTTGCTCGTCTAAAGCATGTTGCTGGCTGGTTGTTAAGGCAAAAGTTTTGAGCCCGCTAAAGCTAAAATCAAGCCCTGGCCGGTTGGTCATAGGGCGTGGAAAATTAAACCTTTCCGGATTGCCATTTTTGGCGCAAGCGGCCAAGGCAGGTCCCCCTGGGTAGCCTAAATTGAGTAATTTTGCTGTTTTATCAAAGGCTTCGCCGGCAGCATCATCTAAGGATTCGCCGAGTAGTTGATAGTCACCTATTTGATTGACCTTAATTAATTGTGTGTGCCCACCTGAGACCAATAAGGCAACAAAAGGAAAGCTAGGTGGTGTTGTTTCAAGCATGGGGGCTAATAAATGACCTTCCATATGGTGAACGCCGATAGAGGGGATGTCCCACGCATAAGCCAAGCTTCGAGCAACGCTAGCTCCAGCAAACAGAGCGCCAACAAGTCCCGGCCCAGATGTGTAGGCAACGCCGGACAACTCACGACTAGTTACGCTGGCATTAGCAAAGCATTGTTTAATAAGTGGAATTAGTTTACGGACGTGGTCTCGTGAAGCCAGTTCAGGCACAACGCCTCCGTACTCCGCATGCATGTCAATTTGGCTATACAGCGCATCAGCGAGTAAGCCGCGTTCGCCATACAAGGCAACGCCTGTTTCGTCACAGGATGTTTCAATACCAAGAACAAGTGGTGGCTGGGTAGTCATTGATGGCGATGGTTTAGCAAGGTTTTAAAGCAGGCTATTATACGCAAACAAGGCGCTTTCTGCCTAAACGATATGAAGCTCACGTTAATCATTAACAATAGATTTTCGTTAAAGGTGTTGTTATTAGGAGAGTATGGGTGTTGGCATATGGCTTTGCTGCGTGTATAATCCGCCATCCTTTTACACCATTTAACTTTTAAGAAGAGAGAAATACATGCCTTCAGTTCGCGTTAAAGATAACGAACCATTTGACTTTGCTCTACGTCGTTTTAAGCGTACATGTGAAAGAGCCGGCGTTTTGGCTGAATCACGTAAACGTGAGTTTTATGAAAAGCCAACTGCTGAGCGCAAGCGTAAAGCAGCTGCAGCGGTTAAACGTCATTTGAAAGGGTTGTCTCGCACACGTCGCGCATTGAACAACCTTCGTCGTGGCCGTAGCTAATATTTGCTACTCGCGTCGTTAACATAATGAGCGAACAAGCTACGCCTTTATTGCACCGTATCCGTGAGGATATGAAGTTAGCAATGAAGGCTAAAGAAAAAGAAAAGCTGAGTGTTATTCGTTTAATACTCGCTGCTATTAAGCAAAAAGAAGTCGATGAGCGTATCGAATTAGATGATACGCAAGTCCTCCAATTGCTCGATAAGATGGTCAAACAGCGTCGTGATTCAATAGAGGCGTTTGACAAAGCAGGTCGTGACGATCTATCACTGATAGAGCAAAAAGAAACAAGTATTATCCAGCAGTACTTGCCCCAACAATTAACTGAATCAGAGGTCGATCAACTGATCGATCAGGCGATTACCGAATCTGGTGCGCAAGGCATGAAAGATATGGGTAAAGTGATGGGTATTCTTCGTCCTAAATTACAAGGTCGTGCAGACGTTGGTGCGGCAAGCGGTAAAATAAAAGCCAAGCTTTCTTAATTTGTTTTTATTTAGTGGTCCGCATGATCACTGTATGACAAATTGGTAGGCATGGAGAAGCGCATCAATTTCACTGGGCACTTCCGGCTCGTATAGAAAAGTATTAACGCTTGTTAATGTTGTCTATGCTTCAAGCAAGAATCATAGGGTAAATAAAATACCATAATCATGGCAGGTCGAATCCCCCAGCATTTTATTGATGACTTATTGGCAAGAACCGATATTGTCGAGGTGATTGATAGCTTGCTACCGTTGAAAAAAAAAGGTGCAAACTACTCTGCTTGCTGCCCTTTTCATAACGAGAAAACCCCCAGTTTTACTGTCAGCCAAGACAAGCAGTTTTATCATTGTTTTGGTTGTGGCCAGAGTGGTTCGGTGATTGGCTTTTTAATGGATTACAGCCACTTTAGTTTTGTAGAAGCAATTGAAGAATTAGCAAGCCGCGCTGGCGTGGAAGTTGTACGCGAGCAAGGGTTTGAAACGGAGAAACCGAAACGGGATTTATCGCCACTGCTGCGTATGAATGAGAAGGTGAGTGACTTTTACCAGCAGCAACTGCGACAGCATGGGGCCAGTCATATTGCGACGGAGTACTTGAAAAATAGAGGGCTGACAGGCGAAGTGGCTAAAACCTTCCAATTAGGTTTTGCACCACCAGGTTGGAGTAATTTGCTGTCGTCGTTGGGCCAAGATAACGATTCGCTCCATCAGTTAGGTGAATTAGGGCTTGTGGTGACGAATGAAAATAATAAAACGTATGACCGCTTTAGAGAGCGAATTATTTTCCCTATCCGTAATAAACGTGGGCAAACTATCGGGTTTGGTGGTCGAGTTCTAGATGGCGGCGAGCCAAAGTATTTAAATTCTCCAGAAACGCCGCTCTACCATAAAGGCCGTGAAGTATATGGTTTATATGAAGCGCTAAAATCGTCTACTAAAATACAGCAAATTATTGTGGTTGAAGGCTACTTAGACGTTATTTCGCTTTATCAGCAGGGCGTTACAAATGCTGTTGCTGCCTTGGGTACCGCAATCACTCGCGAGCACGTTGATTTATTATTTCGCTCTGTGTCCACCTTGGTGATATGTATGGATGGTGACACAGCGGGACAAAAAGCAGCATGGCGTGCTGTGACGAATGCTTTGCCAGCTTTGCGCACTGGACGGCAAATAAAAGTATTACTGTTAGCTGAGGGTGAAGATCCTGATAGTTTAATTCGTGAAAAAGGGGCCTCACACTTTGAGCAGTTGGTAGAGCAGGCGACGCCGTTGTCCAGTTATTTTTTTGATTACTTAGGTAAACAGCACCCGTTGACGACAATTGAAGGGCGGGCTGGTTTTATGGAGCAAGCGAAACCATTGCTAGATACATTACCTGCGGGTGCTTTTGCAGAATTAATGAAGAAACAATTAGCACAGCTAACTAAAATGGAAAAGCAAGGTGCGGCTGCTTCCTTCAAACCTCGGTTCGGTGCGCGACAAGTTGTTAAAAAAACTGGGGCCGCCCCCCTTTCGGCTATGAGGCATTTAATAATGCTGATTCTTCATGAGCCTGCGTTGGTGCAAAGAATTAATACACAAGACGCTTGGTTACAATTAAATGTGCCAGGAATGCCGGTATTAAATGAAATTATTTCGGTGTTAAATGGTCATATAGAGGTATCGCCAGCAATGCTGCTAGAACGGTTTCGTGGGCACGAACATGAAAAAATTATTAGAGCATTGTTTGCCGAAGAGCGATTAATCGAAGGGGAGTCGACTGAGCAGGAGTTTTTAGGCGCGATTGAGCGCTTGAAAGAGCAGGCAAAAAAGAGTCGTTATGAAATATTATTGGCAAAAGCAGAAGATTTAAGTGAAGAAGAAAGAGATGAGCTTAGAGAATTAATGAAATAAAAGAACATTCGTAGATAAATTAAGAATATCTGCTAAAATACTCGGTTCAGTTGGCGAAAATTTGTACTTAGTTCACGGGAACATAATGGATAAAGAACAACAGAAAGAACAAACCTCTAAAATCAAAGCATTGATTAGTAAAGGGCATGAGCAAGGTTACTTGACGTATGCGGAGGTGAACGATCACCTACCACAAGACGTGGAGCCAGAGCGTATTGAAGAAATCATTACAATGATTTCAGATATGGGCATTAGTGTCAGCGAAGAGGCGCCAGAGTCAGATACTGTATCCGATGGCACCGTTGCTCAAACGGTTGATGAATCTGCTGCGGCTGAAGTAGCGGCTGTTGCTTTAGCAACCGTTGATAAAGAGTTAGGCCGAACGACAGACCCTGTCCGTATGTACATGCGTGAAATGGGCACGGTTGGCTTATTAACTCGCCAAGGTGAGCTTGATATAGCTAAGCGTATTGAAGAAGGGCAAAACGAAATGTTGGCGGCGATTGTTCGTTACCCAGCTGTTGTGGATCGCTTTTTTGATGTGTTCGAAAAAATTAAGAGTGATGAACTTCGCCTAGCAGACTATATTCCAGATTTTGTTGATTTAGAAGACGACTATGATTACACGCAGCCTGCGGCAGCGAAAGATGAAAGTGCGCCTGAAATTCCAGCATTAACCATCGAAGATGTCGAAGTTCGTATTAACGAAATTGCGGCTAAGTACAAAGAATGTACTAAGGTGATTAAAAAAGAAGGTTATGCCTCAGAAAAAACTCAAAAAGAGTTTGATGAGTTGGCCTTATTGTTTATGGCGCTTAAATTTACACCGCGTTTCTTTACATTGCTTTCAAATGAAATGAAACAATGTGTTGAGTTGGTTAGAGCTCAAGAAAAAACCATTATTGACATCTGCGTTAAACAAGCAAAAATGCCGCGTAAGTTATTTATCGCAGGCTTTGTTAAAAATGAAAGTGACATAACATGGTTAGAAGAGCACTTAAAAACAGACGAGCCATTTGTTGCTGTTATTAAAGAAAATTTCCATGAAATTAAAAAAGCACAAGTTAGGCTGGCTAATGTAGAAAGCGAAAGCTCTTTAGTCACGACAGAAATCAAAGACATTAACCGTCGCTTATCGATTGGCGAAGCCAAAATGCGCCGTGCTAAAAAAGAAATGGTTGAAGCCAA
Source organism: Cycloclasticus sp. P1 (assembly GCF_000299965.1). Lineage (NCBI taxonomy): Bacteria > Pseudomonadati > Pseudomonadota > Gammaproteobacteria > Thiotrichales > Piscirickettsiaceae > Cycloclasticus > Cycloclasticus sp. P1. The sequence goes on from NC_018697.1 coordinate 108,994, forward strand.
TTTACGATTGGTGATCTCCATTGCTAAAAAATACACAAACCGAGGGCTGCAATTCTTAGACCTTATTCAAGAAGGCAATATCGGCTTAATGAAAGCGGTTGATAAGTTTGAATATCGTCGTGGTTATAAGTTCTCTACCTATGCAACATGGTGGATTCGTCAGGCCATTACGCGTTCCATAGCCGACCAAGCAAGAACGATTCGTATACCAGTGCATATGATAGAAACGATTAATAAATTGAATCGTATTTCACGTCAAATTTTGCAAGAAAAAGGTCGAGAAGCATTACCAGAAGAGTTAGCGATAGAAATGGAAATGCCAGAAGACAAAGTCCGCAAAGTACTTAAAATTGCAAAAGAGCCTATCTCTATGGGTACACCGATCGGTGATGATGAGGATTCAAGCCTAGGTGACTTTATTGAAGATGCTAACGCAGTGTCACCAGTAGACTCAGCAACAATTGAAAGCTTGAGAGAGTCAACACAAGACGTACTTGCTGGCTTAACCGCTCGCGAAGCAAAAGTGATTAGAATGCGATTCGGTATTAATATGAATACTGATCACACACTGGAAGAAGTGGGCAAGCAATTTGATGTGACTCGTGAGAGAATACGCCAAATTGAAGCAAAAGCATTACGTAAATTACGTCACCCTTCACGAACAGAGCATTTACGTAGCTTTATAGATACGTCAGAATAGAACAATGGGCCTATAGCTCAGTTGGTTAGAGCAGTGGACTCATAATCCATTTGTCCAAGGTTCAAGTCCTTGTAGGCCCACCATATAAAAAGCCTCAATTCCCGTTTAGGGAGTTGGGGCTTTTTTATTTAAATAAGGTTTTTCAATGCGCTAGATTTACTTTATTCGGTAACCGTATAAAGCCTATAGCGGGTGGGTGATAAAAAGAAGGTGTTGCTGGCCTTTTAAAAAAGCTTTAAGTGAAAAAAATCACAAATTAAATTTAGTAATATGCTGTTTACCCGTATGCTTATAGACAATTCATTAATGAATCTATAAATAATATGTCGACAACATTATTAGCCATTTATAACCGGACCGTTTTAGGTCGACCTATTTTTACAATGGTCGTAATGGTGCTTTTAGTCATTTTTCTGGGGACTCATGCTACTAAGTTTAGACTAGATGCCTCTGCTGATTCGTTAGTCCTAGAAAATGATGAATCATTGGAACTTTATCGGTCAATAAAGGCGCGCTATGGTTCAGATGATAGTTTAATTCTTACCTATACACCTCAGTTGGATATGTTTTCAGATGAGGTGCTACAAGACATAAATCAGTTACGGTCAAAATTAAAAAAGATTGATCGAGTTGAGTCAGTAACTACTTTATTAGATGTGCCTTTAATTAATAGCCCTCCGATGACGTTGTATGAGTTAAGCGAGGAGGTTATTACGTTAGAAAGCCCTATGGTTGATCGTGAGCTAGCTAAGCAAGAGATAATTTCTAGTCCGCTTTACCGTAATCTATTAATCAGTCCTGATGGGGAAACGACTGCCCTGCAAATAACGTTTAAATTTGATGAAAAGTGGGAGAGTTTGCTAAAAAGTCGTGATGCTTTGCGTACCAAGCAGTTAGAAAATAAGCTTTCTGTAAAAGAGGCTAACTTACTGCAAAAAATTTCAGATGAGTTTGATGCTTATAACGCATTGTTACAGGTCCAACAAAGTAAAGATATTGAGACAGTACGTAATATCATGGATCAACACCGAAAGTCCGCGCACTTGTTTTTAGGGGGCGTGCCGATGATTGCCAGCGACTCGATAGACTTTATTCGGCATGATTTATTAACGTTTGGTATTGCTGTTTTTGTGATTCTCATCATTATTTTAAGTGTTATTTTTAGACGCTTACACTGGGTTATTCTGGCCATGATGACCTGTTCAGCATCAGCAATGAGTGTGATTGGTATCTTGGGTCTTTTAAATTGGCCGGTGACGGTTGTTTCATCAAACTTTGTTTCATTGCTTCTTATTTTAACGTTATCGTTATTGGTTCATTTAATTGTCCGGTATAGAGAATTACATCGAACACTGGCAAATTATGATCAGCGAGAATTAGTGCTTGAGACGGTAAAAAGTAAATTTATTCCCTGCTTGTATACATCGATCACCACGATGGTGGCCTTCGGTTCGCTACTGGTTAGCGGTATTCGCCCAGTGATTGATTTTGGTTGGATGATGGTAATAGGTATTGGCATCGCGCAGCTGATGACGTTTACATTATTTCCTGCGGCAGTGGTGTTATTAAATAAGGAAAAGCCGACGCAAGAACATGATATTACCGAGAAGCTGACACAGTTTTTGGCAGATAAGAATAAGCAATATGGTCGTGGAATTATGTTGTCTTTTGTTCTCTTGGCGGTGTTAAGTGTTTGGGGGCTTGCTCAACTGACCGTTGAAAACCGTTTTATAGATTACTATAAAGAGTCGACAGAAATTTATCAGGGTATGGAGCTGATAGACCAAAAGCTAGGCGGTACAACCCCCATGGATGTGGTTATTGATGCACCGGCTTATTTTTACGAAGAAGAGGCTGAAGAAGAAATATATGAGGAGGACGATGAGTTCTTTGATGATGAGTATGGTGATGCTGCTGTTGGAATAACCGGCTCAAGTTATTGGTTTAACAGTCAGATGCTAGGGAAGATTGAGGAGATACATAATTACCTTGATGCCTTTGATGAAACAGGGAAGGTAATCTCCATAGCAACAGCAGTAAGTTTGCTAAAAACGCTCAATGAGGAGATTCTAAATAATGATTTTGAGCTGGCGATTCTTTATAAAAAGTTGCCCCCTGTTATTAAGGAATCGTTAATTGAGCCTTACATGTCTGCCGATGGCAATCAATTACGTTTTAGCATCAGAATTTTTGAATCAGACCCGTCACTACAACGCGGAGAGTTATTGGCAGAAATTAAACAAGGTCTAAACCGTGACCTTGGGATAGATGAGGAGCAAATTAAAGTTACCGGCATGGTCGTTCTCTATAATAATATGCTTCAAAGCTTATTTCGCTCACAAATTTTAACCTTAGGCGTTGTGTTTGTTGCTATTTTGATAATGCTGGCAATACTTTTTCAAAACATACGCTTAGCAGCCATCGCCATCATCCCCAATATAATGGCCGCGGGAATGGTGCTTGGGCTAATGGGCTGGTTAGCAATTCCACTGGATATGATGACAATCACCATCGCCGCTATTTGTATAGGCATAGCCGTCGATGACACGATTCACTATGTACACCGTTTTATAGATGAATATAGCCAACATCAAGATTATTGGTTGGCGGCTCAGCGAAGCCATAGTTCGATTGGTCGAGCAATGTATTACACCTCGTTGACGATTACGATAGGTTTTTCAATTTTAGTATTTTCTAATTTTATACCCACTATATATTTTGGTCTTTTAACGGGGTTTTCAATGATTGCAGCCTTACTGGCGAATATGACGCTCTTGCCATTACTTATTATTCGTTTCAGGCCACTGGGTAATCAACCAAAAATTAATGTTTAATAAGGCTTGTTAGTGTGGGGATTTAAGGGGGCTAAATCACGCTCGAAAAAAGATGTTTAGCTTTTTGTTGGCTATAAAAATCAAATGCCATGCAAATATTTCTAATCAACAACTGCCCAGAGGCTAAGACCTTAATTTCATTAGTATCGTAGCGTATCAACCCATCACGCGAAAATTGATCGAGCTGTGGGTAGGCGTCAGCAAAGTAAGTGGCAAAATTAATATTAAGTTCTTCTTCAATAGTCCTAATATCTAGCGTGAAATGGCAAATAAGCTGAGTGATCACAGCACGGCGAATTTTATCGTCGGCATTCAGAGTAATGCCCTGATAAATAGCTAGTTCATTATGCTTCAAGCTGTTTGCATAGTCGTCTAATGTGCGTTGGTTTTGGGAGTAGGAATCTGCAATACGCCCAATAGAAGTAACGCCAAGGCCAATCAGGTCACAATCTGAACGTGTGGAGTAGCCTTGAAAATTTCGGTAGAGTTTGCCATTGTGTTGGGCAACAGCCAGCTCATCGTCAGGCTTTGCGAAATGATCCATGCCAATGTATACATACCCAGCGCTGGTCAATTGATCAATAGATTGGTGCAGTATTTCTAGTTTTACTTCGGGCGTGGGTAACTCGTCCTTGTTCATTTGGCGTTGAACTTTAAAGCGCTCAGGCATATGTGCATAATTAAAAATAGACAGTCGGTCAGGGTTCGCGCCATGGATGACTTTATCAAGCGTTTGTGAAAAGCTACGAGGCGTTTGATGGGGTAAACCATAAATCAGGTCGAGGCTAATAGAACGAAAATTATTTGCACGGGCGGCATCAACAACCGCCAATGTTTCGGTTTCACTTTGAATGCGATTAACGGCCTTTTGAACAAAGGGGTTGAAATCTTGAACCCCTAAACTGATTCGATTGAAGCCAATCTCTCGTAATAAAGCGATGGTTTTTTCATCGGCTTCACGAGGGTCTATTTCAATGGAAAACTCGCCGTTATTATCATCTGCTAATGTGAAATGTTGGCGTGTAACAGCCATCAGTTCGCGCATTTGTTGATGATTAATAAAAGTGGGCGTGCCACCGCCCCAATGTAGTTGTTCGACGGTGCGTTTAGAATCAAATAAGGCTGCTTGTAGGGCGATTTCTTTGTGTAAATTATTTAAGTAGGGAACAGCATGCTGACGATTTTTGGTAATGATTTTATTGCAGGCACAATAAAAGCAGACCGTGTCACAAAAAGGCAGGTGAAAATATAGAGATAGCGGCCCACCTCGTTGATTGGATAGGTCAACTTGCTGCTGATAACTTTCAGCTGTGAAATTTTCATTAAATTCAACAGCTGTTGGATACGAGGTGTAGCGTGGCCCAGCTTTGTTATAACGCTGAATAAGGTCGAGGTCGAAAGTTACGGTTTGTTCCAAGGCTATAGTGATGTGCAAATGTTCAAGGCACTATAGCACTTCAATATGGGTTGATATGAGGAAATGAAGTCAGATCTGATGCGGATCAAGTTAACGTTATATCAATTAAAGTAGGTGCGATTTGCTGATATTTACGCACCCAAGTTTGTGATAAAACAAGGCAATGGGGTTGCTCGATGATGGCGCATGATATAAGCATTCAAGCCTGTCTGAGCTCGCCAATCGTTTAGAAAGTTGGTACGTAACGCGATGTATTTTTAGATGATATGATGAAGTGCATAGGACTTTATTTTTATCGGCGTGCTCAGAAAAATTTGAAGTTAAAGGAGACAAGTTGAATATTACATTCCACGGTGCTGCAAAGGGAGTAACCGGCTCCTGTCATCTTATTGAATGTGCCGGTCAGCGCATTCTCATTGATTGTGGGCTGTATCAAGGCAGTCGAGAAATTATTGAAGAAAATGCTGAACCGTTTGGCTTTGACCCTGCTTCGATTGATTTTTTATTACTGACGCATGCTCATTTAGACCATTGCGGGCGAATCCCGCTGTTGGTGAAACGCGGTTTTAAAGGGGTTGTTATCACCACGGCAGCCTCATTGGAGTTGGCTCGGTTGGTTATGCTGGATTCTGCTGGCCTACAAGAAGAAGAGGCGCGCTACCAACAGCGTAAAGCAAAACGACAGCAAAATAGTGAAAAGGACATTGAGCCGCTATATAGTATTTTAGATGCGCTCAATAGTTTAGAGTTTTTTGGCAGACAAGCCATTTACGGGCAATCTGAACAGCTAGCAGCGGGGATACAAGCAACCTTTTTTGAGGCAGGGCATATTCTGGGGTCAGCGTCTATTCTTCTGCAGCTTGAAGAGAAGGGCGAGGTTCGACGAGTGCTCTTTTCAGGTGATCTTGGTTACGGTGGACGGGCCATTTTGAACGCACCAGACAGGCCGCCAAAAGTAGACACGGTTATTATGGAAACAACCTATGGTGATAGGGTGCATAAGCAATTACAACCCTCTATTAAAGAGCTTTATGGGGTGATTAATGAAACGATAGGCCGTGGCGGAAATGTCATCATTCCGACGTTTGCGATGGAAAGAGCGCAAGAAGTGCTCTATTTTTTACGAGAAGGTATTCTTAGTAAAAAGATAAAACATTTTATTAATGTGTTTCTTGATTCACCCATGGCAATTTCTGCAACGCAAATTTTTGCGCGGCATCCTGAATGCTATAACACAGAAGCTCTAAACCTGTTTAATGAAGGCAAAGACCCTTTTGGGTTTCCAGGGCTACATTTTACGCGTGAAACGACCGAGTCAATGGCAATCAATCAGGTGGGTGGTGGTGCTGTTATTATGGCAGGATCGGGTATGTGTACGGGCGGACGTGTGCGGCATCATTTGAAACATAATCTATGGAATCGGCGCAGTAGTATTGTATTTGTTGGTTTTGCAGCTCAGGGAACGTTAGCAAGACGTATTATTGATGGTGCAAAAACAGTAAAAATATTTGGTGAAGAGATGCCTGTTCAAGCCAGTATTCATACGATTGGTGGTTTTTCTGCGCATGCTGACCAAACTGAATTAATCGCATGGCATGCAAAAACAGGGAACCCTAAAACGACGTACCTTGTTCATGGTGAAGAGAAAAGCATGAAAAGCTTTGCTGCAAAAATTCAAGCAACAGATGTGAGAATACCAACGCTGCATGAATCGTTTGAACTATAAAGACGAGCATTAGCATTTAGGCTAGTGTATGTATGCGATAGCGATGCACTATAAAACAAACGGTTAATGTCGTTATATCTGCAATACTGCATGCCTGAGCAGTATTTTTAGGGATGTTAATAGCACAATAGTGGTCTATACTAATAAAAAAAATGTAAGTATGGAGGGGTGAGGGGATGAACGATAACACAGCAAGTAATGCGCAGGCAGTGACCAAGGTTAATGTCTATTTTAATTTTAGAAGTCCATATTGTTATTTAGCGTCTAAAAGTATGTTTTCTGTCGTTGATCAATACCGCGTAAAGTTTTTATGGAAACCTTTTGGCGGATGGGCCGGTCGATCATCGCCTGAGCGAGTAAAGAAGAAAATACATTTAGTACGCCAAGACGTAGCACGTAGTTGCAAGAAAATGGGTATTCCATTTTCTCCACCACCGATTGAAACGGACCCAACATTGGCAGGCGCAGTCTCGTTTGCAGCGGAAAAAGAAGGCCTGTTGAAGCCTTATATCATTGAAGTGATGAGGCAAGAGTGGGCAGAAGGCAGTAATATCGGTGAAATAGATACTTTGTTTGAAGTGGCAGAAGTAATAGGTTTATCACATGAATGTGTTGAAGCAGCCAGTAGTGATGAGTCTTATCTTGTTAAAATGGATGAGAATTGGCAAGAAGCACAATCAAAAGGGGTTATTGGTGTGCCATCGTTTACAGTTGACGATCAAATCTTTTGGGGAAATGATCGGATTGATTCGTTGAAAGATCATTTGCATGACCTGAGATTGAGAAATATCTAATGGTAACAACAGAATCGTCAATAACACTTTATCAACGGCCAGATTGCCCCTTTTGTTGGAAGGTACGGTTAGTTGCTTTTGAAACCAAGCTGACCATTAGAGAAATTGTTGTTCAATTGGATAAAAAACACCCTGATGTCGTGTCTTTAAACCCAAATGCGACAGTGCCCGTTTTGGTAGACGGTGATTTGGTGATAACTGAGTCAGCACAGATTATTGAATACCTGCTTGACCAGTGTCCAGAAATACAGCTGATGCCTAGCTCGCCTAAAGCACGTGCGAAGGCCAGACTGCTACATCACTACAGTGATAGCAAATTAGGAAAAGTTCTATTTCCCTATATCAAGCAAAAACGAGATAGCCCAACACACGAAGCCAGTGCCGAGGTTAAGGAATCGACTCGGTTAGCCTGGTTTGATGAGCAGCTCATCTTATCGGAGCAATTGGGTCAGAGTGAGTTTTTTGCTGGGCATTTCTCAGTGGCAGAATGCGCCTTAATACCGCGCTTTTGTTTGGCCATCACACATGGCTTAGCAATCGATGAGTCATTCCAAAACTTGCATGATTGGTATGCACGTTGTGCCGCCCGGTCCTCTTTTCTTAAAGCACTGCCTGAGCAATTTCCGGGGCTTGCTTAGTGCTCTGGTGCGACTTACGTTTCGTCGCTGTTAACATAAGTTTAATGGTTATCTACGAGGGGTTGTATGACAATCCTTAAGGTTATAACGGGTTTAATTTTATTGCTGTTGCTGATATCGGCATGGTTTTATTTCAGTGCTGAAGAGCCAGTGCCGGTACGCTTAGTGTCCGTTAGTAAAGGGCCAGTAGATTTAACGGTTTCTAATACTCGGGCAGGTACCATTAAAGCTTGTAACCGATCACATTTATCATTACCCACCGGTGGGCAAATTGCAGAGTTGTTTGTTAACGAGGGTGACCACGTTAAGAAAGATCAAGTGCTTATTCGACTATGGAATAAAGATCATCAAGCTCGTTTTGAAGAGGCGATTGCCAGAGTGGAGGCGGCCAAACTCACGGTAATTGAAAGCTGCCGTATGGCGAGCCTTAATAAACGTGAACATAAGCGATTAACAGGGTTAGCGGCTAAAAAATTGGTGTCTGTGGAACGTTTGGATGCTGCCGAGACGAAAGAGACTATCTCAGCGGCAAGTTGTAAGAAGGCTCAAGCTAGTAAGGACAGTGCTATTGCCGGTATGAAATTACAACAGGCGATGATAGAGAAAACCGAATTAATAGCGCCCTTTTCGGGTGTGATTGCTGAAATTAACGGTGAAGTGGGCGAGTACATTACGCCATCTCCATCAGGTGTGGCAACGCCGCCGGCCATTGATTTAATTGGCGAAGGTTGTTTGTATGTCCAAGCCCCTGTCGATGAAGTGGATGCCTCTTCAATTCAACCGGGTATGCTTGTGCACGTGACATTAGATGCGTTTCGTGGGGAACGGTTTGAGGGAAAGGTTTCGCGAATTGCACCGTATGTAAAAGAGCTTGAAAAACAAGCGCGTACGGTAGATATAGATGTTAATTTAGTAGATAAAGAACATTATCAAAAAATGCTTATCGGCTATAGCGCCGATGTAGATGTGGTTATTGAGCAGCAGAAAAACACCCTTAGGTTACCGACAGAAACGATTATTGATGGCAATAAAGTATTGGTATATCAGGCATCTAATAAACAGTTGGCCTTAACGGAGTTTACCCCGGGCTTGAGTAATTGGCGTTATACAGAAATTAAGGCGGGCTTAACGGATACTGAGCAAGTGCTGATATCGCTTGATGTAGAAGGCGCTGTGGATGGAGCCTTAGTGACCATAGACGATGATTGAATTAGATCATTTAGAAAAAAAGTTTCAAATCGGTGATCAAGTTGTTCATGCTCTGGACGATGTTTCTTTAAAGATTGAACAAGGCGAGTATATAGCTGTGATGGGGCCGTCAGGCTCAGGTAAATCAACCTTAATGAATATTTTGGGCCTGCTTGATAGGGCTAATTCGGGTGATTATATGCTCGATGGTATTAATGTATCGACCTTAGAGGAAGCCGAGCGGACAACGTTAAGAAGTCAAAAAATTGGTTTTGTTTTTCAGTCTTATCATTTAGTACCCCGACTATCGGCACGAGAAAATATTGAGTTGCCGATGATGTTATCGGGCATCCCAGCGCAGCAACGTAAGCAGGCAGTGGATGATATTCTTGATAAATTGCACCTAATGGATCGAGCGCATCATAGCCCGAATCAATTATCAGGTGGGCAACGACAACGTGTCGCGATAGGCCGAGCAATAGTGATGAAGCCGAGCATTTTATTAGCAGATGAACCGACGGGTAATTTGGACTCAACATCTGGAGAGGGTGTGACGCAGTTGCTCGAATCACTAAACGCAGAAGGTATTACTTTAATGGTAGTAACTCATGACGCCACACTGGGTGCACGAGCGAAAAGGCAGTTGAATATGTTAGATGGGCGTATAGTTTAACGATGTTTTGGTCAGACATTGTGGGGTTTATAACGCATGTCTTAAGTCGACACCGGTTTCGTACGATAACGTTATGGCTTGCCATTGCCATTGGTGTTGTTGCAGTTAACTTGTTAACAGCATTGGGCGAAGGGGCCAAATCATTTGTCCTTAAAGAGTTTAATGTACTCGGCCGTAATACGTTAATTGTTTTACCTGGGAAAAAAGAAACCACCGGTGGTATGCCGCCTCTGACAGGTGAATCACCAAGACCGTTGACATTGAAAGATGCCATATCAGTCTCTCGGCTATCAGGTGTAAAAGCAGTGGCGCCCATAGTGGTCGGTAATATTGAAGCCTCGTATGACGGTAAAATTCGTGAAGTATTAACGATTGGCACGAGCCGAGATTTTTTCCTTATTCGTCAATTAAAGGTATCTCAAGGTCAAATGCTACCGACTTTAGACCTCGATAAAGGCGAAGCAGTGTGCGTTATCGGCAATAAATTACGACAAGAGCTATTTCAAAATAAGCCGGCGCTTGGCGAACGGATACGGCTGGCAGACAGTCGATTTCGAGTAATAGGGGTATTAAACCAAGGCGGTACTAGTTTTGGTTTTGATATGGATGATGTGATTATTATTCCGGTCGCAAATGCACAGTCTGTGTTTAATGTAGAAGGGCTGTTTCGTTTATTTGCAGAGGTGCGGGTTTATCAACAGCTCGATAATATAAAGCAAGCCATTATAGAGCTGTTAAAAGAGCGACATGAAGGTGAAGAAGACGTTACGGTGATTTCTCAAGATGCTATGTTGACCTCGGTTCAAGAAATATTGGATATATTAACAATAGCGGTGGCAGGCATTGCCTCTATCAGCATGTTAGTCGCCGGTATTTTGATTATGAATATGATGATGATAACGGTTTCTCAGCGGGTTAAGGAAATTGGCTTACTCAAAGCATTGGGGGCAACCTCATCAACAGTACGGGTGTTGTTTTTATCTGAGGCTGGGCTGATAGCAGCAGTGGCCTCTATGTCGGGTTTAGCGTTGAGTCAGCTGATTGTTTTACTGGCGAATATATATTTTATAGAGCTCCAATTTCACTCACCTTGGTGGGCGCAAGTGGGTTCTATATTATTGGCGATATTACTGGCGCTTATATTTGCATGGTTGCCAGCTCAGCGAGCATCAATGCTTTCGCCCGTTGAAGCGCTGCAAGGTAAGCAGCAAAAGGAAGTGTCTTGAATTGGGTCGATAGTGGACGCTGGATCTTTAGCTCGGTATTGAGCTATCGGTCGAGAAGTTTATTAACGGCTTTAGGAATGGCCGTTGGCATTGTCTCGGTGACCTTGTTAACGGCTATCGGCGAAGGGGTTCAACAGTATGTATTAGACAGTTTTTCACAGTTTGGCGCTCGAATTATTGCCATTAACCCTGGTTTAAAAGAAACGCATGGCGCTGGTGGCCTGCTGTCTTCAGTGCGACCGTTAACATTGCGAGATGCACAAGCGCTAAAGCAGTTAACGGGTGTTGAAAAGGTGGTGCCTGTGGTTCAAGGCTCGGGCGTTGTAGAGTTTAATAATCTGCAGCGCAGTGGGGTTATTTTGGGTGTCGGGCCGGATATGAGTGATGCCTGGGACTTTAAAGTGGCTCAAGGGAATTTTTTCTCCGGTAATTTGGAAGATGCGCGCTCGACAGCGGTATTGGGTTACACCATGAAAAAAGAATTGTTTGGTGACTCAAACCCACTCGGCCAGCATATTCGTGTGGGTGGTCAGCGGTTTCGGGTCATTGGCACTATTGAAAAAAAAGGCCAGATGCTTGGGGTCGATATGGACGATACGATCTATATTCCAGCGCAAAATGGTTTGCAGATGTTTAACAGAGAGTCGTTGATGGAAATTAATGTAGTGTTTTCAGCAAATGTAACATTAAAGCGCATTGAAACGCGTATTAAGGATCTTATGATTAAGCGTCACGGGCGAGAAGATGTCACGCTAACCACACAAAATGATATGTTGGAGTCAATGGGCAAAATACTCTCTATTTTAAAATTATCGGTGGGTGGGCTAGGCGCTATTTCATTGCTCGTTGGTGCAGTTGGTATTTTGGCGATTATGACAACAACGGTAAGAGAAAGAACAGCCGAAGTGGGGTTGCTCCGAGCGCTTGGTGCGGATAAAAAAACGATATTAATATTATTCTTGGGTGAGGCTGCCGTGTTAGCGTTAATGGGCGGCCTGTTAGGCTTAGTATTGCTGTTTATGCTAACCGGCTTGTTACAGCTTTTTTTACCGGGCTTACCGATAACGTTTAATCTACTTTTTTTAGGGCTGGCATTAGTGATGTCAGCAGTAATTGGCCTAATAGCCGGTGTTGTCCCAGCTGGGCAAGCGGCAAACTTAAACCCGATTAACGCACTTCATGAAGAGTAATTAATGCGCAGGCTGATGTGTCTTTAAGCGCTGAGTGAAGAGAATAATACTGATCGTTAATAGTATGTAAAAAGGATACAGGTTTTGCCAATGGTGATGATTGCCGATTAAAAACCCGGCCAGTGGAGGGCCAAATAATATCCCTGGGCCTTGGCCAGTAATAACAATGCCTATAACACGGCCTGTATCAATCGGCTTATCGGCTAAACGAGGGCTTTGGGCAAAAATAGCAGTGGGTATCATGCCTAAGAAAAACCCCAGTAAAGCCAATAGTATTAAACCCAATTGGTCTGGATAGCTTGTGTGTAGCAGTAGAGTGATTACGATAGTGAGCGCGACGGCGGGGAACGTCAGCATTTTAAACCAAGGGATGCCCCGATGAATGAGAAAGCCGCTGACTAAATTTCCAGGGATAATAAAAGCGGGCAAAATAGTCGTAATAAAAAGTGCGTTGCTCAAGCTAACTTGATAGGTTTCAATGAGGTATGTGGGAAGATAGGTGAGCATGCTAAAGAAGGTGCCAGTGAAACAGGTAAAAATGAGCCCCATAATAATAGCCTTATAGACAACGGACCGAGAGAGTTTCTTATGAACGGTGTCAGAGGCGGTACGTGTTGGGTCAACAAGTTTTATTGATAGTATAAGTAAGGGTAGGGCAAGAAAAAACGCCGTGCCCCACAGCCAACGCCAGTTAAAAAACTCTAAAATCACAGGGGCTAATAAAAAGGTTAGCACACTTCCCGCGGGCATCCAAAGTGCCCAAACACCCATTGTTAAGCCCATATCGGAAGGTTTCGATAAATGTGAAATTAAAGTTGGTGCAGCAACAGACACAAAGATAACTGCGATGCCTTCAATGATACGGCTTAATATTAATTCGTTAGCAGAATTGATAATGATGCTAAAGCCGGCGGTAATAATAATCAGGCTTAATGCGATTTGTAACACTTTTTTGGGGCCGTACCGATGCGATAAGGCGCCAACAAATATGCCCAGTAGGACACTGGCTAAGGCAGCCGAAGACATAATCCAACCAATTTGGATAACACTCAACGGTAACTCTTTTTTTATCTCTAATAAAGCAGGGCTAGCTTTGGTAACAGTAATGGCCGACGCTATACCGGTTAGGAAGCTTAAGCAAACACCACTCCATTGGGTTTTCATAACTGTGTTCATATTAATTGTGTTAAATAATCTGAAAGGCTAGGGGCTATTAAAAGGTAAGCCGCTGTGCCTAAGGTTAATGCGGTACAAAAAAGTGCAGAATCCAGTTTAAATCGATCAGCTAAAGCAATACCAACGATAACGGGGGGGGCAGCGGCTGTAATGCTGGTGATAATTAACACCTCACCGCTTAAGCCAACAGGAACCCCACTACTAAACGCGATGGCTGGGCTAACAATCAGCTTAATGAACATAGCTGGTATTGTCAAAAGAACATATTTAAAGCTGCTTATTTTAAAGTTTACGCCCACCATTAAAAGTAACATAGGCACAGTTGCCAGCCCCATCATTTTAAATGCCTGAATAATGCTTTCGTGCGGGATCCATTGAAAATACCGAAGGGTTAACGCTATAACGATTGCCCAAACGGGCGGCATCAGCAGTAATTCACGACCTAAATGACCACCGGCAATGCGCGTTCCAAAGTGCGCTGCAACCAGCACGGCAATTATCCAAACAAAAGGGACGGTGGCGAGCAGGTCATAAATTAATGGAATGCTGGCCATTTCAGCACCAAATAAGGCCTCAACGGCAGGCAAGGAAATCCCCATGCCATTGCCAAAACTAGCCGCTAAAACTAAAGCACCGGCTTGAGGGCGGGAAATATACCCTGCACGAAGCAGTCCAGAAAATAGGATTAGGCTTAGACCCAAGCACAGGCTGATGGTGATAATGCCGGTCATGGGTACCTGATAAAGCTCTTCTTTTAGTGGCGTTGTAAGAATGATATATAAAATCAGGGTAGGTGCTAACAGGTTAACCACCAAGGCACTTAGGGTGCTTCTTAGTTGTTGTGTTGTAACACCGCCGGGTTCAAATTTATGCCAAGCCACGCCGGTGGCGAGGATTAAAACCATGGGTATTAAGCTACTCATTGAGGTTATGCTTTTCCTGCAATTTGAATGGAAGTGGCCGGTGCTTTTTCACCAACGTGCATGGCCATAACTTGATCACGAATAGACATTTCCGAATAGGTCATTCGGTCTCGTTGACGCAAGACCTCAAACCAGGACTCAGACATATACACTTCAGAAAAAAGCTGGTGGTCATTCGCATCATGAAATATTTGCCAGAAATACGCGCCATTCCTTTTGCGAATAACCCGTAATTTTTTCATTAGAGAGAGAAACTCATCTGTTTTGTCCTGAGGAATACAGTATTGAATAGATACCAAAACGGGGCCTCTATCACCGGGAACTGAGCCTTCATCAATAGCGATGGGCCATTGAGTTGTGGGAGAGGGGTCTAAACTATCATTTGCGATGGCAAAACGGCGGCTTAACAATAAAGTGAGCAGTAGCCCAGTGGAGGCGATGAATATTGAAATGCTAGAGCCATAATGGTCAGATAAGCTCCCCCATACCAAGCTGCCAAACCCCATGCTGCCGCCAAAGGTAAGCATGACAAGAGAAATGGTGCGTGCACGTACCCAGTTAGGTACGATCATTTGAGCAGATAAAATAAAAGATGAAAAACTAGAAATCCACGCGCAACCCAAAGCAACTAAGGTTAAGCCTAAGGTATACAAATTAGGTTTATAAGCGAGCAGTACCAAGGGTAAAGATAAAATGACGGTGGATAATGAAATAATTTGGTTACGTGTGAGTAAACGATGAAACCGCGGTAATAAGAACGCACCCAAAATTGTTCCCAAGCCCACGACAGCCATTGAAATACCGAAACTTTGAGCGCCCATGTTCATTTCACGAATAACAATAATGGGTAATAAAGCCCAAGAAACACTGGCGAAAAAGAAAAACATCGAACTACGGAATAATACGATACGTAATGAACGGACATTTCGTGTGTAGCGTAAACCAGCTTTAAAAGCACCCATAAATCGTTCAACGGGCAAGGCAGACTGATTATCTGGTTTTTTGGGTTTCCAAATAGCTAAGGCCACAATTAAGCCGGTAAACGAAACTGCGTTAAAGATAAAAACCCCAGTTGGGCCAGATTGAAAAATAATAAAGCCACCAATGGCCGGACCAATGGCGCGGGTAACATTGGTACTTAAGGTGTTTAAAGTAATCGCGTTTGGCAACTGTGCTCTGGGCGCAAAATCGGGCACGCTGGCTGCCCAAGCGGGCCTCATCATCGCATTGCCAGCACCTAAGGCAAAAGTAAATAGCAACAAACTTAAGGGCGTAACGGCATCAAAATAAGTACTGATCGCAAGGCCGCTTGCTGTTAGAAACAGCGCGATATGTAGGCCCAGCAACATTCGACGGTGGTCAATTAAGTCAGCCAACGTGCCGGATGGGTAGGCTAAAAATAAAAATGGTAGGGTGATGGCCGTTTGGATTAAAGCGATATAAAGGTCGGATGTTGGCATGGAAGCCATCAGCCAGGTGGTGCCAATTTCTGTCATCCAGGTGCCAACATTTGAGATGGTCATAGCGATCCACATCATCCTGAAAACAGGCGATTTAAAAGGAGTCGTTAACGAAGATGAGTTCAATGATTAGTTTGAGGCAAGTTTTATTAATAGGCGATTATAACAGGTGTTACTTATCATCTTGTTATTCGGTTATTACCGTTTAACGTTGAAATAAATAAGACGTTCTTTTGCATAAGGCAACTAACATTAACATTAAAGGCACTTCAATTAAAACACCCACAACAGTGGCTAAGGCTGCTCCAGATGAAAGACCAAACAGTATAACTGCGGTAGCAATCGCCACTTCAAAGTGGTTAGAGGCACCAATCAGTGATACCGGTGCCGCATCTTGATAAGAGAGTTTAAACAATCGAGACAAGACAAAATAACCTAATGTAAATATGAATACCGTCTGTACTAATAAGGGGATGGCTATCCATAAAATAGTTAAAGGGTTTGAAACAATAACCTTGCCTTTGAATGAAAACAGCAAAACAAGGGTCATTAACAACGCTAAGATGCTCACCGGTGTCAGCCAATGTAAAAACTTTTCATTAAACCAATCCATGCCCTTATGTTTGATGATTAATTGCCTTGAAAAATAACCACTGATCAATGGCAAGGCGACATAGATAGAAACAGAAAAAAGCATCGTTTCCCAAGGGACTGGCATTGCGTTTACATTCAGTAGTACCGTGCCTAATGGCCCATAAAGGAAAAGCATCATGAGTGAATTGATAGCGACCATCACTAATGTTAAGCCGCCGTTTCCTTTGGCTAAGTGGCTCCACATTAAAACCATGGCAGTACATGGTGCAATCCCCAGTAAAATCGTCCCAGCGATATAACTTCGCCATAACTCCACCTCCTCACCATTTACGAGGACTTCTGTACCCGGTAAAAAATCTCTAAATAAGTAGCCTAAAAAGAAATAGGAAATGGCAAACATCGTGAACGGTTTAATAGCCCAGTTTATAAATAGGGTTAATAAAACGGGTTTTGGTGTTTTTGCAGACTTAAGCACCTGAGCAAAATCTATTTTAACCATGATGGGGTACATCATAAAAAACAAGCACACAGCAATGGGGATGGAGACTTGGTAAATAGAAAAGTCATTAAGTACAGTTGCAACGCCTGGCGCAGCTTTACCTAAGAATATGCCACCGCCAATGCAAAGAGCGACCCAGAGACTTAAATAACGTTCAAAAATGGATAGTTTTTTCTCTGTTACATCAGTCACAGTTATCTCCTGATTCATATCGTGAGTCTAATGGCGAGCTAAATGGTGAGGAGTTCGCACGCCGAGCCTAGCTAACAACCCTTATGGTCATTTATAACTTAACGCCATAATGGTTTAGAGCCACCATCATAAGCCAATAACTGCCAATTGTAAGCGCAATAGAAAGGCTAAGGCTGGTGTAAAAATGTAAGCCATACCTTAACAAAAAGGGGAGGGTTATAAATAAAACAAAAGATGGCAAAATAAGCTAAAAAACACTGCTTGATAATGCGCTGACCTTATCCACATCTTTTGTGTCAATGTATAGCCAAATCATTGCTAGTACCGAAATGAGAGGCATAGATGCCAGTAAAGCGCCCATTAAAGAGCTTCGCTTTGCTAGCTCTGAGACAGCTACAATAAGAACTGTTGTGATAACAATTTTTGTTATGTAGTAGATCACTTAAGGTACCTTTATTTTGCCTTTATAACACTTGATTGAATCGATGGTTAAGCATTGTATCAGCTCAATTTACTTGTAATAACATATAACTAACGGCGATATAACGCAGGAGTTTACCTGCCGTAACCAATATAAGAAACCAGAGTAAGTGAACCCTTAAAACACCGGCAATAACGGTTAACGGGTCGCCAATGATTGGAACCCAGGCAAAACATAAGGAAAACAAACCGTATTTAGTAAAACGCTGTTCTGCTCGAATAAAATCAGCTTCCGACATTCGTAACCATTTTTTTATTACAAGCAAGCTAGCCCAGTAGCCTAGGGCATAGTTTGTCAGTGATCCGAGCACATTGCCTATTGTCGCAGTGATAACTAGCGTAGTGGGTGATAAACCGCTTAGTAATAAAGCATTTAAAACAATTTCTGAGCTTAACGGTAAAACTGTGGCGGCTAAAAATGCAGCAATGAAAAGGCCAAGATGTCCGAGTTCTGAAAAATAGTCCATGAGGCTTAACGGTCGAGTTAAGTGACCGCTTTAGTCATGGTAAAGGTTTCTTTGTTAGACATGTTTAACTACCAACATTTCGCTAGCGCCTTTTTGAAACTCATACGGCACGGCACTAAGAGAAACCTCAAAACCAGATTCTTTTAAAGCAGTCATTACTGGTTTTAAATGTGGTGAAACTTGATTATCGCCTAATGAAAGTAATGGATAAACCCGAACCTCGGTGGCTATACGACAAAGCTCTTTCATCGATAGAAGGTGCTGCGCTCGATCGACATGCCCACTGTATAAAAATAAATAATGCGAACATAAGGCCAGCTCAAACGCATGATCTTTAAAAGGCAACATGGGTAGTGCAGAATTTACATAACGGCCGGATTTTTTACCGTGCTCATAGTCGTTTAAGAATATTTGCATGGCACCCATTCTAGTTTTACCCATGGCTTCAACGTTTGCGATGTCTTTCCACACATAATCAATTGTATTGTTGGCAACCTGCTCCATAACCTGCGGGTAAACCGTATTAATTCTTGAGCGTATTTCCTCGGCAGTAAATTGATAGATAGGGTCTATAGACACAACCTGATCATTGGTGCGTGATAATTCGGCATTAAAGCTGGCTGGGCCATCTCCACAGCCAACAATGCTTTTTTTAAGATCAGATTCTGATAACGAAAACATGCCCCTGTATTCGCTTAACGACCTTCCCCATGGGATGACTTCAGAAAGCTGCATTATGATTCCTTTTTTGTATCGAATTTATTTTCGCAGGGTTTGCGTGTAGCAAGAAATAGACAGGTGGTTATTAATATTAATGGTGTTGTTTAGAATATAAACGATAAACCAAAGAAATTAACAGGCAGATACTCGCTGGAAACAATAATGCCATGAAATGGTATTTTAAGAATAGTAATGAGCCTAAGGTACCACCCAATATAAAGCCAATAATGATCGTTAAAAAAAGTTTTGCTTTACGTTTATCCAGTTCGTTACCTTTAACAAGCTCTCCAAGCATGATGCCTAAATCGGTGAAAATTCCTGTTAGGTGGGTGGTTCTAATGATCGCTCCACTATAGGTTGTTGCCAATGCATTTTGTAAACCGCAAGCCATCGAAGCAAAAAAATGGCCATAAAATGAGCCTTTAGTTAGCAGCAATAGGGTTACTAGTAACAAGGCAGACTCTAAAAATAATGCAGTATCGTAATGCTTTCCAAGCTTTAGCGTTGAACCATGTAATAAAAATCCAGCTATCGACGAGCCAAATAGAAATGACAATAAAATACCCAGTAAATGAAGGGTATGTTGAAAGGGCAATGTTAAAAAGCCGGTACCTAATAAGGTAGCGGTGCCTGACAAGTGCGAGACTGATTGATGCTCAAAACTAAGTAATCCGACTGCATTAACAAAGCCTGCTACTAGTGCCAGAATGAAGGCACCAACTTCAACCCATTTTGGTAACGTTGAAATCAATCCTCAAAGTCCTGTGTAGTTAGTGGCTCAAACAATGGCATAAGGCGAGCGAAACTGTCATGACATTGTCTGTACCCAATTTGCGACTCCGATGGCCTCCATAATAAACTCAACCGATAAAGCGGCTAATATCATGCCCATGATTCGTGTTAAAAGAGAGGCGCCGCCGTGGCCAATTATTCTGATGATCCTGCCTGAAAAAAGAAGTAGAAGCAGCGTAATCACCAAAACAACAAGCACCGTTGCTGTAGTCATCATCTGTTCTTGAACGGTGTATATATTATTGTCAGTTATTAGGATAACCGCCAGAATTGCCCCAGGTGAGGCGGTGGTAGGAATCGCCAGCGGAAACACAGATATGTCGTGCATAGGCTCACCTGTTTTTTCGGGCGTGTTATTTGAAAAAACCATCTGTAAACCAAATAAAAATAGAATGACCCCGCCAGAAACCTGAAATGAAATAAGGCTAATTCCCATTGCGCTAAGTAAGACTTGGCCGACCAAAATGGCGCCGACTAAAATTAGCACGGTATAGACAATGGTTTTGTAGGCCGTTTTTATCCGTTCCTTGCTAGAAAGCTTTGCGGTTAGTGCAGCAAAAAGCGCCATTGTGCCTATAGGGTCGATTGTCGCCCAAATAATTAAAAAGTCGTGCAGTAATTTATCTATCATTTGTACTCGGTTTAATTGTCATCATATTTTAAATAGCTGTCGTATCTTTTTGCTTGAGTCGATGTGCTTGAAAGCAATGAATTTAACATGGAAGCGCTAGGCGTACTAAATGCAATTTTAGTGGAAATCAAACGGCATAGTGGTGCGGTTAAGTTAAAGCATACAATGGTTAAGCATGGTTTGTGTGTAAATAGTTAAGCATACGGCCCATTAAGTGGTTGATTGAAAGAAACCGTTCTTCAGGTGCGGATAAAATTGTATCCTCCGTTTGAATGTATTTAGCTTCTACAAGCTCATCACCACAGTTATCGACAAGAGCTTGTGCAGATTGAAGCGTAGTTTCTAGGTGAAATTGCAAACCGATGGTCTTAGTGCCAATTTGAAAAGCTTGGTTTTCGCAAGCTTCACTTTTTGCAATGTGAATGGCAGCTTTAGGTAGCGTAAAGGTTTCGCCATGCCAGTGGAATGCATTAATGTCATCGGGAAATTGGAAAACGGTGCTTAGCTTTGGTTGTATGGCCTTTACTGGAAACCACCCAATTTCTTTTTCTGGCTGTGGATAAACTTTGGCGCCCATGGCGCTGGCAATAAGTTGTGCGCCTAAACAGATACCAAGAACAGGAAGGTCTGATTTAACGGCTTTTTGTATAAATTGTTGTTCCGCTTCTAACCAAGGGTATTGTTGATAGTCGTTTACACTCATTGGCCCGCCCATCACAATAAGAAAGTCAATATCTGTTAAGTCGGGTAATGCCTCAGAATTATAAAGCTGTGTGCTGGATATGTTGTAACCCGCCTGTTGAAGCCAAGGCGCAATACTGCCCAAACCCTCAAATGGAACGTGCTGTAAGTAATGTGCTCGCATGGTGTTGCTTACCTTTTTATGCCAACGTCTTTAAATAAGGGTGAAAAAAAACACGGCGAAGGGGCGTTTAGCTTATCCATCTGCATGAACAGGTGATGTTCCATTATTTTTGCGAGTTAAGTGTAAGAAAACACCCAGTGAAGCGAGTAATAAAGCGGTGCTTGTAATAATCGCTACGGGGTAATATAAATTACCAGCCAGCTCTAATTGGCTATATTTAATCACCATAATCAACGCCTCTAAAGACAGTGCAATACAAACCGTTCCAATAAATCTTGGAATGGTTCTACGTAAACTTTCAACAGCATCTTCATGTTCTTCTTCGCCGGAATACTCTTTATTAATGACCAAGGCGAGTTCAAAAACAGCTAAAGCGATAATCCCTGTATTAACTCCGCTCAAAAATATTTGCATAATATCTTTGCCTGCAAGAATGCCTTGAATAATTGTTTGCGCGAGCGAAAAAATGATAGCTAAAGCCATCCCAAAAAATATAAAAGTAAAGAGTTTTGCAACAAGAAAACGCATGATATGGCTGATGTCTTTTTTCATTTAAAACTTCCTATGACATTTAACGACCGCGCTTAGTGACTGTGCTATGTTGCTTGGTCAGATTAATTTATTGGTGAGTTGGCCCCCATTTATACCGCAGTGTAGTTACTATTTAAATATTGTTAGCATTTTAATAATGCTTATATTGCTTTAAATCGAATGGTCAGATTGTGCAAAAAGGCTCCGTTTAGATAAACACAGCAAGGTGCGATTTTTACAGAGTAACTTCATGGTTTATGTCGTTATCATTAAGCCTAACATACCAAACATAAAGCCCAAAACGGCTCCCATGGGTGGTGCCCAATGTTTTTCTAAAGTCACTTGTGGCGCCAAGTCTTGAAATATTGAATAAAGAATGCCCCCAGAAGCAAAAAGCATAATACCAGCGATAATAATTATTTCGTCAGACAACCAAAGATAACCGCTCACTCCAGCAATCGGGCCAAGCAAGGCCATCACAGCAAAGGTAATGATAATTTTATAAGGCTTATAAATAGCTGTGGCGTTTAATTCGCGATAGGCATTAAAGCCTTCTGGCATATTTTGTAAAGCGATTAAGCCAGCCAGTAACAGGGCGTTGCTACTGCCCGTTGCAAAGGCTGCTCCTAACGCTATGGATTCAGGAATAAAATCAGACAGCATAGCGGCTAATTGACTTGCTGAAGTGTTGGTTTTTTTAAGATAAATATCAAGAAATAAAAAACTGAACCCGCCCATTAGCAAGCAAAGGCAGGCAGACAAAGGGGGCAGTACCTCTATACTTTCGGGGACTAAAACAAAAGCAACTGCGGATAATAATGCGCCTGCTCCAAAAGCGATCACACTGTGCCTGAGCTCTTCTTCTAACCATTTGTTTGCAATTTTTTCAAAGCAGGCAATAGCAGCGCCTAAGGCCATCGCTAGCCCAGCGAATAAAGTTGAGGTAATAACAGTCAGTAAAGAATCCATTCACCAAAAGAGCGAATCTTTATTGCACTGTTTTCTAAACAGCTGATTATGGACGTGCAATGTGCTTAAAAGAAACTTGGTTTCTACCATTGTTCTTTGCAGAGTAAAGAAGTTCATCCGCTTCTTTAATGAGATCGTTCTCGTTATTTTCCTTGTTTGGGTGCATTGTTGATAATCCTATGCTGGCAGTTAAGATAGGAAGCGTTGGTGCTTTTTTATTAGGAATATTTAAAGAAAGAATCTCATCAAGTAATTTACTAAGCAAAACCTGTGCTTTATCTAAACTAGTGTTTCCATACACTATCGCAAACTCTTCACCACCATACCGAGCACATAGATCACTTGGCCTTGTGGCAAAGCTTTTTAGGACTTGGCCGATTGATTTTAAACAGCTATCGCCGGCCTGATGTCCGTAAGTGTCATTTAGTAATTTAAAATGGTCAAGATCAACGATGGCCAGTGAGATGGGCATCCCGAGGCGGCGGCATCGCTTCCATTCACTATCTAGAAATTCATTAAAGTATCGGCGGTTTGGAATATCCGTTAAGCCATCAATACGCGATAAATTGAGAACTTCTTCTTCGGCCAGTTTTCGTTCGGTAATATTTTGGTGTGAAATGACAAAACATTGATCACCCTCTACAGTGAAGGGGGTCACGCGCATCATAAACCAGCGTTCTTCATTAGGGCTATGGCATGGGTATTCAAAGTAAAACTCTTTTTTTATCGGCTGCTATAACCGATCTAATTCCGCTGGCAGCTTTGACGCCAAAGCCATCGCCCATAGCCGCTGCTTTATCACATTCGCTTAAATAATTAACGCCGTTCCATTTTTCGTCTATCAAGCAGGCATTGTTTTGCCCAAACGCGCTCCAACTTTCATTGACAAATAAGATGTTACCTTGGATATCGATCACAACAATGTGTTCTGTAATGGTATCGAGAACAGATTTTAGGAAATCATAGGATTCAATCATCTGTTACCCCTATTTTTTTATAAGATGAAAACCAAATAAGGCATGTCATGTAGCTGCCTTGTTATGCTTTTTTGTTGCTATGTTTCCCGAAATAGTGCCCAGGTAGCGCACCAACGAGTGTCCCTGAAAAAATGAGGCTTATAATGATGGCAAAACCTTTGCGTGATTGCATGATCATGCCTCTAAGTAGTGTGCGTAGTTATGTAGGTGATACTCTTCATTATTCATGTTCGATCATTCCTTAATCAACACGCTGTTTAAATTAACAGACGGCGCATTTTTGCGCCGTCCAAGTTAAATCATCCAGTTAGGCGTTGCCTATTTATGTGCGATGGGTTTGTCGGTAAATAAGTAATCTTTTAGTTCTTTATCCATTCTTGGGTCTTTTCTTCTAATCCATTCAAGAACCATGGCAGCATGCTCTTTCTCTTCATCTCGGTTGTGAGCAAGAATGGCTTTTAACTCTTCATCTTTGCATGCATCAACTCGTTGGTTATACCAATCTACCGCCTCAAGTTCTTCCATAAGGGAGGTGATGGCTCTATGCATATCTCTTGTTTCATCTGTAATTTCACTAATAGGTTCGTGATAGCCTTCATTTGACATATTTTTAATCCTTTTTTATTTCCTTAGTTTATACGGCTCCCCGTTAAGGGGTTTAACGTGGAGCCGCAATATAAATATCACGCTAGATCGAAGCGATCTGCATTCATTACTTTAACCCAGGCCTTGATGAAATCAGCAACAAACTTTTTCTGGTTATCATCTTGCGCATAGACTTCAGCGTAAGCACGCAGAATTGAGTTAGAACCAAACACCAAATCAACGCGTGTTGCTGTCCACTTTACCTCGCCAGACTTACGTTCCTGTATTTCATACAGATTTTTACCCGCTGGTTTCCAGGTATAACGCATATCCGTTAAATTCACGAAAAAGTCGTTACTAAGGGCGCCGACGCGGTCTGTAAACACACCATGTTGGCTATTGCCGTAGTTGGTGCCCATCACGCGCATGCCGCCTAATAGCACGGTCATTTCTGGTGCGGTAAGCCCCATCAATTGAGTGCGATCGAGCATCAATTCCTCAGCGGAAACAGCATAATCTTGTTTCAACCAATTACGATAACCGTCATGAATAGGTTCAAGGTCGGCAAATGAATCCGCGTCAGTCATTTCCTCTGTGGCGTCACCTCTGCCCGGCGCAAAAGGAACAGAAGCCTCTACACCGGCGGCACTGGCAGCCTGTTCAACACCGACATTACCCGCCAATACGATTAGATCCGCAATGCTTGCACCGGTTTCGCTAGCAATTGGCTCAAGCACAGATAGTACTTTATTAAGTCGTTGAGGCTCGTTACCTTCCCAATTTTTTTGTGAAGCAAGGCGAATCCGCGCACCATTGGCACCGCCACGTTTGTCTGATTGGCGGAAAGTACGCGCACTGTCCCATGCTGTTGCCACCATTTCGCTGATACTTAGGCCGCTATCTGCAATTTTTGCTTTAACAGCCTCAACATCGTAGTTGCTGTTGCCAACAGGAACAGGGTCTTGCCAAATTAAGTCTTCTTGTGGCACTTCAGGGCCGATATAGCGTGCTTTTGGCCCCATGTCACGGTGTGTTAGCTTAAACCAGGCACGAGCAAAGACCTCAGAAAAGTAAGCAGGGTCTTGGTAGAAGCGCTCAGATATTTTGCGATACTCAGGGTCCATTTTCATGGCCATATCGGCATCGGTCATAATAGGGTTTAGTCGAATAGAGGGGTCTTCAACATCAACAGGTTTATCTGCTTCGTCAATGTCAATCGGTTCCCATTGCCATGCACCGGCTGGGCTTTTTTTCAATTCCCAGTCGTATTTTAGAAGCAATGAAAAGTAACCGTTGTCCCACTCAGTTGGCTTGGTTGTCCACGCACCTTCAATACCACTTGTGACCGTGTCACGTCCAATACCGCGTGTTGTTTTGTTGTTCCAGCCTAAGCCTTGCTCGTCTACATCAGCCGCTTCAGGTTCCGCGCCCAACAAGGCTGCATCACCGTTCCCATGGGTTTTACCAACGGTGTGACCACCGGCTGTTAAGGCAACTGTTTCCTCATCATTCATTGCCATCCGCTCAAAAGTAACACGTACATCATGTGCGGTTTTTAACGGGTCAGGTTTACCATCGACACCTTCAGGGTTAACATAAATTAAGCCCATCATAACTGCGGCTAATGGGTTTTCTAGATCTCGCTCACCTGAATATCGGCTATTTTCGTTGTCACTAGGAGCAAGCCACTCTTTTTCTGACCCCCAATAGGTATCTTTTTCTGGATGCCAGATATCTTCACGGCCAAAGGCGAAACCAAAGGTTTTTAGGCCCATCGATTCATAAGCAATAGTGCCAGCGTAAGTGATTAAATCCGCCCAGCTTAATTTGTTACCGTATTTCTTTTTGATGGGCCAAAGCAGACGCCGCGCTTTATCTAAATTAACGTTATCTGGCCAAGAGTTGATCGGTGCAAAACGTTGATTACCGGTGCCAGCACCACCACGACCATCAGCTATTCTATATGTACCAGCTGCGTGCCATGACATGCGGATCATCAATCCACCATAATGCCCCCAGTCGGCCGGCCACCATTCTTGGCTATCGGTCATTAACGCTAGCATGTCTTGTTTAAGTGCAGCGAAGTCAAGAGTTTTTACTTCGTGAGCATAATCGAAACTCTCGTCTAACGGGTTTGTTTTGCTGTCATGTTGATGCAATATGTCCAGATTAAGGGCATTAGGCCACCATTTCATATTTGATGTGCTGACCTCTGTTGCACCACCGTGCATGACGGGACATTTATTTTCTGACATAAAGTATTCCTCAAGTTATTGGTTAGTCGTTACCACCTTAGGAGGTGGCGTGAACAAGCATCTAATAAATCCATCTATATGTATAGTCGATTGATTATATGATCACGATAGCTTTTATCTATTTGACGCATTAATTAAATAGATTCCTGCATAACCCAATGTCTTGCATAAGCTTTAATTTACAAGATACGGTTTTCTCCCCTTCGTTTTACAAGAATTTTCAGTCATATATTTACCAGCATAGACCTTTAATTATTTTTTCAACAGTAAAGATACTATTTTTTTTGTCATCCTGTGCGCGTTTAGTCATAATTTTGCAGGGCAATAACACAAGGGCGTTATTGTTTTTAGCCGATTGTTATATTTATTTTTTCTTTCGTAGGTCTTTTACTAAATATGAATTGCCCGGCCCTCGTTTGAGTTGAAACAAATCGATGGCTTTAAGAAGGCTGCTGAGGTTTTTATAACCGTAGTTTCTTGAATCGAATGATGTTTTATTAGAAATATGTGCGCCGACGGGGCCAAGGGCCGCCCATCCATTATCTTCTTCAGTGGCCTCAATGGCCTGCCGAAGTAAATTTATTAACTTGGTGTCAGACTTAATAGTCTTTGTTTTTGTTTGTGCGGTATCGTTGTTATCAGGTTTTTGATCTAAAAATAAAAACTTAGAGCACGCGTTAACGAAAGGAGAGGGTGTTTTTCGCTCACCAAATCCTAATACCACTTTGCCTTCTGCTAGGGCACGAGTAACCATTGGTGTAAAGTCGCAATCAGATGATACAAAGCACATAACATCTATATCTTTCGTATACATGACATCCATTGCATCAATAACCAAGGCTATATCAGACGCGTTTTTTCCTTTCGATAAATCATATTGTTGAACTGGCTGAATAGCATATTCATGTAAAAGGTCCTCCCATGCCTTTATAGAGGTTTTTTTCCAGTTACCATATGCTTTTCTTATGGTGACTACGCCGTATTTAGCAACCTCACTAAGCACATCTTCAAACTTGCTAGCGGGCGCATTATCAGCATCTATAAAAAGAGCAATTTTTTGTTTTGAATCATCCATTCTTTTTACCTTGTTAATAGTTTTTTAATAGCTAGTACTGCCAATAAAGTTTGTTAGGCTTAGTTAGCGTCGTGTAGCAATCGCTTGTCATTAGCGTGTATGCTCGGGAAACAGTATTGGCCAAGAATCTTGAGAACCGGCAAACAAACTTAGGCTGTTTGCTGAGGGTTTTTCGCATGGTTCTGCAGCAAGCTCTTTAGCTACGTGTGCAGACACTGGGGAGAAATAAATGTTCACGTCGCAATGCAGGCGACCTTCCGATTCATGTCGAATAAAGGCAGCCATTTCTTTTGGTTTGCCAGCCTGAGTATACGCTAACAATAGGTGTTGGTTGATTAACTCTAGTTGATCATAGGCCAACATGGCATCACCAAGGTTTTTTTTGAACCAGTTTTTCATAAGGGTCTTGAGGCTAATGTATTGTTGTGCGTTAGGGTTTTAGGGTATACCTTTTCTCTTAAGTTCAGGAGCTTTTGACGTATTGGTAAACTCAATTTTAACGTCGAAAAAATTGGGCCTTTTTAATGCCTGCTTGATAATGGATGAAGGCATTAGCTATGCCAACAAACCTCAAGCAGACGAGGTGGCTCAAATAAAAAAAACTGCATAGCCTTGAAGGTAGTATTTAGCAAACCATTTGTAGTGTTGCTTTAGGTTTTACGGAGAGCGAAGCCAAATACGAATCGAGCCTATCACGTCAAGGAGCGTTTCGCTGTGAAGGTTTTGTTTTGAAATCAGTGATTAAATGATGAGGGTCAATGTAGGCACGTTGTTCCCTTGCGGCTTCGGCCCACCAAACTAATTGTTTGATGGTTCGGTCAAAATAATCGAACCATGAGTTATTATCGACCTCTGCTTGCGCAGCCCCGGTTTTGGTGAAGACTTCTTGTGCTTTAGGTACATGTATCATTGCGGAAACAGGCAAACAGCCCAGTTCTGATAAATACGTACGCATTCCAATGGCTGCACGCATACCACCCCATTGTCCTGCGGAATAGGTAGCGATCGCACTTGGTTTGTAGGCAAACAAAGAGCTGCCAAAGTGATTCAACAGGTTAGCAAGTGCGGGGCTCATAGAATGGTTATATTCAGGGCTAACCATAATAAAGCCATCAGCACTCTCAATTTTTGTCGCTAAATCATTGAGTTCACCAGGGGCCTTGTTTTCTGGGTAAGCAAAATGAGGCTTAAAGATAGTATCAAGCGAATAATCTAAAACATCGATCAACTCTATTTCATGTTTTTCATATCGGCTTTGCAGGCAGGTTAGCACCGCCTTTGCTACTCGAACACCCAAACGCGCAGGCTTCGGAGGCGTGCTATCACGAACTGTGCCTAAAAAAACTAAGAATTTCATATCAACCTCTACTTGATGCTAGCTATGGAGCATAACGCTTGGTTAAACAGGGCGTGCGAAAATCGTTTGTGAGATTATTTAACTTAAACATACAAAAGCATAAGCCGCCAGCGCAACGAGCTGACGGCTTATGTGGTTGCTGTTTTAATCGGGTAGGCTGGTTAACTAGCTTAGTATTTACCCATTTCCAACACGGTGGATGCAGTCACTTTGTCGTCTTTAACTGCTTTGATGGTTACGTAGTATTCATTATTCTTGCCTCCAGAACATGGTGGCATATAAGCGCCTGCTTTATCCCAACTTGGGCTGCGATGCGCTTCGATTAATGTAAACTCTTTAGGGATATCGAACGTATGGCCAAGAACAGAGGGGACTTCCACCTGACTTTTTTGTGGATCAATTATGAATTTCATTATTCCATGTCCACCGTTATCCATTACCTCGTAATTACGATCACTGTACTCCAGAACCAACGCGTTAGATTCCGCAGGGATTTCGCTAACAATTAGCTTAGGTGTTGCTGGGTTAATACCACCAAATTTCTGACATTGTTGCCCTGTAGGCACTGTAACGCCATCCCATGATTCATCAGCAAACTTGGCATCCAGAGCGAATGCGCTAGTGCTGGCTAAAAAAGTGACTGCTAAAGCGTTGAAAAATTTAAATTTCATAATAATGTTTGCTCCTAGTGTTGAGTGTAAAGAGTGCAGAAATATTTTTTTCTGTCTTCTGCCTTTGTGACGCTAACTGCCGAATTTGATGCACCCACTTAAGATAAATGAAATTGTTGCCGCTCCACTTGGTCATTCACAGGCGGCGTGTATTGAGGAGCACCATCAGTTAGGTTTATCACAAAAAAAGATGTGTGTCTACCCATCGTAGTTTGCTGTATAGGCAGTGCTAAGTACTTACGATTAGCGACAGATGAGGTGCACAATGGCGTCCATTAGTAGGCGTAAGCTGACTTAAAACTTCACTTGGAAAATTTTGGAACAGAACAATTATTTTAAACGTTGGATAACCACCACAGCAGTAAAATTACTAGCATGATAGCAATAATGGCTTTCGTTCTATAATGCTTTATAAGCGCTTCAGCTTTATCCCCCGCATAATAAACAACGGCGGCTAAACCAACATATCGTAACGATCTGGCTATTACTGTGGCTAGTAAAAATAAAGCCAGGGAATATTGCATCGCTCCTGCAGCGAGCATGGCCACTTGAAACGGAATAGGGGCAACACCAAGGGACATAACAAACCAAAAACCCTGGGTTTGCATATGTTGTTTTACATTATCGAATTGCTGCTGGTTAAAAAAGGTATCAATAATCCATTGTCCGGCTATATCAAAAAGGTAGTAGCCTAGTGCGTAGCCAAAACAGGCTCCAATAACACAGCCAATAGTAGCCATCAGTGCAATTTTCCACAGCGAATCTCGTCTGGCCTGCATCAATGGCGCCATAACAGCTTCAAGAGGGATAGGCACAATCGTCGATTCTAAAAACGAGGCAAACGTAATGCTTTTAAGCATGTGTTTTGAATCGACTAACTTCTGAGTTTTCTGTTCAACTTTTTTACTAAAAGGCATGTAGTCCTTTATGCGGTTGTATGGAGATCCTTGGGCCTTTATTAATAAAAAGACTAAGCTCTATATAACAATAACACTAAGCTCTATATAACAATAACACTCTAAACCAAAAGGCTCATATCAATTAAAGCTGCTTTATAGCGACCCTTTCATCGTATTTCGTTCGCTAATAGCTATGGTAAAAATACTAAATCTAGGTCATCAATACATAAGCACGAACATCACAAACGTGTTTATTACAGGCGTTTTAATGTTTTGAAACTGAACGAGGTAACACCGCCATGATAAGTGGAAGCTGTAGACACCCCAGAGCCAAATATGTAATAGTAGAAATGCAAAGTCTACAATAATGTAAGACTTAAACAACAAGGTATTTTTATTATGAAAGCACTTAAACGTACGTTTTCACTAATTCTCGCGATTGCTTTAATTGGCATCTCTATTGGCAATGCTCAGGCGTCTATAATTACGAATGATCAAATTATTCATAAGACGGTTCAAGCCAATGATAGGGTTGCTTTAATGCAAACGATTAATCGAGCAGACGTGCAGGCGCAATTGTCTAGCATGGGTGTAAGTTCTGCTGATATAGAGGCTCGTATTGACCAAATGACGAATGAAGAAATTGCACAACTTAATCAACATATAGCTGAGCTACCTGCAGGTGCAGGCATATTAGGCGCGGCTTTGACGGTGTTTATAGTGTTAGTAATTACCGATATGCTTGGTGCAACCGACGTGTTTTCATTCGTTCATTCTATTAACAGATAATAGTGGATGAAAGTATTATGTCTGCTGATCTGTTCGCTTGTACTCAGCAGTTGTGCATCAACACCACAAAGTAGACAGATACGACTGAAGCTAGCGGATTCACTGCCTTCAGCAGTTGAGCTGGTAGATACACCATTTTATCCACAATCAGCGTACCAGTGCGGCCCTGCCGCACTGGCTACACTGTTACAGTTCCATGGCGTTAAACTAACACCAGAAGAATTATCGAGCCAGGTTTATATCCCCGCTCGAAAGGGTAGCCTGCAAGTTGAAATGGCAGCAACAGCGCGACGCCATGAGATGTTGCCATATCAAATAGAACCGCAGTTGCTCGATCTTTTCGCTGAAATAGCAGCGGGCAACCCCGTGTTAGTTTTGCAAAACCTCAGTTTTGACTGGTATCCAACATGGCATTACGCAGTGGTTATTGGTTACGATATGGACCGACAGAAAATCATTCTTCGTTCCGGTACCACACGACGGCGGGTCACGCCCTTTGAGGTGTTTGAACGCACTTGGCAACGGGCTGATTTCTGGGCGTTGGCCATTATGCCGGTTGGCAAAATACCCAAAACAGCAAAGCCTCAACGATACCTGAAAACAGCTTATGCTTTCGAGGAGACAAAACAGTTGAAATTGGCATTAAAAGCCTATCAGTCAGCAAGCGAACGGTGGCCAGACGCGACTGATGCATGGATGGCACTGGGAAATGTAGCCTATCAAAAGCAGGATTGGGCCGAGGCGATTAAAGCATTTAGTACCGCTTCAAGTCTCGAACCAGAGTTGGCCGCTGGGTGGAATAATTTGGCTTATGCGTTACAGGCTTATGGTTGTGGCGACCAGTCTCAGGCGGCTCTACAATGCGGTTTGAAGTATGCGCCTGCAGATAAAAATCTGCAGGACTCATGGCAAGAGCTAACAGCTGACCCTATTAACAACAGTTCTGTCGAATGTCCGGTGGTGCGATGTAATTAGACGTTTGTTTGTCTAAAACATAGGCAAATAAAAAGTGAGCTGGTTAAGCATTTTTAGGTATGTGCGATGGATTTATCTGTAAATAAACAATCATCTAGTTCCTTATTAAATCTAGGTCATCAATACATAAGCACGAACATCACAAACTTGTTTATTGCGGGGGGTTAATGTTTTGAAACTGAACGAGGTAGCAACGCCATAATAAATGGCTATTAATTTTAAGAGTAAAGCGTAAGACAACTAGTTTATGTGATCAATCGAGTCCGATCCCATTGGTTTTAGGCATTGCTAAATACACCTTCGTAATGCTCTACTTCAGGAAGTGGGTCATAAAAATGATGAAGCAATGTACGCCATTCTTGGTATTGCTCAGATTGTCTGAACCCAACTGTGTGATTCTCTAGTTCTTCCCAGTTCACAAGCAGGATGTAGCGGTTGTCTTTCTCAATGCATTTTTGAAGTTGATGCGAAACATAACCCTGCATACTTGAAATTATTTTTTGAGCAGTGCCGAACGCAGCCTCAAACTCATCTATTTGATTGGGTTTTATATTTAGAATTGCGACTTCCAGTACCACTCAAGCCTCCTATGCCTTATAACGCCTTGCTAACTTGCAGCCAACTCAACGCGGTTTTTGTGTGATAATGAGCGGTAGCGAATACACAAAAACCGCGTTGAGTTGGCTGTCAATGTTGAGCAATTTGTTAGGAGTTTTTACGCTACCACTTCCGCTAAGTCAAACTCTGAATAGGTGTTGCTGGCAAGATAACTTGATGCGATTGCTGGTTCTCTTACCTCATATTTCTGGGACTGAATTTTATTGGCAAAAGCTAAATCTGAATATATTTGCTTTGCAAGAAAGTAGGCAAGGTTTGGAGGAACGGCATTACCAACCATTTTATACCCAGCTAACAAAGTTTTATAATAAAAAATGTGATTATCAGGAAATGTTTGAATTCTTGCACATTCTCTAATACTAAGCCGCCTGTATAAATGTTCTTTTTCTGGAACAAAAATCCTTTTATTTTGCTCAATAAATTCCATTTTAGGAGCTTGTGGGTGAATAGGAGCGTGTCGCCCCCCAGCCTGTATAGTAAAAGAATGTTCATCCCAAGCACGTACTCGGTTTCTTGACATATAAATCGATGAAAAACTTCCTGTTAAATACTCATGATTTGGTAAAGTACACTTACTGCCATTTGTATGATTTTTACCAACAGAAGGTAAAGCAGTATCTGCTAGCTCCCAAATAATATCTTTGAGGTATCTTTTTTTCCCAACAGGGTTAGGAAATTGAAACTCCATATTTATATCATCTCGATAACCAATAAAAAAAACTCTTTTTCTATCTTGAGCTACCCAATAATCAGAAGCGTTTAAAAGCTTGAAAGAGAGTGTATAACCGCTCTCTTTAAACAGCTCTTGTATATATTTGATTGCATCACGGTGTCTTGGGGCTAACATACCTGATACGTTTTCAGCCAAGAAAAATTTCGGCTTTTTATCACGCAAAATGCGGATAAACTCGAAAAACAACTGACCTCTTTTGTCTTTTATTCCTCGAAGCTTACCTGCTTCACTCCAACTTTGGCAGGGAGGGCCGCCTATAATTCCATCACACTCTGGAATTTCATCTAATTCAACATCACGAATAGATTTTTTATTTAATTCTGTATGGGGAAAGTTTTTTTCGTAAGTTTCCCATATATCTTTATCGAACTCATTAGCCCAAGTAACATTAAAGCCTGCTTTTTCAAAACCTAGATCTAAGCCTCCTGCACCTGAAAATAAAGAAACAATTTTCATGATACCTCCAATGTTATTAGCTTAGCATTGAGAAGTTTTGCCGGATTATCAGGGTCTTTTATTTCTATATCTTTAATAGCAATGTCATTATGACTATATAAGCTATCTATATCACTTGAGTTAAATGAAAGAAATTTATCTTCTCGTATAATGCAAGCTAGACTAAATGTTTTTGTTTCATTAGCTTCGTAATAATCTTTATATACCTTTAAGGGATTATCAATGTGCCACATTCCCCTTATTCGTAGATTTGTAATACCCAAAGGATCAACACGATTTACCCTGCCTAACTCTTTTGTTTCTGAAAACTCAATATCTTCTATTTCCTTTACACCCTCCTTAATGGTCTTTCCTATCCGAGTATATATCTCACGACTTGCTGCATAACAATCTCCATAAACAAGCCACAAATGCTTTAGGTTTTGATCGCTTGTGACCCCAATGGCATAAATAATATCTTTGGCTGTCCAATCCTCACAATCCCTGCAAGCATCCGTTATTTTTGAATCATCAGAATGTAATTTACTTTTTGGGTAGGAGCTATTTAAGGCAATTGCAGCCCCCTTGCTCTGAATTTTTTTAACTTCTATAGCATCGCCATCTTTTAGAATAATATCTGGAGGATTGTTCTGGTTACCTAGATATGAAAATACTTCATTTATGCGTTCATTTCTTTTTTGAGGGCTTGGTTCACTTATAGTATTCGCAAACGCATCCTGCATGTATGCCTCAAGTGCTTGACCGATGTTATTTATTGTGTTCCTACTCGTATAGCTGTCCCTGAGTTGGACTATTGGTTCATTTGCTATGTTTATGATTGCTTTGATAATATTCGACATCTAATTCTCTTGTCCCATACTCAATAAGTTTTCATATTATTTGGTTGGGTACATGATACCAATAATTATTAAGATAGTCTGAAGAGTTTAGAGGATGAGTGTTTTTTACTCCTAACGCCAAATTAACCGGCGAGCGTAGCGAGTCCGAGTTGACTTGCTTGTTATGACTAATTCGGAGAAAAGACAATGATTACTGTAAGGCGAGACAAAGACAAAAAGGAATTTACTACCGACATGAGTAAGGAGGAAGGTATTTATGAAATGCACTTTTGCACCTCATACACGCAGGTGATGATTCAAGAGCTTGATGAAGACGGCAAACTGACAAGCGGCGAGATTATCTGCCTACCAGAAGGCACGAAACCTAACTGGGTTGATTTGATTGCCACGCAGAACGATGACACTGGCGTATTTGTGCAGGCATAACTAGTTATTAAGGGGAATAAAAACTCCCTGTAATTTCTTTACTTATAAGGAATATAATTCCCTGTAATGCGATAATCAAGAAAAAACAGGAGGTAATTTACGTTATGTCCAATTTCAATAGCCCTTCAGAGAATAAGTCAATTTTTCGACCACAATCCAAACGTTTAATGGATCAGGTTCGAGAAGTTCTTCGGTATCATCATTATGCCTTGCGTACTGAAGAGTCGTATATCAAATGGATCTTAGCTTTTATCCGTTTTAATAATAAAAGGCACCCTAACGAATTGGGTAAGGCTGACATTGAGGCATTTTTGTCAGATATGGCACTGAATAAGAACTATTCGGCCTCTTCTCAGAATCTTGCAATGAATGCGATTGTTTTTTTGTATAAAAAGGTTCTTGATATGCCTGTGGCGGAGAATATTTCGGCGGCACGATCCAAAAAACCAGTGCGAATTCCTGTTGTTTTGAGTAAAGGTGAGGTGGTTGAGCTTTTAAAACATATGCGGGGAGTGAGGGGTTTGATGGCTCGTTTAATGTATGGCGGCGGCTTAAGGGTATTGGAGGTGTCGCGCTTACGGGTACAAGATATAGATTTTGCTAATGGCTATCTTATGATTAGAGATAGCAAGGGTGGTAATGAGAGAAAAACACCTTTGGCGGCTACGGTTGTAACGGATTTAAAGTTACAGCTAGAAAAAGCCAGGTCATTATTTGAGAAAGATCTTGCAGCGGGTGAAGCGAATGTTTACTTACCGGGTGCGTTGGCTAAAAAATACCCTAAGGCAGCTTCAAGTTGGGAGTGGCAATATGTATTCCCATCTAAGAATTTATCAGTCGACCCACGAGATGGTGAAATAAGGCGTCATCACCTTAATGAGTCGGGTATTCAAAAATCTATTCGTGAGGCAAAGCAAAAAGCCAATATCAATAAAAGAGTAACGAGTCATACCTTAAGGCATTCGTTTGCGACACATTTGTTGGAAGCCGGTACAAATATTCGTGTGGTGCAAAAATTATTGGGCCATAAAGATGTTAAAACCACTGAAATTTACACCCATGTATTGCAAGAAAACATGGATGGGGTGATCAGCCCCTTAGAACGTTTAGAGGGATTGAATGAATAGAAAAAACACCGGCGCACAACGCATTGTGTGCCTAACTGAAGAAACCACCGAAGCCTTGTATTTAATTGGTGAGCAACAGCGCATTGTGGGTATTTCGGGCTTTACTGTACGCCCGGCGATTGCGCGTAAGGAAAAACCTAAAGTGTCGGCATTTACTTCGGCTAAAATTGATAAAATTTTGGCCTTAAAGCCGGATTTGGTGCTGGGTTTTTCGGATATGCAGGCGGATATTGCAGCTGAACTTGTTAGGGCTGGTTTGCAGGTGCATGTGTTTAATCAGCGTTCAGTGGCTGAAATTTTTACCATGCTACATACCTTAGGCGCGTTGATTGGTGAGCCTGAAAAAGCGGCGGTGCTGGTGAACCAATACCAGCAAAATATTAAACAGTGTGTTGAGCAAGCTAGTGGTTTTAAGAAAAAACCGAGCATTTATTTTGAAGAATGGGACGATCCATTAATTTCTGGCATTCGATGGGTGTCTGAGCTGGCTGAAATAGCAGGGGGTGTGGATTGTTTCCCCGAGTTATCAAAACAAGCGGGGGGTAAAGATAGAATTATTGCCGACCCTAAGACCGTGATTGACCGCGCGCCGGATATTATTATTGGTTCATGGTGTGGTAAAAAATTTCGACCAGAGCGAGTGGCTGAGCGCGAGGGCTGGGATGTTATTCCTGCGGTAAAAACGAATCAACTGTTTGAGATTAAATCGGTGGATATTTTACAACCCGGGCCAGCTGCGCTGACCGATGGTTTGCGCCAGCTACAAACTATTATTAACAACTGGGTGATGCTATATGGATAAGGTGCTTTATTACGTACACGACCCAATGTGTAGTTGGTGTTGGGCATTTAATAAAACATGGGCCGTAATACAGTCTAGTTTGCCCAGCTCTATTGAGGTGCGTTATTTATTAGGAGGGCTTGCGCCGGACAGCGATCAGCCAATGGCTACCGACTTGCAAGAGAAAATTAGTGATGGCTGGTATCGCATTCAGCAGCATGTTCCAGGTACCGAGTTTAATCACAATTTTTGGACGCTGTGTAAGCCACGTCGCTCAACGTATCCATCATGCCGTGCCTTAATTGCTGCAAGAATGCTGGATAGAGCAGCGGAAAAGCCGATGCTATTGGCGATTCAACAGGCGTATTATTTACACGCTAAAAACCCAGCCGATGACGAGGTGTTAATTGAATGTGCTGGCGAGATAGGGCTTGATGAAAGCGAGTTTTCGGCCTTATTGAATCACTCAAGTACTCAGCAGCAATTATTGATGGAAATAAAATTGGCTAGAAGTATGGGTGCCAGTAGCTTTCCAAGTATCGTGTTACAGCAGAGCGAACAGAACCGGTTGTTACGCTATGACTATAACGACCCACAGGTACTATTAAATCAGTTAAGCTAACACGGTAAAGCCGAATAAATAAAAGGAACAGTGATGATGGAGCTTGAGTTGGTTTATTGGCACTGGTTAGTGCTGGGTATGTTGCTGGTGGGGTTTGAGATTTTTGTGCCCAGTTTTACAGTGCTATGGTTTGGTTTGGGTGCTGTTGTTGTGGCTGCTTTTTTGGCCTTAGTACCCTCGTTAACGCTCGGTTGGCAATTGTTTATTTGGACCATTTTTTCGGTTGTTTTTGCTGCGGGCTGGTTTAAATTTTTGCGCCCCAAAATGATCGATCGTACTAAGGCGGGTATTACGCAAGAAGCGATTGCAGGTGAAACGGGAATGGTGATTAAAGCGCCCAGTGAAGCATCGCGTGGGCATGTACGTTTTACGACCCCTATTTTGGGTGATGATGAATGGGAGTTTATCTGTGAAGACCCTGTGGTAGTCGGCGATAAAGTGATGATTAAAGAAGCCTCGGGTAATACGCTTGTGGTTAACAAAGTAACGTAATTTAAAAAAAGGAGTTAACAATGGAAGGACTTATTGTAGCGGCGGTATTTTTTGGGCTAGTGTTCTTAACGGTTGCGATGGGGGTTAAATTGGTGCCTCAAGGGTCTAAGTTTGTTGTGCAACGCCTTGGTAAGTTTCATAAAACATTAGGGCCGGGGTTAAATTTGGTGGTGCCATACATAGACCAAGTTGCCTATCGTGTTACCACGAAAGACATTGTGTTGGATATTCCCTCCCAAGAGGTGATTACGCAAGATAATGTAGTGATTATTGCTAATGCGGTTGCGTACATTAATATTGTGGCGCCAGAACGTGCTGTGTATGGCGTGGAAGACTATGAGCTAGCCATTAGAACCTTGGTACAAACGTCGCTTAGGTCTATTGTGGGTGAAATGAAGTTGGATGATGCATTAACCTCTAGAGAATTAATTAAAGCACGTTTAAAAGAAGCTATTTCAGATGATATTTCAGACTGGGGGATTACGCTTAAAACCGTTGAAATTCAAGATATTACCCCATCTGGCACAATGCAAAATGCAATGGAAGAGCAAGCGGCTGCAGAAAGGCAACGTCGCGCAACGGTGACTCGGGCAGAAGGTGAAAAAGCCGCTGCCGTTTTGGAAGCGGAAGGTCGTTTAGATGCATCAAGACGAGATGCAGAGGCGCAAGTAGTATTGGCAGAAGCGAGTAAGTTGGCTATTACTAAAGTGGCTGAAGCGATTCAAGATAAGGAATTGCCGGTGATGTATATTCTGGGTGAGAAATATGTCGATGCAATACAAGATATGTCAAATTCAGATAACGCAAAAACCATTTTGCTACCGGCAGATTTGCCGGCAGCAATTAAAGGCATGTTGGGTGGGCGTTAAGGCTTATTGAATAACGCGAACTTTGCCCGAGGCGCTGCGAATCAGTTTGACGTGGTCGCCTTTTCTAAACATAACGTTTTCGTTAACTTCTTGTACAACGGATTGTACTTGGCCGTTATCGAGCTGAATAGTAATTTGCACGCCATTGGCCTTGTTATACATAGCCTCGGCTTTGTTGCCGACAATACCACCGACAACTGTGCCCGCCACGGCTGCGGCAGCACTGCCTCGACCGCTACCAACACTGCTGCCACCAATGCCGCCAATTAAACCACCGGCAATTTTACCGACGGCGTTGCCTTCTGAATCGATGGTGACTGACTGAAGATCAAGGATGAT
Source organism: Cycloclasticus sp. P1 (assembly GCF_000299965.1). Classification (NCBI taxonomy): domain Bacteria; kingdom Pseudomonadati; phylum Pseudomonadota; class Gammaproteobacteria; order Thiotrichales; family Piscirickettsiaceae; genus Cycloclasticus; species Cycloclasticus sp. P1. The sequence goes on from NC_018697.1 coordinate 148,564, forward strand.
GCCATTTGTGACGTGTAAAGTTTGATTAGCTTCACTACGGGTGTAGCCTTCGCTGGATGGGCCATATGGGTTGGGACCGGCACAAGCGATTAATAGTAAAGATAAGGTGATTGGAAGTAGCAGCTTCATGATGTCTCCTTTTTTTAAAGGCTGTTGCAAGTTGGAGTACAAAGATCTCTGGTTGGTTCATTTCTTTAAGAGCGTATTAAGGTTTAAGGTGCCTTCTTTTACAAAGGGTAAGCTGTACATAGAGGCAGGAATGTTAACGGTGCCATGGCTGACTTTACCGGTTAAACGAAAGTGTAAATCAGTTTTGTTAGTGCCAGAGAGTGTTTCTAGTTGTTTGATTACGCCCAATGTATTGCTGATCAGAGAGACCGTTAGGTAGGCTTCTTGATAAGGTAATATATTGACCGATTGGCTGCTGACCCCGTGCGCAAATTCTGATCCATTAATTTCTAATTGATAACTAAGCCCTTTAATGAAAAACGGGAAGTCGTTTGTATTTTGAATGCGTAAGGTTAATGCGTATTCTTGCTCTAGCAGTTGTGCGTTAACCAGTTGAATATTATTAAGGCTGATTTGCGGTGGTTGTGCATGATAGGTAATACCGGCGCAACCTGCCAAGGTTAGTAGAACTATAAATGGAACTAGAAGTTGGTGTGTAAGGAAACGCATGGTTATCTCCGTGGCGGGTTTTAATCTTATGCTAGGCAGAAGCTAAAAGAAAGGGTTAGAACAAAAGAGTATCTTGGCCTTCTTCCCAAGCTGGGTATTTGTTCATAATGCTAGTAAACAGTTCAGAAGAAAGAAAGTGTTCAAACCAGCGCTGCAAATACGGGTAAGGGGTTTGCTTGAACCAATTAATGTCTACATGCGCAAACTGGCGAATAAAGGGAAAAATGCCAATGTCTGCAATCGAGGGTTCATCGTCCAGTAGAAAAGAATGCGCTGCTAATCGTTGATCTAAAAGGCTAAGAAAAGCCTCAGCTTGTGTACGATAGTGCTCTGCTGAGAAGTCGGGAAACCGATCAGCATATTTATAGTGATCGAGGTGTTGTTTAAATTCATTATCATTCAGCGATACTAGGCGGTTAGCGTCTAAAACCCGCGCCGAAGAACCCCTTAGGGACTGGCTATCGTTTATTGATGTTGCCCAGTGCACAATTTCCCAGCTTTCATCAATGACTTCACCAGTGGGTAACTGAAGCACAGGCACAGTTCCTTTAGGTGAGATCGCTAACATGGCAGGTGGCTTGTTGCGCAAGACAACTTCACGCAAGATCACCTTAATACCAGCGTGCTTTATTGCTAAGCGGGCTCGCATGGCATAGGGGCAGCGACGAAATGAATATAAAATGGGCGTGTTGGCTGTAGAGGTCACGTTTAGTGGTGGTGGCCGCCTGCGCCATGAGCATGCCCGTGTGAAATTTCTTCTTGTGTGGCGGCTCGAACATCAACAATGTCAATGTCAAAGTGAAGCGTTTGCCCTGCTAGGGGGTGATTGGTGTCTACCTTAGCCATAAATTTCCCCACTTTTACGACGTTGACTTGGTGCTGACCTTTTTCAGTTTGCACGGTGGCAATCATGCCTGGACGCCATTTTTTAGCGCCCATTAAATGTTTGACTGGAACGCTTTGAATTGAATTATCTAGACGTTCGCCATAACCATCTTTTGGTTCAACACTGACGCTAAACTTATCACCTGCTTGTTTGCCTTCAAGTGCTAATTGAACACCACGAATCATGCCGCCATGACCTTGTAAATACGCGATGGGTTCTTGAGCCGAAGAGCGCTCAATAATTTCTTGTTCGTCATTTTTTAAGATGTAGTTAAATCGTACAACGGTGTCTTTAGTAATCTGCATGGTTAAAAAGTTTGTGGTCAATAAATAACAATTTTAACATTCAAGTTTGCCTCACGGTGTAAACTTCATGGCATGAAAAAAATTGATCTTCATTCGCATACCCTTATTTCTGATGGGACATTAACCCCCAATGACTTGGTTGAACGGGCGAAAGCAAAGGGTGTTGAGATGTTAGCCATTACTGACCATGATACGGTAGATGCTTATGAGCAATTATCGCCAGCCAGTTATGACGGCTTGAAGATTATTCCTGGTGTTGAACTGTCAACGCAATGGCGAGGGGTGGGTGTTCATGTTGTCGGTTTGAACTTAAGCCTCGATAGTGCATCGATTAAAGAAGGGGTCGCTCGGCAGGAAAAAGCACGGGCTGATCGAGCACAGATTATTGCCAAACGGTTAACTAAACTGGTTGGCCCCATCGATTTTAATCGGGTCAGTGAAATTGCTAACCATAGCCAGATTGGGCGGCCCCATTTTGCACAGCATCTTGTTGAACTCGGTGTGGTTAAGAATACCTCCACGGCGTTCAAGAAATACTTGGGAGATGGAAAGCCGGGCGATGTAAAACAATGCTGGGCAGAGTTACCGAACATTATCGACTGGATAGTAAAGGCAGGCGGGGTGGCAGTATTAGCGCACCCACTGAAGTATAAAATGACATGGACTAAGCGGTCGGCGTTATTGGATGATTTTATTGCAGCAGGTGGTAGAGGGATGGAAGTTGTCTCTGGCCAGCAAAGCAAGCAAGAAACGGACAGATTGGCTAGGCTGTGTGTTGAAAAAGGCTTACTGGCTTCGTGTGGCTCGGATTTTCATCAATCGAGTCAGTGGAGTGATATTGGTGCAATGTCAGCATTTCCAACGGTATGCAAACCGATTTGGCTAGACTGGTAAGCGCTTAGTAACTGTTCAGTCGAAACTCGATTTTTTGCTTATAGGTGGAAAGAGAGTTGAATTTGCTAGCAGGAAATCGCCACGTTTGAATTGTTTTTAAGGCAGATCGGTCAAGGGCAGATGAGCCAGAGCTTTGAATAATAATTGCTCGGGTAACACGCCCATCATTAGCCACTGAAAGATCAAAAATAACCGAACCTTCAACGCCTCTTCGCCTTGCAACGCTTGGGTATTTTGGCTTAGGTTGATAGGTTGGCTGTGGCGACATAAAAAGGGCTGGTTTTTTAACTGGCGATGGCAGGGGAGAAGCGACCTTTTTGGGTGTTACTTTAGGCGTTGCAGCGGGTGCCTTTTTTTTGACCACTTTCTTGGGCTTTGGGCTTACTTTTTTTGCCGTAGCTGCCTTTGTGACAATTTTTTTTGGTGTTACTTTCTTTGGCTTAGGTTCAGGCGGTTTAATGGGTGTTGGCGGAGTAATAGGCGTTGGCACAGCCAAAGAAATACTTATTTTCTTAGTGGCAATGCTGTCAATATCATCGTTTGAAAAAATACCGGTTTGATAGGCAAGAGCCACAACAATGGCATGGGCTATAAACGAAATAAAGACAAATAGCAGCACTGACTTTGGCTTGTAAATAACCGACCCCCATGACTGTGCCACGCTACTCACGAATTATAATCAGGCTTTTTCAGGGTCCATTGATAAAGTGACTGTTTGAGTACTTGGTTTTGCAAGTCGCTTATCAATAACATTTTTTAGCGCAATAAGTAGGCCTAAACCAATAAAGGCTCCTGGCGGTAAAATAGCGAGCAAGAAGCCTTCGTAATCGCGAATGACATAAATGACCATGTCTTTAGCCGCGTCTCCAAACATTAAATGAGCGTTTGCAAATAAAGTTCCAGAGCCAAGAATTTCACGTGCGGCGCCTAGAATAACTAAAGCGGCAGTAAAGCCAAGCCCCATAGCTAAACCATCTACCACGGATGTACCAAGAGGGTTTTTGGATGCAAAGGCCTCTGCGCGGCCAATAATGGAACAATTGGTCACAATCAGTGGAATAAAGATGCCAAGTATGAGGTATAGCTCATAAAAGAAGGCGTTCATGAGCAGCTCAATGGCGGTGACAATGGAGGCAATAATGAGTACAAAAACGGGCAGCCTAATTTCGCTACCCACTTGTCGCCGAATAATAGACACAATAGCATTGGATAATACGAGGGTGAGGGTGGTTGCCAGCCCAAGCCCTAAACCGTTAATAACGGTATTACTCACTGCCAGCAAGGGGCATAGCCCTAGTAGAGCAACGAAGGCTTGGTTGTTATCCCAAAGACCATTTTTTAAAATTTGTTTGTAACTATCCATTGTTAGTTGCTTGGGTAATGGTTGTTAATGTTTCTTGATTGGCTTGATAATATTGTAAGGTTCTTAACACTGCTTTAACGACGGCTCTAGGTGTAATAGTAGCGCCAGTAAATTGGTCAAAACGACCTCCGTCCTTCTTAACCTGCCATAAACGGCTTACAGGGTTGTTTAATGAACGTCCATTAAAGCCGTAGATCCAATCACTCTTGTTGGTATCAATGGCATCGCCTAGCCCCGGTGTTTCGTGATGTGAGACCACGCGAACACCAATTAGTTCGCCATTCGCTCGAATAGCCACCAATAGTTTGATAGAGCCATTGTAGCCATCCGCTGCGGTCGGTGAAGCAATGATGGCCATCAGTTTGTTGTTTTTGATGGCTTTATAAATAGTGACTTCGTGTTTATTTCCAAAGGCACTTGGGTCTACGACTTGAAGTGTATCTGTTAGCAGATCGTTATCATGAAGCGTTTCAGGGACTAGTTCACGTAGGTTTTGTAAAATAAATAAGCGCTCATTATCTGCAATTTTTTCATGTGTTATCGAATAAGTAAGCGAGACAAGCCCAATGCCAATTAGCGAAAACAAGCCGAGCACCCAGCCAGACTTTAGAATTGATGTTTTATTATTAGCCATATTAGTGGTGCCCATAAACGCGTGGAGGCGTGTAATGGTCGATCAGTGGAACGGCCATATTAATAAGGATAACTGCAAAAGCAATGCCTTCGGGGTAACCACCCCATGTACGAATAATGTAAGTGAGTAAGCCAATTAAAACGCCATAAATAAAGCGGCCCTTTAAGGTCGCGGCAGCGGTAACCGGATCGGTAGCGATAAAGAAAGCACCGAGTATGGCGCCACCGCTAAGCAAGTGAAACAACGGTGATGGTGTCACGCTAGGTTCCAGTAGGTAGAAAGCAAAGCTGATGGTGAACAAGCCACTTAACAAACCGACAGGAATATGCCAGCTAATGATTTTTTTAAATACTAATAGAAGGCCGCCCACAAGGTAAGCAATAGACACCCATTGCCAGCCTTCACCTGACAGACTACCAAATATAGATGATGAGCGTATTTCACCGATGGTTTGATTCAGGCTGAGCTGCGTCTTCATTTCATCGAGTGGTGTTGCCGCGGTTATTGCGTCAATTAGTGCTTGTTTAGGTTGTTGATCTAGAATAATGGGTAGTAGATCAGTAAAGCTGCTATCGGCAGGTAGCATTGAATAGGGCAGCATCCAAACGGTCATGCTTTTTGGAAAAGAAACCATTAAGACGGCAAAGGCAACCATTGCTGGATTGAACGGGTTATAACCGAGCCCGCCGTATAAGTGTTTGGCAATAACAATAGCAATAAAAGCACCTATGCACGGAATCCACCATGGTGCGATGGTGGGTAAGGCAAGTGCTAAAAGTACGGCAGTTACTACGGCGCTTAGGTCAGACAGAAAAGGGAGTACAGGCCTGTTACGAAGGTTCAACATGACCGCCTCAGTGATAACGGCGGTGGAAACACAGATAATAATATTGCTTAAAACGCCTAGGCCAAATTGCCAAATCATCGTAATGATGCCCGGCACTAATGCAATAAGAACCCAGAGCATCATTTTCTGAATACTATTTTGCGGTTCAATAAAGGGCGCGTTAGAGGTTAAAAAATGCACAGTTTAGCCCTCGTCTGGTGTTGGGTTTTTCTTGGCTTTTGAGCGACTAACAGCAGCATCAATTTCTTCCTTAGCAGGTTTATTTTTTAACGCTGCTTTCTTTTTGCGAGAACGTTCTGCGCGTTCTGCTTTCTCACGAGCGATACGTTCTTCTCTTGCTTCAAAGCGTTCACGGGCCACATTGGATAAATGCTTTTCATGCTTTTGTACTTTTAAGGCACTTTTTGCATATCGAAAATGTTGTACCAATGGAATATGGCTTGGGCACGCGACATCGCAACAGCCGCACTCAATACAATCAAATAAATTTAGTTTTTCAGCCTTTTCTAGCTGCTCAGAACGGCTATACCAATACAGCTGTTGTGGGAGTAGTGAAACCGGGCATACGCTGGCGCATAAGCCGCAGCGAATACAGGGCATGGCTTGTTTTTCGGTGACTACCTCTTGTTTGCTGGCAACTAGAATACAGTTGGTTGCTTTGATAATGGGGATATCGTCGTTTAACAACGCAAAGCCCATCATTGGGCCGCCCATAATTAAGCGTTCGGCAAATTTTGTGTAGCCATTGCAAATATCAATCAGTGCTTTAATAGGCGTGCCTAATCTAACCTCAAGGTTATGAGGCTTATTAACCCCTTCTCCGGTGACGGTGATAATTCTTGATGTTAGCGGTTTGCCTTCAATAACCGCCTGTTGAACTGCGTAAACAGTACCAACATTAATAGATACAATGCCAATGTCCGCAGGAATTTTGCCGCTGGGAACTTCTTTACCCGTTAGGGTTTGAATCAGTTGTTTTTCGCCACCTGTTGGGTAGATAGTTGGAATTTGAACGGCGCTAATAATGCTGTTTTGGTGCTCGGCTATGGTGCGTTGAACGGTCTTAAACGTGTCGGGTACATTGTCTTCAATAGCAAGAATCGCACGCTTTGCGCCGGTCATATGTAGCAGAATTTCAATGCCTTCTACGATGCGATCGGAGCGCTCTTTTAATAGCCGATCATCGCAGGAGATATAAGGTTCACACTCGGCACCGTTTAAAATTAAAGTGTCGATTTGGATAGCTTTGCTTTGCGTGTTAAGTTTGATCGCGGTAGGAAATGCGGCGCCACCTAGGCCAACAATCCCAGCTTCACGAATCAGTTGAACCAGTTTCTCAGCCGATAACTGTTTGAAGTCAGCCTGAGGTGTTGGTGTTACTTCGGTATCGAGGCCATCAGTTTCTATTGTTATAGAGGGCGCAGAAAAACCAGAAGGGTGGGGGATTAGGTGGTCGGCAATGCTTATTACAGTGCCAGAGCTGCTGGCATGAATCGGTGCGCTGATCATGCCTTGCGCTTCAGCTATTTTTTGTCCACGTAGCACAGTGTCGCCAACGTTAACCAGCGGTTTTGCAGCATTACCAATGTGCTGGCCTAAGGGGTAAATTAAGTGCTTTGGTACAGGTGCTATTTCAATGGGTAAGTTGACCGACTCATTTTTATGGTCGGCAAGCGATGGTAGACCACCTTTAAATGACCATAGTTTCATGAGTTTTTCTCTTCAGAAGATTTAGGTTTTTCCCACTCCCAAAGGGACAAGGTTGTTGCCACAGGCTCCATTGTTATGCACTCAACAGGGCAAGGGGATACGCACAATTCACACCCCGTGCATTCTGCTTCGATAACGGTATGCATATGTTTGGGTGCACCTAGAATAGCGTCTACAGGGCAGGCTTGAATACAGAGTTTGCAACCAATACAGGTATTTTCATCAATAACCGCCACTAAGTTTGCTTTCTCAACGCCGTTTTCTTCGTTGAGTGGTTTGGGTTCAACCCCTAATAAGTCTGCAAGGGCGATAATGCCTGCTTCGCCACCGGGTGGGCATTGATTGATGTCAGCATCACCATTGGCAATAGCTTGTGCGTATGGTCGGCAGCCAGGGAAGTTACATTGACCACATTGAGTCTGTGGTAAGACAGCATCAATTTTATCAACCAGTGGGTCACCTTCTACCTTAAAGCGAATAGCGGCATACCCAAGAAGGATACCAAGTGCGGCGAATAAAATAATGAGTATAAAAAAAGACATGAGTTAGAATTTAATCAAGCCTGAAAAGCCCATAAAGGCAACTGACATTAAGCCCGCAGTGATTAAAGCAATAGCATTACCTTTAAATGGCTCGGGCACGTCAGACACTGTAATGCGTTCTCGAATGGTGGAAAATAACACCAACACCAAAGAAAACCCTAAAGCGGCACCAAAGCCATATAAGCCAGATTCTATAAAATTATGCTCTTCTTGAACGCTTAATAAGGCGACACCTAAGACAGCGCAATTAGTGGTAATAAGCGGCAGATAAATACCTAAAACCTGATGCAGTAAGGGGCTTGTTTTATGGACGATAGCTTCGGTCAATTGCACAACGACAGCAATAACAACAATAAAAGTAATGGTCCGCAAATATTCTAAGCCTAAAGGAGCCAGTAAATAATGATTGGCTAAATAACTGCAAATGGACGCTAGGGTAAGTACAAATGTTGTCGCAAATCCCATGCCCATAGCAGTTTCCAGCTTGTTTGAAACACCCATAAAGGGGCACAAGCCGAGAAATTTCACCAACACAAAGTTGTTGACTAGTATGGTGCTGACTAAAATGAGTAGGTATTCAGACATAGGGTAAATAAAGGGTTTTGACTAGTATATAGCCATTAGTTCAAATCGTATGGTTGATTGTTAGCGCCTCATATAACCAGATAGAATGAAAATTGTATTTAATATTCAATTTAAGAATTATAGGGGCTTTTTATTAAATGCTCAACTTTTTGCACCATACTGGTTTTTATTTAATGCGCATTCCGGGTTTTGCGCCATTGTCTGGCGATAAGATCCATAATTCATCACCACCTGGACCTGCGGCTAGAACCATGCCTTCGGATACGCCAAAGCGCATTTTACGTGGTTTAAGATTAGCGACCATAACAGTGAGTCGGCCTTCAAGTTGCTCAGGCGTATAGGCAGATTTTAACCCTGCTAATACTTGCCGGCTTTCATCACCCAAACTTAGTGTTAAACGAAGTAATTTGTCAGCCTCTTCAACGTGCTCGGCTTTTTCAATAAGGGCAACGCGCAAATCAATATTAGCAAAATCGTCAAACTCGATAGTATTGGCTATCTTTTCAATTTTTTTAGTCGCTGGGCTTTTTGCGGCAGTAGGGGTTGAGAGTAAGTTTTCTTTCGATGCTTCAATTAAAGCGCTGAGCTTATCTGCGTCAACACGGGCCATCAAGGGTTTGAATTTATTGATGGTGTGAGCGGTTAGAGGCGATAACCCATCTGGCCAAGCAAACTCGCCGGCGTTGATAAATGTTTCAGCTTTAGCAACCATCGTTGGTACAACGGGTTTTAAGTAACTGGCAATAACATAAAATAAATTAATGCCGACACTGCAAATGTCGTGTAATTCAGCATCGCAATTGTCTTGCTTAGCAATGACCCATGGCTGTTTTTCGTCAATATACTGGTTGGCTTTATCGGCCAAGGCAGAAATGGCGCGCATGGCTTTGCCGTATTCGCGTGACTCGTACAGTTCAGCAATAGTGTGGTTTTCCTCAACAAATGATTGAAATAGCTCAGGCTCGGAGCACGTAGCGGATAATTCATTATTAAACCGTTTTTTAATAAAGCCACTGCAACGGCTCGCAATGTTTACCACTTTATTTACAAGGTCAGTGTTGACGCGCTGGCTAAAGTCTTCGAAGTTAAGGTCGATATCTTCAACCCGGTTGCTCAATTTTGCTGCAAAGTAATAGCGTAAATACTCAGGGTTTAAGTGCTCTAAATAAGTGCGAGCTTTGATAAAGGTGCCGCGAGACTTTGACATTTTTTCACCATTAACGGTTAAAAAGCCGTGAGAAAATATTGCGGTTGGGGTTCTAAACCCAGCACCTGTTAACATGGCTGGCCAAAATAAGGCATGAAAGTAGACAATGTCTTTGCCGATAAAGTGATAAAGCTCGGTGTTACTGTCTTTACCCCAGTACTCGTCAAAAGCAAGCCCATTTTGGTCGCATAAATTCTTAAAGCTGCCCATGTAGCCAACCGGCGCATCAAGCCAAACATAAAAGAATTTGCCTGGTGCGTTAGGGATTTCAAAACCGAAGTAAGGCGCATCCCGAGAGATATCCCAGTCTTGCAAGCCCACTTCAAACCATTCGTTTAGTTTGTTAGATACTTGTTCTTGTAGATGACCAGATTGAGTCCAGTCTTTTAACATGGTTTCAAATTCGCCCAGTTTAAAGAAAAAATGCTCTGACTCTTTATCAATGGGCCTTTCACCTGAAACAGCTGAAACAGGGTTAATTAAATCGGTAGGGGAATACGTTGCACTGCAGACTTCACAGTTATCACCGTACTGATCGGCGGCACCACATTTTGGGCATTCGCCTTTGATAAAACGATCAGGAAGAAACATTTCCTTAACCGGGTCATAAGCTTGGGTGATGGTTTTGCTGTGAATATGCTGCTTTTCATGTAAGCGGTTGTAGATCAGTTCGGCAAAGTCACGTGTTTCGTCTGAATGGGTTGTATAAAAATTATCGAAACCAATATTAAAGTCTTGGAAATCGGCGTTGTGCTGAGTCCATGTGTCTGCAATTAATTGCTCAGGTGTTATGCCTTCTTGTTGTGCCCTTAACATAATGGGTGTGCCGTGTGCATCATCGGCGCAAACATAATGACAGGTATGTCCTCGCTGTTTTTGAAAACGCACCCAGATATCAGTTTGGATATATTCAACTAAATGGCCAATATGAATAGGGCCGTTAGCGTAAGGTAAAGCACTGGTAACAAGAATTTTTCTTATTTCGTTTGACATAAATAAAGGTGATAGTGTTGAGCAAGTAAGCCTAACAATAAATGGTGTTGTATAGGCGTTGGTTTATTTGGCTGTATTGTCCCATAAAATAAGCACAATGCCTTCGGCATTGTGCTTATTCTTTACACGGTATGTTTTAAGTTTATGAAAAAAGTTGTCCGGTTTGTGAATTTAAAATGACGTTATTTAAAAACGCAGTTTTTTGCAAAATCAGATGTTTGGTTAGCGGTCCAATCAGCTTTAGATTTTTCTTTCATGTCTGTGCACCAAGCGTCACTTCCAACTTCTGGCGTACATGCTGTAAGGGTGAATAATGTGATGACAAGGGCGCTAAGGGCGCTTTTTTTAATGATGCTCATGGGTGTCCTTAAAAGTGTTGATGTTAGACGTGTTGTGAAAACGAGATACGGAGATGCTACTAAAATTAGTCGTGTAGGTGTTAATAATTTTATCAACCCTTGTCGATGATGTGAGGCTGGCTTATAAATGGTTGCTTGGTTTGCGCTTTTAGTCGGTGCCTAAAATTCGCAAAAGTTGCGAATAAACGTATAGAATAGAGTGTTTTATTGCAGGGCTATTTGGAGCACAAATGAGTGAATTGTCAGTAACAGGTATAGAGCAGCACCTAAAAGAATTTATTGACCCGTTAACGGGTAACAGTATCGTGTCTAATAAGGCGTTGAAAAACTTAACACTGGTCAATGGTGAGCTTCGAGTTGAGCTCATATTGGGGTACCCAGCTGCGGGCGTTAAAGAGCAGTTAGAGGCTGAGGTTACGGCGCATCTTCAGCAGCTCGATGGCATTAACAGTGTTGAGGTAACGATTAGCTGGATCATCAAACCACACGCTGTTCAAAAGGGCGTTAAATTAATGAATGGTGTAAAGAATATGGTGGCTGTGGCTTCTGGAAAAGGAGGGGTCGGCAAATCAACAACATCGGTTAATTTAGCGTTGGCGCTTGTTGCAGAAGGTGCACGTGTCGGCATTCTTGATGCGGATATTTATGGCCCAAGTCAACCGACCATGTTAGGTATTAGTGGTCGCCCTAGTTCGCCAGATGGCCGAACCATACAGCCAATGGAAAGCCATGGTCTGCAAGTGATGTCAGTTGGTTTTTTAGTTGACGAAGATACACCGATGATTTTGCGTGGGCCGATGGTTACGCAAGCCTTAGGTCAATTGTTAAATGATACAAATTGGGATGATCTTGACTATTTAATTATTGATATGCCACCGGGAACCGGCGATATCCATTTAACCTTGGCACAAACTGTTCCTGTAACAGGTTCTGTCGTGGTGACAACACCGCAAGATATCGCCTTGATTGATGCTAAGAAAGGCCTAAAAATGTTTGAAAAAGTGGATATTCCAGTGCTCGGAATCATTGAAAATATGAGTCTGCATATCTGTTCAAACTGCCAACACGAAGAAGCAATTTTCGGGCAAGGCGGTGGCGAGGCGATGGCGCAACAATATGGTGTTGAATTTTTGGGAGCGCTGCCGTTGGATATCTCTATTCGAACCAGCACAGATACTGGAACCCCCACCGTTGCGTTAGACCCGGACAGCCAAATTTCTGTGATTTATAGAAAAATGGCTAGGAAACTGGCCGCATCATTGTCAGTAAAAGCAAAAGACTTTAGTGGCAAAATTCCAAACATTGTTATTAATTAATTAGGTTCGCTATGGGTATTAAATCAGACAGCTGGATTCGCCGTATGGCGAATGAAAAAGGGATGATCGAGCCTTTTGAGTCGCATCAGGTGAGACACTCAGATGAGGGGCGAGTTATTTCTTATGGTACATCGAGTTATGGTTACGATATTCGATGTTCTGATGAGTTTAAAATTTTCACGAATATTAATTCGGCAGTGGTTGACCCTAAAAATTTCGATGAAAATAGCTTTGTTGATATTAAGTCGGATGTTTGCATTATTCCACCTAATTCATTTGCCTTGGCAAGAACGGTTGAATACCTAAGGATCCCACGGGATGTGTTGACAATTTGCTTGGGTAAATCAACATATGCGCGTTGCGGCATTATCGTTAATGTCACCCCATTGGAGCCAGAGTGGGAAGGGCATGTTACTTTGGAATTTTCGAATACCACACCTTTGCCAGCCAAAATTTATGCTAATGAAGGCGTCGCGCAAATATTGTTTTTAGGTGCCGACGAAATATGTGAAACATCATATGGCGATCGCGGTGGTAAGTATCAAGGACAAACTGGCGTTACATTACCTAAAGCTTAACGAGGCGTTGTGTTGCTAGTTGTCAAAATGAGCACTTAGCAGGCGCATTTCAAAAGTCCCATAGGTTTTTTTACGTTGTAAAAGAATGGGGAGGTTATGTAATTCCTTTGCGCACCAATAATAGGTAATCAAGGGTTTATCGTCTTTTTTACGCGCAAGTTTAATGGTCTGGTATTGTTTTCCGGCTACTTTAATTTGCTCGTCGCCTAGTTGGGTAAAGGAGTAGGTTTTTAATTTTCCACCATCGGCAACTTGGTAGCTCAACGACTTTTCGGCCGGGTTTTTTAAGTCCTGCATTAGGGCTAATTGTAAAAGCGCTTTATCTAAGACGCCGTTGCTTAGCGTTAGCCTCCAATCGTGCCCTTTTGACGAATTTGTAAGTGTTTTTGTCTGCCAATCAAAGTGCAATTTTATGTTTTTCTTGTCATCGCCAAGAGTTTGTTGGTATTCGTAGGATAAAGGCCTTACTTGCTGTTCAGTGAACTCAAATCGACTGCTTTCAAGTACGATATCGTCACGTACGAAGGCAAGCAAGCCGCTTGTTTCAGTGGATGAGAGAAGCTGATATTGGCCATTGGCTAACATTTTAACGTTTAATGAAACGTGGCCAATTTCAATATTATTATGGCTTAGTTTGTACTCGGCTTTAAAGGTGGGAAGGGTTTGGTCAGCTGCAAAAGTATGAGTAGATAATAGACTAAAAAAAACGACGACAATGAATAGGCTGGTTTTTTTTAGTAATATATTCATCTGCTTACATTACATGTAATCCATGACGACTGGGCCGCTCATTTTTTTTCCATCCATATAGACTTCGTTGCCTTTTAGTTCAATTCGCCCCTCGGCAAGCCAGCTAATGGCGGTTGGGTAAATAAGGTGTTCCTTCGTTTTAATTCGAAGCTCAAGGCTCTCGGGGCTGTCGTTGGGAAGAACCGGTAAGCGTGCTTGCAAAACCACGGGGCCGCCATCGAGCTCAGTATTAACAAAATGTACGCTGCTACCGTGAAGTGGCTCGCCATCGTCCATAACCCGTTGGTGTGTGTGCATGCCTTTGTATTTTGGCAGCAAAGAGGGGTGAATATTGATGAGTCTGCCGTAATAATGGTTCACAAAGTCATCGCTAAGAATGCGCATGAACCCAGCTAAAACCACTAAATCAGGTTTGTATTCATCAATTTGTTGTTGCAAGTCTTGATCGAAGGCTTCACGTGATGAATAAGTGGTGTGATCTAAGACATGGGTTGGAATATTGGCTTCTTTGGCACGGTTAAGTCCCATAACCCCGGGCTTGTTACTGATAACCGCCGAAATAGTGGCGGGTAGGCCAGTATCTATAATCGATTGGAGCGTTGTGCCAGAGCCCGATAGTAAAACGACAATACGATAGTCGGAGTTCATTATGATTAAAGGTAGTTAACCTTGGGTTCGCCCTCGGCTTGGGCAATATCGCCGATGATGAATGCAGACTCTCCGCTTGATTCAAGTTGAGCGAGAACAGCGTCTACATGGTCTTTTGCGACGCAAAGGACCATGCCGATGCCGCAATTAAAAGTTTTAAGCATTTCCTCATCGCTAATATTACCTTCTTCTTGAAGCCAATCGAACAACGCGAGCGTTGGCCAGCTACCTAGTTTTACATTGGCTACTGTATTGTCAGGTAAGACGCGGGGCAAGTTCTCGGTGATGCCGCCACCGGTAATATGAGCGATGGCATGAATGGGTTGTTTGCTGATTAAATCAAGTAGGGTCTTAACGTAAATACGCGTTGGTTCGAGTAAAACATCGGTAAGAGGTTTGTTGTCCAATGTTTGATTTAGGTCGTCTTGTAGTTCGATTACTTTGCGAATTAATGAGTAGCCATTTGAATGTGCGCCTGATGAGGCAAGGCCAATTAATATATCGCCAACGGCAACTTCGGCGCCATCAATGATGTTGTCTTTTTCAGCAATACCAACACTAAAGCCTGCTAAGTCGTAATCTTCGCCATGATACATTCCGGGCATTTCGGCGGTTTCACCGCCAACCAGTGCGGCACCGGCCAATTCACAACCCTTTCCAATGCCTGCAATTACGTCACTGGCCACGTCTACATTGAGTTTGCCTGTTGCGTAATAGTCGAGAAAGAATAAAGGTTCAGCGCCGGTTACGATGATGTCATTGACGCACATGGCAACAAGGTCTATGCCGATCGTGTCATGCTTGTTCAGCATCATAGCCAATTTAAGTTTTGTTCCAACACCATCGGTGCCGGAGACAAGCACGGGCTTTTTATAACGATCGAGTGGTAGCTCAAATAAAGAGCCAAAGCCGCCCAGCCCTGACAGGACGCCTGCGCGCTGGGTTCGCTTAGCAATAGGCTTTATTCGTTCGACGAGTTGTGTGCCGGCATCAATATCAACACCTGCGTCTTTATAGCTTAGGCTATTCTTTGAATCGTTCAAAATAAACTGTATTCGGTTATAAAAAGTTAGATTATATCAGTTGAGTTAATTGTTGGCAGTAATAGGGCTAACTATATTATGCTATAGCTTATTATTAATTAAGGTTGTGTGGGCGTAATGATGCGTTTTTTAGTGAGTATTTTATTGTTACTGTTATCTGTGCCGGCATATGCGGTGCAGCTAGAGGGCCTATACACGGCGCAAGTAGAAGTTGATGACCAGTCTCAGTCTGTGCGTAATCAGGCCATTAAAAAGGCGCTTCATACAGTAGTACGTAAAGTCTCTGGCCGTCGTAGTACATTGAATAATTCGCCGTTACTGGAAGCCTTATCGAATGTTGGCTCCTATGTAGAGCAGTTCCAGTATAAAAAAAGAGATCAAGATAACGGATATTGGTTGATCGTTAGGTTTCAAAAAGCTGCACTAGATCGAACTTTGCAACAGTTTGATGTGCCTGTTTGGGGCGCTAATAGGCCGGATGTGTTGTTATGGTTAGCAGTGGATGATGGTAATGATCGTTATATACTCAATAGCAGCACAGGCAAAGAATTGGCTGATGCGCTGAAACAAGAGTCGTTAGATGCTGGCTTAGCAGTGACCCTACCTTTGTTAGATTTGGCAGATCAAAGAGCCGTTAGTTTTAACGATATACGGGCAGGTTTTTCAGAGCAGATAGCGCTCGCTTCTCAACGTTATAGTACAAATCAGGTAATCTTTGCTCGGTTGTTAAAAACCAACGGGATATGGCAGCTTAACTGGACCTGGCTAAGTGAAGGTCGGCAATACGATGGGGTGGAAAAATCCTCCGGTGTTAGTACTGTTTTTCAGCCGGTATTTATTGAAATGACAGAAAAGCTAGCAGATATTTATGCCCCGATGGGTATTGTCAGCTTGGAAAAAAAGCTGACAATTGAGCTGATTGGAGTTGATGACCTGCTGGCATTTACTCGCGCTACAGGCTATTTATCATCGCTTGATATGGTAAAAAAATTAAACTGGGAGCAATTACAGGGAAATAAGGTGGTGCTGAACCTAGTTATCACAGGTGATGAGTCGGTATTGATACAGACCATTGCATTGAACGATGTTTTGTCACCGGGTAGTTCTCAAAGAATAGTTGCCCCGGTTAGTGCCGATATCAATAGCTTGCCTGCTCAACCATTGGAAAAAGTTCTTTACTACCGAGTCAACTAAATGAATAGGCGCGATATTCCTAACCTGATCAGTGTCATTAGGATTGTATTAGTTTTACCAATCATCTATTTGTTATGGAACAAGCAGTATCAGATGACCTTGGCGCTTTTTATTATTGCTGGGTTGTCAGATGCATTAGATGGTTTTTTAGCTAAGCGATATGACTGGACGAGCCAGTTGGGGTCTTTTCTAGACCCATTAGCTGATAAGTTGCTATTGGTGTCCTGCTTTTTAGTATGCGTCTTAACAGGCTTAATGCCTGCTTGGCTATTTATTGTGATTTTGTTGCGTGACGTCATTGTGTCTTTTGGCGCTCTAGCGTATCACTTGATGATTGAGACGTTTCAAGGCACGCCACCATTTTCTAGTAAGTTAAATACGACATTTCAGATAGTTTATTTGGTGTTGTTAATAGCCAGCCAAGGCATCGTGCCTATACCGCACAGTTGGATTGAGTTTGCGCTTTATTCGGTTGCTGCAACTACTGTCATTAGTGGTTTAGAGTATGTTTGGAGCTGGGGGTTTAAAGCATGGGAAGCGAAGGTTCGGGAGTAGTATGAAAAACGATAACACTAAGTACTATTTAGTTGCCATTGCCTTTATTGGTCTGGCTTACGTGTTATTGCCCATTTTAATGCCATTTGTTTGTGCGGCATTATTAGCCTACTTAGGTGACCCACTGGCAACGTGGCTGGAAAAACATAAGTGGCAGCGATCATGGGCGGTCAGCTTGGTGTTTGTTGTAATCTTTACTCTTTTGGCAGGCGTGACCATTGTGCTTGTGCCGCTGATAGAACAACAGTTTGCTAGTTTGGTTGAAAAAGTACCGGCTATTATCAGTTGGGTAAAAGAAACGGTGCTGCCGTGGCTGCAAGTTCGTTTAAATCACTATGGCTCCGTGAATGTAGATGAAATTCAACAGACTCTGCAAGACAATATTGGCAGTGCAGGTAGTGTCGTGGCAAGCATCTTGAGCTCTGTCAGCTCGTCTGGAATGGCTTTCTTGTCGGCGCTGACTAATCTGCTGTTGATTCCACTCGTCACGTTTTACTTTTTACGCGATTGGAATGCGATATTAGAACGCATTCAACATTCGTTTCCACGTCGGCTAGAAGAGAAGTTAACGGGTATTGCGCACGAAGTTGATGCTGTTCTTGGCGCTTTTTTCAAGGGACAACTTTTAGTAATGGCTAGCCAGTCAGTTATTTACTATATTGGATTAAGTCTAGTGGGGCTGGAGTTTTCCTTGTTAATCAGCTTAATTATCGGGCTGGTCAGTTTTGTGCCTTATCTAGGTTTGATTGTGGGGCTTGTATTGGCCTGCGCTACGTCTGTTTTTCAGTTGCATGATGTCAGTGGTGTTTTGCCAATCTTCGTAGTGTTTGCAGTAGCACAGGTTTTAGAAAGCTTCGTGTTAACCCCTGTGTTGGTCGGCGATAAGATCGGTTTGCACCCGGTAACGGTCATATTTTCGGTGATGGTTGGTGGTCAGTTTTTTGGAGTGACCGGGGTCTTATTGGCTTTGCCGGTGGCGGCGGTTTTATTTGTACTATTGAGACACGTCAATGATCAATATAAAAGCAGTGAGTTATACAAGCAAACATAAAAAAAGGCACCGATTCGGTGCCTTTTTATAATTATGTCTAGTGACTATAGGTTTTGTGCAACAAAATCCCAGTTCACTAATGCCCAAAATTTATCCATGTAGGCAGGGCGAGCGTTACGACAGTCGATGTAGTAAGCGTGCTCCCATACGTCACAAGTTAATAATGGTGTTTGGCCAGCGGTTAACGGTGTGCCCGCATTGCTGGTTTGAACGATTTCAAGTTTGCCATCAGCATTTTTAACCAACCAGCACCAGCCAGCGCCAAATAAATTAACAGACTTGTCTGTAAACTCTGCTTTAAATGCGTCAACAGAACCGTATGCTTCATTGATGGCAGCCAATAAATCACCTGTTGGCTCAGTGCTGTTTGGCGTTAAACAGTTCCAATAAAATGTGTGGTTCCAGATTTGTGCTGCATTATTAAAAATAGGGCCAGAAGAGTTTTTGACAATCTCTTCAAGACTTGCGTTCTCAAACTCTGTTCCAGGGATTAAACCATTTAATTTAGTAACATAGGTTGCGTGATGTTTACCGTGGTGAAACTCTAGTGTTTCTTGAGAGATATGAGGTTCCAATGCGTCAATTGCATAAGGAAGAGCGGGTAATTCATGTGCCATGATAATTGCCTTTGTAGTTAAGTGATGCGCTAAGCGCGTTAAAAAGTACGTACATCACAATAGTAAAGTTTATGATATAAATCAATATTAAATGAGACTTACCGTTATTTTTTTGCAAAAAGCAAAAGGGCTGGTAAACCAGCCCTTTTGGTAAGCGTTTTAAATGACGTTACTTGTCGTCGCTTGTATTGTGTACGTGGAGGTCTTGTTGTGGGTAAGGAATGCTAATGCCTTCGCTATCAAAGCGTAATTTGATGCTTTCGAGTAAGTCGAAATGCACACCCCAATAATCAGCAGAGTTGACCCAAGGGCGTACGGCGAAGTTTACGCTGCTATCGCCTAATTCGAGTAAGCCAATGGTTGGAGCGGGGTCTTTTAAGATGCGTGTTTCATTTTGCATGAGTTCGTCTAATACGGATTTTGCTTTCTTAATATCATCATCATAACCAATGCCAATAACTAAATCTAAACGTCGTGTTGGCTTGGTTGAGTAGTTAACAATATTTCCGCCCATTAAACTGCCGTTAGGAATGATAATGGTTTTATTATCGCCAGTACGCATCACGGTATTGAAGATATGAACCTCTTCGATGATACCTGAAGCGCCAGCACCTTCAATAAAATCGCCTTTTTTGAAGGGACGAAAAATAATCATTAATACGCCAGCGGCAAAGTTTGCTAATGAGCCTTGAAGGGCTAAACCAATCGCTAGACCAGCAGCACCAATGATGGCAATAAATGAAGTGGTTTGTATGCCCAGTTGCCCCAGTGAGGCAATGATGACGAAAGCCAGTAGAGCGGTATAAATAATGTTAGTAGTGAATGAAATAAGGATCGGGTCTGAGCCGCCTTTTTTCATTGCTTTAATGACGCCGGACTTAATCGACTTAGCAATCATCTTACCAATAATAAATATTGCGAGTGCAGCGATGATTTTAAGCCCGTATACGGTGAGTAGCTCTTGAACTTGAAGAAGGGTTTCTTCGGATAATACGTTTTCCATTTTATACCTCGGTTAGTTTTTGGTTAGGGGGTGAAGACTTTTTTTAGTAAATCGGTTGTTCGGGCTGCAGGGTTTTCACGGATGAGCTTTTCTTGCTCGGCAATTCGTAAAAACATAGCGTCAACCGCTTTTTGTGCAACAAACGTGTCAAGATCCGGTGTTTGTGAGGAAACTAATTGGCCGATCGAGCCTGAGTTAGCGATAAGTTGCTTGTAACTGGCGGTAACACCAGCACTATCTGTTGACTGTTTAACAATGGGTAGGAACTTGTTAAGTAATTGCTCGGAGCTGTGTTGTTTGAAATAGTCAGTTGCAGCGGTATCTGATCCATTGAGAATCTGTGCCGCATCATCAATACTCATGTTTTGAATGGTGTTTGCAAAAATAGTAGCCGCTTCAGGGGCTGCTTGTTCGGCGGCCTTGTTGAGCGTGGCTTGGAAGCTGTCTACTAAACGACCTTGGCCAAGCATTTCCAGTGAAGAGGCAATGGGTTGTAAGCTGCTTGGAATGGGGACCTTTACATCCTCATGGTTCAAGAAACCACCTTCTTGGCTTAAATTGTTAACAGCAACGGTCGTGCCTTTTTTAAGGGCTTCTTTTAGTCCTGCAATAACATCAGTCTGACTTAAATTTGCGGGAAGTTGGCTGGATGTTGGAATGCTGAGCTTGCTGGTATCGATGTCTTTAATAAAATCAAAAAGCCCTGCGTTGACAAGAGGTGTTGTTAATAAAGCGATGATAAACGTCGTTTGTTTTAGCCAATTGTTCATGGAAACGTCTCCTTGTTTTTAAAAACGATATCATATTTCCCCGAACTGAACACAGCCTTAATCAATAATGGCTTATATCGATTTTGATAACGTGGACTTTAAAAAAGGAATGGTCAACTTTCGCTGGGCTGCTAGGCTTGCTTTGTCTAATGTGTTAAGCAAGTTCCAGAGCGTATGCAGATTTCTAGGAAAGTGCGTCATTAAATAGTTAGCGGTTTCACGGTTAAGTTCTAAGCCGAGTTTTTGAGCACGTGCTTGTAAGGCTTGTAGGGTGCTTTCGTCGCTAAGAGGGGCCAAGTTAAGTGGAAGGCCGCTATTTAATCGGCTTTGCAAATCGTTAAGGCTGATCTGAAGATGTTGTGGCGATACCGTGGCGCTTACAATTAAACGCCCAGTTTGCTGTTTAATTTGATTAAACAGGTTAAATAAGGCCTCTTCCCAATCAGCCTTTTCACATAGGATGTCGATATCATCTATACAAATTAGGTCGAGGTTCGCCAAGCCCTCCAGTATTTTTGCCGAGGTGCCCAGTAGCTCTTTTGCTGGCAAATAGCTGGCTGTGCCACCTAGTTGGCTTTGGCGTTGGCAAGCCGATTGTAATAAATGAGACTTACCGGTTCCTATGTCGCCCCAAAGAAAAATAAACGGTTCATCGGCATCTTTTAGGGACTTAATGACCAGTTGATTCTCAGTGGCAATAAAGCTCTCAAAGTTAAACGCTTCTTTTAACTTGAAAGGCAGAGGCAGTTGGGGGTGCATTAATGTTTGCTAATGTGACGAATATATAGAGAGGCGCTAAAAAATACCGTTAAGCTGATGACAATTTCAAGAAGGCCAAGCAGTCGAGTAGTTGAGCTTGCAAACGCTTCGGTTGTGCCATGTATAAAGTACAGCAGGCTTAAGTAAGCCGCCCAGTTAACGGGCTTTTCTTTACCATGTAGAACACCCCTTAATGGTAATAATAATGGGATAACACAGGTGATAAGCACCAAGGCTACTGGGAAGGTTTGCGGTGGCGCGAGTAGGGTGATCCAAGCGGTTATGAAGCCAATTAAGCAAAGGTAGCTGAGTAGTTGCAACCAGTACGCTGCTTTTTTACCGGGTAAAGTCATTATGAATTAAGTTTTTTTGCGAGTAGGGCGATTCTTTTGCCAAGAGCAAGGCATAAGTCAGATTCGTGTTGATCTAGTTTTCGCGAGTTATCAGGGCCTGCTAGATGACTGGCGCCGTATGGTGTGCCACCAGATTGTGTTTCTAACAATGATGGTTCAGAGTACGGTAGCCCGGCCAGCAACATGCCGTGGTGAAGCAACGGTAGCATCATTGATGTGAGCGTTGTTTCCTGCCCCCCGTGAAGACTACTGGTTGAGGTAAAAACGGCAGCAGGCTTGCCAATCAGCGCGCCAGATAGCCAAAGGTTGCTTGTGCCATCAAGAAAGTATTTTAAAGGTGCAGCCATATTGCCAAATCGAGTCGGGCTACCCAAGATGAGCCCGTGACAGTTTTTAAGGTCGTCTAAGTTGGCGTATAAAGCACCGTCAGCTGGAATATTGTCTTCAGTTGCTTCACAAACGCTAGAAATGGCTGGCACGGTACGAATTTTAGCTTGTACGCCTTCTATGCTTTCCACGCCCCGAGCAATCACACTGGCCATGTTAGCTGTTGCGCCATGGCGACTATAAAATAGAACCAGGACCTCGGTGTTCATTTATAAAATTTCCAGAACGGTTTCAGGTGGGCGGCCAATTGCTGCTTTGCCATTCGCTAAGACGATAGGCCGTTCAATTAAAATAGGGTTCTCCAGCATTGCTGTGATTAACTGTTCATCGCTAAGGCTGTTGTCCTTTAGGTTTTGTTCTTTATAAATGGCTTCGCCTTTGCGCATTAAGTCGCGTGGCTCCATATTGAGCATGCTTAATATGGATTCTAGTTCGGCTCGGCTAGGTGCTTTCTTCAGGTACTCGATAACGTCTGGTTGAACGCCTTTTTCTTCAAGTAGTTGGAGTGTTTGGCGAGATTTGCTGCAACGTGGGTTATGATAAATTTTAATGCTCAACAGAGTATCCTCATGCGTGTTTTCTTGAATTATAAATTATCTGTTAATTTAGGGCAGGCTTTTTCTGCTTTGTGTGCTGCGTGATATGATGGGCGGTAGATTATTAAATAAGAATTCGAAGATGAAATTACCTGATTTTAGCCAAGCGTCAGTACTGGTTGTTGGAGACTTGATGCTGGATAGAAACTGGCAAGGCGATACCTCGCGTATTTCTCCAGAAGCGCCAGTGCCTGTTGTGCACGTTAAAAATGTAGAAGATCGCCCAGGCGGTGCCGGAAACGTTGCGTTAAATATTGCGGGTTTGGATGCGGCAGTGTCAGTTCTTGGTTATACCGGTGATGATGACGCAGCAAGATCGTTAAAAAGTCAGCTAGAAGAAGCAAAAGTAGTGTGTCAGTTTATGACACTGGCTAATCAGCCAACGATTACCAAATTACGCATTTTAAGTCGTCATCAGCAATTGATTCGTTTGGACTTTGAAGACAGTTTTCATGATTTGCCGGCAGAGGCCTTACTAGAACACTATACAGCGGTACTTGCCTCGCATGATGTGGTGATTTTGTCAGATTATGGCAAAGGAACGCTGGCGTCTGTAACACAACTTATTGCTGCGGCAAAAGCAGCAGGTAAAAAAGTATTAATAGACCCGAAAGGAACAGACTTTAGCAAATACCGAGGGGCCACGTTAATTACCCCAAATTGGAGTGAGTTTCAAGCCGTGGTAGGTGAATGTGAGAGTGATGAGGATGTCGTTATTCGTGGCGCTGCCTTGCTTAATGAGCTAGAGCTGGAGGCGTTATTGGTTACCCGTGGTGACAAAGGCATGACCTTATTGCAGCCGCAACAGCCGCCGATTCATTTACCAACGCAGGCGCAAGAAGTGTTTGATGTGACGGGCGCAGGTGATACGGTTATTTCAACATTAGCAGCATGCTTGGCCGCGGGCTCAAGTTTTTCAGAAGCCACCGTATTGGCTAATCAAGCAGCCGGCTTAGTGGTGGCTAAATTAGGCACGGCATCGATTACTCAGCAAGAGTTGCAGGCGACTTTGCACACCTTAGAAGACATGCCTCGCGGCTATGTTAGTGCAGATGAGTTGTCAGAAGCGATTTCAACAGCGCGCTTGAATGGGGAAAAAATTGTACTAACAAACGGTTGCTTTGATATTTTACACCCAGGACATGTGCGGTATTTGCAGCAAGCAAAGGCGTTGGGTGATCGGTTAATTATTTTAGTGAATGATGATGCCTCGGTGTCTCGCTTAAAGGGCCCTGAGCGGCCGATTAATAATTTAGCAACACGTGCAGAAATGTTGTCCGCATTAGCGTGTGTAGATTGGGTTTGCGCTTTTTCAGAAGATTCACCACGCGAGCATATTTGTCGCATTTTGCCTGATGTGTTGGTGAAAGGTGGCGACTATCAACGAATTGAAGATATTGAAGGACATGATTGTGTTGCCAAGGCAGGTGGTTCTACCTATGTGTTGGATTATGTGGATGGTTGTTCAACGACCAATTTGATAAAAAATATACGCGATACAAGCGATAAAAGGTAAACGAAGATGATAATCGTAACAGGTGGTGCAGGGTTTATTGGCAGCAATATAGTGCAAGGTTTAAACGCTAGAGGTATTAGCGACATCTTAGTCGTTGATGACTTAAAAGACGGCACAAAATTTAAGAACATCGTGGATGGCCGGATTGCCGACTATATGGATAAAGATGATTTCTTAGGCAGTGTATTAGGCGGGGACCTCGACGGGGATAAGATTGAAGCGCTTTTCCATCAAGGCGCCTGCTCATCTACAACTGAGTGGGATGGTCAATTTATGATGGAAAACAATTATGAATACTCGAAAACCCTTTACCATTTTTGCCAAGAAAATAAGGTGCCGTTTATTTATGCATCCAGTGCCTCGGTTTATGGCGGTGGGCGCGTTTTTAAGGAAGACTTATCCAACGAAGCGCCACTGAATGTGTATGGTTATTCTAAATTCTTGTTTGATCAATATGTCAGAGCACAAGAAGCATTGAGCCCGCAAGAGGCTAGAAGTCAAGTAGTTGGTCTGCGTTATTTTAATGTATATGGCCCCCGTGAACAGCATAAAGGCAGCATGGCGAGTGTAGCGTTTCACTTAAATAATCAACTACTTGAAAAAGGTGAAATCAAACTTTTCGCTGGTTGTGATGGTTATGCAGATGGTGAGCAAGTACGTGACTTTGTTTATGTGACGGATGTGGTTGACGTGAATTTATGGTTTTTGGATAACCCAACGGTGTCTGGAATTTATAATTGTGGCACGGGTAAGAGCCAACCTTTTAATGATGTAGCGAAAGGCGTACTGGATTATCACCAAAAAGGCAGCCTAAGTTACATTCCTTTTCCCGACCATTTGATTGGACATTATCAAAGCTTTACAGAGGCAGACTTAACGGCGTTAAGGGCGGCCGGTTGTGATGTTAGATTCAAAACCGTGGCTGAAGGAGTAAAGTGTTACATGGAATGGTTAAACGCCGGTTAGTTTAATGCGACTGGCGTACTCAGTCTTATTGTACTTACTGACCCCGTTTTTTATTTTACGGCTGTTAATCCGTGGGCGCAAAGCACCGGCATACTTAAACCGTTGGGCAGAACGTTTTGGTTGGTATAAAAAAGGTCAGCCGCAAGGGGTTATTTGGTTCCATACCGTGTCTGTCGGTGAGGCAGAGGCAGCTTTTGCACTGATTGATAAAATTGCAGCTGCTTATCCAGATAAGCCAATTTTGGTTACTACAACCACGCCAACGGGCTCCGCGCGAGTGAAGGCATTTTTAGGTTATCGTGTTCATCATGTGTATTTGCCTTACGATTTGCCGGATGCGATGTGGCGCTTTTATCGGTGTTTTAAACCAGCCATAGCGATTATTCTAGAAACAGAAATTTGGCCAAATATGCTTCACCAAGCGCAGAAAAATGCTGTGCCGTCTATTATTGTTAACGCACGACTTTCTGAAAAGTCTGCAAAGGGGTATGCAAAACTAGGTGCTTTTATGGTGCAAACATTGGCGAATATTACGCATGTCTGTGCGCAAACTGAGGCGACCTTAGAGCGGTTCGTTGATCTCGGTTTAAATAAAAATAATATTAGTGTGCCAGGTAATATTAAGTTTGATCTAGAAATGTCAGCCCATCTGTTTGAAGAAGCAGAGGTCATCAGGCGAGATTGGTTTCAACAGCGCCCTAGTTGGATAGCTGCCAGTACGCATGAAGGCGAAGATGAAATAGTATTGGATGCTTTTTCTCAAATAAAAAAACAGTTACCGAATAGCTTGTTAGTTTTGGTGCCTCGGCACCCAGAGCGATTTAACACCGTTGCAAAATTGTGTGAAAAGCGTGGTTATACCGTGACGCGACGAAGCGAGCAAAAATCATCGCCAGTAAAAACAGACGTGTTTTTACTGGATACCTTGGGTGAATTGAAACTGTACTATGCAACCGTTGATGTTGCATTTATTGGTGGTAGTTTCGTGCCAACTGGTGGGCACAATATGCTTGAGGCGGCGGCTCATTCAGTGCCGGTTCTTTTTGGTCCATTTGTACATAACTTCACCGAAATTAGTGAGTGCTTATTAAAAAAAGGCGCTGCGATTCAAGTGATGGGTGCGGACGAACTTGCATTACAAGTGGTTGACTTACTCGAGCACCCTGAGCAACGAGATCAGATGGGAATGAAGGGCCTTCGTTTTGTTGAGCAAAACAAAGGCGCGGTGGATAAAGTGGCAGAGCGTATTGTCAGTATGGTTAATGCGTCTCGTTAGTAGTCGCTTTAAAGTACTTTCATCAGGTATTTTTTGCCTGATCTTAACAATGAGTATCGCGCGTTTTTCCTACACGCCAATGATCCCTATCATGTTTGAACAGGCTGGATTAACCAAGGTGCTAGCGGGTTGGTTGGCGACTATAAATTATCTGGGCTATATGTTGGGTGCGTTAACAGCGACATTAGTTGGAAACCTCGTTGTTAAAGACCGGATTTACCGGCTAGGCTTACTGCTTGCGATTATGACAACAATAATGATGGGGCTGTCTGATAACCCTTGGGTTTGGGGTGTTTCGCGCTTTGTTGCGGGTTTTAGTACGGCCGCCGGGTTGTTAATTGGCGCAGGCCTAATGTTAAATTGGTTGATTAGGCATCACCATCGAAGCGAGATGGGTATTCACTTTTCTGGGATAGGGTTAGGAATAGTACTTGTAGCTTTATTACTTGAATACTCGAAGTCAGTCAGCTGGTCAGCGCAATGGTTGCTGCTCGGTTTTGTTGGGATGGGGTTAGCTATTCCTGCATGGCGATGGTTACCGCCTCCAGCTACAAGCAAGCTAACAGAAAAAGGGCAGCTTCTTGATGATAAACCACCCAGTAAGCGGTTCTTGGGGCTTATGTTGTTGGTGTACTTTTGCGCAGGTTTTGGCTTTGTTATTAGCGCAACGTATATTGTGGCAATAGTCGAGAATCAGCCTGCTTTGAAGGGGCAAGGTGAAATTGCATTTCTTGTATTGGGCGCCTGTGCCGCGCCAGCGTGCATTATCTGGGATTTAATTTCAAGAAAAACGGGTATTTTGAATGCGCTGCTATTTGCATTTTTGATACATGCGGTAGGTATTGTGCTTCCAGCGTTGAGCGATACATTGCTGTTTGCTTTATTAAGTGCTGCTTTGTATGGTTTTACTTTCGTGGGTATCGTAAGCATTGTGTTGACAATGGCGGGCCGATTTTACCCGACAAAGCCGGCAAAGCTGATGGGTATGTTAACGATGAGTTATGGTGTTCCGCAGATTGTAGCGCCCACTATCGCAGGCTATTTAGCAGCATCAACGGGTGATTATAATGCCTCATTATTTATGGCGAGTGGCTGCGTTTTGTTCGGTTCTGCTGTTATTTGGCTGATCAAAAAATGGGCTATTAAAGACATGGCGTTACTTAATGCAACGCCATGATGCTTATGTAGCTAGTGTTCTTTATTACGGCTAATAATGAGCGGTATCTAGTGTGCTAGCCAGTTATTGACTATGCCAAGGTCGGCCTCAGAAAGGGTTCCAGCATTGTTTTTAAGGTTTAAAATATTAAGAATATAGTCTTTTTTCGCAATGCTTAGTTCAAGTTTTGCTCGTGATAAGTTACTTTGCGCATCAAGCACATCAACGATGGTACGGGTCCCTACTTCTAAGCCAACTTCATTTGCGTCTAAAGAGCTTTTGTTTGAAACAATGGCCTGCTCTAAGGCATGGATGCGTTTTAGGTTGGCCGTAACGCCCCTAAATGCGTCACGCGTTTTTCTTAGAGTGGTGCGTTGTAATGATTGTAAGATATCTAACGATTGTTGATGGTTAAACGCTGCTTGCCTTGTTAGTGAGCTGGTTCTTCCGCCCGCAAATAAAGGCACATTTAGTTCTACGCCAATGCTATCGGATTCATTTCTTAAGCCAGTTCCAAAGCTGCCACCGCCGGTTTCAGCATATTGGTGAGAAGCGACTAGATCTACAGTAGGGTAGTGGCCTGCGCGCTGTAGCTCTATTTCTTTTTTAGCAATGTTGACATCGTATTTAGCTACTTCCAGCGATAGGTTTTGCAGGGCAGCAAACTCTTCCCAGCGATTGATATCATTCGGTTCAGGCGCAGATAAGGGGAAACTAGAGGCTAAATGAGCCAGTACTAATTCGTCGGTTTGGATAATCTCTCGAAGTGACTCTTGTGCAGAATACAGGTCATCTTGTGCAGCAATTTGAGTTGCAATAGACAAATCATATCGAGCTTGGGCGTTATGTACGTCAGTGATCGCGATAAGGCCAACTTCAAAGCGAGCTTGTGCTTGCTCAAGCTGACGGGTGAAAGCATTAACATCGTCGTTTGCTAAGTTCAAGGCTACTTCGGCTTGAAGGCTGTTAAGGTAACGTTCGGTTAAACGTAAAATTAGTGCTTGTTGCGCAATTTCATATTCTACTTCGGCTCTAGAAACCTGCTTATTAGCTTGCTTGTAGCGAGTGTAGTTGGCCCAATTAAAAAGAGGCTGTCTTAGGGAAACTGCAAAGCCCTCATCACGGAATTGGTCTGTACTTTTCCCCGTTCCCGAAAAATTACTTTCACTTTCTTGGCGGACATCGTTAGACAGCGCCGATGCGTTAATGCTAGGTAGTAACCCAGCTAAAGCCTGTGGGCTTGCTTCTTTTGAAGATAGCAACTGGTTATAAGCAGCATGAATGTCAGCATCATGTTGAAGAGCACGTTTGTAGGCCGTCATCAAATCGATAGGTTGGGCGATGCTTAAAACAGGGAAAATACAAAGAGCGAGACTTGGAAGAAGTTTTTTCAAAAAAATCATGTTGGTAAAGAGACTAGTAGTAACAGCCAACATTTTAGCATGTTGGGCAGGTTCTTAACCATCTTCATTCCGTGTTTTTAATGTAAATGTGACGGGTCCGTCATTGCATAAAGTAACTTGCATATCGGCAGCAAATTCACCGCATGAAACAGCGGCATATTGTTGTTTTGCATAACGCGTAGTAAATTCGAACAACGGCTTTGATAGTTGAGGTGCTGCAACGCAGCTAAAACTGGGGCGAGCGCCTTTTTTGGTATTGGCCGCTAAGGTGAACTGTGGGATCAGTAATAAACCACCGTTAATATCTTTTAAGCTTAAGTTCATTTTACCGTCTTTATCGGCAAAAATCCGATACGATAAAATACGATCAATCAATTGCTTTGCTTCGGTTTCGCTATCGTTTTCCTTAATGGCGACAAGGGCGACGATGCCTTGGCCAATTTCACCAATGAGGCAATCATTAACGGTAACCTTGGCATAAGTGACGCGTTGAATAACGGTTAGCATGAGCAGGTTATGATAAGTGTTTAAAAAAATCTGCATAGCTGTCGCTAATAACAGCTAGTGAGAAAGCGGCATTTGCAGGGCTAGGATTGGGTGATACGTAAACGGGTTTGGCGTTAATCGTCCAAGATTGCAGGCCCCAGCTGGTGGCAGATGGTTTGACTTCGCTGTATTGCAGGTATTTTTGACAGGTTAATTTACCGTGGAACCAAACTATGTCGGGCTGTGTATCGTCGATGAGTTGCTGTAGTCGAGAGCTACCGTTACGGTAGTCAAGGGCTTTTAAGTCGCCACAGCCAGCGGTTGGGCGCTTTACTAGGTCAGTAAAGCCAATTCGGTATTTAGTGTGTAGGTATTGGCAGCCATTAAAACTGGCCTCGATATGTTCATCAAAAAAACCGCACTGATTGAGTGCTTTCCAAAATCGGTTTCTGGGGTTGGCAAAGTAAAACCCTGCCTTAACAGACGGAATAGAAGGGTTTAACCCAACTGACAAAGCGGCTAATGGGGCGCTAAGTAGGTCTGGCAAGGTTTCCATTAGCTTAATAAGTTGGCATAGAATTATCGACCTGAGCGGCCCAAGCATTAACACCGCCGGTCAAGTTAATAACATCGGTAAAGCCATTTTGGAGCAAAAACTGAGCTACTTGTTGGCTTCTCATTCCATGATGGCAGATAGTAATAATAGGGCTGTCTTTTGGCAGTTCATCTAGACGATTAGGGATGCTCTGCATTGGTATTAAATGGCTGTTTGGTAGATGACAATATTCAAACTCGTTAGGCTCTCTAACATCAAGCAAAAATAAGGAGTGATTAGGTTGCTCAAGCAGTGAGCTTAGTTCAGTAGCAGAAATTTTTTTCATATGGGTAATAAAGCCTTTTTTATTGGAAATTAATTATAGCAGTGTGTGATAAGATGAAGGCTACCCTAATATCAATACACGTGCATCAAAGAGGTCGTTATGAGCGCCATTCCAGAAGAATTCCAGAAGAAAACCGAAGCATTGCAGCAGGCAGCTATAACGCCTTTGCCAAATTCAGAAAAAGTTTATATTAAAGGCTCGCGTGATGATATCAACGTGCCGATGCGTAAAATATCATTAGCGGATACAGCGTCTAGTTTTGGCGCAGAAAAAAACCCAGATGTGTATGTTTATGATTGTTCGGGTGTCTATACAGATCCAAATGCAACGATTGATTTGCGTAAAGGGTTGCCGAATGTGCGTTTACCGTGGATTTTAGATAGGAATGATACCGAGCTGCTAGAAGGGCCCAGCTCAACTTTTGGCCAAGAACGGCAAAACGATCCAGCGTTAGCAAGCTTACGTTTTGAGCATATCCAAGCACCTCGACGAGCGAAAGCGGGCGCAAACGTTAGCCAAATGCATTATGCGAAAAAAGGCATTATCACGCCTGAAATGGAATACATAGCGATTCGTGAAAACATGAAGCGTTCTGAAATTAACGCAGAGCAACACCCCGGCGAATCCTTCGGCGCAAGTATCCCTGAGCAGATCACAGCAGAATTTGTGCGTGACGAAGTTGCACGTGGCAGAGCGATTATTCCAGCGAATATTAACCACCCTGAAGTAGAGCCAATGATTATAGGCCGTAACTTCTTGGTTAAAATTAACGGTAATTTAGGTAATTCAGCGGTGACTTCTTCGATTGAAGAAGAAGTTGATAAGATGGTATGGGGCATTCGATGGGGCGCGGATACCATCATGGACTTATCAACCGGTAAAAATATACATGAAACACGTGAGTGGATTTTGCGTAATTCCCCTGTGCCGATTGGTACGGTGCCGATTTATCAAGCCCTTGAAAAAGTAAACGGTAAAGCAGAAGATCTAACGTGGGAAATTTTCCGCGATACTTTGATTGAACAAGCAGAACAAGGCGTTGATTACTTTACAATCCACGCAGGCGTTTTACTACGTTATGTACCGATGACAGCTAAGCGGACGACCGGCATTGTGTCACGCGGTGGTTCTATTATGGCGAAATGGTGTTTAGCACACCATAAAGAAAACTTTTTATATACGCATTTTGAAGATATCTGCGAAATTATGAAAGCGTATGATGTGTCATTTTCATTGGGCGATGGGTTGCGCCCTGGCTCCTTGGCCGATGCAAACGACGAAGCTCAGTTTGGTGAACTAGAAACGTTAGGTGAACTGACGAAAATAGCTTGGAAGCACGATGTGCAAACAATGATCGAAGGTCCTGGTCACGTTCCTATGCATATGATCAAGGAAAACATGGATAAGCAGCTAGAGTGCTGTGATGAGGCGCCTTTTTATACCCTCGGCCCTTTAACAACCGATATTGCACCGGGCTATGACCATATTACATCGGGCATTGGTGCTGCGATGATTGGCTGGTTTGGTTGTGCGATGCTCTGTTATGTTACGCCTAAAGAGCATCTGGGTTTACCGAATAAAGAAGATGTTCGAGTGGGGATTATTACCTATAAAATTGCTGCACATGCGGCGGATTTAGCCAAAGGTCACCCCGGTGCACAAATACGAGATAATGCCTTATCAAAAGCGCGATTTGAATTTCGTTGGGAAGATCAGTTTAATCTTGGTTTAGACCCGGACAGAGCACGTGAATATCACGACGAAACCTTACCTAAAGACTCTGCCAAAGTTGCCCACTTCTGCTCCATGTGTGGGCCACATTTTTGTTCGATGAAAATTAGCCAAGATGTGCGCGATTATGCAGCGAATAAAGGCATAGATGCTCAAGATGCATTGGCTGAAGGGATGGCTGAAAAAGCAGGCGAGTTTAAAAGCAAAGGTGCCGAGCTATATAAGAAGGTTTAACATCTTCTCATAATAGCGCAGAGATCCTGAGCAATCAAAATTCGGCTAGCTTTTTGAAGGAGCTAAATGTTTAGGCTGGCGTTGTTATTAGCTGGCCTAACCAGAGTAAGTTGATTAATCGCTTGAGGCTGAGTCATGGCTGAAATGGATCTTGCTGCTAAGCCGGTTCTTGTTGCTCTGGTATTAGCAACGCTGGTAATGCTAGAAATGCTAGCGCCGATGTTTCGATTTTATGATGCTGTCAAACCACGGTTGAGGCATGATGCGGCTAATATTTTATTAGGTGTTTTAAATGCGGCTATAGCGAGTGTTTTGTTCACGGGTTTGGTGTTGTCAGTCACAACATGGGCAGTGGGCCATTCGTTTGGCCTATTGAATTGGCTGACATTAAACCCCTACCTTGAGTTATTAATTGGTCTATTGTTATTCGATTGCTGGCAATATTGCTGGCATAGACTCAATCATGCAATTCCCTTTTTATGGCGATTTCATGCTGTCCACCATTCGGATGCAGCAATGGATGCCAGTTCAGCGGTGCGGTTTCATAGCGTAGAGATAATATTTTCAAGCGCTCTGCGTTTATTGGTGTTGCCAATCATTGGCTTAAGCGTAGAGCAGTTGCTAATTTATGAGTTGATAGCGTTACCGATTATTTTAATTCATCATAGTAATGTTGCTGTTCCAGCTACGTTGGATAGATTATTACGTGTCATTATTGTTACGCCTCATGTTCATTGGGTTCACCACTCGCACTTGCAAAACGAAACAGATTCCAATTACGCCAGTGTGTTGTCCATTTGGGATAGGGTTTTTGCTAGCTTTTGTTTGCGAGATGATCCTCAAAAGATACGGTTTGGTTTAGGCGATAGATTTGATCAAACGCGGTGGGATCAATTTATTGGGCAGTTAAAACAACCCTTTAATTCAGCCTTATATGAACAAAGAGAAAGCAGTCTTAAAAAGTAATTTGAATAAGTGCTTGTTTGGCTTAGCGAGGGATTTGTCGGCTAACAATAGCCAGCCAAGGTTGTTGTTCTTGTGGTTTCCCTTCGGGGCGATAGTAGTGCGTTAATATCTCGAACCCGGCTTGCTCCAAAAAAGCTTTACTGTCCTTTAGCTCTTGGTAATGCCCGTAACGCTGACCTTGCCAGCCTTCAGCGTTACCGCGTGGATTAGACGTAAATAAAATGCCATTTGGGCGTAAGCACTGATGCAACTTATTCAATACATTTAAAAGTTGTGAGCTTGGCACATGAAACATTGATGCATTGGCGAAAACTCCATCAAAATGTTCAAAGGGCAACGTCATCGTGGCAAAGGTTTGATTAAGTGTTGGGCAGCCGCTGTACTGTGTGGCCATTTTGCAAAAGGTTGGCGAGCCATCTAGGCCTATTGGAACGTGCCCTAAGGATTTAAAGTGTTTTAAATCTCTGCCGGGACCACAGCCAAAATCAAGGA
Organism: Cycloclasticus sp. P1; assembly: GCF_000299965.1. NCBI lineage: Bacteria > Pseudomonadati > Pseudomonadota > Gammaproteobacteria > Thiotrichales > Piscirickettsiaceae > Cycloclasticus > Cycloclasticus sp. P1. The sequence goes on from NC_018697.1 coordinate 182,294, forward strand.
TATTAAGGGTTTTGTCTTTTGGAAGGGCGGCTAAGAAGGCCTTAATGTTTTGCGAAACATCATGATCTTTTGTGCCACTCCAAAAAGCGTCTGCATTATGTTCGTAATGCTTTATGGTTGTGGTTTCTTTAGCGCTGATGTCGTCCATTTGTTTATTCCAAAGTTTTTGCTGTCATTTGTCAGTCGAGGCAACTTAAATAACGAACGGGGCGTTGGTTTATGAAAGGTTGTTATTTTTTGTCTGTTTCAATGAAACTGGTGTCGGGTCAGTATAAAATATTCACATGGATATTACACATATATTAGATGGGCTTAACGATGCTCAGCGAGATGCAGTGAGTGGCCCACAAAAGGCCGCACTTATTTTAGCAGGGGCAGGCAGTGGTAAAACGCGTGTGCTGGTGCATCGAGTTGCCTGGCTGATGCAGGTTGAAGGTGTTTCGCCGTATAGTATTTTGGCGGTAACGTTTACTAATAAAGCGGCAGGTGAAATGCGTGAGCGTGTGCAATCGATGCTAAAAACACCGGTTGGTGGCATGTGGATTGGCACCTTTCATGGGATCGCCCATCGATTATTAAGAATGCATGCTCAAGAACTGGGCTTACCAGATGCGTTTCAGGTACTAGATTCAGATGATCAATTTCGGATGATTAAGCGTCTGCTTAAATCAATGAATGTGGATGATTCACGCTGGCCACCTCGCCAAGTCCAATGGTTTATCAATGCACAAAAAGACGAAGGTAAACGAGCGAAACATATTGCGCCGTCGAGTGATCATTTTGAGCAAAAAATGTTAGAGATTTATGCAGAATATGAACAAGTTTGTCAGCGCTCTGGGCTGGTCGATTTTGCTGAATTATTACTTAGAGCACATGAGTTATTGCGTGATAACGATGCGGTAAGAGCACATTATCAGCAGCGTTTTAAACATGTGTTAGTCGATGAGTTTCAAGATACCAATACCATTCAATATGCTTGGTTACGGCTACTCACAGAAGAATCTGAAAACTTATATGTAGTGGGTGATGACGATCAATCTATTTATGGTTGGCGTGGTGCAAAGATTGAGAATATTCATCGTTTTCAAAAAGATTATGCTGAACATAAGGTGGTGCGTTTAGAGCAAAATTACCGTTCCACCAGTACCATCCTAAAAGCAGCCAATGCCATTATTGTTAATAACGATGGGCGGATGGGTAAAGAGTTATGGACCGATGGTGAGGAAGGCGAGTTAATCTCTTTGTATTCGGGCTATAACGATCAGGATGAAGCGCGCTTTGTTGTTGATAGAATTAAAGACTGGGTGACGAATGGGCACAGTCGTGAAGAAGCCGCTATTTTATATCGCTCCAATGCTCAGTCGCGCTTATTTGAAGAGTATCTAATGGCTGCCGGTATTCCTTACCGTGTGTATGGTGGTTATCGTTTCTTCGAACGGTTAGAAATTAAAAATGCATTAGCCTATATGCAACTGGCGACTCATCACGATAATGATGCGGCATTTGAGCGCATTGTTAATACGCCAACACGCGGGCTAGGTACGCGTACGCTAGATATTATTCGTGAGCAAGCTCGTGGGAAAAGCATAAGCCTTTGGCAGGCAGCAAATGAGTTATGTGAGGAAGCGGCGTTAACTGGTCGAGCATTAAATGCATTGACGGGCTTTTTAGCCTTGATTCGTCAACTGGTTGTTGATATGGCGTCGATGAGCTTACATGAAAAAGTTGAACAGGTAATTAGCCGTTCTGGTTTGATTGAACATCATAAAAAAGAAAAAGGCGAGAAGGGCGAAGCACGAGTAGAAAACTTAGAAGAGCTTAGCAATGCAGCGCGTCAATTTGCCTATGAGGCCGATGAAGCTGAAGAGTTGAGTGAGTTAGACTCATTTTTAGCCCATGCTGCTTTAGAGGCTGGTGAAGCTCAAGGTGATAAATTTGAAGACTGCGTTCAATTGATGACCCTGCATTCGGCAAAAGGCTTGGAGTTTCCACTGGTCTTTATGGTTGGTATGGAAGAAGGCTTGTTTCCTAGTCAGCGCTCGGTTGATGATGCAGCGAAACTAGAAGAAGAGCGACGGCTAGCCTATGTTGGTATTACACGAGCAAAGGAGAAGTTGTATTTGACCTCTGCAGAATCGCGTCGTTTACATGGGCAAGAAAGCTATCCGATGCCGTCTCGTTTCATTAGGGAAATTCCTGCAGAGTTAATGCAGGAGGTTCGTTTAGGCGCTCGTGTAACACGCCCCGTAGTAAGCAATCAACAAGCTAGTTTTAGTGATGAATCAGCCGTTGGTTTTAAAATGGGCGAGCATGTCGTGCATGCAAAATTCGGCGAAGGTGTGGTGTTGAATATTGAAGGCAGTGGTGCGCAAGCGCGAGTGCAGGTTAATTTTTCTTCAGCGGGTAGTAAATGGCTAATGCTTGCCTATGCGAAATTAGATAAAGTTTAGCCTTAAAACGCCCCAGCTTATGTTCAATAAGCTGGGGGAATAGCTATTAATTTAAAATGGGTAGTGCACGTGGTTTGGTGCAACTGTAACCCAGCGTAATTCGGTAAACTCATCAATCACTGCACGGCCATCGAAGCGTCCATAACCGGTTGCTTTAGTACCGCCGTACGGCGCTTGAGCTTCGCCATTAACAGTTGCGCTGTTAATGTGACAAATGCCCGATTCAATATGTTTTGCCATTTTCATCGCTCTTGGGAAGTCGCGGCTGAAGACAGAGGCCGATAAACCGTATTCCGTATCATTTGCAACAAACAGTGCTTGTTCATCGTCTTTAACGCGAATAATAGAAATAACCGGACCAAAAGACTCCTCGTGATAGGCGCGCATGTCAGCAGTAACATTATCTAAAATAGTGGCAGGCATCGATGCGCCCTCTGCTGTTCCGCCAGAAACTACGTTGGCGCCTTTGTCTACTGCATCTTTAACAATACTGTTTAAGCGCTCACCGGAGGACGAGTCAATCAGTGGGCCAACAATGCACATTTCGTTGCCGGGTTCCGCTGGATTGCCCATGGTCAGTTGTGCGGTAGCGGCAGCAAATTTTTCTATAAATTCATCAGCCACTTTTTCATCTACGATGATACGGCCTGTTGTCATGCAAATTTGACCTTGATATAAGAAGCAACCAAACACAGCCGCTCTAACCGCTTCGTCAATATTGGCATCGTCTAGAATCACTAGCGGAGACTTTCCACCTAACTCAAGCAAACAGCGTTTTAAATGCTTTGCTGCTTGCTGAGCAATAATGCTGCCGACACGAGTAGAGCCTGTGAAGTTAATGCGGCGGATGGCTGGGTGTGCAATCAATGCTTCAGTGATTTGAGGTGCATCTTCAGAAGCATGTGTGATAACGTTTAAAACACCTGCTGGTAAACCTGCCTCAAACAGCGCTTCGCAAACCAATAGATGCGTTTTTGGGCTGACTTCAGAAGCGCGAAAGACAACCGTATTACCAAATGCAATAGGGTAGGCAATGGCTCTAGCTGCTAACGCTACAGGGCCATTCCAAGGTGCCATACTTAACACAACACCAACGGGTTGGCGGAATGTCATAGACAGTGTGTCAGGCTTATCCGTTGGGATTGTTTCACCCTGTACTTGGGTTGTTAAGCCTGCGGCTTCACGGAATAAACCCGCTGCCATCATTACGTTAAAGCCAGACCATAAGGCGGATGCACCCACTTCGGCCGCCATGGCTTGAATAATATCATTCGTTTTGCTTTCTAGGATGTCGGCTGCTTTGAGTAATAAAGCGCGACGCTCGGTTGGGCCAGTTTCTGACCAAGTTTTAAAAGCAATAGCAGCGGTTTCAGCTGCTTTGTTTGCATCGTCAATGGTTGCAGCAGCACCTTGAGAAACAACGTTGCCAGTGAGTGAATTTAGGCGTTCAAATGTTGCGCCATTTGAGGCGTCTACGGCCTCATTATTGATGATAAGTTGGGTTTTCATAGTGTTCCGTTGTTATTATATAAGCATTTAATTATGAATGTTTTTTTCAATGACTACAAATGAATTTCGAGAAAAAGATAGCTAATCGATATTCATGTGGTTGTATGCTCGCAAAGGCTTAGTGCTTATGCAAGAGCAATCTTAAGATTAAGCTGACGAATACATGACATAACAAGGGCTTGCCCGTAAACCTGGAACTAGACCGTTGTTTTTGTGTGTTGAACGACGCGCCCAATGCTCAATAGGTGGGATATTATGTGGAATATATGATTGAGATCAAGAAATACATGATTGTTAGCACTTTAAGGGTGTTTTTCTTGAGAGAAAATTAGGATTATTTGTCTACATTAGTGGGTATGGAATGAATATAGAAAAAGGAGTTAATCATGCTTACATATGAAGATTGTGTCGAATTGAGTGGTCTCACCAACGAAGAAATAGAGGCTATCGCAGAGCATGAACATGTGCCAAACATTGTAGCGTTAGAGCTAGGGCATTACTTGCTTGAAACTGAAGCTGGCGTTCCAGCAATTAAAGAGATTATCTTAGACGATATCCATGAGGCAGAAGCGTGTGCTAACCTTGTGCAAAGTGCTAAGCTCAAGTTAGTGCTTCAACACTTTGTTAGCCAGCACCCTTATCATGAAGTTGGGCAATAACCCGTTGGTTGGGCACTGGCATAAAAGGTCGTTTTGATACGTCAGATATGGCCTAAAAAGGCATAGGGTATTGTCTTCTAATGGTTTTAATTCCCTCGTTAACTTCATCAGATAGCGTTAGGTCAATAGACGCAATATTGCTTTTTAATTGCTGCATACTGGTAGCGCCAATTAAATTAGAGCTAACAAAGGGTTGCTGATTAACAAAGGCTAACGCCATTTGGCAAACATCAAGCTGATGTTTTTTAGCTAGCGCGATATAGGCTTCAATAGTGGCATCTGTTTGTGCGTTAGCACGATGTTCAACACGCGAATCAATAGCCAAACGGGTGCCTTCAGGCATAGCGCCGTTAAGGTATTTCCCGCTGATTAAACCACGAGTTAAAGGCGACCAAGCGAGTAAGCTGCAATCTTCATGTAGACTAATTTCACTAAGGTCTGGCTCAAAGTGCCTAGCCATTAATGAGTATTCATTTTGAATCGATACCATACGTGGTAATTGATGTTTTTCAGACAACTCTAGCCATTTAGAGATGCCCCAAGCAGTTTCATTTGATAGACCCACATGGCGGATTTTGCCTGCCTTGATAAGCTCATCCATGGTTTCAAGAACTTCAATGAAGTTGTCTTCAACCGCTTGTTTGTCAAAGTTAGGAGCGTAGTCCCAAATTTGACCAAAGTGATAAGAACCGCGGTTTGGCCAATGCAGTTGATAAAGGTCGATGTAGTCGGTTTGTAAACGTTTTAAACTGTCTTCAACGGCTAATAGAATATTTTTACGGTCAATAAAGTTGTTGCCCTCACGTACCCACTCCATACCTGGCCCGGCAATTTTTGACGCAAGGATCACCTTGTCGCGATTTTTACGTGAGGCAAACCAGTTACCAATAATAGTTTCAGTTTTGCCGTAGGTGTCAGGTGTTGGTGGAACAGCATACATTTCAGCGGTATCAAAAAAATTGATGCCCTGAGTGAGAGCATAATCCATTTGCTCAAAGCCTTCTTCTTGCGTGTTTTGACGGCCCCATGTCATGGTGCCAAGGCCAATTAAACTAACGTTAAGATCGGTTCTACCCAGTTGTCTGTATTGCATAGTGAGGTCCTGTTTTTTAATGTCTATTCATCTTATCGACCCAAGCCATGCCAATGGCTGATAGGACGAAAGTAATATGCAGAATAACGTACCACATCAGTTTATCGTTGGCGATATGCTCGGCATTCATAAACTTTTGAAGTAAATGGATTGAAGAAATTGCGACGATTGAGGCGGCTACCTTTTGCTTCAAAGAGCCAGAATCTAATTTGCCAAGCCAAGACAGCTTTTCGGCACCTTCTTCAATATCAATTCGCGAAACAAAGTTTTCGTAACCACTGAGCATCACCATAATAATTAGCCCACCCACCAAAGACATATCAACTAGCGAAAGAATCACCAGCACCATGTCCGATTCTGTAGTGGATAAAATAATGGGGAAAAAGTGAAAAGCTTCTTGAAAAAACTTGATAGATAATAAAATTAGAGCAAGGCTTAAACCAAGGTAGATAGGGGCGAGTAGCCACCTTGAGGCATAAAGTATTTTTTCTAGGCGTTGTTCAATACGCTGCATAAGATTGAATTGGGATCAGTGATAAAAAAGTTAGTATACATGGATTAAGTCTAGTTTTTAACACTTCTCTCTATGGTGTATTGTCGGTAATATAGATAGCTAGTGGGTTCAATTTTAGGGGGTTAAAAGCGCCATTATTTTGTGCGTTTTTTAGCGAGAAAAGCCCCATTACACTAAAATATCGTACACTGGGCAGATTTGGTGTTTATATTCAAAAAAACGCTTGTTAAATGATAGATGGCAAAACAGGGTGCTATTGTTATTAAGATGAATATCTTGGCAGTTAATCAATAAAAAGCAGTCGCAAGCTGCATTAAAGAGTCAATGGAGAACATATAAATGAAACGTCGTGATGTACTGAAATCATTTGGCAGCGGTATGGTCGCAGCCACGTCACTCGCTGTGGGTGGAAAGGCCTTAGCTGCCAAGCCAGAATTTAAATGGAAAATGGTAACAACATGGCCCAAAAACTTTCCTGTATTAGGCACAAATGCTAATTATTTAGCAAAAACCATAGAGGAAATGACTGGGGGGCGTATTCGTATCAAAGTGTATGGTGCCAACGAACTGGTCCCTGCTTTTGAAGCCTTTGACGCAGTGTCTCGTGGCACTGTAGAAATGGGTCACGGTGCGCCGTATTATTGGAAAGGCAAGAGTGAAACGGCGCAATTCTTTTCCGCCATCCCTTTTGGAATGACAGCACAGGAAGTTAACGGTTGGTTGTATTACGGCGGCGGCCTTGCGTTATGGGAGGAACTGTACGACCGATTTAACCTAGTGCCTATGGCAACGGGTAATACGGGTGTTCAAATGGCCGGCTGGTTTCGTAAAGATATTAACTCTGTGGATGACTTGCAAGGTTTAAAAATGCGTATTCCTGGTCTAGGTGGCGAAGTGTTAAGCCGTGCAGGTGGAACGCCCGTCAGTATGCCAGGCGGTGAAATCTTTACCTCACTGCAATCAGGTGCTATTGATGCAACCGAATGGATTGGGCCTTATAACGACTTGGCCTTTGGTTTGTATAAAGCAGCAAAAAACTATTATTACCCTGGTTGGCATGAGCCTGGCTCAACGCTAGAAACATTTGTTAATAAACAGACCTTTGAGTCGTTACCGAAAGATTTGCAAGCCATTGTAAAACACGCATGTAAAGACGCTAGTATGGACATGATTTCAGAGTTTAGCGCAAAAAATAATGCAGCATTAGACACCTTAGTAAATAAGCATCAAGTCAGTGTTAAAGCCCTACCGGATGATGTGCTGAAAAAACTTCACTGGCTATCCAATGAAGTGGTACAGGACATTGTAGATAGAGATGCGTTCTCACAAAAAGTTTATGCCTCGTATAGTAGCTTTCAGCAGCAAGCGATTAAATGGTCGGATGTGTCAGAGTATGCATACATGCGGGCTAGGGGGTTAGGAGCTTAACGTTTCATACATCAACTGAGCTGAAAGAATGAAACTAATTTTAAAAACTTGCGCCGCATTTTTTAATGCACTGTTTGAGTAATGTTTTAACGAAAAAGGCTAATGATTATGAATGATTCGTCTGAAAATAAAGAGTCTGATAAACGAGCAGGGGAGATAAATGCTGATAGGGCTTATCGAGAGTTGCATTTGACGCTTGGTAAAGAAACCATTCAGCAGGTGGTTAGCAGTTTTTATGACCTTATCAAAGTGCATCCAACGCTTGGTGGTTACTTTTCTGAGGTGAAAGATTGGGACGAGCTTAAACAACGAATAGGTCATTTTTGGTGGATTGATTTAGGCGGTAAGCGTTATCGTGAAGATATTTATAACCCCCATGCCGTACACCGCTATTTAAAAATTCCACCAAGCCTGGTTGATGATTGGGTGGCGTTATTCTCGCGTAATTTATATGAGCACTTGCCAAAGAAGTACGCAGACATTTGGCTTGTCCGTGCTACTAAAATGGCAGAGTGGATTCGTACTGATTTGCAGCAACATCAAGAGTCTTAGTGCTCGTTTAGGGCGTTAACCTCCTTAGCGATATAACCAGTTTTTAAGCAAGCGTGTGACTGCTGGCATAACAAGGTAAGTCATCAGTAAGACTTGTCCCACCACCATAATGGCAAGTTTTAGTATAGGCGTTAAGGTTGACAACCAAGGCGCAAATACTTGGTTAATGGTTACTAATAAAGAAAATACCACGACCATTAGCACTAGGGCCATTTTGTGCCGGTTAGGTGGGGCGCTACTGGGCACTTCTGGCAAGGTAAACCAAAATTCTAACCCAGAAACTTTCTTTATTTTTGTACTGCCTTCAATAAGCCCTTTTTCATCAAGTTCATCTAAAAAGCGCTGCCTTTGTTCAGACTCTTCCCATTTTTTTTGGTGTGCATAGGAATTAAAACCAACAATAAGCACATAATCACCGCCTGTTTGTGCAGATGGCTTTAGGATGTGCACACCTTGGTGCCCGGGAAATTTAGTGGCCACCTCAGAAAGCCGGTGTAGCCAGTCTTCATACTGTTGTTCTGCGCCTTTTTTTACCTTGCGTGCAATTGAAACGGTAACGGCGGTATTGTCTGTGTCAGCCATTATTAACTAGTACGTTGCCAAATACTCAGCTGACTAAAGCTGTGCTGAAATTTTCGACTGGTATCGCGAATAACAAAGGGCACATCGGTGGGGTCGTTAACTAATTTAAAATGCTCACCTAAGTGATCTTTTAAGCCTTCTAAGGTGGAATATGGCTCGCCATCCTTACGAATGCCGCCTAACCAGTTTTCTTTAGGCGTGAACTCTTCCAGCCATGTGTATGGTGAAGCAATGGCCAATAGGCCGCCGACGTTAATTCTGTGGCGAATATCATTTAGGAAAACGGCGGGTGTGCGTAAACGGTCAATAAGGTTAATGGCCAGTACTAAGTCATAATTGGTAAATTGTGGTTTTAGGTTGGTAGCATCACCTTGAAAAAACTCAATATTGTCGCGATTGTTGCTAAGGCCAATGTGCTCTAAAGTTTGTTCATGATAGGAGACTATTTCACCTTCTTCGATTAGCTCATAATGAATTTTGCCTTTTTGCTGCATTTGATGAGCAATGCGGATAAAGCGCGCAGAAAAGTCGATGCCAGTGACCGCATCAAAATGTTGTGCCAGTTCAAAAGAAGCCCTGCCAACGGCGCAACCTAAATCAAGTGCGCGAGTGGTGGGTTTATCTTGCAGTTGTTCCAAACATAATTGAACACAATGAGCAGAAAGGTCTTTTACATCAAAGTAAGTCGGGCCGTAATGAAAGTGGCAATACTGAGAGACAGCGGTATCGGTTTCGTACATAGCAGATGGTTTTTCCATAGGTTGTGTTGATTCTACATAGCGGAATCCCGCATGTTGATAAAAGTGGCGCCTAAAGGCATAGCGTGCGTGTTTGGTGGCCTCGTTGCCGGTTGAAATCCAACAGCCGCCTTTAATTAAATTATGTTGTGTGTCAAAGGTGGGGGTGGAAAAATCGTCATATAACGGGTGAACTTCAAAGCCATCAAAGCCACTGATGGGTGTTTCTGTCCATTGCCATGCGTTGCCGATTAAGTCGTGAAATTCGCCAAAGGCAAAGTGATCAACTGGGCAGGCAGATGCCCAATGTTCCAGATTAATGTTGCCGGGTGCTTGTTCCCACTCTGGTTGGTCAGGAATATTGTGAAGCTGGTGTAAGTGTTGCCATTGCTCCTCGGTGGGTAGGCGAATAGGTTTTCCTTTCTTTTCGCTAAGCCAGTTACAAAACGCTTTTGCTTCTAAGTAATTGACCTCTGCTGGCCAGTTCCAAGGCATTTCTTGCTCTTCTAATAAGGTGCGAAGAAGGTAGCGATCATTTTTTTGTATCCAAAAAAGCGGGTGTTCGGGTTTTTTATATTGCACCCAGTTCCAGCCTTCTTCGGTCCAAAATCTTTTTTGATGATAGCCGTTGTCTTTTATGAAGCTGAGAAACTCAGCATTAGAAACAAGGTACTTACTGGCGGAAAACTCCTCAATATCGACAACTTTTTCACCGTATTCGTTATCCCAGCCATAGGTTTTGTGGTTTTTATCTTTACCAAGTTTAATGCGCCCACTTTCAACATTAAGCAGTTCATTACTAGGGGCTTCTCCTACATGAGGGCAAACATTCCAAGTGCTATGTTGCTGCAAATGTTCAAGCGGCATTTGGCGAATAATAGCGGAAGAGGTTTCAATATGGATACGTTGGTGCTCAATGCCCATAAGAATAGGCCAAAACGGGCTTTCCCAAGTAATCGGAAGTTCGAGCGGTAGGGTGCTTATGAGTGAGTCAATCAGTGTTAAGACGGTTTGTCGGTACGTCTGTACCTCGCTAATGATAGGCCAATCGTAATTGGCCTCATTCAAGTCATCCCACGACATTTCATCCACACCGACGGCGAAGATTGATTCAAAGCGCGGGTTAACACGCCTTTGGATCAGCGAGGCAAGGCTGAGTTTATTGATGAAAAAAGTAGCAGTATGGCCGTAATAAAAAACAAGAGGGTGGCGGAGAGATTCAGGCCTTAAATAAAAAGCCTCATCATGTTTTAGTGTGCTGTATAACTGTTCTTCTAGCTGAAATGTTTTGTGTAGGTAGTCGCGAATTTCTTCTCTTTTTTGTTCAACGGACCCTGTGTTCAGCAAAACTGTTTTAGTTATTTTTACGTCATGATTAATTTCTTCTGCTACGGATGACATGTTTCCCCTCGTTGGTTACATTCCTTTTATTCTATTACTGGCTTTGAAAAAAGCAAAGGTATTACACATAAGATTTGTTAATAGGTGATTAAAGTCAATTATTGTAAATGATGCTGGGGAGCCAGGTCGTTAGCTCTGGCCAAACAGCTAATAAGGCTAATAGGACTAGTTGTATTAATATAAATGGTAGAACGCCTCGGTATATTTGACTGGTTTTAATAGCCGCCGGTGCAACACCGCGTAAGTAAAATAATGCAAATCCAAAAGGTGGTGTAAGGAACGAAGTTTGTAGGTTTAACGCAATCATAATACCCAGCCAAACTGGGTTGATATCCATTGCTAATAAAATAGGTGCAACAATGGGTACGACAACAAAGGTTATTTCAATAAAATCTAACACGAAGCCTAAAAAAAACATAACCAGCATGACCACCAGCATAGCGCCGAATACCCCACCTGGTAAGTCAGACAGTAATTCTTCTATCAGTTCATCTCCGCCAAAACCTCTAAAAACTAACGAAAATAGCGAAGCGCCAATCAATATAAAAAACACCATACTGGTAACCTGAGTGGTGTCCTGTGTTACAGCTTTTAATTGGGCAAGGCTAAGTTGTTTTTTTAAATAAGCGAGAAAAGTTGCGCCTACCGCGCCAACAGAAGCGGCCTCGGTTGGTGTTGCGATGCCGGCAATAATAGAACCCAAGACGGCGATAATTAAAACCAAGGGCGGCATTAGGCCGGTTATTAAGCCTAAATAAAGTGATTTATCGACCTGTTGGCTGGGTAAAGCCGGGCAGCTGGATGGTTTAAAAAAAGCCAGGCCAGCTAAGTATATTAAATACAAAGCCACTAATAAAATACCTGGAATTAGGGCGCCAGCAAACAGGTCACCAACGGAAACAGTGTCTGGCGAAAAAATGCCCATATCGAGTTGAGCTTGCTGATAGGCAGACGAAATAACATCGCCAAGTAGCACTAATACAATGGAAGGGGGGATAATTTGACCCAGTGTGCCAGAGGCACAAATGGTGCCGCAAGCCAGCGCCGGGTCATATTGACGTTTTAGCATGGTCGGTAAAGACAATAACCCCATGGTTACAACGGTGGCCCCGACAATACCGGTGCTTGCAGCCATTAACATACCAACTAATACAACCGAGAAACCTAAACCGCCCGGTAGGGTGCCAAATAGCTTAGACATGTTTTCAAGCAGGCTTTCGGCAATTTTAGCCTTTTCTAGCATCACGCCCATAAATACAAATAAGGGAACGGCAATTAATGTGTCGTTTTCTATAATGCCAAATAATCGATTCGGTAAGGCGGCTAAAAAAGCAGTGTCAAAGGTGCCAAAGTAATCACCGGCAAAGGCAAAAATTAAAGCGGTTCCTGCCAAACTAATGGCAACGGGGTAGCCCATTAGTAAAACAAGAAAGACAACGGCAAACATCCATAAGGCAATACTACCGTCCATGATTAGCCTCGCGTAAGGTGCAAATTGATTTCATGATTTCGGATAAGCCTTGCAAGAACAATAAAAAAGCCATCAGTGGAATTAACGATTTAAGTAAGAAGACGCCGTCTAGTCCACCTGCTTCTCTAGAGCCTTCAAAGTAAGCCCACGAAGTAGATACGTAGTCCCAGCTGGCATGTGCGATAAAGATACTTACGGGGAGCAATAAAAACACTGAGCCCAGCAAATTGACGATAGCGCGACCTTTCGGCCCTAGGCGTTGATAGAAAATATCTACACGTACATGACCATTTATTTTAAGTGTATGTGCAATGGCCAACATAAATACTAAGCCATGTAGGTAGGTTATGGACTCTTGTGCGGCGATCGAGCCGATGTTGAAGCCGTAACGTAAGGTTACAATGCCAAACATAACGACAACCATCAAAGCAACGAACCAAGAAACGGTATTAAAAATAACCCTGTTAATAGAGTCTATAAGACAGATCAGCGTATTGAACATGTGGTTTGAGTTTCATAACGAAGAGGCTATATTACAATGTGTTGTCAACTGAATACAGGCTTATGCGTTAAATTAGGTTGGACAATAAAGGATGATGGTTTAGCGAGGCTTTTGCAGAAGACGGCCAAGCTGGATAAGTTTCTAGCGGGCTTAAAAAAGAAAAAATATGGTCATGTAGAGTTTGCAAAGAAACAAATGAGGAGTGTTAGGCCTTGTTCAAAAAATAAGGCTGCTTGTTTACTTAGCGCAAGGTCGGATTAATAATTATTCTAAACAGTAATTGTTAGGAAGCTCCCGGCGGGCTAATAAAATTTGTTTCATGGCATCAGGGTCCTTTAGGTGAGTCATTTCGCCTTCTTTTGGAAAGTGCACGTCTCTTAAGCGCGATAACCAAAATCTAAAAGCAGCTGCACGTATTACAATAGGCCAGTGTCTAACTTCGTCTTCTGTCAGCGGTCTAATAGCTTGGTAAGCAGACATAAAGGCTTTAAAGCGAGTGTTGTCTAAGGAGCCATTAGTGTTGATGCACCAGTCATTTACAGCAACGGCTATATCGTAAGTAAAATAGTCATTACAGGCATAATAAAAGTCAATAATGCCGGATAGCTGGTCGCCAGAAAATAAGGCGTTGTCTCTAAACAAATCGGCATGGATAACGCTTTTAGGTAGACCTAATGTGTCATAGGGGGCCTGAAAAGCCAATTCGCTGTTGATAAGTTCAGCGGAATCTTGGTCAACTAATGGTAACAGTAATTCTGCCGCTTGTTGTCGCCAGTGAGCGCCTCGACTATTGTCGCGATAAATGTCTAGTTCTAAGCTGGCTAAGTGTAAATTTGCCATTGCCTGACCAATAACGGCGCATTGGGTCGAATTGGGGCTGTCAACATCAGTGCCGGCTAACTTTTCTACCATGGCTGCCGGTTTACCATTTAAGGTAGATAGGTAATTGCCTGCTTTATTGAGGATCGGTTGTGCACTAGGGACATCCTTGGCTGAGACAAAAGCCATGATCGTTAAAAAGTAGGGTAACTCTTCTGCTTTTAATTCCTCAAACAGCGTTAATACATATTGGCCGCGGGTGGTTGTTACAAAATAGTTGGTGTTTTCAATACCGGAACTAATACCTTGAAAGCTAACAAGGTGGCCCAAATCGTAATGCGTTAAATGAGCGACCAGCTGGGCGCGCTCAACGACCGTATAGACAGACATAACTTAGAAAACCGCTTTGGAACTACCAGCTAAACAGTAACCATTGGGGAATGTTCATGCCTTTTTCTAAGTCTGAACGGCGCGTTTCCAAATTGCCATCACCGTCGGTATCCACCATATAATAAGCCGGTGCGTTTTTAGGTGAAATTTTCACCATGTAAACATTGCCGTTAACACTGTACTCAGTAATCGTTTCTTTCTCTTTACGGGTGATCGTAATGTCAGGTGACATATTCTCACCGCTGACAATTTGTGAAGGCAGTTCGGGCGGCTCAGGGACAACAGTCGGTCTTGCATCTTCTGCCGTAGCGTTTGATAAATACATCAGTAGTAGGGCTAGAATAATGGGTAAGCAGCGGCGCATGATTTTCCTTTGGAATAAAGTGTTTCTCCAATTATGACACTAACTGGTGAGTTTTTACAATTTGGCTTTGTTTTAGCGGTTTTAAAGCTCTAGCAGTATTTCTTCTTCTTCGGCAGAAGGCGCAAATCCACGCTGCTCGTAGAAGTCAAAAATAGCTGTTAGCACCTCATCGGGTGTTTCACAAAGCTGAAATAGATCGAGGTCTTCTTTTTTAAGGGTTCCTGTTGCCACTAAGGTGTTTGAAAACCAATCAATTAGGCCGTTCCAGAATTCTTTATTAACGAGAATAATGGGTATCTTTCGAGTCTTGCCTGTTTGAACCAAGGTTAAAATTTCAGCCAGTTCGTCTAAGGTGCCGTAGCCACCCGGTAAGACAACGTAAGCGGTGGCGTATTTGACAAACATGACTTTACGGGCAAAAAAATGTCTGAAATTTAAGCTGACGTCTTGGTAAGGGTTGGACTGTTGTTCATGTGGTAACAGAATATTAAGCCCTATACTTGAAGACGGGCCTTTAAAGGCGCCTTTATTGGCAGCTTCCATAATGCCAGGGCCGCCACCGCTAATAACAGAAAAGCCGGCGTTGGATAAGGCAAGGGAAATGGCTTCGGCGCGTTGGTAATCAGGGTGATCTTCATTGAGCCGTGCAGAACCGTAGACACTGACGGCAGGCTTAATGTGTGAGAGCTGTTCAAAACCATCGACGAATTCGGCAATAATTTGAAAAATTTTCCATGCTTCGCGTTTTTGATCGCTCATCTGCTGCTCCTGTTTTTTATAACATGGTAATCGGTTTGCGCAGTATAAGGCTAAATTAAAGGATCGTTGTTGCCTGAGTGAAACTTATGTTCTTTGCTCGATACCCTTGGGTATAATCTTGCGTATATAAATATTGGATAGGTTCATGGCTGAAAAAACATTGGTATTGGTAGATGGCTCTTCTTACTTATTTCGTGCCTATCATGCACTGCCATTATTAACAAACTCAAAAGGTGAATACACCAACGCCATTTTAGGCGTAACAAACATGCTTAAAAAACTGGTTGAGACGTACCCAGAGGCATATTTTGGTGTCATATTTGATGCCCCAGGAAAGACGTTTCGTAATGATATGTATCCTGAGTATAAAGCCAACAGGGCGTCAATGCCTGACGAGTTGCGAGAGCAAATTAAGCCATTACATCAGTTAATAAAAGCAATGGGGCTGCCTTTAGTTATGGAGCCAGGTGTTGAGGCGGATGATGTGATTGGTACATTGGCTAAGCAGGCCGAAGAGGAAGATCTTAATGTTGTTATTTCAACAGGCGATAAAGACATTGCGCAGCTAGTCACCAATAAAACGTCGTTAATTAACACAATGAATAACCAATGGCTGGACGAAGAAGGCGTGAAGGAAAAGTTTGGTGTGTCGCCTGACATGATTATTGATTATTTAGCCTTGATGGGCGATACCTCCGACAATATTCCGGGTGTGCCTAAAGTGGGACCAAAAACGGCTGCAAAGTGGCTCAATGCATACGGTTCACTGGATGAAATTATCGCAAGGGCTGATGAAGTAAAAGGCAAAGTGGGTGAGAGTTTGCGTGATCACCTTGATGCGATTCCGTTATCAAAAGAGCTCGTAACGATTAAATGTGATGTACCGTTAGATAAGGCTCCGGCGGATTTAATAAGAACGCAGCCGGATACAGAAACCTTAAAGGAGATGGTAAGCCATTATGAGTTTAATTCATGGTTAAAACAGTTGGGTGGAACAAAGGCGTCGACCGTTGCCAGCGAACAGGTGGATGAGAAACCGTTACCGGCAAAAACTGAATTAACCGTAGAAACGATTCTAGATGAAGCAACATTTAACCAATGGTTGGCAAAGCTGACAGAGGCAGAGTTGTTTGCCTTTGATACCGAAACAACACATTTAGACTATACGAAAGCATTGGTCGTGGGTGTTTCATTTGCTATTGAAGCAGGTCATGCGGCCTATGTTCCGTTGGCTCATAGCTATCCCGGTGCGCCACAACAACTGTCTAGGCAATGGGTGTTGGATCAATTAAAACCCTTGTTAGAGTCAGAAAGTGCTCGTAAGGTCGGTCAAAATCTTAAATATGATGCGAACGTGCTTGCTAATCACGGTATTAGCTTGGCGGGAATTTGTCACGATACTATGCTTCAGTCTTACGTTTTAAACAGCACTGCGTCGCGGCACAATATGGATGCCTTGGCTGAAAAATACTTGGGGCAAGAAACTATTCATTACGAAGATGTGGCGGGTAAAGGCGCAAAACAAATATGTTTTGATCAAGTGTCTATTGAGCTGGCAGCACCTTACGCAGCGGAAGATGCTGATATTACGTTACGTTTACATCAGCATATTTTTCCTCAGTTAAAGCAAATAGACAGTTTGGCAACGGTCTATGAAACGATAGAAATGCCACTGGTGCCTGTGTTAGCCAGAATGGAGCAAACAGGGGTGTTGGTTGATGAGCAAATGTTAAGTCAGCAAAGTGGCGAATTAACCGCCAGCATTAAAGCCTTGGAAACGCAGGCCCATGAGGCTGCGGGCCAACCATTTAATCTGGGGTCGCCAAAGCAAATCCAAGAGATTCTGTACGATAAATTAGGCTTGCCAGTCTTAAAGAAAACACCCAAGGGTCAACCTTCGACGGCAGAGAGCGTTTTGCAAGATTTGGCCGTTGATTTTCCCTTGCCGCGCTTGATTCTTGAGCACCGTAGTTTGAGTAAGTTACGCTCAACCTATACCGATAAATTACCAAAACAAATTAACCCAGTAACTGGGCGTGTGCATACTTCCTATCACCAAGCGGTTGCGGCAACGGGACGATTATCTTCATCTGATCCGAATTTACAGAATATTCCGGTACGCAGTGAAGAAGGTCGAAGGATTCGCCAAGCATTTATTGCAGAGGAAGGCTTTACTGTCATGGCAGCTGATTATTCACAAATTGAGTTGCGGATTATGGCGCATTTATCGCAGGACACGGGTCTTTTGCAAGCCTTTAAAGAGGGTTTAGATGTGCATAAGGCAACAGCAGCAGAAGTGTTTGGTGTGCCCGTTGATCAAGTTGAGACTCATCAGCGCCGTTCGGCTAAGGCGATTAATTTCGGCTTAATTTATGGCATGTCTGCGTTTGGTTTAGCGAAACAGTTAGATATTGATCGCGGCGCTGCTCAAGGCTATATCAATTTGTATTTTGAAAGGTATCCAGGCGTAAAACAATATATGGACGAAACACGTGAGTTGGCGCGTGAGCAAGGGTATATTGAAACGTTATTCGGTCGACGTTTATACCTGCCTGATATTCTGGCTAAGAATGGACAACGTAGGCAGTATGCCGAAAGAACGGCTATTAATGCGCCCATGCAAGGAACAGCGGCAGATATTATTAAGTTAGCCATGTTATCGGTGGATAATTGGTTGCAAGTTGATAAACCTGCTGTGCGAATGGTGATGCAGGTGCATGATGAATTAGTGTTTGAAGTCGAAAACAGTTATTTAGATCAGGCCGCGAGCATTATTCAACAAAAAATGAGTGGGGCAGCATCTTTGGATGTGCCATTAGTCGTGGATGTTGGTATGGGTAAGAACTGGGATGAAGCGCATTGATCGGTGATATGTTTGCTGTAACTGAACAGAGCTTTGAAGGATAGGCGCGTGTTGAAAAAATACTTAATGTTGAACTTTTTTTAAAACGCGCAGTCTATTTAGTTGTATCTGTAAAGATATACTTGCTCATAAACTTCCCCTCCCCTTGAGCAAGTTTCCGGTTAGCAATAACCGGGGTTTTATAAGGCTCTAGGCTATTTGTATGGTTCTAGAGCTTTTTTTTGCCTATTATTTTTGTACATTAAGGTGCTCATCCAACCAGTTATGTAGTTGTTCGACACCTTCTTTTTTTAGCGAAGAAAATAGCTCAACTTGTACATTTCCAGGTGAATCTTTAAGTTGTTTTTGAACGGCAAATAAAGTGTTTTTAGCGTTATTTCGATTAAGTTTGTCGGCCTTGGTTAGGGCTACAAAGACGTCCAAATTTAGATGAGTAGCATAGTCAATCATTTGCCTATCGTACTCACCTAAAGAGCGGCGGATATCGACGAGTAAAACCAGACCGTGCAGTGCCTGCCTTTTTTCTAGGTAGCGCTCAAGCTCAGTTTGCCACTGTTGCTGAATTTTAGGCGGGACTTTAGCGAAGCCATAGCCGGGTAAATCAACAAGACAGCGCTGATCATCAAGCTTAAAATAGACAAGTTGTTGAGTTCTGCCGGGCGTTTTGCTGGTTCTGGCGAGGCTTTTTTGATTGGTCAATGTGTTGATGGCGCTGGATTTTCCAGCATTAGATCTACCAGCAAAGGCCACCTCATATTCAACCCCTTTAGGAGTTGTTTTGAGGTTGGGAGCGTTTAGTAAGTATTCTGCGCGGTGATAAAGAGGGTTCATGTTACAAGCCAAGCGATAAATTTGTTTATTGTACCGGAGCAAGCAATTTGCAGTGGGGATAACAACAAATCACTTAGAAAAATACTAAATTCAATTAAATTTATTGTAAAATTACGCGCTAGTCTAGCGTTAAGCTAAATATATTGGAGAAATAAAGATGAATAAGGTGTTACTGGCGATAGCCGTTTTACTGCTATCAATTACTGGTCAATCATGGGCGGGTGATGCGGCAGCAGGTAAAGCAAAATCAGCGCAATGTGCGGCTTGCCATGGTGTGGCTGGCATTAGTCCTATGGGTATTTACCCTAATTTAGCGGGTCAAAAAGAACAGTACTTGGTAAAGCAAATAAACAACTTTCGTTCAGGCGTGCGCAAAGACCCTTCAATGCAGGCGATGGTTAGTGCTTTAACTGACGATGACGTGGCGAATCTTGCGGCATATTATGCTGGAATTAAATAAATAAGTAGGCTTGGAATGATGATGAAATTGAACATATTATTGGTTTGTTTTTTTACTGCCTTAGTATCAACGAATGCTTTTGCCGTTGGTGATATTGAAGCCGGCAAGGCGAGTGCAGCAGTTTGCGCGGCTTGCCACGGTCAAAATGGCATCAGCTCCAATCCGATGTGGCCAAAGTTAGCGGGGCAGCATGCTTATTATATTGAAAAAGAACTGCACGACTTTCGAAGTAAAAAACGAAATGACCCAACAATGGCGCCAATGGTTGCCGGTTTGACAGATGTTGATATTGAAAATTTAGCGGCTTACTTTGCCAGCGTGCCGTCAACGGTTGAGGCGGCTAGCGCAGATAAAATTAAGCTGGGCGAAAAGATATACCGTGCTGGAAAGGTTGATAATGGTTTACCGGCTTGTATTGCATGTCATGGCCCTAATGGGGCAGGTAGTGCGCCAGCGCGTTTCCCACGTATTGGCGGTCAGCACGCAGCTTATTTATCTAAAGCGCTGAAGGATTTCAAAGCAGAAACACGAAATAACGATCATCAAGCAATGATGCGTGACATTGCTGGTCGGATGAACAATAAAGAAATTGAAGCAGTTTCATCATATATTTCTGGTTTGCACTAAACGAACGTTTTTTCTGCAAAAAGGGGCAGTTTGCTGCCCCTTTTTGCTATTAGCTTAGTGCTTGCGCAAGCGCAGCCTAAAATTTCTTATGAAAAATCCACAACCAGCGACAAGTACTTCGTCAGTTAGAACCTCAGCCTTGTTGTTGAAGTTTATGGGGTCGATGAACTTGGCGATAACCCTTTTAGTGGCGCTATCTATAGCGGCCATTATTGGGACGGTTTTACAGCAAAACCAGTCATACACAGACTATATAATAAAATTTGGACCCTTTTGGTTTGATGTGTTTAATCAACTTGGGCTCTATGATGTTTATTCGTCCAGTTGGTTTTTATTTATTTTGCTTTTTCTGGTGCTGTCTACCAGTACTTGTATTTATAAAAACGCGCCAAATATGTTGCGCGAAATGCGTGAATATAGGCAAAACATCCAACTTAAAACCTTGGAGAATTATTCAAACACCTATAGTTGGACGTTACCTCAACCGATGGCTGATGTGCAGCATGTTACGCAAAAGATATTCTCACATAATGGCTATAGTGCTCGGCTGAAAGAGGGTGAGTCTTATACCTTGATTGCTGGTATGAAAGGTGGGGCTAGCAGACTGGGCTATATTTTAACGCACGTAGCTATTGTGCTTATCTGTATTGGCGGCTTGATAGATGGTAATGCAGTCTTGAAAGCACGAGAAATGTTGGGTCAAATCATACCCGAAACTCAAAACATTGTAGCCAATGAGGTGCCTGAGGTCAGTCGCTTAGGTATTAATAATCAGTCTTTTAGAGGCAGTGTTTCGATACCAGAAGGTCGTCAAACAGATGTCTTGTTTCTTAACTATAAAGACGGTTACTTGGTGCAAGAGCTGCCTTTCACGGTGGAAGTTAAAGATTTTAGGATAGAGCATTATGAAAGCGGTCAGCCGAAATCATTTGAAAGTGATTTGGTGATTTATGACGAGCGCTTGGATCAACCCTTAGAGCAAACTATTTCCGTTAATCATCCGTTAATCTACGATGGGTATTCTATTTATCAGGCCAGTTTTTCTGATGGTGGCTCTAAACTAGAAATGCTTGCTTGGCCACTAAACGGCGAAAGTAATGTAGGTAAAAAGGTGGACACTAAGGTTGGTGCGGAAGTACCAATAAATTTATCTGGTGAGAGGTGGATTCTAGAACCATCTGATTTTCGATTATTTAATATCAATCCATCGGCTGAGGCGGATAAAAAGTTTGAAAATGCAGGCCCTAGCGTACAGTTTAAAATGCGTGACAAAACGGGCGAAGCGAAAGAGTATTTAAACTATATGGTGCCAGTAGAAAAAGAAGGTGCATATTATTATTTAAGTGGGGTGCGTAGTTCACCGGCTGAGGAGTTTAGGTATTTGTATATTCCCGCAGACGATAAAGGCAGTATAAAACGGTTTATGAATTATCTGCATGCGCTTGGTAATGAAGAGTTGTTGCGTAGAATAGTAACAGAGCAAAATTTTGCCGGTTCGACCTTACCGTCTACTGATGCTGCGCAATTAAACGAAGCGATGATTAAATTGGTAGGGCTATTTATTGAAAATGGAATGGATGGCGTGATCGATAATGTTGAGAAAAATGTACCAGCTGATAAACGTGAAGAAGTCACCAAACTTTACGTTAGGGTGCTTCAACAAATGTTGGGCGCAGTATATGTTGATGTATTGTTGAATGAAGGCGTAGATGTCAGCTTAGGTATAGATGAAAAAAAGGCTGAGTTTTTTGATGCTGCCTCGGCTGCAATGAGTGCAATTGGCCGTTATGGCTCACCAGTCTATTTTCAACTTGCTAGCTTTGTCCATTTGCAAGCGAGTGGCTTGCAAATTGCGAAGGCACCAGGGAAGAACTTAGTTTACCCGGGCTGTGCGATGCTGATATTAGGGGTGTTCTTAATGTTTTATGCCCCTCAGCAGCGGTTATGGGCACGACTGGAAGAAAAAGATGGCGGGCTAAGGTTTGTTTTGGCCGGTCATGCGATTAGAAATAAATTAGACTTTTCGAAACAATATAAACAGATCCAAGCACAGTTTGATCGTGTTTTAACAGGTTAAGGTAACGATATGAACAGTACACATGCAGCGTTGCAACAAGAATTAGATCAGCAATCTTTTTGGAAAGGGCTCGGTATAGTTGATTGGGTGTGGGCGATTATGGTGTTGCTTGGCAGCGGATATGCCTATGCGAGCTATGCCTCGTTAATGGATGTATATGAGCAGGTTATTTTATTTTCAACCGGTATCAGTTTAGTTGCCTTAGGTTGGCATTGGAAAGAAATTAGGGGGCTGTCACTGGCAGTTTTTTTACTCAGTATTTTTGGCATTAGTCGCTACACAAACGGGCTGACTGATGTGGAGACGGATTTCTTTTTGCGGTTTTTGGTATCAAGTCAATCAGCCATTATGTGGATGAGCGCACTGTATGTGCTTGCAACGGTTACTTACTTTATTGCGTTTTTTGCACGTTCAGACTTTATAGGGAAAGTTGCCAGCGCGATGACCTGGTCGGCAACAACAATGGGTTTGGTTGGGTTAATGGTTCGTTGGAGAGAGTCATACCTTATCGGCTTAGATGTTGGGCATATCCCAGTGAGCAATTTGTATGAAGTGTTTATTTTATTTTCAATTATTACGGCCTTGTTGTATTTGTTTTACGAGCGTCGTTATCAGACACGCATGTTAGGCGGGTTTGTACTGCTAATTATTAGTGCAGCGGTTGCCTTTTTGCTTTGGTATGCGTTTGATAGAGATGCCGCCGATATTCAACCATTAGTGCCGGCCTTACAGAGCTATTGGATGAAAATTCATGTGCCAGCCAACTTCGTTGGTTACGGTGCGTTTGCCTTAGCTGCTATGGTAGCAACTGCCTATTTAATTCGTGTCAGAGCGGAACGACTTAACTCGAATAGTATTGCAATGGCCTTGCCTGCGTTAGATATTCTTGATGACCTTATGTATAAATCCATCGCTCTAGGGTTTGCATTTTTTACCTTGGCGACCATTTTAGGCGCGTTATGGGCGGCTGAAGCATGGGGTGGTTATTGGTCTTGGGACCCTAAAGAAACTTGGGCCTTAATTGTTTGGTTGAATTATGCAGCTTGGTTACATATGAGGTTAACAAAAGGTTGGCGTGGAAAACCGATGGCTGCATGGGCCATTGTTGGTTTGTTTGTTACCTTGTTTGCCTTTTTGGGTGTCAATATGTTCTTGTCTGGTTTGCATTCATACGGCGAACTTTAGCGTTATCAATTTTAGGAGAGAATAATGAATAAACTATTGGTCTTATTGAGTATTTTTTTTATATCAGCAGGTTCTTCTTTTGCCGCAGACGTTGAGTTTAAAGAAGGTGTTGATTATCAGCTGATTAAACCTGCTCAACCCACAGATGATTCAAGCCGCCTCGAAGTATTGGAAATCTTTTGGTATGGCTGTCCGCATTGTTACCACTTTGAGCCTACATTAGATCCTTGGGTAGCAAGCCTTCCTGCCGACGTAAATTTTGCTCGCTTGCCTGCGGTTTTCAATGAACAGTGGGAGCGACATGCACGAGCCTACTTCGCAGCCGATATCTTAGGCGTATTAGATGAGTCACATGGTGCGTTATTTCATGCTATGCATGCAGAAAAGGCAGTCATTAATACAGTCAATCAACTGGCTAACTTTTATACGAAGTATGGAATAGATGAGGCGTTATTTAAAAAGACCTACCATTCCTTTATTGTAAATACAAAAGTAGCAAGAGCGAAGGATATGGTTGACCGTTATGGCGTAACAGGCGTACCGGCTATAGTGGTTGAAGGTAAATACCTTATCACAGGGTCAATGGCGAAGAGTTACCAGAACATGTTGAAGATTATGGATTACCTGTTGGCTAAGGAAAGAAAAACAAAATAAATTCACAGTGCGGTGATTTAGCGACAGTTCTTGTTGATAAAGTCGTTAAGTTGTTCGCGCTGTTTGTTTTTATCTTCGTCAGTGAAGCGAGAATAGTTCCCTTCAGTGTCTTTGTACAAACGGTTACCGCCGTAATCTAATTCAATAAGGCTCTTTTTGCTGGCCTCGCAGCTTTCCTGGAGGCGCTTGTTTTCCTCAGCCTGTTGTTGCAGTTTGTCACGAGCAGCTTGACGTTCAGCATTAGATTTGGCTATTTCATTGGCACTATCTTGAATTGATTGTTGGTTTTTTTTAGCATCGGCGACAGGTTTTTTCGTGACAGTAATGTTTTGAGTTGAAATGGATTTGTCAGCTGGCGGATGCTGGCTATAGTGAGTGTTACCTTGGTGGTCAACCCACTGGTAAATGGCCGAATAAGCAAATTGAGCAAAAAGTAAGCAAGAACAAAACATCAAAGCGCGATACATAGGGAAGTCCTTATGATTATGTAGGATTAGTGTCTTTTGGTTAAGTATATAGCACTGTGTGACTAATGAAAGAGCTTGACCAAATGCACAAAAGTTAGTATTTTGTCCAGTTCGATTTCATGTTGTAATCGAATTTATTTTAGATCGAATCAAATCAGTTGAATTTTGGAGAATCATTGTGGAGCTAAGTGGCGGTGAAATCGTCATCCAATCCTTAAAAGATGAGGGTGTGGAATACGTGTTTGGGTACCCTGGTGGGTGCGTATTACATATATATGATGCTATTTTTAAGCAAGAAGATGTGAAACACGTGTTGGTCCGCCATGAGCAAGGTGCTACTCATGCGGCCGATGGTTATGCGCGCTCGTCAGGTAAGCCTGGTGTGGTACTTGTAACCTCTGGCCCCGGTGCAACAAATGCAGTAACCGGCATTGCTACAGCCTATATGGACTCAATTCCTCTGGTGGTGATCACTGGGCAAGTGCCTCGAGCAGTTATTGGTACCGATGCTTTTCAAGAAGTTGATACGGTCGGTATTACTCGCCCGTGTGTAAAACATAATTTCTTGGTAAAGGATGTTGCCGATATTGCTGAAACGATGAAAAAGGCGTTTTATTTGGCTATGTCAGGTCGTCCAGGCCCTGTTGTGGTTGATATCCCTAAAGATATAACAGACCCTGATATTAAGGTGCCTTACCAGTATCCTGAAGAAGTAGTCATGCGTTCTTATAAACCAATAATTAGTGGCAATATTGGTCAAACAAGAAAAGCAATTGAACTGATTAAAGCAGCTAAACGCCCTGTAATATACAGTGGTGGTGGCGTTATTTTAGGTGAAGCTAGCGAAGAATTTAGACGGCTTTGTAAAACGTTGAATTTCCCTGTTACTCAGACCTTAATGGGCTTAGGGGCTTTTCCAGGCACAGACCCGCAGTCTATAGGAATGCTGGGTATGCATGGTACTTACGAAGCGAATATGGCAATGCATGATAGTGATTTAATTATTGCTATCGGCGCTCGGTTTGACGATCGGGTAACAGGTAAAATTGCCGAGTTTTGCCCAAATGCCAAAATTATTCATATTGATGTGGATCCGGCCTCTATTTCTAAAACCATTACGGTTGATGTGCCTATTGTTGGACAGGTAAAACCTGTTGTATTAGACATGCTTGCACAAATAGAGAGTTTAGGTGAAACCTTTGATCGTGAGCGTATTGCTGATTGGTGGCGACAAATAGACGAATGGCGTGCAGTAGATTGCATGGCATACGATAAGAACAGCGGCACTATCAAACCACAATATGTTATCGAGCAACTGTACAAGGTAACGAACGGTGAAGCCTTTGTAACATCGGACGTGGGCCAGCACCAAATGTTTGCCGCACAATTCTACCCGTTTGATAAACCTCGTCGTTGGATCAATTCTGGTGGCTTAGGAACAATGGGTTTTGGTTTGCCGGCGGCGATGGGTGTAA
The DNA here is from genome assembly GCF_000299965.1 of Cycloclasticus sp. P1. NCBI lineage: Bacteria > Pseudomonadati > Pseudomonadota > Gammaproteobacteria > Thiotrichales > Piscirickettsiaceae > Cycloclasticus > Cycloclasticus sp. P1. The sequence goes on from NC_018697.1 coordinate 208,163, forward strand.
AGTTTGCTAACCCAGAGGCTGATGTTGCTTGTGTAACCGGCGAAGGAAGCATACAAATGTGCCTGCAAGAGTTATCGACCATGTTGCAATACGATACTCCCGTGAAAGTGATTAACTTAAACAATGGTTATCTAGGCATGGTGCGTCAGTGGCAAGAGTTCACTTATAAAAGTCGTTATTCACATTCTTACCTTGAAGCATTACCAGACTTTAAAAAGTTAGCAGAAGCGTATGGTCATGTGGGTATTCAAGTGACTAAAAAAGAAGATGTAGAGCCGGCGCTAAGGGAAGCCTTTGCGATGAAAGATCGTACGGTTTTTCTAGACTTTTTAACAGATACAGAAGAAAACGTATATCCAATGATTGAGGCAGGTAAAGCTCATAACGATATGGTAATGGCGCCAAACTCAAAGTATAAAAGGATATTGGCATGAGTCGTCAGCATATTATTTCAGTCTTATTGGAAAATGAAGCCGGTGCTTTGTCGCGTGTTTCAGGCTTGTTTTCTGCTAGAGCTTACAACATTGAGTCCTTAACGGTTGCACCGACTCAAGACCCTACCTTGTCTCGACTAACATTGGTAACCGTTGGCAATGATGAGACAATTGAGCAAATTAAAAAGCAACTGAATAAATTAATTGATGTGGTGAAGTTAATTGATTTATCAGAGTCCTTTTCATTAGAACGCGAGCTAGTTTTGCTGAAGGTGAAAAAGAATGATGCCATGTTGCAAAAAATTGACAGTTTAGGCGCCGATTCATCAGCCCGTATTACCGATGAAACGGATGGCTATTTGATTGTTGAATTATCAGGCGAAAAAGCTTGGTTGGATGATTTCTTGTCTTCATTGGAAAATGAAGTTATTGATGTTGTTCGGACCGGTGTCATCGGTTTGTCTCGTGGTGAGAGATCGTTAACGCTGTAACAAGTTAAGTGCGGCGTCTTGCGCAGGCAGGACGGTTAAATTTTAATAAAATTAAGGAAAAAGATGAATATTTACTACGATAAAGACGCGGACCTTTCAATCATTAAAGGAATGACAGTAGCTGTTATTGGTTATGGTTCACAAGGCCATGCGCATGCAAATAACCTAAAAGATTCTGGCGTTAATGTTGTTGTTGGTTTAAGAGCTAGCTCAAGTTCAGTGGCTAAAGCACAAGAAGCTGGCCTAGCGGTTAAAGAAGTGGCTGAAGCGGTAGCATCTGCTGACTTAGTAATGATTTTGACTCCGGACGAATTTCAATCTCAGTTATATAAAGAAGAAATTGAGCCAAATATTAAGCAAGGTGCTGCATTAGCATTTGCACACGGTTTTGCTATTCATTATAACCAAGTGGTACCACGTGCTGACTTAGATGTGATTATGATTGCACCTAAAGCGCCTGGACATACCGTACGTAACGAATTTAAAAACGCTGGTGGTATTCCCGATTTGATTGCTGTTTTCCAAGATGCATCTGGCAAAGCTAAAAATATCGCCTTGTCATACGCATCAGCAATTGGCGGCGGTCGTACAGGTATTATCGAAACAACCTTTAAAGATGAAACAGAAACTGACCTATTCGGTGAGCAAGCTGTTTTATGTGGTGGTACGGTTGAACTTGTTAAAATGGGTTTTGAAACATTGGTTGAAGCCGGCTATGCACCAGAAATGGCGTACTTTGAATGTTTGCATGAGTTAAAACTGATTGTGGATTTAATGTACGAAGGTGGCATTGCTAACATGAACTACTCGATCTCAAACAATGCTGAGTATGGTGAGTATGTAACCGGTAAGAAAGTGATCAATGACGAATCTCGTGAAGCAATGCGTGAAACGTTAAGAAACATTCAAAATGGTGAGTATGCTAAACAGTTTATTGTTGAAGGGGCGACTAACTACCCATCAATGACAGCAAACCGCAGAAATAATGCGGCACACCAAATTGAGCAAGTTGGCGGAAAATTACGTGAAATGATGCCATGGATTACTGCCAATGCTTTAGTTGATAAAACTAAAAACTAGGTCGTTTTTTAAAGACTACAAAAGCGGCCGTTTTAACGGTCGCTTTTTTTTGTCATCATATAGATGATGCTAGGCTATACTAAAAATACAACCAACGGAGTTAGTACTTGATGAAACAAACACCCCCTCCATCCAAAGGGCTGTATTTACTGCCAAACTTATTTACAACCAGCGCCTTGTTTGCTGGCTTTTATGCGATTACAGGCGCAGTTAATGGCCATTTTGAAATAGCTGTTATTGCTATTTTTATTGCCATGGTGCTCGATGGCCTTGATGGCCGTGTTGCACGCATGACCAATACTCAAAGCGAGTTTGGTGCACAATACGATAGCTTGGCTGACTTGGTTTCATTTGGTGTGGCACCTGCAGCAGTTGCTTATTCGTGGGGGCTGTCGTCCTTAGGCAAGTTTGGTTGGATGGTAGCCTTTGTATATGCAACGTGTGGTGCATTACGTTTAGCACGCTTTAATGTTCAGCATAACATTGCTGATAAACGCTACTTTCAAGGGTTAGCCAGCCCAGCTGCCGCTGCCCTAGTGGCCGGCTATGTGTGGTTAATGGAAGACTACCAATTAACAGGCACCGCGGCGACGGCAGGCTTACTAACAGTCACCTTATGTGCGGGTTTATTAATGGTTAGTAACATTCGTTACCATAGTTTCAAAGAGCTTAATTTTACGGGCAAGGTGCCTTTTGTCGTTGCCGTGATTGTTATGCTGGTTTTAGCCTTAATCTATGCTGCGCCTCCGTTAATATTATTTATTATGTGTTTAGTGTATGCCTTATCTGGACTAGTACTAACGATGCGCTTATTGCGCCGAACACAACGCGATAAAACTGAATGACAACATCCAATAGGCAGCTAGCCTACTTGGATCTGATGGGCGTTCAAGTTTGGCAAGAGAGGAGCAGGCAAGAACAGGTAATCGCCGAAGAAGTCAGTGACGACGTTACAGCAAACACCCTTCAAGAGCTTTACGAAATAGCGTCAAACTGCCAACGTTGTGAGGCTTCAGCTGTTAGGAACCAGCTAGTGTTTAGCGATGGCCCAATGCACGCCGACTGGCTCATCGTTGGTGACTTTCCAACACAACAAGATGATAGAGAAGGGCGGCCATTAACTGGTGACGTGGCTCACTTATTATCAGAAATGTTATTGGCGGTCGGGGTTAAAAAATCGACAGTTCATTTAACAAACAGTGTTAAGTGTCGTTCAGCTAATGTTGAAGCGGAAAAGGTCGAGTTATTATCGTGCCGAGCTTACTTGATTCGTCAAATAGAATTGGTAAAACCACAGCTTGTCTTTGTATTGGGTGAAAAGGCAGCACAAAGCTTACTAAAATCAAACGAATCGTTAAGCCACCTAACAGGAACAGTGCATAAGGTTGATGATGTGCCCACACCAATAGTGGTCAGTTGTCACCCACGCGATTTATTAAAAACACCTTCAGCCAAAAGGCAAGCTTGGGACGATATACAACTGGCAAGAACGCTGGTTAACAAGGCTTGATGTTAGCCAAATTAAAATCGTTGCTGAGTTTAACTAACCCTCAAGCGGATTATTTACGCCCATTAAAAACACACGATATTCCCAAAGTTCTGACAATTGAGCGGCAAATGTATAGCTACCCTTGGAGTGAAGGCATCTTCAAAGACTGTTTAAAAATTGGCTATTCAAATTGGGCCTTTATTAAAGACGGTCAGTTCGTAGGCTATGTTATTTTATCAGTCGCAGTTGGCGAAGCGCATATCTTAAATATATGCTTGGACCCTACCTACCAAGGCAAAGGATTAGGTCGACAATTTCTAAAAGAAGTGCTGATTATCGCGAAGAAAAAAAATGCAAACAGTGTTTTCTTGGAAGTACGACCCTCCAATACAGCAGCCGTTCAACTCTATAAAACCGCCGGTTTTAAAAAAATTGGCAAACGTAAAAACTATTACCCAGCCGCCGATGGTAAAGAAGACGCGATCGTGCTGTCATTGGATTTAACCTCAGATTCTGCGTAAAAAAAGCTCGGGGACTTCTAAATTAACGACAGACTTTAGTATGTTACCGAGCCTTTCAGAGTCAGCTTCAGCTTGCTCATTCCCCAATTTTCTCATATTCTCACCTATAACCTCATAGTAGGTAAAACTATGTCCGATGAAATTATGACCTTGAAAGAGGTGGCTGACTATCTCAAGTTAGCAGAGAAAACCGCATATCGACTAGCCGCTGAGGGCAAATTACCTGGCTTTAAAGTCGGTGGAAGCTGGCGTTTTAAAGCAGCAGATATTGAGCGATGGATTGAAGAACAGAAAAAGAAAGAAACGGAGTAAAGGCCTAATGGCACAGCTAGTAAATATAGAAGCAATCGAAAAACGCCTCTGGGGCAGCGCTGACAATCTTCGCGCAAACAGTAACTACGCCAGCAACGAATACTTCATGCCCGTTATGGGGCTGATCTTCCTTCGCCATGCTTACAGTCGCTACTTGTCGGTGAAGCCTGAAATCGAAGCCTCTTTGCCATCGCGTGGTGGTGTGACACGCCCGCTGACCAAAGAAGACTTTTCCAGTAAGGGCGCTATTTTCCTCAAGCCCGAAGCCCAGTTCGATCACCTCGTAAACCTGCCGGATAGCGAAGACCGTGCCCAAGCCGTTATTAGTGCGATGGATGCTATCGAGGATGACTACGAAACCCTAAAAGGTGTTCTACCCAAAACGGAATACCAGGAGCTGGATAACGACGTTCTGGGTAACCTGCTGCGCACCTTTAACGACCCAGCCCTCAAAAAGGCCACTGGCGATATCTTCGGGCGTATTTACGAATACTTCCTCACCCAGTTTGCCAACCAAAGCGCCCATGATGGCGGCGAATTCTTCACGCCTGTCTCATTGGTGCAGATGATCGTGAACTTTATCGAGCCTGATCATGGCTCGGTCATCGACCCCGCTTGCGGTTCTGGCGGTATGTTTGTGCAGAGCGCCCATTTTATCGAAAAGATGCACAAGAGCCCGCAAGACGTCGCCACCTTCTATGGAGCAGAGAAAAACCCCACCACCATTCGTCTCGCCAAAATGAACCTGGCGGTTCATGGCTTAGAGGGAAAAATCCAAAAGGCCATTTCCTATTACGAAGACCCTCACGATTTCCTCGGTAAAGCCCACTTCGTCATGGCGAACCCGCCCTTCAACGTCGATGATGTGGACGCAGAGAAAATCAAAAATGACCCGCGCTTGCCATTCGGCTTACCGGGGGTAAACAAAAAGGGGGCGGTATCCAACGGCAACTACCTTTGGATTTCTTACTTCTACAGCTACTTGAATGAACAAGGCCGCGCAGGCTTTGTTATGTCCTCCCAGGCTTCCAGCGCCGGCGGACAAGAAGCCGAGGTGCGTCGTAAGCTGGTTGAGTCCGGTCATGTTGGCGCAATGGTGGCCATCCGCTCCAACTTCTTTTATACCCGTACCGTTCCCTGTGAGCTTTGGTTTTTAAATAAAAACAAACCAGCAACTATGAAAGATAAAGTGTTAATGCTGGATGCACGCAACGTCTTCACCAAAGTCACCCGCAAGATTTATGATTTTTCCCCCGAGCAACTCGCTAATCTCACCGCTATCGTTTGGCTCTATCGTGGTCAGCAAGACCGTTTCCTGGAGTTGGTAGAAAGCTATCTGCAACGCACGCTGGATGATGCCAAAGCGGCTAAAGAGCCAATGGATGAATTTATCGCAGCACTCGATGGCTTGATGGGAAAATTGCCGGAGATTGACGAAGAAACTACAAAGGCCTTTGAGCTATTGGGTCAAGACATCAAGGCGTTCGAATCCAGCATTGATGCTGAAAACGCAGCTTGGGAAAAATCAAACAAGGACAAAGCAGGCCTTAAAGCCGCCGCCGAAAAACTGGAGCCATTGGCGGAAACCAGCCGTGATCTGATCAAACAAATTGACCAGCTTTACAAATTTGTCGAAAAACAAGCGAAAGACAGCGGAGAGAAGGGCTTAAACAAACTGATCAAAGCGTTGGACGAACAACGCAAAGCCGCCGTCGAACAACTAAAACAGGTGCGCTATATCTTTAAGCAAGCCCACTGGTTGCAAGAGCGTTTTCCAGAGGCCACGCTTTGTGATGTCGAAGGCCTGGTTAAGCTGGTGGATATAGAAGAAATCAAAGCCAATGACTGGAGCTTAACGCCTGGGCGCTATGTGGGCGTTGCGCCAGAGGTTGAGGACGAAAATTTCGATTTTGAAGAAACTCTGCGTGATATTCATATTGAACTAAAAGGACTGAACGAAGAAGCCGTAACCCTCGCAGCCCAAATCCAAAAGAATTTTGAGGAGTTGGGGGTATGAGTTGGGGAAATGTTGCCATAGAAGATATAGCGCAGGTCAAGGGCGGCAAGCGGCTTCCCAAAGGCCATGATTTTATTTCGCACCCAACACCATATCCATACATAAGAGCCAGGGATATTGGTGGAGGCAAAATAGAGTTAAAAGAGCACGTTTACTTATCTGAAGAAACGCATAACCAAATAAAAAGATACATCGTGAACAAGGATGATGTAGTTATCACCATCGTGGGTGCCAATGTTGGTGACGCCGGATATGTGCAAGAAAATTTAGATGGAGCAAATTTAACAGAGAACGCAGCTAAACTTGTAGTAGATAAGTCAAAATTTAACCCTTATTTTTTGAAGTTATATTTATCTACTGAACGATGTAAAAAGCGACTTGCTTTTATTGCTTCTGGTGCTGCTCAAGGAAAGTTAGGATTATATAAAATTAAAACTTTTCCCGTTAGTAATCCCCCCCTAGATGTGCAGAAAAAAATTGTTGATATAGTACAAAGTTACGACGACCTCATCGAAAACAACAAGCGCCGGATTGAGTTATTAGAGGAATCTGCGCGGCAGCTTTACAAAGAATGGTTTGTGCGTTTCCGCTTCCCCGGTCATGAGCATGTCAAAATTATTGATGGCGTACCGGAGGGGTGGGAGAAAAAAACGATATCAGAAATAAGCTCTTTCTTGTCTCGCGGAATGACGCCTAAATATGATGACGAAGGTAAGTACATTGTTATTAACCAAAAATGTATAAGAAATAGAGCATTATCACTAGATTTGATTAGGCGGCAATCAAAAGATTTTAAGAAAGAAAAATTAGTACAAAATGGTGATGTTCTAATTAACTCTACAGGCACAGGGACTCTAGGACGTGTCGCACAATGCTGGATTGATATAAAAGATTGTACCGTTGATACACATGTAACCATAGTAAGACCAAATGCAGATATATGTTCCTACTGGTTTGGTTATTGTTTGATGGAATTGGAAACCATATTTGAAGGTATGGGAGAAGGTGCAACAAATCAGAAGGAGTTAAAGCGTGACTTGGTTGGTGCGCTGAATGTTCTGAGCCCAGCATCTTCATTGCAATCAGAATTTCAAGACATTATTTCATCTAATATCAAGCAAATATCAAACTTAGTAGAGCAGAACAAAAACCTTATTCGTGCTCGCGATCTCCTCCTTCCTAGACTCATGAATGGGGAGATTAAAGTATGATGGCTCCGCTCAATGAAGATACACTGGTCCAGGCAACTACGGCAGATTATCTGGAAGAACAGCTCGGATGGGAAAGTATCTTTGCCTATAACAACGAGACCTTCGGCAATGAAGGTACGCTCGGCAGGTTGAGTGATAAGGAAGTTGTACTCACTCGCTATCTTGGCGAAGCGCTTGTTAAATTTAATCCTGGCCTGCCTGATGCCGCTTATCAGGATGCATTGCGACAAATCACCGAAGCGCCTGTTACCGAAAATACCCTGCAAATCAATTTTGAACAGTATGAGCGCGTTAAAAATGGCGTGCTGGTTCAGTTCCGCAATGCCAAAGGCGAGCTAGAGAAAAAGCGCCTTAAAGTCTTTGATTTCGACACCCCTGAAAACAACCACTTCCTTTGCGTGCGTGAGTTATGGGTGCGGGGCGATATATATCGCCGCCGTGCTGACATTGTTGGTTTTGTAAATGGCCTTCCCTTGATGTTTATCGAGTGCAAGACCATTCACAAAGACATCCGTCATGCTTATGAGCAAAACCTGTCTGATTATAAAGACACTATCCCTCACCTGTTCCACCACAATGCCTTTGTGATTTTAGGCAATGGCGTGGATGCCAAAGTTGGTTCAATCTCGAGCAAGTTTGACCACTTTAATGATTGGAAGCGTTTAGCTGAAGATGATCCCGGCGTGGTGGATATGGAGACCTTGCTCAAAGGTATCTGTAACAAGCGCGATTTTCTCGACCTATTTGAAAACTATACGCTTTTTGATGAAAGCAAAGGCAAGCTGGTCAAGATTGTCGCCCGTAACCATCAGTTTATTGGTGTAAACCGTTCAATCGAAGCCGTGAAGAATCGCGAAGAACGGCAAGGTAAACTTGGCGTGTTCTGGCATACACAAGGCTCGGGTAAATCCTATTCCATCGTTTTCTTTGCCAGAAAGATTCATCGAAAGCTTGGTGGTAATTTTACCTTCCTGATTTGTACCGACCGTGACGATTTGGATAAGCAAATCTACAACACCTTTGCAGGTTGTGGCCTAGTCGATAATGATCAAGACCCTTGCCGTGCGGGATCGGGCAATCATTTAAAAGAATTACTCAATCAGCATAAAGCCTATGTGTTTACGCTGGTGCAAAAATTCAATAAAGACGTTGACCCCAACGAACCCTATTCAGACCGTGACGACATTATCGTCATCACCGATGAAGCCCACCGCACCCAATATGGCCGCCTGTCATTAAACTTGCGCAACGCACTGCCTAATGCCAGCTATATCGGTTTTACCGGAACGCCACTTTTCAAAGATGATGAAATCACCCGCCGCGTATTCGGGGATTATATTTCCACCTACGATTTCCAAAGAGCCGTCGAAGATAGGGCGACCGTGCCGCTTTACTACGATGCTAGGGGTGAAAAACTCGGCTTAGCTACCGAAGATCTCAACGAGAAAATTGCGGCTAAGCTGGAAGAGTTTGAAACAGATGATCAGGACGTTACTGAGCGCTTAGAGCGAGAGTTGAAGCGCGACTATCACCTCATTACCGCCCAAAGCCGCTTGGATCAAATAGCCGAGGATTTTGTCGAGCATTACAGCACCGGCTGGGAAAACGGTAAAGCGATGATGGTTTGCATCGACAAGGTTACTTGCGTTCGCATGCAGGAGATTATTCTCGAAAAGTGGCAGGCAAAAATAGTTAAGTTAGAAAAAGAGCTGAACAAGATATCTGATGAACAAGCAATCATGGATATGGAGCGCAAGCTCTCTTATATGCGTGAAACTATCGTGGCTGTCGTCGTCAGCGAAGAGCAAGGCGAAGTCGATAAGTTCCGCAAATGGGGCTTGGATATTACGCCGCACCGCAAGCTCATCAAAGAAGGCTTCGAAACGGCTGACGGTAAACGCCTGGATATGGAGAGCGCATTTAAGAAAGAGGAGCATCCATTCCGCGTCGCGATTGTTTGCGCCATGTGGCTGACAGGCTTTGACGTGCCTACGATGTCTACCCTATATCTGGATAAGCCTCTCAAAGCGCATACGCTTATGCAGGCGATTGCCCGTGCTAACCGCGTATCAGAAGGTAAAAATAACGGCCTGATTGTTGATTACTGCGGCATTCTTAAAAACCTCCGCAAAGCGCTCGCCACATTTGCAGGGCATACAGGCGTTGGCGGTGGGGATGGCCAACCACCGCCTGAACTTGACCCTGTTAAGCCTGAAGAAGAGCTGTTGGCTGATCTAGAGGAAACCATTGAATCTATTCGCGCTTTTTTAAGTGCTCAAAACTTCAGGCTCGAAGATGTTCTTGAAAAGACAGGTTTTGAGCGCAATAAGGCGATTATAGACGCTAAGGAAGTCGTCAACCAGAATGATGAAACCCGAAAACGCTTCGAGATTATTTGCCGCGAAGTATTCAAGAAATTCAAAGCTTGCTTAACCATCAAGGCCATTAACAATTATCGCGCCGCCTACGATGCTATCAGTATTATCTATAAGAGCTTGAAGGAAGATGTGGAACGGGCGGATATCTCAGAAATTATGCGTGAGCTTCATGCTGTTATTGAGGAAAGCATCGAACTAACTAGCGGTGTTAAAGAACCGACTAAACTATACGATATCAGCAAGATTGATTTTGACCGACTGAGAAAAGAATTCGAGCGATCACCTGCCAAGAACACCACTGTTCAATCTTTAAAAGATATCATCGAGAAAAAGCTGCTAAAAATGCTCATGCAAAATCCAACGCGAACAGATTTTCAAAAGCACTATGAAGAAATTGTTGGCGAATATAACAGTGAGAAAGATCGCGTAACCATTGAAGCTACCTTCGAGGCTTTAATTAAGCTGGTCGATGAACTGAGCGAAGAAGAGCAACGGGCAGTAAAAGAAGGTTTATCGGAAGAGTCTTTGGCATTGTTTGATTTACTACTAAAACCTGATTTAACGAAGAAGGAAATTGACCGTATAAAGAAAGTTGCGGAAGGTCTGTATAAGACGGTGAGTGGAGAACTGGCACGAATACAAAACTTCGCAGCTAAGCAAGGTACTCGCGATGAGATTAAAGTGAAAATTAAAGACTTTTTGTGGAGTGAACAGACAGGGCTGCCTGACAGCTTTGCACCGGATGAAGTGGAACAAAAAACGGAACTTGTATTCAGGCACGTTCTTGTAACACAAAGAAATAAGATCGTTCATAACGACATGAAATCAATTAGTTAGCCGAAGGTATCTCGGGAAAGTTACAAGCTGTTTGGGCTGATGCCACGCAAGCGCTGGATAATATTCAAGAGCAAGTCAATGAGTTATTAGCCAATAGCCCAGAAGACGATGCCGAAGAATATGCCATTCATGATTATGAAGGCTTTGTTGGCTATTCAGTGTCTGAATATGAATGTATTGAGCGCGCGTATGATGTTGCTTGTTTCATTGAAGAACATGGCGAAATTGCAGGCGAGTTATTATCTCACTTTGGCGATAGCATCGACGATGCGCAAAAAGCCATTGAAGAAAATTATTGTGGTTGTTATGCATCACTGGCTGACTATGCCGAAGAGCTGACCGAAGAAACCACACAGATCTCAGAACAGTTAGCCTTTTATATCGACTATGAAAAAATGGGGCGTGATATGGAGCTTGGCGGCAATGTCTTCACCATCGAAGCGGGTTATTAGGGCGTGCATTTTTCTGGAACCATTAAACAGGCGAGCTCTTGCCTTCCTTGTTGAAGTGGCAGAAGCTTACTTTTTATACCGCACTTTTGGAACTCAGAGGTCTATGGCCTTGATTGCCCGTTCTTCTCTTGTATTATCTCTTGTCGAGCCAAACTGAGCCGCAAAAGCAAGCCTTTCGCCGAGTATGTTGCAAGGGTTGGCAGTGTTGATGGCAATATCGCTTTTTTGTTTAAAAAATAATATATTTAGGTATTTAAAATACCTAAATAATAGATAATATAAACCTTTTCGTTGATTTAGTTTATAAAAATAGATATATTGGGAGCATGAATACCGAAAGAGAGTCAAAATTAAACACTCTGCTTAGCACTCAGCCTTCAGGCATAGTGCTCTCTTCGGCATGGTTAACAGCACAGGGCTACAGCCTCGATTTACAAAAGCAGTACAAGAAAAGCCAGTGGTTTGATTCTATCGGTACAGGTGCCTTGATACGTCATGGTGATCAGGTGGATTATCTGGGCGGTATCTATGCGTTGCAGTCCCAGCTAGGCCTGTTTGTGCATCCAGCTGCTAAAACGGCGCTGGCATTGCAGGGGAAAGCCCATTATTTGGAGCTTTCTACCAAGAAGGCACAGCTTTTTGGTGGTAAGGGCGAGAGCTTGCCACTTTGGTTTAAAAAGCGGGATTGGGGGTTAAGTGTAGAAAGCAAGATAACGAGCTTTTTGCCGCCTGAGCTTGGTTTAGTTGAGATCGACTATAAAAGTTTTAAGGTAAAGATATCCAGCCCCGCACGCGCGGTGATGGAGTGCTTGTATTTAGCGCCAAAGTCTCAGCCACTAATGGAAGTGTTTGAGTTGATGGAAGGTTTGAATAATTTGCGCCCAGCGACGGTACAAAAATTATTGGAAGAGTGTACTTCTGTGAAGGTGAAGCGCCTGTTTTTGTATTTGGCGGATAAGGCAGGCCATGAATGGCTCAGCTATATCAACCTTGATAAGGTTGATTTGGGTTCAGGCAAACGCGCCATCGTGACCGATGGTGTCTATGTTTCGAAATACCAGATAACTGTTCCCAAGGCTCTTGATTCAATCAATGGAGAGGCAGAAGCATGAATAACGCCTACACCAAACAAGTGAAGCTGCTTTTGGATGTATTGCCAGAGGTCGCCAAAGAGACATGTTTTGCCATGCATGGCGGCACCGCAATCAATCTCTTTGTCAGGGATATGCCAAGGCTATCGGTTGATATCGACTTAACCTACGTTGAGATAGCTGAGCGCAATGAAACACTGGAGGGCATTAACGCAGCCCTTATGCGGATTAAAGAACGAATCGAAGACTTGCGCCCATCGATTCGTGTTCAACATAAAGAGAAAGTCTGTAAGCTTCAGCTTGATGAGTATGGTGTGATGATCAAGATTGAAGTGAATATGGTGGGGCGTGGCTTGATAGGTGAGGCTATCAAAACGCCGCTATGTGAAGCTGCTCAAGAACAGTTTGACGTATTTTGTGCGATGCCGATTGTGTCATTAGCGCAGCTCTACGGCGGTAAAATTTGTGCAGCCTTAGATAGGCAACACCCAAGAGATTTATTTGATGTAAAGCTTATGTTAGACAATGAAGGTTTTACCGATGAGATTAAACGCGGGGTTTTGTTTGGCTTGGTGAGTAGTAATCGCCCGACCTTTGAGCTGCTAAATCCGCATTTGCTCGATCAGCGCATGGCGTTTGAAAATCAGTTTGAAGGAATGAGCGCTATAGAATTTAGTTACGATGAATATGAAGCCACAAGGCTTCAGCTCATCGAAACGATACAGTCCAGTTTAAATGAAAGCGATAAAGCGTTTTTGCTCAGTCTGACTGGTTTAGAACCAGACTGGTCGATTTATGATTTTCAGGTGTTTCCATCAGTGAAATGGAAGCTCCTGAACTTAGAGAAGTTTAAAACGGAAAACCCAGAAACTTATCGGCAGCAATTGAATGAGTTGGACAAGGTTTTGGCGCAATAATGTATAGCGTGGTGCTTATTCTGTAGAATAGTGCGCTTTCAGTCCCCCAAGGGGGGGGTAACTTTATAAATAAGTAAAAATTAGGATTTTGAAGGTATGGGTGATAGTAATTTTGTCAATGAAATCAACAAGAGGCGAACGTTTGCCATTATCTCCCACCCCGATGCGGGTAAAACGACACTGACTGAAAAACTGTTGTTGTTCGGGGGTGCTATTCAGGTGGCAGGGTCAGTTAAAGGGCGAAAAGCTTCACGGCACGCAACATCTGACTGGATGGAAATGGAGCAAGAGCGGGGTATTTCGATTACTACCTCGGTGATGCAATTTGAACATAATGAAAAATTATTGAACCTGCTCGATACCCCTGGGCATGAGGATTTTTCTGAAGATACCTATCGAACATTAACAGCGGTTGATTCTGCGTTGATGGTTATTGATTGTGCGAAAGGGGTGGAAGCCAGAACCATTAAATTAATGGAAGTGTGTCGTTTGCGTGATACGCCCATTATTAGTTTTATTAATAAGTTGGACAGGGAAGGCAGGGATCCTTTAGAGCTTATTGATGAAGTTGAATCGGTGTTGAAAATTCAATGTGCGCCAATGACATGGCCAATAGGCATGGGTAAGCGCTTTAAAGGCGTTTACCATATCTATAAGGATGAGGTACATGTGTTTAGCCCAACGCATGGTGGTAAAATTGCCACTGGCGAAATATTTAAAGGGCTAGATAATCCTGGGCTCAAGGAGTTAATGGGCCATGAGTTTGAAGACTTTTTTGAGGAGTTAGAGCTTGTTCGAGAAGCCAGTACGCCTTTCGATATAGACGCTTATTTAGCGGGTAAACAAACGCCGGTATTTTTTGGCTCGGCGGTGAATAATTTTGGCGTGGGTGAATTGCTTGACGCGTTTGCAGAATATGCGCCAGCCCCTCAACCAAGACAAGCCGTTGAACGTGAAGTGCTGCCAGAAGAAGATAAGTTTTCCGGTTTTGTATTTAAGGTTCAAGCCAATATGGACCCAGCGCACCGGGATCGAATAGCCTTTATGCGTATTTGTTCCGGTGAGTATTCACAAGGTATGAAAATAAACCATGTGCGTATTAAGAAGAATATTCAGGTTGGTAATGCCATTACGTTTCAGGCGGATAGCCGGAAAAACGTAGAACAGGCTTTTGCCGGTGACATCATTGGGCTGCATAATCATGGCACCATTCAAGTGGGTGATACGTTTACACAAGGTGAGGCTTTAAAATTTGGTGGTATTCCTTATTTTGCCCCAGAGCTTTTTCGTAAAGCCGTTTTGAAAGACCCGCTACGTATGAAGGCTTTACAAAAAGGCCTGACGCAATTAACCGAAGAAGGTGCGACGCAGTTATTTAAACCGCTACGGAATAATGACTTAATTTTAGGTGCAGTGGGTGTGCTTCAGTTTGAAGTGACAGCGCAACGGCTTAAAAGTGAGTATAACGTAGAGTGTGTGTATGATAATGCACCTATTACAACGGCTCGTTGGGTGAGCTGTGATGACCCGAAAAAATTTGAAGAGTTTAAGAAGAAAGCGCACGATAGTTTGGCAGAAGATGGCGGTGGCTATTTGGTATATTTAGCGAAAAGCCGAGTTAACCTATCGTTAACACAAGAGCGCTGGCCAGAGATAACCTTTAGTGCGACACGCGAGCTGTAAAACATAAATGATAGGAGTGAGTGATGACTGAAAAAAACTATTCAATAGAAGCATTAGAACTAGGCCCTGCAGAAAACTTTATTTATCTGATTCACGATCACAAAACTAACCGAGCAGCGGTGGTAGATCCGGCTTGGGATGTGCCTAAGGTAATAGAGTTGGCTAAGCAAAAAGGAGTCGAGATTACCGATATCCTGCTAACCCATAGTCACCATGACCATATTAACGGTATTGGTGATGTGCTGGATAAGTACGATGCGCAGGTACATTTGTTAAAGCAAGAAGCTGACTTTTGGGGCGATCACCCGGCCTCGCCGAGCATTCATTATGGTGGTGATGAAATTATGTTGGGTGATAGTAGTATTAAAGTGTTGCATACGCCGGGGCATACGCCCGGTTCAGCGTGTTATCAAATAGGCGATGATTTGTTAACGGGCGATACGATGTTTGTTTTTGGTTGTGGACGTTGTGATTTCACAGGCGGCGACCCAGAAGTAATGTATAAAACCTTGAATAAAATTCGTACGGAATTACCAAGTTCTACGACGATTCTGCCGGGGCATAATTATGCGGTTAAAAAGACATCAACCATCGCAGAGCAAATAAAAGGTAACCCGTTTTTGCATCAGCATAGCCTGCAAGATTTTGTGCAATATCGAATGAATACGCCAAAACGCAAGAGCCCTTATGAGGCAGAGCCAGAATCGGGCTGTGGGCACGATCACTAAGTGGCGTATGAATTTAAAGATGATGATGTGATTTGCAGTTGCACGGGCGTCACCAAAAAGCACTTTTTAACAAGGATAAAGGCCGACAATATTGAGACACTTGAGCAGGCAAGGGAAAAAACACGCGTTAATGTTGCCTGCGGCATGTGTGTTTATATTGTGGAAAAACTGCTCGATGTAGACTAAAAGGTTATTTTTCTGTGAGCAAAAAAACGTGTTCAAGCATGCGCGATACGCCTTTGGCCTTGAAGCGTTTTGATTGCTCTAAAATATCCTCAGACGCTAAGCGCTGAATCTCATAACGCGCAGAGAAATGTTGCTGTACTTCTTCAGGTGTTACCGAAAAGGGAGGGCCGCTCATTTCATGTTGGGGGTAGTCAACAGTAACGAGTAGGCGCTGCGTTTTATTAGGTAAAAGTTCATTTAGTTTTTCGACATAGCGGGCGCGCATATCCGCTGGAAAAGCAATCAAGGACGCACGATCGTAAACAAGCTGGTAAGCAGCTACGTCGTCGGCTGTTAGTTCGAATAAATCGCCGCAAATAATGGTGAGATTTTCATAACGATACGTTAAAAAGCGATCACCCTGGGTAATACTAGGCGTGAGATTGTTTTCCTTGAAAAAGTCCTCCACGGCTTTTTTGCTTAACTCAATGCCCAATACTTTTTCGGCGTGTTCTGCTAACCAGATAAGGTCTTTGCTTTTGCCGCACAAAGGCACAAAAACAGCGGCGTTTGCTTTTGGTTTGAGTGCAGCAAAGTGCTCGATAAGATACGGGTTAACGTCATTTAAGTGAAAACCAATTTCACTTTTTGCCCAACGTTCATGCCAAAAGTTAGTGTCCATAATGTTTAGTTTATTGTTGAGTGACCGTTTTTAGGTGCGCGATAATTTGATCTAAGGGTATGTCTTGGTTGTCGCTGTCTGTTCTAGCACGATATTCAACCATGCCATTGTCTAAGCCTTTATCGCCCAGCACGATACGGTGAGGAATGCCAATAAGCTCCATATCTGAGAACATAAAGCCGGGGCGTACTTTTCTATCATCAAATAAAACATCAAACCCAGCTTCTTTTAGCTCTAGGTATAGTTTTTCAGCCGCTGCTTTTAGGCGTTCAGACTTATGCATATTCATCGGTAATAAAGCAACTTGGAAAGGGGCTAATGCAGCGGGCCAAATAATACCTTTATTATCATGGTTTTGTTCAATAGCGGCAGCAATGACGCGGGTAATGCCAATACCATAACACCCCATCGTCATCACTTGGTTTTTGCCGTTTTCGTTTAGCACAGAAGCATTCATCGCTTCGCTGTATTTAGTGCCTAATTGAAAAATATGCCCAACCTCAATGCCGCGTGCAATAGTCAAAGTACCTTGTCCATCAGGGCTAGCATCTCCTTCGGCGACTTGACGAATATCTTCAATACGAGCGGGTTCTGCTAAATCGCGGCCCCAGTTTACCCCTGTGTAGTGCATGTCATTTTCGTTAGCGCCACAAATGAAATTTGCCATAGTCGCTGCGCTACGATCAACAATCATAGGGACGTCTAAATCAATGGGGCCGATATAGCCTGCATCACAGCCAGCAGCTTGTGAAATCTCAGCATCGCTAGCCATCGTTAGGGGAGAAGCTACGCCGTCTAACTTTTCGGCTTTAATATCATTCAGTGAGTGGTGGCCGCATAATAAAAGCGCCACAACAGTATCGTCATCTCCTTTTACCAGTAAGCTTTTTAAGCACTGCGCGCTGCTCACGTTTAAGAAGCTGCTGATTTCTTCAATGCTGCGTTGGCCTGGGGTAGGTACTTTTTCTAACTGTTCAGTGGCCTCGGCGCGCGGCTCTGTGGGTGCTAATGCCTCGGCTTTTTCTACATTAGCGGCGTATTGGCTTTCAGTAGAAAAGGCAATCGCGTCTTCGCCAGAATCAGCCAGTACGTGAAATTCATGCGAGGCGTTACCACCAATAGAGCCGGTGTCTGCCAATACAGGGCGGAAATTTAGGCCAAGGCGTGTAAAAATATTATGGTAGGCCTGAAACATGCGGTCATAGGTTTCTTGCAAAGACTCGTCGTCCATATGAAACGAGTAGGCATCTTTCATAATAAATTCGCGTGAACGCATAATGCCAAAACGAGGCCGAATCTCATCACGGAATTTAGTTTGTATTTGGTAGTAATTAACCGGTAATTGCTTGTAACTCTTTATTTCGTTACGGGCCAGTTCGGTAATAATTTCTTCATGTGTTGGGCCTAAGCAAAACTCACGGCCATGTCGGTCATTTAAGCGAGCTAGTTCAGGGCCGTATTGTTCCCAACGCCCCGATTCTTGCCAAAGTTCAGACGGCTGTACAACCGGCATTAAGACTTCTAACGCACCAGCATTGTTCATTTCTTCGCGAACAATATGCTGTGCTTTTTGCAGAATGCGAACACCAAGGGGGAGCCAATTGTATAAACCAGCTGCTAGCTTGCGAACAAGCCCCGCGCGAATCATTAATTGATGACTGACGATTTCGGCATCTGAAGGGGTTTCTTTAACGGTATTGAGTGGGAATTGGCTAGTACGCATAGTTATTTTCTTCGGTTAATGAGGTTCACATGAAGCGAGACATTTTACGCTGAAAAAGGACCACTACCTAGTGGCGATAGAAAAGATATTGTTAGGCAGCTTTTTGATCCCAGCGTTTAAGTTTTCTATCAAGCGTGCGGCGAGAGATGCCCAGGCTTTTTGCGGCTTGAGATTTGTTGCCTTTACTCTCATTAATGACTTTAAGAATATGCTCTTTTTCAAGTGATTTTAAGCAGTACTTGTTTGTAGTCGCTGAGTCAGTGTCAGCCACCGGTAATGTTTCATGTAATGGGATGCTTAGCAGTAACGAGCGTTCAATATGGTTGCGTAGTTCACGAATATTACCGGGCCAGTCATAAGCTTGTAAGGCATTGATTGACTCAGTTGAAATGTGAGGGCTGGTTAATTCGTGTTCCTCACACAATTGGCAAACAAAGGTGCTAGTGAGCGCTTCAATATCATCTGGGCGGTCACGCAGTGGCGGTGCAGTAAAAGGAACGACACTTAAACGGTAATATAAGTCAGCCCTAAATAAGCCTTGCTTAACCAGGTCTTTAAGGCGTTTATTTGTGGCGGCAACGATACGGACAGAGGTGTCATATTCTTTGTCGGAGCCAACGGGGCGAATGGTTTTTTCTTCTAAAAGGTGTAAAAGCTTGGGTTGCGAATCTAGCGGCAGCTCGCCAATTTCATCTAAAAATAATGTGCCATTTTGTGCAGTGGCGACTAGCCCTTTTCGTGCGTCTTTGGCACCTGTAAAGGCGCCTTTTGCGTGACCAAATAGTTCGGTTTCTAATAAGTGTTGACTAAAGGTTGCGCAGTTAATAGATACAAAGGGACCTTTGCGTTGGCTAAGGTCATGAATTTTTCTAGCTAATAGGCTTTTACCAGTACCCGTTTCGCCGTCCAATAAAATAGGTGTGTTTTTAGTGGCGACACGATCAATGTCGTCCAACAGTTTAACGACAAGTGGGTTATTACCAAAAAATGAGTGGCGGTCACGAATGGCTTTACGAAGTGCCGATGATTTGTGGGTAGTCATAGAAAATAGCGTCGTGAGACATTCTGTCAAAAGTCTCTTTATATTGAGACAAAGTGTCGCATAAGTCTAGTGCGTTGTTATGCTTGTTTCAGTGATAATTTTTAAAGTTATTTATTAATCAATGAGTTGATGGTATGCCAAACCCGCTGGCATTAGTTTTGCTGTATGCCAGCGGGTATTTTGATAATCAATAATAAGGAAAAATCAATGAAAATAAATAAATTAGCGTTAGCTGCCGCTGTTTTTATGGGGGGCTCGGTATCGGCTCATGCAGGCTCTGAACTGACAACGCTACTTATGTTGCTGCATGAAAATGGCACGATATCAGATGCGCAATACCAACGCGTATTAGCTGAGGCAAAAGCAACAGAGCAAAAAACGATCGCGCAAACTGAAGACATTCAAGAAAGGCTCGATAAGGC
The DNA here is from genome assembly GCF_000299965.1 of Cycloclasticus sp. P1. Classification (NCBI taxonomy): domain Bacteria; kingdom Pseudomonadati; phylum Pseudomonadota; class Gammaproteobacteria; order Thiotrichales; family Piscirickettsiaceae; genus Cycloclasticus; species Cycloclasticus sp. P1. The sequence goes on from NC_018697.1 coordinate 227,838, forward strand.
AACCAATGTTGAAGTAAATGTTAATAAAGGTGGCTTGGCTGTTAAATCTCGTGATGGTAACTTCACCACGCAAATTGGTGGCCGCATGCAGTTAGATTCTGCCTGGTATGGAGAAGATGATTCGGCAGCGGGTAGCACGCTGGGCGATGGTACAAAAGTACGTCGAGCAAGGTTATATATTAAAGGCACGGTAAATAAAGATTGGTTCTATAAGTTTGAGTATGACTTTGCGGGTACAGGTGATACACGAAAAGGGATTACGGATATTTGGGTTGGTTACAATGGGTTTGACTTTGAAGGGCTAAGCGTTAAGGCCGGCCATTTTAGAGACCCATTTATGTTGCAAGATCAAATCAGCGACAATAATACGCAGTTTACCGAAAGAGCTTCAATTGATGCCTTTACGGCGAGTAGACATATTGGCGTTATGGGTAGCATTGATCGTAAACATTGGACAACAGCGCTCGGTGTGTTTGGTGATAAAGCCAATACAAATGGTGGCTCAGACGATGAGGGATGGGGGTTAGGCGGGCGCTCTACGTGGATGCCAGTTAATGAAAAAGGCTCGTTGGTTCATTTAGGTTTGGCCGCAAATTACCGCAGCACACGAGGAGGCGAGGTTCAGTTCAAACAACAGCCTGAAACTAACATCTCAGGAGTGGACTTTGTGGATACAGGTAAGTTGCTAGATGTAGATAGCTATCTAACATTAGGTGCCGAAGTAGCTCTTGTTAAAAATAGGTTTTCTGGCCAAGCCGAATATATTCGTACTCAGCTTGAACGCGATACAACTAGTGACCTAACATTTGATGGCTGGTATGCACAAACAGGCTGGTTCCTTACACAAGATACACGCCCATATACGCATAAAGGTGCAAAATTCAAAGCAGTTAAGCCTAATAGCCCGTTTGGTAATGGTGGTATAGGTGCATGGGAGTTAGCGTTACGATATAGCACCATTGATTTAATGGATGGCGCTATAAACGGTGGTGAAATGGACAACGTGACTTTGGGCCTTAATTGGTTCCCAGTAGCGGGCTTACGTTTTTCTGCTAACTATATTAAAGTGCTAGAGGTAGAAGGTGGGGCGCACGATAATGAAGAAGCAGATATTATGCAGCTTCGTGGCCAATGGGCGTTTTAACGCGGTAGGCCATCAAAGGGGCGCATTTGTCGCCCCTTGTTTTTTATAACGGGATAAGTAACGGGTAAATAATGAAAAAAATTGTAAAAATACTTTGGCTGATGGGTGTTGGCGCGCTGATGATGTTTGCGTCAAACAGTTCGGCATTGGATGTTCTTAGAATGTCGACCACAACCAGCACAGAAAACTCGGGGCTTTTAGCGGTGCTAAACCCTGTCTTTGAAACCCAGCACAATGTTAAGCTTGAAGTGATTGCTGTAGGCACTGGTAAAGCATTGGCAATGGGGGCGCAAGGTGATGTTGATGTTGTGTTTGCTCATGCACCAGCGGCAGAATTGAACTACGTCAAGTCGGGTGATTTCATTGATCGCTCGGCGGTCATGCATAATGACTTTGTTATAGTAGGCCCGACCAGTGACCCTGCAAATATAGCAGCCTCTAAAACAATTGAAGAGGCCTTGCGTAGTATTGCTGAAATAGAAGCTAGCTTTATTTCCAGAGGTGATGACTCGGGCACACATAAGAAAGAAAAACTGTTGTGGAAGAAAGCCGGTGTTGCGCCCAGTGGGGACTGGTATGTCGATGTCGGCCAAGGCATGGGCGCGGTGCTTAATATAGCGAATGAAAAACTAGCTTACGCTTTAACAGACCGGGGTACGCAAATTGCTTTTGCCGATAAGATCTCCCTCAAGGTGTTGTTTGAAGGCGATGTTAATTTATTCAACCCATACCATGTGATGGCGGTTAATCCAAAAAAACACCCGGGCTCAAGGTATGACTTAGCGATTAAATATATTCAGTTTGTTACGAGTAAAAGAGGCCAAGAGATTATTGCAGATTTTCGTAAAGGTGGGCAGCAGCTATTTTATCCAGATGCTGAGTAAGTAACGACGACCATTAAAATCTCGATAAACGCCCTTTATAAAAATAGAGGGCGTTTTTTTATGCCTGATTACTTAGCGCGAGACCAATAAGAGGCAAGTAGGGATCCAGTTAAATTATGCCATAAGGAAAACAGCGCGCCGGGCAGTGCCGCAAGCGGAGCAAAGTATTTAACTGCCAGCGCCGCTGCAAGACCGGAGTTTTGCATACCAACTTCAATGGCTAGGGTTTTGCAGGTTTGTCGATCCATACCAAGTGCTCGGGGTAGCCAGTAGCCGGTGAAGAGGCCCAGTACGTTATGCAGAGCAACAGCGCCCACTAATAACAGCCCAATAGAGCCTAAACGAGGTTGGTTGAGTGCAACGATAATGGCGATAATAAGCACGATAGCAAAAACAGATATCAATGGGAAAACCTGCTTGGTTGAGCTTAAAAAACGACCAAAAAGTTGGTTGACTATGATGCCAGCTGTGACCGGTAAAATAATAATCTTTACAATATCCATAAGCATTTTCATGGCCGGTACATCAACCTGTTTACCAAGGTAGAGCAGGCTTAAGGCAGGCATTGCAATCACCGCCAGTAGGGTTGAAAAAGTGGTGATCGTGATCGATAGGGCAACATTTCCTTTTGCTAAGTAACAAATAACATTGGAGGCGGTGCCGCCTGGGCTTGCGCCGACCAGTATCATGCCGCTGGCAAGCGCTAAGGGTAATTGCAACCAAGTGGATATACCCCAAGCAAAAAAAGGCATGCAGAGAAACTGCAATAATAAGCCGAAGATAATAGGCTTAGGCGATTTAAGAATACGTAAAAAATCATGTGCTCTTAAGCTAATACCCATGCCAAACATTACCAAACCTAATAAGAAAAAGAGACTAGGTTTAAGGGGTATAAATAAGCTAGGGATTGCGTAGGCGACAATTGATAAAAGTATTGCCCAAACGGGGAAAAGCTTAGTGGCTTTGTTAATCAAGGTAATTCCTTCTAAGCCGATAGGCTATCGTTAGTCTTGTTTAGGAAATCTTTTAGGTAGTACCCTGTATGAGACTCATTACATTGAGTGACCGCTTCAGGTGTGCCTTGTGCAATCACTTGTCCGCCACCATCTCCCCCTTCAGGGCCGATATCAATGATCCAATCGGCTGTTTTTATAACATCTAGATTGTGTTCGATAACCACAAGGGTATTGCCGTGATCACGAAGCGTATGCAAAACGCTAAGTAACTGCTGTATATCAGCAAAGTGCAAACCGGTAGTCGGTTCGTCAAGAATGTAGAGAGTTTTTCCGGTATCACGTTTTGATAGTTCACGTGATAGTTTGACGCGTTGAGCCTCACCACCCGATAAAGTGACAGCGTTTTGCCCCAAGGTAATATAGCCAAGCCCGACATCCATCAACGTGCGGAGTTTTTTTGATACAACTGGAATCGCATCAAAAAAGCCACAAGCATCTTCCACCGTCATTGATAGCACCTCATGGATTGTTTTACCCTTGTAGCGTATTTCAAGCGTTTCTCGACCGTATCGCTGACCTTTACAGCTCTCACAATTGACGTAAACATCCGCAAGAAAGTGCATTTCTACTTTAATAACGCCATCGCCTTTGCAGGTCTCGCAGCGCCCACCTTTTACGTTAAAGCTAAATCGTCCAGGCGTATAGCCGCGTGACCGCGCCTCTGGGGTTGCTGCAAACAGTTCACGAATGGGGGTGAAGAGCCCAGTGTAGGTAGCCGGGTTTGAACGTGGTGTTCGCCCTATAGGGCTTTGATCGATATCAACGACCTTATCAATATGTTCTAGGCCATCAACACCGTCATTAGCGGCGATAGGTAAGGATGATTTATTCAGTACTTTTGCAACCGTTGGGTACAAGGTTTCGTTAATAAGCGTTGATTTACCCGAACCAGATACGCCAGTAACACAGGTAAATAAACCGATGGGAATATCAACACTGATGTTTTTTAGGTTATTAGCGCGTGCATTATTAATGCGCAGTGTTTTACTGGCATCCACGGGGTGACGTTGTTGGGGCACAGCGATATATTGCGCGCCTGATAAATATTGCCCGGTGATGGAAAGAGGGTCGTTGATGATTTCCTCAGGCGTGCCTTGAGCGATAACGTTACCACCATGAATACCTGCTTTAGGACCAATATCAACCACATGATCAGCTGCCAAAACGGCGTCTTCATCATGTTCAACTACAATCACGGTATTGCCTATATCACGCAAGTGAAATAGGGTGTTAATGAGACGTTGATTATCACGCTGGTGCAAACCAATGGATGGTTCGTCTAATACATACATAACGCCAACAAGCCCAGCACCAATTTGACTGGCTAGGCGTATTCGTTGGGCTTCACCACCCGATAAGGTGTCTGCGCTTCGGTCTAATGATAAGTAATCTAAACCGACATTAATTAAGAAATCGAGACGCGCCTTAATTTCTTTGACGATTTTTTTAGCAATTTCGCCACGGTGTCCAGCCAATTCTAAAGAGGAAAATAAGGCGCTAGATTGGCGAATAGACAGGTTTGTGATTGATGGTAAAGTGTGGGTGTCTACAAAAACATGGCGAGCGGCTTTATTTAAACGTTGGCCCTGACAGTCTGGGCAAGCCTTGCTTGATAAGTATTTGGCCAGTTCATCGCGTACGGTGTTTGAATCGGTTTCACGATAGCGTCGCTCCATACTATGAATGACCCCTTCGAAAGGGTGTGTGCGTTTAATGGATTCGCCTCGGCTGTTCAACGTTGTAAAGTTGATAGGCTCATCGCCACTGCCAAATAAAATGGCATGTTGGGTTTCTTCTGGGTATGAATTAAAGGGCTCTTCTGGATCAAATTGGTAATGCTTGGCTAGCGACATAACCATTTGATAGTAATACATATTGCGCTTGTCCCAGCCACGGATGGCGCCACCGGCAAGGCTAATATGAGGGCTATGTAACACTTGTTGAGCATCAATATATTGCGTAATACCTAAACCATCACAGCTTGAACAAGCCCCCTTTGGACTGTTAAAGGAAAAAGAGCGAGGCTCTAATTCACTAATGCTGTAGCCACAAGTTGGGCAGGCAAAACGCGATGAAAATAAAATTTCTTCATCGTCATCCATGCTGCTGATGACGGCGATACCTTCGGTGAGCTTTAACGCCGTTTCAAAAGATTCTGCCAATCTAACGGACAAATCATCGCGAATTTTAAAGCGGTCAATGATGACCTCAATGGTGTGCTTTTTCTTAAGCTCTAAAGGTGGGGCATCGTCTAATTCAACAATTTCACCATCAATTCTTGCGCGAATAAAACCTTGGTTACGTAGATCATTTAAGGTATTAAAGTGCTCACCCTTACGTTCCTGTACCACCGGTGCTAATAGCATCCAGCGTTTTTCTGGGTCTAAGGCGAGTACAGCATCGACCATTTGCGTGGTGGTTTGCGCTTCTAGTGATGTACCGTGATCGGGACATTGTGGAATACCTGTTCTAGCGAACAATAAGCGCAGGTAATCGTAAATTTCTGTAATGGTGCCGACTGTTGAACGTGGGTTGTGGGAGGTAGATTTTTGTTCAATAGAAATAGCTGGCGATAAGCCTTCAATATGGTCGACATCAGGTTTTTCCATTACCGATAAAAATTGTCGAGCATAAGCGGATAGCGATTCGACGTAACGACGTTGTCCCTCTGCATAAATCGTGTCAAAGGCTAAAGAAGACTTGCCAGAACCAGATAAACCTGTAATAACAATCAGCTTGTCTCGGGGCAGGTCGAGATCAATATCTTTTAAGTTGTGGGTTCTTGCGCCACGAATTTGAATGGTGTCCATTTACGTATCTAATTAAATTACCAAACCTGTTAATATACCCGTCTTTTTAAAGGCTAGGCAAAGTAATTATGGCTGATTCTTCAAGCCAACCATCAGTAATGAGTGAACAAGAGAAAAGAGCAAGCTTAGGATTGGCGGGCATTTTTTCAATGCGCATGCTCGGCTTGTTTATGATTTTACCTGTAATGTCCCTGTATACCGAGCACCTTAATGGAATAACACCGGTGCTATTGGGCTTGTCGATTAGTATTTATGGTTTAACGCAGGCGTTATTGCAAATTCCATTTGGCTTGATGTCTGACCGCTTTGGGCGTAAAAAAATTATTACGATTGGCTTATTACTGTTTGTAGCTGGTAGCGTTGTCGCTGCCTTATCAACAACGATATACGGCATTATTCTTGGCCGGGCTTTGCAGGGAAGTGGCGCTGTTGCTGCGGCAATTATGGCGTTGGCGGCCGATTTAACGTTGGAGCAAAATCGGACAAAAATAATGGCAACGATAGGCATCAGCATTGGTATCTCATTTGGTATTGCGATGGTACTGGGGCCATTGTTAGCATCGGTTGTTGGCTTGCAGGGTATTTTCTGGTTTACAGCGATTTTGGCCACGGTGGGTATATTTATCCTGCATAACGTTGTGCCAGACGCGAAAAAATTATCGGTGCATAAAGATGCAGAGCCTATTCCTGCTTTGATGGGTAAGGTGTTAAAAGATACGCAGCTATTACGTCTTGATTTTGGTATTTTTTGCTTACATTTAGTGATGACCGCTATGTTTGTTGTGCTTCCACTGGTTTTACGAGGGAAGCTGGGCATCGCTGCGGATCACCACTGGATGGTTTACTTGCCTGTGTTGGGGTTATCGGTAGTGGCAATGCTACCCTTTATTATCCTCGCAGAAAAAAAGCGTAAGATGAAAGTCGTTTTCGTTAGCGCTGTAGCGGCCTTGTCATTGGCTAGCCTCGGGTTGTATTTGTTCAGTGGTCATCTTTGGGGCATGCTGGGTTCTTTATTTGTATTTTTTACAGCATTTAATTTGTTAGAGGCGAGTTTGCCGTCATTGATTTCTAAAATAGCGTTTGCTGGCGGAAAAGGAACCGCGATGGGCGTTTATTCCAGCTCGCAATTTTTTGGCGCTTTTTGTGGTGGTTTAATGGGCGGGCTAGTATGGAATAATTATGGTTTAGCCTCCGTGTTTTTAGCCTGTGGCGGTATTTTATTTATTTGGTTTATAGTGGCGCTAAGCATGAAGGCCCCACGTCATATGAGTAGTTTGTTGAAACACGTGGAGATCGAAACGAGCGAGCAGGCACGGCAAATAACTGATAAGCTATTAGCGGTAAAAGGGGTGCTAGATGTTGGTATTTCAGTTGATGATTCAACGGCTTATTTAAAGGTCGATAATGAATTATTAGATGAGCTGGCACTAGAAGCAATCATCCCAACTAATCAAGCAACAGGCTGAGATTAAACTTTAAACCCGCCCCATTGAGGGCAAGAATAACGGAGCACAACATGGCAAGCAGAGGCGTAAATAAAGTAATTTTGGTGGGTAACTTGGGTAAAGACCCTGAGATTCGTTATATGCCGAGTGGTGGTGCGGTAGCCAATGTTACCGTGGCAACATCAGAATCATGGAAAGATAAAAATACAGGTGAACAAAAAGAACAAACAGAGTGGCATAGAGTAGTGTTTTTTAATCGTTTAGCTGAGGTGGTTGGTGAGTACCTTAAGAAGGGCTCAAAAATTTATGTAGAAGGTGCTTTGCAAACACGTAAATGGCAAGATCAAAGCGGACAAGACCGTTACACTACAGAAATTAAAGCCAGCACAATGCAAATGTTGGACAGCCGAGGCGGTGGTTCGGCTGAATTTTCGCCAGCAGGTGCAGCGCCGGCCTCGAAACCGAGTAATTTTGCATCAGCACCGGCACAACCTACAGCACCGATGGATGATTTTGATGATGACATTCCATTTTAGAGACCATCGAAGACTGCTTTGTACATAATAAATAAAAAAGCCCATAGTTAATGGGCTTTTTTATTGGCTGTTGTAAACAGCGGATTCGTTACTACAACATATACAATGGTTTTATGTTGTAGGTTTGAGCCTTGTCTGTTGTTACCGCGCTTTAGGTGAAAAATACCTAAAGCTAAGGGGAGCTGGAAAACTTAGCCCTTGTCGTTATCCGCTTGGGGTAAACAATCCATAATGGCTTGATGTTGCCCAGCAAGTGCCTTATCAATTAATCCAGGGAATAACCCATTCAAGCGGCCAAATAAGCGTTCTTGCCAACCCACAAAATGCCTAGCCTTACTGCTTTGTAGAAAGTCGGCAAACTCTGTTGCTACTTTTTCAGGTGTATCTATATTTGCCTTGATAGCCACATTAAGCGCTTGGGTGTTCTCGTCGTTGAACGGTGTATCAGTTCCGCGTGGTGCGAAATAGCGCACATCAACCGTGCCACCGTGAAGTTCTCGTCGGAGGGCTTCGGTAAAACCTTTTAGGCCGTATTTGCTGGCGCTGTATACAGTAAAGCCTGCAAAGGCCAAACTAGCAAAAGCAGAGCCGATATTAACAATTTGCGCAGACGGTTTAGCTTTTAATAACGGCAATAGCTGCTGTGTTAATAAAATAGTGCTGGTTAAGTTAATATGAATAACAGAAGAAATTTTTTCTTCGCTCATGGTTTCAAAGCCTGTAAATGCACTGATACCAGCATTATTAATCAGTATGTCAATACCACCTGCTCGTTGCTCACAATGTTCTTTAATGGCCTGTCGGCCTTCAGAAGATGAAATGTCAGCCGCCAAGACATCGTGTTGGCCTGATAGATTTTGTTTGACGGTTTCAAGCTTATCTTGATTTCGGCCTACTAAAATAAGTTGTGCGCCTAATTCGGATAATTCTTTGGCGATTGCTGCACCAATACCACTGCCAGCACCGGTTAATAAAATGACTTTATTGTTGTACACTTAGTTCTCCTTTTGTTCGGTTTTTAACGCAACGAAAAGATAATAAAAATTATTACGCCGTTAAGTAAGTATACCTTGATTTTTAAGGTGTGGTTGAACTGAGCAAGTCAAAATAGATAGACTTTGGAAGTAAGATGTCTGAGTGTTTTAAGTTGCTTTGTGCTATTTTGGAAATTAGCAATTATCGTGTGATAGAGGCGTTTTGCCGCTGATGCCAAAAACTCAGTAAGCGTAGACAGGGGGAAGTGTTAATTAAAAAGTGGAGTATTTGCTTGTTGTCTTTTATTTTCATAACAATAAAAAAGCCCCTATTAAGGGGCTTTTTTAATTAGCTAGGCCGTTATTAAGCCAGCTAATTTAGCTTTTCCAAGAAGGTTTGCTTATTCTTCAGCTGCGGCATCCGTCTTAGTTGCTTCATTTGCTTGAGACATTGCATCATTTGCCATTTCTTTAGCAGCGTCTACAGCATCAGTTGTTGTTTCTTTAACAGCATCAAGCATATCAGCGCCTGCTTCCTTCGTTGCATCCATTGCGTTTTCGGCACCTTCAGTTACATCAGTAGCTACTTCTTTTGCACTTTCCATTGCGCTAGATGTGGTCTCTTTAGTTGCATCAATGGCTGAGCCAGCGGCCTCTGATGTAGCATCTGCCGCATCTTTTGCCATATCACCTGCAGACTCAACGGCACTACTAGCGGCATCTTTTGCGCTGGAGGCGGCTTTTTCGGCTTCTTCACAACCGGTTAAGAATAAAAGGCTTGAAATCAGTGCGGCGATCAGTAAAGTTGAGTGTTTCATTGTTGTTCCTTCAGTTTGTTGAGGTAGTTAATGTCGTTCGACTAGATTATATAGTAACCAGTCAGTCATAATAAAGCTAGCAAGTGAGACAAACAGAGCGAAAAGCTTGTGTTTAAGAGCAGCAATAATTTAAAGGCGTTGAGTAAAGTATATGAATAAGAAACAGCCAGAGTGGCTAAGTCCAGAAGAGTATCAAATGATTGTCGGCCCCTCATTGAAGGTGGCGGCAGAGTTGGCAGCTAGTAGAGGCGATCCAACGCTTTTTAAAGATTTACCTTGTATGCTGGGTTTAATGCATTTGGTCAACCAGTTAAAAAATTACTATATAGATGAATGGGCTGTGTTGAGCGGGGTGTCGAGTGAAACGTCCTTGCAAAAGGCCCCAGAAGCTGCTTGTATGATGGTGTTAACAGAAGGCAATGTTGCAAAGGCTGAATTGAATATGATGATCAGCTCGCTTAATAGGGCGTACCAACAAGTGCTAGATGCGCAAATAATGGAGCAGGCAGATATGGATATAAAGCGGGCTTGGGAAGCGATAAAAACCAGTCAGCATGAGCAGTTTTTGGCCTTATTGGAACAAGCAGCAAAGAAATTTGTTATCGCACTAGATAGCTGGGAAAAAGTGAGGCGTGGTTAAACCGTTCTTAATGCTACTGCTGCCACTGGTACTGTTTGGTTGTGCCTCTACACCACCTAAGAACCAAGCAAACCTGTGTGCTATTTTCTATGAAAAAGATGATTGGTACCCGGCAACCTTAGCGGCACAAAAAAAATGGGGCACACCAATAGCTGTGCAAATGGCGATTATTCATCAAGAGTCTCGCTTTCAATCGAATGTTAAGCCTCCAAGAGATTGGTTTTTGGGTGTTGTTCCTTTACCTCGTTCATCCAGTGCGTATGGTTATGGTCAGGCGCAGGATTCAACTTGGGAGTGGTATATGAAGTCGACAGATAGTTACGGTGCAGACCGTGACGACTTTGCCGATGTCGCCGATTTTATTGGCTGGTACACCAATGTGTCGCAACGAAAGTTGGGGATATCAAAATGGGATGCCGAAAAACAATATCTTGCTTACCATGAAGGCCACGGCGGATACAGTCGTGGCACATATTTAGCAAAGGGGTGGTTGCGACGTGTTGCGAAAAAAGTGGGTGCTCAGGCGAAACGTTATTCAGTACAGTTAAAAGGCTGTGAGTCGACATTAGATTCTGGTTGGTCAATATGGCCGTTTTAAACATATCGAAAAGCCAAAGGGTGCGTCGCCTACTCGTAGTCGCAGGTCTTATGGCGGGGCTATTATCTAATACGTCATTGGCAAGAGACCAAGAGGCATTTCCATTACCGCATGTGCTAAAGCCAGATGTTAATTTTTGGTTAAAAGTTTACACAGAAGTGACGACTGATGAAGGTTTTATCCATGACAATCAGCGGTTGAATATCATTTATGAACGCTTATCTTTTACACCGGGCACAAGCTATAAAGAACGTCAACAATCCATTAAACAAAAGAAAAAGTACTACCAAGACATTTTACTCTACCTTGCGGCTAACCCAAGTAAACGACTAGATCAGGCGCGATATAGGCATATTAAAGCCTTGTGGCCAACAGGTACTACCGGCGAAGAGTTTAAAGAAGCGGCAAACCGGTTACGCTTTCAACTCGGGCAAGCAGATCGGTTTAAGCAGGGGTTGGTGAGGGCAGGGCGTTGGCAGCCGTATATTAAGGAAGAATTTCAAAAGCTTGATTTGCCGGATGAGTTGGCCGCTTTGCCGCATGTTGAGTCATCATTTCGTTCTGATGCTAGATCGCATGCTGGAGCTGCTGGTTTGTGGCAATTTACGCGTTCGACGGGGCGTCGGTTTATGCGTATTGATCACGTCGTTGATGAACGATTAGACCCCTTTCTGGCAACAAGGGCAGCGGGCTTGTTGTTAAAAGATAACCATAAAATTACGGGAACCTGGCCGCTAGCATTAACCGCTTATAACCACGGCGCTGCGGGTATGAGGCGCGCAGTGTCAGCGACGGGGGGAACTGATATTGCCAAAATAGTGCGTGAATATAAGGGCCGTACGTTTGGGTTTGCCTCACGAAATTTTTATAATGCGTTTGTCGCTGCACACGATATTGACCAGCAACCGTCAAAATATTTTGGGCAAGTGCAACGAGACCCCCCGATGGTGATTCAAGAGGTTAAGTTGCCATCCTATTACTCGGCGCAAGGCTTAATGACGGCATTTGGGATTAACAATAATATTTTTAAATCGTTGAACCCAGCGTTACAACCGACCGTTTGGTCAAACAATAAATATATTCCAAAGGGCTACAAGCTTCGGGTGCCGGTAGAGACGGGTGCTGCGTCGATTAAAGGGTTAATGGCCAGAATTCCTCCTAACGAGCAATCAATGAAACAAAAACCTGATGTTTCATATCGGGTGAAACGAGGTGATTCGCTCTCTAAAATTGCTGAACGCTTTAAGGTAAAAACCAGTCAGTTAGTGGCGATAAATGGGCTAAAGAGTCAACATAAGATTCGTGTTGGTCAGCTACTAAAGTTACCTAATATAGCGAAAAACCAATTAAAGGGCGCACACCCAGTAGCGCAGGATGCTATTTTTTATACCGTCAGAAAGGGTGATCGTTTATCAGCTATTGCAAGTAGGGTAGGCGTGTCTGAGGCGAATATTGTGTCTTTAAATAAATTAAAAAATAAGCATTATTTATATGTAGGACAAAAACTGCGGATACGAGCAAACCCAGATGTATTGTCAGTCGCTGCGAGTGCAAAGGCCCTTAACCCTAAAAACCATGTAGAAGAAAACAGTTTAAAAGCGGACCCGAGTAATTATCGAGTGGCCGATGATGGGTCTGTCGAAGTTCAAAGTAATGAGACGCTTGGGCATTTTTCCGAATGGTTGTCGTTAAAAACGACGGTCTTGAGAAAGCTTAATAAGATGAGTGCTCAATCTCGGCTAAGGATGGGCGATCGACTTAAGCTTGATTTCTCGCATGTAGACAGGCGTCAATTAGAAAGCAAGCGCTTGGCTTTTCATAAAAAAATACAGGATGACTTTTTTAAGCGGTTTAGCGTTGTTGAAACAGAAACATTACGGCTCAAAAACGGCAGTTCTGTTTGGTTATTAGCGCAACAACAAAATGTGCCGTTATGGTTGTTAAGGCAATACAATACGAAGGTCGACCTTAATCGTGTTAGCACTGGGACACGATTAACCATTCCTAAGGTTAAGAAAAAGCCAAAATAGTAGACCTTATGTTGAAGGTGAAATAACGAGTTCACCTGAAGTGACACTAAAGTTGTTATCGCCTTCCAGCGTAGCAAGGAGATCTTGGCCAACCATCTCATTGCGCCAATCACTCAATAACTCAAGATCGCGTTGACCATGGATCAACTGTAATAATTCTTTACGATTGGTGAGAGACGTGGCGTTGACGTTCGCGGCGGCGGCTTTCAATCTTACTTGAGCCATTAATAGATCGGCTAAGGCTTCTTGTTTTTCGGTGACTTTCTTAGGTTTTTGTTGAGCCGCAGTAGAGGCTGGTTTTTTGTCAATGGCATTGGCAATAATGTCGATAATTGCGCGCCCAAATTTATCGGTGAATTTGTCTGAAATGCCGCGAATAGACGATAGAGTGTGGAGATTGGTTGGCTTGAGTTTGGCCACCTCTATTAAAATATCATCTTTAATTATCCAGCCACGAGGGATGTCTTTTTGTTGTGCAAGGTCTTCACGCCATTCGGCTAATTTTTGTAACGCAGATAAGGCGCCACCTTTTAAACGTTTGGCTGCTCGGATCCTTTTCCATGCAAGTTCTGGTGGGTTGGAATACAGTGAAGGTTTGCATAAATCGGCAAAGGCTGGCGCCAACCAATTAAGTCGGTCTTTTTCCTTTAGTTGGTTTTCTAATAACGGGTATAGCTTGGCTAGATAAATCACATCGTCAGCTGCATAGGTGATTTGTTCTTCGCTTAACGGTCTACGTAGCCAGTCTGTACGTGAATGAGCTTTGCTTAATTGCACACCCAAAATATCATCCACTAATCGTGCATAGCCGGCTTGTTCTGGGTGGCCTAAAATGGGCGCGGCAATTTGAGTATCAAAAACAGGCGCTAATGGCTTGCCGCGTAAATCGTAGAAAATTTCTTGATCTTGACGTGCGGCATGGAAGACTTTGAGTATATTTTGGTTGTATAAAATATCCAATAAGGGCTTGATGTCACAGGCTATTGGGTCGATGATAGCGACTATATCGGCAGTGGCAATTTGAATTAACGCCAGTATTGAACGGTAGGTTTTTTCCCGTTGAAACTCAGTATCTATCGCCAACCAAGGTTCGTTTTTTATCGTGTTACAAAACTCAGAAAGCTGTTCATTGGTGTCGATATAGTGAGGTTTCGTCATAACAGTAAAGCGTGTAAAAAGAAGAGGCAGTGTAAACGATGATTAAAGTTTTTACAGCGCAAAATTTTATCGAGGTTGCTTTTTGGAGAAACTACCTCGAACAACACGGGATTGCCTGCCAAATCAAAAATGAGTTTTTAGGGGCCGCTGCCGGAGAGTTACCACCGACAGAGTGTTGGCCAGAGCTTTGGATAAATGATGAACGTGACGAACAATTAGCGCAAAAGTATTTGGCCAGTGATCCACTGGGTGAGCAAGATTTACCTGCATGGAGATGTTCGTTTTGTGGAGAAGAAAGTGACGGACAGTTTTCACATTGTTGGAATTGTGAGAAAGAAAAACCTATCGAGACAAATTAAGGCGGTTAAAAGATGAATATGGCATTGTGGGAGCAATTAGCGTTGGGCGCGGTAGCGTTATTGGTTATTTTTTGGTTTAGACCGGGTATTAAAGCGGCGCTTAAACAAAGTGAAGAGGCGGAAAAGGACTGGGCTGGTATTTTGTTACCCATAGCGGCTGTTATTTTATTTGTTATTTTTTTAGTGCTGACCAGCTAAGGGTGAAAATGTTCGATGTTTGATCGAGTAGTTAGCCGTTATTAGGTCTGTTAAGGGACATGCAGATGGCTTTGTATATAACAAGGCATAAGTAGATGCCTCAAATAAGAATAGGTTTTTATGCTTGGCTTGAACACAATAAAACCGAGTGTATTAAACCAATACACGGTTAATTTGTTAGCATGTCGTTATTATTAGATCAGGTTATATAGTTAATGAATCAAGAAGAAGCAAGAGCAGCAGAACTCATCAGTAAAACTCAAATTAAACGAGAAGCGGATGATTTGGTGGCGCTAGGGAAAAGGATTGCGGATTTGTCGCAAGATCAATTCGATGGCATGCCATTAACGGATGACTTAAGACAAGCCATTGTTGTGGCCAGAAAATTATCTAAAGGCGGGGCGATAAAACGGCAATTTAAGTATATTGGAAAATTGTTACGCAGTACCGATGTTGAAGGGATTAACCAAGCCATTGAACGACAGCTCGATAAAGACAGAGCGGCGACAGCTCGCTTACATATGATGGAGCAATGGCGAGATAAGTTAGTCGAGCAAGGAGATGCAGCGTTGAGCGAATTCTTAGTGAATTACCCACAGGCGGATCGCCAACACATTAGGCAGCTTCAACGAAAAGCGAATCAAGAATTGGAAAAACAAAAGCCGCCAGCTGCTGCACGGAAAATATTTCAATATATAAAGGAACTGTCGGTTAATGATTAAGAAGCTGTTCAGTTAAGTTCGCTTATAGTGTCCAGATGTTTATAAATAAGGAGAGGGTTATGTTAACTAAAAGATCAACAATGGGTGTTTTGGTGTTGCTTTTTTTATTCTCGATTACAGCCGTGCATGCGGCTAAACCAGAGGGCGAGTTTGTAGGCAAGGCCGAACACAGTGAATCCTTTTGGGAGCGCTGGTTTGGTCGCTCTGAGAAGCTGGATAAAAAGGAGCTCGACGACACGCTAGGCAGTAAAAAAGAAAAACAGAAGCAAAATAAAGATAAAGAAAAAACGAAACATTATTTTACTGAGTCAGAACGTTCTTATATAAAAGATTATTATCGCCGTGATGGTGATGATAAAGCCGATAAAAAGTATAAAAAAAATAAGGACAAACAGGTACCTTATGGTTTGCAAAAGAAATTAGATCGTGGTGGTCAGTTGCCTCCAGGTTGGGAGGCAAAAGTAGCCCGCGGAGAAGTGTTGGATAGCGATATTTTACGATACTCAGAACGTATCCCGCATGAGTTGGCCAGACGACTGCCTACGATACGTGATGGTGAAGAAGTCCGTCGAGTAGGTAATAAAGTGGTACGGGTTTTAGAAGGAAACGGTACAGTTATTGACGTGATTGATCTAGCAGACGTTCTGCTTCGTTAATAAATATTTCTAGTGTCTGGTCGTTATTACAACGGCCAGACGATTAGAATAAGGGGGACAGAGATCAGCGTGATAATAATTTCCAAGGGTAGTCCCATTCGCCAATAATCCCCAAATTGATAACCGCCGGGCCCCATTACAAGTGTATTGGATTGATGCCCAATAGGTGTTAAAAAAGCGCAAGAGGCACCAATGGCAACGGCCATTAGAAAGGGGTCTATATTCACGCCAAGTTGATTTGCAATGCCAACAGAAATAGGGGCCATTACTAGCGCAGTGGCAGCATTGTTGATAATGTCGGATAAAAACATTGTGGTTACTAGAATCAGCGTTAAAACCATGTAGATGGGTAACCCTTCAGTGATACTAACGATGCTACTGGCAACCAGCTCGGTAGCGCCTGTGCTTTCTAAGGCGCGACCAACCGGAATCATGCCACCAAGTAAAATAATAATTGGCCAATCGACATCGCGATAAACGTCTTTGCCAGGCAAAAACCCCATGATGGAATATACAAGAATGGCTAAGATAAAGGCTCCTGCCATTGGCAAAATATTGATTGCACCGAGAATAATCGCGCCAATAAAAATTGCCAAAGCTATCAAAACCCGGCGGTGTTGCCCAATTTGAATGCCACGTTCGGCGAGCGGTAATAGATTGAGCCCTGTGAGCATGTCGTTAATTAAACCTTTTTGGTATTGTAGCAATAGGACGTCACCGGCCTGAAAGGTATTGTTGCGTAGGCGTTTGCGAACCACAGATCCTTCTTGAGCAAGGCCGATAACAGCAACTGAATTAGCGGTTCGGCGACGTAAATAAGAAACATCTCGGCCAACCAGCGGAGAAGTAGCGGTAATAACACACTCGGTTAATGCGAGGTCACCCTCGGTTAAATTATCAAATGTTTTTCCAGTGGCTGTTTGAAATTCTAAGTGTGAATCAGCAAATTTGCTCTGCAAGGTTAACGGGTCGCCTCGAAGGATTAAGATATCGTTTTCTTTAAGCTTATAATTTGGGTTTGTATTAAGTGCAAAATAGTGACCACGAGCAACGCCAACAATGCCAATATCGTTAATTTGAAGGTCTTCAACTTCATTAACAGCAAGGCCAATTAAGGGGCTTTCTGGCATCACCTTCGCTTCGGTTAAGTAACTACTGACTTCAAATAGCTTTTCGGGCTGATTTTCTTCAAATCGTTTTTTTGGTATTAACCGCCAGCCAATTAAGGTAATAAAGGTGACGCCAATGACAGCGATAACGGAGCCAATCGGTGAGAAATCAAACATACTAAAAGCGGTTCCAGTAATGTCAGCACGATAATTTGCAATGATAATATTGGGTGGCGTACCAATCATCGTACTCATGCCGCCTAAAATACTACCAAACGCCAAGGGCATTAAAACCATCGCGGGTGATCGGCCGTGCTCTTTAGCGGTGGCAATGGCAACTGGTAGTAATAAAGCAAGCGCGCCAACATTATTCATAAAGGCAGAAAAAAAGGTGACAAGAGCCGTTAATAAGGCAATATGAATGATGGCGTTACCAGTGTGGGGTAATAAGTAGGAGGCCACAACATCAACAACGCCGGCATTCTTGAGTGCTTGGCTGATAATCAACACAGCGGCAACGGTAATAACAGCTGTGTGCCCAAAGCCTGCAAACGCCTCATTAGGGGTAACAAGGCCAAATAATAGAACAGCAGTCATGGCTGTTAACGCAACAATGTCATATCGCCATCGTCCCCAAGCGAATAAAGCAAGGGTTACCGTTAAGATGGCGAATATTATGCTTTGATCATGGTTCATATTCTTTTAAAAGTAAGTTTTTGGCTTGGTTGATTTGACTCGCTAAGGTTTCGGAACCGCCTTTGTCGGGGTGTACTTTCTGCATGAGTCGTTTATGTGCTGCAATAATGTCTTTTCTTGAAGCGCCGGGCTTTAAGCCCAGCATAGTGAGGGCTTGTTGTTGATTCATTGCTTGCGCTGAAGGCGGTGGGGTGTTGCCCTGAGCTTTGCTTTTGGTGGATTTTATTATTTTAGCCATACCAAGCAGGCGTAAAATATTGGGCAGCTGCTTTGCAATAAGTGGAATGGCGGAGCCAATAAAGGCAAAGATAATATTTAGTTTGCCGGTGACAGCAAGAAAGATAAGCCCGAGACCTAACAACAACCAAAGTGATTTTCGAATAGTGGCAGCAACGGTTTCAGCGGGGGTGTTGAGGAACCATCGGACGAGATAGATGGCACCTAAAGCAACGGCAATAACTAAGAGCAGGCGAATCATACGAGCGGTAAATTTATTTGTAGCATTATTTTATTAATTCACGGTATTTCTTCTAATTTTGTCTAAGCTTACTGTGTGCGAAACGAAAATAGAAATAAAATCTCAAAACAAATCCAAGAACTGCCGGAGGATGCAAGACGGTTTTGTTTTCTAATTGAAAATATAGATGAGTTTGAGGCGCAAAACTGGCTGACTCAAATTAGTTTGGTTTTGCCAAGAATTCACGCCGTTATGGAAGTAATCGATCATGCAAATAATAGGGCGGAATGCTTTTTTGCATTATCTGATATTGATGAGCGCTTTGAGCTTTTCTGCCACCTTAAAAAATCATTAGGCGAGAAAGACGGTTATGAAGTAGGTGAGGAGTTAATCCATAACGAACTGTATGGAAGCCTATCTGAAGACTTGGCCGACCTTTACTTCGAGATTAAACGGGGCTTAGATATTATTAATTGCGGCCAAGAGAACTTATCTGTTGCTTTGAACCTATGGCGTGATGGGTTCTTTCTTCATTGGGGGCAGCATTTGATCGATGCTGAGCGGCATTTGTATCATTTACGCGTCCACCATCAAATATAAAGCTGTTGGATGGGTTAGTTGTAGTAAGTGCTTGCTTACTTTTAGTCACGTTGGCGGTGTTTTAGAGATTGTCGTATCCAAATAATAACCCCGGTAAAAGCTAAAAATATAAGAATAACTGCGATTAAATCAAAAAATAAAACCCCGTAGGCTCCAAAAAAACGGCCACTATGTATGTCTAGCATAAAGGTTTCCAGTGAAATAATGTTTGATTTATAGCGTTGGTTGATGGCCTTAAGTGCAGTCTTTGATAAAGGTTCTTGGCTGGCCCAGTGTAGCTGTTCGTTAACGGTAGTTTTTTGAAAACTCAATGCCTCAGTGAGTCGATAAATTTGATCGTTTGCAAGCAAGTGTATTTGCTGATCACTAGTAGACCCTATGCGATTAATATTAGCGGGGACTCCGTTGAGAGTGCCCAATGTTTCAACGAGCTGGTTGTCTGCGTCAATCAGCAGTACCGTATTGGTTAATGCAATAAGTAAAAAATCATTAAATTCAACGGCACCAGCTAACATGCTGTCTATTGCCATAGCCTCATTCGAATTGATGAATAATAAATCATCGGCCTGTGTGACGGTATATTGCTTTGTTTTGAATTGTCGGGTCCAAGTAGGCGCTTGGATGTTGTAACTGTCTAATAGAAAATTAGAGCTAAGGTGTTTTTTTTTTAGCGCCAAATCATCGGTGTGGTTTAACGCAATACCGCTGAGGCTAATAAAGATGACAAACACAGCAGCTAAGAGCCCCGTGTAGCGATGCCAAAGGTATAAGGAACTAAATTTTTTTCGGCGATACCTTTTGTTGCCCATGATTTAAAGTTGTTGTTCGAGGTAAAGGGCTATTCTAGCGACTTTTTTTAGGGCTCGTACGGATAAAGTGGCACCAGAGATGCCATCGATATGTTTATCAAGTTGTTGATCTTGGTTGATGCCAACATTATCGAATTGGCGAGTAAAGAACGTGTGTTTAACTTCCCAGCCTCGTGATTCTCTAAAGGTTAATACTTTGAGTTGTTGTATTTTTCCACTCTCAATGACGACGCCGATAGTAATGGGTTTTTCTTTGCCAACTTCGTCAAGTATCCACGCTGTTTTTTCGCCATCTTGCCAATATTTTACGCGGATAAACGAAGGCTTATGTTGCAAAAACTGAGTGATGACTTCTTTCTTATCTTTCGTTAGCCAAACCGATGATAAAGGGGGGGTGTTGCCTTCAAACACTTGATTGAGGAAAGCCTCAGGGGTCTGATAGACCCCTTTGGCGATGGCTGCTTGAAAGAAAAAAGCAGCGGCAAATAATAAGGCAATCCTTTTCATGGGTTTTTAAGTAGACCGATTAAAACTGATAGCCGATGCCGAGGTTAAGTCCATTTTGCTCTTTACCATCATCATTATTTTGGTATTGATAGTCGGCTTTAATGACAACATCTTCATGTGGCCAGTAGTTTATACCAACGTCCCATTGTTCCTTTTCAGTATCTTTAGCGGTGCCAGAGTTGCTACCTGCATAATTATCCCATTGGTTGAATCGAGCAAATATACCAAATTTTTCAGATAAACGGAGAGATGGCTCAACGTAGAAACCTTCTTGTTTGTCAGCGCCGACTGCTTCAACAGCGTAACCATCAATATCCCAAGCAGCATATAGAGCCTTGACAGTGAAGGGGCCAGTAGACCAAATAGCATGGGTTTCAATTAAGTTACCGCTTTCTAGGCCTGCTACTAAGCCTTGACCCATGTTTTGTTGGTGTTGAGCTGATACTGCAAGTTCAAGACCTGGGATGCCAGTGTACTTAATACGTGCGGTAGCAGCCGGATCATTCGCTTTTGCTTTGCTAACTTTTTGACGACCGCTGCGGATACTGAAACCATTATCAACATTAAGGCCAGAATGGATATAAGCGTCATAGCTAAAGCCTGCGCCTAGTTCACCATGAGCACCTGCACCTGCTGCCCACCAAGTTGCTGGGATAATGTTTTTTTCGATGGGGTTACGTTCTGTGCCGTAAAAAGTAGGTGGCTCATGAGTTTCGTTGATAATACCGACAGGTAGTAAAAATAAACCGGCACGTGCGGTGTGGTTATCATTGAGGTCGAAGTCTATATACGCTTGTTCTAGTTCAACTTCACCGTCTTTGCCGTCTCCTGAAAGGCTATGTTCAAGCTCTAATTCTGAGAAAAAACGAATATCATCGGTAAACTCATGGCCAAAAAATAGAACAAAACGGTGGAAGTCAATTTCATCTTTATCACTAGCACCACCTTTGCCTGAAAGGTTGTTGTAATGTAATTCACCATAACCGCCAATGCTGGTTTTGTCTGCCCAATCAGCTAGTTTTTGGATACCACTGGCACTGTCAGCAATAGATTCTGTCGCGATAACAGCAGCTTCTACCTTGTCGTTGGTTGTGGCAACAGCATCTCGCAATTGGGAGTTTTCTTGTTCTAATTGTTTATTTTTTGCTTCCAGTGCATCGAGCCTCTTAGCAAGGTCTTCAAGCGTTAATGCCGATGCCTGTGGGGCAGCAAGAACCCCCAACAAAAGCGCTAAGCTACCTGACTTTTTAATACTGTTTTTCATGATAATCTTTTCTCTTAGAAAGTTAAAAATTAGGGTGAGAGGGAATCTTAATACGAATCATTCTCATTAGCAACCAAATAATTCTCTGCTTTAATAATTAACAGGCGGTTTGATGTCATTTCTCGTATAATGATGGGGTATAAATATATTTATAAGGAGTTAACGATGGGTGCAGCAGGTTCATTTAATTCAGTTTTATCGGCAGCGGATATCAATATTAGCGAGGCAGCTGGTGAAAAGCTTTCCGAGTTATTCGCAGAGGTGGGTGATGAAATGGATGCCATTCGTATTTTCGTATCAGGTGGTGGTTGTAGTGGCATGTCATATGGCATGACATTTTCTGATGAAAAAACACCTTATGATAGCGTATTAGATTCGGGTGATTATAAGGTGTATGTGGATTCAGTGGCCTTGAATTATATGCGTGGCGTTGAGATTGATTTTATTGATAAAGGCATGGGCGAAGCGAGTTTTGTTTTCAACAATGTGTTTGCGGCAACAGGCGGTTCAGGCGGCTGTGGTTCATGCGGCTCTTCTAGTGGCGGTTGCAGCTAAAAAACAGTCGGTCGTTTAAAGCTTAGAGGTGCCGCTTAGTTTTTAACGTTGTATCTGTTTTTTTATAAAGCGGCGCTGATTCTTATTAAAAAACCTAAAGCTAGGCTTTAGGTTTTTTTTATGTTGGCTTCGAACTCGCTGCAACTTGTACGTTGGGCGGCTGGTTTTTACTGAGGGGTATCAAGGCTATAGGTTGTTTAATGCAGCCTATAGAAAGTTAGATAACGATATAAAAAATAGCCATTTCTCAGTCTCGGGGTTAAGAGTGAATCTTATGAGTTTTTAGGCGGTGTCGTAGCCTCATGAAAACCAGCTGGAACATGCCCCATTTCACCTTCATTGAAGAAAAAGCCTTTCATGTGTTTCTCAATCACTTGAATGCTTTCCACATCCGCGGTACTTAAACCATTTTCATTGATAATCATTGATAAGCGCTCGAGCCATAATGCCCAGCCTTCTTTGGATACGTTTGCCAGAATGCGTTCACCTAGCTCACCTGGATGGGGAGCACTGTCTAAGGCTTCGGATTCGGTTTTAAGGACGACACATTGAACGGTGTTAGTCATAAATAGGCTCTGGAGTTAATTTGAAAAAGATTATACAAGGCTTAATACGGAAGTGCAGGTCTAAAAAGGTTTAACTGTCGCCAAAATTACAATGCCAACCAAAAATAACACGGGTAATTCATTCATCCAACGAAAGTACACGTGGCCATGTTTATTACGATCGTGCTTAAAATCAAGTAGCCACTTGCCACAATAAACATGGTAAATACACAGTAATGCAATTAATGTTAATTTTACATGCAGCCAACCCGATTGGCCAAACGCAGCCCAGGCATAGTCTGTCAGCATTAAGATGCCAAAAAGCAGGGTAAGGACCAGCCCCGGTGTCATGATGCCAAAGTATAATTTTCGTTCCATCAGTTTGAAACGCTTGTTGCTGGTCTCATCATCGCTCATGGCGTGATAGACAAATAAGCGAGGCAGGTAGAATAGGCCAGCAAACCAGGTGACCATGAATATCATATGTAGCGCTTTGTACCACATTAGCTTTTAGCCAATAATTTATCGAGCTGTTTTCGCATCTTTTCCTCATCGAACAGCCCAAGCTTGTGTAAGGCGATAGTTGAATCGGGTGCGACTAAAAAGGTAGTCGGTGTTAAACGAACATTACCAAAAGCTTTCGCGACATCGCCTTTCGGGTCTAAAGCAATAGTGTATGGAAGAGACTTCGCCTGTGTCATCGCGATAACATGCTCTGGGCGATCATGCTTCATAGCAATAGCGATAATAGACACACCTTTATCAGCATAATCTGCATGGATCGCTTTTAAATGAGGTATTTCTTTAATACAGCTAGGGCAATCGGTGGCCCAAAACGTGATTAAAGCAGGTTTGCCATGGAGTGAGGTGGTGGCAATTTCTTCTCCGTTTATGGTGCTTATTGAAATGTCAGGAACCTGATTGATGGCGCCGCTATTGAAATACACCAAACCGGCAAAACCAATCAGTAACATGGCTAATATAAATTGGAAGGATTTATTTTTGTTCATTGGGTTTTGCACTAAGGTAGTTTTGAGTTAACCCTTGATATAAGGCTATAGGGCAAATTAGTTTAGATGTTCCGTTGGCAATAAAGGCTGTAGCCATCATTGGCAATAATAAATCATGTGAGTTAGTCATCTCCATAATAATGACAAAGGATGTTAACGGTGCTTGTAACATGCCTGAAAAATAACCTGTCATGCCTAAAAGAATGACAACTGAGACAGGGGCAATTGGCAGCCACTCAGCTAGGTTGGCTCCAATGCCTGCGCCAACCGAGAGGGATGGTACAAAAATACCAGCAGGAATGCCAATAAAAAAGGTGGCTATACTGGCGAGCATTCGCATCAAAGGGTATTCAGATGACATGCTTTGCGCATTGAATAGATAGTTTTTAGTTTCTTGGTAGCCCGTCCCTGCAGTTGCACCCTCAGACAGGTAGTTAAGAATAGAAATAATGATGCCGCAAATAAAGGCAATTTTAAGGGGTGATAAGTAGTTTATAGATTTTAAAAAAGGCCCGCCTTTAAGAAGGATTAAACTAAAAAGGCCGCCCATAAACCCAGTAGCAATACCGCAGACAGGAATGATGAGCCAAGCTTTTCCCCAAGGAAAGGATGTTGGATAGTTGTCCAAAAACACATATTGCCCATGGAGAATTAAGGCCGTAGCACCGGCAAAAATAACGGCAGTGATAATGAGCCCACTGGTTTTCTCCTCAAGTGAGCGCCCCATTTCTTCGATGGCAAATACAATGCCAGCCAATGGGACACTAAAAAGTGCTGCAAAACCGGCGGAGCTGCCAGCTAAAATGAGTCCGCGTTCTAAATAATGAGGTCCAAAGTTAGCAAACCGCCCAAAGTAAGTCATCAAGGCGGCGCCAATGTGTATAGCTGGCCCACCTAAACCAACAGAAGCGCCGGCAAAAATACCGCCAATACTAAGGAATAGTTTACCAACAAGGATTCGAAAGCTAAGTAGTGGTTTGTTAAGGCCGGCTTCTGAAGGTTCAAGCGCTGCTTTAACTTGCGGGACACCGCTACGTTCTGAGCCAGGAAAAAAAGTAAAGGTGACCCAAGCAAGAAAAGTAAGGAGGATAGGTGTAAATAAAAAGCTGTAGATCAAGTATTTTTGATGCAGCTCTCTAAATAATGTGCTGACCAATTCACTTCCGAAAGTTAAAGCGACCGATGACAAGCCTACAAAAATAGCGCCTAACCAGAAAACAAGGTGAGTTTTCCAAGCAGAGAAAAGCGTAAAAATTTGCTGAACGTTGGGGTTTGCCATTCGACTAATTATATCAGACGATGCTAGTGTAAAATGTGCTGATAATAAGGATTAATATAAAGAGGCAGAAGTGTGATAAAAGCAGGTATTGTAGGTGGAACGGGTTATACCGGTGTGGAGTTGCTCCGGTTGCTAGCGATGCATCCACAGGTGGATGTCCAGGTAGTAACATCGCGGGCCGAAAAGGGTTTGCGTGTTGATGCTGTGTACCCAAATTTACGCGGGTTTAATGATTTATGCTTTGTTGCCCCGGTTGTTGAAAATTTAACAGCATGCGATGTTGTGTTTTTTGCAACACCTAATGCGACAGCTATGACGATGGCGAAAGAGTTATTGGCTGCTGATGTCAAACTAATAGATTTATCAGCTGATTTTAGGTTGAAAGATGTTACGGTTTGGGAAAAGTGGTATGGCGCTAAACATGCTTGCCCAGAACTACTTGAGCAGGCAGTGTATGGCTTGCCTGAAACAAATCGAGAGTTGATTAAACATGCAGATTTGGTAGCTAACCCTGGCTGCTATCCAACGGCTACGCAGTTAGGTTTTTTACCGCTTCTTAAGGCAAATGTTATTGAAAGCTCAATGTTGATTGCCGATGCGAAATCAGGCGTGAGTGGAGCTGGTCGTTCTGCCAGTGTTGTCGGTTTAATGAGTGAAAGTGGTGAAAGTTTTAAAGCATACGGTGTTCCGGGGCACCGACATTTACCTGAAATTTCTCAAGAATTGAGTCAGCTGTCTGCATCACCGGTTTCGCTAACATTTACACCTCATTTAGTGCCAATGATTCGAGGGATACATGCCACGTTGTATGCGCCGCTAAAAGAAACGGGGATTAACTTGCAAGATTTGTTTGAGACGTTTTATGCTGATGAGCCCTTTGTCGATGTATTACCTAGTGGTGCGCATCCGGATACAGGTGATGTCCGTGGCACAAACCGTTGTCAAATCGCTGTACATCAGCCTCAAGGTGGGCAGGTTGTTACCGTATTGTCGGTGATTGATAATTTAGTGAAAGGGGCTTCAGGGCAAGCTGTTCATAATATGAACATTATGTTTGGCTTGGATGAAAAAACGGGCCTAGATCAAGTAGGTTTATACCCCTAATATAGTATAGGTGCTTTTAATGGTTCGTCACCAATGTCCACACCCGTATCATCAAACGCAGCGCAGGCGGTTAATCGAAAAAACGGCGTTGTTTATTGTTATTGTGCTGCTGGTATTGTTTTTTGTTTTAGGGCGACTATCGGTTAAAGATGTTAAACAATATCAAGCCGATAATGCTCGATTAAAAGAATCTGTTGTTAAGTTAACGAAGGCAAACAAAGCTCTTGTGAAACGGCTCGACTTTATTGAAAGCTCGAAGGTAATCGATGCGCAGTCTCAAAAAGATGCAAGAAAATCATTGGTTAAGCTGCACGAAGAATTAAGCGATACAAAGGAGCAGTTGGCTTTTTATCAGCGGGTTGTGGCACCAGAAACGTTAATTAAGGGGCTATATATTGATAGTTTTGATATCAGGCCGCTCGATGAAAAAGGTGGTTATGACTATGAACTAGTGTTGGCCCAAGGCACGAGCCAGAAACAAGTGATTAAAGGCCAATATACGTTTTCAATAGTAGGTGACTGGCAGGGGGAAGAAAAGGAGTTCCTGCTAGAGGACTTGTCTATAGAAGGATTGAAATCTGGTAATTTTTCTTTTAGGTATTATGAGTTGCTAACGGGTGAAATTAAGTTGCCGATTGGATTTATACCTAAGACAGTAAGCATGATTATTAACCGCTCGAAAAAAGGCTCCAAGCCAATGCAAGAGCAGTGGCTTTGGCAAGAGGTCGTTAGTGGCTAAAGGTTGAGAATTAGGAGCTAACGCCTATCTGGGATAGACTAGTATGCTAAATTAAAGAAATAAAGTTAGAGGTTGAAAGAATGTTTTCTTCAAATACAAAAAAACTGAAAGAGATTAATACCACTAATGTATCCACTATTATTGGGGAGGGTACGGTTGTTCAAGGAGATATTATTTACACTGGTGGGCTGCATATTGATGGTCGCGTTGTCGGAAATGTATCGGCGGAAAACGGTTCAACTGCAACGCTTACGTTGAGTAAGCTGGGTGCTATACATGGGAATGTTAATGTTCCTATAGTCGTTCTTGATGGAGAGGTTCGAGGTGATGTGATAGCGTCCGAAAGGGTGCAAATGATTGCTAATTCTCGAGTGACAGGCAATGTTCAATATAACTTAATTGAAATGGAAGTAGGGGCAGAGGTGAATGGTCAACTCGTGCGCCAGCAAGATGCGGCTTCCAATATAACAGCTATCGGTTTGCAAGAAGAACCTGTGCAAGACGAACTTTCTTAATAGAAAGTGTACTAACCGTATAGTGAATAAATTTTAAATAAAGAGGCTCTAAATATGACAACATTTGTTGCAGAAGCGGATATTAATTTCACAGACAGTGCGGCACAAAAAGTGGCTGAGCTGATTAAAGAAGAAGGTAACCCCGAGTTGAAACTTCGGGTATATATTTCTGGTGGTGGTTGCTCGGGTTTTCAATACGGTTTCACCTTTGATGAAACCATGGCTGAAGATGACTTTGGCATAGAAAAAGATGGTGTCGTTGTAGTGATAGACCCAATGAGTTACCAGTACCTTGAAAAAGCAGAAGTTGATTATAAAGAAGACCTACAAGGTTCGCAGTTTGTTATTCGTAACCCAAATGCAACAACAACTTGTGGTTGCGGCTCATCATTTGCAGCATAGAAACCAGTTGCTTTATTAGTTACTAAGTTATTCAGTTTAAGCGGGGTAAATAGAGCCCAAAATAACGGCTTTATCGGCCCCGGTAACCGATGGCAGGTTACCAGTTTTCCCCTCAAGCGCCCGTTTAGCAAGCCATGCAAAGGCACTGGCCTCTACCCAATCAGGGTGAAGGCCGTGAGCCTCCGTTGAATCAATAGGTAGCTCAATTAAATGGCGAAGCCTTGTCATTAAATAGTCATTATGTACGCCGCCGCCGCAAACTAAGACGTTATCAACGCCTGGGAGTTGCGTTAGGCTTTTTGCAATGCACTGGGCCGTTAATTCGCATAAGGACGTCAGCGTGTCGATCGTACTGCCGGGGTGTCGCTCTAAGTGTGAAGCCAGCCAGTTAAGGTTGAAATATTCAGGCCCTGTGCTTTTAGGGTAAGGTCTTGCGAAGTATGGGTCGTCCATCATGCTGTTGAGAAGGGGGGTATTAATACGTCCAGCTTTGGATAACTGTCCGCAATGGTCATAGGGTCTTTCAAAGTGCTGCTGACACCATTGGTTCATTAGTGTGTTTCCAGGGCCGCAATCAAATCCAATAATAATGTTAGTTTGGTCTTTATTAAGATAGCTGACGTTCGAAATACCACCAATATTGATAATCGCTTGATTATCGTGCGCTGATTGAAAAATAGCTTGGTGAAAAGTAGGCACTAACGGAGCGCCCTGACCACCTGCTGCAATATCGCGTCGTCTAAAGTCTGCCACAACAGTAATTCCAGTTTCTTCAGCAATACGGTTGGCATCACCAATTTGCAGAGTAAAAGGCGGGGTGCTATTAGGGCTATGGTGTATCGTCTGCCCGTGTGAGCCAATAGCAACGATGTCGTGAGGGCTTAGGCTTGTATTGTGTAGCGTGTCTTGCACGCATTGAGCGTAGAATTTGCCAAGCTGGGCATCTAATGTCCCGAGTGCCTCATAAGAGATGTGAGTTTGCCCGCAGGCGGCTGTTATATCGGCTAATAATACAGCTGGGTATGGCTTATAGTAACTTGAGAAAAGACTTGGCTTGTCATTGCTAAAATCAACAATAGCAATGTCGACACCATCTAAACTGGTGCCTGACATGATGCCGATATACAGTTGTTTCACGCTGTTTTATTTAAGTGCTAACTGAGTCTTTTTTGCGAGCGCTAATTGCGCTAAAAGAGGAGATGTCTGATTTTTGAATTCAGCCAGCAAGTTTTTATTGATTGGTTCAGCCGCGGGGAATTTAGTAGTTAAAGGATTCCGGTGAACGCCATTAACTCTAAGCTCATAATGCAGGTGTGGTCCGGTTACTAACCCTGACATTCCAACATAACCGACGATTTGCCCTTGTTTGATGTGTGAGCCTTTTTTGTAACGACCATATTTAGACATATGTGCATAAAGTGAGCTGTATTTTTGTCCATGTTGAACGATTACGACGCGGCCATAACCGCCCTTTATACCACGGAAGATGATTTTGCCGTCCCCAGTAGAACGGATAGGTGTGCCTGTGGAGGCCGCGTAGTCAACACCCTTATGTGCGCGAATCCTATTTAAAACGGGGTGTTTTCTACGCAAATTGAAATGTGAGCTAACTCTTGCAAAATCGATAGGGTTGCGCAAAAAGGTTTTACGCATGCTCTTTCCGTCAGGAGAAAAATATTCAGTATTGCCGTCTTTATCAGTAAAGCGAACAGCTTGATATTTGTTACCGCGGTTTATAAATTCAGCAGCTAAGATAGGGCCATTCTCAATACGCTTCCCATTGATGGATTTGGATTCATATAGCAGGCTGAATGAATCTCCTTGTCTTAAGCCTTGAGTGAAATCAATGTCCCACCCGAAAATATTAGCAAGCTCCATGATTGTTTTATCAGACACCCCAACTTGTTTGGCATCATAAAAAAGTGAGTTATTGATATCTGCGGATGCTACAGCGTGAGAAACTTCCACTGGTTTTTCAATAACCGTTGCAGCAAAGTCATTATCAATGGTTTCAATGCGAAGGGTTTTTATTTGGTCGAGGTCGTATTCCAAAGAAACGCACTCGCCATCTGCATTTTGTGCGAAACGTAGTGTTTGCCCCGGTCGAATCTTTTTTAAAGCCTGTGTTTGTTCGCCAAGCTGAATAATATTATGTAGCGTGGTGGCTGAGTAATTCAGGTGGTTAAATATTTTAGCCAAACTGTCGCCGGGCTTAATGGTGTACTCTTTCCATGAGATTTTTTCTGAAGAGCCTGTAATTTTGGCAGTGTTTGTTGGCGCAGTTAACGGCGCGGTTTTATGCTTAACAATTGATAAAGTAGGCGCAGAAAAATCGTCTGATGATCTCTCTGGTAAATCAATAGAGACTACATGTTGATTGTTAGTTGGCTTGGTAGATAAGCTGGCCTGATTGGGATCAGTAGCATTTTTGAAATAAAGCGCAATGCCCAGCATAACTATTGTAGTCAGCAGCATGGTGATAAGACGTGCTTTTTTGCTGTTATAGCGACGAGGGCTTATCGGTGTTTTAAAATCACGATTTATTAAGCTAGATTTCATCATAAAAAGGTTAGTGTTAAGGGTTATGTAAAAACAAAAAAAGCTATAAAAAGCGTAAGCTTAGACATTGTATAGCAAGTAAAGTGAAAAGTATAAAGCCCAATTGTGACACGAGTAACCCTTTCATTGAAAGTAATGAAATTGTGACCGGAAAGAACGTCCTACAGAGTCAGTCTGGGTGAGAAAAAGTTGATTTATATTTGATATGCAGTATCTTGCGCCTTTTATACTATATATAGGGAAGATGTGTGAGTGAAGCTATAAAATTGCAATTAGCGCAGCTAAAGCGCGGATCTGATGAAATATTGGTAGAGTCAGATTTTGATAAAAAAGTAGCCTCGGGCAAAAAGTTAAGAATAAAAGCTGGTTTTGACCCTACGGCCCCAGACCTGCATTTGGGCCACACGGTACTTATTAATAAGCTAAAACAGTTTCAAGATGCTGGGCATCATATATTGTTTCTTATTGGCGATTTTACTGGCATGATTGGCGACCCAACGGGGAAGTCAGCAACGCGGCCGCCGTTGACCAAAGAAGAAGTCATACAAAATGCGGCTTCCTATACCGAGCAAGTTTTCAAGATTCTAGATCCTGACAAAACCGAGGTAGTGTTTAACTCAACATGGATGTCAGAATTTAATGCAGTAGATTTAATTCAATTAGCAGCCAAACATACTGTCGCGAGAATGCTAGAGCGAGATGATTTTAATAAACGCTATACCGGTGGTAAGCCTATTGCTATACACGAATTTATATACCCATTAATACAAGGGTATGACTCAGTAGCATTAAAATCGGATGTTGAACTCGGTGGAACAGACCAAAAATTTAACTTATTAGTGGGTCGCCAGCTGCAAGAAACATATGGTCAATCGCCACAAGTGGTGATGACAATGCCAATCTTAGAAGGATTGGACGGCGTACAAAAGATGTCAAAATCACTGGGTAACTATATAGGCATCAATGAGGCGCCGAACGATATGTTCGGCAAGATCATGTCCATTTCTGACAGTTTGATGTGGCGTTATTTCGAATTGCTTAGTTTTAGGGAGATGGATGAAATTAATGAATGGAAAGCCCAGTGCGAAGCGGGTAAAGAAAATCCAAAAAACATAAAAGTTAAATTGGCGTTAGAAATAGTTGAGCGTTTTAACGATGAATCATTAGCAAAAAGCGCACAACAAGAGTTTGAATCTCGATTTAAACATGGCCAGCTTCCAGAAGACATAGAAAGGATAACTATAACAAGTGCAGGCGAGCTATTATTGGCTAATGTTATGAAGGATGCAGGGCTAACAAAAAGCACATCGGAGTCCTACCGCATGATAAAGCAGGGGGCAGTAAGAGTTAACGAGCAGAAGATTAATGATAAAGGTACGATGCTTGGGTTGGGAGAGGAGCACTTAGTGCAGGTAGGGAAAAGGAAATTCGCAAAGATAACAATAGCTTAGTAAATAAAGTTGAAATAAGCGTTGACCAATGAAATTAGGTCCCTATAATACGCAGCTCTTCTAGCAAAGCAGCCGAATCATTAAGCTGAAAAGCAAAGAAGAACAGTAAAAAGATCCAGATATTTATTAACGAAAAAGGTTAACAAATAATTTGCAAAACGAAAGCAAATGGATATAATAGCTGGCCCGGTTCAGACCAAGTTTGAATCAGCTCTTTAAAAATTTATCAAGTAATTTGTGTGGACACTTGTGTTGATTGTTTAAGTTATTTAAAAAATAATCAATATAGGTTGAACACACTTAAGTTTTAAAATTTAAGTAATACGTTTAATTCTATATTGAGCAAGATCTAGACCTCCTTTTAAGAGGTCGAAAAATATAAACTGAAGAGTTTGATCATGGCTCAGATTGAACGCTGGCGGCATGCCTAACACATGCAAGTCGAACGGAAACGATGCTAGCTTGCTAGCAGGCGTCGAGTGGCGGACGGGTGAGTAATGCATAGGAATCTACCTAATAGTGGGGGACAACCTGGTGAAAACCAGGCTAATACCGCATAATCCCTACGGGGCAAAGCAGGGGACCTTCGGGCCTTGCGCTAATAGATGAGCCTATGTCGGATTAGCTAGTTGGTGAGGTAATGGCTCACCAAGGCAACGATCCGTAGCTGGTTTGAGAGGATGATCAGCCACACTGGGACTGAGACACGGCCCAGACTCCTACGGGAGGCAGCAGTGGGGAATATTGCACAATGGAGGAAACTCTGATGCAGCAATGCCGCGTGTGTGAAGAAGGCCTTAGGGTTGTAAAGCACTTTCAGTAGGGAGGAAAAGTTTAAGGTTAATAACCTTAGGCCCTGACGTTACCTACAGAAGAAGCACCGGCTAACTCCGTGCCAGCAGCCGCGGTAATACGGAGGGTGCAAGCGTTAATCGGAATTACTGGGCGTAAAGCGCGCGTAGGCGGTTAAACAAGTCAGATGTGAAAGCCCCGGGCTCAACCTGGGAACTGCATTTGAAACTGTTTAGCTAGAGTGTGGTAGAGGAGAGTGGAATTTCAGGTGTAGCGGTGAAATGCGTAGATATCTGAAGGAACACCAGTGGCGAAGGCGGCTCTCTGGACCAACACTGACGCTGAGGTGCGAAAGCGTGGGTAGCAAACGGGATTAGATACCCCGGTAGTCCACGCCGTAAACGATGTCAACTAACTGTTGGGCGGGTTTCCGCTTAGTGGTGCAGCTAACGCAATAAGTTGACCGCCTGGGGAGTACGGCCGCAAGGCTAAAACTCAAATGAATTGACGGGGGCCCGCACAAGCGGTGGAGCATGTGGTTTAATTCGATGCAACGCGAAGAACCTTACCTACCCTTGACATACAGAGAACTTTCTAGAGATAGATTGGTGCCTTCGGGAACTCTGATACAGGTGCTGCATGGCTGTCGTCAGCTCGTGTCGTGAGATGTTGGGTTAAGTCCCGTAACGAGCGCAACCCTTATCCTTAGTTGCTACCATTTAGTTGGGCACTCTAAGGAGACTGCCGGTGATAAACCGGAGGAAGGTGGGGACGACGTCAAGTCATCATGGCCCTTATGGGTAGGGCTACACACGTGCTACAATGGCCGGTACAGAGGGCCGCAAACTCGCGAGAGTAAGCTAATCCCTTAAAGCCGGTCCTAGTCCGGATTGCAGTCTGCAACTCGACTGCATGAAGCTGGAATCGCTAGTAATCGCGGATCAGAATGCCGCGGTGAATTCGTTCCCGGGCCTTGTACACACCGCCCGTCACACCATGGGAGTGGGTTGCAAAAGAAGTGGGTAGGCTAACCTTCGGGAGGCCGCTCACCACTTTGTGATTCATGACTGGGGTGAAGTCGTAACAAGGTAGCCCTAGGGGAACCTGGGGCTGGATCACCTCCTTTCTATAACATGAACGTTGCATAAGTGTTCACACAAATTACTTGATATACACCCGAGCTAGGGTCTGTAGCTCAGTTGGTTAGAGCGCACCCCTGATAAGGGTGAGGTCGGTGGTTCAAATCCACCCAGACCCACCACGCTCATAATACTATTTGGGGCCATAGCTCAGCTGGGAGAGCACCTGCTTTGCAAGCAGGGGGTCGACGGTTCGATCCCGTCTGGCTCCACCAATTCAATAAGCCTTCAAAGAGGGTTTATTGAATTGGCATTAGTGTTGATAGCTCTTTAACAATTTAGAAAGTTGTACATGTATTTTTTAGTCCCTAGTTGGCTAGAAAATATATAAGAAGTATAAAACGTGATATCGCATGTTTTATACTGCTTAAGTAATTCATAATGAACGTTA
Source organism: Cycloclasticus sp. P1 (assembly GCF_000299965.1). Taxonomy (NCBI): domain Bacteria; kingdom Pseudomonadati; phylum Pseudomonadota; class Gammaproteobacteria; order Thiotrichales; family Piscirickettsiaceae; genus Cycloclasticus; species Cycloclasticus sp. P1. Next base: position 261,749 of record NC_018697.1, read on the forward strand.
TTTACAGATATATAGCCTTTTTGGGGTTATATGGTCAAGTGAATAAGTGCATACGGTGGATGCCTAGGCGACAAGAGGCGATGAAGGACGTTGTAGCTTGCGATAAGCTTCGGGGAGGTAGCAAACAACCTTTGATCCGAAGATTTCCGAATGGGGAAACCCGGCCATTTTTAATGGTCACCTTATACTGAATACATAGGTATAAGGAGCGAACCTGGGGAACTGAAACATCTAAGTACCCAGAGGAAAAGAAATCAACCGAGATTCCCTTAGTAGCGGCGAGCGAACGGGGACCAGCCCTTAAGCTCTATTTGTGTTAGTGGAACATACTGGAAAGTTTGGCCATAGTGGGTGATAGCCCCGTACACGAAAATGCATTTAGAGTGAAATCGAGTAGATCGGGACACGTGATATCCTGATTGAATATGGGGGGACCATCCTCCAAGGCTAAATACTACTTGTCGACCGATAGTGAACCAGTACCGTGAGGGAAAGGCGAAAAGAACCCCTGTTAGGGGAGTGAAATAGATCCTGAAACCGTATGCATACAAGCAGTGGGAGCACCTTCGTGGTGTGACTGCGTACCTTTTGTATAATGGGTCAGCGACTTACTTTCAGTGGCAAGCTTAACCGTTAGGGGAGGCGTAGGGAAACCGAGTCTTAATAGGGCGTCATAGTCGCTGGGAGTAGACCCGAAACCGGGCGATCTATCCATGGCCAGGGTGAAGGTGAGGTAAAACTTACTGGAGGCCCGAACCCACTTATGTTGAAAAATGAGGGGATGAGCTGTGGATCGGAGTGAAAGGCTAAACAAGCCCGGAGATAGCTGGTTCTCCTCGAAATCTATTTAGGTAGAGCCTCGCATATCACTGTTGGGGGTAGAGCACTGTTACGGCTAGGGGGTCATCCCGACTTACCAACCCGTTGCAAACTCCGAATACCAACAAGTGCAATTGCGGGAGACACACGGCGGGTGATAAGGTCCGTTGTGGAAAGGGAAACAGCCCAGACCGTCAGCTAAGGTCCCAAAATGATACTCAGTGGAAAACGATGTGAAAAGGCACAGACAGCCAGGAGGTTGGCTTAGAAGCAGCCATCCTTTAAAGAAAGCGTAATAGCTCACTGGTCAAGTCGGTTTGCGCGGAAGATTTATCGGGGCTTAAGTATCATACCGAAGCTACGGATGCGTGTTTACACGCATGGTAGAGGAGCGTTCTGTACGCCTGTGAAGGTGAATCGAGAGGTTTGCTGGAGGTATCAGAAGTGCGAATGCTGACATGAGTAACGATAATGGGGGTGAAAAACCCCCACGCCGAAAACCCAAGGTTTCCTGCGCAATGCTAATCAGCGCAGGGTTAGTCGGAACCTAAGGCGAGGCCGAAAGGCGTAGTCGATGGACAACAGGTTAATATTCCTGTACCGCGTATAACTGCGATGGGGAGACGGAGAAGGCTAGATCAGCATACTGTTGGATATGTATGTTTAAGCATGTAGGGCGAGTTCTTAGGTAAATCCGGGAACTCATTAAACCTGAGATGTGATGTCGAGGACTCTACGGAGTCCGGAGTGATTGATGCCATGCTTCCAAGAAAATCCTCTAAGCTTCAGGTTATAGGCGTCCGTACCCCAAACCGACACAGGTGGGTGGGATGAGAATTCTAAGGCGCTTGAGAGAACTCTGGTGAAGGAACTAGGCAAAATGGTACCGTAACTTCGGGAGAAGGTACGCCCTCTAGGTGACGCGACTTGCTCGTTGAGCTCAAGAGGGTTGCAATAAAATGGTGGCTGCGACTGTTTACTAAAAACATAGCACTCTGCAAACTCGTAAGAGGAAGTATAGGGTGTGACGCCTGCCCGGTGCCGGAAGGTTAATTGATGGGGTTATCTTCGGAGAAGCTCTTGATCGAAGCCCCGGTAAACGGCGGCCGTAACTATAACGGTCCTAAGGTAGCGAAATTCCTTGTCGGGTAAGTTCCGACCTGCACGAATGGCGTAACGACGGCCACACTGTCTCCACCAGAGACTCAGTGAAATTGAAATAGCTGTTAAGATGCAGTTTACCCGCGGCTAGACGGAAAGACCCCGTGAACCTTTACTATAGCTTTGCACTGAACTTTGAACCTATTTGTGTAGGATAGGTGGGAGACTTTGAAGCAGGAACGCCAGTTCTTGTGGAGTCATCCTTGAAATACCACCCTGGTATGTTTGGAGTTCTAACCCAGGTCCGTTATCCGGATCGGGGACAGTGTATGGTGGGTAGTTTGACTGGGGCGGTCTCCTCCCAAAGAGTAACGGAGGAGCACGAAGGTACCCTAAGGACGGTCGGAAATCGTCCGCTTAGTGCAATGGCATAAGGGTGCTTGACTGCGAGATAGACACATCGAGCAGGTACGAAAGTAGGTCATAGTGATCCGGTGGTTCTGTATGGAAGGGCCATCGCTCAACGGATAAAAGGTACTCCGGGGATAACAGGCTGATACCGCCCAAGAGTTCATATCGACGGCGGTGTTTGGCACCTCGATGTCGGCTCATCACATCCTGGGGCTGTAGCCGGTCCCAAGGGTATGGCTGTTCGCCATTTAAAGTGGTACGCGAGCTGGGTTTAGAACGTCGTGAGACAGTTCGGTCCCTATCTGCCGTGGGCGTTTGAGAATTGAGGAAAGCTGCTTCTAGTACGAGAGGACCGAAGTGGACGAACCTCTGGTGTTCCGGTTGTCACGCCAGTGGCATTGCCGGGTAGCTACGTTCGGACGGGATAAGCGCTGAAAGCATCTAAGCGCGAAGCCTCTTCCAAGATTAATTCTCACTGATTCTTTAAGAATCCTGAAGGGCCCTTGAAGACTACAAGGTTGATAGGCATGGTGTGGAAGCGCAGTAATGTGTGAAGCTAACATGTACTAATTGCCCGTGAGGCTTGACCATATAACACCCAAAAGGGTTGTTATTTAAATAACTAACATTATGAATTGATGTACAACTTTCTAAATTATTGCAGAGAATATCTCTGATGCCGATTTGCCTGGTGGCAATAGCGAGCGTGTACCACCCGATCCCATTCCGACCTCGGAAGTGAAACCGCTTAGCGCCGATGATAGTGTGGCAGTAGCCATGTGAAAGTAGGGAACTGCCAGGCTTTTACACAAAAACCCGCCTCTTGGCGGGTTTTTTTTGCTCTATGGTTTTTGCTTTTTTTAGGGTGTAAATCTATACGTTGGCTCTAAAGATGTAGCTACTTATCAGTTTTGTACGTCAATATGGGCACCCTAGTTAGCTAATGATGGATGAGTTAGCATTTGTGGTTTGGTGCCTTGTTTATTTGTTTGTTGGGCTTCTGTCGGACGCTATAGCTCTAACGAATACTGTTACAACGATACCTATTTTTAGCATTAGTACCGATAAGATTTGTATGTTTCAATTTTGTTTTGTTTGATTTTGATCGTTAGTTTATATAGTTGCTATTGACAGAAATACAGGCATAAAAAAAGCGGATAATTTATATCCGCTTTTTTTATAAACCGTATGTTATTAGTTACTTTGATTTAAACAATTGAGTGTTCAAAGCACTCCCTTTTTAGAGGTTACTATTTTGTTGTGGTTAAAAACAATCGCCAGGTATGCTAACAGTGCCTTCCATTAATACTCGTGCACTTCGGCTCATGGTTACTTTATTGACGCTCCACTGTCCATTGATATTACTTACTTCTGCACCAACCTTCAATGTACCTGAGGGGTGCCCAAAGGTAACAATGTTTTTTTCACCACCTCCTGCTGCAAGGTTGACTAATGTTCCGGGTATGGCAGATGCAGTGCCAATGGCAACCGCTGCTGTCCCCATCATCGCATGATGAAGTTTACCCATTGATAATGCACGTACATTTAGGTCTATACTTTGAGCATCAATATTTTTCCCACTTGAAGATACATAGGATTCTGGTTCGGAGACAAAGGCTACCTTTGGTGTGTGTTGGCGGGCAGCCGCTTCTGAAATATCGTTAATCAGGCCCATTTTAATAGCGCCGTACGCTCGTATCGTTTCAAAGCGCTCTAAGGCGTCAGCATTACTATTAATAGCTTCTTGTAACTCAGTGCCTGTATAACCTATATCTTTAGCATTTAAGAATACCGTTGGTATTCCCGCATTAATCATGCTGGCTTTGAAAGTGCCTATGCCAGGTACACTAAGGTCATCAACTACATTGCCTGTTGGAAACATTGCTTCTGAAGGATCGACAGGGCTGACAAAATCAACTTTAACTTCAGCAGCTGGGAAAGTGACCCCATCGAGTTCAAAGTTACCTGTTTCTTGTACTTGACCGTTTGTTATGGGGATATGTGCGATGATCGTCTTGTTGATATTTTTTTGCCAAATTCGTACTACAGCTATGCCATTATCTGGCACACGTTTTTTATCAACGAGGCCACATGTGATTGCAAATGAACCTACTGCTGCAGTTAAATTACCGCAGTTACCGCTCCAATCGACAAAAGATTTATCAATAGCGACCTGTCCAAATAAATAATCGACGTCATGATCGGCTTGATCACTTTTGGCCAAAATAACTGTTTTGCTGGTGCTGGATGTTGCACCTCCCATTCCATCCGTTTGTTTGCCGTATGGGTCTGGGCTACCTATGACGCGTAATAATATGTTATCACGTGCCTCGCCGGCTACTTGGGCCTCTTTGGGCAGGTCAGTTAAGTTAAAGAACACACCTTTGCTTGTGCCGCCACGCATGTAGGTGGCGGGAATTTTTATTTGTGGCACGTATGTCATTCTAAATCCTGTATTAAGCAGCTGATGATGACTCTAAGAAGTCTTGGGCAAAGCGTTGTAATACACCGCCGGCTTCATAGACGAGAACTTCATCTGCGGTGTCTAGGCGACATGTTACGGGGACATCAATGGTCTCGCCGTTTTTACGTGTAATTGTCAATGTAAGGGTGGCACGTGGTGTTATATCGCCTGTTACCGTATATGTTTCTGTACCGTCTATGTTGTAAGTATGACGATTTTCACCGGCTTTAAATTCAACTGGTAATACACCCATGCCAACTAAGTTAGTACGGTGAATACGTTCAAAGCCTTCGGCTACGATTACTTCAACACCAGCAAGCCTTACGCCTTTTGCCGCCCAGTCACGAGATGATCCTTGGCCGTAATCGGCGCCCGCTATAATAATAAGTGGTTGTTTACGGTCCATGTATGTTTCGATTGCTTCCCACATGCGGCTGATGGTTCCTTCTGGCTCAATTCTAGCTAGCGAACCTTGTTTGACTTCGCCGTTTTCTTTAACCATTTCATTTAATAGTTTTGGGTTTGCAAATGTCGCACGCTGGGCCGTTAAATGGTCACCACGGTGTGTTGCATATGAATTGAAATCAACTTCAGGTAGGCCCATTTTATGCAGGTATGCGCCAGCAGCGCTATCTAACATAATCGCATTAGAGGGTGACAAGTGATCGGTTGTGATGTTATCACCTAGTACAGCTAGTGGACGTAAATTTTTAAGCGTACGTTCACCTGCTAAAGCACCTTCCCAATAAGGAGGGCGACGAATATACGTTGTTTGTGGACGCCAATCATATAGGGGGCTGACTTGTTCTTGTTGAATATCTGATTCAGGGAACATCGGGATGTAAATTTCGCGGAATTGTTCGGGCTTAACATACTGCTTAACAATTTCGTCAATCTCTTCATCGCTAGGCCAGATATCTTTTAAGGTGACTGGATTGCCTTCTTGATCATTACCTAGGATGTCTTTTTCAATATCAAAACGAATAGTACCTGCAATCGCATAAGCAACAACTAATGGTGGTGACGCCAAGAAAGCTTGTTTTGCATATGGGTGAATTCGTCCATCGAAGTTGCGGTTGCCAGATAATACAGCAGTGGTATATAGGTCTCGCTCAACCACTTCTTTTTGAATAACGGGGTCCAGTGCGCCGCTCATACCATTACAGGTTGTGCAAGCAAAGCCGACGATACCAAAACCCATTTCTTCGAGTTCAGGTAATAGGTTTGCTTCTTCTAAGTAAAGCTGTGCTACTTTTGAACCTGGTGCGAAGGATGATTTTACCCACGGTTTGCGGGTTAGGCCTAGTTCGTTAGCTTTCTTAGCAACAAGACCGGCAGCAATAACATTACGTGGATTACTAGTGTTAGTACAGCTAGTGATGGCGGCAATGATAACTGCACCGTCGGGCATTAAGCCTTCTTCGTTTTCTACGGTGCCTGAAATACCACGTTTAGCTAATTCTGATGTTGGTACACGGCGGTGAGGGTTTGATGGGCCAGCAATATTACGTACGACGGTTGATAAGTCGAATGTTAATACGCGTTCGTATTCAGCTGTTTTAAGGTCATCGGCCCATAGGCCTGTTTCTTTGGCGTAGTTTTCTACCAATTTAACTTGTTCGGCATCTCTGCCGGTTAGTTTTAGATATTCGATGGTTTGCTCATCAATAAAAAATAAGCCTGCGGACGCACCAAATTCAGGTGTCATATTTGAAATGGTGGCACGGTCACCGAGTGTTAGGTCGGCAGCGCCTTCGCCAAAGAACTCAAGGTAGGAAGAGACAACTTTAGCATTACGCAGGAATTCGGTAATAGCCAGTACGATATCAGTGGCTGTAATACCAGGTTGTCGTTTGCCAGTGAGTTCAACACCAATGATATTAGGTAAGCGCATGTATGACGGGCGACCCAACATGACTGTTTCTGCTTCTAGGCCACCAACGCCAATTGCAATAACTCCTAAGGCATCAACATGTGGTGTATGGCTATCTGTTCCGACGAGTGTATCAGGGAATGCAACGCCGTCACGAGCATGTATAACCGGAGACATTTTTTCTAAGTTGATTTGATGCATGATGCCATTACCAGGCTGAATCACATCTACGTTTTTAAAGGCTTTTTTAGTCCAATTAATGAAGTGAAAGCGATCATCATTACGACGGTCTTCAATTTCACGGTTCTTTTCAAAAGCGTCTTTTTCAAAACCAGCATGTTCTACGGCCAGCGAGTGATCCACGATCAATTGTGTAGGGACAACTGGGTTTACTTTAGACGGGTCGCCACCTTTTTCTGCAATAGCATCACGTAAGCCAGCTAGGTCGACAAGTGCTGTTTGACCAAGAATGTCATGACATACAACACGTGCTGGGTACCATGGAAAGTCTAGGTCTTGTTTGCGTTCTATTAATTGTTTGAGAGAGTCAGTTAATGAAGCTGGATCACAGCGTCGAACTAAGTTTTCTGCGTGTACGCGAGAGGTGTACGGTAGCTTTGCATAAGCGCCTGGTTCTATTGCGTCAACAGCGGCACGTGTGTCGTAATAGTCTAAGTCAGTGCCTGGTAGTTTTTTGCGGTAATCTGTATTCATTTTTTTACTCATATATATTTAGATAAAAAAGCCAGCCGTGAAATGCAGGCTGGCTTATATGTTATCACGCTGTGTTTAGTCGCGATCTTCTATCGGTGGTACTGGACGTGGGTCTGGGCCTACGTAGTCCGCATTCGGTCTAATAATGCGGTTGTTTGAGCGTTGTTCCATAATATGCGCCGTCCAACCAGTGACCCGAGACATAACAAAGATCGGGGTAAATAACTTGGTTGGGATGCCCATGAAATGATAAGCAGAAGCATGGAAGAAATCAGCATTACAGAATAATTTCTTTTCACGCCACATGACTTCTTCACAGCGTACAGACACTGGGTAAAGTGTTGTGTCGCCAACATCAGCTGCTAACTTTTCAGACCATTTTTTAATGACAGCGTTACGCGGATCACTGACCGTATAGACAGCGTGTCCAAAGCCCATGATCTTTTCTTTGCGTTTTAGCATTTCCATCATTTTTTCTTCAGCTTCATCAGGTGATTTCCAATCTTGAATCATCTCCATTGCAGCTTCATTAGCGCCGCCGTGTAATGGGCCACGTAATGTGCCAATTGCGCCGGTCACGCATGAGTGGATGTCTGATAATGTAGAAGCACAAACACGTGCAGCAAATGTAGAGGCGTTGAACTCATGCTCTGCGTAAAGAATAAGAGAGGCGCTCATAACAGCAGTATGTACGTCGTTTGGTTTTTCGCCACGTAACATGTGTAAAAAGTGTCCGCCAACAGAATCATCATCGGTTGCTGTTTCAATGCGAACACCTTCATGACTGAATTTGTACCAGTAGCAAATGATGGATGGGAAGACAGCAACCATACGATCGATTTTATCTGTTTGTTCAGAGAAATCTTTCTCTTCTTCAAGGTTTCCCAGCATAGAGCAACCTGTGCGAATTACATCCATTGGATGAGCATCTGCAGGAATATTTTCCAGAACCGTTTTTAATGCGTCTGGTAAGCCTCGTAGAGACTTAATTTTAGCAATGTACTGATCTAGCTCTGCTTGGTTTGGTAGTTTGTTGTAAGCTAATAAATAGGCTACCTCTTCAAATTTTGCGTTTTCCGCAAGTTCGGTCATGTCATAACCGCGATAAGTTAAACCTGTGCCGGATTTACCAACGGTACATAAGGCGGTTTCGCCTGCTGATTGTCCGCGAAGCCCAGCTCCGCCTACTTTCTTTTCAGCCATTATTTTTTCTCCTTTGAAAATAGAGCATCTAATTTTTGTTCATATTCGTGGTAGCCCAATACATCGTATAGTTCCATACGTGTTTGCATGGTATCGATAACATTAACTTGAGTACCTTCTTTGCGAATGGTTTCGTAGACGTTCAATGCTGCATTACTCATTGCACGAAATGCTGACAATGGGTAGAGCACCATGCTCGCACCAGCTTCGCCAAGTTCTGTGGTAGTGAAGTAGGGTGTTTTGCCGAACTCTGTAATATTTGCTAAAACAGGTACGTCTACTGCCGCAGTAAAGGCACGGTAATCGTCTAGTTCGTAAACAGCTTCTGCAAAAATCATGTCCGCGCCAGCTTCAACGTAGGCACATGCACGGTCGATAGCAGCTTGTTGGCCTTCGCTGTTATAGGCATCTGTACGTGCCATTAAGACAAAGTCAGGGTCTGTTTTTGCGTCAGCAGCGGCTTTAACGCGATCAACCATTTCTTCTTTGGTGACAAGTTCTTTGTTTGGGCGATGTCCGCAACGTTTTGCAGCCACCTGGTCTTCAATATGAACCGCAGCAACACCGGCACGTTCAAATTCTTTGATAGTACGTGCAATGCTAAACGCGCTGCCCCAGCCTGTGTCGATATCAACCAATAAAGGGACGTCGGTTGCTGCCGTAATTCGGCTGGCATCTGTTAGAACGTCATTTAAGGTGGTAACACCAAGGTCTGGAAGTCCAAATGATGTGTTGGCAACACCGCCACCTGAAAGATAAATAGCTTTATAGCCTGTTTTTTCGGCCAATAAAGCGGCATAAGCATTGATGGTGCCCATTATTTGTAATGGTTTTTCCTGTGCCATGGCTTCACGGAAGCGTCGGCCTGCTGATTGAATGGTCATCTAAAATAAATCTCCTTAACTAAGTGTTATTTAAACGCTTTTTGGATAACCAAGCGTTTTAAGGTTGTCGGCAATTTCGCCTAAAGATGCGGGGTCGTCAATGGTGGCTGGTACCTTATGTTCTTGGCCATCGGCCATGCTTCGCATAGTGCCGCGTAATATTTTACCAGAGCGTGTTTTTGGTAATCGTTTAACGATTGTAGCCATTTTAAATGCTGCGACAGGACCAATTTTTTCACGAATTAAGGCAATTAGCTCTTCTTTAACCTCTTCTTCGTTACGGTTGGCACCTGATTGTAAAACAGCAAAACCCATTGGCGATTGTCCTTTGATGTTATCAGCGACACCAATGACGGCGCATTCAGCCACGTCTGGGTGCGATGCAAGGACTTCTTCCATTGCGCCGGTTGATAAACGATGCCCTGCTACGTTTATGACATCATCGGTACGGCCCATGATGTAGACATAACCCTCTTCATCTTGATAGCCAGCATCGCCTGTTTCGTAATAGCCCGGGAAGGTTTCCAAATATGAGCTAAAGAATCGCTCTTCATTTTGCCATAGTGTTGGAAAGGTGCCTGGCGGTAGTGGTAGTTTAATGGCAATGGCGCCCATTTCAGCGTTTGCAACAGCTTGCCCCGATTCATCTAAGAACTGGACATCATAGCCGGGGACGGGTTTGGTTGGTGATCCTGCTTTAACGGGAAATGCTTCAAGGCCTAAACAATTTGCAGCAATAGCCCAGCCTGTTTCTGTTTGCCACCAGTGGTCAATAACAGGGACGTGAATTTTATTTTCTGCCCACGTTAGTGTATCTGGGTCGCAACGTTCGCCAGCAAGAAATAAAGCCCGCATACATGAGATATCGTACTTTTTAAGGTAATCGCACTGAGGGTCTTCTTTTCTAATAGCCCGTAATGCAGTAGGGGCGGTAAATAATGACGCTACTTTGTATTCAGAAATAACACGCCAAAAAGCCCCCGGGTCAGGCGTGCCGATGGGTTTGCCTTCAAACATAACCGTGGTAGAGCCATTTAATAAAGGCCCATAACAAATATAAGAATGACCAACTACCCAACCAATATCTGAGGCTGCCCAGAAGACTTCGCCGGGTTTGATGTTATAAAGGTGCTCCATGGTCCACATCATGGCGACTGCGTGGCCTCCATTGTCGCGAACGACACCTTTCGGCTGGCCAGTGGTGCCAGAGGTGTAAAGAATATAAAGTGGGTCAGTTGCTTCTAGCGAAACACAATCGACAGGTGATGCACTATTAATAGCGCTGGCCCAATCAATATCTCGGCCTTCTTTCATAGAGGCAGTTGCTTGCGGGCGTTGTAAAATAACCGTGTTAGCAGGCTTGTGCTCGGATACGTTAATCGCTTCATCGAGCAACGGCTTATATTCAATAATGCGACTGCCTTCAATGCCACAAGATGTTGATAAAATAACGCTGGGTTTTGCGTCGTTAATACGCGTGGCGAGCTCGTTTGCGGCAAAGCCGCCAAACACAACGGAGTGAACTGCGCCGATCCTAGCGCAGGCTAGCATTGACATCACGCCTTCTGGAATCATCGGCATGTAGATCAGCACTCGGTCTCCTTTTGTGACACCAAGGTTGGTTAAAACGCCGGCTAACCTTGATACTTCATCAAGAAGCTCTTGGTAACTGTAAGTTTTTTTAGTGTTTGTAAGGGGGCTGTCGTAAATTAGTGCGGCTTGTTTTGCAAGACCATTTGAGACATGGCGATCGAGAGCGTTGTAGCAGGTGTTTAACTTGGCGCCGGCAAACCATCGATAATAAGGGGCTTTTGAGTCATCCAGTACGCGATCCCATTTTTGGTCCCAATCAATCGTCTTCGCAGCGGTTGCCCAAAAAGCTTCGGGCTGTTCAAGGGATTGCCTATATTGATCTAAATACTGCCCCATCTTTTTCTCCAAGAAGTGAATGCTAGTGACTATTTTTCATTTGTTACGTTTTATAGTTTGAACAGCCGGTCATAATACTATTTTGAGGTGTTTTTTTCAACCCAAACCCTTAAGCCTTGGATGATTAGACTTATATCTAACATTAGAATTTTAAACAGGTTTTCTTGGCTGATTTGGCAGCCTGTCGCACGAATTTCTTCCACAAAATAGTTTTTTATTTTATCACCCAAGTCCTTGTCAGATGTTGTCTGCAAGGCAAGGTCGGCAAATATTTTTATGCGTTGACGAAGTGATTCTGCGAGTGGGTTTAAATTATCTACCATGCAAAAGTGCGTAAGGTAGGCACGATCACACTGGGTGTTCATAAGTTTATCAATAGATTCTAGCCAGTCAGCAGGGTCAAAATCTACCGGTGAAGATGGCGGGAATATAAACGGTTGACCGCTAACAGTCAGTTTTGGATAGGCGACACCAAAGGTATCTCCAGTAAACATGCCGTTGCTGGTTTTGTCGATAATACACACGTGGTGCTTTGCGTGGCCTGGTGTATCAATAAATTCAAGTAGCCTATTTTGAAAGTTTAACCTAAGCCCATCATTAGCTTCTGTGACGCGTTGTTGATCGATTGGGACCAAATTGCCGTATTGTTTTTTGAATTCTGCCTCACCATATACAGACGAAGCGCTTGCTTGGAGCCTGCTTGGGTCGATCATGTGTCGAGCGCCTCGTGGGTGAATAATAAGTTGAGCATTAGGGCATTGTTGCATGAGGCTGCCGGCACCACCTGCATGATCTAGGTGAACATGTGTGGGGATAATGAAGTCAACATTATCAACAGGAATGTTTTTGATTTTAAGAAGTTCTAGTAATAGAGGGGTTGTGAAATTGGTGCCAGTATCAATAAACGCAGCATGATTGTTTTGCTCAATGAGGTAGCAACTGGCTAAACCAGGCCGAATATATTGCGTGTCGATGCAACTAATGCCATGCCCTAACGATTTATAGGTTGGTTTTTCCATGTGTTTGCCTGTTGGGTTTGTTTTTAGTTAAGTAAGGGGCTGATATTTCAAACTAAAGACTACTGTATTGGAGCGTGTAAGCAAACTTTTTATATGAGGCTAGTGCCGAGAAAATACTGATGTTACACAGTGGTTTGAACTGTTGGGTTAAGACGTTACGGCAGGGGGGGGTATGTTTTGTAACAGTAAATATAGTGAGTTTATGTAAAAAGGCGAGGCTTTATTTCCCCATGCTTAGAGGGAGTATAAAGTTTGATATACTGAATCTATAATTTTAATGAAAAATAAAGGAGCGAGCGTGGCAACGTATAAATCCCCAGTGCAAGATATGGAGTTTGTTTTAAATGAAATTATCAATGTTGGTTCTTTAACCGAGATTGAAAAGTTTGAAGATGCAACGGAAGACATCATTACGGGTGTACTTGATGAGGCCGCTAAGCAAATTGATAATACTATTGGCGTTCTAAACGAGTCTGGTGATGCCGAGGGTGCTTCGTTAAACAACGGTGAGGTAACCACCCCTGAGGGATTTAAAGAAGCCTATGCATCTTATGCAGAAAGTGGCTGGATTGGGCTAGATAAAGACATTGAGTTCGATGGCCAAGGGCTACCTTATGTTCTAGCGACAGCGGTTACCGATATGCTATCAGGAGCGAACGCTGCATTTTCTTTGTACCCAGGCCTAAGCAATGGGGCGTATGAGGCATTAAAAGCGCACGGAACACAAGCGCAAAAAGAAACCTATATGAGCCATTTAAGCCTCGGTGATTGGAGTGGCACAATGTGTCTGACAGAGCCCGGTGCTGGTAGTGACCTTGGACAAGTGCGAACAAAAGCTGTGCCACAAGAAGATGGCAGTTATTTGATTGAAGGTAATAAAATTTTTATTACAGCAGGCGAGCATGATCTAACCGACAATATTATTCACTTGGTATTAGCAAGAACACCCGGTGCACCGGAAGGTATTCGTGGTATCAGTATGTTTGTTGTGCCTAAATTTTTGATTAATGAGGATGGCTCATTAGGTGAACGGAACGCAGCAGAGTGCGCCAATATTGAAGAGAAAATGGGTATTCATGGCTCCAGCACTTGTGTAATGAATTTTACTGATGCAAAAGGTTATTTAGTGGGTGAGCTCAATAAAGGCATTCAAAATATGTTTGTGATGATGAATGCAGCTCGCTTAATGGTCGGTTTGCAGGGGCTTGGCGTTGCTGAGCGTGCAACACAAAATGCGATAACGTATGCAAAAGAACGTAAACAAGGGCGTCCACTGACCCGTAAGGCCGAGTCTTCATTTGATAGTGATACTATTATTGTTCACCCGGATGTGCGCCGTATGTTGTTCACCATGAAAGCATTAACAGAAGGCTGCAGAATGATGGCGTACGACACCGCTAAACATGTTGATTTATCCGAAAACCACCCTGATGAGGCAGTACGAAATGCTTCAAAGGCTCGGGTAGATTTGATGACGCCGGTGTGTAAGGCGTTTATTACTGACGTGGGTGTGGAAGTGTCAGGCCTAGGTGTGCAAGTGTATGGTGGTCATGGTTATATCAAAGAACATGGTATGGAGCAGAATATGCGTGACAGTAAGATATTCTGTATTTATGAAGGGACGAATGGAATTCAAGCGATGGACTTGGTTGGCCGCAAGCTTTCAATGAATGATGGTCAGTTACCGATTGATTTTTTTGCTGAGGTAAAAAGCGAGCTCGCCTCGGCGAGTGCTGAGATGGCATTTGTTACGCAGCCATTAACATCTGCCCTAAGTGCCCTAGAAGAAGTGACGGCTTGGTTGATTAAATCGAAAGAAGAGGATCTAAATGATTCCGCGGCAGCGGCGGTAGATTATCTACAGATGTTTGGCTTAGTTTCATTAGGGTATTATTGGCTACGAGCCGCTAAGGTTGCCAGTGGAAAAGAAGGCGTGTTCTACCAAGGCAAGTTAGCGACAGCTAATTTCTTTGCAACAAAGCTTTTGCCGCGTGTTCATGGTTTGGCTCCTGTGGTTATGTCGGGAAGCCGCTGTGTTATGGAGCCAAGTGAAGAGTTGATCGTTTAGCTTTAAACGATTTAAATTAAAAAGATAAGGCCCAGCTGTCTTCACGGGCTTTGTTTTTTCGAAGACAGTTCACAGGTTATTATTTATAAATAAAAAAAACAGGTTTCTTGTATGAATCTTTTTGATATGTCGTTGGATAAAAATCCAGCCAATTATGTCTCACTTTCGCCACTTACTTTTTTAAAGAGGGCGGCAGATGTTTATCCAAATAAAATAGCATGTATCCATGGTGAGCAGAAAATAACTTGGGCTGAGACGTATCTTCGTTGCGTTAAGTTAGCCTCGGCGCTTGCGAGCAGAGGGGTAAAAAAAGGAGATACCGTTTCAACGATGTTGCCAAATATTCCAGCGATGTTTGAATTACACTTTGCTGTGCCAATGTTGGGCGCAGTATTACACTCAATTAATACACGTTTAGATGTTAAATCAGTTGCTTTTCAGTTGGACCATGCTGAAAGCAAAGCGGTCTTTATTGATGCTGAGTTTGCTGATGTTATGGCGACGGCAGTAAAGGAAGCCGAGGTATCCCCGCTAGTAATTGATGTGGAAGATGCAACATTTGGCTCGAGGCAGGCCATTGGCGAGGTTGAATATGAAATGCTCGTTGCTGAAGGTAATGAGACATTTCAATGGAGTTTGCCAGAAGATGAGTGGCAGTCGATTACATTGAACTATACCTCTGGAACCACGGGTAATCCAAAGGGAGTTGTTTATCATCATCGCGGGGCTTACCTAAACGCACTTAATAATATAGTGACCTGGGATATGGGCAATCACCCTATTTATCTTTGGACGCTTCCAATGTTTCATTGTAATGGCTGGTGTTTCCCTTGGAGTCTTGCTGCTTCTGCGGGCACAAATGTTTGTTTGCGTAGTGTGTTACCGAAAACGATTTTTAAGCTTATTAAGTCTGAAAAAATAGATCATTTTTGTGGTGCACCGACGGTTCTCACCATGCTGATCAATACGCCAGAGAAGCATCAACAAGGCATTGAGCACGAAGTGAAAGTTATGACGGCTGGCGCAGCGCCGCCGGCAGCGGTTATTCAGAAAATGGAAGAAATGAGTTTTAGTGTGACACATGTTTATGGATTAACTGAAACTTATGGCCCTTGTACAGTATGTGCTTGGCATGATGAATGGGATGAGTTGCCGTCTGATGAACAAGCAGCGCTTCGAGCTCGACAAGGGGTTAGGAGCGCAATGCTGGAAGATTTAATGGTGGCGGATCCAGAAACACTCGAACCGATGCCTAAAGATGGCGTGAGTATGGGCGAGGTATTTATGCGTGGGAATAATGTGATGAAGGGATATTTAAAAAACCCGTCAGCATCTGACGAAGCATTTAAAGGCGGTTGGTTTCACTCGGGGGATTTAGCTGTGTGGCATGAAGATGGCTATATAGACATCAAAGACCGATCAAAAGACATCATCATTTCAGGTGGTGAAAACATATCCACATTAGAAGTTGAATCTGTTTTGTACCGTCATCCAGCTATTTTAGAGGCAGCTGTTGTTGCTAAATATGATGATGTATGGGGTGAGAAGCCATGTGCTTTTGTGACCTTGAAAGAAGGTGAAAACGCCACAGAAAAAGAAATCATATCGTTTTGTAGGAAAAACTTGGCGCACTATAAAGCGCCGAAATATGTTGTATTTGGTGGCTTGCCAAAAACATCGACTGGGAAAATTCAGAAATTCACATTAAGAGAACAGGCAAACGAGATAAAGCACTAATTCGCTACCATGTTTGGAGTAATGATCAATACCAGAGAGCCCTTTAGTCTTTGGATGCTCAAGTAAGGTTGGTATGAAAATAACCTCGAGCGGCCAATAAATTACAACCATGGCTAAAATAATACCATTTAAGAAGAAAACGCTGTCTGAAAAGCATAAAGGGGGGACGCTATGTCGAAATGGCCATCATGCATGGGCGATCGATAAAGACCAGCAATTTGATGTTAAACAAGGTAAATTGGTGACTTTATACCGTTGTCGGCGGTGTAAGGTAAGTAAACAAAAGCTGATTTAACGCAGTTCTATGCTCGTTTTTTTGTGCGGTATCTGGAAAATGGGCTACAATGACTGTGAAGTATTTACTAATATGGAGTAAGAAATGAAGATATTCAAAAACTTAGCGGCTGTTTTGGTCGTCGCATTATTTGTATCGGGCTGTGCCTCAGTTAAGACTGACAAGTGGCAAAATTGTGCTATGGCAGGTGCTGCAATTGGTGGCGCAGCAGGCGGTTTAGGTGATGATCATGATAGGTCTGATTTAATCGTTAGTGCGATTGGTGGTGCTGTCATTGGTGGGACTATTTGTGCATTAATGGCAGAAGAAGAAGTCGCGGCTCCGGCTCCAGAAAAAGACACTGATGGTGATGGTGTTGTGGATAGCTTGGACCAATGCCCTAATACGCCAGCGGGTGCAAAAGTAGACAGCAAAGGTTGTGCATTAGATAGTGATGGTGATGGTGTTCCTGATTATAAAGATGAATGTCCAGATTCAGCTCCAGGTGCTGTAGTTAATGAGCTTGGTTGCGCTATACCTCTAGTGCTTAAAGGTGTTAACTTCCATTTTGATTCAGCCGTGTTGACGGACGAAGCAAAGCAGGTTTTAGTGCAAGTTGCTGATAACTATAAAGCATATCATTCACATGTGGCTTTGCTAATTGGTGGTCATACTGATTCTAAAGGACCAGCAGAATATAACTTAAGCTTGTCTCAACGTCGTGCTGAAGCAGTTCGTGCGTTTTTGATTGCTGAAGGTTGCGATGAAAGTAAATTAACAGCAGCAGGTTATGGGGAAGAAAAACCATTTGCTGATAATGCAACAAAAGAAGGGCGTGCACTTAACCGCCGAGTTGAGTTAACAGTAAAGTAAAACAACTTTAAGGTTGTGATAAAAACGGGGCTTTTGCCCCGTTTTTTGTGCATAAGAATAAGTCATAGAGTAGAGTGCAGAGTTGGGATGTTGATCTTTGCTTCGTTTAGGTTAGAATCAACGTCTAGGGATAAATTAATTGTAAAATTAAATGGAGAGAATAATGAGAATTTACAAAAAACTGACAGCATTATTTGCATCAGTAGTGTTAGTCAGTGGCTGTGCAACTGTTGAAACAGAAAGTTGGCAGAATTGTGCCATAGGCGGAGCATTATTAGGCGGTGCGGCTGGCGCATTTGTTGAAGGTGCGACAGAGGTAGGCATTGGGGCCGTAGTGGGTGGTTCCTTAGGTAGTTTAATTTGTGGGGACGAGGCTGAAGCCGTACCAGATGCCGAGCCTGACACAGACGCTGATGGCGTCGTTGACAGTCGTGATGAATGCGTGGGTACGCCAGCAGGGGCAGCTGTTGATAGTAAAGGTTGTAGCACAGATAGTGATAATGATGGGGTTGCTGACTATAAAGATAAGTGCCCCAACTCTGCACCTGGTGCGAAAGTAAATGCATTAGGTTGTGTGGATGCTTTAGTTTTGGAAGGCGTTAACTTTCATACGGCCTCGGCTGAGTTGACTGATTCTGCGAAAGCTATTTTACTACCCATAGCAATGGCTCATCGTAAGCATTATGCGGATGTAAACTTGTTGATAGCTGGTCATACTGACTCACAAGGTACAGATGCGTATAACCAGGGTTTATCTGAAAGGCGTGCAGCATCAGTTCGTGCTTTTATGATTACACATGGTTGTGATGAAAACATGCTCTCAACAATCGGATATGGTGAAAGCAAGCCTGTTGCAGATAATGCTACCTCTGAAGGGCGTGCTAAGAATCGTCGTGTGGAGATGAGCGAAAAGAAATAGTTACTTAATAAATGAAAAAACGGGGCTTTTGCCCCGTTTTTTTTTGTAAAAAATAAACCAATTAGTAAGGCTAGGCGTAATCTTAAAACTCAAAAGTGGCGTTACTGCCAATGAGCTCTATGCCAACGAAGTTAGGTTTATGTGCTTTTCTATGAGCTTGTCTTTGACAGACTGGGCAAGATTAGTACTAGCAGATACACCAAATGAGTTTATTCTGGCGGGAGTCGCTGATATTTTTATTATTTTTTCCGGTTAGGGTTGGGATTGCTTGGCTAATAAAGAACAGCGAGCTGTATGGTCGACAGAAAAATTATTTATTCGTTATTTTCCATTTTTGTGCGATGCCGCTGGACGTTTCGCTATATATATATTGTCCATCAGATGAGAAAGCCAAGGCAATAATAGCGGCGGCCTCATTGCCCCATATAACGTCTTTTTTTGGCATCCATGTGTTAAGCAGGCTGCCTGTTTTAACATCCCATAAGTCAATTCGTTGATTGGGCCTACCTGTAAGTAGGTGCTGGGAGTCGGCTGAGAACTGGCTAGCGGAAACAGTCATATACCTCATAGGAAGCTGGCTTAGTTTATCGCCAGTTTCAGTATCCCATAGTTTGGTTTTTCCTAGGGATGCATTACTCATCGCATAACGACCATCATCAGATAAAGCGACATTAAATATTTTAAAGTTTTGGCGCCATTGTTGGGTCAATTCTCCAGCTTTAAGGTCCCAGAGCTTTGCGTATTGATCATTAGCTCCTGTAATAGCGTAACGTCCGTTGTGTGATAGAGCGACAGTATTAACAAAACCATTGTGCTTGAAGCTGTAAATGATTTTTCCATAATAAAGATCGAAGTAATAGGCTTTGTTCGATTCCATACCGATAAGAGCATGTTGACCATTGCTTGAAATAGCGATATCTGTAATATTAGGAAAGTCCCAATAGCCAATAATTTTGCCACTTTTGACCTCCCATAAAGCAAGGGAGTTACTCTCAGCGGTAATAGCAAACTTATTATTAGCAGATATTGCAGTGGCGATAATGCCTTTATTGTTATCGGTGTGTTGCCAGCGGTGTAGTACGGTGTTGGTAGCTACTTCAATGAGTTGTGCTACACCATTTGTTATAGAGACAAGGGCTAGTGAACCGTCTTTAGATAGGCTTGCATTGAGTAAGCCCGCTTTATCATGCACCCATTGTTGCTCGACATCGGTCTGATATTGACACGCTTGGAGTAAAAAAATAAGGCTAATAAGATAAATGTTTTTTAAAAAAGGACTCATCTTAATAAGGGGCGTCGGGTTATTTGAAAATACGTTTTAGTTTTAATTTTAATTGAGCGAACAAGCTGAGTGGTTTTTTGAAGGACTCCTCCGTTATCGGCTCAATCTTGTGACCTTCCATAAAGGCTGTTAGTACCTTATTAAAAGCCTTTGGTTGTTCTAATTGTGGGCTATGACCAACGCCATGAAAGGTATGAAATCGGCAATTATCAATATGCTGTTGCATATTTTTTAGTGGTTGTAGGGGGATAACGCTATCTAAGTCACCATGCATAATTAAAACAGGGAATTTAAAGTGCTTTAGTAAATGTGTGCCATTCCATTTTTTTAACGTGGACAAAAAACCATTAAATGCTTTTATATCCATTTTAAGAGCATCTTCAACGATCAGGTTGAGATAGAATTTATTGTAGTTGAGCCTCGGCATGGCTTTTTTAAAGCTGGTCATTAACAGCTTTCGTTTTAAACCAATAGTGCCTAGGAAGTGAAAGATATGTTCGGGTGAAAAAAAAGAGCCCTGGTTGGAAATATTTTTTAATGATGCCATGCCTTCAGCAGGGGCAGGAGCAACCAAGGTTAAGGTAATAATTCGATCAGCATTAGTGCCTGCTAACTGTTGGGCGACAGCACCGCCTAATGAATGACCAACAAGGTGAAATTTATCTAGCTTTAGTTGGTCGGCAAACTGCAGAATGTCTTCGCTGAGCGTTTCTATATCGTAGCCACTGCTAGTGACTTCACTGTCACCACAACCCCTGAAATCGGGTGCGTACCCTTGGAAGCCATTAGGCAACTGTTGTAAAAAAGGTTGCCAATAATGCCAACTGCCAAAATTGCCATGTAGCAGGATAATGGGTATATCGCCGTTTGATTGGTGCTCGTAATGGACGTTAAGGTGTTCAAGTTGAATAAAAGGCATAGTGTTAGTGAACCCAGTTCAATTTATTGTGTAAGGAAACAACGGAGCCAATAATAATTAAAGTAGGTGGTTTTGGTTTAAGCTGGTCCACTTTATCGGCGATATGTAATAAATCAGAAATGATGACGCGGTGATCTGCTGTTGTGCCTTTTTGAATGAGGGCGACAGGGGTGCTGCCTGATAATTGTCGTTCAATAAGTTTTTCACTAATTTGCCGAAGTCCAATTAGCCCCATATAAATCACAATAGTTTGGTTGGGTTTGGCCAGTTGGTCCCAGTCTAAATTGACCGTATTGTCTTTTAAATGCCCCGTGACAAACATGCATGATTGCGCGTGATCTCGATGAGTGAGTGGGATGCCTGAGTAACTGGCGCACCCAGATGCAGCTGTGATACCGGGAACCACTTCAAAAGCGATGCCTTCATCGATAAGCGTTTCAATTTCTTCACCACCGCGACCGAACATAAACGGGTCGCCACCCTTTAGTCGTACAACACGGTTGCCTTCTTTGGCCATTTTTATTAATAAGGCGTTTATGCCTTCTTGCGGCACACTATGTTTGCTGCGTTGTTTACCGACGTATATACGCTCAGCATCGCGACGGGATAAGTTTAGGACTTCGTTAGATACAAGACGGTCGTAGATAATGATATCTGCCAATTGAAGTAACCTTAACGCCTTTAATGTCAATAATTCAGGGTCGCCTGGGCCTCC
The DNA here is from genome assembly GCF_000299965.1 of Cycloclasticus sp. P1. Taxonomy (NCBI): domain Bacteria; kingdom Pseudomonadati; phylum Pseudomonadota; class Gammaproteobacteria; order Thiotrichales; family Piscirickettsiaceae; genus Cycloclasticus; species Cycloclasticus sp. P1. Next base: position 282,953 of record NC_018697.1, read on the forward strand.
GCCTACAAGATAAACCTTGCCGTTGGTAGCGACATCAGGTGCTTTATGTAGAGCCTGCAGCAAGCCTTTTTTAGCCTCTTCATGCTGCCCTTGGTAACTGAGTTCGGCGACAGGGCCATTGAAAATAGTTTCCCAGAAAATGCGTCGTTGCTTGATGTTGGAGAAATGATCTTTCACAGCCTGACGGCATTCGGCAGCAAGGCTTGCTAATTTCCCTAAAGATTGTGGGAGCAGCGTTTCAAGCTTTGCACGCATTAAGCGAGACAAGACAGGCGCAACACCGCCACTTGAGATGGCGATGGTCATCGGAGAGCGGTCAACAATGGCAGGAAAAATGAAGCTACATAATTGAGGTTGATCTACAACGTTAACGGGAATGTTGTTTGCCCATGCTTCAGAGGAGACTTGAGCATTTGTTTGTTCGTCATTGACGGCGCAGATAACTAGATGAAAGTCGAGGGTGTCAGTTGGTTTAAAAGCTCGGTTAATATGGTGTATTTGCTGATCAGTAGCCAACTGAGATAATTCGTCTGATAGCGTTGGAGCAATAACAGTGACATTGGCGCGAGCCTCTAATAACAGGCGAGCTTTTCGAGTAGCCACTGAGCCCCCGCCAACTAGTAGACAGTTTTGTTTATCAAGTTTATGAAAAAGCGGAAGGTAATCCATGGTCTATTTTAACTCTGAATGTCGAAAACAGGTAGTTAGGTGATCATTAACAAGGCCAGTAGCCTGCATGAGCGAGTAACAAATAGTTGGGCCAACAAAACTAAAGCCCCTTTTTTTTAAATCACGACTTAGTCGACTGGACATGTCTGTTTCGTTCGGCACTTGTTCGGGTCGCTCCCATTGGTTGATAAGTGGCTGATGGTTTACATACTGCCATAAGTAATTAGAAAAGCTACCAAACTCTTTTTGTGTCTTTATAAAAGCAATAGCATTTTTGACACTGGCTTTTATTTTAAGTTTATTACGTATGAGTCGTTCGTCTTGTAGTAGGTGATTTACTTTTTTGTCGCTATACTTCGCGACGATAGCTGGGTCAAAATGATCATACAGCTCACGGTAAGCTTCACGTCGTTGTAGCACTGTTGACCAACTAAGGCCTGCTTGAGCGCCTTCAAGAATCAGGTATTCAAATAATTTGTGTTCGTCTGTTAAGGGTACGCCCCATTCTTGATCGTGATACAGAATATCGAGTGGTTTTTGGGCCCAAGGGCAACGTGTCTTATCACCCATGGGTTATCGCAAGGTAATAATTGGCCAATCGTTTTTAATGGCGTGATGCTTCAGTTGTTCATCTGGGTCAACAGCCACGGGGTGGGTGACTTTTTCCAATAGGGGAATGTCATTATGTGAATCGCTGTAAAAAGTGCTATTACTGAGGTCGGCCTGATTATCAGCAAGCCATTGTGTTAACCGGGATACTTTCCCATCTTGATAGCAAGGAGTGTCAACATATTCTCCAGTATATCGACCATCAACGAACTCGGGCTCTGTTGCCAATACTGTTGGGATGCCGAAAAGCTTCACAATAGGTTCGGTAACAAAACGATTGGTGGCGGTAATTACCATTAAGGTATCGCCTTTATTACGGTGTTCTTCAACTAGGTCCTGCGCTGCGGTTAGTATCAAAGGGCGAATTTTTTCATCAATAAACTGCTCGCGCCACTGATGCAGCTTTTCAACGGGGTGATCGGCAAGAAATGATAATGCAAAACTCAGGTACTCATCGATATCCAGCTTACCTTGACAGTAATCGTTGTAGAACTGGGTGTTTGCTTTTGCGTAATCATCGCCATCGACGAGTTTTTTCTCAACAAGAAACTCGCCCCAAAGGTGGTCACTGTCGTCACTAATTAAGGTATTGTCGAGGTCAAAGATGGCAAGGCTCATGGGCGTATTATGTTTACAAGTAGGTTATGAGGGGTACATCAATGTTGCTAGAGGCGCTAGCCCCCATTAATGTGATTTAACTGTAAGTCTGACATAAATATTGGTGATTCCCAATCATTTTGTTATGGATGGTCGCACTGTGTCTAAACGTGGCTATAATAATCAATATTAAATTTTAGTTTAACAAATGAATCATGATTGATGACGATGGCTACCGACATAATGTTGGCATCATTTTATGTAGCCAACACAATAAATTGTTTTGGGCACGGCGTGCGAATCAAAGTGGTTGGCAATTTCCTCAAGGCGGCATGAATGAGGGTGAAACTCATGAAGAGGCGATGTATCGTGAGTTGTATGAGGAGATTGGTTTAAAACCCGAGCATGTTGAAGTTGTTGGAAAAACAAGAGAGTGGGTTTATTACGACTTACCTAAACGTTATGTTCGTAGGGATCGTTCACCAGTGTGTAGAGGTCAAAAGCAGATTTGGTTTATGTTAAGGCTGGTGGGTGAAGAAAAACATATTACATTTGATAAAACGGAGACACCAGAATTTGATAGCTGGCGCTGGGCTGATTATTGGGAGCCGGCTTTCGATGTTGTGTATTTCAAGCGTAATGTGTATTTAAGTGCATTAACCGAAATGTGGTCTTTTTTATTCCCGGGGATTACGCCTAATATTTTTAAAAAATAACTAATACCCAGCAGAGTTTTGATCGAGGTTATTGGGGGTGGTTGCTAGTCTGATAACATCCGTGTGTATCCCGCCACTGGTTGTTAAGCTCAGCCAACGATAACCAGGTGCTATATTGTCTATAGCAAACTCTTGGCTAAAAGGCTTAAATTGGAAGCAGGTCGATGGTGTTGAGTAGACGGGACTACCCGCAATGGTACTGCTGAACGATTGGTGGACGTGCCCATGAATAATGCCTTGCACGCTTGGGTTGTTCTCGATTAAATAAAGAAGAGACGCTGGGTTTGCAACGCACATACTATCTAGCCATTGGCTGCCGACAGGCTTTAATTGATGATGCAAACAGATGAGCACATGCTTAGCGGGATGAGCATCGATTTCTTGCTGGAGGTTGGCTACCTCCTGCTCGTCTAGAGTCCCGCCTTCTTCACCGGGTGTTTCAGAGTTGAGAAATGCAAAGAGCCATTGTTTATGATGTAAAAAAGGCTGGTACATCACGGGTGGTGTTGAAAACAGGCTGGTTAAGGTGCTGGAAGTGTCATGATTACCAGGAAGCACGTAACACGGGATGCCGAGCTTTTTTAAATGCTCAATCAGGCGTTGGTAAGACTGAATGGAGCCGTCTTGGCTTAGGTCGCCAGTGAGAAAAATAAGGTCGGGTGGCCAGCTTTGTTGTTGTGCTAGGCTTAAAATGGACAGAAAGCTCTCTTCAGTGTTAACTCCTACCAATTGATCATCAACAGACGCCATCAGGTGCATATCAGTCAGTTGGAGAACTTTTATGCTCGAAGGTTCGCAATGAGCAGGTGAGAAAACGTTAGCTTTTTTCAAGAATCTTTTGGAACAATTTAAAGTTTCTCTAAGTATAGCCGCTGATTTTAAAATTGCGCTGAGAAAGAATAGATCCTTAAGCGATTTTTTTAATCATCACCATTGAGCGGCGAGTTTGGTTGTAACGGAGGCGTTTCTCAGCTGGTAAATCATTCAGGGTGGCGGGAGAAAACCCTTTTTCTGCGAACCAATGGCTGCTTTGTGTTGTGAGAACAAACAAGTGGGTTAACCCATGGCTGCGAGCTTTATTCTCTATCATGCTCAATAAATATTCGCCCCGTTCCCCAGTGCGGTAATCGGGGTGAACAGCTACGCAAGCTAACTCGCCCATCAGCTCATCGGGGTATTCGTACAGGGCTGCGCAAGTTGTTATTAAGCCATCTTGTTCAATCACATGAAATTTATTAATATCCATTTCAATGGCTTCACTAGGGCGGTAGGCAAGAAGGCCTTTTTCTTCTAAGGGCCGAATAAGTTCGATAATGCCATGGAGGTCATTAATGGTAGCGGGGCGTGCGTCTTCAAAGGGCTGAATGCTGATCAGTGTGCCTGAGCCTTGCCGAGTAAACAGTTCTAATTGCAGCCCACCATTAATATTTCGGTCAATTAGGTGAATTCGCTTTACACCTAACTGGCTGGCGCGAATGGCTTCTTGCAAGTGCAAGTAAGCATCGTCTTGTTGATTGTCAGAGGACGTTAATAGGGCTTGTGCTTGCTCGGTAGTTAATTGGCGAATGAGTTTGTTTTTCTTGGTGAGAATCTCCGCTCGCTCGGTCATTATGATGAGTTTATCAGCTTTTATTTCGGTCGCTATTTCGGTTGCTATTTCTTCACTACGTAAATTAAAGACCTCACCGGCGGGTGAATACGCCAAGGGTGAAATAAGAACAATTTGGCCTGCATCCAGCGTTTTAGAAATGGTTTCGTTATTAACGCGGCGCACAGCCCCTGTAAACTGGTAGTCAACCCCATTAATAATACCGAGTGGTTTTGCAACGATAAAATTCCCAGAAGCAATATTAATGGTCGAGCCAGAAGAGGCGAGATTGGCTAGACGAGTTGATAGCTTAGCTTCAATATTAGTATGTGTTGTTCCTGCGGCCTCTTTTGCTAATTCAAGGGTTAGCTTATCTGTGACTCTAAGGTGTTGAAAAACACGGCTAGGGTGCTGGTGTTCATGTAGTTTCTTCTCTAGCTGGGTGCGGATACCGTGAACTAGGATAAGACGAATACCTAAGCTATGAAGTAACGCAATATCCTCCATTAATGTTGAGAATAATGTGTCATCGATAGCATCACCGCTAAAGTTTATGACAAATGTTTTCTCCCGATGGGCATGAATATAAGGGGCCGTATTCCTAAACCAATTAATAAATTGATGAGGGGCTATCGGCTCACCTTTGCCAAACCGAGGGAGGGGATTATGTTTACCTTGCTCGAGGGATATATTCAGTTCGTTGGCTGCGTCGATAATGCTCTTCATGGCAGAAGAGGGCACTCGCCCATCGGTACCATGCTTGCTTTTTGGGTAGGTCCAACGGTAAATAGTGGCGGGGTCTTTATTAATGGCCTTAGCTAGCTGCTTTACGCCTCCAAACTGCCGAATAATAAAATTTGCATCATCTTCCATGCGGGAATATTATATTTTTATTGCATTAATTGCAAAAAATATTAATTTTTTGCAATTAAAAGCCTATTTTATGCAAATATTAGAGATTATTTTTTGCATAAAGTTGCAATAAGGCGTTATTTGATCCGCAGGAATGTATTCATTGGCTTGGTGAGCCTGGTCAATGTTCCCCGGTCCGACGACGAGGGTCTCAAGGCCGAGCCTATTAAGAAAAGGTGCTTCTGTGCCAAAGGCAACTGCTTCGGCTTTTTTGCCAGTCAGAGACTCGACCATTTGAGTCAGTTTTGCATTAGCGGCTGTTTCAAAGGCCGGTACGCCAGCAAAAATAGGGCGATGAGCTATCGTCAGTTTACTGTCGATAGAAAGTATGTTGTTGAGACGTTTTTGCAGGTCGGCCCTTAACGTGTCGATATCCATGCCAGGTAGTGGTCTGATATCTATTTGAGTTTCGCAGTGCGAGCAAATTCTGTTGGGGTTGTCGCCACCATGTATAGATCCGATATTCATCGTTGGTGAGGTTATAGCAAAACTTGGGTTTTGGTGTTTGCGTTGTAAGTCATCACGCCATTTTAATAACTCGTTGATGACTTTATGCATCCCTTCGGTGGCGCTAGCGCCTAAATTAGGGTTGCTAGAATGGCCAGCTTGCCCGGTAACAACAAGTGACTCCATCATCACACCTTTATGCATGCGAATGGGTGTTAACCCAGTGGGTTCGCCAATAATGGCATACTTAGCATGATGGAACTGTTTTTTGGTGAGTGCTTGAGCCCCAGTCATTGCACTTTCTTCGTCTGCAGTGGCCAGTATTGTCAGTGGTCGTTTGAAATCCTTAGGATTAAAGCGCGAAGCAACATCGATGGCCAGCGCGAAAAAAGACTTCATGTCAGTACTGCCTAAGCCATAAAAATGGTTGTTTTTTTCGGTAAGTTTAAAGGGGTCTTGTTGCCAGTGATGTTCATCATAAGGCACTGTATCGGTATGCCCGGAAAGGACCAAGCCATCTGCACCTTTGTGGTTAGGGCCGATGGTGGCGATGAGATTGGCTTTTCCGGGGTGGTTTGAAAGCGGTTCAACTGAGACAGTGAAGCCAAGATTTTCTAACCAATCGGCCAGTAAGTGAATAACTGGAAGGTTGCTCTGGTCGAGCGACTGATTAGTGCTGCTGACTGATGGCGTGCCAATTAAGGCACGCATCATGTCAAGCATATTAAGTGGTGTGATCAAGGCTTATGAGTACAAGCCAAAAAGGAGTGGGATCATCCTAATTAGCTGGTTTTATCAGTCACAGCGCCTTCTGAAGCTGAACTGACCAATTTTGCATATTTGGAAAGAACGCCACGTGTGTAACGCGGTTTAGGTTGTTTCCAATTTGCAAGACGTTGTTGAATGACTTCATCGTCTAGGTGCAGACGTAACTCATTTTTTACGCTATCAATCGTAATCGTGTCGCCATCTTCAACAATAGCGATAGCCCCACCTTGAAACGCCTCGGGAGTGATATGGCCCACCACAAAACCATGTGTTCCACCAGAAAAACGGCCATCAGTGATAAAGGCAACTTTATCGCCCAGTCCTCTGCCCATAATGGCTGATGTTGGCGCTAACATTTCTCTCATGCCAGGGCCGCCTTTAGGCCCTTCGTAGCGAATAACCAAAACATCACCTTCCTTGATGGATCCACTAAGGATGCTGGCCATCGAATCTTCTTCAGAGTCGAAGACGCGAGCGGTTCCTGTAAAACCAAGACCTTCTTTGCCGGTAATTTTAGCGACAGCGCCTTCGGAGGCAAGGTTACCGTGAAGGACAACGAGGTGACTGTCTTTCTTGATGGCATTGTCTAGCGAATGAATAACATCTTGATCATCTGGGTAAGGCGCAACATCAGCTAAGTTTTCAGCTAGCGTTTTACCTGTAACGGTTAAACAATCACCATGCAATAAACCAGCATCTAAGAGTATTTTCATTAATGGTTGAATGCCACCAATTTCAATTAGTTCACCCATGGAATATTTTCCACTGGGTTTTAAGTCGGCGACCATTGGCACGCGTTTACCGATTTCGGTAAAGTCGTTTAATTTAAGGTCAACGTTGGCGCTATGTGCCATTGCTAATAGGTGAAGAACAGCATTGGTTGATCCGCCTAGGGCAATCACAACGGTAATAGCGTTTTCAAAGGCTTTACGGGTCATGATATCGCGAGGCTTGATGTCGAGCTCTAGTAATTTTAAAACAGCTTTACCGGCATCTTCACAATCTTTTTTCTTGTCCGTTGAAATAGCTGCTTGAGCAGAACTGTTCGGCAAGCTCATGCCCATCGCTTCAATAGCAGAGGCCATGGTGTTTGCGGTGTACATGCCTCCGCATGAGCCAGCACCAGGAATCGCTTTTGATTCGATGGCGTGCAATTCGTCGTCATCAATCAGGTTATTTGCACGAGCGCCTACGGCCTCAAAAACTGAGATGACATCTAATTTACGTTGTTTATGGCAGCCCGATAAAATAGTACCGCCGTAAACAAAAATAGCTGGGCGATTTAGACGCGCTAATGCAATCATGCAACCGGGCATGTTTTTATCACAACCACCAATAGCAACAACACCATCAAAACCTTGACAGCCAACTACAGTTTCAATCGAATCGGCGATCACTTCACGAGACGTCAGCGAGTACTTCATGCCTTCGGTGCCCATTGAAATACCATCAGAAATGGTGATGGTGTTAAAAATAACCCCTTTACCACCGGCTGCATTAACGCCTTTGGCTGCGTCATCGGCTAGGCCATTAATGTGCATATTACACGGGGTCACCATTGCCCATGTGGAGGCGACGCCGACTTGTGGTTTTTTGAAATCTTCATCATTAAAGCCAACCGCATGAAGCATTGCACGACTCGGTGCGCGTTCCATACCATCCACTACTTGGGAGGAAAATTTTCTGCTATCGTTCTTTTTGTCTGACATATTGTGCTCGTATAAGTTGGGTTAATTAGAATGAAGATTGCCAAGATGATTTTTTACGCCAACTAACTTTTGGAAGTATAAAACCAAGGATAATACCAAGTAGTAAGACGCCGGAGCCGACTAGGAACCAATCTAACGCGTCACTATTTATCAGCATATCATTTTCTCTTTTCAGGCTTTCTAGTTCGCGTTCAATCGTTACGACGCGTTGTTGAAGCTGGTTACGTTCTTCAAGAATTTGCACGGCATTACTGGAGGTTTCCTTTAATTGTGCTAATTCACGTGATAATGCAGTGTTGATTTCTTTTAACTCAGATGTTTCGGTATCTAGGCTGCCTTTTTCTGAGCTCAGCTGAGTCAATTGTTGGCTGGCATCGCTGAACTTGGTTTTAAGCGCTGCCAGCTCGGCTTCAGCCTTGGCTAAACGAGATTTGGCTGAAGGGGTTTTGTTTAATAACCGTGATAAAACCCAGCCTTCGCGCGAGTTACCTAGTTTGATTTTTGAATAACCGGATGGTCGGTCAGTCTCGATCACGTTGACCATTTTGCCGCTTTTTAGTGTGGCGATAATACGGTGCTTAGAGCTTTTGCCAGAGCGAACCATGATTTCGAGCTCATCTGAGACATAAGCGGGTTGCGCCATGATGGCAGTACTTGTTAAAAGAGTGAGGATCAATAGTATTTTTTTCACAAAACGACCTTTATAAGTAAGGATTGGATTCATTATTCCATTAAAAATTCTAGTAGTGCTTTTTGAGCATGCAAGCGATTTTCAGCTTCGTCCCAAACAACACTTTGTTTTCCGTCAAGCACTTCTGGGCTAACCTCTTCGCCACGGTGAGCAGGTAAACAATGCATAAATAAAGCATCAGGCTTGGCAACAGACATCAGTGCTGAATTAACTTGATACTCTTTGAAGGCTTGCTCGCGTACTTTTTGCTCTTCTTCTTGCCCCATGCTGGCCCAAACATCGGTGACAACAAGGTCAGCGTCACGGGCGGCTAGTTTAGCATCTTGAAAAAGTTCTACATGACTAGCCGTGGCGGAAAGTAAGGCTTGCTCTGGTTCGTAACCGACCGGGCAGGCAATAGTGAGTTGGAAGTCGAGTAATTTTGCCGCATTCATATATGATTGGCACATATTGTTTCCATCACCAACCCAGCACACACGTTTCCCTTTGATATCGCCACGTAATTCAAACCAGGTTTGTAAATCGGCCAATAACTGACAAGGGTGGAAACGATCGGTTAAGCCATTGATCACAGGCACTTTGGAGTTGCTTGCAAATGTAGTCACGGTTTCGTGGTTGTTGGTACGTAACATGATACCGTCTACCATGCGGGAAATTACACGCGCAGAATCTGCAATGGGTTCGCCTCGTCCTAGTTGCGTGTCGCGAGGGGACAAAAATAATGCGCTACCACCGAACTGCGTCATGCCGGTTTCAAATGAGATGCGAGTGCGGGTTGATGATTTTTCAAAAATCATCGCGAGAACTTTATTCTTTAAGGGCTCATGAATAATGCCATCAACACGCATTTTTTTTAATTCGATAGCGCGCTGGATGATTGAGCGTAACTCGTCGGCGCTTAAATCGTTCAGGGTAATAAAATGACGTGGTTTCACCATAATAGATACTTTACAGAAAGAATGGGTTAGTGGGCAATAATCAAGTCGCTAACCAATGTGGTTATTTGTGCGGCTTCATCATCGCTAATAGTGAGCGGCGGCAGTAATCGCACCGTATTGCCGGCGGCTACATTAATGAGTAACTTCTTTTCAAGCGCTTTATTGACCAAGTCCAAACAGGGGGTTGATAGCTCAATGCCAATCATTAGCCCTTTTTGCCTAATCTCTACAACGTGCTCGCAGTGTTTTAGGTTTAACTTAAATGCTTCAGCCATTTGAGTGCCTAGCTGGGTGGCGCGGCTGGCGAGTTGATCACGTTCTACAATTTCAATAACTTTTAAAGCAGCAGCGCAGGCGAGTGGGTTGCCACCAAATGTTGAGCCATGGCTGCCAGCAGTGAGCAAGCCGGTGGCTTTTTTAGACGTCAGGCACGCACCAATAGGTACGCCATTTCCTAAGGCCTTGGCCATTGTAACAACGTCGGCTTGGATGCCATTTTGTTGGCTGGCTAAGAAGCTGCCGGTGCGGCCAACACCAGTTTGCACTTCATCCAGCATAAGTAGCCAGTCATTCTTTTCGCACAAGTCACTTAATTTATTAAGGTAGTCTGCGCTAGGAATGTTAACCCCACTTTCACCTTGGATGGGTTCAACAAGCACAGCGACGATATTGGGCAACTGTTTTGAAAGCGTGTCGAGAGCGTTGATGTCGTTGTATGGGGCATGATAAAAGCCCTCTGGAAGCGGCGAGAAGCCCTCTTTTATTGCCAAATTACCAGTTGCTGTTAGGGTCGCTAATGTACGGCCGTGAAAGCTTTTATCCATAGTAACGATAATAGGGTTTTGGATATTTTTGCTGTGAGCAAAGCGACGGGCTATTTTAATAGCGGCTTCATTAGCTTCTGCACCTGAATTAGCAAAAAAAACATCATTCATGCCAGTGAGCTCGCAAAGCTTGTCAGCCAGTTTTTCTTGTTTATCAATATAATAAAGGTTCGAGGTGTGCATTAGCGTATGGGCTTGATCACTGATGGCACTAGCGACCTCTGGGTGAGCATGACCTAAACCACAAACAGCAATGCCTGATAGAGCATCAAGGTATTTATTGCCGTTTTCGTCCCACAGCCAAGCTCCTTCGCCTTTGAGAAAGCGAACCGGCATTGAAGCGTAAGTTGGCATAATATGGTGGTGCATAACGAACCTTATCAAGTTGTATTATGGTACAAAAACAAAGGCAGCCAAATCTGGCTGCCTATTTTGTTGATCTATCATTATAATTCTCTATATGAAAATCAGCAACTAATCAACTATGGATGCCATTGAGTTAAGTATCTTTTCAAGTCGAATTGAGTCTATTTGCGATGAAATGGGGGCCGTTTTACAGAGGGCAGCCTTTTCGCCAAACATAAAAGATCGTTTGGATTTTTCATGCGCTATTTTTGATGCGCAAGGTCAATTGTGTGCGCAAGCTGCCCATATTCCCGTTCATTTAGGCAGTATGGCGTACGCAATGCAAGATATTGTTGAGCAGGTAGATTGGCAACCTGGCGATATGCTGGCACTTAATGACCCTTACTTAGGTGGAACGCATTTGCCTGACGTGACGCTGGTATGCCCTGTATATATGAATGGGAGGCGAGTTGGTTTTGTTGCTAATCGTGCACATCATGCCGATATAGGTGCCGAGTCGCCAGGTTCTATGCCATTGGCAACGCATTTAGATGAAGAGGGGTTGGTTATTTCACCGACAAAGATCATGCGAGGTAACCAAGTATCTGCGGAGTTTGAACAAATAAAGCAGGCATTACGTCATACGATTGAATCCACTGGAGACTTTAATGCGCAAATCAGTGCAAACCAGCGAGGGGCGCAAAGATTATTGTCTGTTGTGGAGGACATGGGTGCTGAGAAATATGAGCGGGCATTAACACACCTTAATGAGTATGGTGATCGTTTGATGTTGCAATTATTACGGCGTATTCCAGTCGGAGTTTATCATTTTGAGGATGTCATGGATGATGATGGTCTAGGTGCTAAAGATATCAAGATCAAACTCAGTTTAACAATCAATAACAGCGAGGTTATTGCTAACTTTGCGGGTACAGCCAGCCAGGTGACAGGTAATATCAATTGTCCTTTATCAGTAGTGGCGGCGGCTGTTTACTACGTCTTCAGATGCTTAATGCCAGTTAATACTCCGGCGTGCTTTGGTGTTTATCGTCGAATTAAAATAATAGCGGAACACGGTTCGTTGATTAATGCGATAAAGCCTGCTGCCGTGGCAGCTGGGAATGTGGAAACCAGCACGCGATTGGTGGATGTGGTGATCGGCGCGTTAGCGCAGGCTGTTCCAGAAGAGCTTCCGGCCGTTAGCCACGGCAGCATGAATAATGTGGCAATGGGCGCTAAAACTGAGGGTGTTAGTTGGAATTACTATGAAACGATTGGTGGTGGAATGGGCGGGGGCGCCCTGTTTGATGGTTTATCAGCGGTGCAAACACACATGACCAATACCCTAAACACGCCTATTGAGTCTTTAGAGATGCATTACCCTCTTAGGGTTAAGCGTTATCAGGTCCGCAGAGGGTCGGGTGGAGAAGGAAAAACTAAAGGCGGCGATGGGTTGATTAGAGAAATAGAGTTCTTGAAACCGGCGCATATTACTTTGTTAACAGAACGAAGGAGGCATAAACCATGGGGGGTATTAGGTGGGCAGGCAGGAAAGTGTGGTGAAAACTGGCTAAATGAAACGCGTTTAGCCGCAAAAGTTAGCGTGGATGTTAGTGTGGGTGACTGCTTGGCAATTAAAACACCGGGCGGTGGAGGCTATGGAGTTTAGACTTATTCTAAATATTCAGGGTATAATTCAAGAAATTGTTTTTAAAAGGTGTCGATATGTCTGTAAATGAACGAATAGAAGATCAACTAAAAAATCACGCCGTTTTATTGTATATGAAAGGCACGCCGTATTTCCCACAGTGTGGCTTTTCGAGTAAGGCGGTGCAAATTTTACAAGCATGTGAAGTCGAATTTGCTTACGTTAATATTTTTGATGATGACGAAATACGCGAAGGCCTGAAAGAATATTCAAGCTGGCCAACATTCCCTCAGCTTTATGTGAACGGCGAATTAGTCGGAGGTGCTGATATTATGATTGAAATGTTTGAAAGCGGAGAGCTGAAAACTATGCTGGATAAAATTAAGGCTGCTTAGCAAAGGCATCCCATTGATTAACGATCTTACAAAATAAAATAGCGGTTTGCTCGGCGTCATATAGCGCCGAGTGGGCTTGCTCACTATCCCAGTCCATGCCAGCGGCTTTGGCGGCCTTAGCTAATACCGTTTGGCCGTATGCGAGCCCACCTAAAGTAGCCGTATCAAATGTGCTAAAAGGGTGAAAAGGATTTCGTTTGATTTGTGTGCGTTCTACCGCGGCATTCATAAAACCAATATCAAAAGCAGGGTTGTGCCCAACCAAAATAGCACGGGTGCATTGTTGTGCTTTTACAGCTGCCCTTACGGGGGCAAATAACTTCCTAAGAGCTTCTTTTTCATCAATTGCTAGGCGGAAAGGGTGATACGGGTCAATACCGTTGAACTTTAATGCAGCAGGGTCAAGGTTAGCGCCTTCAAAGGGGATGATGTGCTCACGATGAGATGATTCAATAATAAGCTGCCCCGATTCGTCCATAGCGGGAATGACAACTGCCATTTCAAGCAAAGCATCTGTTGTGGCATTAAACCCGGCGGTTTCAAGGTCAACGATGACTGGTAGATAACTACGAAAACGATTGGCCATCGTGTTTACATCAGAATTTAGCATTTTCTCTAGACTAACAATTTAGGAATATTTCGCTATAATAAGTCAAGCAGCCTTTGGCGGCTTTATAAAGTTGCATTAAAAATTACTAAGAGAGAGTTCTCATGAGATTATCGGTGTGTTTTAGAAAAGGAATTGTGTGTATGTTTGTTGCCATGGCGGCTTTATTGTCCGGCTGTGCATCGCTAACCTCACAAGAAGAAAATGACCCTTTAGAGTTTGTGAATAGGGGGGTGTACAAGTTTAATCAAAAAGCAGATGAATATGTTCTTGAGCCTGTTGCAAAAGGTTACCAGTATGTAACACCTGATATTGTCGACCAAAGCATTACGAACTTCTTTAGTAATTTAGATGACGTGGTGGTATTTGTTAATGACATTTTACAGCTTAAGTTTAATCAAGCCTTGTCGGATGGTGGTCGTGTGCTCGTTAACACAACGGTGGGTGTGCTTGGTTTTGTTGATATGGCTACAGACATGGGGATGCCAAAAAACAATGAAGATTTTGGGCAAACATTAGGGGCTTACGGCGTAGGCACAGGGCCATATGTTGTGCTGCCTATTTTAGGGTCAAGTACGTTGCGTGACACGCTAGGTATTTATGCAGATACGTTTGTTGACCCTATTCAGCAAATTGATGATTCTGATGCAAGGTGGGCGACGATGGTGCTCAAAGGTGTAGATACCCGCGCTGATTTGATTAGAGCAAAGAAAATTGCAGACCAAGCTGCGTTAGACCCATATGAGTTTGAAAGGAGTGCGCACTTCCAGCGTCGTAATTATTTAATTTACGATGGAAACCCTCCGTTGGATGATGAAGATATTTTCGATGACGAATAATTAGAGTACACAAAAAAGCCCCGTTTAAACGGGGCTTTTTTTATTGCTTTAGCTACAGCCTAAAGGTTATTTTATTTTCCACTGTAAAGGGGTTTCCTGACGAAAAGGCGTTAACGATTGTGTGCCAAAAGAATAGCTAGGCGGTGCTTGCCAGCTTTCTTTGCTGAGTGTCAACGTCTGTTTGTTTCTTGGTAAGCGATAAAAATCGGGCCCATAAAAACTACTGAACCCCTCCAGCTTATTTAGAGCGCCTTCTTTCTCAAAGGCCTCTGCATAAAGCTCAATAGCGGCATAAGCAGTAAAGCAACCTGCGCAGCCGCACTGGTTTTCTTTGGCCGTTGTTGCGTGGGGGGCGCTGTCGGTGCCTAAAAAGAATTTCGGGTTGCCACTGGTGGCCGCTTTAATCAATGCTTGCCTATGTGTTTCACGTTTTAAGATGGGTAGGCAGTAATTGTGTGGACGGATGCCGCCCGCTAATAAGTCGTTACGGTTGAAAAGGAGGTGTTGTGGTGTCAACGTGGCGGCGGTGTAGTTGTTTTCAAGTACAAAATCAACGGACTGCTGCGTTGTGGCATGTTCTAAAACAATGCGTAGCTCAGGAAATGTCTTTCTGATAGAGGTAAGGTATTTATCGATAAAGGCTTTTTCCCGGTCAAAAATATCAATATCTGTATCGGTGACCTCTGCATGGACCAATAACGGGAGATCATGTTTTTGCATTTCTTCTAACACAGGAAAGAGTGCAGATACATCTGCGACACCGTTAGATGAGTTAGTGGTGGCGCCTGCGGGGTATAGTTTTGCTGCAAAAATATAGTCACTTTGGCTGGCCTGTTTGATGTCTTCGATCGAGGTGTCGTTGGTGAGGTAGATCGTCATCAATGGTTGAAAGCTGCTTTTTTCTGGTAAAGCGTCTAAAATTCGTTGTCGATAAGCACTGGCTCGTTCAGCATTAACAATAGGTTGTGCCAAATTAGGCATCACAATGGCTCGTTGAAATTGCCGGGCACTAAAAGCAACCGTTGTGTTGAGGGCGGGGCCGTCGCGTAAATGTAAATGCCAATCGTCTGGTTTAGTAATGGTCAGTTGAGTCGTCATATTTGTATCAATCGCACGATGAAGCTATAAAAGTGCGTTTATTTTACATACATTGCTTGCTATAGACCTCGTAAATCATTGAAAATACCCAGTTGTGTTTAGTGCAAGCGTATAACAAGAACAACCGATCAGTATTTGGAGTGAAAGAAATATGCCTATATATGAATACCAATGCGATGCATGTAAGCATCGTTGTGAAGCATTGCGTAAAATAAGTGATGCGCCATTAACAAAGTGCCCTGAATGTGGGGAAGATGCATTGAGCAAGCTTATGTCAGCCTCAGGCTTTCGTTTAAAAGGCGACGGCTGGTATGAAACAGACTTTAAAAGTGGAAAAAAGAAGAATTTAGCAGAAGGCTCATCAAAAAAGTCGAGCGAGACTAAATAATTACAGGCCTTTTCTGAAAAAGGTATATCTAGCGTGATAACTGTCAGGCTACTCAAAAAAACATAACGGTAAGGAAATAAAGATGATGCGTAGTCATTATTGTGGTGACATTAACGAAAACCACTTAGGGCAGGAAGTTGAGATTTGTGGTTGGGTACATAGACGGCGCGACCATGGTGGCGTCATTTTTATCGATTTACGTGACCGTGAAGGTATTGTACAAGTGGTGTTTGATCCAGATCGCGCTGATTCTTTTGCCATTGCCGAAAGCGTGCGTGGTGAGTATGTATTAAAACTAAAAGGCCGTGTTCGCCCGCGACCAGAAGGTACTATTAACCCTAAAATGAAAACCGGTAAGGTTGAGTTATTAGGGTTAGAGCTAGAAATTCTTAATCGTTCAGAAACCACGCCAATTCAAGTTGATGGCGATATTGAAGTGAACGAAGAAACGCGTTTACGTTACCGTTATATAGATTTGCGTCGCCCAGAAATGCTAGAAAAAATTCGCTTGCGACGCGATGTAACGCTTAATTTACGTCGCTTTTTAGAAGATGAGGGTTTCTACGAAATTGAAACGCCTTTCTTAACAAAGGCAACGCCGGAAGGCGCGCGTGATTACTTGGTGCCGAGCCGTACGCATGAGAATAGTTTTTTTGCCCTGCCTCAATCGCCACAGTTGTTCAAGCAATTGCTGATGATTGCTGGTATGGATCGCTACTATCAAGTTGTACGTTGCTTTCGTGATGAAGACCTTAGAGCGGATCGACAGCCAGAATTTACCCAGCTAGATATCGAAACTTCTTTTATGGATGAAGGCGAGATAATGGGCTTAATGGAAGGCATGGTTAGGCGTTTATTTAACGAGGTTATCAATGTGAAATTGCCAGAGCAATTTCCGCAGATGACGTACGAAAAAGCTATGGATGTGTATGGCACTGACCGTCCTGACTTGCGTAACCCATTGGTGTTAACTGATGTAGCTGATTTGATGGCAGCGGTTGAATTTAAAGTATTTTCTGGCCCGGCAAATAGTGATGATGGCCGTGTTGCGGCACTTCGTGTGCCAGGTGCGAGTAGCCTGAGTCGTAAGGATATCGATGGTTACACTAAATTTGTTAGCATTTATGGCGCAAAGGGTTTGGCGTATATCAAAGTTAATGATCGTGCGGCTGGTATTGAAGGGCTGCAATCGCCTATTTTAAAATTCCTACCTGATGATGTAGTTGAAAACATCATGGACAGAACTGGCGCACAAACAGGGGACATTGTTTTCTTTGGAGCCGATAAAACTAAGGTTGTTAATGAAGCATTGGGTGCTTTACGTGACAAAATTGGTCAAGATCAAGGTCTATTGGAAGGTGATTGGAAACCTGTTTGGGTGGTTGATTTCCCAATGTTCGACTGGGATGAAAAATCAAGTCGCTGGAATGCTATTCATCACCCATTTACTGCACCTTCTTGTGATGCTGATGAGCTTAAAGCGAATACAGGTAAGGCCTTGTCTAGAGCGTACGATTTAGTGCTTAACGGTACTGAAGTAGGTGGTGGCTCCATCCGTATTCATAAAACCGATATGCAGCAAGTGGTATTTGATTTGCTAGGAATGGACGCAGTGGAATCACAAGAAAAGTTTGGCTTCCTGTTGGATGCCTTAAAGTATGGGTGCCCTCCACATGGCGGTATGGCGTTTGGTTTAGATCGCTTGGTGATGCTGATGTCAGGTGCATCGACTATTCGTGACGTAATGGCGTTCCCTAAAACACAAACAGCTGCATGCCCGTTGACATCTGCACCGGCGACGGTTAGTGATGCTCAGTTAAAGGAGCTTGGTATTCGTTTAAGAAAACCCCCTGTGGTTGAAGAAAAATAAGGATCTGTGATGGCACTTGCTATACAAAATTATTCATTATTGAGCGACGAAGAATGTGATCAACGCATTCAAGCAGCTAAAGAAAAACTGGGTGAGCGATGTGTCATTTTAGGCCACCATTATCAGCGTAATGAGGTGTTTAAACACGCCGATGTAAGTGGTGACTCACTTAAGCTGTCTAAGTATGCAGCAGAGTCTAAAGCAGAATATATTGTGTTTTGTGGCGTACATTTTATGGCGGAGGTGTCAGATATACTGTCACGCCCAGAACAAATAACAGTGTTACCAGATCTAGCAGCTGGCTGCTCTATGGCAGATATGGCAAACCGTGCCAATGTAGAGCGTAGTTGGAAAGAATTAAATACTCTGATCAATGCAGATGAGCAAGTAACGCCCGTTACTTACATTAATTCAGCCGCGGACTTAAAGGCCTTTTGTGGGCAGCATGAGGGCATTGTTTGTACATCATCCAACGCGCAGCAAGTATTAGAGTGGTGTTTCGAAAAGCGTGAAAAAATATTATTTTTCCCCGATGAGCACTTGGGTAGAAATACCGGTTATCGTATGGGGATCCCACTTGAAGAAATGGTTGTCTGGGATTTTAATCAACCAATGGGTGGCTTAACAAAAGAACAAATTGAAAATGCAAAGATGATTCTTTGGAAAGGGTTTTGTTCTGTGCATCAAATGTTTCAAGACAACCAGATTGATGACTTTAAAAAGAAAAACCCGAATGCAATTGTTGTGGCGCACCCAGAAGCTAATTTTGAAGTGTGCGAGAAGGCCGATTATGTTGGCTCAACCGAAGCTATTTTAAAAACGGTTCGTGAAGGTAAAGCGAATACGCAATGGCTGATTGCAACAGAGCTGAACCTAGTCAATCGTCTTAAGGAAGAAGTGAAAGACCAAGGCAAGCAAGTTCATTTTATGTCACCAACCGTTGCGATGTGTTCAACCATGTTTAGAACAGACCCTCAGCACTTAGCATGGGTGTTGGAAAATTTAGCTGAAGGGACTGTGGTTAATCAGATACAAGTCAATGATGATGACAAGCAAATGGCTAAAAAAGCACTAGAGAATATGTTATCGCTTTTTTAGAGGGTCACTATCTTTAGTATTTATGGCCTGCGAGAGTAGGTTGCCTACTGAAGCATAAACCTAGCATAGTTTGCTAGCTATTAAAAAGAAGCGTCAGTCTTGTGAGGTGGACGAAAAATCAAGTTGGCTGTTTTCTTGATTTTGCTTTCTTTATCTTATTGAGTATATCCTTAATTTGTTTTAACTCAGTATCTCTGCGAAGGTGAGTTTTTTCGTTAGCAATGTCAATCCAGCCAATAACTTGCTCCGCATGTTCGAGTTGGTTTAGGCGAATTAAAATATCTGCCATTTCAAATAAAGGGTGTAGAAAGTTAGGGCTAATATCGTAGGCTTGCTGAAAGGTGTTGAGAGCGCCTAATATATCTCCGCTAGCACGTTGGGCCTTACCTTTCATATAATAGTAAACAGCGTGCGTGGGTGCTTTTTTTATCACGACGTTTATCCATTCGAGATAATTTTTACGCAAAGGTGCGCAAACCTCCTTTTTTAAACATCCAGCTATTTGGTCTAAGGCTAATTGTGTGGACGGGGTGAGCCTGTTGTGTTCAAGCCGTCTTAATGTTTCAACTTGTAAGGCGCTTGGTATTTTCTGATCGTGAATGGCTAAAATATTTTGATAATGCAGTGCGTAAGCGGTCTCATTAGGCTCGAGAGTCATTGCTTTTTTTATGGCTTCAGTGGCAATTACTATGTCGCCAGCCTGGTGCGCCGCATTACTGAGCAAAGCCTGGATAGCAGGTGAGTTTGGATGATGTTCTGCTTCATAATACGCCAATGACTGATAATTTCCCCATTGTTTTGAACGAAGCCAGGTGGTGCTGCCTAAGATAAGGGCAACAAAAACAATGCTTGTAATAACTTTCTTGGTTTCTAGTTTGGCCAAAGGAATGAGGGAAAAAACAGCAATGATGATGCCTATAGACGGTAAATTGTTGCGGTGTTCATGAGCGATTTCTAAAGGAAAAAATGTGGACTCTAATAAATGCCCAATGAAAAACCATCCAATGCCTAAGGCAAATAGTGGGTTCTTTTTTCGATAATAAAAAGCTGTGGCCAGTAAGCCAAGGATAAAAATGATAGATGTGATGGTTGTCCACGGAGTGAATAACGAGGTTGACAATGCAATGTCATCATGAAATAAACCAAAGCCATTAATGCGAGGAATGAGTATCAGTGAAAGATAAAAACACAGAACACGTGACTCAGTTAAAACGCGCTCTAACATAGTAAAAGGGCGGTTGTTAAAGCCACCAGAAGCATAATCAATAGCCCACCAAATAGTGGCGATAAATAAGCTGCCAATAACGACTAAACCCAAATTTTGTTGTTGTTTCGTTAGTCGACTAATAACCGACCAAGGTTTCTCTTTTAAGTAGAGAAGCAGTTCAATGAATATAATTATCAAGGGGGTTAAAACAGCATTCTCTTTGCTAAATAGTGCGAGAAGCAAGCTCGTCAAGCTAGCAAAAAATAAGCATCCTACGCGCCAAGTATAGCCTTGAGATAACCAACGGTTACGAGCACAAAGGTAGAGAATAATACAGCCTAGACTAAATAAGGTGCTCAGTGATGTCATGCGTTGTACGACATAGAGCACGCTGGTTAAGTTTATGGGGTGCAGCGCCCATAATAGGCTGACGCCACTGGCAAACAAAAAGGCTATGTTTGTGTTAGGTGCGGTGTGCTGTGTGATGTTGATTCGCTTAAATAGCTGAAAGCACAGAAGATAAACCAATAGTGCATTAAGGCAGTGGATGATGATATTAGTTAGCTTAAATATGGATGCAACGTACCCGCCGGCAAAATAATAATTAAGAGCAAAACTTAGAACGGCAACTGGTCGTTTTAGCGGGCCAGCAGAGCCTGATAAACTACTGTTATATAGACTATAAAAGGATAGATTGTCTATCCTAAGCAAAGAGTTGGAAATGATATTTGAGGTGTCGTCAAATATAAAGGGGCCATTTAAGCCATTTTTATAGATAAAAAATAACAGGCAAAAAAGCGTAAAAATAAAAAGTATGTTTAGTTTTTGTTGTTTTGGCATGCAAATATAAAAAAGGCGGCATAAGCGCCGCCTTTATTAGCTTTTAAATTTAGACGTTAATCTCGTGGCAAGTACTTGGACGCAATCTCTGTACCAGAAGTACAACCAGCTTCAACACTCCACTCTATGTTACGCCCTGATTCAGGGTGTGAGGGAACGTATTGGAAGCACTTCCCGCCAGCATCACCTAGTTTGGGCATTGTCTTTAGTGTTACATCAAGAACTGGGCCTGTTCCTACAGAGATATCCGAGACATATTGTGCGGAAACAGAAGAGAGCCCCAATGTGTCTCCACCTAAACCGGTTCCGGTGTCTGATAAAGTTCCATTTTCACTCCAATAGATTTCAATGGCGGTTTTAAATGCGCCAGAAAGAGACGCACCTTCACCTACGCGAGCCTTAATAGTGTAGTCTTGGTAAGCAGGGATAGCCAATGCAGCTAAAATACCGATAATGGCAACCACGATCATGAGCTCGATCAGGGTGAAGCCCTTTTGAGCGTTATGTTTTATTGTTTGTAGATTTTTCATGTTGATATCCTTATTAATATGTCATAAATTTATATTGCAAAAAGTATAAAGCATTTTGTGTGCCACTTATCTATATTTAATGAATGATGCTAATAACCTACTGATTTTGTTTGTTTAAAATAGTTTATTAATTTTTCGTCTAGATCTTTCTAAAGTGTTTTATGTCATAAAGTGACGCTGAGGGTCAATTAGTGCTTAAGTGTCTAAACCTAGTTTTTTTAGTCGGTATCGTAAGGCACGAAAGGTAATACCTAGGTCTTTTGCTGCGGCTGTTTTGTTCCAGCGTGTTTTTTCTAATGCATTGACGATGGCTTCTTTTTCCAGTGTGCCAAGGTAATCTTCCAGTGGTGCGTCTGATGATTCGCCACTTGCATTGGGCGATGACGCTGGGGTAGTGATTGAGTTAGGTATGTTATGCGGGGTTTCGGGCAGCTGTAAATCTGCCTGGTGAATAAGCCCATTTTCACATAGGGTAAATGCACGTTCGAGTATGTTTTCTAGTTCGCGTACATTGCCAGGGAAGGGGTACTTTGTTAGGGCTTTTAGCGCATTTTCACTAAGGCTTATAGTAGTATTTCCATGTTCGGTATTTAATTTTTGTAAAATATGGGTGGCGAGCTGCTGGATGTCTTCCTTGCGTTCGCGCAGAGCTGGCAAAGGGAGTTCGATGACATTAATCCGGTAATATAAATCCTGTCGAAAGCTCCCTTTTTCAACGAGTTCGCTTAAGTTTTTATGGGTGGCACACAAAATTCTGGTGTCGATCACGGTTTCAGTATCACTGCCGATGGGACGGATGGACTTTTCTTGTATGGCCCGTAATAATTTAACTTGCATGTGTAGAGGGAGGTCGGCGATCTCATCTAAAAATAAAGTGCCACCATGAGCAAGTTGGAATAGCCCCTTTTTATCAGCGATAGCGCCGGTAAAACTGCCTTTTTTATGGCCAAAAAACTCACTTTCCATCAGTTCATGGGGGATGGCGCCGCAGTTAATGGGGACAAAAGCTTGATTAGCCCGAGGGCCTTTTTCATGAATTAGCTTGGCAACTAATTCTTTACCGGTGCCTGATTCACCACTGATATAGATGGGTGCTTGGCTGCGA
Organism: Cycloclasticus sp. P1; assembly: GCF_000299965.1. Lineage (NCBI taxonomy): Bacteria > Pseudomonadati > Pseudomonadota > Gammaproteobacteria > Thiotrichales > Piscirickettsiaceae > Cycloclasticus > Cycloclasticus sp. P1. The sequence continues at coordinate 305,391 of NC_018697.1, forward strand.
GCAAGCTTTGCAATTTTGGCGCGTACGTTAGCCATCATCACAGAGTCTCCCAATAATTGGTCGCGACTTCGTCGATCAACAGGTTCAACAGTATCGTTAATTTTTATGGCGGAGCTAACAAGGTTTTTTAAGCTTTTTAAGTCAACCGGTTTGGAAACAAAATCAAAGGCACCTAGCTTGAGGGCTTTGATAGCAACTTCCATACTGCCAAAAGCGGTAATAACAGCGGTGGGTGTGCTGGGGTAGTGTGTTTGTACGTGCTTAACCAGCTCTAAGCCGTTACCGTCTGGTAATTGCAGGTCGGTTAGGCAAATATCAAAAGAGTGGGTCTTTAACAGCAGCTTAGCTTCGCTAAGGTCGTGTGCTGGTTTGCTGGCGATGCCCATGCGTGACAGGGTAATTTCCAGCAACTCTAAAATGTCCGGTTCATCGTCGACAATAAGGGCGAGTGTTTGCGGCATTATCTGTTAAGAATGTTTAAATAAAAGGGTGAAGCAACTACCACCATTGGGGTTGGCTTGGTAACTTAATTTAGCATGGTTAAGTTCGGCTAGTTGACTGGAGATGTAAAGCCCAAGCCCTGTTCCTGAAGGGGATGTTGTGAAAAAGGGCTCAAAAATTTGTTCTGCTGTGGTTTCGTCCATGCCTTTACCTGCATCAGTGATTGAGATGTAAACCTGTTGATTGATAGGACTTATGCCTATCTGCATATAAATTATTTGTTGTTTGTCGACAAGTTGGCCATATTTTAGAGCGTTGCTACAAAGGTTGTCGATAATTTGTTTTAAATGGTTATTGTCAAATTGAATGGTTTTAACGTTCTGGGCAATGTTGATTTGTATAGGGGAGGTTTGCAAACCGAACTGTTCCATAAACTCTTTATCAAAATCGGCAATCCACTTGTCGAGTTTGATAGTTTCAATGTGGCTATCTTCTTGTCGTGAAAGTTGGAGTATGCTTTTTACAATACTGTTCACCCTATTGGTATGGTTATGGATAATATCGAGTAGTCGTAGGTCTTCTTTTTTAATAGAGGTGGATTCGGATAATAACTCGCCGGCATGGCTAATAGCGCCGAGAGGGTTTCTAATTTCGTGTGCAATGCTCGCGGTGAGTCGACCCAGCGAAGCGAGTTTTTCTTGTTGCACCTGTAGCTCAATGGTTGAAAGGTCATCCAAAAAAATGATGTAGGCGTTGTCAGCAAGGTTGTGTAATTGGCTGAAGCGCAGCTTAGTTCGAGGTGAGTGGGCGCTTGCGGCAATATCGGCACTGCTTTGGTTAGGGTCTCTTAACCAGCGAGTAAATAATTGCCAACACTCAGGCGATATGTCTGACAAGGCTGCGCCAATACTAATGGGGTGCTCAATGAGAGTCTTGGCAGCATCATTAGCAAGGCGTACTTTATTGTGGTGGTCAACAACGATGATGCCAGATTGAAGGTGTTTAATAATGTAATCATTTAAATGAATAAGTTCATCAATTTCTCGGCTTTGTAACTGGGCTATTTGCTCTGATTTTTCAACGCGCTTTGCAAGTACTAACGCAAGGATTGAAATAGTGAAAAAAGAGGCGCTTAGCACGCCGCCATAGGTATAAGCGGTTTTTGCAAAAATACCGGTGAGGTCAGCATACAATTGCTCGCCAAGCACAGCGAAAGTGGCCATCGCAGCAAAAACTAAGGTGCATTGCCCGCCAGCCAATAAACCGCCAGCGGCAACGCTGACGGCGAGCAGAACCCCTAAGCCACTAGTAATGCCGCCACTAGCATGCATCAGAAAGGTTAAGAAGATAATGTCGGCAATAATTTTAAACTGTACCTGTCGCGTGTATGCAATATACGGTTTGCGAATAAAGACAGTGCTAAATAGGGTGAGTGCAAAATAAGTCAGGCTAACTGCTTGAAAGAGCCCCGGGTTGCTTTGGCCAAAAATCGAAGGCCCAGTGTGACTGGCAAATAAAGTAAAAAATGCACTAGACAATACTAATTGGTAGGCATGGAACACTTTAAGCGTTCGCCAGGCTTGTTCAGCAGGCAGGTAAAAACCGCTCCCAAATGGACATGTTTTGACGAATTCGCTTTGTTTCGGTGCAGAATGCATGGCGTAAATTTAAGTGTCTGGCTGAATTAAATTGTGAAATCTATTAGAATGGACTGGTTAAGTGACTAACAAAAATTAATCATAGAGGAATTTGAATGAATTTACATGAATACCAAGCAAAACAGGTGTTTGCTGAGTTTGGTGTACCCGTACCAGTTGGTAAGCCAGCACGTTCAGTTAAAGAAGCTGTCAATGTTGCAAAAGAGTTAGGCGGTGAGTGTTGGGTAGTTAAAGCCCAAGTTCACGCAGGTGGTCGTGGTAAAGCGGGTGGCGTTAAATTGTGTAAAGGGATAGACGAGGTAGAAGCGTTTAGCAAAAAGCTATTGGGCTCTCGCTTGGTGACGCCACAAACCGATGAAGAAGGTTTGCCTATCGAAATGCTTATTGTCGAGGAAGTTAAGCCTATCGATCGCGAGCTTTATATTAGCGCTGTGGTTGATCGTGGCACTAAACGAATTATGTTTATGGCGTCTGAAGCAGGCGGTATGGATATTGAAGAAGTGGCGGAAGAAACACCAGAGAAGATTTTATTAGCCGCCGTTGATCCTGTTGCTGGCTTACAGCCGTATCAAGCGCGCGATATAGCTTTTAAAATGGGGCTTAAAGGTAAACAAGTTGGGCAGCTGTTTAAAGTCATGTCTGGCATTTTAGCCGTTTTTTGGGCAAAAGATGCGAGCCAAGTTGAAATCAACCCACTGATTGTTAATGGTGATGGTGACTTAGTCGCACTAGATGCAAAAGTTAATTTAGATGATAACGCCGCTTATCGTAACGCCGATATGGTTGCCATGCGTGATCCGTCGCAAGAAGATGAAAAAGAGCATGCAGCACAACAACATGAGTTGAACTATATTACGTTGAACGGCAGCATTGGTTGTATGGTGAATGGTGCAGGTTTAGCGATGGCGACTATGGACTTAGTTAAATTGGAAGGTGGTTTCCCCGCTAACTTCTTAGATGTAGGTGGTGGCGCAACAGCTGAACGTGTGGCTGAAGCGTTTAAACTTATTTTGTCTGATGACAAAGTAAAAGTAGTGTTAGTGAATATTTTTGGCGGCATCGTTCGTTGTAACTTAATTGCTGAAGGTATTATTGAAGCGGTTAAAGAGGTAGGTGTTAGCGTACCGGTAGTGGTTCGTTTAGAAGGCACTAATGCCGATCAAGGGCGTCAGCTATTGAAAGATTCTGGTTTAGATATTATTGCCGCTGATGATTTAACCTTGGCTGCTAAAGCCGCTGTTAAAGCAGCATCTTAATTTAGGGGTATACGATGAGTATTTTAATTAATAAAGACACAAAAGTAATTTGCCAAGGTTTTACAGGTAAACAGGGGACATTCCACTCCGAGCAAGCAATTGCCTATGGAACAAAAGTTGTCGGTGGGGTTACGCCGGGTCGTGGTGGCGAAAAACATTTAGATTTACCTGTTTTTAACACCGTTGCTGATGCGGTTAAGGAAACCGGTGCAACTGCAACCATGATTTACGTGCCACCTCCGTTCGCTGCGGATGCTATTTTAGAAGCTGCAGCTGCAGGTATTGAAGTGATCGTGTGTATCACGGAAGGTATTCCTGTATTGGATATGTTGAAAGTGAAGGCATCGCTTGAGCAATATGAAAACGTAGTGCTAATTGGCCCTAACTGCCCAGGTGTTATTACTCCAGGTGAGTGTAAGATTGGCATTATGCCTGGCTTTATTCATCAAGCCGGTAGTATCGGTGTGGTGTCACGTTCAGGTACGCTTACTTATGAAGCCGTTCATCAAACAACCTCTGCTGGCTTAGGTCAAAGTACTTGTGTAGGTATTGGTGGTGACCCGATTCATGGGATGAACTTTATTGACGTTATTTCACGTTTCGAAGCCGATGAGAATACCAAGGGTATTATCATGGTGGGTGAAATTGGCGGAACGGCGGAAGAAGAAGCTGCAGAATACATCAAAAACAATGTAACGAAACCAGTTGTTGGTTATATTGCTGGTGTTACAGCGCCTCCGGGTAAACGCATGGGCCATGCTGGTGCGATTGTTTCTGGTGGTCAAGGTACCGCTGAAGCGAAGTTTGCGGCTTTAGAAGAAGCGGGTGTTCACATTGTGAAATCACCCACTGAGATGGGCGCAAAAATGAAGGAAATTTTAGGCTAACTGAGCGTTAAAATTTAAAGTAGTGCAAAAAGGGCTGTAAACTATACAGCCCTTTTTTATGCTAGTAAGAAACTAGGAATAAGCTGTTATGAAATTAGCCTTAGTACAATTTAACCCTATTGTTGGCGATTTAGTGGGCAATGCCAATCGTATCCTTGAATTTTGCCAGCAAGCGGTGAGCGAGCAGGCCCTTGCAATCGTTTTTCCTGAGTTAGCGATAACCGGTTATCCACCAGAAGACTTGCTGCTTCGAAATGACTTTCTTAACGGTGTTGAAAAACAGCTTGAACGGATATCGTCAGAGTGTCCTTTATTAACCATTGTTATTGGCTACCCAGAAAAAGGCGAAGGCGTATTATTTAACAGTGTTGCTGTTTTGCAAGCCGGTGAGTTAGTGGCCAATTACCGAAAGCAGCAATTGCCGAATTATGGTGTGTTTGACGAAAAACGTTATTTTCAGGCAGGGGCACAAGCATGTACATTTAAGTTAGGCTCAGAGGTAATTGGGCTTAGTGTGTGCGAGGACATCTGGTCATCAAGCGTCTGTGATCAGTTACGCCAGTCTGATGCAACGCTTATTCTTAATTTGAATGCGTCGCCTTTTGAGATTAATAAAGCTGAAAAACGTGAACGTACAGTATGTTCACGAGTGAAGGAAACCGGTTTGCCTATTATTTATCTGAACCAAGTGGGTGGGCAGGATGAGTTGGTGTTTGACGGTTCGTCTTTTGTAATGAATGCAGCAGGCAAGGTTGTGCAGCGCTCAGCAGCTTTTGTTGAGTCAATAAACTATATTGATTTGGACTCATTACGCAACTCAACTTTGGAGGCGAAGCAAGATGCGCAATTGCCTGAACTGGAATCCATTTATCAAGCGCTGGTTTTGGGTGTGCGTGATTACGTAACAAAAAATGGCTTTAAAGGAGCGGTATTGGGTCTGTCTGGCGGTATAGATTCTGCTTTAGTATTGGCTGTTGCGGCTGATGCATTAGGTGGTGATAGTGTCGAAGTGGTCCTCATGCCATCAAAATATACGGCCGATATGAGCAATGAAGATGCGATTAAACAAGCAGAAGCCTTGGGCGTTAAGCATCAAACTATTTCTATTGAACCTGCGGTCAACGCTTTTTCAGCAATGTTAGAACCTGCGTTTGAAGGCCTAAATGCTGACGTGACTGAAGAAAATATTCAGGCACGTAGCCGTGGTGTCGTGTTAATGGCGATTTCAAACAAGAAGCGAAAAATTCTGCTTACAACAGGCAATAAAAGCGAGATGAGTGTTGGTTATGCAACGCTTTACGGTGATATGGCCGGTGGTTTTGCGCCGATAAAGGATGTGCCCAAAATGATGGTATATGCCTTGGCTAAATATCGAAATGAACAATCGCCAGTAATTCCTGACAGAGTGATTGAGCGGCCACCCTCAGCTGAGTTGGCGCCGGATCAAAAAGATGAAGATAGCCTGCCACCTTACCCCGTGTTGGATGATATTCTTGAACGTTATGTTGAACGTGACCAGTCGAGGCGAGAGATATTGGATGCAGGTTATGAACCAGCAATTGTTGATAGAGTACTTCGGCTGGTAGAGCAAAACGAATATAAGCGGCGCCAAGCGCCGCCGGGCGTTAAAATCACCTCACGTGCATTTGGTCGCGAGCGCCGATTCCCAATGACCTCGGGCTTTAATAAGGTGCTTTTTTCTGACGATTAACGCACCTTCGGTTCAGTAGCCAGTTTATTTGTCTAACTCTAAAAACTCCCAGATTTTTTCAGAGGTTGTTTTTTCGTGCGCGTACTTAGGGTTTTCTAAAGGTGGAGTGCCGTTTGGATAGTTCAGGTCGTAAACACGTTGGGCATCAGCGGCTAGGTCGTTCATATTAATGTGCTGGTAGGCGTCGACCATTAATAATAAAGCACGAGGTACGGCTGTGGTGTTTTGGTATTGTTCAATGATATTTTTAGCGCGATTAATGGCGGCAACATAGGCTTTGCGCTTCATATAATAATTGGCGACATTTAATTCATGTAACGCTAGGTTTGATTTAAGTGCAATGATACGTTGCTTTGAATCTGCAACATACTGGCTATTGGGGAAGCGCCTAATCAATGTTGCAAAATCATCTAGCGACTCAATGGCTGCGCCAGGGTCACGTTGAGATTTATCAGTGGGTAAGTAGCGCTCTAGAAAACCGATACCTCGATTAAAATTAATTAGGCCTTTAAGGTAGTACAGGTAATCCACGTTTTTATGGCGAGGGTGAATGCGAATGAAACGGTTAGCTGTTGCAATCGCCGACTCTGGTTCGTCATTTTTGTAATAAGCGAAGGCTAAGTCAATTTGTGCTTGTTGGGCATATTGGCCAAAGGGGTAGCGAGACTCAAGCCCTTCATATAGCTCAATGGCGTTAATGTAGTTTTCATCATCCAAAGATTTTTTGGCTTCGTCATAAAAGTCCGCTGCGGACCAATTGGCCGTCTTATCGGGAGTATCTATAGGGGTAACAAGATCCATAGTGGAGCATGCGGACAAGGAGGCCAGCATAAGAATAAGGAAAGCTTTTTTAATCGATGGACGATTCATTAGAGTCATGAGTGAAATAACAAGTTATAAGGAGCTAAACGGTTATAATGCCGGAGCACATCAATTATTACAATCCTATTGGCTTGAAAACTGAACAACAAATAGAATTAATCGTCCCACCTGAAATGGCAGGGCTTCGGCTCGATCAGGCATTAGCTGAGTTATGCCCAGAGTATTCTCGCAGTCGCTTGAAAAGCTGGGTGAACAGCGGCAATATACTGATCGATAATAAAACACTGCGCCCTCGAGACAAGGTTAATGGTGGGGAGGCGGTTATTATTACGCCCATTGCCGATACGTCATTAAATATCAAAGCGGAACCGATCGCGCTTAATATTGTTTATGAGGATGAATCAATGCTGGTGGTAAATAAACCGGCCGGTTTAGTCGTGCATCCTGCAGCGGGTAATTGGGATGGCACATTACAAAATGCTCTATTACATCATGACCCTGCGCTAGAGGGCTTGCCACGAGCGGGCTTGGTGCATCGAATTGATAAAGAAACCAGCGGGTTGCTAATGGTAGCGCGCACCTTAACAGCACATAAGCTATTGGTCGACCAGTTGCAGGCACGTGCTTTTGAGCGTGAATACTTAACGGTGGTGAGAGGCTATATGACGGCCGGTGGCACAGTGGACGCACCTTTAGCGCGACACCCGACTGATCGTAAAAAGTATGCGGTTAGAGAGGGGGGCAAAGAGGCCATCACTCACTATCGAGTTGCGCAACGTTTTGCAAAACATACCTTATTAAAAGTGAACCTTGAAACAGGACGTACTCACCAAATTCGAGTTCATATGAGTCATATAAACCACGCTATCGTTGGTGACCAAGTATATGGTGGACGTTTTAAACCCTTGGCTAATGCAAGTGAACTATTGAGTGATACTTTACGTGGGTTTAAGCGCCAAGCATTACATGCTGCCAGGTTAGGGGTGGTTCATCCGGTCACTGGTGAGCCGATTTCTTGGGAATGCGAGATGCCTGCGGATATGGCCCATTTGGTTGAAGTATTGGCGAAAGAAACCCCGGTTAAATAGGCAGTACACATGCGCTTTATTGAACCGAGTTGGCCCGCGCCAAAAAATGTCAGAGCGTTAACAACGTGTCGTTCTGGCGGCGTTAGCCAAACACCTTATTCAACATTTAATCTAGCCACTCATGTGGGTGATGATGCGCAAGCGGTGATTGATAATCGAGCCTTGTTAAGTGACGAGCTTAACTTGCAAGCTAAGCCTGTCTGGTTATCACAAGTGCATGGCACAACTATCGTCGAGTTGGATCAACTCCAAAAGGGACCTTGTATAGAAGCAGATGGTTCAATTTGTAGGAGTGATGCGTTTGTTTGCACGGTGATGACAGCGGATTGCCTGCCAGTCTTATTGTGTACGGAAGACGGCTCAGCCGTTGCAGCAGTACATGCTGGGTGGCGAGGCTTATTGGCCGGCATCATAGAGCAGGCAGTTGCGCAACTTGCACCAGCAGAAAAAATAATGGCTTGGTTAGGTCCAGCCATTGGGCCGGCTTGTTTTGAAGTGGGTAGCGAGGTTAAAAACGCTTTCGTTAACAAAAGCTTGGTGATGCAGCAGGGGTTTAGGCAGCTGAATGCTGATCATCATCTTGCTGACTTATATGCTTTGGCAAGAATGAGCTTATTGCAATGTGGTGTAAAAAGAATTTATGGTGGTGAATATTGTACGTATAATCAGCCCGATAAATTTTTTTCATACCGGCGTGAGCCGACAACGGGCCGAATGGCTTCGTTAATTTGGCTTCAATATTAACTTATTACCCATGACTGTATTTACTTGGATTATTTTGTTTACCATTCTTGGCGGAATGCTAAGTGTGTTAGGTGCGTCGCTGGTTCTTTTTTTACCTAAAAAGATAATCACTAGAATGTTGCCATTTAGTGTGAGTTTTGCAACGGGTGCATTGTTGAGTGTTTCTTTTGTCGGCTTAATTCCACACGCCTTAGAAGAAGTGGGGCATGAAAATTTTCACACCCTATCGATTACCATTTTGGGCGGCCTGATGTTTTTTTTCGCGTTGGAAAAAATGGTGTTGTGGCGGCATTGTCACCATGATGATTGTGAAACGCACGTGGATGTTCATGCGCACGGTCATCAGTCAGCCGGCAGTTTGATTCTTGTAGGTGATAGTGTTCACAATTTTGTTGATGGGGTGTTGATTGCAGCGGCCTTTTTGACAGATATTCATTTAGGTGTTGTGACGGCATTAGCGGTAACGACTCATGAGATTCCACAAGAAATAGGGGACTTTGCGATTTTGCTACAAAGTGGCTTTACCCGTAAAAAAGCTATTTTGTACAATGTTATTTCTAGCTTCGCAACGCTAATAGGTGGCTTGCTGGCCTATTTCTGGCTAGCAGATTTTGAACACCTTTTACCATATGTTTTAGCGTTTGCTGCGGCTAGCTTTATCTATATCGCAGTGGCAGATTTGATTCCAACGCTGCATAAACGAATTAACCTAGCAGCAGGCGTAGAGCAAATTTTACTGATGCTGTTTGGTATTGGTTTAATTGGTTGGTTACACAGCTTTATTCACTAAAGCTAAGGCTGGCACTATTGGGCTAGCTTGAAAACACTCATTTCATCCCCCATTAATTAGTTATCAAATTAAATTAATGAGGGTTGAAATATGCGAATGGATAAACTCACCAGTCAGTTTCAAGTTGCACTTTCTGACGCACAAAGTTTAGCACTGGGTAAGGATCATCAGTTTATAGAACCGGCACACGTCTTGGTCGCTATGCTTGACCAGCAAGGTGCTAGCGTGCGTCATTTACTACAACTGGCAGGCGTCAATGTAAATCAACTACGCTCATCTTTAGGCGAAACAATTGATCGGATAGCAACGGTTGAAGGTGCAGCCGGTGACGTGCAAATGTCTAATGATCTAGGGCGTTTGCTTAATATTACCGATCAGTTGGCACAAAAACGTCAGGATGCCTACATTTCAAGTGAGTTATTTGTTTTAGCGGCACTTGAAGACAAAGGGCCAGCAGGCAAAGCGCTACAACAAGCGGGAGCGACTAAAAGTGTTTTAGAAAAAGCGATAGATGATATACGCGGTGGTGAAGCGGTGAATGATCAAAATGCAGAAGAGAACCGCCAGGCGCTGGAAAAATACAGTATTGACCTGACGGAACGTGCAGAGCAAGGAAAATTGGATCCTGTGATTGGCCGCGACGAAGAAATTCGACGCACTATTCAAGTGTTGCAACGTCGGACAAAAAATAACCCTGTGCTGATAGGTGAGCCAGGAGTAGGTAAAACCGCTATTGTAGAAGGGCTAGCGCAACGTATTGTTAATGGCGAGGTGCCTGAAAATTTGAAATCTAAGCGTTTGTTGTCGTTAGATATGGCCGCCCTTATCGCAGGTGCAAAATTCCGTGGTGAATTTGAAGAGCGTCTAAAAGCAGTGCTTAACGATGTGTCAAAACAAGAAGGGCAAGTGATCTTGTTTATCGATGAGTTGCATACGATGGTTGGTGCTGGGAAAGGTGACGGTGCGATGGATGCCGGGAATATGCTTAAACCAGCGTTAGCACGCGGTGATTTACATTGTGTAGGGGCGACAACTTTAGATGAATACCGTCAATATATTGAAAAAGATGCCGCATTAGAGCGACGGTTTCAAAAAGTATTGGTTGATGAGCCCAGTGTAGAAGATACCATCGCTATTTTGCGAGGTTTAAAAGAACGATATGAAGTACACCATAGCGTAGATATAACCGACCCAGCTATTGTTTCAGCGGCGGTATTGTCTCACCGTTATATAACTGATCGACAATTACCTGATAAGGCGATTGACCTAATTGATGAGTCAGCGAGTCGTATTCGTATGGAAATGGACTCCAAGCCTGAATCAATGGACCGGTTAGAGCGGCGTTTAATTCAGTTGAAAATTGAACGCGAAGCGTTAAAAAAAGAAACCGATGATGCATCTATAAAACGATTACAGTTACTTGAAACTGAAATTGACCAGTTGGATAAAGAGTATGCTGATTTGGAAGAAGTCTGGAAGTCTGAGAAGGCTGCTATGCAAGGCAGTGCCCAGCATAAAGAAGAGCTCGAAAAGGTAAAGCTTGAAATGGAAACGGCTCGGCGTGCCGGTGATTTAACACGTATGTCAGAGTTGCAATATGGCGAAATTCCACGATTAGAAAAAGCAATTCAAGAGGCTGAGGAAGGCAGTGGTGAACAGGACTTTACCTTATTGAGAAACAAAGTCACCGAAGAAGAAATTGCTGAGGTTGTGTCTAAGTGGACGGGTATTCCCGTTTCCAAAATGCTTGAAGGCGAGCGTGAAAAACTATTGCAAATGGAAGTTGGTTTAAGTGATCGCGTTATTGGTCAAGAAGAAGCAGTTAAAGCAGTCAGCGATGCAATTCGTCGTTCACGAGCAGGCCTGTCAGACCCTAATCGCCCTAATGGTTCGTTTTTATTTTTAGGCCCAACAGGGGTTGGTAAAACAGAGTTATGCAAGGCATTAGCTGAGTTTTTATTTGATACTGAAGAAGCAATCGTACGAATTGATATGTCTGAATTTATGGAAAAACATTCGGTTGCAAGATTAATTGGTGCGCCTCCAGGGTATGTAGGTTATGAAGAAGGGGGCTATTTAACCGAAGCGGTTCGACGTAAACCCTACAGTGTTATCTTGATGGACGAAGTTGAAAAAGCACATGCGGATGTCTTTAATATTTTGTTACAAGTCTTGGATGATGGCCGTTTAACAGACGGGCAAGGCCGCACGGTTGATTTTCGAAATACAGTCATCGTGATGACCTCGAACTTAGGTTCAGATCGTATCCAAGAGCTAGCGGGTGAGGCTAATTATAATGAGATGAAAAGTGCGGTGATGGAAGTGGTCGGGCAGCACTTTAGACCGGAATTTATTAACCGTATTGATGAGTCTGTGGTGTTTCACCCCTTGGGTCGCACACAAATTCGTGCTATTACCACTCTTCAAGTAGATATTTTACGTCAGCGTTTACAAGATAGGGACATAGAGTTGGTTGTTTCAGAAGCTGCGTTGGATAAATTAGGTGAAGCCGGTTTTGACCCTGTTTATGGTGCTAGACCCTTAAAACGTGCGATACAACAACGCTTAGAAAATGAACTGGCACAAGATTTATTGGCGGGTAAGTTTGTGCCTGGTGATGAGGTTGATATAGATGTGCAAGACGATGCTTTGGTGTTTAAGAAACGCTAAGAGGTTTTGAGATGTTGTTTAGTGGTGGTTAAAAAGGCCACTAAATCATAGTCTAACTGGCGGCACCTGTTTGATCGGTGTTCGCCAGTTGGTCAACAGTTTCAAGATTGGGTGTTTTTGTCGCCAAGCATAATGTGGCTACCTGTCATAGAACATTTTCATGATTTAGGCGGACATGTTGCTTAATTGTTTTGAAGGCTTGATTTGATAAAGGCTATTGCCGGGTATCTTTTTAGCTGCAGATTTTGCGTTGCTAGCAATAGAGACGAGATCATTTTCTGACCTAAAAAAGCCGAAATCATGCGGCCTTAATGCTCCAATAGAGATTGATAAAAGTGGATAAAACACCGGCTCAGAATTTCTATCTAACGCAGAGATTCCTCCGTTAAGAAGGTGTTCTTGAGAGTAGAACTCTGACGTTAGGGCGCTAAAGTTATTTAAAGTGGTGTTGCATCGATGCTGCCAGTCGCTGCTTTGAAAAATAATGATGAAGTCATCGCCGCCAACATGCCCTACAAAGTCAATGTCTGTATCTGCAGAATCTGTCAGCAGCTTAGCAGTTTTTCGGAGCACTTTATCGCCCTCGCCAAACCCATAGGTATCGTTATACGGCTTAAAATTATCTAGGTCAAAATAACAAATAACGATATCTTGTTGAGTTTCAATGGAGTGATTAATTCGTTGGCTGATAGGAACATTGCCAGGTAGGTTGCTAAGAGGGTTCATGTGGCGGGCAAAGGTAATTTGCATCTCGGTTATTTCTTTCAATAAATGAAGCAGTTTACCCATGCCTTTGTAGCGGTTAGATGAGGTAATGATGAAATCATCATGTTGTGCGAGGTTGTTTTGACTGGTGATGTGCTGACTAATTTTATTGAGTGATAAAGTAATATCTACCTTTAGCGCCTTAATGTCTAAAAAAGATAAAGCATTTTTTTTACTGTTTAATTCTTTTCCATAGCGGCTAGCATAAATAGTTAAAAATTCAGTCCGCCATATGATGCCTGCGATAGAAGCGTCATCATTTAGAACGGGAAGTGCTGTTAGCTCGGGCGAGGATTGAAAGCGCTCACCAATGTCGTAAAAATTAGTATGAACATATATGGGCTTAACATAAAAAAGTAATTTTGCAGCGGTATTGTTTTTCCGTTCTATATTAAATTTAGGTTTGAAGTTATTTTTTCTGCTTGAAAATAACGAGCAATCCAATAACTCAGTTGGTTTGGAATTGGGGCGGGCAAAGTAAAAACCTTGTGCATAATCAATAGCCATCGCATTAGCCTGTAGGTACTCACCGCGTAGCTCGATACCTTCAGCTATCACTTTGCAGTCAACACCTTTTGCAATATCTACAATAGACTGTACAAATTTTTGCTTGTTGATATCGTTATGAATGTCATTTAAAAAATGACGGTCAATTTTTACGAAGTCGGGTTTAATTTCAGACCAGGTTCTTAAGCCTGAATAGCCCGCACCTAAATCGTCGATGGCGATGGAAAACCCCATGTCTTGATAGTATTTGGTTGCACTTGCCATTAGGTCATAATCTTCAATAGGGTATTGCTCAGTCAGTTCAATAACCACTTGGCTAGCATCTAAATTAGAGTCTTTTATATACTTTAATGTGTGGCCATGCTGATAATCTTTTTGTAAGAGAATTTCAGGAATGGTGTTAATAAATAATCGGGCATTTAAATTAAGTTCGCCAAACCGTTGAATGCTTACTTTTCGACAAAGTAAATCTAATTCGGCAAGCCGATCATATTTAGCCGCAGCGTTAAAAAGGTTGATGGGGGAGTGTAACGGACCATTAGAGGGACCACGAATTAAGCCTTCGTAACCATAAATTTTATTGTCTTTCATCGAAATGATTGGCTGAAAGAGCGGAGTCAGTGAGTCTGTTGCTAATATATCTAAAAGCGATTGATAGTGTAGTTTTTCATCATGTGTCATAGGTGGGGAGTATCAATCAATAATATGACAGTTATATGACGTTCATATAAAAGGACATTATAAAAAGTTTACTGGTTGAGAAACCGCAGGCGCCTTAAGGTGGTTCAGTGCGTTACTGTTATTTTTAATAATTAGAGACAGGGCTTTTTCTGAACCAAGTTAGAAGTAGTTTGTAAATTGTCACCGTGTTGTCATAAATATTAGGTATTCTGTAAACACTTACTTAAATGGCTTTTTTATGGAAACAATGAATGTATTGATGGTTGAAGACGATGAGGATATTGGCGAAATGCTACAACTTTCTCTTCAAACGAATAATATTGAAGTAACGTGGTGTAAAGATGTAATGAGAGCGCAAGAGTCTTTGCGAGATACGACGCCCGATATTATCTTGTTAGATTGGATGTTACCCGGAATTAGTGGGCCAGATTGGATCAAGTTTTTAAAGAATCAAGAAGAAAACAAACGTATCCCGATTATCCTGTTGACGGCACGCAGCGCGGAAGAAGATAAAGTATCGGGCTTGGAAACAGGCGCAGACGATTATGTAACCAAGCCTTTTTCTGTGCAAGAGCTGATTGCCAGAATGAAAGCGGTCTTACGACGAAGCAGTACAGAAAATGAAACAGGGGTGATATCAATTGGCCCATTGTTTATTGACCCATCGAGTCATCGAGTCACTATCAATAAGGTGGACCTGATGATGAGCCCGACAGAGTATAAATTGCTGTCTTTCTTTGCTACAAACCCCAATAAAGTGTTCTCTCGCAATCAGCTGCTTGATAATGTATGGGGCGATAATGTCTACGTAGAAGATCGTACCGTTGATGTACACATTAGGCGTTTAAGACGGATATTAGATGCTCAGGGTTGTGCAGACTTGGTTCAAACGGTAAGAGGGTTTGGTTATAAATTGGTGAATTTAAACGCGTGAATATAAATCATAACTATGAGCGAAACACCTTTCTGTTGTGGTTTTTAACAGTCGGTGTTTTGGGTGTGTTAGTCGGTTACCCCGTCGAGGTGTTGGCACTTTTTTTATTGGCTTACATTGTCTTTCAATATCGTCGGTTACAACGTTTATATAGGTGGTCTAAGAAGTCTGGTGATCATGACCTGCCGTTTGAAGATGGCTTGTTTGGTCAAATTTCGGAAGACATCTATCAATCTAAGATGCAGGGGCTGGCACAAAAAGACAGTGTTAAATACCAACTGGAACGGTTTAAAAAGTTAATTTCTGTTTTTCCAGATGGTGTGGTTATTCTTTCATTGTCTAATGAGATTAAGTGGTTCAATAAGCAAGCCTCCCAGCTACTTATTTTAAAAAAAGAAGATACCGGGCAACTGATTAATCATTTAGTAAGGCATCCTCGGTTTACGCACTTTCTTAAAAATCTCAAGAGCGATGACGCCATTGTGATCGAGGCGCCTGTAATAGACACCAGCTGGTCGGCAGAAAAGATTGAAATAAGGGTATTGCCATATGGTGACGATGAACGTTTATTGTTGATACGAGATGTCACTAAGGTTGAGCGCACGAATCAAGTGCGAAAAGACTTTGTGTCGAATGCATCGCATGAGTTAAGAACGCCGCTAACGGTCATGAAAGGCTATGTGGAAATGTTGTTGGCTTCAACCGCTGAGGATAATGTGCAAGTGGGTGCTTCGCTACGTAAAGTTGATCAGCAAGTGATTAAAATGCAAACCATGATCGAAGAGCTATTAGCGCTAAGTCGGCTAGAAGAGGGTAAAGTCGAGGCAGCCAATAGCTTGGTTAATGTGCGCAGTGTATGTGAACAAATTAAGTCCGAATTTAAGTCAGCGGCAAATGAGCATCAGCAATCATTGGTGTTTGATGTTCCATCGAGTCTTAATTTAAAGGGCAGTAAAGGTTCCTTATTAACCGTGTTGAGAAACTTGGTTGGTAATGCCATCAATTACTCTGATGAAAATGGTGAGATTCGTGTTGGCTGGGCAATCAATGAGCAAGGTCAGGGGCAGCTTTTTGTTAAAGATACAGGTCAAGGAATAGGCGCCAGACACTTATCTCGATTAACAGAGCGTTTCTACCGGGTAGCTGAAAATAATATAAAAAATAAAACTGGGACAGGCCTAGGGTTAGCCATTGTAAAACATGAGTTAGAAAGGCATGAGGCGCATCTGGTTATCGATAGTCAAGAAGGGGAAGGCAGTTGTTTTCAGTGTGTATTTCCCGCTGAAAGAATAGACCCATAAGGCTGTCATCAAACTGTCACATTGCGTTCATTATAATGCCACATACCAAACCTAAAATGATGCACAGAGTAGAGCAAACGCTTTGCCAAATATTCAACTAAATTGGAAAAAATATGAAAATGAAAAAGATAGTGGCACTAGGACTGCTTAGCCTAACGATTGGGACAGCGGCTCACGCAGCTAAAATTGAAGGCACGGGCTCAAGTTTTGCTTACCCTGCGTATACAACGTGGAGTAAAGTTTATTACGGTGAAACAAAAAACCAAGTCAATTACACACCAACAGGCAGTGGTTCGGGTATTAAAGAAGTGAGTGCTCGTCACGTTGATTTTGGTGGCTCAGACAAGCCTTTAAAATCAAGTTCTTTAGCAAAAGCAAGTTTGATTCAATTCCCAACAGCTATTGGTGCGGTGACTTTTGCATATAATGTTGAGGGCGTCAGCGGTATGAAACTAAGCGAAGCCGCTATTTCTGGCATTATGTTAGGCAAAATTACAAAGTGGAATGATCCTATCATAGCGGCTGATAATTCAGGTATTGCTTTACCAAATGAAGATATTTTGTTTGTTCACCGTAGTGATAAATCAGGTACAACCTTTGCCTTTACCTACTACTTGAGCAAAATGAACCAAGAATGGCGCGAAACAATGGGTGCTAAGAAAGTAGTGTCATGGCCGACTAAAAACCGGATTGCTGGCAAAGGTAACTTTGGAGTTGCAACGGCGATTAAAAATAATGGGTTTTCTATCGGTTATGTGGATTACGCGGATGCTAAAAAGAATGGTTTAGATATGGCTATTATTGAAAATCGCGAAGGTATATTTGTTAAGCCAGAGCCAGCAACATTCGAAGCTGCGGCAGTGTATGCAGACTTAGATCCTAAAAAGGACTTTTATGCCAATATTGCATACCCACCAAAAGGCTATCCAGTCGTGACAGCAACGTTTGCATTAGTTCCTCAAAATGGTGAAAATGCAAAAGAAGTGATCAAGTTCTTTGATTATGCATTAACCAAAAAGAACAAGCTCATTGAGTCGGTCGGTTACGTTTCCCTTCCAGATGCAGTGATTAAAAAAATCCAAGGCTACTGGGTGGAAAAAGGCTTAAAATAAGCGCAATCTTTAACACAAGTTAACTTAAAAGCCTTCTCAAGAGGTTGTTGAGAAGGTTTTTGTTTGTCCCAGAGGGCGTAATGGAATTATTTTTTAGAAAAATTGCTCAATTAAGCGCTAGCTTAGTTTTTGTTATCTTAGCGGCTACAACGCTGGTTCTTTATTTATCAGCGAAACCGGCGATAGAAGAGTTTGGGGTTAAGTTTTTGTTTGAATCTCGTTGGGGCGAAGAAGAAAAGCTTGAGTTGTCGCCTGCCCAATTAGCCGAGTTAGAGTCATTAAAGGCGGACAAAGAGCAACCTTTAGAAGATGACTTTATTGAAGATGAAGAGGATTTTATCTTCGACGATGAAGATTTTATTACCGATGACGATATGGACTCTGAAGACAAGACCTCGAGAGAGGTTTATGGTGCATTAGTCCCTATTGTTGGTACGGTTTTCTCAACGCTTATCGCAATGTTGTTTTCAGTGCCTATAGCAATGGGCATTGCTGTTTTTCTATCTGAAATCGCGCCTGCTGCAGTCGCCAAGCCTGTTGGCATAGCGATTGAGTTGTTGGCTTCTATCCCCAGTATCATTTATGGCATGTGGGGGCTGTTCTACTTTGGCCCATTCATCGCGGCTCTGTTTGGTGGAAATACAGTGTCATTGTTGGTTGCGGGGCTGGTACTTGGAATTATGGTTATACCTTTTATGGCGGCTTTAAGTCGAGATGCGATAACGACCGTGCCTGATATGCTGAAAGAATCAGCGTATGCGATGGGGGCGACTAAATTAGAGGTCATAAAAGATGTTGTTTTTCCTTATGCGCGGTCGGGCATTATAGGCTCCATAATATTGTCATTTGGCCGAGCGTTGGGCGAAACGATGGCAGTAGCCTTTGTTATTGGGGGCGTGTATCAATTTGCCAAAAAAGTAACCGACCCGACTAACTCAATCCCAGTGGTGTTGGCAAATAGCTTTGCAGAATCAAGTGGGTTGAGCTTATCTGTCTTATTTTATTTGGCGCTTATATTATTTGTCCTAAGCTTTATTGTGATAGCGAGCGCTAAATTTTACTTCTTGAGGAAAAAATAATGCGTTTAATGATGAATCGCGTGTTTATTGTCTTCTCCAGCTTGGCCGCAGTAGTAGGGTTACTTTTTTTAGGCTGGATTTTGTTCACCTTGTGCTCAAAAGGTTTGCAAGGACTCAGCTGGGATGTGTTTACAAAAGACCTGATTGAGGGAGGGTTACGTAATGTAATCGTCGGCCAAATAATGATGTCTGGTATAGCGACACTGATCGGTATTCCAGTGGGTATTCTCGCGGGTATTTACTTGCAAGAGTATGGCGGTAATTCAAAAAGTACAGAGTTTTTACGTGACCTCAGCGATGTCATGATGTCGGCGCCTTCGATTGTTGTGGGTACATTTGTTTATGCAATTGTTGTTGTGCCTACGGGGCATACCAGTGGTTGGGCCGGTGTTTTAGCGCTGTTTATCTTAATGGTACCTATTATTGTTAGGACAACAGACGATATGTTAAACCTTGTGCCGACAGAACTTCGCGAAGCAGGTATCGCCATTGGCGCATCTAAGTACCATGTGACGATGAACATTGTCGTGCGTTATGCCAAGGCCGGTATTTTAACGGGGATTTTGTTAGCTTTTGCTCGGGTAGTGGGGGAAACGGCGCCTTTGATTTATACCAGTGGTTCGAGTGAATTTTGGTCAACAGACTTAACGAGCACATTCCCGTCGTTAACAGTGTCTATCTATAACCTTGCAACAATGCCAGACGATAAAATGATTCAGTTAGGCTGGACAGGGGCCTTTTTGTTAACGGCAATGGTATTAATAATTAATTTGCTTGGCCGTTATGCTAGCAATAAAAAGAGAGCAAACTAATGAAGAATATGATGGAAGTTAAAGACTTAACGTTTACTTATAGTGGTGCAAGTGAACCATCGCTAAAAGCTATTTCGTTGCCAATTGAAAAGAATAAAGTAACCGCGTTAATCGGCCCTAGCGGCTGTGGCAAATCGACTTTGCTACGTGGTATGAACCGTATTCATGATTTATACCCTGGTCATCGCTATGACGGTGTTATTAACCTTTTGAATGGAGATAGCAAAACGTACACAAATATTTTAGACCTGAAAAAAGAAGCAGAATTGATTCGGTTACGCCAACGAGTCGGTATGATTTTTCAAAAACCAACACCGTTTCCAATGACGATTTTTGAGAATATTGCTTATGGTTTAAGACTTTCTGGCGTTAAAAAACGCGCCGAGCTTCAAGAGGTGGTGGAGCAGTCTTTACGTGATGCGGCCTTATGGGATGAGGCGAAAAACCGATTGGGCCATGATGCACGTGGTCTGAGTGGTGGGCAGCAGCAACGCTTATGTATTGCACGGGCGATTGCATTAAAACCAGAGGTTATTTTATTTGATGAGCCCACCAGTGCGTTAGACCCTATTTCAACCTTAGCGATTGAGGAAATGATTTCTGTTCTTCGTGAGCAATATAGTATCTGCATCGTGACACATAATATGCAGCAGGCGGCGCGCATTTCAGATTACACAGGGTTTATGTATTTGGGTGAAATGATTGAGTACGATGAAACAAAAACCATTTTTATGAAACCATCACAAAAGCAAACTGAAGACTACATTAGTGGTCGATTTGGCTAAGGGGGCAATATGACTACAGGGGAACATATTTCACATAAGTTCGATGAAGACGTTGAAGAGGTGACGAGCAGTGTGCTGAACATGGGTGGTTTAGTCGTTCAGCAAATTGAAAAGTCGGTTAAGGCGCTATTGGCGGGCGATAAAGAAATGGCGGAAGAGGTCATCGAGGATGACTTGAAGGTGAACACGTTTGATGTTGACATTGATGAAATGTGCAACAGTATTATCGTAATGAGGCAGCCTACGGCAACGGACTTGCGTTTGATAATGGCTATTATCAAAACAACCAGTGATCTAGAAAGAATGGGCGATGAGGCAAAGCGTATTGCTAGGCAAGCGATTGATATTTCTAAACGGGGCGCCTTCCCTGAACAGTTTGATAGCATCGAGCAGATGTCGACCCGTGTGATAGGCATGCTGAACAAGGCATTAGACGCGTTCGCACGTCGAGATGTTGATGAGTCGTTTAATGTCATTCAAGTCGATAAAAAAGTGGATAAGGATTATGAAAATTTGGTCCGCCAACAAATCACTTATATGATGGAAGATCCGAGAAAAATTCCGGTAGCAATTGATCTATTATGGTCATCACGAGCTCTAGAGCGCATTGGTGATCGTGCTTGTAATATTTGTGAATACGTTATTTACCTTGTTAAAGGCAAAGATGTTAGACACGTTGAAGTAAAAGAGTTAGAAAAACACTTGTAAACTAAATGATTGTCTACGTTTTAAAAGCCCGCCTTATGGCGGGCTTTTTGTTGTGAAAAGGCAAAAAACAACAATTGTCATCTGGCTGTCACACCATTGTCATTTAGCCCCTTTAATATGCGCCCGAGTTAAAGATATTTATTAAATAACAAGGGATTAAAAATGAAACAAACTAAATTATCTGTGGCGATTAAAGCGACATTATTGGGCGCTTCAATTGTATTGGCACCGGCCTCATTTGCGGTGGATAAGGAATTATTAGACATCTTAAAAGCTAATGGTGCTATTACAGAAGATCAGTATACAGAGCTGACTATGTCAAACATGATGAATAAGCAAAACAAACCTTCAGACGAAATGCTTAAGAAAATGGCATGGGCAGGTAAGCTTAAAGTGAAGGGTGATTTACGATTACGCCAAGAGTTTCGTAATGATACAAATGGTTCTTCAAAGCGTGAAGATCGTCAGCGCTATCGCGCGCGTATAGCCGTAGAAGGTCAAGTGACTGATACAGTAACCGCAGGTGTCAGAATGGCCTCTAATGGTGGCGCAACATCCACGAATGAGACATTAGGTGATGGCTTTGAAAATGATACGGTTTACTTTGATAGGGCGTATATTAATTGGACGCCTCTTAGTGGCTTAGATTTGATGGGTGGTAAGATCAAACAACCATGGGAACAGGTATCTGGTGGCCTTGTATGG
This sequence comes from Cycloclasticus sp. P1, assembly GCF_000299965.1. Lineage (NCBI taxonomy): Bacteria > Pseudomonadati > Pseudomonadota > Gammaproteobacteria > Thiotrichales > Piscirickettsiaceae > Cycloclasticus > Cycloclasticus sp. P1. The sequence continues at coordinate 326,847 of NC_018697.1, forward strand.
GATGGTGATGTGAACCCAGAAGGTGGTGCAGCTCGTTACACAGCTAAATTGGCGGGTGCAGAAATTATAGGGTCAGTTGGTCACTTTGTCTTAGATGATATTGATGGCTATAGCTTTGACGAAGATCAAACGATGCGCTATGGACAATTGACTGCTAAATTTAATGTGGCAGGTGCTAAAGCGATGTTAGGTGGAAGTATTTATGATTACGATGCAAACAAAGCAGGTGCCTTTACAAGTGGCGGCGGTAATGATTCAACAAAATATAGTCTGCAAGAAATATTTGGTTCACTTAATATTAATGCCGGTTTGCCTCTAACAGTTTATGGCCAGTATGTTGTAAATGGTGATGCAGATGGCTTAAACGATGGTGAAGACACCGCATGGTTGTTAGGTGTTGAAACTAAAATGGGTCGCTGGAAAGCCAGTTATGATTATCGTGAAACAGAGTTAAACGCTGTAAACGGCGCTTTTAATGATTCTGACTTCGCGGGTGGACGTACCGACTCTGAAGGTAATCGCTGGAAGTTATCGTACAAGATTGATAAAAATTTCAGTGTTGGAACAACCTATATAGACTCTGAAGTTGGCCAATTAAACGGTGATTTAGATTCAGATATATGGCAAATTGACCTAAAAGCTAAATTCTAGCGTTATGCTTTGATCAGCAGTGCCTTAATGGCATTTGCGCAATAGTTTTATAAGCCCAGGCATTCATGTCTGGGCTTTTTTTGTGATGTGGAAACAATAGTTTTGGCAATACTGGTCAGATTGATGCAAAATGCCGACATTCTTTCTAAATTAAATATTAATAAAAATATGGCTTCTAAAAACTATATTACCGGTCTGTTTGGTACTTCTCCAGTGGCGCCAATACAGGAACATATGGCACTTGTTGACGAATGTGTTTCTAAATTAGTCGATTTGTTTGAATTCATGAGCAAAGGGGATACAGAATCGGTAGAAAAAGTGTATCACCAAATTGCTGAGTTAGAGCAAGACGCCGATGATAAGAAGCACTTTCTTCGTGAGCATTTGCCGACGGGCTTATTTATGCCTATTGCACGTCAAGACTTGTTGGATGCATTGCGTGTGCAAGACTTATTAGCAAACCGTGCCAGAGATATAGCCGGTATTGTTGTTGGTCGCCAACTTAAGTTTCCAGAGCAAGCAAGTAAACGCGCTATTGAGCTGGTGAGAGCGACAGTCGAAACGTGTCATCAAGCATTGAAAGTGGTCAATGAGCTAGATGAGTTGGTAGAAACGGGTTTTAGAGGCCACGCGGTGCATGTGGTTGAGGATATGTTGACCGAGTTAGATAATTTGGAGTCGGCTACGGATCGGATTCAGGTTGATTTGCGTGCTGATTTGTTTGCGGTCGAAAAAGAGTTATATGCGGTAGATGTGATGTTTATGTATCGGATTATAGAATCTATTGCCGATATTGCCGATGATGCTGAGCGTGTCGGTCGTCGCTTTCAATTGATGTTGGCTAAATAAGGGGAAGGGACAATGGATTACGGAACTACTTATTTGGTATTAGCGATTGTTTTCGGCCTATTTATGGCGTGGGGCATTGGTGCGAATGATGTGGCGAATGCGATGGCAACATCGGTTGGCTCTAAAGCGATTACTATTAAACAGGCTGTTATTATTGCAGCCATTTTTGAATTTTCAGGGGCTATTTTAGCGGGTGGGCAGGTTACCTCTACGATTCGAAAAGGAATTGTCGATGTTAGCGATTTGGGTGCAACCCCCGAGATTTTGATTTTTGGTATGCTCGCAGCGCTACTGGCAGCGGGAACTTGGTTACTGGTTGCTTCATTTAAAGGCTGGCCAGTTTCAACAACGCATTCGATTGTTGGCTCTATTGTCGGCTTTGCGATTGTAGGTATGAGTATGGATGCGGTGTACTGGGGCAAGCTCGGTACAATCGTGATGAGCTGGGTCACCTCTCCATTATTGGCGGGGGCTATTTCATATATGTTATTTAGGTCTGTTCAAACGATTATTCTAGATACAGAAAAACCGTTCGAAAACGCTAAGCGTTATGTTCCTTATTATGTCTTTTTGGTTGGCTTTATGCTCACATTGGTCACCATTATGAAAGGCTTAAAACATGTGGGACTAGATTTATCCATGACGGACTCGATTGCGGTAGCACTGGGCTTTGGTGTGCTAACAACGATATTAGGTAAGTATTTAGTGAGTCGTGTAAAGTTTGATGCGAGCGCGGACCGTGATTTCCATTATGCAAACGTCGAAAAAATATTCGGCTCCTTGATGGTTATTACCGCTTGTGCAATGGCCTTTGCACATGGCTCAAATGATGTGGCAAATGCTATCGGCCCATTAGCGGCAATTAATAGTATTATTGATACCGGTGAGTTATCACAGAAATCGGCCTTACCAATGTGGATACTCTTAGTCGGAGGTGTTGGTATTGTATTGGGTCTGGCAATGTATGGCCGTAAGGTTATTGAAACAGTTGGCTCGAAGATTACCGAATTAACACCAAGCCGTGGGTTTTGTTGTACTATCTCAGCGGCTTCAACAGTTGTGTTAGCCTCAGGTATGGGTTTGCCTATCTCAACAACACATACAATGGTGGGGGCGGTTTTAGGTGTTGGTATGGCGCGCGGTATTTCGTCACTTAATATGAGTGTCGTTCGTGGTATTTTTATGTCTTGGATTATTACCTTGCCGGTTGGCGGCGTGCTGGCAATTGTTTTCTTTTTCATACTCAAAGGGATTTTTGCTTAGGAGCTTGCTTTCTTTATGAAGGAGAAAAGTTTTAGCAGATAGGGCAAACAGGCACGGATGAATAGATAATAAGCGTGTTTTTGCGTAGAGCACGCTTGTTTTATGGGAGAGCTTCGCCATAAACGTATTTTATCTGCTAAAGTTTCATTGTTACCTTGCCGATTATTGACGGTATAAATGAGAATTAAATAAGGGAAGAGTTTTGGATTTAGCGACGTTAATAGGTTTTGTGGGTGGTTTGGGCATTATTATTGCCGCCATTGCAACAGGCGGAGATATCATGATGTTTGTTGATGTGCCGTCTGTTTTGATCGTAGTAGTTGGCACCTTCATGGTGACTTTGATGCAGTTGTCGATCTCGGAATTTTTGAGTTCGTTTAAAGTGGCTATTAAAGCCTTCATGAATAAAAATGATAACCCTGTTGATCTCATCAAGCAGGCAGTGGAGCTGTCTGATGTGGCCCGTAAAAATGGACTGTTGGCGTTAGAAGATCAAGAGGTGGATAACGAATTCCTCAAACGAGGCTTGAGTCTTTGTGTAGATGGTCATGACGCAGCGATGGTGCAAAAGTTATTAGGTCGAGATATGGACTTAGCGATTGGTCGCCATGAAGTTGGTCAGAATATGTGGAAGGCGGTCGGTGATATGGCGCCAGCGATGGGGATGATTGGAACCTTGGTTGGCTTGGTGCAAATGCTCGCAAACATGTCTGATCCAGCGGCAATTGGTCCGGCAATGGCCGTGGCCTTACTAACCACTTTGTATGGTGCGGTTATCGCTAATGCGTTTGCATTGCCGATGTCGGCTAAATTGGCGGGTATTAGCCATAATGAGCGACTCAATAAAGTATTAATTTTAGAAACCATTCAAAGTATTCAAGAAGGTATGAACCCACGTGTTTTAGAAACGTTGCTCAAAACGTATTTACCTGAAAGTCAACGATCGTCAGTGGGTGAGCCTGAAGAGGTCGAATAATAATGCAGACAGTGATTCAACATGAGTGATGATAATTGTCCAAAATGTGAAGAAGGGCTGCCAGCATGGATGGGGACCTTTGCCGACTTAATGTCATTATTGATGTGCTTTTTCGTATTGTTATTATCAATGGCAACCATGGATGCAAACCGCTTTAAGAAAATGGCAGACTCTTTAAATGATGCGTTTGGGGTGCAAAGACAGGTGGTTGCTTATGAAATAGTTAAAGGGACCAGTGTGGTTGCACAGCACTTTAGCCCGGCGGCGGGTGACCCAACCATTTTAGATGAGGTGCGGCAGCAAACAACCGACTCGGAAAGAGAGTTTTTAGGCAAAGACTCAGAGTCTGACTCAGACACAACGAAAAAAGAGGATGCTAAAAAACAAGAAGAGGTTGAGGCAAAAGCGAAAATCGTGACGGAGTATGTTGAAGCCACTGAGCAAAAAATTAAGGATGCTGAAAAATTAGCCGAAGAAATTAGAGAGTTTATGGTCGAAGAAATTGACCAAAATATGGTGAGTGTGGAAACCGACCTTGACCGGGTAGTTATTAGAATTCATGAAAATGGTTCGTTCTCCTCAGGTAGTGCGGAATTTAACCCAGAGTTTTTACCCATAATGGATAAAATTACAGCGGTTGTTAATGGTAGTGTTGGTACAGTGACTGTTGCAGGCCATACGGATAATATTCCCATTAAGGCGGGCTTGTATCGGTCTAATTGGGAACTGTCAGCGGCACGTGCCGTAACTGTCGCGCAAACACTGCTAACCGATGGAACGGTGGATGAAAAAAGACTGATCATTGAAGGTCATGCAGATACAGTGCCGCTATCTGATAACGAGACCCCTGAGGGTAGAGCGCTAAATAGGCGTGTCGAAATTATTTTAATTCAAGGTGAAATGCCCCAAGATTTAAGTAACCCCATACTAGACGTGGTGAAACAATAATGAGCCAAGATGCCGGACAAGAGCGTAGACGTTTTTTTAGAATAGACGATGAAGTGGCGATAAGTTATCGCGTTATTTCTAACGACGAAATGACTAAAGCCGATGGTCTTAAAAGGAATGAGGTTGAGCCAGCCTCTCTAGCCAATGAGTTGGAGAAAATGAATGAAGTGTCTCGGATACATTTTCGCCATGTAGAAAAAGAGTCGCCTGAAGTGGCGCGTTACTTTTCTTTTATAGAAGCTAAAATTAATTTATTAGCGCATCATATAATAATGGGTACCGATGAGCTGTTTGTAAAAACGATTCAGCCGGTTAATATCAGTGCCTCGGGTGTTTCATTTGCGGTAAGTAATGCGCTGAATATAGGGGATATTGTTGAGATAAAGTTTATTTTAACGCCCTCTCTAGCCAGCATAAAAACTTTCTCAAAGGTCGTTTCTTGTGAGCAAGATAGCGATCAGTTCAAGGTTGCTGTTGAGTATAGCCAGCTGGGCGATGAAAATAGGGATTTGTTAATTCGTCATATCGTTAAAAAGCAGATGAATGATATACGTGAGCAAAGCGACTAACGTAGACTATATTTTTTAAATCTATCTTCAGTAAATTGCACGAAGCTGTAATCCTTTTTAATGGAACTACTTGAAATTCATAAAGCGATAATAAAACGCATGGCAGATGGTCAGTTTTTTTCTGGGCAGCAGCTAGCCGATGAGTTAAATGTTAGTCGTGCTTCCATTTGGAATTACCTCAAAACACTCGAAACAGCAGGCTTTGACTTCCATGCTGTAAAAGGAAAAGGCACGCGCTTAAAATTAGCAATAGAGTTGTTGGATAAACAACGTATTCTTACCTGCTTATCTAGTGAACACAGAGCCTTGTTGAAGCAGCTCGATGTATTAGATGTGTGCGCATCGACTAACCAAGCCATCGTTGAGAAACACCAACTAACGCCTTTACCCAATGGGTCAGTTTGTATGGCTGAAATGCAGACAATGGGCCGAGGACGATTAGGCAGATCATGGGTGTCTCCATATGGGCAAAACCTATACATTTCTTTTTTGTGGAACTTTAAGGGCGGGATATCGGCCTTATCGGGGCTGAGTTTGGCGTGCGGGGTTGCTGTTTGTCGTGCGCTCAAAAGCCTCGGTTTAAATGGTCATGGCCTGAAATGGCCAAATGATATTCTATGGGAAGGTAAAAAACTGGGTGGAATTTTAGTAGAAATTCAAGGGGAAAGCCAAGGTGGTTATACTGCCATTGTCGGCATCGGGCTCAATTATCAAATGAATGAATTGTCGTCTGGCGAAATTGGCCAGCCTTGGGTTGATGTGTGTCATGCGTATGGCGAGAAAATGGGGCGAAATAAATTGGCTGCCCATGTGCTGGCTGAGGTTTTAAGTATACTGCATGGCTACGAAGAGACTGGTTTATTGCCACATGTTGAGCAATGGAATAACTACGATTGTTATCGAGATAAAACGGTTCGAATTTTATCTGGTGAGCAATACGAGGAAGGCGTTGCGAGTGGTATCTCAAAGACCGGAGAGCTCTTATTGTTAACCCCCGATGGCCGAACGAAAAAAATCATGTCAGGTGAGGTTAGCCTGAGGTTAAGCGAGTAATTAATGTCTGAACTTTATATAGACCGTGGTAATACAGCGCTTAAATGGCAGTTGGTTGAAAGAGGGCGTTTGTTAAATCAAGGCGTGTTTAGTAACGAAATTACGTTGAGGGAAGGTTTTTCAACGTTAAAAGAGAGTCGCCTCGCAAATATTTATGTGTCTAGTGTGGCTGCTGAAGCATTTTGTCGTGACTTGCAGGTTTGGGCTAAAGAACGTCTCTACCCTGCGCCTACGTTTGTAGAAAGTACCCGTAAAGCTTGTGGGGTTGTTAATGCCTATCAAGATGCCGCGCAATTAGGTGTGGACCGTTGGTTAGCAATGATTGCGGCACACCATAAATATACCGGTATGCTATGTGTTGTAGATACAGGGACCGCACTGACCATGGACTTTCTATTAGAGAGCGGCCAACATTTGGGTGGTTTTATAGTTCCAGGCGCTGAATTAATGAGAAAAAGCCTGTTAAGCAACACACATAAAATCAACATAGGTGATACGCCGAATTCTAGTCAGCTTGGAACAAACACAAGTGAAGCGGTTACGTATGGTGTTGAACAGATGTTGGTGCTGTTTGTACGAGAAAAAGTTGTTGATGTAGGGGAAAGGCATCAGCAACCGATAACAACTATTTTAACGGGTGGCCATGCAACTGTTTTAGCGGAAGGCTTATGGCAGGACGTTCGATTGGAAAAAGACCTTGTGTTACAGGGTTTACAGCTAGTGACTAAATCATACCAGTGAAACGTTTATTATTATTGTTGGTTTTTTTAAATGTAGTTTACTTTTTCTGGGGAACCACCGTGGTGGAAACCAAACGGCTGGAGCAACACCAAGCACCCTTGTATAAAGAAAGTGAGCTTGAAACGCTGGTGTTGGTTGGAGACGAAGAAGTGGCTGCGATGCTTGAAAAACAAGTTTTGTTGGAGAGCAAAGCGAAACAGCCTATCAGTGAATGTTATGTGGCCGGTGATTTTGCTGATGAGGGCGAAGCGAAGAAATTATCACAAACATTAAGCAATCACTTAAGTACTGTGTCGGTTATGCCCTCAAAAGTGCTCGAGGAGTTTTGGGTTGTCTACCCTTCTCGTAGTGATGGGGAGCGTCCATTGCATAATGTTGAGACATTAAAAGCTATCGGAGTCGATGATTTGTGGTTAGTGCCCAGCGGTCCAAATAAAGGCATTATTTCATTAGGCTTGTTTGCAACGGCAGACAGTGCTGAAAAGAGACTGAAGGCCTTGTCGGAAAAATCGATTGAAGCCGAACTTATTAGACGCAAAAAGTATCGTTATGGCGTAAAACTTATAACAAGTGATGGTCTGTCACCGATACTGGACAATTTAGATGGCTTTAAAGTAGGCGAAAACATTAGTATTCGTAAAATTGCATGTTAATCATTGCCCGACGTTTTTATTTGGATTAGAATACCGCCCCTAACGCTGGTGTAGCTCAGTCGGTAGAGCAGCTGATTTGTAATCAGCCGGTCGGTGGTTCGAATCCTCTCACCAGCTCCATTTTAGGCATTAAAGCCCCTTATATTTAAGGGGCTTTTTTATTGCTCGATGATTCTACTACTTTATGCCGCTGCCAAGACCAGGCGGGCGGCCAATACTATCAAGCGATTGCAGTGGGGTATCAGCATGCCTTGTTTGAATAATCAGATGGTATTCGTAAATACTTAAGGTACTGATGAGCATGTTGAGAAATGCCGTCAGATAAGCCTAAGCTATCCACTCGGTAGAGTCGTTAAAAAAATACTTTCTTAGCGGTTCAAAGGCACCTAAGATCTGAACGATAGTAATTAGCAGGCCATTTTTTTCGACCTTAAAGGGCTGAATTAATTGAATTTTAAAGGCTAATATAGGGCTTCATTATTTAAAGAAAATAAGGATTAAACTAGAGCTCATTATTATCTGAAACCCAAAAATAACACTTGCTATAAGCAATGTTTTTTTGCCATTTTTAATAATTCCATCAAAGGCAATTTTTAACCCAATGCCTGACATGGCGACAATAAGGGCGTAGTGGCTCATTGTGCTGACTAGCTCAACTTGTTCTTGTTTCAGTAAGCCAAAGGTTTGGATAACTGAGAAACCAAAAAAACCAACGACAAAGAGAGGGATTCTATAGGCGACTTTGAGGTCTTCATTCGTTTTCATGTTTACTCGAGAAAACATGAAGATCAGAATCAGGATTACTGGGGCAAGTAACAAAATTCTGACCATTTTAACGATGGTTGCCGCTTCCCCCGTTGCTTGACTTACTGAAAACCCGGCAGCTAAAACTTGCCCTACAGCTTGTAATGTGTTGCCGATCAATACACCTGCATTAAGCTCAGATAAATTTAATAGGTAGTGGCTAATAAAGGGTAGGAGGAAAATGCCAAGGGTGCCTAAAAAATTCACAATGGCAATGGAGAGGCCAACTTGCTCTTCATTCGCACCGACTATATCCTTGGTCGCTGCAACTGCAGAACTGCCACAAATGCCATTCCCTAAACCAAGCAATAACGCACAGCGTTTATCAAACCCAAACCATTTTGCAAATATCAGCGATGAAAAAATAGTAACGCCCATCGTAAACACGATCATTAAAATGGTCGCATAGCCTAATTCACTTAGAATTGAAAAATTTAGCTGAACACCTAAAAGCGCAATAGCAATGGAGAGTAAATATTTCTCGCTATAGTTAATACCAGCTTTGAATTGATCATTAATACGTAAACTGTTGCCGACAATAAGGCCAAGTATAATGGCTAAGGTAACAGCACCTACCGGAACATAGGCGGCTAACAATATTGCTAAGAAACCCATTCCGCAGCAAAGAGCAACACCCGGTATAACATAAATAATTTTTTTCATGAGTCTTAATATCGTTGATTAGATTAAGTCATATTGACTAGGTGTTTTGTTGCAGTTAACCCATGCAAATAATCGTAACATGACGGTGCATTAAGCCAGTCTAATAGTTAAAACTTGGTCGAGGTCATCCGACAGGTCAGTGGTTTATTTATACAGCTAAACGTTTAAGGAAGTCTGTGCTTCGCTTGGGAACTAGATCAGGTTGTTCAACATGTGGAACATGCCCGCAGTTTTCTATCATAACGGCTTCAAATTCACCAAAAGCCGTACTTCTAACCGCATGCGCTTGAAGTGTTGGCATTCCAGCTCAGCTTGGTTTCTCCGATGTAAGAAACCATTTAAGCACACAAAAATTATTGGATTTATTGGAAACCGATGTTTTTATGTGGCACGGATATAGTGTGCTTTACCTTGAGGGGAAGTGGGTTAAAGCAACGCCTGCTTTTAATATCGAAATGTGTACACGGTCTGGTGTTAAGTCATTGGGGTTCAATGGCGTAGATGATCCATTTATGCACGAATTTAATGAACAAGATAAAAAGCATATGGACTATCTTACCGATTATGGTTTTTTTGCTGACTTACCACATGAGCGCATCATTACGTCATTAAAATCAAGCTACCCTAAGTTCTTTGTGCTTGTTGAAAATAATAAGTCTATAAAAGATAGCTTCTAGGGTGTCGGAAAATTAAATAGCGTACTTTTCAATTAAGGAAAGGTCGCTACTACTTTGATGCGTTTTTCTTGCAAAAAGTATGGGGCTACTAAGCAGCCCCATACGGTGTATTAATAAAGGCTTATATTGTTGTCGGTGTAAGGTATTTAGTCGTTGGTGGTGCGGTTAATAAAGTACCTAGTTTTTCTAAATCTCCGCGCTCTGAGCGCCAAGCCATATAACTTTTGTGGTCTTCGCGCGAGTCCCATTTTTCTAACACCACAATATTTAAAGGGTCATCATCATTACTAGTAACTACAATCTCTTGGCAACCTTTAAAAGCGCGTGTATCTGGTAATATAGCCTCGAATGTATTTAATAGTTTTTCACGGTTTTCTGTACTAACTTGTAAATTCAATATTACATTTATAGACATCATTATTTCCTCTTTTAGTTTTCATTATTTTTTGGTTTTAATAACCAAAAATTAAAATCGCCTAGTATCACCTATCATGGGAAAAGTGATTCTAGACTTGTAAAGTGGCCTAAATATCCGGTCGCTCAGGCGTGTTTATACCACTTTATAAATCAATTCAATATCGTATCCTTGGTGTGAGATATTGCTAACCATGCATTTCATTTTTATTGTCAGTCCAATTTTAAATTTTTCTTAATAAAGTCATTAAATAACTGTATTTTTAACTGCTTATATTGCTTCTCTTGATACACTAAATAAATACCTGCAGACCCTAAGTCATAATTAGGCAGCAACTCAACCAAGCGTCCTTCTCGTAAATCTTCAGCCACTATAAAGTGAGACAAGACAGATGCGCCCGCACCTTGTAACAGTAAAGCTTTAACAGCGCCTGCATTGTTAGTTTTTATAATGGCACCGACCGACACGGTTTCTTTTTGCTTTTTTTGGGTAAATGTCCATTTAGTCGGGTTAGGCAATAAGGAAAAAATGACGCAGGCATGTTTTTCAAGGTCTTTGGGTGTAACTATTGGCCCGTATTGCTTCAAATAGCTAGGACTTGCTGCTAATACCAAGCGTGAATCAGCCACTTTTGTTGCGACAAGGTCAGAGTTTTGTAACCAGCCCACGCGAACACACACGTCTATATTTTCTTCAACCATGTCGATCACTTGGTCTTGTAGCATTAGTTCAATGTTTAATTTGGGGTATAAACGCATAAACTCGACAATTAACGGCGTAATATATTGAATCCCTAAGCTATTAGTTGTGGCAATTTTTAATGAGCCAACGGGCTGGTTTTGCAGCACACTGATTTCATTTTGCATGTACTGCGTCTCTTCTACGATTTTCTTGCAGCTTTGAAAGTAGATTCGCCCAACCTCAGTTAGGTTTAGTTGACGAGTTGTTCGATTTAACAACCTTGCACCAACTTGTTTTTCCAAGAGGGTGACGTGTCGACTAACCGCCGATTTTGCCATTTTCAACACTTTAGCGGCCTCAGTAAAACTGCCCAAGTCAACGACATGGTAGAAAATCATCATTCGATTGAGGTTTTCCATAAGATAATTGTTCTTAAAAAGAGAATAGTCTAGTATATTATCGCCTGCATTATTTCATTATATGAAATTAATGGTGTGGTAACAATTCAATTAACCCAGCACTCCTAGGGGAATGTTATGACATACAAAGCTAAGATTTCAGTAGGGGTTCTTTTGCTCTCCTTTAGCCATTTTGCATCTGCAATCAATGGCTATTTCGCGATTGCTTACGGTGCCAAAATGACGGGCATGGCCGGAGCCGCGATTGCCTTTCCTGAAGACACTTTAACAGGTGCTGTTAACCCTGCCGGCATGTCTCAAGTAGAAGGTTTAGATATTGGCGCTCGTTTTCTCTATTTACCCCGTGACGCCGAATTTGATTGCCGGGGTATCGGGGCTTGTGATGAGCTAGTACGGGATGATAGTCAGCGCGATTATTGGATTGTTCCGAACTTTGGCTGGAATAAACGATTAAATGATAAAAGCACACTGGGTGTTACTGTTTACGGTAATGGTGGGATTAATACGGCATATAGAAAACGCTTGTTTACAGAAACAGCCGAACGTGTTTTAGGGGCTCCAAGCATAACGACAGACGGGCATCTAGGGGTGGATTTTGCGCAACTTATTATCGCCACCACCTACACGTATGAAATGTCTCCAAATAACTATATTGGGGTATCTCCTTTATTTGGTATTCAGAAATTTAGTGCGCAAGGTTTAGACTTCTTTCAAGGCGTATCGTCAGACGCAGGCAGTCTAACGAACAGAGGGGACGAGGTGTCCTACGGACTGGGTATTAAATTAGGGTGGTTTTATAAACCTAACGATACTTACCAGTTTGGCGCCTACTATGCACCAAAAATGCAAATGACTAAGATGAAAAAATATTCTGGCCTGCTTGCTAACAATGGTGAGTTTGATATTCCTTCAAATTATGGCGTGGGCTTGGCCATTAATTTTTCAAAACAACTGTCTATTGCTTTTGATGTGACACGCATTAACTACAAAGATATTGAGGCTTTATCAAACCCAGTGCCCACAGCTTCGGAGCTGAACCCTATGATCGGTTTCTCCGCAGATAGGCTACTCGGTGCAAAAAACAGCGTTGGATTTGGTTGGAAAAGTATTACGGCGTATTCATTAGGTGTTCGTTACATTTTTGATGACAAAATAACGCTTCGGGCTGGTGCAAACGTGGGCGAAGAACAAATTCCTAGACGATCTGGGTTACTAAACCCCATTACCCCCGCCATGCCAGCTAAACATTTAACGGCTGGGTTTAGCTATAAAAACAGTGAGCATTCAGAATGGTCATTGGCTGTTATGCATGCCTTTCGTAATGAATTAACCGCCGAGAACACAGCATTTTTAGGGACGGATGTTAAGTTTGGCATTGCTGAGACGACCTTAGATATTAGCTACAGTTACAGTTACTAAAAGTCGTGTAACATACTACCTCGGTTTGGATAAACCGATCACTCATAATAAGAAAAACTATAAACGATTATGTTAAAAAAATTATCAATCCTTTTGCTGGCGCTTGTTAGCCTTCCTGCTTTAGCTGATTCTTCTCATGCCTATGCAAATGCGGTTCTTGAAGCCCTTCAAAAAAAAGGCTTACTAAGCGAACATGATGTGGCGGACATTAAGCAACATGCTCAACAAGCCGAATTGCAAGCGAGTAAACCCTCCGTGGCTAAAAAAACCAGTGTTAAGTCGGCTGTTAATAATTTAGTCGTAGCGACTAAAAAAAATGTTAACAAGGCGAGTCCTAATATTAAATTTTGGGGGTTAGCGCAGCCACGCTACACCTTTGTTCCCTCTAAAAATGGCCGTCAAGGAACAAATAGTTTTACATTAAGACGGGCGCGTCTAGGTTTTACGGGTTTTGCAAGTGACAATGTGGCTTTTCGCTTCCAGTATGATGCATCTAACGAAGTGGTAGGCTTATCAAACGCGCAAAAACTACTGGATGCTTGGGTGAGTCTGAAGCACTTTGATGACAGCCTTGGTAGTATCACAGTGGGGCAGCAATTTGCACTCGGTTATACAAGGCGACCACATAAATCGGCTAGCGTGGAACGCAAATTTACCGAGGTGTTATCACCCGGGGCTGTCGGTCGAGCGCGTGGGTTAACAATTAGAAAAGGCAATATGGGGCTGCCTGAAACTAACTCAAAGGGGTATTTTGGTAACCGTGTACATTATGCGCTTGGCTTATTTAATAGCCCTGACTTATCGCTAAATAATGATAATAACGATTTGTTGTTTTCAGCCGCCTTTGCGCTCCGCCCAAACGGTATTTCGCCCAGTGATGATGAATATCAATTTAAAGACAGGCCGCTAGCGTACAGCGTTGGTGCTGCCTACAGTACATCATTAGATTCCGTCACGTTGGATACAAAATTTCAGCCTAACGGGGTTGAGTTAGATAATGAGTGGCTTAGCGTATTTGCAGATGTTCAAGCGCACCATTGGTGGCTATGGGCGTCATGGGCAGAATTTAAATCTGATGCCACAGGTGGGTTAGCAGTTAATACGCAAGGTGATAATACAAATGCGCTGAGTTCTAGTGCTTTAACTTTAGGCCTTAGCCGTGCCTATTTGCTGAACTCTGAAGACATGGGCTGGGCATGGGCATTACAGTATCAGCATGTCGATAATGAGCACCCCTCTAGAACAGCTTTCTTTAGACCGTTAACAGGGAAATCGACTGATGAACTAGCTCGCGGTATGAACCAAGGTAGTGTTTACCAAGCTATATTCACTTGGCAGTTTGATGAAAACTTAAGGCTTATTAATGAGCTGGCGTACTATGACCCCACAGACGGTAAATTTAATTATCCATCGTTTATTAGTCAATTACAGCTTTCCTTCTAATTCAATAAAACGTGTAGCCTATGAAACAAGAACACTTTATTCAAGCAGCTAACCGACGCCTTCGTGTGCAACAAATAGGTCATATACAGGCTAACGCACCTACATTGGTTTTTTTGCATGGTGGCATAGACTCTATTGAAATGTGGCGTGATTTCCCCGAACAAGTGCATCAAGCTACTGGTTTATGCGTTATTGTTTATGAACGCTGGGGGCACGGGCAGTCTGAGCCGCTAACTGAGTTTCGAGAGTATGACACGCGTGCAGAGGAGGCGGGTGAGCCGTTGCTTGATCTTTTTAAGCACTTTGGCTTAACTGACGTCATTCTAGTGGGGCATAGTTATGGCGGTGTTATATCTCTTGTTGCAGCAAGCCTGCACAAAGAGGTTGTATGTGCTGTCGTATCGATTGTTCCGCAAATGCTTATTCATGATCAATGTTTAGCCGGTGCACAAGAAGCTAAGGAAGCGTTTGAAAATGGCGACCTTCGAAAAAAGCTCTTTAAATTCCATGGCGAAGGGCTCGATATTTTGTTCTATGATTGGATAAATAGAGTGAATAGTGAGGCTTACCAAGCTGAGGATTGCACGCAGTATTTGCAACAAATAAGCTGTCCGGTCTTGCAGGTTTTTGGCAAAGAGGATGGTTTTGGGTATTTGCCAAACCTTGATCTGTCAAAAAAACATATACCCAGCCAGCTATCAGTCAAGGTTGTGCCCGATGCAGGGCATTATGTTCACTTAGATGCTAAAGAAACCGTCGTTAATGAGGTAAAAGAGTTTTGCCTAACGCTGTAATGCCAAAGTGAGTGTGGTGCGCCTTAGCGCTTTATATTAAAAAGCTAGGGATGTTTTTTTATCTATAAGAGTAACAAGGTTTATCCCTAGTTCTGCAGGGCAATTATCAGCGTCTGTCTATTCCCAACTGTACTTGAGTTGCGAAAACGCTCATCGCTACTAGCAAAAGGCAGATCGGTTTGTTGTGTTGTCTGACCTGTCGAGTGGGGAATAGTCCTGCTTTATCCGATCGTTTTTCTTCTAGCGTATAGCATTGAACAGCACTAGCCTAATGCAGGTTTCAAGCTGGCGGTTGATCGCCTGCATTATGACTAGCGGTTCAATATTTCTGCTTTAGCGAGCTAAAAAATCTAATGTTAATGAGTTGAATTTTTCTGCATGTTCCCACTGCGCCCAATGGCCGCACTTGCTAAGGATGTGCAAGTCTGCATTAGGAATACCCCATAAAAATTTAAGTCCATGATCAAGAGGGCAGAATCGGTCATCACGACCCCAAATGATAAATGTTTCAGCTGCTATTTTGCCGAGGTTGGGTGTAAAGTCACTGACAATAATATTAGAACTGGCAAAGCTTTTCATAAAGTTTTCAAGGTGTTCAGGCTTTCTCATCATATTCTCAAAGCGGCCTTCAATTAGTTCGTCGCTCATTAATGAAGGATCGTAAACAAAAACTTCAATCATTCGTTTTAACGCTTCAAGGGATGGGTTTTGGTATAAAGCGACCAATAATTTAATACCCTCTAATGGCATTGGTGAGAACATGCTTTGGCCACCACCACCAGCACCCATCAATACCATTTTGTCTAGGCGCTCTGGAAACTCAAGAGAAAAGCTAAGTGCGCTGGCACCGCCCATTGAGTTGCCAATTAAGTGTGCTTTTTCAATACCTAACTCATCCATCAGGCCTTTAATAGCACGTGCGTTTAGTACATCGCGTGCTAGGTCTGTAATAACAGCGTCAGATTTATTAAAACCAGGGCAATCTAATAAAATAGTGCGATACTTTTCTGCAAAAGCATCAATATTTCGAGAAAAGTTACTCCAGCCTGCTGCACCAGGTCCACCACCGTGAAGCATGATGACGGTTTCGTCTCCACTGCCTGCTTCGTTATAGTGTAGGTTCATGTCGAGATTTTTAATGTGGATGTTTTTGCTGGTGTTTTGTTCTGTAAGAGTCGTCATGTATTTGCCTATAGTTTTTATTATGTTTGATTAAAGAAGGTCTTAACGTGTAAAGAGTTAACTCAATGCAATTCTTGTTGTTACATTCAATTAGATTTTACTGATGTAAGTAAGTGGTGACTAGAAAAAGTTGATAGGTTTGGTTGCCTATATGGTTTTATGGTAATAAAAAAGTGGCCCGAAGAGTATCTAAGTGCATTAAGTGGGGCTTGAAAACAAGGTATTTAGGTAAAAGTTTGTGCTATCTGCTTAATCCAATTGCAAAAAACCACTAAATTAGCGAAAATACACGGTTCATTTGGCGTGCTGCCTCTCATTTTCTTCTCGTTGTCGAATAGATGCTTGAAGAACTAGCCTTGGAAAGAATTATGAAAAAAACGATGTATGAAAAAATTTGGGAAAGCCACTTTGTTCACCAAGAACCAGGTCAGGCTCCTTTGTTATATGTAGACAGGCACTTAATGCACGAGGTTACTAGCCCTCAAGCATTTGAAGGCCTTCGCATGGCAAATAGGCCAGTGCGTAACCCACATAGCATTTTGGCGACAATGGATCATTGTGTGCCGACTAAAGATCGTGATCTTCCTATTGCTGACCCAATTGCTAAAAAGCAAATTGAAACGATGGCAGAGAACTGTGAAGAAAATGGCCTAAATTTGTACGATATGGAAAGCCCAGATAATGGTGTGATTCATGTTGTTGTGCCAGAGCATGGTTTTGTTCATCCTGGAATGGTCGTAGTGTGTGGTGATAGCCATACAGCAACGCATGGTGCGTTTGGCGCATTGGCGTTTGGTATTGGCACATCAGAAGTAGAACATGTGATGGCGACGCAAACCTTGCCACAGCAAAAATCTAAAACCATGTTGGTTCAAGTGGACGGTAAGTTGTCTAAACACTGTACTGCAAAAGATATTGCCTTAGCGATTATTGGCGTAACAGGCACAGCGGGTGGTACCGGTTACGTCATAGAATATGCCGGTGAAGCGATTGAAGCGCTAACGATGGAAGGCCGTATGACTGTTTGTAATATGGCTATTGAAGCAGGCGCCCGTGCAGGCATGGTGGCGCCGGATCAAAAAACATTTGATTTCTTAGAAGGTAAAGAGTTTGCACCTAAGGGAGAGCAGTGGGAGCAAGCATTAACGTATTGGAAATCACTGGTAACTGATGAAGGTGCAGAATATGACAAAGTTATCACCCTTAATGCATCAGATATCTCTCCTCAAGTTACTTGGGGTACATCGCCTGAACAAGTTATTGGCGTAAACGGTGCAGTACCGACGCCTGAAAGCTTTGATGATAAGGGCAAGCGTTTAGCCTGCGAAAGTGCACTTAAATATATGGGATTGGCAGCAGAAACCAAAATGACCGATATCAACATTGATTACGTGTTTATTGGTTCATGTACTAATGGCCGTATCGAAGATTTTCGTGATGCCGCTGAAATGGCAAAAGGCACAACCGTGGCAGAGGGCGTAACAGCGATAGCCGTGCCAGGGTCTTTCCACGTGAAAGTACAAGCTGAAAAAGAAGGCATTGATAAAATATTTAAAGAGGCAGGTTGGGAATGGCGCGAGCCAGGCTGTTCAATGTGTTTGGCTATGAATGGCGATGAGCTTAAAGACGGCCAACGTTGTGCGTCAACATCAAATCGTAACTTTGAAGGGCGTCAAGGCAAAGGTGGACGTACTCACCTTGTGTCACCCGCAATGGCAGCGGCCGCAGCGGCCGCCGGTCACTTTGTCGATATCAGTAAATTAGGTTAAGGCTATGGAAAAATATACAAAACACGAAAGCGTTGCGGCATTAATGAACCGTAATAATGTTGATACCGATCAAATTATTCCAAAGCAGTTTCTAAAAAAAGTAGAGCGTAGCGGATTTGGCGTACATCTATTTCATGATTGGCGTTATTTGAATGATGGTGTAACACCTAACCCAGAATTTGAGCTCAATAAGCCTGAGTTTGAAGGGGCAAAGATACTAGTAACAGGCGATAACTTTGGTTGTGGTTCGTCACGTGAACATGCGCCATGGGCGATTGCAGATTATGGTTTTAATACCATTATCTCAACAAGCTATGCTGATATTTTTTACAATAACTGTTTTAAAAACGGCATCTTAGCGATTGTTGTGCAGCCTGATCAATTGGATGCGTTAATGGCAGAAATTAGCGCAAACGAAGGGGTTAGTTTTACTGTAGATTTAGAAAATCAAACCGTTACAACACCGGGTGGCAATGGGTTCTCGTTTGAGATTGATCCGTTTCGTAAAGAAAACATGTTAAGTGGCTTGGATGATATTGGGCTAACACTTAAGCATGTAGATAAAATCAGCGCCTTTGAAGAACAGCATAAGCAGCGTCTTCCTTGGCTTTGGGCGTAAAAGCTAATAAGCGGTTAAGTTAAGCGGAAAAATGAGCTCTCGGTATATTCAAATTATGGACACCACCTTGCGTGATGGTGAGCAAACGCAGGGGGTGTCCTTTTCGCCTGCTGAAAAAGTAAGCATTGCGAAGGCGTTATTAGAGTCGCTGCGGGTAGACCGCATCGAAGTTGCGTCTGCTGGTGTGTCCGAGGGCGAGCAAGAAGCAGTTCGTAATATTAATGAGTGGGCGCAAGCTGAAGGCTTTGATGGAAAAGTAGAAGTCTTGGGTTTTGCCGACCATAAGCGTAGTGTCGATTGGATTGTTAATGCCAATGGTAAGGTGATCAACCTTCTTACGAAGGGTAGCGAAAAGCATTGCCGAGAACAGTTAGGTAAAACCTTAGACGAGCACGTTGAACAAGTGCTTAATACGGTTAATTATGCCTTGCAGCAAGGCTTAAAAGTTAATGTGTACCTAGAAGACTGGTCAAACGGCTATGCAGACAGTCCGGAGTATGTGTTTGCATTTATGGAGGCCATAAAAGATGCAGGTATTGATCACTTTATGTTGCCTGACACGCTAGGTGTTATGTCACCTGATGAGGTGCGAACAGCGTTAACAGATATGTGTACACGATTTCCTGACGTGCAATTCGATTTTCACCCGCACAATGATTACGGCCTAGGCACAGCTAATATTATGGCCGCTGTAGAAGCAGGTGTAAGCGCCATACATTGCACAGTAAATTGCTTGGGTGAACGTGCAGGCAATGCATCTGTGTCAGAAGTTTCCGTTGTTTTGCGCGATAAAATGGGCATGGAGTTGTCCATTGATGAAAGTAACATCGTGCGTTTAAGCAATATGGTTGAAAACTTTTCAGGCAAGTGGGTAGCGGCTAATGCGCCTATTATTGGTGATGATGTGTTTACACAAACCGCCGGTATTCATGCTGATGGCGATAAGAAAGGCGGTTTGTATGAAAGCAAGCTAAGCCCTGAGCGCTTTTCTAGAATACGCAGCTATGCCTTAGGTAAAATGAGCGGTAAAGCATCACTCAGTAAGAACCTTGAGCGTTTGGGTATTGAGCTGTCGGAAGAAAACCAAAAGAAAGTGCTTGAACGTATTGTTCGTTTGGGGGATTCAAAACAGACGATCACCACTGAAGACCTTCCGTTTATTATTGCCGATGTATTAGAGAGTGAAAGCTACAAGCATATCCGTTTGCTCGACTGTTCTATCACCAGTCGTTTAGATCAATCGTCTATTGCCGATATCGCTGTGAATATAAAAGGTGCTGAATATCAATCAAGTGGCACAGGCAATGGTGGTTTTGATGCTTTTATTGATGCCATTAATAAGCTATTGGTTGAATACGATGCGGTATTGCCAGAGCTAGAAGATTACGAAGTAAGAATACCTAAGGGCGGGCATACTAACGCACTAACAGAGTGTGTTATTACGTGGGCGAATGAACGAAAAATGCGTAAAACAAGGGGTGTACATTCTAACCAAGTGT
This sequence comes from Cycloclasticus sp. P1, assembly GCF_000299965.1. Classification (NCBI taxonomy): domain Bacteria; kingdom Pseudomonadati; phylum Pseudomonadota; class Gammaproteobacteria; order Thiotrichales; family Piscirickettsiaceae; genus Cycloclasticus; species Cycloclasticus sp. P1. The sequence goes on from NC_018697.1 coordinate 346,934, forward strand.
TTGCCTCGATTCTTGCGGCGCTTCGAATGATTAATATTCAGCTGCACGAAAAATCGTAAACGATTAATAATCGAGCAATAAAAAAGGCTTACATCTGTAAGCCTTTTTTATTGGGTGTTAAATAAGATTTAAACCGTTGGCATAGCCTTAAGTTTTTCAACCACTTTGTCACCGAATGCATCTGTGCTAATCATCTTAACGCCACTACCTGGCTTAGATAAGTCTGCCGTTGAGAAACCATCAGCAAAAACGCCTTGCATTGCAGCCCAAACATTTTTCGCTTCTTCTACCATGCCAAAGCTATATTCAAGCATCATAGCAACAGAGCCAATCATGGAATACGGGTTGGCAATGTTTTTACCAGCAATATCCGGCGCAGAACCATGAGAAGGTTCGTAGTAAGCTTTCTCGTCTCCTAGGCAAGCAGAAGGCATTAGGCCTAATGAACCAAGAATACCGCCGCCTTGATCACTTAAAATATCGCCAAACATGTTTTCCATTACCATCACATCAAACTGCGTTGGGTTTAAGCAAAGCAAAGTCGCGGCAGCATCAACTAAAATATTGATGACCTTAACATCTGGGTACTCTGTAGCAACTTCTTCCATCACCTCATTCCATAAAACGGATGATTTAAGAACATTACTTTTATGTATATTGTGAAGTACTTTTTTACGACCACTGGCTAATTTGAATGCGTGGTGCATAATTTGGCGAATTTGGTTTTCGTCGTATTCCAACGTTTCTTTAACATAACGTAAACCGTCATCATTAACGCCAACTTCCTTGTTACCAAAATATAAGCCGCCGACCAGTTCGCGAACCATGATGAGGTCAATGCCATCACCAATAATTTCAGGTTTTAGCGGAGAAAAGTGAGCCAAACTTTGTGGAAGAGAAACGGGGCGGTAATTTGCGTAAGTTTTGTAGCGACGACGCATAGGTAACAACGCACCACGTTCAGGTTGTTTGTCGATAGGGATTTTTTTTGATTCTTCGTGGCTTAAACCGATAGGGCCTTTAATAATGGCATCGGCTTGATCGCAAATGTCTTTGGTTTCTTGTGGGAAAGCATCACCTTTTTCAAAATATCCACAAGCACCAAATAAAGCGGTCATTAATTCAAATGTTACATCATTGCGTTCTTCAACGAGTTTTAAAACCTTAACGGCTTCTTGCATAATTTCTGGGCCAATACCGTCACCCGCCATAATGGCAATTTTGTAATTTTTCATGAGTTTACCTGTCGATTTAATAAATATAAGAGAGGGATTTTACGCGACTAGAGGCGTGTGTGCCATTATCACTTAGATTGTTTTTCAGTCTGTAGGCGCTTAACGTATAATAGCGGCCTGTATAGAACTTCAAAGAGATGACCTTATGGCTTTAAATTGTGGAATTGTTGGCTTACCAAATGTTGGTAAATCAACACTTTTTAATGCGTTGACTAAAGCAACCATTGCAGCAGAAAACTATCCATTTTGTACGATTGAGCCAAACACGGGTATCGTGCCTGTGCCTGATTTGCGCTTGGATAAACTGGCACAAATCGTCAAGCCAGAGCGGGTAATACCGACAACATTCGAGTTTGTGGATATTGCTGGGCTAGTGGCAGGTGCCTCTAAAGGGGAAGGTTTGGGGAATCAGTTTTTAGCCAATATTCGCGAGTCAGATGCCATTGCGCACGTTGTGCGTTGTTTTGAAGACGATGACGTGATTCATGTGGCAGGAAAAATTGATCCTTTATCCGATATTGAAGTGATTCAAACTGAATTAGCCTTAGCAGATATGGCATCGTTAGACAAAGCGTTGACCAAAGCAACCAAAGCATCGAAGTCTGGCAACAAAGATGAATTAAAACGTAAGGCCTTAATTGAGCAAGCGCTGGCGCATTTGGATTCAGATATTACTTTAAGAACATTAGGCTTAAGTGAAGACGAGTTAAAGTCATTTTCAGACCTGCAATTGCTGACATTAAAACCCATGCTATATATTGCCAACGTACAAGAAGATGGGTTTGTGAATAATCCACATTTGGATGCTGTGACAGCATTAGCGCAAAAACAAGGCGCCGAAATTGTTGCCGTTTGTGCAGCCATGGAAGCTGAAATTATTCAGTTAGATGAAGATGAGCGTGCAGAATTCTTAGAAGAAATGGGCCTAGAAGAGCCAGGGCTTAACCGAGTAATCAGAGCGGGTTATCACTTGCTGGGCTTGCAAACATACTTCACTGCCGGAGTAAAAGAAGTAAGAGCATGGACCATTAAACAAGGTGCAACTGCGCCACAAGCTGCGGGTGTTATTCATACCGATTTTGAAAAAGGCTTTATCCGTGCAGAAATTACCGCCTACGAAGATTTTGTTCAACACAATGGCGAGCAGGGCGCAAAAGAGGCGGGTAAATTGGGTGTTCAAGGTAAAGATTACATTATGCAAGACGGAGATGTAACGCACTTTAGGTTTAATGTGTAAAACTTCGCAGGTATCTGCCTGTTTGGCTTGACAAAATAAGCCGAAACTACGAAAATTCACAGCCTTCAAAGTATGGTCATGTAGCTCAGCTGGTTAGAGCACGGCATTCATAATGCCGGGGTCGGTGGTTCAAGTCCACCCATGACCACCATTTCAAGTTTTGCCTTCAAAAATTACGCAACTTTTACTACGCGACTCTTAAAAAGAGCTGTTGGTTTTGCTTGCTTATCATTTACAGCATTATTTGGTTTTCAATGTTATTTGCGTACTATAGTTACTAAACGACGGCACGCAAAAAAAGGAATCAGTGATGAAAGAAGGGATCAACTACACCGCGTTATGTTTCACGATAGCGATAGCTATTTTCTTAGGCAATGGTCTGCTTTTTTTAGCAGAAAAAGCGTGGAAGACTTATGAGTTAAGAGTGGCTGCTCAACTGATGGAAGAGTCAACTGCAAGAATGAAGGTTGAATCTGCTAAGCGAATGGAAGAATTGCAAACCCAAAATCGCGAAAGAAAAAGAATCGCAGTTATTGAATCAGCTAATCAAAAGAACGTTCAAAGAATTAAGCGGGAAACCTGTGATTTTTGGGCGGCAGAATATAGCAAATCCAGAACATCGTACAATAAAGCCATGATGGACTCGGCTTGTGGTCGCTAAATACAGCGTCAGCAACCTACCATAAGACTTGGTCACCTATTTTGGTAACTTAAACTTCCGCTGCTAGCATTGCCGTGTGCGAAAAAAGCGCGAGCTGTGGGATGTTCAGCTCACGCCTTTATGTTTTTGTAGGCGCTTTTTCATTACTGTGTTGGCACAGTAACCTGTGCAATTACCTACTTACTCATGTGACTCGGCTTCGGCGGCCAACTCGTCCATAGGTATTGCGATTTCTGGTGGCACTTCGTTATAAATAACTACGCCATATAACCCGATTAATAAAATAATCATTAGGCCGCCAAACACGGCTACTGATTTATTTTTGATGTAATGGAGGATCGATTTAAAATTGAAACTTAGGTGCGCTAGAACCGCTAGTATCATGATTAGGCCAAACAGTTTATGCACCGGATGCATTTGAATTGTAAAAGATGGCTTCTCAATAACAAACATCAAAAGCCCCGAGGTGGACATGGCGATAAACGAGACAAAAAGGGCTACGGCGACAATTTTCCTGAACATATTAACTCTCCAATTTTTAGTGTGTGACTGATCACGTTTGAACTGAGTTGACCATACTACAGCGTGCATCTAAACGAAACGATATAATGCGGGCCATGTTGGTTAATCCTTCCTAAGCGCTTCAAACTTAGCGGCCATTGTGGGGTTCTTTTTCGTTAACTTTTTAACGGTTAGGTCGTCTGCTTTGTTGTTGGCTAAGCGCAGGTTATTTTCTGAGCCAAGAAGGGCATCCTTAGTTTTCTGCAGGTGGTCGATTGTTTTATCAATTTCGGTAATGGCGGTTTTAAACTTTTTAGATGCTAAATCGTAATTTCGCGCAAAGCCTGTTTTAAATGCATCAAGTTCTTCTTCAAAATGAGTAATATCAACATTTTGGGCTTTTACAATGGCCAGTTCTTGTTTGTATTTCAGTGAGTTTTGAGCCGCATTGCGTAGCAACGTTATTATTGGAATAAAGAACTGCGGCCTAATAACGTACATTTTTTTGTAGCGATGTGAGACATCAACAATGCCCGAGTTATACAGTTCACTATCGGGTTCTAAAAGGGACACAAGAACAGCGTACTCACAGTTTTTTTCATGTCTGTCTTTATCGAGTTCTTTGAGAAAATCTTCGTTCTTTTTCTTAGTCGCCGTTTCGTCACTTTCATTCTTCATCTCAAACATGATGGAGACAGTCTCAATGTCATTCTCATCTTTATCGCGGAAAATGTAGTCACCTTTGCTGCCAGTGCGAGCATCATTGTCTTTTTCAAAATAGGATTTTGGGAAAGCAGTCGGTCGGATGCGGTTAAACTCTGTTTCGCAATGTTGTTCAAGCGTTTCGCCAACCATTTTGGTAGACAGGCGCGCTTTCATGTCTTTAAGGCGTTCAATCGTGTCTTCAAGGTCATTAATACGTGTTTCGTATTTATCCTTTAAGGATATTTCTGACATTGTTTTTTCACTTTCTTTCGCGCTAAGTAAGGCTTTAAGGTGTTGAATCTCTTTGTCTTTCTCCGCAGATGTTTTTTGTAGCTGATTGGAGTGATTTGCCGCTGCCAGCTCTGACGCGGCTTTTTTTTCTAGCTCGGCTTGCCTTAATCTATTGGCTAAATCATCGCGTTCCTTTTCTACTGCTTTAACCGCCTCAGAAACAGCCAGCTGCTTTGACGTATCACCTGCCTCTAACCTTGCTTTCAGGTCTTGTATTTCTGCATCTTTGGCAGCTGATTTTTTTTGCGCCTCGTTCGTTGCTTGTTGTTTAGCCAGTTCGACGGCATTAATTTTTTCTTTTTCAGCAATGTCTAAGCGCTCATTTAGCTGCTGTGTAAACTCGCTATCACGAACCTGCTTCACGATATCCGCGTACCCAGCTTCATCAATCTTGAATGCTTTTTTACATTCAGGGCAATGTATATCTTGCATGGTATTTGTTCCTTTGTTGGTGTCTTTTGGTAGTGGCTACTGTATTGTTCTGTCGCATTTGTAGCTTGGTTTTAGCCCAGCTGATAATTGTTCAAAATAGCGATTTATTAACGGTTTGACGGTTGATGAAACTCAATAACATTTTTATCAGGGTCTCTAATAAAAAAGAACTGTGCGCCTTCAAACTCAACTTCTTCAGTAATGGTAATGCCCAGTGCTTTTATAGTCTTTCGTGCAGATTCGATATTCGTTACCTCTAATGCAACATGAGTATAACCCGTATTTTTTGCGGCAATATCCATCAGTACATTTTCTGTGCAATCAGAATCTGCGTTGAGAATAAAGTTTATATTAATACCAGATGGGTGCTCCATAATGGCAACAGGTTCCGGCCCGATAGGGCCAGCGATAAATTCAAACCCTAGTTGCTGGTAGAACTGTCTAGAGGCGTTCAGGTTTTTAACTCGTAACCCAATATGATTAATTCGGGTAATTTCTTTCACCGTGTATTTTCCCTATTTATTTAGGTTTTTGTTTACCGCCTGCTTCAGCAACAGTTTGGAGTGTTTTTATAGATTAGTGAGTAGTTTATTCATCTTTCCCGCTAGCTCAAAATCCAGTTCGCTTAAACCGCCAACATCATGGGTCGTTAGGCTGATATTAACTTTGTTATAAACGTTAAACCATTCAGGGTGGTGGTTCATTGCTTCAGCTGTTATTGCGGCAGAGGCCATAAAACCAAAAGCCAGTGCAAAATTAGGAAACGTACACTCTCGGTATAGCTTGCCTTCTTTTAAGCCCCAGCCTTTTATTTCGCCATTTTTCAAACGAGATTCGGCTTCCGTTAATGAGATTAGTTTTTTCATGGTAATCACTACGCCTCTTAAGTTATCGATCGGTTTTGGTTATTGGGGAATGGATGCCTATTTTTTCCTGTTAAAAAATCAGCAGCAAAAAAAATCTTCCAACATATTGAAACCTAAGCTTTTTATCCCCTAATTATGTTGCGCCTTGTTGTCCTATTGAGTCCCTTATTAGCCATTAAATAGTGGATAAATCACATTGTTGATGACGTTTATTCCTTTCTCCGTGTGGATCCAAAACAAACCACTTGAATTCAAAATAATAGTGACCCAATAAACACGTTTAAATTCTTTTTTGATCGACTTGTGGCGCAATTTCTTTTGAGCAAAAAAAGCACCCGGCCAGCCTCCAATGAGTGAAAGCAGATGCAGCGTGCTTTCTTGTATTCTCCAATGGTTGTTTTGAGCTGCAGATTTATCAATTGCATATGTGGCAAAAGTAATAAGGCTCATCACAATATAAATGCTGGTGATAATTAGGGGTAGATTGCCAAAATAAGTTGAGGTTAATAGCACAGCGCAAAAAAGTGCTATAAAGATCTCACCCAAATGACTGCCTTTTTTTGCGTGGCTTCTTTTCTTTAAATCTCTAGCATCACGAGCAAATTGAATATTTTCAGCTTTATAACGGTTATTATTGTCTTGAATTAATTCGTACAAAATAACTTCGCCATTAACAGGTCGACGTGAGCGAGGTTTAAAGGCTTTAATATGCACGAAAGCGCGTTTTCCTCCACCATTTGGCTCGACAAAACCAAAACCCTTCTCATCATTCCAGTTTAAAACTTTACCTTGAAATTTCATGTTCTTGCTTTAATTTGGCTAGCGTTTTATATAAGACGCGCGCACATTTTGCGCGTCGTGCTTGATATTTTTGTTAAGTATTAAAATATGCAGCAATTGAAAAACTTAACGCAATAATTGACAAAAAAAGGGGAATGGTAAAGCGTAAATAAGATTGTTCATGCTCTGCCAATACTGCTGATAGTAGAGGGAATTGTACGACATGGCGATCAGAACCTATTTGTTTTGCAAATAAAGCAATCAGAGTCCCATCCTCTTGTTTGTACCCATGTTTTTGGTTTAGGTGATAGTAAAGACGGCCAAAGACAATTTCTGGGTCTAAATTTAAATTTCTCGCAATCAACTCGCAGTCAATCGGCACATATATTTTTGTATCACGAGATGGTTTCTCTTTGTCAAAGTTACAAAAATCTGAATAGTATATTTTGTACACCTCTTTGAGAATAACTCTGTCTGTTACATTCTTACTCATGCCTCTTCCTTGTTACTTAACACTGTTAATAAGCGGAAGCAAAGTTCTACGTATCAAGTAGACATAAGTGGTTAATACTTCCATGTATTTTTATATTAGCAGCTAAACGTAAATTAGCAGCTAAACGTAAATAGGTTGTTAGCGAGTAATATAGTGAGTTGTTATAGCTGAATATAACACAACTATTTTTATCGCCTAAGGCTACGTAGTTTTTAGGCCGTTGAATGAAGATCGGTTGGGGTTTATTTAGCTTGCGTACTAAGCATTTAATTTTAAATGATGAAGTATTTATACAAGTACAGGTGACCGTTTTGTCGCTAATAAAGGCTAGCTGCTTGCCCATAGGCGGATAAGGTTGTGATAGATGCCGGTTAAGTGGCGCACTTCGTTGTCGTCGGCTCCTCTTTCTATGGTTAGTGTTTGAATGCTTTGGTCAAGGGTGTACAGCATTTCTCGTTGCTGATTGTCGCGTACCATGCTTTCTAACCAAAAAAAGGAACAGACTCTCGCTCCTTTAGTAACCTTTAGAACCTGATGTAAGCTAGTTGATGGGTATAAAATTAAATCTCCAGCCGCTAGTTTTACTTGTTGAGCGCCATAAGTTGTTTCAATAACCAGTTCACCCCCGTCGTACTCTTTGGGATCAGATAGGAATAAGGTGCAAGAAAGGTCTGTGCGCATTATTTGGTGGTCGGGCAGGTGCATAATGGCGTTATCAACATGGGGCCCATAATGGTCGGCGTTGTTATAACGATTAAATTTGGGTGGGAAGATTTTTTTGGGTAACGCGGCGGATAAAAACTGCGGGTGTCGCCCTAAGACTTTTAAAATATGATTGCCTAATTCAATAGCAAGGTCTGACTGATCTTGAATTTGCTGGTTAACCTTAACTTGTTTTGCTTGGCCTCCGGCGGTTATTTTGCCATCTTCCCAAGTTGTTTTATCTAGGGCAGCGCGAAAATGTTCAACGGTTTTTTTATCTAGTACATTATTGATAGGAAATAGCATAAAACTGTATGTTGTAAACGTTATTAAGGCTGGGTAAAGGTGCACTCTGTATTAATTTCTTGCAGAGTTGAACAGCCAGTTAGGGCCATTGTTACTTCTAGTTCTTCTCTTAACAAGCGCAACATATGGGCAACCCCTAAGGCCCCAGCAACCGCTAAGGCATACATTTGTGGGCGACCAATCAGTACGGCATTTGCGCCGTATGCAATGGCTTTAAAAATATCTGCTCCACGGCGCACACCACTATCTAGCAAAATAGGAAACTCTGCGCCCACACGGTGGCGAATAGAGGGTAGGGCGGTGATGCTGGCGGGGACACCATCAAGCGCTCTGCCGCCATGATTAGAAACAACAATCCCTGCAAATCCCATTTCTTTTACACGCGCTGCATCAGCCGGGTGCAAAATACCTTTGATAATAATGGGTAGGTCGGTTTGTTGTTGTAACCACTGTAAGTCTTGCCAGGTGGGTGCATCTTTCATTATGCCTTGGAAAATAATACTTTGTGTGCGGTTTAATTGTCGTTGCGTAGGGGAGGGTTTGCCCTCAAGGTTTGCTTCGCGGACCTCTTGCGGCAACGTGAAATTTGCCCGTTGTGCGCGGTTTCTTAAGCCATTGATTGGTACATCAAGGGTAACAACAAGGGCGCTATAGCCGGCTTTTTCAGCGCGTTTAATTAGCGAGAGGGTGAACGCTTTAGTGTCTTGAAAATACAGTTGAAACCACTTTCTATAATGCGTTGTGTTGGCAATTTGCTCTAGTGTGGTAGATGAAAGCGTGCTGGCTATAAAACCGGCTTCCATTGCCTCGGCAGCTGCTGCGCTGGCAAGTTCTCCATCTGGGTGAGCTAATTGTTGATGTGCCACCGGCGCTAAGAAAATAGGGTGGCGATACTGCTCGCCAAATAGCGTTAATTCGGTTGAACCTTGAGATACATCTTGTAAAACTCGGTTATAAAGGCCGATATCGTCAAATGCTTTTTGATTGTTTTTTAAGGTAATTTCGTTAGCCGACCCACCGGCAATATATTCAAAATGTGGGTGAGATATAAAGTGCTTTGCTAGCTTTTCATAATCATTAACGGCTGCAATATCAGGCGGTATTTGTGTCAGTTTTTCTCGTCGGGTTGGTTTTTCTTTCATGGGGCGCCTAGCCGTTGGTGGTCAAAATATAATACTTGGGGCCTAAGTTGCCTTAGGCCCCAGCAACCAAATTATTACGCTTTAATTGTTATGTCTAAAACTCATACGCTAAGGTGAGTTGGGCATTACGAGCATCGCCAATATAGGTGAAGCCACCATTTCGATAACCGGCTAAATAGTAGTCTTCGTCTGTAATATTGCTTATGTTCAAGCTCGCTTTAAGTTTTTTGTTAATGTCATAACTGGCAAAAATGTCATACACAGTATAGCTCGGTATTTCATAATCATCAGCTGGGCTATCGGGTTGCCCAACAAACATATTGCTGGAATACGTTGCAATACTACCAAAGGCAAACTTAGGTGTTGCTTGGTAACGCAACTGCAAGTAAACGCTATCATCTGCAAAGTTACTCAAGGGCTTGTTCTTATAATCGACAAGGTCGCCACCTCGGCCTATGGCCGAAGATTTTAAAATTTCAGACTCCATCATGGTTGCGCCAAACTGCACACTTAATGCCTTGGTAATATTACCTACGGCTGAAACTTCAATGCCTTCCACTTGGTTTTTACCCGTGTTTAAGGTGCCTATAGATGAGTATGCGTCGCCAACACTTTCCATTACATCATCTTTTACAGTTCGGAAAATAGCGGCAGTTAACAAGAGCTTGTTATTTAAAACGTTCCATTTTGTGCCCAGTTCAACACTTTTTGTTTTTTCTGGTTTGCTGTTTTCAACTTGCAGGTTGTCACTTCCGCAAAGCCCGCCATAACCACAATTACCGCCTAGATCAGATTCGCCACCGTTAATATTGCTAGAGGTACTGTAGGTTAGGTAAACATTGCCTTGCTTATTGATATTGTAAACAGTGCCAATATGTCCATTCCACAGGGTATCGGAATAAGAAAATTTAGTTGGAACAGTCGCGCCATAGCTCAGTACCGAGTTATCGTAATCAAAGCGGTCGGCTCGTATACCTAAAAACAGCGACCAATGATCATTAAAAGTAATGGTATCCATTGCCGATAATGATATGGTTTTTATGGAGTAATCGGAGTCTTTAGCTGCTTTGGTGATGTCACGCTCCAGTAAGCCATTAAGGTTATTGATCTCTTTGCCATTACCGTCCAAGATGCAATAATTTGGAGAACCGCCTCCTTGGCTTGCGACGATACAATTGGTTGCGCCATTATTAGTAACGTTATAAGTTCCATTAATGACGCCAATATCAGAGTATTCCGCACCAAAAACAAATTGATGCTTATTGCCCGCCAGTTCCCTATCCACAAACAGGTTAAATTGGTTTGCAAAATAGGTGACATCTTGCCAACCTTGGTGCGCTCTGCTTTCAATAGTAATGGTGGCTGCGCCCGGGGCAACGGGGTCACTAATATCCCTTGTTGCGCCAAAAGCGCCTGTTGTTACATAACCATTTTCGGTCGTGCCGTAACGGGTTGAGTTTTCTATTCTTAAGGCATCGTTAATTTCATAATTAAGACGGAAGGTTCCCACGTTAACGGTTGATTCTAGAAAGTCTTCGTCTTGTACGTACGATGGAATGTTATTGGCCACTTTAGAGTCGGTAATGTGGTAACTACCTAGGTCGGGTGAGTCTTCTGCATTTAAGTAGTAATAATCAGCCGTCAGTTTTAATTTATCAGTGGCCTGGTGGCTACCGGATAAGGCAAGACCTGTGCGCTCTTGGTCTGCAGGGTCGCGATCTGGAACATCTTTTTCGCTATATAATAGGTTAAGCCTTACTGCCGTATCATCATTAATTTTATGGTTGCTATCTAAGCTCAGCTCTCCAAAATTGTCTGTCCCTAAACCAGCTGATATTTTATTGAAGTCGTACTCTGTGCTGGCCTGTTTGGTTACCCCATTAATGGCGCCGCCTGTTGAGCCTCGGCCTGCAAAGGTGGAGCTGGGTCCTTTGGTAATTTCAACTTGTTCTAAGGCAAAGCTTTCACGAGTTGTCATTCCTGGGTCACGTAAACCATCCACAAAAACATCACTACGCGCTTCATGTCCTCGAATAATATAACGGTCACCAAAGGCATTGCCATTTTCACCAGTTCCTAAGGTAATACCGGGCTGGGCAGCTAAAATATCCCGTAAACCTGTTTTCCCCGAGTCTTGAATGGCTGTTTGTGTAATCACGCTGATTGTTTGAGGCGTATCGGCCAACTCTTTTACATGCCGACTATCGGCTGAAATTTTTGCTTTATACGGTGCAGATTTTTCTGTGTAAGGGTTGGTATCAATTGTTCGCTCTTCAATTTGTAATGCATCTAAAACAATAGCATCGCTTTCTTGTGCAATGGCGTTGTTTGCTGTGGCACCTAGCAGTACCGTTTGTACACAAATTGCTAGCGCTGTTTTGCGAGATGGAAATGCCGTTTTATTTCGCACTTTGAGTTTGGCCGATCTACTGCTTGCGGGGGATGTCATTATTTGCTCCTTAATAAGTTGAGTTGGTAATAAGTGAATATTCAAGGGGAATGATCAGGGTTAATTGATCACGTGGTATTGAATTTGGGATGGCGGGCATTGGGCTTGCCTTGTCTAGGATGTCTAGGGCTGCTTTATCCAGTAAGGGGTAACCAGAGCTTTTGTGAACACTAGCGGATAACAGCTGACCTTTTTTATTTATAGTGAATTTCAGCGTGACGACGCCTTCTTGTTTTTTCTTTTTTAAGGCGGCAGGGTAATTTTTATATTGGTTTAGCCAAGCGATTAAGCTTGAGAAATAATCCTTTTTACCTAAGCGGTTCCCTGAGTTTGCTTCTGCCCCTTTTCCGCTTGCGCGAACCAGTGCTTCGGACTTTGATTGCTCCTTGGTATTGCTAGTTTGTTCTTCTGGTTTTTCTGTTACTTCAGAGTCTTCTGGTTCTGCTGTCTGTTTCAGCTGGGCTGGCTTTTTTTGTTCAGAGTGCTGTACTAATACGGCATTCTTTGTTGGCTTTTTTGTGGTTACGGCAGCCACAGTAGGCGCCAGTTTTTTAACCGGCTTATTGGTTTTTTTTGGTGCTTTAGTGACCGGTTTGCTTATAACCTTTTTTTCTGGCTTAGTTTTTTTCTCGGGTTTTGGCTTTTTTTCCTTTTCAACTTGATCTATATAAGAGCCTTGCATGCCCAAGCCAATTTGAATGCCGTTTTCGCCTAAGTCGCTAGCTCCACTTGGTTCTGGGGCAGGGCTTAACATATAGCCAGCTGCCGCCGCTAGATGCAGGGCAATGGAAACAAAAAAGGCTAAAGACCATTCTGAAATACGCATTTATTTGGCCGAAGAAGCTTGCGCATAAAGGGTTATTTTAAAAATACCTTTTTTGCGCAAAATGCTAAGTGTTTTATCAAGGTCAACGGCTTGAACACGTCTATCAGCTTCAAGCGCTAACAGCGTATTGGCTTCTATGAGAGAGTCTAAATGTAGGTCTAGCTTTTCAAGAGAGGTTTTAACGCCATTAAGGTAAAGCTCATTTTTATCAGTGAGTTGTAGAGTCACCGTTTTCTCGACAGCTTGAGCACCGTTTTCTGAAACAGGCAATTCAATACCTTGGTCTTGGATATCCCGCATATGCCCTGCAATCATAAAAAACACGAGCAGTAGAAAAACAATATTGATCATAGGGATCATATTGCTATCACCCTGTTGGCTACTTTTAGCTGATATTAGGCGCTGGTTAACCATTTTTATTTGCCGTTTGCTTAAGTGACTGACCGAGGGATAATGTCTGGAAGCCCAGTCTATTGAGTCGCTCCATTGCCGAAACTATTGATTGAACCTGTGTTTTGGCGTTAGGTAAGATGACCGTTGGTTTGTGAATATTGAGTGATTCTAAGAGGGCGGAATCTGTTAGTTGGAACGTTGATTCTTTACCAAGCAATGTTAGTGAACCATCTTCATGCAGCTCAATTAATTGAGGCTTTTCCAACGTAGTCTCGTGACTTGCAACGGGTGATTGCAAATCAAAACCATTATTTTTACTAAAGGATGAAGTCAACATAAAGAAAAACAATAAAATGAAAACCACATCAACTAGCGCTGTCAAACTGACCTGTTTCTTTGGCCGCGGGTTAATTAATAAGGGGTTCATTAAGCTTGGGCCACTTCACGTAACGGTTTAACCGATTTTCTTTCGGCTTGGATTGTAAAAACCCTATCCAAATCATCCTGAATGAGTATCGCCTGAACTTCGATTTTGCGCTCAAACCAGCTATGAATAATTGAAGTCGGAATAGCAACGGCAACACCCATTGCGGTGGTCATTAGAGCCATCCAGATGCCGCCAGAAAGGATGGCTGGGTTAACTTGGCTTCCCGCCGCTTCCATTGCTTTAAATGCTTCAACCATGCCTAAAACAGTGCCTAGCAGCCCTAATAAGGGAGCCAGTGAGGCAATAACTTCTAGAACGCGGAGGTACTTAGCAAGGTCGGCCAATACAAAGCGAGCCTTTCTTAAAATTTCGTTTTTTGCTTCTTCTGTAGACAGGACGCCGCTATCTAATAATTGAAGTGCTTGGGCAACCAGCGCTGACCTTAAATGACGCTGGCCATTAACCAGCACAATTGCTTGGGCAACTTTATTTTGTTTAAAGTTTGAGAGCGCTTCCCCAATAGAAGATTTTGCAGTATCCCTCAATTGCCAAAACTGCCAAATTTTTAACAGGGTGACCGTTAGCGAGACAACAGAAAAGACAATAAGTAACCAAACAACGGGACCGCTAGTTATTAATAAATGAGACATGAAAACACCTTAACCATAATGAATTTAAGTAATGATAATGTTAATGATAATCATTCTCATTACTTATTGTCAATAAGTCTGACAACTAAGTGCTTAAATTTGAACGAGCTGATCTATAGCAGCCTTGTTGCTATATGAAAGGTGATACGATAAGGCCGCAAACGTAAACGCTCATAACAATGAGGTAGCCGCATAAAGTTTTTAATGGCAGTAGAATGGGAACGACGTTGAAAAGCTTGGGGGTATTCTATAAATGTTGTTCAGCGTTTATTGCAACTGGTGACCGTGGAAAAATAGAGGATAAATATTATGTTAGCACTTGAGCTTGACCCTGTATTACTGGCGCGTATTCAATTCGCCTTCACGATTAGTTTTCACATTGTTTTTCCGGCATTCACGATTGGCTTGGCAAGTTGGCTTGCTGTTGTTGAGGGGCTGTATCTGAAAACAGGCAAAAATGTTTATAGAGAAATCTACAAAATGTGGATTAAGATTTTTGCGGTGTGCTTTGGGATGGGTGTTGTCTCGGGTGTTGTGATGTCCTATCAGTTTGGTACTAACTGGTCTGTTTTTTCCGATAAAGTTGGCAATGTTATTGGGCCGCTTCTAGGCTACGAAGTGCTAACAGCGTTCTTTTTGGAAGCATCTTTTCTTGGCATTATGCTTTTTGGTTGGGGCCGTGTGAGCAAGAAAATGCATTTTGTTTCCACCTTAATTGTAGCTTTTGGCACGCTTGTTTCCGCGTTTTGGATTTTGTCAGCCAATAGTTGGATGCAAACCCCTCAGGGTTTTGAAGTAAGGGCCGATGGTTTGCTGTATGCCACAAATTGGATGGAAGTTATTTTTAACCCATCTTTCCCTGTGCGTTTTCTTCATATGGTAACAGCAGCCTATCTGACAACCGCTTTTGTTGTAGGCGGGGTTGGAGCCTATTATTTATGGCGAAAAATCCATGTTGAACACGCTAAAGTGATGTTTTCTATGGCGATGCTGATGGCGGTGTTTGTTGCGCCAACCCAGTTGCTTATAGGCCATGCACATGGTGAAAACACAATGGAATATCAGCCTATCAAGGTGGCTGCGATGGAGGGAAACTGGGAGCGTGGCAGCAATAAACCGCTGTACCTTTTTGGCATACCGAATGAAGAAACCGAAAGTACAGATTATGGTATTACTATTCCTAACGGCGCTAGTTTGATCCTAACAGGTTCTGCAGAGGGGGTTGTGCCTGGGTTGAAAGAGGTCGCAAAAGAAGATCGCCCTCCGGTGGCTATTGTGTTTTGGTCTTTCCGCGTTATGGTTGGCTTGGGTGTGGCAATGATACTAACGGGTATTTTGGCTGCCATTTTATATTTCAGAAAACGCTTGTTTGATGTTAAGTCCTTTCAATTATGGTGCATGGCAATGATGCCAAGCGGGTTTATAGCATTGTTAGCTGGTTGGTTTGTAACGGAGGTAGGACGCCAACCCTTTACCGTATATGGTGTTGTGAGAACGGCGGAGAGTATTTCTCCAGTTATCGCAGAACAACTGGCCTTGAGCTTAGGTATTTTTGTTGTGGCTTATACGCTGATTTTTGGCACGGGTAGTTATTATATTTTGAAATTAATTGGCAAGGGGCCCAACCAAGATAAGTCGGGTAATGGCTATTATGAACACGGGCAAGAGGCGGTTGCACCTAATCTAGCCAGCAACATTGGAAAGGAGGGTAAAAATGTTTGATTTATCACCATGGCTAGACCTACCTTTAATATGGGGCGCTTTAATCGCAACAGCTGTTTTTATATATGTCTTGTTGGATGGCTTTGATTTGGGCTGTGGCATATTATTTCCATTTGCGCCTAGCGATAAATGCCGTAGCAAAATAATGAATTCGATCGCGCCGTTTTGGGATGGTAACGAAACGTGGCTTGTTCTTGGTGGGGGCGGTCTTTTTGCGGCTTTTCCAGTTGCGTATGCGATAGTGATGCCGGCACTTTATTTACCCGTTATTTTAATGCTGATAGGGCTCATTTTTCGTGGTGTCGCCTTTGAATTTCGTTTTAAAACGGAGGGAAGAGACCGCAAACTATGGGATGTGTCTTTCCACGTTGGCTCGTTATTGGCTGCGTTTATGCAGGGCGTAATTTTGGGTAATTTTGTACAAGGCTTTGAGGTTGTTGAGCGAGGTTTTGCCGGCGGTCCGCTTGACTGGGCTAATGGGTTTGCAGTAATAACAGGTATTTCGCTAGTGTTTGGCTATGCGCTGATTGGCGCAACATGGCTCATATGGAAATGTGAGGATGATACCCAGCGCTGGGCACGTGCTGTGGCGCGATATGTTATCGGCTTTGTAGCATTGGCAATGGGCTTGGTTAGTTTGTGTATGCCTTTTATTGACGAGCGCATTCTGGAATTGTGGTTTTCTGTGCCGAATCTGTTTTTTCTGGCACCGATTCCTATTATTACGCTTTGTGCGTTTGTAATGCTTTGGAAAGACTTACATAGCGAGCGCGAGGTTCGTCCATTTTTGCTCACCATGCTTATTTTCTTACTCGGTTATGTGGGGCTAGGCATCAGCTTGTTTCCATGGATTGTTCCGTTTAGTTTTACCCTTTGGGATGCGGCCGCTGCCTCAACATCGCAATCATTCTTATTAGTTGGAACCGCGGTGTTTTTGCCCATTATTTTAGTGTATACGGGATATAGTTATTACATATTTAGGGGTAAAGCTGATGATAAAGCCATGTATTAAAAGCGGGCTAATTGTTGCGTGTTTATTGTGTTATGCAGTCAGTTTTGCACAAGAGCCTGTCTTTTCTTATGTTGAGGAAGCAAGAGGCATTACCCAGCAATTTCAACAAACATTAAAGCAGGAATTACAGGCGGCGATTAAAACAGGTGGTTTAAAAAAAGCCGTCGATGTGTGTAGTCTTCGCGCACCTGAAATTGCAGAAAAAATGGCAGGCGAAACAGGCTGGACAATAGGGCGTACCTCTTTAAAAACACGTCATCAAAACAATAGGCCCACAGCGCAAGAAAAGGCGGTTTTAGACGAGTTTGTAAGCAGGAAAAGTGCGGGTGAAGACCTTGCAGAAATGGAATGGTGGCAACAGCAGGGCACAAGCATAATGTATATGAAGGCAATTCCAATGCAGGGCTTGTGTTTAAGTTGCCATGGCATAACGGTAGAGACCTCACTTAAAAACCATATCAAGGAGCTCTACCCTCGCGATACCGCGATGGGCTTTAAAATAGGTGAGATTCGCGGAGCATTTAGCTTGCAAAAATATATAGAGTTAGCTAATGGACAAATTGTTAAGTAAATATTTATCGCCTAAACAAAAACAATGGGCATGGTTTGTGATTCTTTGGTGCTTTGGTTTGTTCTGCGTTGTGAGTATGGGCGCGGTGATCAAATTTATTATGAACATTTAGTGTTATTTCATAACTTCAACATGTTTATAGGTCAAAAATACGTGTTGAAGAAAAGTAATCAAAGTTGAACTGAGTCAATTCACCTGCTTGTTGCCCAGGCACGGGTAATAAACGGACGGTTAAAGGTTTATTTAAGGACAGAGACAACATCGCTGTGTCTCGCATTAATCCCTCAATTTTTTTCTGAGGTGTATTGCCACTAACAGGGATGACATCCAAGCCGGTACCGCCAACAGCTGCGCAAGCCAATAGCGTTGCGATATTAAAATTCTCACTGATAGCGTTTTGTGCGAGCACTGCATCTTCTAGTGGCAAAAGCATGACCGCACAGTAGCCGGCGCGATTAAAGTTAGCGGCATCCAAGCTTTGTTTGATTAAACCAATGGCTGCCATTGTGCCGGGGCCACCAAAAGGTTCGTTTGTGAGCAGTTCCACAATACGACCAAAAGAACGAGGAATGCTTGGGTAGGGTGATGGCGTCATATCAATGCCGCGGTAGGGTATATTAGTGAGCGCGGCAGCTTCGGTTCCCAGCTTATCAAGCGTTGCTCCGAGGCGGTTAAACGTGGCTGTTAAGGACGGCTCTGCTAACCAGCGCTGTTCAGTATTATCAAAGGTTTCTAATAAGTCGACAAGGATATCTGCGGATTCGATAGCCATTGAAAAGGCGGTTGAGCTGTTTCCATCGTGCCAAGCGGCAGGAAAAAACGGGCTAAATGCTGGCATATTGGCGACCATGCAATAGCGTAAATTACCAAAACCGTCTTCTTTGATGGTTGAGTTATCCACCACGACTTGCGCTGCAGGTGGCAGGCAGTCTGTTTTGAGTCCATTTGCCTGATCGGCCAATTGTACGGAGGTAAATACCCAATCAGTTGCCTCAATGATGGCAGGGATTCCAGCCATAAGTTGTTTGAGTAAGCTGTTTTCAGTGCTTGCCTCGTCAGTGCTTAAGCTTGCTCCAAGTGTCCCTAGGGCTACATGTTTAAAGCCTGCTTGATTGGCAACTTGTTCGTACTGGCTGGCAAACAAGGCTAAATGCTCAGCGCTGGCGCCTTCGGGGAAAATTTTTTCGAGTGGTTGGCTGGCTAGGCGTAAACTTTGCACGGCAAAACCTGCGTCAGTAAATAACTTTTTAACCTGCAAGGCTTGTTTGCCGAGAGGTGCAATTTGTTGCTCCATCTGTTGTTTGTCGGTATTGATTGGCAGTTCAGTGAAAAAGGTAAGGGCGCGAATTTCCATCTGGTCTCCTGAGTAAAGCGTTGTGCAGCGATTAAATGTGTATTGGGAATCTTAATAGGTTGATAGTTAATATATCAGAACCGGTGAGTGCCAGTGCATAGCTAAAAAGAAACCCCTTCAGATGGTTTAGCAAATTTGTGTGTTTGCTGGCTGTTTTTAAGAGCGATGGGCTTGCAACGTGATGGTATCAATGGGTTTTAAAATGAAGGGGCTTTTTTTGTGAATGAGAACATGCGTTTTTGAAATTAAAACCAAACAATAATGTCATTATTATTCAATAGGTTACGTTTTTATGGCACTGCTTGCCGATCATCTGCTTGTTCCGCAATATTTCTTTATCAGAAGGGTTTAACAAAAGAATTTCTAGTATTTTCTTTAATAAAGCGATGCAAGCCAATGATTTTTATTGCCTTTATTGTTTATTTAAATGTGTTTTCCAATGGCCTCTATAAACCCTAGCTAAGTGTTTGTTCGTAAAGAAAGTATTTATGGAATGGGAAACTTGACAGAGTGGTATTTTCATCCTTATAGTGCAAAAAAGTGGGGTAAAGTGGTAGAAAAGGGAATAAATCAAATAAGGGGCCGGTTTTGTTTAGAGGGGTTAATAACGTGACGTTGGATGCAAAGGGGCGATTGTCTATCCCTACGCGTTATCGTGCGCAGTTGAAAACCTCTTGTGATGGGCAAATGATGATGACGGTTGATCGTGAACATAGTCTCTTATTATATCCCTTGCCGGTTTGGGAGGATATAGAACGAAAATTGATTAAATTGCCTACCCTAAATAAGCAAGCCAGACGTTTGCAGCGTTTATTAATTGGGCACGCAACCGAATGCGAATTGGATGGGCAGGGCCGAGTGCTTGTGTCGCCACCCCTACGAGAATTTGCTGGACTGGATAAGAAAACAGTCATGATAGGACAGGGAAACAAGTTCGAAATTTGGAATGAGCAGACATGGGTCACTAAGCGTGACATATGGTTTGAAGAGGAGAGTGCAGAAGACGGTGAGCTTTCACCTGAACTGGGAACCTTGTCGCTTTGATGTCTACTGGTGAATTACATAAGCCGGTTTTATTGGATGAAGCGATAGAGGGGCTGATACGACAAACTGATGGGGTTTATATCGATGGAACCTTTGGTCGTGGTGGTCATAGCGGGTCAATATTGCAGGTCTTGTCGCCTCAGGGGCGCTTATTGGCCATTGATAAGGATATGGATGCTGTGAACTCCCCCCAAGCACAAGCCTTATTAAAAGACGAACGATTTGAATTAGCGCACAGTAGTTTTGCACAGATGGAGCAATTGGCACAAGAACGGCATTGGGATGGCGCGGTTGATGGTATTTTGCTAGACCTTGGTGTGTCGTCCCCCCAGTTAGATGTTGCAGAACGTGGCTTTAGCTTTATGAAAGATGGGCCTTTAGATATGAGAATGGATTCAACGCAGGGCGAGTCAGCAGCGCAATGGCTTTCTCATGTTGAAGAAGGCGAGCTGGTCAAAGTGCTAAGGGTGTATGGTGAGGAAAAGTTTGCTCGTAAAATTGCAGCAGAAATTGTTCTTCAGCGCAAGGAAACGGCGATTGAAACAACGGCTCAATTAGCGGCATTAATTGCAAATGTTGTGAAAAGGCGAGAACCCGGCAAACATCCTGCAACAAGAAGCTTTCAAGCAATTCGAATTAAAATTAACAAAGAACTCGATGACCTTGAGCAGGCCTTGGCAAGCTCATTGAGTATGTTGAAACAAGGCGGCCGCTTAGCCGTTATTAGCTTTCATTCGTTAGAAGACAGAATTGTGAAACGGTTTATACGTGAGCAGTCGCGTGGAGAGATCGTTCCTCGCCATCTTCCAATGCCGTTAGATGCTAAAAAGCCGGTGTTAAAAGTGGTGGGTAAGGCAATTAAAGCGTCTGCGAATGAAGTAGCGGGTAATGTTCGAAGTCGCAGCGCTGTATTACGTATTGCAGAGAAATTGTAATGGCAGATCAAAGTCTAGCAGGTATTACAGTTATTTTATTGGTGTTGGTGATGGTGTCGGCATTGGCCGTTGTGTACGTGAAATATGATGCGCGTTTAATGTTTAATCAGCTACAAAAAGAATTACGAGAACAGGATAGGTTGGGCGTTGAATGGAATCGTTTGCAGTTAGAGCAAAACACTTGGTCATCAAATAACCGAATAGAAAAACTAGCTCGTACAAAGTTAAATTTACAGGCGCCTACGTCGGCACAAATTGTTTACGTAAAAGTTAAATGAAGTATTCACATCAACAATCTAATAACACTGTGCAGAAGGTTATTGTGCCTGAGTTGGCGGGGCGTCGCCGATTTATTCTGGCGTGTTTTATGTTGATGATGTGCGTGCTGATTTATCGGGCAATTGATTTACAAGTATTAAATAATAGTTATTTGCAAAAGCGCGGAGAAGCGGTTCATTTGCGTGACATCAAATTACCTGCTTATCGTGGAAAAATTACAGATGTAGGTGGGCACGCGTTGGCCATTAGTGCACCAGTGAGTTCTGTTTGGGTGAACCCGCAAGAGTTGGAGCTGGGCACTAAAAAGAAAGAGTTTGCAAAGCTGCTTGGTTTGAAGGTTAGCGCACTTGATAAGAAGCTTAAAAAAGTAGCCTCGAGGCGGTTTGTGTATTTGCGTCGCCATATGGATCCACAGGTGACGGCAATGATTGATCAGTTGCAATTACCAGGGGTGTATTTACAAAAGGAATATAGGCGCTATTACCCTGATGGCGAGGTGGCAGCACATCTTGTTGGCTTTACAAATATTGATGATGAAGGGCAAGAGGGCCTTGAATTAGCCTGGGATGAATCATTAAAAGGCTCAGCAGGTGCCGAGCGTGTGCTTCGTGATGGCAAACGCAGAATGGTAAAGCATGTTGATAACATACGCGCGCCTATTCCCGGTCAAGATATTCGGCTAACGATAGACCGGCGTTTGCAATATTTAGCATACCGAGAGTTAAAGGCGGCCGTCGCGCAGCAAAAGGCCACGTCTGGTTCATTAGTGTTGCTGAATGCTGAAACTGGCCAGTTGTTAGCAGTGGCAAACCAGCCTGCCTTTAATCCAAACGATCGTTCTAAGATTAAAGCGAGTCATGTTCGTAACAGAGCCTTTGTTGATTTGTTCGAACCCGGTTCAACAATGAAGCCCTTTACCGTTGCGGCAGGCATGGAATCGGGTGTCTTTGATGCTTCTACCGTGATTGATACCAACCCCGGTTATATGCGAGTGGGACGTAGTCAAGTGCGGGATCACCGTAATTACGGTGAAATAGATTTAGCAACGCTACTACTTAAGTCAAGTAATGTGGCGTCAGCCAAAATTGCCTTGGGCATTCCTGGCGAAAAGTTATGGGGTATGTTGAATAGTTTAGGGTTTGGTCAGTCAGCAGGTCTTGGTTTTCCGGGAGAAGCTCGTGGCAAACTAGTTGGCTATGAGCAGTGGCGGCCGATTGAAACGGCGACCTTGTCATTTGGTTATGGTTTGTCTACCTCAGCATTGCAATTAGCACGTGCTTATTCGGTTATTGCGAATGAAGGTGTTTTAGAGCCGATTTCGTTAGTGGTTGATGAAGCGGCTGCTGAAAGTGTACGGGTGATGAGTCCAACAGTTGCTAACAGTGTGCGGAATATGATGCGCGGTGTGGTTACTAAAGCGGGTACAGCGCCCAGAGCAAAGGTGTACGGTTACTCGGTTGCCGGTAAAACAGGCACTGTAAAAAAAGCGATCGCCGGTGGCTACGCAGAAGATAAATACTTAGGTGTGTTTGCAGGCATGGCGCCAGCTAGCGACCCAAAATTAGTAATGGTTGTGGTGATAGATGAGCCAAAAGCAGGCGATTACTATGGTGGTTTAGTGGCCGCACCAGTATTTTCCAGAGTGATGTCTGGGGCGTTACGCTTAATGAATATTGCACCGGACAACCTCGATAAGGCAACCGTGTTTGCATCACTTGAAAGAGGTATTCAATGATGCCAGCTAAGCAAAATTCTTCGTTGCTGCCTTTGCAAACCGTGTTGGACGGCTTGTTGGAGGTTGACTCAGACATACGTATTGCAAATTTGAGTGTAGATGCGCGCAATATTCAAAAAGATGACGTATTTATAGCAGTCGCTGGTTCACAACAGCATGGCCTTATGTACGCAGAACAAGCGATACAAGCTGGCGCAGTTGCGATTATTTATGACCCTGAAGCAGGGGGTGAATTTTTAGCCGAGAAAGTAAAAAAAGCACATAGCATTTCCCTCTTTAAGCTTGCCAACCTTGGTGAGCATATCAGCATCATGGCTGCGCGTTTATATCAATTTCCATCGAAGGAGTTATCTGTGGTCGGGATTACTGGCACCAATGGTAAAACCTCGGTGAGCCACTTTATTGCTCAGGCATTAAATGTACAGACAAATTCATCCGCTATCATCGGTACCTTAGGCTGGGGACAGGTTGATGATTTAAAGAAAACGATCAATACCACTCCAGATGCAGTGAGTGTTCAGCGGCAACTGGCGACTTTACGCGACGAAGGCATTGCAACCGTTGCGATGGAAGTTTCTTCGCATGGTTTAGATCAAGGGCGGGTTAAGGCGGTTGCGTTTAAGGGCGCTGTGTTCACAAATTTAACACATGACCATTTGGATTATCATCAAACCCTTGAGGCTTATGGTGATGCTAAATTAACCTTATTCAAATGTCCTTCATTAAGCTTTGTTGTTCTAAATCGGGATGATGCCTTTAGTGAGCGGATTAAAAACGCACTGTCATCAAGCGTTAAAGTGTATTCATTCTCAAGGTCGAGCTGCTATTCAACAGTTGAAAACTGTTTGTTTATCTCTAATGAACGATTGCTAGCAACGGGTTTATCATTCGAGTTGTCTTTTAATGGGTGTACTGTTCAAGTTCACTCTGAACTGTTTGGTGCTTTCAATATTGATAACCTTGTTGCAAGCACTGCTGTGTTAATAGCAATGGGTGATGAATTGAGTGTCGCCGTTGCTAAGGTTGAAAAGGTGAAGGCCGTTGAAGGGCGTATGCAACGGGTTTTAGTTGAAGGGGCTAAGCCCGAAGTGGTGGTTGATTATGCGCATACACCAGATGCCTTAAGGCTTGCTTTGCAAAGCTTGCGTCAGCACTGCAAAGGAACCTTAAGATTGGTTTTTGGCTGTGGCGGTAATCGGGATGAAGCAAAGCGTCCACTAATGGGGGCCATAGCGGATGAGTTAGCCGATAGTATTGTTATTACAAATGACAACCCACGTTTTGAATCAGCTGAAGCGATCGCTGAGCAGATTAAAGCAGGCATTAGTCATGTGGCTAAGCTGACCGTTACGCTTGATCGTGGGCAGGCAATACAGCAAACCATTGCAAGTGCCGCTAAAAACGACATTATTTTAGTGGCCGGTAAAGGGCACGAAGAATACCAACAGATACAGAATGAAAAAATAGCTTTTAGCGATGTTGCACAGGTAAAAGATGCATTAAATGCAAGCGTGTTGAGCGAAGAGGGAGGTCACGGATGCAAACCATGAGCCTTCAGCAAGCAGCGGTTATCACTAAAGGGCACCTTGTGGGTGAAAACGTGAGCTTTAATGCCATTAGTACAGACACAAGAAAGATCCAACAGGGTGATCTTTTTGTTGCCTTACAAGGTGAAAATTTTGACGCAAATGATTTTGTAGAACAGGCCAATAAGAACGGTGCAGTGGCGGCGATTGTTAGTGCTGAGATAAGTGTTGATATGCCATATGTGAGAGTAGATGACACTTTATTAGCTTTAACGCAGATCGCAAAAGAACAACGTAAGGCGCTGGATATCCCCTTGGTCGCTATTACGGGCAGTAATGGCAAAACCAGTGTAAAAGAAATGTTAGCAAGCATTTTAAGCGGTTCGAATAAAGTGCTAGCAACAGAAGGTAATCTGAATAATCAAATAGGCGTGCCGCTTACTTTATTAAGGCTAACCGACGAACATGATGTTGCAGTGATTGAAATGGGCGCAAGTCATTCAGGTGATATTGCGCATCTATGTGATATTGCAGCACCAACCGTGGCGATTTTAAATAATGTTGGCTCAGCGCACTTAGAGGGGTTTGGCAGTATTCAGGGTGTTGCCAACGCGAAAGGTGAAATTGTTTCAGGAGTTAGTGAAACAGGGACGGCGATTCTTAATCAAGAAGAGCCTTGGTTAGACCAATGGCTGGCGTTACTTGGAAATAGACGTGTTATTCGTTTCGGCTGGTCTGATAATGCCGATGTGTGGGCAGATATTGAATCGGTACAAACGGGTATTTTTAACGGTCAATTTAAAACGACTTTTGTTCTGCATTATCAGCAAGAACAGGTCGAAATTCAGCTGAACCTTATCGGTACGCATAATGTTCTAAATGCACTTGCGGCGGCCAGTGCAGCCATCAGTTTAGGCGAGTCGCTCACTGATATTAAAGAAGGGTTAGAACGACTGATGGTGGTAAAAGGTCGGATGCAATCATTAAAAGGCGTTAATAACAGTGTTGTTATTAATGATTGCTACAACGCAAACCCTAAGTCATTTGAAGCAGCCATGGCCTGTTTAAAAAATATACAGCAACCTGTGTGGTTAGTGCTGGGTGATTTTGCAGAGCTTGGGACTGAGAGTATGCAGATTCATCGGCAGTTAGGTGCAGACATTGAAACCAGTCATGTAGAGCGTTTTTATGCTGTCGGCGAGCAGATGAAAGTGGCGGTGAATGAGTTTAATAAGCACAGTAAGTCGCCAAATCGGCAGGCGGTTCACTTTTCTACTAAAGACGCGTTGGCAGTGCACTTAGAGCATGAGCTGAGTGCGGATACAGTGATTTTGCTAAAAGGCTCTCGTTCACAGGGTTTAGAAACTATTGTTGAAAAAATAACACTTAAAGAGGACAGCGTATGTTGTTAATGATTGCAGACTGGCTGTCTGAATACCACAGTGGTTTTAGAGTGTTTCACTATCTGACGATGCGTTCGATTTTAGGCACGTTAACGGCGTTGTTTATCGCCTTTCTTGTTGGGCCAACCATGATTCGTAGGTTGACGTTTCATAAGATAGGTCAGGCAGTACGTGATGATGGTCCGGAAACACATTTTAAAAAAGCGGGCACGCCAACAATGGGCGGGACGTTAATTTTAGTGGCCGTTGGTTTGAGTACCTTGTTGTGGGCTGATCTTTCCAATCGATATGTTTGGGTCGTGTTGCTGGTTACCCTGTTAACAGGGGTAATAGGCTTTATTGATGATTATAAAAAAGTAGCCTTGCAAGACCCCAAAGGCTTGTCGGCGGGTAAAAAATATTTAGGTCAGTCAGTGATTGCCTTATCGGCGGCGTTATTTTTGTATTACACAGCGGTATCGCCCATTGAAACGACACTGTTCGTACCATTTTTTAAAGATGTAAGCCTTCAACTAGGCTGGTTCTTTGTTCCGTTGACTTATTTTGTGATCGTTGGCACCAGTAATGCGGTTAATTTAACCGATGGTTTGGATGGCCTAGCGATCATGCCGACAGTCTTAGTCGCAGGTGCGTTGGGTATTTTTGCGTATTTATCTGGGAATGCACAATTTGCTCAATATTTGGCGATTCCTAGCTTACAAGGAACGGGTGAACTGGTTGTGTTCTGTGGGGCGATAGTGGGTGCAGGTATGGGCTTCCTATGGTTTAACGCTTACCCCGCAATGGTTTTTATGGGAGATGTGGGTGCGCTGGCGTTAGGGGCTGCCTTGGGCGTTTTAGCAGTCTTAGTACGCCAAGAATTGGTGTTAATCATCATGGGCGGTGTGTTTGTGATGGAAACGGTTTCGGTCATCTTGCAAGTGGCCTCGTTTAAATTAACCGGTAAGCGCATTTTTAGAATGGCGCCTATTCATCATCATTTCGAGTTAAAAGGCTGGCCAGAGCCAAGAATTATTGTTCGTTTTTGGATTATCACCGTTATTTTGGTGTTAATCGGGTTGTCTACGTTAAAACTAAGATAATGGAAGCACTGATGCAAAATGATTTTCACTATCAACGTTTAGGTTTAGCCCGTTTGGGCTTGGATCAAGATGGCGTGCGTGTACTTGTTGTGGGTCTGGGCGTGACCGGTTTATCGGTGATTAGATTCCTGCAACAAAATCATATTGAAGTGGCTGTGGTTGATAGCCGTGAAACTCCGCCTGGTTTAGATGTGGTTGAAGAATCATTTCGAGATATTGCTGTGTTTACTGGCGGTTTTGATCATGATTTTTTTGAAGCAGCGACGCATATTATTGTGAGTCCTGGGGTGACGTTGGAGGAGCAAGAAATTCAAGCAGCATCAGAACGTGGTGTGCCTGTGTTTGGTGATATAGACCTTTTCGCGGTGTGTGTAGATGCGCCTGTTGTAGGTATTACTGGTTCAAATGGAAAAAGTACCGTGACAACCTTATTGGGCCAGATGGCTGAAAAAGCTCAATGGGATGTTCGAGTCGGTGGAAACCTAGGGACACCGGCTTTAGATTTGTTAACCGAGAAAACGGCCGACTTGTATGTTTTAGAACTATCTAGTTTTCAGCTTGAAAGAACCTCTCAGCTTAAAGCTGATGTGGCGGCGCTGCTGAACATTAGTGATGACCATATGGATCGTTATCGCAGCGTGGTTGCTTATTGTGATGCGAAACAACGAATCTTTTTTGGTGAGGGCGTAGCGGTTTTTAACCGTCAAGACGAGATGGTTAACGCATTGGCATTACCATCGGAACGTCAAGGTGTTTCATTTGGCTTGGATCAGCCTAATGGTGATCATTATGGTCTGCTATCGGTGGACGGCGGAGAATGGTTGTCAAAAGGTAGTGAGCCTATTTTGCAAGTTGCTGAGTTAAAAATTAAAGGCACACATAATATTCAAAATGCTCTAGCTGCGATGGCGATGGCCGATGCGCTAAAGATTCCAGTAGCGGCTCAACAAATAGCATTAAGAGAGTTTTCAGGCCTTAGTCATCGAACGCAATGGGTGACTGAGTTAAAGGGTGTTACATGGATAAATGATTCTAAAGCCACCAACCCAGGAGCCTGTTTAGCGGCGCTAAATGGTTTGCCTGCTCCAATTATTCTAATTGCTGGCGGTGATGGAAAAGGCGCTGACTTTAGTTTGTTGAAGCAGAGTATTCAGTCAAATGTTTCATTGGTTATATTGCTTGGGCGTGATGCTAAAAGGTTTCAGCAAGAAGCGGTTGGGTCAATACCTTGTGAATTGGTTGCTAATATCGAAAAAGCCGTTCAACTAGCCGCTGAGCATGCAGTATCTGGAGACACAGTATTATTGTCGCCTGCTTGTGCATCGCTGGACCAATTTGCAAGTTATCAGCAACGTGGTGAGCATTTTATGACGGCTGTGGAGGCGTTAGAACGATGAGTGCTGCGATGTTAAGCGTAGGAGATTCTTCACGAGTGGCAAGACGCGGCCGTTACTATTTAGATGGCTGGATGTTATTTGCGGCGATAAGTTTGCTTTGCATTGGTTATGTGATGGTGGTGTCGGCTTCATTACACATTGGCGAAAGAGTGTTCGACAATATTTGGCATTACCCTGCACGTCAGGCGGCACATATTGTTGTGGGTTTGATCTTGGCGTTTGTCATGGCTAATGTTCCATTATCGGCATGGGAGCAAAGTGGGCCTAACCTAATTTTGGTAGCGATCGCCCTACTGGTCTTGGTGTTTATTCCGGGTATCGGCGTGAAGGTAAATGGTAGTTACCGCTGGATTAATTTGGGCGTAGCTCGGCTTCAAGTCTCAGAAATTGTAAAGCTTGTTTGTATTGTTTATATGGCAGGTTTTTTAACGCGTCATGTTCATGTTGTCCGCGAGTCTATCAAAGGGGTAATACGCCCTATGCTACCGCTAGGTGTGGTGTTCGGTTTGTTGTTGGCTGAGCCTGATTTTGGTGCAACTTTTGTTATTGGCTTTAGTGTGATGTGCATGATGTTTTTAGGGGGTGCACGTCTTATAGAGTTTTTGACCCTTGTGTTGATGGGAGTTGTATTAGGTGTACTGGCGATTGCTTCTTCAACTTACAGAATGGAACGAGTGACAGCTTTCATGGATCCTTGGGCAGATCACCTAGGTTCGGGGTTTCAGCTGGTTCAATCGCTTATTGCAATGGGCCGTGGTGAATGGTTTGGGGTAGGGCTAGGTAGTAGTATCCAAAAGTTGTTTTATTTACCAGAAGCGCATACCGATTTTATTTTTGCGGTTCTCAGTGAAGAATTGGGTTTTATAGGGTCTAGTGTAGTGATTTTGTTATTTGGTTTATTGCTATGGCGTGCTTTTCAAATAGGTAAGGCCGCAGAGCGATTAAACCTAAGATTTTATTCATTATTAGCTTACGGTTTAGGTGTCTGGATTGGCCTGCAATCGTTTGTAAATATTGCTGTAAATATGGGTGTGTTACCGACGAAAGGGTTAACCTTGCCTTTAATGAGCTATGGTGGAAGTAGCATGATTGTAATGTGCATGGTCGTGGGTTTGTTGTGCCGTATTTACCATGAAACGCAACAACAGTACATGTCTCAATTGAAAGGAGGCGCGGCATGGCATTACGCATAATGATTATGGCGGGTGGCACAGGTGGGCACGTCTTTCCAGCCTTGGCTGTGGCAGATTACTTACAGAATGCTGGACACATGGTTAGCTGGTTAGGCACCAAAAAGGGCATTGAAGCAACAGTAGTGCCGGAAGCCGGTATTGAAATTGACTGGTTAAGCGTATCCGGTTTGCGAGGCAAAGGTCTGCTGAGCTTATTGCTAGCGCCAATAATGTTGTTAAAAGCCTGCTATCAGGCCGCTAACATCATTCGTCGTCGTCAACCCGATGTGATATTAGGGCTGGGTGGTTTTGCCTCAGGCCCTGGTGGTTTGATGGCTTGGTTACACAAAACGCCGCTGGTTATACATGAACAAAACCGGGTGCCAGGTACAACAAATCGTTTGTTAAAAAAGTTGGCTAAGCGGGTATTAGAAGCCTTTCCAAATAGTTTTGATGAACAGACAGGCGCTATCTTTACAGGTAACCCAGTTAGAAAAGAGTTGTTAGGCGGCTCGGTGGGTGAGCCAAAGAAAAACACAAATATTTTAGTCGTTGGTGGCAGCTTGGGTGCATCGGTATTGAATGAGGTGGTGCCTGAGGCATTACAAAGCCTACAGGCTAGTTTAAGCGTTAACGTTATTCATCAGGCAGGCAAAGCGACCATACAGATTGCTAGAGAAAAATATAGTGAGGCGGGTGTTGCAGCAGATATTCGAGAGTTTATTGCGGATATGAAGCAAGTATATCAATGGGCTGATATTGTGATTTGTAGGGCAGGAGCAATGACCATTTCTGAGTTAGCAATAATGGGCTTACCTTCCATTCTTGTGCCACTGCCGCATGCCATAGATGATCATCAAACTAAAAATGCAGCCTACTTAGCAGATGCAGAGGCGGCTGTGTTGATGCCGCAGTCGACACTGACATCACAGAACCTGTCAGAAACATTAAAGGCCTTGCTTACTAATGAAAATCAATTATCAGATATGCGTAAAAAAGCACGGTCGTTAGCAAAACCAGAGGCAACAGAATTAGTTGCTAATGCTTGTTTGGAGGTGGCTTTATGATGCCCAATACGCATAAACATTATTCAGCGCACTTAGGTTTTGGCAAACTTAAGCGTATTCATTTTATCGGCATTGGTGGTGCGGGAATGAGTGGCATAGCCGAAGTGTTGATCAACCTTGGCTATGAGGTATCAGGGTCAGATATTCGTAATAGTAAAGTAACTGAGCGATTAGCGAACCAAGGTGCGACCATTTACATCGGGCACATGGCCGAGAATGTAGACGATTGCGATGTAGTGGTAACCTCAACAGCGGTTCAAAAAGACAATGCAGAAGTTGTTGCTGCGAAAGAGCAACGTGTGCCGGTTATTCCGCGCGCTGAAATGCTTGCGGAATTGATGCGGTTTAGGTTTGGTATTGCAATTGCCGGTACGCATGGAAAAACCACAACAACTAGTCTATTGGCAGTGCTGATGACAGAGGGGCAACTGGACCCTACCTTTGTGATTGGTGGTTTGTTAAACAGTGCAGGGTCAAATGCAAAACTGGGTGAAAGCCATTACTTGGTTGCAGAAGCAGATGAAAGTGATGCGTCATTTTTACACCTTCAACCCATGATTGCAGTGGTCACCAATATTGATGAAGACCATATGAGTACATACGGTGGCGATTTTCAGCAAGTGAAAGATGCCTTTCAGTCGTTTTTACATCAATTGCCATTTTATGGTTTAGCGGTGATGTGTGTTGATGATGAGAATATACGCGAATTGGCGCCATCGATTGGCAAACCTATTTTGAGTTATGGCATTGATCAAGCGGCAGATTTTCAGGCGTTGAATGTAAAACAAGAAGGCTTTCGAACACATTTTAATTTAAAGCGTTTGGGTAATAAGGGGCAGTTACCGTTAACCTTGAATATGCCGGGTAAACATAATGTTTTAAATGCTCTGGCGGCAATTGCAGTGGCCAGTGAGTTGGGCGTATCTGATGAGGCGATTGCATCTGGCCTGAATCACTTTAAGGGTGTTGGACGACGCTTCCAAGTGAATGGCGAAATAAAGCGAGAAGGTGGTTCAGCTTTATTGGTTGATGACTATGGGCATCACCCTCGTGAAGTTATCGCCACCATTAAAGCTGTGCGTGAAGGCTGGTCAGACAAGCGCTTGGTTTTGGTTTTTCAACCACACCGTTACTCTAGAACACACGATATGTTTGAAGATTTTGTCGATGTGTTAAATGAGGTGGATGTATTGGTATTACTTGACGTGTTTGCTGCTGGTGAAAAACCAATTGCTGGTTCTGATGGGGCAGCCTTGAGTAAGGCCATTCGGCAACGAGGAAAAATTATTCCTGTATTCGTCAAGGATATTCAGCAACTCCCCGATGTTTTAGATGGCGTTTTATTAGCCAATGACATTGTGGTGACTTCTGGGGCCGGAGATATTGGTGCCGCATCTGCAAAGTTAGAAAAACAGTTAAATACTCTAAGCGACCTTGGGCAAACGACCTAGGGGCTTATGCATATGATGATGAAAAATACTCACCAATTAACAGGATGCTTGATGGAGAAGGAGCCCTTGGCTCGTTATACATCATGGCGTGTGGGTGGTATTGCAGATCGGTTATATAAACCAGCAGGTATAGAGGACGCACAACAATATTTGAAGTCGCTACCAGCTGGCGAGCCAGTACTTTGGTTGGGTTTGGGTAGTAATGTATTAATTCGTGATGGTGGCGTGCGCGGCTCAGTCATTTATACACGAGGTTGTTTAAAACAGATGGAACAATTGGCTGACGGAATGCTTAAAGTTGAAGCAGGTGTGCCGTGTGCTTTGGTGGCTAAACTAGCTGCAGAAAAAGGCTTGTCTGGGGCGGAGTTTTTAGCCGGTATTCCCGGCACAATGGGTGGTGCGTTAGCTATGAATGCTGGTGCATTTGGTGGTGAAACATGGGCGTTAGTTAGTAAGGTTGTTTTGTTGAATCGGCACGGGGATTTAATAGTACGCGATGCGGATGATTTTGACGTGGGCTATCGCTCAGTATCACTGGCTGATGATGAGTGGTTTGTAGCGTGTTATTTAGATATTCCTCAAGGTGGCAATAAAGAAAGTCGTGAAAAAATACGTCAGTTATTGGCTAAACGTTCACAAACACAACCTACAAATGTTCCTAGCGGTGGATCTGTTTTCAAAAACCCTGAAGGAGACCATGCGGCGCATTTAGTTGAAATAACAGGCTTGAAAGGTTATCGAATTGGCGGTGCGCAAGTATCAGAGAAACATTCGAACTTTATATTAAATACAGGTCATGCCACGGCTAAGGACATTGAACGTCTCATTGAATATGTCAAAGGTCAGGTGCATAAAAATCAGGGTGTTTTGCTTGAAACAGAAGTTCGTATTATCGGTGAGGAAAAGGCGCAATGAGCACTATTCAATCCGCTAAATCTTTTGGCAAGGTTGCTGTGGCAATGGGTGGGCATGCTGCTGAGCGTGACATTTCATTATTAAGTGGTGAGGCCGTTTTGTCGGCCCTTAAATCACAGGGGGTTGATGCGATTAAGTTTGATACGGCAGCCTCTGACATCATGGAGTTAAAAGAAAAAGGTATAGACCGTGTTTTTAATATTATGCACGGGCGTGGTGGAGAAGATGGCCAATTGCAAGGTGCTTTAGAACTAATTGGCATTCCCTACACAGGGAGTGGTGTATTGGGGTCTGCATTGGGCATGGATAAGTTAAGAACAAAAAACTGTTGGCTGGGTGCTGGGCTTCCAACACCAAAATGGATGGTGCTAGAAAAAGAATCCGATATAGATGCATGCGTAGTTGCGCTAGGTTTTCCAGTCATGGTTAAACCAGCGCTAGAAGGCTCTAGTTTGGGGATGGCAAAAGCAAATACCATAGAGCAGCTTCGTGAAGCGTATAAAAAAGCAATGAAATTTACCTGTGATGTTATGGCAGAGCAGTGGGTTGAAGGAGCAGAGTACACCGTGGCTGTACTAGCAGATAAAGCGTTGCCAGTGATTAGATTGGAAACCCCTAATGAGTTTTATGATTACGAAGCGAAATATCAGGCAGAAACAACTCAATACCATTGCCCCTGTGGGCTAACTGCTGAACAAGAACAAGCCTTACAACACTTATCGATTAAAGCCTTTAAGTTGTTGGCTGGTGAAGGTTGGGGGCGCGTTGATTTAATGTTAGATGCACAAGGTAAGCCGCAGTTATTAGAAATAAATACGGTACCTGGAATGACCGACCACAGCTTAGTCCCAATGGCCGCAAAACAGGCAGGTATTGATTTTAATACATTAGTTTGGCAGATATTGGAAACCAGCTTTGCGAAGGAGGGGGCATGAAGAGTGTGATGATTGATTTGCTTCAGCAAAATGAAGTGTTGGTTAAAAAGAGCGTTCTTTCTCTAATAGTAGCGATTGTTGTATGGCAGTTCGTTAGCTGGTTAATGCAACCAAGCACGATGCCCATTAAACAGGTGCGTATCGGTGGTGAATTAAATTATGTGACAGCTGAGGATATTTCAACATCGTTATCAGCATTAGTTGA
Organism: Cycloclasticus sp. P1; assembly: GCF_000299965.1. Taxonomy (NCBI): domain Bacteria; kingdom Pseudomonadati; phylum Pseudomonadota; class Gammaproteobacteria; order Thiotrichales; family Piscirickettsiaceae; genus Cycloclasticus; species Cycloclasticus sp. P1. The sequence continues at coordinate 380,835 of NC_018697.1, forward strand.
TACCGGGTATTTCGCGATGAATAGCAGTGAAATTGTTAAACACGCGACGGCCTTACCCTGGGTGAATAAAGCAACAATTAGGCGTGTGTGGCCAGATACTATTGTACTGACCTTGGTGGAACAAAAGCCTGCTGCGATTTGGAATAAAACGGCCTTGCTGAATACACAGGGCGAGGTATTTAAACCGGTATTTGATAAAAGCTTAGAAACATTGCCAAGTTTATCAGGCGTGGAGACGAGTAGTCAGGCGATACTTGAAGAATATAGAAAAGTTAATAACGCAATAAAAAGCACGGGTATTCAAGTCAGCAAATTGAGTTTAGCAGAGCACGGTAGTTGGTCGGCAGTAATGAGCAATGGCATAAAAGTAAGTGTGGGTCATCAGTCGCCTGAACAGGCAATTGGTAAATCATTAAGGTTATTGGCATCGCTGGAAGGCAGTTTGATAGATCAGCTTGCGAAGGTGGATTTGCGTTACCCAAATGGGGTGTCCGTACAGTGGAAAGACGGTTATAAATTTGCTGACCGGGTTGAGCAAATAGCCGCATTTAAATTGAAAAAGGATCAGCCAGTTAAAGGCTAAGAACAATGAAGAAAAACAGTGATAAGAATTTAATTGTTGGTTTAGATATAGGTACATCTAAAGTGGCGGCCATTGTGGGGGAAATAACCCCAGATGGAACGATTGATGTCATCGGTATCGGAACCAATAGTTCGCGAGGTTTGAAAAAAGGCGTGGTGGTTAACCTCGAGTCTACAGTACATTCAATTCAACGCGCTGTAGAAGAGGCTGAGTTGATGGCGGGGTGTCAAATTCACTCAGTATTTGTGGGGATAGCAGGCAGTCACATCAGTAGCTTGAACTCCAGTGGTGTGGTGGGTATTAAAGAAAGCGAAGTGATTCCATCAGACATAGAGAGAGTGATTGATGCGGCAAGGGCAGTGGTTATTCCTGCGGATCAAAAGATTCTTCACATCATGCCACAAGAATTCATCATCGATGGACAAGAGGGCATTAAAGAGCCTGTTGGAATGGCGGGCATCAGGCTGGAAGCAAAAGTACATATTGTGACCGGCGCAGTGAGTGCAGCGCAGAATATTATTAAATGTGTAAGGCGTTGTGGTTTAGAAGTAGGCGATATCATTTTAGAGCAGCTTGCATCGAGCAGTTCGGTGCTCACGGATGATGAAAAAGAACTGGGCGTTTGTTTGGTTGATATTGGTGGTGGCACGACGGATATTGCAGTTTTTTGTGATGGCTTTATTCGCCACACCGCGGTTATTCCAATTGCCGGAGACCAAGTTACTAATGATATCGCTGTTGCATTACGGACGCCTACCCAGCATGCCGATGAAATTAAGTTGAAATATGCATGTGCGCTGACTCAATTAGTTCAAGAGGACGAAATGATTGATGTGCCAAGCATAGGCGATCGGCCGGCACGAAAAATTTCACGTGGAAATTTGGCTGAAATTATTGAGCCTCGCTATGAGGAATTAATGATGCTTGTACAGGCTGAGCTGAGGCGCTCGGGCTACGAGGACATTGTTGCCGCAGGGATTGTGCTAACGGGCGGCAGTGCAAAGGTAGAGGGATTGGTTGAATTGGCAGAAGAGGTATTCCACATGCCTGTTCGCCTGGGTTATCCGCAGTATGTGTCTGGTTTAAGCGAGGTGGTTCGTAATCCGATATATGCAACCAGTGTTGGGTTGTTGTTGTTTGGGCAGCAAAATAGTGTGGCAAGTGGTGGAGAGGTGAAAAATGGTTTTGAAGCTATGTGGGAAAAGATGAAGAGCTGGTTTCAAGGTAATTTTTAACGATAAATAGAGACTTTAGTATTTAGATTAACAAGATAGGGGAATTGATATGTTTGAATTAATGGATGCACATACACAAAATGCAGTAATTAAAGTCATTGGTGTTGGCGGTGGCGGTGGCAATGCCGTGAATCACATGGTTAATAGTGCAATAGATGGTGTGGAATTTATTTGCGCCAACACAGATGCGCAAGCTCTAAAAGACACACCAGCTAAAACGGTATTGCAGTTAGGTAATAATAGTACAAAAGGCTTGGGTGCAGGCGCGAACCCTGAAGTGGGCCGTCAAGCAGCGATTGAAGATAGAGAGCGAATTCAAGAAGTAATCGTCGGTTCTGATATGGTCTTTATCACAGCAGGAATGGGTGGTGGAACAGGGACAGGTGCTGCGCCAATAGTGGCCGAAATAGCAAAAGAAATGGGTATCTTAACAGTAGCTGTAGTGACTAAGCCTTTCCCATTTGAAGGCAAAAAAAGAATGTTATTGGCAGAACAAGGGATAGAGGAATTAGCACTTCACGTTGATTCATTAATTACTATTCCGAATGAAAAGTTATTGCACGTACTGGGCAAAGAAATGAGTCTGCTAAATGCCTTTAAAGCGGCGAATGATGTTTTGCTAGGCGCTGTACAAGGGATTGCAGAATTAATAACCTGCCCTGGCTTGATTAATGTCGACTTTGCTGACGTTAGAACTGTTATGTCAGAAATGGGTGATGCGATGATGGGAACAGGTAATGCAAAAGGAGAATCTAGAGCACGCGAAGCTGCAGAAGCGGCCATTCACAGCCCCTTGTTAGAAGATATCAATGTACAAGGCGCTCGCGGTATTTTAGTGAATATCACGGCTGGATTAGATATGTCTATAGGTGAATTTGAAGAGGTCGGTCAAGCGATTAGAGATTTTGCATCGGATGATGCGAATGTCGTTGTCGGTACGGTTATTGATCCTGATTTGTCAGACGAAATGCGAGTAACTGTTGTTGCAACTGGTTTAGGTGGCAAGGCAAAAGTGGCTGAAGAACCAACGCCGATTGTTCAAGTGAAAAGAGAAGCCATTAAAACGGCTGACCTGAAGGAAGAGGATTTTGATATTCCAACAATCATGCGTGATGGAAAAGCGGAAATGGCGGATCAAAAAACCAGTGGTATAGATAATACCTTAGACCCTGCTTATTTGGATATACCTGCGTTTTTAAGAAGGCAAGCCGATTAGTTGAGACCGTGAACCGCCCTTGGATATTGAAATGTGTTGAGGGCGGTAAAATAACTGAGTACGTGGCAATGCATGGCTTATTGTTAAATTGCAAAATGTGTTAATATCCCGCAATAATGACAATAAAAATAAATTGAATTTATCTGCTTGGGAGTTTTAAATGATTAAACAACGAACGCTGAAAAACGTGATTCGTGCTACGGGTGTTGGTTTACACAGTGGCGAAAAGGTTTATTTAACGTTGCGCCCTGCAGGCGTCAATGCCGGTATTGTTTTTCGCAGAATAGATTTTGACGAAGCAGTCGTTATTCCAGCAAAAGCAGAAAATGTAGGTGACACACAATTATCAACCACCTTGATACAAGGTGACGTACGAGTCTCTACTGTTGAACACTTGTTGTCGGCCATTGCTGGATTGGGTATTGATAATATTTACATTGATTTAAGTGCTGCTGAGGTGCCGATCATGGATGGCAGTGCAGGCCCGTTTGTCTTTTTACTACAATCGGCTGGTATAGAAGAACAAAACGCAGCGAAACGCTATATTCGCATCAAAAAAGAAGTCCGAGTAGAGGATGGCGATAAGTGGGCGAGCTTTGTCCCTTTTGAAGGCTTTAAGGTCGGGTTTAGTATTGAGTTTGATCACCCAGTATTTAAATCACGTACACAAAAGGCGATTATTGATTTTTCTTCAACCTCGTTTGTTAAAGAGATAAGTCGTGCGCGTACCTTTGGTTTTATGAAGGATATTGAAATGTTACGTCAACGCAACTTAGCGTTGGGTGGAAGCATGGATAATGCCATTGTCGTCGATGATTTTAGAGTCTTAAATGAAGATGGCTTGCGTTACGAAGATGAATTTGTGAAACACAAAATTTTGGACGCTATTGGTGACCTATACTTACTAGGGCATAGTTTGATTGGTGAGTTTCATGGCCATAAATCGGGGCACGAGCTTAATAATAAGTTATTAAGAGAGTTGTTGGTTCAAGAGGATGCTTGGGAAGAAGTAACGTTTGAAGAAGATGACCAATTCCCTATTTCATATATAGAACCACTACCTGCGGGTGTTTAAACTAAGATAGCTTGTTTTTTTGTAGTGTCTTGATGAGTTTATTCATGGAATGGGTTAACGAGTCTGCCTGTTCTGAATCGTTGGCTTCTGTAAGACACTTTAATGTATGACTGGATGGCGATTTAGGCAAAAGCGGCGTTTTTGCTGTGTGCTTAGATAGCACTTTAACCTTTAAAGTACGAACCCGTTCACCAAAATAATTTGATAAGGCGTTTAGAATAGGTTGGCGTAGATACAGTAGTTTTGAAGCCCAGACAGAAGAGTCGGTGAATAAGATTACCGTGTTTTTACTGGCGGTGACATGCAAACAATGAGCTGCCAAATCTTCAGTTATTGATCGTTGAACAAGACGCAGAAGTGTTTTTTGTTGATGCAAGCTTTGCTGAATATGCTGTAAACCATTCAAGGATGACCTGTTGTTTTTGAAAGGTTGTTTAAACATATGTTGTTAAGATAAAAAATAAATAATATGCAAATTATACTGTTAACAAAAGGTAAAAAGAAAACCATCAACTTTTCTGCGATCCAGCAAAAAGTTATCTATGGGTTACTTGGTAGCTTTGTTTTATTACTAGCAGTTTATTGGTATATGCCATCGGTGACTGAAGTTAGGTTAACCGAACAATCAGGGAAGGTATCTCAAGAGTTATTAACCCAGCGAATAGAGCTGGAAAGAGTGCGCGAGAAAACTCAAAATACGCTGGATAACCTTGCCTTACGAGTTGGGCAAATGCAAGCACAATTGACGAGGCTGAATGCGGTTGGTGAACACCTTGTTAAGAAGGCTAATTTAACGGCGTCAGAATTTAATTTTGACGAATTACCAGCCATCGGCAGTGCAGATTTGCCGGACTCAGCAGAAAGTTTTACAGAAAACCAATTGCTGCATGATATTCAAGTACTCGATAAACAGTTATCTTTACGCGAAAAACAATTAACGTTATTGGGTGTTTTTTCGGCAAATAAAGAGTTGTCTAAAGAGGTTCGCCCAGCAGGGTTACCAGTCGCAAAAGGATGGTTGTCATCGTATTACGGTTACCGAGCAGATCCATTTACTGGCAAGAAAAAATTTCACCATGGTGTCGATATTGCGGGCAAGACAGGGACCAGTGTTTTAGCCGCTGCATCTGGCTTGGTGACCTACGCGGGGAAAAAAGGCGGTTATGGTTATTTAATTGAAATTGACCATGGCTCAGGGTACGTCACCCGCTATGGGCATAATAAGGAAATAGTGGTCAAATTAGGCGATGTCGTTAAACAAAATGATGTTATCGCTAAAATGGGGTCAACGGGTCATTCTACCGGGCCACATGTTCACTTTGAAGTAATGCGCAACGGTAAGAAGGTGAATCCCCGTAAATACCTGTATTCTTCAAGCTAAGGCAGTACTTACTCCTACGTCCTTTTACATTCTAATTTAAAGCGTTATGAATAGGGCTTGAATGGGCCTAAAAAGCAGGTTTCAGTGAACCATATGCGGTATCATTTGGTTTTTCGTTTCACACTAAAGTTTATTTGTAATGATTTCAAATATCGTAAAGAAAGTTTTTGGTAGTCGTAATGATCGGTTGGTAAAAGCAAAACAAAAAACCGTTAAAAAAATTAATGAGATTGAAGCATCAATCAGTGCCTTAAGTGACACTGAGTTGAAAGCGAAAACGGATGAATTTCGTGCTCGACTTGAACAAGGTGAAACACTCGACTCATTAATCGTTGAAGCGTTTGCAGTGGTTAGAGAAGCTGGTGTTCGCGCCTTAGGCATGCGTCATTTTGATGTGCAGCTAATTGGCGGGATGGTGCTTCATGATGGACGCATCGCCGAAATGAAAACCGGTGAAGGTAAAACACTGGTTGCCACGTTATCAGCCTATTTGAATGCATTGCCCGGTAAGGGCGTTCATATGGTGACAGTGAATGATTACTTGGCTGAACGTGATTCACAATGGATGGGGCAGTTGTTCGCCTTCTTAGGCATGACAACGGGTGTGATCGTCAATTCGATGAGCCCTGAACAGCGACGCGAAGCCTATGCAGCAGATATTACATACGGCACTAATAATGAGTTTGGCTTTGATTACCTTCGAGACAATATGGCATTTGGTGTCGAAGACAAGGTTCAACGTGAGCTGCATTACGCGATCGTTGATGAGGTTGATTCAATCTTAATTGATGAAGCAAGAACACCATTGATTATTTCAGGCCCAACAGATGATAAAAGTGATTTATATATCAAGCTTAACGAGTTGGTAAAAGACCTTACAGAAGAGGTTGAGTCGCAAGAGGGTGGTGAGTACACCGTTGATGAGAAGTCGAAACAAGTCTTTTTGACAGAGTTAGGCCATGAAAAAATTGAAGAACTACTGACCAGTAGCGGCCTATTAAGTGAAAATGAAAGCCTATACGATGCCACTAATATTGGGTTGATGCATCATGTATATGCTGCATTACGAGCCAGTGCGCTGTATCACAAAGATGTCGATTACATTATTCAAAATGGTCAAGTGGTTATTGTTGATGAGTTTACTGGAAGAACAATGCCGGGCCGGCGCTGGGGCGAGGGGCTTCATCAAGCAGTAGAGGCAAAAGAAGGCGTTAAAATTCAAAGTGAAAACCAAACGATGGCGTCTATTACATTCCAAAATTATTTTAGGATGTATGACAAATTATCGGGAATGACCGGTACTGCAGACACTGAAGCATTTGAGTTTCAACAAATTTATGGTTTGGAAGTTATTGTTATTCCAACACACCGTGGGATGGCGCGTGAAGACGCCGGGGATCTTATTTATTTAACAGCGAAAGAAAAATACGAAGCGGTTATTGAGGATATCGAAGATTGCTACCAACGAAAGCAGCCAGTATTAGTGGGTACGACCTCTATTGAAGTTTCTGAATATATATCGTCCAGCCTAACCAAGAAGAAGGTGCCTCATGAGGTGCTTAATGCTAAACAGCATGAACGTGAAGCACAAATTATTGCCAATGCCGGTGCTTTAGGGGCGGTCACTATTGCGACTAATATGGCCGGACGGGGGACCGATATTGTTTTGGGTGGCAAGAGTGACGACGAGTCATCTGAAGTATGGCAAAAAAAGCATCAGGCAGTACTAGATGCCGGTGGTCTCCGTGTGATTGGTACAGAAAGGCATGAGTCGCGCCGGATAGATAATCAGCTAAGGGGGCGGTCAGGGCGTCAAGGTGACCCTGGTGCAAGTCGTTTTTACTTATCGTTAGAAGACAGCTTAATGCGAATTTTTGCCTCAGAACGTGTATCTGGTTTGATGCAAAAACTGGGTTTAGAAAAAGGTGAGTCGATTGAGCACCCTTGGGTGAGTAAAGCGATTGAAAATGCTCAACGTAAAGTAGAAGGGCATAACTTCGATATTCGTAAACAACTTCTTCAATACGATGATGTGGCGAATGATCAACGTCGAGTGATTTATGATCAACGTAATGAAATTATGGAGGCATCAGATATTGCCGATACTATTGTTTCTATACGTGAAGATGTCGTTAACCAATTAATTGATGTGTATATTCCAGCACAATCAATCGAAGAGCAATGGGATATTGCAGGCTTACAGGCTGCTCTTGAGGATGAGTTCTCCTGCAAGCTTAATATTCAAGAGCTATTAGATACAGATGATAGCTTGCATGAAGACAGTCTGCGCGAGCTAATCCTAAAAACAATCAGCGATGACTATGCTAAAAAAGAAATATTAGCAGGTGCAGAGGTGCTTCGGCACTTTGAAAAATCGGTGATGCTGCAAACATTAGATTCGTTGTGGAGGGATCACTTAGGTGCGATGGAACATTTAAGACAGGGTATTCATCTACGTGGTTATGCACAAAAAGATCCGAAACAGGAATATAGACGCGAGGCCTTTGAGCTCTTCACATCGCTATTAGATACATTAAAAAGAGATGTTGTTCAATTGGTAACAAAGGTCCAAGTTCGTGCAGAAGAAGATGTTCAAGCCGTTGATGAGCAACGTCGTATTCATCAAACCATGGAATACAAGCATGATGATGCAAATGCCTTAGGTGAAGAGAAGAACGATGAGCAAGCCGACAAGGCACAGCCTTTTAAACGTTCGGATAAAAAAATTGGCCGGAATGACCCTTGCCCATGCGGTTCTGGCAAAAAATTTAAACAGTGCCACGGCAAGCTGTGAGGCTACGTTAAGCGCTTTGAGTAAGGTGGCTTTTTATAGTCTAAGGGCTACTTAACTTTATAACTATAACTGTTTATTAGGAGCTTAATCATGCCTGTAGGCGGAACTGTCCCTTTAGAATTAAAAGCAATATCAGGTGTTCGCATTGGCACCGCATCAGCGGGTATTTCACAAACTGAACGTGACGACCTAACGCTATTTGAACTGACTGCGCAAACACAGGTTGCGGCTGTTTTTACAAAAAATAAATTTTGTGCAGCGCCCGTTACAGTGGCTAAAAAACATTTAGCCGAAGACTCTCCACGTTATCTACTGATTAATTCAGGCAATGCAAATGCTGGTTTGGGCGACGCAGGTTTGTTGACAGCGCAAACATGCTGTGCAGAACTTGCAAGCAAGGTGAATGCTAAAGAAACACAGGTATTACCGTTTTCAACAGGAGTGATTGGTGAACCGTTACCAGTAGACAAGCTTGTAGGTGGTTTGCAAACGGCAGTAGATACCTTAAGCGAACAGCATTGGCAAAAAGCGGCTGTAGCCATTATGACAACCGATACCTGTGAAAAAGGCTGCTCTTGTACATTACAGTTGGATGGCACAGAGGTCACCATAACGGGCATTGCAAAAGGCTCAGGCATGATAAGGCCAGATATGGCGACGATGCTATCTTATGTTGCGACTGATATGCCGATTGGCAGAAAAATCCTCGAGGTTATGCTGAAGGAGGCTGTGGATATGTCTTTTAACAGTATTTCGGTAGATGGTGATACGTCAACAAACGATGCTGTCGTATTAATGGCAACCGCAGCGGCTGATATAGAGCCGATTGAGACGCAAAGTGATAAACGGTACCCAGTGTTTTTAGCAGCATTAAAACAGCTGTGTAGTTATTTGGCCGAAGCAATTGTAAGAGATGGAGAGGGCGCTACAAAACTAATAAACGTTCAGGTTGAACAAGCTTATACAGCAAGTGATGCAAAGGAAGTGGCTTATACGGTTGCGCATTCACCATTAGTGAAAACCGCCTTTTTTGCCTCAGACCCTAATTGGGGGAGGATTCTAGCCGCCGTAGGTAGAGCGAACATAGCAACAATAAATGTCGATGCGGTTTCAATTTACTTAAATGATATTTGTATTGTTAAGGCCGGTAAGCGTTCAGCTGACTATACTGAAGAGCAGGGGCAAAAGATTATGAATCAAGATGAAATTTGTGTTCGTATTTGTCTGGCTCAAGGAGACTGTTCATCTCGTGTATTAACCTGCGATTTATCTTACGATTACGTCAAAATAAATGCTGAGTACCGCTCATAAAGTATTAGACATAGTATTGATATACAGATGTTAAAGGTAGCGGTCGGGGTTATAAAAAATCAATACAATGAGGTGCTGATTAGTAAGCGCTCTAAGAAGGCGCATCAAGGTGGCTTGTGGGAATTTCCGGGTGGTAAAGTCGAAGAAGGCGAAAAGACTGAAGACGCGTTAAAAAGGGAGCTACTAGAAGAGTTAAATATAGAGGTGTTAACGGCAGTTCCCTTTATACAGGTGAAGCACGATTACAACGATATAGGTGTGTTGCTTGAGGTGTACCTGGTTGAAAGCTTTCAAGGCAAGTCATGTGGAATGGAAGGTCAACCGATTAAATGGCTTGCGATCGATTCGTTAGACAAAAGCTCATTTCCTGCAGCAAACAAGGCGATCATCGATGCGTTGAATTTACCTCGGTATTATCCAATTGTTGATGAGTCAATAGGCGGAGAAGAAGAGATGTTAAGCCATTTAAAGACCTTAATATCAGGCGGGTATACGATGATTCAATGGCGAGCAAAGTCGCTTAATAAGAGTGGCTTTAAACACTTAGCTGAGCAAGCGATGGCTCTTTGTAAACGTAACAATGTTCGTTTATTTATTAATAGCAGTATGACTGATGCATTAGAGATGAATGCTGAGGCGATACACTTAAGTGTTAACGAGGTGCTAGCTATGAAAAATAAAGCCAGTTCACTGGAAGGTGTTTTGCTGGCCGCCTCTTGCCATAATGAACAAGAACTAAAAGCAGCAAAGGAACTGGGCGTATTATTTGCCGTGTTATCACCTGTATGTGCAACACAAACGCATATAGGCATGAAGCCTTTAGGCTGGTCGCAGTTTAAGTCGTTAAGTGAGGCTGTGCCGCTACCTGTTTTTGCTCTAGGGGGTGTGGGGCCAGAAACGCTAGATAAAGCGCTGTCAAATGGTGCTTATGGTGTGGCTGGTATAAGAGCATTTGGCAGGTAACAGTCAAAGCTTAATGTTCGAACAGTTGATCGTCCTCAGCTGGGTGTGCTTTTTCTCCAGCAATTGCATGTTTTTCTGAAGCCCATTCCCCTAGATCAATTAATTTACAGCGCTCACTGCAAAAAGGTTTAAAGGTTGAGGTTTTATTCCAAGGCACGGCTTTGCGGCAAGTGGGGCAGTTAACGGTTTGTGTTTTCATTTTAGAGTTGGCAGATACTTAATGTAAAACGAATGTCTTCATCTATTTGACTGGGTCTTTCTGTTTCAAGGGGCAACATAAAGCGGACTGTAAAGCGGTGCTTACCACCACTGATTTCAGCAAAATACTCAGAGGAAAGGTTTAAAGAAACCCGAAGTAAATGAACCGGATGGTTAGTATCTAAGCTTTGTTGGTAATAACCAGCACGTGCAATTTTTTCGGTCGGCATGGCGCTATAGCGAATAAATTGCAGTAATAGCGAGATAGATTGCCGAATTGGTGTGAGATGAGCGGTCCAGTTTTGTATCTGCTCTCGACGAACGCTTAATGGCTTATTAAGCCAAAAATGGTAAGCTGGCAGGTCAAAATCGCAGGTACCACCAGGGATACTGTTGCGCTGTGATAAGCACTTTAATAAGTCAACCTGCCCTAAGACCTGATCAATTCTTCCGCTAGATGTTAAAAGCTGGCGGTTTAATGAATTGAGTTGGTCAATGCTTTGCTCTAGTTTTTCGCGGTCTACTTTTGGGTTTTTAGCAAAAATGACAAGGCACTTTGTGTGTCGTTCAATTTCTTTTGTAATTTCATTTCTTAGGTCTGTTCTGCTTGAGATGGCAAGAATATCAAGTAAACAACTCAGCTCAGCTCTGTTTTGCCATTCTCCGTCATGTTGAGAAAAGTGTAACATTTGCTCGAATAAATCCTCTAGCCGCAAAAAGGTGCGGATACGTTCACTAAGAGGTAGTTCGTAAGTGATCTGTTCAGACACAAGTAATAGATAAATCCTAAAACGGTTATTTTGCAGGATATTATTTGGTTTTTCCAGCGCTCATTTCTAAGTAGAAGTTATGTAGCTGCTCTACTTTTTTTTCTAAACTATTTAATGACCCAACATTGGTGATAATATCATCAGCCTGACTGAGGCGGAATGCGCGGGTACATTGAGCGTTCATAATTGAGCTAATCATAGAATCACTCAGTTGATCGCGTGCTTTAACGCGTTTAATTTGAGTGGCTTCTGGGCAATCAATGACCAAGATGCGGTCAATGTTTGATTGGTGCTTGGTTTCTAGTAGAAGAGGAATACTTAAAATACCATAAGGATAGTCAAAGCTAGCCAAGGTTTGGTACATGGTTTTGTAAATAATCGGATGGAGTATGGATTCTAAGGTTTCTTTTTTGCTGGGGTTGTTAAAAATTAAATCACGTAAGTAGTCCCTATTTAGTGCACCACTTGGTAAAAGAATGGAACCCCCAAAGGCTTGTTGCAGCTGGAGGAGGGCGGGTTGTCCTGGTTGTACAATGGTGTGGGAGATAATATCTGCATCCACCACGGGGACGTTTCTTTTTTCGAACAATTGGGTGACAGTCGATTTGCCACAGCCAATACCCCCCGTTAAACCAATGGTTAACATACGATGTTATAAGCCGACAAACTGGAGGTAAGTTAGGTTAATTTTTTCGCCCCAGATCAACGCAATAAACGCGGCAATAGATAAATAGGGGCCAAATGGTATGGGTATGTTCTTATCTCGTCCGTGAATAATGATGAGTGTTATTCCAATGATTGCACCAGCTAAAGCAGATAACATAATGACCAGAGGTAACATTTTCCAGCCCAATAAAGCGCCAATAGCGGCAAGTAGCTTAAAGTCACCGTAGCCCATCCCTTCTTTACCGGTGATTAATTTAAATAACCAAAAAACTGACCAAAGGCTAAGGTAACCGGCGAGTGCGCCGATGAGTGCGGTTTTAGGTGTTATGAAAATTTCAAATAGGCTGATGGATAAGGCAAACCATAAAAGTGGAAGGGTGATAGAGTCGGGCAATAGTTGAGTGTCAAGGTCTATCAATGTTAGGGAAATTAATGCCCAGGTAAATAATAAAGCGACGCACATTTGTAACGACACGCCAAACTGTACGGCAATGAGAAGCGACAAAAGAGCAGTGATTAACTCGACGGCGGGGTATCTAATTGAGATAGCTTGTTGGCAGTTTTTACATCGCCCTTGTAGAAATAAGTAGCTCAAAACGGGAATGTTTTCGAGTGCGCTAATAGGGTGTTGGCAAGAAGGGCAGCGTGAACGCGGTTGCGATAAATTAAAGGCCGCTGGTGAAGGATTATTTGTATCTTCTTGCTCAAGAAAGGCGAGGCATTCTTGGCGCCAAGCATTTTGTAACATGATGGGTAGCCGATAGGCGACAACATTAAGAAAGCTACCAACCAGAAGCCCTAGTAAGCAAACGGTTAAATAGAATAAAAAGGGGCTTTGTTCAAGCGCTTGGATAATGCTCATGTAAGACGGTTAAGCCGTTGGGTGTATTATTAAAAAACAGACCCTAACATAAAGATAGGCAGGTACATGGCAACAATTAAACCACCCACTAAGATACCGAGAATAGCCATAATTAAGGGTTCAATAAGGCTAGATAAGGAATCCACAGCGTTGTCGACCTCTTCTTCATAAAAATCAGCCACTTTACCAAGCATGCTTTCGACCGAGCCTGCTTCTTCGCCAATAGCGACCATTTGCACAACCATATGAGGGAAAAGGCCTACATTTTTCATAGCTTGTTGTAATTGGATGCCGGTCGCCACTTGTTCTCTCATTTGTAAAACGGCTTCAGAGTAAACAATGTTTCCGGTTGCCCCTGAAACAGACTCTAGTGCTTCTACTAAGGGTACGCCAGCAGCAGACATGGTGGACAACGTTCTAGCATAACGAGCAATGGCTGCTTTGTTCATGATGTCGCCAATAATTGGCATTTTCAGTATCATTCTATCGAGCAGGTGGTTAAATTTACGTGAACGTTTTTTAACTTGCATTAGAACAAATACAACACCGCCTATTATGCCAAAGACAGCCCACCACCACTCTTGCATAAAACGAGACAGTTCGACGACCATTTGTGTAAACGCAGGTAAATCTGCACCAAAGCCGCTAAATAAGCTTTCAAACTGAGGCACAACAAAAATCAATAAGATTGCGGTAACAACAACGGCCACTACTAATACTGAAATAGGATAGGTAAGGGCTTTTTTGATTTTAGCTTTTAAGCTTTCTGTTTTTTCTTTATATTCAGCAATTTTGACTAGTAAATCTTCGAGAATACCGGCATGTTCGCCAGCTTCTACTAAATTACAAAATAGCTCATCGAATTGAAAAGGGTATTTTCCTAAACTTTCAGCGAGTGTTGACCCGCCCTCAATGTCTGATTTAATGTTGGCAAGCATATCTTGCATGGCAGGCTTTTCGTGTCCTTTGCCAATAATATCAAAAGATTGTACTAATGGAATGCCGGACGCCATCATGGTTGCTAATTGACGGCTGAAAACCGCGATGTCTTTAGGAACAATTGGTTTTTGACCCATGCTACCAAAAAGTGCTTGAGGCTTTTTCTTAACCTTAAGGGGGCGAATGCCTTGACGCCTCAGTTCTGCTTTAACAAGGGCATCACTTCGGGCATTTATTTCCCCTTTGCTGCGGTTGCCTTTATTGTCGGTTCCTTCCCAAATATAGGTAATTTTTGATGCACTAGATGCCATAATGTTTAATCTTTAGTGATTCGGTTTATTTCTTCTATGCTGGTAATACCAGCGATGACCTTTTTAAAGCCAGACTCCCTGAGTGTTAAAACGCCCTCTTGTGCAGCTTGTTCTTCAAGTTCAGTTGTTAAACCACCTTTAATGATAAGGTTTTCCATGGCTTCAGAAACAGGCATCACCTGGAAAATGCCAATACGCCCTTTATAGCCGTTAGTGCAATGATCGCAGCCTACAGCCTTGTAAGTTGTTAATCTTTCAGCTTCTTCAGGGCTAAAGCCTTCTTTGATTAATAACTCTGTTGGTAATGTCTCTTCTTTTTTACATTTATCGCATAGTTTTCTTGCTAAACGTTGCGCCATAATTAATAACACAGATGCTGCAATATTGTAGGGTGGAACGCCCATTTGGTTTAAACGGTTTAAGGTTTGTGGGGCATCGTTTGTGTGTAATGTAGATAGAACAAGGTGACCGGTTTGTGCGGCTTTAACAGAAATTTCAGCGGTTTCAAGGTCTCGAATCTCACCGACCATGATTATATCTGGATCTTGGCGTAAAAAAGCTCGAAGCGCTTCAGCAAAAGTTAGACCGGTTTTAGGGTTAACATTAACTTGGTTAATACCCGATACGGTAATTTCTACGGGGTCTTCAGCGGTTGAAATATTGATGTTTGGGTCGTTTAATAAGTTAAGCGCGGTATAAAGGCTAACGGTCTTACCACTACCGGTTGGGCCGGTGACGAGAATCATGCCATAAGGTTTCTGAATAGCCGTTAGGAAGGCTTCTTTTTGCTCAGGCTCAAACCCTAGCTGTTCGATACCCACTTGTGCGCTGGTCGGATCCAAAATACGCAGTACAATTTTCTCACCGTATAAAGTAGGGCAGGTGTTAACACGAAAATCAACGGCCCTTTTTTTAGAAAGAGCCATTTTAATACGACCGTCCTGTGGAATACGGCGTTCTGAAATATTCATCCGCGACATCACTTTAATTCGTGATATCAGTTTGTTTGAGATATTAATTGGTGGTGAAGCAACTTCTTTCAAAATACCATCTTGCCGTGTTCGGATTCTAAAACTTTTCTCATACGGCTCAAAATGAATATCCGACGCGCCTTTTTTAATAGCATCTAATAGGATTTTGTTAACAAACCGCACAACCGGTGCATCATCAATCTCACTGTCAATATCATCCACGGGCTCTGCATCGGGATCATCGAAATCAATATTTTCAAGATCGTCATCTAATAAGTCACTCATGGATGTATCTTCTTCATCCATAGCTGTGTCAATAACACGTGCTAACTTATCTTCTTCAACAAGAATGGCTTCGGTACTCATCCTTGTTTGGAACTTTATTTCATCAAGCGCTTGAAGGTTAGTCGGGTCAGATACTGCAACAAACAGCTTATTGCCACGTTTAAATATCGGTAATGCATGGTGTTTACGAACTAATTTTTCGTCAACAATACCTTTGGGAATAACATCCTTGCTCAGTGCAGTAATATCAAATAATGGAACGCCAAACTCTTCAGAAGCAGAAAGAGCAATAATTTGACTATCTAAAACTTTTTTCTCTACAAGAAAGCTAACAAAAGGTCTTTTCTTTTTATAAGCCTCCTCAGAATATTTGAGTGCAACGTCTTCAGTAATTAGACCGTCTAAGACCAATCGTCTTGCTAAGCCACCTAAATAAAATTTTTCGCCGGATACAGCCATGTTAAATCGATTAATTTCCTATAGTTAGTACATAATAAACGATACTTTATCAATAATAGTAGAAAATATGGGTTTGTGTAGTAAATATAAAATGAACTCGTTTGGATTGTAAGACCTTCTTTGGCAGTTTTTAGCCATTGTTCTTTGTAAAATTTTTTGAATACTTACGAAGTACCTGCCTTTAAGTGTGCTTAGGGGGCGTGAGCTATTAATTTTAGTTGAATAAATATTGAGATTACCGTTTTTGAATAACTGCCCTATACTTAGCGCATTAATGAGTACTTAGATTGAGAGTTAATGCCAAAAATATCTATTATCACCGTTTGTTTCAATGCCGAAAAATATATAGAGCAAACCATAAAAAGTGTTTTAGATCAGAAGAACGGTGATATTGAGTATATCGTTATAGATGGAGCATCCACAGATAAAACCTTAAATATTATTAGGCAATATGACTCTAAAATAACGAAATGGATTTCAGAGCCAGATAATGGAATTGCCGATGCTATGAATAAAGGCATTAAGTTAGCAACGGGGGAGTATTTGTTGTTCTTACATGCAGATGACTACTTGGCTGATTGTAACGTTATTTCTAATGCGCTTTGTTATATGGAAAGCGACGCTGATATTTATGCGTTTGATGTTATTTATCAAACAAAAGATGACAATATTAGGAAAGCAACCATACCCTTCGGAGTAAGAACTTACTTTAAAACGCCAGTGATGCATCAAGGTGCTTTTTGTAAAAAAGAACTTTTTGATCAATTAGGTGGGTTTAATGAAAGTTTTAAAATCGCTATGGATTATGACTTTTTTTTTAGAGCCTTCCAACAAAATGCGACGATGGAAATACAACATCAAGTCCTATCTGTAATGAGAGATACAGGCATTAGTTCCCGCCAGGACTGGCCGAACTTAAAACAACGCTTTGCAGAGGAGAAAAGAGTGCATTTAGAAAACACTCCATCACCTTTTATGGGCGCACTTTATAGGGTTTATTGGATGTTATATTTGCCATATAGAAAACTTAAAAATATTGTTGTGCACTAGCTAAAGAATGCTAAATAAGATAGCAATACTTAGACAACACAAAGGTTTTATGAAGTGTTTTAAAAACACTTCATGGCTAATGGGGGAAAAGATTCTACGTATGCTTGTTGGCATATTTGTGGGTGTATGGGTAGCTCGTTATCTAGGGCCAGAACAATTCGGATTGTTGAGTTATGCTCAAAGTTTCGTATTTTTGTTTACTGCGATTGCTTCGCTAGGGTTGGATGGCATTCTGGTACGTGAGTTAGTTAAAGACGAGAGTCAACGTGATAAGTTATTAGGCACAGTATTCGGATTAAAACTTATGGGTGCCATTTGTATATTTCCACTGTTAGCCATAGCGATATATTTTACTGATAATGATGAGTACACTAAATTATTGGTGTTTATTATAGCTTCAGCGACGATATTTCAGAGTTTTAATGTAATAGACGCTTATTATCAGTCCAAAGTGTTGTCTAAGTATGTCGCGCTTGCTAACAGCGTGTGCCTTGGGCTTTCTAGTGTTATTAAGGTTGTATTGCTGGTTAACCATGCGCCATTAATTGCCTTCGCATTAATGATCGTTTTTGATGCATTTTTTCTGGGATTAGGGCTTGTTTATTTTTATAACAAAAGAAGTTGCTTAAAGTTACTAGGTTGGACTTTTGACTGGCAAGTTGCTAAAAAATTACTTAAAGATTCTTGGCCGCTAATCTTTGGTTCCATGGCTGCATCCATCTACATGCAAATTGATCAAGTAATGATTCAAAGCATGTTAGGTAATAGCTCGGTTGGGCACTATGCCGTGGCGGTGAAGTTAAGCTTAATGTGGTTATTCATAACAACCAGTATTACTAGTACTCTTATGCCTTCAATAATAAAGGCGAAAAACTATGATGAAAAGTTGTATTTGGAAAAAATTGAATCTATGTACGGCATGTTAGTCAAAATTTCATTCGTTATCGCTTTTTTTGTATCCAATTTTTCAGAAGAGATAGTTGTCTTACTGTATGGGCTTGAATATTCTAAAAGTATAGATGTTTTGCGGGTTTACGTATGGTCAATAGTTTTTGTTTTTTTAAGTAATGGTTCTTGGGCATATTATTTGAATGAAAACCTACAAAAAATTGCTAGTGTAAGGCTTGTGGTCGGAGCCGTGATTAATGTTTTATTAAACCTCTATTTAATTGGTTTTTATGGAATTATGGGGGCTGTTTATGCGACTTTAATTTCTCACTTCATATCAAGTTACTTTATTAATATGCTGCTTCTAAAAACTAGAAGGAATTTTTTAATGCAAACTAATTCTATTGTCAGTTTACTGAAGTATGCTTCTTGGGTATCTTGTTTTAGCTTAAGCGATAAAAAATGGAAATAAACTAAGAGTGATTCTTTTAGAAAAAAACTTTAATCGTTTACCAAGGATAAGGCTTATTTTTTGGGAAGGGAAAAAATGGAAATACTTGAAAAAACTAGTTTGAGTTCCGTCGATGATATGGGTGCTGTTTTTATTGGCGATAAAAAAGTATACAGAGGAGTAAATAGAAACGCAGTAGGCTCAACTCGGCGATTATTAAACTGTGGATTAATCAAGGAACTTGAAAAAAATAGGTTATTGCCGAAGACTCGCATATCGGAGATGCAAATAATTGGTTATGAGTTAGTAATAGAGCACACAAAACTTGGGCCAATAACTTACCCATTTGAGTGGTCGCCTGAGATGTTAAGGGCTGCAGCTCTATGTGTTTTGAAGGTGAATGATCTGGCGAATAAATATGGTTATCAGTTAAAAGACTGTCATCCATATAATGTTGTTTTTAATGGTGCATTACCTACTTTTGTAGACCTTGGTAGTTTTGTAAAACATAAGGAAGGTTTCGGGTGGGTTGCTCACTCTGAATTTTTGGGTAGTTATTACTATCCGTTGATAGCAAAAGCTAAGAGCTTGGATTCAGTTTATAAGAAAGTATTCTTAGACTCAGGTTATGGTATTGGGTTAGTCGAAGGGTTGGTTTTATTTAATCCTTTTTTTAGAGTGCTAGGTTACTCTAATGTAAAAAAATTGAGTGAAATAATTTCATCATATAAGGCGGGGAGCAAGTTCACTGCGAAGGATATAGAAAATAAGTTTGACAATAAATTTGTTGTGTCGATAGCAAAATTTCTCCTAAGCTCTAAGATTATGCCGTTAAGGCGTACAAACCTTAGGAGTTTAGAAAAAAAAATTAAGAATATTAAATTAAACGGCGTGTCTAAGTGGAGTAGATATCATGAAACTTCGAAGTATTACGATGAGGGTGGTAATGTGAAGTTGTCTGATAGGTTTAACTGGGTGAAATCTCAGTGTCAACGGTTAAAGCCTGAGAGCATAACTGAGTTGGCTGGAAACCAGGGGGTTTTAATTAGGGAGCTATCCAAAGAGACTTTTTTAAGGGGAGCTGTAATTGCAGACTATGACTCATACGCTATAGATTTTTTATATTTATCAGAACGGGAAAGCGAGAAGATCACTACTGCATGTTTTAACTTTATGAGTGGTACATATAGGCATATAGCAAGTGACGAAAGGTCTAATAGGCTACGTTCAGAAATGGTTATAGCAATGGCGGTTACTCATCACCTTTTGTTAACGCAAGGCTATAGCATAGATAACATATTAAAGACTATTTTGAATTATACAGAGAGATATATGCTAATTGAGTTTATGCCACTAGGGCTGTGGGATGGTGCAACTGCGCCTCTTTTGCCTCAATGGTATACGGAAGAATGGTTTGTTCAATCGTTAAGTATGTTCTGTGTTATTCAAAACAGGAAAGTTCTTGGAAAGAACCGAGTGATTTATACTTGTGAGAAAATTTGAATGTTACTTGGATGTTCCTATTAGAGCTAAAAATTGGACTTATTGCTTACGGAGAGGCATGTTTTTTTATGAAGTAGTCCAATAGGCGGGAAAGTAAGTTTTAAGTTTACTTCATGTTTCTACGAGGTAGTACTTTTTTAATGATTCTCGATTGCAGTACCCATCCTACTAGAATCCAAACATATTTATTTAAAATTAATACATAAAAGGAATTGGCTTATTAGCTAACTTATGGAAAGGATAGACATGCTAAAGAGAGTGGATCTTCAGAAATTAATAGAGATATTTATTTATAAAAACTTAGAGCGAAAGGAATATCAAGTTAAGAAGCAGTTTGCGAAAGAGTTACTTACTTGGAATAGACTGGATTTAGCATTTAAGCTTTTTTATTTAGATAACGTTGATGTGTACCCTGAGCTTGCTAAAGAAGTATATAGGGAAGATATAAGATCTCAGACATTAGGTACATTTATTGAATTAGGTAATGAGAGTGGCAAAAACTGTTTTGAAAGTTATATAGAAAGTTTCTCTGCTACTTACGAGAGCATTAAGGAGGAGGGTTTTTCAAGAGATAAAACGTTAGTTCCGCTGTCAAGTAATGGGGCTATTCTTAATGGTGCTCATAGGGTGGCGAGTGCTATCCAGTTAAACAAAATTGTTTCAACAGTGATGACTGAAGAAGTCGACATGGTCGCGGATTACCAGTACTTCCTTGATAGAGGTGTTTGTACTAAACACCTTGATCTCGTGGTTCAGAAATTCATCGAATATTCCAAAGATGATATTTATATTGCTTTTTTATGGCCATCTGGAGTTGGTCATAGAAATGAAGTGGAAAAAATGTTTTCTAATATTCTTTACAAGAAAGAGATTAAGTTAGCGGCAAGGGGAGCTTTTAATTTACTTGTTGAGCTGTATAAACATATGGACTGGGTAGGTACAAGTGAAGATGGTTTTGGTGGGGTAAAACAAAAGTTAATAGAATGTTTTCCTGAGTTAGAATCTTTTCAGGTGATCTTTTTTCAATCTGAAAGTATAGAAAAAGTACAAAAAATAAAGGAAAAAATAAGAGGGGTATATAACATTGGATATAGCTCAATCCATATTACAGATACCAAAGAAGAAGCGATAAGAATGTCACAGTTGCTTTGCAATGAAAATGGTTTGCATTTCCTTAATTATGCTAAACCCTATGAATTTCTAGAAACTTATAAGCGGCTCGACAAGTTTAAACAGTTTCTTTTGAGGAATAGTATTAAATTTAACGATGTGATTATAGATGGGAGTACAACGCTTTCTTTATATGGGCTTCGAGAAAGTGCTGACCTCGATTTTTTAGTTTTAGATGACTCTAGCATAGTGGTCTCAAATAAGTGTTTTGAAACACATGATAGTGAGCTTAAGTATCACGGTAAGGGAAAAACTGAGCTAATTTATGATAGTCGAAACTATTTCATATTTTATGGGCTTAAATTTATAACGTTCTCACAACTATATAGTATGAAAACTAATCGTAATGAACAGAAAGATAGAAATGACTGTTTGATTATGAAGGCTTCACTGAATGGTAAATCATACAGAAAACTAAATGCTCAATTTAAACAGAAACTTTTTTATACTAAAATTAGGATGAGGCACTCTTTCGATCGTCAAGTTAAGAGTACATTGGAGTGGCTGGGGCTATACGATTGTGTAAGATCAGCTTTCAGGAGATTTAAAAACCTGAAATGAAAGTCTTGGTTGTGAATACTTCAGATATTAAAGGCGGTGCTGCTCGTGCAGCTTACCGCTTGCACTTGGCACTACTTAAGTTGGGTGTTGAGTCTCACATGCTTGTTGATACCAAATTGAGTGATGATTATAGAGTAACTGAGCAAGTATCAAATATTGTTAAAGGCGTTTCTTTAATACGCCGCATTTTAGATCGTCTACTTGTAAATACGTATAAGTTCCGTTCAAAAACTTATTTCTCCCCAAGTTTAGTTCCCTTTTCCGGCCTAGTTAAACGTATTAATGCGCTTAACCCAGATATTGTTCATTTGCATTGGGTTAATAAAGCAATGCTGTCTATCTCTGATATTGCGGCGATTAAAGCTCCTATTGTATGGAGTTTGCATGATATGTGGGCATTTACCGGCGGGTGCCATTATGATGAAGGTTGTGAGGCCTTTGAAAAGGCTTGTGGGAAGTGCAAAGTACTGGGTTCAGATAAGCCCCATGATTTAAGCAGCAAGGTTTTTAAAAAGAAGTTGGCGACTTATGCTGAACACCCAAATTTAACCGTAGTGGGTTTAAGTCAGTGGCTTGCTGATTGCGCCTCTAAAAGCAAACTATTTAAGAAACGTCAAATAGTTTGCTTGCCTAATCCAATTGATACATCTGTTTACTCGCCATTAGATAAGCGTACTGCACGTGATTTATTAGGGTTGCCAATGGATAAGAAATTAATTTTATTTGGTGCGATGAATGCAACATCGGACCCTAGGAAAGGATATGGTGAACTTTGTGAAGCATTGATGCAGTTAGAAGGGGATGGGCTTGAGTTGGTTGTTTTTGGCGGTAGTAAGCCAGAAATACAGCAAGATTTTAAACTCAAGGCACATTATTTGGGGCAATTACGTGATGATGTAACATTAAGGGCGCTCTATAGTGCTGCTGATGTAATGGTTGCACCTAGCTTGCAGGAGAATTTATCAAACACGATGATGGAAAGTTTAGCGTGTGGTACACCAGTTGTAAGCTTTGATATTGGAGGTAATGGCGATATGGTTGAGCATCAACGAAATGGTTATCTAGCGAAACCTTACGATACATCCGATTTAGCAACTGGTATTGAATGGGTTTTGAATGCTAAAAATTATCAAGAGTTGTCGACTAATGCACGGGGAAAGGTATTGAGTGAATTTGACAGCGGTGTTGTTGCAAAACAATATATACAGCTTTATGAGTCGGTGTTAGAAAAAGCAAAATTATGACTAAGAAAAAAGCATTAATTACCGGTATAACAGGTCAAGATGGTTCGTACCTTGCTGAGCTGTTATTAGATAAAGGTTATGAGGTTCACGGGATTAAGCGGCGAGCGTCGTCTTTTAATACCGACAGGATTGATGGGTTGTATCAAGATCCGCACGTCGATAACAGGAATTTAATATTACATTATGGCGACTTATGCGATAGCTCTAATTTAACCCGTATTTTACAAGAAGTTCAGCCAGATGAAGTCTATAATCTAGCCGCGCAATCGCACGTGGCGGTTAGTTTTGAGTCACCTGAGTATACGGCAGATGTAGATGCGCTTGGAACCCTTCGTTTGCTGGAGGCTATTCGCTTACTCGGCTTGGAAAAGACAACTCGGTTCTATCAGGCATCTACTTCTGAATTATATGGGCTGGTTCAAGAAACACCCCAAACAGAAACTACGCCCTTTCACCCACGATCGCCCTACGCGGTTGCCAAAATGTATGCGTACTGGATAACAGTTAACTATCGTGAAGCATATGGTATGTATGCCTGCAATGGCATTTTGTTTAATCATGAGTCACCTAGGCGAGGTGAGACCTTTGTTACTCGTAAGATTACTCGGGGCTTAGCTAATATTTATGAAGGGCTGGATGATTGTCTTTATTTAGGCAATTTAGATGCTAAACGTGATTGGGGGCATGCTAAAGATTATGTAGAAATGCAATGGTTGATGTTGCAGCAAGACAATCCTGAAGATTATGTGATTGCAACAGGTAAACAATATTCGGTACGTGACTTTATAGAATGTGCGCTCGAAGAGCTGGGTTTGGGGATAAAGTGGCAAGGTAAGGGGTTAAATGAAATAGGTGTATTAGAATCAGTGCCGAAAAATTGTAAGAGAAAAGTGGGTGATGTGATTATTCGTATTGATACACGCTACTTTAGGCCGGCAGAGGTGGAAACTTTATTAGGCGATGCATCTAAAGCTAAAAAACAATTGGGCTGGTCACCTAAAATTACCTTTAAAGAACTGGTGTGCGAAATGGTACGCAGTGATCTTGAGCATGCACGGCGAGATACATTATTGATTAACACAGGCTTCGACGTTGTAACGACCCAAGAATAAGACATGGATAAGTCGGCAAAAATTTATGTGGCAGGTCATCGTGGAATGGTGGGTTCAGCCATTATTCGAGAGCTAAATAAAAAGGGTTTTCGAAATATTATTAAAAAAACACGTGGTGAGCTGGATTTGTTAAACCAGCAAGCAGTGGAAGATTTTTTTGCGCAAGAAAAGCCGGATTACGTGGTGTTGGCAGCAGCTAAAGTAGGTGGGATTTTTGCTAATAACGAATACCCAGCAGAGTTTATTTATGAGAACGTGATGGTGCAAACTAACGTGATCCATCAGGCGTATAAAGCGCAGGTAAAGCAGTTGTTGTTTTTAGGGAGTTCGTGTATTTACCCTAAATCAGCTGAACAACCGATGCAGGAATCCGCATTGTTAACAGGTGAGTTTGAGCCGACGAATGAGCCGTATGCGATTGCTAAAATTGCTGGTATTAAACTGTGTGAATCGTATAACCGTCAATATGGCACAGATTTCCGCTCGGTGATGCCGACGAATTTATATGGGCCAAATGATAATTATGATTTACAAAATAGCCACGTTATTCCTGGTTTAATCAAGCGAATTCATCAGGCAAAGACGAATAACGATAAGTCGTTGAAAGTATGGGGGACGGGTAGCGCAATGCGAGAGTTCTTGTATGTTGATGATTTAGCCCAGGCTTGCGTAATGTTGATGAATATTCCAAAAGGCGACTATAAAGCGTATATACCCGAACGAAACAGCCACATTAATATTGGCACAGGATCTGATATTTCGATTAAAGAACTGGTCGCTATTTTAATTGATATTATTGGTTATAAAGGCCAAATAGAGTGGGATACGTCAAAACCCGATGGAACACCGCGTAAGTTGTTGGATGTAAGTCGTATGACTTCATTAGGTTGGAGTGCTTCAACATCGCTGATTGACGGGCTTCGTCTAACATATCGACGTTACTTAGAAACCTTGTAGATGGCTATTGATTCACAATGCAATCATTTAAACAAAGTACTTGATATCGTAATACCTGTTTACAATGATAATCCGTATCTGGTAGGAACAATAACGTCAATTTTTAAGCAACAATTACCGAATGACTGGCGCTTTCATGTTTATATTGTTGATGATGGTTCAGATATACGGGTCAGTTTAGATTTTCCTAAAGAAAACACATCGGATGTTAGTTTAGTCAGGCTTGAAAAAAACTCGGGGTGTAGTGTTGCTAGGAATAAAGGGGCTTATGCTGGATATGGTGAGGC
The DNA here is from genome assembly GCF_000299965.1 of Cycloclasticus sp. P1. Taxonomy (NCBI): domain Bacteria; kingdom Pseudomonadati; phylum Pseudomonadota; class Gammaproteobacteria; order Thiotrichales; family Piscirickettsiaceae; genus Cycloclasticus; species Cycloclasticus sp. P1. Next base: position 406,077 of record NC_018697.1, read on the forward strand.
CATATTGTTTTTAGATGCAGATTGTTCGTTGGCAAAAGAAAACGTATTGGCCTTGCTATTGGAAGAATATGTTAAAGGTTATGATGTTTGCTTTGGACAAATTCATGCGCCACAAGATGACTTTTGGGCAAAATATCAAAATGATGTGGCTGCAGAACGGGCGGCTCGTTTTAGATCAGGTGAGTTATCCAGTATGACGACACAGATTGTTATGGTTGAGGCTGCTATATTTAAAAAGGTCGGTGGTTTTGATGAGTGCTATCACTTTGGCTTTGAAGATAGAGATTTGTTTCTTTCGTTAATAAATATCGGTGCCAATGTTTCTTTAGTGGAGAAGGCTGTGGTAAACCATAATGATCAAATTTCAGTGTCATCTGTGATGAAGAAGCTGTATGAAGCTGGTAAAGGCCCTTCTATGCGCTTTATTGAAAAACACCCAGGTGAATACTCCAAGCTGGCTTACGCAAAAGCCGATGTTAGGTACTCTCCATGTGTACTTAAATCGTTAGTGATATTAACAAAACCAATGTTGTCTGTATTGGTTGCTATATTAGACCGGTGTATTACTAGAAATATATTTCCGTATTCAATTTCTAAAATACTGGTTAAGTATGTTTCAGGTCTCTATTATCTTCAAGGCACTTATGAGGCTAAAAAGCGTTTTTAATAAAGGTTAAAAAATGAAGCAAAGACAAGAAGAGCATGAGATTAAAGAGTTTTATGATAATGTTTATTATGAAGAAATAGTACATAGCGCTAAAACATCTCCTTACCAGTTGCGTCTTGCAAAGAAGCTAGGAATTACTTCAAATGATAATGTGCTTGATATAGCTTGCGGTATAGGTGAGTTTTTGCGAGCTTGCGATACTTTTGGAGCCAGAGTAAGTGGTGTTGACTTATCTGATAAAGCGATTAATGCTTGTAAGACCATTTTACCACAGGGAAAATTTCACTCTTGTTCGGCGGAAAGGTTGCCGTTTGAAAATGATAGTTTTGATGTGGTTACTTGCCTAGGTTCACTTGAGCACTTTATTAACCCGGTTGAATCTTTAAAAGAGATGGTTCGTGTTGCGAAACCAACGGCAAAGTTTGTCATTTTAGTTCCGAATAAAGACTTTCTAACCCGTAAATTGAGGTTGTATAGTGGTACGTATCAAGTAGATGCTAAAGAGGAGGTTAGGACGCTTGATGAATGGAATGATTTGTTTATTTCAGCGGGAATTGTTGTTAGTCATCGTTGGAAAGATTTACATGTGGTTTCGTTTTCTTGGATTTTGTTAAATGGTTGGAGGTCCATGTTGCCTCGCCTTTTTCAAGCATTAGCCTTATGTGTATGGCCTTTAAAATGGCAGTACCAAGTTTTTCACTTAGCATCTATTAAAAAGTTTTAGAGTAGAATTAAGCTGCTTAACGAGAAGGGTTTGTATTAATAAGGTTTTCTTTGTAACGCATAGCAATTCGTGACCACTCAAAATTCTCAAGGCAGTGTTTGGCGACACGATTACTAATTATTTGTTGGTCTTTTTTTAGTAACGCTTTTTTTTCTAAAATAAGGCTTCTAAATGCATCTGCGTTTAAGGGCTCAACTAACCAGCCATTTTTGTTTTCTTGTATTGCGTCTTGAATACCTTCCAAATTGGATGATATGGACGGTAAGCCGCAAAGGCCGGCCTCTAATTGAGTGATGCCAAAGCCTTCAACATCGTTTTTTATTGGGATGTTTGCTTGTATAAATAAATCGCTGTGGGTGAATAGGGTTTCTTTTAATTGATTATCGACTTCTCCCAATAAATAGACATTGTTGTCTAAGTGTAATTTTTTTATTAAGGAGCTGATCTTATCTTTATTAGGCCCATCACCAGCAATGAGGTAAATGATGTCTTTTGGCAAGTGAACCATAACGTTCTTTATAAACCAGTGAGCGCCTTTTCTTTCTACTAAGCGGCCTAATGAAAGTAATGTAAATTTATTGTCTAAATTTATTTGTAGGCGCTGTTGTAGTTTTCTTTTTGATAGCGGAGTGATGGCAGACTTTTCAACACCATTGGGGATGACTGAAATTTTTTCGGCTGGAATACCCGCACTTATAGCGATATCTTTTGTGGAATGGCTGACAGCGATAAAGAAATCAATTTTCCTGAAAAAAAAGCAGATCCAAATTTTTTGATAAACAGGGTTATCCCAAGTAATATCTAGCCCATGTAAAATGCAACTGACGGGCTTATTAGAAAACAACTTAATGAACCAGCCCACAATAGCTGCAACACCATCTCCGAGTAAGACTTGATCTGCTTTTCTTATTTTAATTAAACCGGTAATGATGGCCCACGGTATAAAGAAAGGGAGTGCCTTTTTGCCAAACCGATTAATAATCGTTCGGCATGTTATCAAGTTAGAGAGGTGGCGAGCTAAGGCTTCGTTTTGATTCTCAATGCCACCTATGGTTGGTGGGTGAGCCCTAGATATAAATAGAAGGTTCATTGTGTTCAGAGAAAAGTTACCGATGGCCTTCTTTTTCAGAGTTTCTATAATGCAACGATGAAATCTGCTCAGACAATATGCCCATTAAAAAAATAAATACAGATGCGACGTACAAAAATAAACTGCCATTGCTGAATGTGCCTGAAGATACATAGCTGTCAATATGATTGATGACCCCGCATAGGAAACAAAAAGCACTAGTGGGTAAAAATAAACGCATGGGTGAGAAAAGTGCGCCAATTTTTAAGATAATAATAAAGAAGCGTAAGCCATCTTTTAGTAGCTTTATTTTGCTTTTGCCTTCACGCTTTCCTGCCTTAATAGGAATATAGGCGACAGGTAAGGCTGAACGGAAGAATGCCATGGTCGAGGTGGTGGGGTATGAGAAGCCATTAGGTAAAAGGTATAAAAACTTTCTGAAATGGTTTGCTCGAACCGCTCTAAAGCCCGACGTGAGGTCTTCTATTTTATGGCCGGTCATAAAAGAAGCCAGTTTATTAAAGACGGCATTACCTAACAGCCTTTTGGTTGACGCATGAGAGCCTGATTGCCGAGCACCAATAACCATGTCATATCCTTCGGCCAATTTAGATAGTAACCGTTGGATATCATCTGGGTTATGTTGTCCATCAGCATCCATAAAAACAATAATGTCTCCGGAGGCATTTCGTGCGCCCGTTTTAATGGAGGCGCCGTTTCCTAATGAGTGAGGGTGAGAAATAACTTTGATACCGTGTTGTTCGCAAATAGATTTAGAAAGGTCGGTTGAGCCATCATCAATAACTAAAATTTCAGCCGTTGGTTGTGCTGATTTTAATTGGGGTAGCAAGGCTTCAAGGTTTTCTGCCTCATTTAAACAGGGCATTACAATGCTGAGAGTAGGTGTGTTTTTTACCATGTTTAAACCGTTAAAATTAATTGTAAGTTTAATTGTCTCATATTTTTTATTAGGACGTGCTTTGTCTAAATAGGCAGAAGATTTATGCTTGCTTAGCAAGAGTTCTATTTGACGCTAATTTAATGCCCCTATTCTGATGTCTTTAATCGTAAGGACTTTAGCAATAAGGTATTAGGGGGTGTTAAAATGTGTTTAATTTATTTGACCTTAGGAGTATTAAATGAAGCAAGATGATGGATTAGCACCTTCTTTTTGGCAAATGGTAGGCAGTACAATGTTGTCATTTTTGGGGGTTTCTAAAGAGTCACGAAGAAGGCGAGATTTTCAATATGGAAACCCTAAGGTGTTTATTGTGACTGGGTTTATCTTGGCCTTGTTGTTTATTTTTGCTGTGTTAGGCGTTGTTAAAATGGTATTGCCTAGCTAGACCGATGAAGAATGACCGGCCTAGCTAGTTAATAAGGCAGTTATAGGGTGGCGATTTTCTCTTTTTGATCGTTTAAATTGCTAAGTTTTGAGGTAATATCAAGCTGTTTTGCTCTTTCTTTTTCTATAACGGCAGCGGGCGCTTTGTCGATAAAAGAAGCGTTTGATAATTTACCGCTGATGCGTGATGCCTCTTTTTCAAGCTTTTCAATTTCTTTATTTAAGCGTTCTAGCTCGGCATTTTTATCAATGAGCCCAGCCATTGGTATTAGCACTTGCATATCACCGACTAGAGCAATAGCAGATTGTGGTGCCTCATCTGCTGCGTTTAATGTGGTGATGGATTCTATACGCGCTAGTTTTTCCAATAATAAACGATTATCTGTAAGACGCTGTTGGTCTTGTTCTGAACAGTGGTTTAACAGTACCGGTAATGGCTTACTAGGGGGGATATTCATTTCGCCGCGAATTTGACGAATGCCCATAACGAAATCCATTACCCATTGCATATCACTTTCAGCAGCGGCAGATATTTTGCTGTCATCGGGCTTTGGGTAGGCCTGTAGCATAATGGTATCGCCCGTTTTGCCTGCCAGTGGTGCTATTTGCTGCCAAATTTCTTCGGTAATAAACGGCATCAGCGGGTGTAGTAAGCGCAGCACAGTTTCTAGCACGCGAATTAAGGTTTGGCGAGTACCGCGTTTTTGTTCGGCTGAACTATTGTCATCAAGCAAAATTGGTTTTGATAACTCTAAGTACCAATCACAGTATTCATTCCAAAGGAACTCATACAGCGATTGCGCGGCTAAGTCGAAGCGGTATTTTTCGATAGAGGCAATAACGCTCGCTTCGGTTTTTTGTAAGCGTGACACAATCCATTGGTCGGGTAAGCTATACACGCATTTGTCGTCACCTAGGCCGGTATCTTCGCCCTCGGTATTCATTAACACGTAGCGAGTAGCGTTCCAAAGTTTATTGCAGAAGTTGCGGTTACCTTCAATTCGGTTTAAGTCGAAGCGAATGTCGCGCCCAGTAGAGGCTAGTGAGGCAAAGGTAAAGCGTAGCGCATCGGTGCCAAAAGAAGGGATGCCATCGGGGAAGTGCTTTCGCGTATCTTTCTCGATTTTAGCGGCCATTTTCGGTTGCATAAGGCCTTTTGTACGCTTTTCAAGTAAATCTTCTAGCGTAATGCCGTCAATTAAATCAATCGGGTCGAGTACGTTACCTTTGGATTTGGACATTTTTTGCCCTTCCGCATCGCGCACTAAGCCGTGAATGTATATTTCTTTAAATGGCACATCGTCCATAAATTTCAAACCCATCATAATCATTCTGGCGACCCAGAAGAAGATGATGTCGAAACCGGTAACGAGTACACTAGTGGGGTAGAAAGTATCGAGTTCGGGCGTTTTATCAGGCCATCCTAGGGTTGAAAACGGCCATAATGCGGATGAAAACCAGGTGTCTAAAACATCTTCATCTTGTGTTAATACAACGCTATCGGCTAGATTATTTTTTTCACGGACTTCGACTTCATTGCGGCCAACATATATGTTGCCACTCTCATCGTACCAAGCGGGAATTCTGTGCCCCCACCAAATTTGACGAGAAATGCACCAGTCCTGAATATCGTTCATCCAGTTGTAATAGGTTTTATCCCAGTTTTCGGGTACAAATTTAATTTTGCCGCTTTTAACCGCTTCAATAGCAGGCTCTGCTAGCGGTTTGGCCTTAACAAACCATTGGTCTGTTAACAAAGGTTCAATGATCACCCCTGACCGGTCGCCACGAGGCACCATGAGTTTATGGTCATCAATTTTAGCTAATAAGCCTAAATCATCCAGATCTTGTACGATTTGTTTACGCGCTGCCACGCGATCCAAGCCACGGTATTTTTCTGGCATCTCATCATTGATGCTGGCGTCAACGGTGAAGATGTTGATTAACGGCATATTGTGGCGTTGACCCACCTCATAATCGTTAAAATCGTGAGCAGGGGTTATTTTTACACAGCCAGTGCCAAATTCTGGGTCTACATAATCATCGGCAATAACTGGGATTTCACGGTTACATAAAGGCAACGCGATCATTTTGCCAATTAGGTGTTGGTAGCGTTCGTCAGATGGGTGAACGGCGACACAAACATCGCCTAGCATGGTTTCTGGGCGGGTCGTTGCAACCACAAGTTCGCCGCTACCATCGGCTAATGGATAGCGCATATGCCACATATGGCCTTGTTCTTCTTGCGAAATAACTTCAAGGTCAGATACCGCAGTGTGTAATTTAGGGTCCCAGTTAACCAGGCGTTTACCGCGATAAATGAGCCCTTCTTCATGTAGTTTAACAAACACTTCGTTAACCGCTTTTGACAGCCCTTCGTCCATAGTGAAACGTTCGCGCGACCAATCTAGGGAGGTGCCCATGCGGCGTAATTGCTTAGTGATGGTGTTGCCAGATAATTCTTTCCAATCCCAAATGCGCTCAACAAATTCTTCACGGCCTAAGTCGTGGCGAGTTTTACCTTCTGCGTTTAATTGGCGTTCAACCACCATTTGGGTCGCAATACCGGCATGATCACTACCGGCTTGCCATAGGGTGTTGTGTCCTTGCATACGATGGTAACGCGTTAGTGAATCCATGATCGTGTCTTGGAAAGCATGCCCCATGTGTAAGCTACCGGTAACATTGGGCGGCGGTATCATAATGCAATAGGCGCTATCGCCTCCTCTGGGTTCGAAGTAACCTTGTTCTTCCCATTGGCGATACCAGCGAGATTCTATGTCATGCGGGGCGTATGTCTTATCCATCGTGTGTGTTCGGTGTTGATTTTTAAAGGCGGTATTATAACTTTGTTGGGGAGGGTAGGGTTATTGGTAAGCAAGTTTTTAGCTTAATGATATTTTACAAGAAGAAGGTTTGTTAGTTTTCCTTAATACGTAATGTTTATAGTTTTTCGCTGTCGCGAGGACGTTCATTTCTTTTGTTCACCCAAAAGTAACGAACCAAAGAAAAGGGTGCCCTAATATCAGTAAATTAACAGTTTTCGGGCTCGCAGGTAAACTCGCTACGCTCAGACAACCTGCTTACTTATCCGAAAACAGCTAATTTACTTGCGAGATAAAGGGACGGTAAATCTAGAGCCATATCTGAACCGGTCTTGATTTTAATATCCCCTTTTGCTCTCACTGAAAAACTAAGCATTAAAGTAGAGCGTTCTAATGTGGCTGTTTGAGCCTGTTTTGTAGGCGAGCTCCACAGTAGTTATTTTAGGGATTGGTTTTGAAGGAACCCTTCAGGGTGAAAGCATTTGGGTGGCATTTTTCTGGTTATTCTTTTGTTGCTACTGACAAAAGAGTAACTCGGCCTTTAGGGCGAAACTTTAACTAGAAATGAACGCCCAGCGGCAGCGATAATAAAAATCAAATTTTATGCGTCTGCAGTGGATACCCTCTGCTTTTATAAAACTTAAACCGCTCCCGTCCTGCTTGTTTAATTGATTCATTTTGATTAACAAGCTCAGCAAATCGTTCAAACCGAGCAAAACAATCGGGTGTTTTCTCAGTAAGGTTAATTAGCACGTCGTGAATATCTAACGGGTCACCAGTGTGGTTAATGTACACTGGGTGGTTGGCGCACTTTGTTGGGTCCATAGTATGTGGTACAAAACTGGTGGGCGAGAAGGACCAAAGCAAGTCATCCACTGTCTTGGATTGTTGTTCTGAATCGGTATGAATATACACGCGATGACCCTGTTTGCTAGCTTTTTGAGCTAGCCGACAGGCAAAAAGGTGCTGTGCATCAGGGGTGTCATCTGGCAGTACATAAAAGTCGATTCTGGTCATTTTGTAATGGCTTGTTTAACAGCGATCCAATATAAATTGGCTTAGCATGTGAACAGGGCGACCAGTTGCGCCTTTATCCGTACCCGATTTCCAGGCAGTGCCGGCAATGTCTAAATGAGCCCATTTATAATCTTCGGTAAAGTTTGACAAGAAGCAGGCTGCGGTAATAGTGCCACCAGCAGGGCCACCAATATTAGCGAGATCGGCGAAGTTACTTTTTAGCTGGGGTTTGTATTCATCCCACAGTGGTAATTGCCATGCTTTGTCATTGGCTTTAATGCCAGCGTCTAGCAATTCGTTAGCCAATTTATCGTTATTGCCTAGTAAGCCGGTGGCATGTTTTCCTAACGCGACTACACAAGCGCCAGTTAAGGTAGCAATATCAATGACTACTTCAGGTTTAAATTTAGCAGAGTAGGTGAGTGCGTCACATAAAATTAAACGTCCTTCTGCATCAGTGTTTAAAATTTCAATGGTTAGACCGGCCATGCTGGTAACGATATCACCAGGTTTGTTGGCATCACCATCGGGCAGGTTTTCTGATGATGGAACAACGCCAACTACATTGATGGGTAAATTTAATTCGGCGCACATTTGAATCACGCCGAAGACACTTGCACCGCCGCACATATCGTATTTCATTTCATCCATACCGGATGAGGGTTTTATGGAAATTCCACCGGCATCAAAAGTGAGGCCCTTACCAACCAGAACGATGGGTTTTTGAGAACTTGGGCCACCTTTATGTTCCATAGTAATGAGCTTCGCCGGTTGGCGAGAACCCCTAGAAACAGATAATAATGAGCCCATTCCTAGTGCTTCCATTTTGGCTTCATCTAAAATGGTTACTTTAAGCGATGCGTGTTGTTTGCCAAGTTCTTTTGCTGTCTCAGCTAAGTAGCTTGGGGTGCAAATATTACCGGGTAAATTGGCTAATTTTTTTGCGCTGTCAATGCCATTAGCGATACTCGAGGCGGTGTCTGCAGCACTGTTGATCATTTTTGCAGTGTAATCATCGGTATGCCATAGTTGGCATTTTTCTAATATGTTGGCATCGGGCGCGGAGGTCGTGAGCGTATCGGTGTATTGGTAAAGTGCTTCACGAGACTTCAATACTAACTGACGAACTTTCCAGTTGATATCTTTACCGCTAACTTCAACAGCTAATAATGTAGAGCAAACAGCCTTAATCGGTAAGTTTTTAAGCGAGTTGATGCTTTCGCTGATGGCCTTTGTGTAATCTTCCGCTGAGGTGTTGCCTTGCTCGCCAAAACCGACAAGAAGCACACGCTTTATTTTGCTGCTGGCAGGCATTTGAAGTAACAGTGTATTGCCCGCTTTGCCAGAAGCGTCACCTTGTTTTAAAACGGCAGCTATTTGTCCATCATGTGCTTGGTCGAAGTGGGTGGTTATTTCAAGCTGTTTACCTTTACTGAAAACGGGCAAAAGAAGGCAAGGAGTTGAAAGTTTATCGATTGACCCTGTTTTTGAAACGAATTGCATGCGGATACCTCTGAATGATAAGTAATGTTTTTGTTTGGCTTTTCCGTTAGGATACGACACCATAACTCTATGGATTTATGTGCCTAACTATAAGCCAAATACACTGTTGATGTCTGCGTTTAAATTAAAAATTATTGATCGATTGCTAGTGACTCAAATTAGCAAAATGATGTTAGGGGTCATGACGGTGTTGACGGTTATCTTATTGAGTCAGCGATTGGTTCGTTTGTTTTCTAAGGTTACAGCCGGTGAGTTGTCCGCTGATGTTGTGTTGTCATTGGTTGGCTTTAACCTGTTGCTATTGATGATTAAAATTCTACCGGTGGCTTTGTTGTTGTCAATATTACTAGTGTTAGGCCGGATGTATCGAGACCATGAAATGACAGCACTGTTCTCGTCAGGTATAGGCTTAACTCAGATCTATCGTGGAATATTTATTTTTGTTGTCCCCTTATTCGCTTTAACGATATACCTCTCATTAGTAACAGCCCCAACATTAATGCAAGCGATTGAGCGAGTGAAGACAAGCGATCAAGCTAACTTAGATATTCGTGGCATTACGGATGGGCGCTTTAATGAATACAGTCGTGGCGACTTGGTTTTTTATGTTGAGAAAATAACCAGCGACGACAAGATGTTGAACGTATTTATACAAAATCGTCAGCATGGCAAGTTGGGGATTACCTCTTCGAAAAGTGGCGAAATAAAGGTGGACCCTGTCACAGGCGATCGTTTTATTATTCTAAAAGACGGTAACCGTTATGAAGGCGTGCCGGGCCAAGCAGATTATAAAATTACCAATTTTAAGGAATACGGTGTTGTAGTGGCGGAAAAGTCGTCAGCACAGGTGTCATTTGGTACCAAAGAAACCTCTACTATTCAGTTGATGGCGATGAAGTCGCCTAGAGCAATCAGTGAACTGCAAAAGCGTTGGTCTGTGCCGTTGGCCTTAATAACATTTGCCTTATTAGCAGTACCCATTAGCCGTGTATCGCCACGGGCGGGAATGTATGGGAATTTATTAACGGCTTTGCTGATCTATATTGTGTTTGAAAACTTCATGAGTTTATCGCACTCGTGGTTAGTAAAAGGGGTAACGGCACCTTGGTTTGGCATATGGTGGGTGCATCTACTGCTAATAGGTGTTACAGCAATTATGGTGGTTAATATGCACGGTGTTAGCTATGTTAAAAAGAAAGTGATGTTTAAAAGATGAAGGTCGTTAATAAATACATAGCCGTAGAAATGTTAAAAAGCACGGCGGTGGCGGTGCTTTTTTTGTTATCACTGGTATTGGTCATTACGTTTGCCGATGAGCTAGACGATATGGGCAAAGGTCAATATGGTTTAGTTGAGATTTTTAAGTACTTGGCATTAATTGCACCGCGTAATTTTTATGAATTACTGCCTTCGGCGGCTCTGTTGGGCGCTTTGATTACCTTAGGTGGAATGGCCAATAATTATGAATTAACCGCTATGCGAGCGGCAGGGATTAGTCGTTGGCAAATTATTTTTTCTGCATTGCGTGTCGGCATGATATTGATGGTAGTTTCTTTACTGGTTAGCGAAGGGGTGGCACCGGTATCTGAACAAGCGGCTCAAATGCTAAAGTTTACGGCTAAAAATGAACAAGTAGCGTTGAGAACGAAATATGGCTTTTGGACGCGAGATGGTGATACGTATTTAAATATCCGTGAAATTTTAAACTCAGCTGAACTCAAAGACGTCAGTATTTATGAAATGACGGATATGAACGAGCTAAAGTATGCAACGCATGCAAAGACTGCTAGTTTTATTGATAATAAGTGGGAGTTAAGCGGCGTTGAGCAAACCACCATTAATGATGCCGGTGTAAAAGTTGCCTTGTCTGATTCGGCAAAATTAGACTCGTTATTAGACCCTGGTTTGCTTGATGTTATTGTTGTTAAACCAGAGCGTTTATCTATCATGGGCTTAGCCAGTTATATCAACTTTTTAGACAATAACGGGCAAGATGCTACGCATTTTATTGTTGCGATGACGAGTAAATTAATTCGGCCTTTTGTAATTCTGGTTATGCTCTTGATTGCCATCCCGATGGTGTTAGGGGTAAAGCGAGCAGGTAGTACTGGCACGCGAATTTTAATCGGTGCGTTAATTGGAATAGGGTTTAATTTGGTTGATAGACTGTTTGGAAATATTGGGGTGTTGTACGGTTTAAACCCAGTTATCGCTGCATCGCTGCCGTTTTTCTTGGCATTATGTATATCAGTCTTCACCATCCGGCGAATGGGCTGAAGGCTCCTTTTCCACCCAAATTAAACGACTATTTGAGGCGATGTCATGCCAGCTCAGCCGATCTTTATTGACGAGTATCCACAAAACACCAAGGCCAAGAACCCCCCAAGACAGAATGGCCATTGTGAAACGTATCAAGGCTTGTCGCCAGCTAATATTTTGGCCTTTGTTATTAGCTATTTTTAACTTCCAGGCGAGCAACCCCAGCGTTTGACCACTTTTAGTCCAAAACCAGCCATAAAATAAGAAGCTGACCGACAAGAGGTACAGCGAATATAGCCATGAGTTTGGTTGAAATAAATGACTATCTTGAAAGGGAAGCAATACTAATGTCGCTAAAAATAAGATGGCAATCAGTAATAGCGCATCATAAGTGATGATCGCTAACCGTCTTAGCAGACCAGGTGGCTTTGTTAAATCAGGCATGGGGTGTTATATAGATTGGTTACAGTAGTTTGGGGGCCCTAAGTTCGGCTTGAAGTTGATTAATACGGTTTTCAATTTGGCTGCTTAAGTAAAAATTATTATTAGCGGCTCGTAAGGCTTGTTCAAGCTGGATAATAGCGTCTTTGGTTAACCCAAGCGAGTAAAAGTACTCAGCCTTATATTGGAAACCTCGTACTGGGTTGTTAACCTGGCCGTAAGCGATGGAAAGGAGGTCGTACACATTGGGTGTCGGTTCGTAATTTTGTAGGTCCTCATTGAGGTTCGTTAAGGCCTGTTGCGGTTTGCCATTGTGTAATAGAACCATGGCATATAATAAATTAACCGCGCGGCTTTGAGGGAATCGTTGTTTGCCCTGATCAAGTAACGCCAAGGATTGCTGCGGCTTATTGTCACGGTATTCATTCAGAGCGAGAGCAGTTAAATAATGGAGTTGGGTGGGGTTTTGCTCTGTCAGCGTAGAGAGAATGTCGCGTGCTTTTTCAAATTGCCTATCCTTCATTAAGGCGAGTGCAAGGCCATAACGAGCCGCCTCTTTAATTTTTGTAATGCCTTGTGATGATTCATCCTTTAAGGCGTTTATTAACTCGCCGGTTAAGTTTTGTGGGTGTTTGTTAACGCGAATTTTCATTCGAATTAAACGAAAATCTTGGGAGTCCTCAACTTGTTTATAAGGGAATTTTTCCGCACGTGCAGCGGTGTCCGAGATACGCGAAGCGGGCGCTGGGTGAGTGAGCAGAATTTCAGGAATTTTTTGACCGTATTGGGTGGTTGCCGTTTGAAGTCGACCAAAGAAAATCGGCATGCTTCTAGGGTCAAAGCCAGCAGCGGCAAGGTTTTGTACACCTACTCGGTCGGCTTCAGCTTCATGACTTCGCGTAAAATTAATTTGTTGTTGCACTTGCCCAGCTTGTACCGCCAAAACAGCGGCTGGGCCAACACCTGGAACAGTTACGCCTAAAACGACGGCGGCAAGCATAGCCGCTGCGCTGGGCATCGACATTTGACTGGCTGATTCAATAGCGCGTTGTAAATGCTGTTGGGTAACGTGGCCAATTTCATGAGCAACGACTGACGCTAATTCGCTTTCAGATTCAGCCGCTAAAATAAGTCCAGTGTTTAGTCCGATATTAGCATCGGGGCCTGCAAACGCATTGATTCGATCATCTTGCACGACAAAGAAATTAAATTGTCGGTCAGGTTGTTCGCTGAATTTTGCGACCCTGTCACCAAGTTGTTGTGCGTAGTCATTAATTTCTTGGTCGTTACTGAGTGGAACCCTTAGTCGAATGCTCCTAAGGAATGCTTTACCAAGTTTCTTTTCAAGTTCACCTGAAATGATGATATTTGATGTATTACCAATGTCGGGTAATTTAATTCGGTCATTAGCTTGGCTATTTTTAGACCAAACAAAGGCGCTACTCGCAATAATGCATGTAAAACTTGAGGCGATTAGTACGGTAAGAAAACGACGCATGATATTATGATATTTGTTCATAAGCCGTTTTAGTGTAATTGAGTTTAAATGCAAGTTAAATGAAAATCTCTATTCAGATCAATGCAAGTCCCTACCAATATCAAGCAGCGGATACGGCGTGGCACTTTATTGAAGCGGCGATTGCCAGTGGGCATGACATATACCGGGTGTTTTTTTACCATGATGGCATTTTTAATGCCTGCCGTGATTCACGCCCACCGGGTGATGAAAGGGATATTGTAAAAAGGTGGACGGCCTTACAAGCAGAAAAAGGTGTGGATTTAGTGGTGTGCGTTTCATCAGCGCAGCGAAGAGGTTTGCTTGAAAAAACTGTCGCTCACAAAGTATCGGGTTACGAAAATGCCTTGGCGGATGGGTTTCGAATTGCAGGGTTAGGTTTGTTAATGGAGGCGGTTATTGAGTCGGACCGTCATGTTACTTTTGGGGCTTGAAGTGAAAACGCTATTTTTTATTTTTAATAAAGGGTTTCATGGAAATGTGCGAGGTCATGAGTTTTTAGATATGGCATTAATGGCGGCGGCTTTTGACCAAAAGGTTGTTATCTTGTTTGAAGGTGAAGCTGTGAATGCCTTAGTTAAAAACCAGCAGCCTGAAAATATTGCCTTAAAAAACATGACACCTATATTAAAGGCCTTGCCGTTATATGATATTAATGACGTGTTTGTTGAAAAAGAGTCAATGGATCAATGGGGCTTAGTGAAGGAACAGCTGACCATTGAAACTACGTTGGTTTCTCGTCATGAGATGGTTGAACAACTTAATGCAGCACACCATGTATTCAGTATCTGATGTTATATATTGTTAATAAAAGAACCGAGGCCCTAGACAGTTGCATTGAAAGAGTGATGTCAAATGATGTTGTCTTATTAATTGAAGAAGCTGTTTTAGCTACGGTCATTACAAAGCCACCGTCCATTTTATCTAAACCTATCGATCAGGTTCAGATCTATGCGTTAAGCCCTGATATGAAAGCGAGAGGCATTGATGTTAACCGCTGCTATGAGCATATTCGGTATGTTGATTATGCAGGCTTTGTTGAGTTAGTAGAAAATAATAATCCTGTTAGGTCTTGCTGTTGATGTTAGTGCAGTTAAAACGCGATGAATATGGCTTTTTGCAGAATAGAAGCGACTGGAGCGAGGCCGTGGCTGAGGCAATGGCGAAAGAAGATGAGCTATTACTGACGCCATTGCATTGGGAAATTATTCATTTTGCGCAAGCATACTACGATGAATTTAATCACCAACCCAATGCGCGATTATTTGGCCAAGCGATCAAGAAGAGATTGGGCGCTGAAAAAGGGTCGTCTATTTATTTATATAAATTATTTCCAAACGGACCATTAAAATACGCGAATAAATATGCGGGGTTACCTATTCCACCTTCATGCATATAAAGACGCTGTATTAATCCGTTTGTTTAAATCGGTGAATTTGCCGTCGCTGTTTTTTATTAGGCCGTTCAGAGCGAGGCATAGAGGCGTTCATGTCTTTATTGAGTGCTTTCAGCGCTTGACGTTGTTGAAGGCTTTCATCGCTTTCTTTGTACAAAAGGACGGCTTCTTTGGCGGGGCGACGTTGAGGGTTTAAGCCGACAATCTTAACCGTCCATTGATAACCAGCCTTATGGATTTGCAGGCTATCATCAATGCGAACTTCTTTACTGGGTTTGCTTCGTTGACCGTTGAGGTGGATTTTTCCACCTGAAATCGCTTCGGTGGCGAGCCGTCGTGTCTTAAAAAAACGAGCAGCCCATAACCAAGTATCTAAACGCTGTTTTGTTAGAACGTTTTCAGTCACTAGATAATTAAGCGAGTAACTCGTCTAGTTTTCCGCGACTTTCTAAATCGTAAATTTCTGTGCAATCACCAACGTGTTTGTCACCATTAAAAATTTGCGGAACGGTAGAGCGCTGACTTTTTTGTATCATTTCAGCTCTTTTGTTTGGGTCATTTGCAATGGAAATTTCAGTAAATGGAATGTTTTTATTATTTAACAAACGTTTAGCCTGAGTGCAATAAGGACATAAAGAAGAAGTGTATATAGTGATCTTGGACATAGGAGGTCGATAGCGTTAAATTAATTTCAGTTAATTTTAACAGATTTGGAAGGGAAATCTGTTGGATTAACGGGTTTATGCTAGCGCTATGGGCCTGTTTTCAGTAGAATCACGGGATGTTAAAGAATTAATAAAATCATAGAGAGAAAGAGTCAATGAAGCGATTATTAGTAAGTTTATTGGTGTTGGGAATGGCGTTTTCTGTAACGGCAAACGCAGCGGGTGATGTTGCCGCTGGAACAATTAAAGGGCAAACCTGCCTTGGTTGTCACGGTGTGGAAAATTACAACAATGCGTATCCAACCTATCATGTGCCAAGATTGGGTGGTCAGCATGCTGGCTATCTGGTAACTGCCATGAAAGCCTATAAAAACGGTACACGCACTCATGCCACCATGCATGGTAATGTGGCTGATTTATCAGAGCAAGATATGCAAGATATTGCGGCATATTTTGAGCAAGACGGAAAATAAACGTTAATATTAAAGATCACGAGGAAGAAAATGAAACAATTAAATAAGATGATTTTTACCGTATTGCTTACTGTGGTATCTGTCAGTGCTATAGCAGCGGGTGATATTCAAGCAGGCAAAGAAAAGTCAACAGCCTGTGCAGCATGCCACGGTGTAAGTGGGGTGAGTGCTAGCCCGATGTTTCCTACTATTGCTGGGCAACATGCAGATTATATGGTTCATACGTTAAAAGGATATCAATCGGGGCTACGTAATGACCCTATTATGCGAGCTTCAGTTGCGGCGCTGACTGAAGAGGATATCGTTGATTTAGCAGCTTATTTTGCCAGTCAAGAAGGCTTGAAAACACTGAAAAAATAAGACTTAAATTTAAAATTAGTAGATACAAAAAACGCGCATTCTTGCGCGTTTTTTGTATCTATAAAATATAAGGATAGACAATGAGTCAAGACGTTAGCGTGAAACTTAAGCACAATAATGATGGGAAGCTCATAGAGGAGTGTGAATACCTCGGTGAGGTTATGCATGGAAAGCGAACAATTTGGCACCCCTCTGGCGTGAAAATTTCTGAAACAGATTTTATTCAAGGTGTTATGCAAGGCCATCATACATCATGGTATTTAACAGGGCATATTGCACTAACCGCAACTGTTGCACAGGGTAATTATCATGGCCTCTTTACTGCGTATTGGCCAAACGGCGAAATGCGTGAACAAGGTCATTTTGATAAGGGGGAGCGAACGGGTGTATTTAAATCTTGGTCTGATAATGGTGAACTATTAGCTGAAAAAAACTATGATCAATAAAATTCCGTTGTAGCCATTTTCTGGTAAAGGGCGAAAAAAAAGCATACAATGATGCAACGCAATAAAATGATTAATTAAATTGGAGGCGGGCAAATGGATGATAAATCCCCACAAGAAATATTTGAGAAAATGGCGGAAAAAGGCCATAACATGTTTAAAGATTTTTCAGCGGCGGAATCAAAAGAAATGTTGTCTCAGTTTGGGAATGCATGGAATACAATTGTTACACGTGCCATGGAGAGTCCTGAAGAGTGGGTGAAAACGATGTCTGGTTTTTACCAAGATCAATTTAACCTCTGGATTAATATGTTTAATCCAGCGAGTCAATCTACAGTTCATCCAGAGCGCGGCGACCGTCGTTTCTCAGGTGATGAATGGGAAGAAAGCCCCGTTCATAATTACTTGAAGCAGTCCTATTTATTATCGAGCCGTTGGCTAACAGGCTTGGTTGAAAACTCAACGCTGGATGAGAAAACTAAGCAAAAGTGCGATTTTTACACGCGCCAATTTATTGATGCGATGTCGCCATCTAATTTTGCCTTAACGAACCCAGAAGTGTTGAAAGAAACCATAGAGTCTAATGGTCAGAATTTGGTTGCAGGGCTTGAAAACCTAATGTCTGATATAGATAAAGGGCGTATCAGCATGACCGATGAGTCAAAGTTTACATTAGGTGAAAACTTGGCGACTACACCCGGCTCGGTGGTGTTTGAAAACAAGCTGATTCAATTGGTTCACTTTAAGCCGATGACTGAGAAAGTGAATGAGCGTCCTATTTTAATTATTCCGCCATGCATTAATAAATATTATATTCTTGATTTGTCTGAACATAATTCATATGTTCGTTACTGTTTAGAACAAGGCAATGATGTTTATATTATCTCTTGGAGAAACCCAGATGAGTCCTTGGGTGATGTTACTTGGGATGAATATATTTCTGTTGGGACAATACCTGCTATTGATGCAGTGAAAGAAATTTCTGGTGCGAAGAAAATCAATGCGGTTTCTTGGTGTATAGGTGGCACGATGTTAGCGACAACAATGTCTGTGTTGGCTTCAAAACGCAAAAAGCCAATAGCAACAGCAACATTTTTTACAACCTTATTAGATTTTTCTGACCCGGGCGAATTGGGTGTATTTATCGATGAGTCACAGGTTCAACAACATGAACACAAACTAAAAGAAGGCGGTGTCATGCCGGGTAAGCAACTGGCATCAACCTTTGCAATGCTACGTGCGAATGACCTTGTATGGAGTTATGTTGTTAATAACTACCTAAAAGGTAAAACGCCACCTCCATTCGATATTTTATTTTGGAATGGTGATTCAACTAATATGACATCTGCGATGTACACATGGTATTTGCGCAATATGTATTTAGAAAATAATTTGGCAAAACCGGGTGGTGTTGAACTTTGTGGTGTTAAGGTTGATTTAGGGAAGATTGATTGTCCTGTGTATTTCTTGTCGGCTATTGAAGATCATATTGCTCCGTGGAAAACTACGTTTATTGGTACAGAGTTGGTTAAATCTGAGTCGATAGAATTTGTTTTGGCGGCAAGTGGTCATGTGGCGGGTGTTATTAACCCTGCGAGTAAAAACAAACGTCATTTCTGGAAAGACGGTGAGCTGGGTAAAGGGCCTGAGCATTGGTTAGAGTCAGCGGAGGAAGTGCCAGGAAGCTGGTGGCCACATTGGGATGCGTGGTTGAAAGCTAATGGTAATAAAACAGTAGATGCCCCCTCTCAATTAGGGACAGATAAATACCCAGAGTTAGAACCTGCACCGGGGTCATTTGTTATGGCGAAAGCCAGTTAGCGTTAAGTTTTATTGAAGCTTCACCTGACAACTTAGCTTAGCTATGTGATTATAGAAGCCACCGTTTATACGGTGGCTTTTTCATGTGTAAAAAAGAAACGATTGGAGTGGTTATGAAATCCCCTTGTGTCAGGCAGTGTACGTTAAATGAAAACGACATGTGTCTTGGTTGTGGGCGAATGCTTGGTGAAATCACATCATGGGTATCTTTTTCGGAGCAAAAACGTGCTGAGGTTATGACGCAGTGTCAGAATCGTTTGCAGGCATTAAAAACATGGAAGCCGGGTTTAGTCGATCAAAAGAAGTGAGGTGGCTGGTAAATGAATTAACCCTCAATAGGCCCTTGATTACCTAAACCTTAGGGGTAAACTAATTGACTTATATAATATAGATTGGAGGGTTTGCATGAATGCCGAAAAAGTTGTTTTCAGTTTCTTTATTGTTTTAGCGCTGACACTGAATTTTGGTTTTTTTCTGGGTAAGTTGGGCAACCCAACAGACCATAATATCTATGTGCTATTCGCTACAATTTTCGTTAACCTTGTTGCGATGGGCTTGAAACTGGGAGATCGTTCGCAAGTGGGTGCTGTTTTATTGTCGACAAGTATAGTCGCTAATTTACAATTACTTGCAGGGGCCTTCGTGTGGGGTTATGTAACACAAATTTCAGAGACTGGATTGACGGCAGACAATACCTCAGTGATTGTTTCATTATCGGGTGGTGCATTGGTTGCTAACATTGTTTCTGTGGTGATGCTGGTGTCAGAAACACTTATGTCACGACGTTAAAAGTACGACTATGTCAGGCTCATCACTGGGTAGAGTATCGTTCATCGTGCTGCGCCATATGCGTACACCGATTATTATTTTTATATCTGTGTATGCTTTGTGCATTTTAGGGATGGTGTTAGTGCCCGGTCTGCCGGATGCAAATGGCCAAACGACGTATATGTCATTTTTCCATGCGTATTATTTCCTTGCGTATACCGCTACAACAACAGGGTTTGGGGAATTACCTAGGCCCTTTAGTGATGCACAAAGAATATGGGCAATTTGCTGCTTATATATTAGTGTTATTACTTGGCTGTATACGGTTGGGAAAATAATTTCTTTATTAAAGAACCCCTATCTATATTCGGCTTTTGCTGAAGAGAAATTTATACGAGCGGTTAGAAAAAAAAGTAGAGATTATTATTTGGTGTGTGGCTTTGGAGATACAGGCAGTCTCTTATTGCGTGGTTTGACCAATGCAGGCTTTTCCGCTGTTGTTTTAGAGTTGGACAATGAACGTATTAAAGCGCTCGATTTGCGTAACTATAAATCCAAGGTATTGGGGCTTTGCGCAGACGCAACGGTACCGCGCTATTTGCTAGATGCTGGTATTGAAAGGGATAAGTGTATCGGTGTCTTAATTTTGTCCAATGATGAAGAAGCTAATTTAAAAGTAGCTGTGTCGGCAAGAATATTAAGGCCTGATATTAAAATTATTTGTCGTTCAACCTCCGCAGAAAATGAGAGTGAAATTTTAGCCATTGGTGGGGACACGCATGTTGTTGATCCATTTCGTGTTTTTGCAAGTTACCTCAGCTTAATCATTTATAACCCCACCGTACATACATTGAATGAATGGATGTCAGGAGAGCCAGGGGCAACATTGGATCGCAATATTTGCCCACTGAAAGCAGGTCGGTGGATTTTGTGTGGGCATGGTCGGATGGGGCAAATTGTTTATAAGAAACTCTGTGAAAAAGGGATTGATCTGACGGTAGTCGAACCACTGGTTGAAAATGTTGAGGAGATTGCCGATCACGCTGTCCTAGGAAGAGCAAACTTAGAAAACTTAAATAAAGCAGGGCTGAAGGGCTGTGTGGGTTTAGTCGCCGGTACAGACAACGATACGTTCAACTTAAGCATGGTACATCAAGCGAATAGGGAAAACCCATCGCTGTTTTCTATCGTCAGGCAAAACAGACATGTTAACGAAGTGCTGTTTAAAAAAGCAGATGTAGACTATATTTTGCAACCCAGTTTAGTCATCGCTCGAATGGTTTTATTTATGCTGATGGCGCCATTATTGAAATCCTTTTTTGCACACCTTAGGTTATTGTATGAGAATGACCCCTCAAAACTTGCAGATATAACCAATAGACTCGCACTAGAGGTAGGCGGCAATTTTCCAGCCATCAGGACGTATATTCTTGATAAGAAAACAGCCCCTGCGGTGTGTGCCAAGCTATCAAATAATGGCGAGGTTAGTTTAGGTGATATTTACAAAAAACCATCGAACAGAGAAAACGCGTTAAAAATGGTTCCGTTGGTTCTTCGTCGGGGGAAGGTGATTAAAGTATTACCTGCCAATGATTTGCAGTTAAGAGTGAATGATGAAATATTATTTTGTATGCAGCCAAAAGAAAAAATATTTCTAGAGTCTAACTTGTCCAATAGATATACCCTAGAGTACTTGTTAACAGGGAAAGATCCAGCGCGAGGTTATTTGTTTAAATGGCTGGAAAGAAAAAACATAGTGAGTTAACCGTGTTTAGAGTATAAAGATAGTAGCCCTGCTCAAACGATAAAGCTGTTTGGTTCGGCTTTATACCCAAAGGGGCATAAGTCTCTCTCAAACGATAAAGCTGTTTGGTTCGGCTTTATCAAGCCATTGTTCAATTGAGTGAATATCAGCATTATTCATGAGTGCTGGAGAGTGGGCTGTATTCGGTATTTCTAAAAACTCAGCGTTAGGGTGTTGTTCAAGCATTTGTTCAGTTGTTGAGCGTGCTAACAGGTCAGAGTTTTCGCCGCGAATAATCAAGGCTCGCTGCTGAATATTATTCCATATAGGCCATAAATCGATATCCTCAATGGGCTGATGGTTAAAGGCGAGAGAAATATCGGGGTCATAATTAAGCGTTATTTGCCCATTATCTAATTTCTTTTGCCCATAACGTAACAAATGCTTCCATTGTTCATCGCTTAGGTCTCCAAAGCCAGCGTAGGTGGTTCGCATATAGTTCTCAAGCTCTTGGGCTGTATCATAATAAGGTAGTTTGCCAACATAGTTAGCGATACGAATTAAGGCGGCCTTAGGGATAAACGGGCCAACATCATTGAGGATTAACGATTTAATGGGTGAGTTTTCCAACGAGGCGAGCATCATGCCTAATAGGCCACCCATTGAGGTGCCTAGCCAATCAATTTTGTTGGCACCTGTTCGAGCAATAATCATTAAAGCATCTACGATATATTGTTTGTAATCATAGGCTGATTTATCGTTTAACCAATCACTTTCACCACGGCCGGGTAAATCAAAACAGATGACTCTACGTTCAGTAGATAGTTTATTAGCCAGTGCATCAAAATCATGCTTGTTACGTGTTAAACCATGCGAACAAACAAGAATATTAGGGTTATCTTTGTTACCCCAATCGGTGTAAGCAAGGTGGTGTAAGCCTTCAGTGGAACAGCTAGTAAGGTATTGAGTTTTCATGTTATTTGATGATTTATTGTTGCGATGCATCTATAATCGAACTGTTGTTTTATAAAGCATAACCTAAAATTTGGAGAGAAGCATGAGTGAAGTAAGAGAGGTTGTCGTACTAAGCGCTGTCAGAACTGCGATTGGTGATTTTGGTGGAAGTTTAAAAACCGTAGAGCCGAGCACCTTAGCGGCCATTACGCTCAAGGAAAGTGTTGCCAGATCAGGTATTGAACCTGCAGAGGTTGGTATGGTGGTGATGGGTACGGTTGTTCCTGAAGAAGAGAGGGCGCCTTATACTGCTCGAATTGCACAAATTGAAGCGGGTATTCCTTGTGAAACATCTTGTGTTGCGGTCAACAGGCTCTGTGGCAGTGGTATGCAAGCTATTGTGGATGCTGCGCAAGGGATTATGCTAGGTGATTATGACGTTGCCATTGGTGCCGGTGTTGAATCAATGAGTAACTCCTTGTACGCCTTACCTGGCGCTCGTTGGGGGCAAAAAATGGGTGCTGGTCAAATGATTGATTTAATGATCTCCGCATTAACTGATCCATTTGGAACAGGTCATATGGGGATGACGGCTGAAAACTTAGCAGATAAATACAATATTTCTCGAGAAGACCAAGACGCATTAGCCGTAACGAGTCATCAAAATGCAGCGCGTGCACAAGCAGAAGGTCGTTTTGATAGTCAAATTGTTCCAGTAGAAATTAAAACGCGTAAGGGTGTGACGGTCTTTGATAAAGACGAGCATGTTCGTCCTGATATCAGCGTTGAGAAGTTATCTGGTATGCGCCCAGCCTTTAAGAAAGACGGTAGCATCACAGCGGGTAATGCATCGGGCATTAACGATGCGTCGTCTGCAATGGTATTGATGGCTAAAGAGGCAGCAGAAGCGCGTGGTTTAAAACCGATGGCAAAATTAGTGGCTTACTCCCATGCTGGTGTTGAACCAGAAATTATGGGGATTGGCCCTGTACCTGCTGTTGAGAAAATTTTAGCGGCAACAGGTTTGACGATTGGCGATATTGATGTGTTTGAGGTGAATGAAGCGTTTGCTGCCCAGGCGTTAAGCGTTTGTCGAGAACTTGACCTTCCAATGGATAAGGTGAATGTTAACGGAAGTGGGATTTCATTAGGTCACCCAATCGGGGCATCTGCAAATATTATTGTTGTAAAAGCACTGCATGAATTAGAGCGTGTTCAAGGCAAATACGCATTGGCTACTTTGTGTATTGGTGGTGGGCAAGGTATTGCGACTCTTTGGGAACGCATGTAGTTTAATAGCGTTAGACATAAAAAAACGGGCTCTAAGCCCGTTTTTTTATGTCTAAAAAGAACATTATTTTTGTAGAGCTTTAGGTAAGGAAAATGTTACTTTTTCTTGAATACCAGGGGTTTCAAGAGCTGTTTCACCACCCCAGCATTTAAGTTGATCGATGACTCGTTGAACGAGTTCTTCAGGTGCGGAGGCTCCCGCTGTTACGCCGATACTGTGTACGCCTTCTAGCCAACGCTTATCAATATCCTCTGAGCCATCAATCAGGTAAGCAGGCTTGCCAAGTTTTTCAGCAATTTCGCGAAGCCTGTTTGAGTTTGAACTATTCGGTGAGCCAACGACTAATACTAAATCTGATTTTTCGGCGAGTTCTTTGACCGCATCTTGGCGGTTTTGTGTGGCATAACAAATATCGCTTTTTTTAGGACCAGTAATATGTGGGAATTTATCACGTAAAGCATCAATAATTGAACTGGTATCATCCATTGAAAGGGTTGTCTGTGTCACATAGGAAAGCCCTTTATTTGCTGGTATTTCTAATGACTCTACATCCTCAGGGGATTCTACGAGGATAATTCGAACATCTGGGTTTTGTTGTTCATAGCGTCCCATTGTGCCTTCTACTTCTGGATGGCCTTTGTGTCCAATGAGGATAACGCAACGGCCTTTTTTTGCATTACTAACAACTTCCATATGGACTTTAGTTACCAAGGGGCAGGTCGCATCAAAAACATTTAATTGACGGCGTTTTGCTTCGTCTTCTACTGCTTTAGAGACGCCGTGAGCGCTAAAGATAACAGTTGAGTCATCGGGGACTTCGTTAAGCTCTTCAACAAAAATGGCGCCTCTTTTCTTTAAATTCTCTACCACAAAACGGTTATGTACGACTTCGTGTCGAACGTATATGGGTGAACCGAGTAATTCAAGTGCGCGCTCGACGATCTCAATGGCACGGTCAACACCGGCGCAGAAACCACGAGGATTAGCTAAAAATATTTGCATTTACTGCTTACCTTTTTCTGGTTGGCGATTTTTATCCCAGAGGATTTCTGATTGGCCGTCTTGGCGGGCCAGTACTCGGCATAAAACGAATAATAAATCGGATAGTCTGTTGAGGTATTTTATAACGGGTGGATTGATTTTTTCTTCTCGCATTAGGCGCACAACAATTCGCTCAGATCGCCTGCATACGGTTCTTGCAATATGGCAGCTTGCTGCTGCGAGATTACCACCGGGTAAAATAAACTCTTTTAAGGCGGGTAGTGTTGCATTATGTTCGTCTAGAACTTTTTCGAGCAAATCCGTGTGGCTGTCGTTGATAGCGCTATAACCTGGCACGCATAATTCACTGCCTAGGTCAAAAAGATCGTGTTGTATGTCCAGCAGTTGAGCGGCTATCTTTTTTTCTATGCCGAAGGCAATCACTAGGCCAATTTGACTGTTCAATTCGTCAACAGTGCCATATGCCTCAACACGTAGTGAGTCTTTATCTACCCGAGTACCATCGCCTAAGCCAGTGGTGCCAGCATCACCAGTTCGGGTGTAAATTTTAGAAAGCCGATGTCCCATAAATTAAAGTAGAGCCTTTTTTGAAAGAATAATGCCATCCTCGTCTGCATAAAGGTAGTGGCCAGGGTTAAAAGTGACGCCAGCAAAGGTGACAGGAATGTTTTTATCTCCCCAGCCCTTTTTAATACTTTTTAGAGGGTTGGTTTGTAATGCACGTACTCCAATGGGCATTTTATTTATATCAACGGAATCTCGAATGCAGCCATAGATAATGACACCACTCCAGCCATTTTGGTGCCCCATTTCAGCAAGCATGTCGCCAAGCAAAGCGCAACGTAAAGAACCCCCACCATCTACGACTAAAACATCGCCGTTTACTTTTTGGGATAGCATTTCACGAACGAATACATTGTCTTCGAAGATTTTTACCGTTTGAATAGTGCCATTAAAGGTTTTATGACCACCAAAAGACTGAAACATGGGGGTCGCAATCTGCAGGTTATCTGAATAGTCATCACATAGGTCTGCTGTTTTAAAAGTCATGATTTTTAACTCGTAGAGTATACTTTTAAGCATTATAAACCAGTTCTTTTTATCAGCAGAGATACTTTGTATCGAGTGTGATAAATATGAGGGGCTCTTTTTGGAGAAAGCACATGAAAGCTAAATGATTAGGTTATGATATTTGACTAAGAGTGTTTTTTATACGAATGGGTATAGCAATGCAGTTAACAATAGATTCGTTAAGCGTAAAAGAAAGGAAAACACAGAAATTGAAAGGGGGGTATTTTGTCGCGTTGAACAGACAGGCTAATGCCTATGTTGTACCCAATTACTAGACCGACGGTCTGAATGTGAACGTCGATCTGATACTTCTTCAAACCTAATACTGCCACGGCGGTCATTAGTTCTGCGGCGCTGATAAACGGGCCTTCTTTTTTCGACTAAACCCACATGTTTACAATGGCATATTTTTTTTGAGCAGTCGTCTAACGGCAAGGCGGGAACGCTATTGATAGGGAAGTGCTTTTTACGAAGGGCTAGAACAGAGGTGCAGCAATTTTTTTCATCGCGGGGTTCAATATAAAAACCCCAGTATTTTTTTGAATCAATCATTGATTGAATTCGCTGTTGTTGACGTTCTGTCGAGGTGTTTGCTTTTGAAGAGGTGTGTGGTGTTTTCTTTTTGTAGTAAACGAGTGCTAACACCACTAATGTAAGAAGAATGAAAGCTAATAACATAGGCGAAGCCCCGTTAACTAAAGAGGTACAATTATATGATCTTTAATGGAGAGTGCAAATTTTTAAAATACTTTGCATAGTAATATGAAATTAATCAGGATTATATTGTTATTACTGATCCTTGTTTTTGTCGCTTTTTATAGCAAATTGCAACGTCTTGATACCATGGCTTGGATTAAACCATTAGAGGTATCTATTTACCCTATTAATGCTGGCGGGGACGTATTAACAGGTCAATATATTAATGCCTTA
Organism: Cycloclasticus sp. P1; assembly: GCF_000299965.1. Classification (NCBI taxonomy): domain Bacteria; kingdom Pseudomonadati; phylum Pseudomonadota; class Gammaproteobacteria; order Thiotrichales; family Piscirickettsiaceae; genus Cycloclasticus; species Cycloclasticus sp. P1. The sequence goes on from NC_018697.1 coordinate 432,361, forward strand.
ACGGCTCAAGACTTTCTCAGTCTAAATCAGTTTTTCAAGGTGCAATGGGCGACATATAGGGAATTTGATGCGGACCCTGTCGTTATCACACTAAAGCCAGAAATCATGCAGCAACCACCCTTTCCACCAACAGATGGTAATATATTAAAGGTGATTTTCTGGAGTCTACGCTTACGGTTTTGGTCATACCAACAGGCTGTCGATAGTCATAGAAACACAGTGAATATTTTTGTGCGTTATCATCCAGTCAATGCTAATCAGCCGTTAGCACATTCGTTGGGTTTGCAAAAAGGTTTGATTGGCGTGGTCAATGCGTATGCTTCAGCTGAGTATGATGAGCAGAATAATTTGGTTATTGCACATGAGTTATTGCATACAGTGGGCGCGTCGGATAAATATAGTTTAACAACGGGGCAGCCGAGTTACCCAAGTGGTTTTGCATCACCTAATCTGCGCTATCGTCAGTCAAAGGCCGAGATAATGGCGGGTAAGATTCCAATCAATGAAGACGAGTCAATTATGCCAGAGTCGTTAAAACAATCTGTGATAGGTGTAGAAACAGCGAGAGAGATAGGATGGATTAACGCTAATTGATGAGATAAATCATGGATTGATATAAGTCATTAATATAAGGTAATAGACAATTAGAATAAAAGGGGTTGTATTATGTTTTTTCAAGAATTAAATAATATCAACTGTAAGACATATTTAATAGCGGACTTAGATGCTGGGCAGGCCGCTATCATTGACCCGGTTGATAGCTATATAGATCGCTACCTTGCGATATTAGCCTATCACCGCCTTACATTAAAATTTGTCGCAGATACGCATACGCATGCCGACCATCGTTCAGCCTGTACAGCCCTTAGGCGATTAACGAACTGCCTTGTGATGATGCATGAGCTATCACCACAACCAACAGTAGATAAGCGCTATATTGATGGTGATGAGTTAACGGTTGGTAATATACATATTAAAGTGCTGCATACCCCGGGGCATACTCCAGATAGCGTTAGTTTCTATGTTAATGATGACAGGGTTTTAACGGGCGATGTTATTTTGATCCAAGGCACAGGGCGGTCAGATTTTGCTGGTGGAAATGCTGGTGATCAATATGACTCTATTACGGATAAAATTTTTACTCTGCCTGATAAAACCTTATTATTCCCTGCGCATGATTACCGTGGCAATACAGAAACAACGGTTGGTTTAGAGAAGGCAACAAATCCGCGAATAGCGGGGAAAACGCGCGAGGAATATATCGAGATTATGGATAATTTGAACCTGCCACTTCCTGAAAAAATTCAAGAAGTTTTACAGATCAACCAAAGCGAGGTCGATGATGACCTTATTAAATTTCCAATGATTGCAGAGTTAAATCAAGTATTACAAATGGAACCCGCCGCGGTAAAAAATCGACTCGAAGAAACCACCGATAACTGCGTAATTATTGATGTAAGGGAGGACTCTGAATTCACTGGTGAGCTTGGGCATATAGCCGGTAGTCGTTTAATGCCAATGCGCTCATTACCTAAAGTAATAGAAGACTTGGAGCCACTTAAAAAGAAAGAAGTTATCTTAGTGTGTCGGTCAGGCGCTAGAAGTACGACTGCAGCCGCCATTTTAAAAGGGCTGGGGTTTCATAATGTTAAGAATATGAAAGGTGGCATGCTGGCGTGGAATAAGCTTGCGTTTCCAGTTGAGCGATAACCGTTAAAGAACCTATTAAAAAGCAAATTGGTCGCTTATAGGCTTAAGTCCAAGTTGTTTATTAGGCATAAAAAAACCCGGTGAACTCTCACCGGGTTTTGCTCAATATGTTTGAACTATGCTGCCTGCACAGGAATGGCGTTTTTTGTTTCTTTAACGCCATTATTATCGTCAAGGTATACCAGGCAAGGTTTAAAGGTAGCCAGTTCTGCTTCGCTGTATTCTGAATAAGCGCAAATAATTAAAATATCGCCTTCTGTTGCGCGACGTGCAGCCGCACCATTAACAGAAATAATGCCGCTGTTATCTTCTGCTCTAATAGCATATGTAGTGAAGCGTTCGCCATTATTAACATTATAAATGTCAATTTGTTGGTACTCACGAATACCTGAAAGATCGAGTAGGCTTCCATCAATAGCACAGGATCCTTCATAATGAAGTTCGCTGTGAGTTACAGTAGCTCTATGTAACTTTGTTTGTAACATCGTAGAACGCATAAAAATAAGCTAGATTGACTAAATAGGAGGGGAATTATGCCTCATATGTCGTTTTTCATCAACAATAATGTGCATATGCAATAATTCTTTATAAATCATAGGGCTATAAAATTCAAATATTCGTTAGAACTTCACTGGCGGGGGTTTATTGTCTGGGTCTATCGATTGAGAAACAATGTCTTTTGCAGAGCGTTTGAATTGTTCTGACAGTGTATTTATAGAAGAGTCAGAAGGGACTGTCGTGCTTTCTTTGCTATTGTCAGCTACATCGTTTGGTGTTAATAAATGTAAGGTTTGTGTTGGGAATGCAATGTCAACATGCTGTGCTTTTGCCAGACGTAATATATCTAATAGAAAACGCTGACGCTCTCGTAATTCGGTACTCCAATCAGGCGTTTCCCAAAAGACATAAACAAGAACATCTAGCGAAGAGGCGCCCAGTGAATTGAGGTAAACATGAAAATAATCTTTTCTCATGTATGGGTGCAGTCTAATAATTTCTCTTACACCCTCGCAGAAGGCTTCAATTTTATCGGGAGGTGTATCGTACGTTAAGGCTACGTTACAGCTAAGTCGGCGATAGCGGCGCTGCCCCATATTGTCGACCTTTGCATTGATAAAAATAGCATTAGGCAGCGTAATAAGGGAATCATAAAAGGTGCGTATTTTGGTGCTTCGTAACCCCACTTCTTCGACGCTGCCCTCGATATCGTTAACGACGATCCAATCGCCATTATGGAAGGTTTGATCGAGAATAACCGTGATCGAGCCGAATAAGTTTTGTACGACATCTTTTGCAGCCAGAGCAAATGCTAAACCGCCAAGGCCTAAACTAGCCAGTAGGCTTGAAACGTTCAAATTTAAATTAGAAGCAATAAAGGTAATGCCTATGACAGTGACGAAAACTTTTAATGTTTTTCTAATAAGGGGAACAAGAACATCATCTACTTTATTGTCAGTTTTGCTGGCTTGGTAATGTAAATAGAGAGTGACGAAATCAACCAGTCTATAAGCACCCCAAACACCCGCAATGCCTGCGAGAACTTTAACGGCAACCAATAAAATAACCATTGCCTGTTCTGGCAGTGCAAGGAGGTTTAAACCAGCCCACCAAATAGCAGCCATGGCGAGCATCGCCAACGGCCTAAGCATATCTTCAGGTGCTTCTTTGAAGGCTGGCGTCTTAGTTTTTCTGCGGAAATTTAACACCATTAATTGCAGTGAGAAAGCGGCAACTTTGTCAGCGATAACGCCGAGCGCGATAGACAATAAAACCCCTAACCATTTCCAATTTTCAAGCAAGAAAGAGCGCGTTTTAAGGGTGTCGGGTAATTGCCGACGAAATTGAATATGCCAAGGAATAAACTGTGCGTTTTGATCCTCAACTTTTAGGGTTTTTTTAGACGCAAGTTGGTCAATAATGTTGGGGAGCGATGAAAGCGTTTCTTGGCTAAACAACCAACGATCATTGTATGACTTAACAATACTGATAGTGTCATTTTTGTATTGAGCAAAGACGTAGGGAGGGCCTGATTTATTATCTGGAATGTTCTCAAGCTTTACGATGCGGGTTTTATCAATGGCTTCAAGTAACATCCATGCTAGGTCACGGCCTTTTTCATCTCGAACCAGTGGGTTGATAGCTGATAAATCTAGTGTGCTGATGGCCTTATTAATTTTTTCTGGCTGACCACGTTTAATATCATTCATGCTGTGCAAGAATGTTGCAAAAGTATCCCTTGGCGAACTAAGGCCTAAGGCTTCTGCGCTGACCACCTGATGGTCATTGTCATGCTCTGTAGAGTCAGCGTTTTCTGCAAAGCAAAGGCTGGTGTTGAGAAGAAGTATAAGGGTCAGTAACGTATATTTCATGGTTAATAATGCTTATGAACGGTTAACGTATATGTTGTCGATTAGCCTTGTTGAACCCAGAAAAGCTGCTGCAAGAATAATAATTTCTTTATCGTTTTCAGTGGCGGGCCTAAGTTCGTTGCGCTGATAAATTTGTAGGTAGTCGGGTTTAAAACCAGCTTCGATTAAGTCTGTTATGGCATGACTTTCTAGGCTATTTAAATCATGGTTTCCTTCAATAATTTCTTGTTTAATGGTCTGTAAAAGTTGATGAAGACGAGGGGCTATTCGTCGCTCTTTTTCAGATAAGTAACCATTACGAGAACTCATGGCTAATCCATCAGGTTCTCTAACGATTGGTTTTCCGATAATCTTGATGGGGATATTTAAGTCATTTACCATACGACGAATAACGGCCAATTGCTGATAATCTTTCTCACCAAATATAGCAATGTCAGCACGGGTAATGTTAAACAATTTGGACACAATGGTGGTCACCCCATCAAAATGCCCGGGTCGTGAAGCGCCACATAAAACTTGGGTCATATTGGGAACGTGTACGTGGGTTGTTTGATCGCCACCTAACGGGTACATTTCATCAATGTTGGGTGCAAAAAGAATGCTTGTATTGAGCGCATCAAGCTTGTCGCAGTCATCTTGAAAGGTACGCGGGTAGCTATCTAAGTCTTCGTTGGCACCAAATTGTGTAGGGTTAACGAATAAGGTTACCACAACGATATCAGCGTGTTGTTGAGCAGTTTTAACCAACGCAAGGTGCCCTTCGTGTAAGTTTCCCATGGTGGGTACGACAGCAATTTTTTTATTTGCTTGCCGGTGTTTATGGAGGGCGTTTTGTAATTCTTTAATGGTTGCTACAACAAGCATAGTTAAAACGAGTGTTCTTCTGCAGGGAATGTTTTATTTTTTACAGCTTCAACATAGGCGTTAACGGCGGCTGAAACATTACCTGCCTCAAGCATAAAATCCTTACTAAAGTTGGGGCGTTTACCAGCAGTAATATCCAACATATCATAGCTGACCAAGACTTGCCCGTCGCACTCAACACCTGCGCCAATACCGATAATAGGGATACTAACAGAGGCGGTAATTCTTTTAGCTAAGGATGAAGGAATGCACTCAACAACAATTGCACTGGCACCGGCTTGTTCAAGACACTTAGCGTCTTCAATCATTATGTTTGCCTGTGTGTCATCCTTACCTTGGACGCGATACCCGCCTAATTGGTTGACCGACTGTGGTAATAACCCAAGGTGTCCGCAGACGGGAATGCCCTGATCGACAATATGTTGCACACTGTCGAGAATTTTTTGGCCACCTTCAAGCTTAACCATATTGGCGTAGCCTTGCTGCATTAAAATAGCTGCATTATCAACCGCTGTATGAGGATCGGGGTAACTCATAAACGGTAGGTCAGTGACCAACAGAGCGCGTTCTAAGCCGCGTGAAACGATTTTTGAGTGATAAGCCATTTCTTCTACTGTAACAGGAACGGTGCTTGACTGGCCCTGGACAACCATGCCGAGTGAGTCGCCAACCAGTACCATTTCAACGCCCGCTTTATCAAGAATATGCGCAAAACTGGCATCATAAGCGGTAAGGCTGACAATTTTTTCGCCACGTTTTTTCATGGTGAGTAAGTCGGTATTGGTGATTTTTTTATGGCTTGAATGTTGGCTCATGTCGATCTCAAAAAGGGGTTATAAAATGGGTAAGGGGTTTAAATAGTGGCGACCTGCGCGTGTAGAGCAGATGTGTTTTAGCAGTTGCTCGTAGTCCTCATCGTTATCAACAGGGTTGATGTCGCTTGCGTTGACGATAAGTAAGGGCCCTGAATCATAATGATGGAAAAATTCAGTGTAAGCATTGGAGAGTTTTTGTAGGTACTCTCCGCTGATATTCTTTTCGTGCTTAATGCCGCGTTTTCTTATTCTAGATTGTAAAGTATTAACGGGGGCTTGTAAGTAGACGACCAAGTCGGCTTTTGTTGTTTGTATGGCAAGTGATTGATACATTTGATCATATAATTTGTACTCTTCATCCGTCAGGGTGAGCTTCGCAAATAAACGATCTTTTTCGAGCATAAAATCAGCCACAACACCTGTTGAGAAAAGCTCATTTTGGCTTAATTCGTTCCATTGTTTTGCTCGTTCCGTTAAAAAATGCAGTTGAACGGGTAATGCGGATTGGTTGGTGTGCGTATAGAAATGTTCTAAAAAGGGGTTTTCATCGGCTTTTTCCAGCGCGAGGTCGCACGAAAAACTTGCTGCAAGTTTTTTCGCTAAGCTGCTTTTGCCGACGCCAATAGGGCCTTCAACAGCAATGAACTTGGGTGGGTGAGCGGTTTCTAAAGTGTGATTATCCAAGGTTTAATGCTTTCTATGGGTGAGAAGAGAACTTTGCACGATACGACGATATGTTTCAAGCCATCATCGGTTAAATTTTGGCTGAATCGAGACGTGTGGGTGCGCTGTCATTCAACTTGTCTATTAAGGTTTGAACAGGGCCTAAGGTAGGGATGTTGAGATCTTTGTTGAGTTCAATTAATGGGTATAAAACAAAAGCTCTAGAAGCGATCCCAGGGTGAGGGAGGGTCAGTTCTGGGTCTTGAGAAACCAGTGCATCATAAAGCAATATATCTAAATCTAATGTTCTTGCGCCCCAACGCCCCGAGTCCCGTGTTCTACCGTGTTGATTTTCGATGGCTTGTAATGAAGTTAATAGCTCATAGGGCGTAAGCGAGGTACTGATTCTAGCCACAGCATTAGTGTAGTCAGGCTGATCTTGAGGCCCCATTGGGGGCGTTTGATACAAGCTGGAGACCAACTCAAGCGAGCAGTTTTTTAGTTGCTTAAGGCGCTCAATAGCGGTTAGTACTTGTTGCGTAGGGTTTGATAAATTGCTACCCAATCCAATATAGGCGGAAACAGAGTGTTGCACGTTAAAGCTCAGTGTTGTTTGGTTTAGGGGGCTTCTTGCGTGATTTTCTTTTATGTTTGAACTGATTGGGCCGTGTCATTAGCTTTTGTTCAGTAGGGTCTAGTGTTTGGATATGAGTCCACCAATCGGCAATTTTTTCATCCACCTCTCCGTACTGCGCCCTTAATAGCATAAAATCATAAGCCGCACGAAAGCGCGGATGTTCTAAAAAGCGCAAACATCGCACGCCAATTTGCTTATGAAAGCGTGGTTGCAAAGCCCAAACCTCACGCATGGGTGTGGTCATCCGCTTTGGGATAGCTAGTCGGCTAACCTGGTGTGCAATGACTTCATTGGCTGCTGCATGAATGGCCTGCGTATCATTACTGAATGATGACCTGTTTTGTTCAATAAGCCGGCGGACAGGTTCCCAGAGCAAGGTGGCCAATAAAAAATAAGGGGTGACGTGTTGCTGATTCTTTAAGCGGGTTTCTGTGTTGCTCATGGCTTGTTTAAGAAGCCCAAGTGGTTTATCAGAAGTAGCTTTTTTAAGACATAAGTCGGTCTGCGGGAAAAGCGCTTCAAATAGACCATATTGACGGAGTGCGTCGAAAATTTGATTTGCGTCTGTATTGAGGAAAAGTTTGAGTGTTTCATCATACAAACGAGCAGAAGGAATATCTTTTAGCAACGGTGCCATTTCGAGCATAGGTGCGGCGGTGTCGTTTTCTATTTGAAAGTTTAACTTTGCTTGAAACCGAACAGCGCGAAGGAGCCTTACCGGGTCTTCTTTAAAGCGGGTGACAGGGTCGCCCATTAGCCGTAAGACTCTATTTTGATGGTCTTTAATGCCGCCAACGTAATCAATAACGGTCTTTTTCTTAGGGTCTAAATACAGCGCGTTAACGGTAAAATCACGGCGCCAAGCATCTTCTTCTAAGGTTCCATAAACATTATCACGCAATAGGCGGCCATCTCGATGAGCATGGCTGTCATTTTTATCGTGTTTAACGTGAGGCCCGCGAAAAGTCGCTACTTCAATAATATGGCGACCAAAATGAATATGTGCGAGCCGAAAACGGCGGCCAATTAATCGGCAGTTTTTGAATAGCGCTTGGACTTCTTCAGGTTCGGCATTGGTGGAAACATCGAAGTCTTTAGGGTGTAGTCCTAATAATAAGTCGCGAACACAACCGCCAACTAAATAAGCTTCAAAGCCTGCTTTAACCAAGCGGTCAGTAATTGAAACAGCGTGGCGGTCAAGTTTATCGGCAGATAAACCGAGTTCGTGTAATGTGTAAGTGGTTGGTTTATGTTGAGTTAACAAATTAGTTTTTAATGTAGTCAGTAGTCAATGATTAGGTTCTTGATGAACAATTGTATTGTAACGTATATTAGCAATAGGGTTGTTTTGCGTTATTTTTGCCATTTCTAAGCGTTTTGGACGTGCTAAAGAATGCCTGTATAACGGGTATGTGTTTTTATAAGTCCGGGTCGATGAGCTGTTTAAACTCCTTAGGCATGGCGCTTATTTTTTTCTTATGGTAATCCATAAACAGTAAGCCTGTCTTCGCAGTGGCAATAATGGTTTCCCCGTTATTCTTACTGACTTGATAGAGCATATTGAAGCCGCAACGGCTTGGGTCTTCTATGGCAATGTTGATGTTTAGCTGGTCAGGGTGAAAAGCTTCAGCTTGGTAGCAGATAGATAAATCGGCCATGATGATGCCCAAGCCAGCAATGTTTGACTCTTGCATGCCAACGTGGATAAAAAATTGGGCGCGAGCTTCATGCAGCATTGAAATGAGCTTGTCGTGTGCTAGATGCTGGCCGTAATTAATATCGCCGATGCGAACAGGTAACGTACAACTGAATAAGGTGTGTTCTGGGTACGTGATAGATAATCTGGTCATGTCGCCCTCAATATTGATTGGTGATTCACATTATAGAGGAGCATTATGTAATGCTATATTGTATTTTTCTAAATGGGCCAAGAATGTGAATAAATTATTATCTTCTGCATGGGTTTTATTGATCTTAATAGTGATTATTTGGGGGGTAAATTGGCCGATTATAAAAATTGGTTTAAGGTCGATAGATCCCCTTTGGTTCGCGGCTGCACGATTGGGTATAGCGCTGGTTACTATTTCGGTTTTACTTTTATTCTTGGGACGTTTAAAACGGCCGCATCGGCAGGATGTTCCTATTGTTTTAGGTGTCGGGGTGATGCAGTTTGCTGTCTTTGTAACCTTAATAAATATGGGCTTAACTGAGGTGAATGCTGGAAGGGCCGCGTTACTGGCTTATACCACGCCATTGTGGGTGACGCCTGGCGCCTATTTTGTTTTAAAAGAACCGGTCTCGCGAATAAAGTTGGTCGGGGCAGCTGTTGGAATTTGCGGTCTATTAATTCTGTTTAACCCATTAGGTTTTGATTGGAATGATGCCTCGGTGGTTAAGGGCAATATATTATTGTTAGTGGCGGCGATGGTTTGGGCAATATCTATTTTGCATATTAGACAACATAAATGGAAAGGCAGTGTGCTGGAGTTAACGCCCTGGCAAATTATGGTGGCTTTACTGATCGTGGTGCCCTACGCTTGGTTTTCTAATACACAAGCTGTTGTTTGGAGTGCTGAGTTGGTGCTTATTTTGTTATATAACGGCATGCTGGCGACGGCGCTGGCTCAATGGGCATCCATAAGGGCAACGCAAATTTTACCGGCGATGACTGTTTCGCTAGGCTTGCTAATGGTGCCATTAATGGGGATATTATCGTCAACCATATGGCTTGGTGAGCCGTTTACCATGACTTTAGGGCTAGGAGCGGCGCTTATTGTCGGGGGGTTGCTGTTGCAAATTAATTTTAGGAAGCAGCGATAAACTTAACGCTGCGGGGTTTTGGTTACTGATGAGCTGATGGTGTGTGCTTCAATAAACACGCGTTTAACAGGCGGATATTTTTGTTTGATCTGCAAATCCATGTTGGCAATGGTTTGTTCTAGTTGGCCAGTTGATAGGTCGTCTTTAAAGTTGACGTTTAGCGTCGCTATAATGAAGTCTGGCCCCATATGCATGGTGAGTAATTCATGAATCGACTCAACAGTGTCATAATGACTAACAATACGTCGAATATCACTGACTAACTCTGGATTAGCACTTTCACCGATCAATAAACTTTTAGTTTCGTAAGCAAGCCAAATGGCAGTTCCTGCTAGAATTAAGCCAATAATGACAGAGGCGATACCATCGAATAATGGGTTGCCAGTGTAATAAGAGGCAGCTATGCCTAGAAAGGCAATCAACAGGCCGAGCATGGCAGCAGAGTCTTCAAATAATACAACAAACATAGACGGGTCTTTGCCACGCTGTACGGCTTCAAGGTATCCCCATTTGCCCTTGCTGCGAGTGAATTCATTTAAGGCAAAAAACCATGCGACACCTTCAAAAACGAAGGCTAGGCCTAAGACCCAAAAGCTTAGCGTTGGGTCGCCCATTGGTGTGGGGGCAATAATATGGTGAATACCTTCATATATAGAAACACCCGCGCCAACCGCAAAAATAAGGATGGCGACGACAAAGCTCCAAAAATATATTTCTTTGCCGTAACCGAAAGGGAATTGTTTGTCAGCAGGTTGTTTGGCCTTTTTTAAACCGTGTAACAGTAGCACTTGGTTGCCCGTGTCGACCAGCGAATGAATACCTTCAGAGAGCATAGCAGAGCTACCCGAGTAGAAAGCAGCAATAAATTTAGTAATGGAGATGAGGCTGTTGCCAATGAGCGCCGCGTAGATAACTTTCTTAGAAGATGAGGACATGGGCCAAATAAGGTGATAATAATGCAGCAAGTGTCACCATATTTTGTTTGCTTGTAAAGCCTTATGCAATTTGCAAGGACAGCAATAAAAGCGCTATTGGGTATAAGGAGAATAAAACAGAAAGAAAACTGCGTAAATAATCGTAACGGCGGTATCTTCTAGCATTTATGTGCTGCTGGCGATGAGATGGCTAAAAACAGGTTATGATATAAGGGGTCGGCATCAGTCGGTAGTCAACGAATAAATCCATTTGGTTTATGTTGATCAATTGTGTGGGATGATCAGTAGGATGTCTGGGGTTGTTGGGTGTAACTAAATTTTTGATGCGATATGGAAAATATAAAACAGTGGTTTAATCGAGTGCTGACAAATCCCGAAGCTTTGGCTTTGTTAGGAACTTTATTATTTGGGTTGTTAGCCATTCTCTGGGTGGGTGAATTGTTATCACCAGTGTTGGCCAGTATAGTGATAGCTTACCTACTGGAAGGGGTTGTTGCTAAATTCCAATTTTTGGGCTTGTCCAGAAAGCTAGCGGTTATCAGTTCGTTTAGCTTATTTATGGCGCTGTTGTCTTATATGATATTTGGGCTGATTCCTTTGTTATCCATACAAACAGTTCAATTGGCTCAACAGTTACCCAATATGTTAAATCAGGGGGTTCACTTATTTACGGCCTTGCCTGAAAAGTACCCAAACTTTATTACCGAAGCTCAGGTTAAATTAATTTTTGATCAAGTCAGTACAGAAGCGGTTAAATACGGGCAAAATTTATTGTCGTTTTCAGCCGCCTCGGTCTTAAATGTTGTGGCGTTAATTGTTTATCTGCTTTTAGTGCCGATGATGGTGTTCTTTTTCTTAATGGACAAGGCAGAAATTTCACAATGGTTTGCCAGCTTTTTGCCCACCAATCGACGTTTAACAATAGAAGTTTGGTCAACAGTGAATGAGCAAATTGCTAATTATGTTAGAGGCAAGGTTTGGGAAATTTTAATTGTTTGGGCGGTCTGTTTTATCGCGTTTAATTTAGTGGGCTTGCACTATGCAATGCTTCTAAGCTTTTTAGTCGGGTTATCTGTATTGGTGCCGTATGTCGGTGCTACCGTCGTGACGATCCCTGTGGTGCTAGTTGCGTATGTTCAATGGAAATGGGGAAATGAATTTATTTACCTGACAAGTATTTTTCTAATTATTCAAGCGCTAGACGGCTATGTTCTTGTGCCGCTGTTATTCTCCGAGGTTGTTAACCTTCACCCTGTTGCCATTATTGTGGCCATTTTATTTTTTGGTGGAATATGGGGCTTTTGGGGCGTTTTCTTTGCAATTCCGTTGGCTACATTAGTTCAAGCAGTTTTAGTGGCGTGGCCCACTCGTTATAATGTGCTTGATAGCCCAATCAAATAATTTAATTTTAAAAAGGATCCTCATGAAATTGCTCCAACTTACTTTTTGCACATTATTATTTGCTGCCACAACGGTGCATGCATTTGAATTATCAGATATTTCTGACCGTCTTTTTGAAGATAATGCGACAGGAATAGAGGGTCAATTAAAGGATGCTGCGTTTGAATTTAAAGTAGATTCGGCATTATTACGTAATAAAACTTTGCGTGAAGGAGCGCATATTGTTGTGTCACGTAATCGAAATTCGGTATTAATTGCCGGTCAAGCAGCGACAGAAGAAATAAAAAATAAGGTGTTGAGCGTGGTGTTGTCCGAGGCACATTTACAATGGACACAAGGCGATGTTAACCATGTGGAACCTTCGAATGCCCAAGTATGTGGCGAGAAAGCATCTAAAATGGCCGCGAACGATCGTCGTCGTTTTAATTTAAAAATGGCAGAAGAGTGTAGTACGGTGAATCGTTTCTATAATGAGGTGAGGGTGTCCACGCCAATTAGCGAAGTGGCTCGAAGTGACGATGATCTACTTCGCGCCAGCATTGTTAATAAGCTTTTGCATGCATCGATTATTGATAAAGCAGAAACAATTAAAGTGGTGGTGTCCGATGGCTATGTATACCTATTAGGTGACCAGTTAAGTCAATCAACCGCGCAGCAAGCAACGCGGTTTGTGAATGACATGGCTGGAGTAGAAAAAGTCGTTCCGTTGTTTCGGTTTTAAGTATTTAAAGCCTTTACAGCGGCTAAGACCTCGGTGACATGTTCTTTGACTTTAACTTTACGCCACTCGTGGGTGAGTACGCCGTCGGCATTAATGATGAACGTGCTGCGTTCGATACCCATGTGCTCTTTGCCGTATAATTTTTTTAGCTTAATTACGTCAAATAATTTGCATAAAGACTCATCAGGGTCGCTGATCAACTCGAATGGAAAGTTGTGTTTTGTTTTAAAGCCGGTATGAACGCGAACGGAATCGCGTGAAACACCAAAAATTTCGGTGTTGGCCGCTTGAAACTCTTCGTAGTGATCACGAAAATCTTGCCCTTCTTGTGTGCAGCCAGGTGTGTTGTCTTTAGGGTAAAAATAAATGACGATGTTTTTACCTGCCAAGCTGCTCAACGTTAATGATTCGTCAGCTGTTGTGGTGCAAGAAAATTCAGGAACGGTTTGATTAAGTGTTACGGTGTCCATGATTAATAACCTTATAAAAATTTATTGAAATTGGAAGTATTTTAGCAGACTGTTTTTTAGTTGTAGCATTGATGTATGTATAATATCCTGCTGATCGAGACTATCTTAAAGAAAGATCTTTAAGATAGTCGTTAAATTTCCGTTTAAATTGGATTCAACTATGTTTCAAGGCAGTATTGTTGCACTCGTCACCCCCATGCATGCAGATGGGTCACTTGACGAAGAGAGTTTAAATAAATTGGTTGAATTTCACATCGAACAGGGTAGCGATGCCCTTGTGGCGATGGGTACAACCGGTGAATCAGCGACCTTGAATGAAAAAGAGCATTGTCACTTTATTCGTCAGGTTGTCCGTATTGCAGCCGGTCGTATTCCTGTTATTGCTGGCACCGGTGCAAATTCAACAACCGAAGCGATCGACTTGACACGTTGCGCCGCGCAGGCAGGGGCGGACGCCTGTTTATTAGTAACGCCTTATTATAATAAGCCAACACAAGAGGGCTTAGTGTTGCATTTTAAAGCGATTGCAGAAGCGGTAGATATTCCACAAATTTTATATAATGTACCGGGCAGAACTGCCTGTGATATGTTGCCTGAAACGGTGGCTAAATTAAAAAATATCCCCAATATAATAGGGGTTAAGGACGCTACGGGTGACATGGCCATTGGGCAAGCATTAATTGATTTAAGTGATGAAAATTTTGCAGTTTATTCTGGCGACGATGCGACCTCATGTGAGTTAATTTTAATGGGCGCAAAGGGCTCTATTACAGTTACAGGTAATGTCGCACCAGCAAAAAACCACCAAATGTGTATGAAAGCGTTAGCCGGTGATGCCGAGGCTGCAAAAGCAATAGATGCCACGCTTCAACCCTTACATCGTGACTTATTTGTTCAGTCGAGCCCGATCCCAGTGAAGTGGGCTGTGAGTGAAATGGGCCTTATCAAAAAAGGCATCCGTTTGCCGATGACTTGGTTAAGTCCAGAATGTGAAGAGGTTGTTAAAAAAGCGATGCTGGCTGCTCAATAAACGTATTAAAAATTAAAATAATGAAGATAAACGTAATGGTTAAATTGATTTTAATAGCAATGTTAATGGCTGTTTTAAGTGCATGCGGCATGATGCCTTCAGTCGATGAAGTGTTTGTTGATCAACGAGAAGCGTATAAGCGAGCGCACGAACTGCCTTCGCTTGAAGTGCCACCTGACTTATCGGGCAGCGTGATTAAGGATGAATATGATGGTGGTGTAAACAATAATGATGTTAGTCCCTCAGCATATAGCAATGTTGTTCAAACAACGCCGCTAAACGAGAGTCAACCCAGCGCTGAATTAATACAAGATGGGGTGGATAGTCATTTACTTGTGCGCGATAGTTTACGAAATGCTTGGCGTAAAACGATCTCTGCGTTAGAAGAGAAAAACTACGACATAGAAGACAAGAATCGCCAAACGAGTTTGGTCTATTTGAATATTGCAAAAAATAGTGGTTCGAGCAGTATGTTGTCTAGTCTTTCTTTTTGGAAGAAAGCAGAGACTGATGTGTATGTGGTTGAGTTACAACGAGCCGAAAATGGCATCACAGTGCGTGTTTTAGATGAAGAAAAAAATCGTATTGATAACGCTACCTCTCAAACACTATTGACTGATTTATTAGCCCAGTTAGCACCGTGAGGTTTGCCTCCCTAGGCAGCGGCAGCCGAGGGAATTCAACGCTCGTCCAGTTTGACGAGACCTTGTTGATGATTGATAACGGGTTTTCTATCAAGGAAACTGATAAAAGGATGCAACGCTTAGGCGTTGCTGGTAGTGATGTTAGCGCTATTCTTGTAACGCATGAACACGGCGATCACGTGGGTGGTGTTGCTCGATACGCTCGTCGTTACAATATCCCTGTTTGGGCCAGTTATGGCACCGCGGCGATGATGAAAAATATTGACTCAGTACAGTGCTTTAATAGTCATAAACCCTTTGAATTAGGGGATATTTCAGTCGAACCTATTTTAGTGCCGCACGATGCACGCGAGCCGACACAATTTGTTTTTAAATCGAATCATTTGAAACTCGGTGTTATGACCGATACGGGGTCGATAACCCAGCATATGGTTGATGTGTTGAATGACTGCGACGCCTTGATACTTGAATGTAATTATGACCGAGAGATGCTGTTGAATGGTGTCTACCCAGAGTCGCTAAAACAACGGGTGATGGGTGATTGGGGGCATTTGGATAATCAACAAGCGATTGAATTATTACAGCACCTGAATACAGCAACATTACAACATTTAGTACTGGCTCACGTCAGTGAAAAGAACAATAGCCATGATCTCGTTTTAGATAGCGTGAGCAAGGCGATACAATGCGACCGAGCTTGGTTAGAAGTGATTGATCAAGAGATGGGTATGGCTTGGCGCAACCTAACAACAAACATTAAAAGTAACGAGACTCTACATGCTTGAACTTATTGGCAGCACAGCACTATCTGCTTTTCGTAAACAACGACTCTTAACAAAAATCAGACAATCTGTTCCACACATCACTGATATTAGTGCGGAATTTATTCATTTTGTTGATATTGAACAGACACTATCGAATAGTGAGCTAGAAACGTTAACGCGTGTTTTAACATACGGACCCAAGAGTGACGGGGTTGAACACGTGGGTGAACGTTTATTAGTTGTGCCACGCGCGAATACGTTATCACCATGGTCTAGTAAGGCTACCGATATTGCACAACATTGTGGATTGGATCAAGTCAAGAGACTTGAGCGAGGTGTTGCGTATTATGTGCAAGGTGACCTTAACGAGCAGCAACTCGCTCAAGTCGCTGAGCAACTTCATGACAGGATGACAGAGCGGGTTTTAAAACAAGGGGAGCGGGCAGATGATATGTTTGCTCATGCAGAACCCGGCACCTTGGCATCGGTTGATATCTTGTCAGAAGGTAAGCAGGCCTTAGTAGCGGCTAACAAAACAATGGGGTTGGCTTTATCAAGCGATGAAATTGATTATTTGGTTGACAATTTCACGGCCCTAGGTCGAAACCCTAATGACATTGAATTGATGATGTTTGCTCAGGCAAACTCGGAGCACTGTCGACATAAAATTTTCAATGCAGATTGGACGATAGATGGTGATGAACAAGAAGAAACCTTGTTCGGTATGATAAAAAATACGGCCAAGCACAGCCCAAAAGGCATTATTTCTAAATACAGCGATAATGCTGCAGTAGCAGAGGGTAGTGACGCAGATGTGATGATTCGTGACCCTGAAAGTCGTTCATATCAGTTTGTTGAAGAGCATGTGCCGTATCTCATGAAAGTAGAAACGCATAATCACCCAACAGCCATTTCGCCTTACCCTGGTGCGGCAACAGGTTCTGGCGGTGAAATTCGTGACGAAGGGGCGACTGGGCGAGGCTCACGTACTAAAGCGGGTCTAACGGGTTTTACCGTATCACACCTAAATATTCCTGAGTTTTCACAACCATGGGAGCAAAGCATTGGCAAGCCAGAGAGGATTGCTTCAGCGCTTGATATTATGTTGGAAGGCCCACTCGGCGGGGCGGCGTTTAATAATGAATTTGGACGTCCAAATTTAACCGGTTATTTCCGTACCTTTGAACAAAATGTACCAAATGAAAACAGCCTAAAAGCGCGTGGTTATCACAAACCAATTATGCTTGCAGGTGGTGTTGGTTCAGTCCGTCCGATGCATGCTTTAAAGCAAAAAATAGAACCGGGCTCACCGATTATAGTATTGGGTGGTCCATCGATGTTGATTGGTTTGGGAGGCGGTGCGGCGTCATCACAAACCTCCAGCGAAGGTTCTGAGGCCTTAGACTTTGCATCCGTGCAACGAGAAAACCCAGAAATGCAGCGCCGTTGTCAAGAGGTGATAGAAGCGTGTAATGCGATGGGCGAAAAAACCCCCATTATTTCTATTCATGATGTAGGTGCAGGTGGTTTATCTAACGCGGTACCAGAAATCATTCATGATTGTGATTTGGGTGGTCGCTTTGAATTGCGTGATATCTTATGTGCAGATAGCAGTTTATCGCCGATGCAAATTTGGTGTAATGAATCGCAAGAACGTTATGTTATTGCGCTAAAGGCAGATCGGTTAGAAGAATTTAAAGCATTATGTGCACGAGAACGTTGTTTGTACGCGCACATTGGTGAAGCAACTCAAGAAGAGCAATTAGTTCTTAATGATCGCTTGTTTAATAACCGACCAATTGATTTGCCGATGTCATTATTATTTGGCAAACCGCCCAAAATGGAACGCTCGGTTGAGCATATTCAATGTAATGTGCCGGCTTATGATGCAAGCACAATTGACCTAAAAACGGCGGCATATCAAGTTTTACGCTTTCCGGCGGTTGCTGATAAATCATTCCTTATTCATATTGGAGACCGTTCAGTAACGGGGCTGGTTGCACGTGATCAAATGGTCGGGCCGTGGCAAATTCCAGTGGCTGATGTGGCGGTCACAACGAGTGGATTTAATCATTACACGGGCGAAGCTATGGCGTTAGGCGAACGAACTCCGTTGGCCGTTATCGATGGGCCTGCATCGGGGCGCATGGCCATTGGTGAAGCCTTAACTAACCTTGCAGCCTCAAATATTCGTGGTTTAGATGAAGTTTGTTTGTCAGCCAATTGGATGGCTGCTTGTGGTGAAGCAGGTGAAGATGCAGCATTATTTGATACGGTAAAAAGCGTTGGTATGGAACTGTGCCCAGCCTTGGGTTTAGCCATTCCAGTGGGTAAAGATTCAATGTCGATGAAAATGGCATGGAAAGAAGATGCGGCAGAAAAAGTCGTCAGCTCACCACTATCGTTAATTATTACGGCTTTTTCACCAGTAAACGATGTACGTAAAACACTGACCCCTGAGTTAAAAACAGATATTGATAACAGTTTAATTTTGATTGATTTGGGTGCAGGTAAAAACCGTATGGGTGGCTCGGTGTTAGCGCAAACCCAGCAGATGATGGGTGAATCGGTGCCCGATTTAGATGATGCTAAAGCATTTAAAGCCTTCTTCAATACGGTTCAGCAACTTAATGAAAAGGGTCAGCTGATGGCCTACCATGATCGTTCGGATGGTGGTGTATGGGCAACCTTATGTGAAATGACATTTGCTGGTCGCTGTGGGGCTATTATTGATATTGAAGGCGATCTACTTAGCAGCCTGTTTAATGAAGAGCTTGGCGCTGTTATTCAAGTATCCAAAACAGATGAAGCTTCAGTAATAGACGCCTTTAATAAACAAGGATTGGCAGATTGCGTCAGTGTTATTGGTACGGCGTATACATTTCAACGTATCATTGTTACGCAAAACGGGGAGACCGTTTTTGAAGAGTCGCGGGCGAAGTTGCAACAGGCATGGTCAGAAACATCCTATAAACTTCAGGCATTAAGGGATAACCCAAGCTGTGCACAACAAGAGTTTGAGCGAATTGCCAATAATGCGGATAAGGGCTTATTTAGTGAATTAAGTTTTGATCCAAGAGAAAACATCGTTGCCGAGTTAACAGCAACTAAGGCTCGACCAAAAGTGGCTATACTACGAGAACAAGGCGTGAATGGTCATGTTGAAATGGCGGCTGCCTTTGATAAAGCTGGTTTTGAATCTGTTGATGTTCACATGAGTGAATTGATTTTGGGTCAACGTGACCTTGCAGAGTTTGTAGGGTTGGCAGCGTGTGGTGGGTTTTCTTATGGTGATGTTTTAGGTGCTGGGGAAGGCTGGGCTAAATCTATTTTATTTAACGAGCATGCACGTCAAACCTTCAGTGACTTCTTTAACCGTAGCGATACGTTTGGCTTAGGTGTGTGTAATGGCTGTCAAATGTTGTCGAATTTGCGTGAATTGATTCCCGGTGCGCAAGCATGGCCACATTTTGTTAGAAATGAGTCTGAGCAATTTGAAGCGCGAGTAGCGATGGTAGAAATTCAACCATCACCTTCTGTTTTATTATCGGGTATGGAAGGTTCACAAGTGCCTGTAGCCGTGGCGCATGGTGAAGGTCGGGTAGAATATACTAAGGCTGATGAGCAAGGCCATGTGGCGTTGCGTTACATTGATCATGATGGTGACGTGACAGAGCAGTTCCCCTTTAACCCAAATGGGTCAGTGCAAGGCATTACCGGGCTAACAACAGATGATGGCCGTTTTACAATTATGATGCCGCATCCAGAACGTTGCTTTAGAACGGTACAAAATAGCTGGTCACCAGAAGAGTGGGGTGAGGATGGCGCGTGGTTAAGAATGTTTAGAAATGCGAGAAAGTGGGTAGGGTAAAAACCGCTTTAAACGCTCATAATTCATTCATTCGCCGTTGATGTTCTTCTGCAGTTATTTCACCTTCAGCTAGCCGCTTGTCGAGTGATTTAATCATCACATCACGTGGGGCGGGGCTTTTTTTGCCTTTCTTGCTGGCCCATTGAATAGCTAAAAATATACCGCCAATGGCGCTACCCCAAAAGGCCAGCATAGCCCATAAGCCAAAGTCGTCAGCATTCATTGTTAGTCAGTTTCATTATTAATGGGTTTAGGGGCGAGTGATAGTTAGTTGATAAAAGGGCTAAGCGTTTGGTGCTCAGAGAGTGCTGTATAACATAACGTTTAATAGCGGTTTCAGTTTTAAAGTTTTCTTTTGTTTGCGCTGTTTCAACATAGCATAAAACGATGTGTTTAATCATAGCGACGTAGAGTAATGAGGTGAGTTGCTTATTTGGCAATAACAACTTGATTTTTACCATTTTCTTTAGCTTGATACATAGCCTTGTCTGCTCGTTTAATAAAACTGTTAGCGCCCTCTTTTGTTAGGTAGGTAGCAACGCCTGCACTTACCGTGATGTTAACGGTTTTGCCTTCGTCAGTTACAAAGTTTTTTTGTGCTAGCTGGGTGCGAATTTTTTTAACGGCAATCGCTGCTTTATTTGCAATAACAAAGGGGAATAAAATAACAAACTCCTCACCACCATAACGAAAGGCTACATCGACGTGACGAATGTTTTCTTTGATGATGTCTGCAAAGCCTGTTAGCACAGTATTGCCAAACTGGTGACCATAGGTATCATTAACCTGTTTGAAGTCGTCTAAATCTAACATGCAGATGGATAAAACCTGTCGATACCTATCGCAACGACTGACCTCGCTGTTAAATTCTGAAAAGAAATGTCGTGCGTTATACAGTTGAGTTAAATCGTCCAGCGTGCTGAGTTCTCGGTATTTTTGTTGGTTATCGAAAAGTCTTTTTTCACTGTGTTTTTGCTCACTAATATTAATCAGTGTTTCAACGGCTCCAATAATATCGTGGTTGGCATTTAAGATGGGCGCCGCAGAAAAAAGTAACCATTCACCGGAGCCTATGGTTGGAAAAAAATCTTCAGCTTCAAAAGCATTGTCTAACACGTTAGACCGATGATATTTATTGGTATAGAAACGCTCAACGGACTCATCCTTTGCGCCTTCAATGATAAGGTCTGACAATGTTGGTCGAGGGTTTGGGTAAAACGGTTTCCATTGTTTTTTAGTGCCAATCATATCGACAGCTAGAAAGCCGGTGGCTTTCTCAAGTGCTTTATTCCAGTGTGTTATTTCGTGCTGGGTGTTAATGGCAAAAGTGGGAATAGTAATACTATCGAGCAGATGGAACGTAAATAAGTTCTCATGGCTCGTTGTTAAGCCTTTGTCAGGATGAGTACTCATTATTCATGGTAGTAAACATATATGCTGATTATGCGCTGATTGACTGAAGAATCAAGAGAAATGAATTTTTTATAATGCGTGACAGTGTTTAAATTTTTTGCCACTTTGACACCAACATAGATCATTTCTTTTTAGCTTAAGGTTGGTGCGGTAAATGTTGGGCTCTCCATCAAGGTAATACCACTGGTCTTGTTCTCTAATAAATCGTGACTTTTCGCGTAACTCAAAAAATTCATTGTTTTCGTTAAAAAAAGCAGAAAATTCAACTTGGCCCGTTTGGTGTTGCTTATCACCGTGTTTTACTTGATGGATGATTAACTTAATCCAATGGCTTGTTTCTTGGCTGTTTTGTAAGCTTGTTAATTCATTGGCTTCGCGTTGGCTTGGATGATGCGTATTGACTAAATATGGGTGTTCGTTGAAATAGAAAGCAGTAAACCTTGAACGCATCAATTGTTCAGCTGTTTCAGGCATTAATGATGCGGTTATAAAAAGTGCGCAGCACTGTGAGTACAATCGACCCGAACCGCAAGGGCATAAAGAATTATTCATAATCGATGCTAGTAATCATGTAGGTTATTTTGCCAGCAGGTGTGGTAACGGTCACTTCATCATCGAGTTGTTTCTTGAATAAAGCCTTGGCAACTGGGGAGTCCATACTGATGTAGTGGGGTTGGTGATCCAGTTCGTCTGGGCCTACAATGCGATAAGTTTTTTCTTCGCCATCAAGGTCTTCTAGGGTAACAATACTGGAAAAAAATACGCTGTCTAAGTTGCTTGGTTTTTCATGAATAACGTTAAGAATGGGCAGGCGTTTTTGTAAATATCGGATACGTCGGTCGATTTCACGCAGTTCTTTTTTGCGGTAAATATATTCAGCATTTTCAGAGCGATCACCCTCGGCGGCTGCGGCTGATAAAGCTGCGACAACGCTGCGACGCTTTAGCCACAAATCCTTTTCTTCGGCTTGTAAGCGTTCAAAGCCTTTTTTGGTAATATAGGCAGATTTCGGTGGTGAAGGAGGTCGATAACGACTCATATATTAGTGTAAGCTAGTTAGTTTTTGAATTAGATTATAAGGCAAAATATGTTGCAGATATCAACCCGTGAGGGCGAACGCCCTGAAACGACTAATACTAATCCGCATGAGCAATTAACGCAAAACCCAAGTGTTGAATGCCATCAATTATTTAAAGAGAAATTATTTCATTTTGATAAGGTGAGTCGTCGTCCGAGTATTATTTCTGTGCCCGGTGCTGAAGCGCTATGGCTAGAAGAAGGTGAGCCATGTAATTGTACGAATGGGTTTATGATCGAGCGAGAATTTGCACATATTCATCCGGCGTATGATGGTAGTCTACATATGGCGCTATCCGAAGAAGATTTTAAAACAGTGATTGATAAACAATGGGGTGAACGACACCCATTAGCAGGTAAGGGGCCTATTCCAGAAACCATAGCGCTCGTTTATGCGCCAAGAGATATAGAAGAAATAGATACCGTCATGAAGATCGTAAATGCGTCATTGAAGAACGCTAAAACAACAAAGGGGACAGCATTATGAATCAAAAACCATTAGATATGAGCGCTATTATCGAAGAAAACCCGCTAGGTAAATTTCAGCAATTAGTGATGCTTTTTTGTGCCTTGATCATTATTTTTGATGGTTTTGACGTGTTAGCCATCGCGTTTGCTGCGCCAGACCTTAGTAAGGCGTTAGAGATAGCTAACAGCGACTTGGGTTATGTCTTTGCGGCAGGGTTGTTCGGTATGATGTTGGGGGCATTAATATTAGGCCCGGTTGGCGATAAGT
The DNA here is from genome assembly GCF_000299965.1 of Cycloclasticus sp. P1. Lineage (NCBI taxonomy): Bacteria > Pseudomonadati > Pseudomonadota > Gammaproteobacteria > Thiotrichales > Piscirickettsiaceae > Cycloclasticus > Cycloclasticus sp. P1. The sequence continues at coordinate 455,301 of NC_018697.1, forward strand.
TTGGCCGTCGTAATGCGGTTATTTCCAGCGTTTGTATGTTTGGTTTGTGTACCTTGTTGACGGGTTTTATAGAAACCTATAACGAACTTGTATTGTTGCGTTTCCTCACCGGTCTTGGACTTGGTGGTGCTTTGCCAAATGCTATGGCATTGATGACTGAATATGTATCAACACGGTATAGAAACATTGCCATAGCAGTGATATTTCTGGGCATGCCGATTGGTGGTATAAGCGGCGGAATAATTGCTTCAGAAATTATTCCGGCTTATGGTTGGGCGTCATTGTTCTACGTAGGTGGAGTTTTGCCCCTGCTATTGGTTCCCGTGTTAATTCTATATTTACCTGAGTCACCTCGGTTTTTAGTGGAGCATGATAACGATAATGATAAGTTGCTTTGTAAGATTGCCCAAAAAATAGAGAGTAGGCGAGAGGTTCCATCTAACAGCGTTTTTTATCATCACCCAGTGGAAAAGCACTTTCCTGTTAAGGCGTTATTTATGGAAAGAAGGCAGGCAGACACCTTGTTAATATGGGTGGTCTTTTTCTTTAATTTACTGGTGGCTTATTTCCTATATAGCTGGATTCCAACGCTACTGGTTGAGGCGGGCTATCAGCTAAGTGAAGCTACAAAAACAGTCATTGTTTTAAATATTGGCGGTGCCATCTCGCCTTTTATTTTAGCTAAATTTATATCTTACTGGGGCTCTAAGAGGGTCTTGGTGGTTTGTTTTGTATTGGCTGGGTTCAGTATGATGGCTGTAGGCCAATTTGGTTCATCGATTAATATGGTGATGATTTTGTCCTTCTTTGCTGGCTTTTTTGTTGTGGGTGGGCAGGTCAGTTTGAATGCACTGAGCAGCTATATGTACCCAACACATATTCGTTCTACTGGGGTAGGTTGGGCCTTAGGCATTGGACGGATCGGGTCTATTGTCGGTCCGTTATTAGCGGGTGCTTTAGTCGCCGCATCGTTTGGTTTAGATGTGAACTTTATTGTGTTTGGTTCGTTCTGTTTTGTCACGGCAACAGCACTTTTCTTTATTAAAAACCACGAAAAAGTGCAAGATAAGTCTTGAAAAAATGTTCATGCCTCCCTATTTAAATACTGTAAACAACTTAAATAGGAGAATTGATATGGCAATTGCAAGATATGAACCATGGAACCTTTTAGGGCGTTATGGAAACGATTTAAGTCGCAGGTTTTCAGATGATGAAGACAGTGTTTCTTCAACATCAACTTGGACACCAGCAGTGGATATTAAAGAAGAAGATGATCGCTTTGTTCTTCACGCTGATGTGCCGGGTGTAGACCCACACGAGATTGATGTGACAATGGAGGATGGCATTTTAACTGTACGAGGTGAACGTTCTAGTGAATCAAAAGAAGAGAAAGATGGCTATAAACGTGTAGAGCGTTTCAATGGTACTTTTTATCGACGTTTTGTATTACCCGATACAACCGATGAAAATAAAGTGAGCGCAAATTATGAAAAAGGTGTTCTTGAATTAATAATTCCAAAGAAGCCGGCGGTATTGCCAAAACGTATAAAGGTTAATGATAAAGATAATTAAATGACATAGTCTTATGTTAACAACGGGGCCTTGGCCCCGTTTTTTTGTCTGAAAGGTTTTACGGTACGATAGGGTCTATAGTGTTGAGGTATAAGAAAAGGACTCTCATGGGTATTAAAAAATTGACATCTCTTACCGATAATGATGTTACTCCGAAGGCTGATTTTGATAAAAGTCGTGCACTCATATCCGCTTCTCGACGACAATTTCTAACGCGTAGTTCAGGATTTATGGTAGCGGGTGCTTTAGCGCCTGATGCCTTATGGGCTGGTAATAAAATTGAAAATTATGTGACTAGCCAGTTTTCATTGAAAGAAAAACTAACACCTTATGAATATGTGACCGGCTACAATAATTTTTATGAATTTGGGACAGCAAAGAGCGACCCAGCATTAAGAGCACATCTATTGAAAACAAAACCTTGGAGCTTAACAATTGAAGGCGAGGTGGCTAAACCAGGAGTTTACAATTTAGAAGATATTCTTAAGCAGCAACAACTCGAAGAGCGTATTTATCGCCTACGATGTGTAGAGGCATGGTCAATGGTGGTGCCATGGATTGGCTTTTCATTAGCTGAATTGATTAGGCAGATGGAACCCACGTCAAAAGCGAAATATGTTGAATTTACAACGCTGTATGATCCTAAGCAAATGCCAGGGCAAAAAAGCCGTATTCTAAAATGGCCATATGTAGAAGGGTTACGAATGGACGAAGCAATGAACCCGCTTTCACTGCTGGCCACCGGTTTGTATGGTGAAGAAATGCCCAATCAAAACGGTGCACCGTTGCGCTTAATAGTGCCTTGGAAATATGGTTTTAAGAGTATTAAATCGATCGTCAAAATTAAATTTACAGAACAGATGCCCAAAACATCATGGAATGAATCAGCAAAAAATGAATATGGCTTTTACGCTAATGTTAACCCGGATGTTCCTCATCCAAGATGGAGTCAACGTAGAGAAAGGGTGATTGGCGCGTCATTGTTTACGCCCAAGCGTGATACCGAACTATTCAATGGTTATGGTGAGCACGTGGCTTATTTGTATAAAGGGATGAACCTTCGCCAGTTTTTTTAAAAAAACTATAATTAAAATGCTAAGAAAGAAAGCTTCAAAACAGCAGATAAGGCTATTAAAAACGATAGTTTTTAATACCTGCTTAATTCCATTTTTATTGATTATATGGGATGGGTTTAATGATTTATTAGGCGCTGATCCAATCAAGACCTTGCATGTTAGAACAGGAGATTGGGCGTTAAGGTTTTTATTAATTACCTTGCTAATGTCACCACTACAACGGGCATTTAACGTTTCTTTGCCAATACGTTTTCGACGAATGTTTGGTTTATTTGCGTTCTTTTATGCCAGTTTGCACCTGGCTGTTTGGCTGGTTTTAGATCAATCATTAAGGGTTGAGCATATGCTAGAGGATATACCAGAAAGCCCGTACATTATGCTGGGCTTGTTGGCCTACTTAATGCTAATACCACTTGCGATAACCTCCACCAAAGGCATGATGCGTCGGTTGGGTAAGCGCTGGGTTGAGTTACATAGAAGCCTTTATTTGATAGCGGTAATGGGTGTTGTACATTTCTTTTGGTTAACAAAACTAGATGATACAGAACCATTTATTTACGCTGTCTTGTTAGCAGTCTTATTATTATTTCGTTACTTAACGAATAAAAAAATTAATAAGCTTTAAGCGGCAATAGCTTCGTAGAGATTACTGACTTTAGCATTAAGGTGCTTGGGTACTTTGTGGTATTAAAAACGTCGTTTATTTATTTTAGGCACTTTAATTTGTATAGAAGGTTGCAATATTTGTGGGCGTAACGCTTTATGCTTAGGTAATAAAAAGACATGTATTGATACGGTTTTCTGTCTATGATTTATCTGGAGGCGCCTCGATAATCAGTTTACGTAGAGCTAGATTAGCGTTATCTTGAAAATGGCCAATTCATCTAATCAAGTCGCTGGCGAGTATTCAAATTCATGGTTAAACAATAAATTTAAACGGTGTAATAAAACTAAAATATTTTTTTGATTAATTAGTATTCAAAATTCAGCATCGTTCAAGAAGGGGTCTCAAATTAAAAAAAAGAACTTGAAAAAACCAATCATCAAGTCGCTGAGCTTTAGTCTTAATGCGAAAGTCATGTTTAGTGTGGCGGCTTTGATGAGCCTTTCCTTGTTATTAATGGGGGGGAGTATTTATTTTAGTAGTATGCATTTAGCGGAAAAACAAGCCCTTGGTTTATTGTTGGAGCAACAAGAGGACTATTCAGATGAAATTACAAGCGTATTAAAAAATTCGAAATCAAATTTATTAACGTTTGCCGAAATACCTGCCGTTGAAGCTACTTTAAGAACAAATCAAGACGGTGGTATTGAACCTGTATCAACGGAAGGAGCAAAGGTTTGCGCGAGTGGGTTAAATCAAGTGGTTCGGGCTTTTCTTGCGAATTATCCTAATTACCTTAGTCTTACGTTGTTAAATGCTGAAGGGAAGGTGTTGGCGGGTGCGCTGCACTTAGCGGCTGATCAAGAAGTTATGAGGTTAGCTGATAAGGCTGTTTATTATTCAGATATTAAGCATCAACAGGCCGATGGCTTGCCTATATTAACGGTATCAACACCTATTTATATCAATGGGCAAGTGGAGGGTGTCGCCGTGGCAGAAATTTCAGCTTTGCCGTTGCTTAATTCTGCGATTGAAAAAAGAAAGGGAATTGATACTTATATTATTGATAATAAAGGTAAGTTTTGGGTTGGGCCTAATGAAATTACTGATTTTAGTGCTTACTTTTTAGCCAATGAACGACAACAAAACGAGTATGTTCTCATCAATGAAAAAAGAAACAGTGTTTTAGCTGTCCATAAAATTTTATTTGATGAAAAAAACTCTCAGCGCTATTGGGGGGTCATTCATGAACTGCCTAAAAGTGTTGTTTTTAAGCATCTAGATCAAGCACGCGACTCGATGCTTATTACCGGCTTAATGATTGTATTGCTGGCCGTTTTTTTTGCATCAATGCTTGTATCAAGAATTATTATTAATCCTATTGTTCGATTGGTAGAGGGCTGTCGTGCTGTAGGCGATAGGAACTTTTCAGTTCGGCTTGATGAAACAAGTGTTGATGATGAGTTTAAGGAATTATTTCAGGCATTTAATGAATATACCGAGCAGTCTGAGGTAATACTAAAAGAAATGAAGAAACAGGCCGATTCCAGCGCCAAGTCGTTAGAAAATGTTGTTGTTCATATGGAAGACGCGTTAATAATGATGGATGAGTTTGGAACGATTAAGTCTTGTAACCCAGCGGTGATTGATTTGTTTGGCTATGACGAAAAGGAGATGGTCGGTAACAATATCAATCTGTTGATACCAGAGCTGTTTAAGGAAGAGCATGAGAAATCTGATGCTGATTATAAGGGCACAGGCGCGTCAAAAGGAATAGAACATAATGGGGAAGTGGTTGGCCGACGAAAAAGTGGTTCAGTTTTCCCGATGGGCTTATCTATAAACGAGTATAGGGTTAATGAAGAACAGCATTTTATAGGTATCTTTCGTGACATAACGGTTAGGAAAGCGATGGAGCTGGAAATTCAGCAGACCGATGAACGTTTAAAGAAGCAATACAATAGCTATTTATCACTCAGTGATTTTGTTAGAAGGGCTTCGACCAATTTTGAGGAAGCATGTAATAAAATTTTACAAGAGTGTGCTGAAGTACTTCAGGCAGACTGGGTGGGACTTTGGTTATTTAATAATAAGAGGGATGCGCTGTTATGTCAGAATTATTACAGCGGCAGAGAAAAATCGTATTTTACATTACCCTCATTGTTGGTGTCAGAGCATGAATATTATTTTTCTGAACTCTTAATGGAAGGCGGGTTGCTGTCTAATGAGACAACACCCTTATTATCTCATTTTCCTGAGCAAGCTCATTCTCCAGTATCTACCCTCCAGCTCCCTGTTACAAAATATAAAAGCATCGCAGGGGTGTTTAATGTTGTGAACCAAGATGAAGCACGAGTATTAAGGTCTGATGAAGCGCAATATGTTAAGTCACTATCAATGTTAGTGGAGGTCTTGCTTGAAGAAGAGAGTAGAAGGCGTGTTCAAGAGCAATTAAAAGAGACAAATAAAGAACTAGCATTGGCGAGTCAGATGAAATCGCAATTTTTGTCAAATATGAGCCATGAGCTAAGAACACCTTTGAATGCTATTATCGGTTTTTCAGAGCTCTTAAAAGGTGGTGTGCTTGGTCCATTAACGGAGGAACAGAGCCAATATTCAAAAGAAATATTTGATAGTGGTTCGCACCTATTGGACTTAATAAACGGTATTTTAGATTTATCAAAAATAGAAGCTGGGAAAGAGCAATTGGCATTAGATGAAGTCTCTATTCAGTCATTATTGCAGAGCACTGTTTATATGCTCAGGGATAAAGCGAATGCGCGTGGTATTAGTATTACAGAGGAAGTAGAGGAAAAAGTGACGGTTTGTTTGTTGGACGAGCGGAAAACAAAGCAAATTGTAATTAATCTTTTGTCCAATGCCGTTAAGTTTACTCCAAAAGGTGGCTCCATTGTTATATCGGCAACAATAGATAAGGTGCTTCATCCTGATTTTAGATTAGACGATAGCGAGTTGGCTCAGTGCGAAACTCCTTATTTAAAGTTATCTGTTAGTGATACAGGAATTGGTATATCTGAAGAGAATATTGGTAAGTTATTTCGCCGGTTCGAACAGATTGATGGCTCCTTAGCAAGGGAGTTTGAGGGAACGGGGCTAGGACTAAGTTTGGTCAAAGCAATGACTGAGCTTCATGGTGGTTTTGTCACGGTTGTATCAACACTTGGCGAAGGTTCTACCTTTAGCGTTTATTTACCATACAAAAAAGTAGACTTAGAGACTGATTATTTAGTTTAGATTGTCGGTTATTTGTTGATGTTACTGAACTTAGTTAACGCGTTTTTGAGTGATGGACGTATTGATAAAAATTGATTTGCAAGAGCTATTTAGCAATTGAGAGCTACTTCACACATATGACCACCCGCATTAAAAAAGCTTAGTTGTAACAGATAATATGGTTAGCATGCCTTTAGTAATAGTTTTTAATTACTAAAGGTGGGTGGTTGAAGAGAGGTAACCACGCTGAGGTTTAAAACGCTTAACAATCATCATCTTTATTTTAACTACAAACACTATGGGGCGGAGCTAGCGGCTGCTTGTAATGGTTCCATGATAAAACTAATAAGCCCTAAAGTGTTTATAGAAAAGATTGATGAGCTGTTAAAAATGATTCGTGAGACGTGATGATTGATACAAAAGGTTCCAAAATACTCATCGTAGATGATGAAAAAAGAAACAGGGTGTTACTCAGGAAACTGATGGAAGAAGAAGGGTATCAGATTGAAGAAGCCTCTAGTGGCAGCTTGGCGTTAGCGCAAACCAGTATGTTTTCGCCAGATTTGGTTTTATTAGATGCCATGATGCCAGAAATGGATGGTTTCGAAGTTGCGACGCAACTTAAAAGTAATGATAAAACAGAGGGTATTCCGGTGATTATGGTCACCGCTCTTGATGATCAGGCCTCTCGTGAGAAAGGGCTTTCAAGAGGGATTGAAGAGTTTATTACCAAGCCAATTAAAGCCAATGAAATTCAAATTAGAGTTCGCAATCTGCTAAGGCTGAAAATTGCGAATGATATTTTGAAGAACCATAATCATCTTCTGGACGAGAAAGTAAAAGCACGCACTCAACGGCTAAAGGCGTCATTTGAAGAGAGCATATTTTTATTAATGCGTGCCTCAGAATATAGAGATGATGAAACCGGTGCGCATGTTAAACGCATTAGTCACTATTGTAGGCGTTTAGCGGAAATGCTTGGAATGAATAAAATTTTTTGTGACACCTTGTTTTTAGCCAGTTCGATGCATGATATTGGAAAAATAGGTATACCCGATAGTGTTCTTTTAAAACCGGGCGGGTTTGAGCCTGGTGAATGGGAAATAATGAAAAGTCATACCACCATTGGCGCTGAGATTTTGAAAACAAGTGAGCATAGTTCGAGCTATATCAAAATGGGTAAAAAAGTGGCCTTATGTCATCATGAGAAGTGGGATGGAAGTGGTTACCCAAATGGTTTAAAAGGTAAGGAGATTCCACTGTCTGCTCGTATTATGGGCCTGTGTGATGTATATGATGCGTTACGAAGTGAACGGCCTTATAAAAAGGCGTTTGATCATAAAAAAGCGGTAGGTATTATAGAACATGGCGATGAGAAAATTAAGTCAGGCCATTTCGATCCGGCAGTTAAAGAAAAATTTGTGGCTAATCACGAAGTATTTAATGAAATATTCGAAACCTATAAAAGCTAAGACGAAAGCGGTTTACTTTATATTGCTGGGCCAAGGCCTAGTATTTTTGAATATTCCCTAATGGGCAGGTTACTTTAAAAAGTCATTAAAATGGAGCCAATGAGCGGATTCGAACCGCTGACCTACTCATTACGAATGAGCCGCTCTACCACCTGAGCTACATCGGCTTTATGGGCGAGAAAGTATAGGGAATTGTTGAAGGTGAGACAAGACGTTTACTGGTTGTTAACTTTAATAATAACTTCAACAGAGTGAAAATCAGTACCTTTGGGTAATGCGGGAAGGTTTTGAATGGTGATCTCGCCATCGTTAACATCAGTGAGTGTGTTGGTGTCTGTATTGTAGAAATGGTGATGGTGTTTGGTATTAGTATCGTAGAAGACTTTGTTAGGGTCAATAATCACCTCACGTAATAAGCCTTTATTAGCAAACAAGCCGAGGGTGTTGTAAACGGTTGCTTTTGAAACGGGTTGTTGCCCTTGATTAATGGTTGATAAAATTTGGTCGGCGCTTACGTGCTGTTGTTTCTTAAACAGAAAATTAGCGATTTTAATGCGTTGTTGAGTGGGCGTAATGCCATGCGCATTAAGTAAGTATTTAACGTGTTGTTCGCCTGTTTTTTCAGCCATTATCATCACCTTGATCTCTTGGTCTCAGTATAGCACAAGGTTTTTAGTGGGTAGTTAACGCTGTAATTGGTAGGGTGTTGGGTCTATTTTACAGCGTCTATTTAACAAAATATCGCTCATTAATTCGGCACTTGCCGGTGCTGTAACAATACCATTTCGATAATGCCCAGCATTGAGACTTAGGTTGCTGAGAGGGGCGACTCTGCAAATATAAGGGATGCTGTTGGGTGAAGCAGGTCGAAGCCCAGCCCAGTGTGCATCAGGTTCAATGCTTGCTAAGGCGGGGTATAACTGTTGGGCAAAATGCTTAAGTTCGTCGAAAGCGGCCTGTGTGGTACTGGCATCGAATTGAGTGTATTCGCGTGTGCTGCCAACGACAATTCGCTTATCTTTCCTAGGAATAATATAACGGTTGCCATCCATGACCATGCATAGGTTGGTGATATCTGTTGGTGGGAAACAGATCATTTGACCTTTAACAGGCTTGATATCTGGTTGCGGGCAAAGCTTGGGTACTAATTGTGTACTCCAAGCGCCTCCACAAAGGATGTATTCATTAGCGCTAAGAGTAGTTTTTCCAATCTCGGCACCTGTAACGGCATAATCAGTATGCTGTAATTTTGTTACTTCTTGGTCGTTATAAAATGAGACACCGTTAAGCGTTAAATACTGGGTTAACGCAGCTGACAGTTTGTGGGGCCGGATGGTGGCAACGTCTGGCCGGTAAATGGCAGATTCTGTAAAGGGCGCTAAGTGCTCGAATTGGCTGTTGAGCTCTTCGACAGATAACACTTCAACGGGTGAATTATTTTGTTCGCACCATTGGATAGCCTGAGGCAGTTCATTATCCTCAAGTACTAACATGCCAGATAATAACCATTCTGGATCTATTCCTGTTTGATCACGAAGCTCGATGGAAAGTTGCTGATAGACCGATTGGCTAAGTGAGCTGATTGCATTAACAGGTTCGGAATATAACCAAGGCCGCATCGGGGATAAAATGCCACCGGCTGCCCAAGTAGCTTGTTGGCCGCGACTGTTTTTATCAACCACCGCAACCTTTGCCCCCGCTTGCTGTAGTTCCTTAGCTGTTAATAAACCAAGTAGGCCGCCGCCAATAATAAGAAAATCGAACATAATGAAGTGGGGTTTTAAAAAGCCGTAGTATAGCGTAGTCTAACTTGATATTTGCTGAGCCTGATCAGCTTTTAAGTGATGAAAACGAAGGATGTTAATATTGAAAACGTTGTACCCTGAGATTGAACCCTTTGCCCATGAATGGCTTGATATGGGGGATGGGCATGAAGTGTATCTTGAGCAAGTAGGTAACCCTAAAGGGGTGCCGGTTATTTTTTTGCACGGTGGGCCAGGTTCAAGTTGTAAGGCGCATCATCGCTGCTTTTTTAACCCTAATAAATACCATATTATTTTGATGGATCAGCGCGGTGCTGGCCGTTCGAGACCCTTGGGGCGGTTGAAAAACAATACAACGAATCATTTATTACAAGATATGGAGTTGATTCGTAAAAAACTGGCCATTGAAAAATGGTTGCTGTTTGGTGGCTCTTGGGGCGCAACATTAAGCTTGTTGTATGCCCAACAATATGCAAATAATGTATTGGGGTTGGTTTTACGAGGTACATTTTTAGCACGTTCTAAAGATGCAGATTGGTTTCTTAAAGAGGGTGTAAACAGGTTATACCCTGAAGCGTGGCAGCGTTTTACGGGCCATATTTCAAGCAATGAACGTAAAGATGTGTTGAAGGCATATTATCATCGTTTAAGTATTGATGATGAGCAGGTCCTTCAAGAAACAACCCGTGAGTGGGATGCATGGGGTGGTGCGGTGGTGTTAGGTGATGATTTTAAGGCAGAAGCGTTGGATGGAGCGGTGCCTGAAAAAGCCATCGCGCAAGCACGTATCGAAACGCACTACGCGATGAATAACTACTATATTCGAGAAAATCAAATTTTGGATAATGCTATTCGCATACAAGAGATACCCTGCACTATTATCCACGGCCAAAAAGATTTTATGTGTCCGATTGAGTCGTCATTTTCGTTGGCGCAAGCACTTCCTCTTGCACAGTTTATCCGTCTGCCAAATTCAACGCATTTAGCGCATGGTGATGAAATGATTGATGCGTTGGTGTCGGCGACTGATCAATTTGTATGATCCTGTCAGACAAAACTGCGTATTAATAGATAATCACCGAGCGAATACTTTTTCCTTGGTGCATTAAATCAAAGGCACGGTTAATGTCGTTTAAGGGCATGGTATAGGTGACCATTTCATCTATTTTAATTTCCCCGCGAAGGTATTTTTCAACATAATCGGGTAGTTCGCTGCGACCTTTAACGCCTCCAAAAGCCGTACCGCGCCAAACCCTGCCTGTGACCAGCTGGAATGGGCGAGTGGATATTTCTTGTCCTGCACCCGCTACGCCAACAATAACAGACTCACCCCAGCCTTTATGGCAACACTCTAGCGCAGAGCGCATGGTGTTAACATTGCCGATACATTCAAATGAGTAATCAACACCGCCATCGGTCATGTCGACAAGAACATCTTGAATAGGCTGATCAAAATGCTTCGGGTTAATACAATCTGTTGCACCGAGTTGTTTGGCAAATTCGAACTTATCTTCATTGATATCAATAGCGATAATCCGTTCAGCATTCGCAATAACAGCACCTTGAATAGCACTTAGACCAATACCACCTAAGCCAAAAATAGCGACAGTACTACCCGGTTCTACTTTGGCGGTGTTGAGCACAGCGCCGATACCCGTAGTGACACCGCAACCTAATAAACAAACCTTGTCTAACGGCGCTGCTTTGTTTATTTTAGCGAGTGATATTTCTGGTAAAACCGTGTATTCGGCAAAAGAGGAGGTGCCCATGTAATGGTATATTGCTTGTCCATTTTTGGAAAAGCGAGAGGTGCCATCAGGCATTAATCCTTTGCCCTGAGTGACTCGAATGGCTTGGCACAAATTGGTTTTGCCCGATAAGCAAAATTTGCATTGCCCACATTCTGGTGTGTACAACGGAATAACGTGGTCACCTACTTGTACTGAGGTGACGCCTGGGCCAATTTCTTCAACGATGGCACCAGCCTCATGGCCTAATACGGCAGGGAAAATGCCCTCAGGGTCATCGCCGGATAAGGTAAACGCATCGGTATGACAAACACCCGCGGCGACGTTTCGAATTAACACTTCTCCATGTTTTGGTCCGTCTAAGTTAATGTCTTCTATGGATAATGGTTGACCTGCTTTCCAGGCAACAGCAGCGGTTACTTTCATGGGTGTTCCTTGGGTTGGGGTTAGTGATTAAATTGTTTAGAGTTTTTGCTGTTTCTAAATAATAGTGGCTGCTCAGTTAGTTGAGTAGCTTGTTTAATAGCATCGGTTACTAGGTAGTGTTGTGTTGATAAGTCACAAACAGGGTCTGCGTTTGTTGCATCACCGGTTAATAAAAAGGCTTGGCAATGACAGCCGCCAAAGTCTTTATCTTTTTCAGAACAACTTCTACACGGTTCTTTCATCCAGTCATCGCCACGAAAGTAGTTGAAGGCTACAGAGTGATTCCAAATGTCACTTATTGAGAAGTCTTTAACATTTGGGCAATCAAAGTTAGGCAGTTGACGAGCAGAATGACAAGGTAATGCCGCACCATCTGGCGCAATGGTTAAAAAGGTGGTTCCCCAGCCGTTCATGCAAGCTTTTGGGCGGTTTTCGTAGTAATCAGGTATGACGTAATAAATTTTCATCTTGCCTTGTTGAGAGCGTTGGTATTCGTTAGCAATTTTTTCAGCGTCTTGAAGTTGTTCTTGCGTTGGCATTAGTTGATCGCGGTTGTGATGCGCCCAACCATAATACTGTGTGTTTGCTAGTTCTACAAAGTCGGCGCCTAAGTCAATCGCCATCTCTAGAATATCCCTCATTTGATGAATGTTTTCGCGGTGTAATACAACGCATAACACCATTGGGTAACCATGTTTCTTAACTAATTTAGCCACGGATTTTTTATCGTCGAAGCTTTCTGTGCCAGCAATAAAGTCATTTAATTCTTTTGAGCTGGCTTGAATGCTGATTTGAATGTGGTCTAAACCAGCGTCTTTTAACTCGATAATTTTAGCCTCATCCATCTTGTAGCCGGAGGTGATGAGGTTGGTGTAATAACCGAGTTGGTGTGAATAGTTAACGAGTTCTGCTAGGTCTTTCCTAACCAGCGGCTCGCCGCCTGAAAAGCCCAGCTGTACGGCACCCATTTCGCGAGACTGCTTCAGCACACGTTTCCATTCATTGGTCGATAATTCAGCTGAGAAATTTTTGTAGTCCAAGGGGTTAGAACAGTATGGACACTGTAATGGGCAAGCGTAAGTTAGCTCTGCAAGCAACCAGCGAGGTGGGCTAGGTGTTTTGGGTAATCCAGCCATTATTGAGCGCGGTAGTTAAGAAATGGGTAATATCGTTTTTAATACCCGTTGTTGAAAATTTTACTTCAAGTACTGAAACAATATCGTCAAGTGTGTGCTGGCCATCGCAGAGGCTTAAAATTTCAGCAGAGCTTTGGTTTAACTCAATAAGCCCTTCAGGGTAGAGCAACACAAACATATTTTGTGCTTCTTCCCATTGCAAGCGGTAGCTTGTTAACAACTGAAAGGGCTCAGTGAGTTGCAGGCTCATGATTCAACAGTAAAGTAAGGTGGCATTTCATGAACATAAGCCATGTGCATTGCATCAGCCATGGTCCATAGAATATCCAGTTTGAATTTTAAAATACGAATCATTTTTTCTTGTTGTTCACGGGTTTTATACCAGCTTAGGGTGATGCGTAGGCCATGCTCAACATCACGGCGGGCTTCGCTTAAACGTTTTTGAAAGTAGCTCAGCCCTTTTGGGTCAATCCAAGGGTAATGCGCTGGCCAATTATCTAACCGTTGTTGGTGAATTTTTGGTGCAAATAATTCTGTTAATGAAGAGCTAGCAGCTTCGTGCCAATCGGCTCTACGTGCAAAATTAACATAGGCATCAACAGCAAAGCGAACGCCCGGTAAAACATGTTCTTCAGACAAGACTTCTTCACGTGTTAAACCTACTGCTTCCGCCAATTGCAACCAGGCTTCAATGCCACCAACTTCACCAGGCGCGCCATCGTGATCAATAATTCGTTGAATCCACTGCGCGCGGGTATCACGGTCTGGGCAGTTTGCCATAATCGCCGCATCCTTTAGGGGAATGTTAACTTGGTAATAGAATCGGTTAGCTACCCAGCCACGAATTTGCTCTTTAGATAACGCACCTTCGTGCATCATCACATGGTAAGGGTGGTTGATATGGTAAAAACGTTCCATATCGCGAATGCGTGTTTCAAATTCTTGCAGTGACCAAGGTGCTTTTTCTGTCATATTATAGTTCGATATTCATAGTGTCATACGACACCTCAATGCCGTGTTGGGTCAGTATATCGCGTTCCTCAGACTCTTCATTCAAAATAGGGTTAGTGTTGTTGATATGAATTAAAATTTTGCGTGGCTTTTCAAGGGTATCTAGAAACTCAATCATGCCACCTTTGCCAGATTGCGGTAAGTGCCCAATTTTTCTAGCCAATAAAGGTCTACCAACGGAAGCAAGTTCATCATCTGACCAGAAAGTACCATCAACCAATACACAATCAGCGTCCTTCATTGCTTGTTCAACGTGCGCTTCTATTTCACCTAATCCAGGTGCATAGAAGGTTGTTTTGCCGGTGGAGATTTGCCGAATAATCATACCGATATTATCTCCCTCGTGTGGGTCATTACGATGGGGTGAATAAGGCGGCGCTTTGCTTTTTAACGGCAAGGCGGTGAACTCTAAATCTTGAATATTGGGAATTGTAAACGCATCACCATTCAATGGAATGGTGTGGTCTTCAACACCACAAAAGTGTTCCAAAATGTTAAAAATTGGAAAACCGGTTGTTAGGTCTTGCCTTACCATCTCGGTACAATAAATGGTTAATGGGTCGCCTTCGCGTAAAATCAATAACCCTGTAGCGTGATCAATTTGAGAATCAAACATCACAATGGCTTCAATACCGGTGCCACGTACTTTATTTTTTGGGTGTATTTCAGGAAAGCTCTCTAATTGAGCGCGAACGTCAGGCGACGCGTTAAATAAAGCCCAATGTTCACCGTCAGATGAAACGGCAATGGAGGATTGGTTTCGTGCAGTGGCTTTAATCGTTCCTGCACGTACAGCTTTGCAATTAGGGCAGCTACAATTCCATTGTGGAAAGCCGCCGCCAGCACCTGAACCTAAAACACGAATTTGCATATTAAATAATGGACCTTAATGAGTGCTGATAAATAAAAAAGGGGCTCCTATTGGAACCCCTTGTGTATCTGTAAATTTGTTATTTATCGGTTGTAAATGTACATCGTTACTTCAAAACCGAAACGTAAGTCTTTGTATGTTGGCGTTTCCCACTTCATGTTGGATCTCCTGCGGTTATATTTTTTTAATATTTATTATAATTAATGGTGCGCTGAATGAATCTAAGTATAAGTTTTCTGCGGCTGAATGCAAGTGCTTGTATTTCCTTGCTGTAAAGCATTACCGCGCTTGTGTTTATCACTTAAAACGCTTGCCAGCTGCTCAAGCGTTATGAGGTAGCTGGGCACTACGCTGATTGCTCACTAGAATCGGCGAGTAAAGATGCTTTTATCGCGCTAGCTCATGATTTAGGACAGGGGCATAGAGCCGCGCCTTACTTTTTTGCTAGTTGTTAGACGCGGGTATTAGCCTATTTTGTTACAAGCCATAAAGCATGAGCAACACCAGGAATATAAAACACTAAACACAGCAGGATATTGATAATAAGGTCTTTGCCGGCACCCTTTTTAAGGAATACAGCGATGGGGGGAAGGAATATAGCCAAAATTATTTGTACGATTTTGTTATCCATTTTATAACCTCAATTTAAAAATTTAGTTAACTTAACGGCCCCAATCTTATTTGTTTTACGTGTCTAACAACCATTGTCGCTCAGTGGACAATCGTTAGTCGTATTAAGCCGCTTTATCCATATAGTATGTGTACGGTTTAAATAATAAAGCAATTTGAGTCGATGTGATAGGCGTGCCGTTGTTTTATGCGTCTTAGGCTATAAAAGGGCTAATGAAATGTCATTGGTTATGTTAATGTTTTTAATAAGCAATAGATTAGCTTTAAGAATTTGAGCAGGTAGGGCAATTTGGATTGCGAGGTAGTTGCATGCTCTGCCACTGCATTGATAGCGCATCAAGCAATAAAACGCGGCCTTGTAAGGATTGGCCGGCACCTGTGAGTACTTTAATGGTTTCAAGCGCTTGTGTACTACCTATGATGCCAGTAATGGGTGCGATGACGCCATTTTCTGAACAGTTTTGAGCAACCGATCCGTCACGTGGGTAGAGGCAGTTATAGCATGGGCAGGTTGCATCGCGTGTATCAAAGACGGAAACTTGCCCCTCAAACCGAATTGCCGCGCCAGAGACTAAAGGCGTTTTAGTGGCAACACAGGCATCGTTAATGGCAAAGCGGGTTTCAAAATTGTCACAGCAATCGACAACAATATCAGCGAGTTTAACTTGTGCTAATAACTCATCGCCTTCTAACTTTTTATTGATGGCGGTGATTTCAATCATGGGATTGATTTGGTGAAAGGACTGTTTTGCTGACTCAACCTTTGGTTGACCAATGTGCTTAGTAGTGTGGGCGATTTGGCGTTGTAAATTAGATAGGTCTACTTCGTCAAAGTCACTAATGACCATGTGACCGATGCCAGCGGCAGCAAGGTAAAGCCCAACTGGGCTACCGAGACCGCCCATGCCGATGATAAGGACTCGTGCATCCAATAAAGCTTGTTGCCCTTCAATATCAATTGAAGGCAGCATGATTTGTCGGCTGTATCTAAGAAGTTGTTCGTCATTCATGGTCAGTTGTGTAGGTTATTGTTGCCAATAATTATGGTAACTGAGTTTTATGATTATTAAGCATAAGTTTCGTAGAAGATAAGCAAAAGACGCTTATTTGTTGGTTCAGCAGGTAGGCTGAGGCGACAGTAGTTAAGCATTTTTATGCTGCAGTCTTCAAACTTTTAAAAAAGCCATAAAATTTTTCATATTATGGGGTTGATTTAGTTGAACATCACCCCATATCTATGGGGCTAGCCATAATGGCTATATCAATATTAAACAATAGGAGATTCAATAAATGAACTTACGTCCATTAGGTGATCGCGTCATTATTAAACGCGTTGAAGAAGAAGCGGTTAGTGCAGGCGGTATCGTGCTTCCAGATTCGGCAAAAGAAAAACCAAGTCAAGGCAACATTGTTGCTGTGGGTAATGGTGCTATCAATAGTAAAGGTGATGTTCAGCCGATGTCTGTAAAGGTTGGCGATAACGTGATGTTTGGCAAATATTCCGGTACTGAAGTTGAAGTAGGCGGTGAAGAATTATTGGTGATGAGCGAAGGCGACATCATTGCAGTTGTTGAATAATTTAAAGTTTATTTAGAGAAAGGAAAAGAAACATGGCAAAGCAAGTTAAATTTGGTGATGATGCACGCAGCCTAATGGTTGAAGGTGTAAACACACTAGCAAAAGCAGTTAAAGTAACATTAGGACCTAAAGGCCGTAATGTTGTGTTAGACAAAGGCTTCGGCGGCCCAACTATCACTAAAGATGGTGTGTCAGTTGCAAAAGAAATCGAATTAAAAGACAAGTTCCAAAACATGGGCGCGCAAATGGTAAAAGATGTTGCCGCTAAAACATCTGATGTTGCCGGTGATGGAACAACAACTGCAACAGTGTTGGCTCAAGCTATTCTTACTGAAGGCTTGAAATCTGTCGCAGCGGGTATGAACCCAATGGATTTAAAGCGTGGTATTGATAAGGCGGTTGTTGCTGCAGTTAATGCAATTAAAGACTTATCAGTGCCTTGTGCTGATACCAAAGCAATTGCTCAAGTAGGCACAATTTCTGCTAACTCTGATGAGTCCGTCGGTAAAATCATTGCTGAAGCAATGGACAAAGTGGGTAAAGAAGGCGTTATTACTGTCGAAGAAGGATCTGGTTTAGAAAACGAATTAGACGTCGTTGAAGGTATGGAATTTGATCGTGGTTACTTGTCACCTTACTTCATCAACAATCAAGAAAGCATGAGTGTTGATATGGAAGACCCTTTCATTTTATTACACGATAAAAAAATCTCAAATATCCGTGATTTGCTTCCAACTCTAGAGGCCGTTGCAAAAGCAGGTCGTCCATTATTAATTATCGCAGAAGACATTGAAGGCGAAGCATTGGCAACCTTAGTTGTTAATAATATGCGCGGTATCGTAAAAGTAGCGGCTGTTAAAGCACCTGGCTTTGGCGATCGTCGTAAAGCAATGTTAGAAGACATTGCGATTTTAACAGGCGGTACTGTTATTGCTGAAGAAGTTGGTTTAACACTTGAAAAAGCAACGTTAGAAGACTTGGGTTCTGCAAAACGTGTAACGATTACTAAAGACAGTACAGTTGTTGTTGACGGTGCAGGTCAAGCGGCAGACATTGAAGCACGTGTAGCACAAATTCGCTCACAAGCTGAAGAAGCAAGTTCTGATTATGACAAAGAAAAACTTCAAGAGCGTATGGCTAAACTAGCTGGTGGTGTTGCTGTTATTAAAGTAGGCGCAACAACAGAAGTTGAAATGAAAGAGAAAAAAGCGCGTGTAGAAGACGCATTACATTCAACACGTGCTGCGGTTGAAGAAGGTGTTGTACCGGGTGGTGGTACTGCATTAATTCGTGTTTTAGAGGCTGCAAGCAAAGCTGAAGGTCTGAACCATGATCAAGATATCGGTATTAAAATTGCGTTACGCGCAATGGAAGCACCATTACGTCAAATTGTAACCAATGCTGGTGAAGAAGCATCCGTTGTACTTCAAGCGGTTAAGCAAGGCACTGGAAACGAAGGATACAATGCGGCCACTGGTGAATATGGCGATATGATTGAAATGGGTATTCTTGACCCTGCAAAAGTAACGAGAACAGCGCTTCAAAATGCTGCGTCTATTGCGGGCTTGATGATTACGACAGAAGCTATGATTACCGATGAGCCTGAAGAAGCCGGTGCTGGCGCAGGTGCAATGCCAGATATGGGCGGCATGGGCGGCATGGGCGGCATGGGTGGAATGGGCGGCATGATGTAAATCATCCGCATATTTCGCTAATACTGGTTCGTAGCGTTTTTAAAAGCCTGAAAGTGGTTCACTTTCAGGCTTTTTTTATGCTTAAGCGGTTAAAAAAGTGCTGTGAGTAGACGTAGAAGCCTTTAGAGCCTAGGTCTAAAGCTTTTTAAAATTGTCTGGCTCTTCCTGCTTTAATTTTTTCTTGATTCTTCAGTTTACCGAAAACAAGCCTGTGTTTTAGCTTACCTGTGAAACCAACGGATAATCGGTATAACCTTTGCTGCTTGAGGCATAAAAGGTTGTTGGGTCAGGTGTGTTGAGAGGTGCATTGTCTCGAAACCTTTCTACCAGATCTGGGTTCGCAATATAGAGTTGGCCAAAG
Source organism: Cycloclasticus sp. P1 (assembly GCF_000299965.1). Taxonomy (NCBI): domain Bacteria; kingdom Pseudomonadati; phylum Pseudomonadota; class Gammaproteobacteria; order Thiotrichales; family Piscirickettsiaceae; genus Cycloclasticus; species Cycloclasticus sp. P1. Next base: position 474,477 of record NC_018697.1, read on the forward strand.
GCGACTGCATCTGCTTGATTTGAGTTTAATACAGCACTGGCGCTTTCTTTTGTGAACCCTTGGTTGGCAATGTAAACGCCGCCAAAAGCTTTTTTTAATGTAGGGCCGAACCAATCATCACTGTAGGCCTCGCGCGAGCAGATAAAGGCAATTTTTCGTTTACCCAGCTCTTTTGCAACATAGCTAAAGGTGCCTAGTAAGTTGGAATCGCCCATGTCGTGTGCATCCCCTTTTGGAGCCAAGTGCATCCCCACTTTGTCTGCACCCCAGACGGAAATAACAGCATCGGTCACGTCCAACATAAATCGAGCACGATTTTCTATACTGCCACCGTATATATCTGTTCTATGGTTGGTGCTGTCCTGAAGAAACTGGTCCAGTAGGTAACCATTCGCACCATGAATTTCTACGCCATCAAAGCCTGCCTTTTTAGCGTTTTCAGCCCCAGTGCGAAACTGCTCTACGATGTCTTGGATCTCATTTAGTTCCAACGCATGTGGTGTGACAAAAGGTTTTTCTGGGCGAATTAAACTAACGTGGCCTTTGGGTTGAATGGCGCTAGGGGCCAGCGGTAATTGACCATCGAGGAACATCGGGTCAGAGATTCGCCCAACATGCCATAATTGCATAATGATTCTTCCACCTGCTGAATGTACCGAGTCGGTAACTTTTTTCCAAGCTTCAACCTGTTCATCGGACCAAATGCCGGGTGTGTCTGCGTAGCCAACGCCCATGGGTGAGACGGCTGTCGCTTCGCTGATAATTAAACCAGCTGAGCTGCGTTGTACATAATACTCAATCATCAATTCGTTAGGAATACGGCTGCTTCCTGAACGTGAGCGGGTAAGGGGGGACATGATAATACGGTTTGGTAGCTCAAGCGCACCAACCTTTATGGGGTCAAATAAATCAGCCATCTGTTTCTCCTGATAAGGTGAGTAATCGGTTTTAAAAGATTTTAGCATAGTTCAAAGCGATTAAATAAAACTTACAGCACGCTTTGCTAGATTGTTTGTTAGCATTAATGCTGTTTTTGAGGGCTACCAAGGTTGATTTAACAGTCGGTTATTTAAATCGACAAGGCGTTATTTTCAATGAAAAAATGAGGAGCGGCAATTTCTTGTAGAAAGCAGTTCTCAAAGATATCAGGCTTTCGTTGATTCAGGCCATACTGCTTTATAGGTCAAGCTAATAGAGAGTGGTTTCGCTTAAGCAAAACCCAAGGGAGTGATACACTTCGCTTGTTGAATATTACTTGGAGAGGTAGATGTATGGCGGGTCATAGTAAGTGGGCGAATATTCGTTTTCGTAAAGGCGCACAAGATGCGAAACGAGGCAAATTATTTACTAAGCTTATTCGTGAAATCACCGTTGCAACCAAAGCAGCAGGCCCTGACCCAGATAATAACCCTCGATTAAGAGCCGCTGTAGACAAAGGCCTATCTAATAATATGAAGCGGGACACTATCGAGACGGCGATTAAAAAAGGCAGTGGTACAACTGATTCAGAGAATTTCGATGAGATCCGTTATGAAGGGTATGGTCCTGCAGGAATAGCGATTATCGTCGATTGTTTAACCGATAATAAGAATAGAACGGTTGCTGAAGTGCGTCACGCCTTTAGTAAAGCAGGTGGTAACTTAGGGACCAGTGGATCGGTTGATTACATGTTTCAAAAACTTGGCGCGATTAGCTTGTCGAGTCAGTTAGATGAAGATCGTTTGATGGATGCCGCTATAGAGGCGGGTGCGGATGACGTTATTACACATGATGACGGATCGTTTGAGGTGTTGACGCCAGCAGAAGATTTTATGATGGTTCGTGATGCCTTGGTTGAATCGGGTTTTCCGTATGAGCATGCCGAGGTAACGTTGCGGGCAGATAATTTATCGCCGGTGAATGAAAAAGATGCCGAAAAGGTATTACGATTGTTAGATGTGTTGGAAGATTTGGACGATGTGCAAAACGTTTATTCAAATGCAGATTATCCAGATGAAATAATGAACAGCGCTGAGTAAGTATAGTTAGATGCGAATACTAGGTATTGATCCGGGCTCTAGAACCACAGGTTATGGTGTTATAGATGTGTCTGGGCGAGAAGTTAAATACGTCGATAGTGGGTGTATACGAACCGGTGGTGGTGCGCTACCTGACAGGTTAAAAAAAATATACCTTGGTGTTCGTGAAATAATGCAGCATTATCAACCCCAAGAAATGGCGGTAGAGCAAGTTTTTATGGGGCGTAATGCCGATTCGGCGTTGAAGTTAGGGCAAGCTAGAGCCTCAGCAATTTGTGCGGTATTTGATCATGATATTAAAGTGTTTGAATACGCAGCACGTCAGATCAAACAAGCACTGGTTGGTAAAGGCAGTGCCGATAAAACACAGGTTCAACACATGGTTAAAATTTTATTAAAGCTACAAGGCGACCCGCAAATGGATGCCAGTGATGCGTTAGCAGTGGCGTTGTGTCATTTCCATACGGATCAAACAAATCAAGCAACTTCGAAGGTGTTTGCATGATTGGTTTTTTACGTGGCACGGTAGACGAAAAGCAAGCGCCACATGTTGTGATAGATGTAAATGGGGTGGGTTACGATGTTGAAACACCTATGTCGAGCTTTTTTAACCTACCAGCATTAGGCGAGACAGTATCTCTCCGGACTCATCTTGTCGTTCGAGAGGATGCCCATGTATTGTATGGTTTTTTAACGGAGCAAGAACGGGCGTTATTTAGAAGCCTGATTAAAGTAAATGGAGTGGGTCCTAAAGTTGCCTTGGGTATTTTATCAGGCGTGAGCGTTAGTGATTTTTGTTTGTGGGTGAGTGATAGCAATGTAGCCGCTCTAGTGCGTTTGCCCGGCATAGGCAAAAAAACGGCGGAACGATTAGTGATTGATATGCGTGATCGTTTACCAGAGGGAACAGTTACGACCACGCCACCACCGTTGGGCGTGTTGACGCAAAAAACATCAGCTGTTGAAGAAGCGATTAGCGCTTTAGTGGCGTTAGGCTATAAACCGCAAGATGCTGAAAAGCGTGCACGAGCCGTAGCCAGTGATGATGCTAGCAGTGAACAAATTATTCGTTCTGCCTTACAATCAGCCGCAAAGAAATAAAAGTAACCGACATGATAGAAAGCGATCGACTCATTAGTTCTGACAACTTGCTGGATGATGAAGCAATAGACCGAGCTATTAGACCTAAAACCTTAACGGATTATATTGGTCAGCCGGCAATCCGTGAGCAGATGGAAATTTTCATGTCAGCTGCTAGGTCACGTTCAGAAGCGCTAGACCATGTACTGATTTTTGGCCCACCGGGCTTAGGTAAAACCACCTTGTCACACATCATCGCCAATGAAATGGGGGTGAATTTACGTCAAACATCTGGCCCCGTGTTGGAAAAGGCCGGTGATTTGGCTGCGCTACTAACTAATCTTGAAGAAGGCGATGTATTATTTATTGATGAAATTCATCGCCTAAGCCCTGTGGTAGAAGAAATCTTGTACCCAGCGATGGAAGATTATCAGCTAGATATTATGATAGGTGAAGGTCCAGCAGCGCGTTCAATTAAGCTGGATTTGCCTCAGTTTACGCTAGTGGGAGCGACTACTAGAGCTGGATTGTTAACCTCACCATTACGTGATCGGTTTGGTATTACGCAGCGTTTAGAGTTTTATAATGATGCCGATTTATCACACATTGTTCAGCGTTCAATGGATATATTGGCCTTGCGGTCAGACGCTGAGGGGGCTAGAGAAATTGCCGTAAGATCACGAGGAACACCGCGCATTGCAAACCGCCTGTTAAGACGTGTTAGGGACTATGCGGATGTCAAAGGTGATGGTGTGATTACGGCGGATATAGCAAATAAAGCGTTGTCGATGTTAGAGGTGGATAAAAGCGGATTTGATAAATTAGATCGCCGCTTATTAAATACCTTAGTGGATACGTTTGATGGTGGTCCAGTGGGTGTAGATAGTTTGGCCGCTGCATTAAGTGAAGAACGAGGCACGGTTGAAGATGTGTTAGAGCCCTACCTTATTCAAAAAGGTTATATTATGCGAACGCCTCGTGGTCGAATGGCAACACGTCATGCCTATGAACACTTGGGCTTAAAGGCACCGAATAAATTGAACATAGATGAAGACGATACAGTGTCTGAGGCAGAGTAGGGTCAGCTGATCCAATAGCAATATATGATGCACGATAATCATCAATGGCCAATACGTATTTATTACGAAGATACGGATATGCAAGGGATTGTGTATTACGCTAATTACTTGAAATACTTGGAACGAGCACGAACGGAGTTTTTGCGTAGCAATGGCGTTGAACAAGATGTATTGATAAGCGAACAAAATGTCGCATTTGCAGTAAGGGCGGTTCAAATGGATTACTTGAAGCCAGCAAAGTTTAATGATAATTTGCTGGTGCTTACACAAATAGCAACATTAAAACGTGCCTCATTAGTTTTTCAGCAAGCAATTGTGCGGGCAGACAATAACCGTGAAATAATAAACAAAGCCGTTATAAAGGTGGCTTGCCTTGATGCGCAAAGTATGAAAGTCAAAGCCATTCCACAACAAATGATTGAGCAATTAACATGACAAATGATTTATCCATCGTTCACCTGATAACACAAGCGGGGCCCATCGTAAAACTGGTGATGTTGATGTTAGTTGTGGCCTCCATTATTTCGTGGACCTTTATTTTTGCAAAATACAAAGAATTTCAATCTGCATTTAAGGTAACCAATACATTTGAAAAGCGGTTTTGGTCTGGGATTGATCTTAATGAATTATCACGCCAAATAGGTTCGGCTCACCATAGCCGATGTGGTATGGAGAGCATTTTTCATATGGGCTTTCAAGAGTATAAGCGTCTGAAAGAACAATCTGGCATGGAGCCGATGCATGTTGTTGAAGGTGCACGCCGTGCAATGCAGGCTCAGTACACACGAGAAATGGATGTGCTAGATAACCATCTACCTTTTTTAGCGACAGTCGGTTCAACAAGTCCATACGTTGGTTTGTTTGGGACGGTATGGGGCATTATGAGCTCATTTCAAGCATTAGGTAATATGAAGCAAGCAACATTGGCTTTAGTGGCACCAGGTATTTCAGAAGCACTGGTGGCGACGGCAATGGGTTTGTTTGCGGCCATTCCAGCGGTTGTTGCATATAATCGGTTTTCAAACAATGCTGACCGCTTGGCCACACGTTACGAAACATTTATGGACGATTTTACAACCGTGTTGCAACGCCAGGCACATGTCAGCATGAATGAGAAAAGCAGTGGCTCGTAGCACAAAACGTCGGCCGATGGCTGAAATTAATGTGGTGCCTTATATCGACGTTATGTTGGTATTACTGATTATTTTTATGATTACCGCGCCACTTATTCAACAAGGTGTAGAAATTGATTTGCCGCAAGCCGATGCTGAGCAGGTTGACGATGATAATATTCAACCATTAGTCGTAACAGTAGATCAGCAAGGGCAATATTATTTAGACGTAGGTGAAAAGACGGATGAGCCAATTTCAACAGACACCTTACAAATTAAAGTAGCAGCTGTCTTACGTAATAAACCTAAAACGCCGGTGATGATACGGGGTGATAAAGGCGTGCTATATGGTGAAGTGGTACGAGCAATGACTAGCTTGCAAGCTGCAGGTGTACCAAGCATTGGTCTGCTAACGGACCCAAATCAATAACAACAATAACGATGATGGATTTATTTAAAAAATATCCAGTTGCGGTCATATTGTCTGTTGTTTTTCATTTGCTGCTAGTGGCATTCTTTATGTTTAGTGCTGACATTTTTAGTGAGAAAAAAATTAATCCAAAACCAACAGTTAATGTTGTAAAAGCAACCGTTATTGATGAGTCTAAGATTAAAGCCGAGGCGGAAAAGCTTAAAAATATAGAAAACAAAAAGCGTTTACAAGAGCAGGCACGTTTAAATGAGATTAAAAAGAAAAGGTTAGCGGAAGAAAAAAGAATAGCTGATTTGAAAAAACAGCAAGAACTACAAAAACAGAAGCTCGCTAAACAAAAAGCCGACGAAGCCGCCAGACAAGCGAAGTTGAAAGAGAAAAACCTATTAGCAAAGAAAAAAGCTGAAGCCGCAGAAAAAAAGAAACAGGCGGATGAAAAAAAGAAGAGAGAGCGTCTGGCTCGTGAAAAAGCCGAAAAATTAAAAGCAGCAAAAGAGAAAGCAGCAAAAGAGAAAGCAGCAAAAGAGAAAGCAGCAAAAGAGAAAGCAGCAAAAGAGAAAGCAGCAAAAGAGAAAGCAGCAAAAGAGCAGGCTCAAAGAGAGCAAGCATTGCGCGAGTTGGCAGCTCTAGAAGAGCAGGAGATTAGAGCGCAAGAAGCCGTTGCGAGCTATACTGATTTGATTAGGCAGAAAGTAGAACGAAACTGGATTCAACCGCCTGGAGATATTACCGGCTTAGATTGCGTGGTTCGTGTTCGCTTAATTCCAGGTGGGGATGTGATTGATGCGCAGGTGATAAAATCCAGTGGTAACGCACTTTTTGATCGTTCGGTTGAGCGAGCAACAAGAAAAGCCGCGCCTTTACCATTGCCCAATGACCCTAAGATGTTCAATTTTTTTAGAACGCTTGAGTTTTACTTTAGGCCAGGAGATTAATAAAGAATGCAAAAAATGATTAAAACGGTTTTATTTTTAAGTGCTTTTGTAACTTTTTCAGCGATGAGCGAAGCCTTAAGAATTGAAATAACGCAAGGTGTTTCATCTGCCCAGCCGATTGTGATTGTGCCTTTTTCAAGTGAACAAGTCATCGGAGGTTTGCCGGTTGATATTGCTCAGATAGTTAGTGATGATTTAGCGCGCAGCGGTCGATTTAAACCCCTGCCCCGGACAGATATGTTGAATAAACCATCATCAGCAGAGCAGGTTAATTTTCGTAATTGGCAATCGCTGGGGCAAGACAATTTAGTAATTGGTAGGGTGACACCCACCGCAAATGGCATGTTGACGGTGCAGTTTCAGCTATTTGACGTATATAAAGGCGAGCAATTAACGGGGTTTAGTATTCCTGCTAACACAGCTAATTTACGTGGTGTCGCGCACCGTATCAGTGATTTGATTTACGAAAATTTAACTGGTCAACAAGGTGCCTTTAGTACACGCATGGCATATGTCACATCAATGATGGGGGCTAATGGAAAGCAGGAGTATAAAATTCAAGTCGCGGATGCCGACGGATACGGTGCAAAGACCATTGTTACTTCAACTGAACCGTTAATGTCGCCTTCTTGGTCACCAAGAGGAGATAAAATTTCTTATGTGTCGTATGAAGGACGGCGGTCCTCTATTTATACGCAAACATTACGAACCGGTCAGCGTGAAAAACTGCGCTCGTTCAAAGGGATTAATGGCGCCCCTTCTTGGTCGCCAGACGGCAGCCAATTAGCGTTAACTCTTTCGAAAGATGGCAGCGCTGATATTTATATTTATAATGTGATTACTCGCTCATTTCGTCGTTTAACCAGAAGTTATGCAATTGATACTGAGCCTGATTGGTCACCTGATGGGCGGCACATTATTTTTACCTCTGACCGAGGTGGGAAGCCGCAAATTTATCGCATATCGGCTAGTGGTGGCCAAGCCGCTCGCGTAACATTCGAGGGGTCGTATAATGCCAGAGCCAGTTATTCGCCAGATGGAAAATATATCGTCATGGTACATCGGGTTAATGGCCAGTACCGCATAGCAACGCTGGATTTAAAATCAGGTTTTACCAATATTCTTACTAATGGAAGCTTAGATGAATCACCCAGTTATGCGCCTAATGGTAGTATGATTCTATATTCAACGAATGATGGCTTGAAATCGATATTGGCTGCGGTATCATCTGACGGTAAAGTACGACAAAAACTTCGCCTGCAAGAGGGTGAAGTTAGAGAGCCAGCCTGGTCACCTTTTAAATAGTAAATTGAGGAATAAAATGAAAATGTATAAAAATGTAGTAATGGGTCTTTTGCTTTCAACAGCGTTGGCAGGATGTAGCATGTTTGGTGGCGATGATGTTGCTACGGGAACTAGCGATGGAGTTAATGGTGTATCAACTGGCGGTGCAAGTACTTCGGGCGTAAGTGATGGAAGTAGCTTTTCAGGCCATCCGCTTGATAACCCAGCAAGTCCTTTGTCAACAAAGGTTATTTATTTCGCATTCGATAGCAGTGCAGTAGAACCACAATATGAAGCTGTTTTGGCCGCTCATGGTGCTTATTTAGCCGCTAATGCAGGCGTGTCAGTGATTGTTGAAGGACATGCTGATGAGCGTGGTACACGCGAATACAATGTTGCGCTTAGTGAAAAACGTGCAAAAACAGTACAAAACTTATTGTCACTCCAAGGTGCTGGCGAAAACCAAACAGAAGCAGTAGCACTTGGAGAAGAAAAACCAGTTGCTATCGGGCATGATGAATCGGCTTGGCGTTTAAATCGTCGCGTTGAACTTATTTACCCAGCGCATTGATCAGTAAAAAAATATTAGGGCAGTTTGCTGCTCTTCTAGTTGTCAGTGGGGCTGCTTCGGCAGCCCTACCGCCAGTTGTTGATGGAAGTGGTCGCGTAATAGCATCTCCTGCACAGCAAGCATCAGCTTCAAGTATGCTGGGAATGTATAACCGATTGGAACAATTGCAACGTGAAGTTCAGCAAATGCGTGGTCAGATTGAAGAACAAAATTACCTGATCGAAACATTAAAGAAGCGTCAGCGTGATTTATATTTGGATATAGATGGTCGAATCGCACAATTAGAATCGGGTAATTCATCAGCCTCAATCACTGCATCATCGGGTTCGCTAGCACAGGCAGCAAGTAGTGGTATATCGGCTCAAAGCAGCCCTTCAGCACCTTCGCAAACGAAAGTAAGCGGTGGGCAAGATAAGGTTGCATACGACGAAGCGTTTTCAAGTTTGAAATCAGGCGATTACCAGCAATCAATTGCTGATTTTTCTCAGTTTGTTACCACGTTTCCAACCAGTGTTTATATACCCAATGCTTTGTATTGGTTGGGTGAAGCTAGCTACGTTAGCCGAAACTTTAAGCGCGCACTAGACGAGTTTACTAAAGTTGTTTCGCAATACCCAGCTCACTCAAAAGCTAAAGACGCGATGTTAAAAATAGGCTTTATTCAATATGAGAATAAACAGTGGCAGCAAGCCCGTGAAACACTAGAAAAGGTCATCGCTTCTTATCCTGATACAACGGTTTCAAGCCTTGCACAGAAAAGACTTGAACGTATGCGTCAAGAAAAGCATTAAACAACTTCTTAATTTCTAGTTTTAATCGCTATGCCCAAAGATACTCTTCGGATTACTGAAATTTTCTACTCACTTCAAGGCGAAGGGAAAACAGTAGGCCTGCCGACAACCTTTATTCGTTTAACAGGTTGTCCCTTACGGTGTGGCTATTGTGATACAGAGTATGCTTTTTATGGTGGGGAAACGCGGAGCATTGATGAGATTGTGCAACAAGTGAATGAACTGGGTGCGCACTATATTAATGTTACTGGTGGCGAACCGTTGGCTCAGAAAAGGGTACATGAGTTGATGAAAACGCTGTGCGATGCTGGTTATCATGTTTCGCTGGAAACCAGCGGTGCCTTAGATGTGTCCGGCGTTGATCCGCGGGTTATTAAAGTGTTAGATGTGAAAACACCGGCATCTGGTGAAATGGCTAAAAATCGCCATGAAAATTACGATTGTTTAACAAAACAAGATCAAGTGAAATATGTCATTTGTGATAGAGACGATTTTCAATGGTCGAAACAACACCTGCAAGAATATGCCTTAAGTGATAAATGTGAGGTACTGTTTTCACCGGTGCAGGGTGAGCTGAAAGCAAGCGACCTTGCTAACTGGGTATTAACTGATAAATTACCAGTCAGATTTCAAATTCAATTACATAAATACCTATGGGGCGATGAGCCCGGTAAGTAGACAGTTATATACGGTTCAGAATGTTAAAAAAAGCAGTTATATTAGTGTCGGGAGGTCTTGATTCGGCTACTGTATTGGCTATTGCCAAGTCGCAAGGCTATGAGTGTTATGCGCTTAGTTTTGACTATGGGCAACGCCATGACTCAGAATTAGAAGCGGCTAGTCGACTCGCCAAAATTTATGATGTGCAAGAGCATAAAATCATTGAATTAGGGATGGGAGAGTTTGGTGGTTCTGCGTTAACAGACGACGAAATAAACGTTCCAACCGAAAAAGCAACGGGAATTCCCGTCACTTACGTGCCAGCTAGAAACACTGTATTTTTGTCAATCGCACTAGGGTGGGCCGAAGTTCTTTCGGCATGGGATATTTTTATAGGTGTTAATGCGGTGGATTATTCAGGTTACCCCGATTGTCGACAGGAGTTTATTAACGCATTTGAAAACTTAGCCAATTTAGCGACTAAGGCAGGTGTGGAAGAAGGTGGCTTTAAAATACATACACCGCTCATTAACCTGAGCAAAGCACAAATAATCCAAAAGGGTGAAGCCTTAAACGTTGATTACAGTGAAACAGTCTCATGTTATCAGGCTAATACTAAAGGTGAAGCATGCGGAGAATGTGAGTCTTGCCGCTTACGTCAACAAGGCTTTGAAAAAGCAAAAGTACAAGACCCGACACGATATCAGCACTAAATATTAATATTAGTCTTAAAAGTAACATTTAAACACTACATTCGACTTGCCTTTTTGCGTCAATCCGGTATCATTCTCGCCTCTTGGAGGGTCGTTAGCTCAGCTGGTAGAGCACCGCACTTTTAATGCGATGGTCGCGCGTTCGAATCGCGCACGACCCACCATCCTAATCAAAAAAAGCCGACATAATCGTCGGTTTTTTTGTGCCCGTAGGTTGGGTACGCTGCTTAAACTCAACACGCCAACCAGACACATTGTGATCCAGTACTCTTTGACTGGATCTCCAGCATTTTAGATTTGATGCGCGGCTTTGTACGAGACCAAAATATTACTGTTTACCGATTACCGATAGTACAACGAGGTAGTTCGATAGCACTTTATCTTGGGCTGTTTCTTTTTTTGCTACCGCTGTTATTTTATCTGGGTTTGTAACACTTATATCGAATAGGCCAGATGCTGTGCAGTATTTAACTTAGCTTGATCCTTTGCGTTATTTTTAATTATGATCAGATCTGTTTTTATGAAAGGAGTAGAACTTGCATTGTTATGGACAAAGTATTGGCCAATGCTGGTTATCGCCTTACTTTCACTGATTACAGCACGGTGGTTAGTTAAATATCAAATGTATTAAGTAGACCTTATTAAATCGTTATATTCTCTTTACATTAGTGTGGAAATGGATATTTAATTGATTATAAAGGCAAGGAGTCATTATGGAACATAGAGACCCTAGTAAAAGTGTTAACACGTTAGACCGTATTATTCACGCTGCTGAAGGAAAAATAACGGCGGGGATTTCACCAACATCAATGATGTTAGCTTATATCGATTGGGCTATACATTTGGCTAATTCGCCTGGGAAACAAGGCGAGCTGATTAAAAAAGCGATGAAAAAAAATAGCCGCTTTTTGAGTTATGTTGTTAAGTGTTTGACTCACCTTGGAAATGATGTGGACAACCAGCGTTGTATAGAACCGTTGCCACAAGATAAGCGCTTTGAATCAGATGCATGGAAGAGATTACCGTTTTCACTTTATGCTCAGTCATTTTTATTGACTCAGCAGTGGTGGCACAACGCGATAACGGGTGTTAATGGTGTTTCTAAGCATCATGAGAATGTTGTTTCGTTTACGACACGCCAGTTGCTGGATGTGATCTCTCCCTCAAATTTTTTGCTGACAAACCCGGATTTATTAAAGGTCACCGAACAAGAAGGGGGGCAAAACTTAGTAAGGGGAATGCAAAACCTCTTGGAAGATTGGGGACGAAGTAGCAGGGGTGAAGGCCCTGTCGGTATTGAAGCATTCAAAATAGGGGAAAACCTAGCCACAACGCCAGGGAAGGTTGTGTATAGCAATCACTTGATTGAATTGATTCAATATAGCCCGACGACTGACAAGGTTTATGCGGAGCCGATTCTTTTTGTGCCAGCTTGGATTATGAAGTACTACATCATGGATTTATCTGAACATAATTCAATGGTTAAGTTCTTGGTCGATAATGGGTATACGGTTTTTATGATTTCTTGGAAGAACCCAACAGAGGAAGATCGTGATTTAACACTAGAAAATTATATAGACTTGGGTGTAGGGCATGCATTAGAGCAAGTTTCATCAGTGATACCGAATAAAAAAATTCATACAGTTGGTTATTGTTTAGGAGGGACCTTATTAACATTGGTTGCCGCAGCATTGGCTAAAGAAGATAACAGTATCATTGGTTCAATTACGTTATTTGCTGCACAGACTGATTTCTCAGAGGCTGGAGAGTTAATGCTTTTTATTGACCACAGTCAGGTTGCTTACTTAGAGGATATGATGTGGGAACAAGGTTACCTAGATACAAAACAGATGAAGGGAGCATTCCAGTTATTGCGCTCCAATGATTTAATCTGGTCAAGGGTATTACATGATTATTTGTTGGGGCAACGCGCACCAATGAATGACTTAATGGCTTGGAATAGCGATGCAACAAGAATGCCTTACAAAATGCACTCTGAGTATCTTGAACAGCTTTTCATGAATAATGATTTTTCAGAACATCGTTACAAGGTCCATGGTAAACCTGTTTCTTTAGGGGATATTGATTGTCCGCTCTTTGTTGTAGGAGCGGAGAAGGATCATGTAGCACCATGGAAATCAGTCTACAAAATCAAACACTTAACGCGTACAGAAGTGACCTTTTTACTGACTAGTGGTGGACATAATGCAGGGATCATTAGTCAGCCTGGTCACCCAAACCGTCATTACCGTGTTTCATTAAAGAAAAAAAGTGATAAGTACCTTTCACCTGATAAATGGTTGGAGTCAACAGGTGTTAAAGAAGGTTCATGGTGGTTGGAATGGGAGCGCTGGTTGGTCAGTAAAAATGAGGCGGAAAAGGTCGCACCACCAAAAATGGGTATAAAGGGTAGCGTGGCTAAAAGCTTGATAGATGCTCCAGGACATTATGTTTTAGAACATTAAGTGTTTGATCAGATCAAATAAAAATACTCACTAGGCTTGAAGAGAACTTAAGGTCAAACAAAGATTGTTATGTAGATGGGCTGGCTATTAACACGGAGGTGTTGGAAGCAGAACTTGCGGATACTAAGTGTATATCATCATTTAAGTGAAGCTAAAACAATATTAAAAGCCGATGTTAGTAAAGTTAATGTAGCTTTATATACGATAACTGCCAAAGAGGTGGTTTCGAGGTTATTGGCGCGGTTGGTGGGGTGGTTTTTCTCATCTTACCTTTATTTGCATTTTTTAATGCGGGTGATATATCTCTAAACCAAAGGCTGGCTCAGTAACTGTTGGCATCATGCTGGGTTTGTTTTTAGGTAAGCAATTAGTTTTTTTTTGGTTTTAGTTGGTTAGCCATTAAGTTAAAATTAGAGGCACTATCTAGTGGAAGTAATTGGATGCAATTATATGGAGTCTCTATTCTGACTGGTATAGGTTTCATGATGAGCTTGTTTATTGTCTCTCTAACCTCCACCGATGCCAGCTTGTTTCAATATACTGATAAACTAGCTATCTTGTTGGGTTCCTTTGCATCGGGAGTTTTTGGTTACTGGATCCTTAATTGTTGCAGAAAACAGTCTACTTAGAAGGGTAGAGATATGTCATCGGGTTATCTTGAAGATTTAATTATTCTACTGGTGGCTGCCGTAGCGGTGGTGCCGATATGCCAAACGTTAAAACTGGGTGCTGTTCCTGGCTTTTTGATTGCAGGTTTAGCTGTTGGTCCATCCGGCCTAGGGCTCATTCATAATCTATCTGAAATCCGTCACTTTGCTGAAATAGGCATAGCCTTTCTTTTATTTGTGATTGGGATTGAGCTTAAGCCGTCGCGACTCTGGCAGATGAAACGAATGGTTTTTGGTTTAGGTACGCTCCAAGTGCTGATAACAGGCTTGGTCCTTGTTGCAGTGAGTTACTATGTTTTTGAAGTTCCATTACAAGCAGCAGCTATTATTGGTCCGGCATTAGCGCTGTCATCAACAGCTTTTGTTTTGCAACTTTTAAGTGAACAACGTTTGTTGAAATCAACATACGGTAGAACATCATTTTCGATTCTCCTTCTTCAGGATTTGGCCGTTGTGCCGTTACTGGCATTGGTCAGTCTTTTAGGCGCGTCAGAAATAAGTATGGGGGATGATATTGGTTTAGCGCTGGCAGAGTCTGTATTTACTCTGTTGATGGTGATTTTATTTGGGCGCTATTTTTTACACCCTGTTCTTCATCGGATTGCGTTAACAAAAATTCCAGAAGTGTTTACGGCGTCAGCTATATTGGTTGTTCTTGGTGTGTCGTTGATTGCCGAGAAGGTTGGCTTATCAATGGCGATGGGCGCGTTTATAGTTGGTATGCTGATGTCTGATTCATCCTATAAACATCAGGTTATTTCTGAAATTAAACCGTTTAGAGGGCTGCTATTGGGGTTGTTTTTTATGACAATGGGGATGTCATTAAACCTTGGCTTGCTGATTGATCAGCCGTTGCTTTCAATGGGGCTAGTTGCGTTATTGATTGGTATCAAAATACTGATTTTATTCCCATTAACTTATATGTTTGGTTTAAGTAAGGGGAAAAGCTTAGCGGTTTCATTGGTTTTGGCTCAAAGTGGTGAATTTGCATTGGTGCTGTTTTCCTTATCACTAGACTCAGGCATTTTAGCGCCGGCCCTTCATCAACAACTGTTATTAGTGATCTTAATTAGTTTATTAGTCACGCCAATATTGGCCGAATGTGCAAGAAAGGTGGTGACGAAGAAGAAATTGATAGGAATAAACCCTTCCGAAGTGCCTAAATCATCGCCAATAATACTAGCGGGTTTTGGTCGTGTTGGGCATCGGATAGGAGATATTCTAAAGTTAGCGGGAAAGCCCTTTGTTGCTATTGATATCGACCCTAATATTGTTCGAAAATCTCAAGCGAATAACCTTCCTGTCTATTATGGAGATGTTTGTAATAAAGGATTGCTTGATTCAGTTGGTGTCGGAGATTCGCGCATAGTCATTGTGACGGTTAATGATATGGAAACATCAAAATTAATTGTTGGGTCTTTACGGCAAACTTACCCAGATTTAGCGATTTACGTTAGGGGTGGCAATTCATTAGAGTGTACCCAGTTATTAGAAGTAGGGGCCTCAGCAGCTGTATCAGACACCATAGAAGCGAGCATTGAATTGGCTGGGATGGGGTTAACTTCATTAAAGGTAGCGGAAAAAGAAAAGAAAAGTATTCTGACCAACTACGCTAAACATTATTATGAGCAAATAAAACTAGCGAAGAAATACTAGCTTGGTTTGTTTAGATTGAACAGCGCTATCAATCACCTAAAATAAAACTTTTGTGAGAATAAAAAAGTTTTATTTTCAGTAGCGGTACTTCTATGGTTTATTTTTTTTAGTTTAGTTATTTACGGGACGTATTTTTTTGTTGGTACATTAATGAGTCGGCTTGGTTTAATAAAGACTCTATTGATGGGGTTTGTTCTAGATTAATGGGGATAATACCTTCACTGAATTCAATGTTATAACCACGATTGGCTGTTTTATTGTATAGCCTTAGAGCACGACGAAAACGGGCCATTGTTTTTTCGGCAGGTTGAGCGAAGGTGTCAGTTAATAAAATAGCGAATTCATCACCTCCTATCCGTGCAAACACGTCAGACTTCCTGAATGATTTTTTCATTAATTCTCAGCAAAGGCAATTAGCGCAGTGTCTCCTTCAGCATGTCCAAATGTATCATTAATGGGTTTAAAACTATTGAGGTCTAGAAAAGCAATCGAAACAGGAATATTTTGGCGGGTGCATATTGTTAGACTATGTTCAGCTAATTTAATAAAGCCTCTTCGGTTAGATATTTTTGTGAGTTCATCAAGCGTTGCTAGTTCGATAGCCATCAGTTCGCGTGATGCAAGGTCAGCAAGATCATTCAAGATATCTAAGTCTTCTTGACTAATATCTCTGGGCTCTTGATCAATAATACATAACGTGCCCAACATACTGCCGTCTAAGTGCCTTAGTGGGCAACCAGCATAGAAACGAATGCACGGGTCATTTAGCACGAGTGGGTTATCTGCAAAACGTGGGTCAACCAGTGTGTCAGGGACGATGAAAATGTCATTACCCAAAATAGTATGCCCACAAAACGAAATATCTCGGGGTGTTTCACAGACACTAAGGCCAACACAAGATTTGAACCATTGACGGTTTTCATCTACAAGGCTGACCAGAGCAATGGGAACATTAAACATGCGTTTAGCTAGGCGTGTTAAACGGTCAAACCGCTCTTCTGGCGGCGTGTCTAAGACATTGAGTGAATGAAGTGCTTTGAGACGGCTTTGCTCATTATCCGGAATGATTGGTTTTTCCATTAAACCCTCTTTAGTTTAAGGTATCTTTATAGAGTATAGGTGTTAGTGTCTACTTTACTAGACCATTTTTTAGGATTTGTTCAAACTTTTTAACGGGCACAGGTTTAGAGTAAAGGTAGCCTTGACCATAGTCACAGCCCATTTCACTTAATAAGTCTTGTTGTGCTAATGTTTCAATACCTTCTGCGACAACTTCTATACCGAGGGCGTGAGCCATAACAATAATGGCATTACATAACTCACGTTTGTCACTGTTTTCAACAATTTCTTGGGTAAAGGATTTGTCTATTTTTAAGAAGTCAAAGCCAAATTTATTTAAATAGGACAGTGATGAGTAACCGGTTCCAAAGTCATCTAGGGACAGTTTTACGCCGTTATGCTGCATTTGTTTAAATTGCAACATTATGTTTGGGTCTTCTTGGAGTAATAGACTTTCGGTGATTTCAACGACTAAGCCAGGTTCTGGGTAGTTTGATTCTCGACTTAGGGTGTCCATCCAATCGGCGTGTTGACTGAGTGATTTAAACTGCACAGGCGATTTGTTAATACTCACTTGGAAGTCAGCTTGAAAATGTTGACGCCAATGCTTTAGTTGGGCTAACGCCTGTTGAAACACCCAATCGCCAATATCTATGATTAGGCCAGACTCTTCTGCAATAGGGATAAACTGTAGCGGACTAATAATGTCTCTTTGTGGGTGATTCCAGCGTAATAAGGCTTCTGCTTTTATAACAGTGTTAGTTCTTAGCGAGATAATGGGCTGATAATAGAGTTCTAACTGATTTGACGGTAATGCGGTACGTAGGTCATTTAAAATAGAGGCCCGATAATTTGCATTTTCTTGCATGGTTTTGGTGAAGTAACAAAAACGACCTTTCCCCTGAGCTTTTGCGTAATACATTGCTTGGTCTGCATGCCTTAATAAATCAACGATGCTGTCTCCATCATCAGGGTAAAAGGCAATGCCTATGCTAGCGGACACATAAGCAATTTCTGTATCGAGCTTAAACGGCCGGCTTAATGATTCAATAATAGCATTAGCGACGCGCTCTACACTGTGCGGGTTGTTTAAGTCCGTCATAACGATGGTAAACTCATCGCCGCCTAGTCTAGCGAGCAAGTCGGTTTCGCGGACACACTCAGAAATACGTTTTGCCGCGTCAATCAATAATAAATCACCGAGATCATGTCCTAATGAGTCATTAACTTCTTTAAAATGATCTAAATCTGCAAAAAGTACGGCAAACGGAATTTTAGTTCGATGATATTTGGTTATTTCTTCACTAATGCGTGTTTTTAACAGATTGCGGTTTGGCAATTTTGTTAGGCTGTCATGATTGGCCTGTTTAATAAGCAGCTCATCCATTTTTTTCTTTTCGGTAATGTCTGAAAATAATGCCGCACGCTGAAGTACCTCGCCGTTATCATCGTAAATAGTTGTTATTGTTAGCCATTCTGTGTAATGTTCGCCATTTTTCCGTTTATGCCAGACTTCCCCTTGCCATTGGCCAGTATCAGCCAATGATTTCCACATCTTGTCGTAAAATTTTTCATCGTGCCGACCTGATCTTAAAATATGAGGGGTTTTACCAATTACTTCTTCAACAGAGTATCCCGTCACGGTAGTAAAAGAGGGGTTAGCGGTAATAATTTTATAGTCTTTATCAATTAACAACATGGCTTCAACAGAATGTTGGAAAATGGCATTGGCTAGGTTTAGTTGTTTATTAGCTTCGTATCGTTGAATAGCGATTTCAATTAATTTGACATAAAAAGAAAATAACTCAATATTTAGAGTCGTCATAGGCATTGCTTTGTCGCGAAAATGTATAGCAATAACGCAAGTGTCGTCTGATGATGAGAGGTCGATGGGTTCTAACCAGCAGGCATTAAACCCTGTTTCGGACATTATTTTATAGTCAGTTGGCTGCTCGCTACTGGTGGGAAGATGCTCTATGACTTTCCGGCCTTGCTGTATTGCTTGCTTATATAAGCAGTTGCTGGACTCTGTAAAGCTTTGGCTAATAGCTTGTTGGTAACTATCTGGCATTGAAGGGGCCGCTATTAGAGATAATTGGTTCTGAGCGTCAGCTAATAAAATGCTACATCGGGTATGCGGTATTTCATGTTCTAATCCGGTAGCAATTTTTTCTAGTACGGTAGCTAGGTTACGAGAGTCTAATAATTGCCTAAGCACTTCTTTGTGGAGCTGCTCTTGTTGCTCTTTTCGTTTACGCTGGCTTATGTCATGAACGGTAGCCTGGATCAGTAACTGGTTATCTATTACCATCGAGCTGAGTTCTACGGATGCAGGAAATAGCTCGCCATTAAGTTTTTTTAAGTTCCATTCGAAAGACTGTTTTTGTTCCCTAAGAGCCAAAGTAATATATCGTGCGGCAGTTAAGGTTGATTTAGAGCCGTTTGGTTGAGTGGTGGCAGACCAATCGGTTATCTTGGTACCAATAAATTGGTCTCGATGATGGCAGCCAAGCAGTTTTAAACAAGTTGTATTGCAATCAATGAGTTTTTCACTATCACAGATGATGATTGCGGATTGAGCTGTTTCAAATAAAGCTTTGTATTTAATCTCAGACGCTTTAAGGTCTATGGCCTGAATTGCAAGCTTGGTTGAGAGACTTTGGTTGTATTGCTTCGTTAAATTAGTTTCATTTGTATGTGAAACAGGGGCATCTATTGGAGTTTTTTTCTCAACGGGCGAAAGTATATTTTTAATTTGAATGATAAATTGCTCAGGGTCTGTTGGTTTGGCGATGAATAAATCGGCGCCAACTTCTTTTGCTAAAGCTTCATCAACATCTTCAGTAAAGGTTGCTGAATAAAAAACAAAAGGAATCTTTTGATAGCGTTCATCAGACTTAGTAGACAGGCAAAAGCGGTACCCGTCCATTTCTGGCATTAAGATATCGCTGATAATCAGGTCAAATTTTTGTTTAGCCAATTTATCCATCGCATCTTGACCATTTTCTGCGCCAACGGTTTGGTAGCCATGCCCTTTTAAAAGGGTCATCAGCATCAACCGATCATCTTCGATATCTTCTGCAATTAAAATGGTGTTTATAGCTAACATGACGCTAATGCTTGGTGGATTTGATCGATGATAGTGTCTGGGTTAATGGGTTTTTCGATATAACCAGAACACCCTGCTTTGAGCGCTTTATCCTTATCGCCATCTAGAGCATAAGAGGTTAATGCAACGACGGGAATGTGGCGATGGGGTGTGGATTGTTTAATTTGTTGTGTCGCTTCTAAGCCACTCATATCAGGTAGCTGTATATCCATTAAGATTAAGTCAGGTTGCTCATCCAGCGCTTTGTTAACCGCCTGTGTACCATTAACAGCTTCAATGGTTAGAAAGGCATTGTTTTTTAGGATGTAGGTAATAAGGTAACGGTTATCAGGATTATCATCGACAATTAAAATAGTTTTCATTTGCTGGCTCCTCCAATGGGTAGTGTTAAAGAGAAGTTGCTACCTTTATTAGGTTCGCTGGTCATGGTTATTTGTCCACCAAGTTTGTTAGCTAATCGTTGTGAAAGATAAAGCCCTAAGCCAGTGCCTTTACCTCGTGGATTGTTGGCTTGAGTTGGGTTGAGTTTGCTAAACGGTAAAAAAAGTTTGTTGGCATCATCGTCGCTGATTCCGATACCAGTGTCAGAGAAAGTCACGGTAAAAAACGATTCTCTTTGAGTGAGTGAGATGATGATTTCTCCCTCATTGGAGAATTTAATGGCGTTATCCAGTAGGTTAATTAGGATTTGTTTAATACGGCGCTTATCACTAAAACAAGAAAAGCTTTCAGGTAGGTTTGATCGAATAGTTAACTGCTTGTCTAAACAGGCTTTTGAGAGTATTTGGATAACGTCTTTTATTAACTCGATTAGATCAAAATTATGGTTAGTAATTGACACAACACCTGACTCTATTTTACTGACATCTATCACATCATTAATCAGGGTTAATAAGTGAGACGCGCTCTTTTTGACAATGCCGAGTTGTTTAGCTTGTTCATCGGTGATCTCGCCGCTCATGCCTTGCAACATAATGCCGGTGAAACCAATGATTGAGTTTAAGGGGGTTCTTAGCTCATGACTCATAGAGGCAATGAACATGCTTTTTATTTGGTCCATTTCCAGTAGTTTTTGATTGGCGCTGAGCAGGTCTTTGGTTCGTGATGCAACACGGCGTTCTAAATCAGCGTTCAGTAATTCAATATGCTGTTTAAGTTGTAATTGCTTGGCCATTTCTTCTTCTAAATCGGTGTTTTTTTGTTCGAGTTCAAGCAGTTTATCTTCTAGTTTATGGACTAATCGGCTGCTGTATTGCCGTAAATACTGCTGTTCAGATTCTATCAGCGGGCTTTTAGCATCGGGTGTGATGTTGTTCTTTTCAACTTTAAACGGTTTGGCTAACTCTTCTTTGATGATGTTTAATAAGTCTTGTGTTTTTTGAGGTTTGATGAGAAAGCGATTTGCGCCAAGTTTTAATCCAAACTCTTTATCTTTTTCATCGGTATACGTGGCCGTATAGAAAATGAAGGGGATGGAGCAAAAACGATCATTTTGCTGAACTTGTCTGCAAAACTCGTAACCGTCCATAATGGGCATTAAAATATCGCTGATAATTAAATCAATATGGTTAGACGTAGTGAGTTGTGCTAAGGCATCTTCACCATTGACAGCGCTGAGGACCTTATACCCCTCTCGTTGTAAAATGCGTGACAATAACTCCAAGTTTTCTGAAAGATCATCGACGACTAGAATAGTTTGCATGGTCATACTCTTAAGCCTTATGGCTGAGTTTCATCACAACTTTTCTCAGCGTTTTTTGATTGATACATGGCATGTAAAAGCTCTATTTTTTCAATCAGTTGGTCTAAGTTAATGGGTTTGGGTTCATAGTGGTCGCAACCCGCATTAATGGCTTTTTCTTGATCTGATGTCATAGCATGAGAGGTGACGGCGATAATAGGCGTATGCTTGCCTAGCGGCTTTTCATGTTTACGAATGGTTTTAGTTGCCTGCCAACCATCAATGATCGGTAAATTCATATCCATTAAAATGACATCAGGCGATACTGACAGGGCTAACTCAATGCCTTGTTGACCATCTTCAGCAAGGATCATGTGGTAGCCTTTTCTATATAAGCGTCTACTTAACATATCACGGTTCATTTCATTATCCTCCACCAGTAAAATTTTAAGTGTCATAGGCTTTTAGAGCACTAGTTTGGATGCGGTTAATAATTTGCAGAATGACATCATCGGTATTCATGAGTAGTGATGTTTTGGTAATGATTTGTTGAGTCGAGGTCTTTAAGAGGTCTTTTTCAACGGGGGATAGGTCTTTGGCTGTCATAACGATGATGGGAATTTCTTTGGTATTGGGTAGTTGGTGTAGTTTTTCTAAGAATGTAAAGCCATCCATTTCAGGCATCATCAGGTCTAACAGAATCAAGTCGGGGAAGTGGTTTCTTATTTTATTAACGCCTTCTTTACCGTTGAGTGCTTTTGTTATGGTGCAACCAAAATTTTCGAGGGCTTGTTCCAGTTTAGCTATGGTGCTTACTTCATCTTCGATAATTAATATCTCAGGCATTTTGTTGTTGCTAATAGCTTTACTGACGACACGTAATAAATTGTTTTTATTAACAGGTTTGTTAAGGTAGTCAATTGCGCCCAATTCAAAAGCTTTTTTCTTTTCATCTAAAAAGGTGCTCATGACAACAGGGATATGTGCGGTACGTTGATCAGATTTTAAAATTTGTAAAACTGTCCAGCCGTTCATTTCGGGCATCATGATGTCTAATATGATGACTGAGGGGGCGTGCTCACGGGCTTTTTTAACACCAGCTTTGCCATCTTGAGCGGTAATGATCTTAAATGGCATTTTATTAAGGTGTCGGCTCAATAATGTGTGTACTTGGGGGTCATCATCAATGATTAAGATGGAGCCTTTAGGGCTACTTTCAGGCGAAGTGTTTTCTTTTGGTTGTTCTGCTAAATAGGTTTTTATTTTAACGAGGGTTGATATATCAATGGGTAACGTTACCGTAAATGTTGATCCGCTCCCTTTGGCGCTATTGACCTTAATTTCACCACCCATTAGTTGGCAGATTTCCTCGCTTATCGGTAGACCTAGCCCAGTACCACCATATTGTCGAGTCGTACCACTATCTGCTTGAACAAAGGGGATGAAAACTTTATCTAATTGGCCGGGTGTCATACCAATACCGGTATCTTCTACGCTAAAAATGAGTTGTGAGTTTTCCTTTTGTACAGACAATGTTACCTGCCCCTGTTCTGTGAATTTGCTTGCGTTTGACAATAAATTAAGGAGAACTTGGCATACCTTTACAGTGTCAGTAATGCAATCACCAAGATCGTCTGGGCATATAACATTGAAGGTGTTTCCATTTTTTTCAATTTGCTTTTGTGCGACTGTTACGACCTGATTAATAAGTCTTGAAATAGCAATTTTTTCTGGCATCAATTCAACTCGGCCAGCTTCAATTTTAGCTAAATCGAGCACATCGTTGATTAGGCTCAGTAGGTGATTGCCTGCCGTGTGAATTTTTTCTAAGTCTGCTACTTGTTGTGTAAGACCAACGTCTTGAGCATCTTCAGTTAATAATTCGCTATAACCAATAATAGCGTTTAACGGTGTTCGTAGTTCATGTGACATATTGGCAAGAAACTCAGACTTCATTTGGTTAGCTACCTCTGCGGACTGTTTCGCTAATAAGAGTTCTTTCTCGATCGCTTGACGCTCGGTAATGTCACGCATAATACCGGTATAAAAATGCCGGTCAGCAACAACAGTTTCGCTGACAGAGAGGTCCATTGGGAAGGTGCTGCCATCTTTACGAAGGCCTGTTACTTCACGGCCGGTGCCGATATGCTCATTGTGATATAGCTCAGGTATTAATATAGTGATGTTTTTGCCAATGACTTCTTCTGGCTGGTATTGGAAAATACGTGTGGCGGCGGCATTGAAGCTTTCAAGTGTGCCTTTGGAGTCTAAGGTGATAATGCCATCTGCCACGGTGTTTAAAATGGCATTTAAACGTGCTTCACTTTCTCGAATAATAGTGCTGGCCGCCATGGCTTCGTTATGAGCCAGTTCATCTTGCACCCAGTTTGCTAAATCGTTTAGCACTTTTTTTTCAGTGGATGAGAGTTTTTTGGGTTGTGAATCAATCAAGCATAATGTGCCGATAGCAAAGCCACTTTTTGTTTGGAGGGGAGTGCCTGCATAAAACCGAATATTAGGTGCTGCAGTGACTAAAGGGTTGTCTTTAAATCGTGGATCTAAGAGGGTGTCTTGAACTTCAAATACATCGGATTGTAAAATAGTGTGGCCGCAGAAAGAAATTTCTCGGGATGTTTCACACACAGAAAGGCCTTGTTTGGATTTAAACCACTGGCGATCTTCATCCACTAAGCTTATTAACGCAATGGGCACGTTAAAAAACTGCTGAGCAATGTTTGTTATGCGGTCAAAGCGCTCTTCATCTGGCGTATCAAGAACGTTGAGCTTTTTAAGAGCCTCAAGACGTTGAGTTTCATTGCTGGGTTGTTTGGGAGGATCCATCCATGAGTCCTATTCAGCATACCTATGAGTTAACTGTAACTCGATAGTATTATTTTGTACATAGATCTACCTCTCACTTTTAAGATGTTTGAAGTAAAATAAAGTCTTCAAATTAGGTTGATTAGTGTTTTTTTATGTTGTCCTAGCTAGTCAAAAGCCTTCTTGATATCGGCAAATTTTTCGGTAATGGCATGGACATTACGATAGCCCATTTCATGTAGTCTGGCTGCGGCTAAAGATGCACGGCCACCACCTGCGCAATGGATAAGAATGAGAGTATCAGGGTCGGTGCAATGGTTTTGTACTTTCATTTCTAATAGGCCGCGAGGAATGTTGATGGCCTGTTCAAGCTTTGATTCGGCGGTCTCATGTGGTTCTCGAACATCCAAAATAATCAGGTTATTTGACTGCCCGGCAAGTTCTTTAGCTGCAACGGCATCAAGGCAATTGCATATTTTTTGGGCTTCTTTAATAAAATCACTGGCGGGCTTGATCATGAGATTATCCTTTTAAGTAGAAGTTTAATAATAAATTTTTGACACAAAAAAAGCAGCCGGGAAGGGCTGCTTTTTTAATGTTACTTAAACATAAATTCTTAGTGTCCAGCGCTTGCGTCAGGGAGTTGAATGGTAATCCATTTCCACTCCGTTAGTGCATCAACGTCGACCTCGATTCCTTCTCTGCCAAAGCCACTGTCGCCTGTACCGCCAAAAGGTACGTGAGGTTCGTCATACAAAGTAGGGGCGTTGATATGAACCATGCCAGAGTCAATGTTCTCGGCAAAATCTAAGGCTTTATTTAAGTCGTTAGTAATAATAGCCGAGCTGAGTCCATAGGGCGTATCATTTGCCATCTCGAGAGCGGCCTCATAATCTTTAACCGAATAGACCGAGGTTACAGGGCCAAAAGTTTCTTCGTAGCAAACATCCATCTCTTCTGTGATCCCGGTTAGGATCGTTGGCTCACATTTATTACCCTGCCAGTTACCGCCGGTTTCGATGGTAGCACCTTTTTCTACTGCATTGTCTATATGACGGCGTACTCGGTCACGCTGGCGTTGAGAGATAATAGGGCCAAGGATGGTGGACATTTCACGTAAGTCGCCCATAGACAGTTGGCTTGCCGCTTGTTTATAGGCTGCGATGAATTGATCATAAATACCTTCTTCAACAATGATTCTGCTGGAGGCCATACAGGCTTGGCCTTGGTATAAAAACATACCAAAAATAGCAGTTTTGACTGCTAATCCAAGGTCGGCATCTGCCAAGATAACGAGTGGGCTTTTTCCGCCAAGCTCAAGCACAGCGTGTTTCATTTGTTTACCGCAAATTTCACCAATATGTTTACCTACTCGGCTAGAGCCAGTAAACATCACTGTTTTAACCAATGGGTGGCTGTTTAAGGTATCACCTACGTCAACACCAAAGCCAGAGACAACATTAACAGAACCCGCAGGGAAGCCGGCTTCATGTAGTAGTTGAGCAAAGCGGAAAGACAGTGTTGGTGCTTCTTCTGAGGACAGTAGTACAACGGTGTTGCCCGTTGCCAAGGGTGATGCGACTAATTTTGCTGCTTTAATCAACGGTACGTTAAACGGTGTGATGGCAGCAACAACGCCTAAAGGTTTACGTACGCTCATGCTGAGCCGGCCCGGTGTGTCAGATGGCATGGTTTGCCCGGTAACACGGCGAGCAACGCCTGCAGCAGCACGTAAATGAGTAATAGCATAGGCAATTTCAAAATTGGCTTTGTTTATTGGTGAGCCGATTTCGTCAATTAGAATGTCCGTAAACTCAGCACGATCTCTTTCCATTAAATCAGCTGCTTTACATAGCATTGCTTCGATATCTTTTGCTAATGTTTTGCTATAAGTTTGAAAGCAACGATGTGCTGCTTCTACTGCTTTGTTAATATCTGCATCATTTGACTCAGCAGCTTGGCAGTAGAGAGAATCGTCTAACGGGTTTAGAACGTCAAAATATTTTCCACTGTCGGGTTGGGTGTGTTCACCGTTTATCCATAGATCATGTTTGGTAGTCATGTTTGTCCTTTAATATTAAAGTCTTTAAGTTAATGTTTTAATTGGAAAAGCTTGGTATTAGTGGGCTTGATCGTAGCCAGGCATTTGAATCGTAATCCATTTCCATTGTGTTAACGCATCAATATCAACATCAACACCTTCACGACCGAAGCCACTGTCGCCAATACCGCCAAAAGGTACATGTGGTTCATCGTAAACACTTGGCGCATTGATATGTATCATGCCTGTTTCTACTTCATGTGCTAACGATAGCGCTTTGTTAAGGTCGTTGGTGTGAATCGCACCGCTGAGCCCATAATGTGTATCATTTGCGAGTGCTAATGCCTCTTCGGCATTGTCAACAGAGTAAATGGAGGTCACCGGGCCAAACGTTTCTTGGCGACAGACAATCATGTCCTCGGTGACATTGGTAAGAATAGTCGGCTGACAACGGTTGCCTTCCCACTCACCACCAGTAATAAGAGTGGCTCCTTTTGATACGGCATCTTCAATATGTGTGCGTACTCGGTTGCGTTGGCGTGGTGAAATAATGGGCCCCAAGATGGTCGACATCTCATGTAAGTCTCCCATTGATAATTGCTTGGCCGCAGCGCTATACATTTCAACAAATTGATCGTACACAGCTGCTTCTACAATAATACGGCTGGATGCAATGCAAGCTTGGCCTTGATAAAAGAACATACCGATAATGGCATTTTGTACCGCTAATCCAAGGTCGGCATCAGCTAAAACAATATAGGGGCTTTTACCACCGAGTTCTAGAACACAGGGTTTCATGTTACGGCCACAAATTTCGCTGATGTGTTTACCGACTACACTGGAACCGGTGAACATAACGGCTTTTACTAGAGGGTGGTCGGTCAAAAAGTCACCAACATCCACACCGAAACCAGATACGACATTTAAGCTGCCGGCAGGAAAGCCTGCTTCTTCTATCAGTTTGGCAAAACGGAAAGAGACCGCAGGTGCTTCTTCGGAGGTTAATAATACAACAGTATTACCAGTCGCTAACGGCGAGGCGACTAATTTTGCAGCTTTTAATAAGGGAACATTAAACGGAGTAATAGCAGCAACAACGCCCAATGGCTTACGCACACTCATGCTTAAACGGCCCGGTGTGTCAGACGGCATGGTTTGACCTGTGATACGACGTGCGCTACCGGCAGCAGCGCGGAGTTGGCCAATTGTTTGAGTGACTTCAAATTGTGCTTTGTTGATTGGAGAGCCGACTTCATCAATTAGGATTTCAAGGAATTCTTCACGGTCTCTTTCGAGCAGGTCAGCGGCTTTTGTAAGCATTGCTTCACGGTCTTTAGCTAAGCATTTTCGATAGCTGGAGAAGCAAGCATGAGCAGCATCTACTGCTTTGTTGATATCTGTTTGATTAGACTCGGCGGCTTTGCAATAAAGGCTGTCATCTAGCGGGTTAAGGACATCAAAATATTTTCCAGAAGCTGGTTTTGTGTGCTCTCCATTAATCCAAAGGTCATAGGTTTTAATCATAATAAGTATCTACTGTTAGTAAGGTTTGAAGAATAAGTTAATTAAAATAACTCGGCGTATTGTTACAACTCAATTATGCTGGGTCGTGCATTAAACAAAATGCTTAGTGACACGACTCAGCAATAATAATATGGAGCAGTTTTAACCAAAAACAGACTGCGGATCGAGTGCTTTTTTAACACGGTTTTTAAGTGTTTTGAGTCCATCTAGACTGACGGCATCAACGGCTTCTTGCATGTCCGCATCCACTAGGCAAGTAGGGTATCCTTGAGCTGAAAAGTCGTCAATAAGCTGCTTAGTGAGTTGACGTGCTTGTGCTAGTTTTTCAGCATCACCTGTAGGGTAGAGCACTTGAAGCTGCGTCATCATGGTACGCCATGTCAGCGCAAACTGACCGATGATGTTAAGCTCCGCTGGGTTGTTAACGCTTTCTAGCAGCGTTTGCATCTTAACTGCATCGTCACCATCAATTGGGCTAGCAAAATGTACATTGATGGATGAGAAGCCTGATAAATTTGGATTAATTGTATTGAATTTTCCATCCATCTTCATTTCACGCTGAGCCCAGATAGGGTTATTGGCTGTTTCCTCAGGCATTAAAAATTTAGCCCCTTCAATTTGGCTGAAGGCGCCATTAATAGCTTGCCATAAGAAATCAACGTTGGCTGGCATGTTATACAAAGCACCGTACATATTCCAAGCACCCAATTGGTGTTTTGTCGCCGCTTCATCGTTGTTACCAATGTCTTCCAGGGCTTCAGTAGAGAATTGCGAGGCGTCAGACTTTGCGGAAGCAACAGTTACCGTATTTGGAACCAGCATATTAATTTTCATGTCGCGCATAATCTCAACGGCTTGATTCATGGCTGCTTCGTTTGGCAGTTGAATGGCAAACGGTCTATAAGCTGGTGCCTTGGGCATTAGCCAGATACCTACTTTGGTAATAATGCCTAAGCTTGATTGGGTAAAGGTGCCGTCAATATAGGGACCAAAACCATATTTAAATAATTGCCACGAGTCGCTGTTTGGCATCGCCCCCATACCTGTACGTATTAAACGACCATTCGCGAGCATCACTTCCATACCACATTGCATCATGAGGTGGTCACCATACGGCGTGTAGCCATAACTTCTATTACTGATCCCACCTGAAACCGATTGAGTTGAGTTTTTATCAAAATCAACGATAAAAGGAATGTTATTGGCTTCTAAGTATTCATTGAGTTGAGCATAGCTAACGCCAGGCTCGATCAGTGCATAAGCAGCTTGAGTGTTAACTTCGATAATACTATTAAGCTTTTTAAGATCAATAACTACGATGGCACCTTTTGCGGGAATAGGCGCGGTGTTTATTTCTCCAGGGCTTAATAGGTTGAACAAGGAATAGCTTTCATCTGTGGAAGAGACCAATAGATTTTTTAATTCCTCTAGATTGCTAGGCGTTACCACGGCGATGACTTCACGCTCACCATTATTGATGCGGTCTGTTAGGAATTGATATTCTGTAGGTTGATCTGAAGCGCTAATGACGTTGTCAGCACCTAATAAGCCGTTAAGGTTTTCTATAATATTTTTCATGCTGATAAACCTATTTATATTGAGCCGGAGGCATAATTATTGGATATGGTTTTTCAGGATCAACCCTGAAAAATGCTTCCCGTTCCTCGTAATCTATGGAAGTAGCAGGCTCACTATCTCGCCATGTAAACTCACAGGCGCTACAATGAAAGATTGTCCAAACGAGTTCACCTTGAGCATTGAGACCTTTATGTTCAACTCGGATTTTTTCTTCGGCGGCTTGGCAGCGTGGGCATAAACTCATGATTGACCTCCATTTTGTAATGATTGAATAAACTTAGCTAATTCATCAATATTTGCCCCCGATGGTGGGGTAACAATTTTTGAGTCGGAACCCAATTTATCGGGTGGCATAAAGCTTGTTGCATCAATAATTAAGCGATGACCTTTGCCCGCAACTTCTGCTGCCGGATCAATCGGAATCAATGGCATATTGGGGATAACAATCGTGTCATCAGCCCGGGTACGTGTTGATAAGGCCCACATCACTTCGTTTAGGTCGAAAGGATCAACATCATCATCAACCATGATTAAGTTTTTAAGGTACATGGTGCCATGTGGCGTGCCAAGTGCTCGCATGGCCACTGATTTTGCGAAGCCAGCAAACCGATTCTTAACCGATATTACGCCGGTAAGGCCATGCTGATACAAGGCGTTAACAGCAACAACTTCAGGAAAGTCTTTTTTAAGTTGTGCGTAGATTGGTGCTGATGTGTTTAGGCCAATTAAGGTGTCGTGCTCTGTCCAGCCGCGACCAATGTAAATATTTTCAAAAATAGGGTCGTTGCGGTGTGAAATAGCCGTTACTTTAAAGCGAGGTATTTTTCTAACGCCACTATAACTGCCAGGGAACTCACCAAAAGGCCCTTCAAAGCTACGCACACCATTCATTAGTTCTGCTTCGATAACCATTTCTGAATCAGCCAAAATATCCATGCCGTTGCCTGATTTTGTTAGTCGTAGCGGACTACCCATCATTTGAGATGCATAGGCAAACTCAGACTCTTCATAACCAACAGGTGTTGCTGCAAACATACACATAGCTGGGTGGTTGCCGAGCATGACGGATATTTTTAATGGTACATTTTCTTGTTCAGCAGCGACAATGTGACGACCCATATCATGTGCAGGAACTGACAGCAGGGTAAACTCGCCCGGTGCTTGTACTTGAATACGGTAAATCCCAACGTTTTGCTTACCAAAGTTTTCGGGGTCTCGTGGGTCACGGCTGACAACGTTGGCTTTACCTATATAAAAGCCACCGTCATATTCATTAATACGATAAAGCGGTAATAAATCATAAAGGTTGAAGTTGTCAGTCAGGCGATTTTCGTTGACTGGAGCAGCTTCTGGTTCAATAAAATCGAGTAGTGGTTTATCGTCACCCCAACGAGAAATAATGTCGTAAAACAATTCTTTTATAGTGGTGCCTTTAGGGTGCCCCAACAATAGTGCTAGATTGGTGAAACTACCATGTACGCCTAGGACGAGTTTTTTGCCTGGGTAGCCAGCGATATTATTAAATATAACAGCTGGGCCATTCATTGAATCACGACCAGCAGCAACAGCTATATTGCGAATATCTGGTTCAGGCATGACTTCATCAGTCCAAGTAATACATTGGCCATTTTCTTCTAAAAATTCTAGAAAATCACGTAAGCTGCCAATACGTTCGCCAACAGCTTTGGCTTGAGCGGATAACGGTTTTTTGTCGGTACTCATTATTTGCTTTCCTTATTTGCGTGTGCTTTAGCACTGTCAACGATATATGCTGCTAAGTTATCTAGTTCCTTATCATTAATGTCTGTTGGGCGGAAAGGAGGCATCTCTAGCAGCCCGTCTCTAACAATATATTTAATATAGTCAGGAACTAAGTCTGTACGTTCTCTAATAACGGCTAGATCCTTGCCACGAACTAGAGCAAGTTGTTTGGTGGCTGCATACGCATTACCAGAATCGTGACAACCAGCGCAGTGTAGGTCAAAAATTACCTTTCCTGAGCGGTTGCTAGGCTCATAGTTTGAAGTAGGCTCTGCCACAGTTTCAGGAATTTCGGCAGTTTCTTTTTGAGTGCTTGGTTCTGGGTTTGTTGCAGAATCTGTTGTTTGTTGATCGCAAGCAGTCAAAAACAGAAGACTTGTAATAATTAAAAAATATTTACTCATGACTCACCCCTTAAATTTTTTGGCCAAATCCCCTGTTTTCCTGGAGAAAGGATTCCATTTGGGTCTAATTCATCTTTTAGGGCGTGATGGGTGTCCCAAAGTGCGTTATCGTTCCATGAAAATGTGCCAGCGATTTGGTCCATAAAGGATAAGTGAGTACGGTATTCGCCGTATCCTAAGGCGGCTGCCTCATCAACTAAAATGGCGAATAGATCGTGAGCGCGCTTTTTCTCTTCTGGGCTCATGCGGTTAAACATCAGCATAAAGATATGGTGTTGATCTCGCCAGCCAATTAAGAATTCGCCAATGTAGTCAAAGCCGTATTCGTGTGCACGTTTTTCAATCATCTTGTATTGATTCATAGATGATTTGCCATCAGCGGCTGAAATAGGCGAAAAGTTAATATGACCACCGCCACCAACCCAATTCAGTAGGCTGAACTCAGTCATATTAGGAACACCTTTCATTAGTTTGACTCGGTAATCCCAACCGGGGTCACCTTTTCTGGTGTCGTCATAATGAAATTTTGCGCCTGGAATACTACCAAATGTATCTCTGATAACATCCATATTGTTTTTCATCATCGGGCCTGGGCCGTATACAGCACCGTAGTAATTCCAGATACCCAAATCGAGGTCCTTAGCCATTTTTTTACGATGACTGTCTGGCATTGGGCCTTTGCCCGTATAGTATTGACTACGGCTAACAGACATGGCTGCTTCCCATAGTAAATCAACAGTCATTGGTGCATTATGAATGACTTGATTAACCCGAAGTGGTAACGAGAGGTCGGTTACTGTTTCAAGGTCATGCTCATTTTCCAGAGTAATCATAAAAGGTGTATAGCCCGGAGGTTCTGGCATTAACCAGATGCCCATACGGGTAATGACACCAAAGTTTGATTGGGTGAATAATCCATCAATCGCAGCGCCTTGACCGTACTTGTAGAGGCCGCCTGTTTTACTGTTTGCAGTAGTATCCATGCCGGTTTCAACGACAGTACCATCAGCAAGCACGACTTGCATACCACATTGCATTAATAGATGATCGCCATAAGGTGTGTAGCCAGCGCCGTGCTCAGAGGTGTTACCGACAATTCCGCCCCAGGCGGGTGCGGCACAATCAATCCAAAGCTTTGAGCCTTTTTCTT
Source organism: Cycloclasticus sp. P1 (assembly GCF_000299965.1). NCBI lineage: Bacteria > Pseudomonadati > Pseudomonadota > Gammaproteobacteria > Thiotrichales > Piscirickettsiaceae > Cycloclasticus > Cycloclasticus sp. P1. Next base: position 507,069 of record NC_018697.1, read on the forward strand.
GAAGGTAGTTATATAAGTCATAATAGCTCACACCAGGCTCAACGATTGCGTAACCATGTTTCTCGTTAACCTCAAGAATTCTATTCATGAGCTTTAAATCCAGAACAATATAGCCGGGCTTACGAGGAGCGGGTCCACCGTAGGCAAAGTTTTTACCGGTGGAAATTGTCCAAACAGGTATTTTGTAATTATTAACGATGGCAAGAATTTTTTGGATTTGCTCAACATTATGAGGTGCAACAGCAGCGGATGGAGCAAAGTCAGCATCATTGGTGGTGTTATAAGGGTCGCGATAGCTGCGAAGTTCTTTTATGTCATCCAAGTAAACATATTCTTTGCCGACGACTTTTTCGATCTCGGCAATCGCCGCATTAAGCTGGCCTAAAGTGATGCCTTGTGGGAGTGGTTTAGTCATGGTTGTTCCAATTGTTATTTGTTTTTATTTGGGCTTAAAGACCAAGAGACTAAGAAGTCATGTTGATCGGTATTGGCTAGGCTGATCTGTGTTTTTTGCGTCACGAGCTGGGCATTCCCTCTCGGTAAAACTCGCATATGATTTGCAAGCCATTGCGGCCATTGTTCTTTTGCTTTTTTTAGTGATGAGGTAATCAGTTCAGCAGAGTCTTTCGAACTAGAGACTTCATGCGTCAACATGTTTCCGGAATAATGATGTGTGGCTGAATATTGGGTGTAAAAACCAAAGTCCTTTGCGATTTGTTCAAGGGCAAAAAAATCGGAATCTCTGGTTAAGCCTGAAATTTGGCCCATAGGGGACTCTTTGCAAAACTCTCTAAGCAGGTCAAAGTGTTGGCCAATATCTAAATCGATATTAGACTTGCGCTCGGCAACATTGGAGATAAAATGTTTTGAGTGAGCTGAGTGCTCATCTGCAAAGACCAGTAATGGGATTTCTTCAGAGCCGGTTAAAACCTGTTGAAGCGCTTGAGATGGCGTGGCTAATAAGGCGACATTAGTGGCCAGTGCGGATTTAATAAAAGTGCGTCTGCTTAACATAAGCTCCTCTTCGAGTGTAATTATTTAAAGGTGGATGATTATTATTTTGAAAGACCTTGCCACCGGGCTACATAATCTACATTAGAAATGTCTAATGTATCTAGTATTCTTCCAACTGAATGATTAACTATGTCGTCGATAGACTTTGGCTGAATATAAAAGGCCGGTACGGGCGGTGCAATGATGGCGCCCATCTCGGAGAGGGTCGTCATATTTCTTAAGTGAACAAGGTTTAAGGGTGTTTCACGAACCATTAAAATAAGTTTTCGGCGTTCTTTTAGTATCACGTCTGCAGCTCTAGAGACTAGATTATCAGCTATACCATTGGCAATGGAGCCGAGTGTTTTCATAGAGCATGGCGCAATAACCATACCGTCGGTGATAAATGAGCCGCTTGAAATTGATGCGCCAATATCTTTTGGGTGATGCGTTACGTCGGCCAGCGACATAAGCTCTTGTTTATCCATATTTAATTCATATTGAGCAGTTAGTGCACCCGCATTGGAAAGAATCAAATGTGTTTCAACATCATCGACAGTTTGCAGAATTTCAAGTAAACGGGTACCGTAAATAGACCCGGTAGCCCCAGTTATAGCGATAATTATTTTTCTCATGGAATCTTATTGTTGTTAGATTAAATGACTCTATCGCCTAACAAAAGCAGCGTCAATATTAAGTGAGAATAAAATGAGCCAAAAACCTCTTCCGTTAGATATTCAAAAAAAAATTGTTATTGATTTTCTTAAACAGTGTAATGATTACAGTGAATTGATGCTTAACAAGTATCAACAGCAACTGTCAGATCAAGATTTAAAGGATTCCGCCAGTCAAAAAATCCATGATTGGAACACCTATAAAGATTTTAATGAGTACGCTATTAATGAGCTTGATGGTGATGAATTAGATGACTGGTTTAAATAAACCCAAATGAAATGATTCGCTGGAGTCTATGCTAAGTTGATCGCTAAATTTATTTAATGCGCGTTTAATGTTTTTTCAAAATCTCGGTTTGTTGTTCGCGATATTCTTGGGGGCTGATGCCAAACCATCTTTTAAAGCTACGCCTAAAATTAGCTGGATCGCTGTAGCCAAAAATAACAGATAACGTGTCTATGGTTATTGTGCTTCTGCGTAAATAACTGCTGGCCTGAAATGCATACACATCGTCTTTTATTTTTTGGAAAGATGTGTGTTGGTCTTTAAGTCGCCTGATGAGTGTTCGAGGTGTTATGCCGAAGTGCATAGCAGTGTGTTTAAGTGTAGGTGAGTGACTTAAGTTTGCGGATAAATAATCGTATATTTCAGTGCTGATATTTACATTACGCTGCAATTGATGGTGTGCCTCTTGGCATTGCTCTAACGCAATTTGGTAAATGTGTTTGTCAGCATTGGGGTTGGGGGTGTCTTTCCAAGATAGTGGAAGATGAATTTCGAGGTGACCAGAATTAAAGTGAATAGGGCAATGAAAGTATTGCCGGTAACTGTCTACATAACTGGGTGTGTAGCTATTCATGTATAGACTAGCCTCTGTCATCGGCCTTCCGAGTATAAACTCAATGATATGTTGCAGTAACATTAGCATGGCCTCGATGAAAATTGTGTGGGCGGCTTTAAGGTTGTCAGTCAGCGTTAAACGGATGATATATTGATCACCTTGGGTAAGGATTGTATATAAGATGAAGGGCGTTCGTACTTGGCTATATCGCTGAAAAATATTGATGGCGTCTGATAATGTCGGGCTATTGATAGCTGCCCAACCAACAGACCCGTGAGTTGAGGGGTGCAGTATTGAGCCCAGTAATAAGCCAATGGCTGGGTTGTTACTTAGTTTTCGTGTGTTAAGGATAACGCTAATGAATTGATCTAATGAGATATAATCATCTTCTTGTAATGAGTGAACGCTTAGTTCGGTGCCTTCTAAAATCTGCTCAGCTGTAATGCCTTTGTTAGACAATTCTCGGATAGCTATTTGTATGTAGCTAACAGGGAGTATAATTGATTGGGACATAAGTTCCTTTGAGCGATGGTTGAAAGGTATTGTCATAAAATGACATGGTTATGTCAAATAATGACACTTATCTATTAGATTAAGTCTTGTTCTAATTGGCGATTATAAAAACATAAATAGTTAGTTAATTTAATTCAGGAGAGATTATGAGTACAAAAAACCCAGCAACGAGTGAAGAATATTTCGAATCTCTTAGGGTTGCACCCAGTTTAGCCATTCCGACGACCCTTATTTTTATACTGTCTCTGTCTGGCATTGTTGCTGTTTGGTATTATGCCTTAAACGGAATTTTGCCCTTATGGTCAGGGGCTATCATCAATGGGCTTTTAAGTTATTGGATGTTTAGCATTATTCATGATGCATCGCACCATTCTTTATCGAGCAATAAATTCCTTAATGAAGCTATCGGTTCAGTTGGTTTGTTTTTCTTATTCCCTTATGCGCCAATGGTTGCACTTAGATGGGTACATAATAAGCACCACATCCACGCCAATGGGCCAATGGACCCCGATGTTTACGAGCATGAGGCCAAATGGTGGCAAGTGCCTTTTAAATGGTCTTGTTTTGACGGGTACTACATCTATTATTTCTTTAAGTATGGAATGAGAGTTGTAAAAAGACATGCTAAAGCGCTTATTGTTTTTTATACGCTACTAATAACAGGTTTCGTCATTGCTTTATACTTTGGTTTGGGACTTGAGTTGCTTATGTTGTGGTTCATTCCTAGCCGTATTGCTTTATTTATGATTGCAGTAGTTTTTGTTATTTTGCCGCATGCGCCTAATAAAGTGGGTCAGGAAGAAGATAAATATATGGCAACGACGATGCGAATGGGTTGGGAGTGGTTATTGACACCGCTGTTGGTTTATCAGAACTACCATTTAATTCATCACTTATATCCAGAAATACCTTTTTATAAGATGCATAAGGCTTGGTATTTAAAATATGATGAAATTAATGCGCATAATGTTAGTTTTCAAACAGCATTTGGCGTAGCTCCTGCGAATCTTGAATCACATCTTAATTTTGATCACTCAAAGCATACTGTCGAGCCTGCTTGATTGCATAGATTGATTTATTGTCTGTTATAAAGGGGCGAAAATGTTATTGGAGTTTATAAGGCGTTTTAGTAACTGTTATTAAGAGTCAGTTTGAGAATGTCGAAATGATATTTATTAGTTTGTTAAGTGCTTTTTGAATAATTTAGGGGTATAAAATAAACGAGGTTTGGAGAGATGATGAGTGTTGATAATAATATGACTCGTTAAGAGTATTTTTCATTTCTCGGAAAACACTGGTATTGGTTGGTTTAACAACAGTTACGTTATTGGCAATTATGGTTGATGATAGTAGTGGTTTGGTAACTGGTTGCTAGCTAATAGCGTGTTAATGATCATAAATAAGCAGCTTTATTAAATTAGCTTTTTATGGAAGTTTTTGAATTTTTATCAAGTAAATGATGTAAGTCATGGCTGGAAAAGTTTATATTGATATAGTTCACTTACTCAAACGACAGAGTTAGTTGAGAATAAGATTAATGATGCAGCCGAGTTAACAGGCTGATAAAAGGAGAATAAAGAATGGGCAAACAAAATAAAATCGATTTTGGGAGCTATTTGATCGAGGATAAAGAGCAGGGTATTTACCGTGCTGATAGAAGGGTCTTCACTGACGAAGAAATTTTTGACATGGAAATGAAAACCATTTTTGAAAAAAACTGGGTTTATCTTTGCCATGAAAGCCAAATTAAAAACCCCAATGATTTCTTTACAACATATATGGGGCGTCAACCCGTTATTATTACGCGTGATAAAGACGGTGAAATACATGGCTTTATTAATGCCTGTTCACACAGGGGTGCGCAACTGGTAAACACTGCATGTGGTAATAAGCGTAAAATGGTTTGCCCATTTCATATGTGGACGTACGACATGAAAGGGAAATTACTGGATTGTGGTGAGCATAAAAACAGTGTCGGCTATAGTGAGAGCTTCGATAAAGATAATTTAGGCCTTCAAACAATAGGTGATATTGAAAGCTACAGAGGTTTTGTTTTTGGTGTGCTGGATGACAATGCATGTAGTTTAAAAGAGTTCTTAGGCGAGGCGACGCACTCGATAGATCTACTGGTAGATCAGGCTGAGGGAGGCCTAGAGGTGTTGCCGGGTATAACAACCTATACCTATAATGGAAATTGGAAATTACAGGCGGAAAATGGTGTGGATGGTTATCATTTAGAAGCTATTCATGGCAATTATGTAATGACATTAGCCAATCGTAAAAAAATCCAAGCAGAGAATGACGCAGTGAAAGCAGCAGATGTGGGCGCGATGTCGACAGGATCTACTGGGGAGCTACCGGGTGGTTACTACCACTTTGGGAATGGTCATGTGATGTTATGGGGAAAATTTCCTAGTGCCCAAGATCGTCCGCTTTATGTTGGTGGGCAGATGCCAGCGCTACGAGAAAAATTTGGAGAGGCGAGAGCAGAATTTATGGCGGGTTTTTTACGTAATACCTGCATCTATCCAAACGTATTCTTAATGGATCAAATGAGTACGCAGATTCGCCATTTCCGCCCTATTTCTGTTGATAAAACAGAAGTAACAACCTATTGTGTTGCACCTGTTGGGGAGTCAGATGAAGCCCGTGAACGCCGTATTCGGCAGTATGAGGATTTCTTTAATGCAACAGGCATGGCAACACCGGATGATTTAACAGCATTCAATAACAGCCAGATAGGCTTTATGGGTGAAAAACAACGTTGGAGTGATATGTGTCGTGGGGCAATGAATACGGTTGAAGGGCCAGAAAAAGTTGCTAAAACTGTTGGAATTAACCCTGTTGAGTCAGGTACTAACCTTGAAGATGAAGGTATTATGGTTGCGCAGCATAAGCGGTGGGCCGAGATGATGGCTGAAGGCCAAGCGGAGGAAAGTTAAGATGGATTCAGTATTAAAAGAACAAGCCATAGATGTAATTATTAATGAGGCTGCCGCTCTAGACCATAAGCAGTGGGATGATTGGATTAATTTATATACAAAAGATGCTACCTATTGGATGCCATCATGGATTGATGAATATACTCAAACGAGTAACCCTAAGCGTGAAATTTCATTGATTTATTATGGTAATCGCTCAGGTCTTGAGGATAGAGTGTATAGAATCAGAACAGAATTGGCTTATTCTGCAAGTCCATTACCTAGAACGTGTCATATGAACAGCAACTTTAGAGTGTCTGAAAATGATGAAGGTGAGATTGTTGTTCATTCGTCTTGGGTGACACACAGTTATCATTCTAAAGTGAGTCGTAATGCTTTTGGTGTTCAAGAGCACCGTTTACGTAAAGTGGATGGTGAGTTGAAAATTTGCTATAGAAAAATCACGTTACACAATGATGTTGTTGATACTGTATTAGATGTTTATAGTGTTTAGTATATAAAGCAAAAAGCCCTAGCAGACTTGTCGCTAGGGCTTTTTTATTTGCCCTACAGTCGACTTTGTAAAGGTAATGTTTATAAGTTTTTTAATATAGGATCTTGAATGTTCTTTTATAGGGTTAGGATTTGCTTCAATAAATAAAGTTGTATTTTACTAATTTTGTATAATATAAAAGAGATTAGATTTTCTATTGTGCAAGGAATTCGTTTCGCAAGATAAACTGACTAAGGTTGCGGTGACGAGTATGAAGTGCACTGTTTAACTAAGGGAGACTAGTTATGGCTATATGTTTAGTGAGTTCAATAGAAAAATTAAAAAAGTGAGCAGTGCGCTCATGATATAAAAAGTATCGGGCTTGGTTGTTGTTACCATGTTATGTGCTTTAATTATTAAAAGAGAGTTTTGGATGGAAGTAACGCATAAGGGGCAAGTCGTTTATTCTGGCTTTGTCAGCAAGGGTATTATTTTACTTAGAATTGAACTGCTTGAGCCTAAGTCGCTCGAATTTAAAGCCGGTCAATATTTGGCGGTCTTATTACCAAATTTGGATAAGGCGTCATATTATTCAATTGCCTCTTCACCGAATAAAAAAGGTGAGGTGGAGCTGTTAGTGAAAGAAGATAAGTTGGGAACAGGTGCAGCTTATTTATATTCACTAAAAGCCGGTGATGTTGTTCAATTACACATGCCAATGGGTGAGGCTTATTTACGAGAAGATAGTAAGCGGAATTTGATCTTTGTGGCGGGGGCATCTGGTGCAAGCTATGTTCGTTCGATGATTCATTATTTGGATGAAACCGATCAATTAGCTAATCGTGAAGTGCATTATTTTTTAGGTTGTCGTGAAGAGAGTGAGTTACTAGAGTCTGATTTTATGCAGGCTTTAGCAGAGAAATATAGCGGTTTCCATTATCACCCGGCTTTATCGCACCAAGAAGATTGGGAGGGGCATACGGGCTTAATTACAGAAGTTGTTGATCGACTAATGCCTAATGATCTGTCTGAGTGGCAAGCCTATAGTGCTGGTTCACCTGCAATGGTGAAAGCTGTGGCAGATGGGCTGATTGCAAATAAGGATTTAAAGCCGTCAGCATTCTTTTCAGACTTATATACTCCAGAAGTTTAACGACTTGTATTAATGCTTATGACTGATGCAGTGCGTGATGAAGCTCAAAATTTTGTTATCACAATAGAAAACACAGGGGAAAGTTTTAAGTGCCAGCCAAATCGGCATCTTTTATCTGCAATGTCGAGAATGGGTAAAAAAGGTATCCCGTCGGGTTGTCAGGGAGGGGGTTGTGGTGTATGTAAAATACAAATAAATTCTGGATTGTATGACACTAAAAAAATGAGCAGGGCGCATGTATCTGCTGATGAGGAAGCATCTGGCAGTGTCTTGGCGTGTAGAGTGTTCCCCCGCAGCGACCTGAGTTTGAGCGTTATTGGTAAGTTACAAAAAAACATTGTAAAGAAAAGTACTAAAACACCCTGGTCCACATCTTAATGACCTAAAACCGCAATAAATAACCTTGTATTGAAAAGCCCTTATCTATAAGGGCTTTTCTGATTTAAATCAATGCAATATGAGGTATATCTTGCCACCATCAGGTCGGTAATTATTTGCGATTTAAATCAGAAAGAGGAGGTGTTATGGGTGTCATGAGAATAAGTCATATCAATATCCGAGTTTTGGATATGGAGGCGTCTGTAAAACATTACGTAAATGTAATTGGTATGAAAGTAGTACATACAGATACGGCAGGCAATGTTTATTTGAAATGTTGGGATGAGTGGGATAAATATTCCGTGATTTTGACCGAGGCTGATATAGCAGGAGTGATAAACCTGGGCTATAAAGTAGAAAGCAATGCGGATTTGGATGAGTTTAAAAGGCGGATTACTCAGTACGGTGTTGTGGTAGAGGATATTGCGGAAGGGGGGGCGGCCATTTGTTGGCCGCGTATTAAAATTTAATATATCTAGTGGGCATGAAATGTATCTATATGCCGAGAAAGAGTATGTTGGTACTGAGGTAGGTGCGGTTAACCCAGAACCCTGGCCGGATGGTTTGCAAGGAGCCGGAGTACATTGGCTAGATCACACCTTGCTAATGAGTGAGTTCGACCTTGGTAACGGGGTTAATAAGGTTGAAGAAAATACGAGATTCATGATCGATGTTTTAGATTTTTATCTGGTAGAGCAAATCTTGGTTGGGCCTGAAGGCAATGAGCAATTGGCAACATGGTTATCGGTTAGTAATACACCGCATGATATTGCCTTTGTTGGTGGGCCTATTAATGGTTTACATCATCTCGCCTTCTATATGGATAGTTGGGATGATGTGTTAAAGGCCGCCGATGTTATGGGTAAGAATAAAGTGAAAATTGATGTGACACCACAACGGCATGGGGTAACAAGAGGCTACACAATTTATTTCTTTGACCCATCAGGAAATAGAAACGAAACCTTCGGAGGCTTAGGCTACTTGGCGCAACGCGATAGACCAGTGACGACTTGGACCGAAGACCAGATCGGCAGTGGTATTTTCTACCATACGGGTGTTTTGAATGAAACCTTCACAACAGTATATACATAAGCAAAAACGATATGTGAATTGTTGATTTGTTATACATCTAAAAAAGCCACGTAAGGTGCTTGCGTGGCTTTTTTAGCCAATTGAATCAACGAAATGGCTTTAAACTGAGGGGCTAAACAGCTATCATCTAAATAAAGCATAATTAATAATGATCAACTTTGAGTGACAGGAGATAAAGGATGTTGTGAGGAAATATGGCATTAGAAGCTTTCCAACAATATGGTATTATGTGTGATTGGGCTTTTACAAAAAATTGTATCGCGGTAAAGTGTGTTGATAGCATTAAATAGTTTTAAATAGTTATAGTGCAACGCAATTTCAAAAAATTAATAGAGATAGGAGAGCTAACCATGGCAATGACAGGTATTTTACGTCCAGGACATACCCAACTAAGAGTGTTGGATATGGAAGAATCACTAAACCATTATTGTGAAAATATTGGTCTGATAGAAACTGACCGAGATGATCAGGGTCGTGTCTATCTTAAATGTTGGGATGAGCAAGATAAGTTTTCGCTAGTATTGGAGCCTTCAGATCGCTCAGGTATGGATCACATGGCGTTTAAAGTCGCAACAGAGCAAGATTTGTGGCGTTATGAGTCTAATGTTAAAAGCTTTGGTATTGAAACAAAAAGAATTCCTGCTGGCGAATTAAAGGGTTGTGGTGAACGGGTTCGCTTTGTCGCGCCTGCTGGTCATACCTTTGATTTATATGCTGAAAAAGAACAAGTGGGTAACGGTCTTCCAACCACTAACCCTGCTCCTTGGCCAAGAGGTTTGAAAGGAATGGAGCCCATTCGTTTTGATCATTGTTTATTGCATGGTAATAATTTTGAAGAAAACTTTAAATTTTTTACTGAAGCATTAGATTTTCAATTAACTGAGCAAATAGTTGATGGTGAAACTCAACTGGCAGCATTTTTAACGTGTAGCACTAAGGCGCATGATGTTGCCTTTATCCGTTCTGAAAAATCAGGTCAATTACACCATGCTTCATTTTTATTAAGTTCTTGGGAAGGCGTATTAAAAGCAGGTGATATTATTTCGATGGAAGATATTCCATTGGAAACTGGCCCAACACGACATGGTTTAACTCGAGGGCAAACGATCTATTTCTTTGATCCATCGGGTAACCGTAACGAAGTATTCGCTGAAGATAGCTACGTGTATCCCGATAGCCCTGTCTTAACATGGACAGCAGATAATATTGGTCAGGCTATTTTCTATCACTCTCGTCAATTGGTTGAGAGTTTTATGGGCGTTACGTCTTAGTGTTATGTCTAGCAGTATTGTAACTAAAAATATTTCCACCGAAGCAGCTTTTACTGCGGTGCAAGCTGCAGTCGAAAAAGCAAAAGAAATTGGCATTAACATTTGTGTGTCGGTTGTGGATCGCGGGGCGTCAGAAATGGCATTTTTGCGTATGAATAAGTCGTTTCTACCCTCCATGACAATTGCTAAGGATAAAGCGTACACAGCTGCAGGCTTTGGGTTTCCTACAATGCAGTGGGGTGAAGTGCTTCAAGGTAAGACCCAGTTGCAAGCGGGCATAGCTGGGCGACCGAATGTAGTGACTTTTGGTGGCGGTTTGCCAATTTTTGAAGGTGAAGACGTTATAGGTGCGATTGGTGTCTCAGGTGGTTCAGAAGAAGAAGATATTCTTTGCGCACAAGCTGGCGTAGATGCGATTGATTATGTCTTGGTTTAATTACATTATTATTTAGTAAAGGTTCTAAAAAAATATGAGAGAAATAAAAGGGTTTATTAATGGTGAGTTTGTTGGTTCTGGTGGTTTTGGTGAAATATATTCACCAGCAACAGGAGAACTGGTCTGCCAATATCACAAAACTAGCATAGAGCAAGTTGGCGAAGCAGTAGATGCTGCCCGCATAGCACTAAAAGGGCCTTGGGCTGGTTACTCTATCCAAGATCGTGTGGATATTTTATATAAAATTGCCGACGGTATTAATGCGCGTTTTGATGAATTTTTAGAGGCTGAGTGTTTAGATACGGGTAAGCCTTATTCCTTAGCGAGTCATATTGATATTCCCCGAGGCGCTGCTAATTTTAAAATTTTTGCAGATACGATTAAAAATGTTGGGGATGAAGCTTTTCACATGCCGACACCAGACGGTACAGGCGCGCTAAACTATACAGTTCATAAGCCTAAAGGTGTGATTGGTGTTATTGGTCCTTGGAACTTACCTTTGTTATTGATGACATGGAAAATTGCTCCCGCGTTAGCATGTGGTAATACAGTCATTGTAAAACCTTCTGAAGAAACACAATTAACATCCACTTTATTGGGTGAGGTAATGAACGAGGCAGGGGTGCCAAAAGGCGTTTATAACGTTATTCTGGGCATAGGTCGTGAAGTGGGTGAAGCCTTGATTACGAATCCAGGCCTAGATGCGATTACTTTCACAGGCTCAACAGCAACGGGTGAGCGTATTGCGGCTGCGGCTTCGGTAGGTGTTCGCGATTCATCGCTAGAACTCGGTGGAAAAAATGCGGGCATTGTTTTTGCTGACTGTGACATGGATAAAGCGATTGAAGGAACATTACGCTCGGCATTTGCTAACTGTGGGCAGGTTTGCCTCGGAACAGAGCGAGTATATGTTGAACGACCAATTTTTGACGAGTTTGTACAACGTTTAAAAGAAGGCGCTGAAGCGCTTAAATTAGGTCGACCTGAAGACCCCGAAACCAATATGGGGCCATTAATTAGTAAATCACACCGTGAAAAAGTATTGAGCTACTATCAAGCGGCAGTGGATGAAGGCGCAACAGTCGTAACAGGTGGTGGTATTCCTGACATGCCTGAAGACTTAGCTGGTGGTTATTGGATAGAACCAACTATCTGGACAGGGTTGCCAGAAACAGCTAAGGTTGTGCAAGAAGAAATCTTCGGCCCGTGCACACACATCACACCATTTGATACAGAAGCAGAAGCCATCGAGTTAGCAAACGATACTCCTTATGGTCTAGCTTCATCTGTTTGGACAGAAAATGTTACTCGCGCACACCGAGTTGCCGCTCAAATGGAAACGGGTATTTGCTGGGTTAATAGCTGGTTCCTAAGAGATTTACGTACACCTTTCGGTGGTGCAAAGCAATCTGGAACAGGCCGTGAAGGTGGCCATTATTCATTGGAGTTCTATTCAGAGCTGACCAATATTTGTGTAAAACTATAAGGAATAAAAATGGATCAAGATAAAATAATTCAATACGGCGATGAGCTGTATGAGGCGCTTATTACGCAACAAACAATTGCGCCGATTACCGAGCGTTCACCAGAGGTGACGATTGAAGATGCCTATAAAATTCAACATCAAATGATTCAACGTCGTCTTGACGCGGGTGAAAAAGTTGTCGGTAAAAAAGTAGGTTGTACCAGCAAAGTTGTGATGGATATGCTTGGTGTAAACCAGCCTGATTTTGGTTACCTATTGAGTGACATGGTGATGTCAGAAGGACAGGATATTCCTATCTCTGAAAAAATGATTCAACCGAAAGCAGAAGGCGAGATAGCATTCGTTCTAAAAAAAGACTTGTGTGGGCCAGGCTTAACCAATGCGGATATTTTGGCGGCGACAGAAGCAGTAATGCCTTGTTTCGAAATTGTTGACTCACGAATCACGGATTGGAAAATTAAAATTCAAGATACAGTAGCTGACAATGCATCATGTGGTTATCTTGTATTAGGTGGAACGGCTGTTGACCCACGCAAAGTAGATTTAAGCGTATGTGGTTTAACACTCGAAAAAAATGGCGAACTAATGCACACAGGTGCAGGAGCAGCAGCACTTGGTTCACCTGTTAATGCAATGACTTGGTTAGCTAATACGATGGGTGCCTTAGGCGTAACATTAAAAGCCGGTGAAGTTATTTTATCAGGCGCATTATGCATGATGGTTGATGCTAAAGCAGGCGATTCTATGCGAGTTAGTGTAGGCGGCATTGGTTCAGCATCTGTTCGCTTTGTTTAAGCGTAAAATTTTAGGAGATTAGTAAATGGCAATAAATTGCGCAATGATTGGTTCCGGTAATATCGGCACCGACCTAATGGCTAAGCTACAACGTAGTCCAAATTTAAACCCGCTGTGGATGGTAGGTATTGATCCTGACTCAGAGGGCTTATTAAAAGCTCGAGAAGCAGGCCTAAAAACCACGCATGAAGGTGTAGATGGCTTAATTCCACATATTGAAGAAGATAATATACAAATTGCATTTGATGCAACGTCTGCATATGTACACGGGGAAAATAACCGTAAATTGCAAGAAAAAGGCGTGTTAGTGATTGATTTAACGCCGGCAGCTATGGGCCCATTTTGTGTTCCACCTGTTAACTTGAAAGAGCATGTGGGTGAGCAAGAAATGAACGTTAATATGGTGACCTGTGGTGGCCAAGCAACGATACCGATGGTGGCTGCTGTGAGCCAAGTTCAGGCAGTAGAGTACGGTGAAATTGTTGCAACAGTTGCATCAAAATCAGCAGGCCCGGGCACACGGAAAAATATCGATGAATTTACAAGAACGACAGCCCGAGCCGTTGAAGAAATTGGTGGTGCTAAGAAAGGCAAAGCGATTATTATTTTAAACCCTGCAGAGCCACCTTTAATTATGAGGGATACTGTTCATTGCTTAACTGAAGAAGAACCAGATCAAAAAGCAATTACAGAATCAGTTCACGCAATGATTAAAGAAGTGCAAAAATATGTGCCAGGCTATAAGTTAAAAAATGGACCAATTTTTGATGGACATAGAGTTAGTATATTTCTAGAGGTTGAAGGGCTAGGAGATTACCTTCCAAAGTATGCCGGTAATTTGGATATTATGACGGCTGCTGGGACAAGAACAGCAGAAATGTTTGCCGAAGAGATTGAAAACGGCACACTGACATTAACCAAATTAGCTTAGGGGGTTGGTGATGAATTTAAAAGGTAAAAAAATTAAGTTACACGATAATGCGTTACGTGATGGTATGCACTCAGTCAGCCATCAGTTCTCATTAGACGATATGGTTAGGATGGCTGTTGCGTTGGATGAAGCTGGAATGCCATTAATCGAAGTAACACATGGAGATGGCTTAGGCGGCTCTTCAGTAAACTACGGGTTTGGAAAACATTCGAACCGTGAATATCTTGAAGCAGTTGTACCAAAAATGAAGAATGCCAAAATATCAGCATTGTTACTGCCTGGTTTAGGTACGGTCGATGATCTTGCGATGGCAGCTGACTGTGGTATTTCAACAATCCGTGTGGCCACACACTGTACAGAAGCTGATGTTTCTGAGCAGCACATCCAAAAAGGACGTGAATATGGCTTAGATACGGTTGGTTTTTTGATGATGGCGCATATGACATCACCTGAGGCATTGTTAGAGCAAGCTAAAAAAATGGTTGATTACGGTGCAAATTGCATTTATGCAACCGACTCAGCGGGTTACCTGTTGCCAGATGATGTAACCGATCGAATTGCCGCATTAAGAGCGGAATTTAGCGATGATATCGAAATCGGTTTTCATGGTCATCACAACATGGCAATGGGTATTTCAAACTCACTAGCGGCAATTGAAGCAGGGGCTACTCGTATTGATGGTTCTGTTGCAGGCTTTGGAGCAGGTGCAGGTAATACACCACTTGAAGTGATGGTCGCGGTTTGTAATCGAATGGGCATTGAAACTGGTGTTGATGTCGATAAGCTTATGGACGTCGCTGAAGATATTGCACTTCCGTTAATGCCAACACCAACACGTATTGACAGAGACTCTTTAACGTTAGGCTATGCAGGCGTCTATTCATCATTTTTGCTTCATGCAAAAAGAGCAGAGAAAAACCATGGCGTGCCAGCACGAGAAATCTTAATGGCATTAGGTGAAATGGGTGCAGTAGGCGGTCAAGAAGACATGATCGAAGATGTTGCCTTAGAGATTAAAAAGAAATCAGCGTAAGAGGAACTATTATGGCTTTAGATAAAGCAACAATTGAACAGTTAGCGGAGCACCTAGAAAATGCTGAGCTTAACTGCACAGAAGTAACAAAAATAACAAATGATTATCCAGAAATCACCTGGGATGAAGCACTCGATGTACAGTGGGAGATTCGTCGTCGAAAAGAAGCACGAGGTAACAAGATTGTTGGTCTAAAAATGGGCTTAACATCGATGGCAAAAATGCGCCAGATGGGAGTAGAAACACCCTGTTATGGTTTTTTGGCTGATTATTTTAGTATTCCTGATGGTGGTGAAGTTAAGATCTCTGAGTTAATTCACCCAAAAGTAGAAGCAGAAGTTGCGTTTGTAACAAAAAAAGAATTAAGTGGACCAGGTTGTCACATTGGTGATGTTTTGTCAGCAACAGATTTTATTGTTCCAGCTGTGGAAATTATTGATTCACGTTATAAAGACTTTAAATTTGACCTTAAGAGTGTGATTGCTGATAACTCTTCTTCATCACGCTTTGTAACAGGGGGTCGTATGTTACCGGTTGAAGATTTGGATCTTAAAACAATCGGTGTGGTCATGGAGATCAATGGTGAAGTAGTAGAGTTAGGTGCTGGTGCAGCTATTCTAGGTCACCCTGCAGCAAGTGTTGCAATGCTGGCTAATCTGTTGGCGGAACGTGGAGAGGTTATTCCTGCTGGTACGTTTATTATGGCTGGGGCTATTACCCCTGCTATTGCAGTTAAAGCAGGTGATAATGTTTCAGTGCGCTATCAAGATCTAGGCACTGTGACAATGCGATTTGTTGATTAACGGGAGAAAGTAAATGCCAATAGCACATATTCATATGATGGAAGGTCGAACTGATGAGCAAAAAGCTGCGGTTATTGAAAAGGTAACTGATGCGCTTTGTGAAGCAGTCGATGCGCCACGTCAAAACGTTCGCGTATTAATTCAAGAAGTACCTAATACACAGTTTGGAATTGGTGGTAAAACTGCAAAATCGTTAGGTCGTTAAGCGACGACACGTTTTAAGTTATCGGTTTTATTGAAAACACTTAAAAGCCCTAGCAATGAAAGTTGTTTAGGGCTTTTTTGTATTTTTTGATAACTGTCATCGACGAGAGAATACAAATCCATTTAATATAAATGCCTTTTTAAATTTCCCCTTAAATAATGAAAAACATAAAACTAAGCGTTCTTGATCAATCTCCTGTCCATGATAATCAGCCAGAATCTAGCGGATTATTTTCTACCATTGAATTGGCAAAAGCATGCGATGAGGTAGGTTATCACCGGTATTGGGTCGCAGAGCATCATGCAACCCCGGGTTATGCAAGCCCTTGTCCTGAAATGATGGTGAATAATGTCGCTCATGCTACAAAACGCATTAGAGTGGGCAGCGGTGGAGTCATGTTGCCGCACTACAGTGCGTTTAAGGTGGCTGAAACATTTAAAATGTTGGAGGCATTTCATCCGGGCCGTATTGATTTAGGAGTAGGGCGTGCGCCAGGTGGACACCCAATTTCATCGGCTGCTATTTCAGCGCCAAGGCAAACGGTTCCCTCCGAATACTACCCTAGTCAAACGCAAGATTTGATAGGGTATTTAAGTAACAATCTGCCTGAGGATCATCCTTATAGTCAAGCTGTTGTGGTACCAACCGATGTGGGCGCACCACCAGTTTGGATGTTAGGTTCGAGTGATGGCAGTGCTGAGATGGCGGGTGTGTTAGGCGCAGGTTTTGTGTTGGCGCTATTTATTGGAACACATGATAGACCCCCAGAGATCATACAACGCTATCGCAAGGCATTTAAACAAGGTGGTAGTCTAGACAAAGCAGAAGCAATTATTGCAGTCGCGTCTATTTGTGCAGACTCTAAAGAAGAGGCGGAGCTCATTGCAAGTAGCCATACATATTGGAAAGTTCAGGCCTTTCGTCATGGCAAGATTGACAGTTTTTTTTCGCCTGAAGAGGTGATGGATAAAAAGAAACAGTTATCCCTCTCTGATCAAGCGTACTACGATGAAACATTAGCAACGATGGTTACCGGGACACCTGAGCAATGTCAGTCACGTTTAGAGCAAATTGCAGAGTTATACGATGTTGAAGAATTAATGATTGTTAATGTGACTCATTCCTTGAAACCTCGCATAGCCTCTTATAAAATGTTGGCTCAACAATTCGGGTTATTAAATAACATCTAGGAGATAATCATGAGTTCCAATCCAGAAATTGCCAACAGCATTCAAACGGGTGCCTTTAAAACTAATTACCACGATGAAGGTGAAGGGTATCCAGTATTTATGATTCATGGGTCTGGACCTGGTGTAACGGCTTGGGCTAATTGGCGTTTAGTTATTCCTGTATTGGCTGAGCACTATCGTGTGATTGCCCCTGATATGGCGGGTTTTGGTTTTACCGAACGTTTAGAAAACTATGAATATACAATGGATAATTGGGTTCAACATGCTGTTGATCTAATGGATGCATTGGGTATTGAGAAAGCACATTTAGTTGGTAATTCATTTGGCGGCGGCTTAGCGATAGCGCTTGCAATTAAGCACCCTGAACGAGTTAATCGTCTTGTTTTAATGGGCGCGGCCGGCGTTGAATTTGAATTAACAGCAGGCTTGGATGAGGTTTGGGGTTATGAGCCATCAGTGGCAAATATGCGTAAAATGATGGATTTATTTGCTTATGATCGAAGCTTAGTGACTGATGAGTTAGCTGAACTTCGTTATAAGGCAACTATCCAGCCAGGGTTCCAAGAGTCATTTAGTAAAATGTTCCCTGCACCTCGTCAACGTTGGGTTGACGCGCTTGCTAGTGACCCTGAAGATATTAAGAAGATTCAACACGAAACATTGATGGTTCATGGTCGTGAAGATGTTGTGGTTCCGCCTATTACATCAAAGACCTTTTTTGAATTATTGCCAAACTCGCAACTGCATATGTTTGGAAAATGTGGACATTGGACTCAAATAGAACAAAATGCACGGTTTAACAAGTTGGTATTAGATTTCTTTACAGAAGCGGATCAATAAACTTAGGTAAGAAAATTAAGTGAACTTTGCAATTATAGGTGCTGGCGGTATAGGTTGTTACTATGCCGCCAGGCTAATTCAGGCTGGTGAGACTGTTACGTTGGTCGCTCGAGGCGCTCACCTACAGGCTATGCAAGGGCAGGGTCTAGAAGTTAAACACGCCGAGTTAGTGTTTAACCTACAGGTTAGTGCCGTTAGTCTTGATAAATGGTTTGAAACAACACGACCAGAACAGCTTGATGTTATTGTTGTGTGCTTGAAAAGTATGCAAACAGCGGGCTTTGCGCGTCAACTTGATGCTTGGTTAAAGAAGTATCCAAAAAATGAATTGCCCTATGTTTTATCTTTGCAAAATGGTGTCGATAATGAGCAGCAGCTTAGTTCAGTATTGCCAGCTGGTTTGGTTTTGGGTGGTATTGCTCGCCGGATAGGTGCGCATATTGTTAAACCAGGTGTGGTTGAGTCAATTGGCCCTGCGCAGGTCATTTTAGGTTTGTGGCCCAATCATCAAAAAATCAGTGCTAAAACCGAGCAAAGAATAAACGAGATAGCTCGTTGCTTTAACTCTGCAGAAATTCCAACAGAGGTCTCTAAAGATATTAATAAAGAACTATGGCGTAAGTTAATTATTAATAATGGTCTTAACCCAGTATGTACCTTGTTAGAAAAAGAGACCGGGCAGGTAACACCTGATGTGCGTCTATTACCACTCATACGTGGTGCAATGGAAGAATCAGTGCTGGCAGCAAAAGCTAATGGGGTTGAGTTATCTCAAGAAGATCTCGAAGATATGCTTGAATTGATTTCAACGTTTGATTCTATAAAGCCTTCCATGCTGGTTGACCGCGAAAAGGGTCGCCCGTTAGAAATTGAAGAGATTTGTGGCGTTGTCATTAAAGGCTGTGAAAGGATGGGAAAAGATGCGCCATATAACCGAACTATCGCCACGTTATTACGCCTTGCTGTAGAAACTTCTTAGACTTTAATGTCTTATCTTATAAAGGCTGCAGGGCCGTTATTAATACTTAGTTTTGTGTTAACAGTTTTTAATGCTTGGGTTCCAAATAATATTGAAGGACTTCAGGGCGTGTTTACATGGCTTGCCGGCATTATTTTATTTTTTGATTTGGCGGTTAAGCAAAAAAAGATCATCCTGACCATTGCGACTTTTGCCATCATGAGCTGGTTGGTGGCATGGCAAACTGGTGAAATAGCTCATATTGATAAAGCATTTTCAGCAAATCAGTTAATGATTGTAATGCTGATTGGGGTGCAGTTTTTACAATTAGTGGCCTTGCCCGTTGATAAGAAAGCAAAGGCTTTACCGACAGGCGTCAAAGCCTTTGTTAGAACTTACCTAGGTGTTCACTTCTTTGGCTCGGTCATCAATCTATCAGCTGTATTATTGGTGGCAGATAGAATGGTAAAAGAGGCGCAGCTATCAATGAATCAACAGAAGTTGTTGACGAGAGCGTTTACATCGGGCGCCCATTGGTCGCCATTTTTTGCTGCTTTTGCAGCAGCGTTAGTTTTTACGCCCGAAGCTTCGCTGCCCATTGTGATGGTCGTTGGTTTTGGATTGGCCGTGCTTGCATTTTTGATTACATTTTTCGAAGCTAAGGCAAATAAGCAGGAGGGTATCGAAGAGTTTATTGGTTACCCAGTACGGTTTGAAGCATTGTGGCTGCCAGTTGGCTTGGTCATATTAGTAGCATTGGCTCATTATGCTTTTCCTGCGGTTAGTGTGCTTATATTAATAGCAATGTGCTCCTTGCTATTAAGCTTGGTGGTTTTGCTGTTAAGGCAGGGGTTAAGCAAAGGGGGTATGGGTTTCATTCATTATGGGGTGAACAGGCTTCCGCAAATGAAAAATGAGCTGCTTCTATTTCTTATTGCAGGTGTGTTTGGCTCAGGATTGGCGGCAGCCCTTGATGGCTTGTCGATAGCTATTCCGTTTCAGCACTTCGATGGCTTTGTGGCATCCGTTATTTTGCTATGGATGTTTGTATTAGCTATTTTGGGCGTTCATCCGGTTATCAGTATCGCTGTTATTGGGCATTGGATTATAAGTATTGAGCCAAATCAAACGTTACTGGCGATTACGTTTTTAATGGCTTGGGCGATTGGGGTGTCGGCAAGCCCAATATCTGGAATTAATCTTGCGCTACATGGGCGCTACGGTGCGTCAGGGCAGCAAATTTTCAAATGGAATATAGCGTATGCGTCAAAGTTATATTTATTTGATTGCGTTATTTTAATGGCGGCTGGTTACTTACTTGGTGTTTAAGATGCTCGCTCAATTGCTTGATAACAAGTATCATATAGCATTGTAAATCCATCATGGGCCATAACACTTTAAGGAAGCAGTATTTTGACAGAGATTAAGAAACAGAATTCATTTAATAAAGAAGAATTATTGAGCTGTGGAAGAGGGGAGCTATTTGGCCCTGGGAATGCACAGCTTCCTATGCCAAATATGTTAATGGTCGATAGAGTTATATCCATTACAGAAGATGGCGGTTCAAATGGTAAAGGGCAAATTATTGCGGAGTTAGATATTACTCCCGACCTGTGGTTTTTTGAATGCCACTTTCCGGGTGACCCCGTCATGCCTGGTTGCCTTGGCTTAGATGCAATGTGGCAATTAGTTGGCTTTTATTTAGGCTGGAAAGGTGGCTTAGGACGAGGACGAGCGTTAGGAGTGGGTGAGTTAAAATTTACGGGGCAAGTACTACCAACGGCCAAGAAAGTGACTTATAAAATTGATTTAAAACGAGTTATTATGCGTAAATTAGTGATGGGTATTGCTGATGCGGTGATGGAAGTGGACGGAAAAGTAATTTATGAAGCAAAGGATTTGCGTGTAGGGTTATTTACTTCAACTGAAAATTTCTAAAAAAGGTTAAATATGAGACGGGTTGTTATTACAGGCATGGGTATTGTTTCATCACTAGGTAGTGATGTAGATACTGTTGCAGATTCGCTTAAAACTGGGAAATCAGGTATTAGCTATAGGGAAGCGTACAAAGAAAAAGGTTTTCGAAGCCATGTCGCTGGTGTGCCAGATATAAATCTAGACGAATTAATAGACCGTAAGGCTCGACGCTTTATGGGAGACGCTGCTGCTTATGCCTATGTGTCAATGCAGCAAGCGATTGATGATGCAGGTTTGACAGAAGAGGAAGTATCAAACCCTAAAACTGGGCTTATCATGGGCTCTGGTGGAGCGTCTACAAAGAATGTTGATGAAGCTATTAACTTATTGAATACGAAAGGTATTCGTCGAGTTGGGCCTTATATGGTACCAAGAACGATGAGCAGCACAGTATCAGCAGGACTGTCTACACCCTACAAGATTAAAGGCGTTAACTATTCGATAACTTCTGCTTGCGCGACCAGTTCACATTGTATTGGTAATGCTATGGAGCTTATTCAATTAGGTAAACAAGATCGTGTTTTTGCTGGTGGCGGCGAAGAGGAGCATTGGTCATTAACAATGATGTTTGATGCGATGGGCGCCTTATCAACAAAAAGAAATGATACTCCTGACACTGCTTCACGAGCCTATGATGCAGACCGTGATGGTTTTGTAATAGCTGGTGGTGGTGGTGTAGTAGTGGTAGAAGCCCTGGATGTTGCATTGGCTAGAGGTGCGAAAATATATGCTGAATTAGTTGGTTACGGCGCTACTTCAGATGGTTACGATATGGTGGCTCCGTCGGGTGAGGGTGCAACGCGTTGTATGCAAATGGCCTTAGAGAATGTCGATACACCTGTCGATTATATTAATGCGCATGGCACCAGTACACCGGTAGGTGACATGGCTGAGCTTAAAGCAGTAAAAGCCGCTTTTGGTGATAAGGTACCACCGATCAGTTCTACGAAGTCATTATCGGGTCATTCTTTAGGGGCAGCGGGTGTGCAAGAGGCCATTTATTGTTTATTGATGATGAAGGATAACTTTATAACAGCCTCAGCAAATATTGACCAATTAGATGAGGCAGCTGAAGCGGCTAATATTGTTATGGAAACTCAGACAGGTGTTGAGTTGAATACAGTAATGTCAAACAGCTTTGGTTTTGGTGGAACAAATGCGACCCTAGTGCTAAAGCGTTACGAAGACTAACATTAAGGTTATAGAAGCAAAAAAACCGGTCAATGACCGGTTTTTTTTGCTTTGAAACTTAGTGTTATTTAATCGCTAACAATTCCATTTCAAAAATCAGTGTTTCATTTGGTCCAATCGCACCACCTGCACCTTGTTCACCGTAAGCCAATTCAGAAGGAATAAACACTTTCCATTTTGTGCCAACTTCCATCAGTTGTAGTGCTTCTTGCCAACCCGGGATAACGCCATTTACTGGGAATGTAGCTGGCTCGCCACGCTTAATAGAGCTGTCAAACACAGTGCCATTGATAAGTGTGCCTTCATAATGCACTTCAACAGTATCTGTTGCTTGAGGTTTTTCGCCTGTGCCTTGATTGATAACAATGTATTGCAGGCCGCTTTCTAGAACTTGTACCCCTTCAGTTGCAAGGTTGTCTTTTAAGAACTGAATGCTTTTATCAGCGTTGTTGTTTTTTGCTTCGTTAGCTTTTTCCTGCATTTCTTTTTGGAATGCTTCAATAACTGCTTGCATTTCTGCAGGGTTTAAAAGGCTAGGGTCGCCATTTAAGCTGTGTGTAAGACCTAAAACGAGGGATTCGGTTTCAACATCTAGTTTATCTTGACGGATACCGCCACCAATTTGTTGGCCCATTGTGTAGCTAAGCTTTTGCTTTTCTGTTTCCAAAATACAGTCCTATTAAGTAAAGTTAAACGACCATTCTACAATAAATAGACGCAAAACTATAGCTGATGGGAATTCACCTTAATTAATGCTGAGCTTTAGTTGTGTTTTGAAGGGGGGGTTAGGCTCTAATATCTATTATGCTGCCAATAACATCGCCAGCTGTTTGTGCGACTCGGGTTGATACTTGAACTTGCTGTTGTGCTTGTTGTAACGCGAGGAGCTCTTTGGCTGTCTCTTGACTAGATTGCTCGCCGCTTAACTGCTCATTACTGGCCAGTTTCTGGCTTGCATTGCTTGCCTGATTAAGACCGTTGTTAATGCCTAAGAGGGCGTTTTGGTTGATAGAGCTAACGTTCATATCAGTATTTTAGAGTAATTTACGCAATAATTATAGTTAACAAACCAACACCCGTAATGTGAAAGAAATCACATTACGGGTGTTTTATCGCTTAAATTAGCTAACCTCACCTTGTTCTGCAGAGCATAAAGCGGTCATGTTCAGGATTCGCCTGACAGAGGCAAAAGGCTTTAGAACGTGTACGGGTTTTTCTAAGCCCAATAAAATAGGACCAATGGTTACCCCGTCACTTAAGATGCGAACCATGTTAAATGAAATGTTGGCGGCGTCTAAATTAGGGAAGATAAATAAATTAGCTTCACCGTTAAGTTTGGAGTCGTTTATCACGCCTTTTCTTAAATTTTCAAGCAACGCAGCATCGGCTTGAATTTCGCCTTCAACTTCAAGTTGAGGATGTTTTTCATGAAGAATGCTAACAGCGCTGGACATTTTTTTTGCATCATCATCATTAGCGCTGCCAAAATTAGAATGTGATAGTAAGGCGGCTTTAGGGGTGATGCCAAATCGTTTAACATGGTTAGCAGACTGCAATGTCATGGCAACTAGCTCATCAGTAGTTGGGTTGTTGTTTACCATTGTGTCGCAAAAGAAGAAAACGCCTTTTTGTAATGAAATGGCGCTCAGTGCAGCTACATTTTTTACCCCGTCTGCTTTATCTAAAATATCGGTAATATGACCAAGGTGTCGGTGATAATTGCCAACCATGCCACAAATCATAGCGTCAGCTTTGCCAAGCTTGACAAGTAAGGAGGCTAAGACGGTTGTTTTTGTCCGCACATAATTTTGCGCTAAGGTTAATGAAACACCTTTTCGCCCTTTTGCTTTATGGTATTCGGCAACACATTCGCGAAAGTAAGGGTTGTTGTCTGGTTCAATAATTTCAACTTGATCTAGTATTGATGTTTCAAGGCCTAATCGATCAATTTGTTCAATAATGACCTTTTTACGACCTACAAGAATGGGCGAGGCTAACTGGGAGTTAACGATCTCTTGTACGGCGCGAAGTACTCTTCCATTCTCCCCTTCGGCATAAACGACACGCTTTGGTGTGAGTTTGGCTTGCTCGAAAATAGGCTTCATGACCATGCCTGAACGATAAACGTAGCGTTCAAGCGAGGCTCTGTAATGATTAAAGTCTTTAATTGGTTTGGTAGCAACACCACTTTCCATAGCGGCTTTGGCAACAGCTAATGGTATTTCAATAATAAGATTAGGATCGAAAGGACGAGGAATTAAGTATTCGGGTCCAAAAACAGGGGTCTTTCCAACATAACTATCACTGTCGTCATTTACTGCTTTTTGTGCCAACTTGGATAGTGCGCGGATACACGCGAGTTTCATTTCTTCGTTAATGGTAGTTGCGCCAACATCAAGTGCGCCCCTAAAGATATAAGGGAAACACAGCACATTATTCACTTGATTTGGATAGTCAGAGCGACCAGTTGCAATAATAGCGTCATCCCTTACTTCTTTAATCTCTTCGGGTAGTATTTCGGGTATGGGGTTAGCAAGTGCGAAGATGATAGGTGATTTGGCCATTTGTTTGACCATGTCTTTAGTCATCATGCCGGCACGTGATACGCCTAGGAAAATATCTGCTCCGACAGTGGCTTCGGCTAAGGTTCTGATGTCAGTTTTAGTCGCGTAGCGTTGTTTGCGATCATCCATTCCTTCAGTTCTGCCGTCATGGATAATCCCTTTACTGTCGCTGACGAGAATGTTTTCTCGTTTGAGGCCCATTTCAACAAGCATATCTAGGCATGCAATACCGGCCGCACCTGCTCCAGATGCAACAAGTCGAACCGTTGAAATGTCTTTATTGGCTACTTTTAAGCCGTTAAGGATAGCAGCGGCTGTGATAATGGCGGTGCCATGTTGGTCATCGTGGAAAACAGGGATGTCAATTTTTTCACGAAGCTTTTTTTCGATGAAGAAACATTCGGGTGCTTTAATGTCTTCAAGGTTAATGCCGCCAAAGGTGGGTGCTAGGCTGGCCACAATATCAACAAATTTATCGGGGTCTTTTTCATTGATTTCAATGTCAAAGACATCTACGCCGCCAAACTTCTTAAACAGGACGCCTTTGCCTTCCATAACTGGTTTTGAGGCCAGTGGGCCTATATCCCCTAAGCCAAGGACGGCAGTACCATTGGTAATTACCGCCACTAGGTTGCTTCGTGCCGTATAAAGTGCGGCAGAAGAGGGGTCTTTGGCTATTTCTAAACAGGGTTCTGCCACGCCGGGGCTGTAAGCCAAAGCAAGGTCGGTTTGGTTACTCAGTGCTTTAGTCGGTGTAACTTCAATCTTTCCAGGCTTCGGATGTTGGTGATAATACAGCGCGTTCTTTATAGGCTTGTCAGACATAATTTAAGTAATAGTTTGGTTGATGTCGAAATGATAGTGTCATTATACGTTAAACTAGGCGGTTAATTGCTAACTTGGCTTACGAGTTAGATGTTTTATTTTTACAAATACAAGTTTTAAATATGAATGCACTTGAAATAAATCAGCTATACAAGCGTTACGATAACGACTTTCTTGCGGTTAAAGGTATAAATTTAGAGGTCAAGCAGGGAGATTTTTTTGCACTATTAGGTGCAAATGGCGCAGGCAAGTCCACCACAATAGGCATTGTGGCCTCGTTGGTTAATAAGACATCAGGTACTGTTAAAGTCTACGGGCATGATTTGGATACTGACCCGGAAGGGGTGAAGCGCTGTCTTGGTTTAGTGCCACAAGAGTTTAATTTTAATCAGTTTGAAAATGTCTTTGATATCGTTGTGTCTCAGGCCGGCTATTACGGTATTCCTCGAAAAAAAGCGCTGGAAAGAGCTGAGATTTGTCTAAAACAGCTAGAGCTTTGGGATAAGCGTAATGAGGCAGCAAGGGAGCTGTCAGGCGGTATGAAACGGCGGTTGATGATTGCGCGAGCATTGGTGCATGAGCCGAAATTACTAATACTCGACGAACCTACAGCTGGTGTTGATATTGAAATACGTCGGTCAATGTGGCGCTTTTTTAAGGAAATAAATGCTGCTGGAACGACGATAATTCTAACCACCCATTATCTAGAGGAAGCAGAAAGCCTGTGTAAGCATATTGCCATTATCAATAAAGGTAATGTGATTGAGAATATGGATATGAAGGGTTTGCTGGAAAAAGCTGATGAAGAGGTTTTTGTATTGAGCCTTGAGCGACCGGAAAAAGAGCTGCCAGTAATAACGGGTTGTAGAATAGAGCGTTTGGATGAAACGACATGGCAGGTTAGCGTGCGCAAGGAGTCGGGAATACACGCCTTATTTGATGAGTTAACTCAATTGGGTATAAAAGTATCGGGTATTCGTAATGAATCAAACAGGCTAGAACAGCTGTTTCTTAAGTTATTAGTAAAGAAGGGTAAGGATAATGTTTAATAAAGAATACTGTGTTGCGCTAGAAACAATAACGTATAAGGAAGTTAGGCGTTTTCTACGTATTTGGGTGCAAACTTTATTGCCATCGGTGATTACCACAACGCTTTATTTTCTTATTTTTGGCACTTTAATTGGCTCAAGAATTGGGACGATGAATGGCTATGATTATATGGACTTTATTGTCCCTGGGCTTATTTTAATGGCGGTTATTAGTAATGCCTATTCAAATGTAGTTTCTTCTTTCTACAGTTCAAAATTCCAGCATAATATTGAAGAAATGTTGGTTGCACCTATTCCCGGTTGGATCATTTTGACAGGGTATATTTCTGGTGGGGTGCTGAGAGGGCTGATCGTGGGGGTTTTGGTGACGATTGTGTCCTTGTTTTTTACAGACTTAAATATTGCGCACCCGGTGATGATGGTGGTTGTATTCTTGTTAACAGGGGTGTTGTTTTCAGCGGCGGGCTTTATTAATGCAGCCTATGCAAAAAGCTTTGATGATATTTCAATTGTGCCAACGTTTGTTTTGACGCCTTTGATATATTTGGGAGGGGTGTTTTATTCGATTGACTTATTGCCAGAGTTTTGGCAAAACGTATCATTACTCAATCCAGTACTTTACATGATCGATGTATTCCGGTTTAGTATATTAGGGGAGTCTGATATACCGCTGTTATACGGCTTTATCGTTATTGCGACATTTATTGTTTTTATGTTGGGGGTCAGTTTAAGGCTACTTTCTAAGGGAATTGGTATAAGGAATTAGTTAACGAGATTGAATGATGCGGTGCGATAGGATAGAATTCGAAAAGTTTTATAAGTAATTTTTCTAGAAGTATTGACGGCAGGTCAGCGGGTTATAGTCGCTACTCGACATTAAACGTGCAGTCTGCTTAAACAAACAAACTTAAATCAATTAAGAAGCCTAATCAATGAACTACTTTAAGATCAAAGAAGGCTTGGACCTGCCAATTAAAGGCGCGCCAAGTCAAGTTATTTCAGAGGGTAATCAGGTTTCCAGTGTTGCCGTTTTTGGCGAAGACTACATAGATATGAAGCCTACCATGCTGGTTAAAGAAGGTGATCGTGTCAAGCTGGGGCAGATTTTATTTACCGATAAAAAAACCGAAGGTGTTAGTTTTACTTCGCCTGGTTGCGGGGTTGTCAAAAGCATTAACCGAGGTGCGAAACGTGTGTTACGCACGGTTGTTATTGAATTAGACGGTGACGATCAGGTTGAGTTTACCAAATACTCGTCTGAAAAATTAGCGAGCCTTGATGCGGTAGATGTTGTTAAGAACCTAACAGAATCAGGTTTATGGACAGCTTTTAGAACGCGTCCATTCAGTAAAGTACCTGCGCCAGCTACTCGACCTGTAGCGATTCATGTATCCGTTATGGATACTAATCCATTAGCGGCAGATCCAAGTGTTGTTATTGCCGAAGATGCAGATGCATTTAAAGATGGTTTAACAGTGATCTCTCGCCTGACAGAAGGAAAGGTGTATGTGAGTAAGGCTGTCGACGCAGACATAGCAGTTCCCGACGTGGTCGAAGTCGCTGAGTTTTCTGGACCACATCCAGCAGGTCTTTCTGGTACACATATACATTTTATTGACCCTGTTCATTCGAAAAAAATTGCGTGGACCATTGGCTATCAAGATGTGATTGCCATTGGTAAATTATTTACATCGGGTCTTTTAAACGTTGAACGGGTCATTTCGTTAGCCGGCCCCAAAGTTCTTAAGCCGCGTCTTATTAAAACTAGACTGGGTGCAAATACAGAAGAGTTGGTTAGAAAAGAAATTGAGACGGGTAATGTGCGAATTATTTCGGGCTCTGTTTTGTCAGGTAGAAAAGCGAATAACTGGGCATCTTATTTAGGTCGTTACCATGTTCAGTTGTCAGTACTTCAAGAAGGAAGAGAGCGTCAGCTGCTAGGGTGGCTAAACCCAGCAGGCGAGAAATTCTCTTTTACAAATGCTCTGCTATCTAGTTTTAACCGTAAGAAAAAAATGGCAATGGATACATCAGCACACGGTAGTCCACGTGCCATGGTTCCTATTGGGGTATATGAAGGCGTGATGCCGTTGGATATTTTGCCAACACAATTACTTCGAGCCTTAGTTGTTATGGATGTTGATGCAGCTGAATCACTCGGTGCATTAGAACTAGACGAAGAAGATTTAGCGTTATGCTCATTTGTAGATTCAGGAAAGCATGATTTTGGTAAGGCGCTACGCGCTAATTTGGCACACATTGAGAAGGAGGGTTAATGTCTCGTTTAAGGAATTATTTAGATTCAATACACCCGAAGTTCGCTAAAGGCGGATCACTAGAGAAGTATTATGCGATTTATGAAATGGTGGATACCTTTTTATATACGCCTAAAGATGTTACCGCAGGCACAACGCATGTAAGAGATGCTATTGATTTAAAGCGTATCATGACGTATGTATTCATTGCGGCGTTACCTTGTGTGTTGATGGCAATGTGGAATACCGGCCATATGGCGAACATGGCGATGGCTGAGTTAAACATGACATCGTTAGATTCATGGCGTGGGTTTGTGACAAATGCGGTCGGCTATAACCCAGACAGTCTTGTGGCAAACATGGTACATGGTGCCATGTACTATATACCCATTTATGTTGTTACCGTATTAGTAGGCGGTATTTGGGAAGTCTTATTTGCAATTGTGCGTGGGCATGAGGTTAACGAAGGGTTTTTCGTTACATCAATGCTGTTTTCGCTGATTTTGCCGGCCACAATTCCTCTTTGGCAGGTAGCTATTGGTATTTCATTTGGTGTTGTTGTTGGTAAGGAAGTGTTTGGTGGTACAGGTAAAAACTTCTTGAACCCCGCGTTAACAGCACGTGCATTTTTGTTTTTTGCTTATCCAGCTCAAATGTCAGGTGATGCTATTTGGACGGCTGTTGATGGGTTTAGCGGTGCGACGGCTTTAGGCATGGCTGCTGCGGGTGGTATTACAGCAGTAACGACATCAGGAATTACTTGGATGGATGCGTTCTTAGGAACGGTGCAAGGCTCAATGGGTGAAACCTCAACACTTGCGTGTTTAATTGGGGCGAGCTTTTTGTTATATACCCGAATTGCTTCGTATCGCATTATGTTAGGCGTCTTAGCTGGCATGATAGTCACCAGTACTATGCTTAATTTAATTGGTAGTGACACAAACCCTATGTTTGCAACACCTTGGTACTGGCATGCTGTATTAGGTGGTTTTGCATTCGGTGCCATCTATATGGCAACGGACCCTGTGAGTGCGGCGATGACAAACACGGGTCGATGGGTGTATGGTCTATTAATTGGTCTGATGGTGGTTTTAATTCGTGTGGTAAACCCTGCTTTCCCAGAGGGAATGATGTTGGCCATTTTGTTTGCCAATATGTTTGCACCATTGATTGATTATTTTGTTGTTCAGTCAAACATCAAAAGAAGGGAGAAAAGAAATGCCTAATGAAAATGAAGCGAAGCCAGTAGGCAAAATGAACTTCCTCGCGTTATCAAACGATAGTACGCTTAAAACGTTCATCATGGCGACTTTAGTGTGCCTAGTATGCGCAGTTTTTGTGTCGATTTCAGCTGTTGCACTTAAACCACTACAAGAACTTAATAAAGAGCTAGATAAGAAGAAAAATATTCTTCAAGTAGCGGGTTTGTATGAGCAAGGCGATGATATCGAAGCGGCTTTTTCAAAAATTGATATTAAGCTTGTTGATTTATCAACGGGTGAGTATGTCACCGATATGGATCCGGCAACATACGATGTAAGACGAGCAGCTAAAGACCCAAACTTGAATGTAACAATACCTAAGTCAGATGACCTTGCTAATATCAGGATGCGTCCGAAATATATGCCGGTTTATCAAGTGAAAGAAGGTGATGCTGTGAAGCAGCTAATTCTTCCAATCAATGGTTATGGTTTATGGTCAACCTTGTACGGTTTCCTTGCGGTAGAAAATGATGGCCAGACCATTGTTGGTTTAAGCTACTACGAACACGCAGAAACCCCAGGTTTAGGTGGGGAAGTAGATAACCCAAAATGGAAAAAAATATGGGATGGAAAGAAAATCTACGGACCAGAGGGTGATGTTGCAATTAAAGTCATTAAGGGAACGGTTGTTCCGAGTGCACCTAAAGCGGAATATCAAGTTGATGGTTTAGCAGGAGCAACATTAACAAGTCGTGGTGTGAGTAATATGCTGAAATATTGGATGGGCGCTGAAGGGTATCAACAATACCTGAATAAAGTTCAAGAGAATGGAGCGTAACGATGAATAAAGAAACTCAAAAAATTATATTAGACCCATTAGTTGATAATAACCCTATCGGCTTACAGGTTTTAGGGGTTTGTTCAGCGCTAGCTGTAACAACAAACCTTGGGACGGCACTCGTTATGTCATTAGCCCTGACATCAGTGACAGCGTTTTCGAATCTATCAATTAGTATGATTCGTAATCATGTTCCTAGTGCAATCCGTATTATTGTTCAAATGACGATTATTGCATCGCTGGTTATTGTTGTTGACCAAGTGTTGAAAGCCTATGTTTATGATTTAAGTAAGCAGCTGTCTGTATTTGTTGGGTTGATTATTACTAACTGTATTGTGATGGGACGTGCAGAAGCATTTGCAATGAAAAACCCACCAGGACTTAGTTTTTTAGATGGTATAGGAAATGGTCTGGGTTATTCGCTTGTTCTAATGTTTGTAGGTACATTTCGTGAGCTCTTGGGCTCAGGAAAATTGTTTGGTATAGAAATCCTATCAACTGTAAATGATGGGGGTTGGTACGTACCTAATGGTTTAATGTTATTACCACCGAGTGCATTTTTTATCATTGGTTTAATGATCTGGGGTGTTCGTTCATTACGTCCTGCACAAGTTGAAAAGGCAGAATTTAAAATCAAAGAAGTTAACGGAACGGAGGTTGCGTAATGGAAGCTTATATAAGTTTATTTGTTAAAGCGGTTTTCGTAGAAAACTTAGCGTTATCTTTCTTCCTTGGGATGTGTACGTTCTTAGCTGTTTCTAAGAAGGTTTCTACCGCCATGGGTTTAGGTGTTGCCGTGATTTTGGTGCAAACGTTAACAATGCCACTGAATAACATTTTATACCAAGGTTTACTTAAAGAAGGTGCGCTTGAGTGGTTAGGGCTACCAGAAGTTGATTTAAACTTTTTAGGATTAATTGTTTATATTGGCGTTATTGCGGCGGTCGTTCAAATTCTTGAAATGGCGATGGATAAGTTTGCACCAGCACTCTATAACGCACTGGGTGTGTTTTTGCCGTTAATTACCGTGAACTGTGCGATTCTAGGTGGTTCATTGTTTATGGTAGAGCGAGATTATAATTTAGGCGAAAGTTTAGTCTTTGGCTTTGGCAGTGGCTTAGGCTGGGCACTAGCAATTACAGCCATTGCAGGAATAAGAGAAAAGCTAAAATATTCAGATGTACCTGATGGCTTACGTGGATTAGGGATTACCTTTATCACAGCAGGCTTAATGGCGATGGGCTTTATGGCATTCTCTGGTATTCAACTGTAATTAGGAACTCAGTATGTTAGAAATTGGTTTAGGTATAACGTTTTTTACCGGTATTGTCTTAATCCTGGTGATGATTATTTTGGCGGCAAAGTCAAAATTAGTAGCGCATGGTAATGTCAAAATATTAATTAACGGTGAAAAAGAAGTAGAGGCACCTGTGGGTGGCAAATTGCTAGGCGCATTAGCAGATGCTCAATTATTCGTTCCTTCAGCATGTGGAGGCGGGGGCACTTGTGGCCAATGTAAGGTGCGTGTTCAAGAAGGTGGTGGCTCAATGTTACCAACCGAAGGTGCCCACATTAATAAAGGTCAGCAACGTGATGGTGAACGTTTATCGTGTCAGTTAACGGTTAAACATGACATGAAAATTACAGTGCCAGAAGAAGTGTTTGGTGTTAAGAAGTGGAAATGTAAAGTTAAATCAAACCATAACGTAGCGACATTCATTAAAGAACTGGTTCTTGAATTGCCTGAAGGTGAAGATGTTGGCTTCCGTGCGGGTGGTTATATTCAAATTGAATGTCCACCGCATGTTGTAGATTATAAAGACTTTGACGTTGAAGAAGAATATAGAGCTGATTGGGATCACTTTAATATTTGGCGTTATAAATCTGAAGTTGATGAAGAAGTATTAAGAGCATATTCAATGGCTAATTATCCTGAAGAAGAAGGGATAATAATGTTAAATGTTCGTATCGCTTCACCAGCACCTAATGCGCCAGAAGGCACCCCACCTGGGAAAATGTCTTCTTATATCTTTAACCTTAAGCCGGGCGATGAAGTTACGATATCTGGCCCTTATGGTGAGTTTTTCGCCAAAGAGACAAAGTCTGAAATGGTCTTCATAGGTGGTGGTGCAGGTATGGCGCCGATGAGGTCGCATATTTTTGATCAACTACGTCGGATTAAAACAGATCGAAAAATATCATTCTGGTATGGTTCTCGAAGCCTAAAAGAAATGTTCTATGTGGAAGATTTCGATATGCTGGCGAAAGAAAACGATAATTTTGAGTGGCACGTTGCTTTATCAGACCCACAGCCTGAAGATAATTGGGATGGTTTGACAGGTTTTATTCATGAAGTTTTATTTGAAGAATACTTAAAAAATCATCCAGCACCTGAAGATTGTGAGTTTTACATGTGTGGGCCACCAATGATGAACGCAGCGGTGATTAAAATGCTTCAAGACCTTGGTGTTGAAGATGAAAATATCATGCTCGATGACTTTGGTGGATAATTGAGTTTACTTAAGCACCCCGCTAAAAATGTAATATTTTTAGCGGGTTTTTTAATATTTCTCAGCTTACTTAATGGTTGCGATTCGCAGCATAAATCAGCGTTTACATTAAGTGGCGAAACGATGGGTACGACCTATCACATAACTATTGCAGCAGATCAATTAAATGAAACACAAGAGTCATTAAAAAAAGCAATAGACTCACGCTTAGTTGAAATTAATCAGTCATTCTCAACGTATATTGGTTCCTCGGAAGTGTCTGTCTTTAACGACTCTAAGGGCCAGCAGTGGCACAAAAAATCTAAAGAGTTTATAAATGTTTTAGCACACGCTCAACAGATAAGTGATATTACTGAGGGTGCATATGATATTACTGTCGGACCTTTAGTGAACCTATGGGGTTTTGGCCCGACATTTAATGTCGATGAGATACCAACTGAAGTTCAGATCAAGGAAGTCCTAGCTAGTGTGGGCTATCAAAATATTGCTTATAACCTAGACACGCTTGAGATTAAAAAGTTAAACGATAAGGTGTATATCGACTTTTCGTCTATTGCTAAAGGCTATGCTGTCGATGAAATTGCAGAACTTATTGAGTCAAGAGGCTATAGCAACTTTATGGTCGAGATTGGCGGAGAAATGCGATTACGCGGTAAAAACGCACAAAATACCTTATGGCGTATAGCAATTGAAAAGCCAGACTCAAAAAATCGTTCAATCCATCGCGTACTTAAGGTAAGCGATACGGCTATTGCTACCTCAGGTGATTATAGGAATTTTTTCGAGAAAGATGGTGTTCGTTTTTCTCACACTATTAATCCCACAAATGGCCAACCCGTTCAGCATAAATTGGCCTCAGTTACTGTGCTGGCAGAAAATAGTATGAAAGCAGATGCTTGGGCAACAGCTTTTATGGTATTGGGTCATAAAAAGGGGTACGATTTGGCTGTGTACAATAGATTAGCTGTTTTATTTCTGGTGAAGGATGGTGATGGCATTAGAGAAATAGCAACACCAGAATTTACCTTAATGACCCAGGGGTTATCATCATGAATATATTTTTAGTAACGTTTTTAGTTTTCATGCTAGTAGTGATATTCATGTCCGTTGGTGTGATCTTTAGCAATCGCAAAATCAAAGGCAGTTGTGGTGGTCTTAATAGCATTGATGGGCTAGAAGGTGATTGCGCTCTTTGTAGTAAAAAAACCTGTGATAAAAAGAAAAAGATGGAAAAGTTAAACGCTTAGTCATTCTTACAATAAGTTTATAGGATATAAGGGGAGTAGATGTTTAAGTCAGTATTAATAAAAGACTACATGGCCACTAATTTAACGACCTTCACGCCAGGGCTGGAAATTTCCCAGGCGATTAAGTATTTAAATACGCATAAAATATCTGGCGCACCTGTGGTGGATGAGCGTGGCACACTAGTAGGAATGTTGTCCGAAAAGGACTGTCTTCAAGTGGCATTACAGTCAACCTACTATGAAGACTGGGTGGGTGGTGTCGTGTCAGAATATATGACTGAAGAATTAGAGACAGTGCCAGATACGGCCAGTATTGTAGACGTTGCTGAGAAATTTTTAAAATCATCATTTAAACGTTACCCAGTACTCGATGAAGACGGCGAATTGGTTGGTCAAATTAGCCGGAGTGATGTACTTAGAGCACTGGATGAACTTTGGTAAGCTTTGTCTGAAACATACTACTGGTACGACTACGAAACAACGGGCATTGATCCTGCTAGAGATCGTGTGGTCCAGTTTGCGGGTATACGTACGGATTTAAACTTTAATCCAGTTGCAAACCCCGATGTTTTTTATTGTAAATTGCATGATGATATCTTGCCTCACCCAGAAGCCTGTCTAATTACTGGAATTACACCACAACATGCAATCAGGGAAGGTTTATTAGAAAGCGAATTTATTAAGCGAGTGCACCGTGAGTTTAGTACGCCTCAAACATGTGTCGTTGGATACAACAGTATTCGATTTGATGATGAATTTACAAGGCACCTTTTATATAGAAATTTTTTCGACCCTTATGCCCGTGAATGGAAGTCTGGCAACTCACGTTGGGATTTAATAGACCTAGTTCGATTGACACATGCTCTTAGACCAGATGGAATTAATTGGCCACAACGTGAAGATGGCGCGGCTAGTTTTAAATTAGAAGAGCTGACTAAAGCGAATGGTATCTTGCATGAGGCCGCACATGATGCCTTATCAGATGTATATGCCACTATTGAATTAGCAAAGCTTATTAAGCAACAACAACCTAGAATTTATAGTTGGGGCTTATCACTGCGAAATAAAAAAAAAGCCGCGGAAAACCTTGACCTGATACACAATACCGCTGTTATACATGTGTCGAGTAAATACCCTGCCGCACAAGATTGTTTAGCAGTTGTTGTCCCCATTGCTGCTCACCCAGTGAATAAAAATGGAGTGCTGGTTTTTGATCTATCTGCTGACCCAACAGAGCTTATTGACTTAACAGCTGAAGAAATCCACCAGCGATTATACACACCTACGGCTGAATTAAATGAAGGACAGAAGCGCCTGCCTCTTAAGACCGTTCATATTAATAAATCACCAATGTTGGCACCCTTAAGTACCCTGACTACAGAGGTCAAAAATAAATTAAATATTGATTTACTGCGGTGCGAAGAAAATAGGCAAAAAATACTCGGTGCGGGTATTGAAAAAAAACTAGCAGAAGTTTTCTCTATTAATACATTCGAAAGCGCTACAGACCCTGATTTAATGCTATATAGTGGCGGTTTTTTTAGCCCTATAGATGTGCAAAATATGACGCAAATACGTGCTTGTCCAATAGATAAATTGGCAGAGTTATCGTTGCCATTTGAGGATGAGCGTTTAGAAGAAATGTTGTTTCGTTATAGAGCAAGAAATTACCCGGAAACTCTTAATGAGGTGGAAAAAACGCAATGGCAAGCATATCGCCACGATTGTTTTATTAAAGAACATAATGATGGACGTTTAACCTTAAAAGCATATTTTGAAAGGCTTGATGAGTTAGTGGTTGAGGGTGATTGGAGTGAAGAACAGCAAGTGCTACTAGAAGAATTAATTGATTACGGTGAAGCAGTTGCCGACAGTTTGGTATCAGACTAAATTTTTATTCATTGGCTTTAATCGCTAACAAACGTGGCCGGACTGCAAACAACTTGAAGGTATCATGAAAAAAGATTAAAGGTGTTGGTAGAATGTCTCCGATAAACCTTATCCCAAGCGTTAAATCATAATTGGTTTAGCGTTAACGATTAACAAAGCGCAGGAAATAGCATGGCAGAAACAGTAGAAGAGCTAACCGTTAGTTATACAGATGGCGGTATTGAAACAGTAAAAGAACTTGATAAAGTCGTTCTTTCAAAGGGTGCATGGGCGACCGTTATATACAAGCATCAAGATTGGAATCGTACAAAAGAAGAGTATGGCCCTGATAAATATACCATTCGTCGTTATCAAAAGCGTAATGGTGAGTACCAGCAGAAATCAAAGTTCAATATATCGAGTGCTGCCCAAGCGGAAGGTATTATCGCGGCATTACAAGGTTGGATAAAAGAATAAGAAACCCCTGTTAGTAGCAAGGGGAGTTAAAAACTTGTTAATAATCAAAGCCAGATAAACACCATTGAGTGCTTATCTGGCTTTTTTGTTATATCACCTGTATTGTTTTCATGTTTAAAGAAAAATAGGACGAGCAAATACTTAGTGAGAGTTAGTTTAATGCTGCTTTTCACCGTAAAGCTTAGCGTATAAGCCCTGTTGTTCAATAAGCTTGTTGTGATGGCCTTGTTCGCTAATAATGCCGTCTTCAAAAACATACACATGTTGGGCCTGTTTTATGGCACTTAAGCGATGGGCAATAATGATTGTGGTGCGGTCCTTTAAGAAAGACCGCATTGATTTATGTAATTGAAACTCAGTTTCGCTATCCAGCGCTGAGGTTGCTTCATCCAGAATAACGACCTTAGGTTGGCTAAGGATCATTCGAGCAATGGCAAGCCGCTGACGCTGTCCACCGGATAAACGTACGCCTTGTTGACCGATCAATGTGTCCAGTTGCTGAGGTAATTGTTGTATGGTTTGTTGGAGTTGTGCAATAGACAGTGCGTGCCACAGCTCATTATCATTTAAAGAACGCCCCATTGTTAAGTTGTCACGTATAGAAGCATTAAATAATACGGGGTGCTGAAGTACGGTTGATACATTGTCACGAATGGTATCAAAACCTATCTGAGTGACTGGAATATTATCAAAATAAATCATTCCGTCACTGATAGGGTATAAACCAAGTAGAGCCTGCACTAATGTAGATTTGCCGCCACCGCTAGCGCCAACCAAAGCAATTTGATCGCCTGACTTAATATCCAGTGTGATGCCATTGAGAATGTTTTTGTGACGACCATACGAAAAATGAATGTTTTTCATTTGAATAGACACAGAGTGTTTATTTTTAAAGGGGTTAACTGTATGTGGATAACGAGGCTCATCTTTTAAAGTAATGAGGGAGTTTATCCGCTCGAGGGCGGCGTTTGCGGAGAAGAAACTTAATTGAACGTGCAGTATTTCTTGGACTGGACCCATCATAAACCACAGGTAGCCAAAAACGGCGAGCATCTGGCCAATACTTAGGTCGGCGTAGACGACCATGAACATTGCAAGAGCTCGAAAGATATCAAAACCGAATAAAAACACCATAAAACCCAGTCGGTTTGCAGTGTCACTCTTCCAAGAATAACTACTGGCGCGAGTTCTAATAGTGTTGGCTTTACCAATCAATAGGGTTGTGTAATGTTTGCTTCGGTTATGAGCGCGAATTTCTCTTATCGCATTTAAGGTTTCAATAAGGGATTGTTGGAAGTCTTCAAAAGCCAAGTTTTCGTTAGCTTTTAAATGTTTAACCCGTTTGGCAAAAATGGTGGTGAAATAGATGACTGCAGGGTTGAGAAAAAGAATAAAGAGGGCAAGCTGCCAGTGCATCCAAAGCAGAACAATCGAGGTTCCAAGAACAGTAAGAATGGCCACTAACAGCTTACTTGTTGTACTGCCAATAAACTGGTCAACGGTTTCAATGTCAGTAATAAAATGACTGCTAATGGTTCCACTACCAACGGTTTCAAACTCGGTCATTGAGATAAAAGGTAAACGTTGTAATAAATGCCGACGAATTTGAAAAGTGATTTCTTTAGCGGTCAGAGTAAATAGACGGCTTTGTAAAACGTTAAAAAAAAGTGAGATAGCCCTTAATAAAAGTGTTAATAGTAATAAGGCGAGAATATATAAGACAGGCCCGTGCCAAACAGTAGGTGTTATTTGTTGGATTGTTTGTACGGCAACACCGGGCTGTTTAAGTAAAACCTCATCGACTAATAATGGCATTAGAAGGGGCACAGGAACACTCGCTAAAACAGCGATCATGGCCATAATATTTGCTTTTATTAAAGAGGCTCGATGCTTTTTTGCCATGCTCAGCAAAGTTTGCCATCGGTAAGTATTATGGAAATGAAAATCTTCGTTTAGGTTAGTCAAAGTGAGCCTTATATCAAAGTATTTAACGGTTAAATGAATATTCTAATGGATAGGCCAATTGATGTTGAGCCAATTGCTTAGTCGTTAAATAAGCGCTTAAGTTATTAGCCCACCTATAGGCGTTGTGAGATAGAATAAAAATTGTATGAAGGTCTTTTAAGTGAAGTGGAATATTTGCCAGGAGTTAAGTTAAATGAGTATTGAGTTATTGTTGGGCGTTGTAATAGGTACAGTTTTTGGTTTTTTCTTATCCTTGCTATTTAAAAAAGGAAAAGATGGCAGTTCAAAAATTAAAGCGCTAGAAGCTGAACACGAAGCATATCGCAAACAAGTCGATAATCATTTTGTTAATACAGCTGTCTTGTTTAAAGGCTTAACAGACCAATATCGAGATGTTTATCGACATATAGCGAACGGAGCAGGTGAGTTATGTTCTGATGAAGCAAAAGCACTTCAGGTCGATCTAGAAGAAACAGCTTTGCTTGCTATCCCAAATGAAGAGCTTGAAGTAGCACAGGAAGAAGGGCCGGTTATATCAAAAACAACGACAAAAAAAGAAGAGCCTCTTGAAGAAGACAGCGAGAAAGTAACTGAGATGGATGCACCTGAAAGTAACCCAACAGATGAGGATGATATTCCGCTGGCTAGCGAGGTGGAAATGTCTGCTGACATTGTTGAAGAAATTAAAAATCAGGCCAATAAAAAAAGCTAATGATGCCTGTCTTGTTGGTGCTGTAGCTCACCTAGATGTTAATCGGTTGTTAAGGGTGAAAGAAAAAGGTTATTTGCTTTGTCCAATGCTATAAAAGCCGACATTTTGTTGGTGCTGGTAACAATATTAGCGGCTATCAGTTGGATTTTTTCAAAAGAGGCCGTTTTGTTAATGCCTCCTCTTTTATTTATATGTTCGCGCTTTTTATTAGCTGGTTTGTTATTGCTGATAGTGGGTTTTAACCAATTGAGTGTCTTAAGTTGGAATCAGTACCGACAAGCTATTATCGTCGGGTTTATCTTTGCTTTAGGAATGTGTTTTTGGGTAATGGGGCTTCATTCAGGTGTTAGTTTGAGCGTAGCGAGCTTTATCACAAGTTCGGCGGTTATTTTTTCACCTATTATTTCAAAAATATTTTTTGCTGAGAAGGTGCCTTCTACTACATGGTATGCAATCCCCTTTGCCTTAGTGGGCCTAGCTTTCTTGTCCCTATCTGGAGAATTTGAGATACAAAAAGGGCAATTACTCTTTATTGTATCGGCGCTTTTTGTGGCCCTGTTTTTTGTATTGAATTCTCGAGCAGCTAATCATCGTGAAATAGTTGTATTAGGTGAGGTCACCCGGGTTAGTAAAAGAGTCCCAGCATTGCCATTAACAGCGATAGCCTTGGTAACTGTTGGTGTGTTAGTGGGTATGCTGTCCTTTATCACGGAGGGTTGGCTAGAGGCGGCAGAAGGGTTTTCAAGCACTTTGCTGGCTTGGGTATTGGCAAGCGCATTTATTGGCACGGCGCTACGTTTTTTTATGCAGACCCATGCGCAAAGCCTGTCAAGCAACAGTCATGGCGTGGTTATCATGATTGTGGAACCAATTTGGACAGCGCTTATGGCGGCCGCTTGGTTTGGAGAAAGCCTATCAGAAAAAGAGTTGATCGGTTGTGTATTAGTTTTTATCTCCATCATTATTATTCGTTGGACATTGATACAGAAATTGTTGAAACGTGCGTCAGCGTGAATAAGCTAGGTTCTGTTTTTGCTAAGCCGTTCTTTAGTCGTAGAAGGAATATAAAGTAGCTGATAGCAATATGAAGATGATTCATTGAGAGCTATAAAATATTACGTTATCCCTTTAAAATAACGGCTTTATTTTAATTAAATGGACAAGGGTATGATCATTAAACCAAAAACTCGTGGCTTTATCTGTACAACAGCACACCCCGTTGGTTGCGCTGAGAATGTCAACGCGCAAATTAAGCTGACACAACAACAAGGTCCGGTCAAAGATGGGCCTAAAAAAGTGCTGGTTATCGGGTCTTCAAGTGGTTATGGTCTGGCTTCTAGAATTACGGCAGCTTTTGGCTCGGGTGCTGCAACTATCGGTGTTTTTTTTGAAAAACCCGGTAGTGAGAAAAAGCCCGGCTCTGCAGGCTGGTATAACACGGCTGCATTTGATGCTGAAGCAAAAAAAGCAGGTTTGTATGCGAAGCATATTAATGGCGATGCTTTTTCAAATGAAGCGAAGCAAAAAACCATTGAGCTGATTAAAGAAGATTTAGGTGAGATAGACTTAGTTGTTTATTCACTGGCCTCTCCTGTTCGTAAAGTTCCGGGTACCGACCAACTGACGCGGTCGTGCTTAAAACCCATTGGTGAAACATATCGGTCAACCGCGATTGATACAAATAAAGATACTATCATTGAGGCAGAAGTTGAGCCTGCAACTGAGCAAGAAATCAAAGACACTGTGACTGTCATGGGTGGGGAAGACTGGGAGCTGTGGATGGATGCGCTGAGTCAAGCTGGCGTGCTCGCAAAAGGCTGTCAGTCGGTTGCTTATAGCTATATTGGAACTGCCATTACATGGCCCATTTATTGGGACGGAGCATTAGGTAAAGCTAAAATGGATTTGGACCGTGCAGCAAAAGCAATTGATGCGAAACTTAAACAGCTTAATGGTAGTGCGCATGTCGCCGTATTGAAATCGGTGGTAACGCAAGCCAGTTCTGCTATTCCAGTGATGCCGTTGTATATTTCAATGGTGTTTAAGGTGATGAAGGAAGCAGGTATTCATGAAGGTTGTATCGAACAAATAAACCGCCTTTTTAGAACGCAACTGTTTAATGCCGGAGCAGAAAAGAATTTAGATGATGCTAATCGCTTACGTTTAGATGATTGGGAGCTACGTGACGACATTCAACAACAATGTGTTGATATTTGGCCAACGGTAACAACAGAAAATTTATTTGAATTAACAGATTATGCGAGTTACAAAAAAGAATTTCTTAATCTATTTGGTTTTGAATTAGCAGCAGTTAATTACGATGAAGATGTCAATCCGCTAGTAGAGTTTGAATTAGAAACACTCTAGTTATTGTCTTACAGGATGCTTTGATTAGGCAAAAAATTTATGGATAAAAAAGACGCGCACATCATTGTAGTCGGTAATGAAAAAGGGGGGACAGGTAAGTCCACCCTTGCCATGCACATCATTGTTGGTTTACTCGATAAGGCTAAAAAAGTAGCGGTTATCGATTTAGATGCACGGCAAAAAAGTGTAGCGAGATATTTGCAAAACAGGCAAACGTTTATGGCAAATGGTGGAACCAAAGTTGCTATGCCAGCGTTTAAAGTAGTTGGTCAATCGACGGCTAGTTTAGTTAAAGACAGGGAAGTCGAAGATCAACAGAGTTTGCAAGAGGGGCTGGATGAATTCAAACGTGATGTCGATTTTATTGTTATTGATTGCCCAGGAAATGACACCTACTTGTCACGTTTGGCGCATGCCTTGGCAGACACCTTAGTTACGCCTTTGAATGATAGCTTTATAGACTTGGATTTATTGGGTGAGGTATCGGCGGATTCTTTTCAAGTTAAAAAACTTAGTTTTTATACGGAAATGGTTTGGGATAGCCGAAAGTTTCGCTCAGCGAGTGGTAAACCGCCGATGGATTGGGTGGTGGTTCGAACGAGACTGGCATCGCTAGATTCAAGAAATAACAAACGTGTACACAGTGCCTTGGAATCATTACAAAAGCGAATTATGTTTCGTTATGTGCCCGGCTTATATGAACGCGTTATTTATAAGGAACTGTTTCCAAATGGTCTGACGGTATTGGATCTCGAAAAGGTTAATAGTTTATCTCATGTCGCGGCAAGGCAAGAAGTTCGTTCGTTAGTTGATAGTCTTAACGTGGTGGAATGATCGCTCAGCTGACTGCAGAACAGGAGCAGCTGGTTATTGATGAAACCGCTCGATATATACAATTGGCGAACAGCTTATTGAGTACGGATTATCAAGTTATTCCAGTTAAATTTGATCTGACCGGTCACACGATTGGCATGTATAAAAGATCTCGTGAGCAAATATTAATCCGTTATAACGCGCTTATATTTTCAAAATATTTCAAACAAAATCTTCAGCAAACTGTGCCACATGAAGTTGCGCACTATATTATTGATAAACAGTTTAGTAAGAAAAAAGTGTTACCACATGGGCCAGAGTGGCGAGCTATGATGCAACAGTTTGGCGCTAAAGCGAGCCGAACAGCGCAATATGATTTGAGTGATATCCCTAAGCGACGATATTCAACAGTCCCTTATCGCTGCGATTGCCAAACGCATCAATTAGGTGTGCGTCGGCATAATAAAGTTGTTCAGCGCAAAACTAACTATTTTTGTCGCCAGTGTGGCGAGCTTCTTAAGGCTGTATGAGCTGGTTTGTCTACATTATTGAAGCCAGCGATAGTAGCTTGTATACAGGAATAACAACGGATTTAGACCGTCGTTTTCAGCAGCATGCGACGGGGCAAGGTGCGAAATATTTTAAAGGTCGCCGACCTGTTAAATTTGTCTATAGCGAGAAGGTGGATAATAGAAGCAGGGCTAGTATTCGAGAGGCAAGCATTAAAAAATTAACGAGGCTGCAAAAGCTGCAGTTAATCAAGCCTTGAATGATGCTGAGTTTGGCCCCATATTTTATTCTATTAAAAACTTTATTAACGCTTAGCCTATGACTGATTCAATAAAAGTAGTTTGCACATCCTGTGATGTGGTTAATAAGCTGCCGAGTGATAAATTAACTGCTGGTGGGCGTTGTGGTCAGTGTAAGAAAAAGTTATTTGCTGGCAAATATGTCACCCTAAAAGCTTCCAATGCGCAACGCCATTTTGAACAAAATGATCTTCCAGTTGTAATAGATTGCTGGGCAGGGTGGTGTGGTCCATGTCGGTCTTTTGCGCCGACATTTGATCAGGCAATAAAAAAGCTAGAACCCAAAGCGAGATTTGCTAAGTTGGATACAGAGCATGAGCAACGGTTAGCCGCTCGTTTTAATATTCGAAGTATTCCGACCTTATTAGTGATGAAAAATGGAAAAGAGCTTGCTAGGCAAGCAGGCGTCATGAATTTATCACAATTTGAGCAGTGGCTGAAACCTTATATTTCTTAGCGCGAGACTGGTAATTTATAGGGCGATTGAGCTCTTTTAGGGGGGCTTTGTTTGCTGTATTAGTTTAGCTCAGGTGAGTGCCAATGTTAATGGAGCACCGTTGGGCCACTGGTTTTGCCGGTGGAAAATAGCTGTTCGATATCAATGGCGTCAAAATGATAATGCTGATTGCAAAAATCACAGTGTGTGTCGACAGCA
Source organism: Cycloclasticus sp. P1 (assembly GCF_000299965.1). NCBI lineage: Bacteria > Pseudomonadati > Pseudomonadota > Gammaproteobacteria > Thiotrichales > Piscirickettsiaceae > Cycloclasticus > Cycloclasticus sp. P1. The sequence goes on from NC_018697.1 coordinate 551,401, forward strand.
CCTTTTTCTTCAAGTAATGAGACTAATTCTGCATGCCCGACTGTTAATAAGCCCGCTTCAATCTTTTCTCTAGAGCAACTGCATTTAAACTGTATCGCTTGTGGCTCGTAAAGTGTGACGCTTTCTTCGTGGAAAAGGCGGTGAATAATGTCCTCAGCTGTTAACTCAAGCAACTCATTGCTTGTGATGGTGTCTGCTAACATTTCTACGCGCTCCCAATCAACTTGTTCGCCGTTATGTGCGGGCAACTCTTGTAGCAAAAAGCCAACGGCTTTGTCGCCATTTACGGCAAACCATAGGCGTGTTTTAAGCTGCTCAGATTGCTTAAAGTAAGACTCTAGTGCATCGGATAGGGCGTTGCCTTCCAAATTAACAATTCCCTGATAAGGTTTGCCCATAGTTGGTTTAAGCGTAAGAACTAGTCGAGCATCAGCAAATAAGTCTGCCAGGTTTCCGGGCTTCACATCGCCATCCCAATGGGCTAAGCCGCGCACGTTTTGACGGTCACTTGCTTGAGCCACCAGCATGCTAATCGGTCCGTTCCCTTGAATCTGCAGAATTAATGAACCATCAAATTTCAATGTAGCAGATAAGAGCAGCGAGGCGGCAAGCGCTTGCCCTAATTGTTCAGCAACACTGGTAGGGTAGTTGTGTAAGGCTAATGCAGCTTGGAAACTGGTATCTAACGAGACAATTTCACCCCGTACGCCTAGTTCTTTAAAAAGAAATCGAAAGAGTTGGTCTTTATTTTCGTTTGACATAGTAGAGCTGCTCGCCTGTGCTGTTTTATCTAAAAATAGAGCCAACATTATATGACGGAATGCCCAATAACAGCGGCCAAGGCGTTATTTTCTTTATTGTATGAGGTAAGATATAAAACATGTTTGATAAAAAACTTATATTGCCTACAAAAGATCAAGCCTTGCCGGGTCGTACCGAATCGATGCCTGTGCCAAGGGAGCATTTTGTTTATTCTGGTCATGTTTTGGTCCCGCCTTTCCCTGATGGCCATAAAACAGCCTTGTTTGGTTTAGGCTGCTTTTGGGGCGCAGAACGTAAATTCTGGCAATTGGAGGGGGTATATTCAACAGCAGTCGGTTATGCAGGGGGCTACACCGCTAACCCAACATATGAAGAAGTATGTTCTGGGCAAACCGGCCATAATGAAGTTGTGTTAGTTGTGTATGACCCAACAGTTATTTCCTATGACAGTTTGCTAAAAGTATTTTGGCAGTCGCATGATCCGACGCAGGGGATGCGTCAAGGAAACGATAGAGGTACGCAATACCGCTCAGGTATTTATTATGCGACAAACGCAGAAGCGACATTGGCCAAGCAATCTAAAGAGTTATTTGAGCAGAAACTTAAAGCTGCTGGGTTAGGTGATATTACAACGGAAATTTTGCCAGAGCCTAGCTTTTATTATGCTGAGCATTATCATCAACAATATTTAGCGAAGAACCCGGGCGGTTACTGTGGCTTAGGTGGAACAGGCGTTACATTTTAAAATACATGCCTTAATAAATTCGATTTCTGCCTTGTTCCTTTGCTTTGTATACTGATTCGTCCGCCATTTTAATGAGGGTGTCGACTGTTTGCCCTGTGCTGGGAATGCAAGTACCTATGCCGATGCTAATGGTGACATAATCAGCGGCAGTGTTACCAGAATGCTCCCAATGTAAATCAAAAACGGCTTTGCGAACACGTTCGGCTATGACTTGAGCACCATTTTTGTCAGTGTTGGGCAAAATGATGGTGAATTCTTCACCGCCATAACGAGCAGATAGGTCAGAAGGGCGAAAACATTGGCCAGAAATAACCGAAGCGACGGCTTTTAAACAATTGTCTCCTGTTTGGTGACCATAGATATCATTAAATTGCTTGAAGTGGTCAATGTCTATAAACAATAGTGATATAGGTGTTTGATTTCGTTCTGCTAAATTCCAATCGCCTTGAAGCCTTTGATCAAATGATCGTCTATTGGCGAGCCCTGTTAGTCCATCATATTGAGCAAGGCGTTCGAGCTTTTCTTGTGCTAATTTTGCTTCTGTCATATTTCGAAGTGATTCAACGACAGCGACTAAATCGCCAGCCTCGTTGTATATTGGCGCTGCATCAATTGCTAGATAAAAATGCCCAGGGACTTTGGGTATCTGACACCAATTTTCAACTCTAAGCCGGTGTTCGTTAACCGCATCGTCGATTTGTAGAGAATAAAGCTCCGCGATTTTATCTGTATCATTCTTTAATAATAAGTCGGCTAAGCAATCTCGTTTTTCATCATAAAAAGCCTGCCAATGATTCTTTGTGCCGATCATGTTTTCAGCCTTACAATTAGTGAGTTGTTCGCAGGCTCTATTCCAAATTAAAACCTCTCCATCTGCATCTAAGGCAAAAGTAGGGGTGACATGATCTTGCATGAGTCGATTAAGGTTTTCTTGCGCAAGCTTTTGTTCGGTGATGTCTCTGATGGTCTCAACAACAGCAATCAGTTTGCCTTTTTCATTATAGATAGCGCCAGCATCAACGGCTAAATAGAAGTGGCCAGGAACATTAGGTATTTGACACCAATTCTGAGCATGGACGCCGAAGTGGTTGTTGTCTGAGTGATAAGAGTATAGGGCTTTGAGTTTATCGACGTTACCGTTGACCAGCAAGTCAGCTAAACAGTCTCTTTTATGATCATAAAAAGCTTGCCAATGGCGGTTAGTGCCGAGCACTTGGTCGGCTTTAACATTGGTTAAGCGTTCACAGGCTTTATTCCATATCAGCACTTTGCCATTAGCGTCGAGTACAAACGCGGGGGTTACCAATTGACTCATCAGTGGTTCAAGTAGCTGATCTTTGTTTAACATTTTTAATGCCTTATTGTTTTTCTTGAAAGTTAGAGAAGCATTAGCATTTTAAAAAATAAATACGCTTTTATAAATGCTAGCAGATAATGTTTTTTTGTTGATGGTTTGTGGATTGGTATTAACTAACAGGTGCCGCTAGTTTTGGCAATTCCCAATGAATAGGGGGGATATTATGTTGTTGGAGGTAATGGTTGGTTTGACTAAAGTGCCGACAACCTAAAAAACCACGGTGGGCTGATAATGGTGACGGGTGTGGGGCTTTTAAAACAAGGTGCTGCTGCTCATCGATGAAAGCCCCTTTTTTTTGTGCGTAATTGCCCCAAAGTAGAAACACAACGTGTTCGTTTTGTTCAGCAACCGTATGAATGATTTTGTCTGTAAATGTTTCCCAGCCTTTTCCTTGGTGAGCGTTAGGCTTGTCGTACTCAACGGTGAGGACACTATTTAGTAATAAAACACCTTGTTTTGCCCAGCTCTCTAAACAGCCATGTAAGGCATAAGGAATACCTAAGTCGGCGTGTAATTCCTTATAAATATTTAACAGTGATGGTGGTATTTTGACATCTGGCTGAACCGAAAAGCACAGACCGTGTGCTTGGTGCGGCTGATGATAGGGGTCTTGGCCCAAGATAACAACTTTTACGTCGTTTAAAGGGCAGGCCTCCAATGCGTGAAACCAGTTGGCAGAATGAGGGTAGATAGTTTTGCCATCGTTTTTTTCTATGCGCAGAAACTCCTTAAGGACTAGCATATACGGTTGGTTTAGCTCGTCATCTAAAAAAGGTTTCCAGCTAGGTGCATTAGTAAGTGCCATCGGTTTAGTGTATTAGGGCCGCTAATTTTTCTGCTCTATTAAGCAATTTGTCTGAGTCTTCCAGCCCATCAATAAAGCGTTTTGGAATATTTTGAATGCCTACCTGTGCCCCAACAAGGGCACCGGTTAACATGGCTCGCGCCATATTTTGCCCACCACCGTTTATGGCGTGTAAGACGGCACTTTCAAAATCATCTGAATAACGCGCAGCTAAGTAATAACAGGCTGGGAATTGATGGTAAACAGCACATGGCATACCATAGACAATAGAGACTTTCCATGCAGGTTGAATTAGGTTTTCGTGCGCAGCGCGAGCAATACTCGATGGGGTTAGTAAAGCATCTGGCGATGCAAACGTGCCAGCCCCCGACGGTTTGCTCCCCGGTATGCTCATTGCGTGAAAGGGAAGCTGGTGATCGGCAACTAATTGCATTAATTTACTAGATAAATCTTCATCTAGTGGGTGCCCTTGGACTAACATACCAAGGACAGCAGAATAAGCAACGGTCATGGCATTAATGGTTTCGTCACACTGGGTGAGCAGTGTATTGCTTGATACGTTACGAGCTAATTCTTGTGGTTTTGTTGCATAACGTACCGCTAAGGCCAAGACCCTTTCAGCGGCTTCAGTGTTATCGGTGAAGCCAGCTACTTCACCCCAAGGCTTATTATGTTGCGTGCGCAATACCCAAGCTTCACGGATGGATTGGCTAGTAAAACCACCGGGGCCGACATTGGCGGTTCCATCAAGTTGCGGAAACAATTCAGTATCTAGGCGTCGACAAAAATCTTCTTCGTTGTACCCTCCATTAGTGAGTATAGAGTCAATCTGCATATTCAAGATCAGCCCCGACTGTGATTGCTGGCCAGCTTTCATGCCGGCGTGATAACGGTCTGGTTGAGGATCTGTGTAGTCGTTTATCCAGTCGCCATAGAGTCGATATTGCTCATTAAGATCATAAAACCAATGCGGACCTAGACCTAAGGCATCGCCGATATATGCGCCCATAATGGCACCCATCGCACGATCTTGAAGATTAATAGTAGACATATATAAGACCTGTTGTTGTTTTTTATTGTTATAGCACTTTGCAAGCAGACATGCATCTACTTAAAGCGTGTGGATATTCTCTGTTAAAATGCGCAAATGAGCACACTAGATAAAACTAAAACACGCTATAACAAACTTCAAAAACGTTTGAGACGCGAAATGGGGCAAGCGATTGCCGATTATAATATGGTGGAAGACGGTGACCGGATTATGGTCTGTTTGTCCGGCGGTAAAGACTCTTATACGATGCTGGATATTCTGCTTAATTTGCGTAATAGTGCCCCCATTAATTTTGAAATATTGGCAGTTAATCTTGATCAAAAACAACCCGGTTTCCCCGAGCATGTTTTGCCTGAGTATTTACAATCGATAGGCGTGCCATACCATGTGATTGAACAAGATACGTATAGCGTTGTAACCCGTGTTATTCCCGAAGGTAAAACGACTTGTGGCTTATGTTCAAGAATGCGTAGAGGGGCCTTGTATGCGTACGCGGAAGATAATGGTTTTAATAAAATTGCCTTGGGACATCACCGTGATGACATTATTGAAACGTTTTTTCTGAATATGTTTTATGGTGGTCAATTAAAGGCAATGCCCGCAAAACTTAAAAGTGATAATGCTAAGCATATTGTTATTCGCCCCTTAGCTTACTCAAGAGAGAAGGATATCGCTGAGTTTGCCGAGCTTAAGGGCTACCCGATTATTCCGTGTAACTTATGTGGTTCACAAGAAAATTTACAGCGCGTACAAATGAAGAATATGTTGACTCAATGGGATAAAGATTTTCCTGGTAGAGTGGAAACTATTTTCAGTAGTATGAAAAATATAAAGCCTTCACAACTGTTGGATAGGCAGTTGTTTGACTTTGAAACCTTGTCGCAAACCACAGAAGCTAAAGTAACAAATGAGTTTCAACCGGTTATTTTTCCAGCCATGTCAGCAAGTAAACAATCGTGATGGGTCCTTTTTTGCTGCGTTGGTTGTTATCTTTTTGGGTTAAAGCAACAGTATTGCCGAAAGGTGAAAAATGGCTGGCATCACTTAAAAATCAAAAGGTTTGTTATGTCACCTTCAGTGATGCTTGTTCAAAACAAATTGTGCTGGAACAAACTTGTAAGAATCTGGGCCTGCCGCTGCCTTCCAATGGCATAGAAGTAGAGTCAGCGGTCGAGTCTGAGGCGCTATTTTCATTAGAAAGCCTAAAAGAACGTAAAGCAGATCCTGCACCAGCACGCTTGGCTAGATTAATCGATGCAGCACAATCCTCCGATGACGATATTTTAATCGTTCCGGTTTCCATTTTTTGGGGCCGTGGTCCTCGAAAATCAGATGGTTTTTGGAGCAGTTTATTTACCGATGAGGGGGTTAAATCTAATCTTCTTTCACGAGCGCTTTCAATATTATTCAATGGGCGTACTACGCTATTACGGTTTGGCGACCCGGTTTCGTTAAAGCAGCTTAATGCGGGGAAACCAAGTGTACCCTATACCACTAGAAAACTAACACGTGTGTTGCGGGTGCACTTTGCTAGAACGCGTCTAATCACGATTGGCCCTGACCAACTATCACCCAAGAAAATAGCGGAAGATTTACTGAAAACCCAAATTGTTCAGCAAGCTATACAGCGGGAAATAAAGCGCAAGAAGTTATCGAAAAATGAGGCAGAAAAACAAGCGAAAGCGTATGCCATTGAAATTGCTGCGGTGATTAATATTCGGGCGGCTATGGTGCTTGAAAAGGTACTAGGTTGGCTGTGGAATAAACTGTACGATGGTATTGTTTTGCACCATTTTGCCCGTGTTGAGCGATTGTCACGTAAACATCAGATCATTTACGTACCAAGCCATCAAAGTCATATGGATTATTTGGTCTTATCTTATACCTTGTATACCCGTGGTTTGGCCGTACCACATGTCGCGGCAGGTATTAACTTGAATATACCAATTGCTGGGCCATGGATTAGGCGTTGTGGTGCTTTTTTCTTGCGTAGAACGTTCAAAGGAAATGTTTTATATGGCTCGGTATTTGAGGCGTATATGGGGTATTTAGCTAATCGTGGTACGGCGGTTGAGTATTTTGTCGAAGGGGGACGCAGCCGAACGGGGCGTAAACTCAAAGCAAAACCAGGCTTGTTAGCGATGAGTGTTCGAAGTTACCTTAGAGATCATAAACGGTCGGTTGTCTTTATTCCGGTTAATTTTGCGTATGAAAAACTGGTTGAAGGTGAAACATATGTTAATGAATTAAGCGGCAAGCCGAAAAAGTCTGAATCAGTTATGGGGGTATTACGTTCATTTAAAGCCTTAAAAGATCACTTTGGCCAAGTACATGTAAATTTTGGTTCGCCTATTTATTTAGATAAATTAATTGAAGCGGAACGGCCGCAGTGGCGTCGAGAGGATTGTGCTGATAATAAAGAACTGGTTAATGCAGTTGTCAGTAAATTAGGTACACAGATTATGTCTGGTATTAATGAAGCAACGCATGTTAATTGCGTAGGCTTATTGGCGATGGCCTTGTTAAACACGCCAGAGCAGTCGATGAGTGAAGCGGACTTAATGACACAATTGGATTTATACTTGGCTTTACTTGACGCAGCGCCCTATTCAAAAGACGTCACACGTATTGAATTAAACGCCAAAGAAATTATTGCCTATGGTGAAGAGTTTGGCATTGTTAAAAGAGGTGTTGGCGAGTCAGGTGAACGCTTGTATGTAGAAGGTAGCGATGCTGTTTTGATGACATATTTTAGAAACAATATCGTGCACTTATTTGTTCTACCTTCCTTTGTTGCTTGTTGCTTCTTAAGCCATCAGTCGTTAAAAAAGAAACAAGTTGTTCATTGGTTTAGGTTGGTGTATCCCTTCTTGAAAGATGAGCTTTCTATGCATTGGACTAATAGACAAATTACGTACACAGCAAATAAGGTGATTGCTTGTTTGGTTGACCAAGGCTTAATCAACCAATCGGCGGACACATTTTCGGTGAATAAAAGTCATCACCAAACAATCGGCTTTTTATCACGTGGGGTGCTATTGAGTTTGGAGCGTTTCTATTTAACGGTGTTATTGTTGAAGAAGAATGGGGTAGGCCACTTTACGCGTTTTGAGCTTGAAAAAACCTGTGGCGAAACAGCACAAAGGCTTTCTGAACTTAATGGCCTAAATTCCCCAGAGTTTTTCGATAAAGTGTTATTTAAAGGCTTTATTGAAATGCTTTATAACCAAGGTATTATTTGGCTGAACGATAACCGAAAGTTAATGTACGGTGAGGTGCTTGATTCAATTGTTGACGATGCCGGTTTGGTAATGAGTCAGCAAGTGCGTAAAAATGTTCACGGTTTAGTCGAAGCATAATTTAACTTAACTGAGCTGCTCGAAAATTCTGAACCCCGCAATATAGGTGCCCGCTGCAGAGCCAATGGTGCTGAATAAAAACACTAGCAGGGTACGAGAAACACGGTTTTTCCACCAACCACGAATAGTCACTGTATCTGACTTTAGCGTAGAGAAATCTCCAACACGAGGTTTTCTTAGCCAGGCTTCGGTGGCAGCCGTTACCATGCCAGCCCCAACGGTCGGATTAAGTGATGTGAGTGGCGCCGCCAAAAAAGCGGTGATAATAGTGATAGGGTGTGCACCCGCTAATATGACTCCAAGGGCGGACAAGCCACCATTAATAACAACCCATTCGATAACTAGTTGCCAACCAAGCTCGGGTGCTCGATTAAAGCCGATACCAAAACCAATAAAAATTAAAGCAACAATCAGCCAAGGAATCAACTTAGGCCAGCGGCTAGCAGCAGGAATACTTTCAAGCTCTTCAATGCTTTTGGTGTTTTGGAGCTGAGACTCAAGGTAGCCTTTGATGCCCTTTAAATGCCCAGCACCAATAACGGCGAGAATAGTTTTATATTGACCAGAATGGGCATCATTGAATAAACGATGGGCCATGTACTGGTCACGTTCATTAACCAGTGGCATATAAATTTCGTTTGATGATTCGGCAAATTGTGAAAAGGTTGCCTCTAAAACATCCCCTTCTTTCAATTTTTCTATGTCTTCCTCGCTGACTTTTTCTGAAAACATAAGGCTTGCAAAGAGACCAGAAAATAGCTCCATGCGTTTCCACCAAGGGACATTTCGATAGACGCGTTTTAAGGTGATGCCAACGTCACGATCAATTAGTAAAACAGGTTTGTGTGATTGTTGTGCCAGTTCAGCGGCCATTTTCATTTCAGCACCAGGTTCAATACCCATTTCATCAGCCATTTTTTGCTGGAAAGCACCTAATGCCAAGCTGGCAGCGACCATTGCAGCTTTACCACTTTTGATCACATTAAATAAATCCATCTGAGCCAGGTTGTCAGGGTCAATCAGTGCATTGTAGCGACTAGGGCAAAGCTCTATTGCAACAGCCTCATAATGGTCTGATGAAAGTAGGCTGTGTACTGCGTCAGCACTGGCTTTAGATACATGAGCGGTGCCGAGCAACGTGACTTCACAGCCGTTAATATTAATTGTTTCTATCGGTTGGTCTGAGAGGTTATTCAAAGAAAGTCTCTGTTGATTTAAAGTTAATAAGAATTTGTATTATCGTTGAAATTGGATTCTTTCGCCCAGTCTTTTGCGACTAAAAAAATACGTTTAATTTCATGCCCTTTTGATGTCTCGGGTAAAAAACCAGCCAAGCATAATGGTGATGCTTGTGAGCGATCTAAAAAATACTGAGCGATGCTGTCCGTGTCGAGGTAGCTATTATCAGGGCAGTACAATTGAGAGGCCATCCATTGGTCTTTCTTTAAGACTTGCCATTGATATCTAGATGATTGGAAGTGCTTTACAAAGTGCTCTAAACGTGCCCATTGTGAGTGTTGATGGTCGCTTGCAACAAGTGAAGGGTGTGCGGGCTCAGTAGATTGTATGGGGTGAAACAAGCGTCCCTTCATTAGACCAATATGTTCGTCTATGGTAAGGCCTAGTTGCTGAAGTTGTTGCTTTGCTGCGGGATGTTCAGATAATTTGCTTTGTCGTGATTGCATGGAGTCGTACTTGAGGTCTAAACGGTCTTTTAACATAGGCCCCACCCATGATTGAGTAAAAGCGGTATCGTTTATACCTAGGTAAAATTTACACGCGACTTCCCAGTGTTGGACTTTATCTCTTGCATGATCCTTGATAATGAAATCAAACTCGCCAATGGTCTTGTTGGTATCTTGTATTTGAAGGTTCTGGGCTAATATTTCGTAGCGATGGCTATGATTAAACCAGTAAGTCAACAATGTTTCAAAACGGTGGCCTAATCGATAATCCTTTTGCTTGGCTAATAACTCAACCAGTTCGGCGGGGTTTGCATCCAATTTTTTAAGTGGGGCTTTAAAGGCCTGATAGGCTTGCTGCCAATCGCTTGACTCGGTCCAATACTGGTGCTGCTTGAGTCCTTGAATAATAGGCGGATTGACGATGACCCAAGCGAGGTCTCTTACCAGTGCATGTTGTAAAAAAGTATCAGTGTGCAAAGTCGCGTTATGTACCTTCTGGGCTATTAAATAAAAGGTATAAATCAATCACACAATCAGGGATTTTTTCAGCCATATCGTCGAGTAGATCGTCATTTTGGGTGATCTCATCTATTTCATCATCGAGTAACTCAGAGCACGCTAGAATCGGTAGCGTGAGTTCGGCAACGTCTTCTGGCTGAGAGTTAAACCACAGATCCTCATGCATAAAGACACCCTGCATAAAACCAGACGACCATAGGGTGAGAAAGTCTTCATCAGGTTCTTCAGACTCGCCAATCATCGTTGGAAACTCACCATTTAATAAGGCTTGTTCAATATTTTTTTGTAAATCAAAAATGGCTTTTTCAATAGAGGCGTTGGCGTCATTATCTGCCAATATTTCGGATAGAATTTGTTGCTGTGACAAGCTGCCAGGTTGTACAACTAGGCTGGTTAAAAAACCATGCATTTCAAAGAAGTACATGGCTTCGTCACTCAGTTTTTCAGAGTTAAAGAATGTGTTTAAAAGGTCCATAGCGACTAATAATGATAATTTGAGAAAATTCTATTTTTTATAATGTGCCAGCACAGAGGTGTATCTCGTAGAGCTGTCAACAGCCGCAAATAACGAGAGGCTAGTTTTTCTGTTTTGCAAATTTAAGACGTATACTAGCGATTTTCTGTGTTAACGATCACATTATGCTACATATTGAGTGCTAGCGCATGGGCAGATATGAGTATCTTCATTCTGTAGAGCGTTGACTAAGTGAAGGGCGTTTGAAAGGGTACAAGGCCATTAAGATAAGTTGAGCTGAGTAAATGAGGCTGGCCGAGCTTTAATATGCACTGGCTACTTTAAATGCAGTTAAACTTAAGCTAGTCGAGTGTTTATACTTAATTGGCTGGTAGTTCATATAACACAACTAATTCTAAAATAAAACGTATGGAAACATTAACGCAGTTACTGAGCTCTATGAGTAGTTTTGTCTGGGGACCGGTGATTTTAGCTTTATTGCTAGGAACGGGGCTTTATTTAATGCTGGGCTTGCTCTTTTTGCCGATTCGCCAATTGCCGGCTGCCTTTTCATTACTGTGGCGAGGCCGTGTTAGTAATCAGTCTGAAGCAGGAGAGATCAGCCCGTTTAATGCCTTGATGACCTCATTAGCGGCCACTATAGGAACTGGAAATATTGCTGGGGTGGCAACAGCGATTTTTTTAGGTGGTCCAGGCGCAGTTTTTTGGATGTGGTTAACAGCTTTGGTAGGAATGGCGACTAAATACGCTGAAGCAGTACTTGCGGTTAAATACCGGGAAGTGGATGAGCGCGGTGCCTATGTTGGTGGTCCGATGTATTACATCAAGAATGGTTTGGCTGAACAATGGCACTGGTTAGGCTTTCTGTTCTCTTTATTGGGTGCCGTGGCTGCGTTTGGCATTGGTAATACTATTCAAGCAAACTCAGTAGCCGATGCATTAAGTAGTACATTAGGGGTGCCGGCTTGGCAAACTGGTTTGGTGATGGGGGTTGTTGTTTATATTGTTTTGGTTGGCGGTATTAAACGTATTGGTCATGTGGCCTCTAAACTGGTGCCGATGATGGGCATCGCTTACCTAACGGCCGCGGGTATTATTATTATTCAACACCTCGACGCAGTGCCAAAAGCACTTCAGCTGATCGTTAATGATGCTTTTACAGGTACGGCAGCCGTGGGTGGCTTTGCAGGTGCGGGGCTAATGGCGGCTATTCGGTTTGGTGTTGCAAGGGGTGTTTTTTCCAATGAAGCTGGCCTTGGAACAGCACCTATTGCTCATGCGGCAGCACAAACTAATAACCCGGTACGGCAAGGCAAAATTGCTATGCTGGGTACCTTTATTGATACCATTATTATTTGCACAATGACCGCCCTAGTGATTATTTTAACGGGTAGTTGGAGTAGTGGTGAAACCGGCGCATCGTTGTCTGCCTATGCATTTAAAATGGGGCTTCCCGGCTATGGAGAGTATGTTGTGAGTTTTGGTTTAGCCGTTTTTGCTCTGACAACCCTGTTAGGGTGGAGCTATTACGGTGAACGATGTGCGGAATATATTTTAGGTGTGGCTGTTATTCCTTGGTATAGAATTGCATGGGTGTTGGCGATACCACTTGGTGCAGTAATGGAGTTAGATTTTCTTTGGTTGCTGGCCGATGTGTTAAACGGCTTGATGGCTATTCCAAACTTAATAGCTTTATTGCTGTTGAGCCCGGTTGTATTTAAGCTTAGCAGGAAACCCTAGCGGTTTGTTTACGCGTTAATGGTTTGTTGGCGGGAGTGTTCGTCAGCAAAGGATAATAAAAACGTTAGCCATTTTTCAAAGAAATAATTTATAGCCCATTTGTTATTTAATATCTCTTTTGGTGACAGGTTTTGTTGTTGACCAGAGCTTACGTGTTCATCGATATGAATGACTTCGACTGATTTTGTGTCTAAATAAACACGGCATTTAAACCGCGATTTAGTTGCTTCCTTACTTGTGTGGGCATGCTGAAAATACACAGTATAAGTAAAAGGGCCGGTTGCGATCACCTGTGAATCAACAGCGATACTGTTGAAATCACCTTCGGTTATTTTGGGTATTAAGCGTGATAATCGGGTGTAATTTTCTTCACAAAGGACTTGTAAACAAAAAGACTTATTAATCGGCCGAACAAGGTTTAGCATTAAGCTGGTGAGTAGCTGGCACTGGAACTATCGGTTTCCCAAACAGATACCTTGGTGACTGGAAATCCGCCTTTAGAAACGTAGTTATAGATAAGTTTTGCAAGAAACTCTGCTGTAGGGTGCTCATCTACTACCATTAACCTTTCTCCTGCTTCTTGAAGAAGAGGCAGAACAGGGTCATTTTTATGCAAAAGCATATTGTGATCCAGCGTTTCATTAATCCATTGGCCGGCGAATTGTTTGATGTCGGCGAAATCACAAACCATGCCTTGCTCATTGAGCTGTTCTGACTCGAGTGTAATCTCTACACGCGCAGAGTGACCATGTAAGTGGCGACACTTGCCTGGGTGGTTCATCAATCGATGGCCATAACAGAAACTTAAATTTTTGGTAATACGGTACACATTTAATCCTGTGGAGTTGACTATTAAACGCCTTTAATGCCTTCGATGGTGGCCGCTATCTCATAGAGGTTATCCTCAATCGGCGTAACACGATTGATTTCAACGATAGCATTTAATGGGGGGGTGTTTGGGTTAACAGATTGGACCGAAATCTCAAGGGAGCAACCTTGGGTTAACTTTTCATGGGTTTTAAACAGAATGCCGGCAGCACTTAAGTTGAGACTGGTAGCAGTGCCCTTAGCTCCGGTGCTGGGGTGAGTAAATACCATATTGCACTCGGTGGTTGAGCGGCTGAATTTTCGATGATCAGTTGATTCGGGCATATATAAAATGTCTGTCGAATGAGCAAAAGCTATTTGATCAATTCTAGCTTAAAAATTAAAGAATTATTAGTGAATTGATGAAAACAAGGTTCATTTTACATGGCTTTGAAAATGCATGGGAACTAGCGCTTCCTCAGGGGCTATTTCTCTTGTAAATAAACGATTATTTTGGCAGTATCAAGTAAGTTATATTTAAATGGCTAGGGCATCAAGGCTCAATAAAGGGCTTCATGGAGTAGGGTTACGTTATTTTATTTAAAATTCAACATACAATCTCAAAGAGGAAATCAAATGAGTCAACGAGTTGCATTGGTTACAGGCGGTACAGGAGGTATTGGTGAAGCAGTATGTCAACGGTTTGTAAAAGATGGTTATAAGGTGGTGGCAGCGTACAATAACAGGGAAAAAGCACAGGCTTGGCAGTTGGCTCAAAAAGAAGCCGGCTTTGATATTGAAATTGTTCATTGTCCCGTGACTGATTTTGAAGCATGTGGTGACGCCATCCAATGGGTTGAAAATAATGTCGGCCCTATTGATATTTTAGTTAATAATGCCGGCATTACTAAGGATGGCATGTTTAAAAAAATGCCTAGAGAAAACTGGGATGCAGTGATTGATACTGATTTGAATAGTGTATTCAATATGACACGTCAAGTTTTTGAAGGGATGGTCGAACGTGGTTTTGGTCGTATAATTAATGTGTCCTCGGTAAATGGTCAGTTGGGTCAAATAGGCCAAGTGAATTACTCAGCGGCTAAGGCTGGGGTGCATGGCTTCACTAAAGCGTTAGCACGTGAAACAGCGCGTAAAGGCGTTACTGTTAATACTATTTCACCAGGGTATGTGGCAACGCCAATGGTGATGGCCATTGATGAGGAAGTACGTAAGATGATTGAGAGTAATATCCCGACTGGCCGTTTATGTCAGCCGGAAGAGGTCGCACATGGAGTATCCTTTTTGGCTAGTGACTTAGCGGCTTATACAACAGGTTCAGACTTGAGCATGAATGGTGGTTTATTTATGCATTAAACGATTAGATAAAGTCACTTTTAGATGGCTTTTATTTATTTAGATTAGACAAATTAGAGGAGAAGGAATGTCGGACGTTCATATACACAAAGTACCCAAAGCGGTAGCTGATCATGCGCATATTAATAAGGAAGTATATGAAGCTGAGTATCAACGCTCAATTGAAGATACTAAGGGTTTTTGGGATGAAAAAGCGAGAGAGTTTTTAACTTGGTCAAAGCCATGGGATGTAACAGTAGAGCATGATTTTCCAAAAGGTGAGGTTAAATGGTTTACTGGAGGCAAGCTCAATGTAAGTGTTAATTGCTTGGATCGGCATCTTGAAACGCGTGGCGATCAGCCAGCTATTATTTGGGAAAGTGATGATCCGGCAGTCGATAAAACATATACTTATAAAGAGCTTCATGCGGAGGTGTGTCGCTTTGCTAATGGTTTAAAAGCCGAGGGTGTAAAAAAAGGTGACCGTGTTTGTATTTATATGCCAATGGTTGCTGAAGCTGCCATTGCAATGCTTGCGTGCGCAAGAATTGGTGCGGTTCATCTAGTTGTTTTTGGTGGTTTTTCCCCTGATGCGTTAAAAGATAGGCTTCTTGATTCAGAAGCGGCGGTAATTATTGTCGCCGATGAAAGTGTTCGTGGAGGTAAAGCAGTACCGTTAAAGGCTAATGCGGATCAAGCCTTAAAAAGTTGCCCTTCAGTAAAATCAGTGGTGGTGGTTCAACGTACAGGTGGCAGTATAGATTGGACAGATGGTCGAGATGTTTGGTATCACGATTTACTTGAGAATGCGTCAGATGATTGCCCAGCTGAAGAAATGGACTCTGAAGATCCCTTGTTTATCCTTTATACATCGGGCTCAACAGGCAAACCAAAAGGTGTTTTACATACGACGGGTGGCTATTTGCTACATGCTGCGGTGTCGCACAAATATGTTTTTGACTATCACGATGGGGATGTTTACTGGTGTACAGCGGATGTAGGCTGGGTAACGGGGCATACATACATTGTTTATGGGCCATTAGCGAATGGTGCGCAAACGTTGATGTTTGAAGGCGTGCCAACTTATCCTGATGCTTCGCGCTTTTGGAAAGTGGTGGAAAAGCATAAAGTTAATATTTTTTACACGGCACCTACGGCTATTCGTGCCTTGATGGCTAAAGGTGATGATTATGTAAAGACTTGCGACTTAAGTAGTCTAAGAGTTCTGGGTAGTGTGGGTGAGCCGATTAACCCAGAAGCTTGGGAGTGGTATCACAAGGTGATTGGCGGTGGTCGTTGCCCGATTGTGGATACTTGGTGGCAAACAGAAACGGGCGGGATTTTAATGACACCCCTTCCGGGAGCGACTGACCTGAAAGCCGGTTCGGCGATGCAGCCTTTCTTTGGTATAGAGTTTGGTTTGGTAGATAACGAAGGTAATGAAGTAACGGGAAATCCTGCCGAAGGGATTTTAGTGATTAAAAAACCATGGCCTGGGATGTTTAGAACATTGTTTGGTGATCATCAGCGTTATATTGATGCTTATTTTGCGAATTATCCTGGGATGTATTTTCCTGGTGATGGTGCACGACGAGATAAAGATGGAGATTATTGGATTACCGGTAGGGTTGATGATGTGATTAATGTGTCTGGTCACAGGATGGGTACCGCAGAAGTTGAGAGCGCCTTAGTGCTTCATCCAGCAGTGGCTGAGGCGGCGGTTATTGGTTATCCTCATGATATAAAGGGGCAAGGTATTTATACTTTTGTGACCTTGATGGATGGGGTCGAAGCAACGGATGAATTACGTCAAGAGTTAGTGAACCATGTGCGTAAAGAGATAGGGCCAATAGCCTCGCCTGATGTTATTCAATGGGCGCCAGGCTTACCTAAAACACGCTCAGGTAAAATTATGCGTAGAATTTTACGTAAAATTTCTGAAAACTTGATTGATGAATTAGGCGATACATCGACCTTGGCTGATCCATCAGTCGTCGATGACCTTATCGCGAATCGCCCTAGTCAATAATCGGTATTTCTAGGTATAAAAAAGCCCGCTAAAATGCGGGCTTTTTTATACGATATGGTTAAAAGCGACTTACTTAGTGTGGCAATGATGGAAAGTCTAAGCCAACCATTTTTTGCATCACGCGAACCACTTGGCAGCTATAACCAAACTCATTGTCATACCAAAGGTAAAGAACGCAGGAATCACCTGTGGCAATGGTTGCTTTTGAGTCAATGGTGCAGGCTTTTCGAGCGCCCACTAAATCAGTTGAAACGACTTCAGTAGACGTAGTGAAATCAATTTGCTCGCGCATAGGCGAGTGAAGAGCCGTTTCACGTAGGAAGTTATTTAGTGTCCGTTTATCGGTTTCCTTTTCTAAATTAAGATTCAAAATAGCCATAGAAACGTTGGGTGTTGGGACACGAATCGCATTACCGGTTAATTTGCCTTCAAGTTCAGGCAATGCTTTTGAAACAGCCTTGGCGGCACCTGTTTCAGTTAGCACCATATTTAAGGCGGCAGCACGCCCACGTCTTTCACCTTTATGATAATTGTCGATTAAATTTTGATCGTTGGTGTACGAATGAACCGTTTCAACATGGCCTTTAATAATGCCAAACTCATCATTGATTGCCTTCAAGGTAGGTGTGATAGCATTAGTGGTACAGCTGGCCGCAGAAATAATTTTGTCTTCTGGCTTGATGTCAGTTGTATTGACACCAAAAACAATGTTCTTAACGTCTTTACCGGGAGCGGTTAATAGCACTTTACTAGCGCCTTTTGATAAGAAGTGTTCACTCAGTTCTGCTTCATCGCGACGAATGCCCGTGTTGTCGACAATCAGCGCATCATTGATGCCATATTGAGTGTAATCGATTTCTTTTGGATGGCTCGCATAGATGACTTGAATTAAATTACCATTGGCCATGATGGTGTTTTTTTCTTCATCGACCTTAATGGTGCCTTTGAACGAGCCATGTACAGAATCACGGCGCAACAAGCTGGCGCGTTTTTGTAAATCATTGTCGCCGCCTTTGCGAACAACAATGGCACGTAGGCGCATTTTATTTCCAGAGCCGGTGCGTTCTATAAGTAGGCGTGCTAACAAGCGACCGATGCGACCGAAGCCGTACAAAACCACGTCTCTTGGTTCAGAGGTGGATTGTTCGTGGACCTGACGGATGCCTTCGCCTAGTTTTTCAGCAAGGAAGTCCTCAATGCCTAATCCACTAGTGTCGTTATTAAATTGAACCGCTAACAGTCCTAGGTCAATACGGACAGGTCCTAATTTCATTTTTTCTAATGCGGTTAGTACTTTGAAGCTATCGTGGATGGAGAGCTCCACTTTTTCAAATTGGCGAACATAACGGTGCAATTTAAGTAGGGTGACCGGTGAAGCGTTAATGAGCGTTCTTCCGTAAATCTTAAGAACGACGCCATTGGCACGGTACATCTTACCGATGATAGGGATCATGCTTTCAGCAATTTCTTGGCGGCTTTCCCACTCAGCTAAATATTGATCGTGTTGCTCTACACTCATATAAAAGATACCTGTATTTTTTTTAGGGTTGAAAGGAAATTATATCAAATATTAATGGCTAATAGTGCGGTGCAACTGGCGTTGCGATATTTTAGATTGTCGTTTTAAATTAACCTCAGCGCGTCTACTGCTAGTAGGAGCGTTGAATAGAAAATAGGGCCAGTTGCTCCATCGCGAGTTTGTAGTCGTTATCAGCAATATCGCGTAATGCATCAATAGCTTTTTGTGCCTCTTTGTCTGCGAACTCGGCAGTGTAGGCTAACGACCCTGTAGATTTTATAATCGAGAGGATATCCATATGAGCGGTGCGATTACCTTCTTTAATTGTTTTCTTAATAAAGTCGGCTTGTTCTTTTGTTCCAGTCGCCATGGCATGGATTAACGGTAATGTTGGTTTGCCTTCGGCTAAATCATCACCCAGGTTTTTACCCAGTTTCTCTGCGTCGGCAGTGTAATCGAGCATGTCATCCATAATTTGAAAAGCGTTGCCCAAATGAAGGCCATATGCCGATAACGCTTTTTCAGTGTCCTCACCTTTGTTTGCAAGTACAGCACCTAGTTGAGTGCTGGCTTGAAAAAGTTTGGCGGTTTTTCTTCTAATAACTTCAAGGTATTGAAGCTCATTTGTATCGGGGTTGTTAATATTAAGTAATTGTAAAACTTCACCTTCGGCAATGGCATTGGTGGCGTGAGATAAAATATCCATAACGCGCATGTTACTGACACTGACCATCATTTCGAATGAGCGTGAATGTAAAAAATCACCAACTAGAACACTGGCTGCATTACCCCAAATAGCATTGGCGGTATCGTCACCACGGCGTTTATCCGATTCATCAACGACATCGTCATGCAAGAGGGTGGCGGTGTGAATAAACTCAATAACGGCGGCCAGTATAATATGATCTTTCCCTTCGTAACCTAACGCACAAGCTGATAGTGCAACGAGCATGGGTCTTAAACGTTTGCCGCCACTATTAACAATATGAAAACCAATTTGATTGATCAGAACAACATCCGAGTTTAGTTCTTGCAAAATTTGCTTGTCGACTTGATTCATGGCTGGGGCCATGAGCTGTTGAATTGCTTTAAAGTCTATTTTAGGCGTTGCTGAGGATGCGTTTGTGCTGCTCATTTTTGAGAATTAAGGTAAGGTAATTTAAATCAATAGCGTATAATACCAAGTATTGACGCTTAAAAGCAGATAAGAAAATGCTTTTCCTTGTTTATTTGGGATTGACCAACCGCCCACTAAAGGATAAAATTCGCCTCTTTTTAAAACCACCCACAACACTAGGGAGTCTCTAGACAATGTACGCGGTAATTCAAACAGGCGGTAAACAATATAAAGTCGCCGAGGGTGATTTCCTTAAGATCGAAAAGTTAGACGTTGAAGAAGGTAACGAAGTTACGTTCGATTCAGTTTTATTAGTAAATGGTGAAGCAGGCCTGAAAATTGGCACACCAAATATTGATGGCGCAACGGTGACGGCAACAGTCAAATCTCAAGGTCGTCACAAAAAAGTGAATATTATTAAATTCAAACGTAGAAAACACCATATGAAAAAGATGGGTCATCGTCAGTATTACACTGAAGTACTCATTACTGGTATTTCGGCTTAATTAAACAAAGGACAGATTCATGGCACATAAGAAAGCAGGCGGTAGTACTAGAAACGGTCGCGATTCGGAGTCGAAACGACTTGGCGTTAAGCGATATGGTGGTCAAAGTGTTCTGGCGGGAAATATTTTAGTTCGTCAAAGAGGAACACGTTTTCATGCAGGTGAAAATGTAGGCATGGGCAAAGATCACACATTATTTGCGACAGAAGAAGGTAAAGTTGTATTTGAAGTTAAAGGCCCAAAGCGTAAAAAATATATTCGTATCGAAACTGTTTAGTATAAACAGTGCGCTGCGGTTATAGCGGCAGGTACGTATTAAAAAACCCTGTCTAAGACAGGGTTTTTTATTGCGTTAAAAGATTAAGTCAAAACAAGTGGCAAATAGATAAAACATTGAGACATAAACCATGAAATTCGTAGACGAAGCGACCGTTAGAGTTGAAGCAGGTAATGGCGGTAAAGGCCATGTCAGTTTTCGACGTGAAAAATATATCCCATTTGGCGGCCCAGATGGCGGTGATGGCGGTGATGGTGGAAGTGTTTACTTGCAAGGTACCGAGGCACTCAATACGCTAATCGATATGCGCTTTAATCGCTTAATTAGGGCGGAACATGGTGAGCGAGGTCAAAGTCGTAACTGTACTGGAAAGGGTGGCGAAGACTTAATAGTGCCGGTTCCACTGGGGACTATTGTTTACGACGATGGCACAGACGAGCTAATTGGGGATGTCACCGAAGAAGGTCAAAAATTGCTTGTTGCATCGGGTGGTTTTCATGGGCTTGGGAATACGCGTTATAAAAGTAGTACAAACAGAGCTCCTCGACAGTTTTCAAATGGGACAGAAGGTGAGCAACGTGTTTTACGGCTTGAGTTAAAAGTATTGGCAGATGTTGGAACACTCGGTTTGCCAAATGCAGGTAAGTCGAGCCTAATTCGGGCAATTTCATCGGCGCAGCCTAAGGTAGCCAATTACCCTTTTACTACATTGCACCCAAGCTTAGGTGTAGTGCGAGCAGATGAGCTACGAAGTTTTGTGATTGCAGATATTCCAGGCATTATCGAAGGGGCGGCTGAAGGAGCGGGGTTAGGTAATTTATTTTTACGCCATTTAGCGCGAAATAATTTATTGTTGCACGTGGTAGATGTTGAGCCATACGAATCAGATATTGACCCAGTAAAGGCAGCAAAAGCGGCGATAGAGGAAATTGAAAAGTGGGGTGGTGATTTAGCAAAGAAACCACGTTGGCTTGTCTTGAATAAAATTGATTTGTTACCAGAAGATGAAGTGGATAACTATTGCCAAATGATTGTTAATGAATTGAAGTGGGAGGGACCTGTCTTCAATGTTTCTGCCATTAGAAAGCAAGGTACAAACCAGTTGGTTCATGCCATTATGGATTACCTAGAAGAGCAAAAAAGGCTTGAAGTTGAGCAAGCAGACAAGCCAAAGGACGATAGTTAATTTATTCAAATGAAATCAAGAGTCGATTTAAAACGGGCTAAATGCTGCGTTATAAAAATTGGTAGCGCCGTTTTAACAAATAATGGTCAAGGTTTAAATCGTTCGGCTATTAATCATTGGGTCGCACAAATTAGCCAATTAAAAGCACGCGGAATTGATGTAATTATTGTTTCATCAGGTTCAGTGGCAGAAGGAATGGTGAGATTAGGTTGGTCCGCTCGCCCGCATGCGCTTCAGGAGCTTCAAGCGGCTGCTTCAGTTGGTCAAATGGGGCTTATTCAGGCATATGAACAAAGCTTTCAAGCAGAAGGCTATAAAACGGCGCAGGTTTTGCTAACACATGATGATCTGGCAAATAGAACGCGGTATTTAAATGCCAGAGCAACCATTAAGACCTTGTTAGATTTCTCGGTCGTACCAATTATTAATGAAAATGATGTGGTTGCAAATGAGGAATTACGTGTTGGTGATAACGATACGCTGGCGGCTATTATTGCTAATTTAATGAGTGCAGATTTGTTGATGATTCTCACAGACCAAGATGGTTTTTTCGATAGCGATCCAAGAGTCAATTCGGCTGCAGCCTTATTAAATGAAGTAGGTGTTGATGAAGAGTTTCTAGATCAAGCGGCTAGCGGTGGTTCTGGAACTTTGGGGTGTGGCGGTATGCAAACAAAGTTAACAGCAGCGCGAATCGCATCTCGTTCTGGAACGGCAACTATTATTGCTCCAGGGTTAAGGCAAAATGTTATTTTAAGTATTATTGATGGTCGGGCGATAGGGACCTTGCTAATACCTAATGAAGCCCCTGTTTCGGCGCGTAAACGGTGGTTAACAGCACATTTAGATGTCAAAGGTCGGGTTGTGCTAGATGTTGGAGCTGCGCAAGCAATAAAAAGGTCTGGGGTGAGTTTGCTGCCAATTGGAGTTGTTGCCGTTAATGGTGAGTTTGCTAGGGGCGAATTAGTTGTTTGTGTTAATGAAAGTGGTGAAGAATTGGCCCGTGGCTTAGTGAATTACAGCTCAACTGATATAGATAAAATTAAGCAAAACAATAGTTCTGAAATTGAACGGCTACTTGGTTATGTTGGTGAGTCAGAAGTTATTCATCGCGATAATTTGGTCTTGCTATAGGCCGGCAATTTACGGGCAATAAAAAAGCCGACCATATGGTCGGCTTTTTTTATAAAACTTAATAACTACTTATGCTTGCTTAAGTTTAACAATGCGAGCATTAAGGCGGCTCTTTAGGCGAGCAGCTTTGTTTTTATGGATAATGCCTTTAGTGACAGCGCCATCAATGTAAGGAACAGCTTCATGATAGGCGGCTTCCGTTACCTCAGCATTACCTTCTTCCGCACTATACACAACACGCTTAATTTTTGTGCGTAATCGTGTACGCGCAGCCATGTTAGTTTGACGGTTTCTTTCTGATTGTTTGGCGCGTTTTAACGCTTGTGCACTGTTAGCCAAGGTAAATCCTCTGGTGATGTAAAAAAGATTTCGCATTTTGCTTAAATATTCAAGCTTTGTCAAGCCTGAGGTCAAGATACATGATTAAACCTTGAATGAATTTGCTCGTTTGGCGCTTGAGTTCACGCTTTCAATGGATATTGCAAGGATTTGGAGTCTACTTTGTCGAGAGTGTTCTGCTTAATGTCCATATTAAATTAGTTTTTTGTTAATTGACGTATGCTTTATTGATAATAAAGTGCTGTTAAGTTCACTCTGGGGTGTGCCAGCTCCATGCATCCCTTATAATTAAGCGCTAGATAGGGGCTGGCAAATTTCATAAACGAAGGTTTTTTTGTCTGTGGGCAAAGCTTTTTAATAAAATAAGGGTAAAGACGCTGAGTAAAACATTAATAAAATCGACAGCGATTGTTGGTAGCATGACATTGATTTCGCGTGTTTTAGGCTTTGTACGAGATATTGTTATTGCACGTTTTTTTGGCGCAAGCGAAGGGACAGATGCTTTTTTTGTAGCCTTTAAAATCCCCAATTTTATGCGCCGCTTGTTTGCTGAAGGCGCTTTTTCGCAAGCTTTTGTGCCGGTGTTGTCGGAATATAAAGAAACCCAATCAACCGAGGCATTAAAAGAGTTACTTGGGAAAACGGCAGGTACGCTGGCAACAGTGTTGTTTTTTATAACGTTACTGGGTGTTATTGGAGCGCCAGTTTTAATTTATATGTTTGCCCCGGGGTTTGACTCAACAGGCTCACGCTACGAGTTGGCCGTTGATATGTTGAGGATAACATTTCCTTATCTATTTTTTATTTCACTGACAGCCATGGCCGGTGGTGTCTTAAACACCTACGGTAAGTTTGCAATTCCTGCGGTAACGCCAGTGTTATTGAATTTATCATTTTTAGCGGCAATATGCTGGTTGTCTCCCTTGCTTGAAAGGCCAATTATGGCGTTAGCGTGGGCTGTTTTGTTGGCAGGAATCGCTCAACTTGCCTTTCAATTTCCTTACTTAAAACAGTTGGGTTTATTGCCTAGAATGTCATTTGATCGTGGACATGCAGGCGTTAAGAAAATTATGAAGTTAATGTTACCAGCCTTATTTGGTGTGTCGGTAACGCAAATTAACTTGTTGGTAGATACTTTGCTGGCATCATTTTTAGTGGCTGGCAGTGTTTCATGGCTTTATTTTTCTGATCGCTTAGTGGAGTTTCCGCTCGGTATATTTGGTATTGCCTTGGCAACTGTCATTTTACCTAATTTATCTAAAAGCCACGCGGCAGGTAAGACTAAAGACTTTTCTGCAAGCCTGGACACAGGCTTACGTTGGGTGGTGTTTCTTGGTTTGCCAGCAGCAGCAGGTTTGTTTTTTCTAGCTCAGCCAATGTTAGCAACACTGTTTCAGTACGATGCGTTTACAAGTACTGATGTCGATAATGCATCGTTAAGTCTTATGGCTTACTCAATAGGCCTGCCTGCCTTTATCCTTGTTAAGGTATTGGTGCCGGGTTTTACCGCGAGGCAAGATATGAAAACGCCCGTTAAAATTGGTATTATTGCCGTGGTTTCAAATATGTTAATGAGTGTTGTCTTAGTATTCTTTTTTCAACATGCAGGCCTGGCTTTGGCAACATCGTTAGCGGCTTTTGTTAATGCCGGTTTGTTATTTACTATTTTGATAAAATCTGAAGCGTTCAAACCTCAACAAGGGTGGGTGAGCTTTGTTATAAAAGTGTTGATTGCCAACCTGGTTGTCGGTGTCATCTATGCCTATGATTATTCGCCAGTTCAGTGGTATGAATGGGGTGCGTTTGACCGAGTTTTGCATTTAACGTTGGAAATACTCATGGTGGTTTTGTTGTATGTTACGACTGCGTTCTTAGTGGGTATGCGTCCTCGGCATTTGTTACTTAAGGGCAAATAATTTATGAGATTAATTAGGTACTTGCCAGATGGGCAGGCTTTTCCAAATGGTAGCGTGTTAACTATCGGCAATTTTGATGGTGTTCATGTTGGACACCGGATGGTGTTGAGCGCCTTAATTGAACAGGCGAAAAGCTTAGGCTTGCAAGCAGTTGTTATGTGTTTTGAGCCACAACCTATTGAATATTTTCGGGCTGAGGCAGCCCCTGCACGTGTGTCGACTGCGAGAGATAAAATAGAGCAGTTGTCGGAAACCGGCGTAGATGCGCTTTATCTTGTGCGTTTTAATGACTTGTTGGCGAATATGTCTGCAGAGCAGTTTGTAGAAATGTTGGTTCAACGGCTTAATGTTCAATTATTGATCGTGGGTGATGATTTTTGTTTTGGCAAAAATCGCCAAGGTAATTTTGAGTATTTAAAAGTCGCGGGAGAAAAATATGGTTTTTCCGTACAGCGCTCCCATTCTTTTAAAATTGAAAATGAGCGTGTTAGTAGTACATTAGTTCGACGTGCGTTGGAAAATGGGCGCCTAGATAAAGTGGCGGTTTATTTAAATAGGCGCTTTAGTATGTCCGGTCGTGTTATGCATGGGCACAAACGAGGGCGAGAGTTGGGTTTTCCTACGGCTAACATCCGGGTGAAAAATAGAAAAACTCCGCTTAAAGGTGTTTTTGCCGTTACAATAACACTCGAATCGGGCGTGGTATATAAAGGGGTTGCGAACGTTGGAACGCGGCCTTCCATTGAAGAAGCAACAGCGGTTTTATTAGAAGCACACCTATTTGAATTTTCTGGTGACTTATATGGTCAACGCGTTGTCGTTGCGTTTGCAAAAAAATTACGCGAAGAGAAAAAATTTGAAAATTTAGAACAGTTAACGCAGCAAATTTTAATTGATTCTGAACAAGCTAAAACATACTTTAATCAGACATTAACATCCTAAGAGCATCATGGATTACAAAACAACACTGAACTTGCCAAAAACCAGCTTTCCGATGAAGGCTAACCTTGCTAACCGCGAACCCAATGCGTTGAAACGTTGGCAGGAAATGGGGTTGTACCAGAAAATACGTGAAAAATTTGCTGGTCGCCCTCAATTTGTCCTACATGATGGACCGCCTTATGCAAATGGCCCTATTCATATTGGTCATGCGGTGAATAAAGTACTTAAGGATATGATTATAAAGAGTAAAACCCTGCAAGGTTTTGACTCGCCTTATGTGCCAGGTTGGGATTGTCATGGCCTGCCTATTGAATTGATGGTGGAAAAGAAAATCGGCAAAGCAGGCGTGAAGGTGTCGGCAGCTGAGTTTCGTAAAGCCTGTAGAGCCTATGCGACCAAACAAGTAGCTATGCAGAAAGAAGAGTTTGTGCGTCTGGGTGTTTTTGGTGATTGGGAGCGTCCTTACCTGAGTATGGATTTTCAATTTGAGGCGGATATTGTTCGCTCACTAGGCCGTATTATTGAAAAAGGTCATTTGCATAAGGGATCAAAGCCTGTGCATTGGTGTACCGATTGTGGCTCTGCGTTAGCAGAAGCAGAAGTGGAATACGAAGATAAACGTTCACCAGCCATTGATGTGCGTTTTACGGTCAATGATGAGTCAAGGTTTTTACAACAACTCCACAGCAGTGATAATGCACCTGGGCACGGCCCTATCTCCGTCGTTATTTGGACGACTACACCGTGGACTTTACCGGCGAACCAAGCGGTTTCATTAAATCCTGAGTTTGATTATGTGTTGGTTCAAAGCGGTGATGAGCGCCTTGTTTTGGCGGAAAAGTTATTAAAAGATGCAATGTTACGTTATGGCATTGAAGATTACCGTGTGCTTGGGTATTGCAAAGGTAAAGATTTGGAACATATGACGCTGAGTCACCCGTTTTATGATCGTGTTGTTCCTATTATTGTCGGTCATCATGTAACGGCTGAGGCAGGCACAGGTGCAGTGCACACTGCGCCAGGCCATGGGCAGGACGATTATATTATTGGTCAGCAATATAAGTTACCAGTGGACAACCCTGTTGGCGATAATGGCGTGTTTTTAGCCAGTACTCCTTTGTTTGCTGGTAAACATGTTTTCAATGCGAATGATGAGGTGATTGACGTTTTAAAAGAACGTGCTGCGCTCGTGCATTCAGAAGTGTTAAATCACAGCTATCCACATTGCTGGCGACATAAAACGCCAATCATTTTTAGAGCAACACCGCAGTGGTTTATCTCGATGGATAAAAATAATCTGCGAGAAAAGGCACTGGCAGAGATTAAGCAAGCCTCGTGGGTGCCAGAATGGGGTGAAGCGCGTATTAATAGCATGGTTGAGGGGCGGCCAGATTGGTGTATTTCTCGTCAGCGCAACTGGGGCGTGCCGATTGCTTTGTTTGTGCATAAAGAAACGGGTGAATTACACCCCAATACGGCTGGCTTGATTGAGCAAGTGGCGGTTCTTATAGAAGAGTCGGGTATTGAAGCCTGGTTTGATTTAGATGCTTCGACATTGCTAGGTGATGAAGCGGATGAGTACAGTAAAATTAATGATATTTTAGATGTATGGTTTGATTCTGGTGTAACGCATGCCTGTGTTTTGGAGCGGCGTGAAGCATTAACGTTTCCAGCGGATATGTATCTTGAAGGGTCAGACCAACATCGAGGTTGGTTTCAGTCATCTTTGCTGACATCGGTTGCCATGAATGACCAAGCACCTTATAAGGCTGTTTTGACACATGGTTTTACCGTCGATGCGAAAGGTATGAAAATGTCTAAGTCAAAAGGCAATGTTATTGCGCCTCAAAAGGTGATTAACTCCCTTGGAGCGGATGTTTTACGCCTTTGGGTTTCAGCTAATGATTACAGTGGCGAAATGACTGTCTCGGATGAGATTTTAAAACGAGCATCTGATGTTTATCGTCGATTGAGAAATACCGCACGTTATTTGTTATCAAATTTAAATGACTTTGATCCAGCAAAAGATATGGTAGCGTTTGCTGATATGTTGCCATTAGATCGTTGGGCGGTTGAAAAAACCCGTGATGTTCAAAAAGACGTATTGAAACACTATGATCAATACCAGTTTTTACAAGTTCACCAAGGTATCCACCACTTTTGTTCTGTTGAAATGGGCAGCTTTTACTTAGATGTCATTAAAGACCGCCAATACACATTACAACAAAATAGCTTAGCAAGGCGTTCATCGCAAACGGCAATGTTCCATATTGCCGAAGCATTAGTGCGTTGGGTAGCACCAATACTCAGTTATACAGCCGAGGAAATTTGGTCAGCAATGCCAGGTGAACGTGAAGAGTCAGTGTTTTTGGCCACTGCTTATGACGGTTTCCCGATTGAGGATACTGAAGTAAGTAATGAGTTGGCGTTTTGGAAGCCGGTGATAGAGACGCGTGAATTGGTTAGTAAAGAGCTGGAACGCGTCAGAGAAGAAGGTCTAATTGGTTCTGGCTTAGATGCAAGCGTCATCTTGTATTGTGAGGGTGAATTATATGAAACACTGGCTAAGATGAACGATGAACTACGTTTTATCTTTATTACCTCATATGCCGAAGTAAAACCTCTTGCAGACAAACCCGAGCAGGCAAAGGCAACGGATAATGCTCAGTTATTCATCACCGTTACTGCCAGTGAGCATGAAAAATGTATTCGTTGTTGGCATCACCGTCACGATGTGGGTGAATCTGAAACGCACCCTGAACTATGTGGGCGTTGCGTAGAAAATATAGAAGGCAGCGGTGAGCAAAGACTGTTCGCTTAGAGTAAGCCGTATGTTTAAGTGGTTAGGATTGTCACTGCTGGTTATAGTTCTGGATCAGGTCAGTAAACTTTGGGTGGTTGCATCTTTTAGCTTATACGAGTCTATTGATGTTATGCCGTTCGTGAATTTAACGTATGTGCATAATAAAGGCGCGGCGTTTAGTTTTTTAAGTACCGCCGGTGGTTGGCAACGTTGGTTCTTTGTCGCAATCGCATCGATTGCAACACTGATTTTGGTGATTTGGTTAAGCCGTTTGAAGCCGAAAGAAAAATGGATGGCCGTGAGCCTGTCATTGATTTTGGGTGGTGCAATAGGTAATCTATATGATCGGGTTGCCTATGGTTATGTTATTGATTTTATAGACGTTTATTATAATTCTTACCACTGGCCCGTATTTAATATTGCTGATTCAGCCATTTCAATTGGCGTTGTAATGATGTTGATAGATATGTTCCGAGGCGAAGACTCAACGGCCAGTCAGTAGCGTCCTAAATTTTTGCCAATCGAAGCTTTCGCCAGGGTCAGTTTTTCGGCCCGGAGAAACGTCACAATGACCAACGATGGTTTCTGTAGAAAGCTCAGGATAATGTTGTATCAAAGTTTGGCAGCAGCAACTAAGTGCTTGGTATTGTTTCTCTGTATAAGGGATATGGTCCGCACCTTCTAATTCTATGCCGATAGAAAAATCATTACAGTTGTCCTCGCCGGCATACTGTGAAACACCAGCATGCCATGCACGTTCTTGAAACGGAACATATTGCGTCACGCTACCATCACGACGGATTAATAAATGTGAAGACACTTTAAGAGTGCAAATCTCTTGAAAATACGGGTGTTGTTTAGGGTCTAATTGATTAAGAAAAAAATCATCAATCCAACCCGCTCCAAATTGATCAGGGGGCAGGCTGATTCCATGCACAATAATTAACCGAATATCAAAAGGGTTTGGACGCTCGTTTTTATTCGGCGAGGCTTTAAATTCAGCAGTTTCTAGTAGACCTAGGCGAATATTTGTTGGTGTGTCAGGCATATAAAATGAGGGTATCTAAATATGTGCTCTAGCGCACAACTTTATACATGAGCTGACTATACTCTATGTATCCAGAATACAAAAAAATTTCAGTTTATGGAAAAAGCACAATCACAGGCAAGGGTAGTTCCTATTCGCCAAAATAACAACCGTTCAACATCGAGGAACACTATGTCGGTAGAGAAGCAAAGGGTGATTAATGCATCAGTTAATTTATTGAAAAGTTATTTGCAAAAAATGCTGGTTATCCACTTGGAAAAGAGTGAACAGCAGTTGTTTGATGCGATAGATAGCAAAAAAATGGACGCTGCAACCGGCGATATTAAGGTGTTTCAAAAGGCCTCTTTGTACATTCCTTCGCTATACATTGATAGTGTGATTAAAAACCTTTCTAGTTTTTCAGCGTCGCCTAATCCGACGGTTGGCGAAGCGTTTGCCTCATCAGTTGAAACCGAAGATTGGTCTGGTTTACAGTTATTGGGAACAGACGAAATTGAAGGCCAGTTACTAATCGATGGCTATATTGCTAACTGTGAAAGTGAGTTGGCTGATGTCTTGTATGCGCTAGCTCGTCGCATTGAATTTGTGTCGGGCACAGACGAACTTAAAGCGAGTAAAAACCCATTTGGCCCAGCCATTTTATTGAAGACTTATGTTGAGTTATTGAAAGGCGAGTCGTTTTCAAAACAGGCTCATAACATTTTGTGTGAATCATTTTCACAAGAGGTTCTTACGAATTTAGGTGATGTTTTAGGGGAGATTAATGAGGTGTTTGTTCAAGCAGGCATCCTGCCAACATTACCGAAACCAAAAATCAAAAATACTAATGCAGCCGTTAAGCGGGCAGCACAATCATTTACTAATGAAAAAGTAGCACATACGAACCACGAGCAGGCGCCGGTCACGGAGCAGCCTATCACGACAGCAAACGTATCGATGGCTGAAATTGACCCTGCGCTATATACGGGCTTGGTTGAAATGGCGCACGTGTATCGTTCTCAGCAGGGTGATAGCATGGTGTCCGATGGGTTGACAGTGTCTGGACAGCAACTACCGACAACGGAGCTTGTTGATACACTGACTCATCTTCAAAAAGAAGGCGCAGTGGAGGGTATTGATATAGCTGAAAGTGTTCGCCTAAAAATTGGGGAAAGAATTCAAGTTGATGGTCAGCGCCAACCATATGCAGAACAAGATGACACATTAATTGATGTGGTTGCGATGTTTTTTGATGTGATTTTGCAAGATCGTCAATTGCCCGATACGGTTCGGGCGATGATTGCTCAATTGCAAATTCCTATTTTAAAAGTGGCAATGATAGATAAGGAGTTTTTCGCCAAAAAAAGTCACCCAGCAAGAAAATTTCTAAATGCCATGTCACAAGCAGGCTTGGGTGTGAGCGAAAAGAACAGGCAAATTAGAAGTGCTGTGTTTGAAAAAATGGAAGAGTTAGTCGAGCGAGTACTGATGGAGTTCGATAATGACGTGGAGATATTTGCTGAACTTAATGAAGAATTTGATGTGTTTATGGAGCAGCAGCAGCGTCAAATAGACGTGATAGAGGAACGCTCTCGCAAAGTGACTAAAAGTACCGAACAGCTTGAGTTAACAAAGCGTCAAGCTGCCTATGAAATTGCTTTGCGACTAAATGGTAAGTCAGTGCCTGAGTTCATTCAGTTATTTTTAGACGACGCATGGAAAGACGTGCTTGTATTAGCCTTATTAAGGCGCGAAAGGGAGCCACAAGAAACGCAGAAATGTATTGAGGTAATTGATAGGCTAGTGGTCAGTGTTGTTGAGCCAGCGGATGACGCGGCTAGAGAATTGATTATAGAGGGGCTGGCTAGGTTGTTGAAAGACATTAAAGTTGGACTGGAAAATATCTCATATGATTTTCATCAATCCGTTCCATTTTTTAAAGAGCTGGAGTCCTGGCATAAACAGTTATTGGTTATGAGGGTCGGCGAACAAGACAATATTCCAGTGGCTGAGAAGGTAGTTATGGTTGAGGTTAACGAAGACTTATGTGACAACCTCGAAGAGGATTTATTGCAAGAGCTTGAAAGCAAAAAAGCACAAATGCCAAACGATAAATTCAGCAAGTTGGCATCTAAAATAGATGTTGGTGATTGGGTTGAGTATACGGGGGAAGATGGTGGTGTTTTACGTGCCAAATTGTCTTGGAAAAGTTCGGTTACTATGCAATGTCTTTTTGTGAATGATTGCGGCGTTAAAGCAATGGATATTAGTCTGGATGATTTAGCAGAAGCGTTTAGGCAAAAACGAATGACTATTATTGGTCAAGAAAGGGCGCCGCTAGTAGACAGGGTGTTAGCGGGAATGAAGAGCCTAATGACATCAAAAAGTGCTGAACCTGGCTTGGCATGAGATTCTTATTAGCATTAAATTATGTGATAATAAAGAGCCTCTAACAAAGAGGCTTTTTTTATTTTTCAGGTGAATGGATTTTTATGCTCGACCCCAAAATAATAGACGAAGATGTTTGTCGGTTTTTAGCAGAAGATGTTGGTAGTGGTGATTTAACCGCACTGGTCATTCCAGAAGAGAAATTAGCTAAAGCAACTATTCTAACGCGTGAAGCCATGTTGGTATGTGGCCAAGCATGGGTGAATGCGGTTTTTAAAAAGCTGGATGAAAAGGTTGTCATCGATTGGCAGTTTAAAGAAGGCGAGCAGGCATATGCTGGTGATACCTTGTGTTACCTATCAGGCTCTGCACGGGCTTTATTAACAGGAGAGCGCGCAGCGTTAAATATGTTGCAGACCTTATCGGCAACAGCGTCACTTGCTAAGCAATTTGCGAAAGCAGTTGAAGGTACGTCAGCGACCGTATTAGATACGCGTAAAACAATCCCTGGCTTACGGTTGGCGCAAAAGTATGCAGTTCGCTGTGGCGGAGCGTCTAATCATAGGGTTGGCTTGTACGATGGTATGTTGATAAAGGAAAATCATATTATGGCGGCTGGTTCAATTGCAAAAGCGGTCGCTGCTGCTCGTCTAAGCAGTTCGCTGGTTGATGTTGAGGTAGAGGTTGAAAACTTAGACGAGGTGAAACAAGCACTTGAAGCGAAAGCGGACATCTTGTTATTAGACAACTTCACTTTAGAGCAATTGCGTGAAGCGGTTGAGCTTAATAAAGGCGTTGCGAAACTAGAGGCGTCGGGTAATGTTAATTTATCGACTATCCGAGATATTGCTAAAACAGGTGTGGATTTTATTTCGGTAGGCGCGTTAACAAAAAATATTCAAGCTGTCGACTTATCAATGCGCGTGGACTTAGAAGCCTAAGCTAGTCATTAACCCTAGCGGCTAATACATCACAGGTTGCACCGTGTAGGACGGCATTAGCGGTAGAGCCGAGTAATAAACTAAGTCCACGTCGTCCATGACTTCCCACCACAATAAGGTCGCATGGCAGGTCTTTGCTGAGCTGATGAATCGTATCAGCGGGGCGGCCAATTTGGATTAATTGGTTTTCTTCTGCTAGGTCGATGGAAGCGGCGAGTTTACTGAGTTTCTTTTTTGCTGACGCTTCAATCTCATCTTGAACCGGTAATAAATCAGTTGAGATAGTCCCATCAAATGCCAAATGTGAGGACTCTACAAGGGGTTCAATAACATGAATAGCTGATAATTTGGCGTGGTTTTGTTGAGCAAGCTCGTGCGCTTTTTTTAAAACAAATAAGGAATGTTCGCTGAGGTCTAGGGCTACTAAAATATGTTGGTAAGTCGTCATGGTAATTCCTTACTGTTTGCTTCCTTACTGTAAGAATAAGGGTTAGTCATCTGGTTTGGCAAGCCATTTTATGCGTCTATTGGAAATACCTTATCCGGATTTAATAGATTTTTGGGGTCAAATTGAGCCTTAATTTTTTTCATAATGCCGATAGCCGTGGCTTCTAGTTCTAAATTAATATAATCACGTTTTTCAAGCCCGATACCGTGCTCGCCAGATAGGCTGCCATTAAGTTGTATGACTAATTCAAATACCTCGGCTAAACATTCTTTTGCTCTATCTAGCTGCTCAAGCTGAACGAGAAGATTAACATGAATGTTTCCATTTCCTGCATGACCAAAATTAACAATAGGGATTTGATAACGTTTAGATAGTGCCTGAAGGCCATTAATTAACTTAGGAATATAGCTAACGGGAACAACCACGTCTTCATTTATTTTTTTTGGAGCGACTTTTCGAAGAGATGGAGAAAGGGCTTTTCTAGCAGACCAAAGCTGTTTAACTTGTTCAGCTGTATGGGCAATATGAATGTCGATGAGGCCATCGACCGATGCACTCGCTGCGACTTTATCTGCAATGGCATCCAGCCCAAATTGATCACCATCAACCTCTATCATTAGTAAGGCTTGTGCATTATCAGGTAAATCTAATTGGGCGTCTTCTTTAACCAGTGAAATTGCGGTTCCATCCATAAACTCCAAGGCGCAAGGGGTGATTGGTTGTGCCATGATGCGTGCAATGGCATTAGCCGCGGCTTGAATAGAATCGTAAGTAGCTTGAAGTGTGCGTTTGCTTTCAGCCAAAGGTGTTAGTTTTAGGGTTGCTTGGCTAATAATGGCTAAGGTGCCTTCAGAGCCAATAATGAGTCGAGTTAAGTCGTAGCCGACGACGCTTTTTGTGGTGTTTGCGCCGGTTTTTAAGGTTTCTCCACTGCCGGTAATACAGGTTAGCCCTAATGTGTTCTCGCGTGGTGTGCCGTATTTCACAGCCCGTGGGCCAGCTGAGTTATAAGCAAGGTTTCCACCAACGGTGCAAATGCTTGCGCTGGTTGGGTCGGGAGGCCAAAAGAAACCATGTTCTGCCGCCGCTTGTTGAATGGCCTGATTAGTTACACCGGGTTCAACAATCATCATGCGGTTATCAGGGTCTATGCTGATGATATTATCCATTTTCTCGGTGGATAAGATAATGGCACCATTCGATGGTACGCTAGCACCTGTTGTGCCGGTTCCGCTGCCACGTGCAGTGATGGCTATATTATGTGTGTTACATAATAGGACGGTATCAATTATTTGTTGATGAGAGCTAGGGAAAACAACAGCAAGGGGTTCTTTGTGTCGTCGGCTGTTATCATAGCCGTAACTCCAACAGTCAGCGGGGTCTAAGAAAAGTGATTTTTCGTGATAAAGCCCGGTTAACTGCTGTAAAAAGTCGTCATTTTTTTTTCTCATTAGTCAGTAATTTCAAACAACTTCACTACACGTTGAACACCGCCTACCCGCCGAACTGTTTCAATGACAGGGGTTACTTCGTGCTGTTTTAGAATACCTAATAAATAAACGACACCGTTTTCAGAAACAATTTTGACGCGAGTGGGATCAAACCCTTTTATTTTATTAAGGCTAAATAAAGCAACTTTAGCTTTGCTGGTAATCAGGCCGTCACTGCTACGAGAGACTAAGGAACTTGGCGCAGCGATTAGAATTTCATTATGTACTTTTCGGACTTTTGGTATTTTGCGCAATCTATTTGCAATATCGTTGCGCAGGCTTTCTGTTGGTGCTTCACCGGTTAGCAATAAGATACCGTTATAGCAAGTAGCATTAACGTGTGTGTTTATACGAATATTATCTACGCCATATAAGACACCCAACGCTTTAAGTTCAATGGTTTGATCATCAATGACGGTGCCAGTGGTGCGTCTGTCATGAACAACGGCAGCGCCTGTAGTGGCGGTTCCAACAGCAACAGCTACACAGCCTGATAATAAAACGATGGACAGTAAAGCGGGTACTATAAAAGCTTTTTTAAAAAACATGTTGTTTATCCGAATAATTGAAAGTCGATCAGGTCACAAAGACAATGGGTGATTAAAAGATGGACTTCTTGAATACGGGCCGTTGAGTTAGACGGTACCCTTAATTCAATGTCGCTATCTTGTAATAAATCATTAGCGGCTATCGTGCCGCCATCTTTACCAGTAATGACGATCACCAACATTTCTCGGTCATGCGCAGCACTGATGGCTGATACGATGTTCTTGGAGTTTCCGCTTGTTGTGTAGGCTAATAAAATATCGCCTGCTTGCCCCAGTGCACGTATTTGCTTAGAAAACACCTCGTCGTACGAATAATCGTTTGCAATGGAGGTTAGCGTTGAGGTGTCTGTGCTAAGTGCAATAGCTGGTAGGCTAGGGCGCTCACGTTCAAAACGATTAAGCATTTCAGAAGAAAAATGTTGCGCGTCCCCTGCCGACCCACCGTTACCGCAGGTTAGAACTTTGCCATTGTTAAGTAAGCTCTGGACAATAGCTTGGCCGGCTAATTCAATGGAGTTGGGAAGCGACTCTAAAGCGTCGTGTTTTGTTTGAATGCTATCGGTAAAGTGTTGATAGATTCTTTCTTGTAAACTCATGTTAGAACTCATCAAATGCGTTGGTAACCCATTGTATCTCATGCTGGCTAGAGGAGGGTGAAATTGCGATTACATCAAATCGAAAGTTTTGCTGGCCTGATGTGTTGGCAATGTAGTGTTGAGCACACTTTATAAGTTTAGCTTGTTTGTGTCGATCGACAGACAGTAAAGCGCCGCCAAATTTCGTTGAGGAACGGTAACGAACCTCAATAAAAACGGTGTAGTCATTGTCTTTCATAATTAAGTCAATTTCACCCAAGCGAGTACGATAGTTTCTTTGTATAAGAACAAGACCTTTTTGACGTAAAAAGGTAAGTGCTAAGTCCTCGTTTTGTTGACCAAGAGCATTAGATGAGTCCATTAAAGGGGGGCAGTATTAACGTGTTCGGTGTGTTGAGGAGAAGGCACTACTGATTGCATATTCATCGTGCGCTCAAGGTGAGGTGCCAGGCCTAATGATTTGACTTGACCGCGCTGGAATTGGCCGCAACTCAATTGCCTGTTAATGACGTTATTATTCATTGAAAGAATACCGGTTTTGCCATCAAGGCGAGCAAAATGGTTGGATTTCAAGTGTTCTAAATGTGGAATAAGTTGATACGCATCGTAACCAAAGGCAGTTAATCGACGGTGTAACCCACGAGTATTGGGCCATTGTTTTAGTGCCTGGTTGAGAGAGCCATTTTGTTGCTTATTAGGTTCGATAAGCCAGGGCATGTCACAGAAAAAAACGTCATCTAAATCACGGTTTGCCCCTTTGTTTTGCTCACCCTCGTAAATTTTGGAAGTACTAAAAACAGCAATGTCGGCAGCGCGGTGGAAACGTAATTGTGGCTTGATTAAGCGGCCTTCACGAGGGCTTGCCAATAAAAAGATAAAGTCTGCATCGTGACGACGTCTTTCTTCGAATTTGATGTTCAGGTTAAGGCGCTGACGAAGTTGTTTAAAGCGGTAAACACTGTCGTCAATTTGTAACAGGCTTTTAATGGCAGTGGAGTAGTCTGCTTGATTAGCTTCGTATGTTTGTACATCTAGAACTTGTCCACCAAGTTTTTGCCAAAGCGATGAAAAATGACCGGCTAATCGTTCGCCACTGTTTGATTGAGGCGTTAAAATTAATGCTTTTTGGTGCCCTTTTAGCCAAGCAAAACTGAGTATTTGCGTAATATCTTCTTCGGGTGACAACGAGAACTCAACGTAATGAGGGCTATGATGACTACCATTTTTATTGAGCCCAATAACAGGGATGGGTAAATCAGGTAATAAGGCTATTTTACTAAGGTTTTTTTTGTCCAGTGGGCCAATAATGATGTTAACGCCATCGCTTATGGCTTGTTGATAAAGCGTTTCAATGGGTGTAGATGAGGTGTCGTAAAAATGAATATTCAGCGGCCATTTGTTGGCCATGGAGTATGCAGCAGCGGTGATGCCTTTACGAACACTAAAAGCAGCCTGTGAGAAAGGGCCTTGGCTTGGAAGGAAAACGCCTACTTTATTGGGTGCTATGAAGTTTTCTTGGGACTGTTTGGCCATGGTTAGAAGAAATGAACCATTCGCGGCGTGCGTGGGGTATTGTTGTTTCCACGATTCAACATCAGAACTGTTTGGAATAAAGGTGACTTGTTGTTTTTTTATAATGGCAAGGTCTACCCAGCCAGCCATATTGTTGTCAGCTGTTGGTAATAAAGCACGTAGAGCGTGCTCGGACAATAAAGATAAAACATTCACTAAGTCCAATTGATTATTGAGCTTGCTAGTAGGCTCATCTATGAGTGCATCTAATATAATGCGTTCGCGGGCACTTTCGATTAAATTACCAGCTTGGAAGAAAGCAGAGCTAGTCAGTGTGTGAAGATCAATGCGTTGTTCGTTGTTTAAATTAAGCTCACTTACGCTCATTAATACGCTAATAGCGTCTTCGGCTTTACCTTGCTCAAGTAAGAGTGTTGCGAGGGATAATTTATTATCACTGGTAAGCTGTGATGAAGGTGTCAGTAAAGAGTCAATGAGCGAGTCAGCATTCGTTAGGTCGCCAGCATTAAAATAGGCCTCAATAGCAGATATTAGATATTGGTTTTTAAGAGGGGCCTGACTGTTTTTTGCCAGTTGTTTGAACAGCATTGCCGCACGAGAAAATTGTTGTTGAGACAAAGCTTCTTGGGCTTGAATTGCCAATGGGTTAGACTGTTCGACCGTGGGCGTTTCTATCGGTTCAAGAGCGCTACAATTTGCTAAAAGCAGTACGATAAACGCTATAACTACTAGTTTGAAAGGCGTAATTAAACTCTTTTTGTATGGACTCATAAACGAACGACTTAAACCGCAAAATTAAAAATGATCAAACCAGTGCTTAGTATCTTTTTCAGGGTCAACGATGTCAAACGATAAAGGCATACTTTATATTGTAGCCACACCTATTGGGAATTTATCAGATATCAGTTTACGTGCATTAGAAGTGCTTAAGACGGTTGATGTGATTGCCGCCGAGGACACGCGTAATAGCAAAGTCTTGTTGAATCACTACTCGATAAACACAGCGATGACGGCCTACCATGAGCATAACGAAAACAATAAGCGTCAGTTTTTATTAGAAAAGTTGAGCGCTGGCGAATCAATCGCGTTGATATCGGATGCGGGTACACCACTTATTAATGATCCGGGTTATTCCTTAGTTGAAGGGGTCAAGCAGGCTGGTTTTGAGGTGGTGCCAGTTCCCGGTGCTTGTGCGTTAATTGCGGCGCTTAGCGCATCTGGATTAGCAACAGATAGGTTTAGTTTCGAAGGCTTCTTGCCGCGAACATCGGCTGCGCGAAAAGCAATTTTTGAGATATATAAGGGTCGTCAAGGTACGCTCGTATTTTATGAATCGAGCCATCGCATTATTAAATGCATGGACGATATATTCGCTACGTATGACCCAACGCATAAGATATCGATTGCCCGTGAATTGACTAAAACATATGAAACAATTGCAACAGGGTCGGTTGCAGATATTTATCAATTACTTCAAGCAGATAGTAATATGCAGCGTGGTGAGTTTGTCGTATTGATAGAAGGCGTCAACAAAAAGCAGCATAAAAAGGATGAGCTGTCCGATGAAGACGTTAAGACCCTAGAAACTTTATTGCAAGAGTGTTCACTAAAAACGGCTGTTAAATTGGCAGTTCAATTGACCGGTCAGCCAAAGAAAGCGCTGTATAAAAGAGCACTTGAAATACAAGCTGATGATTAAAAAAAGGACAAAAACTAGGGTGTGGTTACCCAGTTTTTGCTCAGTTTTAAAAAATTTATTTCCCTCGGCTGCGTAAAGACTGAACGGTGAAGTCCTTTAGTTTGACAGACGGGTCGTTGATTTTAGTTTTCATTTTGAGTGTCGTGCAGTGTCTAGCAGTAATATCAATCATTGAAATTAGTGTTGGAATTGCCACCCCTGAACCTTTGTTTTGCTCAAGGTGCTCGTCAGGGTGAGAAAAGGCACTAATACCTATACGCCAAATTTGACTGTTTCTATCATAATGGCGCCCGGCAATTGGAATATGTGTTTGAGCATCTATATAAAAGATACGTTTAGATAACGGATGATCGGTGAGTTTAGGCTCCGCCTGAAGAATATGAAGCTCTCTTAGTTGCCAAGGTACATTTGGGAAGCAGCCACCTTCTCCATGAAAGGTGCCAAATGTATAGTCATTCGAGCTTTCTGATTCAACATTTTTTATCAACGTACTGTGTTTATATATTGGAGCTAATAATTGCTGAGTTCCTAAGTAGCGCCATGTCATATCATTTATTCGGCCGTTATAACCGAGAAAATCTTCTATCATGATATCGCTGCCTAAAAAAGCATCGGTTGTTTGTCCGGCAGGTAGTCGGCGAACACGCCGCTGAACGGAAAAGTACAACCATGTTCTTTCACGTGCACTATCATCTTCTAATCGATGAACCAGTAATTGAGTGTTTTTTATATCAAAAGGTTCTTTTGCGAGGAGGTAAATACCGTTAAAAATGTCAGCAGGGTTTTTAGGAAGGTTCGGTTTGGGCGGCATCAAAAGTCGGTGTTTATAGCGCATCGTTTTACCGATAAATGAAATACTTCTTTCAACTTTACCAGTTTTCATATTGATATAGTCCCAAATAAAAGGGTCAACAACTGAAGTATCACCACCATAAGAATAACGCATATTCCACGCAAGTTTTAGTCCGGTCAGAGGGTCATCAGTTGTTGGTTGTTCTGGAAAAGGTAAGCCCCCCTGATAATTTATCATTTGACCTGTTTTTGAATCGATTGAGACAGTTCCTTTATTTGCCTCAGTCAACGCTAAAAAAGAGGGGTTCGGGGCCATATCAAACTGTTTGCCAATAGTTATTGAGAATGAGCCTTGTGTTATTAAATCTACAATAGGTTTATCTAAGTAAGGTGTAAACTTTTCAATATTTTGCTGATTAATGAGGTTCCCAGCAATTAGTGACGAATCGGCTTGGGCTGAAATAATGACGCTGCTAAGTAATAAGGTTAATAATAGTTTCATTTGAAAGATTCTTCCCTAAATACGGTTACAAATTTTTGAGTGATAAGTTATGTAGTAATGTTATCTGCCGGTAAAAGATAATTTAATGCATATAAAAAAATATTAGCTAATTCTAATAATTGAATCAATGTAAACTATCAAGAACCTTAATAATAGGTGTTTAAAATGATTTGGTGCATTCTTATTGCTTAACAAGGCTAAATAATAATTAATAAAATTGATCGAAGAGGTATTAGTTTGTACACTGCACGCGGAGTTGGCCAGGCAGTCGCTCTGCGCAAGCAGGGAGGAAAGTCCGGGCTTCATAGGGTAAAGTGCCAGGTAACGCCTGGGGGGCGTGAGCCTACGGATAGTGCAGCAGAAAGGAAACCGCCTAAGTCTACTGGTAGACCGGTAAGGGTGAAACGGTGCGGTAAGAGCGCACCGCGTGTACGGTAACGTATCACGGCGATGGTAAACCCCACTTGAAGCAAGACCAAATAGAGAAGTAGCAACGTAAGTTGCAACGTGTGGCCCACACGGCTTCTGGGTAGGTCGCTCGAGGTGCATAGTGATATGCATCCCAGATGAATGACTGTCCTCGACAGAACCCGGCTTATCGGCCAACTCCACTTACTTTTATAACGATTCTAACGCCTAAAAACAGCTCACTTAAGTGCTAAAGGCATTGTTTTTTCATTGTTTGGCCTATGTTGCGTCGCGGTATTTTATGTAGTAAAATTCGCCTTAACGAACGTTAAGTAACCAGTTGGTAGATGAACGCACAAAGCAAAGAAATAAATACACGCATTAACATACTGGATAAGGCCACACCGTTATTTGCCGCTAAAGGCTATAACGGCGTTTCTATGCGTGAATTATCTAAATTGGTTGGCTTGAGTACCGCCGCAATTTACCATCACTTTCCCGATAAACACGCGCTATATTTTGAAGTGCTGAAACACTCATTTGTTGATAAGGCGACTGCCATAGCAGGCTCTGTTTCAAACACAGGGGCACCGCTAGAGCGACTTGAAAGTTTTATCGAGCGCTTTGCCTTGATGGTTAATGACGATCAAAACGTTAGGGCGTTAGTCATGTGGGAGTTGCTGGATGGGGATGAGGCGAGGTTGAAGTTAGTGGCTGAAGAAGTGCTATTAGAGCCCTTTAAAATGGTTCTAGCCTTGGTTCAGGATATTGCCCCTGAGGCTGACCATTACATGTTAACCGTCTCCAGTATTTGGTTGGTGCTATCGCACTCAGCTACCAGACCTATGTGTCAATACTTACCGGGATGGAAGACATCTTATAGTGACCCAAGTGTTATTTCGTCACACGTTATACAACTATTGAAAAACAATATTAATACCATCAATACAGTGGCCGATGAGAGGGGCCCTAATACATGAGTTTTTTGAAAAAACAATTAACACTTATGCTGTCAATAGGTTTGCTGGTTAACCTATTAGGGTGTTCTGAGCAGCCTAAGGCTGAAAAAGCAGTGAAAGAACCTTGGGCACTGCAAACAGCACAGGTGCAAGTTGAGAGTCTACCAATAGTTTATCGAACAACAGGCTCTATTGTTTCAGATCATCGTGTTGATGTTGCCTCTAGAAGCACGGGCTATATTAAGAAAATCTTGGTGCGTGAAGGTGATTCGGTGACGACCGGACAAACATTAGTGGTATTGGATGGTGCGGATGTTGAAGGTGCTATTCGGCAAGTCACCGCGTT
This sequence comes from Cycloclasticus sp. P1, assembly GCF_000299965.1. Taxonomy (NCBI): domain Bacteria; kingdom Pseudomonadati; phylum Pseudomonadota; class Gammaproteobacteria; order Thiotrichales; family Piscirickettsiaceae; genus Cycloclasticus; species Cycloclasticus sp. P1. The sequence continues at coordinate 593,504 of NC_018697.1, forward strand.
GGTGGATAAAGCAAAATCGGCATTAAAAGATGCGCAAACCGATCTGGAAAGCTTCCAAGCATTATTTGAGCGTGGCAGCGTGTCTGAAAACAAACTCAGAAAAGTACGATTGCAGCGGGATATCGCGCAAGACACATTACGCGAAGCTAAAGCAGCGCTACAAACAACTCAGGCGCAGCGTCAATATACTCAAATTACAAGTCCAGTTAGTGGTGTGGTAGTGGGGCGGCATAAACGTGAAGGAGATTTGGCAGCACCTGCTATACCTTTACTAACAGTTGAGTCAGCTGACGGTTTGTTATTTGAAACGTATATTGGCGAGGGACAGTTAAAAAATATCAGTCGAGGAGAAACTGTTGAGCTGGTTATTGATGCGCTTGATGAATCGCTTCATGGCGTTATTGCTCGAGTTGTTCCATCGGCTGATCCGTTAACGCGTAAATCACAAGTAAAAGTCTCGTTACCGGATAACAGTAAGCTACGGCCAGGGATGTTTGGGCGAGCTCATTTTAAAGTAGGCGTCAAGTCCTCGCCGGTTATTCGTGTTGAGTCCTTGATAAGCAGGGCGGGCTTAACCGGGGTATATATAGTTGACGAACAACAGCGCATTCATTTTCGCTGGCTACGCTTAGGGAAAACAACCCGCGGAAAAATTGAAGTATTAGTCGGTTTAACGGGTGGCGAGCAAATTGTATCAGCCCCGACTGAGCGGTTACGAGAGGGTGACTCTATTCAAGCAAGGGATGTAGTGGGTGAATAATAAGCGATTAAATCCGGCGGGATGGGTTGCCCATGCTTTCGTTACCTCCAAGTTAACCGTGTTATTTATGCTCAGCTGTGTATTGCTGGGTATTATCGCTATTTTGTTAACGCCTCGTGAGGAAAACCCGCAAATTGTGGTGCCGGGCGCCGAAATTTTTGTCAGCATGCCGGGTGCAACACCAAGCGAAATAGAAGAACTGGTGATCAATCCATTAGAAGGCATTATTCGAGAAATACCTGGTGTTGATCATACCTATGCAACCGCACTGAACTCTATGGGTGTGGTGAGTGTTCAGTTTAAAGTAGGGCTTGATAAGGAAGAATCGCTCGTGAAGCTTTACGACCGAGTTCTAGGAAAACAAGACCAATTACCTGCTGATGCTTCAGTTCCTTTAATTAGAAGTGTTGATGTTGATGATGTGCCAATTCTAACGGTTACCCTGGCCTCAGAAAAATATGATGATTATGCTTTAAAACGCCTAGCAGACCATATGGTAGACCGTTTACGTAGTTTGAATGAAGTGTCGGTTGCCTACGTTAAAGGAGGGCGAGACAGGGAGGTTCGGGTCGAACTTGATCCTGAAAGGTTGTTGGGTTTTGGTATTACGCTAGACCAAATGCAGGCAGCATTGCAAGCTGGTAATGTATCGGCCCCAGTTGGCACACAAGCAATTCAAGGAAAGGTCAGTAACCTCTACTTAGATGGGTTTTTAACGTCTGCTGAACAAGTCAAAAAACTAATAATAGGTAGCTTTAATCAACAAGCTATTTACATGGAAGATGTTGCAGACATCATTGATGGTCCTCGAGAAGAACGAGACAAACTTTCACGATTTGCTTATGGCCCAGCAGACCCAAGATTTGGTTCCACCGCTGCGGTAGAGATTCCCGCGGTTTCTATTGCCGTTGCAAAAAAAACCGGGACCAATGCGGTCTTCGTCGCGGATGATGTGCTAGATAGAATCGAGCGGATGAAAAACAGTTTTATTCCCGCCGGAGTAGAGGTCATTATTACGCGTAATGATGGCAAAAAGGCTGATGATGCGGTTAATAATTTAATTGAGCATCTGGGTATCGCTATCATTTCTGTTTTTGTTGTTATTGTGCTTTTTCTTGGGTTTAAAGAAGCGCTCATCGTTGGGATTAGTGTGCCTTTTATTTTGGCATTAACACTGGGTTCTGACTATATATTTGGAATCACCATCAATAGAGTCACCTTGTTCGGTTTAATTCTCTCTTTAGGGTTATTAGTGGATTCTTCAATTGTGGTGATTGAGAATATTCATAGGCATTATAAAAGCTTATGGTTAAAGGATAAGGTGGATGTCACCGTTGAGGCCACTAACGAAATTGGGAACCCAACCAATTTAGCGACGTTTGCCGTTATGTTGGTGTTTGGTTCGTTGGTGGTGGTGACGGACATGGCAGGGCAATATTTTTTCCCCATCGCATTTAATGTGCCAATGGCTATGTTTGCGTCATTACTAGTGGCTTATATTGTTACACCTTGGGCTGCTAACCGTTGGCTTAAACCGGGTGAAGGGGAAGATTTAGAAACGCCCCATGACAATGATAAATTACATCAGTTTTACTACAACATTATTACGCCCTTATTAGCTCGTCGGCGTTATCGCTACATTACAATAGGCGTTATTGTCTTAGCTATTGTGTTATCAATGTTGCAACCAGCTTGGCAATTTATTCGCCCTGCGGGTGTGGGTGGCCCAGTGTCAGCGGGCGGTATTCCTTTAGTCTTTTTGCCGAAGGATAATAAAAACACCTTTAACATTACGATCGACATGCCTGAATTCACGCCGATAGAAGTGACCGATCAGATCACTCGCGAAGTGGGTGCTCTATTGCGTGAGCGTGATAACGTGCTTAATTATCAAAGTTGGGTTGGGCAAACGGGCGTTATTGATTTTAATGGCTTGTTAAAGGGAGCGGGTAATAAAAAAGGTTCATTTGTTGCTGAAGTGAGAGTGAATTTAACGGATAAAAAAACGCGAGATATGAGTTCTATTGATTTAGTTGCTCAGCTGCGTCCTGCAATGGAAAAAATTCAGCAACGTTACCCTGGCAGTGTTATTCAATTAGCAGAAGACTTACCCGGCCCGCCTTTACGGGCGACGGTTTTAGCTGAAATTTATGGTAAAGATCCTGAAAAGCTTCGTGAAATATCAGCCAAGGTGAGCAAGGTGTTTAAAGAGACTTACGGCGTTGTTGAGGTGCATGATTCTGAAGTGGCTGATGTGCCACAGTTTAGAGTGATTGTAGATAAAGAAAAAGCCGCTTTATCGGGTGTTTCAGTAGCGCAGGTTGTACAAGCATTGAGGCAAATGGTCAGTGGGACTGAGATGGGCCGTTTACATATTGCGTCAGAAAAAAAGATTGTGCCAATACGCTTACATATTCCTTATCAATACCAGATAGACCCAACGCTTTTATCGAGTATTTATTTAACGAACAGACAAGGGCAAAGAATACCGCTATCTGAATTGACTCGAGTAGTTAACGATATTCAAGACCGGCCAATTTTGCATAAGGATTATGAGCGCGTGACATTTGTAGGTGCAGAACTGAGCGATACCACACCGGTGTATGCAGTGATGGATATAGAGCAACGATTAGACAATCTGTCATTGGGTGAAGGAGAGGTGTTAACAACGGGTAATTTACAATTACAATCGGTTACCCCTGACACGATTGATGGATACCAATTGCTATGGGATGGCGAGATTCGTTTAACCTTAGATGTTTTTCGCGACATGTTAGGTGCACTTGGTATTGCATTGGTTTTTATCTATCTATTATTGGTCGGTTATTATGCCTCGTTTAAAATACCTCTGATAGCCATGTCGGCTATTCCACTTGGGCTGATTGGTGTGTTTCCTGGGCACTGGATAGTTGGTGAGCCTTTCACCTCAACGTCGATGATTGGAGTAATAGCATTAGCAGGTGTGGTGGTTCGTAACTCATTGTTAATTATTGATTTTGTAGTGGACTATATGAAAAAAGGTATGTCTGCACATGAAGCGGTTAGAGAGGCCGGGGCTGTTCGGTTACGGCCAATTTTATTGACAGCATTGGCGATTGTTTTGGGCTCTGCGGTAATGTTATCTGACCCTGTTTTTGGTGGGCTGGCGATCTCATTAATCTTCGGTACGATTGTGTCAACGGCGTTGACACTGGTTGTGGTGCCGATGTTGCTGTATTCAATGTTAACACGTCAGTCGCTTCATACTGGTTCAACAGGAGAAGACTAATGTTGTTTAAAAAAAACCAACTTTTTGCTCTTGTACTTTTGTTTGGCTGCGTGCTTCCCATGGCTTTAGAAGCAGAAACACTCGAGCAGGCATGGGATATTGCCATCAAGTATGACCATAGTCTTCAAGCGGTGCGTGAAAATACACAAGCTAGTCAATACCAGCTAGAGGCAGCAAAGGCAGCCCGTTTGCCTAATGTCACTGTTGGGGCAGGGTATAGCATGATGGAGAATGACCCAGAAGCAAAAGTAGATTTTGCGGGTGTATCAACACAATTCACATTGGCTGAACGAGAAAGTTATTCGTACAAAGCGATGACGGTATTACCTATTTACACCGGTGGAAAAATTAGTCGTGGTATCGATGCGGCAACCTCTTCGTTAGAAGCTTCAAAAAAGTTTGAGGCGGGTAAAGTGCTAGACTTGAAGCTGAAAGTGGCTGAAGCCTACATCGGGGTGTTGCGATTAAGTAAAGCACTTGAGGTGGCAAATAGTCATGTGCTCAGCCTATCATCGCATAAGGCAGATGTTGAAAACCTATATCAGCAGGGGATGGTATCAAGAAATGATTTATTAGCCGCGAAAGTTGCTTTGGCCGATGCAGTGCAGTCATCTATGCAGGTTGAAAATAGGCTTGATATTAGTCAATCTGCCTACAATCGTTTACTGGGGCGAGATTTTCAAACAGCAGTCTTATTGAAAGAATTAGAGCCGCAAAGAGTAGACCTTTCGTTGGATATGTTATTGGCCCAAGCGATTAAGCAACGTTACGAATTGCGTGTTTTAAAAGAACAAGCCGAGGCACTTAAATCCAAAGCAAAGGCTGTTCGAGCAGGTAATGCGCCACAAGTTGCTTTAACGGGCGGTTATGATTTTCAAGAAAACGAATATCAGGCACATGAGGGTCAATGGTTAGTGGGTGTCGGTGTGAAATGGACGTTGTTCGATGCAGGCCTAATTCGTCATCAATCGTCAGCAATGGCTCGTCAAGCGCGTTCACTTGAAAAACAATATGATGAAGTATTAAGCCTTGTTAAACTGCAAGTAAGGCAATATTGGCTAGACGTACAAGAAACACGTAAACGTCTTGGCGTAACCGAGCAATCTATTGATCAGGCAGAAGAAAACCTAAAGGTTAATCGTGATCGGTATGAGCATGGCTTATCAACCAATACCGATGTGCTTAGTGCCGAAGCACTACGGAAAAACAGCCAGAATAACCATGCAAATGCTGTTTATGATGCGGTCTTAGCAAGCATTAGGTTAAAAAGGGCTATCAGTGATTTATAAGCGCTCTATCAACTTACATAAAGAATTTTAATCAAGTATGGAACTATCGACCCCCGCCTTATTATTTCCCGCTATTTCATTGTTACTACTTGCCTATACGAATCGCTTTTTGGGCTTGGCAAACGTTATCCGCGGTTTACATCAGCAAATTAATGAGACGAATAAGCAGCTTATTGCACGTCAGATTATCAGTTTGCAGTTGCGTATAAAGTTAATCATCTGGATGCAAATTTTGGGGGTACTAAGCATTAGTTTTTGCGTAGCTGCGATGTTCCTATTATTTTTAGCGGCTGGTGATTTCGGTCAATGGGCTTTTACTATCAGTTTAGTACTCATGATGCTGTCGCTGGTTGTTTCACTATACGAGCTGATTATTTCAGGCCATGCACTTAATATAGAACTTGAAGATATCGATTGTTAGCCAATAAAGGGTAGTCAGTAATACGACTGTTACCCGTGAGTGATAGGCGTATTAGTAATATCTTTTAGAATACCGTTCTTAATATTGTAAACCCAGCCGTGTACCGATAAGTCAGCACCACTTTTCCAAGCATTCTTGACGATAGTGGTGTCACAAACATTAGCTACTTGCTCAATCACGTTTAATTCACATAAACGGTGTTCCATTTCTTCCTGATCAGTAATTGCATTTAACTCAGTTGCGTGAAGGCGATGTACATCTTTAATGTGCCCAAGCCAATTATCAATAAGCCCATGGTCGACGTCCTCCAGTGAGGCTTTGATACCGCCGCAACCATAATGGCCGCAAACGATAATATGCTTAACTTTAAGTACTTCAATGGCAAACTGCATAACCGACAAGCAGTTTAGATCACTGTGGATAACCATATTAGCAATGTTACGATGAACAAAGACCTCACCTGGGGCAAGATTCAGTAGCTGATTGGACGGTACTCGGCTATCAGAGCAGCCAATCCAAAGGTACTCGGGTGATTGCAGTTTAGATAAATTTTTAAAAAAGTTTGGGTCTTCGTCTGTAATGGACTGAGCCCACTCTTTATTTTGTTTAAAAAGATGTTCCAGCTTTTTCATATTCATTTGCCACGATGATTTTTAATGGTGATTAAATTTTACATGAATTTGGGTCACTATCTCACCGATCTTTAGGTCAAATGAATCGATTGCTAAATAATTGTCGGTTCCGACTTAAAGGTATATGCTAAAAGTACCAACAAATGATAGGAGGATAAGATGAGTCATCATACCTATAAATATATTGAGCTAACGGGTAGTTCAGAAGTCAGCTCGGACGATGCAATAAAAAATGCCATTGAAGCTGCGGCTAAAACAACCCGTAATATGGATTGGTTTGAAGTAATAGAAACGCGCGGTCACCTAGCCCAAGGGCAAATTAAACATTGGCAAGTAACCGTTAAAATAGGCTTCCGGTTAGAAGACTAAGGAGTAAAGCGGGGTAGCAAATGGATTATAAAGACTATTACACCATTATGGATGTTGCGCGCGATGCGAAACAAGATGAGATAAAACGAGCGTATAGGAAATTAGCGCGTAAATACCACCCTGATGTAAACAAAGCCGAGGATGCAGAAGCCCGTTTTAAAGAGCTTGGTGAAGCCTACGATGTACTAAAAGACCCAGAAAAGCGTGCGGCCTACGATCAGTTGGGAGCTAATTGGAAAGCCGGTCAAGACTTTAACCCACCACCAAATTGGGACGAGGGTTATGAATTTAGTGGTGGTTACAACGATGGCGATGGTGCGGACTATAGTGACTTTTTCGAGTCTTTATTTGGCCAACAGTTTAACCAAGGGCAAGCAGGTCGTCAGCAAGCCGGTTTTAACGCACGAGGGCAAGATCATCATGCCAAAGTAAGCATAGAACTCATGGATGCCTACTATGGTGCAATACATAGTATTACCCTAAACGCCGCTGAATTGGACGCTAACGGGCAAGTAGTCACTAAACAGCGAACCTTAAAGGTAAAAATCCCTAAAGGGGTTAAAAAAGGCCAGCGGATTCGTTTGGCGGGTCAAGGGTCGGCCGGTATAGGCCAAGGCGGCAAAGGTGATTTATACCTAGAAATTGATTTTAAAGCACACCCTTTTTACCGTGTCGATGGGCATGATGTGTACCTGGATTTACCTATTACTCCATGGGAGGCAGCCTTAGGCGCGAGCATTAAAGTACCAACGCCCGATGGGCCGGTCGATATGAAAATACCAGCGGGCACAAAAGGTGGCGGTAAAATGCGATTAAAAGGGCGGGGTATACCTAGCATACCACCGGGTGATTTATACGTAGTGCCACAAATTACCTTGCCAGCAGCGGATACTGAAGAGGCAAAAGCGTTGTACCAGCAAATGGAACAAACTTTAGGTTATAACCCACGTAGTAAATTGGGAGTGTAATGACGATGAACGATAAAATACTTAAAGGGCTCCTGCTAGATGAAGCAACGGTACTGTCTTTAGATGACTTATGCCAAGCGTGTTCAAGCAGTAATGAATGGGTAATTGAATTGGTGCAGGAGGGTATATTGGAACCTCAGGGGCAGCGGCAAACGCAGTGGCAGTTTAGTGCTCGTTGTCTGCAAAAAGCACACGCCGCCATGCGCTTGCAGCGTGACCTAGATATCAATCTATCCGGTATTGCCTTGGCGTTGGATTTACTCGATGAAATTGACAGCCTAAAATCACGCCTATTGCAGTTAGAGCAAGCGGCAAAATGACTAAAGCATCGATCGCTGGTCACGCTCAAATCACCGTTTTTTACGATCAATCTTGCCCCAGCTGCGTTAAAGATCGTGCGTTATTTGAGCGGCTAGCCGGTCAGAGGTCGGCTTTATTTAGTTGGTTTGATATCACCAGCCAAGACCAAGCCTTGCGACAACGTGGGATAGACCCGTTCAAAGCCTTGCGTGAATTACACATAGAAGATACTCATGGGGTTATCCATTCAGAAATGGATGCCTACAGCATTATGATGAAGCAAGTGCCACTATTAATGCCACTGGGTGTGCTTATCTGCTTGCCGGGTATCAAACCCGTACTCAGTTATTTTTACCGACGCATGGTTGATAAGCGTTTGGCTTGCGAAGGCCGCTTATAAGTTGGGTAACCATTTGCAAACAAGTTGAGCCGCTTTGTATTGGTGCTAGGTTAATGGTGAACTCGCTACAGCAACAAATCCTCATCAATCGGGTGAAAAACGCTAGCCGCATCAATCAGAGACTTTGCCGTTAACGCCGGTACACCATAAACTTCCGTTCTTACGCCATACTGCAGGTTTATTTTCTCCAGCAATAGATCAAAATCACCATCACCCGACAGCAAAATTACACGATCCACCTCTTTGGCTGCGTCTAGCACGTCAATTGTAATGCCTACGTCCCAGTCGCCTTTAGCGCTGCCATCAATACGTTGAATAAATGGCTTCAGCTTAACGCTAAAGCCCATGTGTTTAAGTGCCGATTGAAACTTATGCTGGCCATCGTCATCGTCACGCTGGGTGGCATACGCAGTAGCCTGTGTAATCGTGCCTTGCTGACTAATAATTTGCCATAACTTACGGTAATTAAACTGGCGACCATAGGTCTGCCGAGTGGTGTAGTAGATGTTTTGTACATCAACAAAAAGAGCTATTTTATCCATAAGACAGTCTCAGTAGGGCCGGTTTGGTTAAGCTTGAAAATGAGTGCGTTAGGCTAGCATATGTAGTGCTTAAAGCGTGTAAAGGGTTGAAGAAAACAGAAATAGTAAATTATTGGGGAAGGCATTTTTGTCATCAGCTAGTTAATGAAATTTTAGCGCATATGACTCGCGCTTATTTTTTTGATTTAATGGCTTGGCTAAAATACCGACGTGAATAAAGTCTTTTATTACCCCTGAGCGCATCAGGGGTTATTTAATTAGTCTGTAAAATGGGTTCCAAGTGGTCCCAAATCTTTTGTGCAATAATTGGCTGGGCTTTTTCATTTGGATGTAATTGATCGGCTTGCATCATGTCGGGTTCGAGTGCGACATCCTCTAAAATAAATGGCACAAAAGGAACGTCCATTTCTTCGGCCAACTCTGGGTAGTTGTTGTAGAACATTTCGGTGTAGCGTTGCCCATAATTTGATGGAATACGCATGCTAAGCAAGAGGGTTTGCGCACCGTTGGCTTTGATTCGTTTGACGAGTTCTCGTAAATTTTTCTTGATTAAGGTGGGAGGCATCCCACGCAAGCCATCATTTGCACCTAATTCTAATAGAACTATTTCGGGTGTATGTTGTTCTAAGGCTTGGTCAATTCGGGCAAGCCCGCCTGCGGTGGTGTCACCACTAATACTTTTATTTATAAGTGTGTAGGGCTTGTTTTGTTCGTTAAGTGTTTGTTGTAATAGGTTAACCCAGCCTTTTTCTATAGGCATTCCGTAGCCTGCACTTATACTATCGCCCAGGACCACGATGGTCTTAGCGAAAGGTGCGGACGAAAACAATGCAAAAACTAACAGTAAATATATTCTAATCATGTTGAAAACCAGTAATCCTATTATTGAAACAAAAAATCTAAATAAAACTGTACCTGTTGCCGATGGTGACTTGACTATTTTATCAGCCGTAAACTTAACTGTTGATGAAGGAGAAAGTATAGCGATTGTAGGAGCATCTGGCTCAGGTAAATCGACGCTGTTGGGGTTGCTGGCAGGTTTAGATAGCCCAACTGGCGGTACTGTCATACTAAATGGCGAAGAATTAACGGCGTTAGACGAGGATGGTCGAGCGGGTATACGAAATAAGTTGGTGGGATTTGTTTTTCAGTCGTTTCAATTGATGCCGCGTTTGAGTGCCTTAGAAAACGTCATGCTGCCTTTGGAATTACGTGGCGATAAACAAGCAAAAAAAACTGCAACGGCTTTATTGAAACGAGTTGGGTTAGGTCATCGTTTAGAGCATACGCCAATGAAACTATCAGGCGGAGAGCAGCAACGAGTGGCGTTGGCACGTGCTTTTGTGACGAGGCCGGCAATTTTATTTGCTGATGAGCCTACGGGCAATTTAGACAGTAAAACGGGCGATCAGATTATTGAGCTGTTGTTTGAATTAAATCAAGAGCAAAAGACAACGCTGGTGCTAGTGACTCATGATATGGCGTTGGCTTCTCGATGTCAGCGTAGTGTGCATATTGAAGCGGGGCAAGTTATATGAACCGATTGAGTTTAGCCCTTCGTTTGTTAAGCCGAGATTTTCGTAGTGGTGAATTAACATTATTAGCGTTGGCTTTGGTGATTGCTGTGACAAGCTCTACGGCCATTAGTTTATTTGCTGATCGCTTACATCGTACGATGAATTCACAAGCAGCAGAATTTTTGGCGGCTGATTTGGTGGTCAGTAGCTCTGATATCATCCCCAATACATGGTTAGATGAAGCAAAGCGGCTAGGATTAAAGCAAGCAAGAACGACTGAGTTTTCGACGGTCGTCATCGAAAATGATGAGTTGCTGTTGGTGGGGGTAAAGGCGGTTAGTAACGCCTATCCGTTACGAGGGCACTTAAAAACAAGGGCAATGCTTGATGCGGTAGAAACCGTTCATAAGCAAGGGCCAGAGGCTGGTAATGTTTGGGTTGATAGCCGTGTTTTGTCTACCTTAAAACTACAAGTGGGTGATGTTTTAACCGTTGGGGATCAGTCTTTGACGGTCAGTCATGTGCTTAGTTATGAGCCCGATAAGCGGGGTGATATTTATAGTTTATCACCAAGGGTTATGATGAATCAGTTAGACCTACAGGCCACCAATGTTATACAGCCGGGTAGTCGTGTCCATTATTTCTTTCAGTTTAGTGGAGAAGCTAATGCGATTAAACGCTTTAATGCGTGGGTAAAGCCTTTGTTATCGGCTTCACAAAGATTAATGGACGTGCAAGATGACCGGCCCGAACTAGGAAATGCGTTGTCTCGAGCTGAGCGTTATTTGGGGCTCTCGAGTATTTTGGTTATTTTAATTGCTGGTGTTGCTATTGCCATGTCTAGTCGCCGATATAGTGAGCGACATTTTAATTCTACCGCGGTGCTGCGTTGCTTGGGGTGTAAGCAGAATGATATTTTGTTGATATTCCTATATCAGTTTTTTTTAATAGGTGCCGTGGCTTGTTCGGCTGGACTATTATTTGGCTGGTTGACACAAGAAGCACTGTTTCATCTATTGCGTAATTTATTACCCGCTATGGTGTCAGATCCAAGCCTTATTGCTGTGATGTTTGGTTTTATGACGGGGTTTGCCATTTTGATTGGTTTTGCCTTGCCACCTTTGCTAAGACTCAAACGGGTTTCGCCCTTACGGGTTTTACGCCGAGAGCTCGAACCGTTGAATAGTAGCGCCTGGTTGGTTTATGGTTTAGCGCTTACTTTGATTAGTGGGCTTATTTATCGATACACCGATGATTTAATGCTGTTGTTTTCAATAATGGGTGGCGGCTTATTGGCGGTAATTTTTTCAGCAGGCTTGTTGTACGTGCTTTTATTGCAAGGTCGCAAGTTATTACCGCATGTTGGCTTAGCTGGACGCTTGGGTTTGCAAGGCGTGTTAAGAGACCCCAAAGCCAGTGTGACCCAAGTCTTAGCGTTTAGCATCACGATTTTGGCTATGTTACTGAGTTTTACGGTGAGGAATGATTTGTTAACCGATTGGCAACAGCAAATACCTGATGAGGCACCGAATTATTTTGCGATTAATATTTTTCCTGACCAAGTGGCTAACTTCGATAATATATTGAGTCGCCAGGGTGTTCCCGCTGCTAGTTTTCACCCAGTTGTACGTGGACGTTTAGTGGCTATTAATGGAACGCCGGTGCAAAAAATTGTTAGCAAAGACTCCCAAGGAGAGCGTGCAACACATCGTGATTTAAGCCTGACATGGAATAAGGAGCTGCCGCTAGATAATAAAACTCTAGCTGGACAGTGGAGCGGGACGAAAAAAGGCGAAGTGTCTATTGAAAGTAAGTTAGCTGAAAGTTTGCAGGTGAAGCTAGGCGATCAGCTGACCTTTAGTATTGGTAGTGAGCAAATTAACGCCAAAATAACGCACCTGCGGAGCGTGCAATGGGACACGATGAAACCGAATTTTTACATGGTGTTTTCTGAAGAAACCTTGGCTAACTTTCCAACCACATACATCACGAGTTTTTATTTATCAGAAAATAATAAAACGCTCTTAAATGATCTGGTCAGGCAATTTCCAGCGATGACCTTGTTGGAAGTGGATGCCATGTTGAAACAAATAAAACTGATTTTATCGCAACTCACTAGTGCGATTAATTACTTATTATATTTTGCTTTGTTAGCTGGTTTTACCGTACTGCTGTCGTCGATATATTCAACATTGGATACTCGAATTTCAGAAGGTGCTTTGATGCGAACATTGGGTGCTCATCGCAGGCTATTACGCAATGCCCATTTAATTGAGTTTGCTGCAATTGGGGTCATGTCGGGGTTAGTTGCGGTGTTTATTTTCAACTGGGTGTTGTTTGGTTTATATCGCTATGTGCTTCACTTGGATTTTTATTTTAATTGGGTATTGTGTCTTGTAGTACCCATTATTAGTGCTGGCTGCGTTGTCTTGGCTGGTTTCTGGGGTGTTAAAGATGTGGTTAATAAGTCACCTGTGCATATGCTTCGAGGGACGTAAGCAACGTGTATTATTTGTATGAACGATAAAGGTTAAAATATATATTATGAAAAATATTTCCCTACAAGACCAATTGCTAAAGGCTGGCTTGACCAGTAAGTCGAAAGCGCATAAAGCTAAAACGCAAAAGCATAAACAAATTAAACAGAAACAAAAAAATAAAATTCAGGTGGTTGATCAAGCGGCCGTGTTGGCTGAGGAAGCTAAGCTAAAACAGCAAGAAAAGGATCGTTTGCTTAATGAGAAACGCAATCAACAAGCTGAGCAGAAACAAATTGCCGGACAAATTAACCAACTTATCTCGCTTAATAAATTAGATAAAGACGAAGAGGGTGCCCCGTTTAATTTTACTCACGATAATAAAGTAAAAGCCATTTATATAGATGAAGCTTTGCGACAACGTATTGTTGCAGGCACGGCGGTGATTGTTCAGCTAGGTAAAACCTACGAAGTCGTGCCTATTGGGGTTGCTGAAAAAATTGCACAGCGCGATAAAGAGCGTGTGATTTATTTAGAAGATGTTTCACCTATTTCATCGGATGATGCCTATGCTGATTACGCTGTGCCGGATGATTTGATGTGGTAAGGGCAGCTGACGAAAGGGTCATAGAGAGTTGTCGCCAATGGGTTGAGACAGTAATTATTGCGTTGAATTTTTGCCCGTTTGCAAAACCTGTTGTTAATGCGGGGCGCGTTGACTACAAGGTGATTAATGAGCGCGGTGTTGAGCAAGCTTTAATGGCGCTTAGTGATCAGCTCAGTTACCTTGCCAACAACGATCATGTCGAAACGAGCTTATTGATTTACCCACAGGGCTTAGAATCATTCGATGACTATCTTGATTTTGCTGCGATAGCCGATGATTTATTGCTTGAGGAGGGATATGAAGGTGTATTTCAAATAGCTACGTTTCACCCAGACTATTGTTTTGAAGGCCAGCAGCAAGATGATGCATCTAATTATACAAATCGTTCGCCATATCCAATATTACATATTTTACGAGAAGCAAGCATAGAAGCAGCGTTAGAGGGTGTATCAAGCCCCGATAAAATACCAAGCAGAAATATTGAGTTGGCCAGAGCAAAAGGTTTGGAAGGCATGCAAGCGTTGCTGACGGCGTGCCAATCAACATAAAAAAGCCCGTCTTTAGTATTCAAGCGGGCTTTTTTGTAACGATATGACGGTGTCTTTAACGGGTGCCCGTTTTGACGTTTTCAATATCTTGGCTTTTAAGATATTCATCATAGGTGCCATGGAAATCAACAATGCCATTAGGTGTTATTTCAACAATGCGGTTGGCAAGTGAAGAGACGAATTCGCGGTCATGACTTACAAAAATTAATGTGCCATCATAATTATCCAAAGCTAAGTTTAAGGCTTCGATAGACTCCATATCTAAATGGTTTGTTGGTTCGTCCATTAACATGACATTGGTTTCGCCCAAGGTTAGTTTGCCAAACAGTAGACGGTTTTTCTCACCACCGGAACACACAGCAACTTTTTTATTAAAATCATCGGATGAAAAGAGCAAACGCCCCAAGGTCATGCGGACTACTTGGTCATTATGACTTGGTTTTCGCCACTGACTCATCCAGTCGAATAAGGTCATGTCGACATTAAAATCGTCGCTAGCATCTTGCGGGCAATAGCCAAGAGTGGCATTTTCTGCCCATTGAATAGTACCCTTGTTAGGACTTATTTCATTCATGAGGCAACGCAAGAAAGTCGTTTTACCGGCACCATTTTCGCCAATAACAGCTAAGCGTGTACCGGCTTGTAAAATCATGCTGGTGTTTGTAAATAAAGTTTCATCAAAACCATGCTCAAGGTTTTCAATGGTGACGGCTTCACGATGAAGTTTTTTAATTTGATTGAAGCGGATAAATGGGCTCACACGTGATGAGGGTTTAATATCGGCCAGTTCAATTTTTTCTAATTTCTTAGCTCGTGATGTTGCTTGTTTGGCTTTAGACGCATTGGCAGAAAAGCGACTAACAAATTGTTGCAGTTCAGCCATTTGAGTTTTCTTCTTGGCATTCTCTGATTGTAGTAACTCGCGCGCTTGGGTTGATGCGATCATGAAATCATCGTAGTTGCCCGGGTATATACGCAGTTCGCCGTAGTCAATATCTGCCATGTGCGTGCAAACGGCATTTAAGAAATGTCGATCATGCGAGATGATGATCATGGTGCTTTTTGACTGATTGATAATCCCTTCAAGCCAGCGAATCGTATTAATGTCCAAGTTGTTGGTGGGCTCATCGAGAAGTAATACGTCAGGCTCTGAAAAGAGTGCTTGGGCTAATAAAACACGCAGTTTCCAGCCCGGAGCAACGTTACTCATTAGGCCGTAATGGAATTCTTGTTCAATCCCCGCACTCATGAGTAGTTCTTCTGCACGACTTTCAGCGCTGTAGCCATCCATTTCAGCAAACTCAACTTCTAATTCGGCAACCCGCATGCCTTCTTCTTCGGTCATTTCAGCTAATGAATAGATACGTTCACGTTCTTGTTTTACCTTCCAGAGTTCATCGTGTCCCATGATGACGGTATCAACAACGGTGTGTTCTTCAAAGGCAAATTGGTCTTGGCCTAATTTACCGATACGTTCTCCTGGGTCTTTTGATACGTTGCCGGATGTAGGCTCTAAATCGCCTCCTAATATTTTCATATAGGTTGATTTGCCACAACCGTTTGCGCCGATAAGCCCGTAACGGTTGCCGTTGCCAAACTTGGCTGAAACGTTTTCAAAAAGTGGCTTAGAGCCAAACTGCATGGTGATGTTTGCGCTAATTAACATAGTGATTGCTCGTTATAAATGTGTTGTTTAAAAGTGTGGTTACCGATTTCCAAAATTATCAGGTCGGTTGGTAGGTTTATTTTGAGTATTGCGCTTTTTTGCACGAGTGGAGCCATTCGGTTTAGCACTGGTGTTTGTTTTAGGTTTGGCAGGTGAATGGTTTTTGGGTGTTGATTTTCTAGGGCGTTGATTATTACGGCCATTTTGAATCGGTTCTGGTTTGATGCTTAGATCAGGTTCATAACCTTCAAAAGTAACTTTTTTGATATCGGTTTTAATCAGGCGCTCAATACCTTTTAGTAGTTTTAATTCATCAACACAAACTAGAGACATGGCTTCACCTTCGCTGCCTGCTCGGCCAGTACGACCGATGCGGTGTACATAATCTTCAGGCACATTAGGCAGTTCAAAATTAACCACATGGGGAAGCTGGTCAATGTCTAGGCCACGAGCGGCGATGTCTGTGGCGACCAGTACACGAATATCGTTGGATTTAAAGTTTGCTAATGCTTTAGTGCGAGCCCCTTGGCTTTTATTACCATGAATAGCGGCTGCAGTAATACCATCTTTATTGAGTTGCTCGGATAATTTGTTGGCGCCATGTTTAGTGCGTGTAAACACCAGGACTTGTTTCCAGTCATTTGAGCCAATAAGAAAAGATAATAATTCACGTTTGCGTTTTTTATCAACAGGGTGAACGACTTGGGAGATCAGCTCCGATGCAGAATTCTCTTTGGCGACTTCTACTAACGCAGGGTTATGTAACAGGCTGCTCGTTAGTTTCTTAATTTCGTTTGAGAAGGTGGCTGAAAACAGTAGTGTTTGTTTTTGCTGAGGTAGTAAAGCTAAAACCTTTCTAATGTCTCGAATAAAGCCCATATCAAGCATACGATCGGCCTCATCGAGTACGAGGATTTCGACGGATGATAGGTCAACAGTATTTTGGCTGACATGATCGAGAAGACGGCCTGGCGTTGCGACTAAAATATCAACACCCTTACGCAACTTTTGCTTTTGTGGATTAATGTTTACACCACCAAATATAACAAACGATGATAAGGGTAAATGTTGACCATAATCTCTGACGCTCTCAGCAACTTGTGCCGCTAGTTCGCGCGTTGGTGTTAATACTAAGGCGCGAACTTTGCCCGCCTTTGGTTTCGCGTCGCCAGATTCCATAAGGCGTTGTAAAACAGGTAACGTGAAACTGGCTGTTTTTCCGGTGCCAGTTTGTGCGCCGCCCATTAGGTCTCGTCCTTCTAGGATGAGTGGAATGGATTGGGCTTGGATTGAGGTGGGTTCGGTGTAGCCTTTTTTAGATACAGCGGTGATTAATTCAGCTCTGAGGCCGAGTGAGTCGAACGACATATAGTTTTCTCCGTGAGTCCATCCGCCATTTAATAAATGGCACGGTCGAGGTGGAAGCAATGTTTAGTTACGGCGGGCAGTATTTTAATATTGCCACGTTTTGAGGTGGGTGCAGACCGATCAGCACAACCATTTTGAGGGGCTTATTGTACCTGATCGCTAAAGAATATAGTGATATATGTCAGTAAAGGTTGAGAAAAAGCTGTTTTTCTAAAGAAAGTACGTTAGAATTAATCTCGCTACATTCTCTACTGGTTTTTGTAAGATCTGCTCTTGTTAATTTCCTTGTAAGATTTGTAACATTTTTTAATTTTAATTTTATTGAGGTATTATCATGGCAACAGGAACAGTTAAGTGGTTCAACGAATCTAAAGGCTTCGGCTTTATTACTCCAGAAGATGGCAGCAAAGATGTATTCGTACATTTCTCAGCTATCGCTAGCGAAGGTTTTCGTACATTAAACGAAGGTCAGCAAGTGAACTTCGACGTAGAGAATGGCCCTAAAGGCCCACAAGCTGTAAACGTAACAGCTTAAGTTTCTATTCGTATGAAAAAGCCTCGCTTAATGCGGGGCTTTTTTTTGTCTACACACTTTGTAGGTGTTTTTTAAGGTATGATTGATTTGAGGTATATTTAAGGGTTAGAGGTAATGGCTGAGATATTTGATCAAGTTAATGCGGCACTGCTACCAAGTGCATTTATTATATTAATGGGTGTTTTGCTGAGGTATTGGGAGCCTGCGGGTCTTACATTACATGAAACTCGGCGTGTCATCAGTACCTTGGTGATTAATCTGTTTTACCCGGCACTTATTTTTTCTGTTATTCCTAATGTGACCCTATCGGGAGACATTTTTAGTGCTCCGATGGTATCAAATGTAGGCATTGTTGTTGGCATGCTTGCGTGTTGGGTTTTCTACCCTTGGTTAAAACGTCAAGGTTTGGGTAAACCTGAACTGGGCGCGTTAATGTTGGTTTGTGGTTTAGGGAATATTATTTCTCTGGGAGTGCCGTTACTACAGGCGATGCAAGGTGACGAGGCCGCAAGGTTCGCTATTTATGTCGATATTATGGCCATTACACCAATGTTGTGGATTGTTGGTTTGTGGATAGCGATAGAATGGGGTGATAATGACGAGCAAAAGCAAACTCCGTTAAGGTTTATTAAATCATTATTAAGCCTGCCGCCCATATGGGCCTTTGTTGTTGCAATTTTGATGAATATTTATGACATTAGTTTGCCGCTGTTTCTTCAAAAGGGCACCACGATGCTGGGAAATATTACGATGTCGGGTATGTTGTTGGTCGTGGGGATGTCGCTCTCATTTGGTAGCCTAAGGAAGCACAAAGGCATTGCTATTTTGGCGTCAGCAATAAAGCTACTTGTCGTCCCAGCGGTCGTTTACTTTACAGCAAATGCAACCATGACAGATGTTAAAACGATACATGCGACGGTCTTGGTAGCTGCTACGCCGTCGATGATGGCAACAATGATTTTAAGCGAGCGTTATGGTTTGAATACGGAGCTATTGTCTACTGTATTAGTGGCAAGTACGGCATTATTTTTTATTACTTTGCCGGTTTGGTTGGTGGTGCTGTAGGTTTTTTTCGCTAGGGTCTTTGAGTTGATTTTGTAATTCATCCAGAGATGATTCAACCTCTTTAATGGGGGCGGAAATACTGTTATCGAGGGTGTTTTTAGCACGTTCCACGGATTGTTTTAATTCTTCGACACGAATTTGTTCGTCAATTTCATATTTAACTGTTTTTACCATACCGCGTGCCTTACCGAGCCATAAGCCTGTGGTACGTGCTACACGTGGAAGCTTCTCTGGGCCTATGACCAGTAGTGCGATAATACCAATGAGGCAGATTTCAAAAAAACCGATATCAAACATGCTTTTTAGTGTTAAGAGTGGCTGTTTATTAGAAGAGTTATAGGGGCAGTATAAGATAAACAACAGAGGTTAACCAAGAGTCATCAATCTTAGGTGATAGATTTCCCTTAAAAAAATGATCATGTAGAATGCTGTCTAATGAAAGAATTAGCTTTAATGGGCTTATTGATAGGTTGCTATATAGTGTAAGCCGTATCGTTGAATGCCTTATTATGAGTTGTCGGTAAAGGAACCTATTTGTAGTTATAAACTCAAAGGGGTGGTAAGTATTTATTAATATTGAGGAAAATATGTCTGTTACATTAACTGAAAACGCTGCAATGCAAGTGCAGGATCAATTGAATAAACGGGGTAAAGGGTTGGGCTTACGATTGGGTGTTCGTGAGTCTGGTTGCTCGGGTTACTCTTATGTCATTGATTTTGCAGATGAAGTTGAGTCTAAGGATACTGTTTTCGAAATGCATGGTGTTAAAGTCATCATCAATGAAGACTCGTTGAGTTTTTTAGATGGGATGGAGTTGGATTTTGCAAGAGAAGGTATTAATTCTGCCTTCAAGTTCAATAACCCAAATGTGAAAGATGCGTGTGGCTGCGGTGAAAGTTTTACCGTTGAGCCATAATTTTTTTCCTGTGCATAATTTAGTCTTCGTGATAGTTTTTACGGCTTATTAGCTGATTGCTAGAAAGGGCCGTAATCTGTAGACTACACACATTGTGACAGTTCGCTGTCAGATAACCTAATACCGTGAATTTACACGGGTTTTTCTAAAATTAATTTTTATTGTTGGAGTAATACTATGGCGCTTGAGCGTACTTTTTCTATTGTAAAACCGGATGCAGTTGCAAAAAATGTAATTGGACAAATTTATGCTCGCTTTGAAGAAGCGGGATTAAAAATTGTAGCGTCTAAAATGTTGCAACTTTCTCGTGAGCAAGCAGAAGGCTTCTATGCTGTGCATAAAGAGCGTCCTTTTTATAATGACTTGGTTTCATTTATGATCTCTGGCCCTGTCATGGTTCAAGTGCTTGAGGGTGAAAATGCTATTTTGAAAAACCGTGAAGTGATGGGTGCAACAAACCCAGCTGAAGCCGAAGCAGGTACTATTCGTAAAGACTTTGCAGATAGCATTGATGAAAATGCAGTTCATGGCTCAGATGCGCCTGAAACAGCGGCTGAAGAAATTAAGTTCTTCTTTAATGATGATGAACTGTGCGAACGTCTTCGTTAAACACTGATGAACTCAAAACAAAACTTGTTGAATTTAGATCGTAAGGGTCTGGAAACATTTTTTACTGAAATAGGTGAAAAACCATTTCGTGCGAAACAAGTTTTGAAATGGATTCATCAAGAAGGCATTTCTGATTTTGAGCTAATGACGAATATCAGCAAGGGGTTGCGAACACACCTTGCTGATATTGCTGAGGTACGCGTACCTGAGATAGTCTTCGAACAAAAATCTGATGATGGAACCTATAAATGGGTGCTTGAGTTAGATGGGCAAAACCGTATCGAAACAGTTTTTATTCCTGAAGAAGGTCGCGGTACCTTATGCGTGTCATCACAAGTAGGTTGTGCGCTTGAGTGCACTTTTTGCTCTACGGCGACACAAGGTTTCAATCGTAACTTATCTGTTGCTGAAATTATTGGGCAGGTATGGGTGGCGGTTAAGGCGCTAAAAGGTAAAGCCAATCTAACAAATGTTGTGATGATGGGAATGGGCGAGCCGCTACTTAACTTCAACAATACCGTTACGGCCTTAAACTTAATGATGGACGATTTTGCATACGGCTTAGCCAAACGTCGTGTCACAGTCAGCACCTCTGGTGTTGTGCCAGCGATGTATCGTTTGGCCGAAGTGAGTGATGCGAGCCTGGCAGTTTCTCTTCATGCGCCGAACGACGAATTAAGAAACGAATTAGTACCAATTAATAAAAAATATCCAATTGCTGAGTTGTTAGAAGCCTGTAAGTATTATATTAAAGGCGAAAAACGCCGAAAAATAACCTTTGAATACGTGATGTTAAGCGGCGTAAATGATTCGGTTGAGCAAGCGCATGAATTAAAGCGCTTATTGGCTGATGTGCCGTCCAAAGTGAATTTGATTCCTTTTAACCCCTTTCCTAATACACACTACAAACGCTCTAGTAATAATGCGATCCACCGGTTTACCAATGTCTTGAAAGAGGCTGGACTGATAACAACAACACGTAAAACACGTGGAGACGATATTGATGCTGCTTGTGGGCAATTGGTTGGCAAGGTGAAAGATAAAACAAAACGACAGCTAAAGAACCAGAGGGTAACCGCGGTATGAATAAATGGATTATTCAAATAATAATGCTGTGTTTTTTGGCTACCCTTGTAGCTTGCCAGCCGCAACACGTTAAAGAAAATAGCGCCTCATCTATCCAAGGCACAGAAAAAAGCCCTGCTGATGTTTATGTATCCCTTGGTGTGGAATATATGAAAAGAGGGATGAATGAAGTGGCGTTAGAAAAACTAAAGAAGGCAATAGATGTTGACCCTTTTTCCAGTAACGCACATAACGTTCTAGCCGTACTCTACGACCGCTTAGGCGAAAAATCATTAGCCGGTGAACATTATAAAAAAGCAGTGACTCTAAGCCCAAGGAACTCAAGTGCACAAAATAATTATGCACGCTATCTATGTAGCATGAATGAATTTGAGTTGGCAGATCAACACTTTAATATAGCAGTTAAAAACCCATTGTATCGGTCTGCGGTGGCGACGTTAACGAACGCAGGAACGTGTGCATGGAAAGCGGGGCAATTAGATAAAGCGGAAAGCTATTATCGTACGGCCTTACAGCGAAATAACCGTTCGGCTGTGACATTATTACAAATGGCCAAATTAAAATTTGAAATGCAGAACTACTTATCCGTACGGGCTTATCTGCAGCGCTTTAAAGAAGTAAGCAAGCATACACCAGCCTCTTTATGGTTAGGTATTCAAGCAGAAGATAAGCTGGGTGATAGCGATAGTGTTGCCAGTTATATTCTTCAATTAAAACGACTTTATCCAGACTCGCACGAAATGGGCTTGTTAGAAAAAAGTAAGTTCAACCGTTAACAATAACACAAGGCCAATGAGTAAAAAGTTACAAGCCATTCGTGGTATGCATGATATTTTGCCCGATAAAACACCATTGTGGCAGCGATTAGAAAAAGCGATGTCAACAGTGTGTCAACAATACGGTTATTCAGAAATACGCATGCCGTTAGTTGAAAGTACGGATTTGTTTTGTCGCTCGATCGGTGAAGTGACCGATATCGTTGAAAAAGAAATGTACACATTCGATGATCGCAATGGAGACTCACTGAGCTTGCGGCCAGAAGGAACAGCAAGTTGCGTAAGAGCTGGTTTAGAGCATGGTTTGTTTTATAACCAAATTCAACGTTTATGGTATCAAGGCCCTATGTTTCGTCATGAACGTCCGCAAAAAGGGCGTTATCGACAGTTTCATCAAATTGGTATTGAATGTTTTGGTATGTCGGGCGCAGAGATTGAAGCTGAAGTCATTCTTGTGTCGTATAGACTCTGGAAAAACCTTGGTTTAGCAAGCGAATTAACCTTAGAGATTAATACATTGGGTACGCTCGAAGAGCGGACAGCCTATAAAGATATTTTGGTGGCGTACTTTAAGCAACATTTAGAACAATTAGATGAAGATAGCACACGTCGATTAGCCACGAACCCACTGCGCATATTGGACAGCAAAAACCCAGCCATGCAAACATTAATCGAATCAGCGCCACAATTAATAGATTCTTTAGGTGAGCAGTCCACGCAACATTTTGAAACGTTGCAAGGCTATTTGATGGATGCAGGTATTCGATTTAAACATAACCCACGGTTGGTTCGAGGTTTAGATTATTATTCACACACGGTGTTTGAATGGACCACTACATCACTAGGTGCACAAGGAACTGTTTGTGCTGGTGGTCGTTACGACGGTTTGATCGACCAACTGGGTGGTAAGCAAACCCCTGCTGTTGGTTTGGCAATGGGCGTTGAACGTTTGGTACTGCTGTTGGAGCAGCGTGAATGGCCTGAAGCAACACCCTTGGCTTATATCGTTTATCAAGGTGAGCCGGCTAGAAAAGAAGCGATACAATTGGCTGAACGTTTACGGGATCAATTGCCAGAAGAAGGCATTGTTCTTCATTGTGGCAATGGTAGCTTAAAAAGTCAGTTTAAAAAGGCAGACAAGGTTGGTGCCAAGTTCGCGCTCATTCTAGGTGAAGCAGAAATTGAAGAAAATAAAGTGAGTATTAAGTTTTTACGTGACAGACAAGAACAACAACAAGTGCCGAATAATCAAATAGACGCATTTTTAAAAAATAACAGTTAAAACGGAAAAGATGATGGACACTTATCAAACAGAAGAAGAACAGGTTGAACGGATCAAAAAATGGTGGGCAGATAACTCTCGTTCACTTATTGCTGGAGTCGTGTTGGGTTTAATAGGCCTTTTTGGTTGGCAAAGTTGGCAGGGCCAGCAGCAAAACCATGCGCTGGAAGCTTCAGATGCCTACCAGCAATTGGCCCAATCAATGGAAAGTTCAACGTTTGAAGCGGCAATTGTCTTGGCTGAAGAAATTGATAAAACCTATAGCGATACACCTTATGCAGCGTTGGCTGGCTTGCAAAAAGCCAAAGCACAACTTGAAACTGGTGATCGTAAAGCGGCAGTTGAATCACTAGAAAAAGTGGCTGATTTGGATGGCAATAAAGCCCTTCAACATATTGCGCGTATACGTGCGTTTAGAATTAGACTGGCTGATGGTGATGCGAATGGCGTTGTGAGTGATCTTGAATCAGTGATTTCGGGAGAAAACGGGATTAACCCAGGACAATTTATTGGCCAATACGAGGCATTAAAAGGTGATGCATATCGCCAGTTGGGTAATGTAGAAAAAGCTAGATCTGGCTATATGGCAGCATTGAGAGACGCAACATTAGATAGCCAGTTGATCCAGTTAAAACTGGATGATCTAGGACCGCCGACTATTGTTGACGGTACAGAAACTGTACAAGAGATAGAAAAATGAGTCGGTTAAGCCTAGTTATTTTGCTGCTTTTTTTAGCAGGTTGTGCGGGAATCGTAGAAAAAACCAAATCGGCCGGTAAGAGCTTGGAAAGTGGCATTATCGATATGATGAGCACATCCGAAGAAGATGAGTCTGCACCTCCACGTGAATTGGCTGAAATTGTTGAGGAAGTTAGCCTTACACCTGTCTGGCAGCAAAAAGCAAGTGAAGGCAAAGGCTCTAAATACCTGAAGCTTGAAATGGTCGTGTCAGATGGCAAGCTTTTCGTAGCGGATTTAAAAGGCAAGGTCCTTGCAATAGATCAAATGACGGGTGAACTAATATGGGAAGTCAAAACTGAACTTCCGATCTCAGGTGGCTTAGAGGTGGGTTATGAACATGTCTTCTTTGGCACCACAGATGCTGATGTTGTTGCACTAAAATTAAATGATGGTGATACAGCATGGACTTCACAAGTCTCTAGTGAAGTATTGTCAACACCGAGGTTTTCAGATGGGCTTCTTGTGGTTCGTAGTGTTGATGGCGCAGTGAATACACTGGATGCTGCAAACGGTGAAGAGCGTTGGTCGTATATTCGCGATGTACCAGCATTAAGTTTACGTGGTACCAGTTCTCCGGTTGTTAAAAGTGGAGGTGTTATCTGTGGCTATGCTAATGGTAAATTGGTGGTGTTGCGATTAAAAGATGGTCTGCAGATCTGGGAAACAAGTGTTGCCGTAGCGAGAGGCCGTGGTGCACTATCACGGATGGTAGATGTGGATTCAGATCCATTAGCAGGAGAGCGTTATATTTATGCAGCCACCTTCAATGGCGGGGTTGTAGCCGTTGATGTAAGGTCTGGCCAAATTGTGTGGCGTCGCTCAGAAATGTCGTCATATAAGAAAATGATTGCAGACTGGGTGTCCATTTATGTTGTTGATGTGAATAACCACCTATGGTCTGCTGACCAAAATGATGGCAGCATTAATTGGCTACAGGATAGTTTAGAGCACCGCCAATTAACACCCCTTACTCAAGCTGGAGATTATTTGTTAACGGCTGATTACGAAGGCTATCTTCATGTGATAAATAGCACGGATGGCGCGTTGGTTGGACGTTTAAGAGTGAGTGATGTCGCGATTTCTACAGCGCCTATTATTGATGATGGCTTGATTTATGTGCAAGACATAGAAGGTGTTATAACGGCCTTACGAATGGACACTCTGTCGGTCACGGAAGAGTAAACGATGCTACCTGTTATTGCCTTAGTTGGCCGACCTAATGTCGGTAAATCAACATTATTTAATTACTTAACGCGTACACGTGATGCATTAGTTGCTGATTACCCAGGGCTTACCCGTGATCGACAATATGGGTTAGTAAAACGTGCAGATATCAAATCTCTAGTGGTTGATACGGGTGGAATTACGGCAACTGCAGACGGCATTGATGGCGTTGCTGTAGAGCAGGTCGAGCGAGCACTTGAAGAAGCTGATGTGGTTTTATTTTTGGTTGATACGCGCCATGGTATTCACCCTATTGATGAAGAAATAGGGCAAAATTTACGAAAACTTGGCAAACAAATCGTACTTGTTGCAAATAAAACTGATGGTTTAGATGCTAATACACATATCGCAGAATTTCATAAAATGGGCTTCGATAAACCATGGCCGATTGCAGCAACACATGGGCGAGGTGTGGTTGAGCTCTTAAGGCATGTATCAAACATTTTGCCGAAAATAGAGTCATTTGATGACACATTGGCAGGAGAAGGAATCAGGGTTGCTGTCATTGGGCGACCTAATGTAGGCAAATCGACACTGATTAATCGCTTGCTGGGTGAGGAGCGGGTCGTCGTTTTTGATCAGCCCGGCACTACGCGTGATAGTGTTTTTATCCCTTTTGAACGTGATGGCAAACAATATACATTGATTGATACGGCTGGTGTTCGTCGTCGTTCAAAAGTATCAGAAGCCGTTGAGAAATTTAGCATTGTGCAAACACTACGTGCAATTGATGACACGCACGTGGTCATTTACATGATTGATGCGAGTGAAGGGGTGACCGATCAGGATGCGAGTTTGCTCGGAATGGTACTGGAATCAGGACGAGCATTGGTTATTGGTTTAAATAAATGGGATGGCTTGTCGGAAGATCAACGAGAAAAAGTGAAGCGTCAAATTGATGTGAAATTAAGTTTTCTTGAGTATGCGGAACGTTACTTTATTTCTGCGTTGCATGGCAGTGGTGTCGGTAAGTTATTTGAATCAATTGGGGCGTTATATCGATCTGCGATGATTGATATGTCAACACCACGGTTAACCGAAATTCTTGAAAATGCGATCAAAGCTCACCAACCCCCATTGGTAGGTGGTCGTCGGATTAAACTGAAATTTGCACACCAAGGTGGGCAAAACCCACCTGTCATCATCATTCATGGTAACCAAACGGTGTCGGTTCCTGGTAGTTATAAGCGATATTTAATGAATGCCTTTAGAGAAAAGCTAGGGTTAGTGGGAACACCGGTAAGGATAGAGTTTAAATCGCCGGATAATCCTTATGCTAAAAAAACAAGGAAGTCGGCGACAAATATCGAAAAAGGCAAAGTCAGTAAATTAAAAGAGAAAAGAAAAAGCAAACCTAAACATCGATAACTAAACCCTCCTTAGGCCGTAGGGTCACTTGCTTTTTCCTGAATTTTAATACCCTGGCCTTCGTGTTTGAGGTTTAAAAGCTCAGGATATTTTTTAGTACGTTTCTTTAAGCTGTGCCGAATTGAACGAATGAGGTACCTGGTGTTAGTGTCCCAAGGTAAGTCAAATTCATTTTTACAGTGTGTACAGGTAAAAGTGGCTGTTTCACCATCATGGATAATAGTGGTGATTGTCCAATGGTCGCATTTAGTGCAAAGGTCTTTGATATGCATAGTGATGATTACTTGTTTTTGCTAAGTTTGTGTATATGGTCGCTAATAAAAAATGCAGGGTCAACCTTGCTTTTATTAAGATAAATATTCCAATGCAAGTGAGCACCTGTTACTCGACCGGTGGTGCCAATTTCGGCTATTTTTTGCCCTTGTTTAACAGTGTCTCCAATGCTGACAAAGGTTTTGTTTAAATGGAAGTAGCCGCTAATCAACCCCTGTCCATGATCAACCAATACTGTGTTGCCGTTAAAAAAATAATCCCCGACGTCTAGAATAGTGCCCGCAGCTGGTGAGGTAACAGGGGTGCCCGTAGGCGCTGCGATATCTAAGCCGCTATGTGGTTTTCTCGGTTGATTATTAAAAAAACGTTTTAAGCCAAACGGACTGCTGAGTCGGCCATGCGTTGGTAAGCTAAACTCAACTTGTGGGGGCGTGTCAGACCAAGTAGATAAGGCTTTAGAGAGCGTTTTTTTCTCGCGATTGATACGCTCCATATCCATTTTATTTGGGTTGATCATGCGTTTATTTTTGGGCGTTTTTTTTAAAGTAATGTATTGAGCTGGGTAGGTTTTATCGCTAACTTCAAATGTCGTGACTTGAGCCGTTTGTTGATCTAGCAATTTATGAGTGCCAGGTTTTGCTGACAAGGGAATTCCAACAATAGCCACCCATTGATTATTTTTAAGTAGGGTTAACACTTTATTATTTTGATAATAGAGGGCCGGCTGTGTTTGAGACTTCAGTGGAATAACGGCAATACCACCGGGTACGGGATGATGTTGAGGGAAAGCGTGCGCCGTTTGCATAAACAAAAGGCTAATAGCGAGTACATAAGCGTTAAGTGTTTTCATGGATACTTTCTATATTGGTTTTCAATACCCCATTCGTTAATTGAATATTGATTTTTTCACCTAAAACAACCTGATGAATATTTTTCACGATTGTACCATCAGCCTCACGCTTGCTGATGCTATAGCCTCGCGCTAAAGTAGCTAAGGGGCTGAGTGTCTCAAGCCCTTTGTTACAGTCGGTAAAACGTAAGCGTGCTTGTTGTAAGTTCAGTTGTATTGGTTTAGGTAAGCGTTGTTGAAGACGTATTAGCCGTTGTTCTAAAGCGTGTGCCTGATGACTAGGGTTATTGTTTAAGAGGCGGGCGCGTAGTTCGGATAGGCGGAGTTTTCGCTGTTGTAAAACACGTTGAGGTGTTTGCATTAAACGAGCATGGTAATCATCTAAGCGCTGGGCATGAGCTTGCAATTGTGCGCCTGGGTGGGAACGCTTTAATCGGTGGTGGAGGTGATTTAAGGTTTGTTTTTTAT
The DNA here is from genome assembly GCF_000299965.1 of Cycloclasticus sp. P1. Taxonomy (NCBI): domain Bacteria; kingdom Pseudomonadati; phylum Pseudomonadota; class Gammaproteobacteria; order Thiotrichales; family Piscirickettsiaceae; genus Cycloclasticus; species Cycloclasticus sp. P1. The sequence continues at coordinate 621,830 of NC_018697.1, forward strand.
CTGATAAATGACTCGATAATGTATTTGTTAACTGCTTAGCTAAATAATTAAAATGACTCAGCCATTGGTGTTGGTCAGGGCTGACCCGTTCGGCTGCTGCGGAGGGTGTGGCGGCGCGATGATCCGCAACAAAGTCAGCGATGGTAAAGTCTACTTCATGACCAATGGCGCTAATAATCGGTATAGATGAGTGATAAATTGCTCGTGCAACAATTTCTTCATTAAAGGCCCATAAATCCTCTAATGAACCACCGCCACGAGCGAGAATAAGAACGTCACAATCTTTACGCTCATTAGCCAACTTGATGGCACTTACAATTTCGTTTTTAGCACCATCGCCTTGCACGGTAACGGGGTAAATCAGCACAGGTAAGGCGGGGAAACGGTTATTTAATACGGTTAAAATATCATGAATAGCCGCCCCGCTGGATGAGGTGATAACGCCGACTTTTTTGGCTAATTCAGGCAGTGGTTTTTTATGTTGCTCATCATAAAGCCCTTCGAGTGACAGTTTGTTTTTTAACATCTCAAACTGTTGTCGAAGAGCGCCTTCGCCAGCAGCTTCCATGTGTTCAGCAATTAACTGGAAATTTCCACGAGCCTCATAAAGGCTAACCCGAGCTTTTAAGGTAATGCGCATGCCATTGTCTGGTTTGAAACCTACTTTGCGAAGTTGGGCGCGAAACATGGCACATTGCACTTGGGCTTTATCGTCTTTTAAGGTGAAGTAAATATGCCCGGACACAGGACGAGATAAGTTAGATATTTCACCTTCGATGCAGAGTGTTAAAAATGTTCCCTCAAGCAAAATTCGTGTTTCCCGACACAACTCGGAGACGGTATAAATGTGTGTATTGTCGCGCATAATGTCGGAAAGCTATCTATTAGATGATTATTAACGGAGCATACCTTATAATGAGCTGCTTTTTCTACGACAAGCCCGAGATAATATGCGATTCGAACAAGAAGCTTTAACATTTGATGATGTTTTGTTGGTGCCAGCTCATTCTACGGTACTTCCTCGTGATGTCAGCCTGACAACACAGCTTACACGTGGCATTTCTCTAAATATTCCTATTCTATCTGCCGCGATGGATACAGTAACTGAGGCTCGTTTAGCCATTGCGTTGGCTCAAGAAGGCGGCATCGGCATTATTCATAAAAACATGACGGTTAAGCAGCAAGCGCTAGAGGTAATGAAGGTGAAGCGTTTTGAAAGTGGTGTTGTTAAAGACCCGATTACTGTTACGTCCGATACGACCATTCGAGATGTTATTGCAATAACCCGTCAACACAATATTTCAGGTGTTCCAGTTGTTAATGGCACAGACCTTGTGGGTATTGTAACCAGCCGTGATTTACGTTTTGAAACGCACCTAGATGGCTTAATTGAATCAGCGATGACGCCTAAAGAAAAGCTGGTTACTGTTCAAGAAGGGGCGAGTAAAGAAGAGGTCATTGGTCTGTTGCATAAACACCGTATTGAAAAAGTGTTGGTGGTGAATAAAAACTTCAAACTTTGCGGCATGATTACCGTTAAGGATATTCAAAAAGCTAAGGACTATCCGAAAGCATGTAAGGATAACCAAGAACGTCTTCGCGTTGGGGCAGCCGTTGGAACGGGGCATGGCACAGAAGAACGCATTGAAGCTCTAGTTGATGCTGGGGTTGATGTGGTTATTGTTGATACTGCCCATGGGCATTCTCAGGGCGTTTTAGATCGTGTTTCGTGGGTAAAAAAGAATTACCCCGACTTGCAAGTTATTGGGGGCAACATTGCTACCGCTGATGCAGCCTTAGCATTGGCAGATGCGGGTGCCGATGCGGTTAAAGTAGGTATTGGTCCAGGGTCTATTTGTACCACACGTATCGTTGCCGGTGTTGGTGTGCCACAAATTACAGCAGTTGATAATGCTGTTCAGGCATTGAAAGGAATGGGTATTCCCGTTATATCTGATGGAGGCGTACGCTACTCTGGCGATGTGGCAAAAATTATTGCTGCTGGCGCCAGCTCGGTAATGTTAGGTAGCCTACTTGCAGGTACAGAAGAAGCACCGGGCGAAGTGGAGTTATTTCAAGGCCGTTCCTACAAAAGCTATCGCGGTATGGGCTCATTAGGTGCGATGTCTCAACAAGAAGGGTCAAGTGATCGTTATTTCCAAGAAAGTAGTGATACTGAAAAGCTAGTGCCAGAAGGTATTGAAGGTCGCGTGGCTTATAAAGGCAGCATGGTCAGTATTGTACATCAGCTTATTGGCGGCTTACGCTCTAGTATGGGGTATACCGGCTGTGAAAGCATTGAAGAGATGCGGCATAAAGCAAAATTTGTTCGAGTTACCAGTGCTGGCATGCGTGAAAGCCATGTCCACGATGTGACGATTACCAAAGAAGCACCAAATTATCGTGTTGAACGATAATAAAGAGGTTTAGTTTGAATACACAGCAACACGAAGATATCCATTCTCATAAAATTCTAATTTTAGATTTTGGTTCGCAATACACACAGTTAATTGCTCGACGCATACGCGAAATAGGTGTGTATTGTGAAATTTATCCATACGATGTTGAATCGCAATCGATTAGCGATTTTAAGGCGAATGGCATCATTTTGTCGGGTGGCCCCGAAACTGTTACAAATGGTGATGCGCCCCAAGCGCCCAGCATTGTTTTTGAATTATCTGTGCCTGTCTTAGGTATTTGTTATGGCATGCAGACAATGGCGGCTCAAATGGGTGGTCGTGTTGAGGCATCTGAGGTTAAAGAATTCGGTTATGCCAGTATTCGAGCACGTGGACATACAGAGTTATTAAGAGATATTGAAGATCATACCACGCCAGAGGGTTATGGCATGTTGGATGTATGGATGAGCCACGGCGACAAAGTGGTTGAGCTGCCTGAAGGTTTCAAATTGATGGCAAGCACCGAAAGCGCTCCTATCGCAGGTATGGCTGATGAGGATAAACATTTTTACGGCCTACAGTTTCACCCGGAAGTAACGCATACAAAACAAGGAGGGCGAATTTTAAGTCGCTTTGTTTTGGATATTTGTCAGTGTGAGGCATTGTGGACGTCAAAAAACATTATTGACAGTAGTATTGAATCTGTTCGCGAACAAGTTGGTAACGAACAAGTGGTGTTAGGTTTATCGGGCGGTGTTGACTCTTCTGTTGTTGCTGCGTTATTGCATAAGGCGATTGGTCAACAGCTGATCTGTGTATTTGTTGATACGGGTTTGCTTCGTTTAAACGAAGGGGATCAAGTAATGGCCATGTTTGCTGAACACATGGGGGTTAATGTTATACGTGTTAATGCCGAACAACGCTACCTTGATAAATTAAAAGGTGTTTCTGACCCTGAAGAGAAAAGAATTATTATTGGTAATCTATTTGTTGAAATTTTTGATGAAGAATCAGCAAAGTTAACCAATGCAAAATGGTTGGCCCAAGGCACCATTTACCCGGATGTTATTGAGTCAGCAGGGGCTAAAACAGGTAAGGCGCATCTTATCAAGTCACACCATAATGTAGGTGGATTACCAAAAGACATGAAGTTAAAGCTGGTTGAACCCCTACGTGAGCTTTTTAAAGATGAAGTTCGGCAAATTGGGGTGGAGCTTGGCTTACCATCGGATATGGTCTATCGTCACCCGTTTCCCGGTCCAGGCCTTGGCGTAAGAATATTAGGTGAAGTAAAAAAAGAATACGCAGATTTATTGCGTCTGGCCGATGACATCTTTATTAGCGAATTATATAAACACGACTTGTATCATAAAACTAGTCAGGCATTTGCGGTGTTTTTACCGGTTAAATCAGTGGGTGTTACTGGTGATGGTCGGCGCTATGAATATGTTATTGCATTACGTGCAGTTGAAACGATCGACTTTATGACAGCGCGTTGGGCGCAGCTTCCCTATGACTTTTTAGGACATGTGTCGAACCGTATTATTAATGAAATATCAGGTATTTCCCGTGTTACCTACGATATTTCAGGAAAGCCACCTGCCACGATAGAGTGGGAATAACTTCAGAAAATAGGTAACAGGCTGAATGAGTTTAAAATATTCAGCTTGTTACCTTTACTTCTTGTGCTATTAAGCTGTGTTAGGCAAATTCTTTCAACACTATAATTCGTGATACTCTTGTCCTTAAGTTAGGGGGTGAATAATGCCTATGCCGTGTCAAAAGTGCTATACAGGGCACAAAAAATCGACAACTCCCTAATATTATTTAAAGCGTGTGGCAAAAAAATGCTATTTTGACCATAGCTACACCCTCATTGTATTGAACAGCACTACATAAGCGAGGGTTGGCAGAAAGCTTTATATATGCAGGCCTTTATGGAAGCTATGTGAAGTAACACCAACATGCCACAAGATCAGCAGGAGTTTTAAAGATGAGTAATAAGGCCAGCCATAAACCAAGCTTGAAATGGCCCGTAAGAGTAAGAATTTTGCAGGCCCTCGTTGTTACGGTTGTTATTGGCCTAGCTGCTTGGCTGTGGTGGCTTGCACAAGCAAAGGGTTTGCCAGAAGGTTTTGCTGCAGGTAATGGGCGGATCGAAGCGGTAGAGATAGACGTTGCGGCTAAGACCGCAGGTCGGGTCAAGGATATTTTGGCTAACGAAGGTGATTTTGTCCAAGCTGGGCAGCAACTGGCAAGGATGGATGTGGCGGTTCTAGAGGCGCAACTGCGCGAGGAAGAAGCGCAACTGAGACGTGCACTTATCGGCATTGAAACCGCACAAAGCCATGTAACCCAGCGTGAAGCTGAGAAGCGGGCAAACGAAGCATTGATTGCCCAGAGGAAGGCTGAGCTTGATGCCGCGAAGAAACGCCTTATCCGTTCGCAAGAGTTAGTATTGAAAGGGGCTGGGCCTGTATCACAGCAAGATGATGACCGCGCCGCTTTTCAGGCCGCGAAGGCCGCCGTAAGTGCTGCTGAGGCTCAGGCGGCTGCCGCACAAGCTGCTATAGGGCGAGCTAAATCTGATGTTATTGGAGCAGAAGCTTCTGTGGAAGCGGTACGAGCGGGCATCCAGCGCATTCAAGCAGATATCGAAGACAGCGTCCTGAAGTCGCCGCGTGATGGCCGTATCCAATACCGTGTTGCACAGCCGGGCGAGGTGCTTTCTCCGGGGGGCGTGGTGCTGAACATGGTCGATCTAGCAGATGTTTATATGACTTTCTTTTTACCGACCGAGCAAGCTGGACGTGTCGCTTTAGGTGCCGAGGCTAGGCTCGTACTAGATGCAGCTTTGCAATATGTTGTTCCAGCCAAGATTTCCTTTGTTGCCGATGTGGCGCAGTTCACTCCCAAGGCAGTAGAAACGGAAGAAGAGCGTCAGAAGCTAATGTTCAGAATTAAGGCGCAGATTGACCCGCAACTGCTCAGGAAACATCTTTACCAAGTCAAAACCGGCCTTCCCGGTATGGCTTATGTACGGCTCGATTCGCAGGCAGGCTGGCCCCCTGAGCTGCAAGTCAAGCTGCCAAAATGAATCAAAATAACAGCGAAAAGACGAATAAGCACGATCAGTTAGCTATGCCGGTTGCCCGCTTGCAAGCCGTCACCTTACGATACAAGAAGGCGCATGCGCTTGACGGCATTAACCTTGATATTCCAGCCGGTTGTATGGCTGGGTTGATTGGCCCAGATGGAGTTGGTAAATCGAGCTTGTTGGCGCTGATTGCCGGCGCTCGCGCAGTTCAAGATGGTAAGGTCGAGGTACTTAGCGGTGATATGGCGAATGCGCGCCACCGACGAAGCGTGGGGCCGCGGGTTGCTTATATGCCACAGGGCCTGGGGCGCAACCTCTATGCGACACTGTCAGTACGTGAGAACCTCGACTTCTTTGGTCGTCTGTTTGGGCATGACGGTGACGAAAGGGCGCGTCGAATCGAGGCGTTAACCGAAGCCACAGGGTTAAAGTCGTTTCTCGATAGAGCGGCAGGTAAACTTTCAGGTGGAATGAAGCAGAAGTTAGGCCTTTGTTGTGCATTGATTCACGACCCGGATCTCCTGATTCTTGACGAGCCGACTACCGGTGTCGATCCGCTCTCACGACGCCAGTTCTGGGAGTTGATTGACAGAATCCGTTTCTCTCGCCCCGGCATGAGTGTGCTAGTGGCAACCGCCTATATGGAGGAGGCAGCTCGCTTCGACTGGTTAGCCGCGATGTATGGTGGCCAGGTATTGGCTTGTGATAGCCCCGAAGGCTTGTTACAGGGTCAAGGAGTGGATTCGTTAGAGGCGGCATTTATCCAGTTGTTGCCAGAAGACAAACGACGAAACTATCGTGCTGTGGACATACCACCGCGACTGAAAGATGGTGCGGATACTGCGATTGAGGCGCAAGATTTGACCATGCGATTTGGTGACTTTACTGCGGTAGACCATGTCAACCTGCGTGTCCCACGAGGTGAGATTTTCGGCTTCCTAGGTTCGAATGGTTGCGGCAAGACCACGACCATGAAGATGTTGACAGGTCTTTTACCGCCGAGCGAAGGCCGGGCTTGGCTGTTTGGACAAGAGGTGGACCCACACGATCTTGCAACGCGCCGCCGCGTTGGTTATATGTCACAGTTTTTTTCGCTGTACACCGAGCTGACGGTACGACAGAACTTAGCGTTGCATGCCCGGCTGTTTCATGTGCCCGCCGCTGATATTTCGCGACGAGTGGAAGACATGATTGAACGTTTTGACCTAGCCACCGTAGTGGATAATTTGCCGGGTGGGTTGCCTGTTGGTCTTAGGCAACGTTTATCGCTAGCGGTGGCGATGATCCACAAGCCAGAAATGTTAATCCTCGATGAGCCAACTTCGGGCGTTGACCCAGTTGCGCGCGATGCTTTTTGGCGTATGTTGGTTGAGCTGTCGCGTGATGATGGTGTGACCATTTTTATTTCTACCCATTTTATGAACGAAGCTGAACGTTGTGATCGAATTTCGCTGATGCACGCAGGTCAGATACTGGTGACTGACACGCCTGATGCTTTGATCAGGCAGCGGGGAGTGGAGACATTGGAAGAGGCGTTTGTGGCGCATTTAGAAGAAGCATCGGAGACAGAAACTGCTGAAAAACCAGCAGATGAGAGAGCGTCGCTCGATGCAATAAATGCTTCAGCCGCTCACGTTGAGCCGAAGGGTTGGCGGCGCTGGTTCGACTCTCGACGGATGATCAGTTATGCCCGACGAGAAGGGTTGGAGTTGCGCCGTGACCCGATCCGGCTGACCTTAGCACTGGTCGGTAGCGTGATATTAATGTTTGTGATGGGCTACGGCATCAGCCTAGACGTGGAGGACCTTACGTTTGCGGTGCTAGATCGAGACCAGACGACCATGAGTCGCGACTATACACTTAATCTTGCCGGCTCACGCTACTTCATTGAGCAAGCACCCATTACCAATGTTGCCGATTTGGATCGGCGAATGCGCGAAGGCGATATCAGTTTGGCCATTGAAATTCCGCAGGGCTTCGCGCGCGACATCGCCAGGGGGCGGCGGGTTGAGATAGGCGCCTGGATTGATGGCGCGATGCCATCACGGGGTGAAACGACTCGAGGTTATGTGCAAGGGATTCATGCCCAGTGGCTTGGGACCAAGGCGCGTGAAGCCGGTTACGGTGAGGCTTTGGCAGGTCTCGTTAATATTGAGACTCGGTTCCGTTATAACCCAGATGTTAAAAGCCTAGTTGCCATGGTGCCGGCTGTTATTCCGCTTTTGTTGATGTTGATTCCGGCGATGCTCGCGGCGCTCAGTGTGGTCCGGGAGAAGGAGCTTGGCTCGATTACCAATTTTTATGTCACCCCAACGACGCGGCTCGAATTTCTGCTGGGTAAGCAACTGCCTTATGTGATGCTATCTTTTTTGAGCTTTTTGTTGCTGACACTGCTTGCGGTGACTGTTTTCGGTGTGCCGCTGAAGGGTAGCTTTCTGACCTTAGCAATAGGGGCATTGCTTTATGTTGGTTGCGCAACTGCGGTGGGTTTGCTGATCTCTACTTTCATGCGTAGCCAGATTGCGGCAATCTTCGGTACTGCGGTATTGACGATCCTGCCAGCAGCCAATTTCTCGGGCATGATTGATCCAGTGTCGTCTTTAGAAGGAATGGGGCGGATGATCGGTGAGGTTTATCCAACGACTCATTTTTTAACAATCGCACGGGGTACTTTCTCAAAGGCGTTGAACTTTTCCGACCTGCATGCGTCTTTCCTTCCGTTGGTATTGGCTGTGCCGGTGTTGATCGGCTTGTCTGCCATAATGCTTAAGAAGCAGGAGAGGTAGTCCATGCGTCTTGCTAATATTTTCCACATTGGTGTTAAGGAGTTGCGCAGTGTCGTGCGTGATCCGATTATGCTTGTGTTGATCGTTTATGCCTTTACCGTTTCAGTTTATACGGCCGCTACGGCCATGCCAGAGAGCCTTAACAAGGCGCCGATTGCGGTTGTAAACGAGGATCGCTCTCCGCTGTCATGGCGTATTGTTAGTGCTTTTTACCCACCGTATTTTGTTCCGCCTGACGTGATTGATCAAGCACAGATGGATGCTCGCATGGATGCTGGCCTTGACACCTTTGCACTGGATATTCCGCCGAACTTTCAACGTGATGTGCTAGCGGGGCGGCGGCCAACGATTCAGCTTAATGTTGATGCCACGCGGATGAGCCAAGCCTTTACCGGTAGCCGATATATACAAACTATCGTTGCTGACGAAGTGCAGACCTTTGCGCAGCGCTACCGTGAGGTTCCGGAGTTGCCGGTTGACTTGGCGCTACGGGCGCGATTTAATCCCCAGCTTAATAAGTCGTGGTTTGGTGCGATTATGCAGGTCATCAACAACGTGACGATGTTGTCTATTGTTCTTACTGGCGCGGCGCTGATTCGCGAACGCGAGCACGGTACCGTCGAGCACCTGCTGGTAATGCCGGTTACGCCTTTTGAGATTATGACCAGCAAGGTCTGGGCAATGGGGCTGGTTGTACTTGTTGCTACCGCCTTTGCATTAACCGCGGTTGTGCAAGGCTGGCTGTCGGTGCCGATTCAAGGCTCACTGGGGTTATTCCTAGTTGGCGCGGCGTTGCATTTGTTTGCGACTACCTCAATGGGTATTTTCCTCGGCACTGTCGCCCGTTCGATGCCACAGTTTGCTCTGCTATTGATGTTGGTGTTACTGCCGTTGCAGATGCTCTCTGGTGGCTCGACGCCGCGCGAGAGCATGCCGGAGCTCGTTCAATTGGTCATGTTTGCTGCACCGAATACACACTTTGTGATGCTTGCTCAGGCGATTCTCTATCGTGGTGCTGGTTTTGCCGCTGTCTGGCCGCAATTTCTTGCCATTACGGCGATCGGCGTTGTGCTGTTCTCACTTGCGCTCTCACGTTTTCGGCGCACTATTAGTAGCATGGCATAAGAATAGTTTCTAGGTATCGAGCGAATGCGAGTAAAGCCCTAACGGCTCGACTTATGAAAATTGGCAGTATTGATAGTGGTTAAGTTATTGATGTGGTAGGTTAGTTTTATGAATCAAACGCTCCTAAAGTACAAGTTAGTGTTGCTTCCATTAGTGTTGGTCATGCTATTAGATTTTGCGTTGTTGGCGATTAACTACTATGTTACTGCTCAAATTGAAGTATCTGCTAAGAACATCAATATCGCGGGTCGACAGCGGATGTTATCGCAGAAAATTATAAAGTTAGCGTCCCTTATTCATAATTCATCGCAGCATCAGACAGTTCCTCTGGGTGATATGGATAAACTGGCTAAAGCAGTTGCCTTATTTGATGAAACATTAAATGCTTTTAGTGAAGGTGGTACGGCTACAGCGGCTTCAGGTGAGGTCATATTTATTGACAAGCTGGTTGATGAAGATGCTAGAGAACGCTTATTTGACGCTCAGTATATTTGGCGACCATTGCATGAGGAATTAAGCTATTTTCTATCATCTCAAGCAGTTTCAGCATCATTTTCCCACCAGATGATGAAGGACTTGGCTAAGCATGATGAAGAACTATTGAGCTTGATGAATGAACTAACCATTAGTTTAGAAGAAGAGGCTAAGGCTGAGACATTTTTTTTAAGAAGTATTCAAACAGCGACAGTTTTACTTATTTTTGTTTGCTTTTGTATTGCTACAATAAGACTTATTCGTAGAGAAGACTATTACGATAATCTGATGGAAAAAACGACAGATATTGTGATTGGGGTTGATGTTAAAACAGCGCTGACCACTTTTGTTAGTGGGTCTGTGGTTGAATTACTTGGCTTCAACCAACAACATTACCTTTTAAAGCCAGCGAGTTTGTTTTTTGTAAAAGAATCGAAAGCTGTTTTTTCGGAAATATTGGAGGCAGTTGATAAGACAGGCCGTTTACCTACTAGTCGGTGTGAGGTGCGATTGCTAAAAAGTGATGATAGTATTTTAGTCGCAGACATTGTGATGCAAACCGCGTTGAGTGAGAACGGCAAAAATGTAGAAGTGACGGCTGCCATTAGAGATATATCGGAAAGGAAAGCAGCTGAAGCCATTCTTATTGAGCAAGCACATAAAGACGAGTTAACGGGATTGCCCAATCGTATTGTGTTTTATGAGTTGGCGGAACATGCGCTTAGTATTGCGCAAAGAAATAAAACGAGACTGGCGATACTGTATATCGATTTAGATCAATTTAAACCTATTAACGATACCTATGGGCACGGTGTTGGCGATACGGTGTTGCAAACAACGGCGAATCGAATTGCTGCTTGCATTAGGAAATCTGACAGTGTTTTTCGTATTGGTGGCGATGAATTTATTGTGTTACTTGAAGGGCAAGTGGATGATGAGGGGGTAAGGCGTCTTGCCGAGAATATTATTCAATCAGTTTCTAACAGCATAATGGTCAACGGTGATAGTTGTCAGATTGGTGCCAGTATTGGCGTTGCATTTTATCCAGACGATGGCGCAGATATTGATGTGTTAACACAAAAGGCAGATAAAGCGATGTATACAGTGAAACATTCAGGACGAAACAATGTGGCCTTTGCTGAATAAATAATGCTTATGAATGATGAGGCTTGGATGCGCAGAGCGATCAATTTAGCGCATAAAGCAGAAGAAGTTGGTGAAGTACCTGTCGGTGCAATTATCGTCAAAGATAATGAGTGTATTTCTGAAGGTTATAACCTGCCTATAAAGAATAATGACCCAACTGCACATGCTGAAATAGTGGCTATTCGTGACGCTGGTCTGCAACTTGATAATTACCGCCTTGTTGATACAACCCTTTTTGTCACTCTTGAACCTTGCGTGATGTGTTTGGGGGCTATTCAACATGCGCGAATTAAACGCATTGTGTTTGGTGCGTTAGATGAAAAAAGGGGGGCTGTTTGTAGTGCGCTATCACTCACTAAAGCTAGTTATGCAAACCATCATGTTGAATGGACAGGGGGCGTGCTGGCGAAGGAGTGTTCTGAGTTATTAAGCGCTTTTTTTAAAAAAAGGCGTAAATGAAAGGGCTATAGGAAATGTTAAGGCAGTTATCAGCTTAATCAGGATGGCTTACTATGTTATTTCAACTGTGTTGATTATAGCGCAAGGAAAATAATGGCAAAATACAGTGAAAAGAGGTGGCTTGCTAACGATGGAATGCCTATGCATGCCGTTAGGTGGCAGCCTGATGTTGAGCCGATAATGACGGTGTGTTTAATTCATGGTTTGGGCGAGCATAGTGGTCGCTACAAAGACATGGTTGAATACTATACATCCTGTGGTGTTGAGATTGTTTCGTTTGATTTGCGAGGGCATGGAAAGTCTGGTGGTCAACGTGGTCATAGTGCTGATTTTCAACAAATGATACGGGATATTAAGTGTTTTATAGATGAAGTATCAAATATTGACGTTGCCAAGCCCTGGTTTATCTACGGTCACAGCTTGGGTGCAACACTGAGCATTCAATATGCGCTGTCACATCCAATTGGTTTCAAAGGCGTCGTGTTGAGTTCACCCTTGTTTAAACCTGCATTTGAGCCAGCTAAATGGAAATTACTATTGGGTCGACTTGTGCAAACAGGGTGGCCAACTTTATCGTTATCGAACGAGATAAACGAAGTCGCCTTATGTCGGGATAAAGAGATATTGAAAAGCCGAGCGGAAGATTCTTTAATTCATCACCGGATTTCAGCTAGATTAGGCATTCAAATGCTAAGTGAGGGCGAGCAACTGTTACGAAAAGCCTCAGAAGTGGACTTTCCAGTCTTGTTGATGCACGGTGATGCTGATGCGATCACAAGTCATACAGCGAGTACCATATTTTCTGAGCGCGTCGGTCAGCAATGCCGTTTGAAGATCTGGCAAGGTTTTTATCATGAACTTCATCATGAACCAGAGAAAGAAAAGGTTTTTGAGTACGGTTTAAATTGGATGAAAAGAGAGTTACAGCGCTTGTAACTCGATATTTAGTGTGGCGTCGGTATCAATTTTGTTTTGTTCATCACTTAATGAGTTAGGCTCAAGTTTTTTAAGCATTTTGATATATTGGCGAACATTATCAATATAGGTGACGGGTTCTTTACCACGTGCGTAGCCGTATTTTGTTTTTTGATACCACTCCTTTTCAGCAAGTAGTGGTAGTCGCTGTTTTACATCAATCCATTTGTCTGGGTCGCCGCCTTGTTGTTGGGTCAATATGCGCGCATCTTCTAAGTGGCCAAAACCAATATTATAAGCGGCCAAGGCCATCCATGTTCTGTCGGGTTCTTCGATCCGTTTAGGGATTTTTTTTATTCGAGTTGATAAATAATGTGCGCCGCCTTCAATGCTTTGCTCGGGGTCTAATCGATTAGTTACGTTCATTTGTTTGGCAGTGGCTTTCGTCAGCATCATAATGCCGCGAACACCCGTTGGCGAAACAGCGTGTTTGTTCCAGTGAGACTCTTGATAGGCAACAGCCGCTAGTAATTTCCAGTCAAGATTATATTTTTTTGCAGCTAAATGAAAAGACTTAATGAGCTTAGGGAGCCGAGTGTCAGCATGGTGCCAGAAGGTACAAATTCCAACGTAATCTAATTGTTTAGAATAGCCGAAGTGCTTGTCTTGTAGCTGCTCTAAGACACCGGTGGATTTAAGTTCTGCGAGAAATTTAACCGCTTCATTATATAAGCTGTGGTCTTCACCAAGAGGAAAAGCCCACGCTATTTTTTCAGGTTTTGAAATATCAAAAGCAACGTTTAAGTTGGGAAATTGACCGCGAATGAGTTGAAATTGATTGGAGTCGACGACGGTGTAGTCAAGTATATGATCGTTCACTAGAGAAACTAACTCTAGAACAGTTGAATCGGTGCTTTCTATCCAAGACAAGTTTTTATGTGTTTTTTGAATGCTACGTAAGTTTTCGGCATGACTGGTATTGGCAATAACTTCTAAAAAAGAACCGGTCAGTTTCGCCACGGACTTAGGGCGACGCGTTCGATAATGATATACAAGCTGTTGCGTGACTTCGTAATAAGGCGGCGTGAAATGTAAGCGTTTTTTTCTGTCTGGGGTGATACTTAGTCCAGCAGCTACAAAATCAGCCTCATCCTCAGTTGATAATTGCACCAATTGTTGAAATTCTTTTGCAATAATGAAGCGTATATTAACACCGAGCTTTTCCGCAAACAGTGATGTTAATTCATACTCAAAACCATGGGTTCCGGCTTCGTCAATGATATACGTTGATGGATCTATTCGCGTCAGAACAACAAGCTCACCACGGTTAAGTACTTTTTCTAATGATGAAGGCGCTGGTGTGCAGCCTGAAAGTACAGACACAGCAAGAAAAATAAAAACGTATTTTATGCGTGAGGGGTTAAGCATAACCGATAGGCTAAAGGGGTTTGTACATAAACGTAATAAATAAACTCTGATAAAGTTTTAGTGTTAGGTAGCTAGATATTAGCAAAAGCAGGGTATTTTACATAACCCAATTGAAAGTAGGGGCGCTCTGAATGAATGCTATAACTGGGTTATTGGTGAGTAATAATTTAAAAAGTTACGACAACCAGATTAGCAAACACTGCCGTGGTGCTAACCTGGTTGTTTAATAAGCCGAGGTGAAGCTTATAATTAGAGCCTGCCTCCTGAGTTGAAAGGCTTTAATTACTTAACTACTTGGTTGAGTTCGCCAGAGTCGTAACGAAGTACCATTTCTTCTAGGTTAATGGGTTTAATACTGCTTGCCTGTCCAGATGTTCCAAACGCGTCCATACGATCTTCGCATATACGTTGCATTGCGTCGGTTGATACAGCTAGGAACTTTCTAGGGTCAAAGTTTTTGGGGTTTTCTGCTAAGTGCCGCCTGATAGAACCAGTACTAGCTAAGCGTAAATCGGTGTCGATATTCACTTTTCGTACACCATACTTGATGCCCTGTTGGATTTCATTAACTGGTACGCCATAGGTTTCACCAAGGTCGCCGCCAAAATCATTGACAATTTTTAGCCAATCTTGAGGAACCGATGAAGAACCATGCATTACAAGGTGAGTATTAGGCAGTCTTGCGTGGATCTCTTTTATGCGTTGAATAGCTAAAGTATCGCCAGTTGGGGGTTTGGTAAACTTATAGGCACCATGACTGGTGCCAATGGCGATAGCCAATGCATCAACCCCCGTTTTTTTAACAAAATCAGCAGCTTCCTCAGGGTCGGTTAGCATTTGTTCGTGTGTTAAAACGCCAGAGGCGCCAACACCATCTTCTTCACCTGCTTCACCTGTTTCAAGCGAACCGAGACAACCGAGCTCACCTTCAACAGACACACCACAAGCGTGCGACATTTCAACTGTTTTCCTAGTAACCTCAACATTATATTCATAACTACTGGGTGTTTTGCCGTCAGCTTCTAAAGAACCATCCATCATGACAGAGGTAAAACCTAACTGAATAGACCGTTGGCAGATGGCGGGGCTGGTACCGTGATCTTGGTGAAAAACCACAGGAATGTGTGGGTACTGTTCAACCGCAGCGAGAATTAGGTGTTTTAGAAATGCTGAACCAGCATATTTTCTTGCCCCGGCAGAACCTTGAATAATAACAGGACTATTAGTTGCGTCTGCTGCTTGCATAACAGCATGAACCTGTTCCATGTTATTGGCATTAAAAGCTGGTACGCCGTAGTTGTTTTCAGCAGCGTGGTCGAGTAGTTGGCGTAGAGAAATTAAAGCCATTTGAAATCCCCTTATAGAATTAAGTTGTTTGGTGACGAATGAGTGTTATTCGTTGATAAGGCTAGTTTAACTTTTATGGCAGCGTGTTTCTATTTTTAATAATGTTTCAACTATAAAAAAACCACTACCGAGTGGTAGTGGTTTCCAAAATAAACTTAATTTGATGTTTATTTTTTTGGTGTTAGAGCCGCTGCGCTTTCTTTAACAATGTTAAGTACTTGCTCGTTATAAGCTTTCGTGTCTTCGAATAAAGATTTGCTATCAGCAACAAATTTTTCAAGGCTTGATTGAGCGAGTTCGACTTGCTCTTTGGCAAAAGCATTAAGTGCCTCAGGGTTATTAATGTTGGTTGCTGCTTTGATGCGGGCTTCAGCTAATTCGGCATAGTTTTTAGCAGCTTCTTGTTGTGCTGCGGCCATTTTTTTAAAATGAGTTTTGTTTAATTCAATTAATTTAGTGATAGGGGCTGCAAAAGCATTAAAGTCGTTCATGAAATTTCTCCAAATAAGGTTGAGTAAATCTAATTTAAAACAAAGGTTAGAAAGGCCAGTTTAAAGTAAAATTTATTGCGGCGCAACATTTGTTTTGTGAGGTGCTTCAACCCTAATTAAAGGTAGCTAACAATAGTTAATTAAAGAAACAAAAAATAATCAGGCTATTTTTTTGTTTCTTTATCAATTTCTTTTTTTAGCTGAACGGTGCTTTCCTGAAAAAGTTTAATTACTTCGGCGTTATAGCCTGTCATGGTTTCAAACATAACACGGCTGTTATCTACCATTTTTTCATAGTTACTTTGGGCGAGTGCCATTTGATCGGTGACAAAACTAGCTAATGCAATAGGGTCTTTGATTTTTGTTGCAGTTTGCATGCGTTGCTGAACAAGTTTTTTATAATCTTCGGCTGCTTTTTTTTGAGCGTCCATGAGGGTGTCGAAGTGATGAGTATTTAATTCAACAAGTTTTGATATAGGTTGAGTGAAACTGTTTAAGTCCTTAATCATTATGATCTCCTGATAAATTTTCACTAAATACATGACGAATACTTTTTTGTATATCTAAGGCAGCCTGCTTGGGATCTCGATCATCACGAATAGGTCGCCCAACTACAATATGGTCGGCTCCATTATAAAAGGCTTGTTCAACGCTGACGACTCGTTTTTGGTCGTCATCTGGCTTATTATCGACGGGTCGAATACCAGGCGAAACAACCAAGAAGTTTGGACCTAATGAGTCCCGTAGTCCTGGGGCTTCTAGTCCAGAAGAAATAACACCATCACAACCCAGTTCAATAGCTCGTTTGGCGCGTGAGGTGACGAGTTCTTCAACATCGCATTTAAACCCTAAGTCATCTAGGTCGCCCCTATCTAAACTGGTTAAGACGGTAACAGCAAGAACTTTCAGTTGGCCTTTTTGCTCGGCGGCAGCCTGCATAATGGCGTTGTTGCCGTGTATGGTGACAAAATCAACTTTCTTATCGCTAAGCTGTTTAACAGCACGACCAACTGTTGCAGGCACATCAAAAAATTTGAGATCAACAAAGATGCGTTTATTTTGTTCATTGAGCCAGTCGATTAGCTCAAAATAATCACCAGACATGAATAACTCAAGTCCAATTTTGTAGAAAATAACGCTGTCGCCTAATAGCGTGACTAACGCTTTAGCCTGTGGAATATCAGGGACATCCAAAGCAACGATGAGTCGTTCATTAACAGGAATAGGTTTGTTAGAAAGCCATGACATGAGGCGCCGCTCCATAGTGTTTAAAGTATGGTGGATATTATAACGCCCTGTCGCCCGCTTGCCGATGGAAATTTGTCATGGCATGGGTTAAGCAAATATTCAGCTTTTTGGTTATGATGTACGTTATTAATGATAAGACAATAGCTAGCATGGCGAAGTATTTAAACTAACATTATAGCTAGATAAGGAAGCCGTTAAATTAGGGTTTGGATTATGGGCATAAAAAAACATAAAAAGGGTTTAGGCCAGCAATTAAACCTTGCTTTGTTGATAGGAGCTATTTTTTTATCAGTCATCTCATCAGCTTTAATTTCATATAAAGCCTATGAGCAAGAGCGGGCCGATTATGTTCAACACGGTAAGAGAGTAGCTGAAGCTTTAATCGATCAGCTTTCAACTCCTTTTTCTGGCGGTATTGAAGAACTATTAGGCTATTTAGCGACCCCTTTTTTTAAACTTGAGGGTGTGCAAAGCATTATTATTTTTGATGCAGATTTCAAAGAAATATCATCGGTCAAAAAGAACACAGAGTATGAGTTAATAAGCGGCTGGCAAGATGTTGACTTGGAGGAAGCGAGGCTAGAGCGTGAGACGGAACAAGCCTTTTACTTTACCGCTCGGCTCAATAATAATGGGGAAATACCTGCTGCTTACTTAATGCTGATACTTGATAAGCCGTCCTTAATTCAGTATGCCCAGACACTATTTGTCGCCAACGTAGGCATTATTATTGCGGTTGCGTTGGTTTTATTAGTACTGATGAGCTTGCTAGTTCGGCGTTTAACAAGGCCGTTAAAAGACTTTTCATCGATCATGATTCAAGCAGCATCAGGTGAGATCGGGCTTAGAGCCGAACATGAGGTTGCTGCGGAACTTGGCCATATGTCTGAAGCGTTCAACCAGATGATGAAGGTGCTGGAAACGCGAAGTAGTGAACTTGAACAGTCGAGGGATCAAGCCGTACAAACAGCTAAAATTAAATCAGATTTTGCAGCGAACCTAAGCCATGAAATTAGAACGCCTCTTAATGGCATTTTGGGCATGGTTAATTTGCTCAAAGAAATGGGCTTGCCACAGCATCAGCATGAATACCTTGAGGTAGCCAGTAAATCAGGTGACTCCTTATTGCAAATGATCAATGATGTGTTGGACTTTAGTAAAATGGAATCGGGGAATTTTCAGCTGGCACTGGAGGATATTGATTTAAGGTTGTTGCTTGAACAGCTAGCGTTGTTATATGCAGAGAAAATACAAGTTAAAGATTTAGAGCTTTGTTTGGATTTGCCCACCGACAATGTAATGTTTGTTCGAGGTGATGCGGTAAGGATTCGACAAGTCATCAGTAATTTATTAAATAACGCGGTCAAATTCACAAGCCAGGGGCATATTACTTTATCAGCAAAAATTGTGTCATCCTCAAAGGGGCGTTCTTTGATTGAGATAGCAGTGACTGATACGGGTATTGGAATACCGGAAGGCGCATTAAGTGAAATTTTTAGGCCTTTTGGTCAGGTCAGTGCAGAAACAACCAATCAATATGGTGGAACCGGACTTGGATTGACGATCGTTAATCAAATGACAAAGTTAATGGGGGGTTCTGTATCGGTTACTAGTGAAGTCAATGAAGGGTCAAGCTTCAGAGTATTACTTCCAATGCAAACGCATAATATTTCCTTCGAAGAACCTGCCGATGAGGTTGAATTATTGAGTGGAAAACGGGTGATGTTAATTGAACCGTTTGAAGAAACTCAAAATTATCTTGAAGGGATGTTCGATGCGTGGGGGGTTGAATGTCAAATAGTTAACAGTTTAGATGAGGCCATTTTCATCCTAAAGGACGAGTTAAAGTCGGGCAGAGGGTTGGATAGCTGCCTGTTTAATGTTGATTATAGTTTGGGGGATATGACTGCGTTTTTAGCGAGTTTTAAGGCGAATGAGGAATTTTCTGGTACAAAGTTAATTCCGATGGTCCGGTTTGGCAGCAAAATTAGCTCTGCAGACGAAAGCTTGCCGTTATTTGTAGGATCAATTGACCGTCCTGTACGGTATGAGAAGTTACGGATGACATTAATAGATGTATTCTCTGAAGGTAAGGGGAGCACGTCAGCGGAGATTGGGAAAAAACCCAAGATCAAGACATCAGATGTTTTGCAAAGTATAAAGGCCCTAGTTGTCGATGATAATGTGACTAACCAACTGGTAGCCGAGGCAACACTAAAGGAAATAGGTATATCGTCTGATGTGGCCAATGATGGTCTTGAAGCACTGAATGCTTTTAAAGAAAAAAACTATGATCTGATTTTGATGGATTGCAATATGCCAGTGATGGATGGGTATGAAGCAACTAAAGCAATCCGGGCGTTAGACCTTAAGTACCGGCAGCCGATTATTATTGCTTTAACGGCGAAAGATCAACCAGGTGACTTTGAACACTGTATTAATAGCGGGATGGATGACTATTTATTAAAGCCGTTTCAATTGTCAGCGTTATTGGCCAAGCTTGAAAAACTATTTGGTTTCCCTCTAATAGACGATGAATCATCAGGTATAGAGCTTGAAGTGTCAGAAGGCTCAGTAATTGTTGAATCGGCATTCAAGGAGCTCGTTGCTAATACTGGCAGTGGTATTCAACAAATTGTTCAATCCTATCTACTCGATACACCTATCTATATTGTTACCTTAATTGCCGCAATGGAGGCTGGTGATACAACAAAGTGTTTGGATGTGGCGCATAAAATTAAGGGCAGTTCACGTAACTTGGGGGCGGAAGATTTTGTATCTGTTTGTGTTGAAATAGAGGAGGCCTGGTCTCGTAACACTGTTGATGAATCGATAATTGCGCCATTAGCTGAGCGGTTAGAAACAGAGTTCACCTTGGTTGAAGCATCTTTGAACAGCAAGTTAGCGACGTTAGAACTTTCAGATACAGAACAAACAAAGCGAACGAAAGAAGTGGTGTTAATTGTTGATGATGATCAAAGTACGCGAATGACGGTAGCAAGTGTTTTGGAGCGCGAAGGGTATCAAGTTGAACTGGGTGCTAATGGTCGTGATGCAGTGAGGTTGTTTGAAGTGTTAAGGCCTAATGTGATTATCATGGATGCAATGATGCCCATTAAAGATGGTTTTGAGGCCTGTCGAGAAATCAAGGCAATGCAGGGTGGTTCGGATGTTCCAGTGCTTATAACCACGGCCCTAGAAAGTGAAAAATCTGTGGATTTAGCCTATGAAAGTGGCGCCGCTGATTTTGTACCCAAGCCGATAAACTTGTCAGTTTTAAGACAGCGAGTGAGACGTTTGTTAGACAAGCAGTTTGCTGATCAACATGTACATAAATTAGCTTATAAAGATGCATTAACGGGTCTACCCAATAGAACTGCTTTTGTTGAACAGTTTCAGCAAGAACTTGAACATGCCAAGAGAAAAGATTCAAAAGTGGCGGTTTTCTTTATTGATCTAGATCGGTTTAAAGATGTTAATGACAGCATGGGCCATGAAGCTGGTGATATTCTGTTGAAAGCGCTATCTGGGCGGCTAAAAAACTGTATCCGCTCAGGAGATATGTTGGCACGAATCGGTGGTGATGAATTTGTGGTTGTATTAAGTGATATGACCGGTAAAACAGCGCCTGACCAGGTTGCTAAGGCCATGTTAAATGCGCTAAAAGAACCATTTAGCCTCGCCGGGAACGAGGTTTTTGCAGGGGTTAGTATTGGTTTGGCAATATACCCGGATGATGGTCTATCAAAAGAGACGTTGTTGAAAAATGCAGATACGGCGATGTATAGAGCAAAAGCCGCTGGGAGAAATACTTACCGTGCTTATACGCAGGAAATGAGTGAGGTATTAGAGCAAAGAATGCGTATTGAAACTGAGCTACGGAAAGTGTTGGCGGATAATGAGTTATCGCTGTACTTCCAACCGAAACAAGACACATCAACAGCGGAAGTGATAGGCTCAGAAGCATTAGTTAGGTGGGAGCACCGGTTAAGAGGAATGGTATCACCAGCCGAGTTTATACCTGTTGCAGAAGAAATGGGGCTGATTAAAGAAATTGGTTTGTGGGTGCTAGACACCGCGTGCGCAACAGCAAAAAAGTGGCAACTAGAATTTGACTACTATGGCACTGTTGCAGTTAATGTATCCGCGGTACAGATGGCAGAGGAGAATTTTGTATCATTGGTTGGTATGTGTTTGGCTAAACATGAATTAGAACCAAAATACATAGAATTAGAAGTAACTGAAAGTATGGTGTTGGACAATATTGATGCGATGTTGGAAAAATTAAACGATATTGCAGCAATGGGTGTGAGTATTTCTATTGATGACTTTGGTACAGGGTATTCGTCATTTAATTATCTTAAGCAGTTACCAGCGAACACCTTAAAATTGGACATGGAGTTCATCAAAGAGATACCAGAAAATGAAGCTGATATGGCTGTTGTTGATGGAATGATAGTGTTGGCACATAATTTAGGTATGAAGGTTGTGGCTGAAGGGGTTGAAGCACAAGATCAATATGATTTCCTAGCAGAGCATAGTTGTGACCTAGTTCAGGGCTATTTAATTAATAAACCACTGTCGGAAGACGAATTTATCGCAGAGTATGCCCGTTCAGCTAAAGAAGTAGGTCGCGTTTAAGAAGAGTAACAACTGATCGTTAATGATGGCAGGCCTGCAACGGGTCGGTTATCCTAATGGTTTATTTTTAATAATAGAGTTTTTCGTGCATATTATTTACTTACATGGTTTTTGCAGTTCTGTAGATTCCTTTAAAGCGCAGTTAGTTAAAAGCTATATTGAGCGAAACAATGTTCATACCTTGTTTTTAAAAGATTTACCCCCTTCTCCAGCTCAAGCGATGTCCTTGGTTGAGGCGCACATAGCTTCGTTAGATGATCAATATTGGGGTGTTGTTGGTAGTTCTTTAGGGGGCTTTTATGCAACGTATTTAAGTCAAAAGTATGCCAAGAAAGCAGTGTTAATTAACCCCGCTGTTGATGCGCATTTGATACTTGAAAAAGCCTTGGGGAAGAATACTAATTATCATACCGGAGAGAGCTTTGATTTTACTCTAACGCATCTCCAGGAGTTGCAGCAGTTACACTTACCAAAGCTTCAGCAAGCGCAAAACTTACTGTTACTCACCAAAGTGGGTGATGAGGTGTTGGATTTTCAAAAAGGGGTTGATTACTACCAAGGTAGCGAGCAAGTGGTGCTTGAGGGCGGTGATCACGGCTTTGCTGATTACGAAAATTATTTAGAGAAAACATTCGACTTCTTAACTTCGTAAAAGGTTAATTTTCATCATAAATCGGTTGTTATACAGCCACCATGTTTCAAATCGGCATGGATTAATTGAATTAGGATAGAGAACATGATTGAAGGCCATTTAAAGAAAATGCTCAGCACCTTGAGTAACCCTGTTGAATATGTATTGCCCATCGGTGATGAGCGTATTGGCTTGAACCAATATTTGGGTAAAACCATCGCGTTAACCTATGAAGGTGAGATCAACTGTCTAAATTGTGGAAAACGAACAAAGAAAAGCTATAGCCAAGGCTTTTGTTATTATTGTATGACTAAGCTGGCTCAGTGTGATTTATGCATTATGAAACCTGAAACGTGTCACTATCACCTAGGTACGTGTCGAGAACCTCAATGGGGCGAAGAGTTTTGTTTTCAAGACCACTTTGTTTATTTAGCAAATTCATCTGGCTTAAAGGTTGGCATTACTCGCCATACACAGGTGCCAACGCGTTGGATTGACCAAGGAGCAACACAGGCCTTGCCCATTTTTAAGGTGCGAACACGTCTACAGTCTGGTCAAGTTGAGATGGCTTTAAAACAACACGTGTCGGATAAAACTGATTGGCGGAAGATGTTAAAAGGCCAAGCGGACCATAAAAACCTATATGAACATAGAGACCGCCTTATTGAGGCTGCAGCCTCTGAGTTAAGCAATATTCAGGCGGCTAATAAAGACGGGGATATAGAGTTAATAAAAGATGCTAAGCAGGTAGAGATTAATTACCCCGTTGTTGAATATCCTCAAAAGGTTACCTCCTTTAATTTTGATAAAACAGCTAGGGTCGAAGGCCGTTTAATGGGCATAAAAGGACAATATCTAATATTAGATAGCGGGGTCTTAAATATAAGAAAGTTCACCAGTTACAAGGTTCAATTTGATGCATAAAACAGACAAGGCGCCTAGCGTCATTATTTTTTCACAAGGCGATGAAGTGATTACAGGTGCTTTGGTAGACACCAATGCTGCTTTTTTGGCTGATCAGTGTCGCTTGCTAGGCTTCGATGTTATTAGGCATATTACTGTTTCGGATGACTTAGCAGACTTGGTTCAAGTGCTTAAAGAAGTAGATGCGATGGCTGATGTTTGTTTGTGTACAGGTGGTTTAGGGCCAACACAAGATGATTTAACCGCCGAAGCCTTTGCTCAAGCCTTTCAAGTAGAACTTGAAATGGATAGTGAGGCTTTAGTGATGATTGCTGAGTTTTTCGCGCAATTAAAAATGCCTATGGCCGATGTAAATAAGAAGCAAGCACTGTTGCCCACAAATTCGACACGAATTGATAATCGTTGGGGAACGGCGCCTGGCTTTACTGCCGTCGGTCAGCAGTGCCGGTTTTACTTTATGCCAGGTGTACCGTATGAAATGAAACAGATGATGGAGACGTTTGTGTTGGCCGATTTACAGCGCCAATTTAAGCTGGAGCAGCCCCGTTTGATTACATTTCGAAGCATGGGCATGGGAGAGTCTGATATCCAGCAAGCCGTTAATAGCTTAGAGATTGACAATGATATTCGTGTGAGTTTTAGAGCGGGTATGCCAGAGAATGAATTAAAGCTACTCTTTCCACAAAGCCATACCAAAGAGCAGGTTCAATATTGGGTTGATAACGTTAGTGATGCATTGGGTGCTAGCCTTTTTGCCATTGATGGTTGGGGTCAATCAGTCAGTAATTTACCGGATTGTGTCGATCAGTTAATGACCGAAAAAAAGTTGACACTGAGTCTTATTGAAACCTTATCGCAGGGTGATATCGCCCGCCAGTGCCAAGCAGATTGGCTATTAACTTCAGCTGTTTATCCAAAAGTTTCAGGCATACAAACTGCGTTTAGCACGGTGCAGCAACCCATTGGTGAAGCGTTGGCGCTTGAGATAGCAAAGGAAAATCGTGCTCGGCATAAAACAGCGTTAAGCCTTGTGCAACTTCATAAGAAAGTAAATGATACAACAGTGGCTGTTTTTACCGCAGTAGCAGATGCTCACGGCCACATTTCAAGCACAAAGGAAGTGTGGGGGAGAGCGCTACGTCAACAAACAGTAGCGTCAGCACTTGCGTTCAATTTAATTAGAAAATTTATTCAAAATCAATAATATGCCATTACTTAAGCTAGATAATGTTAGTGTAGCGTTCGGTTTAAAACCAGTGCTAGATAATGCCGACCTGCAAATCGATGAACAAGAGCGAGTGGGCTTAATTGGCCGCAATGGCGAAGGAAAGTCGACCTTGTTAAAAGTATTGGCTGGGCAAGTGTTGGCCGACTCAGGTCAGGTCTGGCGGCAAGCGGGCATTACCATAGCAACACTTGAGCAGTCACCGTTACTGCCCGATGCCTCCACCGTTTATGATGCTGTTGCTGATAGTTTGGGTGAGGTGGGTCACTTAATTGCTCGTTATCACGACATGTTGCTTGACCCTGATGTTGACTTAGAAGCGCTGGGCAAATTACAACATCAATTTGAAGCATTAGATGGCTGGTCATTACAACAACGTGTTGACTCAGTGTTAAGTCGTTTAAATTTACCCGCCGATAAAAAAATAAATGAAATGTCAGGTGGTTGGAAGCGACGTGTAGGGCTAGCCCGTGCCTTGGTAGTCGAGCCTGATGTTTTACTGTTAGATGAGCCAACTAACCATCTAGATATGGAAACAATTGTTTGGTTAGAAAAACAACTTGCAACCTTTCGCGGTGCCGTGGTTTGCATTACACATGACCGAGTTTTTTTACAAAATATAGCGAAACGTATTATAGAAATAGATAGAGGACAGCTAACCAGTTGGTCGTGTAGCTATGAGCAATACCTTGAAAGAAAAGCGGCCGCATTAGAGTCCGAAGCAAAAACAAATGCAGAATTTGATAAAAAGCTAGCGCGTGAAGAAGTCTGGATTAGACAAGGCATTAAAGCGAGAAGAACACGAAATGAAGGTCGTGTGAGGGCTTTACAACAGTTACGACGGGAACGTGCAGAGCGAAGAAACCTAGCCGGTCCTGCGAAACTAGAGGTTGAATCAGGTGAAAAGTCTGGCAAGTTGGTGATAGAGGCGGAGGATGTTTCTATTGCCTATGGCGGGCGTAAAATGGTCGATCAGTTTTCATGTCGATTAATGCGAGGTGACCGCATAGGATTGGTAGGACCAAATGGTATTGGCAAAAGTACGCTCATTAAAGCGTTGCTAAAAGAAATTGAATTAGATTCCGGTGCTGTAAAACACGGAACCAAACTAAAAGTCGCCTATTTTGATCAGCACAGAGATGTTCTGGATCTAGAGAAAACGGTTATTGACCTAGTCTCCGACGGACGAGAGAGCATTACCATTAATGGGCGTGACAGGCATATTATCAGCTACTTAGGTGATTTTTTGTTTGCCCCTGAACGAGCACGATCACCAGCAAAAGTATTATCTGGTGGTGAACGTAATCGAATTTTACTGGCGAAGTTATTTAGTCAGCCGGCTAACTTTATCGTGATGGATGAACCGACTAATGATTTAGATGTTGAAACATTAGAGTTACTAGAAGAATTACTGGTTGACTATGAAGGTACCTTAATATTGGTGAGTCACGACCGTAAGTTCTTAGAAAACGTAGTTACTAATTTTTGGTTTTTTGAAGGGGATGGTGTCATTACTGATTATGTAGGCGAGTTGCCTAATTGGAGTCAAATTATTAAAGACAGCAGTCAGGCCGAGCAGCCGAGTAAAACGGTTAGTGAAAAAAAACAGCCTAAAACCGTTAAAAAGCCGAAATTAAGTTTCAAAGTTAAAAAAGAATTAGATGACTTACCAAAGCAGATCGAGGTGCTTGAAGAAACGTTAGCGAAGCTACAGCAATTAACGAGTACGGCGGAGTTTCATGCAGGAGACCGAGAAGAGATAAAAAGCAAAATGGCTGAATTAACGTCTATCGATGAACAATTACAAGAAAAGTATCAACGTTGGGATGAGTTAGAGTCTCAACTACAATAAATACAAAAGGTTTAAGTTTGCTGATATAATTCAGCGCCCTAAAACGCAAGCACAGTGCGTTTTATAAGTTTTATGGAGAGATGTCAGAGTGGCCGAATGAGCACGCTTGGAAAGCGTGTGTACCGCAAGGTACCGAGGGTTCGAATCCCTCTCTCTCCACCATTAACTGCAAACGAAGCGCCATCTGCCGCAGGTGGCATAGCCAAAAAATCAGTGCTGCATCAATATTGAAGGCTTCTACAACTAGCCCTATTGAACGGTAAAAAGTAATAATCAACCTTCATGATTATTGATAGTAATGCTGGCTGTTCGCCCTGATATAAGTGCTATGTTATCAGGAATTTCATCAATCGCTATGCGGACTGGTACACGTTGCGCCAACCTTATCCAGTTAAAAGTTGGATTGACATTGGCGATCAGTGTATTAGAGGATGTTGCACGTTCACGGTCTTCAATCGCGGATGAAATCCCGACGACATGTCCGCTGATAGCTTGGTCTTCTCCCATAATATGAACTGTTGCAGGCATGCCAGTGCGAATATGGCTTAGTTTTGTTTCTTCAAAATATCCAGCGACATAAAAGCTATCAATATCGACCAACGCCATTACCGGTTGTCCGGCGGTTGCATAGGTTCCTGGGCGCAGTGAAAAATTGGTTACGATTCCATTGATCGGGGACTTCACTTGCGAGCGCTCTAGATTAAGGCGGGCGAGTTTCAGGTCTGCCAATGCTTGCTCATATTTCGCCTGGGCCTGCTCAGCAACAGAGATACGGTTATCACGTTCTTGTTCCGAGACAATGGTGTTTTTTAGGGTTTTATATCGTTTTTCCTCCCTGTTTGCTGCAGCAAGTGTTGCCCTAGCATTGCTTAATGCAGCTTCGTTTTGCGCTACAGTATTTTCCAAGCGATCGGTGTCGATAGAAAATAATACATCGCCCTTTTGAACCTGCTGGTTGTCCTGAACAAAGACGGCCTCTACTTGGCCGGATACATCGGAAGATAAGGCAACAATGTCGGCCTTGATCTTGCCATCGCGTGTTTGCGGAGTGTAAGTATAGTAGGAATAGATATGCCAGAGCACAAACGCTGCAAGAACGGTCAGCGTGCATGTCATCATGACTTTTAGGATGTGAATTGTTTTTCTTTTTGCATATTTTAACCGGTTATAAGGTACAAAGTTTTAAGTGAGATCCCCAGTAATATAAAAAATAGGGACATATCGAATAAGGGGCGATGCCAGACAACTTTGTAGATGTTTGCTTTTTCAAAAAGAGTTGAAATCATGATTCTTCCAATAAATGCACTTAGCAAGCATAAGAGTAACGGCGAGATAAATATTCCAGCTATATCAATTTCTCCGATCATGGGGCATACCTCCAAGCAGGTGCATATTCAAACAACGCAAGACGAAGGCCAATGAGCCCCCTTAACAGTGGATGTTTGGCCGATTTCAACTCATGCTTCCAGGCGGTTGAAAGGGCGTTGTCTATTTTTGCCAAAAGCTTGTCTGAGGGTTCTTTATGGTTAATGTCTTGGCGGATTGTGGTGAATAGGTCTTCCAGCACGCGACGAGTTTCTTCATTCAGGTAAGCACTGGTATGTCGTAGCTCGGCAATACTTGCAGCTGCACGCAAACGACTTAAAACACGAGAGCTAGTATTTATTTGACCGGTTTGTTCAAGCCTACTTGCAAGGGAACCAATTTTATCTAAAGACCGATTGAGGAAAGCGTCTCTATCGCGGGGTGTGGCGCGGTAAGTTAGGTTTAATACTTCTTCGCGACCCTCACGAATAAGTCGTTCCATGGTGTGTTTGGCGCCCAACGTGCGCACTAAGCCTAGCGAACAAAAGGCAATAAAAATGCCTAAAAGGTTGGCGATACAAATTTCAAGAAAGACACCAAAATCATAGGGTTGGTAGCTGCTTTGAAAATTAATGCTGCTAAAAGCCATAGCCAATAGCAGTATCGCCATCGGGTTTTTCGTTGCCCAAGCGCCTATTGGTAAGATAAATATCGCCATTATGATCAGAAACATGGGGTAATCATTGGCAAGCGGAAGCAGGCCATAGCTTAATATACTTGCGGCGAATAAGGCGATAATTGTAAACCGACCAAATAAGGTAATGGCGCGACCACCTTCGTCTGAACCACCAAAGAAGGCGAGAGCAGCAACCCCCATTAAAACTGCAGCGGGAGCATGATGCCAGCCTGTTGCATACCATAATACACAGAGCAGGCTGTAGGAGATAAGGCTGCCAATAAATATTTTTTTGGCAATATAGGTATCCGGATAAAGCTTAAATGAACGTGTATTGCTGACTTCTTTTTCAAGAAGAGGCGGTAACGGCGAATCTTGTTCTAGTGACTGTTGGCATTGGCGTATTTCAGACCAGTTATGCAGTATAGTTTTTAGTAATTCGGCCATGTTTTCTTGAACTAAATGGCGCCACTCAGACATGGAATCCATACTATGAGCCGTTTGGGTTATTTGTGTAAGTAGGGCTTCGTCCGCTGGCTCGCCATTTTTTGCATGGGCGGCCGCTGTTTTTAAAGAGGCCGTTAACTTGTTGCGTATATCGGGTTCGGCATCGGCAATGCGAGATGAGATGGCTGATAGCAACGGCACTAAGCGCAATAAACGCAATTGTATGGAAAATATAAGTTGGCTTTCCCGTCGTGTAACAAGCGGGTCATAACGCAATTGAGCGGCCAGAGCAGATAAGGAGCTGATATCAGAGAGGGCTTTTAAGCGGTCATGTACTGCATCGTCGTCGGTAATATGGCCTT
Source organism: Cycloclasticus sp. P1 (assembly GCF_000299965.1). Taxonomy (NCBI): domain Bacteria; kingdom Pseudomonadati; phylum Pseudomonadota; class Gammaproteobacteria; order Thiotrichales; family Piscirickettsiaceae; genus Cycloclasticus; species Cycloclasticus sp. P1. The sequence continues at coordinate 650,808 of NC_018697.1, forward strand.
CAAAGGCATCATCAATCCATTTCTCCATATCAGCCAGCCAACCTTGCAATTTAAACTGCACGCCAGGTTTTAAAGAACGTGGAGCAATAATGCTGTCGACCATGGTGCAGCATATGATCCCCAGACCAATTTCGCAGATACGAAATATGGCTATGTCAAACAGTGTGGCTGGGTGTTCTATATAGGGTATTGCGACGATCATTAAGGTCAGACCAAAGAGTTGAAAACCGTAGCTTCGCGGTGTGCGATCTAGTAAAGAACATCCAAATGCTACTGCACCAATTAGCCCTATAAAGGCAATCATTAAGATCGGTGTGTTTGCAAAAAAACTTACTAAAATCAACGAGACAAGCCCGCCACAAAATGTACCGGTAAATCGATAAACGGCTTTAGATCTTACGGCACCGCTCATGGGGTTCATAACCACGCAGCAGGTAACAATGGTCCAATATGTTTCGGGGAGGCCAATATGCGCGGAGATTGTAAACGCCATCATCGCTGCTAGGTACAGCTTGAATGCGAATAGCCACTGGTCAGGTTTAAAAATCATTTTTGATCAGTTTTGCCATTTAGTAAATAGGCTTGGCATCGCTCTTCCAACAGACGCATTACGCGCGTTGTTGTCTCAATATCTTCTTCTGGCACATCACCCATCAGCTTAAAACGAAGGTCCTTAAGTGTAGCTTCCATTTTGCTAGCGTGGCGCTTTCCCTTCGCTAGCAGCTTAATGGCTTTGCTTCTACGGTCATTGGGAACATCACAACGAACGAGTAGCCCGGCCTCTTCGCCTTGATCAAGTATACGAACCAGCGCGGCTGCATCAATACCAGCTTCGATAGCCAGCGTTTTTTGTTGAACATGAGGCCCGAAACGCGATGCTAGTAAAACGATAATGGCTAATGACGTGGAAATACCATGATCAAAAGGAAGAGTGCTAACAGTTTGCATCCAAACTCTCCGTGAAGGCTGAATAACATTAGTAAGATCAAAGAGATGTTGGTCTAGAGAGCGTTTTTTAGTAGACATTTTGTATAGTTCAAATGTAAGTTTTTATATATGTTATAAATCAATAGTTGATTTGTCAACTAGTTCAAAGTATCGACAAGCATCTAACATGGTTATGCTCAGTGTGCTGTATGAGGTTTATCAAACAGCATGTTTAAATATTTCAGGAGAGGGCGAGGTGACTAGCGTTATATCCGCAGCCACTGTTAGGACCAGTGAGAACTTGGCGCTGACGAGACAGTAAGTTATTAGGCTTTTATGACACGCTGGCCAGCTTTTAACTGGCTGAGCAGGCGACAAAAAACAAAGCGTTATACGCTTTTCAAATTGCCGGCGAGATTAACGATAAACCAAGCGTTTATCGGCTATTCATTCGTATTAGCCATACAGTGTCATTCATATAAAACTAGTTAGATGGCTTTTCTGCAGTGCTTTGATGAGCTTCATAATGTATTACTTGAGGCTCAGAGTAGTTTGGAACATCATCATAACTAAAGGCAGCATAATATTTTGAGATTTTGCTAGAGCCAAAGCTGTCGTATGTGTAATTATCCGAACCAGCATAGAGCTTTACACCATCATAGGGTGAGCGCGGTGGGCGGAACCTATTGCGTACGACATAAGTGCCAACAAATGCTTTGGTAGGTGGGTTCGCCCATGTTAATTTCATTCGACCATTTTCATTGCTTGCTTTTAATTCAGTAACCGCTGCCGTTGGTTTTTTGCGACGCTTGATATATTTAACGACTAATTTCACTTCATTTTTATGGCCAGCCTCATGCCAGTCAATCAATTTTGCATAAGATTCTGACTCAGAGGTGGCTCGTATTACAAAAGCAGCTGCCTCATTAGATTCGTGTTTTTCTTCTAATGTTAATTGACTATATTTGTCGAAAATGAAGTACTGCTTTTGCTTGCGAACAAGGTCTTGCGTGGTTGCTTCATAACCAACATATTCGATATTAGTTCGATTTCTGATATCAGAATAGCTGATGGCATTAATGTCGACAAACTCAAGATTAAAGCAGATATCACGATCACTGGGGGGTGTGTTTTTATTTTGTAAGCAAATAAAGGCTTCGGTAATAACCGTTTCTTCTGGGTTCGGTAAACTGTACAGATTAAACTCAATATAGCCGTATGTTTTACCATCATTTTCGCTAAAACCAGACAGGAGCTCGTTTTCAACAATACCTTCTTTTGACAGACTACTAAGGCGCTTGGGTGATAAGACCACTTCTGTTTCAGGGACAGTATAAATGACCTCAAGGTGTGGGCGATAATGAATCCCGCCACCAAATTTTCCATAGCCAATGTCGAATTGCATCATTTGTGAATCACGCCCAAGAGGTAGTGTTTTGGGGCCATCTATGCGAAATAATACCGAGCGTTTTGCTAGGTTTGATTCTAGAATTCGACATTCATGAGCACTAAAGGTCCAATGACTCCAGATACCTTGTGTTAGGGCGTCTGATGGAACTGTTTGGCCTAATGTTTCAATGCTTTCGGCCTGCTCTATATCTTCAAAGTTTGTTATATCGGCTACGTTATCTTGCTCTAAAAATGAAATCGACCAATCTCCAAACTGCTCAATTTTTGCGGCGACACGATTCATTGGGTAGAGTGAAGCCCTGGCAAACTTAATAACAGCATTTTCAGGGATGTTATCGAGGCTAAACTCAAGAACACCGGTACAGATACCTTTGGATTGGTTGATGCCAATAAAGAGTGAATTGTGACCAAAATGTTGGCGATTTTGCTCGCCAGTGTATTGACCAACATAACCGACTTTGGATTTACCGGGGAATAGCACCCTAGAAAATTCATTATGATCTAGTAATGTTTTTAATCTAATTTTTGTAGCAAAAGGCGATTTAATATTACTCAAGCGATGAACCGCACGAATATAGTAAAAATACATGGTGCCACTATCGAGTTCTATATCTGTAAACTCTTGTGCATGGGTAATGCCAACTAAATTACTTTCGGTGCAGGCTTGTTTGTTTTTTGTATTGCGATAGATTTCAAAATAAATATCCTCATCTTCTTCATACGTCCACGTTAACGTGGCAGATTTACTTTCAATGTTAAGGATATTAAGTTCAGTAACGCGTTTTGGAGCGTGTGTGGAATAATTAATTGCCTCACCTAATGCATATTGTACCGCCGGTATATTTTCATTAATCGACTGGGTCATGTTTTGCATATAGTCGGGAATATTACGGGTACCGACTTCGACAACAGTGGCAAGAATGCCTCGGCTATAATAGTATTCTCGTCCGCTTCCACCGATCAAGTTTGTAGGCGGTTTACCACGATGAATACCGTATTTACGCCCTGTTACTTTGTAGATTTTTCTGGCCATATTGGCGCAAAGCATATTCAGGTCTGTGCCTTCATGTTCGGCTTCATGATTAAACTTGTGGGCAGGGAAAAAAACATTTCCCTGAGAGTGGTAATCTAAAGCAATCGTAATGTTTTGATGACTGTCCACAAATTGTTTGATGGCCTGAGTTTCTGGCTCACTAAAGGGCTGTGGCCCACTATAGACGTTTGATGAAGTGTTTTTTGAGCCTGGGAAACCGACACTAAAGTTACGATTAAGGTCAACACCATAGGTACCATCGTGATTGAGACGACGGTTCTTTCGCCAAAATGAGAAATGCTTCATTGAGTATTCGAAGCCATCCGGATTTAAACAAGGCACCATATAAAGTGTGTTACGGCTTAAGATGTTGATAAGCTCAGGGTTGTACTCATGGTTATCGACGATATATTCAATAAACTTAACAGCCAGCTCGTTACCAATCCATTCTCTGGCATGAATGGTGCCGGTATACAAAAGAGCGGGTTTAGACTCTGCCTTTTCTACATCGAAAGAAGCGGTGATTAGCATAATCTCACGTTGTTCGTGAGTGGTGCCGATACTCTGAAGTTTAAATAAATTGGGGTGCTGAGAAACAACATGTTGTAAATACTGTTCTGTTTCTTGGTATGTTTTATATTGTTTTTTCACTGCAGTCGATTCTTCTTAAAGTAAGGGGCGTTAGATTAAGGGGGCTTATTGGGGGCGTATAAAGCCAGCTAATGCTTATTTGGACGATGCTAACACGTTGATCACATTAAGTTAACACCGATGCCTAGTTGCTAATGCTGCGTTGTTTGCGGCATTAGCGCATTGCTTATAAGTATCAAGGCTTAACGTCCCTATTTAGAGTAAAACGGGTGTCATGTCATTTGCCAAACCTTTAATACTACGTGGTTGTTTTTTTACCGTTAGTTGAAAACATAATAAATTCGGTAGTAATGCTTTAACTTCATCGGCTCTTCCTTTGAATGTGCCATCATTACCCCATATCGCAATCGTTTTTTCAGCGCGTTGATGATTTTCTAATAAGCTGACATCATTATATGTGCCGATTGGGTCGCAGGCCTTTTTTAGGTCTGAAATGTTCTTCGCTCGGTACGCAAAAAGACTGCCAATAATAATGCTGCCATAGTCATGTTGTTTCGCATAAGCGATACATTTTTTTATTAAAGTATCATCATAATGGTCTTCTTCGCAGGTTGGGTGTAAAGCAATAAAAAATAAGCTCGGTTTTTTAATATCCCATGTTCGGCTCAGTGAATAACGGTATGTCTCATCGGTGGGTGGTATAACAAACGCATTGTCGGCATTTGCGCTAATGGACTCAGCTGTTTTAGCAGAATTTTTTGATGTGGCTGGAGCCGGTTTTGAATCGGATTTTTTTTGACGACCTAAATTATCTTGAAAATTCCAAATATCACTGGGCCACTCTTCTTGACTAAGGTCTTTTACTAAAAGCTCGTTAGTGCTTGTTTTGGCAAGTGGTGTAAAGCAGTCGGCATCTGAGCTAGGGGTATATTGACCAAAGGTGATTTGGCGCATGGTTCTTAATAAGTAGGGCGATATCTTACCAAGCTCTTCCCAGTTATTAATGGGGAAATGGGGCTTTTTAAATTGACCGTTACCAAATAACCACATCAAATATTGACCTATCCAGTCCCTAATATAAGGGAAGGCCGCAAAGGCCGTTGCGCACTCTAATATGCGGTACTTGCCATCTTTTCCAACAGCGATGTCACAGGCCCAGTATTCTGCTTTTGCGGCTTTAGAAACGCGTACAGCTAAATCAAGCACTTCCTTTGGCACGTTTTGGTAATCAATGCTGCCACCCTGGCTGGTATTGGTTAACCACTCACCTTCTGGTGGACGGCGCCAAAAGGCACACACCGGTTCGTGACCGATTAACATGACGCGAATATCAGCTGACATGGGAATAAAATCTTGAACGTAAATGGGGTTGTATTTTTTGCTTTCTAGTAGTTGTTTGGCTTCATCAAAAGTATCGACCTTATGAACAAAATAGCCACCATAATTTGACGGCCCATAGGATTTTTTAATGATTTTTGGGTAACGAGTTTTTTCAAGAAACTGGTAGCCTTTTTTACGGTCGTAAAAAATATGTGTTGGCGGAATAGGAATGTCATATTTTTTACAAAAGCGTGTAACGTTTTCTTTGGATTTATTAGAAAACTGTGTGTCTAGTGAGGGGACAAAGCGGACGTTAGGCAATGCTTTGGAGATTTCACGAAACGTTTCATATGCTGTTGCCGGAATATTACCAATTAAAACATCAATTTTTTTGTTTTTAATGTCGTTAATAAGGCGTTGCTGGTCATTTTTCCAATGATAAGTGACGGTTTCAATTTTATCCGGCCAACCTTTAAAGTTAGATGGGTGAAAAAATTGCAGTACAAAGTCCATGTACAGTAAACCTAATGTTGGGCGTTTTTGACTGCTATTCATTTATTTTTCTCGTGTAGTTTTTTTTCAATTAAGTTGACGATGGCGTTAATTTTTTTAGTATTAAAATCTAAGCCTAGTTGTTCTTGTTCTGGTGTGGCAAAAGCAGGGATGCCGTTGACCTCTAAAACCACATATTGTTCACGTTCTTGATCATAAATCATATCGACGCCAGCAATATCCAGGCCGGTTAATTTGGCGGCCTTTTTAGCTAAAGCGACCAGCTCATCAGTTGGTTCACGTAGTAACAATTTGCCGCCACTGGTAATGTTGGTTTTCCAGTCGCCAGCAGGGGCTTGACGACCATAGCAACTGATGTATTCACCGTCGACAATATCAACCCTGAAGTCAGTGTTATCGTAATCAATAAAGCGTTCAACGTAAAAATGCCGAAGATCGGTATGTTTTATAAAGGGTATCAGCATATCAAGGGCCGCGTCGTTTTCAATTTTAACAAGCCCCATACCTCCCCAGCCCTCAGTAGGTTTGTATATAATCTTGCCACCCCATTCTTTTAAGATTCTGCGTAGTGTATGAACATCATTACGATGGCATAACTCATATTCTGGCGTGATGATGCCATTACGTTGTAATAAATGAGCTGTTTTGAATTTATCTTCGGTTAGGCTAAAGGCCGTATAGTTATTAATGATCGGTATATATTGATCCAACGCCTCATAAAGATATAGTTGGTACTGTGTTTGTTGGCCAGCGTTGTAGCTAAAGAACAAATCTAACTCTTCCATTCTAATACCATCACAATAAATAGCGCCATTTGTGGCTGTTGCATTTCTTAAATTTAGCTCGGTAATTGCAGAAATGTCGCGTTCTTGTAATTGGGCAATGATCGAATTTTGAATAACATCACCACCACCATTTTGATAGATCCATAACCCAATTTCATAGGTAGACATGTTTTTTTATCCTCAGATGAAGCGCTCTATAAGATTACAGCAATATTAGTACCAAGCCTGTAAGTCTTTGTTTAGAGCTTGCTTAAAGCTGTTTTAGGTGCAAATAGTCGCACCATATCAGCGCTTTTTGCTTTTATATGGTGCGGTGCAAAAAATAAATGCTGGTTTTTTTTATTTGTTGTTCAAAACTGCGATATATTTCTAAGTATGGGGTGAATAATAGTGTTTATATCTTGAGACTAGGTGAACAGGGTTATGGCTATGTTGTTTGGATTTACCCTGAATTTGGTTAGGCCTTTTTTTGACTGTTAATAAAGCATGGTGAAGGGTGAAATGGATTTTTCTGAATTAGCAGAATTAATTAATATTAATTCTTATACGAAGAATAAGCAGGGTGTCGATAAGAGTGGTGCCTTGTTTCAACTATGGATGGAAGAGATTGGTTTCGTGACCTATGTTTACCAGCGAGAAATGATCGGTAATCATTTATTGTTTACCTCAACTCAATCAACAGGTAAAAAATTACTGCTGTTGGGCCATTTAGATACCGTTTTCCCGCCTTTGAGTTTTGAAACCTTTAGTGAAGATGAGCAGTGGATATATGGTCCGGGTGCTTGCGATATTAAAGGCGGTAACTATGTAGCTCTTTGTGCCTTGAGAGCTGTTAAAGCTGCCTGTGGTCAAATTGGCAATATAGATATGTTATTGGTCAGTGACGAAGAGACCGGCAGTGATGATTCCAAACTGATTAGCCAGCAATTAGCCGAACAATATGATTATGTGTTGGTGTTTGAGGCTGCAGGAAAGAATAATGAATTGGTGACTGGGCGAAAAGGCGTGGGCACATTCTTTATTGATATTAAAGGTAAGGCCGCACATGCTGGAAACCATTATTCCGAAGGAGTTAATGCTAATTTAGAGGCGGCGCATAAATGTATTCAATTAACTGAATTGACCGACTTGGAAAGAGGGACCACAGTGAATGTTGGTAAGTTGGAGGGCGGTATTGGTGCCAATACTATTTCTCCGCATGCTCGTTTAATTGTTGAAATGCGTTATACCAATATGAAAGAAAGAGATCGAGTGCTTGAGGCGATACACGTGATTACCCACACGCATGAAGTTGAGGGAACTGATGCCAGCTTATCTGGGGATATTCAGCGAGATGTCATGGAGCCTAATGAAAAACAGCAGCGGTTTTTAAGACAATTAGAATCCATCACCGGTGATCGATTGTTAACAGAACAACGGGGTGGTGTTAGTGACGCAAATATTTTTGCTGCGAAGGGTTGTATTACCTTGGATGGGTTTGGCCCCTTTGGAGATGGGGACCATACTATTCATGAACGAGCGAATAAACAAAGTTTTATAACGCGTATTGAGCAAGTTAGAAAAATCTTGATGCATTATAACCAAGGTTTGGAGAAGGGTTAACGCGTCTACTCAGTGTAATGAAGTTGATAAAAACCATGTGTGATCAAGTCGTTCGCTCGCAAGGCTAAACAAATATCTTATTTTGGACGAATAAAAGGCCTACTTATCTTAAGTGGCCTGTAGGATAAACTGCATTTTGCAGCCGTGGCTACATCATTATTAAGCCTTGCTTGGTATCAAATTTTTCATCGCTATTCGTAAAACCAGTAGACGTCTAGCCGTTGTTTTTTTAGGCCGTTATAAAGCCCTTTGTGTTTACTTAATGGGGTATCATCATGACAGTAAAGTTGTTAAAAATTTAATGAATCAGTGGCTTAGCCCGCCCTCTGGCATTCATTGGTATAAGCAAGTTGTCAACGATCGGGGTTTATATGGGTCAACAAGATTTAAAACAAGAATCTAGGTGCTGGGGGGTGTTTGATTTGACACCCAACACAAGGTTGCAATTTAACTGTGGGGACCTTTTGCTGGATATTGCGTCTGGCGAGAAAGATTGGCTTATGCAGTATGAGTTGAAAACAAGCGACACAGTGCACAACCCGTGTATACAACTGATGGGTACGGGTGAGGAGGGCTGGAGCTTGGCGAACAAGCAACGTATTGTGTCAAACAATATGCCGCAAAAGCTTTCCTTGACTCCTGTTATGTCTGACAGGGCTATTGTCTGTCGTGCGACCACGACTGTTGTCTTGTTGCCAAAAGAACAAATATCGCTCTATGTTGCTGTTCCATTGTGGTTGCAACTGAGTATAAGGGGCGGAAAAAAACCATTGTTAGATGTCTCAACAGAGCGTATTTCAGATACATGGTTTGGCTTAAATTCACGAGAAGGTGTGATGAGTTATGCTTTGCGTATGAGCGAGCAATTAGATATACAACCTTCAACCAACCACGGAATGCGAGTGACGATTGAGATTAGAATTAAAAATGAATCCAATGAACAACTAAATTTAGATAAAGTGAGTGTGCCAGCACCACATCTTGCGCTTTATGTAGATGAAGTTGGTCACTTTTGGACACGCCGTATTACTATGGTTCGTGAACAAGATGAACAGGCGACCCTGACCATAGATAAAGTAATGAGTACAGGTTTAGCCCATCAAAACCTGACCCTAGTGAGTGCAGCAAGAGACGACCTGGGGCAACATAAAATAACAAAGGCCTTATCAGCTTTGTTTGGTTAGCCAATAATACCCCAGGACATAACAGATGGATAATGTATTCGCCAACATAAATACCGAGTTAACAATGGCCGTTGTACGTGCGCTGATTTTTTTTATAGTCGGTATTATTTTATCTCGAGCAGCTAATAACGTGGTGACCCGCTGGTCAACGCATAAGCTGGATGCGCATAAACAGTTATTGGTCGCAAGAGTGGCCAGTTACCTTGTGCTGCTGATGTTCTTTTTTATGGGTTTAAAAGCACTCGGGTTTGATTTAGGGGTGTTGATAGGCGCAGCTGGAATTATATCGGTTGCGATTGGTTTCGCCTCGCAAACCTCCGCCTCAAACATTATTAGTGGGTTGTTTTTGGTGTCTGAACGGCCCTTTTCGATTGGTGACATGGTTCGTGTAGGTTCAACCATTGGCGAGGTTATTTCTATTGATTTATTATCGGTCAAACTAAGAACCTTTGATAATTTATTTGTACGAATCCCCAATGAAACATTGATCAAGTCAGAAGTCACCACATTGACGCGTTTTCCAATTAGGCGAATTGATTTGGCGATAGGTGTTGCCTATAAAGAAAGCATTAAGCATGTGCGCAAAGTGATGGAGCGGGTCGCCGATGCTAATCCGATCTGTTTGGATGAGCCTAAACCGACTTTTATTTTTAAAGGGTTTGGCGATTCCTCGTTGGATATGCAGTTTTCGGTTTGGGTAAAGCGAGAAAATTTTAGCGAACTAAAAAATGCTATTTATGAAGAAATTAAAGAAGCCTTTGATGCCGAAGGGATAGAAATACCCTTTCCGCACCAATCCATCTATGCGGGTAGTGTTACCGAACCGTTCCCTATACGCGTGGTAACAGAGGAAAATGAGGCTGGACGTTAATTCGTAGTGAATAACGCTACTTAGAGAGCTTTATCAACTGGGCTTAGCCGCAAAAACTAATGTTTGAAGCTGACTGATTGGGCTTTATGATATCTGCGCTTTTAGTCATGGTTTTCATCGGCAATTACTTTTTCTCGTTGGTATAAAATAATGGCGGCGGTTCGTAGTGCGCCTAGTACAAACAAAAAAGCAGAAAGGGCATAAAGCATACTGGGATCAATTTTATGCTTGAATAAGGCAATTAAAATTTCACGAATAATGAAAACAATCGCTGCGTCAATAATTAAAGAAATTTTTAGTTTGTGAGAAATAAAGTAGTCGGTTATCGAACGCGATAATTCAATTAACACATAGAGGGTGAGCACATCAGTAATAATGTTAATATACTGACCGGTTACCCCTTCTAATTTAAGCAAATCCCAAACAGAGAAAACGAGTTGGCCTGCCCCAATAGCAATGCCAATTATTATCAGTGCGAGAATCACCCCAAATACAATATCAATGGTCTGACGATATAATTTTTTGAAAAACGTACTGAACATTATTTGCTCCTAAGCACGTCATTCGACGTGTGCTATTAACGACAAAATAGACAATAACACGAATTGCTTTGAGTCCTTATTTAATAATATAGAAAGCGCTAAATCAGACTGTCATAAACCGTTACTATGTCTTATGTTAAAAGAAACGAAAGGGCTAACAGTTGATTAAAAGATCCGATGGCTGGTAGGGGTGGCGAGTGTATTTCATAAGAAGGGTTTGGCTGATTTTTACACATAAACAATGTATTTAAACATTAAGAAAGGGGAATAGAATGACCGATGAAGTAAGCCAGTTAGTCGAACGGCTCAATGATGCTCATCATGATGAACAAAGGGTTGTCTTTGAAGATGCTGTAGATCAACTCGAAGGCACTGAGCTGGCTTTATTACTCGAGTCATTGCCTGTGGCGGAGCGCTTAGAGCGATGGGAACAAGTGCCAGATGAAGAGCGTATTAATGTGTTGGTCACAATGCGCTCGGAATCACGCCAGGCCATTTTTGACAGTATTGATGAGGAGAAATTACACGCTCTATTGAATAATGTTCATGCTGAAGACCTTGTTCAATTAGCCGATACGTTGCCTGAGTCAGTGGTTGATGAAGCCTTGCAAAATATGGCTGAAATGCAACGTGAACATTATCAGCAATCGGTTCAATATGAAACTGATCAAATTGGGCGTTATGTCGATCACGGGCTATATATTTTGCCCAGAACAGCACGTGTTCGTGATGCCTTACGGGGGCTTAAAAAATCGTCTTTTGAGTGTGCAGATTGCCTTTATTTAATTAAAAGAAATGGTGATTTTGCAGGGACCGTATTAATTCAAACATTATTTTCTGCTCCGCCAGAGCAATCATTGCAGGCATTAAGTATTGACGAGCCAATGACAGTGCCTGCTGAAATGAGTCGTTCTACAGCCTCCGATAAAGTTGAACATTCGGGTTTGATGGCGCTGCCTGTGGTTGATGCGAATAACAAACTATCTGGGCGTATTACTTTGCGCCAAGCCCTTGAAATAACGCGTGAAAATTATGAAAGCCAATTAATGGCAACAGCGGGTTTAAATGAAGATGAAGACCTTTTTGCGCCTGTATTACGCAGTTCTAAACGAAGGGCAACTTGGCTGGGCATTAATTTGTTAACCGCATTTTTCGCATCTTGGGCGATTGGCCTTTTTGAAGCGACATTGCAACAAGTTGTTGCGCTAGCTGTTTTAATGCCTATTGTCGCCTCTATGGGTGGGATTGCCGGCAGTCAAACATTAACCTTAATTATTAGGGGACTTGCATTGGGGCAAATTGCAAAAGGTAATATCCCACCCTTGTTAATCAAAGAGGTCAGTGTCGGTGCGCTTAACGGTGTGTTATGGGCTATTGTAATTGGCGTTATTGCCTCTTTCTGGTTTGCTAGTATCAACATTGGTTTAGTCATAGCAGCAGCGATTGTATTAAACATTATTGCGGCAGCTTTTTCAGGCGTGGTGATTCCAATTATTCTTGACCGATTGACTATAGACCCAGCCTTATCGGGCTCAGTTATCTTGACAACAGTAACTGATGTGGTGGGCTTTGTTGCATTTTTAGGTTTGGGAACCTTATTTCTGCTTTAATGCGGTATTGACGTTACTTTTACTCTTTCGAAAGGTTTAGTGGCGTGGTGATAAGGTGGTGGGTCGTTCTAATCATCTAGAGGATTTTATTGTTAAGGTGATGGCACAATTTTAAAAATTATTTAGAGGTTATGCTTTGTTTACAGTGTTATTAAGGGGGAGCCTATTCGCTGTATTGTTGTCATTATTTTTTATGGCGGGCCTTGTGCAGGCGGAAGATCTGATCATTTCGGTGCAATTAGATGGCGCGCCTGAAGGCAAAAAGGACACCTTGTTAAGTGGTCTGAGTATTGTTAAACATCAAAAAAACCAACTGTTATCGTCTAAACGTATTCATCGCTTACATGAACAAGCAGTAGATGAGCTTTCCGAAATGCTGCCCGTGTATGGTTATTACAAGGCCAAAGTTACTAGCAAATTAGAAAAAAAAGATAATATCTGGTTGGCGAGTTATCAGTTAAATTTAGCTGAGCCTGTCACTATTCAAGCGGTCAATGTCACAATCGAAGGTGAAGGCTTGCACGATGAGAGTTTTCAGCGGTTATTAGAAAATTTTCCATTAAAGGAAGGGGAGGTGCTTAATCATGAGCAGTATGAATCAGCCAAGAAAAACCTACGACGATTAGCTGCTGAACGAGGTTATTTTGATGGTGAGCTGACTGAGCATCGGGTTGAAGTTAGTTTAGCTAACAACAAAGCGACTATTTATTTAGTGTATCAATCCGGTGGGCGGTATGTCTTTTCGAAGACTGTCTTTCCTAAAACGGTTATTAACAATGAACTATTGTTAAAACTATCGCCGATCAAGCAAGGCGCGCCTTATTTAGCCTCTAAGGTCTTGGCGTTGAGAAGTAATCTGAATAATAGTGGTTATTTTAATTCCGTGTCAGTGACGACGCTGATTGATGAACGTCAAAATGGCGTAGTCCCCTTAGCTATTTCCTTGGAACCGGAAACGCAGTATCGCTATTCTGCGGGGTTGGGGTTTGGAACCGATAGTGGTGCAAGGGCCTCACTCGGCTGGGAAAATAGATATGTTAATAATCGCGGGCATCGCTTTAGTGCGGGCACTAAATTTTCACAAATTGGTAATAGCTTGTCGGCGGACTACCAGATGCCCTTTTGGAGCCCTAAGATTTCTGATGTTGGTTTTAATGCCGAATTTAAAAACAAAGATACCGAAAGCAGCGAAAGTCGTTCATTTGCAGTCGGCAGTTATTATAAAACTGATCGATGGGGCTGGAATGAAACCGGCTCAATAAAATTTCTAAATGAAAATTTTGACGTGTCAGAAGATGATAATACCTCGACCTTGGTGATTCCTAGTATTGCTTGGTCAAAAACATGGGCAGATAACAGTATCTATACCCGACAAGGTGGTCGGTTATCCTTGTCATTGTCGGGTGCCAGTGAAGCGGTATTATCGGATACGACGTTTGCGCAAATGGTTTTAAGAGGGAAATATATTCAATCGATTGGCGAAAAAGGTCGGTTTATTACCCGTGGTGCTTTAGGGGCGACAGACGTGAGCGATTTTACAAAACTGCCTAGCTCATTGCGGTTTTTTGCCGGTGGCGACAGCAGTATCCGTGGTTTTGATTTTGAATCACTAGGGCCTGAAGGTGACGATGGTGAGGTCACTGGTGGACGTTATTTATTGGTTGGAAGTGTGGAATACGAACGCATGCTGGTGGGCAACTGGGGAGTTGCCGTGTTCAGCGATTTTGGTAATGCCGTTAACAGTTTGCATAATCCCCTAGAATACAGTGCAGGCCTTGGTATTCGCTGGAAATCGCCCATTGGCCTTATTCGATTTGATATAGCTAAAGGGTTATCAGATTCAGCTGATTCAATCGGCTTCCATGTGGTCATTGGGCCTGACTTATGATGTATCGCGCTGGTCTACGTGTATTGTTAGCCACGTTTCTTTTGATAAGTGTGCTGTTGGCTTGGCTTGCGTTGACCGAATCTGGTCTTTCGGCGGTGCTATCGCTCAGTCAAAAATTGGTACCCGAATTAACGGTAAAAAAAGTGTCTGGCCGCTTGCTTGATGGCGCTGTATTTGAACAAATAGACTATCAAGTTGACGAGCATAACCGAGTGTCTATTAATAATTTAACGCTAAGTTGGCAGGCGGCTGAGTTAATAAGAGGGCGGTTAACAATTAACGAGTTGCTGATTGATGATGTGTTGATGACACAGCAGGGAAATGGGGCACAGACCTCAACGCCTATCAGTTTGCCTGCTATTTCATCTCCGTTGGTATTATCGCTGAAGAAGGTTCGTGTTAATACGCTAACAGTGCAGCAAGGGCAGGCTGTGAGGCAGCCGATCAGAAACCTTCAAGCGGCATTGAGTCTTTGGGGAGACATCCTAACGATTGATGCTTTATCCCTCGACAGTACAGATATAGCAGGTTTAAAACTGAATGGATCGATACAGTTAAGCGGTGATTACCCTACAACTTTAGCGTATGAGTGGTTTGCAAAGGATCCGACGTTGAAAGGGCTGGCTGGGAAAGGCGATATTAAAGGTAATGCAAGCGAATTACGAGTTGAGCTGAAGGTTATTAAACCGATGCAGTCGACCAGCGTCCTGACGATAAAAAATTTACTCGGTAAACTGAGTTGGCAAATGAATGCGCGCATTGCACAGCTTAATCTGGCTGATTATGTAGACGGCCAAACAGGGCATTTAAATAGCATTCAAGTAACAGCCCAAGGCGATATAAATCAAGCGGATATTAAGTTTGATGCAGGCTATCAACAAAAAGGCTGGCCCGTGTTGGCGTGGAGCGCTCAGCTGCTTAGTAAAGACCTTGATAGCTGGACGCTGAACAGCATTTTAGCCAATGAAAACGGACTAAGGTTGTCCCTGTACGGCGCTGTTAATAACGTGATGACGTTACCAATACTTGAGCTAACTGGGCAGTGGCAACAGTTCGCTTGGCCGATGTCTAACGGAGCTAGCGGTATAGCAAGTCGAAGCGGCGAATTGACTATTCAAGGCGGGCTGGACGAGTATAGGCTTGCAATAAATGGGGTGGTGGAAGCGCAGCAACAGGCCTTCAATTTTAAAGGGGTGATGGAGGGCAGCTCGAATAAGCTAAACATCACACAGTTACAACTGAACGGTTTAGACGGCCAGGCTTCTTTAGTGGGCTGGTTAGATTGGCAGAACCAAATACCTAGTTTTCAGGCTAATGTCACAATAGAAAACATTGACTTGCCAAACATTTTGAGTGAGACGGCCTTATTAATTAAAGAAGGACAGCTAGCGTTTGCCGGTACGGTTGCCGATGCTACGGCTAAAATCGACGGCGATTTATCAATCAATTCGCTACCCGTGTCAGTACAAGCACAGGCAAAAATTAGCCAGCAAGGTGCGAAAGATTTAAATATGAAGCTGGCTGTTGAGTCTGGCCAAATGAGCTTTATTGGCGAAGCGCAATGGCAAGATATGCTCGCGCTTAAAGGCTCAGTGAGGCTCAATAAAGTTAACCCCGCATTTATTTCGTCACAATGGCCGGGGCAATTATCTGGTGGTTGGCAACTGGTGGCCGAAAACCTTAATACTAAGGCCGTGGGTGTATCAATAAAGGGGCTGGATATTAGCGGTACCTTAAGGCAACGACCGGTGCATTTTAGCAGCGATTTTTCAACCCTTGCACAGCAGCTGACGGTCAAGAAATTCCAACTACAGTCCGGCCAATCAGTTATCACAGCGTCGGGGCAAATAAATGAAGGGAAAACGCTAAATTGGGTTGTTAATTCGTCTAATTTAGCAGATTTTCATCCCGAGCTAACGGGAGCATTAACGGCGTTAGGAACAGTCAGTGGGAACCTTGCTACAGCGCAAATATTTGCCGATATTGATGGAAACAAACTAGCCTATTCTAACGTTGTGAGCATTAATCAATGGAAAAGTAAGCTTAGCCTAGATATGAGTCAACAGGGCGTTATGAGTGGTAAAGGCTCGCTTGTCGGCTTAAGTGTTGAAAATTCAGCGCCACTTGATGTCACGGTGGATCTTAACGGTACGACAGATAAGCATCAAGTTTCTGTTGATGTGGATAACAGGGAGTTAAAGGTATCGGCTCAACTGGCCGGTGGCTTGTCTGGGACAAATTGGCAGGGTGAGTTTTCACAACTGACGCTAGAACATGTTCTAGCAGGGCAGTGGCGCCTTAGCGAGCAAGGTGCAATACGTATCGCCAGTACGCATGGTTCATTTGATAAGCATTGCCTACAATCAGCCACTGGCTCAGTCTGTATACAGGCAAATAATTCAACCCGTGGCGATTGGAATATTCAAGGTGAGTTGGCTACCATTCCGCTAACGCTTTTACAGAGCTTTTCCAGTTCACTGGACCCATTAGAAGGGAATTTAAAAGGTCGGTTTGAACTGGCTGGCAGAAATCAATATCCAATAAGTGGCCAAGGTGTTTTCAGTTTGACTGATGGTCGGGTTTTGCTAGAAAAAGATTTAACGCTTGAAAATACAGTGATCGCCTTACGCAATGCCAATATCGATTTTCAGCTTGCCGAGAAAGGGGTGGTTGCGAATGTGTTGATTGAGCCTGATTTAACTGGTGTTTCAGCGTTAACAGGCCAAGTTAGTGTGCCTTCCCTGAAAACGGTTATTGATACGCCACAGCAAGCAGGGTTGTCAGGCTATTTCAGCTTGTCGGTAAAAGATTTATCGGTTTTTGATACGTTGTACTCTGAGTATGAACACTTACAAGGCCAGTTGAATGTTGATATCAAATTAACTGGTACGGTGGCGAACCCAGATGTTACAGGAAACGTATTGCTTGCTAACGCGGGAGTAGAGTTGACTAGTTCTGGAACAGTGTTATCAGCAATTAATGCGAGTTTAGAAGGCGGGGTGGAGACAGGTATTCACTTAAAATATAAGGCGACCTCTGGTGAAGGTGATTTTTATGGTGATGGTCAAGTTGTTTTTGCTGATAAAGGCTGGCATGCCTCGTCTACACTGGTAGGCGAGAATGTTGAGGTTTTGAATTTACCCGAAGCGTATGTAATCGCATCACCGAATTTATTATTTAATATGACGGCTGGCTCAGCATACCTTGAAGGAAGCATTAATATACCGACCGCAGACTTAGCACCGATAGAGTTTAATATTCCTGTGTCTGCTAGTAAAGATGTGGTTGTTATTGATAAGACGTTAGCAAAAGAAACAAAACCTATTTCAACCCGGGTCAAATTAAACGTTAATTTGGGTGATAACGTACAGGTTAAAGGGCTGGGTTTTGAGGGAGCACTAACTGGCGGATTATTAGTTAGCGGTGAGACAGATAAACTGCTTCTTGGAACTGGCGATATCGTTATTAATAAAGGTACCTATAGGGCATATGGCCAACAACTAGCGGTTGATAATGGCAAAATACAATACTCCGGAGGCGCGCTGGATAACCCAAATTTGGATATAAAGGCGGTAAGAAAAGAGAAAAAATTTACAGCGGGCCTGCACTTGTTAGGCCCGGTCGATAACCTTCAAACCTCGTTATTTTCTATACCGTCGATGAGTGATGACGAGGTGCTGGCTCATTTGTTATTGGGCCGCTCTTTGTCGAACGCGAGTGCATCGGATGCTGCTTTGTTAGCCTCTGCTGCCAGTGGTTTAGGCATTAAAGGCGGTAATATGATTGGTGAACAAATAGCCAATGCGTTTGGGTTGGATGCTGTTACATTTGATGGTAATGGTGGGGATGATACGGCTTTGCATGTTGGTAAGTATTTGCTGCCAAATTTATATTTAAGTTACGGCATTGGGATTTTTGATTCGGTGAGTACGGTTAATCTGAGGTACGAATTGAGTAAGCTGTGGTCATTAAAAGCAGAATCGGGTGTAGATACGGGGGTGGATTTACTATACGTTCGTGAACAATAAATCTAATAGCCATCAGTGGCTTAGTAGATAAGCGGTTATAGTAATGGGGTAAATGAAGGGTTAGTTTTAACATATGTTCACATGCTAGGTGAGCATTGTACAGTCGATATATGAAGCGAAGCGTCTAGGGTGTTTATAGTGTGGGGAATAAAATATGAAGTTATTGCGGTGTTTTAGTTATCTTTGTTTGGTTGTTTTTAGTGTTCACAGCTCGGCTGTTGCTGCGCAGGAACTGATAAATCAAGAAGCGACTAAGTTATGGCTTAAAGAAAAACAAGAGACGATAGAACTTATTTCTCAACAGCTAGCTGACAATACGATAGATAAAGCTCGTTTGTTGGAATTGCGTCAAACGCTTCGCTCAGCGCGAACAGAATTACAATATAAGGTTGACGTTATTAAGCCGGTTAATAATAGCGTGCAAGCAGATTTGGCCGACCTTGGCGCTGCCCCCGATGAAGATGCGCCACCAGAGCCCGATAATATTCAAAAGTTGCGCGCTGAGTTAACGAATGAATCGTTAATTATTGAAGGTTTGCTGACACAAGCCGAAGCGCTGACGTCTAAATCATCGCGGTTGTTAGAAAAAATCACTTCGTTAAGACGCACATTATTTTTAGATGGGCTTTTTGAGCGGCAAATGGCAGTATTTAATACTACTTTATGGAAAACAGCAGAAGAGCCTTTTTATGCTCAATTTTCAAATTACAAAGGTATTTTTTACGATAAAACTCTGCGGTCGTTGAGTGTCATATCGGGCTGTATTCTTTTGGTCGTTTTCCTTTTCGCCACGTTAGTATCAAAAAAAAGGTTAACTATAAAATTACAAAATGCTGGGCGGGAACATGTGTTTCCATTGGTTTCAGCGTCGTTAGTTTTGCCATTTTTAGCGATAGGGCTAGGGCTGCTTTTCATTTATCAACTATTTATTAGCCAAGGCATTGTAACCGAGGCTAATCACTTGTTAATACAAAAGGTATTAATGCTTACGGGGTTTTTGTTCGCTGTGTATTTGATGACAGGGCGGTTTTTGAAAGCGGCTCTTATTCGTTCACATTTGCGTTATTTAATCTGTGTGGTGGCACTGCTGTTTGCTGTTGATACATTGCTTCTTGAAAGTGGAAAAATTATCGGGGTGCCCATAGAGCTGGCTGTTGTCCAAAGTTATATTGTGAGCTTAACTTTTGCGTTTATATTAGGCCTGTTTTCTTTGTTTGTATTGATAGGGCCAAAAGAGACTAAAGACTACTTTTTCCCACGCAAGATATTTGTTGTTTTTCTAACGATTAGCCTCTCCATCATTATATTTAATGTATTTGGCTATGCAGCTCTTAGCCGTTATATCTTCGAAGGTTTTGTTCTTATTTTTTCATTATTAGCGTCTATTCTCGTTATAAGAGCGGTTATTCGTCCATACTTTTATCGCTTAGATAAACGCTTTTCTCAAGACAACATACGGGAAGACTCAGAGCAGGTTATTTACTTCTGGTTATGCCTATCATTGGATCTTATTTTGTTCTTTATCTGTTTACCTTTTGTTGCCGGTATTTTTGGCACCGAATGGCAATACATTCAAGAGACGATAAAGCAGGCATTTTTTGGCTTTAAAGTTGGCAATATGACCATCTCAATTTCAAATATTGGGGTTGGTTTACTTGTCTTTCTAACCTTGCTGTTCATCACACGCGTTATTCAGCGTATTTTGGATCAAAAGATTTTGCCTAAAACGAACATGGATACGAGTGTTCGTCAGTCAATAACACAGGTGTTAGGTTATGTTGGGCTGATTGTTGCGCTAATGGCGAGTATATCAGCGGTTGGATTTGATCTAACGAATTTGGCGTTGATAGCCGGTGCGCTGTCTGTTGGCATTGGTTTTGGTTTGCAAAGTATCGTGAGTAACTTTGTTTCAGGCCTTATTTTGCTGTTTGAACGGCCCATAAAAGTAGGGGATTGGCTGATTACCAATTCAGGTGAAGGGATTGTAAAGAAAATCAGCGTGCGTGCCACAGTTGTTGAAACCTTTGACCGAACATCGATTATTGTGCCAAATGCTGAGCTCATTTCATCGTCTGTTAAAAATTGGACGCATGCAGATAGAGTAGGTCGTGTGATTGTGAATGTTGGCGTGTCATACTCCTCGGACCCACAACAAGTTCGAGATCTTCTAATGGACATGATTACGGAAAATAAAGACGTCTTAAAAACCCCAAAACCAACAGTTCTTTTTAAGGACTTTGCAGATAGCGCATTGATATTTGAAATACGTTTCTTTATTAGTAATATCCAAGAAATTTTTCCAATTTCAAGCCAAGTGCGCTTTGATATTTGGGAAGTGTTTAAAGAGGCAGGGGTGGAAATTTCTTTCCCACAAAGAGACTTACACATTCGTACAGCACCTGGATTAGAGGGAGTGTTTGATGGAAAATAGTCATATCCTTTACGCTTGTAAGTTGAATGGCGACGGCTCGAGTACCTTGCTCGAAGAGTCACAGATACAACAAACCATTAGTAGTGAATCCAAGGTTTGGATTCATTTAGAAGCAGAGCACCCAGAAAGCCGCCGTTTGCTTGAAAAAGAGTTTCCGCATTTAGATCACTTAGTTGTTGATGCCTTATGTGCAGATGAAACAAGACCTAGAATTCTTGAATTTGACTATGGCGCGTTGCTTATTTTACGCGGGGTAAATTTAAACCCTGGCGCTGAGCCGAATGATATGGTGTCGATACGTTTATGGGTTGATAAAGATAATATTATCAGCCTACGGCGTCGAAAACTAAGAGCTGCCATCGATATTCAAGGGAAACTAAAAGCGGGGAAAGGGCCAAAAAATAGTGGCGATTTTGTGACCACGCTAATCGCCGGTTTATTTGAGCGAATGGAACCTATTTTTTCTGAAATAGATGAGAAGTTAGACGAGGTTGAAGAAAGTGTTATGGAAAATCCTGACACAAATGAGCGACAGGAAATCACCTCTATTCGTAAAGACGCCATTATGTTTAAACGTTATATTGCCCCTCAAAGAGACGTGATTTCAAGCCTTCGTGTCTCTGATCAGTCGTGGTTGGAGCAAATGCATAAACGCCGCTTGCAAGAGTCATTAGACCGCGTAATAAGGTATGTTGAAGATTTGGATACGATTCGTGAGAGGGCTCAAATTGTTAAAGATGAGCTGGTCACCGGTCTTTCTGATCGGCTGAATAAAAATATGTATATGCTCTCGGTTGTTGCGGCTATATTTTTACCCCTAGGTTTCTTGACTGGGCTGTTAGGGATTAATGTTGGCGGTATACCAGGGGCAGATAATGAAGCTGCTTTTTGGATCTTTATGGGCATATTGGCGCTAATTATCTTAGCTCAGGTCTGGTTGTTTAAAAAATTAAAATGGTTTTAAGAAGCGGTTTTTAAAGGTATATGGTAGTGAGTATCGGCCAAGCGTTTAGCGGATAGTTTGCTGGCCTTAACTGAACCAGCAAACCATTCATGGCGTCTTATAAGAGAGGGGGTAAGGGGCTAAAACCGCTGAGTGTTTATAAAAATAATCTCTGCATACCGTTAGACAGGGGGGAGCGCATGCAATGGCTAAATTTTGCCCTTTTTAGTTAATAGCGCGTAGGTGGTTAAAGTGTTTCCAAAACGCTAGAACTAACGGGTCTTTCCCACTTAAGCCTCTTTTCAATAGACGCAATAATATGCCCGGCTATATCTTTACCGGTGGCAGACTCAATACCTTCTAAACCTGGAGATGAATTAACTTCTAAAAGCAGTGGACCTTTACTCGAACGTATAATATCAACGCCAGCAACTTTAAGCCCTAATACTTTTGCCGAAAGCGTTGCTAAACGACGTTCTTCGGGTGTTATTTTAACCACAGAAGCGCTACCACCTTGATGAATGTTAGCTCTAAATTCGCCAGGAGCAGCAGTTCGTTGAATTGAGGCAACTACTTTGCCATCAATGACAAAACAGCGTAAATCTTTCCCGTCTGCTTCTTTAATAAACTCTTGAACTAGCAAGTTTGCATGCAGTGCTTTGAAGGCATTGATAACACTTTCGGCGGCTTTTTTAGTTTCAGCTAATACAACACCTCGGCCTTGAGTGCCTTCTAATAGTTTTACAATCAATGGCGCTCCGCCAACCATTTCTATCAAGTCGCTGGTATCCATTGGCGAGTGTGCAAAACCTGTTGTGGGGATACCAATGCCACTTTTTAACATCAGTTGAAGCGAAAATAACTTATCTCTTGATTGGCTAATAGCGGATGATGAATTGACGGTATAAATGCCCATGCTTTCAAATTGGCGAGCCAAGGCGCAGCCATAAAAGGTCATGCTAGGTCTTATACGTGTGACAACGGCATCTAAGTCATTGAGGATTTTACCGCCTCGATAATGGACTTCAGGTGCTTGTTCATCGACTTTCATATAGCAATATTTGATGTTTAAAAACACCATTTCATGGCCACGTTCCTCAGCGGCTTCCATAAGGCGCATGTTGCTATAAAGGTCGGGGTTACTGGCAAGTAAGCCTATTTTTAGCCCACTTTTGTTTTTTTGAGGCTGGCCATACCAATCGTAAAGCTGTTCTTTTGACGGCTCGTTGAGGCATAGGCTTAGCTCAGGGTCTACCAAGATTCGTCCTTTCATCGCTTCACGACCTAACAACATACGATAGCCCATTGAATCACGGTTTGCTAAGGTGAGTTCTACTTCCCATGTTTCGCTTTCCACCTTAATTAAGGTGGAAATTACGTAGCGTGTTTCAGAAATTCCAGACGAGCTTTTGACGGAACGTTTGTCAACCACAGGGCGTTCACAGCGCAACACAGTGCGGCGATCCTTTTGTAGTGGGTGTACTTCAAAGCTAACCCATAAAAGGCCTTCGCGTCTAAAGGTTTGAATGTTAAAGGCATGAATAGAGGATGTTTTAGCACCTGAGTCTACACGCGCTTTGATAGCAGGAATGCCTAGGGCAGGGAAGGAACACCATTCTTCACTACCTACAATGATTTTATTATTGCTAGAAGTCATTTATTAGTCCAAATTAAAGGGTAAAAGGGGTACAAAACTAGATGATTGGAAGGTCTTCAGGGGGGGCTTCATCACTAGCAGGATCAAGGTCCAGCTGAAAAGCCTCCAAATTATCTACAACATCCTTAGGTCGTGTGAAACGCGCAATATGAAATAAGGCTTCACCTTCACTAACGAGAGGCAGATTGGTTCTGCCGATAATAATGCCTGAAATGGGTGAAATAATATCGGTTTCTTTGCCATCCTCACCGTAGGGTGTGGCAACAGCACCGAGTAAGTCACCCTCAAAAACATGTTTTCCCATTGAAACAGTCATCCGGAAAATACCACTTTGAGGTGCGCGAACCCAAAGAGTAGAGCGTGCAACAAAAGGTTCTGGAGCTTTCTTTTTGGTTTTACGTTTAGGGGGTGTCAGCATGCCAATCGATTGCATCACCGATAGAATGCCTTTGACCCCTGCGCGGATCGAAAACTCATCGAAGCGGAGTGCTTCCCCTGCTTCGTAAACAATGATTGGTAAGTTTTTTTCTGTACTACAGGCATACCGTAAAGAGCCTTCTATTAGGCCAGAATTAACCACCACAGGCGCATTAAAGGCTAAGGCCATCTGTTCGGTCACCTGGTTGCTTAAGTCGGCGCGTATTTGCGGCAAGTTGTCTCTATGAATGGCTGCTGTATGCAAATCAATGCCATGTGTACATTGCTGCACCACTTCGGTCATAAATAATTTAGCTAAGCGTGCAGCTAAGGAGCCTTTTACCGAGCCTGGGAAACAGCGGTTTAAATCTCTGCGGTCGGGTAAGTAACGGCTTTGGTTGAGAAAACCATAAACATTAACAATAGGCACAGTAATCAACGTGCCTTTCATTCGTGAGAGTGATTTGCTTTTTACCAGTCGACGAATAATTTCAACGCCATTAATTTCATCACCATGAACGGCCGCAGAAACAAAGAGAATGGGGCCTTCTTGCTTTCCTCGAATGACCTGTACCGGCATTGATAAAGAAGAATGTGTATATAAATCTGGCAGGGGAACATCAATGATAGTGTTTGTTCCTGGTAAGACTTCTTGACCTGCAAGTATAAAGGGTTCTGACATTTTAATTATCCACTTGTATGTAGCTTAAATAGAGACCTTATCAGTCGGTTTTATTAATTAGCTAGAGATTAAACCGATCTGCTTATTGGTCTGCGTCGTCTTCATGAGGTTGGTTTAATTCATCTGATTGTAAATCCTGAACTTTTGGCCTTCGGCGAGCCTTTGTTTTCTTTGGAATCATGCCACGTAAAGAGTCTAATTTTCCAAAGCATAATAGCCTATCATCAGCTTCGAGTTCGCGTGCAGCACGTGGGTTAGGGATTGCCTTGG
The DNA here is from genome assembly GCF_000299965.1 of Cycloclasticus sp. P1. Lineage (NCBI taxonomy): Bacteria > Pseudomonadati > Pseudomonadota > Gammaproteobacteria > Thiotrichales > Piscirickettsiaceae > Cycloclasticus > Cycloclasticus sp. P1. The sequence continues at coordinate 675,512 of NC_018697.1, forward strand.
CCCCTCGATACAAGGTGAGCACGTTAATGTCTTTTTCTTCATCCATCACTTCTTGGATGGTCTTCCCAAGAAACTCTGATCCTTCAGGAATATATATTTCACTGACGCCATACCCTTTGCTAATGGTTAATCGTTGGCGTATATCAATTTCAGGAAAATCAACTTGAGCAGATACATAGTCAATCACAGCGCCGGCAATATCTAAACCGGTGGCCGTTTCAATACCTTCAAGTCCTGGCGAAGAATTGACCTCCATTATTTGAGGGCCGTTTTTACCTTCCAACATATCAACGCCAGCTACTTCTAGGCCTAAAATCTGAGTTGCTCGTACGGCTGTTTCTCTATACCGTTCATCAAGTTCTACCGGTTCAGCAATGCCGCCTCGGTGTACATTGCTACGAAATTCTTGTCCTTGGGCGACGCGGCGCATTGCGGCAACAACACGATCGCCAACGACAAAAGCGCGAATATCCTTTCCTTTGCTTTCTGCCACAAACTTTTGAATGAGCACATTTTGTTTTTGGCTTTGTAGTAGTTCAATAATCGACTCAGCCGCTTTCATTGATTCAGCCAATAGCACACCAATGCCCTGGGTGCCTTCAATCAACTTAATAACGACAGGTGCACCACCAACTCGTTCGATCGCAGGAATCACATCCTTTCGGTCTCGGACAAAGGTAGTTCTAGGAATACCAATATGATGACGACTTAAGATTTGCAGGCTACGTAACTTATCTCGCGAGTTAGAAATGCCATGTGCAGTATTAGCACAAAAAACGCCCATTTCTTGAAATTGACGGACAACAGCCGTGCCATAGTAAGTAATTGATGCACCAATTCTCGGTAACACAGCATCATAGCTACTTAAAACTTTTTGCCGGTAGTAGAGGTCGGGGATGCCTTGTTGTAAATCGATAGCAAACTTAAGGGTGTTTAAGACTTTTACATCATGCCCTCTTTGAAGGGCCGCTTCTTTTAAACGTCGTGTGCTGTAGGCATTAGGTCCACAGGATAAAATAGCAAGTTTCATAAGAGCACCCTTAGGTTTTATCGTTAAGAAGTGATTGTATAGTCTTAATAATTGAAGCTACAGCTTTATATCGCTAAAGGTTAAATCGGTTAGCTCAAATTTGTTCTCGTTTTGTTTTTAATAAGTTGAGCCAATTAATTTTTTTGTCATTGTAGGGTAGGGGCCATTTAGACTTAGCCAGATGGAAGGAAATGTATCTGAAAAACCAGCTTCATTTATTTTTCCTATAAATTGTCCATTAAAATAAAAGTAAGTGATTTTTTCATTATCAATGTAAACCGTAATGGTATCGTTGGGTTTAACACTCGGCCATATTTTTAATAATTGTTTTGCCCAGTTTTTTTTCTGCTCTTCGCTAATATTGAAACGTTTCAATTGGGTTAGTGTTTCATCTACAAGCTCAACATTAGAGATGACTCTTTTGTAAGTTAGCTCTAGAGATAGCGGCCTTTTTCCTTCTTCGTACGTTCCGCTTGGAGTTTTTAACTCAATATCATAAATATCCCAAAACCAAACGCTGAAGTTTGAACGACCGACAAGGTTTAGATCATCTAAATGCAATTTATTAGCACTTGTATTAGCTGTATGTAGCAACAAAAGTAAGATGAATATTTTCTTCATAAAATCTAAAAGTCGTAAGCGGTTTATTAAAAATAAAGTATTTCTAATATGCTACTTAATAACTGGCGTACCGATTTAAAAGCGGACCTAGGATACCTGTAAATTTTAAAGGCGCTTCTGTTATTGCTAAACAAACACAGCCAGTATCACCAGCGACAGGGCTGTGTTCATCAGAACCATCACAGGCAATAAAATCACCAGCGGTATGTGTTCCCTTGTGATCTTTAAAGTCTCCTTCAATCACAAACGTAAATTCTTTACCTAAATGCGTGTGTTTGGGGATTTTAGTCTTCGCTGAAAAACGTAATAAATTAACCTTAAAACTAACGTCGTATAATTCAAGCTCAACGGTTGAAATGTTTGATGTTAGTTTTTGCCATTCAAACCCATCCTGATTGAAGTTTAATAATTGCTTTAGTAAGGGCCTATTGATTTCAGCAACGGCATAATCATCAACAAAACCGATGCCGCCATTATTTTCTCTATCATGATTTGTCAATACTTGAGGCACTGCCTTGTTAGTGTCAGCCGTTGTCAACTTCGCTATATCTGTAATTAAACGATCAAAGCCAGCACCTTCGTTATGACTACTTTCAGATAATTCAAGGTTTTCACCATAATGTGACTCTAAACCCTTAATTTTTTGTCGACATGTTGGACAGTGTTTTTGGTGAAGAGCAATGGCCAAACTCAAAGCAGGTTCAACACTGCCCTCTACATAATTTAATAATAATTCAGTATCAATATGATTATTCATTCGTTTTGATTTCCTAGATGGTGGCGCAAAACCTTCAATGAACTTCTAATTCTAGATTTAATAACACCCAATGTTAAACCCAGCTCCTGAGCTGCCAATTGGTGGCTTTTATCTTCGTAATAGACTTTTAAGATAACCCGCTTTTGCTCCTCACTTAAGTGCTTGAGATTATTGCTTACTTGTATTTTTTCAGAAGTGCTAACAAGCCCTTTATGAAGGTTATCTTCAGCTATTTGCAGCTGAGAGTGTGAGTCATCAAGGCTAACTTCAGAAATTCTCTTTTGCCTTAGTACATCAATTTTTAAATTCCTAGCGATGGTGAAAATCCATGTTGAAACGTTTGCTTTTTCTGCTTGGTATGTTTTGGCTTTTTGCCAAACACGCATGAACACTTCATGGGTCATTTCTTCAGCATCACTTGTACTAGCGTGTTGTTTGAAGAATGTTTTGACCTTAGGAGCAAAGTAAAGATACAGGTTTTTGTATGCATTCTTGTCTTGCTTAACGGCAATAGCCTGCATGTATTGTTTACACAGCTTTGCTTGTTCGGTCTTGCTGATGATGGGCTCGTTCATAGAGTAATAAACTGGTTGCAGAAGCGTGCTTTGAGCTGACCAATATACTAAGTTTTCGGTTATTTGTCTTTGCGCCTGCCCATTCATATTTTTTAAACTCTAAGTGTTATAAACATCGATAAATAGAACAGCGATACACCGCCCTATTTACTGTTTTACGAAAAATATGCTTTTTTGGATCAAAAAAATAAATTTAATCTAATTGGCCATTTTCTACGTACAAGTAAATATGTCCCAGGAATTTGAGGTATCGATGAAAGTACTGTGTTTGATCTTTAGTGTTTTTTTAATCAATGGTTGCGCAATAGATGCCGAGCGTTACCGCGATAAAACACCTGGTTTTAAGTTTGAATCTTTTTTTCAAGGAAATCTCTGCGCAAAAGGCTTAGTGAAATCAAGAAATGGTCAAATTAATCGAAAATTTGCAGCCGATATTCTTGCCTCTCATTCTGCCAATCAAGTTATCTTAGAAGAAGTTTTTCTATTTGATGATGGAGAACGCCAAGAACGTAACTGGGTGTTTGATAAAACAGCTGAAGGTTGGTCCGGTACGGCCGGTGATGTCATTGGTATTGCAAACGGTGAAGTATTTGGCGATAGCCTACATTTAAGGTATCAGTTGAAAATTAACATTGATAACTCTGAATATATTGTCGCAATGGATGATTGGTTAACGTTAGTTGATGATTCGACGCTTATGGGCTCTACAGAAATAACTAAATGGGGTGTTAATTTGGGCCGAATTGATATCGTTATTCAAAAAACCGAGAGTCTTCAGCGAAATGCAAGTAAGCTAGAAAACTGTATTGAGGCTGGAGTGTTATAAATGCGTTTGCTAAACCGCTTAAAACCGATGCTTGTATGGTTCGATACCCAATCCGGTTTGGAGTCAGTTGCCACTAAAGACTCGAATAAATTGGGCTGGGCTCAAGTCACCCCATTCGTTTTTATGCATTTAATGGTATTCGCTGTCGTGTGGGTCGGGTTCAGTTGGGTAGCTCTTTGGGGCGCAATCTTTCTATATTTAGTCAGAATGTTTGCGATTACTGGTTTTTACCACCGATATTTTTCACATAAATTGTTTAAAACGTCACGTTTTATACAATTCTTTTTTGCATTTATGGGCGCCAGTGCGGCGCAACGAGGCCCATTGTGGTGGGCCTCACATCATAGAGTTCACCATCAGGCTTCTGATAAAGAAGGTGACCCACACTCACCCCGGTTGCAAGGCTTCATTTGGAGTCATTGCCTTTGGTTCTTAGCACCCAAAAACTTGCAAACAAAAACTGATAAGGTGAAAGACTTTAATAAGTTCCCAGAACTTAGGTGGCTTGATCGATTCGATATAACGGCACCTTTGGTGCTGATAGTCGCCCTGTATTGCACCGGCTTTCTGATGGAAATCTATTACCCTCAGCTAGAAACAACAGGCGCGCAAATGGTTATATGGGGCTTCTTTATATCAACAGTTGCCTTATATCACGGCACTTACACGATAAATTCACTGGCACATTGTTTCGGTAGCCGTCGTTTCGATACACCTGATGACAGCCGTAATAACGCACTCTTAGCAATTATTACACTCGGCGAAGGCTGGCATAACAACCATCACTTTTACCCGGGAAGTGCCCGTCAGGGCTTCCTATGGTGGGAATTTGATATGACGTTCTATGTGCTAAAAGTAATGAGTTGGTGCGGCTTAGTGTGGGATTTAAAACCCATTCCGCTTGAGGTTCAAAAAGAAATTAAAAGGAAATAGTGATGATAATTGAAGACTTTACTCAAATTTACCAACGGCTCAATAAAGATAATCTTGAGTTATTAACAGACCTTTATAGTGCAGATATTACCTTTATCGACCCCTTACATACAATTGAAGGGATTGATAATTTAACGGTTTATTTTGCAGGTTTATATGACAATGTTTCCTCCATCTCTTTTGATTTCGAAGAAGTCACATCGGATAAAAACAGTCATTTCATAACCTGGGATATGACCTTGGCCCATTCAAAAATGAACGGAGGAAAGCCCTATATTGTGCCTGGTATGACACACTTAAAAACCAACGAGGAAGGGCAAATAAGCTATCACCGAGATTACTATGATGCTGGTCAGATGCTTTACGAGCAAATACCGCTGATTGGAAACATCATCAGACTCATTAAACGGAGACTCTAGTGGCCTACGATTTTAACGGTAAAAAAGTGTGGGTTACGGGTGCTTCCAGCGGAATTGGTCGATGTTTGGCTGGTCAACTGAGTGAAAAAGGTGCTCATGTATTTGTCAGCGCAAGAAATACCGAAAAATTAAGTGAAAACTTTTCAGGTAAGGAAAGAATAACTATTTTGCCCGGCGATTTAACATCTGCGGATGTTAATAAAAACATCGTGGCTGACATTAAAGCATCAGCGGGAGGCTTAGACTGCGTTATTTTTAATGCAGGGACGGCTGAATATGTTGATGCTTATCATTTCTCAGCGGCCCCATTTGAACGAATGATAGAGGCCAACTATTTCACTATGATTAGGGGAATTGAAGCGGCCTTACCGTTATTAAAAGAATCTGAAAATGCGTATTTGGTGGGCATGAGTTCTAGTGTTGGGTGGCAAGGCCTGCCTTCAGGACAAGCATATTCAGCGAGTAAAGCGGCTATTAGAAACTTGTTTCAAGGCTTAAAAATAGAGTTGGCTCCAAAAAACATAGCGGTCAGCTGGGTCTGCCCTGGCTTTGTTAAAACGCCACTAACCGATAAAAACACCTTCGATATGCCATTTAGGGTAAGCACCGATGAAGCCGCACATACAATTGTTAAACAGTTAATGAAACAAACGACGGAAATCCATTTTCCTAAACGGTTTACCTATTTCTTGAAATTTGTATCGTGCCTGCCCGCAGGCTTGGCAGCAAAAATATTAAGTAAAACCGTGCCGGAGTCAAGCTGATGAAAATTGCTGTTGTCGGTACAGGTATATCGGGTAATTTGGCGGCATACCACTTAAACAAAAAACATGATATTACTGTTTTTGAAGCTGAAAACTATGCCGGTGGGCATACACATACACACACGGTTGAGCTAGGTGGTGAAAAGCAGATTATTGATACGGGTTTTATCGTCTTTAATAAAAAAACCTACCCTAATTTTATTAACTTATTAAAAGAATTAGGTGTTCCTTACCAATCAAGCAAGATGAGCTTTAGCGTTCAGAATCAACGTACAGGTCTTGAATATAATGGGACTAACCTGAATGCTCTATTTGCTCAACGTAGGAATCTATTTAGGCCCCGTTTTTATCGGATGATAAAACAAATACTACGCTTTAATAAAGAAAGCCTTAGCCTGCTAGCAGACGATACAGACTCCATATCGCTAGGTGATTATTTATCTAATAATCAATATGGTAAGGAGTTTATTCATGACTATATTATTCCTATGGGGGCTGCAATTTGGTCAACCGACCACGATAGTATGTTTGCCTTTCCAGCACGTTTTTTTGTGCAGTTTTTCCATAACCATGGCATGTTATCGGTCGATGTTCGTCCCGAATGGTTTGTTATTAAGGGCGGCTCTTCGGAATATTTAAAACCCCTTATCGCTGGACATAAAGACAAGATCCGCTTGTCAGCACCTGTTGAAAATGTACGCAGGACAGCAGGTGGTGTATTTGTAAAAGCGACCGGCTATGAAGAAGAGCGTTTCGATTATGTTTTTATAGCCTCACATAGTGACCAAGCGTTAAGTTCGTTAGCAGAACCAACCCCATTAGAAAACGAGGTGTTGGGTGCTATTCCCTACATCAATAATGAAGTTGTTTTACATTATGACCAAAGCTTATTGCCAAAACGTAAATTAGCTTGGGGCGCTTGGAATTATCACTTGTTGAAAGAGAAAAAAGAGCGCGTCGCATTGACCTACAATATGAATATTTTGCAGTCACTTAAAAGTGATTACACCTTTAATGTAACGCTTAATAATACTGCAGCTATTGACCCCAAAAAAATCATTAAAGTACTTCAATATACGCACCCATTTTTTAGTGTAGACGGTGTAAAAGCACAACAAAAACACAGCGAATTAAACGGCCAAAATCGTACCTATTATTGTGGTGCCTATTGGCGGTATGGGTTTCATGAAGATGGCGTTGTTAGTGCCTTGCAAGCACTTAAAGACTTCAATAGAGATGTGCTCGGTGAACAGTAAAATATTTACTGGCCGAGTGAGACATCGGCGGTTTAAGCCGAAAGAAAACGAATTTCAATACACTATATTTATGTTGTATTTAGACCTTGATGAATTACCGACGTTGTTTGATCGATTTTGGCTCTGGTCCTTAAATAAACCCAATGTCGCTAGCTTCCAGACTCAACAATATTTAGCGGATGAAAACGGCTGTATAAAAACGGCGGTTAAAAATGAAGTTAAAGCACAGTTAGGCGTTGTTCCGAAAGGGCCCATAAGGTTACTGACACATCTGTCTTATTTTGGATATTGCTTTAACCCAGTTTCTTTTTATTATTGCTTTAACGAAGATGGTGAAACGCTTGATTTTATAGTCGCACAAATTAATAACACGCCGTGGAATGAAAGGCACTGTTATGTTTTAGATAATAGACCCTCCGACGCAAGCAATAGCCCCTCTAAAGTGGTTAGAAGTGAGTTTGAAAAAACATTTCATGTATCGCCATTTTTGCCGATGGATATGCGCTATTTTTGGCGTTTTAATACGCCGAGTGAAAAATTAGCTGTTTATATGAAAAACACGCAGGATGACGAGACGTGTTTTGATGTTAATTTGTCATTAAAGCGCAAAGAAATTAATTCGTTAAATTTATGCGCTGCTCTCGTAACGTTCCCCTTGATGACGTGGCAAGTAATAGTTGGTATTTACTGGCAATCATTAAAGTTATGGTTAAGAAAAACACCTTTCTATGATCACCCCAAAACGCATAACACTAAGTAATAAATAGACTCGATAGTAACCTAACAATGATAATTTGAGGATGGTATGAGCAAATCAGCATCAGTAAGAAAACTAACTCAACACTTAGAAAATAAAGCATCTCATCGCAGAGGCACTTTGTTTAGCAAGGTGTTGAAAAAAGCTGTATTAAAACAGCTAAATCACCTTCAGTATGGACAACTAACGTTGACCGACAGTGGGGAAACACACCATTTTATGGGTAATAAACGTAGCGATTTAGTCGTAGAAATAAACATTTTAAATAACGAATTTTATTGGTATATCGCTTTAGGCGGTAGCATAGGGGCTGCCGAATCTTATATCAATGATTACTGGCGCACACCTGATCTAACCAAGGTTATTCAGCTATTTGCCTTAAACCAATCCGTTATGGACTCAATGGAGACGGGCTTGGCGAGCTTTACAAGCCCCATTAAAAAAGCATTTCACTGGTTAAACAAGAACACGCATAAGGGAAGTAAAAGTAATATCGTTGCGCACTACGACCTCGGTAATGATTTCTTTAAGCTATTTCTGGATCCAACGATGATGTATTCATCGGGTATTTTTTATCAACCAGATGACACAATGGAACAAGCCTCGACCAATAAATTAGAAAGAATTTGTACTCGTTTAAATTTAAAGCCAGAAGATCAAGTAATTGAAATTGGTACAGGCTGGGGTAATTTTGCGATGTACGCGGCTAAACACTATGGCTGCCATGTCACCACAACTACAATTTCTGAAGAACAGTACGCCTATGCAAAACAACAAATTGACAATGCAGGTTTAAGCAACAAGATTACGCTACTAAAACAAGACTACCGTGAGCTGACAGGGCAGTATGATAAGTTAGTGTCAATAGAAATGATCGAAGCGGTAGGTCATCAATACTTTGACACCTTCTTTTCAAAATGTAGTGCGCTTTTAAAAGACGAGGGTGAGATGCTTATTCAAGCCATTACTATTAGTGACCAGCGATTTAATAGCGCAAAAAAAGATGTCGACTTTATAAAGCGCTATATTTTTCCTGGTAGTTGTATACCGTCTATTAACGCGATTAGCCACAGCCTAACTAAATCGAGTGATTTGCGAATGACCAATATGGATGATTTCGGTATGCATTACGCAAGAACGTTAAATGAATGGCACAAGTCGTTTAAAAGCAATATTCAAGCAGTAAAAGCACAAGGCTTTAGTGATGAGTTCATTAGAATGTGGGAATATTATTTCAGTTATTGCGAAGGTGGCTTTAAAGAACAAGTAATCAGTGTATCGCAGTTGCATTTAGTTAAGCCTATGGCGCGGGTTCCAATGTCGTTAGTAGCACTGGAGACATAACAATCAACCTGTGGCAAACAGTTTTATTATTTCAGACTGGTTGGCTAGTCCTCGTTTCATGCCACGACAGTTTGCTTTACTTAGTCTCAATCGCTTTGATTTTGCTTTATTTGCTGCTCGACCTATATAAGACAAAGCAAAAAGACTATTTATCGTACGCCTTGCCGAAGCTTTTAATGTTTATAAGCGGTTGCCTGGCAGATTGGAGTTTAGCCAAACTTGAGTTTATTCAGTTTGCTGCTGATGGCCCGACTCTACCTTTTTGGTTAGTGTTGCTTTGGCTGCTTTTTTCTATTACGTTTGAACAGTGTTACCGCTGGTTAAGCGGTAAGCTAAAGGTTGCCGCTTTATTGGGAGGCTTATTTGGCCCAGCTTCATATTGGGCTGCCAGCAAACTGTCCGCTGTCAGCATACAGATGCCGGTTGAATTTACTCTATTAAGTGCTGTTTTTTGGGCCGTGCTGTTTGTTGCTTTTATTAAAAAAAGACCGCTGGCCACTTAAGCGCTCACTAATGTCGAGTTAACCGCGGTTGAAATCAATAAATCCACCATTAAATCAGAAGCGCCTAAGTGAGGCGAAAGGCTAATATTGATGTTTGCATGCTGAGCTGTACACCTATTAATAATATTAGGTATATCTTCCACCACATGCCGACCAGAATTAAGAAAGTAAGGCAAAACGGTAATTGATGTTGCACCCTCTGCAATACACTGCTCAATACCTTCAGGAATCAATATATCGCTTAGCTCCAAAAATGCCGGCTTAACAATATCGTATTGTTCACCGCAGTTCTTTTTAAGCTTTTCAGCTAGATGGACTACCTCATCATTCGATTGTTTGCGTCGGCTACCATGCGCAACTAGTAATAGTGCATTCATGATGTAACAGTCTCATCATGATTCTTTCCTAGCAAGTAGTAAGTGATACCTAAAGCCAGAATAATACTCGCTAGAGCAAACATATGCATAGGGTCGACAAACTTAAAGTCAATAATGATAACTTTCCTAGCCATTGCCATCATAGCCGTTGCGACGACTAACCTTAGCGGAAATACATCAGTCCTTAAGTAAAGCACAATATTTTGGAAAATTTCTATCGCGATTAAAACCGCTAAAAAAGCAGCGAAGGTCTTAAATATATCTGACAAGCTAAGCAACAAGAAAGGAGGCGCTAGCAGTTGCTTATACATCACATAAAAAACATCGGCGACTCCCCAAAAAATAACCAGCACCATTAATACAGCCAGTATTTTTATGGCCACTTTTATTGCCTTATGCAAAATGGAAATTAAAGGGTCGTGGTGCTCGGTAGGTAGTTCATCATGCTGGCTCATGTCAGGTCTCTTTAAAATATATAAGGTAATTACTGGTGAACGAAAATTAACGCTGAGGTGTCGAATCCAATAGATTTTGACATTGAGATAAACTGGTCAATCACCTCTGGTTTAACGGTAGGCGTTCTTGCTAACAACCATAAGTAGTCTTTATCTGGGCCCGATATGAAGGCATATTGATAGCCTACGGTATCCAACTCAAAAACAATATACGAACCATAGAAGGGGCCAAAAAATGATACCTTTAAATGCCCTTCATCGGCGTCATTCACAAAATAAGCTTTACCTTGGGCTTCTTGCCAGGCACTTTTTTCGGCAGAAAACCCACGGTTGACAACATTAATACCACCGTCCTCTCTTAAGCTATAGTCTGCGGTAACTTTGCTAAGCCCTCTTTCAAAAGAATGGTCTAGCCGCGCAATTTCATGCCATGTTCCTAAGTACCGTTCAAGCTGAAAATTTTCAACCGGTTTTACCCCCTCTGGTATGCCAACACATCCGGACAGGATAAAAACAACACTGAAAAAAAGATAAGCTATGGTTTTTTTTCTAAACATAGAGTGACTATACACCTTTAAAAGCAGACAGCGCTCTTAAGCGACCCCGCTTTAAATCAACAATCGGGCTAGGGTAATTCTCCGGTCTATTCTTGGCGCTGGGTAAATGAATGTCTTTATCTGATAAGTGTGCCAGCTCTGGCAGGTAATGGCGAATAAAAGCACCCTTTGGATCAAACCGTTGTGATTGAGTGACCGGATTAAAAATTCTAAAGTAAGGCACCGAATCAGAGCCTGTTGAGGCACACCATTGCCAGCCCCCATTGTTTGCCGACAGATCACCATCAATTAAATGTTGCATAAACCAACGCTCACCTAAGCGCCAGTCTATCAATAAATGTTTCGTTAAAAACATAGCCACTATCATCCGCAAACGGTTATGCATCCACCCCCTTGTTAATAGCTGCCGCATGGCTGCATCAACAATGGGGATTCCCGTTTTACCGTTCTGCCATGCCGCTAATTGCTCTTTATCATGTCGCCATTCAATCTGCTCTGTTTGCAGCTTCAAGGGCTTATGTTTAGACACTTGCGGAAAATCAATCAGGGTGTGTTTATAAAATTCACGCCACAGCAACTCGTTTTGCCAAATATGTACGCCATCACTCATTTCACAGTGCAACGCTGCGTGCCAACATTGTGCAACGGAGAGTATTCCACTGGCTAGATACGGGGAAAGTCGACTGGTGCCGGCTAACGATGGCGTATCCCTATCCGCGTTGTAATGTTGAATAGGCTGCTGACAAAATTCAGTCAATCTGGCTAAGGCTTGCTGTTGACCGGCAGGCCAAAAGGTTTGTATTTTTTTTGAAACCGTTGGCCAGTGTATGTCTGCAAGCTGACACTGTCCGCTCAACCTCTTCGTTGCGTTGTCGTTTATTTTTTCGCAAGGATTAGGTACAGGGTAGAGGCTAGGCGGGGTCGCAAGCCGCTGCCGAGCTTGTGTTGAAAACGCCGTAAATACTTTATACGGCGTGCCGGTTTTAGTCCGTATACTTGCTGGTGGAAGCAGCAATTGGTCGTGATGCTCTTGATAGGCCACGCCACTGTCTTGGCATCGATCAATAACGTTTGCATCTCTTTGGCATTCGTTAACAGGGAGTTCCGCGTTAACGTGCACTTTATTTACAGCCCACTGCTGACAAATAGTGGCGATTAAATCAGGAATTTGTTGGTAGTTATCAAGCTGAAAAAAGTGCAATTCAATATTTAGCTCAGCTAACTCTTTTTTAAGTTGAACGAGATTGCGGTGCCAAAAGTCCAGCTTTACCGCAGCATCATCATGCTGATGCCATTGTTGTGGTGTGGCAATGTATATTGCAATAACCGGCTGCGTAGATTGGCAAGCATGGTAAAGCGCGGGGTTATCAATGGTGCGCAAATCATTACGAAACCAAACTAATTCATGCTGTGCCGACATTAGCGTTTTGTTTTTTCTAGCCAAGTTTTCATCGCAGCGGATTGCCAAGCGTTACTGCTATGGCCGCCTACACAAGCAATACCTAGGCTAGTTAATTGCTCATAGTGAATATCCGATGCCAAGCCAAGACAGATAATATCGTCTTTCCACAACGCGCCAAGTTTAGCTAACGGCTTAAATGCTGTTTGCTCTAGGCGTTGATCTGCATACACTATTAATGGCCATTCAGCATTATTATGTAAGCGTGTTAAACCCGCTAAATCCTCAACTTTACCAAAGGCATTAACACGAAGGCCGCTTTGCAAAAGTAGGCTATGCAGCAAGTAATAGCCCAATGATGGCCCATTAAGGTCTAGGCTTGCTAGGTAGCAATGCCCTTGTGGCTTTTGTTTTTCTGTACGCAAGGTCATTATTAACGTTTGCCGTTGCCAACTTTGTTGCCATAGCTGTTGTTCCAGCTGATAACCCAGTGGTTGCCGTTGCCAGCGCTGGGCTAATGTTGCCTGCAAAGGGTGGTAGACGTATTCACAGAGTGTAATAAACGGCACTGATTTGTTTAATCGGTCCAGCATCTGGTTTACACCAGGCTTGTTAAGCTCTGAGATGCTCGACAGCAATTTATTTTGCTCTACTAACCATTGTTCAGCAACCGGCTCAGCCGCAGCATATGACTTACCGCTGGCAAGCAAAGTAGCCACCTTGCTGATCGCTACACCACGGTTTAGCCACGACAATATGTGTTGAATATCCTGAATATTGCCTTCGTTATACACGCGATGGCCCTTCGCTGTTCTTTCTGGCTTAATTAAGCCATAACGCCGCTCCCATGCGCGCAAGGTGACCGAGGCTACCCCGGTTTGTTGGCTAACATCACCAATCGTATAGTTTTTTTCAGATGGCATTACGTAAACTCAAATCGTCTGGGTAAGGTTGCAAATATGCCTGCTTTTCAATGTAAGGGTCGGGGTGGTTATTAAAATGATGCTTCAGCAAGGTAATGGGCACAATTAGCGGCACCTGATGAGTACGGTATTGTTCAATAAGGTTACCTAGCTCTTGTTTCTCTTTAGCGGATAACACTTTTTTCAAATAACCCTGTAAGTGCATTAACACATTGGTATGCGTTTTACGGGTGGCAAGAACGCTTAAATTTTCCATTAACAAACTAAAATAGCGCTCAGCCAAATCATCAATATCGTACCTGCCCGCATCAGCTAGCAGCTGCCCAAGCTCCACATAATGCGTAGGGGTACGTGCCATTAAGCAATACTTATAACTCGCATGAAATTCTAGAATAGCGTGATGGCTCAACCCTTGTTTCTTGAGTTGTTGCCAATTGTGATAGGCATAAACCCGCGTGATAAAGCTTTCCCTTAGCACTGCATCTTCTAATCGGCCAGACTCTTCAACGGGTAATAATGGATTAGCCTGCATAACGGCTTTAGCATAAACCCCACGACCGGGTTCAGCCGCAGGATAACCACCTTCTTGATAAACTTTGACCCGAAACACCCCGCAACTGGGGGACTTCTGCATAAATACATAACCGCATAATTCATCTAGTTGTTGCGCTTTATGTTCACTGTATGTCTTTAGCTGATCGGTGTAATCTACGCTATTATCGTGAACAGCCACCACCTTAGGCGCCTGTACCTCGCCAATAAGGCGGATGGGTTTTCTAGGAATAGACATGCCGCTGGCCACTTCAGGGCATTCAGGTACAAACTCAAAATAGCGAGAGAGGCTATCGGTACAAAGCTGAGAGTGCTTATGGCCGCCGTCAAAACGCACCTCATTACCCAGTAAGCAACTGCTGATTCCTACTTTTATTTTCATTGTTAATACCCCTTATGAGCTATAAACAAGAATAACAGCTTATAAAAAGTTGTACAAGAATGTTATTTTGTACAAATATATGCCATTATAAAGCCATCAATTAAAGGTCATTTCTATGAAACATGTTCTTATAACTGGTGGTACAGGCTTAATTGGCTCGGCTTTGTGTCAATTATTGCTAAGCCGGCAGCATCAGGTCACCGTGCTTAGTCGGCAGCCCGACACAGTGCCCGCTAAATGCGGCCAACAGGTTAAAGGTATTCAGTCGTTAAGCGATATTAGTAATGAGACACCGATTGATTGGGTTTTCAATTTAGCAGGCGAACCCATTGCCGATAAGCCATGGACAAAAAAACGCAAAGCCTTGCTGGAAGCAAGCCGAATTGAGCTAACACAACAACTTGTTGACTGGATCGCCCAGCGCAAAACCGCGCCAGACTGTTTAATCAGTGGTTCGGCCGTTGGGTGGTATGGCAATGGCAAAGACACGGTGTTAACAGAGCACAGTGATTTTGTGAATGAATACACCCACCAATTGTGTGAGGCATGGGAGCAACAAGCACTGCGCGCCAAAGAATTTGGTGTACGCGTGTGCACTATACGAACCGGCTTAGTGTTAGCACCAACGGGTGGCTTTTTACATAAAATGCTGTTGCCCTTCAAATTAGGCCTAGGGGGAAAACTCGGCTCTGGTCAACAATACATGCCTTGGGTGCATATTAACGATATGGTACGCTTGCTGGCGTTCCTTGCTGATAACGAGCAAGCCCAAGGGCCATTTAATGCGTGCTCTGCTAACCCAGTACGTAACAATGAATTTACCAAAACCTTAGCGCAGACCCTACATCGTTATGCGTTTATTCCAATCCCTGCTTGGTTACTTAAAGGCGTATTAGGTCAAATGTCTGGCTTATTATTAACAGGGCAACGAGCCATTCCCGAGAAAGTTCATGCAATGGGTTTTAACTTTGCTTATTCCAATTTGCAAACAGCGTTAACAGATATTTTACAAACCAAACACTAACAGCGGACGACATAATGACAAACAAAGCAGTATTATTGGCTAACTTAGGATCACCAGACAATACCGATACAGCCTCAGTTCGGCGCTATTTAAACCAATTTCTAATGGACCCCCACGTTATTCAATTACCGTGGTTATTGCGCCGAATGATTGTTAGCCTGTTTGTATTGCCAACGCGGCCAAAAGCTTCTGCTGAAGCCTATAAAAGTGTCTGGATGGATGAAGGTTCGCCGTTGATTGTTTTATCAGAGCGGCTTAAAAACGCATTGCAATCTCAATTAGAAATCCCTGTCGCAATGGCCATGCGCTATGGTAAGCCCAGTATTGAGACGGAATTATTAGCGCTCAGTCAACAAGCCGGTATAGAAGAAGTTTTGTATATCCCACTGTATCCACATTTTGCCGATAGTACCGTCACCACCTCTATTGAAGAAGCCGAGCGGGTTATTAAAGAACACAATCTAAACATCAAGCTTAACGTTGTTACACCGTTTTATGACCAACCTGACTATATTAATGCCTTAGTAAACAGCGCCCGGCCTTATTTAGAGCAAGCCTACGATCACATCGTTTTTAGTTATCACGGCCTACCCGAATCGCATATTACAAAACGTGACCCAACGGGCCAACATTGCCTGCAAAGTGCAGACTGTTGTCAACGCCCAAGCGAAGCACATAAAACCTGTTATCGCCACCAAGTGATGTGCACCACGCAATGTTTTGTAGAACAGGCGCAAATAGCACCCGAAAAATACTCGGTTAGTTTCCAATCTCGGCTTGGCCGCGCTAAATGGTTAGCGCCTAATACAGAGGACCGCTTGCGCGAACTGGCCCAATCAGGCGTTAAAAAAGTGTTGGTGATTTGCCCCGCTTTTGTCACAGACTGTTTAGAAACACTCGAAGAAATAGCCATTCGTGCAGACGAAGTATTTAAGGAAGCAGGGGGGGGCGAGTTACAGTTAATTCCGTGTCTTAATGATCACCCTGCATGGGTTAATACGCTAGGGGCGTGGTGCGAAGCGAAGGAGGGATAAAAAGCTTAAGCTTGGAACAATATCCTTGTATTTAATCGCAGTTTCAATAATGGGTGACTGAGTAAAAGCGACATTAATACTTCAACCTTGGCCCCGAATTGTTTACATGTTGCCTAGGCATAAATACTTGATTTCTACAAACTCATCGATACCATATTTAGAGCCTTCGCGGCCAATACCAGACTCTTTAACGCCTCCAAATGGCGCGACTTCTGATGAAATAATGCCTGCATTGATGCCAATAATACCTACTTCAAGCGATTCAGCAACTTGCCACACACGCTTAATGTTTTGTGAGTAAAAATAAGCGGCTAAGCCAAAAGGTGTATCGTTAGCAAGCTCAATGGCTTGCTGGTCTGTTGTAAAGCGATAGAGCGGGGCAACGGGGCCAAATGTTTCTTCATGAGTGATTTTCATCGCCGGAGAGACATTGCTTAATACGGTGGGTTGAAAAAAGAGCCCGCCTAATTCATGCGACGCTCCACCGGTTAGCACAGAAGCGCCTAATTGAACGGCGTTATCAACGTGTTCTTTAACTTTATCAAGTGCTGCGGTGTTAATCAGAGGTCCTTGCTCTGCGGTCGGCTCAATACCATTTGCAACAGTGAGTTGACGTACTGTTGCGGTTAGCTTTTCGGCAAATTCATCATATATACTGTCTTGAACAAATATTCGATTTGCACAGATACAGGTTTGCCCTGTGTTCCTAAATTTACTGGCCATCACGCCTTCAATAGCGGCATCTAGGTCGGCATCATCAAAGACAATAAAGGGTGCATTTCCACCTAATTCAAGGCTTATTTTTTTGATCGTATCTGCGCATTGGCGCATTAAGGTTTTGCCAACCTCTGTAGAGCCCGTGAATGAGAGTTTACGTACGATGGGGCTTGATGTTAGTTCTTCACCGATGGTGCTGGCTTGTCCGGTGACGACATTGAGCACGCCAGGTGGTATTCCAGCTTGATCGGCTAATTCAGCCAGCGCGAGTGCAGAAAAGGGCGTTTCCGATGCTGGTTTGATGATAACGGGGCAACCAGCTGCTAGAGCCGGTGCGCATTTACGTGTGATCATCGCATTTGGGAAATTCCAAGGTGTGATCGCTGCAACAACGCCAATAGCCTGCTTGATGACGATGATTCTTTTATCATTACTGGGGGCGGGAATGGTGTCGCCGTATACTCGTTTTGCTTCTTCAGCAAACCACTCAACAAAACTAGCTCCGTATAATATTTCTCCACGTGCTTCGTTGATAGGCTTGCCTTGCTCTGTTGTCATTATGCTAGCAAGGTCTTCTTGATTGTCGATAATTAATTCAAACCATTTTCTTAGAATACTAGAGCGGTCTTTGGCGGGGCGTTTTTGCCATTTTTCCCATGCAGATTGAGCGCATAAGATAGCGTCTTGAGTTTGTTTTGCAGTAAGCAAAGGGACATGGCCTATAAGCTCATTATTTGCTGGGTTATAAACAGCAAGCCTTTGGTGGTCAGTACTATCTACCCATTGCCCGTTGATAAACGCGTGTTGTTTGAAAAGCTTTTTATTTTCAATGTGCATGATTGTATAGCGGCTTTATAAGACAGAAGATCATAGTAATATAAATTTAAAGGATTAAAAGCTTAAAGCAAATATTATTAGCATCGCGTTTTTAATTATTACTACTGCAAATATTTAAGGGTAGGTCATGGCTTAATGCTCAATCTTGCAGTAAGGGAGTATCAAGCTGATTGATTAAATATGAGCTGGGGTTATGATGTTAGAACACCTTGCAAATATTAAATAAAGGAGTAATGGTGAAGCAGTAATAAAAACAGTGGTAGATGTCATTGTGAAGTGCTAAAAAAATAATAAAGACTAAACAGGGGAAGAGCATGAATTACAGCAGAGAAACAGCGAAACAGTGGGCGAATGAACACATTAAGGGTTTGTTTATGTGTCCTATTTCACCAATGAATGATGACTTTACTTTTGATGAAGAAGGGATTCGTGAAAATATTGAAGCGTTTATTGAAATGGGTGTGGATGGTCTAGTAGTGGGTGGTTTCATCGCCGAGTGCTGGAATGCAACGCTAGACGAATGGTACCGTTATCATGAGGTGGTTGCCGAAGCAGTTAATGGGCGGATTCCCTTATTTTCAATATTATTGGACCCCAGTGCTTATCAAACAATTGAAAAGATGAAGCGCCTAGAAGTACTTGGCTATGACGGTGTAGAAGTGATAAACCCCGTTGTTCAACTCAAAAGTGATGATGAAATTTATAATTGGTTTAAATTTACCACCGATAGCTCGGATTTGGCGGTTGTGCTATACAGAACGCCGGTTTCCGGCAAAGTACTCGGCTGGGATTTACTACAACGTTTGGCAGACCTGGAGACTGTTGTAGGAACAAAACAGGGCGTTATGAATCGCGTGGAAACGTTAAAAATTCGCAGCATCATTCGCCCTGATTTTATTGTAGCTGACCCGTTTGAATCTGTTTTTTGTGATGACCTGCGAAAGGGTGGACAAACAGTATTTGGTGAGCTGTCTTATATTTTGTATGGCAAAAAACGTCATATCGTCAAAGATTATATGGCCTTGTCGGCAGCAGGCAAGTGGGAAGAAGCTTATCAAACAAGTGCACAGTTAAACGATATTCGAGAATTTTATAATGAAGTGTTTATTTGGGATGTAGTGCAAACATTCACCTATGCCAGTGCCTTAGCTAGTATGAAGGCATGGTTTGAAGAGATTGGTTTAAAAGCAGGGCCTATTCGTCCCCCTATCGAGCAATGTACGCCTGCACTAAAGGCGCGTATTCAGTCAACATTAAAAGAATTGGGCGTGAGTTAAATATAATGAAAAAAAAATTGCATATTTGCATACATGGCGCAGGCGGTTTGGGCTCTGTAATAGGGGGGTATTTAGCTAAATCTGGGCATCAAGTAACATTAATTGGTCGGCAAGCACATGCAGATGCTATCAACCAAAAAGGCCTGCAAATGGTTGGGCGCTTAGGTGACATGTTAATTAAGGATAATTTACGTGCTGTTACCGTGCCGGATCAAGTAGAAGGCGTTATTGACTACTATATTTTATTAACCAAGGCCAAAGATGCACGGGCCGCCTTAAATGATGCCGAAGTTTTAGTTAATCAGGTTAACTGTGCGTTAACGATGCAAAATGGTGTTGGTAAAGAGGCTTTGTTGATTGAACGTTTTGGTGTTGAAAAAGTGATTGGTGGCTCAACGATTGAAGGGGGTACTTTGCTTGCGCCAGGGAAGGTTAATAATCATGTCAGCGCGCCAATAACAGCCTTTTTTGGTGAACTTAATGGCGGCACTACAGAGAGAACCGAGCTATTAGCCGAGGCTTTTAGTGGGGCAAATTTAAAAGCAGAATCTGTTGACGATATTAATCACGTTTTATGGGAAAAAGCGGTTCAGGTATCTGGCGCGTCGGCCTGGGCTGCTAGTACGTTAAGTGCAACCCCAGCGCTAGATTACGCTGATGGTATTTCAGTACGCGAAGGGGCTGAGCATTATGTAACGATTGCCAAAGAATTAATTGGTGCCTACAAAGCAATGGGATATGTTCCACAGGATTTTTATGCGCCTTTTTCTTTTCTTAAAGTATTGGATGACGCTACGTTTGAGGATGCTGTTCAAGTTTGCCTCGACTTAGGTGTGCATATGAAAACCTTGCGTAGGGGTATCCGGACATCAATGCATGAAGATGTTATTAATGGCAAATTGACAGAGGTAGATGCTTTGTTTTTACCTTTAATTGAAGCAGCAAAGGAAAATAACGTGGCAATCCCTACCTTCGTTGGTGCATATCGTGTTATTAAAACTATCGACAGCCTACGCTAGAGGTAAAAAAATTACAGGGCTTAGGTGCATTTGTTTAGTGCTTATAAGGCAAGTAGCGTGTAAGGTGTCGAGCCAACTTAAGAATTGATAGTCATGGATAAAGAAACAATAAAAGCATTACTGTATTTAAATGTTGCCAGTATTTTATGGGGAGGTAATGTTTTTTTTGGCAGTTACTTAAAAGACTTTTTAGGTCCATGGAGCATCATGAGCGTGAGAATGCTGATTGGTAGCTTTATATTTTTGTTTTTACTGCACCAAGCAGGGCATCTCAAAGGAGTGACCCGCTTACTCGGCTGGAAAGAGGTGTTTTTAATTGCATTGTCGGGAACAGTTGCCTATCAAGCAACCGTGTATTTTGGTTTGCGCTATACAACGGCCATTAATGTGGGTTTGATTAATTCGCTAGCGCCGATTGCTGTGGCTTTTGCAGCAGCGTTTTATTTAAAAGAAAAGTTGGGCCGCCAACATTGGATAGCGGCGTTTGTTTCGGTTATTGGCTTGGTATTTATTTTGAGTAAAGGGAGCATGGAGAGCCTTTATGCGTTGAGATTTAATAAGGGTGACTTATTTATTTTAGGGTCCATTTTTATTTGGGCCGTTTATAGTATTGCGGCGAAACTGGCAATGGCGAAGGTTACCCCTCTAGTAGTAACAGCCTTGGGTATTTTATTATCAACTTTCATTGTGATCCCGTTGGGGGTGTATGAAGCCAATTACCTTATTAAGCCGGTTATCAATGCTGAGGTTATTATGGCAGTTGTGTTCATAGGTATTGGTCCTACGGTGCTGTCTTTGCTGTTTTGGAATAAGGGAGTGATGATTATTGGCCCAGCTCGTGCGTCATTATTCCTTAATATGGTTCCAATTTATGTAATCGTCTTGTCGTCAATTTTATTGGACGAAGTACTGCACGATTACCAGTTAATAGGTATGGTATTAATTATTGGTGGCAGCTTATATGCCAATAGGCAAAAGGTTGTTAGTAAGAAAGACTGATATTTCTTTGTGCTGACTGGGTGATGAGTGATTATTTGAATGAAGCCGAGTTGTATTGGTGTTATCTGGTTTTGTTAAGTCGGGTTAACATACTGTAAACACATTATTGTGTAAGGCTTCTGATGAAACCTTACGGTAAAAACTTTTCAATACATGTACTTAGGTCTGCTATTTGACGAATGGGCGAGCCAATAGTCAGATAATGTTCTGTTATATGTGAGCTTTTTGCAGCCGATCAACTCTGCTTGTCGTTAAGGCGTAGAGCCATAAAATGATAACCATGGTGACCCCATAAATAGAAGGGACCATCGCCACATCGGCATTGTTGAGTAAAAAAGGGCTAATAGCAATGGTGACACCTAGCATTGCATTTTGCGCACCTACTTCAATGGAAAGCGTTTTGGTTTGGGGCCTTTCAAGTTTTGCAAATTTAGCGATACCGTAGCCCAGTAATATAGACAGGATATTCAGGCAGATAGTTAATAGACCCACTTGTACGAAGTGTTCAAACCAAGACCCACCGTTTTGCATAAAAATCCCAACAATCAGGAAAGGCAAGAAAGCACCACAGCCTCTTCGCACCCATTGTTTAGAGGCTTTCGCAAAGCGCGGCGCATATTGTAATACCAACATGCCGCAGCTGACAGGAATGACGGTAATCAACATGATTTGGCTGGCTGTTTTCAGAAGAGGTAAACTCAGCTGAATGGTTTCATCGTTAAAGTAGATCATGCTTAGGTTAAGAATAACCGGTAACGTAAAGACGGTGATTAGGCTGGAAATGCTGGTCATCGTGACAGATAGTGCTAAATCGCCTCGTGCGATCAGGGTAAACATATTAGATAACACACCACCAGGGCATAGGGTTAATAACATAATGCCAATGGCTATAGCGCCACTTAGATTTAATGTATAACACAATATAAATCCAAGCAGTGGCAACATAATTAATTGCCCTATTAAGCCTGCCAAAGCGGCCTTTGGAATGGTAAAAACTCGGCTAAAATCTTGGATAGTGAGTCCAAGGCCCATGCCAAACATCAGTAAAGTTAAGAGAATAGTAACAAGGTAGCTGATCATGATATTTTTTTTATAGTTATCTTTTATCAGTATAGTCTTATATGTAAAGCAATGCTAATCAAGCCAGTTTTTGCTCAGCGCTTGGGCTGTTAATAGGCTTGCTGATTGATTTCGCGTTGTGAAATTTTAAGGCCTTGGTGAGAGGGCTTGAAAAATATTTCGCAAGACCCCATATCTGGATTTGCAAATAAACTTGATGGATAAAAGGTAACTTTAATGAGTGAAACAATAGAAAAGAATGAAAAACAAACGCTAGGCTTTGAGGCGGAAACGAAACAAGTATTAGATTTAGTGATCCATTCGCTTTATAGCAACAAAGAGATTTTTTTACGTGAATTAGTCTCAAATGCATCAGATGCTGCAGATAAATTACGTTTTTCGGCACTGTCTAATGAAGAATTATATGAAGGTGATGGTGAGCTGAAAGTTCGTTTGTCAGTTGATAAAGAGGCGCGAACGCTAACAATTTCCGATAACGGCATTGGTATGACGGTAGAGGAAGTAAAGAAAAACATCGGCACCATTGCGCATTCAGGTACTAAAAAGTTTTTTGAGTCATTAACGGGTGATGAAGGCAAAGATAGCCAAATGATTGGCCAGTTTGGTGTCGGCTTTTACTCTGGTTTTATCGTAGCTGATAAAGTGACAGTGGTAACACGCAAAGCAGGCGAAGATAAAAGCATGGGCGTTCAATGGGAATCATCAGGTGAAGGTGAATACACTATTGAAACCGTAGAAAAAGCGGCACGAGGCACCGATGTTATTTTGCATTTGAAAGAAGGTGAAGACGAGTTTTTAGAGTCATACCGTCTACAGGCCATTATTCATAAGTTTTCTGAGCACTTGGATATTCCGATTGTGATGAAAAATGAAAACAAGGATGAAGAGAAAGAAGATGAGCCAGACGATATTACCGTTAATAGTGCTAAAGCGTTATGGACAAAAGCAAAAAATGATTTAACCGAAGAAGACTATCACGAGTTTTACAAACAAACACTTCACGATTATCAAGACCCACTTGCCTATACACATAGTAAGGTAGAAGGTAAAAATGAATATACATTGCTGTTGTATGTGCCTGCAAAAGCACCATTTGATATGTGGGATAGAGAAGCAACCAGTGGTGTAAAACTATATGTAAAGCGTACTTTTATTATGGAAGGTGGCGAATTAATGCCACGTTACTTGCGTTTTGTTAAAGGTATTATTGATTCAGACAGCCTGCCGCTTAACGTTTCGCGTGAACTACTACAGCAAAGCAAGCAGATTGATCTATTAAAAGCCGGCGCGGTTAAAAAAATATTATCGTTGATTGAAGGATTGTCTAAAAACCACCCTGAAAAATTTGATACCTTCTGGGCAGAGTTTGGCGCAGTCTTGAAAGAAGGGCCTATCGAAGATGTAAAAAATAAAGATCGGATTGCTAAATTATTACGTTTTGCTTCCACAAAAACTGAGGGTAAACAAACCGTAACCCTGGCTTCTTATATTGAAAATATGCAAGAAGGCCAAGACAAAATTTATTATCTAACGGGAAGTGCCTACTCAACTGTTAAAAATAGCCCACACCTTGAAGTGTTTAAAAAGAAAGGTATTGAGGTGCTGTTATTGACCGATCATGTTGATGAATGGTTAGTTCAGCATATGCCAGAGTTTGACGGCAAGTCTTTACAATCAGTCGCTAAGGGTGATCTTGATCTGGATTCATCAGATAAGGATGAAGCGGATAAAAAGACCGATGATAAGAAAGAAGATGAATCGCTAAACAGCGTGCTTGAGCAAATCAAAAGCACGTTAGATGGTAAGGTTAAGGATGTGCGTGTTAGTTCAAGGCTAACCGATTCACCTGCTTGTCTGGTTGCAGATGAACATGAGATGGGCGCACACATGGAGCGCATTATGAAAGCGGCAGGCCAGGACATGCCGACCAGTTTGCCAATCTTCGAAATCAATGCAGACCATGCGCTTATTCAACGCCTAAAGGATGAAGCGGATGATGAGCGCTTTGCTGACTTATCGAACTTGTTATTTGAACAAGCGTTGTTGAGTGAGGGTGGTCAGTTAGAAGACCCAGCAACATTTGTACACCGCTTAAATAAATTACTGCAATCTTTATTGTAAAAAGTAAAGTTCTTTTTCAATGCTAAAAAGAAGGCGGCCAAATGGCCGCCTTGTAAGTATGTGAGATATACCTCACAAGGGAAGGGGCTAAAATTTTAAATACAGGTTGAGTCCTGGGTTGTAGTAATTAAGACGGTTTAAGGCATTATTAAACCGATGGCCTGATTGGTAATTATTGTAGTGATAATGCTTTGGCCGGTAACTGTTATAATTATAATACTTAGGGTGGTTGTTATAGTTTGAATAACGGCGGTCGCGGTAATTATGCTGTGAATGCTTATTCGAATGTTTTTTTGCCTTCCAATGTTGCTTTGTCGAGTAGCCGTTTTGGTGTTTATTATGTGAATAGTGCTTGTTATGGTGGCTTGAAAAGCCAGTGTTACGATCGGTATGATCTGAGCGATCAGAATGTCTTCTGTCAGCTAACGTGTCCGCGCTAATTGTTAACAAAGAACAAAAAATAATAGCGGAAATAATATGTAGTGATTTCATCATCTTATCCTTAACTGCAAAAGCAGTTCTGTTAATGTGCAGTTAAAGGATAAGACTTAGTGATGAATTGAAACTGAATGCTGGCCTTGATGCAGAAAAGTTCGTTCGTTTTTTTACGGTAGTTGCACAGGCGTGCTAGGTTCCCAGTTACTATCCTTATGTTCAGCGACGACCGTGGTATAAACACCACCTCGTACATTAAACTCGGCTGAAAGGCGCATAAAACGTGGCTCACAGGCTTTAACCAAGTCTGCCAAAATGGAGTTGGTTACCGCTTCATGGAAGGCGCCTTTGTCTCGGTAAGACCAAATATAAAGTTTAAAGGATTTTAGTTCGATACAGCTTTCGTTAGGCACATACTCAAGCGTCAGTGTTGCAAAATCAGGTTGTCCCGTTTTTGGGCATAAGCAAGTGAACTCAGGGGTGTCTATGCGGATCGTGTAGTCACGCTCAGTATTTGGGTTAGGAAAGGTTTCTAAGTCGGTATTAAGTTGTGTGCTCATTAAAATATCATGGATGTTGTCTTTAAAAGCGCATTTTACATTGAATATAAAGCGAAGGGTGTTAATCGGCTTTTTTATCGGCTAAATTTACCAGTATTCTTTGTGAAAAAAGTACATTCCTGTATTGTTATTCGATGCGCTTGGAAAAAATAAAACTATCCGGTTTTAAATCATTTGTTGATCCAACGACCATTCCTTTTTCTAGTGATTTGGTCGGTATTGTTGGGCCTAATGGTTGTGGTAAATCAAATGTGATTGATGCCGTTAGGTGGGTACTTGGTGAAAGTTCAGCAAAGCATCTGCGTGGTGACCAAATGGCTGATGTGGTTTTTAACGGTTCAACAACGCGTAAACCGGTTGGCCAAGCATTTGTCGAACTTATTTTTGATAATACCGATGCCACCATAACAGGTGAATTTGCTGGCTATCAACAAATATCCTTGCGGCGACAAGTGAATCGGGAAGGGCAATCGGTATACTTTTTAAATGGCACGCGCTGTCGGCGTAAGGATATTACAGATTTATTTCTGGGTACTGGGCTCGGGCCACGTAGTTACGCAATTATTGAACAAGGTACCATTTCACGCTTGGTAGAAGCGAAACCAGATGAACTGCGTGTGTTCCTTGAAGAAGCGGCCGGCATCTCGAAATATAAAGAGCGACGTCGTGATACTGAAAATAGAATGCGCCGTACCCGAGAAAATTTGGAGCGTATCGCTGATCTTTGTGATGAAATTGAAAAGCAATGTCGTCATTTAAAGCGTCAGGCCACTACGGCCGAACGTTACAAGCTCTTAAAAGCAGAAGAGCGTCAATTTAAAGCACAGTTATTGGCATTACGTTGGCAGCGGCTTGATGAGCAAGATGAGGGGCAGCTTAAAGCCATTAAATTGCTTGAATTAAAAGTGGAGCAGACGCTAGCTGCACAGCGAGAGCTGGAAAAAAATATAGAGCAGCAACGTGAGCAGCATAGTCTGCAGCAGAAACAGCTAGGCGAAGTTCAGGCGGAGTTTTATGCGACCGGGTCAGAGATCGCCAAGGTTGAACAAGCTCTGCAGCACCAACAAAGCTTAAAAAAACAGCATGAGTCAGAATTGGAAAATGTTAGCAAATTGCTGACGCTGTCGACACAAGAGCAAGACGAAGGTGATAGAAAATTGGCAGAAACAAATGATGCCATTAAGAAAAGTGAAGCTGAACTGGTTGAGGTAAAGCAACGGTTAGAAACAGCGAATAAAACGCTAGCTGATCAAGAACAAGCAATGGCAGATTGGCAGCAATCATGGGATGAATTTACTTATCGAGTAGCCGAGCCTAAAAGAAGCATTGATGTTGAAAACGCTAAAATAGCTCAGCTTGACAGACAACTTTTGCAAGCGTCGAAACAATTATCTAAGTTTACAAACGAGCAAAAAACACTTCAGGAAGCTTTGGAACGTGTTGACTTAAGCGACCTTGAAAAACAACATGCTCTGTCCGAATCTCAGCAACAAAAGAGTCAATCGGCAGTGCAAGAGAATCGCGAAAAAATGGCTAGCATGCAGTCGTTAATTCATCAAGAAAGTGAGCTTTTAGCCGACTTGCGTGCTGAAAAGTCACGTTTAACGGCAAGGGTTGAATCAATAACTGTCTTGCAGCGCTCTAGTTTAGGTGAGCCAGATGAAACGGAAAGGCAGTGGTTAAAGGGCCTAGGCTTAGCGCAAGCACCTAAGTTAATTGAGAAAATAGACGTGGTAACTGGCTGGGAAAAAGCAATAGAAACAGTCTTGGGGGTAAGGTTACAGGCAATTTGTACTGAGGGTATGGATGCTGTCGTTGATGCTGGCATGCAATACCCAGTTGATGGCTTAACATTCTTTGATACAACGGTTAAGTCTCAACAATTACCTTGTAAAACGTCGTTAGCGAACCTGATTACCTCTGATTTACCCGCAATGGCTTTGCTGAAAAATGTTCATTTTGCTGAAACGCTGGAGCAGGCAAAAGCCTTAATGAATGAATTAAAAGAGCATGAATCAGTTATCACTAAAGAGTGTGTTTGGCTGCATGTGGATAGTATTTATTTTCAGCATAATGCGCAAAAAGATAGTGCCTTGGCGCTAGAAAAAGAGAAAAAAGAGTTAACGCAACAATTGCACGTGGTGTCGACTAATGTTTTAGATAAAGAAGGTTGGTTAATAAAGGCTCGAGACGAGGTGTCTGAGCTCGAGAAGCAAGGTATTGAGTTGCGCCAACAAGAAGGCAGTGTGGTGAGGCAAGTGTCGCAGTTGTGGATGCAGATAAATGAACAGCGTTCAAAACTGGAGATGGCGACGCAAAGGCTGGCAGAGCTAGAGGCTGATATTAATCAGCTCGTTGAGGACCAAGCGACCGATCAAGAGCGTTTAACAGAAAGCAAACGCGTATTGGAGCAGGCCATTGGTCAATCAGCACAAATAGAAACACAGCGTGCTGCATTACAAAAAGAACGTTCAGTTAAAAAAGACCTCTTAGATAGGGTAAAGCAACAAGTGCATAGTTCGCGTGAACGAGTGCATTCATTGATGTTAAAGATCGAAGCGCAACGTTCATCACAAGCGCTGATTGTTCAAAATGCTGAGAGGGTTAACGAGCGTTTGCTTCATGCAAAAGAAAAAGTGGCTGAATTGCAGGCTCAATTAACCATGAGCGATGAGCCAATAGAAGAAAAGGAAGTGACTTTGGCTAATCTACTTAAAAATCGAGTTGCTATTGAAAACCGTCTTGTAGAAGTCAGGACTACGGCTGAATCAACAGAACAAACAATTAGAAGCTTGGAAACAACGCGTCATGAATTTGAGCAACTAGTGCAACAGGCAAGGGACAACATGTCTGCCGCAAAAATAGAACATCAGGCTATCTTGGTGCGAAAACAAACCTTAATTGAGCAGCTTGAATCATCGGGCGTTGAGTTGGCTGACACATTGAATGAGATGCCCAAGGATGCAAATGAGACTCATTGGCAAGAGCAGGTGGATGCGCTTGCTGAAAAAATAAATGGTTTGGGGCTAATCAACCTGACGGCAATTGAAGAGTATGAAACACAGTCGGAAAGAAAGCAGTACTTAAATGATCAGCAGCTTGATTTGACCGAGTCGTTGAGGATATTGGAAGAAGCGATTGATAAAATTGACCGAGAAAGCAAAGCGCTTTTTAAAGAAACGTTTGACAAAGTAAATGCAGGTTTTGAAAAACGGTTCCCAAAACTATTTGGTGGTGGGCATGCGTATTTGCAGCAAACAGGCGAAGATTTGTTGGAAACCGGCGTAACGGTAATGGCGAGGCCACCGGGCAAACGTAATAGCTCAATCCATTTGTTGTCAGGTGGCGAAAAGGCACTGACGGCCGTGGCCTTAGTCTTTTCAATCTTTGATTTAAACCCATCGCCTTTTTGTATGCTAGATGAAGTGGATGCGCCATTAGATGAGGCAAATGTTGGTCGTTTTGCTGAACTGGTTAAAGAAATGTCAGATAATGTTCAAATGATTTTGATTACACATAATAAATCAACGATGGAAATGGCTCAGCAGCTAGCTGGGGTCACCATGAAAGAACCGGGCGTATCGAGATTGGTTACCGTTGATTTGGAAGAAGCCGCTAAAATGGCAACTGGTTAAACGCTAAATAAACGAATTTTTAAGGATAGAAAATGGAAGAAAACTCGTTAAGGTTAATATTGCTCTTAGTGGGTATGGTCATATTGTTGGGGATATATTTTTATGACGTGCTAGAAAAAAAGAAAGCGACCGTTCAACAAGAAGAGCTAGATGACTCGGCATTTGATGAGCGAGTGGATCCGGTGATAGGTGGTGAGCCGTCCTTTTCTGCGGTATTGGACGAACAGCAGGCCCCGACCATTCATGAGCATGTGGACGTGCCTGAAGCGCAAGAGTCAGACCCTTCACCCGTTGATCCAGTGGAGGATGTGCCTGTGGCAGAGCAGGCATTGGTCATTCAACTGGTTGTTTTGCCTCACAGTGGCGGCTCGTTATTGGGTACAGCTTTGATAGATGCGTTTACAGCCTTAGGTCTTGAGTTCGGTGATATGGGGATTTTCCATTATTACCAGCGACATGATGGTGTTGAGGCGCAACAGTTTCACGTGGCAAATATATTAGAGCCAGGCACTTTTCCTGTGGGTAATATGACTGAGTTTGAATCAACAGGGATCATATTGTTTTTTCAAGTCAGTGATGTCGCGCAACCAAGTGAAGCGTTTGAAAATATGTTGAATGTGGCGCGTGAATTAAGTCAGCGCCTAGAGGCGAGATTGGTCGATGCTGAAATGAACGAGTTGAGACCAGATAACATTATGAATATTCAGTCACAGCTTTCTAATTTATGACAATGCATGACGATGTTAAGCGACGTGTGCAGACGCTACGTGAAGAGATAAATCAACATAACCAGAATTATTATCAGTACGACGCACCAAAAATTCCTGATGCCGATTACGATGCCTTATTGCGAGAGCTTCAGTTATTAGAGGCTGAAAACCCAGAGCTAATGAGTGATGATTCGCCGACGCAGCGCGTCGGTTCAGCTCCGTTAGACTCATTTCAGCAGGTAGAGCATGCGGTGCCGATGCTGTCATTAGATAATGCCTTTGACGATGATGAGTTTGAGGCATTTGATAAGCGAGTGCGAGAGCGAGCTGACGGGTTTGAAGATATCGAATACCTTGTCGAGCCGAAATTGGATGGCTTAGCTATTTCTTTGTTGTATGCGGACGGTGTGTTAGTACGTGCTGCAACAAGAGGGGATGGTAAACGAGGCGAAGACGTTACCGAAAATGTTAAAACTATTGGTGCCATTCCACTCAGTTTAAAAGGCGATAATCTACCATTGAGGCTAGAGGTCAGGGGTGAAGTGTTTATGCCGTTGTCTGGTTTTCAGCAGCTGAATCAACAGGCATTGGCGTTAGGTGAAAAGCCTTTTGCTAATCCAAGAAATGCCGCTGCAGGTAGTTTGAGGCAGCTAGATTCAAAAATAACAGCAACCCGTCCACTGGCTTTTTATAGCTATGGTATTGGGGTGGTAGAGGGTTACGAGCTACCGCAGACACAACAGGCGCTGTTTCAGCTGTTGGCTACATGGGGTTTGCCAGTGAGTGATCAGGTGACGACAGCAAGGGGCATGCAGCAATGTCACCAAGCCTATCAAGTGTTGGCGCAAAAAAGAGCGCTATTACCTTATGAGATTGACGGGGTCGTTTATAAAGTTAACGATTTTGCCTTGCAGAAAGCCATTGGTTTTGTGTCAAGAGCGCCGCGTTGGGCAATAGCACGTAAATTTCCAGCACAAGAAAAAATGACCGAAGTAATAGGGATTGATGTGCAAGTGGGTAGAACAGGAGCCATTACGCCGGTTGCTCGATTGGCACCTGTTTTTGTTGGTGGGGTTACCGTTACGAATGTCACGTTACATAACGAAGGTGAAATGCGCAGGAAAGATGTTCGTGTGGGTGATACGGTGATTGTCAGGCGTGCCGGCGATGTGATTCCAGAAATTGTTTCTGTTGTATTGGAAAAGAGAAAGCCTGCATCGCAGCTTTTTGAAATGCCAGTGTCTTGTCCTGTGTGCGGGTCAACAGTGGAGCGCGCCGAGGGAGAGGCGATCGCACGTTGTCCAGCTGGCTTGTTTTGTCGTGCTCAAGTGAAAGAGTCGATCAAGCATTTTGCCTCACGTAAGGCGATGGATATAGATGGGTTGGGTGACAAGATTATTGAGCAATTAGTCGCTCAGGATTTAGTTAAAACGCCGGCTGATTTGTATCGATTAACTCACGAGCAGTTGTCGAGTTTGGAGCGAATGGCCGATAAGTCTGCCAGTAATATTATCGCGGCACTTGAAAAAAGCAAGGTAACGACCCTGCCGAAGTTTCTGTATGCGTTGGGTATTCGAGAAGTAGGCGAGGTGACTGCGGCAAGCTTATCGAGCTATTTTGGACAGCTGGATGTGATACAGAGTGCCACTGTTGAAGAGTTGGAGAAGGTGCCTGATGTTGGGCCTATTGTTGCACAACATATCGTGGCTTTCTTTGAGTTGGCGCATAACCGTGAGGTAATAGCGAGCTTGAAAAACTTAGGGGTTAGTTGGCCCAATGTTGAAGCAGTTCCCCAAGATGATCAGGCTTTATCAGGTAAAGTCTTTGTGTTGACCGGTACATTGTCGACGATGGGGCGTATTGAAGCGAAAGAAGCCTTGCAATTATTGGGTGCAAAAGTGACTGGAAGCGTCTCGAAAAAAACCGATTATGTTGTTGCCGGGGAGGATGCTGGTTCAAAGTTGAAAAAAGCCCAGTCGCTAGGGGTGACGGTATTATCAGAAGACGATTTAATAAAGCTAATAGCAAAGGACTGAATATAACTGTAACGCTATGGATGCCGATTTAGAAACGCAAGTTTGCGTGTTACAAAGCCATATGGATGGCATGATTTCGCGTGCGCAAAAGAATGAGGAAATGTTGAAACGTTTTCAAGACTTGGAAATGCGTTTATTGTCACTGAATTCTTTACGTGAATTAATTGAGCATATTAACGACGATGCCCAGTTAGCCTTTAATCTCGACTCTTTATCGTTGGTGCTCGCAGATGAAGATGATGAGATAAAGCAGTTTCTTACCGAGGATGGTTTTAGGTTTGATGAATACCCGAATATTATTTTTTTATCTAAGGGAGGGGTGTTTAAAGATGAGCTGGGTTTGTCTCAACGAATTTTGCTAGGCGCTGCTAATGATGTCCTACCCCAGGTTTTTTGGCCAGCTAATAAAACAGCGCCAAAGACAGTAGCGATTATTCCTCTTGTGCGGCGTGGTATTTATCTGGGCTGTATGGTGTTTGGTAGTGAAGATGAGGGACGTTTTCAAGTAGAAATGGCGACATATTTTTTGGAGCGTCTAGGTAAGGTGATGAGCGTGTGCATGGAAAACACGCTGAATTATGAACAGCTCAGGCGCACTAGCCTATTTGATACGCTGACAGGGGTGAATAATAGGCGGTTCTTTGAACAACGGATGGATGAAGAGATGCTTCGCTGCTTAAGAACGGGTGATAGTCTGTCGTGTTTGTTTATTGATATAGACTTTTTTAAGGCGGTGAACGATAACTTTGGGCATCAAGTAGGTGATCTGGCGCTTCGACACGTGGCGGAGACATTACGTGGTCAATTGCGAGCAAATGACATTCTGGCGCGTTATGGTGGTGAAGAGTTTGTGGCGATATTGCCAACTGCCTCTGAGAAGAAGGGTATTGAAGTAGCAGAAAGGATGCGGCAGTCGGTTGCTAATGCCTCAATAGAAATGGCCGGCGAAAGTTCACTAGCGCTGACCGTTTCAATTGGTGTTTCAACGTTTGTTGTTGCAGAACCAGGGGTATCTAAGCCTTTGGGGGCTAGTCAGTTAATAGATGTTGCCGATAAGGCTTTGTATCAGGCAAAAAAATCTGGGCGTAATCTCGTGCGTAGTGGTGGAGAAGTAAAGTCGTGCTCAGTTGTTGATAAAAGAGCCGAGTAGCACGCAGGGTTTGTTTCTATGGTTCAGTATAGGGCGTAGCGGCTTCTTAAGGCCATATTTTATGGCGATGTAATGGCGAAAGCTTAGAAGCATTGTTTTGTGCGGGCAAACAAAGTTATCAAGAGCACCGTTTTTCGGGTATAATTTCGGCTTTATTTAGCATAAATTTTTTGGCGATAAAAAGCTGATGTGAAGTATATTTTTATCGCTTTCTTAATGTTTTTTTGAATTATTTGGCATCCTAGGAGATACCGATACATGTCTGAGCTTGTAAAAGAAACGATCCCCGTCAATATTGAAGATGAGATGCGCCAGTCTTATTTAGACTACGCGATGAGTGTTATTGTTGGGAGAGCCTTGCCAGATGTACGTGATGGCTTAAAGCCAGTGCACCGTAGGGTGTTGTACGCAATGAATGTGTTGAACAACGATTGGAATAAACCTTATAAGAAATCCGCCCGTATTGTTGGGGATGTTATTGGTAAATATCACCCTCATGGTGATACCGCTGTATATGACACCATCGTTCGTATGGCACAGCCTTTTTCTATGCGTCATATGTTGGTGGATGGTCAGGGTAACTTTGGTTCAGTTGATGGTGATTCTGCAGCGGCGATGCGGTATACCGAAATCAGAATGTCAAAGTTGTCGCATGAAATGTTAACTGACCTAGATAAGGAAACAGTTGATTTTACTGCTAACTACGATGAATCAGAGCACGAACCCAGTGTATTGCCTGCGCGTGCTCCTTTACTGCTCATTAATGGTTCGTCTGGTATAGCGGTGGGCATGGCGACGAATATTCCGCCACATAATCTTGCGGAAGTAACCTCAGCATGTCTGCGTTTGATTGAGGAGCCTGAAACAACCATTGATCAATTGCTGGAATATATTCCAGGGCCTGATTTTCCAACGGCAGGTATTATCAATGGTGCCACCGGTATTCGCGAAGCTTACCAAACAGGCCGCGGTAAAATTTACCTACGTGCGCGTTACCATGTTGAAGGCGAAGAAAGCTCAAATAGTAAGTTGTCTATTATCGTCACTGAATTGCCGTATCAAGTAAATAAAGCACGCTTGATGGAGAAAATTGCTCATCTTGTTAAAGATGGCAAGCTAGAAGGTATTTCAGGCCTTCGTGATGAGTCAGATAAAGACGGCATGCGTATGGTGATAGAGCTTAAACGTGGCGAAGTGCCTGAAGTGATTATCAATAATTTATATCAACACACGCAACTTCAGAATGTGTTCGGTATTAACATGGTGGCGCTGATCGATGGTCGCCCTAAATGTTTGAATCTTAAGCAAATCCTTAATGCGTTTATTGATCATCGACGTGAAGTCGTAACGCGCAGAACAATTTATGACTTACGTAAAGCGCGTGAGCGTGCTCATACCCTAGAAGGGTTAGCGATTGCGTTGTCGAACATTGATGAAATGATCGCGATGATTAAGGCAGCAAAGACCCCTGCCGAAGCAAAGGTGAGCTTGCTGGGAGCAGCTTGGGAGCCTGGTTTAGTAGCTGACTTATTATCAAAAGCAGACTCAAGCCGTTCTCGCCCAGATAAGCTTGAAGAGCAATATGGCATTGTTGATGGGCGTTATCATTTGTCTCCTGCGCAAGCGCAGGCTATTTTAGAGTTGCGCCTGCACCGTTTGACAGGGCTTGAGCAAGATAAGATTCTTCAAGAATATAAAGATCTTCTTGTTGTAATTGATGACCTTTTAGATATTTTGGCGAACAGGGATCGCTTGATGTCAGTGATCAGTGAAGAGCTAAAAGCACTGATAGAAGAATATAAAGAAGAGCGTAGAACAGAAATTGTTGATAAGTTTTTAAACCTCACGGCAGAAGATTTAATTACCGAAGAAGATATGGTGGTGACTTTGTCGCATGAGGGTTATGTGAAATCACAGCCGCTTACTTCATATACTGCGCAACGTCGTGGTGGAAAGGGTAAAACAGCCGCAAACACAAAGAATGAAGACTTTATTGATAAGCTGTTTATTGCCAACACACATGACACAGTTTTATGTTTCTCGAGTAAAGGGAAAGTCTATTGGTTGCGCGTGTTCAATTTGCCGGTGGCCAGTAGGGTTGCGAGAGGTAAACCGATTGTCAATTTGCTGCCGCTAGACAGTGACGAACGTATTAACGCTATTTTGCCAATTCGTGAGTTCAATGAAGATGAATATATTTTCATGGCTACTGAATCGGGCACGGTTAAAAAGACCCATATTAAAGAGTTTGAAAAACCCCGTGCGAACGGCAAAATTGCTATTGATTTGCGTGATGACGATACCTTGGTTGGCGTTGCTGTCACCGATGGCGAAAAAGACGTTATGTTATTTGCTAGCTCAGGAAAGGTAGCTAGTTTTAAAGAGGCAGATGTTCGGGTGATGGGGCGTACAGCAAGTGGTGTTCGGGGTATGCGCTTAAAAGATGAAGAACATATTATTTCATTGATTATTTCAGAACCAGGCACTGTTTTAACATTAACCCAAAATGGTTACGGTAAGCGCACAAAAATTGAAGAGTATCCGATTCATAAGCGTGGTGGGCAAGGGGTTATAGCAATGCAAACCAGTGAACGTAATGGTGCGTTGGTCGGTGCTGTCTTGGTAGATGAAAGCGACGAGCTAATGCTGATCACCGATGGCGGTACATTGGTTAGAACGCGAACCAGTGAAATATCAATTTTAGGGAGAAATACACAAGGTGTTCGTGTTATTCGTCCCGCTAAGAATGAAAAAGTCATCGGTTTAGATCGTATTGCTAGCTTAGATGATGAAGAGGGTGAAGAAGTCGCCCTTGATGAAGAAATTACAGATTAATTGTTTTAAGGAGAGTTAGATGTCCCGTGTATATAATTTCAGTGCCGGCCCGGCTGCAGTACCTGTAGACGTATTGAAAAAAGCCCAACAAGAAATGCTTGAGTGGCATGACTCGGGTATGTCTGTTATGGAAATGAGTCACCGTGGTAAAGACTTTATTTCAATTGCAGAAAAAGCAGAAGCCGATGTTCGAGAACTAATGAACGTTCCTGAGAACTATAAGGTTCTATTTTTACAAGGTGGTGCAACAACCCAATTTTCAATGGTGCCGATGAATTTACTTCGCGGTAAAGATAAAACCTGTTATGTCAATACAGGTGCTTGGTCTAAAAAAGCCATTAAAGAAGCTAAAATTCATAGCAATGTGCACATTTCGGCCAGCTCAGAATCGACTAACTTCACTACAATCCCAGCAGTAGACAGTTGGGATGTTGATCAAAATGCGGCCTACTTGCATTACACCAGTAATGAAACCATTGGTGGTGTTGAATTTCACTCTATTCCCGATGTGGGTGATATAGATTTGGTTGCGGACATGTCATCAAATATTTTATCTAGAGAGTTTGATGTCAGTAAGTTTGGTGTCATTTATGCTGGCGGTCAGAAGAATATGGGGCCATCGGGTATAGCACTTACAATAGTGCGCGACGACTTGATTGGCAATGTGAAAGCCGGTTCGCCGTCCATGATGGATTATAAAAATCATGCAGATGCAGGGTCAATGTTTAATACACCTGCCACCTACAGCTGGTACTTAATGGGCTTAGTGTTTGAGTGGATAAAAGAGCAAGGCGGTGTGTCAGCGATAGAAGCACAAAATGTTCGTAAGGCTGAAAAACTTTATGCTGCGATTGATAACTCAGATTTTTATGCAAACCCTGTCGAGTTGACCTCACGATCAAGAATGAATATTCCATTTACCTTGGCAAATGCTGAATTAGAAGGCTTATTTTTAAGTGAAGCTAAATCAGCTGGCCTAGTCACTTTAAAGGGTCATCGATCAGTAGGGGGTATGCGTGCCAGCATTTATAATGCAATGCCAGAAGAAGGGGTTGATGCATTGATCAGTATGATGGCTGAGTTTGAAAGAACAAAGGCATAGACAAACAGTTAATAATTTATAGGTTAGTAAACATGTACAAAATACAAACATTGAACAACATTTCTGTAAAAGGCCTTGAGAAATTTCCAAGAGAGACCTATGAAGTGGCCTCTGAAATTCAAAACCCAGATGCTTATATGCTGCGTTCTTTAAAGCTGCATAATGTAGATATACCTGAAAGTGTTTTAGCAATTGGACGAGCCGGTGCCGGTGTTAATAATATACCCATTGAGAAAATGAGTGCACGAGGTGTTCCTGTGTTTAATGCACCAGGCGCTAATGCAAATGCGGTAAAAGAATTAGTTTTAACAGGTATGCTTTTAGGTTGCCGAAATATATGTCAGGCGTGGGAATGTGCAAAAAACCTTACAGGCGATGACGAGTCCATTAGTAAAGAAGTAGAGCAAGTTAAGAAAAAATTTGTAGGCTTTGAATTACCAGGTCGTACATTAGGCGTTATTGGCTTAGGTGCGATTGGCACATCCGTGGCGAATATGGCGCGAGATTTAGGCATGAACGTTGTAGGATATGATCCAGCGTTGACTGTTGAGCGTGCGTGGCAGCTATCATCATCTATTGAATCTGCAAATACAGTCGATGAGTTGTTAGCAAAGTCTGATTTTGTGACGATCCACGTGCCGTTTAATGAGGGAACAAAGAACCTCATTAATGCACGTCGTATTAACACGATGAATGATAATGCGATTATTTTGAATTTTTCTCGCAACGGAATTGTAAATGATGAAGACGTTGTTGAAGCGTTAAATGCCGGTAAGCTGTATTCATACATTTGTGATTTTCCAAGTAACCTATTAAAAGATCACCCGCGTGTCATTACCTTGCCACACCTTGGGGCTTCTACAGGGGAAGCTGAAGAAAATTGTGCAATTATGATTGCTGATCAATTAAAGGATTTCCTAGAAAATGGAAATATCAAAAACTCGGTGAATTTTCCACAAGTCAAGATGCCACGAGTGAGTGGTTACCGTATGGCTATTGCAAATTCTAATGTACCTAATATGGTTGGGCAAATTTCGAGTATTCTTGCGGAAACAGGTCATAACATCTTAGATTTATTGAATAAATCGAGAGGCGACTTGGCGTATACCTTATTAGATGTGGATACAGAAATTACAAAAGACGTCGTTGATCAAATTAAAGCCATTGATGGTGTTCTATCTGTTAGAACGATTTAAGAGGTGAGCATGGGTGTTAATGATTCATTATCTGAGTTAAGAGGCGCTATCGATGAGCTAGATAGTCAATTATTAACCCTGTTTAATCAGCGAGCTGATTTGGCAAAAGCGGTTGCGGCTGTAAAGTTACGTGAAGGAGAAACGGTAGATTTTTATCGTCCAGACCGTGAGGCTTCGGTCTTAAGGCGTGTTAAGGAGCAAAACCCAGGGCCTTTAAAAGATGAGCATGTGGCACGAATTTATCGTGAATTAATGTCATCGTGTTTGGCGCTGGAAAAGCCGCTGACGGTGGCTTACCTTGGTCCGTCAGGCACCTTTACGCAAGAAGCTGCCTTAAAACATTTTGGACATGCTGTACGCACTGTTGAGACGGCGACCATTGCTGATATTTTTCATGAGGTGGAAAATGGAGAGGCTCACTATGGTGTGGTGCCGGTTGAAAATTCTACTGAAGGTGTGATTAGTCATACGCTAGACATTTTCATGAATTCAGCCTTACAGATTTGCGGAGAAGTAGCGTTAAGGATTCATCATCATTTGTTGACCAATGTAGAAGCACTAGACCAAGTTAAGGTGGTTTATTCGCACCAACAATCCTTAGCGCAATGCCGGCAGTGGCTTATGTCGCATTTACCCGGCGTAGAAACTATAGCGGTAAGCAGTAATGCTGAAGCGGCACGTCTTGCGAGTGAAGAAGGGGCTGCGGCGATTGCGGGTGAAATAGCATCTGATTTATACCAATTAAATATGTTGGCCAGCAATATTGAAGATGAGCCAAATAATACAACACGGTTCTTGGTCATCGGTCAGCAAGAAGTACCACCAAGTGGCGATGATAAGACCAGCATGATGATTTCTACAAAGAACATTGCTGGTGCTTTGCAAAGTGTATTAGCACCGTTTGCATATGCAGGTATTAGTCTAAATAAAATAGAATCTAGACCGTCAAGGCAAGCAGCTTGGGACTATGTATTCTTTGTTGATATTGATGGTCATCAAGACGATGAAAAAGTGTCCACAGTATTACAAGAATTGCTGCCTAATGTGAATCTATTAAAAGTATTGGGCTCTTATCCCAAAGCGGTTATTTAAAAATAAAGCAAAGGGTTGCCGGAAAGCAATAATAATAATGTCTATAAAAAATAATTTTTGTGATTTGGCGTTTGAGCCTATTAATGGCCTGTTCCCCTATCAGCCCGGGAAGCCTATTGATGAATTACAGCGTGAGCTGGGACTTGATAATATTATTAAGTTAGCCTCAAATGAAAACCCCTTGGGCCCAAGTGAGAGGGTTAAAAAAGCGATACAGAACTCGTTGAATGATATTTCAATGTACCCTGATGGCAACGGTTTTTATTTAAAAAAAGCCTTGTCAGAAAAACTCGGTGTAAACGCTGATATGATTACACTGGGTAATGGTTCAAACGATGTTCTAGATGTTATTGCTCGGGTGTTCTTAAGCATGGGGCGAGAATGTATCTACTCTGAATATGCGTTTGTTGTGTACTCCATTGCTACGCAATCTGTAGGTGCTACTGCACGAGTCGCTAAAGCCCGTTTGCCTGATGAGCTTGACGCTTATGGGCACGATCTTGAGACGATGGGGAGGTTAGTTAGTGAAAAAACGTCAGTTATTTTTATTGCTAACCCAAATAACCCCACAGGAACGTGGATAGAGCCAGACCAATTGGAGCAGTTCATAAAGAAAATACCTAAGCACATTATTGTGGTTCTTGATGAAGCATATTGCGAATACCTGGAACCACAAAATGTCGTTGATACAACCCGTTGGCTACAGCGCTATCCAAATTTAATTATTACCAGAACTTTTTCAAAAGCATATGGGCTAGCTGGGCTGAGAATAGGTTATGCGGTCAGTCACCCGGATATTGCCGATTTGCTCAATAGGGTGAGACACCCATTCAATGTAAATTCTTTGGGCTTAGTTGCTGCCGAGGCTGCGTTACAAGATGATGCCTACATTGATAAAAGCCGTGAATTAAACAAACAAGGCTTACAACAACTCGCTAGTGGTTTTGAGAAACTAGCGCTGAGCTATATCCCTTCTGCTGGAAACTTTATCTCGCTAAATGTCGGTGAAAAAGCGGCAGATATTTACACGAAATTACTGCATGAGGCGGTCATTGTACGCCCTATAGCAGGGTATAACATGCCTGACTATCTTAGAGTATCAGTTGGCTTAGCCGAAGAAAATGAGGTTTTATTAAGTGCGCTGAAGAAGGTGATCTAGCATGTTTAAGAAAATGTGCATCATTGGTGTTGGCTTAATTGGCGGCTCTATTGCAAGGGCATCAAAGAAAAACAACTTATGTGAAGAAGTTATTGGCGTAGGGCGAAGCGAGAAGCATTTACAAAAAGCAGTTGAATTAGGTGTTATTGATGGGTATGAGCTGTCCATTCCATTAGCGACAAAAAACGCTGATATTATCGTTATTTGCTCACCTGTTGGGGCTTTTGAATCAATTTTCCAGCAACTAAAAACCACATGGTCAAAAGAGTGCTTGTATACGGATGCTGGCAGTACAAAAGCTAGCGTTTTAGACGCTTTAGAAAGCGTTTTTGCTGAGGTGCCCAGTAACTTTGTGCCAGCGCATCCGATTGCAGGCTCGGAAAATAACGGTGTAGAAGCATCCAGTGATCGTTTATTTGAAGGAAAACGTAGTATCCTTACGCCCACTGAGTCGACAGATCAGCAGCTCACTGACCTATGTCAAACATGGTGGGAGAAAATGGGTGCAGAGGTGTCTATAATGAGCCCTCGGCATCACGATGAGGTGTTTGCTGCGACAAGTCATTTACCCCATGTATTAGCGTTCTCATTAGTAGAAGTGCTGAAAAACAAACAAGATGAACGTGAGATATTTGAATACGCTGCCGGTGGATTTAAAGATTTTACACGTATTGCATCAAGTGACCCAGAAATGTGGGCGGACATCTGCCTAGCAAATGGGCCTGAGTTACTTAATGTAATGAAAGAGTTAGAGCAACTTAACCAGAAGATATCATCGTTAATCGATGCAAAAGATAAACAAGGTTTATTAGAGATATTTAAATCAGCACAAAGTGCGCGGAAATATTTCTTAAGCCTTCAAAAAAAGTAAAATTCAATGAATACAATGTTATCAAGCCTCAGTCAGGGACTAAAGGGGCAATTTCGTGTCCCTGGTGATAAATCAATTTCACATCGCGCCATTATGTTAGGTAGCTTGGCAGAGGGTGTCACGCAAGTCAGTGGTTTTTTAGAAGCCGAAGATGCCTTGGCAACCTTAAAAACGTTTCAACTTATGGGTGTTGATATTGAACGATTAGGTGAAGGTCGGCTACGTATAAATGGAGTCGGTTTGCATGGGCTTAAAGCGCCGCAAGAAGACTTATATGTTGGTAATTCAGGAACCTCGATGCGCTTATTATCGGGTATATTGGCTGGCCAAAAATTTGACAGTACGCTGACAGGTGATCATTCATTAACCAAACGTCCAATGCGTCGGGTCTTAGACCCACTATCATTGATGGGTGCAGCAGTTGAAAGCACTGATGCAGGTACATCACCTTTAAAAGTCCATGGTGGCGCGCCCTTGCGTGGTATTCAATATAAGATGCCAATGGGTAGCGCCCAAGTAAAGTCGTGTTTGTTATTAGCGGGTTTATACGCAGAAGGCACAACAGAGGTGATTGAGCCTGCAATTACTAGGGACCATACAGAACGTATGTTGAAGGGCTTCGGCTATTCGGTAAAAACGGAAGGCAATGTGGTTTCAATAGAAGGAGGAGGGGCACTAAAAGGTATGTCAATTGATGTGCCGGGTGATATTTCTTCGGCAGCATTTTTTCTTGTGGCGGCCTCGATTACACCCAATTCAGATATTACACTCCAACATGTTGGCGTGAATGCAACACGGACAGGCATTATCGATATTTTATTAAAGATGGGCGCCGATATTCAGTTACTAAATGAAAAAGTAGTGGGTGGAGAAAAAGTAGCAGACATACGGGTCAAAAGCTGTCAATTAAAAGGTATAGAAGTACCTGAAAATTTAGTTGCTTTAGCCATAGACGAGTTTCCAGTCATTTTTGTTGCCGCTGCTTATGCTGAGGGTCAAACAATCGTTACGGGCGCCGAAGAGTTGCGTGTAAAAGAGAGTGATCGGATTCAAACAATGGCTGATGGCTTACAAACATTAGGCGTAGATGCCCAGGCTACAGCCGATGGTATGATTATTAATGGAGGGGCTGTGCAAGGCGGAGAAGTAGAGAGTTTTGATGATCATCGAATCGCGATGGCGTTTGCGGTAGCTGGTCTACAGTCAAGGGGAGCTATTAAAATTAATAATTGCGAAAATGTAGCGACGTCCTTCCCTAATTTTGTTGAGTTAGCGACTCAATGTGGTTTTGAGTTAGCGGCAAAATGAGTAATTTAATTCCAGTTTTAACAATTGATGGTCCAAGTGGTTCAGGAAAAGGGTCTATTTCCAAGCGTATTGCTGAAAAATTAGGCTGGCGTTATTTGGATAGTGGTGCACTATATCGCGCACTCGGTGTAGCAGCGATCAGGTCTAAAGTGGATCTTAAGAATGAAGACGCGCTTGCAGATTTGGTTAGAGATATTGCATTAGAGTTTAAGCGAACAGAACTGGGAAACTGGTCGGTTTTGCTAAACGGGCAAGAAGTACAGAATGAATTACAAACCGAACAGGTTGGGGATGTTGCTTCAAAAATAGCGGTATTTAAGAGAGTGCGAGATGGGTTGTTAGCTAAGCAACAATCTTTTTTGAAGCCGCCAGGCTTAGTCGCCGATGGAAGAGATATGGGGAGTGTTGTATTTCCAACTGCGACACACAAAGTGTATTTGACAGCAAACGCGGCCGAGCGTGGAAAAAGGCGTTATAAGCAGTTGATTGAAAAAGGAATAAGTGCTAACCTGACTGATGTTATTCAAGATATTGAGCGAAGAGATGAGCGAGATAAAAATCGCCGTGCTTCTCCGTTGGTAGTGCCGACAGATGCTGTTTACATAGACTCATCTCTTTGCACTATAGAAGAGGTTGTACAGCAAGTTCTAAATTTACTGAAAAACAAATAAAACGTATCCGACAGTTTGGGTACTCTCGTTACCGAGAAATAAAGGTGGTTTGAGCTCGAATGACTCAAGCCTTTTTTTAACTTAACCCTTTTTTAAGGTCTTAGGACGTTAAAAAATTTATAAAGAGAACATCATGAGCGAAAATTTCGCAGAACTATTTGAAGAAAGCATTAAGTCCGCTGAACTAACACCGGGCACACTGATCACCGGTTTAGTAGTGGATATTACTAACGACTCAGTTATTGTTAACGCAAACCTGAAATCAGAAGGCAATGTGCCACGTTGGCAGTTTGTTAACGCCTCTGGTGAGCTAGAGGTTGCGATTGGCGATGAAGTTGAAGTTGTATTGGATATGGTGGAAGACGGCTTAGGCTCAACACTATTATCGAGAGATAAGGCGAAAAAAGCTGCAGCCTGGAAATTCCTAGAAAAAGCAGCAGAAGAAAAAGAAACAGTAATAGGTGTTATCACTGGCAAAGTACGTGGTGGCTTTACTGTTGAAGTAGGTGGCTTAAGTGGCTTCTTACCAGGATCACTTGTGGATGTACGTCCACTTAGAGATACAACCTTCTTAGAAGGCAAAGACCTTGAGTTTAAAGTCATCAAATTAGATGAAAAACGTAACAATGTTGTTGTCTCTCGTCGAGCAGTTCTAGAAACAGAATACAGCGCAGAGCGTGAAGCATTATTAGAAAACTTGAAAGAAGGCGCTATCCTTAAAGGGGTTGTAAAAAATCTTACCGATTACGGTGCATTTATCGATTTGGGCGGCGTAGATGGTTTGTTACATATTACCGATATGGCTTGGAAGCGTGTTAAACACCCATCCGAAGTGATCGAAATCGGTCAGGATATTGAAGTTCTTGTGCTTCGTTATGACGAAGAGAAGAAACGTGTTTCACTTGGCATGAAACAGTTGGGTGAAGATCCTTGGGTTAATATTTTAGACCGTTACCCAGTTAACTCTAAACTGAGTGGTAAAGTAACAAACTTAACAGATTACGGTTGCTTTATTGAAATTGAAGACGGCATCGAAGGTCTTGTTCACGTGTCAGAAATGGATTGGACTAACAAAAATGTTAACCCAGCTAAAATCGTATCATTAGGTGACGAAGTTGAAGTGATGGTGCTTGAAATTGATGATACTCGCCGTCGTATTTCATTGGGTATGAAACAATGTAAAGGAAACCCATGGGAAGACTTCTCAGCGATTCATAAGAAAGGCGACAAAATTAAAGGCCTTATTAAGTCTATTACTGACTTTGGTGTCTTTATTGGATTGGATGGTGATATTGACGGTTTGGTACATTTGTCTGATATTTCTTGGGATGAGAAAGCTGAAGAAGACCTGCAAAATTACAAAAAAGGA
This sequence comes from Cycloclasticus sp. P1, assembly GCF_000299965.1. Classification (NCBI taxonomy): domain Bacteria; kingdom Pseudomonadati; phylum Pseudomonadota; class Gammaproteobacteria; order Thiotrichales; family Piscirickettsiaceae; genus Cycloclasticus; species Cycloclasticus sp. P1. Next base: position 720,179 of record NC_018697.1, read on the forward strand.
ATGGAAATTGAAACTGTTATTCTAGCGATTGACTCTGAGCGTGAGAGAATCTCATTAGGCATTAAGCAGTTAGAACAGGATCCTTTCCAAGAGTTCTTGGCATCGAATGATAAAAATAGTCTTGTCAAAGGAACGGTAAAAGAAGTTGATGCGAAAGGCGCGGTTATTCAATTAGCAGAAGGTATTGAAGGCTACTTACGTGCTTCAGAGCTTAATAGAGACCGAGTGGATGATGCTAGAAACTTACTGACCGAAGGGGATGAGGTTGAAGCTAAATTTATTGGGGTTGATCGTAAGAACAAAACCATTAATTTATCTGTAAAAGCTAAAGATGATGATGAAGAGAAAGCAGTATTGAGCGACTACTCTGCTCAAAATGCTAGCACACCGACATTGGGTGATATCTTTAAGAACTCCATGGAAGATAAGTAAAAAGAGTCGAACATTAGGCGGGATAATGTATTCCGCCTAATGTCTACTTAAGGTGATAACGTGACAAAATCAGAATTAATTGAAAAATTAGCAGATCAGCAAGTACATCTGCCCTATAAAGATGTTGAGTTGGCTGTAAAATGCATCTTAGAAAGAATGAGTAGGGCGCTATCCTCTGGTGAAAGAATTGAAATTAGAGGGTTTGGTAGTTTTTCGTTGCACTATCGTCCACCAAGAATTGGTAGAAATCCGAAAAATGGCGAATCGGTTGCCTTATCAGGGAAGTATGTTCCTCACTTTAAACCGGGGAAAGAACTAAGGTCTCGGGTAGATAATGCAAAAGAAAGTTACAGAATTAAATAAAAAAAGCCCCTTTTAAGGGGCTTTTTTTTGCTCGAAGAAAAGAACTAAATATAATTTTAGCTTGTTATAATCAAGTACACATTGTTTGATAAGCTACATATAAAGGCTAAGAAGGTGCGTATGAAATTCATATATTTATTAGTTTTCGTTATTGTTCTAGTCGTGGGCTTTGTACTATCGGTTTTAAACTCCGCGCCTATCAAAATTAACTATTACTATGGCTGGCTTGAGATGCCACTCTCTTTTGCGTTACTGTCAGCGTTTATATTAGGTGCCGTGCTGGGGTTAAGCTCAAAAATTTGGAGTAATTTGATGTTACGACAACGTTACTCGAAATTGTCAAAAGAAGCGGCAGTTACCAAAAAAGAAGTTTCTAGTTTAAGAACATACCCCGCTAAACAGATAAATTAATTGAATGTTTGAATTTGCAATAATGCTGCTACCGGTAGCAGCAGCCAGTGGATGGTACGTAGCATTTAGACATTATAATGCGAAGTTAAAAAAGCCTTCTAACGAATATGAAGGCTTTTTTAAAGGCATCAACTATTTGTTAAATGAGCAGCCTGATAAGGCGATTGATGTTTTTATTGATTTATTAGAAGTAGATGATGAAACCATAGAAACGCACCTTGCATTGGGTACGTTATTTCGTCAGCGCGGTGAAGTAGAAAAATCCATCCGTCTACATCAAAATCTTATTGCGAGGCCTCAAATTAGCCTAGATACGCGAGCCAATATTTTAAATGAACTCGGTTTGGATTATATGCGTGCCGGACTACTTGATCGAGCCGAGAATATTTTTCTTGAATTAGAAAAAATGGAGCTTCATGAAGTTAATGCGGTTCGACAATTATTGTCTATTTTTCAACAAGAAAAAGAATGGTTAAAAGCGATAGACTATGCGACAAGACTAGAATCAATCGAATTCAAAAAGCAACCTTTACTACTGTCCCATTTACACTGTGAAGCAGCACTATTGTATCGTTTTGAAGAGGATGCGGATATTATCAAAAGCCACTTGAGAAAAGCGCTTAAAATCGATCCATTGTGTGTCAGGGTTAATATTATTAGTGCGGAAATTGAGGTGGCTAAAGGTGAGTATAAGCAAGCATTGAAATTATTGTTAAAAATAATGGATCAAGATAGAAAGTTTGTGCCTGTATTTATTGATTTAATACTTAACTGCTATGACCGACTAGGCCGGTCAAAACAAAAATTTGATTTCTTGTCTGAACTTCAACAGAACAATGAATCAACCATTGTTGTCAGTCGCTTTTTAGATGTGCTGTTGGAACACAAAGGCTTGGAAGAAGCATCTGCTTTCATGCATAAAAAGTTACGTCAACATCCGTCGAAAAGTTATTTGAAATTGTATGCAGGGATTACACGTCCGGATAAAAATACCGAGCTTGAGTTCTTAAAAAGTATTATTAAACAGTTTGATAATGATGTACAAAATTTTCAATGTAAACAGTGTGGGTTTACTTCAGTTGATTTAAATTGGTGTTGTCCAAGTTGCCAAGACTGGGGGGTTATTGAACCGATCGAAATATAAAAGGTATTCTGTAAGTCTTTACCGATAACACTTTAAGGTTTTACGTATAGACGTAGGCTATCTAAATAGACGAAAGTAAATACGGTTGTATGGAATAAGGATGTTTAATCAACGTAAATGAATAAGGATATTTATGAAAAAGGTTATTATAGTATTGGTTTCATTAAGTTGTTTTTGCTTTTCTTTCATGGCATTGGCAGTAAATATAAACACAGCGGATGCCGATGATATTGCAAAAGAACTTAAAGGTGTTGGCCCAGCTAAAGCAGAAGCGATTGTTAATTACCGTGAAAAAAATGGTGCCTTCAAAAGCCTGAAAGAACTGACTAAGATAAAAGGTATAGGCGCGTCTACGGTTGATAAAAATCGTGAAAATATTCAACTGGATGTAATGTAGAGCTTTTCATGGAGTGAAAAAGCCCTGTTAATTCAGGGCTTTTTTATGCTCATACCTTGATGGTTAAAACTGCTCTTCCTTAAGGCTCATGGTGCTATTACAGCCAGCCAAGATGTTAGACAGTAGAGAGCCTGTTTGAGGCAAGAGGCGTTGCATATAAAATAGGCCTGTGTTGAGTTTTGCATCGTAAAAATCGGCACTCATTTCGCCTTTACGATAGGTGATTTGTTCAGCCATTTTTGCCCACATATAACCAAGAGCGACTAAACCAAACATATTTAGGTAATCGCTAGCAGCGCTAGCAGCTTCATCTGGGTCTGATAACCCTTTTTGTGCAATAAAGAGAGTTGCTTGTTGTAATCTTGAAAATGATTTCTGTAAGGGTAATATATAGGCTGTTAACGGCTTATCGTTAGCATATTGCTCAAGAAAGTTAGAGATGGGGTGAAAGAAATGCCGTAAATATTTACCCATTTGCTCGGGTAATTTTCGACCGACTAAATCAAGCGCTTGAATACCATTTGCACCTTCATAAATTTTACTAATTCTTGCATCTCGTAAATACTGTTCCATTCCATTTTCACGGATATAACCATGGCCACCGTATACTTGTATACCTAGGCTAGTGACTGTTTCTCCAATATCAGTAAGAAATGATTTAAAGACCGGTGTTAATAAAGAAACAAGCTCATCTGCTTCTTGCCTTTGTTGTTTGTTATCAGCATGCTGGGATAGGTCAAGTTTGTAAGATAACCAGCTACTTAAGGCTCGCGCACCTTCTGTGTAAGCCTTCATTGTCATCAGCATGCGTCTAATGTCAGGGTGAACAATCAGTGGGTCGGCAGCTTGTTCGGGGTACTTTGCCCCACTAAGAGCTCTGCCTTGAAGACGTTCTTTAGCGTAATCTTTAGCACTGCAATAAGAGGCTTGAGCAATGGCCAAGCCTTGAATACCAACATGGAGCCTAGCGCTGTTCATCATAACAAACATCGCTTTCATCCCTTTGTTTAGCTCGCCAACAAGAAAACCTTTCGCGTTATCAAACTCTATAGAGCAGGTGGATGAGGCGTTAATGCCCATTTTATGTTCTATTCCGCTACAAAAAACACCGTTGAGTTCTGCCAGGGTTCCATCATCATGAACGTTGAACTTGGGCACTAAAAACAAACTAATTCCTTTGATTCCTGAAGGGGCATCTGGGGTTCTTGCTAATACTAGGTGTATTATGTTTTCTGTTAAGTTATGCTCGCCAGCGCTAATAAAGATTTTACTGCCGGAAAGGTGATAATTACCCTCACTTTGTGGAACCGCTTTTGTTCGAATAAGCCCTAAATCTGTGCCACATTGAGGTTCTGTTAAACACATTGTGCCACTCCATTGCCCGGAGACCATATTAGATAGAAATTTTTCTTTTAAATCTTCGTGGGCAAATTTTTCGATAGCGTTATAGGCACCAATAGTTAACCCCATGTACATGGTGAATGACATATTGCTTGAAATAAGCATTTCATCAACGGCATTGGCAATATAATGAGGTAAGCCCTGTCCGCCGTATTTAGGATCACAGGTTAAATTCCCCCAGCCAGAGGCTGTCATTTCTTGATAGGCTTCTTTAAAACCATCAGGCGTTGTAACGACGCCATCATGGTATGTGCAGCCTTGTTCATCACCCGCTTTATTTAAAGGAAATAATAATGTTTCGGACACCTTTCCAGCCTGTTCAAAAATAGCATCTGTCAGGTCTGTCGTCATCTCTGAGAAAGTAGCTATGTTACTGAGTTCGTCAGTTTCTAAAAATTCATTTATTAGATACTTAATGTCGTCAATCGGCGCTTTTAATGTAGCCATGTTTAGTTCCTCAGCGGTTTGCCAGTTTCTAGTGTGTGCTGCATACGATCTAATGTATTAGTATTTTTGATCAGTGTTACAAAGGCTTGGCGTTCGAGTGCATATAAATCATCTTCAGAATGGAGTTCAGTAATATCTGTGTCACCTCCACTCAATACCATAGCTAATTGGTCGGCAACGGTGCTGTCGTAGGGTGTTGCCTTACCTGTATTAACAAAATTGTTAACGGCTAAATTAAGCGCTATACGTGCGGTGCTGCCGGGTAGTGATACCTCAGCTTCTTCAGGAGCAAGGTAGCCCTCAACCAGTTCTAAGGCTTTGTGTTTTGCGTCAAATAATAAGCGTTCACGATTCATCGTGATGCCATCTGTTGGGCGCATGAATAAGTGGCTTTTCGCTTCTTCTGCTGAGCTGGAGACGGTGGCAGTGCTGATTAATTCGAATGCTTTGCTGATCGCTGGCATGGGACCTTTAGCCCGTATTGGGTTTAGCATCCAGCGGGTTAATAGTTCTTTACAGCCCCCCCATGACGGAATAAGCCCAACGCCTACTTCAACTAAGCCGAGGTAAGACTCTGCGTGTGCTTGAATGGCATCACAATGAAGCAAGCTTTCGCAGCCGCCTCCAAGAGCCATTCCAGATGGCGCACCAACAACAGGAAAGGGGGCGTATTTCATGGCTTTGTAGGTATCTTGCCCTGATTTCACCATCTGATTTATTTGTGGCCAAGCGGCTGTGTTAGCAGCAAATAAGGCTAAACCAATGTTGGCGCCAACAGAGTAGTTGTCAGCTTCATTGTACAAAACTAAGGCTTTGTAGTTAGTTGGAATGATCTCAACTGTACTACCAATCAGAGCTAAAATATCAGGGTCAATCGAATTCATTTTGCTGTGAAACTCTAAGCAGAGAACACCATCACCAATATCCCATAGGCTTGCGGATGAATTCGACTTGATAGGGCGTTGGCTTTGCTTGATATCGGTTAATGTTAAAACCCCCTCGTGTTTTTCTACCGGACGATACTCACCGGCAAGGTTTAAGCTTAACGCCTGCTCGTTTTCAAAGGAGTAAAAGGTTTTTCCTTGTGCTGCTAACAAGAACGGTGGGATGGGTTGTTGGTTATCGTTTAGTTTATTGATAAACCAATCAACCCCGACTTTATCGAGCAGTTCGAACGGGCCATACTTCCAGTTATAGCCTAGCTTCATAGCTCGATCGATGGATTCAATATTGTCGCTTATTTCTGGAACTAAAGAAGCTGAGTAACACAAGGTTTTTGATAAAACTGACCAAGCAAATTGACCACCTTTGTCATCGAATGAAACCAGTTTTCGTAGATCCTTTTTAACTGAAGGTTTTAGTGACTCTAATGTTGTTTGCTTGTGTGGGGCATATTCTCCAGTTATTAAGTTAATAGACTCTTTGGTTTTTTTACCGTTTAACGTACTGAGTCTATAAAATCCACCTTTTCCCTTGCGACCTATATAGCCATCGGTAATCATTTTTTTTACGATGTCTGGAATAACCGCTTGTTCTTGAAATGGGTCGTGCTTAGGTAAGGAGTGAACCATGGACTCTAAAACATAGGGCATGATATCAATGCCCACTAGGTCCATTAAGCCAAAAATGCCTGTTTTAGGAACGCCCATTGGTGTGCCCGCTAGGCTGTCGGCCTCATCTACGGTTAGCTTTAGGCGAATGGCATCTAGTAAGGCAGTTTGTATCCAATATGTACCAATTCTATTAGCAATAAAGCCGGGTGTGTCATGGCACTTGACGACCCCTTTGCCTAGTTTGTAATCACAAAAATGACTTAAGCATTCCACAACTTTTGGCTGTGTATCTGGCCCGACAACCATTTCTAATAATCGCATATAACGAGGTGGGTTGAAAAAATGCGTGATGAGAAAATGACGTGAGAAGTCTTTGGATGTTCCAGCTGTTAAATCGCTAAGAAGGAGTGTGGAGGTATTAGATGAAATGATGCAGTCTGGTTTACGTATTGCGTCAATTTTTTTGTATAAATCTTGTTTCAAATCTAAGCGTTCAACAATTACCTCTATTATCCAATCTACAGTGGCTAAATCATTGAAATTGTCCTCTAGGTTTCCAGGTGTAATGTTTTTGGCGTTACGTTTATGCATTAACGCAGCTGGTTTTGTATTCAATAATTTTTTCAGGGCAGTTTGAGCAATGATGCTGCGATCTTCGGCACCCTCAGGAACGATGTCTAATAACAAAACTTTTTTACCGGCATTCGCAATCTGGGCTGCAATGCCGCTGCCCATTACGCCTGCGCCAATGACGGCGATGCTGTCTATTTTCATTAGAGAGACTCCAGGATAGTTGCAATACCTTGCCCGCCGCCAATACATTGAGTGGCTAATGCATAGTGTTTGTTTTCGCGCTTCAATAAAGCGGCTGCTTTTCCTGTGATTCTAGCGCCTGTCGCTCCAAGAGGGTGACCGAGAGCAATGGCGCCACCATCAATATTAACTCGATTAATATCAACCTTAAGTTCCTGAATACAAGCGATAGACTGACTGGCAAAGGCTTCATTAATTTCAATGATGTCTATATCTGTAATCGTTAAGGATGCTCTTTGTAAGGCCTTTTTGGTCGCGAAAATTGGTCCTAGGCCCATTGTTTCGGGAGCGCAACCGGATACAGCAATGCTGTTAATTCGAGCCAAAGGCGTTAATTTATTTTGTATGGCGTACTCTTCGCTGCAAACTAATGTTGCTGAAGCGCCATCAGTCAGTGGGGAAGAGTTGGCCGCCGTTACGGTTCCGTCAGTAGAGAAAGCGGGCTTTAATCCTGCCATCTCTTCGATGCTGGTATTTGCTCGGATGCAGCCATCCATCTCAACAATGATTGAATCACAGTCTATGGGGATGATTTCATCTTTAAAGCGGCCTTGTTGCTGAGCGGCGGCAGCTTTTTGTTGGCTAGCAATGGCAAACTCGTCTTGTTGTGAGCGTGACAATTGGTATTGTTTCGCAACGTTTTCAGCTGTTTCCCCCATGCTGATATAGGCTGCTGGTAGGGTGTTGAATAAGGCTGGGTTTGGCATAGGGTTATACCCGCCCATGGGAATGCGACTCATTGATTCAACGCCAGCACAGATAAAGGCTTCTCCTGCATTCATTTGAATAGCACCGGCAGCCATATGAATGGCTTGCATAGAAGAGCCACAAAAACGATTAACTGTGACCCCGGCAACACTGTTGGGTATTCCTGCCATTAAACCACTCAGTCTGGCGATATTAAGACCTTGTTCGCCCTCTGGGAAAGCACAGCCCATTATAATGTCTTCTAGTGAGCCTGAGTCGATGCCTGTTTTGCTAACTAGGCCGGCGATCACTTGAGAGACCAGGGTGTCTGGCCTTAGGGTTGCTAAAGCGCCCTTATGGGCAAAAGTTTGGGGTGATCGTACGTAAGCTGCTATAACAACATTTTTCATGATTTGCTCCATCTGATGGCAGGTTGAATGCTGAGAGTTTTTGAGACGGTGGGTTAGGTTTGTTTACGTTTTGCATGTTTTTTTCAGTCCCATGTCGACGCTCAGTGAACGGCCTAATGTGGCCTGCTGAGCTGATAAGTAGAGGGGTTATATGTGTTGTTTGTTCTGTAGGACTGTTATATGACGCCGTAAAAACGTTGATATTAATGAATGAATAGCGAAAAGGTTTAGCGCAAAGCGTTAGCCACTTATGTGTATAACCGTTATAAGGAAAGGTGAGGTTAAAAATAGGACTTTTAGAGTTTTTAAAGCGGCTCGTTTTATAGCGTGCTAGCGTATAAGTTCTAACATTTGCAATGCCAGTTATCGTTATTGCTATGTATAACGTGTCATGTTTCATATTATGCCTAATATGCAATATGCGCCTGCCTTATAGTAACGTCAATTGAACAAGCGGGTAGATACAAAAACGCAGCTTGGCATTGACTATAAAGACCGAAGTTCACGCCTTAAAACCTTACCGACATTGGTTTTAGGTAGTTCATGAATAAAAACAATTTTATCGGGTGTTTTATAGGCGGTAAGGCTCTTTCTGCAATGTGCCAGTAGTTCGCTTTCTGTTAATGATTGGTCTTTTTTGACAACAAACGCTTTAACAGCTTCACCACGTAGGTCATCGGGTACGCCAATAACGCCACATTCTAAGACGCCTTTATGTTCAACAATAACGCTTTCTATCTCGTTTGGGTATACGTTAAAACCAGAGACTAAAATCATGTCTTTTATACGGTCGACAATGTAGAAAAAGCCATTACCATCCATTTTTGCAACATCACCGGTTTTAAACCAGCCATCGTTGGATAGGACTTCTGCGGTATCTTCTGGGCGATTCCAATAACCCTGCATAACTTGTGGGCCTTTAACGCAGAGTTCCCCCGCTTTACCATCTGGAAGCGTATCACCCTGGTCGTTTATTAGTTTGCAATAGGTTGATGGAATGGGGAGACCAATACTGCCGTTAAATTCTTCCAAATTTAAAGGGTTAATACAGACAGCGGGTGAGGTTTCGGTTAAGCCAAATGCTTCTACAAGCGTGCATCCGGTTATTTTCTTCCATTGAGCAGCGACGGCTGGTTGTACCGACATGCCGCCACCTAATGATATTTTAAGTTGGGTGAAGTCTATATCTGCAAAGCCAGGTGTATTAATAAGAGCATTAAAAAGCGTATTCACTCCAGTTATGGCGGTAAATGGGGTGTTGCTAAGTTCTTTAACGAAGCCTTTGAAGTCTCTTGGGTTGGTAATTAATATATTGTTTGCGCCCGCCTCCATAAAGACCAGACAATTAGCAGTAAGGGAAAAAATGTGATAGAGCGGCAAAGCAGTAATAATAGCTTCACGGCCCGGTAGTACGTCATTTTTTATCCATTCGGATGCCTGTAACATGTTAGCAACCATGTTTTTATGCGATAACATGGCGCCTTTGGCAACACCAGTTGTGCCGCCTGTGTATTGCAGAAATGCAATATCATGATGGCTAAGTGGTGTTGGTACAAAGTCCTGGTTTGATCCTTCAGATAAGACGGTTTTGAATGAAATGGCGTTGGGTAGAGTGTAAGAAGGGACCATTTTTTTTAGATATTTAACCGCCCAATTGATGAGAATAGATTTAGGGAAGTTAAGCATGTCGCCCATTTTGGTAACAATAATATGCTCAATATCGGTATCAGTTACAGCTGCTTGAACTGTGCTGGCGTAGTTTTCAACAACAATAATCGCCTTGGCACCAGAATCTTTTAGTTGGTGGTGTAATTCACGAACGGTATAAAGCGGGTTAGTATTAACGACTGTTAGGCCAGCTCGCAAAACACCAAAAATTGAAACAGGGTTTTGCAGTAAGTTTGGCATCATAATGGCAACACGTTCTCCTTTTTCCAGCCCAAGTTTATTTTGTAAATAGGCGGCAACTGATTCTGTAGCATCGCTAAACTCGGCATAGCTAATTGTGGTGCCGAAATTGCTAAAGGCTGGGAGGTTTGCATACAACTCCACACTGTGTTCAAAGATCTCGACGAGAGAGTTATATTGATGAATATCAATATCTGAATTTACACCATCGGGGTAACTGGTTAACCAAGGCCTATCCATGATGTTCTCCTTTGTCGATTAGGCGTTTAAGTATGTTGATATCGGTTTTTATAATGGCTATAAACGTCTACTGGTCTACATATCCCAGCGCAGTTGTACGCTGATAATATCAGCATCAGACTCATAGTCTCCTCTAACAGCGCTAAGTTCTGCTGGGTTAAGTCCAGTGACTTCAGAAGATCTATTGATTTTTGTGTCCGGTACGAAGAGGTGAGCATAGCTCGCGTCAAGAGATAAATTATCGGCAAGTTGGTAACTAGCGCCAATGGCTAACCAATATCGGTCATTATCAGGGAAGCGTGAAGAACGGGAAGATGCATTTCTTGCAGCACCTTCATCGTAAGCTGCGCCTATGCGGTATGTCCAAGGGCCCTCTGTTGAATAGGTAGCACCAAGAGACAGACGAATATTGTCTTTAAGTCGTAAGATATCGGTGCTATCTGCTTTAAGTGGGTTATCAAACATAATGATTAGAGCAGGCACAGAGCTCCAGCCGACCCAAGTGGCATCCGCCATAATATCAATACTATCATTCCATTGGTGGTGGATGCTTAATGATGCACTGGCGGGCAGATCAGGTTGAACGTCTAAATGGGTATCTGCTAAAACAAGGTCTAAATTTAAAGCGGATGTAATATTACGGAAATCGGCATCGCCTTTAAAGTCATGCTTTATTTCTGATCGATAGGAAAGCCCAATGCGTGTTTTATTGGTTATGTTGTACAGTGCTCCTAGGTTAAAACCATACGATATGTCATCGGCCTCTAAGTGAGAAAAGCCGTCAGGAATAGCTCCTAAAACAGAAAAATCTACCTTATTATTTAAAGTGGCCTCAATGTATTGAATGCTGATGCCAAAGCCAAGTGAGAGGTTCGTTGTGGCTTTCCAAGCTACGGAAGGGTTGATATTAACGGTAACAATTTCAGACTCAATCGCCTGATACTTTCCAATCCAGTCAGCGCCATATTTTGTTGCAAGTCCAAACGGTGAGTTAATGCCTACGCCCACTTTGACATCATTATCTAGGCTGTGGACATAGTAAAAATTGGGTACATAGGCAAAACGTCCGCCGTCTTCTGAGCCATCTGCAAAGTTGCTAGCGCCAGCAGAGTTAGTGCTTCCGTCGTCATCAAAATCAAATGAAGGCGCGATAAAGTGCATGCCGAGTACCATTTGGTTGCCTTTAATACGCGTCATGCCCGCTGGGTTAAACCAAATGGTCGAGGCGTCTTCAGCAGAAGCTGCGCCACCTGCAAAGGCGTTCCCCAAACCAAGTGCGCTTTGTTCGGCGACACCGAAAGCGGCTGAGTGAGACATTGGAGAAAAAAAAGGTAATGTAAACAGGGTGGATAAAGCAAAAACTTTAATAGAGCGAGTATTCATGTTACATCCTCCAGTCATTTACTTTTGTAATTAGTATTTTTATAAGTAACGCAATCCTTTTTTATGCCAATTATTAGAAAAGGTCAAATTTAGTTGCAAAAGAATAAGATCAAGGACACCATGCTTAATATTAAAATTATTAGGAATGAACAGATGTCGTCAGTTTTAGTGGAAAAGAAAGACGGTGTTGCTTGGCTTATTTTGAACCGACCTGAAAAGCTAAATGTGGTTGGTTCAACAATGCCGGCTGACTTACTGTGCTGTACTGAGGAGTTGAAAAATGATGAGAGCATTAAGTGTGTCATTGTCACCGGTGCGGGAGATCATTTTATGGCTGGGGGCGACATTGATTACTTCAAATCACTTGTAGATGCTTACGCAATAGAGGGTGAGTCAGCATTACCGGGTGATATGTTTGATAATTTGCATCAGGCAATATTGAATCTTGTCATGATGGAAAAGCCCGTTATTGCCTGTGTTAAGGGAGCTGTTGCAGGGTTTGGGTTAAGTTTAATGTTAGCGTGCGATATGGTGGTGGCGGCGGATAATTCAGTGTTCTCCGTTGCATATTGTAAAATTGGCACTACACCTGATGGTGGCATGAGTTATTTCTTACCGCGAGCAGTTGGTCAAAAAAGAGCGCTGGAATTATCACTAACTGGGCAACGTTTCTCCGCAGAGCAAGCTGAACGTTGGGGAATGGTTAATCGAGTTGTCGCTGTCGAGTTGCTAGAGACAGAGTCAATGACTCTTGCCGAGTCACTATGTAAGGGGCCGAAAGATGTTTTAGCAAGAACCAAGCGGTTATTTAACCAGACGTATGAGACCAGTCTAAAAGATAGATTAAATGAAGAAGCGGATAACTTTTATTTGAGTATGTTAAAAGAGGATTTCGCCGAAGGGGTTACCTCATTTTGCGAAAAGCGCCCAGCAATTTTTAAAGAATAAATAGAGGGTTAGTGCAAAATGACATTTAATGTCGCCGTGATAGGCCTTGGTTATGTTGGTTTGCCATTAGCCGTTGAGTTGGGTAAACAGTTTCCAACGGTTGGCTTTGATATTGATAATGAGCGTATTTCTGCATTACATAAAGGCTCTGATGTTACCTTGGAAATATCAGCTGAAGAGATCAGTGCTGCGAAGCAATTGAGATTTACAGCAAAGGCAGATGAAATATCGGCTGCGAATATCTACATTATTACGGTTCCCACGCCGATAGATAATGGTAATAACCCAAATTTAACACCGATTAAAGAAGCGACAACAGTGGTGGCTAACTACCTGGGCAAAGGGGATGTTGTTATCTATGAGTCTACAGTGTACCCGGGGGCAACAGAAGAGGTTTGTGTGCCAATTCTTAGGCAGATATCAGGGCTGGCATATAACGAAGAGTTCTTTTGTGGTTATAGTCCCGAACGCATTAACCCGGGGGATAAAACACGTAGTTTAACGTCTATTGTTAAAGTAACATCTGGCTCAACGCCGGATGCCGCAGCGCTAGTGGATCAGCTTTACCAGTCAATTATTTCAGCCGGCACTTACAAGGTTAGTAGCATCAAAGTGGCTGAAGCATCCAAAGTTATTGAGAATACACAACGCGATATTAATATAGCCCTTATGAACGAATTGGCGCATATTTTTAGCCGTATTGGTATAGATACAGAAGAAGTACTTGAGGCTGCAGGGACAAAGTGGAACTTCTTACCCTTTAGGCCAGGTTTAGTTGGCGGGCACTGTATTGGAGTTGATCCATATTATTTGGCGCATAAAGCAGAAACACTTGGGTATCACCCGCAATTGATTGCTGCTGGGCGACGGATTAATGACAAAATGGGGTCGTTTGTAGTCAGTGAAGTGCTGAAACTTATGGCCAAAAAGCGTTTGAGTATTGTTGGTGCTAACGTGTTAATAATGGGTTTATCGTTTAAAGAAAATTGCCCAGACCTACGAAATACCCGTGTAATAGGCATGGTTGAGGAGCTTGAATCATACAATGCTAACGTCGAGGTGTACGACCCTTGGGTAAACGTTGATGACTTAAAAAATGAACAACAACTTAAGGTGATAAAGCAGCCGACTAAAGGATCGTACGATGCCATTATTATTGCTGTGTCGCACGATCAATTTAAAGCCCTGGGTGTGAATGCTGTTAGAGCCTTTGGGAAGCCTAATCACGTGTTGTATGACATCAAGTATTTGTTTGCTTCAAATGAGACAGATGGGCGGTTGTAACAAACAGGAATGAATGTTTGTGTTCTCGACGCGCATTAAGGCTGATCAGTAAAATACGCTACTAATTTGAATTTGCCTGTTATGTGTGGCCAATACTTGCATCGCTTTATTGGCGAGGGGGTATTAAAAGTAGCTTAAGGTAACTATGGCTTGCAAACTGAGCGCGTGGGCTTTAGGCTTGTCAACTCTATTATTAACTTTCCCATTAGTGTCTAAACAGAAGCGAAGCAATAAATTGTCAAACAACGAGACAACGTCTTTAGGTAGTAAAGAACCTATCAATAAAACCCAACTTATCAATTATTTAACTCAGCAAAAACGTCCGCAAAGTTGGATAGATATTGTGAGTGGGTTGAATGTCCAATCAAAGCGCGAAAAGAAAACAGTGTCGCGCCATTTATCTGAGATGTTGAAATCCGGCCAGTTGCTATTTAATCGAAAAGAGCAATATTGCTTGGTGCAACAAAGTGATCTTGAAACGGGCATAGTCATAGGTCATGCGGATGGTTTTGGGTTTTTAAAACGTGATGCGGGTGGTGACGATATGTTTATCCCTCCACATGAGATGCGAGCGTTAATAAACGGTGACCGTGTGGTAGTTAGCCGTGGAAAATTGAACCGTCAAGGAAAGCTTGAGGCGCGAGTGGTTGAGGTGCTAGAGCGGAAAGTTAAGACAGTCGTTGGGCGATTTTTTGATGTGATGGGTATTTTTCATGTTGAAGCAGAAAATAAACGGATTTTCCAGCATATTTTCATTCCCCCCGAGGCGACGTTAGGTGCTAAAGACGGCCAGATAGTGATGGCTCAGATCACCCATTACCCTTCTTCACGTACGCAAGCTATCGCCAAGGTGATTGAAGTGATGGGTGACCATATGGCGCCTGGCATGGAGATCGATATGGCCATTCGCTCTTACGAATTGCCAAACAGTTGGTCGCAGGCCGTATTGGATGAGGCCCAGCGTTTCGATACCAGTGTTGTTGAGGCCGACTTGGCCGACCGTAAAGATATTCGTAAATTACCTTTTGTAACCATTGATGGTGCAGATGCTCGCGACTTTGATGACGCGGTGTTTTGTAAAAAAATGGCGAAAGGTTGGAAGCTATGCGTGGCGATTGCCGATGTGTCTCATTATGTAAAGCCACAAAGTGCAATTGATACAGAGGCGTATGAGCGTGGAACATCCGTATATTTTCCCGAAAAAGTTATCCCAATGCTGCCCGAAGTATTATCAAATGGTTTGTGTAGTCTAAACCCACAAGTAGATCGTTTATGTGTGGTTTGTGAAATGCGAATCGATGAACAAGGAACGGTTACATCAACCAAGTTTTATAATGCCGTAATGTATTCACATGCACGGTTAACCTATGATGAAGTCGGGTTGATTTTTGACGAGGCAGCACCTGAATTATTGCTTAAGCATAAAAAATTACTGCCTCATTTAAAAGAATTAAGGGCGCTCTATGAAGTAATGAAAGGTGCTGCAGATGAACGTGGTGCGCTTGAGTTCGATACATTTGAAACACGCTTTGTTTTTGATAAAGGTCGAAAAATCAAGGCAATTGAGCCGGTTGTTAGGCATGATGCCCATCGGCTTATAGAAGTGTTTATGATTGCAGCGAATGCATCAACAGCTAACTTTTTAGCGAAACACGAAATGCCTAATTTGTTGCGTATTCATGAAGGCCCCAGTGTTGATCGTTTGTTGAAATTGAGGGGGTTCTTGTCAGAGTTGGGTTTGAGTCTAGATGGCGGAGAAGAACCAAAACCGCAACACTATAAACAGTTAATTGCGAGCATACAAAACAGGCCAGATGCCCATTTGATTGAAATGGTGATGCTGCGCTCAATGTCTCAAGCGATGTATGGCCCAGAACAACAAGGGCATTTCGGCTTGGCGTTAGAACTGTATGCGCACTTCACGTCGCCTATTCGCCGTTATCCTGACTTATTAACGCATCGTGCCATTAAGCACGTTATCGCAAAACAAAAGGCAGGGAGCTTTACCTATTCAAAGAGTGATATGACGCTATTTGGTGAGCATTGTTCTTTTTGTAGTAGGCGAGCAGACGAGGCAACACGTGATGTGGAGAGTTGGCTGAAATGTGAATTTATGATGGACAAGATTGGCCAAGAATTTAGTGGTGTTGTCTCTTCAGTGACCTCCTTTGGTTTGTTTGTAGAACTAGATAAGATTTTTATCGATGGTTTGGTTCACGTTACTGGCTTAGGTGATGATTATTACCACTTTGATGCCAGTAAGCATCGTTTGTTAGGCGAGCGTACCAATAAATCATTTCGTTTGGGCGATCGACTAAAAGTAAAGGTGGTTAAAGTAAGCTTAGATGATAAAAAAATTGATTTGGCATTGGCGGGTGTAGAGCAAAAGAAAAAATTGTGACTAAACGTCGTAGGAAGAAGAAACGCTAATGGCTGAAGTGCAAAAAATTCATGGAATTCATGCTGTTCAAGCGCTTATTAAAGCGAGGCCTGATCATATCGTTAATGCATGGATGGATCGACAGCGCAAAGATGCAAAGCTGCAAGCAATAAAACAAAGTCTGGATGAGGTTGGTATTCGCGTTGACTATGTTGATAAGAAAACATTAGAGAAATTGTCCAGCAATGCAAACCATCAAGGTGTTTTGTTAACCGCTAAATTGCCACAAGAACGAACAGAAGAGCAACTTAAGAAGGCGCTTAAAGAACAACAAGACCAAGCATTTTATTTAGTGTTAGACCAAGTGACCGACCCGCATAATTTAGGGGCTTGTTTAAGAACAGCGTTGGCCGCAGGGGTGCAAGGGGTTATTGTGCCAAAAGATAATGCCTGTCGCTTAAATGCGACTGTTTGTAAAGTAGCCAGTGGCGCCGCTGAACTGCTTCCGGTCTATCGTGTGACCAACTTAGTGAGAACCTTGAAATACCTTAAGACTGAAGGGGTTTGGGTTAGCGGGGCTGCTGGAGAAGCAACAAAAGATGTTTTTGAGGCTGAATTGACCGGGTCTGTAGCGATTGTGATGGGAGCAGAAGGTAAAGGTCTGAGGTCTTTAACGCAACAGCAATGCGACCAATTAATTAAAATACCAATGTCCGAAAAAGTGGAAAGTCTAAATGTTTCTGTTGCTACGGGTATTATTTTGTATGAAGTGCTTAGACAAAATCAACGATCATTGAATTCATAAAAAATCAGTCAGGCATCAACCCTTATAAGTGTTCATCAGAATAAGCAAAAGAGTCTGTTGAATAACACAAGTCTGTTTGGTTGGTTTTTGGGTCGTTGATGAGCCGACAAAGTTTGCTTAAGGCGTTTAAGCAGTAAAGGGCTTGTTTAAAAACTGAGCCGTTTCTATGGTTAACAGTTTAACTATTAGAGCTAACTTGATTTGCAGTACTGATACCTGTAAAATCGCGCGTTCGAAATTGTAGCTTGTATGATCAGACTACAATCCTTGCCTTACCTGAGTGTGTCAGGAAGGCTGATAATCCTAAAGGAAATAAAATGAGACATTACGAAGTTGTATTTTTGGTTCACCCGGATCAAAGTGCGCAAGTTCCTGCAATGGTTGAGCGTTATAGCGCATCAATAACAGAGCGTGGCGGAAACATTCATCGAGTAGAAGATTGGGGCAGAAGACAGCTTGCATACCCCATTAACAAAATTCATAAAGCACATTACACATTGATGAACATCGAGTGTGATCAAGCGGCTCTAGAAGAATTAGAAAAAGCCTTCAAGTTTAATGATGCTGTGATTAGAAATATGATCATGCGTCGTGATGAAGCAACGACAGGTACTACACCACTTGCCAAGTCAAACGAAAAAGAAGCGGCTAAACCCTATGTAAAGCCAGTTGAAAAGAAAGCTGAATCATCAGCCGAAACAACAGAAACGTCTGAGCCTGCTGCTGATAAAGCAACAGACGCATAGACACTGTACAACGTATAATTTAAGGAATAGACATGGCATTTGATAAAGGTTTTAGACGCCCACGTTACTGCAAATTCACTGCAGAAAATGTAAAAGAAATTGATTACAAAGATTTAGATACATTAAAAGAATATATGACCGAAACTGGGAAAATTATTCCTGCACGTGTGACGGGTGTTAAAGCAAAGTACCAACGTCAGTTAACGGCTGCAATTAAGCGAGCTCGTTTCTTATCGTTGATTCCATATTGCGACGCGCACGAACGGTAGATTTATGTCGCGAGTAATCGCGGGCTAAGCCTTGTATGATGAAAGCAGTAGCAACATTTATTATGCAAGGTGGTCGGCAGGCCACCATTGTTTCAGCAACGATGGCAATTTTGTCATTGTTAATGCCGCCATTATTAATCATTAGCGTTGCCTGTGTTTGCTTGGTAACATTAAGAAATGGGTCTGCTGATGGGCTTAGGGTTGTAATTGGCTCAACGGTCGCGACTGCGTTAATAGGCTATATAGTATTAGGAACATCGTTAGTTTCTTTTACATATTTGTTTATTATGTGGTTACCTGCTTTTTTGATATCGCTGGTATTACGAGAGACAGGGGAGCTAAACAAAGCACTTGAGTTTTTAGTCATACTTGGGATGTTAGCGGTAACGGGGCTTTATTTAACAATAGATAACCCTGCACAGCTATGGGCAACAGGCATTCAAGAGGTTGTTAAAGCCCTTGCAGAACAACAAGAGTTGCCGGTAACCGAGGCAGAACTTGAAGAAGGTTTGCTGTTCTGGTCTCAGTACATTACTGGTGTTGTAGTGGCCGGTACGCTTATTAGTTTACTGATGAGTTTGCTGTTAGGCAGATGGTGGCAAGGCTTGTTATTTAATGAAGGTGGTTTCGACAAAGAGTTTAGCCACCTTCGTTTATTACCACGTGATGGGTTAGTATTCGCAATACTGGTTGTGTTAGGCGTGTTATTAGACGGACAGTTTGCCGAATATATATTGAACTTGGATATACAAGTTCTTTTATTGTTTTTTATAGTTGGTGTGTCAGTGGTACATGTAGTAATCAAGGGTAGAGGTGGTAGCCGTTATTTGCTCTTTGTTTTTTACATGGCGATATTTTTTGTGCCACATTTGATCTTGCCTTTGGTGTTGATTGGCTTATCAGATGTTTGGATGGATTGGCGTCAGCGGTTTGTTTGAATCGCACGCTGAGTTAAATTTTAAAATAAATAGGATTTAGTAAAGATGAACATTATTCTTCTTGAAAAGGTAGCAAATTTAGGTAACTTGGGTGACAAAGTAACAGTAAGGCCCGGTTTTGGACGTAATTTTTTAATCCCCGGTGGTAAAGCAGTTCTTGCGACGCCAGCCAGAATTAAAGAATTTGAAGCACGTAGAGCAGACCTTGAAAAAGCAGAAGCTGAGCGTCTAACAAAAGCTCAAGCAAGAGCAGAAGCCATTGAAGTGTTAAACTTAACTATTACTCACCAGGCGGGTGAAGAAGGTAAGTTATTTGGATCGGTCGGCTTACCGGATATTATTAAAGCATGTGCGGATGCAGGTGTAGAAGTTGATAAGCAAGAAATTAAATTACCTGAAGGTTCCATTAGACAGACAGGTGAATTTGAAGTGGCTATCCACTTACATACTGATGTTGTTGCATCACTAAAATTGGCGGTTGTAGCTGAAGCTTAGGACACCACATTTAAAAAAAGCCGGTGTCATTTGGCACCGGCTTTTTTTTGCAAAGAAGATTTCACCTTCCTGTACAATCGTAAAAACTTTCAATTTATCTTCAAAAACTGCTCATGTCTGAAGAACCATTATTTGACTATGAAATGCCCGATGAGACAGAGTTTCTTCGTGTTCCACCTCACTCATTACAAGCCGAACAATCAGTTTTAGGCGGTTTAATGTTAGATAATCAGTGCTGGGATACAGTGGCTGATAAGGTTTCACCAGAGGACTTTTACCGTAAAGAACACCGGCTAATTTTTGAATCGATTGCAGACTTAGCAAAAAAAGACGAGCCTTTCGATGTTGTTACTATTTCTGAAGTGCTCGGGCAAGCTGGGGAATTAGAAAGTGTCGGTGGTTTAGCGTATTTAGGGGCGCTTGCAAAAGATACGCCTAGTGCAGCAAACATTGTTAGCTATGCAGCTATTGTTCGGCAACGATCTGTTCGCCGTCAGCTTATTCATATTGGTAATGAAATATCAGATTCTGGGTTTGATACTGAAGGCCGAGACATAAATGAATTGTTGGACGAAGCTGAAAGTAAAGTTTTTAAAATTGCCGAACAGGGTGCAAAAGGGCAAAAGGGTTTTGAATCGATTAAAAACTTATTGGGCGTAGCCGTTGATAAGATTACCGAATTACATGAAAACCAAAATGCTATTACCGGTGCGAGTACCGGGTTTTCTGATTTAGATGAAATGACATCCGGTCTTCAACCGGCTGATTTAATTATTGTCGCTGGCCGACCTTCAATGGGCAAAACCAGTTTTGCAATGAACTTGGCAGAAAACATAGGCATTCAAAGTGGCTTGCCTATCGCCGTATTTAGTATGGAGATGCCGGGTGATTCATTAGCGATGAGAATGATGTCTTCTTTAGGCCGTATTGATCAGCATAAAGTTAGAACCGGACAGCTTGATGATGATGAGTGGCCACGAATGCAATCTTCAATTAATCTGTTGGCAGAAGCTAAAATATTCATAGATGACACAGGAGCACTGAGCCCCATTGAGGTTCGTGCCCGAGCAAGGCGACTGATGAAAGAACATGGTCAGCTAGGTTTGATTGTTCTCGATTACTTACAATTGATGCAATCACCATCGAAAAGTGAAAGCCGTGTAGCAGAGATTTCAGATATTTCGCGTTCATTGAAAGCCTTAGCCAAAGAGTTAAATGTACCAGTTATTGCTTTATCTCAGTTGAATCGTAATTTGGAGCAACGGCCGAATAAACGACCAGTGATGTCTGACTTGAGGGAGTCGGGAAGTATTGAGCAGGATGCCGATGTTATTATTTTTATTTATAGGGATGAAGTGTATAACGAAGACTCTGACGCAAAAGGTGTGGCAGAAATTATTATTGGTAAACAGCGTAATGGGCCGATTGGCACCTGTCGGTTGACGTTTTTAGGGCAATATACGCGGTTTGAGAACTATGCCAATGACAGTTACATTGATGATGAATATTGATCTGATGGTTAATTAGTGGCCCATCAACGCATTATGACGTTAGAATAATTATGTCTTTTCACCCCGAAGCGGTTATTGATTTATCGGCATTAACACATAATGCTGATGTTGCTCGTCGAGCAGCTCCTAACTCAAAACTTATGGCGGTAATAAAAGCAGATGCTTATGGGCATGGCATGTTAGCGGTTGCTCAGGCGTTATCATCGGTTGATGGTTTTGCTGTAGCACGGCTAGAAGAAGCAATAAAACTTAGACAAGCAGGCATCGATAAAATAATTCTTGTGTTAACTGGGTTTTCTTCTCAAGCAGACCTTGAGCAGTTTTGTGCCTATGACCTAGATGCAGTTATTCATAGTGAGTACCAAGTAGAGCTACTCCATTCAGCTGATGTTTCAACACCGATATCTGCTTGGTTAAAAATAAATACGGGGATGAACCGTCTAGGAGTTGATGCGTCCGCAGTGCCGAGGCTTTACGACGCTTTGCAACTATCTGGAAAGCTGCGTTTGCCGGTTAAGTTAATGACTCACTTGGCCTGTGCGGACGATATGAATTCATCGTCTACCACCTCTCAAATTAGTGTGTTTGATGAGGCTACGCTCGGTTTGAATGGTGAACAAAGTATTGCTAATTCAGCTGGATTGTTAGGTTGGAAGCATGCACAAAGACACTGGGTGCGTCCTGGCATAATGTTATATGGTGCCAGCCCGTTTTGTGACTCAACAGCAAGTGATGATCATTTGCTTCCTGTGATGACACTAAAAAGCAGGGTTCTATCAATAAGAACGGTTAGAAAATCGGGCTGCGTCGGTTATGGTTCAACTTGGCAAGCTAATAGAACCAGCCTAATAGCAATTGTTGCGATTGGTTACGGCGATGGTTACCCGCGCCATGCCGTGACAGGAACACCCGTTTTGGTAGCGGGCCAAGTAGCCCCATTAGTAGGCTGTGTTTCAATGGACTCGATTACAGTGGATATCAGTCAATGCAATAATGTTCGCGTGGGTGATGAAGTTGTTTTATGGGGACGTGGTTTGCCCATTGAGGAAGTGGCTGAAAAAAGTGGTACGATTTCCTATGAGTTATTGTGTGGGATTACTCATCGTGTCAGTCGATCTATACGGGAAACATTAAATGTCGAGTAAACCTAAAACTGTTTATAGCTGTCAAGAATGTGGGGCGAGTGCAACTAAATGGGCTGGACAATGCCAAGACTGTGGTGGCTGGAATACTCTGCAAGAATCAACGCTGAGCGGTTCCTCTAAAGTAAACCGTTTTAGTGGTTATGCTGACCAAGCCAGCTCGGCGGAAGTGCAAATCTTATCTTCTGTAACAGCGCAGCGTTTAGAGCGTACTCAAAGTGGCATGGATGAGTTGGATCGAGTACTCGGTGGAGGTATTGTTCCCGGCTCAGCAATTCTTATTGGTGGTGATCCTGGGATTGGTAAATCAACCTTATTGCTGCAATCATTGGCGAGTATGAGTCAACGTACTAAAACGCTCTATGTAACGGGTGAAGAGTCTGCTCAACAAGTAAGTATGCGTGCGACGCGACTTCATTTATCAGTCGATAAAGTTAATATTTTATGTGAAATTGCACTCGAAACCATATTGGCGACAGCAGAAAAAATGTCAGCAGATGTTTTGGTTGTAGACTCTATTCAAACGGTTTTTAGTGATGAGTTACAGTCTGCGCCCGGCTCGGTTGGGCAGGTACGTGAATGTGCTGCACGGCTGGTACGATTTGCTAAACGCACAAATACCACCATATTTTTAGTGGGCCATGTCACCAAAGAAGGGGCGATTGCTGGTCCACGTGTTTTAGAACATATGGTGGATTCTGTTTTATATTTTGAGGGTGATTCGGGAAGCCGTTTCCGCGTGATAAGGGCGATTAAAAACCGCTTTGGTGCGGTTAATGAGTTGGGCGTTTTTGCGATGACAGAAAAAGGGCTTCGCGAAGTGACAAACCCCTCTGCTATTTTTCTTTCGCGTCACGAACAAGAGGTGCCTGGTAGTGTTGTAATGGTGACTCGCGAAGGGACTCGTCCACTTCTGGTTGAGGTGCAAGCATTGGTCGATGAAAGTAGGCAAGGAAACCCTAAACGGGTTACTGTCGGGATGGACCAAAACCGTTTGGCGATGCTGTTGGCTATTCTACATAGGCATGGGCAATGCTCATTACTTGACCAAGATGTATTTGTAAATATCGTTGGTGGTCTACGTGTTATGGAAACAGGTGGTGATTTGGCGGTCGTTGCAGCGTTATTATCTAGCTTTAAATCTAAAAATATCTCTAAAGACTGGGTGGTGTTTGGTGAGTTGGGCCTATCAGGGGAAGTTCGCCCTGTGCCTAATGGTGAGGAGCGCCTAAAGGAAGCCGCGAAACACGGTTTTAAGTTTGCATTAGCGCCTAAAGGGAATATTCCTAAGGAAGGTGTCGATGGTCTAAAAATACATCCGGTGAGCGTGTTAAGGGATGCATTGCAGTTTTTTTAGAAGCATTTTTTTGAAGAGTAAAGACTAAAGCAGAAGCTGCCCCTCCACCCTATTACTTATATTTAAGGGTTATTCAGTAAAAAAGAGATATTTATTGTCTGCAATGTTTAAGACATTGTTATTAGCTAGTTTGGTCTCGCTGGATATCGTGTTGCCGTCGATGGAAATGCTAATATCGTCCATTAACCTTGAAATATAATACCCGTCGGCTCTCTTAGCAATCATTGCGGGTGTGGTGTTAGTAATATTGACTTCATTAACAGCCTTATTTAACGCGCTAACTAGGCCGATGTTGGCACCATTTAGAGCTTGAAGGTTTGCTTTGCCTACTGGGCGTAACGATGGTTGCGCAGTTGATGTGTCTGAGGTGTCGATATCATCGATGGTAGAAAAAGAATAAAGAAGACTGTGTTTTCCGATGTTAATTTTGTCGCCTTTCTTAATGGCCTCTTTTTGAATTGGCTGCCCATTAATAAAAGTGGGGAACTGTTCAGATACGCTTTCAATAAAGTATTCGTTAGCAACCCGAGTCACTTTTAAGTGTGTTGGTGCGATAGCAAGGCTGTCGATAATAAATGTATTGTCAGGGTCCCTGCCGATGGTTGAGGTGTTTTGTTCGAGTTGGAATACCTCAATGGGCTTGCTGTTAAAAAAAAGAGTCAGTTTAGCCATAAGTCATATTCCATTATTTTTTTATATTAAATTAGAGGCACCATAATCGTTATTTTTCATAACGATTATGATGATTGAAATTTTGCCAGCTTTACAGCATTGTCTTCAGTTAATACGATTTCAACAGAGTGTTTATAGAGTTTTAAACTGGTTCCTTGTTCTGGAATAGATTCAAGGTATTCAATAATTAACCCGTTTAATGTTTTAGGGCCGTTGGTTGGCAATTTCCAGCCCATAGAACGATTAAGTTCTCTAATGGTAATGTTGCCGCTAACGAGTATGCTGCCATCTGCTTTTTTCTGAATGTCAGGAGAGCTATCTGAAAAGTCGGTGGTGAATTCACCGATCACTTCTTCTAACAGGTCTTGTAAAGTTATTAAGCCCAAAATGGAGCCATATTCATTTACAACAAAAGCAAAGCGCTGTTTGTTCTGTTGAAAGTTAATCAGTTGTTTATACAGGCTTGTGTTATTTGGAATAAAGTAAGGTGGTTGCTTAATGTCTAATAATTGTTGATGACTAAAGTCACCACTGTTAGCTAACTGCAAGATATCTTTCGTTCTTAAAAAGCCTTGAATAGAATCCATATTAGTGGAAAAAACCGGCAAGTTAGAATAGGACGCATTCAATAATTGTTTTTTTATATCATCGATGTCGTCATCAAGATCAATACCGTGAATATCGTTAATAGGGGTCATAATATCTTCAACGGTGGCCTGTTGAAGATCAAGAATACCCAGTAGCATGCCTTTATGCTCATCGGGAATTAGGTTTCCAGCCTCGGTCACAACAGTACGTAATTCATCATGGTGCAAATGTGTGTCTGTATCATGTTGAACATGGATGCCCACCATTCTTAGTAATAAGTTAGATAAGGTGTTGATGACCCAAACGAGTGGGTAAAGGAGCTTTAATAAAGGTGTGTATATAATGGATGCAAAAAAAGCTAAACGTTCAGGATGGCTAGCTGCCCAAGTTTTTGGTGCGACTTCAGAAAAAATTAAAATAATGAAAGTCAGTAACCCCGCGGCAATAGCGATACCTGATTCGCCATATAGGCGTAAGGCTAGGATGGTTGCAATCGATGAGGCGAAAATGTTAATAAAATTATTGCCTAATAAAATAAGGCCGATTAATCGGTCTGGCTTTTTTAACAGGGTATGGGCCATCTTGGCGCCTAAATGGCCGCTTTTGACAAGATGTATAAGCCGATACTTATTCAAGCGCATCAAGGCAGTCTCAGAGCCGGAAAAAAAAGCGGATAATAAAATAAGGATGAATAACGTGGAAAAAAGAAATCCCAGTGAAAGGTCTGTCACGGCGTGTGGCTCAAATTAATATAATGTACTTTCTAAGACTTGTTTGTATAGCTGTCAAGTTAAAACACAGCGGAAGTCTAAAACAGCACGTTAACGCACAAAAAATTGCACGAGGTGTCGGTTTTTTGACATACTAATTGAAATTTATATTTCATGACATGGGTTTATTGCTTTATGGCATTACAAAAAGTTTTTTTGATAGGTGATGATAAAGATCGCTGCTCAGAAGTAATAACAGTATTAAATTTTTTAGACTATAAGGTTAAATTATTAACCTTGGATAAGTTACAAAGTGAAGTCAACGATGATGAGTCACCACTGGTTATTCTTTGTGATGATGTGAGCTTTAAGGACGATGAGATACATTCTTTTTATTCAGAGCCTAAGCACCAGCAACCATTTTTGTATTTACATAACAAAGGGCGTGCGCCTAAATTGTCTAAAACCATAGCGAGCTACCTCGTCCCCTTAGAGTGGCCAACGACCTATCAGCACTTTATTAACAGTATTCGTCAGTTACAGTCTGTAGGGCATTCGTTAACAAGAGATGCGACACAACGATCGACTGAATTATTTAGAAGTTTGGTAGGTAATAGTCAGGAGGTTAAACGTGTTAGGCAGCTGATTCAACAGGTATGCGTTTCGGATGCAACGGTGTTAATTCTTGGTGAGTCGGGTACAGGAAAAGAAGTTATTGCGAGAAATATTCATTACCATTCGACACGCCGTCAAAAGTCTTTTGTGCCTATCAACTGTGGAGCAATACCAGCAGAGCTGATTGAAAGTGAGTTGTTTGGTCATGAAAAGGGAGCCTTTACTGGTGCATTAACAGCAAGGCAGGGACGTTTTGAGTTGGCAGAAGGTGGGACCCTATTTCTTGATGAAATTGGTGATATGCCGATGCAAATGCAGGTAAAGTTACTACGAGTGTTACAGGAAAAAGTATTTGAGCGGGTAGGGGGGACTAAGTCTATTGAATGTAATGTAAGGGTGCTAGCTGCGACACATCGAGATTTAAAGCAGGAGATTGAAAAGGGCAGCTTTAGGGAAGATTTATTTTATAGATTAGATGTATTTCCTATTAGTATTGCGCCATTAAGAAATCGCGCTGAAGATATTCCTATGCTGGTGAGTGAATTAGTGCAACGTATTGAAAATGATAATAAAGGCTCTGTGCGCTTTACCTCGGGTGCATTAATGGCGCTATGTCAGTACGACTGGCCTGGTAATGTTAGAGAGTTGGCAAATATGGTAGAGCGACTCGCCATTATTCATGCTTACGGGGTTGTAGATGTTAAGGACTTGCCTGATAAGTTTCAGCAGTACGATAGTGCACCGGTGGTTACACAAGAGGAGTTGCTGCTTGAGTCGCCAATATTCGACGAGACAAGTTTATTAAATCATCATTCGGTGACTAATGGCCATCATGCGGTAGGTATCTTGCCTGAGCAAGGGATGGATCTTAAAGAGCATTTGAATAACCTTGAGTATTCATTAATTCAACAGGCGTTAAATGATTCGGATGGTGTGGTGGCGCATGCCGCTAAGAAGTTAAGTATGCGTCGAACGACCCTTGTTGAGAAGATGCGGAAACATGAGATTAACCGCGCGGATTAAGTGACCAATATTTGACATTCGTTAAATCAATACTTCATAACGTATTGTTTATTAAGCATTAAATAATATGGCACGTTTTTGGCATTGTTTGTGAGTACCACAATTACAATGGCAGAAAATGAGTTTACTTGCTACATCAGATAAGGTTCATCAGAGCCAACCACTTGAAGATGCTTTTCATGCGTTTAATCAAGTGTCGCAACACCTAACGGAGTCATACCAGCAACTCGAACAACAGGTGGTTGTTTTAAGTGATGCGCTAGCTCAATCAAACTCAGAAAAAATACAGCACTTATCAGACAAAGAGGCCTTAGCGACTCAATTGGAAGGGTTGATTGAGGCTATTCCTGGTGCAGTTATTGTTCTTGATGTTCAGCAGAAAGTTGTCAAGCTAAATGCTTGCGCTAGATCCTGGGTGGATGGAGATGTACTAGGGTTACCGTGGGATAATGTACAGACAAATTATTTGATTCCCGATGAGCAGCTTGCAGATCAATTTAGTCTAAAGACGGGGCAAATAGTCGCCTTATCCACCACAAGCTTAGGTGGGCAATCTGGTAGTGTCGTTTTACTAACCGATATCACTCAGCAACGAGAGTTACATCAACAGCTTGAGCATAAAAAGAAACTGGCTGAAATGGGTGAGTTTTCCGCAGGCTTGGCTCATCAAATCAGAACGCCTTTAGCGTCTGCATTATTGTATGCCTCGCAACTGAATACAGGTGTATTAAGTCATGAGGCGCAGCAAATTTTTGCCGCAAAACTACTTGATAGATTAAGGCTATTGAACACACAAGTAACAGATATGCTGAATTATTCGCATCATGGTGAGTTTGTGAAGCAGCCCGTTAAATTAACAACGTTTATTAAGGGCTTAAGCGATTTGTATCAGGATAAACCTGTTGCTTTTGAGGGTCGTGATGCAGAAGAGTCTATACAGCTTTATATCAGTAAAAATGCTTTGCTCGGCGCGATTGGTAATTTGCTAGATAACGCCTTAGATGCGACTAAGTCGGGTGAATCTGTGACATGTTCAATAAGCTTGAACGGTGACGCTAACCTAAGAATCACCGTGGCAGACCAAGGGCATGGCTTGAGCAAAAAGCAGCAACAACGAATATTCGAGCCCTTCTATACCAATAAAGCCAATGGAACAGGGTTAGGTTTGGCTGTGGTCAGTAATGTGGTTAACGCCCACGCGGGTGACATTAAATGGGTCTCAAAGGTAGGGGTTGGGACCACGATGGACGTTCAATTACCGGTGGTAATGTCATCGTCCATGAAGCAACTACAAGGGAGTATGTAAGGTGATAAAACAAATAGATGTGTTAATTGTTGAAGATGATGAACCATTGCAAGAAGCTATTCAAGATGCGTTAACGGCTTACGGTTATCAAACAAAGTGCGCTGCTAACGGCCTTGAAGCACTTAAAGTGCTGGAGAAGTATCAGGCTCGTTTAGTGATCAGTGATGTTCAAATGGACGGAATGGGTGGTCAAGAACTACTTGAAATGCTCAAAGTGCGGTTTCCAAACTTACCGGTTTTATTAATGACTGCGCATGCCACAGTGGAGCAGGCCGTCAAGGCGATACAAGCAGGTGCATCAGACTATTTAACAAAACCCTTTGAGGTGGACCAACTCATTGTTCATGTGGAGCAAACGATCTCGCCAAGAGAAACCGCGTTTGGTGAACTACCCAGTAATGACAGCTGTATGAAAGACATTGTGGCGTTAGCAGGGCGTGTCGCTAAAAGTGAAGCGACGGTATTGATACAGGGCGAAAGTGGCACGGGTAAAGAAGTGTTATCGCGATTTATTCACAAAAACTCGCCTAGAAGTAAAAAAGAATTTGTGGCGATAAATTGTGCGGCGATTCCTGAAAACATGCTTGAAGCGATGTTGTTTGGCTATGAAAAAGGGGCGTTTACAGGTGCATATCAGTCGTCAGCAGGAAAATTCGAGCAGGCACAAGGCGGGACTCTTTTGCTGGATGAAATCTCTGAAATGAATATTTTATTACAGGCTAAATTGTTGCGTGTTTTACAAGAAAAAGAAGTGGAGCGCTTGGGCGGCAAAAAAACCATAGCGCTTGACGTGCGTGTATTGGCGACCACCAATAAAGACCTAAGAACCCTGGTGAACGAGGGTAAGTTTAGAGAGGATCTGTTGTATAGGATCAATGTGTTCCCCATCAATATACCACCACTAAGAGAGCGAAAAGCAGATGTTCTGGCTTTGTCGAAAACGATGATCGCGCGACATTATAACGGCGACCAATCGCCACCAACACTATCAGCTAACGCCATTAAACTGCTTGAAAAGCATGATTGGAAAGGGAATGTTCGTGAGTTGGAAAATGTCATTCAGCGGGCTTTAATTATGGCAAATGGCTCAATGATTACTGAGAACGATTTGATTTTTGAATCGACGCCATCAGCAATAAGCACAGAGCCGCTTGAGAGGCCTGAGACGGCAGAAAATGAGTTGAGTGCAGGTGTTAGAGCGGTTGAAGATAAGCTTATTCTCGATACGCTAGTTAGTGCTAATGGCAGTCGTAAAAATACTGCCGAACGGCTTGGTATCAGTGCAAGAACACTGCGCTACAAAATTGCACGGATGCGTGAGGCGGGCGTTGAAATCCCTGCATGATGGTATTAATTGTTCAGAAACACGGTAAGGAAAAAGACTATGAGTAACATGGAAATAAATAATGTATTGGCCCAAATGCGGGCGATGTCGGCGCAAGCTTCAAATACAGTTGCAGAAGCAAAACCAACAAATTCGTCAGACTTCTCAACAATGCTGAGTCAGTCAATTGAAGCGGTGAATAAAACACAACAAGAAGCCAGTACGCTATCAGAAGCTTTTACGAAAGGTGAAACGGATGCCAGTTTGGCTGAAGTAATGGTGTCTTTGCAAAAAGCAAACTTATCATTTCAGACGGTTCTGCAAACTAGAAATAAGTTAGTAGATGCCTATAAAGATGTTATGCGGATGAGCATGTAAGCGTGTTTGCTAATGCTCATAAAAATTACTTAAAGCAGGTTTACTAATATGGCAACTTCCGCCGAACAAGCAACTATTCAATTATCACCAAACAATATGATGGTGCGTCAGCTGGGCGTGATGCTCGCGCTGGCCATCAGTGTCGCCTTAGGTGTTGCGGTGGTGTTGTGGTCACAAACGCCAAACTACAGCCTGTTATATAGTAGTTTGGGTGATAGGGAATTAAGCGAAGTAATGTCTGGTTTGCAGCAATCAGGGGTTGAGTATAAGTTAGAAGCGGGTTCAGGCGCTATATTGGTTCCTTCGTCACAAGTTGATGAGTTGCGTTTAAAATTAGCCGGTTTAGGTCTGCCACGTGGTGGTGGACAAGGGTTTGAATTATTAGAAAAAGAAACCGGTTTTGGCGGTAGTCAAGCTATCGAAAAAGCGCGTATTCAACGTGCATTAGAAGGTGAAATAGCCCGCTCCATTGTAACTATACAAAGTGTACGTTCTGCGCGTGTTTTATTAGCCATTCCAAAGCAGTCCGTGTTTTTACGGCATCGTAAAAAACCCAGTGCTTCGGTGGTTGTTGATATGCATCAAGGGCGAGAGCTGAATAAACCTGAAGTTGCCGCTATTTTGCACTTGGTGTCATCAGCGGTGCCACAGCTTGATGTATCGCAAGTAACCGTTGTTGACCAAAAAGGTGCTCTATTAAGTGCTAAAACATCAAATGATGTTATGTCTCTGACAAGCAACCAATTTGAGTTTAAGCAAGGTGTTGAAGAGCATTTAATCAACCGGGTTGAAAGTATTTTATTGCCGATTGTTGGCGCAGGTGCTATTCGTGCATCGGTCTCAGCGGATGTTGATTTTACGACGACAGAGCAGACACAAGAGCAATATAACCCCGACTTGGCCGCTTTAAGAAGTGAGCAGGTGACCGAAGAGCAGAGCAATTTAGCAGGTGTGCAAGGTGTTCCGGGTGCGCTCTCTAATCAACCGCCTGCAGCTGGGGTCGCACCAGAAGTTGCTGAAGGTGAATTGGGAAGCACTGCATCGGCGACCACGAATGTTAATAAACGGTCCATTAAGAACTACGAATTGGATAAGAAAATCAGCCACACTAAATTGTCTAGCGGCCGTGTAAAACGAATAACTGTGGCCGTTGTAATAGATAATAAACAAGGAGCGGTCACCGCTGAGGGTGGAGCGAGTGCTTCAGAACCCTATAGCGATGAGGATGTCGCTAAATTCACTGTGCTCGTGAAAGAGGCTGTTGGTTTTAATGCATTGCGAGGAGATAGCGTAACCATTACTAATTTGGCATTTAGGCAGCCAGATGTTCCTGTTGCCTTGCCTGAAGTGCCCTTGTGGGAACAAGCCTGGGTGCTAGATGCTGCTAAACAGGTTGTCGGCGGGGTTTTTGCGCTAATCTTGATATTTTTTGTATTAAGGCCCACTATTAAAACGTTATTAGAAAAACCAACTGCAGCGGGTTTACCAGCAAGCGGTCAAGGCACGCAGATGACCCCTAGTGGCGCTATGGCGACAGAGGCAAGAGCTTCTCAGTCAGCGGGGGAAAGGTCTTTGGAGCTTGAGTCAGATGAGGAACTGATGATGTTAGAAGCACCTAAAAGTTACGAACAGCGTTTAGAGATGGCCCAAAAGATAGCGGGTGAAGATCCTAAGCGGGTTGCCCAAGTCATGAAAACATGGATAAAAGAATAATGGCTGAAGAACAAATAAGTGCACATGAATTAAGTGGAACAGCGAAGGCTGCAGTACTATTGTTGTCTTTAGGTGAAGACTATGCGGCAGGTGTTATGAAACACATGGGGCCTAAAGAAGTACAACAAGTTGGTACAGCCATGGCCTCACTTGAAAATGTGACGACGGAAATGCTGGATTCAGTTGTAGGGCACTTTATTACCACCATTGGCGGGCAAACGGCGTTAGGCATAGATTCGGACAAATACATTAAAAATGTGCTGACCAATGCGCTAGGAGTGGATAAGGCGGGTGGCGTCATTGACCGGATTTTGTTGGGCAGAAACTCTAAGGGGTTAGAGCAACTTAAATGGATGGATCCACGGTCGATTGCAGACTTTATTCGTTTAGAGCATCCACAAATCATGGCCATCGTCTTATCGTATTTAGACAGTGATCAAGCCGCTGAAACATTGGGTTATCTGCCAGCCTCGCAGAGGTCTGATGTGCTCATGCGTATTGCCGTACTGGATGGTGTACAACCAGATGCATTACAAGAGCTCGATGCGATTATGGAAAATCAGTTAGCTGGAAACTCTGGTGCTCAAACTGCCCAAATGGGTGGTATTCAAACGGCAGCCAATATTTTAAATTTCTTAGAAGGTTCGATGAGTGCCGAACTTATTGATGCGGTAGTCGAATCAGATGATGAAATTGGACAATTAATTCAAGATAAGATGTTTGTCTTTGATAATTTGATTGATGTTGACGATCGTGGCATTCAAAGCTTACTCAAAGAGGTGTCTACTGATGTATTAACGCTGGCATTACGTGCAGCAGAAGAAGCGTTGAAAGAAAAAATATTTGCAAATATGTCTAAACGTGCCGCCGAAATGCTGCGTGATGATATGGAAGCCGCTGCACCTGCTAAGGTGAGTGATGTAGAGGCGGCGCAAAAAGAAGTGTTAGTGATTGCAAGACGTTTGGCAGACTCAGGTGAAATTGCGTTAGGTGGCTCTGGAGGCGAGGAGTTTGTCTAATTCATCAACAAAAAAAGAGGTTGTTTCTTCTTGGCGTTTTCCATCATTTGTCGAGGGTGACTCTGTTGATGTGGATATAGCTCATGTTAAAGCCCCGACGGCTGGTGATCTTGAAAAACTGCAAGAACAAGCAATGCAAGAAGCCTCTAAAAAAGGCTATGAAGAAGGGCTTGCAAAAGGGTTAAGGGCGGCTGAAGCACAAATTTCACAACAGGTTAAATCCTTGGAGTCTGTTATTCAGTCGTTAGTGAGCCCGTATGAAGAATTTGACGAGCGTGTAGAGAATGAAATTGCCTCGCTTGCGATTCAGATCTCAAAACAGCTGATTCGACGAGAATTAAAAGCCGATGCGGGGCAGGTCGTTGGTGTTGTAAAAGAAGCACTAAGCGCATTACCTTCAAGTTCACAAAATATTCAATTATTTTTACACCCTGATGATGCGGCGTTAATAAAGTCAGCGCTTTCAATTGATGATGAGGCCCGTTGGAAAATTGTTGAAGACCCAGTTATTACCAGAGGTGGTTGTCGTGTTGCTACCGACGCATCAACAATTGACGCAACCATTGAAAACCGCCTGTTAGCCATCATTGCTAAAGCCTTGGGTGATGAAAGAGCGGTGTCGTGAACGATTTATCATTTGTAACGCAACGTACAGATAAATGGCTTAAGCGCCTTAAAGAATATCAAGAACGAATTGAAGAGCCTCAGCCAATGTTGGTAGAGGGACGATTAACACGAATGGTCGGTTTGACATTGGAAGCGGTTGGTTGTCGCTCGACAATTGGAGGGCGCTGTATGATAGAAACGGCGGATGGCCATCAAACCGAGGCGGAAGTCGTTGGTTTTTCGGGCGAACGTTTATATTTAATGCCAACGGGCGATATTAGAGGTCTTGAGCAAGACTGTCGAGTTATTCCTATGGGCTTGAGTAGTATGGCGCATGTCGGACCTGGTTTATTAGGTCGAGTTGTGGATGGCGGCGGTAAACCAATTGATGGCAAAGGCCCTGTGCATACGACTGACACAATGCCTTTACACGGCCGTGCCATGAATCCCTTGGGGAGACGGGCTATAACGGAGCCTTTGGATGTTGGTATTGGGACTATTAATTCATTATTAACGGTTGGGCAGGGCCAGCGAATAGGCTTGTTTGCTGGCAGTGGCGTAGGTAAAAGTGTATTGCTTGGCATGATGACGAAATATACGAAAGCGGATGTGGTCGTGGTGGGCCTTATTGGTGAGCGTGGTAGAGAGGTGAACGAGTTTGTTAGAAAAACTTTGGGAGCCGAAGGAATGGCGCGAGCAGTAGTAGTGGCGTCACCAGCGGATGACCCGCCATTGATGCGAATGCACGGTGCTATGTTGGCGACCAGTATTGCCGAATACTTTCGTGATCAAGGAAAGAATGTATTATTGTTGATGGATTCGCTAACGCGTTATGCACAAGCTCAAAGAGAAATTGCCTTAGCGATCAATGAGCCACCTGCAACAAAGGGTTATCCACCCTCTGTTTTTAGTAAGTTGCCCAGTCTAGTTGAGCGCGCAGGTAATTCAGACAAGGGTAATGGCTCTATTACAGCCTTTTACACAGTATTGACTGAAGGGGATGATACAAATGATCCAATTGCAGATGCAAGTCGAGCAATTTTAGATGGGCATATCCATTTGTCACGACGTTTAGCAGAAGCAGGGCACTTTCCGGCGATAGACATGGAGGCATCAGTGAGCCGGTTGATGACAGAAATTGTGCCAGAAGACCATCAAGAGATGGCACGTGAATTTAGAAAAATAAACTCGACCTATCAACAAAATGCAGATTTAATCAATGTTGGTGCCTATCAGCCCGGTAGTAATTCGTCGGTTGATGAGGCCATTGATATGCATGAATCAATGTTAGAGTTTCTTCAGCAGAGAATAACCGAATCGGTTAGTTTTGATGAAAGTATTGAAGGTTTGGAAAGTGTTTTACAACATAGAAAGCCGGCAGCTATGTCAAAGGTATTATAAATGGGGGGAGTGTTGAAAAAGTCAAAGAGGCTTGGTCCGGTTAAACAAATTGCTGAAAACAATGAAACAGCAGCTGCGATGAAAATGAATCAATCGCTTCAAGCCCAACAAGAATCTCTAGCGCAACTGGAGAAACTAAAAGAGTACCGTAATGATTATACCGTTCAGTTTAAAACGAAGGGGCAAGTGGGGATGTCAGCGTCACGGTTGCGTGAATATCAGGAGTTTGTTCAAAAACTCGATCAGGCCATTGAAGAGCATACCAAAACGGTGCAGTCATTACAGGAAAAGTTAGGCCAGCATCAACAGGCCTTTAAAAAAACGAATAGTCGAAAAAAAGTAGTTGAAAAGTTGATCGAAAAATCTAAACAGCATGAATTAAGAGAAACCGGCAGGCTCGAACAAAATGAGTCCGATGACCGTATGGTAAAAGGGTTTGAGCTGGATTAGGAGCTGTTTTTAAATACCTTTTTTAACAAAGCGTTTGTATATTTATTGTGTTTTTCAGCAAGGGGTGCTTTATAATACAGCTTATGAATATCACAAACTTATTAGAACAAGGTGTGGAACTAATGTTACTTGGAATGGGGATGGTATTCTTCATCTTGGGTATGTTAGTTTTTGCTATCAAAGGGGTTTCTGCTGTTATTCAACGATACGAACGCGTTGTTGAACACAGTAGTAAATCGTCTGTTTCCACAGATATTAGTGAAGATATCGTTACAGCGATTACGATTGCTGTTCAACGTTTTCGCTCTAAATAAACTTAAAAATCATGAAAAATCCGTTAAAAATTACTGATGTCGTGTTGCGCGATGCTCATCAATCCCTATTTGCAACAAGGTTACGTATTGAAGATATGTTACCGATTGCGGAAAAATTAGACAAAATTGGCTATTGGTCATTAGAAACTTGGGGCGGAGCAACATTTGATGCTTGTATTCGTTATTTAGGTGAAGACCCTTGGGAGCGTTTGCGATTACTAAAAGCGGCGATGCCTAATACACAACAACAAATGCTATTACGTGGGCAGAACCTATTAGGCTATCGTCATTATGCTGATGATGTTGTTAGAAAGTTCGTAGAGCGTGCTGCAGACAATGGTATGGATGTTTTCCGTATTTTTGATGCGATGAACGATGTGCGTAACTTAGAGACGGCCATTAAAGCAACTGTCGAAGTAGGCAAACATGCGCAAGGTACAATCTCATATACAGAAAGCCCAGTACACACGCTAGAAAATTGGGTCGATATGGGTAAGCGGTTAGAAGATGCTGGCTGCCATTCGATCGCGATTAAAGATATGGCAGGACTTTTGAAACCTTATGATGCTGAGATATTGGTGAAGCGCTTAAAAGCCGAGTGTGATCTACCAATTGCTTTACACAGCCATGCAACAACTGGGATGAGTGTAGCAACCTGCCTTAAAGCAGTCGATGCAGGGCTTGATATGCTAGACACAGCTATTTCGTCCATGAGTATGACATACGGTCATTCACCAACGGAAACCTTTATTGCAATGTTGGAAGGAACTGATCGCGAGACGGGTCTAGACATTGAGAGCGTTGAAGAAGTAGCGGCATATTTTAGATCAGTACGGCCAAAGTATGCGGAGTTTGAAGGGTCGCTGAAAGGTGTCGATTCAAGAATTCTTATTGCACAGGTCCCTGGTGGCATGTTGACAAACCTAGAAAGTCAATTGAAGCTGCAAAATGCAGGTGACAAAATTGATGAGGTGTTAGCAGAAATTCCACGTGTACGTAAGGACCTTGGCTATCTTCCTTTAGTAACCCCAACATCACAAATTGTAGGTACTCAGGCAGTGATGAACGTTTTGATGGGTGAGCGTTATAAATCTATCAGCAAAGAAACATCAGGTGTATTAAAAGGCGAATATGGTGCAACACCTGCAGCAGTGAATAAAGAGCTTCAAGAGCGTGTATTGGATGGCGCTGAAGCGATTACTTGTCGCCCAGCTGACTTGATTGATGATGAGTTGGAGAAAATTTCATCAGAATTTAAAGAAAAAGCCGAAAAAGATAGTTTGCCATTGGCCGATGAGGTCATTGATGATGTGTTGACATATGCGTTATTTCCACAGATAGGCTTGGACTTTATTAAAAATAGACATAACCCTGATGCGTTTGAGCCGGTTCCAACAGGCGTTGTTACTCAAGCAACAGCTGAAAAAGGCGGTAGTGAAGTATATGATGTGGCCGTTAATGGTAAAACATATCAGGTTGAAGTGGGTCCAAGTGGCTCGATTGAAAATCTAACACCTTCTTCAGCTGCTAGTAAAGTGGTTGCGAAAGCAGCTGAACCAACACAAGAGACAACATCAGGCGCGGTTTGTCAAAATGAACCCTTGTTGTCTCCAATGGCCGGTAATATTGTGCGCATAGCAATGGCGGCAGGAGATGATGTGTATGAAGGTGATGTAGTGATTATTTTAGAAGCCATGAAGATGGAAACTGAAGTAAGGGCGCATATTGAAGGTCAAATTTCAGATGTTTTCGTAAAAGAAGGTGAGTCAGTTCCTGCTGGCGCGCCGTTAGTACTTATTTGCTAAGGTTTATATAATATGGATAGTGGCGTATTACAAATTTGGCAGTCGACGGGTATTGCAAACTTTGAATGGGGCAATATATTAATGATAGCCATTGGCTTATTATTAATATATTTAGCCATTTCAAAAAACTTTGAACCCTTGTTATTACTGCCGATTGGTTTTGGTGGAATTTTAGCTAATATTCCAATTGCTGGCATTAGTGGGCCAGATGGAATGCTAGGTATTTTGTACCATATGGGCGTTGATACTGGCTTGTTCCCTTTGCTTATTTTTATGGGGGTTGGTGCATTAACAGATTTTGGAGCGCTTATAGCGATGCCAAGTTTATTGGTACTCGGTGCGGCAGCCCAATTTGGTATCTTTGCAACGCTTCTTGGCGCTTTGGCGATGAACCTAATACCGGGTATGGAATTTAGTTTGTCTGATGCGTCGGCGATTGCCATTATTGGTGGCGCAGATGGCCCAACAGCTATTTTCTTAGCCTCTAAATTAGCACCTGACTTATTAGGCGCTATTGCAGTGGCTGCATATTCATATATGGCTTTAGTGCCGCTAATTCAACCACCTATCATGCGTGCATTAACCTCAGAGTCTGAGCGAAAAGTTGAAATGAAGCACTTGCGGCATGTGAGTAAGAAAGAGAAGATAATCTTCCCATTAACTATATTAACGGCGGTTATTCTATTTTTGCCAGCGTCAGCACCTTTGGTTGGAATGTTAGCCTTCGGTAATTTAATGCGAGAAAGTGGTGTGGTTGATCGTTTAAGTTCTACAGCACAAAATGAACTTATTAATATTGTGACTATTTTCCTAGGCTTAGCTGTTGGCTCGAAACTATCAGCGGATAAGTTTTTAACTGCTGAAACACTTGGTATCTTAGTGTTAGGAATGGCGGCATTTTCCATTGGTACTGCAGGTGGTATTTTAATGGGTAAGTTAATGCACAAGGTAACGGGCGGCAAAGTTAATCCACTCATTGGTGCTGCAGGTGTGTCGGCAGTTCCTATGGCGGCCCGTGTGGTTAATAAAGTAGGGCTAGAGTCTAACCCTCATAATTACTTATTAATGCATGCGATGGGGCCTAACGTAGCGGGTGTTATTGGTTCTGCGGTCGCGGCAGGTGTTTTGCTGGCAATAGTTAATTAATATCGGTCATTATCTAGGTAAAGAAATGAACGCAGCATTGATTGCGCTCAAAAATATACCCTGAACACTGACCTGCCTACAGTAAGGTTAGATGAGAGTAATCTAAACCAAAGCCATAACGTTACTGATTAAGTTAAAAATCACCCTTAATAGAAATATTGGGGTGATTAGCCTTAATAATTTGTGGGGTTATCTTACGGTTCTTTTCGCTGCCTTTTAATTCAATCTATCAATCACTGACACTGGATTTCTTAGAAAGCTTTAAAAGGGCCAACCATCTAGCTGTTTACATTAATACAGGTTTATAACAGCATTATTTTTGATGCTGATGGGCAATGTAAACAAATTGGGCTAACATCTAACAGAAATAGCAATTACTCTCATGCCAAGCATTAATAGACTGTTATCCATTGCACCGATGATGGATTGGACAGACCGGCACTGCCGATATTTCCATAGACTTTTATCACCTAATGCCCTGCTTTATACAGAAATGGTAACGACAGGTGCATTACTTCATGGCGATAAACAGCGCTTTTTGGCATTTGATCAATATGAGCAGCCAGTAGCATTACAATTAGGTGGTAGTGACCCTAAAGCCATGGCGCAATGTGCCGGATATGCACAGGAAGCGGGTTATAAAGAAGTAAATATCAATGTCGGCTGCCCAAGTGATCGTGTTCAAAATGGACGTATAGGTGCATGTTTAATGGCTGAGCCGCAACGTGTTGCACAATGCGTATCATTAATGCGACAAGCTGTGGACATTCCAGTCACGGTTAAAACACGAATTGGGATAGATGAGTTAGATTCATTTGAATTCCTGAGAGGCTTTGTTCAGGCAGTTACTGATGCGGGTTGCGATACTGTTATTATTCATGCCCGTAAAGCCATCTTAAACGGCCTGTCCCCGAAAGAAAACAGAACCATTCCGCCGTTAAACTACGATAGAGCGTACGACATTAAAAGAGCTTTTCCATCGGTATCAATTATTGTTAATGGTGGGGTTAATGCAATCAGTGAGATTCAACAACATTGGCAACACCTTGACGGTGTGATGATTGGTCGTGAAGCTTATCATAATCCCTTTTTTTTGGCGGAAATTGAACACCAACTGTTCAAACAGCCCTTGGCCGATAGAAAAAAATTGCTCGAAGCCTACCTTCCATATATTGAAAAACAATTAGAGTTAGGTGTTCCGTTACAAAATTTAACACGGCATATATTGGGGCTTTTTGCAGGTCAACCTGGTGGAAAACATTGGCGTAGGTACCTTAGTGAGAATGCTCGACAGAAAAATGCGGGGCCAGAGGTATTATTAGCCGGTCTAGAGGCTATGGCGCCATACGCTAAAACTATTTGATTTAAAGCAAACGAGAAAACGGTATACTTTAAATACTTTTAAAGATGATTGAGATTGATGGAAAAACTATATAAACAAATAATTTCACAGGTTGGAGAAGACGTTAATCGCCAAGGTTTGGTTGATACGCCAAAGCGTGCGGCAAAAGCAATGTCTTTCTTAACAAGCGGCTATCAGCAAAGTTTAGAGAATATTGTGAATGGCGCCGTTTTTGACTCTGATGCTGATGATATGGTGATTGTTAAAAATATAGAACTGTATTCTATGTGTGAGCACCATTTACTACCCTTTATTGGCAAGTGCCATGTGGCGTATCTGCCAGATGGAAAAGTACTTGGTTTATCAAAGGTAGCTAGAATCGTCGATATGTATGCACGTCGATTACAAATTCAAGAGCAATTGACGACACAAATTGCAGATTCTATTCTCGAAGTAACGGGTGCAAAAGGGGTTGCAGTGGTTGTGGAGGCAAAACATTTGTGCATGATGATGCGAGGTGTGGAGAAACAAAACTCACAAATGACTACATCAAGTATGTTGGGGCAATTTCGTAAAAATTCTGAAACACGGGCTGAATTTTTAAGCTTATTAAAAATGGGTTAGTGGTGATTCAACCTGTTAAATTACAGAAAAGCTGTTGATGGCACTGTTTTATTAGTTTAGGGAATGATGTGCCAAATAGACGGTCACAGAGTTTTAAAGGGAGTGATAGTCAGCGACTACCCCCACATTTAAGTGAAAGTAAAACACAGGCCTATGTGTTTTTAGAAGTTGATTGACAGTACGCCATAGGTGAGACGGTAATACAAAAGGAGGGAACGAGATGCCAAAGTTTTTTGGAGAAGGGTCCGATTGTAGTTTTTGTAGAATGATGAGAAGTATGGCATTCAGTGGCCTAGGTGCTGCGATTGGTGCGGGGATAGGTAGCCTGCTAGGCCTGCAACGATCTGATATTTGGATGTGTGCGATTGGCGGGGCTTTTGTAATGGTCTTTTTGGTCTTAAGAAAACTGGAAAATTCATGAGATATATCGTATTGATAATCATAGCCTTTGTTCTTTCGGCTTGTTCAGAAGAACAGCAAAATAAATTTTCACGATTAGGTGTGAGCTGGATGGAAGGAGATTATAGGGTAAGCTTTTACGAGGGTGAGCATAAAAAATCGTGGACAGTTCTTGATAGTAAAGTGACATCTGAATCACAAAAAGGTTATTACTACTTTTGGGTTAAAGAGAACGGTAAAAAGAAATACGTCCAAGTTCCTATCGAGCGGACTATCATAGAAGAGATTTAACAGTCTATATGTGTGAATTACTAGGGATGAGTGCAAATGTACCGACAGATATTTGCTTTAGCTTTAGTGGTTTAATTAAGCGTGGTGGGGAAACTGGTGTACATAAAGACGGGTGGGGTATCGCTTTTTATGAAGGGAAAGGTTTTCGTGCTTTTCACGACCCAGTTGCTAGTGCTAACTCTGAAGTCGCAAAGTTTATTCAGCAGTACTCAATAAAAAGTACGCAAGTTATTTGTCATATTAGAAAGGCAAACCGAGGACGTGTTTGTTTGGAAAATACACACCCATTTTCGCGTGAACTGTGGGGTCAAATATGGTCATTTGCACATAATGGTCAATTAAAAGGCATTAAGAAAAAGTACTTAATGGCTACACCCCTATCGGCACAACAGACAGCGAGTATGCTTTTTGTTGGATTTTGGGCCAGCTTCGTAAAAAGTACCCTGTTAAACCAAAAAGTAAAGTGAAGTTGCGGAAGACTGTTGAAGAACTTTTCCGTAAGGTATCTCAGCATGGAGTGTTTAACGTATTAATGAGTGATGTAGATCATTTGTATACGTTCTGTAATACAAAACTATATTGGCTAACACGTCAAACACCATTCGTAGAGGCGCAATTATTGGATGCAGACTTGTGTGTAGACTTTAATCAAGAAGCGTCACCCGATGATGTGGTGACGGTGATAGCCACTGAGCCGCTGACATCGAATGAGCAGTGGACGAAAATGGAGACCAATGAATTTAGTGTGTTTCGCTTGGGTGTAAAAACATTTACGCAGGTTTCTTAATCAAAAAATAACGCATAGGTTTGGCTAAACTGTTCGTCTACGTGATTAGCAGCGGGTGCAATAATGCCGTAAGGGAGGTCAAGCTGGTTCCATAAATTATCTTCTGTAGATATCGTTTTGTTGATGGTTTCTTCAGACGTACTGTTAGCATGAGTTAATTTATTCGCAAGGTAAACGATATAAACTTCGTCTTTATTATTAGTAGCTAAATCAGGCTGATGATGGAAGCTTGCCGAATCTTGAATGGAGGCTGGTATTTCCCATAGTTTTAACAAAGCACCACCTAGCTCGGCATGATTAAAACCTACAAAGGAGGCCTCGGCTTCAATTTCATTTACAGTTTCCGTCTTAACAAGCAAAGCGGCTGCGCGGGCTAGATCAGGTGCTTTGATATAAAAAATTAACCGCCCTATATCATGGAGAAGCCCACTCATGAATGCAGAACTAAGCTGCCTTTTTTTAGGGTGATTGTCAGCAAGGTACTTTGCAAATAAAGCAGTTTTTAAACTATGCATCCAAAATTGGCGCATATCAAGAATCGAGTTAGGTAAAGTTGAAAATTTTTCAACCACGCTCGTTGTCATGACTAGCATTCGAACGTCATGATTACCCAGAATAGAAATGGCATGCTCAATCGTTTTAATTGAGGCCGGGAAACCAAAAAAAGCGGAATTAACAATTTTTAGCATTCGAGCGGATAGTGAAGGGTCTTGTTCGATAATGGCCGCAATATCTTGAGAGTTTTTTAAGGGGTCGTCGAGTGCTTGTGTAATACGATAGAAAATCTCCGGAGCAGAGCACAGGTCAATGTCTCCTGTTAAAAAATCATCAACGGTACAAATATTGGCGTATGTTTGTGTCATATCGAATCATGATTAAAAAGTTAATGGCTCTAAGTCTAGTAAAAATAGGCGATATGCTTAACGTTGAATGACTGATTATTATTTTTTCTAGCAGATATATATTCTACGGGGTCCTTGTCCGGAATATCAAGCTGTTATGAAATTATTGTTGACACTGTATTAAGAGTAGGCGTAAAGTTGTTGATAGAAAAGAAAATTATGTATATATTTTGATAATTATTCGTTGCTTGTTGTTTTAAAATAACGGATAGTCAGCTCGAAAAGGCGACTGAAATGACGGAACAAATACCAAAGCAACAAGCTATTCTAATCATCGAAGACGAGGTGAGCCGCTTGTCTAGTCTACAGGATATTTTATCAGCCGGTGGTTATAGAAATTTAATTTGTGCATCAAGTCAGGAACAAGCTTTTGAGCTTATCCGTCCTTATCAAGGGAAGGTAGACGAGATTGGCATGATATTTTTAAGTTATGGCTTGCCTCAAAGTGACCCCTTGAAGCTTAGCCAGGTTTTAACGACTCTTGATGGTCATGACGCCATTCCGTTGATTTTACTCGCAGATAAAGCAATTACGATTAATGATGAGTTGATGGCCCAATGTCATAAAGCAAATGCCGCGACGATGACGCATTACCCAACAGAGGGCAAACATCTCATGCCTTTAGTTGAACTGGCGTTTGCACTTAAAAGTGAACGAGATGATCGAATTCAAAGTGAGGAAAAGTTAGTCAGGGAGCTTTCTGAACGACGAATTATGGAAGCCCGTTTACAATATTTAGTAGCACATGATGAATTGACAGGGTTATCTAACCGAAGTGGCTTAGAAAAAACATTGGATTTTGCTATTTTAAGGTGCAATAACTTTAAACAACATGGTGCTTTGTTAGACATTGATTTAGACCAATTTAAAGTCGTCAATGATATTGAGGGTCACGAAGCTGGTGATCGACTTCTAGTAGAAGTAGCCACCCTAATT
Source organism: Cycloclasticus sp. P1 (assembly GCF_000299965.1). Classification (NCBI taxonomy): domain Bacteria; kingdom Pseudomonadati; phylum Pseudomonadota; class Gammaproteobacteria; order Thiotrichales; family Piscirickettsiaceae; genus Cycloclasticus; species Cycloclasticus sp. P1. Next base: position 763,994 of record NC_018697.1, read on the forward strand.
CGCTCAACCCTCGATAATAATGCGTTTATTGCACGAGTTGGCTCAAATTTATTTCAAGTCTTCATCAGTAAAACAGCCGAAAAAGAGGCCATGCAATTGGCTGAAAAAATAAGGCTAACCATTGATGAGTTTGATTTTAAATCGGGTGAGAATATTTATAATATTTCAGCCAGCATCGGTGTCGCGATGTTGGAACCATTAAAATTAATTAAACGCCCTAGTGAACTGATGTCTAGAGCGAATCATGCCTGTTATTCTGCAAAGACCTTGGGCCGTAATAGGGTTAATTTATTTGAGAGTGATAACGACGAATTAATTAGCATTAGAGAGGATGCCAAATGGGTGCCTAAAATTCGTCATGCATTGAGTGAAGACTTATTTAAAATAGTTTTTCAGCCTGTCGTAAAACTCTCCAATGGGTCCGTTTCTCATTATGAAACATTGCTTCGGATGATAGGGGATGAAGGCGAGTTGTTAAGACCAGCCCAGTTTATTCCGGTGGCAGAGAGAATGGGGCTTATCCATCACATTGACCTATGGGTGGTTTCACATGCGATAGATCACATCGCTGGTTTACCAAAAACACAAGAGAATATTTGTTTTACCATTAACTTATCCAGTCACGCACTCCAAGGTGATTATTTGTTGCCGGTTATTAAACAGAAACTTGAATCTACATGGATTTCACCGTCAAGGCTAACGTTTGAAATAACAGAGACAGCAGCAGTTTCAAATTTCAATAAAACACGAGAAATGGTTTCTAAAATTCGTGCCCTAGGGTGTCGATTTGCCTTAGATGATTTTGGTGCTGGCTTTAGCTCGTTTAATTATATTAAAAACTTTCCGGTCGATTATCTAAAAATTGATGGTCAATTCATTAATAATTTAGCTGTGGACCATGCTGACCAAGTTCTTGTTAAATCAATGATAGAAGTAGCGCATAGTCTTGGTAAGAAAGCCATTGCAGAATATGTCTCAAATGCTGAAATATTACGAGTATTAAAAGAGTTGGGTGTGGATTATGTTCAAGGTTACCTGCTTGGTAAGCCTAGCCTAGAACTGTTAGAGGATCAGTATGTTTCTATTGACGGTTTGTTGAATAAATCGTTAGATATCGAAAAATTAATGACCCATTAACGCCAAGTCTATGACATGATGACGCAGCCGTGCTGCGGTGCAAATTTTGTAACCTTGTAAATCTGTTAAATTGACTATGGCTAAGCCAAAAACTAAAGCAAAATCGAGCAGAAAAAAAACGAAGAAACCTCAAAAAAAACCACAGTCTAGTGGTTTTCTAAAGAGGTTAATCCTGAAAGTAGGGTTGCTATTAATCGTTGTGATAGCTGTCTACGTTTTTTACTTAGATCATGTTGTTCGCACTCAATTTGAAGGGAAAAGGTGGGCGTTACCGGCTCATGTGTTTGCAAACCCTGTTGAACTGTATCAAGGGCTGTCCTTATCAGCACAGCAATTTGAATCGTTATTGAAAGACCTACATTACCAACGAACATCGACATTCACCTCGGGCGGTCAATACTATCAATCAGGCTCAACTTTTACGGTAAAAACACGTTCATTTAAATTCTTTGATGACCGTGAAGTATCTAAGACAGTCAAAATTTACTTTAGAAGTGATCATATATCGGCGATTCAAAACGTACAAACAGGTAAGTCTGAAGCCTTACTCCGTTTAGACCCAGTTCGAGTCGGTAGTTTTTACCCTAGTCACAAAGAAGATAGGATTCTAATAAAGCTTGATGATGTGCCACGTACATTAATTGACGGCTTGATATCAGTTGAAGACCGCGATTTCTATCAACATTACGGCGTTTCTATTAAATCTATTTTGCGTGCGGTGTGGGCAAATATAAAAGCTGGAGGCGTTGTTCAAGGAGGCAGCACCTTAACGCAACAATTAATTAAGAATTTTTACTTAACGTCAGAAAGGAGTTTGTGGCGAAAGATTAAAGAAGCCATGATGGCGTTGATTATTGAGTTTCATTACGAAAAAGATGAGATTTTAGAAGCCTATCTAAATGAGGTTTTTGTTGGCCAAGATGGTGAGCGTTCGATCAATGGTTTTGGAATGGCTAGTGTGTTTTATTTTAATAAACCCTTGATTGAATTAAAGCCACATCAAACGGCGTTGTTAGTTGGGTTGGTCAAAGGCCCTTCTTATTATGACCCGAGGCGACACCCCGAAAGAGCGCTAAAACGCAGAAACTTAGTACTTGATGAAATGACTCGCTTTGGAGTGCTACCGGACGAGCAAAGGCGTATTGCAAAACAATTTGGTGTGGATATTTCGCCATTTAAGCAGGTTAAAAGTTCTCGCTTTCCTGCATTTTTAGATTTAGTAAAGCGTCAATTAAGTCGAGATTATAAGGATGAAGACCTACGCTCGGAAGGCCTAAATATTTTTTCAACGCTTGATTACAATATTCAGACGACGGCCGAAAAACTGTTTAAGCAAAAGCTTGAAGCACTTAATAGGCAGTACGGTATTGAAAAAAATAAACTCCAAGGTGCAATGGTTATTACACGCCGTGAGGGCGGTGAGATTGTTGCCGTTATTGGCGACAGAAATCCATTGTTTAGTGGGTTTAATAGGGCGCTAGATGCAATTAGGCCGATAGGCTCTTTGGTGAAGCCAGCAGTTTATTTGACGGCATTATCGCAACCAGCAGACTATACGCTCACGACAATGATTGAGGATAAGGCGGTTAGTTTAAAACAACGTTCAGGTGAACTTTGGATGCCGGAGAATTATGACAAGGTTGAGCATGGACCTGTGCCATTATACGAAGCCTTGTCGAACTCATATAATTTAGCGACTGTTCGCTTGGGTATGGCGCTTAAAGTGCCAAATGTAAAACGAACAATTGAAGAGCTAGGTATTCGGCGACCGATTAAGCCTTACCCGTCATTATTGCTGGGAGCACTTCGGCTATCACCTCTTGAGGTAACGCAAATGTATCAAACTTTAGCAGGCGAAGGTTTTTTTACCCAATTACGATCTATCCAGTCAGTAACATCTAGTGATCATATCGCTTTGCAGCGTTATGCGCTAAGTGTACGACAAGTGGCAAACCCATCAGCGGTTTACCTTGTTAATACAGCCTTACAAGAAGTGATGACGAAGGGCACAGGGCGCTCAGTTTATCGACAGATGCCTCATTACTATAAGGTGGCCGGGAAAACCGGAACTACTGACGAATTAAGAGATAGTTGGTTTGCCGGGTTTAGCGGGGATTATTTAGCAGTTGTATGGCTAGGACGTGATGATAATAGGCCCTCTAAATTAACTGGCGCTAGCGGCGCATTGCAAGTATGGTCAAGTGTTATGAGTACTATTTCAAAAGAGCCCGTGGAGCTGACAAAGCCACAGAATGTTGAGTATACTTGGGTAGACCCACTCGGCTATCGTGCTAATGAGTTTTGTGAAGATGCTGTACAATATCCGTTTATAAAAGGCTCCGAACCCACTGAGTATTCACCCTGTGTTGGGGCGGTTAATAGAACATTAGAGCGAGCTGGGAATTGGTTTGATCGCTTAACGAACGGTATGTAAATAATCATGAAATTAACCACCTTGATCGCGTTGCTGCTAGCTTTATCGGGTTGCGCAGATCTGTCGATGTATAATCAAGTACCTGCTCCGATTGGACGCACTGGTGAAGCTTCGCCATATCCATCGCAACCATTGCCACAAACGGCTCAAACATACCCTATTGATGAGCAGCCTATACAAGAGGGTATGGGGCAGTCTTATGATCAACCAATCGATGAGGCAAAAACCACACAAAACCCAGCTGTAGTTGCCTTACTGGATAGTGCGTACCAACAAAGTGAATCTGGTCAGCCTGATATGGCGGCTTCAAAATTGGAACGAGCTGTTCGTATTTCTCCAAGAGACCCGCAGGTTTGGCATGCATTGGCGAAAGTGCGTTATCAACAAAAGAAATATACCTTAGCGATTAGTTTGGCTGAAAAATCTAACTTATTGTCTGCTGGGCAGACGAGCCTTCAGCGTAGCAATTGGTTATTGATGGCAGACTGTTATGATACCTTAGGTCGAACTGAGGATGCCCGAAAAGCACGTGTTGCTGCCAATAGGTTGTTTTAAAATGACGGAGCCAACGCAAGTTTATTCTGTTGATAAATTAATAGAGCAAGCAAGGCAGTTGGCCACAGATTATAAAAAAATGACAGGTAAGCCCTTGCCGGGGGTCAGCAATGAAATTGCTGAACATGATGCCTGCAAACTATTAGACTTAGCGTTAAGCGACGACCGCTCGCTAGGTTTTGATGCCTTACGTGTTAAAGGGTGTGGGCCAAAAAGAATTCAAATTAAAGCGCGAACTATATTCAATGACAATTATCGAGGCCAACGGCTTGGGCAATTAAAGTTAGATAAAGAATGGGACTCGGTTGTGTTAGTGCTTATGGATGAAAATTATCTGCCGTTTGATATCTTTGAGGCCACACGTAGCGATATTTTAGATAACCTGAATGATAGCTCAAACCGTATGAAGCGAGGCGCTATGTCGGTTGCAAAGTTTCGCAATATTGCTACCTTGGTTTGGACAAAAGAAGGTGGTTTGGACGCATCAGCGTGGACTGATGAAACAAGTTAATAAATTTAAACGGATAACCCTTTGTACGACCTCGATAGCATATTTGGCTCTAATGGCGAGCTGGTTAAACATATTAAAGGCTTTCAACCGCGAGATGGACAGTTGTCGATGGCGCAGGCTATCGAGCGGGCTATTGAGCAGCATACACATCTAGTAGCTGAAGCTGGAACAGGAACAGGAAAAACCTTTGCCTATCTTATTCCTGCCATTTTATCTGGTAAGAAAACAATTATCTCAACCGGGACGCGTAATCTTCAAGACCAAATATTCGAAAAGGACTTCCCGTTAATCCGTGACGTATTAAACGTACCTGTACAGGGTGCAGTGCTGAAAGGACGGTCTAATTACCTGTGTTTATATCGCCTTGATCAGGCAAAAATGCAAACATCTAGCTTTGACAAACAGACGGATGCTGAATTAAGAGAGGTCGAACGGTGGTCTAATCAAACAAAAGAGGGAGATATTGCTGAGGTAACCTCGGTTGCCGAAGATTCTTACGTTTGGCAACAAGTTACGTCAACAGCAGATAATTGTTTGGGCCAAGAATGTCCAATGATCAGTGAGTGTTTTCCAGTATTAGCCAGAAAAAAAGCACAAGAAGTAGATGTGTTAATTGTTAACCACCATCTTTTATGTGCAGACTGGTCATTGAAAGATGATGGGTTTGGGCAGTTATTGCCAGATGCAGAGCTAATTATTGTTGATGAGGCACACCAATTAATTGACACGGCGTCTCGGTTTTTAGGAGTGTCGGTCAGCGCACGTCAAATTTTATCGTTGATCGGTGATGTCAGTGCAGAACAATTAAAATTAGCATCAGATATGCCTGAATTGATTGATTTAACACATGTAATTAGTGAAGACATACGAGAAATGCGGAAGGTGCTGCCTGAGCCGGTTATTAAAGGCTCTTGGGATGAGCTTGAGCAAGGTACAGACTTCTTGCAAGCCTTAGATTGCCTGATTGAACGTATCGAACAGTTATTTAAAGTATTAACTAAGGTGGCTGTTCGTTCTAAAGGTTTAGAAGCGTGTTGGAAACGCTGCGAAGATGTTCTACTGCGACTGAAACTTTTTTCAAATCAAGATCAGCACGATTGGATCCAATGGTTCGAAACGTATCAGCGGACGTTTACTTTTTATCGAACGCCTTTGGATATTTCTAAGGCATTTGCCAGTTTTGCTTTTGCCAGTGATGCCAGCTGGGTGTTTACCTCGGCTACTTTATCGGTGAATAATAAATTTGATTTCTTTTCTAAACGATTGGGTTTGGAAGATGCTGAAACGGGTAGCTGGGAAAGCCCTTTTGATTTTGTGCATCAGTCATTGATGTATGTCCCAACTGGCATGCCTGAGCCACGCGATTATCACTATACGGCGACGATGATTGAAAAAATCATTCCAGTATTAGAGGCTAGTGAAGGTAGGGCATTTATTTTATTTACCTCGCATAAGGCATTAAAAGAAGCCGCTAATATTTTATTGGCTGAAACGAACTTTAAATTATTAGTGCAAGGTGATTTGCCGAAGCAACAAATGTTAGAGTCCTTTAGGCGTTCTGAGCGTGCGGTTTTGCTCGGTACTGCGAGTTTTTGGGAAGGCGTTGATGTGCGGGGGGAAGCCTTATCCTGTGTGATTATAGATAAACTACCGTTCGCATCGCCTGGCGATCCGGTGACTAAAGCTCGGTTAGAATATATGGCCGCTAATGGCCAGTCAGCGTTTTCAGATTTCCAATTGCCCTCAGCAGCCTTGACGCTAAAACAGGGGGTGGGAAGGTTGATTCGTGATGTTGAAGATAAAGGCGTGTTGGTGCTGTGTGATCCACGGTTATCTAGCAAAGGCTATGGTAAAGTGTTTATTAAATCCTTGCCAGCGATGCCTATTACACAAGATGTAAAAGATGTGAAGAGATTCTTTCATCGTATCAATAGTCAAAAACTCAGTGATAAAAAACACGTTATAAAATCAGCATGAAAATTTTAGCGATTGAAACAGCAACAGAGGGGTGCTCTGCGGCCTTGTTGATAAACGGCGAGGTAATAGACCGTTTTCAGGTGGCACCACGAGAACACGGTAACTTGATTTTGCCAATGGTCGATGAGCTACTGAACGAAGCTGGTATGACGTTACAACAACTCGATGCGTTAGCTTTTGGCCGTGGCCCCGGGTCTTTTACCGGCGTTAGAATGGCGACAGGCGTTATTCAAGGCTTAGCCTTTGCGGCAGAGCTACCGATCGCGCCGGTGTCTACGCTTACCGCGTTGGCATATCAGGCGGGTCCTCCCGTAGAAGGTCAGACAGTGTACGCAGCCTTAGATGCTCGAATGGGTGAGGTATATTGGTGCGAATATGAACGGATTGATGGCCAACTCAAAGCGGTTTCCAATGAGTCTGTTATTGCGCCAGCAGCGTTAAGCGTTACGCAAGGAAAACAGGCGATTGGTATTGGACACGGTTGGGGCACATATGAAAATGAGTTAACGCAGTTAGTTAACGCTAGCGAGTTGTTGCTTTTACCAAACGCGCTGCCAAAAGCAAGAGAGGTTGCTCAGTTGGCGGTCGGCATGGTGAGGGATGGGCAAACGGTGTCTGCCGACAATGCATTACCGGTGTATTTACGTGATAATGTAGCAAAGAAAAAAGCACAACAGCAATCATGACACAATACTTGAATATTCACCCCGATAATCCACAGCCACGGTTAATTAAGCAAGCGGCCGATATTATACGTCGGGGCGGTGTTATCGCTTACCCAACTGACTCTTCTTATGCCTTGGCTTGTCATTTGGGTGATAAGCAGGCGCTTGATCGTATTCGTCAGATTCGTCGAATTGACGATAAACATAATTTCACCTTAGTGTGTCGGGATCTAACTGAGATCTCGATGTACGCACAAGTGAATAACGATACGTACCGCCTGCTCAAATCATTAACGCCGGGCGCGTTTACTTTTGTGTTAAAGGCAACTAAAGAGGTGCCTCGACGCCTCCAGCACCCGAAACGAAAAACCGTTGGTATTCGTATTCCAAATAATTTGGTTGCGCAAAAAATACTTGAAGAGCTCAATGAGCCGATGTTAACCAGTACCTTGATCTTGCCGGGTGAAACCGAGGCCATAGCCGATCCTTATGAGATTAATCAGCAGTTAGCCCGAGTATTGGACCTTGTGGTTGATGCGGGTGTTATTCCGTATGAACCAACAACCATGATCGTTTGGGATAATGACTTTCCTGAAGTGGTTAGAGAAGGTAAAGGTATTGCTGATTTTATTGCACGTAAGGATGAGCATTAATGTCAATGGACGAATTGACCTTGGTCGGTCGAATAGCGGTGTGGATATTACCGGTTATTTTTGCCATTACTGTTCACGAAGTCGCTCATGGTTGGGTGGCTAGCCAGTTTGGTGATAATACGGCAAAGAGCCTTGGGCGTTTAACCTTAAACCCCGTTAGTCATATGGATTTGGTCGGAACCGTGATTGTGCCTGGGGTTTTGTTATTATTGGGTGGTTTTATATTTGGTTGGGCAAAACCGGTTCCGGTTAACTGGCACAATTTAAAGAACCCCAAACGTGACATGATTTATGTGGCCCTAGCGGGACCCTTCGCTAATCTTTTAATGGCGATTGGTTGGGGTGTTGTCATGAAAATAGGCTATATGATGGGCGCGCAAAATGAGTATTTTGCTATGCCGTTGATATACATGGGCTATGCAGGTATTTTTATTAATTCGGTGCTGATGATGTTAAATTTATTACCGATTTTACCGCTTGATGGTGGACGGGTGTTAGCCGGTTTATTGCCAATGAGAGCCAGTATTGAGTTTAGTAAACTTGAACGCTTAGGCTTTCCAATTTTGGTCTTTATTATTGTAATGGGATGGTTGTCTAAAATTTTAGGTCCGCCCGTTTATTTTTTACAAACCAGTATTTTTAAAATATTGGGTATTTAGGAGGAAATGTGAGTTCAGAAGTTCCAGCGCAGTATCGTCGTGTACTATCCGGTATGAGGCCAACCGGCAAATTGCATTTAGGTCACTATCACGGAGTACTAAAAAATTGGGTCGATTTACAGCAAGAATATAAGTGTCATTTCTTTGTGGCAGATTGGCATGCGCTCACAACGCACTATGAAGACCCTTCAATTATTGCAGACAGTACTTGGGATATGGTTGTTGATTGGTTGGCCGCTGGTGTTGATCATGGTTTGGCTGATTTATTTATACAATCGAGCATTCCTGAACATGCAGAGCTGCATTTGTTGCTATCTATGATAACGCCGCTGGGCTGGTTAGAAAGGGTCCCGAGTTATAAAGACCAGCAAGAAAAACTCAAAGAAATGGATTTAGCAACGTATGGGTTTTTAGGCTATCCACTTTTACAAAGCGCAGACATTCTTATATACAAAGCCGGTTTAGTCCCCGTTGGAGCCGATCAGGTGGCACACGTTGAGTTGACGCGTGAGGTGGCTAGGCGCTTCAATTATTTATATGGCCGAGGCTTAGACTTTGAAGAAAAAGCGGAAGCTGCGATTAAGAAAATGGGGAAGAAAAATGCCAAAATATTCAACAAGTTGCGAAGTTCTTTCCAAGAAAATGGTGATCAAGAAGCACTGGGTGTAGCTAGAGCTTTATTAGAAGCACAACAAAATATAACGGTTGGTGATAAAGAGCGTTTATTTGGTTATTTGGAAGGCAGTGGCCGCGTTATTTTGCCAGAGCCCATCGCCTTGTTGACTAAAGCGTCGAAGATGCCCGGCTTAGATGGGCAAAAGATGTCCAAGTCCTATAACAACACAATTGCATTGCGCGATGAACCAGAAGAGGTAGAGAAAAAACTTAGAACAATGCCAACTGATCCAGCGCGTGTTCGTAGAACAGACGCGGGTGACCCAGCAAAATGCCCAGTATGGCAGTTTCATGAGGTGTATTCAGAAGAGGGTGTGCGTAATTGGGTTCAAGAAGGCTGTAAGTCAGCGAGTATTGGTTGCATAGATTGTAAACAACCCGTTATTGATGCTGTGTTACGTGAACTAAAACCGATGCAAGAAAGGGCTAAAGAATACACGGAGCAACCTGAGCTTGTTCGCTCTATTATTAATGAAGGCACTGAAAAAGCTAGAGATTTGGCAAAAGAGACGCTTGAAGAAGTAAAGTCAGCAATGGGTATTAATAACGTTTAAACGACGTTAAAAAAACAGAATAGGAAATAACATGTCAGAATTTAAAAATGTCACGATTGTTAAAAAAGCAAATGTGTATTTTGATGGAAAAGTGGTTAGTCGAACGGTTAAATTTGAGGATGGTTCGACAAAAACATTGGGCTATATGATGCCGGGTAACTATGACTTTAATACCGCTGCAGCTGAGGTGATGGAGATTTTAGCTGGGCAACTCGATGTGTTATTGCCAAATTCGCAAGAGTGGGTAGCTGTTAAAGGTGGCGAATCGTTTGATGTGCCGGCGAATGCTAATTTTCAATTAAAAGTTCATGAGCCGACAGATTATTGTTGCTCATATTTTAAATAACGTGTGGGTTATTGTTGCCATAAAACTGTCATCTACACGCTATACTCTAAGCACTATTTCTTAATGAACGAGTAGAGTATGCCTCCTTTTAGAAAACCTAGACGGACTAAAATTATTGCCACCTTGGGTCCAGCTACCGATGAACCCGATGTTTTAGAAAAATTAATTAAAGCGGGCGTAGATGTCGTTCGTTTGAATTTCTCTCACGGCCATGCAGATGAACAAAGAAAACGTGCTCAAGCGGTAAGAGACTTATCAGAAAAACTCGGCCGTCATGTCGGTATCTTGGCTGATTTGCAAGGACCAAAAATTCGTATAGCGCGTTTTGAGGATGGAAAAGTAAGCCTTCAAGAGGGGGCTAAATTTACGATAGATGTAGCGTTAGCATCAACAGCAGGTGATATCACCCAAGTTGGTTGTGATTATAAACCGTTAGCCAATGATGTGACTGAGGGCGATCGTCTATTATTAGACGACGGACGTATCGTGCTGGATGTCGAGGCTGTTAAGGGTTCAAAAATTAAGTGTACTGTCGTTGTGGGCGGGATACTGTCAAATAACAAAGGCATTAACTTACAAGGTGGAGGCTTATCCGCCAATGCGTTAACCGACAAAGATAAGCAAGACATTAAGACGGCTGCTGAGATGAGGGTGGATTTTGTCGCCGTGTCGTTCCCAAGATCTGCAGAAGATATGCATCAAGCGCGTGCGTTGGTTAAAGCGGCCGGTAGCCAAGCGCATTTAATTGCTAAAATCGAACGGGCCGAAGCCCTGGATGTGCTGGAAGAAATAGTAGATGCATCTGATGCGGTTATGGTCGCACGAGGTGATTTGGGTGTGGAAATTGGTGATGCTAACTTACCGCCGGTTCAAAAGCATATCATTAGGATGGCTCGTGATAGGGATACTGTAGTTATTACCGCTACACAAATGATGGAGTCGATGATTAATAACGCCATTCCTACGCGTGCAGAAGTGTTTGATGTTGCAAACGCCGTTTCTGATGGTACAGATGCTGTGATGTTATCGGCTGAAACATCAGTTGGACAGTACCCTGTTCAAACCGTGGAGGCAATGGGGCGTATTTGCGAACAAACCGAACGTCAGCCAAGAACGACTCGTTCGCGCCACCGTATGGGTAAAGCGTTTGGGCAAATTGATGAGGCCATTGCGTTATCTGCGATGTATGTGGCTAATCATACAGATATTACCGCTATAGCTGCCTTCACTGAGTCGGGGGGTACGCCGAGAATGATGTCTAGAATTAGTTCAGGAATACCTATTTTTGCAATGGCGCCAAATAGTGACGTTTGTCGCCGTATGACGCTGTATCGAGGTGTGGTGCCTATTTTGCTAAAAGCGCCACTAGGTCATGCTAAGGATGTTAATGAAGCGGCAATAACAAAATTGCAGCAGCTTGAAATAGTGGCCAAGGGCGACTTAGTTATTATTACAGCAGGTGAGCTGACAGGGCAGCATGGTGGAACAGATACCATGAAAATAAAGAAGGTAGAGTAGCTTGATAGGGTTTCATTGCCAAGCATTTGCTGTGGTAGACTCAGTATCATTAGCCAGCATCTTTTAAATTAATGAACAACCAGACTGACTATGTGGTGCCAATTCAGCAAACGTTAGCCTTGGTTGATGGGAAACCATTTAAAGAGTTACCCGACGACTTATACATCCCCCCAGATGCCTTAGAGGTTTTTTTAGAAACATTTGAAGGCCCTTTAGATTTGCTGCTTTACCTTATTAAGCATCAAAACTTAGATATTCTTGATATTCCCATTCTAAAAATTACTCAGCAGTACATTGAATACATAACGTTGATGCAGAATTTGCGTATGGAATTGGCTGCCGAATATTTAGTCATGGCGGCAATGCTCGCAGAAATAAAATCTAATATGCTATTGCCAAAGAATGTTGAACAGTTAGATGATGAGGAAGACCCTCGTTCAGAACTGGTTAGGCGCCTACAAGAATATGAACGGTTTAAGCGAGCAGCAGATGATATTGATGCTATGCCACGACTGTATCGCGATAATTATTTAGCCACAGCTGAATTGATCGTAGATAAAATGGAAAAACCGCTTCCTGATGTTGATTTGGACAGTCTCTTAATAGCGTTTCAACAGGTGCTTAAACGTGCTGAAAAATTTACTCACCATCAAATTCAGCGCGAAGCATTGTCGGTTAGAGAAAGGATGTCTAATGTTTTGACGCTACTCGATAAAACAGAGGAAACGTTTTTAGCTTTTCATCAGTTTTTTACCGCAAAAGAAGGGAAAAAAGGCGCTGTGGTGACATTTTTAGCTATTTTAGAGCTCTGTAAAGAAGAGCTGGTTGAGGTCGTGCAAGGTGAGGCGTTGTCAGAAGTATGGGTTAAATCGCTTAGAGAATAATTGAGAAACTAGGATGGACATAAAGAATATTATTGAGGCATCTTTATTTGCCGCCAGTGAACCCTTGTCGATAATGGAATTGCAAAACTTGTTTTCACTCGAAGATCGTCCAGATAAGCATTCGCTTCGAGAGGTCGTCAACCAGCTGCAAGATGAATATTCGACAAAACCGGTGGAGTTGGTTGAAGTGGCCAACGGCTACCGTTTTCAAGTTAAATCAAAGTATTCGCCTTGGGTAGCAAGATTATGGGAAGAAAAACCTGTAAAATATAGCCGTGCCTTACTGGAAACATTAGCTATTATTGCTTATCAACAGCCAGCGACTCGTGGCGAAATAGAAGATATTCGAGGTGTCGCTGTTGGGACTAATATTATACGTACGCTAGAAGACAGAAACTGGGTACGTGTAATAGGGCGTAAAGAAGTGCCGGGTAGACCGGCCCTTTACGCAACCACAAAAGCGTTTTTAGATTATTTTAATTTACAAACACTGGCTGATTTGCCACCGTTAGCAACTCTCCTTGAAGCTGACTTATTATCGAGCAATGAGCTTCAACTTAACCTGGGTGACGATACCCCAATAAATAAAGATATTACTCAAGATGAAAAACAACAACCCACGTAAAAACCCTCAGCAAGCGACTAATAAAAAAAAGGGTCAGCAGCCAGAGCGCATTCAAAAATTATTAGCGCAAGCCGGTGTTGGCTCACGAAGGCAAGTTGAAAAGTGGATTTTAGACGGTTCTATTCATGTTAATGGTGATGTTGCTAAGCTAGGCGACAAAATTACCACGCATGACATCGTTAAACTTAGAGGGCGGCCAGTTAAATTAGCTGGCAAGCTTGATGTAAATACACAAGTGTTGGTTTATCACAAACCCACGGGTGAAATTGTCAGTAAAAAAGACCCCGAAGGTAGGCCTAGCGTATTTAAACGACTGCCGCGACTAAAGGTTGGGCGTTGGATTGCGATTGGTAGGCTCGACTTAAATACGCAAGGCTTATTAATGTTCACTAATGATGGTGACTTGGCAAATAAGCTCATGCACCCATCAAAGCAAATTGATCGTGAATATGCAGTGAGAGTGATGGGGGTTGTGACACATGACATGCTTGAACGTTTGGTAAATGGTGTGGAACTGGAAGATGGTAAAGCGCGTTTTGAAGATGTACAAGAGTCTGGTGGTGAGGGAATAAACCGTTGGTTCCATGTGGTAGTGGCTGAAGGGCGTAACCGTGTTGTTAGAAGGCTCTGGGAATCCCAAGACTGTAAGGTGAGCCGTTTAATTAGGGTTCGCTATGGCAGTGTGTTTTTGCCGCCGGGACTGCCAGCTGGGCAGCACCAAATGTTAGATAAAAAAGAAATTGAAGCGCTTAAACATTTAATTGCCGATTAGGCACAAACAACTTTATTTCGACCGCTATCTTTTGCTTTGTACAATGCGTTATCTGAACGACTCATTATGACCCCCAGCGAGTCGTTTTCTTTGTATTGTGTAATACCCATACTAGCAGTCAGTTGGAACTGAGTGTCATCATGTAGAATGCTTAAAGATTCAATAGCCGTACGTAATCGTTCAGCAATGAGTTCAGCGCCTTTTAAATCAGTATCGTTTAGTAGTATGGCAAACTCTTCACCACCAAGCCTAAAAATATAGTCGCTTTCACGCAGGGTCTTTTCAATGCATTGTGTGACGTCTTTTAGGGCAGTGTCTCCTGCGCAATGACCGTATCTATCGTTTATTGTTTTAAAAAAATCAAGGTCTAGCATTATCAAAGATAAGTCAGAGTGGTGGCGCTTGGTTAAAGAAACCTCTTTTTGAAAAACAGAGCGTAATGTGGAACGGTTTAAAACACCGGTTAATGGGTCTGTATGTGCAAATTGAATTGCTTGGCTGTATAACAAGGTATTTTTCAAAGGGTAGAGCAAAACACTAAGAAATTGCTCTATGGTGTTAAGTTCACTTTCAGTAAACCGTTGACGACGCATAAATGTCAGCTTACCAAGAGAATTGTTTTCAATAGTCAGGCTGTATTCGCAACTGTGGTTGGTGCGTGAACCATGTTGAAAAACAATGCCTAGCTCAGGGTTTTCAAAAATGACACCACTATGGTCAACAGCTTTTAGTAATTCATTACTAAAGAGGGGGACTAATTCATCTAAAATAATAGTGGTCTGAAGCGCACTGATTAGATGATTTATAGTGTCTTGCTGTTTAAGTTTTTGCGAGACTGATGTGTCGTTTGATCTGCTGTCTATTGTTTTTTTTAATTCCATTGTTATTCAGCCTGTACAGGTAACTAGGTTAACCGTTATTGTTGATTTTAAAACTTTATAGCGAAAGTTGTGCCAAAAAAATTAAATCGATATAAAACAATGTGTTAATAATTTATTTAAAGGTAATATTTTAAAACGACAATATTTTGACTTTTAATTGAGGGTCGTCTTGCAGGTAGGATTAGTGGTTCTTATATGGTAATAAGAACCGAGCTTGGCAGTGCTATGGCGTCGTTAAAGTAGACGTTCTTGAGATCTTCCAATGGTTATTAGGTGGAGTGATGTATATATACCATTTGCCTTGTTTGGGTAATTTAAAAGGAGTTTGGTAGATACCGTTGGCTATTTTAACCAAGTTGAGAGTCTGGTCATATTGCTCAAGCGTGGGATGTCGTAGCGCAACGATTAAGTGTGACGGTTGAACCTTAGGGGCATTTAAATGGACGGTAAGAGCGGTACTATTAACACTGACAACTGCTGAGACACCAAGTCTTAGAGCCTTTTCTTCAAGCTGTTTGCTGGCGTTTATGGCGAGCCCCTCTTTGTAATAATCACTTTGGACCAAGGAAGGAGGGTTCCCTTGAGCAATGAGGAAGGTAATTATGCTGGCAACAACGACGCTTAGCGGAAGTAGTATTAAAAACCAGGGCCAAAATTGTTTATACCAAGGGAGGCTGTCTTCACGAAGAGTATTCATCATTAAGGTTCTAATGGGCCAATAAATCGGCCTTCTGATTCAGTTGAAATGCTGGCATCATCTGTTGCTTGCACCGATAAAGTCAGGTTGATTGAGGTTGTATGAAGCGTATCTGGGTCGGCGGATAATTGTAACGGCATTTCTAATACTTGGCCGGCGTTAACATGGATAGGATCTTTGATAGAGGTTTTAATGCCTTCTATACCGGTGACCTTTAAGCTGTAGGTGTGGTCAACAGTATCCATATTTAAGATTTTAATCGTGTAAGTATTACTGATGGTTCCTTCATAATCTTCACGGTATAGTGCATTTCGATCTCTTAGGACATTTAGCTCAACAGCATCCCGTGTTTCAATAGAATAGATAACGCCAGATAAAATACCGATGAGCAGTAGACTGTAGATGACAATTCGTGGCCTTAGCAAGTTAGTTTTCTTGCCTTCCATATGGTTCTCGGTGGTGTATTTAATCAGCCCACGTGGGTAATTCATTTTATCCATAACGTCGTTGCACACATCAATGCAGGCGGCACAGCCAATGCATTCATATTGCAGTCCGTTACGAATATCAATTCCTGTTGGGCAGACTTGAACACATAAACTACAGTCTATACAGCTGCCTAACTGTTTTTCTTTGAAATCCTCGCCTCTTTTTCTCCGCCCTCTAGGTTCGCCTCTTAGGGCGTCATACGAGATCACTAAGGTGTTTTTGTCTAGCATGGCGCTTTGAAAGCGAGCATAGGGGCACATATACATACAGACCTGTTCTCTTAACCAGCCTGCATTGCCATAGGTTGCAAAACTATAAAATAGAAACCAGAAGGTTTCCCATGGACCTAGGTTAAACGAGGCAATGCCCTGTGCTAGATCCCTAATAGGCGTAAAGAAACCGACAAATGTGAAGCCGGTATACAACGAAAAGATCAGCCAAATGGCATGTTTGGTCGCCTTTATACGAAATTTCGTAAAACTATTTGCTTGTTTGTCCAGCTTCATTTGCTGAGAGCGAGTTCCTTCAACTTTTCGTTCAATCCATAAAAAAACTTCGGTCCACACTGTTTGTGGGCAAGCGTACCCACACCATAATCGACCGGCTAGCGCAGTAAAGAGGAATAGTGCAAATGCAGCACAAATTAAAAGTAGGGCAAGATAAATAAAGTCTTGAGGCCAGAAAATCCAATGAAAAATGTAAAATTTACGCTCTGGTAGATCAAACAGTACAATCTGGTGACCATTAAAATTAACCCAGGGAAGGAGGTAATAAAGACCAAGAAGGGTGACTACACCGAGCACTCTTAGGTTAGCAAATAGGCCATGGACTTCACGAGGGTAAAGTTTTTTTCGTTTTTCAAAAAGCGATGACTCTATAGAGTCATTTTTATGAGACGTCATTTTTTTCTGTTTACGCTACGAGAAAATATGATTGAGAATAAGCCACTCCAAGCACAAGCTAGCCAGAAAAAAATAAAGCCTAAGGAGTAAGCGGCGAGATAGGAAATATGATCAAAACCAATCTGTGATGCGATAATGATGGGATCAATGGCACTAAAAACAATGCCGCTGAGGACGCAGGCCATCCAAAAAGATGGCCACAGTGTTCCAATAATGATCCGTTTAGTATCTAAATTCATGCTTAATTTAGTGGCTAGATAAGCTATAGACGTAAGCAGAGAGAATATGGATTTTGTCCTCGCCCAAAAACTCCAAATGAGCTGGCATTTGGCCGTTACGGCCTTTACTAATGGACTCAATTATTTTGTTACGTGAGGCACCATATAACCAAATTTTATCAGCAAGGTTGGGTGCGCCAAGCAAAGGGTTGCCGGTTGCATCTGCTTGGTGGCAGGTGGCGCAATAACTTGCAAAAATTTTTTTACCACGTTGAGCATCGGTCGCTTTATGTTGTCTGCCAGTTAAGCTCATCAGGTAGTCTGCAAGGTAACTAATTTGTATGGGTTTGAGGACTGACTCCCAAGCAGGCATAACGCCGGTGCGTCCGTGAGCTATTGTGTGTTGGATATCAGTGGGTTGACCGCCCCAGATCCACTCATTATCCGTGAGGTTGGGGAAGCCTCTAGAGCCGGCAGCGTCAGAACCATGACATTGTGCGCAATAATTAACAAATAAGCGTTGGCCGACTGCATTGGCATCTTTGTTTTCACTTAGCTCAATAATGGGTGTTTCAGCATATTGACTGAAAATAGGACCGTAGGTCTCATTGGCTGCTTGGACTTCATCAGAGTATTTTTTATCCGATGTCCAAGCTAATAAGCCGGGGTAATTACCATAACCGGGGTACATTAGTAGGTAGATTAACCCCCACACAATGGTGATGTAGAACAAGTATAACCACCAGCGAGGCATTGGATTGTTCAGTTCCATTAGGTCGCTATCCCAAACATGGCCTGTTGCTTCGCCTTGCTTGGCCTCGCCCTTATTGGGCTTGGCAACCCATCTAATGAGTAGATAGCAGCCAATAATATTTAATAGAATGACAACCGTTACAACGATAGACCAAAAATCACTCATTTTTTATCCTCTTGTAAAGTTGCGCTGATCTCTTCACCTTGAAAGGGGATATTAGCGGCTTCTTCAAACTCTTTTTTACGGTCTTTGCTCCATGCCCATATCCAAATGGCAATAAAAAGTACAAATAGCGCTAGTGTCAAAATAGAGCGTAGTGTATTTAGTTCAAACATACGTTATCTCCTTGTGCTGACGTGGGTCCCGAGAACCTGCAAATAGGCAATGAGTGCGTCCATTTCAGTTTTTCCTTTTACAGAATCAGCTGCATTGGCAATGTCTTCGTCTGTATACGGCGTGTTAAGAATGCGAAGGGCGCGCATTTTCTTTGCAATGAGCTCACCATCGACCTTGTTATCCTTAAGCCAAGGGTAGCCGGGCATATTGGATTCGGGCACTACTAAGCGTGGGTTTGTGAGGTGTAAACGATGCCAATCATCACTATAGCGACCGCCAACACGTTGTAAGTCTGGCCCGGTTCTTTTCGAGCCCCACTGGAAAGGTCTATCGTACGTAAACTCACCGGCTAATGAGTAATGGCCATAACGTTCTGTTTCTGCACGGAATGGGCGAATCATTTGTGAATGACAGCCATAGCAGCCTTCGCGTACATAAACGTCTCGGCCAGCTAACTGTAAAGAATTATAGGGCAGTAACCCAGACACAGGTTCAGTCGTTTGCTTCATAAAGAATAAAGGGACAATTTCAATCAAGCCGCCAACTGAAATAACGAGGACGATTAAAACAACCATTAACCCAATATTAGTCTCAACTTTTTCGTGACTCATCTTGATGCTCTCCAGTTAAACATGTTGAGGTACAAGAATATTAGAAGCTTCAGAGCCCTTAATAGTTTTGTACACATTGTAAGCCATGATAAGCATGCCAATTAGGAACATGGTGCCACCCAGAAAGCGAATAAGGTAAAAAGGCTGCATACGTAATAAAGACTCTACAAAACTATAAGTGAGTGTCCCGTCATCATTGATTGCGCCCCACATCAGCCCTTGCATAACACCAGCAATCCACATGGATGCTACGTAAAGAACAATGCCAATAGTAGCGACCCAAAAATGTGTTTCAACAAGTGCCATATTAGACATATCTTGTTTACCAAATAGCTTTGGGATTAAGTAATACAAAGAACCTATAGTGATCATGGCGACCCAACCTAAAGCACCGGAATGAACGTGCCCTATCGTCCACTCTGTATAGTGAGACAGAGCATTGACAGATTTAATTGCCATCATCGGGCCTTCAAATGTAGACATGCCATAGAAAGACAGTGAAACAATTAAAAACTTTAAAATGGGGTCATGGCGAAGTTTCTGCCAGGCACCTGATAAAGTCATGATGCCGTTGATCATACCGCCCCATGATGGCGCCAATAAAACGATCGAAAAGGCCGCACCTACGGATTGAATCCAGTCAGGTAGGGCGGTGTAATGAAGGTGATGTGGTCCTGCCCACATATAAATAGAAATAAGTGCCCAAAAATGCACAATAGACAAACGGTATGAATAGATAGGCCGTTCGGCTTGCTTAGGAACAAAATAATACATCATGCCTAAAAAGCCAGCGGTTAGGAAAAAACCAACCGCATTATGCCCATACCACCATTGCACCATGGCATCCGTTGCGCCAGCGTAGATCGGGTAAGACTCGGTAAGGCTTACAGGGATGGCTAAAGAACGGACAATATGCAAAACAGCGACAGTAAGAATAAAAGCGCCAAAGAACCAATTAGCTACATAAATATGTGGTGTTTTTCGTTTCACGATAGTGCCGAAGAAGACAATGCCATAGGCTACCCAAACAACCGCTAATAGAATATCAATCGGCCAAATTAATTCGGCATATTCACCGCTTTGTGTATAGCCTAAGGGGAGCGTAATCGCAGCCAGTACGATAATCAGTGTCCAACCCCAAAAGACAAAGCTAGCCAAGGCGTTAGCAAATAAACGAACTTGACAGGTTCGTTGTACCACATATAAAGAGGTGGCCATTAAACCAGAGCCACCAAATGCAAAAATAACGGCATTTGTATGTAACGGCCGAAGTCGGCTATAGGTTAACCAAGGCAGGTCAAAATTAAGAGCAGGCCAAACTAATTGTGCAGCAATGATGACGCCGACAAGCATACCAACAATACCCCAAACAACGGTCATGATCGAAAATTGTCGAACCACAGTATCGTTGTAGATAAGTGTACCCATGCGAGAACCTCTGTCATTTAAGAGGCTAAAGTATAGGTGCTGTATTGCAGCAAAGAAAGGTCAGCTGGGGCAAACCTGATCTGAATCAGTTTTTCGTTAAATCAAGTTATTTTGTGGGCTTAGCTCGGGCTAAATGCTTTGTTTTTTGTGATAAATTAGATAGCCGTCAGTATGTTTTTCAGGCCTTCCAGGTTATTGATTTTAATCCGGCGTCTGTTTTCAAGCGTGATGAGGTTGTCACGTTCAAGTTTGCGTATGCCCCTGCTAACGGTTTCAGGTGAGAGGTTGAGTAAGCTGCCGATTTCACTACGCGATAAGAAAAGGTTGAATTCGGTATAGAAGTAGCCCCGTAGTCGATAGCGATCCGATAAGTCTAATAGCAATGAAACAATACGTTTTTCAGCACTAACTTTACTAGTAGCGTTTGTATTGTTGCTTTGATTTATTGATTTGCTAGCATGCTTGAGTAATTGTTTAAAAATACTTGGGATGTTTTCTTGTAAACTCTCAAGGTCTATTTCACAAATATTGCTGGTTTCAAGTGCATGAATCGAACATTGGTATCTGTCAGTAGCGACACCATCAAAACCAATAATTTCGCCGGGAAGATAAACACCCATTACATCATCAGATTCATCACTTTTGCTGATAATTTTGACAGAACCAGATTTGAGTGCATATAACGACTTAAAAGGAGAGTTTTGGTGATAAAGAATATCACCCGCTTGCAACAGTTTTGTATGGCTGACCGAGTCATCTAGCCGATCAATATCTTGTGGAGCTAAGCCATGAGGTATACATAAATCACCTAGGCTGCAGTTACTACAAGATACAGTTAAATCACGAAATAAATTTTTAGCTGATACGCTCATTCAATCTAAACTATTGAAAATGAATATATTACCTTATTTGAACATGAATTCCACTGTCTAACTGATGACAATTGACACTAAATTAGAAAAAGAAGTTGTTTGCTTTCACTGTGGCCTTGAAGTGCCAAGCACAACGAAGTGGGGTATTAATTTTGATGGGCAGTGGAGAGCCATGTGTTGTCCAGGCTGTGAAGCCGTGGCGCAAGCGATTATAAATAATGGTTTGGCAGATTATTACCAAAAACGTACCGCTTATGCAGTTTCAATGGATTCGTTAAGTGAAGAGCTTGAGTTTAATACGGCTGCATCGTTAGAAACCGATTGCTCTAACGAAGAAGTCATAGAGACCTCACTTATCATCGAGGGGATTACTTGCTCTGCCTGTATATGGTTATTGGAGCGGCAAGTTCAAAAACTACGCGGCGTGGTGTCGTTTAAGATTAATTATGCGACTCGGCGTGGGTTACTTAAAACCATCGGTCACGAGATCAATATTGCCGATGTACTAACGGCGATAAGAGCCATTGGGTATCAGGCAGTTACCTTTGATGCGAATAAGCAGTTCCTTAACTTGCAAAAAGAACGCAAAGACTTTCTTAGTAGAATTGGTGTGGCTGTATTTTGTGGTATGCAGGTGATGATGATCACATTAGGTATCTATGTAGCGGACCCAAGTGAAATTGACCCTAATATGTTGCAGTTTTTAAAATGGATTAGCGCCTTATTAACACTGCCGGTCTTATTGTTTTCAGCGAAGCCATTTTTATATGCGGCTTGTCGAGATATTAAAAATAAAATGCCGGGTATGGATGTGCCTGTTGCATTGGGTATAAGCCTGGGTTTTTTTGCCAGCCTTTTTAATACCTACCAAGGTAAAGGTGATACGTATTACGAGTCAGTTTGTATGTTTGTATTATTTCTTATGTTAGCGCGATATGTAGAGTTTCTCACCCGTTGGTACGCGATGAGTTCGAGTGAGCGTATTACACAGGCGGTGCCAATGATGGCTAAACGGATAGCTGAAAACAACGTTACCCATAAAGTTGCAGCAAATTCGTTAGCATTGGGCGATTACATACAAATTAACCCAGGAGAAGTGGTGCCGGCAGATGCAGTTGTTGTGGACGGTGAATCGCAGGTAGATGAGTCAATTTTAACCGGTGAAAGTGAACCGATTCGTAAACGCCTCAATGACAGTGTATTAGGCGGTAGCCATAATTTAGATAACACCTTAATAGCAAAGGTGAGCTGCGTTGGAAAAGACAGTACCTTATCAACCATTGCACGTTTAATCGAACAAGCCCATGCACAGAAGCCTGCTTGGGTCGAAACAGCAGACCGTTTTGCTAGTGTATTTGTTTTAATGGTTATTTTGGTCACCTTGGGTAGCGCTATATTTGGTTATTGGCAAGGTCATGTGGATTGGTTTTCAACGGCCTTGTCGGTCCTAGTGGTGACCTGCCCGTGTGCGTTATCCCTTGCGACGCCAACTGCTTATACAGCTGCGATGAGTGCGTTATTTGACCACGGCATTATTATTACAAAAGGGACTGCGTTAGAAAAATTAGCCAGTATTAATCGGGTCGTTTTTGATAAAACGGGCACGCTCACCGAAGGCAGTATGAATGTATCTGATTGCACTGTGTTTGATGGGCGTGATAAGCAAAGCATAATGGATATAGCCATTAGTTTAGAGCGCTTTTCAGATCACCCTATCGCGCGTGCTTTTAAACATGAAAAAACGGTAAACCCTCAACCAGCCAGCGCAATAGAGCAAACCAATGGCGCCGGTTTAAAAGGCTCGATAGAGGGTAAAACCTATTATATTGGATCTCAGCAATATATTAAGCAGTCATCTGGGTTAATGTTTGAGACTCATAATTCAAATGTAACACAGGTGTATTTGGCTGATGATGTGCAATGCCTCGCTGTTTTTGAAATACATGATGATATAAGGCAGGGGGCTTCTTCAGCTGTTAATTGGTTAAAAAGCGATGGAAAAAAAGTGAGCTTATTAAGTGGTGATAAACTCAGTCCCGTTGCATGGTTAGCGAAAAAAGTAGCTATTGAGGATTTTAAATCGGATGCCACACCGAGTGATAAACTAAAAGAAATCGACCGCATGCAAAGGGGCGGCGAGCAAGTGGCTATGGTGGGTGATGGTGTTAATGATGCGCCCATTTTGGCTAAGGCGGATGTTTCTATTTCTGTTTCTGGTGCAAGTCAATTGGCACGTGCATCATCGGATATCTTGTTAATGAATAATGATATGCAAAACCTTCAACACGTCTTTAAGCTATCAAAAAAGACCAAGGCAATTATTAAGCAAAATATGGCTTGGGCACTGGTATATAACATTGGTGCTTTACCATTAGCAATGGCAGGGCATGTAGAGCCTTGGCAAGCAGCACTCGGCATGTCGATTAGTTCCTTGGTGGTTGTTTTAAACTCTTTTCTCTTGCGCTTTGTGCTCCCAGCAGCCAGTAAGAGCAAAAAAATATCGAGGTTACACGTTGGATAGCTTGTATTTTTTAATTCCCGTATCGGTTGTTTTGCTGGTGCTAATAGCCGCTATTTTTTTATGGGCGGTGCGGTCTGGGCAGTTTGATGATTTAGAGGGGCCGGGCCACAGTATTTTGTATGAAGAAGAGAATGAAGAATTAGGTGCTGATGACAACAAGGCTGACAATAAAACAGACAAATAACGTTACTGCATAGACATACCCATGGGGTTAATTAATTTAAACAGCGCAAAAATAATAATTAAGCCACCAACACTGCGTCGAATAAGTAGTGAGCGTGTAAATTGGGTTAGTTTTTCTGACGCTATTCCCATGGTCATTAACATCGGTAAGGTGCCTAGGCCAAAACTTAACATAATTAAGGCGCCATTTAGAGGGTGCGCGCTGGCAAGACTCCATGCCAGTGCAGAATAGACCAGTCCACATGGCAGCCAGCCCCAGATAATACCGAGGAGAAACGCATCACGTTTATGTTGGATGGGTAATAGTTGACGACTAAGTGGCGACAGGCGTTTCCATAAGCGTTGGCCAAAACGCTCTAAGTAACTGAGAAAATTTAGCCAGCCTAAGAGGTAAAAACCGAAGGCAAGCATAAAAATAGACGTTAAGTACTTTGAAAACAACATCAACGCGGCTGTATCCATTGGCGAAAGAGCCACATGGCTTATGCTACCAGCTAAAAAACCAATAAAACTATAACTAAGAATACGCCCAGCATTATAGGACAGTGTTTTTGTAACAGTTTGATAACTAGACGAATTCGTTTGTTGGCTTAATATGCCGACTATTCCTCCACACATTGGAACACAATGGGTAGACCCCAATAGACCAAAGGTAAATGCAATAAAGTAAGTGCTTTGTGTCAACAAGGGGTAGCAATAACGGCTTTAGCAGATAAGCGCAGCGTCTAAAGCATCCCTAGTTGAAGTTTTGCAGCTTCAGACATCATGTTTTGATTCCAAGGCGGGTCTAAAACAACCTCTACTTCAACAGTCTCAACCCCTTCCATATGCTTAATACCCGATTCAATATCAGCTTGAATAACCGGGCCCATGCCACAACCCGGTGCGGTTAGGGTCATTGTAACGTGTACATGATTCAAGCCGTCAGTTAGGGCGCGAACGGTGCAATCATAAATTAGCCCAAGGTCAACGACATTGACCGGTATTTCAGGGTCGTAGACGGTTTTCATAAAAGCCCAACAAGCTTCACGCACTGATTCAGGGTCTGTGCCGGTTTCATAAGCATGAACAACTTCAACTTCCTTACCTAAAACATCAGCATCAATGGCTGAAATTCGAGCAATAATACCTGTTTCGCTTGATACGGTATAAGAGCCGCCCAGTGACTGCATGATGGTAACGACATCACCTTTTTTGAGCCGAACATGGATCCCCGCAGGGATAACGATGGCATTAACGTCTCTGTTTAGTTCGATGGATTCTTGTTCTGACATAAAAAAAATAAAATGAAAAGTGAGATTGCGTAAATGATACCTGTGTTGTTTACGAAAAGCGAAGCCTGTAGGATATTTGAGGGAAAAAAAGAACAGACAATAACAAAGGCCTGGGAGCTAATACGTGCAAAAAAATAAATTTAACTTGCAAGATAAAGTCACCTCGTTGCTCTGGCCAGATGAAACAGGGCTGTCACCATTCCATCTACTGTTATTGAAAATATTACGTGTGGTATACGTGTCTGTCACAGATTTAATAGAAGGGCAGCTAAGCCTAAGGGCGATGAGTTTGGTTTATACCACGCTGTTATCCATTGTGCCCTTATTGGCGTTGAGCTTTTCGGTGTTAAAAGCAATGGGTGTGCATAATGAAATTGAGCCTTTCCTATTTCAATTTTTAGCACCGCTTGGTGAGCAAGGCACCCAAATTGGTGAAAATATAATTGGGTTTATCGATAATATAAAAGTCGGGGTGCTCGGCTCGGTTGGCTTAGGTTTGTTAATTTACACCGTTTTGTCGCTAGTCCAAAAAATAGAAAATGCATTCAATATGATTTGGCATGTTGAAACGACCCGTAGCATTGGAGAGCGGTTTAGTAGTTACTTGAGTGTTATTTTAATTGGCCCAGTCATGATGGTTTCTGCGATAGGGGTAACCGCTACCATCATGAGTTCCTCTATTGTGACTTATTTTGCGACCATCGAGCCTTTTGGTAGTTTGATTGTGCTAGCAACCAAATTGCTGCCTTATCTCATGGTGATGGGCGCCTTTACATTTATCTATATGTTTGTGCCCAATACGCGTGTGCGCCTATCAGCGGCTTTAATCGGGGCAATCGTAGCAGGGTTTTTATGGGAATCATCAGGCCTTTTATTTGCAACATTTGTTGTTAATTCAACGAAGTACACAGCTATTTACTCCAGTTTTGCTGTGGTGATTATGCTGTTGATTTGGCTCTATATCAGTTGGTTAATTTTACTGTTTGGCTCTAACCTTGCCTTTTATGTGCAAAACCCATCGTCTCTCAGGGTCGATAGGGGCGGTTTTGAAATAAGTAATCGGGTTAAGGAACGCATTGCTCTATTGTTAATGCAATTGGTTGGTGAAAAACATTATGCAGGGGAGAAGCCGCCTACAATGGCTGATTTAACCGGTGATATCTCTGCACCACATACAGTCGTTCGTTATGTTCTTAAAAAACTAATAGCGCAACATCTAGTGATAGGGACGAATGAGACACCGGTTGCTTATTTACCGGCCAAATCATTGGATGTTTTACTATTAAGCGATGTTATACAAGCGGTTCGATGTGCAGAAGAAGACCACTTCTTGGCGGCTAATGTACTAACATTAAAAAGCCAATCATTAGAGCTCGTTAATGGAATTGATAAGGCCATTAGTGCCTCTTTAGGCAATAAAACAGTGCGTGACTTGGTTGTTGATAGTAAGCAGCAGTGACTTTTTAAAGACGTTACCCGCAAGATGCTTTAAAATTCGGCGCTTAATTTAGAATTAGGTGTTCCGTCGATGAATGATAAGAAGATTGAGTCAAGCCCGAGTAATTTTATACGTACTATTATCGATGCCGATATAGCGTCGGGCAAGCATCAGCAAGTCATCACACGTTTTCCGCCCGAGCCAAATGGCTATTTGCATATTGGGCACGCAAAATCTATTTGTCTTAATTTTGGTATTTCACAAGACTACAACAATTCTGTTTGTCATTTACGGTTTGATGATACAAACCCCGGTAAAGAAAAGTCAGAGTATATTGATGCTATTAAAGAAGATGTGCAATGGCTCGGTTTCGATTGGGGAGAGAACCTTCACCATACCTCTGACTACTTTGATCAACTGTATGCCTATGCAGTTCAGCTGATAAAAAAAGGCAAGGCATATGTAGATAGCTTGTCTGCAGAAGACATTCGGCTTTACCGAGGTAATTTGACGGAACCCGGTAAAAATAGCCCATTTAGGGAGCGGTCTATTGATGAGAACATCGATTTATTAGAACGCATGAAAAATGGGGAGTTTGCTGAAGGTGAGCATTTATTACGTGCAAAAATTGATATGGCAGCGCCGAATATTAATATGCGTGACCCAGCCATTTACCGCATTAAAAATATGTCACACCCTATGACGGGTAATAAGTGGCATATCTACCCAATGTACGATTTTGCTCATTGTGTATCAGATGCCATTGAAGGCATTACACACTCGCTTTGTACGCTTGAATTTGAAGATCATCGTCCTTTGTATGATTGGTTTTTAGATGAATTGCAAACGCCAGTACACCCACAACAGATTGAGTTTTCTCGTTTAAACCTCGATTACACGGTTATGAGCAAACGTAAACTGCACGAATTAGTAGAGGGCGGTTATGTTAATGGCTGGGATGACCCGCGTTTACCAACGCTAAGCGGAATGCGTCGACGCGGTTATACGGCCAATGCTATACGTGATTTTTGTTCACGAATTGGGGTCACCAAAAAAGATAATATTGTTGAAATGAGCGTGTTAGAAAACTCATTACGAGAAGATTTAGATGATAACTCGCCCAGAGCATTGGCGGTTTTAGACCCTATTAAGTTAGTTATTGATAACTACCCAGAAGATCAAGAAGAAATATTACGTGGCGTCAATCATCCCAAAAAGCCGGAACAGGGACAGCGTGATATTCCTTTCTCCAAGGTGTTATATATTGAACGAAGCGACTACATGGAAGGTGCTCCAAAGAAATTTTTCCGCTTAACCGAAGGCCGTGAAGTGAGGCTGCGCTTTGCTTACTATGTCACGTGCACCCATGTTGTGAAAGATGCAAACGGTGAGGTAACAGAAGTTCACTGTACCTACGACCCTGAAACGCGCGGTGGAAAGTCGGAAGATGGTCGTAAGGTAAAAGGCACCATTCATTGGGTATCAGCAAAACACTCAGTTAACGCAGAGGTCAGGCAATACGATCGTTTGTTTAGCATTCCTGCGCCAGCCTCAGAAAGTGATCAGGACTATAAAACGTTTATTAATAACGAGTCAGTACAGGTACTAAAAAATTGCCAGCTAGAAGCATCGTTATCCACTGCGGGATCATCAGCTTATCAATTTGAACGTCAAGGGTATTTTTGCCAAGACAGTGTGGACTCAACACCAGAAAACCTTGTGTTTAATCGAATTGTAACGCTGAGAGATTCTTGGGCTAAAAAGAAGTAAATGGATTATTACTAAACAAGGAAACAGTGTTAATCACCAAGTCATCTGGTGAATAAATGCTTGGCTGCAAAAACAGTGTATTTAAAAAGCCCAACCGCCGATGGCGGTTGAGCTTTTTAAGGCGACAATATTTTTTTAGAATGTCCGGCCTATACCAATACCCCAAACGATAGGGTCTATATCAATATCTACTTTGATATTGGCGCCATTTTTAATATGCGCATCCGCTTCGATATCAATGTACTTAACATCAAAGTTAACAAACCAGGTGTCATTCAGGTCAATATCAACACCTGCTTGTGCAGCAAGTCCCCATGAATCATCTATCTCAAGGTCTGCTCCGGGTGCATCTAAAGCCCCTTTTACAGTGGAGTCAAAGAAGTGAGTATAGTTAATACCGGCGCCTACATAAGGGCGGATATTTGATGTTGGTGCAAAATGATATTGCAAGGTTAGAGTAGGTGGTAATACTTTAGTATCGCCAATTTGGTTTAAGCCACCTAAAGAACCACCAGCATCAACTTTATGTTCGGTGTACGCTAAAATCAGCTCTAAACCCCAATGAGGATCGAGCATATAGGTAAAGTCTAGCTCTGGCATAATGTCTGAATTAACAGACGCGCCACTGCCAGCTACCGATGCGCCATTTATACTGACACTGCTACTGTCGTCTTGAGGGTCAACACTAATAATTCGACTTCGAACAATAAGGTCACCCGTTTCATAAGATAACGAAGGTGTTGCTATAACAGTTAAACCTAAGGCCGCACATAAAACAGTCGTGTTTTTGATAAGCTTCATTCATCCATCTCCATAGTTAAGAATTGTTAAAAGCCAAAGCGGCTAATGACAAATATCTTAGTAAAGAGGCTGTGTTTTCTTCTATGATCTATATCAGAGATCGGCGAAATGCATCTCTACAGAGGGGTGAACGCTAATTAAAATGAGATGAGTCAATTTTTTTTTAAAAAATGACGGCAAAAACTTAGTGCTTAAAGCTCTAATAGTTAAGGTTTATGGCCCTGATTTTTTACAGGTGGTTATCATTCCTAAGGTTGCGTTGTTAAGGCATTGGCTGAAAAACCACCTGTAAAAATTTAACAGGCTATTGGGTTGTTTTTATAAGAAAACGTTAAGGTTTTTGCTTAATAACGAGGTGAAGTCAGGTGTTATTTTGCGTTTAGCAACCTTAAAAGAACCATCGGCTTCGCGTAAGACATCATCCCGTTTGGCAAGTAACCAATACTCTTCACGCTCTAATCTGCTTCTGTAAACTAATGTATTAGATCGCACCTTGATTTCACCTGCGGCGTCGCCTAGCTCCACTTCAACATTAGAAACAATATGTCGATAGCGTGTGCGCGGGTCTTCTGCCCAAGCGGCGCCACTATGAAGCCTTGCCACACGTAATTGCAAACTGGGCAAAGTTTCATTGTAATGGTTCATATTGCTGGTTGAATCGGGTTTTTCATCCTTGCGAAACACGCTTTCTCTTGCGGGCATCCAGTACTGTAAGTCTTCTGCTAGCATCGAAAACCAAGTTTCATAGTCTTCATCGTCTAATGCGCGTGCTTCTTGATTATAAAATTGGTTTACTTTATACCAAAGTAACATTTGATCAGTATCAGTCATTTTAGTTTGTATGTTTGTTGTTGTAGTCATCTGAATTACCCTTTAACGGAACTTAGGAATATCGTCCCAAGAATCGGCGCTTAAATAGTCCATCCAGCGTTGATAAAACGCTAATTGATTAACATCGCTGTACATTGGTTTACTGATGTTGCCAGGTAATTCGGGGTCATCTCGGCGACTGGTTCCTGATCTTAATCCATAGTGCAGGCTTTGTTTTCGGGTTACAACGCCTTCATTGGCTTGAGTAGCATTTTCCCAGTTTTCACCATCGTCCATTTCAAAAATACCACTGGGTGAAAAGGTCATTACACAGGCGTTTTGAACAATTTCTCTGATATGGTCAGGCATGCTTTTGTTAACCATCGTCCAAGCACGTAATTCAAATTGTCTTGGGCCCTTTGGTAACCAAGTTCTCATGGTGTTAATGCCGGGTAAAAATGAAAAATTGGGGAAAACCGTTGCCGATATAACCGAGCCATATAATTTACGAGCACGAAGCTCACCAAGGCGTTTAGCCATGTTTTTACGCTCATTCTCAAAGTATTCGACCAACGTTGGGTCACCACTGGATATAAGTGCTAAAGTGCCCACACCATCGGTGCCGCCTTCCCAGCCATGACCATTTGCGTTGGCATGAAAAGATTCAGGGTCGACTGGCATGTACTCAGGTACTTCGCCACCTTTACTA
The DNA here is from genome assembly GCF_000299965.1 of Cycloclasticus sp. P1. Classification (NCBI taxonomy): domain Bacteria; kingdom Pseudomonadati; phylum Pseudomonadota; class Gammaproteobacteria; order Thiotrichales; family Piscirickettsiaceae; genus Cycloclasticus; species Cycloclasticus sp. P1. The sequence continues at coordinate 794,653 of NC_018697.1, forward strand.
ACCGCTCTTGTGCCGGAGGCATGTGTCCAACCAACATGAAGTGAGTCGCCAACAAAGTTTTCGGCACCGAACTTCCAGTTAGCGTTGTACATATTCTTGATGCAACCACCAATAAATTCGGTTCCTTCTTCGGTTTGGTCAAGAATAACATCTAAATACCAGCGAAAATCGCCCAAAAAGTCTTCTAGTCTGGGTGCTTCATCGTCAAAACAAGCAAATACCAATCCTTTGTAGGTTTCAACACGTGCATTTTGTAAACCGTGTTCAGCTTTATTAATATACCCTTCATAATGCGTTTCTTCATGCATCCCCAATAGGGCGCCATCGGTGCCAAAAGCCCATCCATGATAATTACAAGTAAACTGCCTAGCTTGCCCGCGGTCTGCAAAGCAAATACGGTTGCCACGATGAGTGCATGAATTTGTAAACACATGGATATTGCCATCTTTGTGGCGAGAAACAATCACGTTATCTTGTCCCATATAAGTAGTAACAAAATCACCTGTGTTTTTTACCTGACTTTCATGAGCGACAAATAACCATGATTTAGCAAATAGTTTTTCGAGCTCCAGCTGGTAAATCCAATCTTCCCAAAAAATACGTCGGTCGATGCGACCATTTTGTAGATCAACCATCGACTTAAGTTCTTCAATCCGGCTCATTTGTCTTATTCTCCAGTGTGTTGTATTTAAATTTAAACCAAACTATCATTAGTTTTAACTTTATAAGAATATCTTAATATTGGATGTTCAACAACAAATCAGCAAACACAATTTAAAATAAGGAGAACACAATGAGCAGTATCTGGACAGATCTTATGGGCGTTGAGTACAGCCAGAAATATTACGATGTTAAGGGTATTAAAACCCGTGTTATAGAGGCAGGTAGTGGTCCCGTTTTAATTTTTTTACACGGAACCGGCGGGCATGCTGAGGCCTACGTTAGAAATATTGAAGAACACGCGAAACACTTTCATGTTTATGCCTACGACATGATTGGTCACGGCTATACAGATAGACCCGACTGTGAATACGATATGGATGATTTTGTTGAACATTTGGTTAACTTTATCGACACAATAGGGGCGGATAAAGTGTATTTGTCTGGTGAGTCGTTAGGGGCAATGGTGGCATCGTGGACAGCTATAAAACACCCTGAAAGAGTTATTAAACTAGTACAAAATACAGGCATCCTAATGGCACCAAACGGTGAAGGGAAAGCCGAATTAGCCGATGCGCTGGAACGTTCAAAAAAAGCAGCGGGTCAATTAACTAAAGAGATCGTGCGAGCTAGAATGAGCTGGTTGATGGCTGAGCCTGAAAAAACATTAACTGACGAGATTATAGATGTTCGTTATCAAATCTATGATCAGCCCGGTATGTTGCCGGTGATGGGGAAAATTGCCAATAGTATTTTAGGGGGTGTTATTAATGATCAATGGTGCGATAAATGGGTTAACCCTGAATCCATGCGCAACATTCAATGCCCTACATTGGTTTTATGGACACGACACAACCCAGGTCAGCCTGTTGAGTTAGCGCAAGAAGGCATGAAGAAAATTCCTAATGCACGGATGATTATTTTGGAACAAAGCGCGCATTGGCCGCAATGGGAAGAACCAGAAGAGTTCAATAAACTGCATTTAGAATTCTTGCTCGAATAATTCAACTTTATCGCTCTGTGTTAAGAGAGGTGGCGCTAAGGTAATAATCGCAAAAAATTGCGATAAATCATTTCGTTTGTTTCTTTGTGTGTTATTTTTTAGTAAAGCGAGTCGCCTTTCTATAGGCGACTTTTTGAAAACTAAACCGGAGAATGAAATGAAAAACCAACAAAGCAGTGATTTTATTGATGTACTCGGTGCAGTTTACGAAAGACTATTTGAACAGGTTGTCGAGGGCTTTCATAAAGCGGAAAAAGCCTCTGCACCGGTGCTTCATCAACTAATAGATGATGCAAAAGAAGAAGCCGTTAAGCTCGAAAAGGTTACTAGGGATGAAGGCGAAAAGTTAGCTCAATGGTTAAAGCAAGATATTCATGAAGCGGCTCATTACCTTACAGAAACAGGGCAAGAGTTAGAAGACTGGCTTGGTTTTGAAAGCAATATCTTGCAAAGTGTAGCCTTAGAAAAGCTACTTAAAACGGCAGATAAGGCAACGGTACAAATGTTGGCGCTAAAAATGGAATTGGCCCGGCGCATGACTCCACACACGGGTGAAGTAACAGGGGCAGGTACGCTGGTGTGTGATAAATGCGGCGAGAAACTACATTTCCATAAAGCCGGCAAAATCCCTCCTTGTCCAAAATGCCACGCCACTGAGTTTCACCGTGGGCATTAAATAATTCCTGTCTGGCTTAAAGAGGCTTATTGCTCATAACCAGCAAGGTAAGATAGAACCATTTTCATACCTTAATGGGGCGGTTGATTAGTGGTAAGCCTTAACAAGGCCGGTGGTCACTAACTGGGTATTTGTTATGCCTTAAACCCCCAAATAATTTTAAGAGAGAAAGTTTCAGCTAATGGCGCAAGCAAATAATTCCGATCAACCAAACAGCGCCAAACCAAAACGCGTTATTTCATTAAAAGATTTATGGCCTTTTTTAAGGCCTTATCGCTTACAGCTGGCTATTGCTTTTGTCTTATTAAGCTTGGCGTCTGCCACCTTACTGTTAGTACCTTTAGCCTTTCGTGATTTAATTGATGTAGGCTTTGGTAATAACGATGCTACAACCCCCGCTATTAATATTAATACCAAGTTTGGTGTACTGTTTGGCTTGGCTGCTTTTTGGGCGCTGATGGTAGCTTCGCGCTTTTATGTGGTTTCATGGATAGGTGAGCGAGTAACGGTAGACTTACGTAGCGGGGTGTATGCCCGTGTACTAAGGCAATCACCGCAGTTTTTTGAAACGCTACAAACCGGTGAAGTACTGTCTCGTTTAACTGGCGATACAACGCTTATTCAAACGGTTGTCGGTAGTTCGGCATCCATGGGCCTACGCAGCTTGTTTCAGTTTACGGGCGGTATGATCATGCTAGCGGTCACCAGCTTTTACTTGTTTTCGATCAATATTGGATTAATGATCTGTTTGATTTTTCCCATTATCTTAATTGGTCGCTCAGTCAAAAAGCTGTCACGTGAGTCGCAAGATCGTATTGCCGACAGCTCCGCCATGGCGGGTGAAATTTTAAACGCCATGCCCACGGTGCAATCGAATACACAAGAAACGCGAGAAATTGATCGTTTTACCCAGAGCGCACAGTTGAGCTTTTTAGCCGCAATGCGCAGAACAAAGGTAAGAGCCTTATTGACGGCGGTGATTATTACAGCCGTGATGGGTACGATAATTTTTGTATTGTGGCTAGGTGCGCGCCAAGTGAGTGACGGCATAATGACCGGTGGCGAACTCGCCTCATTCGTCTTATATGCCGCCATGGTGGCTGGTAGCGTTAGCACCATAGCGCAGGTATGGGGTGATATTATGCGCGCAGCAGGCGCCACCGAGCGATTACTTGAATTGCTGCATGCAGAAACAGCCATTACCGATACGCCAACCCCAGTTCCATTAGCCAGTGTATCTCAGGCCGATATTCAATTTACCGACGTCACATTTTACTATCCATCGCGGCCAGCTACCCCCGCTTTAAACAACGTGAGCTTGCATATTAACGCAGGGGAAACTCTTGCCTTAGTGGGGCCATCCGGCGCCGGTAAAACCACCATTTTTCAATTATTGTTAAGGTTTTACGAAACGCAAAGTGGCAGCATTGCCATCAATGGCCAAGCGATTAATGAGATTAGTTTAGATGACTTACGGCGCTTAATAGCCATTGTCCCGCAAGACCCAGTTATATTTTCTGCCAATGTATTAGAAAACATTCGTTACGGGCAGCCCAATGCCACCGATGAAGCAGTAATCGCCGCGGCCAATGCCGCCCAAGTTGCGCCATTTATTCCGCAGCTACCCGATGGTTACAACACCTTCCTAGGTGAGCGAGGTACACGTTTATCGGGTGGGCAACGACAGCGCATTGCCATCGCTCGCGCGATACTAAAAAATGCACCTATTTTATTATTAGACGAAGCCACCAGCGCATTGGATGCAGAATCTGAAATACTCGTACAAGAAGGGCTTAATGCCGCCATGCAAAACAGAACCACCCTGATTATTGCCCACCGCTTAGCCACGGTGCAAAAGGCCGATAAAATTGTCGTTATGGAAAATGGTGAAGTAGTAGAAACAGGCGATGCGACCGAACTACGCAAAAAAGGTGGCTTGTATGCAAGGCTTGCTGAATTGCAGTTTGACAGTTAATTGTAAGGGGTAATTTATTAATCAAGTTGGCTGCCCCCCCCACCTTGCAGCTCTATATGATTTTACCCATATTTGATGTGTTAGTATCACAATGCATGGAGGGACAATAAAAAGTAAGGAGCAAATAACATGAGTCAGATAAAAGTTCATGGAGGAGATTTTATAGAACAAGATATTCATTTCTTGAATGGTATATTCGTTTTCCGTGGAAGGGGTGGAAAAGAGACTATTCCCAGTAATCGCTTGAAATCAATTGAAGTTGCTACAGAAGAAACAATTAAAAAATTACCCGGAAGCATTGGCTTAGGTTTAGTTGGCGGCTTATTGCTTGGGCCAGTTGGGTTGGTTGCGGGTGTATTAGTGGGTGGGAATAAGAAAGAAATTACTTTTGTCGCGACCTTTCACGATAATCGATCATTTGTAGCAACGGCCGACCCAAATACCTTTGCAAACCTTAAAGCAGATGCGTTGGATAGTAGTTACGCTCCCCCTTGTTTAAAGCGTGACATACTGCCAAAGAGGTACAGCCCCGTTTGTCCTAAGTGTAATAAGGAAAAGGATAGCCGCCCATTTTCAGCAACAGATGAATGTGATTATTGCGGGGCAAAATTGTCTGTAATAGTTTTGTGATGGATCAATAATAACTAATTAACTGTTGTTACTTGAATGGTGATTTATGCATGTTACTAACAATGATTGGCTCTATATATTCAGGTTTTATTGTGAGCTATTCTAGCTAAGTGCAGTTTATGTCTTATTTCAATTAAGCCAAATTCAATAGTTTTGATAAGCAGCTCTGAAGCTCTTTTGTAGCTTGTTATTACCCAAATAGCCATTATGGAAATAACCATGAACGCTATTAAAGCAATAAAGTTATCTTGGAGAATGGTTTGCCATGATTCGGGACTTATTTTTAAAATGACTTTCATTTGCTGATTAAGGATGAGACTAAATAGCGCCCATGATGCAGCAACAACCCACTTATATGAAGAAACTCTGGCCATGATTCGTGTATGGATGGCTTCTACATTGGAGAGAATGCAGTCTATTGTTTCCGGTTCTTGGATATTAAAGGTTTCGAGATATTTGACAATAACATCAATGTCTTCTTGCTTCACTCCGTAATAAGCGTAAGTGCTTGGAACAGCAAACATAACCAAAGCCATTGGTATAAAAAGGCAAAGGCTTAGAACGACAGACTTGATTTCATCAAGTAACACATTGTTGTTCATAATAAGGGCAGCAGCAAAACTAAAGACTGTAGTCATAACTGACCACTGCACTAATGGTTTTAAAAGCTCTGCAGAGCCTTTCATTAAAAAATTGACGGGAAAGGTAATGTGTCGTGAAAACCATAGCCCAATCCTGTTTTGGCTACTATGCCCTAAGATATATGCTTCAGCTTCCTTTAGAGTTTCTTGCGTTAGTTCAAAAACCTTAATTTCTGACATTTTCTTACAGTTCCATTGTATGTTTAACTATCAAGCTTATTTATAAAGTTGACCAGAGGTTGACCCCAATAAAAAAGCCCTAGCGTTTTCACGCTAAGGCTTTGATAGTTGGCTCCTCCGACTGGACTCGAACCAGTGACCCAATGATTAACAGTCATTTGCTCTACCAACTGAGCTACAGAGGAATTGTTCAGGTCGCGTATCTTACGAAACGCGGCTGTTTTGGTCAATAGCTAATAAGCTTTAAAACGCATTTAATTGTCGTTTAGTAACTTCGCTATTCGATCCATGGCGTTTACTAGGTTATCCATGCTGGTTGCAATGGATATACGCATGTGACCATTAAGTCCAAAAGCTGAGCCTGGAACAAGCGCTACGCCTGCTTTTTCAAGAATATATTCAGCTAAGTCTACATCGTTGTCGATGCTGTCCATGCGATTCAGTATGGCGTTGAAGTCAGGGAAGCAGTAAAACGTTCCGTCAGATGAGATGCAGCTGACGCCATTTATTTGGTTCAGTTGTTCTACAACATAATCGTGGCGTTCTTTAAAGGCGACGAGCATTTCACCGATGCAAGATTGGTCTCCTTCTAGTGCGGCTTGCGCAGCGTATTGTGAGATAGATGTTGGGTTTGATGTGCTTTGCGACTGAATCTTCTTCATCGCTTTCATCAGCTCGCTAGGGCCTGCTGCGTAACCAATGCGCCAACCAGTCATGGAGTAGGCTTTTGATACACCATTAAGCACAATAGTTTGGTCGTATAGTGCTGGGCACGCCATAACGATGTTGCTGAAAGGCTCGTCAGTCCAAAGGATGTGTTCGTACATATCGTCGGTCGCGATGAGGATATGTGGGTGTTTGACCAACACATCGCCCAGTGCTGCTAATTCGTCATTGGTATAGGCTTTACCACTTGGGTTTGATGGGCTGTTGATCACAACAAGTTTGGTTTTTTCGGTGATGGCAGCCTCAAGCTGTTCAGGGGTAATTTTAAAAGCTTGATCTTGGCCTGCTTGAACGATGACCGGTACGCCACCTGCCAATAAACTCATATCAGGGTACGACACCCAATACGGTGCAGGAATAATAACTTCATCGCCATCGTCTAATAAGGCTTGAGCTAAGTTGAAAAAGCTTTGTTTACCACCGCATGAGACAAGAATTTGGTCGGCTTGATAATCAAGACCATTGTCGCGTTTTAATTTATTGATAATGGCATCTTTAAGTTCAACCGTGCCATCAACGGCTGTGTATTTGGTTTTACCTGCATTAATAGCGTCTTTAGCGGCTTGTTTGATATGCTCTGGTGTATCAAAGTCAGGCTCGCCTGCGCCTAGGCCGATGATGTCTTGTCCGGCTGCGCGTAAGGAAGCCGCTCTTGCTGTTACAGCAAGTGTTGGAGAAGGTTTTATGCGTTGTACGCGTTGTGACAGTTTAATGCTCATTTGTTATAGCCTCTATGAATAAAATTCAGCTTAAATGGGGTGTTGACAGCTTTTTTAGAATAAAATTAAGTATTTGGTCCCCTAAAGACAGTATTCTACTAGATGCTGCGTTCCCAGATAATCCCTATGAATAAAAAATTCGAAATTCACTCATCTTTTAAACCAGCAGGCGATCAACCAAAGGCGATTAAAGCGCTGGTTGAGGGAGTTAATCATGGCGAAGCGAATCAAACCTTATTAGGGGTAACAGGCTCAGGTAAAACTTTTACGATGGTGCATACCATCGCAGAGCTACAACGGCCTGCTTTGGTGTTGGTGCATAATAAAACGCTGGCCGCGCAGTTGTATGGCGAGCTTAAAGAGTTTTTACCCGATAATGCGGTTGAATATTTTGTGTCGTATTACGATTACTATCAGCCAGAAGCCTATATGCCGGCATCAGATACCTTTATAGATAAAGATGCGTCATTAAATGAGCACATTCAGCAAATGCGCTTGTCTGCGACTAAAGCACTGATGGAACGCAAGGATGCGGTGATTGTTGCGAGTGTTTCTTGTATATATGGCTTAGGTGATCCGGAACTATATTTTAGTATGATTTTGCATTTATCTCGTGGTGAGCGGGTGAGTCAGCGCGAGATTATTCGTCAGTTAACAGACATGCAATACAAGCGTAATGATGTTGAATTACTTCGGGCAACGTATCGAGTAAGAGGGGATGTGATTGATATATTTCCTGCCGAGTCAGACCAAGATGCGCTGCGTGTGGAATTGTTTGATGATGAAATTGAGCGTTTGTCGTTGTTTGATCCATTAACCGGTGAAATTATCCAACGCATACCGCGTTACACAATTTTCCCTATTTCTCATTATGTAACCCCGCGCGAAACCATTTTAGAAGCGATAGAAAAAATAAAATCTGAATTGGCGATTCGCTTAGAACAGTTACGTTCGTTAAATAAACTGGTTGAGGCGCAACGGTTAGAAGAACGTACAAAGTTTGATTTGGAAATGATGCGTGAAATTGGCTACTGTTCGGGGATTGAAAATTACTCACGTTATCTATCCGGTAGAAAGCCTAATGAGGCGCCGCCCACGTTATTTGATTATTTGCCAGATAATGCCTTGCTCTTTATTGATGAGTCACATGTGACGGTGCCGCAAGTAGGGGCGATGTATAAAGGTGATCGTTCAAGAAAAGAAACGTTGGTTGAATATGGCTTCCGTTTGCCATCTGCGTTAGATAATCGGCCGATGCGCTTTGAAGAGTTTGAAGCGAAAGCGCCTCAAACGATTTATATTTCAGCGACACCTGCTAAGTATGAAATCGAGCGCTCGGGGGCGGTGGTGGAGCAAGTTGTTAGGCCAACAGGCTTACTTGACCCGATTATTGAAGTAAGGCCGGCCACAACACAAGTGGATGACCTGTTGTCAGAAATTAAAAAACGAGTGGCAGTTGAAGAGCGTGTGTTGGTTACAACGCTAACAAAACGAATGTCTGAAGATTTAACCGATTACTTAATGGAGCACGGGGTAAAGGTTCGCTATCTGCATTCTGATATTGAAACGGTTGAACGGGTAGAAATTATTCGTGATCTTCGTTTGGGTATATTTGATGTGTTAATTGGTATTAACTTATTACGTGAAGGCTTGGATATTCCAGAAGTGTCCTTAGTAGCTATTTTAGATGCAGACAAAGAGGGATTTTTGCGATCTGAGGTGTCTATGATTCAAACAATAGGGCGTGCGGCAAGGAATGTAAAAGGAAAGAGTATTTTATATGCCGATAAAATAACACGGTCAATGCAACGGGCGATGGATGAGACCAGTCGCCGTAGGGAAACTCAGCAGGCGTTCAATGAAAAGCACGGAATTAGCCCAACCGGAATCATTAAAAAGGTCACCGATATCATGGAAGGGACGGCCCGATCTCAGCGAAGTACAATGAAAAAAGTAGCTGATGAAGCGGCAAAATATCAAGCTTTATCACCAGCTCAAATGGCTAAAAAAATAAAAGAATTAGAAGCGAAAATGTATCAACATTCACGAGATTTAGAGTTTGAAGAAGCCGCTAAAGTACGGGATGAGGTGAATGAGTTACAAAATCAGATGGTTTTGAATAGCTAGCATTGGCAAATTAAATAAACTGATAGCTTCACTAACGAGGCAACATTCAGTACAATGCGCGGTCTTAAGAAAATTGGCTTGCAGGCGCGTAGCTCAGTTGGTTAGAGCGCATCCTTGACATGGATGAGGTCGGTGGTTCGAATCCACTCGTGCCTACCAATTTTTAACACCAAATTCAAACATCAAAACACAAAGGTTCTAACGTGCCAGTTATTACATTACCGGATGGAAGTCAGCGCGAATTTTCACAAGCAGTTAGCGTGCTGGACGTGGCCGCTGATATTGGCGCAGGCTTGGCAAAAGCAACCTTAGCAGGGAAGGTGAATGATGTATTAGTAGATGGTTCTTATTTAATAGAGCAAGACTCAACGCTAGCGATTGTGACCGCAAGAGATGAAGACGGTCTTGAGATTATTCGCCATTCAACCGCACATTTATTAGCACAAGCAGTTAAGCAGCTGTTTCCATCGGCTCAAGTCACCATAGGCCCGGTTATTGATAATGGTTTTTTCTATGATTTTGCATTTGAGCGTTCGTTTACGCCAGATGACCTTGAAAAAATTGAAAAGAAAATGTCTGAACTGGCAGAGCAATCTATACCGGTTGAGCGTTTTGAGCTGTCTCGTGATGATGCAGTAACGTTTTTTAGAGACAAAAACGAGGAATACAAAGCACAAATTATTGAAAGCATTCCGCAAGATGAAGTGTTGTCACTTTATAAACAAGGTGATTTCACTGATTTATGTAGAGGGCCGCATGTACCAAATACTGGTAGTTTAAAAGCGTTTAAACTAACTAAACTGGCTGGTGCGTATTGGCGTGGTGATTCTAATAATGAAATGCTTCAGCGTGTATATGGCACGGCTTGGGGCGATAAAAAGGCGCTGAAAAAGTACCTGCATAGAATAGAAGAAGCTGAAAAGCGTGATCATCGTAAGATTTCTAAATCACTGGATTTGTTTCATATTCAAGAAGAAGCACCAGGGATGATTTTTTGGCACGATGCAGGCTTAAGTGTTTATAGAACAATTGAGCAATATATTCGTTCTAAACTACAAGACAATAATTACGTAGAGGTACGTACACCGCAATTAGTGGATAAGTCATTGTGGGAAAAATCAGGTCACTGGGAAAAATTCCGTGATGATATGTTTACCGTAGACTCGGATAACCACGAGTATGCTGTTAAACCAATGAATTGCCCATGTCATGTGCAAATATATAACCAAGGCTTAAAAAGCTACCGTGACTTGCCCTTAAGAATGGCCGAGTTTGGTTCGTGTCATCGTAATGAGCCATCAGGTACCTTACATGGACTGATGCGTTTGCGTAACTTTATTCAAGATGATGCGCATATCTTCTGTACAGAAGATCAGGTTCAATCAGAGGTGTCTGATTTTATTGACCTGTTGTTTGAAGTGTATGCGGATTTTGGTTTTACCGACATTCTTATCAAGTTATCTACACGCCCTGAAAAAAGAGTAGGCTCTGATGAGGTTTGGGATAAGTCTGAAAAAGCTTTAGAAGAGGCCTTAAATGCAAAAGGCTTAGACTGGGAATTACAACCGGGTGAGGGTGCCTTCTATGGGCCTAAAATTGAGTTCTCACTGAAAGACTGCTTAGATCGTGTTTGGCAATGTGGCACCATCCAAGTGGATTTTTCAATGCCGGGTCGTTTAGATGCGCAATTTATTGCAGAGGATGGTTCAAGACAATCGCCGGTTATGTTGCACAGAGCGATTTTGGGTTCTTTGGAGCGTTTTATTGGCATTTTAATAGAAGAATATGCGGGTAAATTTCCTGTGTGGTTGGCACCGACCCAAGTCGTTTTAATGTCAATTACGGATAAAAATGACGAATATGCGACCTCAATTGCAAAAATCCTTCAAAAACAAGGCATCAGAGTCAAATTAGACTTGAGAAATGAGAAGATCGGCTTTAAAATTCGCGAGCATACTTTAAAACGCATTCCGTATCTCATCGTTATCGGTGACAAAGAAGTAGAAAATAACGAGTTGGCAGTGCGTTCGTTAAGTGGAAAAAACCTGGGTCATTTCAATCCTGAGGACTTTATTTCGTTAGTAACCAAAAATGTTACTGAACGAAATGCATTAGAGTCTTAAGTTTTTGCACAAGGTGCATTAGCGTACGTTGCTAATATTAGAAATGGCTTAATTTAGCGTTAAAAATTTTCGGAGATTGTTAAGATCGCAACAAAAAGAGTAAGAGTAAACGAAGAGATTACAATACCAAGTGTAAGACTCATCGATCATGAGGGTGAGAAAGTAGGTGTTGTTACACTAGAACAAGCGATGAGCTTGGCGGCTGAAGTCGATTTAGATTTGGTTGAAGTTTCTCCAACAGCTAAACCACCTGTCTGTAAAATAATGGACTATGGTAAGTTTAAATTCGAGGCTAGCAAGAAATTGCAGGCATCGAAAAAGAAACAAAAAAATGTTCAGGTTAAAGAGATTAAGTTTAGACCTGGAACCGATATTGGTGATTACAACGTAAAATTACGTAATCTGCGTTCATTTTTAGAGAACGGTGATAAAACCAAAATCACAGTAAGATTTCGCGGTAGAGAAATGGCCCATAGAGAGTTAGGTATGGAGTTGTTAAATCGCGTAGAAAAAGATTTAGAAGAATTAGCCTTGGTCGAACAGCGGCCAAAGTTTGAAGGCCGCCAAATGGTAATGGTTATGGCGCCGAAAAAAATTAATTAACGGAGTATTGTAATGCCAAAGATGAAGTCAAATAGCGGAGCATCCAAACGTTTTAAGAAAACGGGTACGGGCGCTTTTAAATGTAAGCAAGCTCACTTGCGTCACATTTTGACCAAAAAAACCACTAAACGTAAACGTCAACTACGTAAAGCATCACTGATTCACGCTTCAGATATGAAAAGCGTGACTCGTATGTTGCCGTATAGTTAATTTTAAGATTTTCGAGGATAAGAAATGCCAAGAGTAAAACGCGGTGTTGTTGCTAGAGCAAGACACAAAAAAGTATTAAAACAAGCAAAAGGATACTATGGAGCACGTAGCCGTATTTATCGTGTTGCTAAACAAGCGGTGATTAAAGCGGGTCAATATGCCTACCGAGATCGTCGTCAAAGAAAACGTCAATTCCGTGCTTTATGGATTGCACGTATTAATGCTGGTGCCCGTAGCTGTGGTTTGTCATACAGCCGTTTTATGAATGGCCTTAAAAAAGCATCCATCGGTTTGGATAGAAAAGTATTAGCTGATCTAGCAGTGTTTGATAAAGATGCGTTTTCGCAATTAGTAGCGACTGCAAAATCTAACCTGTAGAAACAGCTTTTGGGTAATTAACATTACCCACATATTTTTTATACTGTATTGACTACAAGCTGATAGTGAGTCGTGAGGGAAAGGTCTAGAGGCCTTTCCCTTATTTATTTGGATTAAATAAAAAGATAACAACGTGGAAAATTCATTAGAAAACATTGTTAAGCAAGCGCAAAAAGAATTAGCTGATGCGTCATCTCTTTCAGTTGTTGAAGAAATTCGAGTTACTTACCTAGGTAAAAAAGGTGTATTTACGCGCCAAATGAAAACGCTGGGCAAGCTATCTGCTGAAGAAAGGCCAAAGGTTGGTGCCGTTATCAACCAAGCTAAACAAGAATTTCAAGCGCACTTAGAACAGCGTAAGGTACAACTTGAAAATGAATTATTAGCAAAGCGCTTAATAGAAGAAACTATTGATGTGACCTTACCTGGCCGTGGCCAATCAGTGGGTGGTGTTCACCCTGTGACAAGAACGATGCGCCGTATTGAACAGATTTTTAATCGTGTTGGTTTTGATGTGGCAACTGGGCCTGAAGTGGAAGATGATTTTCATAATTTTGAGGCATTGAATATTCCTTCTCATCATCCTGCACGAGCCATGCACGATACTTTTTATTTTGATGAGCATACCTTATTAAGAACACATACATCACCTGTTCAAATTAGAGTGATGGAAAATCAACAACCGCCACTTAAAGTGATAGCGCCGGGTCGTGTTTATCGTTGTGATTCAGATATTACGCACACACCCATGTTCCACCAGGTTGAAGGCTTTGTTGTAGATAAAGATATTAACTTTGCCGACTTAAAAGGTGTTATTAGTGCGTTTCTAAAGGCCTTTTTTGAAAAAGATGTCAAAGTAAGGTTTAGACCCTCCTATTTTCCATTTACAGAACCCTCTGCTGAAGTAGATATTGAATGTGTGATGTGTGAAGGTGAAGGTTGTCGTGTATGCGGGCATACCGGTTGGTTAGAGGTATTGGGCTGTGGAATGATTCACCCAGAAGTATTTCGTCATATCAACATTGATGCAGACCAATTTACCGGCTTTGCTTTTGGTATGGGTGTAGAAAGGCTGACCATGCTTCGATATAAAATCAATGACTTACGGTTATTTTTTGAAAATGATCTTAAATTCTTAAAACAGTTTAATTAAGCTTAAATAAGGACTCATAAATGTTAGTAAATGAAGCATGGCTTAAAGAGTTTGTTGATTATTCAATTCCAACGAATGAATTGACAGAAAAATTAACAATGGCTGGCTTAGAAGTAGACTCTGTAGAAGCGGCTGCGGCTGAGTTTACCGGCGTGTTAGTAGGTGAAGTATTATCAGTTCAAGCACACCCAAATGCGGATAAATTACGCCTTTGTAAAGTCTCTATTGGGCAAGAAGAGCCTTTAGATATTGTTTGTGGTGCGAGTAATGTTAGAACTTCGTTACGGATTCCTGTGGCAACTGTTGGTGCCGTCTTACCCGGTAATTTCAAAATCAAACCATCAAAGTTACGTGGTGAGCCTTCTAATGGCATGTTATGTTCCGAAGAAGAGCTTGGCCTCGCTGATTCAGCTGATGGGTTGATGGAGCTACCAAGTGATGCGCCGATTGGAACTGATATTCGGGACTATTTACAACTTGACGACACGATTATCGAAGTAGATTTAACGCCAAATCGTGCCGATTGCTTAAGCGTAGAAGGTGTTGCGCGTGAAATTTCTTGTTTTGCTAAACAGCCTGTCAAAAACAAACCAGCACCAAAAATAGAAACTTCAATAAACGAGCATAAAAATGTAAACGTTGAGGCTATTATAGATTGCCCTCGTTACCTAGGTCGTGTGATTAAAGGCTTAGATCGTTCAGCACAAACGCCTATCTGGATGCAGGAAAAATTGCGTCGATGTGGTCAGCGTAGTTTAGGTCCGTTAGTGGATGTGACAAATTATGTTCTATTGGAATTAGGGCAGCCGCTTCACGCATTTGATTTAGCTAAAATCGATGGTGACATTGTTGTTAGACATGCGAGAGAAAAGGAATCTCTAACGCTATTAAACGAACAACAAGTTGAGTTAGATGAGAGTGTGCTGGTTATTGCAGACCAACATAAAGCCTTGGCTTTTGCTGGTGTGATGGGTGGTGAAGCGTCAGCAGTTAATGACGAGACAACAGATATATTCTTAGAATGTGCATTTTTTAGTCCTCTGTCAATTGCGGGTAAATCTAGAAAGTTTGGCTTACATACAGATTCATCACACCGGTTTGAGCGTGGTGTAGACCCAGAGCTTTGTTACCGTGCATTAGATCGAGCGATTGAATTGTTGACCGATATTGCTGGCGGGCAAGTAGGGCCCTTAACGGACGCATCGTCAACCAAAACGCTTCCAGTTAATAAAGCAGTGCCTTTTAGGTTTCAAAGAGTGCAGCGTGTGCTGGGTATAGAACTTGATGAAAATACAGTCGAAGCATATTTTGATAGCTTGGGAATGATTGTTAATAAGACGGCAAGTGAGTGGTTCGTTACAGCACCAAGTTATCGATTTGATATTGCAATTGAAGCAGACTTGATAGAAGAGGTGGCACGCTTATATGGCTACGATAATCTGCCACAAAATGAATTAACCGTTTCGGGTACTTTAACAGCCATTGAAGAGCAGTTGCAGCCCCTAGACAGGATTAAAGACTTACTGGTTGATTTAGGCTATCAAGAAGCGGTTACATACAGTTTTACAGATGACTCGTCGCTCAAGCTGTTGACCCCTCAGAATGATGTGTACCGATTACAGAATCCAATATCGGCTGATTTGTCTGTTATGCGTACAACCTTATGGGCTGGCTTATTAAAAGCAATGGATGCAAACATTAAACGTAATGAAGAAACAATACGTTTTTTTGAAACAGGCTTAAAATTCACGGTTAAAGATGGGCAGCTAGTGCAAGAGCAAATGTTGTCTATATTAGCGACAGGACTCGCTCAGCCAGAACAGTGGGGTGAGTCATCTAGAAGCATTGATTTTTATGATGTTAAACACGATATAGAAGCTATTTTATCGTTGAATGGCAGTTTGTCAGACTACCAGTTTAAACCGGCTAAACACGAAGCTTTACACCCAGGACAAACAGCAGAGCTGATTAATAATTCAGGGGAGCATGTTGGTTATATTGGTTTATTACACCCAGCTTTGGAAGGTGAGTTTAATATTAAGAAACCAGTGTATTTAGTAGAACTAAAACAATCTCTGATTCAGACAAAACAGATACCAGAATTTCAAGCAGTGTCAAAATATCCAGCGGTAAGACGTGACCTAGCACTCATTGTGGATGAAAAGTTCCACGTAAATGAAATGGTCGGCTATATTACTAAGCAATACACGCTTGTTAATGAGGTTATTGTGTTTGATATTTACCAAGGCAAGGGAGTAGAAACTGGTAGAAAAAGTGTTGCTTTGGGCTTGATTTTACAGGATAAATCTAAGACACTAGTTGAGCAAGATGTTGAGGAACTCATTAATGAATTGCTCGCTAATCTTAATAATTTATTTAATGCTCAGCTAAGGGAATAAAAAAATGTCATTAACGAAAGCTGATTTAACAGAGCAATTATTTGACGAGTTAGGTCTCAATAAACGAGAAGCTAAAGAGATCGTTGAGCAAATGTTTGAAGCAATAAAGGAATCGTTAGAAAAAGGTGAGCAAGTTAAAATTTCAGGATTTGGAAATTTTGAACTTAAAGACAAAGAGGCTCGACCTGGACGAAATCCAAAAACAGGCGAAGATGTATCTATTTCTGCAAGAAGGGTGGTTACTCTTAGAGCAGGTCAAAAACTTAAAGACAGAGTAGAAGCATATGCTGGAACCCAGTCATAACAATGAGTTGCCGGCGATACCGGCGAAACGTTATTTCACTATTGGTGAAGTGAGTGAGTTATGTGCTGTAAAACCCCATGTACTAAGGTATTGGGAGCAAGAGTTCTCACAACTTGAGCCGGTAAAACGCCGTGGTAATCGTCGTTATTATCAACGTAAAGATGTTGTGCTGATAAGGCAAATTCGTGGGCTGCTTTATGAGGATGGTTACACTATTGGTGGCGCTCGTTCACACCTTTCAGGTGAAAGTTCACAAAAAGACACCTCACAGACAAAAATAGAAATTCAGCAAATAAAAGCTGAATTAGAAGAAATTTTAGACATACTCAAGTAATTTTAATTCCATCGGGGCGTAGCGCAGCCTGGTAGCGCACCAGTATGGGGTACTGGTGGTCGGAGGTTCAAATCCTCTCGCCCCGACCAAATTTCCTTTATTATTCAATTAGTTATAGCTCGGCTATTTTTCGATATTACAAGATTGTCTAACCTTTCACTAGTTTCACTAGAATAAGTCACTTTTGCAACAGCACTAGCAAAGCCACTAAGGTAATTAACTTTTCCAGTTCCAACGTTGAAGCTTTTATTATCAGCATGTTTCTTAGCGTAAGAGGCAGAGGGTGTGCAAAGCCCGTTAAGCAATGTATTGCAAACGATGTAAGCAATTTATAGACACTGCAGCAGTGTTAGCTTATCTAGTTAACTAATTGTCGGTACAAATGAGGAAGCGGGTTGTAGTTGAAGTGTCTTATCATGTGCTTAAGTTTTTTGATACAGCCAAATTCTTTTTAATATCAACTGCTAAATAGGTTATCTACGATTGTAGGTCTGATTTTTAGTTAAGCATGAATCGTGGTTAGACCATTTTAGTTGGTGCTTAACAAATTCAAATAATTATGGCTATAAGATGCTAGTTATTAAGACTGGTGCTCTAAGTGGTTCTTTATTCCTCTGTAGTTACGTTATTGGGCTTTTTGGCTAGGAAAGCCTTTATTAAGAATATCAGGTAGTCTATTTGCAAGGGCCATTAATAGTATTCCCACCACAGAGGCAGGAGGATAGGTTAGTTGTAGCGTAATAAATTTTATACAGGACTTGAACTGTGTTGTGTCACAATGTTATTAGATTTATTGTCTTTTTTGATTAAAAAGGGGTGGGTCTTAGGCAATAGAGACTGTTCACTAAACAACAGTAGGGTAGATAAATGGATTTGAAAGGAAAAGCAGCGATAATAACCGGTTCAACATCGGGAATTGGTTTAGGCATTGCGCAGGGGTTTGCAGCGCAAGGCATTAATATTATGTTGAATGGGTTTGGTGATTCGGTTGAGATTGAAAAAGAACGGCAGGCGATTGAAAACCAAGGGGTTAAGTGTATCTATAATGATGCTGATATGACCCAACCGGATGAAATAACAGCCATGGTCGAAGAGGCTGTGAAGGTTTTTGGTTCTATTGACATTGTTGTTAATAATGCGGGAATTCAGCACGTTGCACCCGTTGAAGAATTTTCGCCTGAGAAGTGGGATAGCATTATAGCGATCAATATGTCCTCAAGTTTTCATACCGTACGTGCCGCTATTCCGCATATGAAAAGACAAGGTTGGGGGCGAATTATTAATATAGCATCGGCACATGGACTTATTGCATCGCCTTTTAAATCGGCATACGTTACCGCTAAGCATGGTGTGTTGGGGTTTACAAAAACAATTGCCTTAGAAGTGGCGGAAGACAATATTACTTGTAATGCTATTTGCCCGGGCTATGTATTAACTCCGTTAGTTGAAAAACAAATTCCGGATACGGCTAAGGCTCGTGGTATTAGTGAGGAAGAAGTAAAACGAGACGTTATTTTATCGGCGCAATGGACTAAGAAGTTTGTGACTGTTGAGGAGTTAGCAGGGACGTCTTTATTTTTGTGTTCGGAACACGCTGAGAATATTACAGGTACACATATATCCGTCGATGGTGGTTGGACGGCTGGCTAAGTTACTCTATTGAGGTAATAAGGTGAATACTAGAGATATTTTAAGTTTACTTTCGATGCCGCTTGCATCGCCGAATTACCCAAAGGGCCGTATCGTTTTATTGACCGCGAGTATTTGATTATTACGTATGAGTCAGGCCCTGCTTGTTTGCAACTCATTCCACATGTAAAGGCACCCGTAACTGATCTGCCTGTTAAACAAGTTATTGGGCATGTAGATCTAACACTACCATATGGACGTGTAATACATGACTACATGGGCTCTAAATAATCTATTAACCGAGGAATTCCATGACGGAAAAAAGCAGTAAAGTAGAAAAGACAATCAACCTTGCGCTTCAGGGCGGGGGAGCACACGGTGCATTTACTTGGGGTGTGTTAGATAAACTATTAGAAGATGGTCGTATTGGCATTGATGGCATCTGTGCAACCAGTGCCGGAACGATGAATGCCTGCGTGTTAGCGTCAGGGATGCAGCAAGGCGGTCCTGAGAAAGCGCGTGAGAGTTTGCATAATTTTTGGTGGCGCATTTCAGAGGAAGGTAAAGCCTTCAAGCCAATGAAAAAATGGGCTCTAGATAAATATATGCCATGGAAAGTGCCTGATGTATTGAATTTTATGGTTACAGACTTCATGTCGCGGATCTTTTCACCGCATCAACTTAACCCATTTGATATAAACCCTCTGCGTGATGTATTGGCCGATACGGTCGATTTTGAAGCGCTAAATAATTGCAGTGACATTAAATTGTTTATCAGTACAACGCATGTCCATAGTGGCAGAGTACGGGTATTCAATACCAAAGATGTCACATTAGATGTAGCTATGGCATCCGCTTGTCTACCATTGATATATAAAGCGGTGTCGATAGACGATGAAGACTATTGGGACGGTGGTTATGTTGGAAACCCTGCCTTGTTTCCTCTGTTTTATAAAACGGATAGCAGAGATTTGTTGATTGTGCATATTAACCCCATCAACCGTTTTAGCACGCCTACAACATCGGCAGAAATTGTTAGCCGCATTAATGAAATTAGCTTTAACTCATCACTATTATCAGAAATGCGTGCGATAGCCTTCGTGAAAAAATTACTCGAACACGATATGCTCAAAGATGAGCATAAAGGCAATTTTAAGGATATTCTCGTACATTCTGTTCGGGCAGATGAGGCATTAAAAGACTTATCACTGAGTAGTAAGTACAGTTCAGATTGGGATTTTTTAACCTCTCTGCGTGATAAGGGTCGAGCAGAAATGTCTTTATGGTTGGAACAAAATTTTGATGCAATAGGTGTTAATGACTCTGTGGATTTGCATAAGACCTTTCTCAATTCGAATACAAAAATATTTGAAGATGAAAATGGTCGGCATAGACACGAGAACAAGTAAGAAAGCATTTATTCATCACTACGGAAGCCTCCAAAATAAGCTGAGCAAGTAACATGCTAAAAAGCTAATCAGCGTTTTGCATGCCCCCAATGCTCGTTACTCCCTTTGTGAAACTTTGTAGTGGCCGGTTTTTTGGTGGGGATTTTTTTGCAGTGCCTTTAACTGATCAGTTGGGCCTTGTAATAACGAGGTGTTTTTCCTGTCTTGTCTGGAGAAGTCGTGGGTGTACGAAGAGTATCGAGATCGGTTTATTAATCTTTATATTGAATAGCTTTAAGAAAGCCCGTTCCGGTATGCAAGAAGGTAGTAGAAGCGGTTATCAGAGCAATGCTTTTATGGTGAGCCTCAAGTTAACGACAGCTTGATCATTAACATATTCTAGGCAGTTGCGAGCCACTTAGCAGTTGCAAAATACGTGTTGTACCAATTCGGTTTTTTATTGTAACCATGGCCTGAGAGCCCTTGTGTACGTTACCGATAACGGCGGCTTGTTTTCCTAAAGGGTGAGCGTGCATTATGGCTAATGCTTGAGCAGCTTGGGCTGATGGTAATATGCTAATAAAACGTCCTTCATTGGCAACATAGTACGGGTCTAGGCCAAGTACTTCACAAACACTACGCACGGGATCGGCAATGGCGATAGCGGTTTCGTCAAGCATGATTTGTTTGTTAGCGGCAGTGCTAATTTCAATTAAGGCAGTGGCTAATCCTCCCCGAGTTAAATCACGCATACAGTGAATGTCAATGCCGCTATCAAGCAATAATTTGACCAGTCCAGATAGGTCAGCGCAATCACTTTCCAGAGTTTGTTCGAGTTTAAAACCTTCTCTTTGCGCCATAATGGCGATGCCATGGCGACCAATATCGCCATTAATAATAACAACATCATCATGCTGTAGCATGCTTGGGGAGAGGCTCATGGCTGTATCTAGCACGCCGATGCCACTGGTATTGATGTACAGCCCGTCGCCTTTTCCTTTCTCAACGACTTTGGTGTCGCCAGTTACAATGTTAACGCCAGCCGCTTTGGCTTGGTGGCTCATGGAGTGGATAATTTTTTGCAAGGAATCAATAGCAAAGCCTTCTTCAATGATTAAACCACAACTTAAAAATAACGGTCGAGCGCCACTCATTGCCAAATCATTTAATGTGCCGCAAACCGCCAGTTTGCCGATGTCACCTCCGGGAAAAAATAGGGGGTTAACCACGTAGGAGTCAGTGGTAAAAGACAAACGCTCACTATTGATAGCCAGCACAGCGCTATCATTTTTTTCATTGAGTGCAGGGTTGTCGAATTCAGCCAGCATGAGTTTGTCGATGAGTGACTGTGTCAATTGACCGCCACCACCATGCGCCATCACTATTTTGTCATACAGGCCAATAGGTAGAGGGCAGGCGTCTTCTGAATTATCCGTTTTACTCACTGGCTAATGTTCTCCGTAATACTTTGCTGACGACGGTAGGCGTAATAAGCGGCGCAGGCACCTTCAGCGGAAACCATGGTGGCACCTAAAGGGGTTTCTGGCGTGCAGCGGCTAGCAAACTCTGGGCATTGTGATGGTTTGATAATACCTTGTAACACCTTACCGCTTAGACATTGCTCGTGTTCTTGTGTGTTGATATGTGCGATTTGAAAGTAATTTTCTGCATCAAAAGCAGCGTAATCTGCACTGAGCTCAAAACCACTCATCGGGATATCACCAAGTCCTCGCCATGAACGAGTAACCGGTTTAAAAATTCGATTAACTATCTGTTGCGCGGTGGTATTACCTGATGCTTGGACGGCCCGAGCATATTGATTTTCAACTGTTACCTGACCTTGTTCTAATTGGGTAATACACAACAAAATTCCTTGCAGAATATCGACGGGTTCAAAACCAGTAACGACAATCGGCACCTGATATTTCTCAGTAATGGGTAAATATTCCTGATAGCCCATCACCACACAGACATTGCCTGCGGCGAGAAACCCTTGCACTTTATTTTCTGCTGATGAGAGTATCGCTTCCATAGCCGGAGGAACGCGAACGTGTGACACCAGCAATTTGAAATTTTTTAAACCCATTTGTTGCGCCTGATATACGCTCATGGCGGTCGTTGGAATAGTGGTTTCAAAACCAATGGCAAAAAACACCACCTGCTTATCAGGGTGCTGTTGAGCGATCGTGACCGCTTCTAATGGGGAGTAGACTGTTCGGACATCGCCACCTTCGGCTTTGACGGTCATTAAATCTTTTGTTGAACCGGGGACGCGAAGCATATCGCCAAAGGTGCAAAAGATAACGCCATTCAAGGCCGCTATGCCGATTGCCTTATCAATGGCTTGCAAGGGGGTAACGCAAACAGGGCAGCCAGGGCCATGAATGAGGTTAATATCGCTTGGCAGTAATTGATCAATACCGTATTTCATGATCGCATGTGTTTGACCACCGCATAATTCCATAATGGTCCAAGGGCGTGTACAGGTATTCCTTATCGCTGTTGCCAATAACTCAACATGTGGCTGATGTCGAAAATCATCAATATATTTCACTGAACTTATTCCTGCGCGCTTTTCAGGTCATCGAGGCTAGCCAAGGTGGCAAGGGCTTCTTCTTCATCTAGCAGATTAATGGCAAAGCCTGCATGCACAATCACATAGTCATTTTCTTTCGCTTCTGGCACCAGAGCGAGGCTTACAGTGGTCACTAGTCCTGAAAAACTGATATCCCCTGTACGGGTGTAGAGGTTTTCACCAGAAATGGAGATGATTTTACCGGGAATTGCCAAGCACATTCTGTGTTCCTCTATTAGCTGCGGCGAGTAATTGACCAAGCGCTAAGCCGCCATCATTACACGGTAGTTTTTGTTGCCAGTAGACCTTAATATTAAGGGCTGATAAGCGGCGGATGAGCGTTTCGCTTAGGTAGCGGTTTTGAAAACTGCCTCCGCTTAATATTACTCTTTTTTGTCCTGATTTGTGTGTCATATCAACCATCATTTCTACTAGCGTGTTATGAAATTTACATGCAATCAGTGGTTTTGGCACGGCGTTGTTTAAATCATCAATAATATCGCTCAGTAGGGGTTGCCAGTCAAATCTGGCTAATTCTTTGTCTTGTTGCCATAACACGCGATAGTAGTCGTCACTTGCTGTTGCGGCGAAACATTGTTCTAAACGCTGTGCAGCTTGACCCTCATAGCTTGAAACCTGACACAGATCGAGCAAACTGGCGACACAATCAAATAGCCGCCCAAGACTAGAACTGCGCGGGGAGTTGATTCGTCTGTTGAGCATAGCTTGTAACAGTGCTTTTTCTTCCTCGGTGAAGGCTGATATGGGAGCGAGTGAGTTGTGTGAAAATACCTTGTCACCCATGTATTCCCATAACATTGCCAATGCTGATCGACGAGGTTCTTTAAGGGCGATAGCGCCACCAAGCAAAGAAAATGGCCGCAGACTGGCGATGCGTGAAATGTTTGACGATGGGTCCAATGTGAAAAACTCACCGCCCCACAGCGAGCTATTATCACCGAGGCCATTGCCATCGCAAATGATGCCTAATAACGGTGGTTTAATGGCATGCTCTGCCATACATGACAGTAGGTGGGCGTGATGATGTTGTACGCTAACAGTCGGCAAATGGAGCGATTTAGCATAAAGGCTGCTGGCATACTCAGGGTGTTGATCCTGAGCAATCAGCTCGGGGTGGTATTCAAGCAATTGCGATAAATCAGCAATATTGTGTTTAAAACCAGTGATGCTTTCAAGGCTTTCAAGGTCACCATTGTGTTGACTGATCATGGCGTAATCACCCTTGCTAATAGCAAAGGTGTTTTTTAAATGCCCACCAACGGCCAATGTCGGCCTGTGCGGGTGTTGAGTAGATTGATTGTCCGCCAATTTGATTGTGACAGGCGCGTAGCCTCTAGCCGCACGTAGCAAAGTCGCTTCGTTATGAATGGTTTGTACAACAGAATCATCAACGGGTCGTAGAGTAGGGCGATTATGAACAACAAAGAAATCAGCGATATTGGCTAGCCGGTCTAGTGCTTGTTGATTATCAATACAGATCGGTTCGTTACTAAGATTGCCACTGGTAGCAACAAGAGGGAAAGGTAAATGTCTAAGCAGTAAATGATGCAAAGGCGAGCAGGGTAGCATGATGCCAATGAGGGTATTGTCAGGCGCGACACCTTCAGCCAAGGTGGAACACGCGATTAATTTATCCATTAACACAATCGGCGCAGCTGCTGAAAGTAGCAGTTTTTTCTCCAGTGCTGAGGGTGTGGCGATGGTGTCGACTTGGGCAATGTCTCGACACATCAACGCAAATGGTTTCTCAGGACGTGATTTATGGAGTCGTAATTGTTCAATACTGGCCTGATGGGTCGCATTTGCTAACAGTTGAAAGCCACCAATACCTTTTAGCGCCACAATTTTACCCTTAGTTAATGCCTCTGATGCTTGCTTGATAGCCGTTATATTGTCAGCAAGGTATTTACCTTGATGGGTTAATAACTCAATAGTGGGGCCGCAATCTGGGCAAGCAATAGTTTGCGCATGAAAACGACGATCGCTAGGGTTCTCATATTCATTCTGGCATGCCTGACACAAGGGAAACGTGTGCATTGCTGTGCGTTCACGATCATAAGGTAATGCGTTAATAATGCTGTAGCGAGGGCCACATTGGCTGCAACTGATAAATGCATATTGATAGCGACGATTACTTGTGTCAAGCAGCTCATCGATGCAGGTGGGGCAGGTGGCAATATCGGGTGAAATAAACATCGAGTGTTGCTGACCGGCACTGTTGCGTAATTCAAATTGTTGATAACCGCAGACAGGTAGATTAGTTATAGTTAATGATTCTATTTTGCTGTTGATAGGAGGTTTTTTTTGCACTGTTTCAATAAATGCCTCTAATGCGCTTGGTGAGCCTTCAATATCCACCGTTACACCATCACCAGTATTGCTGGCCCATCCCTTCAGTGCTAATTGGCTGGCTTGCCGATAGATAAAGGGACGAAAACCAACACCTTGAATTATCCCTGTGACTTGTAGTTTTTTTCTGTTAATCTGAATACTCATGGTGTTTCCATACTATCGAACTATGGACTTGGAATGAAATCAAATTTGTGCAGGTTTAATCGCTTTGGAAAGAGATGATGGAAACCAAAATCAGTGCAATTATTGATGAGCATGCGGCTGACCCCGCACGGCTGATTGATATTTTACAGGCCTTGCAAAACCACTTTGGCTTTCTTTCGACAGATACCGTTGAACAAACAGCACATCTTCTGAATATTCCCCGTAGCCAAATCCATAGCGTTATCGAGTTTTATAGTTTTCTACATTCAGAACCCGTTGGGACTTACCGCATTCTGTTAAGTGATTGTATTATTGATACCTTACATGGGTTCCAAACAGTAATGGATGCATTTTGTCAGAAGCTTGATATTCAGCCAGAGACCATTCGCAGTGATGGCAAAGTGAGCATTGCGACCACCTCGTGCACCGGCTTTTGTGATCAGGGTCCCGCAGCACTTATCAACGGTATTGCAGTGGTCGCATTAGATATCGATCGCGTTGAGCAGATTGTTAATCTCATCGAACACGATGAGCCAATCAGTGAGTGGCCAGCTGATTTGTTTCACAGTGAAGATAATATTCAGCAACGCGGTTTTTTATTGCAACAAGGTATTGAAGCGGGATCAGCCATTAAGACCTTGCTTGATCGCGGCATTGAAAACAGCTTGATTGAGTTGGAGCAGTCTGGCTTACGTGGTTGTGGTGGTGCAGGGTTTCCTACGGTGAATAAATGGCGTTTTTGTCGTCAAGTCGAAGCGGATGCACATTATGTCGTTTGTAATGCAGATGAAGGTGAGCCAGGTACCTTCAAAGACCGTGTTTTGCTGAATAATTATGCCGATCAAGTGCTCGAAGGGATGACGCTGTGCGCGCGTCTTATTGGTGCCTCTCAAGGCTTTATTTATTTGCGTGGTGAATATCTTTTTCTGCGACAAAAATTACAACAGATCATTGATCAACGTAGACAAATTCACTTGTTGGGTCAAGCCATTGCAGGTGTCGAAGGCTTTGATTTTGATATAGAGATTCGCATGGGTGCCGGGGCATATATTTGTGGTGAAGAATCCGCCTTGCTTGAGTCGCTGGAAGGTATGCGTGGTGTCCCACGGATAAGGCCGCCTTTTCCTGTAACGCATGGTTATCTTGATAAACCGACGGTCATCAATAATGTAGAAACATTTGCCGCAGCGGCGAAAATAGCGCTAGCAGGCGCTTCATCTTATAATCAGGTCGGTACGGAAGACTCTCCCGGAAGCCGCTTGCTAAGTATTTCTGGCGATTGTGCTCGCCCAGGTATTTATGAATATCCTTTTGGCACGACTATTGAGCAGGTCCTTATTGATTGCGGTGCTAGCCATACACGTTGTGTGCAAGTGGGTGGGCCATCGGGAGCACTGGTGGCGAACACCGATTTTAAGCGACAGATTAGCTTTGAAGATTTGCCAACGGGCGGTTCATTTATGATCTTTGATGAGAGCCGTGATCCTTTAGCAATAGCGACTAACTTTACCCATTTCTTTGCCCATGAAAGTTGTGGTTTTTGTACACCGTGTCGAGTGGGCACAACGCTGGTGAAGAACACGCTCGATAAGGTAGTTAACGGCATGGGGAGTGAGAATGACCTTGCAGAATTAAAAAAACTAAGTCATTTGCTGAAAGATTACAGCCATTGTGGATTAGGTCAAACGGCGACCAACCCAATAATGGACTCATTGACTTATTTCCCCGAGTACTATCAGGCCAAGCTTAAAGATCAGGCGTTTACCCCTGCTATTGATCTTGAACAGGCTTTACAGCAAGCACGTGTGCTGACCGGTAGAACGGATGCGGATGCCCATCTGGAGCAATTTAACGAATGAAAACGCTGTCGATAGTAATTGATGGGCAACAGGTTCCTTTTCAGCAAGGTCAGACGATTATTGAGGCTGCGTCAGCGGCTGGAATTTATATTCCTCACCTGTGTTACCAGCCCGAGTTTGCACCCCATGGTAGCTGTAAGGTTTGCGTTGTTAAGGTGAATGGTCGGGCTTGCTCTGCCTGTACAACGCCAGCGAGTGAAGGCCAAGTGGTCGATAATAATAGCGATGAAATGAATGCTTCACGTCGCAGCATTACACAAATGTTGTTTGTTGAGGGCAATCATTTATGTCCTTCTTGCGAAAAGAGTGGAGATTGTGAGTTACAAGCGCTGGCTTATCATTTAAAAATGTTCGATGCTCATTTTCCTCATTTGTTTCCCCTGCGTGAAATAGATGCCTCACACGCCGATATTATGTTGGATCGAGATCGCTGTATTTTTTGTGAATTATGTGTCCGAGCAAGTCGCGATGTTGACCAAAAAAATGTGTTTGCGATCAGTGGACGAGGTATTGAGAGCGAATTGATTGTTAATTCCCCGTCAGGGACATTACACGACAGCGACCTTGATGTGAACGATAAAGCGGCCCACGTTTGCCCAGTAGGGGCGATTTTAATTAAAAGAAAAGCATTTGATGTGCCCATCGGTGAACGTACTTATGACAAAAAGAGCATTGATGGAACAGAGCTGAATAAGGTGGAAAATGACCGCCAAAATTAGTATCGCTACAACATCACTGGCTGGTTGTTTCGGTTGTCATATGTCCTTGTTGGACATTGATGAGCGTATAACCGGTTTGGCGGAAGTGGCGGTGTTTGATCGTTCGCCATTGACTGATATAAAAAATTGTCATCATTCAGATATAGGCTTGATAGAAGGTGGGGTCTGCAATGCGGAAAATGTGCATGTATTACGAGAATTTCGAAAAAACTGTAAGACCTTGATTGCTGTTGGAGCCTGCGCCATTAATGGCGGGCTGCCGGCATTGCGCAATAAGATATCGCTAAAAGAATGTCTTGAAGAGTCTTATATTGATGGGCTTGGCGTAGTGAATCCGCAAATCCCTAATGACCCAGAACTGCCTTTGTTATTAGACAAGGTTTATCCGGTTCATGAAATCGTCAAGGTTGATTATTCGCTACCAGGCTGCCCACCATCAGCTGATGCGATATGGACATTTATTACCGATTTACTTGCAGGGCGCGAACCGACCTTGCCAGGCGAACTAATGCATTATGATTAATGAGATGTTGAACTTATGAGCACGACAGACCAGCAAGCATCTAATTCGGAGTCACTGCGACGAGTTGTTATTGACCCTGTTAGCCGTGTAGAAGGGCATGGCAAGGTTACGTTACTGTTAGATGAAAACAATCATGTCGCGCAAGCGCGCTTACATATTGTTGAATTCAGGGGCTTTGAGCGTTTTATTCGAGGCCGCCCCTACTGGGAGCTACCGGTTTTAGTGCAACGTTTATGTGGAATTTGCCCTGTTAGCCATCATTTAGCTGCGGCAAAAGCCATTGATCAATTAGTCGGTGTGGATCAACTAACGCCTTCGGCAGAAAAGCTGCGTAAGTTGCTACACTTCGGCCAGGTGTTACAGTCACATGCGTTACACTTTTTTTATTTAGCCTCACCTGACTTGCTATTTGGTTTTAGCAGTGACAAAAGTAAACGCAATATCCTTGGTTTATTAGCTGACTACCCTGAACTTAGCATGCAGGGCATTAAACTGCGAAAATTTGGTCAAGAAGTGATTCGGATTGTTACTGGTAAACGCATACATGGAACGGGGGCTATTGCAGGTGGAATGAATAAATCATTAACGCCTGATGAGGTTAATTATTTACTGAATGATATTGATGATGTTATTGAGTGGAGTAAGGCAGCGGTTAAGTTAGCGGCTGATATTCATTTAGCGGATGTCCCTTTTAACAATGAATTTGCCACCATCAAAAGTGGCTTTATGGGGTTGACCGGCTCTTCTGGTGAGTTGGAGCTTTATCATGGCGGTTTACGCGGTATAGATCGTAACGGTCATCCTGTGTTCGACCATTTTGATTACCGTCATTATCATCAAGTGATCCACGAGGAAGTGAAGCCGTGGACTTATATGAAGTTTCCATTTTTTGAGTCATTAGGTGTAGATGATGGCTGGTACCGTGTTGGACCCTTAGCCCGAGTTAACTTGTGTGACCTCATTACTACGCCTGCTGCTGAGCAGGCGCGTGTGGCATTTAAAGCTCAAGCAGGGGCTGATGCGATGGGAATGGTACAAAGCTCACTCGCTTTTCATTGGGCCAGAATGATTGAAATTCTTCATTGCGCCGAATCAATTAAAGCACTGTTGCATGACGCCGACTTGCAGGGGAAAGATTTAGTTGTTACGGGTGAAAAACGGTTGGAAGGTATCGGGGTGATTGAAGCACCGCGTGGCACCTTGTTTCATCATTATGAAATTAACGAAGATGATATTGTGACAAAAGCCAATCTAATCGTTTCAACCACGAGCAATAACCAGGCAATGAATGAATCTGTGCGGCAGGTTGCCGCCCGTTATTTGGATGGTCAGGAACTGACAGAAGGGATGTTAAATTATATCGAAGTAGCCATTCGTGCTTATGATCCTTGCTTGTCTTGCGCCACTCATGCTCTTGGTAAAATGCCATTACAGGTGGAGTTACGCGATGTTGAAGGAAAGTTATTACAGCAACTGGTTAAAAATAGTCAGGGTGAAGTAAGTGGCTAAGCTGCTGATTATTGGTTATGGCAATCCAGCGCGAGGTGATGATGGCTTAGGGCCTTTAGTTGCCGAACATATTGAATCGCTTAAGTCGCTAAGACATTGGCAACATATCGATGTGTTAACGGCGTACCAATTACAAATAGAAAACGTCATGGACTTGGTCGATTATCAAACCGTATTGTTTATTGATGCAGATAGCCAAATCAATAGCCCCTATCTTCTAACGCGTTGCCAGCCTGAAGTCGGGCAAAGTTATACCTCGCACGCATTGACACCAGATGCGTTATTAGCGGTTTACCAGCAGGTGTATAAAACAGCACCACCAGCCTGTTATTTATTGAAAATGGCTGGTTATGCATTTGAGCTAGGTCAGCCATTGTCGTCGATAGCCACTGATAACCTACGGTTAGCAAAGGACTTTGTTGAGCACTGTTGTCAACGGTCAGAGCAAAGCGTGCTATTTGATGATTGTGAAATGATGGAACTTAGTGCTGCGTATGCATGAACTATCGTTGTTAGAAGATGTACTAAGCATTATTGAGGATAATGCAGACACTCAGGGCTACACATCAGTAAAAAAAGTGTGTTTAGAAATTGGAGCGCTTTCGTGTGTTGAGCCAGAGGCATTGCGATTTGGTTTTGATATAGTGATGAAAAATAGCGTAGCCGACGGCGCGATTCTGGATATTGTAACCATGCCAGGGCAGGCAATATGCCAACAATGTGGTTGCGAAACAAAAGTTTTTGAACTACATACGCCTTGTCCCGACTGCCAATCCTTTAGCTTGGATATCCAGTCTGGACTGGAGATGCGAGTGAGAGACTTGATTGTTAATTAGGAGAGATTTATGTGTACCACTTGTGGCTGCGGTTCGACTGAAACAGTAAACCATCAACATACTAGCAAAGAGAATGCAACTGATACGGCTGATCTTCGATTGGTGCAATTAGAAAAGGATGTGCTGGGAAAAAACAAACGCTATGCAGCAAAAAATAGACAGTATTTACAGCAACATGAGATTTTTGCATTGAATATTATCTCCAGTCCAGGCTCTGGTAAAACTTCATTATTAACGGCAACGATTGATGCGTTGAAAGATCAGCTGGACATTAATGTGATTGAAGGCGATCAGAGCAGTCAACTGGATGCTGAGCGCATTCGCAATTCTGGCGCGAAGGCTATTCAGATTAATACCGGTAAGGGTTGTCACTTGGATGCTCATCAGGTGGGGCATGCCATTGAGGACTTAAACCCAGCAGATAAAGGCGTGTTATTTATCGAAAATGTAGGCAATCTGGTCTGTCCGGCACCATTTGATCTTGGCGAGGCCTACAAGGTCGTTATGCTGTCAGTAACCGAAGGCGAAGACAAACCGCTTAAATACCCAGATATTTTTTATGCAGCGGATTTGATGATCATTAATAAAACTGATCTGTTGCCCTATGTTGATTTCAATATGGATAAATGTGTCGAATACGCTAAGCAGATCAATCCGAACTTAATAATTATTGAACTCTCAGCGACAAAGGGCGATGGTTTAAGCGAGTGGGTGCAATGGATCAAGGCGCAACTAACATTAAAGGCTGTTTAGGCGCGTCACTGAAATTTATAACGAACATTGTGCATAACCCACAGTAGATGATTAAAACAATCAATTTTAATATTATTTAGCAGAACCTGTTGGAGAAGAGGCTAGAGCACCAATCACAAGAAAACTCATCACATTAGCCAAGCAGTTGTAAGTCCAACTGCAGACGCAGCCAATAATGGCAGTAGAACGCGCATCCCCAGCCCCGGGCCGCCAATAAAGCTGGCTAATAATGCTTTAACAAGCGTGTTTGACGATGCAGCAATAACAATGCCCAATGCGGCGAGGTTGACTGATAAATCGGTGGTACTCATTCTAGACAGTGCCAGGTTAATCGGGTCCACATCGGCAATGCCCGATATCATTGCCATCAAATAAATACCCGCTTCACCAAAATAATCAATCGCTGCCTTACTTAACAAGATGACGAGCACCAATAAAGCGCCGAAAAACAGTGCAGATTTTAGCTCTAGTGGATTAATCAAATGGGTCATCTTAGCGGGTGTCTGAGCGGCTTTTTTATGCCAGATGACAAGTGATGATAATAAAACCACAGCCATCATAACTGACATGGGAACCAGTAGTTTACTGAACAGCGCTGGATTGATAAGGCTAGAAACCAATAGAACACGAGGAAACATGGTGCCACAGGCAAGTAAGATACCTGCCGCTAGCAGGTTCCTCATGGTCTCTTGCTTTTGGGATAACCGAGCATAATGCAAGGTCAAGGCAGTGGATGATGCCATACCTGCTGCTAGTGCAGTTAAGATGACCCCTCTGCTTGGCCCAGCTATCTTCATCGCAAAATAACCGCTGAATGAAATGCTTGCGATGAGAACAACCATCCACCATATTTCATAGGGATTTAAAGCTTGCCAAGGCCCATAACCACGGTCGGGGAGGATAGGCAGAAGAACGACAGAAATAAGAAGAAGTTGCAAAGCGGCATGCAGTTCCTTTTTTTCTAGTTTTTTTAACCAGCCATGTAATGCCTCTTTATATCGTAATAATATTGCTGTCAGTACAGCGATAGATGCTGCCAGATCTACATGCTCTAGGGTAGCAAATACGCCCAATATAAAGGTCAGCAGCATTGTAATGAGGCTGGTAATGCTGGCATCTTCGCTATTGTTTCGCTGCACTGTATAGGCCGTTGCTACGGTGATAGAGAATCCCAAAAAAATAAAACCTAATACCATTGCATCAAGGTACTGTGACAGCAAACCAGCTCCGCCACCCAGAAGCCCTGTCAGACCATATGTTCGCAGGCCAGCTATCCTTTCACCGTCTTTTGCTTCACGGGATTTCCAGCCACGTTCGGCACCGATAAGAAGACCTATAGCTAGCGCTATGCCCATAAGCGTTATCTGTTTAGCATCAACAAAACCGTTCACTTTTTTTCTCCAGTGGCTGGCTTATAGAAGGTTGTAGCATGTATAAAGTTGGATTTTTCCATCACTCTCCTTTCATTTTTTGGAATGCGAGCCGCATCTGTTTTTCTGCCTCAATAATAGTAAACAGTGCGATACCAACCGCGATAATGATAAGACCGTCTAAGAAGGGGATAGACTCGGTGGAAAAAACAGTTTGTAGTAATGGCAAATAGGTAATAGCAAATTGTGCAATCGTTATGGAGATAACAACAGCCCAGACGACTTTGGTGCCGCGTACTCCCTGCCAAGTTAATGAGGCACTATAAATGTTTCGAATAAAAAACAGATGAAAGATTTCCATCACGACCAAGGTGTTTAGCGCGATGGTTCTTGCTAAATTGACTGAATAACCATTATCTATGGCGTAGCTGTAAGTGCCAAAGACGCCACAGAGAAACAAAAACGATACTAGTACGATATGCCAAAGCAAACCACCATTTAATAGTAGTTCATGACGTGATCGCGGTGGTCGCCGCATGGTGTTTTTCTCGGTGGGTTCAAACGCCAAAGCAATGCCCAGTGTTATGGCGGTAATCAGGTTAACCCATAGAATTTGAATCGGGGTGATCGGTAGCGTCATTCCCAAAAGCAATGCTAATACGATGGTCATGGCTTCACCGGCGTTGGTCGGTAGCGTCCAGCTGAGGACTTTTTTTAAGTTATCGTATACCGTGCGACCTTCGCGTACAGCGGCCACAATGGAAGCAAAGTTGTCATCGGCTAATACTAGGTCTGCTGCTTCTTTTGCCGCTTCACTGCCCTTTAACCCCATGGCAATACCGGCATCAGCTCTCTTTAGCGCGGGTGCATCGTTAACACCATCACCAGTCATCGCAACGGTCTTTCCGTGGGCTTGTAAGGCCATGACCAAGCGTAATTTATGCTCTGGGTTGGTGCGGGCAAATATATCGCATTCTAATATTGCTTGACTCAGTGCTGTGTCATCAAGTTCATCAAGCTCTTTACCGCTGAGGACTTTAGTCGTGTTTTGTAGACCAACCTGCTTACCGATGGCAGCAGCTGTTTTCGTGTGATCACCAGTAATCATTTTTACTTGGATGCCAGCATCATGACACTCTGCTACCGCTGTAATGGCGTCTTGTCTGGGCGGGTCAATCATGCCCAACATACCAATCAACGTTAACGAACCTGATACCTCTGCATGTTCTAATACTGTGTGTGCTGGTGAAGTGGGATTAACCGCAATCGCCAGTACACGTTGACCGAGTGCGGCAATGGCGTCTGCCTGCTCGCTCCAATAAACGGTATCTAAAGGTTCAGTGCCACCATTGGCGCTTCGTTGATTCGCGCACATGGCGAGCATACGTTCTGGCGCACCCTTTACATGTATAAAAGCGTGATGCTCATGATCGTGATTGAGTGTTGCCATAAACTGATGTTTAGCGTCAAAAGGAATGGCATCGGTTCGAGCCCAGCTAGCTTGTTCTTGACGGGTATTCAAATCCATTTTTCCGGCGAAGCTTAGTAGCGCGCCTTCCATTGGGTCGCCTTCAACAATCCAGGCCCCATTGTGTTCGCGCAGCGAGGCATCATTGCAGAGTATTGAGGCGCGGGCCAACTCTTCCAGTACGGCGTGTTGCGCTGGAGACACAAAAGCGTCCTCCAGCATGAGTGAACCTTTGGGTTCATAGCCACTACCTTCTAGGGTAAAAAGATGGCGGTGAGTGAGTACAGAGGAAACCATCATTTCATTGCGAGTTAGGGTGCCAGTTTTATCTGTGCAAATGACTGATACCGATCCAAGCGTTTCTATGGCAGGCAAGCGTCGTACGATGGCGTTGCGCTGAGCCATGGCTTGCACACCAATAGCCAAGGTAATAGTGAGGACTGCTGGTAGGCCTTCAGGAATCGCCGCCACAGAAAGCCCCACTACAGCCATGAATATCTCAGTAAAATCGTAATGTGCAACAAAGTAGCCGAATGCCAATAAGATCACAGCGATGACAAGAATCAAAATGGTCAGCCATTTGGCAAACACATTCATCTGTGTCACTAACGGTGTTGTTAGCGTTTCGATTTGCGATAGTAGTCCACTGATTCGACCGATCTCAGTGTCTGACCCTGTCGCCACTATCACCCCTTTGCCCTGACCACTAGTGACGAGTGTGCCGGAGTAAGCCATACAGCTACGGTCTCCTAAGGCGGCATTCTCGGCAACTAAGTGTGTGTGTTTATCCACTGGTACAGATTCACCGGTTAAAATTGCTTCTTGCACAGTTAATCCATGTGCGTTAATTATTCGAAGGTCAGCGGGCACTTTATCACCGGCCTCCAGTATGACGATATCGCCGGGAACCAATTGCTCGCCAGCGATATTGGCGCGCTCTCCAGCACGAATAACATTGGCTTGAGGCGCTAACATATGGCGGATGGCATCCATAGCCTGTTCGGCTTTTCCTTCTTGCATAAAGCCGATAATGGCGTTAACAACGACCACCGTCAAAATAACCCAAGTATCGACCCAATGACCTAGAAGGGCGGTAATTAGAGCAGCGCCGAGTAGTACATAGATAAGGATATTATGAAAATGCAGAAGAAAGCGTACCAAGGAGTTACGACGGGGTGCTTGTGGCATTCGGTTGGGACCATGGGTGGAAAAACGAGCTTCAGCGTCGATTTTAGTCAAGCCGTTTTGTGAGGAGCCTAGGGCCTCCAGTGTAAGGTCGGAGGAAATTCCATGCCAATTAGTCTTTGACGACGCACCTGTGTTTTTCATATTTGCCCATTGTTAGCGTATAAAAAAATATCAACGTTGGTAAGCACCTTATCTATCATCCTAACAGATCTTGTATAAACTGCTTATTGGAAAAAAATCGGTTCTGGTAAGTGGGAGTGGCCGGCAAAGTTTAATTTAATCGTTTTTCAGACACCGCATCGGATTCGCTATTATTTCAATCTATTTTCTTTTGTTCTTGAAATACCCCAGCTATACTATTTTCAGCTTGAGGTTTCTAAAACTAAGGTACATGGAAAGTTAAAATAATGAGAACAGTGGTTGTAGCGAGTACAATTTTTATATTCTGGTTTATGCTCTCAGGGCATACCGAAACGTTGTTGATCGGGTTAGGTGTTTTATCTACGGTGATCAGTGTCTATCTTGCAAGGCGAATGGATATTATTGATCATGAAAGTTACCCTTTTCATCTAAGTTTACGCTTGTTACATTATTACTTTTACTTGGGAGCGGAAATTATTAAATCTAATATTGATGTGGCGAAACGGATTCTGACGCTTGGGCCTGTTAATATTAGTCCGCAAGTTGTTACACTTCGCGCCAGTAAAGAAACTGACTTAAGTAAAGTTATTTATGCTAACGCGATTACGCTGACACCAGGCACTGTGACCTTGAAGTTATCAGACGATGAAATTGAAGTACATGCGTTAAGTAAAGAAGGCGCTGCTCATTTAAAATCGGGTGAGATGGCCAAGGCTGTTCCTGATATGCCAGAACACACTTTATGATGTACGCTGCCGCAACACTCGCCATTTTAGTTGTTATTTTATTGCCCTTGGTAAGAGCTTTACTGGGGCCAACGGTTTATGACCGTATTGCGGCAATGAATATGTTGGGCACTAAAACAATTTTATTAATTGCTGTCTATGCCTTTTTGACTGATCGACATGACTTGCTTGATATTGCGTTGGTTTACGCGCTGATTAACTTTATTGGCGTGGTTGCTGTTTTAAAATTAATTGAGCAGGGTAATTTTTATACTGAAGGTAAGACGGTAGTTAATAACGAACAGAAGATGAAAGAAAAATGATGATGGATATACTCAGCTGGGTCTGTTTAGCATTGGGTAGTTTTCTGGGTATTGTTGGTGGTATCGGTATACTGCGTTTCCCTGATTTTTATACAAGACTTCATGCCGTTGGTATTACAGACACCTTATGTGCAGGACTTTTTTTATTAGGGTTAGCTTTTCAGGCAGGCTTAACAATAGCCAGTTTTAAATTATTTCTAATTTTCGTGTTTATTTTTTTTACTAGTCCTACTGCCTCACATTCCCTCGCTAATGCGGCTATGTTGGGTGGGCTTAAACCTAAACTTTCAAACGACGACACAACGGATTCAAGCAAGTTGGGTGATGAATGATAGATAATGTTGTTGATATTATATTGCTCAGCCTTATTGCCATCCATGCGATTGCGATTATTCGTCTGAAAAGTATATTTACGGTCATCATGCTATTTGCTGGATTTAGTTTTCTATCAGCTGGTTTGTTTGTGGTTATGGATGCCGCTGATGTGGCTTTTACTGAGGCTGCAGTGGGTGCTGGTATATCGACGGTGTTGATGTTGGCAACGCTCGGGCTGACCTACTCACCCAAAGATATTAATAAAGAAGAAAAACGAGCAACACATAACCCATGGCTCCCTTTCATGGTGGTGTTAGTTACCGGTGCGTTATTAATTTATGGCACATGGGATATACCCGCATTTGGTGATTTGGCAGCACCGGCGAATCAGCACGTAGCACCCTATTACTTAGGTAACAGTTTATCTGATACAGGCGTGCCCAACGTGGTGACTTCGATACTAGCGAGTTATCGTGGGTTTGATACCTTGGGTGAAGTCACTGTTATTTTTACTGCAGGTATTGCAGTACTATTGTTGATTGGTGGCCGTCGGCGTAAACCTCAATTAGAGAAAAGAGACGATAACGGTGAAGCATAATTTAATTTTACGGGTTGTTTCAAAATTCCTTATCCCCCTTATTTTGCTGTTCGCACTTTATGTTCAGTTCCATGGCGATTTTGGCCCTGGTGGTGGTTTTCAAGCGGGGGTGATTTTTAGCGCAGCAATTATTTTATATGCGTTAGTCTTTGGCGTAGATAATGCAAAAGCAGTGATTTCACCGTATGTTCTTCGCCTTCTTGCCAGTTTAGGCGTATTAATTTATGCAGGAACGGGTGTAGCGGCATTAATCTTAGGTGGTAATTATTTAGAATACAGCGTGCTAGGGGCTACGCAAATAGCGGGTCAGCATCTTGGTATCTTGGTCATTGAGTTGGGTGTGGGTATCACCGTAATGTCTGTGATGTTGCTAATGTTTTTTACGTTTGCTGAACGCGGCAGACCAAACTTAAAATCAGAGCCTGAGTCAGGATTGGAATAAGTTATTTATGGAGATGATTCTTGGGCATTATAATTACTGGTTGGTCATTGTTATTATGATGGCTGGGTTTTATACCGTTATTAGTCATGGCAATTTGATAAAAAAAATTGTTGGCTTGAATATTTTTCAGGTCTCAGTTTTTTTGCTTTATATCAGCATTAGTAATGTAGAAGGCGGTGCGGTACCGATTATAGAAAAGGGCGTCGATCTTTACTCTAATCCCTTGCCTCATGTATTAATTCTGACGGCTATTGTGGTCGGTGTGGCAACAACTGCCTTGGGTTTAGCGCTTGTCATTCGAATCAAAGAAGCGTATGGCACTATCGAAGAAGATGATATTCATCGTCAGGATCAATCATTATGATAGAAAGCCACCTAAGTCTACTGTTAGTTGTTTTACCTTTAATGGCGGCACCTATTATAGCGGTGCTACCAAATGGCCGTTTGCCTTGGGCCGTTAGTACGATAGTGAGCTGGTCAGTTTTTTATATGGCGGCTTGGCAATTAATCAATGTCAGCACAGGGCATACGATCAGTTATGAACTTGGTGGCTGGGCTCCTCCTTGGGGTATTGAATACCGTATTGATGCGGCAAATGCACTGGTTGCCTTGGTGGTTTCTGGTATTGCTGCGCTAACCTTACCCTACGCATTAAAAAGCGTTATTAAGGAGATTCCAGAGAAGCAGCACGCGCTTTTTTATACGGCGTTTATGTTGTGTTTGACCGGTTTATTGGGTATTGCGCAAACAGGCGATATATTTAATTTGTTTGTCTTTTTAGAGATTTCGTCTTTATCATCATATGCATTAATAAGTTTGGGTAGGCAACGTCAGGCATTGACGGCGGCTTATCAATATCTAATTATGGGGACGATTGGAGCAACATTCTTTATTATTGGGGTGGGTTTACTCTATGCGATGACTGGCACGCTTAACATGGCGGATTTATCGCAACGGTTACCAGAGTTATATAACCATCGTACTATTCATACCGCTTTTGCATTTATTATGGTGGGCTTTGCATTAAAGTTAGCCTTGTTTCCATTACACCTTTGGTTACCTAATGCTTACACTTATGCGCCGACGGTTGTGTCTGTTTTTCTTGCAGCGACGGCAACAAAGGTTGCAGTTTATGTCATGTTACGTATGGTATTTTCAGTGTTTGGCTTTTCGTTTATTGAAAATACACCAGCGGATGAGTTGTTTATATTGTTATGCGTAATGGGTATTTTATCGATGTCATTTTATGCCATTTACCAGAAAGACAGTAAACGCTTACTGGCATACTCTAGTGTGGCTCAAATTGGTTATATGATGCTGGGTATAGGCTTAGGAAGTGTCCTAGGTGTTACGGCAACTATGGTGCATTTATTTAACCACGCCTTAATGAAGGGAGCTTTATTTATGGCAATCGGTACCTTAGTTTATAGAGTCAGTTCTAGTCGCCTTGAGCACTTTTCTGGGTTAGGTAAGCAAATGCCGTGGACCTTTGGGGCGATTGTGATAGGCGGGCTTAGTTTAATTGGCGTGCCCGGTACGGCAGGTTTTATTTCTAAATGGTATTTAGTACTGGCGGCGATTGAAAAACAGAATTGGTTTATTGTTGGTGTAATCTTAACGGGTTCGTTGTTGGCCGTTGTGTATGTTTGGAAGCTCGTTGAAGTACTGTACTTCAAAGTAGCTGATAAACCACAACAAGGGCAAATAAGTGCAACAGAGGCACCATTGATGATGCTAATCCCCATGTGGGTATTGGTATTGGCTAATGTGTATTTTGGTTTTAATACTGAGCTGACCGTGGGTACGGCAGAGCAGGCGGTTAAATTATTGCTTCCAGGTGCTAGCGAATGAGGTTGAATAAATGATCGGCTTAGCAGGCGAGCAAATAATCCAATTAGCTATCTTAATGCCGCTAGTGGCGTCAGTTTTAATTGTGTTAGCGGGTAAAAAACCTAATCTTCGTGAAGCAATAACACTCATTACAGCCGTGATGGTTGCTCTATTAGTGATGACACTTGCTGGCCAAGTGAACGCTGGTGAGCGACCAAGTTTTGATGTGTTTGAAGTGATTCCTGGCATCAATATTAGTTTTTCAGTAGAACCGTTAGGGATGTTGTTTGCCTTGGTGGCGAGTATTTTGTGGCTAGTAACCTCCATTTAT
This sequence comes from Cycloclasticus sp. P1, assembly GCF_000299965.1. Taxonomy (NCBI): domain Bacteria; kingdom Pseudomonadati; phylum Pseudomonadota; class Gammaproteobacteria; order Thiotrichales; family Piscirickettsiaceae; genus Cycloclasticus; species Cycloclasticus sp. P1. The sequence continues at coordinate 834,533 of NC_018697.1, forward strand.
GCGATCGGTTATATGCGAGGTCACCATGAAAAGAACCAAACACGCTTTTATGCCGCATTTGCCATTGCCATTGCTAGTACGCTAGCGGCAGCATTTTCTGGCAATATGTTTACCTTATTTCTTTGCTATGAAATATTAACGCTATCAACCTATCCACTTGTTACGCATGCGGGTACTAAAGAAGCAAAACGCAGTGGCCGTATCTATTTGGGTATTCTTTTGGGAACCTCTATTGGTTTTCAGTTGTTGGCTATTTTACTGACTTGGTCAGTAACGGGTACGCTTGATTTTAAAGATGGCGGTATTTTGGCTGGTAAGCTAGATCCTGCCTATGCTGGTATTCTGTATGCCTTGTTTGTTTTCGGTGTTGGTAAAGCGGCTATCATGCCATTCCATAAATGGTTACCTGCCGCGATGGTTGCACCTACGCCAGTCAGTGCTTTGTTACATGCTGTTGCCGTTGTGAAAACGGGTGTATTTGCGATCCTTAAAGTGACGATTTATATTTTTGGTAGTGATTTTATTACAAGCTCAGGAGCCAGTGATTGGCTTATTTGGTTTGCCGCAGTAACTATCTTATTGTCCTCATTGATTGCAATGACTAAGGATAACCTTAAAGCACGTTTAGCGTATTCAACCATCAGCCAACTCAGTTACATTGTATTGGGCGCACTGGTGGCTGTTGAGATGAGCTTAATCGGCGCATCTATGCATATTGCAATGCATGCATTTGCGAAAATCACCTTGTTTTTTGCTGCAGGGGCTATTTTAGTAGCAGCGCATAAAAAGGATATTAGTGATATGGACGGTTTAGGCCGTGTGATGCCGATCACTTTTGCCGCATTTACTATTGGCAGTTTGAGTATTATTGGTCTACCTCCTTTTGGTGGCATGTGGAGTAAGTGGTATTTAGCATTAGGTATGGTGCAAACTGAACAATGGGTATTGTTAACTGTTTTAATGCTTAGTTCATTACTTAACATCGCATATCTATTACCAATATCAGTGCGTGCGTTTTTTGCAAAACCTAAAGAAGGTGTGGTGTATACACAGATAAAAGAGGCGCCCATCAGTATGTTAATGGCTATAGGGTTTACATCACTCGCTTGTATCGTTTTGTTTTTTTATTCTGACCCATTTTATAACCTCGCTGTAGATGCAGCGACGGGTCGTTAGAGAGTACTTAATATGTCAAACAAAATTGAAGATGAAAAAACTTACTTGTTTGATAACCCACGCAATGTTTCGCGTCTGTTATTAGGCTTTTATATCATTTCTGCAGGGTTGTTTATTGCAGACTTCTTTGTTCATCGTCATACCGTTCACCCCTGGGAAGGCTTTCCAGGTTTTTATGCCCTATATGGTTTTGTGGCTTGTGTGTTGCTAGTTTTTATTTCTAAGGAAATGCGCAAGGTACTCATGAGGGATGAAGATTATTATGAAATGAAGGAAAAGAAAGATGATGTGGATAAGTAATTTACCACCCTTCATTCCTTTTTTTATTGCCGCGATATTGGTGCTGGTTACGCGTGGTCAGGTACGTAATATAATTCTACTTGCAACACCGGTTTTGGGTGGTTTACATTTATGGTTAGATGTACAACCGTTTGTACCAATGCAGGCAAGTGATACCTTAGTCAAAGCCACTGCATTATCATATCCATTAACCGTGTTTACGTATCAACTTGAGTTTATGCGAGTTGATAAGTTGAGTTTGTTATTTGGTTATTTATTTCATATTGCCAGCTTTATTGCCATCGTGTATGCCTTACATGTGCGGGATACCACGCAACAGGTGGCAGGGTTACTTTATGCAGGCAGTGCGCTAGGGGCAGTGTTTGCAGGGGATTTAATAAGTTTATTTATTTTTTGGGAATGCCTGGCATTAAGTTCAGTATTCTTGATTTGGGCTAACCGTACTGACCGTGCCATTCAGTCGGGCATGCGTTATTTGATATTTCAGGTAGCCTCTGGTGTGTTATTACTAGCGGGTGCTTTGGTCTATTACAATGAACATGCTTCATTGGCTTTTGATTATATTGGGCTTAATGGTATCGGCAGTTGGTTAATATTTTTAGCATTTGGTATTAAGTGTGCGTTTCCTTTTTTACACAATTGGTTAACAGACGCTTACCCTGAAGCGACCGCTAGTGGGACAGTCTTTTTATCTGCATTTTCGACTAAGCTTGCGGTATATGCTTTAGCACGTGGGTATCCTGGAACAGAGCTTCTGATTTATATCGGTGCTGTAATGGCCTGTTTCCCAATCTTCTATGCGGTCGTTGAAAATGATCTCAGGCGTGTTCTAGCGTACAGTATGATTAACCAGTTGGGTTTTATGGTGGTAGGTGTTGGTATTGGCACTGCTCTAGCGCTAAATGGCACAGTTGCACATGCCTTCGCGCATATCATTTATAAATCACTGTTGTTTATGTCAATGGGTGCAGTCATGTATCGTGTTGCTAACATTAGAGGCTCAGATCTTGGCGGCTTGTATAAGAGCATGCCCTGGACAGCAACATTTTGTATTATTGGCGCCGCCTCAATTTCTGCTTTTCCCTTATTTAGTGGTTTTATTGCAAAATCATTAATCATGGTTGCTGTGCTGAAAGAAGGGTATGAAGTAGTTTGGTTGATGTTATTGTTTGCAGCGGCGGGTGTATTCCATCACGCGGGTATTAAGGTACCGTACTTTGCTTTTTTCCATCATGATTCGGGAATTAGGGTTAAAGAGGCGCCGATTAACATGTTAATTGCAATGGGCGTTGCGGCTTTCTTATGTATATTTATTGGTACACAGCCACAATACCTTTATGCGTTATTACCATGGAAATTTGATTATTGGCCGTATGATTTGACACATGTATTGACCCAGTTACAGTTACTCTTTTTCTCTGCGTTAGCCTTTGTTTGGTTAAACAAAAAAGGCTTGTACCCACCTGAGCTACGCTCGGTTAATATTGATGTTGAGTGGACGTATAGAAAACTATTACCTGCAACAGCAAGGGCGAGTTATAAACTATTGGATCAGCTTAACCGTGTTGTAGTAGCCACTCTTCGTCAAAGTTGGGAAGGTGCTCAATCGGCTTTTCAAGCCAGTCGTTTATCTCAATATCATTTAGCGAGTAGCTGGCCAACCGGAAGTATGGTGTTGTGGATTGGCGTTATTTTAGGTGGATACCTATTAGCTGATATTTATTTTAAATAACAGCTAATAGGCTTATAACAAGAACTTAAAGTCTTTTTGCTATTGCCATAGGGTATCAACCCACAGTAGAAAACTTTCTCTGTACTCTAATCGTTTTGTTTTTTCCCAGCAGTTTTGACTTGCGTCTCATCGTGAGCACAACAGGCCAAGGTGCCGTATTATAAAAATAATAACGTAGATGAGTGTTCACTCATTTCGTTAATTAATAGGGCTGTTTGTTATACGCTGGCCCATTTCTTACGCCTACCGTATCTAATAATTACCTAAATATATCGTTTAAGACGATTTATAAAACACAGATTTTAAAGTGGAAGACTGTACATAAGGCACATTTATGGTGCGCTGCATGATGAAGGTTGCGCATATATAGTGCAGTAGCGTATATGGATTCTTAAATTTGAAAATAAATTTATTTAGACATTTATTATTCGAGTTAAGTATAAAAATATTTATTTTTAATAGATTGATTCTAAAGTCTTTTTTAATAAGAAGGTGTTAAAAAAAATAGGGTGGCATTGTAGTTGCTTTAAGTAAACTTAAAGTGCGACGTGGTGAAACTAATTCTACAGCACTAGAGGTTGGTAATCATTATTTAGACTATTTATAAAGGAGTTTGCAATGACACGTAATGAGGTAACTGAATTAATTATCTTACAAAAATCAGCCATGGGTTTTACCTGGTCTGAGTTAGCAAAAGCGATAGATAAGAGTAAAGAATGGACAACGGCGGCTTTATTAGGGCAAATGACATTAACGAAAGAGCAAGCTGAGACACTTGGTACGATGCTTAATTTGCCTGTTGATGCGACGACCCAATTACAAGTAGTTCCTTATAAGGGCTCCTTACCTACAGCCGTTCCAACAGACCCTTTAATTTATCGTTTTTATGAACTAGTTAATGTGTACGGAACGACGTTTAAAGAACTGATACATGAAGAGTTTGGTGATGGAATTATGAGTGCTATTGATTTCAGCATGGATCTTAAACGTGAACCAGACCCATTGGGTGATCGTGTGAATATTGTAATGAGTGGGAAGTTTCTTCCGTATAAAAGTTACTAATCATTTAATTAATTTGTAAAACTGGAGTATATAAAATGTCATATTTAGAGCCGAGTGAATTCGTTACAAAAATGGTGGATTCTGGTGAATCCAAAGTGTATATGTCGACAAAAGATACGTTTATTCGTGCTTTTATGGCCGGTGCTATTCTTGGGCTTGCCGCCATTTTCGCCATTACGGTTGCTGTGAAAACGGGGTCTCCATTAATTGGTGCTATTTTGTTCCCTGTGGGTTTTATCATGCTGTACTTAATGAAGTTTGATCTATTAACAGGGGTATTTACCTTAGTGCCATTAGCATTAATTGATAAGAGGCCAGGTGTCACCATCGGTCAAGTATTTAGAAACTGGGGGCTTGTGTTTATTGGTAACTTTGCAGGAGCGCTCACAACAGCGTTTATGATGTCGTTTATCTTAACCTACGGCTACAGTGTCGATGGAGGCGCTATTGCTGCCAAAGTCAGTACGATTGGTGAGTCTAGAACGTTAGGCTATAAAACACACGGTGTTGATGGCTGGTTTACGATTTTTATTCGCGGCATGTTATGTAACTGGATGGTTTCAATGGGTGTGGTTGGTGCAATGATTTCGACTTCTGCTACCAGTAAAATGTTAGCGATGTGGATGCCTGTTATGCTGTTCTTCTTTATGGGTTTTGAACACTCAATTGTTAATATGTTCCTGTTCCCATTTTCAATGATTATGGGTGGGGAGTTTACGTTTGTTGACTATTTAGTTTGGAATGAGCTGCCAACAGTACTTGGCAACCTAGCTGGTGGTTTGTGCTTGGTAGGGCTTCCACTATACTTCACTCATGTTAGAACCAGTCCAAATCGTTCTATATAATCATTTCCATTAAACAACTGATGGACCAAGGCCAGCCTAAGCTTAGGCTGGCCTTTATTTAAAATGACAAATCGATTAAACATATCCGTAGGTCAATATTCAGATAAAGGTAAAAAGGATATAAACCAAGACTTTCATGGTGTTTATATTCCTGATGAGCCGATGCTAACATCTAAGGGCATAGCGGTTGTTTTATCCGATGGTATCAGTAGTAGTGATGTAAGCCATATTGCCAGTGAATCATCGGTGAGTGGTTTTATCTCGGATTATTATTGCACCTCCGAGACTTGGTCTGTTAAACAATCAGCTGAACGGGTGCTAAGGGCTACCAACTCTTGGCTATACGCCCAAAGCCAACAAAGTACACACCGGTTTAATAAAGATCGTGGTTATGTGTGCACGTGCAGTGCCATGGTTATTAAGTCAAGAACAGCACACATTTTTCATGTTGGAGACAGCCGAGTATATCGCCTGAATGATCAGTCGTTAGAACAGCTTACCAACGATCATAGATTATGGGTAGCAGAGGGTAAAAGTTACCTTAGCCGAGCAATGGGGGTTAAGCAACAACTCGATATTGATTATCAAAGCATGGCTGTGGCAGAAGGTGATACATTCTTTTTGGCAACAGACGGGGTGTATGAGTTTGTTAATGATGCGTTTATCGTTAATACAATAAATGAGCACGCCGATCAATTAGATGAGGCGGCAAAGCTTATTGTTAATACAGCATATGAACAAGGTAGCGATGATAATTTAACGGCGCAAATTATTCGTATTGATGCACTACCAGATCATGAGACAAGTGAGCTTTACCAACACATTACTGAGCTTCCATTTGCCCCGTTATTAGATGCTCGCATGACAATGGATGGGTATAGAATTATTCGCGCTATTCATCAAAGTAGTCGTAGTCACGTTTATTTAGCGTTTGATGACGACACTGGAGAACAGGTTGTTATTAAAACGCCCTCCGTTGATCTAAGAGATGATTCTGCTTATCTAGAGCGCTTTACAATGGAAGAGTGGATTGCGAGACGTATCAATAATGCACATGTGCTGAAACCCTGTAAACAGAGTCGCAAACGAAACTACTTGTATTTAGCAATGGAGTTTATTGAAGGGCAGACTTTAAAACAATGGATGATAGATAATCCTACGCCTGATTTAGAAACAGTACGCGGCATTATTGAGCAGGTTGCTAAAGGCTTACGGGCTTTCCACCGATTGGAGATGCTGCATCAAGATTTAAGACCAGACAACATCATGATCGATTCAACAGGGACGGTGAAGATTATTGATTTTGGTTCGACACGGGTGGCTGGCATCATGGACATATCAAGTTCAAGGCAGCAAGACGACATACTCGGCACTGCTCAGTATACTGCGCCAGAATATTTCCTTGGACAAAGCGGTACAAGCCGTTCAGACCTATTCTCTTTAGGTGTTATTACGTATCAGATGTTAACAGGTCGGTTACCTTATGGCGTGGATGTGGCGAGGTGTAAAAGCAAGTCGGCGCAAAATAAATTGAATTATAAAACGGTGCTCGATGATGAAAAAGAGATTCCAGTATGGTTTGACGATGTGTTAAAAAAGGCAGTGCATCCTGATCCTTATAAGCGATATGGGGAGCTATCAGAGTTTATTTTTGACCTGCGACAACCAAATAAAGAGTTTATAAATAAAACTCGTCCACCTTTGATGGAGCGTGACCCTGTGCTTTTTTGGAAGAGCACCACGTTAATGTTAACGATCTTGGTTTTATATTTACTTAGCCAATAACGGGTTTTATGTTTATTGGTATAGGCTAAATCAAAGGGGAGCCGCCGAACCATGTTTGATGAAAGTACATAACGGCAAAGAATATGGCGGTACCTGCTAGTGCTGCCCAGATATTAAGTTCGCTCAAAACAAGTTTATTACGTTTGTTTAAAATAGCTACAAAAGGAATATAGGATGTTTGTTCGGTAAATTTAACCCAAGACTCACCATACCGGGCCTTGTATTTACGGTCTAAATTCATAGGCGCAATAAGCCCTTCAAATGCAATTGTTCCAAACAGAAGGTGGGAGGCCCAATCGCCGTTGACAATAAAATGAGCGAAGCCCCATAATCCTAACCCAATAAGTCCTGCATGCCGTGTGATGCGTACCATGCCACGGGTTGTGACTTGGTCGGGTGGAACAAGCCCCATTAAGGTTGGGTTTTTATCAAAAATACTCATTGGTAATAACAAAAAGGCAAAGAAGGTGAGCCCAATGCTGACTGGTTTTAAGGCTTCAGCTGTTCCCCAAGTGGCAATATAAGGAGCGCTTTGATAGGCGAACCCCATCCAAGCTAAAGCAATAAATATACTCAGCGAGAATAAGACCTTAAAGACGGTTTCGCCAAGAATGTTAACAATGTGAGCACGCAAGGGGCTGCCAGAAATAATCCAGTGCATGCCAAGAAAAAAAAGACAAGCCGCGGTTAGTGAGTTCATGGGGTTGCTCCTCCAGCTAGTTATTAGCGCCCTTTTTAGCTATGGGCTGTTATTCGAACTAGCATAAAGCATACTTAAAATTTTGCGAAGCGTCGTGTATTTATGTAATTGTTAATTCAAAAAGCTAGTTTTTTTGGCATGAGAGGATGTAGATCAAGAAAACGCTAGTGATATAGGGTCGCTAAGATGATAGCGAAAAGCGTTATCGTTATGAATACATGGATTTACTTTATGAGCAAAAGGGCTGCATTGGAGAATAAGCTTAATAGCGCGACTGCCTTCCAGAAGGCGAGAGGGTTTCGTTCAACTAAGGGTGTGTGAACGGCAGTGGTGAATAATTTATTCGGGTGTGAGAGGTCGTGAATAAATTCTGATATTTCCTCGTATCGATTTGAAGGTTTTTTGTTGACGATTTTTCTGATTGCACCATCAATCCAAAGTGGAATGTCCGTATCGATTTCTAATATTGGAATATAGTGCAATTTACTAAGTGCTTTTTCACCGTATTTTTCCCCAAAAGGGAGTTTTCCTGTCAGCATTTCGTAGGTAATAACGCCTAAAGAGAAAGCGTCTGAACGGTAGCTAGCGGGCTGACCTAATAGGTATTCTGGTGCTGTGTAGTGTTGAGTTCCCAATAAATTTAAACGTTGAATGGGAGATGCTATTTCTTCTACACCGGCAACTTTTGTAGAGCCGAAGTCTATTATTTTAACGGTGCCTTGGGTATCGATAATGATGTTTTCTGGTTTCAGGTCTTGGTGAATCATTTCCTTTTTATGAAAAGCTCTGAGGCCTCGAGCAATTTGCCTAACGATGCCTCTAACATCGTGCAAGCTGGGTTGGGGGTTGTCACTCATCCAATGCCTGAGTGTTTGTCCTTCGATGTATTCGGTGACGTAATAAAGAAAGCGACGTGTCCTTGTTTGTTCAATAATTTTTAGAACATGATTGTTATCAATTCGGCGGCCAATCCATTCTTCTTGCACAAACATATCTAAAAATGTAGGGTCATCTACATAATTAACAGACGGTGTTTTAATAACAACTTGCTGTTGTGTTTGAATATCTGTTGCCAGATACACTTGTGTACGATTACTGGCATGTAGTTCTCGCTCAATTCGGTAACCATCTAAGGTCATGCCGGCACTTAAGTCAGGAGGAAAAGGTAGCTCAGTTAATTTACGGTATATTTCCTGTTCATTAACGTGTGGTCGTTGATTAAACCTGACAATTTGGCAGGTGACATTGTCATGGCTGCCATTTTTCATTGCAAGATCAGTAATGTTTCGAGCAGCACGGTCAAAATTGTCGGTATTATTATTTACTTGTGCCAGCATGATGTTGTCACTGACAAACTCATGAACACCATCCGTGGTGAATAAAAAAGTATCGCCTTCTTCCAATAGAAAATGGCTGTAGTCAATTTCTAAATGTAGATCAATGCCTATTGCACGAGTGAGGTAATTTTTTTCTTTGGATACCCAGAAACGATGATCGTCCGTGAGTAGCTCCAATTGCTTATCGCGTATTCGGTAAATACGTGTATCGCCAATATGGAATAAATGCACGGTGGAAGATTTAACAACTAAGGCGCTCATAGTAGTGGCTAAGCCTTTTTGGTTAGCACCACCTTGCTGTGCCATCCCCAACATCCAACGGTTAGTAGCGGTTAAAACCTTTTGAACAGAGGTTTTAACCGTCCAAGTGTCAGGTGTGCAGTAATAATCACCCAATAAGCTTTTTACACAAGATTCACTGGCAAGTTTACCGGCCTCACAGCCACTAACACCATCAGCTATAACCGCAGCCACCCCTTTTTGCTCTAAAACAGGTGATTCAGGTAGTAAAACACCATAACTGTCTTCATTGTCCGTTTTAAGGCCTTTATCGGATGATTGACCAAGGTCTATAATCGATTCTGATTGCATGTTAGTGGTGTTGATGGGTTATGTCACATCGATAAGTTCTACTGTACCATCTTCAAGCACCTCGGCTGTTTGTCCTTTAGGCTCTTCTAAGAAAATAAACATAAATAATAAAACGGTGGCGGCTGTTCCTCCAATCACCATAAAGAAGACTTGCGGAGAAACAAAAGAAAGAACAGTTAGAAATATAAGGCCACCTACATTGCCGTAAGCGCCCACCATACCAGCGACTTGGCCAGTCATACGACGTTGAATTAGAGGCACCATGGCATACACTGCACCAGACCCGCCTTTAGAAAATAGCCCACATAAAATAGTACATGCCACAACTAACGGTACAGCCCATGTTTCACTAACTTGACCGAGTAATAAAAAGGTAACGCTAATACCTGAAAACAAAATAACAAGTGATTTTTTGCGGCCAATTTTATCACTCATCATACCGCCGCCAGGTCGAGCTATTAAGTTCATCACAGGGTAAATGGCGGCTAGTAGCCCAGCTGTTACAGGCGATAAGCCAAACATATCGATATAGAATAATGGCAACATAGAGACTAGGGCTAATTCAGAACCAAATGTCACCATATAAGCAAGATCTAAAATGGCAACTTGTTTAAATTGATAGCGAAATAAATCAGGCACTTCTTTGCTGAAAATATCTTTGTTAACTTTAATAATATGCATCGCTTGATACAGGTAGACAATGGCAATGGATGCATAGGTGATAATGACTACTTGCTCATTTAACCAGCCCATACCCTTTGGAGAGAGTTTCCATGTGAGCAATGCGAGTGCACCATAAATGGGCATGCTCATTATTAAGTAAAGCGTCAAATCAAGCTTACTGGTGACTTCCATTCCACCTACTTTTTTAGGTTTGAAATAGGTTGAACCTTTTGGTGTATCTGTGACACTTAAATAATAAAAAATACCATAGAAAAAAGCGATCACTGCGGTAGCTGTTAATGCATAACGCCAGCCATCCTCACCGCCTATCCATAAAGCTAAAGCGGGTAAAGCCATGGCGGAACCTGCCGAGCCAAAATTACCCCAGCCACCATAGATACCTTGTGCGATACCAGTTTGTCTAGCGGGGAACCACTCGCCGATCATACGGATACCAACAACGAAACCTGCGCCAACAAAACCCAGTAAAAAACGAGCTAAGGCAAGTTGTTCAAAAGTTTGTGCCCAAGCAAAAAATAAACATAAAAAACTAGAGAATATTAGTATGCCTGAGAACATGCGGCGAGGGCCAAAGCTATCCACCATCATGCCAACAATAATGCGTGCAGGGATTGTTAATGCAACGTTCAGGATGAGTAAAACTGACACTTCTTGAGCTGTTAAGTTAAAGACATCTCTGATAACAGACATTAATGGGGCATGGTTAAACCACACCATAAAGCTGATAAAAAAGGCAAACCAAGTTGTATGTAAAATACGAATATTGCCTTTGAACGATAATAAATTTAGTTTTTGCGACATTGCAATGTGTCTCCTTCAATAGATTGTGAGGGTAAGAGCAAAAGCTATGCCAGCTAAGTATTTACTTACTCTTAATGGTCGTTGTAGTTATTTGTTTGGGGTAATGTGCTTTTTTGCACCAAGTTAATGCGATTGGGGTTTTTATTGCACAGCACTAAAGCAAAAAACTGTTTTGACAGTCTTTTTTTATATGTTTTTAAAAATTTTCTGCTTAAAAATCAATTGTTAGAGAGGTGGTGGTTGATGTTGGCATGTTGCGTGCTATGGAGGTGTGACTATAAAGAATTTTGGATATACATAAAGCATGAGTAATAAAAAACAATTAGTTGTAATTGGTAACGGTATGGTTGGGCATAAATTCCTACAGTCCATGGTAAACAGCGATGAAATGCAAAACTACGATATAACAACGTTTTGTGAAGAAACGAGGTTTGCTTATGACCGTGTTCAACTATCGTCATACTTTAATGGTAAAACTGAAGAGGACCTGTCACTTGTTGAGCCGGATTTCTTTGAAAAAAATAATATTACCGTTCATATCGGTGATCGTGCAGCCCACATTGATCGTGACAAAAAAATCGTTACCTCCGAGAAGGGTCAACGTATTTCATACGATAAAATTGTTCTAGCGACAGGGTCCTTTCCCTTCGTTCCACCTATCCCAGGCCATGAAAGGGAAAATTGTTTTGTCTACAGAACTATTGATGACTTAATTGATATTGCGAAAGCAGGTAAGGAATCTAAGGTAGGCGTTGTTATTGGTGGTGGTTTGTTGGGTCTTGAGGCTGCTAAAGCGTTAAAAGACTTGGGGTTGAAAACGCACGTTGTTGAGTTTGCGCCACGGTTGATGGCCGTACAAATTGATGATGGTGCTGGCGCAGTGTTACGTAAGAAAATTGAAGAGTTAGGTGTTAGCGTACATACCCAAAAGAATACACAAGGCATTGTTGATGGTGAGCAGTGTCTGCATCGGATGAACTTTGCTGACGGCTCACATATTGAAACCGATGTTATTTTATTTTCAGCCGGTATTAGACCGCGTGATGATATTGCTCGTGATTGTGGTCTGACACTTGGTGAGCGAGGCGGTATTGTTATTGATGATCATTGTCAAACATCAGATAAAGACATTTATGCGATAGGCGAGTGTGCTTTATGGGATGGCAAAATATTTGGTTTGGTGGCACCGGGTTATCAAATGGCCCAAGTTGTAGCAGACCGGTTATCACTCAAGGAGAATAGTTTTACCGGTGCAGATATGAGCACGAAATTAAAACTGATGGGTGTGGATGTAGCGAGTATTGGTGATGCGCATGCAACCACTGAAAAGGCGAAGATTTACACTTATGTCAATGGTGCAGATGACGTGTATAAAAAGATCGTCGTCAGTGAAGATAATAAACGCTTATTAGGTGCGGTGTTAATTGGCGATACGGTTGATTACGGTAATTTGTTACAACTTAAACTGAACGATATTGCTTTGCCAGAGTATCCGGATGCATTAATTTTGCCACAACGAGATGGCTCAGGCGCAACAGGTTTAGGTGTTGAAGCTTTACCGGATGCTGCGCAAATATGTTCTTGTTTTGATGTATCCAAAGGTGCGCTTTGCCAAGCCATCTCTGATGGCGCTACAACGATGGCAAGCCTTAAAGAGTGTACCAGTGCAACAACAGGCTGTGGTGGTTGTACGGCACTTGTTGGTCAAGTACTGAATAAAGAGTTAGAGAAACTGGGTATGGATGTTAATACAGATTTGTGTGAACATTTTGCGTATACCCGCCAAGACCTTTATCACTTGGTTCGTGTCGGCAAGATTAAAACGTTCGATGAAATGATCGAAAAACATGGTAAGGGGTATGGCTGTGATATTTGTAAGCCAACGCTAGCGTCTATTTTTGCTTCTTGCTGGAATGATTATGTATTAGAAACTCCACATACTGGCCTGCAAGACACGAATGACCGTTATCTTGCCAATATTCAGAAAAATGGCACTTATTCAATCGTACCTCGGATTCCAGGTGGTGAAATTACACCTGACAAGCTGATTACTCTGGGTGAGGTTGGCAAAAAATATAATTTGTATACGAAAATTACCGGTGGGCAGCGTGTTGATTTATTTGGTGCGCACCAAGAGGACCTACCTGTTATTTGGAAAGAATTAATTGATGCGGGCTTTGAAACAGGTCACGCCTACGGTAAATCTTTACGAACAGTTAAATCCTGCGTCGGTAGTACGTGGTGCCGATATGGCGTTGCCGATAGTGTGACAACGGCGATTGATTTAGAGAATCGTTACAAGGGTTTGCGCACACCACACAAAATAAAGTTTGCTGTTTCGGGTTGTACTCGTGAGTGTGCAGAAGCGCAAAGCAAAGATGTTGGCGTGATCGCCACAGAAAATGGTTGGAACTTGTACTTGTGCGGCAACGGCGGTATGAAGCCGAGACATGCGGACTTGTTTGCAACAGGCTTAGATTACGAAACAATGGTTCAATATATTGATCGCTTCCTTATGTTTTATGTAAAAACAGCAGATCGATTACAACGTACATCTACATGGATGATGAACCTAGAAGGCGGCATTGATTATTTGCGTGAAGTGGTCATTGAAGACTCATTAGGGCTTGCTGAAACGTTTGAAACAGAAATGCAAAATGTTATTGATACGTATCAATGTGAGTGGAAGACAACAGTTGAAAACGAAGAAAAATCAAAAACCTTTAAAGCGTTTGTAAATTCTGACAAAGGCGATAGCCAAATTGTATTTGTTTCAGAAAGGGATCAAATACGGCCTGCGCGAAAAGAGGAAATACCAGCACAACTTGAAGAAGTTTAAACAAACGGATGAATACACGAATGGTTAATGAATTAAAAAGTAGTGAAGTGGATGTCTGTGCGTTAACAGATCTAAATGAAAATGCAGGTACAGCTGCTTTGATAGATGAGAGACAAATAGCTTTGTTTTATGTGAAAAAGACCGAACAAGTTTATGCGCTTAGTAATTACGACCCTTTTAGCGAGGTGAACGTTTTATCCAGAGGGATAATTGGCAGTATAGGTGATGAACTTGTGGTGGCATCGCCGATTTATAAACAGCACTTTAATCTAGAAACAGGGCAATGCTTAGAAGACGAGAGTGTTTGTATTAATGCATACCCAGTAAAAATAATAAATGGCCGAGTTGTCGTCGGTACAAACAGTTAATGAAGGCTAAATAATGAAAGTAACTTATTACACTCTCGATGTTTTTACCGATACGCTTTTTCAAGGGGCACAGGTTGCTGTTTTCCCAGATGCAGAGGATCTGCCAGAAGAGCAGCTTGGTCGTATAGCACGTGAAATAAATTTATCTGAAACGGCATTCGTTTATAAAGCAGATGAGGGCCGTAGTACCTTTAAAGCTCGAATTTTTTCGCCCGATGGCGAGAAGGATTTTGCAGGACATCCTATTTTAGCGATTGCCAATGTTTTAGTGGAAACTGGAAAAGTTAGCTTGGAAGGCGACTATACAAGCATTATGGTAAAGCAAAATAGCCAAGATGTTACCGCAAATATTTCTATGGATGCGAATGGTAAGCGGTATGTGCAATTTACATTAAGTAGTATGCCTGTTGTTGACCGATTTACACCCACGGATCAAGAGTTAGCAAAACTATTATCGATTGATGAGAAAGATATAGACCATTCAAGCTATTACACACGCCTTGTGTCGAGTGGCTTACCTTATTTAATTGTGCCACTGAAATCACAGACGGATGTACGTAAAGCATGTTTTGATGTGAAGGCTTGGGCTGAGTCGTCAGCACCCGCTATGGCAGCACAAGAAATTTTAATTTTTAGTGCAAAAACGGACCTAGACGATTGTAATTTCCACGGGCGTTTAATGGGCCCAAATATCAGCGATCGTGAGGACCCACCCCTTGGTTCGGTCTTGCCTACCTTTGCTGGCTACCTAGCTTCTCATGAGCATATACGGCTGGGTACTTATAGTTTTGCAATTGATCGTGGCACAGCAGAAACTCGCCGAAGTTTGTTACATGTAGAAATGGATAAACGAGAAGGCCGCCCAATAACTTTAAGGGTGGGTGGCGATTCATTGTTGGTCAGTAAAAGCGAACTGTTGCTAGGTTAAACGAGGGAGATAATAAGATGCTATTTGGTCGGAATAAAAAAAATCCCATCGCGATCGCGGATAAAAAAATTGAAAAATGGACCTATGCTACTTGTGGCTATTGTTCAACTGGCTGTGCAATTGAAGTAGGCACGGACAAAGATGGTGTGCCAGTAGGAAGTCGAGGAGTGGCTGATGCAGATGTTAATCGAGGCAAGTTATGTGTAAAAGGCCTTTTTGAACACGAATTGTTTGAGTCAGCAGGTCGTGGTGACGTACCGCTGATGCGCTCAAATATTCATGATGAATACCAAGAAGCGAGCTGGGACGAAAGCTTTGAAAAAATGGCCTCTGAAATCAAACGCATACAAGATACCTATGGGCCAGACTCATTTGCCATTGTATCAACGGGGCAAATTTTAACCGAAGGTTTTTATACCTTGGGCAAGTTGGCCCGCGGTGTGATTGGAACCAATAACTACGATGGCAATACCACACTGTGTATGGCCTCGGCAGTATCAGGCTATAAGCGCTCTTTTGGTTCAGATGGCCCTCCAGGTTGTTATGAAGATTTTGAACATACCGATTGCCTGATTGCTTGGGGGTCCAATTTACCAGAACAACACCCTATTATTTATTGGCGTTTTAAAGAAGCGCAGGAAAAACGAAAATTTCCTTTAATTGTTATTGATCCAAGAGTCACCATGCTGGCGCAAAATGCAGATATGCATTTGGCAATTACGCCCGGTACAGACGTTGTGTTAATGAATTCATTAATGCATGTCATTCTGGCTGAAGGATTGGAAGATCAAGACTATATAAAAGCGAATACTACTGGCTTTGACGAATTAGCAGCAGAAGTTAAAAACTATGACCCGATAACGGCATCTAAAATATGCGGTATTGATGAAGATACGATTCGCAATGTTGCTCGTTTGTACGCAAAAGCTGGCGCCGCAATGAATATTTGGACGATGGGTATTAATCAAAGCACGCATGGCTCAGATGGAGTGGTGGGTCTTAATAACCTTAGCTTGCTGACTGGCAACATTGGTAAAAAAGGTGGGACCAGCTTGTCTATTACTGGACAGTGTAATGCGATGGGAACACGAGAGTGGTCATCGTGTTCTGGTCTACCTGGCTATCGTTTATTAGAAAATGAACAAGACCGAATTGATATTGGAAAATACTGGGGCGTAGATCCAGAGTTTTTCCCAAAGAAACGGGGGCTTGCACAAACAGATATATTTCCTGCCATTGAAACCGGCGCAATTAAAGGTCTGTGGTTGGTGGGTACAAACCCAATGACATCAATGCCTAATACGGCGCGTATTCGTAAAACATTAGAAAAGCTCGAATGTTGTGTAGTGCAGGATTCTTACCTTGATGTGGAAACAACGCAATATGCACATATTTTTCTACCAGCGGCTATTTGGGCTGAAAAGGAAGGCGTTTTTACGAATACAGAAAGAAGGGTCAATATTATTCGTAAAGTAAAAGAACCCTATGGCCAGTCAAAAACAGATTTACATATTTTTAACGGCCTAGCAAAACAGTTTGAACAGGGTAGAAAGATGAACTTCCCTGATAATTTTCATGAAGTGTTTGATGAAATGCGCGAACTATCCAAAGGACGGCTGGTTGATATATCGGGTATGACTCATGATTTGATTGAGCAGAATAAGGGCATTCAGTGGCCTTATACGCAAGAGCAGGTGGATAAGGGTGAAAAGCCGCTTAAAGGTGGAAAACGCTTGTATACCGAACCAGCTACTTTTCGCCATCCCGGTGGTCGGGCTAAACTGATTCCGCTACCGTTTATCGATAATAATGAAAAACCAGACGAGCAATACCCGTTTTGGTTGAATTCAGGCCGGTTAGTTGAGCACTTTCACTCACGGACTAGAACTGGAAAAGTCGGTAATAACAATAAATACAGCCCAACGCCATTTATGGAAATGAACCCTGATACAGCAGCTGAACAGGGGATAGAGCATCAGTCCTATGTGCGTGTTATTTCACGTCGTGGTGATGCTGTTGTTATGGTTATGTTGACACAACGAGTACCTAGGACGATGGTGTTTATTCCCTTTCACTTTTTTGATTGCGTTAACCGACTTACATTAGGTCTATTAGACCCACATTCACGGCAACCTGCCTTTAAACAATGCGCAGTACGAATAGAGCATGTAAATCAGGAAGTTGCTGCACGATTAAATTTAGAAGCAAGAACATTTTAAGTCCCATGATTGAAACACGTAGTGATGAACAAAAATATGCTTTTTTAAGGACAGAAGAAAGCCGAGAAAAAAACCGATATGGAGACAATATTGAGCTCGCCGAGGAGGGTAATGCGTTAAGGGAGGTGAGCCTTAATATAAATGGTGATACAGGTATTAGCGAAAACCCAGATCGATATAAACAGCATGGGTTTTATTTAAATGCAGATAACTGTATCGGTTGTCATGCATGTGAAGCGGCATGCAGTGAAAAAAATGATAACCCTGCTCATATCTCATTCCGTTCGGTTGGTTATGTCGAAGGTGGAACGTACCCAGATTATCAGCGCCTTAATATTTCGATGGCCTGTAACCATTGTGATGACCCAGTTTGCTTAAAAGGTTGTCCAACAAGAGCTTACACAAAGTTTGCTGAATATGGTGCGGTGTTACAAGACCCAGATATTTGTTTCGGCTGTGGTTACTGTACATGGGTTTGCCCTTATAACGCCCCTCAACTTGACCCTGTTAAAGGTGAGGTTAGTAAATGTAATATGTGCGTTGATCGATTAGAGGTGGGGTTAAAACCGTCATGTGTATCAGCCTGTTTAGGTAATGCGTTGGATTTTGGAGTCATTGAGAATGTGCCAGAAAATAGGGAACAGGCTCAAGCTGAAATACCGGGTTTTCCAACAACAGATATTACGCATCCGAATATTCGTTTTCAGCAAACGCGACAAAATAAGCGTGAAATGACGCGTACCGACTCGATGCCGCTTAAATATCATAAAGATGAAGAAGTTGGAAAGTATAAACCGGTAGTAGATGAAAAGCATGGAGTCAAAAAGCAATGGAATTGGAAAGCTTTGCTGATGACGCATGAAAGTTCTCATGTCATTTTTACATTATCAACACAAGCCATCCTTGGCGCGTTTTTAATCATTGTGCTTGGCAGTTTTACGGGGGTTGAAGCGATAGTAGCGATTCAGTCGTCTGCTGCGTATCTGCCTTTATTAGTATTGATGAATGTATTGCTGATGTTTGGCTTCTATAAACTCAATATGCATTTGGGCAAACCACATCGTTTTTACCGTGGTTTTTATAATTTACGCCATTCACCGGTAAGTCGTGAAATTGCTGGGGTTAGTTTGTTTTTTAGCAGCTTGCTTGGGTTTAGTGTTTTTAGTTATTTTGAGATTAAGCCATTGATTGGACTGTTTGCCATTATGGGCGTACTCAGTGGTCCAGTAGGTCTGTTTTATATGTATAAGCTATATAGAATTAAGGCACGCCCATTTTGGGATCACTGGCAAACAGCGAGTTCTTTTGTTGGAACATGTTTGAGTCTTGGGTCATTAACGATTGTTTTCGTTGCGTTAATAGCAGATGCTCTCAATACTACACAATATGTTAGTTTGGTAATTTTACTATTGCTGGGCTTGCTGCTTGAAGCCATAGGGCACGTCGCGCATGCCGCTGATCTTAAAAATAGTGAGGGAGAAGGTAGTGCTTCATGGTACTTACAAACAACCCGTTTTGCATGGCCTTATATTATTAGTAATGTATTGTTAGGCTCCTCAATTATTGTGTCTTGCTTATTGCTTGATTCTCCATCATCAACGCTGGGTTGGTTGATATTAGGGCTGTCATTACTTAGTACAGCCGTGATTAGGCGTTCTTTATTCTTTGCATTGGTTATTCCTACCACAATGCCAGGTGCATTCTTTTGGAAAAACAAAGCTTTTGAAGAACATGCAAAAGAAACTGGTTTAGCAAATATGCCTCAAGTGGGTGTGCGTTATGAGGAGCATAGAACCTTTAAAGTAGGTGAATTGATAGATACTATTAAAACCACAACCGCAAAAGAAGCGATTGACCAATTGAAAGAAATATTTTATTGGAAAAAGGTTAAATAGAAGCTCGGCTTGAAACTCAGGTGACCTTGTTATTTAACAAGGTGTAACTTTTTAGAAAATCCTAATGTGCCTTAAATTTATCAATTTGTTAATACTTGTTTGTAGGCTACCTTAGGCCTACAGCATAGGCTGTAACGTATTAAAGGCGATGTTCAGGGGAATATAAGGTTTTTATTATGTTTTTGCATTTATTCCAATTCTCTTAAGATTGGCTTAATTTTCAACAAGTACACTCGTAACCAGTCTATGAGAATAAGGATTGGTTATGAGTGCACTACAAAGTGAATCAGAGGGTAGCAAACAACGTGCTGATTCAGAAGCAAGCAAACGAGTTTTTTTACCTCACTTATCTGTTGTTTTAACAGGCCTTGAATCACCGCAACGAGCTAATGTAGAAGCATATATTACAAAGCAATTTTATAAAAACCATGCCGCGCAGATAAAGAGTTTTTTACCTTATTTATTATCTGCAGAAACCAAAAAAAATATAACATCAGTGCTTGGGTTCTATCCGGCTGAGATCGATAACCCAATGTTTTTAGAACAATATTTAGATGATAAGGCTGAGTTAGTGATTAGTCGGCTGATCAACCTTAATGTTGACCGGCAGAAGATAGCGGAAATTGGTAACTTAACATCGAGCTATCCTAGTACCAGTAAAATGCTGTTTGTTTTAATAGTGTCAACACTCTATCAATTAGATATTGATTGGGCATTATTTACCGCAACTAAGCAAGTTCAATCTATGATTTCGGAACTGGATATTGGGTGTATTGATATTTGTGATGCCCAAGCCGAAAGTCTTGCGTTTGATAGTGGTTCATGGGGCAGTTATTACAAAAACCAACCCAAAGTTATTGCAGGGGATATAAAAAAAGCTTATGCAATATTGAAAAGTCACCCGGTTTCAGGTTTTGTGATGACTAATTATCAGTCCACAATCGACCAGCTTGTGTTGCAAATATCTCTGGACCGGTAATGCTTTGGAACGAAATTAAAGAGCTTGCCAAACAGCGGCCAAGTGATATAGCCATTGTTGGCGAAAAAAAAGCATACACCTATAAAGAATTGCTGAATGGGGTTAATGTTATATCAAGGTTTTTAGTACGTTATCAGCATAAAGTATTGGCCTTGTTTTGTGATAATTCGCCTGAATGGTTGTTAGTTGACCTTGCTGCTAATATATCAGGGGTGGGCTTGTTACCCTTGCCGGCATTTTTTTCTCAGCAGCAATTAGCCTTTGCTATTGAAAAATCGGGCACATGTGCGCTGGTTCATAAGCGTGATGATAGCTTATCGAACGTTACGGAGTTATTGAATACAGAGGTATTGATTGGGGATTTACTCTGTAGTGACTTGAAAAATATAGCGGATAGCGAATTACCTGTTTCTACTGCGAAAATAACGTTTACATCGGGTTCAACAGGTGAGCCTAAAGGTGTTTGCTTATCGAACAAGCAGCAGTTTGCGGTCGCGAAAGCTACTCATGATTCATTACAATTGCCAGTCGGCAAGCATTTATCAGTATTACCGTTTAGTACCTTACTTGAAAACACAGCGGGTTCGTACGTCACCTTGTTAAATGGTGGAACTATTATTGCCTTACCCAGCAATCAATTAGGCTTTAATGGCAGCAGTGACTTTAAGTTATCAACTTTGCTGAAAACGATTGAGAAATATAAGCCCGTTAGTTTAATTTTATTACCAGAAATACTACTGAGTCTTATTGGTGCGATAAAAAAAGGTTGGACGCCACCCTCGTCCATAGCGTTTATGGCTGTCGGTGGTAGCAAAGTGTCTCAACAACTCATTCAGCAAGCGCAATCGTATGGCTTGCCCGTTTATGAAGGATATGGGCTATCTGAGTGTGCTTCGGTTGTGAGTTTAAATTCAGCTAAAAATAATAAAGCGGGGTCGGTTGGCAAGCCCTTGCCGCACCTTGAAGTACGCATTGTGAACGATGAAATTATTGTTTATGGCAACCCGTTCCTGGGTTATGTAGGTGAGCCTGCTTCATGGAATAAAGCAGAAGTTGGAACGGGTGATTTGGGGTTTTTAGATGAACAAGGGTATCTATATGTCAATGGACGTAAAAAAAACCTTCTTATTTCAAGTTATGGTCGGAATATTAGTCCTGAGTGGGTTGAAGGCGTTTTATTAAGCGATGGCCTGCTTAAACAGTGTGTCGTGTTTGGCGATCAACGGCCACACTGCATTGCACTAATATCCTTAAGAGATGAAGCAATGCCTGAAGAAATAATAAAGGATAGCATTATCAAAGCGAATCGCTCACTGCCTGATTATGCGCAGGTTAAAAGATGGGCAGTACTGCCACAACCGATGAGTTTTTCAGCAGGCACGATGACCTCTAATGGCAGACCCGTTAGGGATGTTATTTTGAGGCAGTATCAATCAACTATACATCAATTATATTCGGAGTAAGGGTAATGGCCTTTTTTCAACAATTGCAGCAACAAACCGAGCTGGAACGTCATCAGCTTCTGCTAGCCCCCGTTATTACTAAAGCGGTATCTGGAAGCATTTCAAAAGAGGAGTATATCGCTTTTTTAGAGCAGGCTTATCACCATGTTAAACATACGGTGCCATTATTAATGGCAGCCGGTGCGAGAATACCCGAGGAAAAAGAGTGGCTGCGTAATGCACTAGCAGAATACATTGAGGAAGAGTTAGGCCATCAAGAATGGATTTTAAACGACCTTGCTGTGTGTGGGGTTGATAAAGAAAGAGTCCGGCATGACGCGCCAGCCTTTGAAACGGAATTAATGGTTGCGTATGCCTATGATGTTATTAACCGTGTTAACCCCTTGGGTTTTTTTGGTATGGTTCATGTGTTAGAAGGCACCAGTGTCACAACAGCTGATAGAGCGGCAGATGGCATTCAAGAAGTATTGAGTTTACCTGATGAGGCGTTTAGTTATTTGCGCTCACATGGCGCACTGGATCAGGATCATGTTCAATTTTTTGAAAGCTTAATGAATAAAATAAATCAGCCAGCTGAGCAGCAGCTTATTATTCGTTGTGCCAAACAGTTTTATCGACTCTATGGTGATATTTTTTGTAGCTTAACTGAACAGCCTGAAAAGACATTAGCATAGAAGGTAAGCGTACTTATAAATAAATAAAACAGCGTGACGAGTGGTGGTGCATTGGCTTATCAATGATGTTATTAAGCGCTGGCTGTTCAATCTACGGATAAACAGTGAGCAAACACAAAAGGTTGCTGAGTAACCTAAATCGGAGTTTAGTATGAAAAATATTGTGAAAATACTGTGTTACGTTTTACTCATATCATCAACCGCCGTATTGGCAGATGTTCAGCAGGATGTGGCTCTCTTGGCAAAAGATTGGGCAAAAGCTAACTATCAAATGAAAGGGTCACAACAAGAAGAAGCGTTTGAGACCTTAATAGAGCAATCTAACGAGGCAGTTAAGTTGCATCCGGTATCGGCGGAAGTGCTTATTTGGCGGGGTATTATTGAATCAAGTTTCGCTGGCGTTAAGGGTGGCCTGAGTGCGTTATCATTAATAAAAGAAGCAAAAAAAGATTTGGAAAAATCTATTTTATTAGATGATAAAGCGTTGTCTGGCTCAGCACATACAACCTTGGGAACCTTGTATTTTAAGGCGCCAGGCTGGCCGATTAGTTTTGGCAATGACAAAAAAGCAAAAAGGTATCTTCAAAAGGGCATACTCCTTGATCCAAACGGCATTGATAGTCATTATTTTTATGCCTTGTTTTTGCTGGATCAAGGTGAGAAAAAACAAGCTCAAGCTAGCTTCATAAAAGCACTCGATGCTAAAGCAAGGCCAGACAGAGCGCTTGCAGATAGCGGCCGCCGGCATGAAATAAATGAAGCATTGCATGAAATTAATTAGCATTTAAACTGAACAAGTGAATATTTTACTGGTTGAAGACGATGCAGCATTGGCTAACGCCTTGGTAAAGACGCTGACACATGAAGGTTTTGTGGTTAATTATTTGAAGCATGGTCAACAGGCGATAAGCATCGTTAAAACTGAGCCAACGGATATTGTGATTTTAGACTTGGGCCTGCCCGATATGGATGGCTTGGATGTATTGCGGGCCATTAGGCAGCATACAGCGCAGTTGCCGGTACTTATTTTAACGGCTAGATCATCGATTGATGACAAGGTGTCGGGCTTGGATTTAGGGGCGGATGACTATTTAGCAAAACCATTTGAAGTGGATGAGCTGTTGGCGCGTTTAAGAGTTGTTGAACGCCGTTCTAGTAGCTCCAAACATGCAGGCCTTCAGATCGGCGACGTTGAATTAGACACGGCTTGTTATGGTTTATCGGTTGCCAACGAAGCGGTGGATATATCGCGTCGTGAGTTTACCTTGTTAAAGGCACTGATGGAAAATGCTGGGCGTGTTTTAACACGCGAAAGCCTGGAGTCAAAACTGTATAGCTGGAATGAAGAGGTGGCGAGTAATACGATAGAAGTTCATATTCATCATCTTAGAAAAAAGTTACCTAAAGGTTTTATCAAAACACTTCGAGGTGTTGGGTATATAGTGAAGCCAGCATGAGGTCAATTCGTACCTTTTTATTGTTAACACTGTTAGCGACTATTACCGCGGTGACGTTTTTATCGTTATTGCTAGGCTACCGCTCGAGTCTTGCTAAAACGGATGCTTTGTTTGATGAGCGACTTAAAAACTTAGCCAGCATTATTGTACATGCTAATCATGATCTCACGCCTAGGGTTGAAAAAACACTCGACCTTAAGCCTTCGGTTTTTTTTCAAATTTGGTCGCATGATGGCGTACTTATTGCGCGCTCCGGTAATGCGCCTGAACACCAAATGTTTAACAGTCAATTGTCGGAAGGCTTTCATGATGAAAACTACGCAGACTTTCGTTGGCGTACTTACATATTACAAGACAGGCTTTTTAAACGCTGGGTGATCACAGGGGAACGTATCGACTTACGTTATGAAATAGCCGATAAAATTGTATTATCTGCCATCAAACCAACAGTGATGGCTATCCCATTGGCCGCCTTTATTATTTGGTTAACGGTGGGTTTTGGTTTAAAGCCTTTACGTGAATTAACCACGCAACTCGGTGATAAGAAAGCGGATGATCTGTCTGCAATTTCGATTAAGCAACAACCCAAAGAGCTAGAGCAATTATGTATAACAACCAATGATTTACTACAGCGCTTAAATGATGCATTCGTACGTGAGCAGCAGTTTTCGGCGGATGCGGCGCATGAGTTGCGTACCCCTATTAGCTCCTTAAAAGTGCAGCTACACAACCTAATGTCTACTAAGGACATAACTGATGGCGATCTAGAACCGTTAAAAGAGGGAGTGGAACGAATGGGGCATGTGATTGAGCAGATACTGAGTTTATATCAACATTCACCCGATCAAGCTGCTCAGCAAATGGAACCGTTAAACTTAACTGATATTGCTAAGATGGTGATTGCCAACGAATACATGCAGTTTGAGTCAAAGCAGCAAAGAATAAGTTTGAATGCAGAGCCTGTATGCCTTATCAAAGGTAATGAATTTGCACTAGAGAGTTTATTGCAAAACTTAGTTCTTAATGCCAATAAATATACGCCAGCAAAGGGTGTTATTTCGGTAAATATTAAATCCAAAGACAATACTGTGATGCTTTGCGTAGAAGACTCTGGGCCAGGCATCGTAGAAGAAGATCGGGTACGTGTTTTTGAACGGTTTTATCGGGTGGGTGGAGATAGACATGCATCCGGTATATTAGGGTGTGGGCTTGGCTTAGCCATTGTGCAGCATATTTCTACTTTTCATGGGGCTAAGGTTGAACTGGCAGTATCAGCTGAATTAGGTGGTTTAAACGTGATGGTAGAATTTCCAGCTATTTAAGGGCATCTATGCGTATATTTATATTACTCATCATCTGCTTAATGTTGACAGTAACCCCACTTTTCGCGGCACCTACAGTTAATATTGTTATTCGTCATCACCTGTTTTACCCGTCCACGGTTGAAATTCCCGTCGATACCAAAGTAAAGCTGTTAATTGATAACCAAGACCAGACAGCAGAGGAGTTTGAGAGTTATGAGCTTAACCGTGAGAAAGTTATTCCAGGACATTCAAAAGGCGTTGTTTTTATAGGTCCATTACCAGCGGGTGAATACCCCTTTTTTGGTGAGTTTTTTCCTAAAACAGCTCAGGGCAAGGTCATTGTAAAGTAACGTTATGCTTATCAATTCAGTCATTATTATCTTACGGGAAGTATTTGAAGCAGCGCTTATAGTCAGTGTGCTGTTAGTGCTATCTCAGAAACTGCAATTACCGCGTCGTTACTTTCTTTCCTCTTTGGGCTTAGGTGGGGTGTTATCAATTTTTTATGCTCGTCATATTGCATCTATTTCGACGTTTTTTGATGGTGTTGGGCAAGAAATTTTGAATGCGTGCATGCACCTAATGACGTTTATTTGTTTGTTATTTTTAATTTTTTCAATGGGTAGGCGACCTTATTACAAAACAACTGTATGGGCGATTGCTGGGTGTTTATCGGCCACTTTAGTGGGCGAAGGGTCAGAAATAATCATTTATATTCAAGGTTTTATAGGTAATGAGCAGCTATTAGAAACAGTGCTTGCAGGCAGCTTTATTGGAGCTGGAGTTGGCTTCAGTGTGGGAGTGTTTATGTATTATTTAATGATCAATTTGCGTCCTAGGAAGGGGGTTGCTGTTTGCTTAGTTGCCTTGGTTCTAATCAGCGCGAGTATGACCACTCAAGCATTTCAATTGTTAATTCAGGCGGATATTTTGATCAGTCAATCACCATTATGGAACACCTCATCATGGGTGAGTGAGGGCTCTGTTATAGGGCAAATTTTATATGCCTTGCTTGGCTATGAATCAACGCCAACGCCTATTCAAGTTGGTGGGTATTTTATAAGTTTAATGCTTTCATCGGCCTTAGCTTTTAAGACGTTTAAAACCTTTAAGTGGGAAATGGGCGAGTGAGAACAATAAGCAGAACACTACAAGCCTGTTGTTTAGCACTTTTAGCCGTTCGTGTGGCAGCATCGGAATTTTCGGTAGATAAAGTGTATCACCCGTACGTCCAGCCTTTAGAAAGGGAGCTGGAATGGCGAATGTTATCAGGAGATGGGCAGCAACTTCACCGGCTTGGTATCGGTAAATCATTATCGGATAGCTTGTTCGTTGAGGGCTATCTTATTGCAGAAGATAACGATCGGCACTTTTCTTTAGAGGCCTTAGAGCTGGAAGTAAAATGGCAGTTAACTGAACAAGGTGAGTACGATGCTGACTGGGGTGTTTTATTTGAACTTGAGCATCAGCAGCATGATGATACTTGGGGCTTATCCAGTGGTCTTTTAATCGAAAAAGAGTGGGGGAAATGGGTGGGTGCCGCCAATTTTATTATTGAGTATGAGTGGGGGAATGAAATAAAGAATGAGCTTGAATCGTCGCTAGCTCTTCAGGCACGCTACCGGTATTCAGAAAAGTTAGAACCTGCCATTGAGTTTTATAGTAATGAAAATGGCCAGGCGGTAGGCCCTGTTGTAATGGGTGATATTCGCTTAGCTCATGCGAAAAAAATGCATTGGGAAGTAGGCTCCATATTTGGCTTAGGTTATAAAGGCCCTGATAGTACGTTGCGCGTATTAATAGAGTATGAGTATTAATGGAGAGGGATTAAGGTTTTCTACTTAACTGTAATTAGGGTTTCTTGATTGATTAAAGCGCCATGTAATGGTTGCTATGGGCACGTTATAAGAAAGTTGTTTAAGTTTCTTGATTATTAGTAAGGGTTTGCAGCAAGGTAAGAATGTCGCTTTTTAATGTAAGCAATGTCTGTATTTCATTACAAAAAATCTTGTGGAACTTTTGAGTATTATTTTTATCGTTTTCCCTCAATACAAGCTCAAGTTTTTTCGCTGCTGATTTTAATAAAGGTGTTCCACAATATGCTGCCGAACCGTGGATTTTATGGACTGCTTCTGCTGCATCCACTATGTTGTTTTGCCCAATCAGCTCTGAAATGTCTTCGCTTTGTTTGGGGAGTTCAGATAAAAACTTCTCAAGCATAATTAACATAAACGAATGGTCCGCATTCATGCTTTTTTTAGCTAAATGATAATCAAACGGTTGACTGTTAGAGGCTGAGTCGCCATTTGTAGTGGTTGATATAAAAGGCTGCGTATCAAAATCATGTTCGCTAAGTAATTGCTCAATTAAGGCGAAAAAGTGTACTTGGTTAATAGGTTTTATTAGGTACCCGTCAAATGAACTGATGTGGTGTGCCTTCTCTTCACCTGAGGTAATGTGTGCAGTAATAGCAATGGCGGGTGTTTTATAGTTAGGGTTTTGTGAGTGGTTACGTATTTCAAAAAGTGCCTCATTGCCCATTTTTAAAGGCATCCTTAAATCAAATAGCATCAGGTCATAGGGGTGCTTGAAGGCTAGTTCAATGGCTTGTTGGCCATCGTTAACACAGGTTACATTAGCGTGTTGTTTTTCTAATAAATGACTCAACAATAAACGATTAATTTCGTTGTCGTCTGCAACTAATATATTTAAAGAACTTAGGTCGGGCAGAGGGTGTTCAATCGCTATGGGTTTATTAATAGCTTGGTAGCTATCTTTCACCTGTGTAAAGGGTAGACTAAAGGTGAAATTAGAACCTTCGCCTAAGGTGCTTTTTACCTTAATGCTACCGTTAAGTGCGTTTAGCAGGCGTTTAGTAATTACTAAGCCAAGACCTGTTCCCTGATCGCTAGTAGCGCCATCAAGTTGAGAGTATTCTTGAAAAAGCTGTTTGAGGTTATGTCCACTGATGCCGATACCGTGATCAATGATGCTAATATCAATAACATCCTGCTTGTAAGGGTTCATTTTTAAGCGAACGATAACAGATGATTGGTGGCTGAACTTAATAGCATTGCTAAGTAGGTTAATAAGTATTTGGCCAAACTTGACGTGGTCTTGATTAATAACCACAGGGACATTGGCATCGTGCTGATAGTTAATACTGACGTGATTTTCCTTTGCTTGGGCAGATAAAAGCAAGATGGCATCTTGTATTGCTTTTTTCAGTTCAAAATTTGTTTTATGAATAAGTACTTTGCCAGATTCAAGCTGGGTAAAATCTAAGACTTCATTAATAATGGTTTGTAAATTTTTTGATGATAAATGAGACGCATTGACCAATTTCAGTTGCTCATCATCAAGAGGGGTTTGTTGAATGATTTCAAGAAAGCCGATAATGCCATTTAACGGAGTTCGTATTTCATGACTTATATGTGAAATAAACCGTGATTTTGCATCGGCGGATTTGAGGATTTCTTCTTGGGCAGAAAAAAGCTTGTCGTTTTGAGATCTTAACTCTTGCGTTGCTTCAAGGACCCTCTGTTTCAGAATCCGTTGGTGATTATTAATTTGCTGAGCCATTTCATGAACACCGCTCTCGAGTGTGGCAATTTCATCTTTGCTACTGATATTTGGGGTGTTAGGTGGTGGAGTATAGTTGCCTTTAGTAATGTTTTTTACATCACGTGTTAATTTTAGAATGGGACGACTAATTGTTGCGCTGAAGTATTTTGCAATAAGAGCGATCACCAATAGTAAAAATAAGGTGATGTAGATTGTGTTAGATAAAATATTATATTGCCGTTGTTGAATAGCCTCATATGAAAGCGTGAGTGTGACGTAACCAATGGTTTCATTTTTTTCAACCGGTAGGCCAACCAATAAGCTGTCAAATTCATCCGTGTTTTCAATTGATTTAAGTGTGATTGGTTGAACAATTTCTTTTGATGGGTTAGATAGTAATGAGGGTGTTGCAATATCACTGCTTGCATAGGAAAGAGCCGTTCCCGCACTGTCTGTAATTTTAATAGAGAGGATATCTGGCTCATTAACTACTGAACGGACAACTGCATCGAGCGCCGCTAAATTCCCAGAAAAGACACCATTAACACTGGATTTGGCTATTGAAAGACATAAGTTCTCATTCGTTTTATGCAATAAATCGTACATGTCATTTAAACGCGTTGAGGTTAGGTAGGTGGCTAATATAATGGCTACGATGGCTGCTGGCATAACGCCTAGGAGTAGCAGCTTATCTTGTAATTGAAACCTACTTATCAAACTCATTGCTGATTAATTGCGCTTGTAATGCTTTATCGTTAGGGAAATGTAGGTTTAAACTTTTTGCGACATTTCTATTGGAAATAACGCTGAAATATTTAGGGTAAACAATACTGTTTGCCAGAGGCTTCTTTGCGTCCTCTAGGGCGAAGATTGTTTCGGTTAAATGCTTAGCCAACTGCTCGAGGCTACTAACTGTTCCTGCAATAGCCCCGGCTCTTATAAAGCCTTTAGAGAAACCTATGATGGGTGTTCCATAACGGTAACTGGTTAGTAGGATTTGTGAAAGAGACGTGGCGTTATAAATATCGGTATCGGCTATTGCGAGAATGATGTCTGAAGATTGTGAAACACGATCTATTTGGGAATGTACATTTTTTGAATTACTAAGGTGTTCGTTAATGGTTAATTTTTTATCCGCGGCAATTTTCTTTAAGTGTGTTAGCTGATCTTTTGATTGATGAGTGACAATAACACCAATGTTTTTAAATAAAGGGCTAAGACGTTGTATTAAATTTAATTGTCTAGCTGGTGGCTGATCCAAGACAAAGAAAAAGTGATTGGGCCGAAGCTCTCGGCATGACGGTAAGCATGGGATGTTCTTTTTAGCATGTGATAATGTTGTTAAGGCGTGAAATGTTGTGGTTTGTATATTCAATTCCACGAGCTTTTTTATGGCTTTATTATCGAGATTAATCAGGATGTCGGGTGAGTCTTTTGTTAGCGTTTCGGTGCTTAATGAGCTGGTCGGTATGTTTCGTAATTGTATACTGGGGTCTTGAGATAGCTGGTTCGTAATAAGTGTTTTATAGCTGGTTTGATAATGGCTAGCGTTATCAGAAATGATAACCAAATTTTGTGCGAGTAAGGGTAGAGGCATCAGCAGTAAAGCCACTGCTAGATAGACACTATAAAATTTTCTGGGCTGATGGGTGTTAATCAGCACGCTATTTTATCC
Source organism: Cycloclasticus sp. P1 (assembly GCF_000299965.1). Classification (NCBI taxonomy): domain Bacteria; kingdom Pseudomonadati; phylum Pseudomonadota; class Gammaproteobacteria; order Thiotrichales; family Piscirickettsiaceae; genus Cycloclasticus; species Cycloclasticus sp. P1. Next base: position 864,911 of record NC_018697.1, read on the forward strand.
TTTGATGCATTTGGTTATTGGTGACCACGTATTGATGAAGAGGCTGCTTTTTATTGGATGCTAATGATGAGCTAAAACGGATTCCATTAGTTAGCTTTTTCGATAGTTTAAAGTACAGTCGAATATTAGCAATGGTTTGATACGTGGGGTTGCCTTTGGTGAGTAGTCTGTTCCTTTTTAGACGTTCTGCGAAAAATTGTTGCTTAACAACATAGGAGAATATGTTATGACTATGACTAAGTTTAATGCCGATAATTAGGCAGATAAGTTTGGCCATCAAAAAAGCATTAGAAGTTATAGTCCTCATGCTATTAATAGCCTAGCTAAGGAGCATTGCTGTGTGAGGCTATTTAAAATTAGGTAGAAGAAGAGTAATCGAGGGAACATTGAAAATAGGTATTGATTTTCAACATAAGGCACACAAATAAAGCCGACCAGTAATAAGCTGGTTAGTAAATACCTAGAGTTTTTTGTGCAACATTCCATGTCTTAACTTGTATTACTGTCGTCCTTTTAGTCATACCTATAGGTTAGTTCGACAAATGCTCGGTTATCGAGTTCAAATTCATTCAGGTAGTCTTTGTTTTTATCAAGAGCCAGTTGTAGGTTAAAGCTAAGGTCTATTTCTTGGCGTTGTGATAGGTTAAATGATTTTCCTGTATTAATATCTAAGCGCCTTAAGGGACCTTGCGGGTTACCCGAGTCTAAATACTCCATGCTACTAGTGTAGTAGAAAGCAATGCTAGCCCATAAATTGTTATCAAACGTATGGGAGGCCAAAATATTAAAAACATCTTTTGGTACAGAGCTGCGAATATTTTCAATATCATTGTGAGTGATTCTCCCAACATTGGTATGGTTGTATGCATACCCTAGGTGAACTAAGTTATTTGCATCGGGTCGATAGTTCAGTTCAATTTCATAGCCGTTTATATTTGCATAATGCAGGTTGTCGACTGTTTGAACTTTGGTGCCAAGGTCAGCGGTACCTATAGGGATGCCAAATAGTGACAGGGTCGCGTCAGTTGCTAGGCCCTTTGTGTCAATCAGGTTGTCGTACTCATTTCTAAATAACTTAAGGTCTACGGTGAGAGCATTATTAAAAAATAAACCATGGTAGCCTGCTTCGAGTGAGTCTACTGTTTCAGGGTCAAGCCCAGCTTTGGTTCGTAATAAAGGTTGATTCAATACCAGCCCTGGAGTGCTAATAGACTCTATTGATGCATCGGCATTTAAATTGTTCTCAAGCAAGACAGGGGCCCTGATGGCATGAGAGGCAGAAAACCTAATACTTTGTGAAGGTGTTAGCAGGTAGTTTACTGCCAACCGTGGTGACAGATCATCACCTGATAACTGAGAATGCTCCCAGAGTGCGCCCATGTTGATAATTAAATTATGCTCGGGGCGCCACTCAACATTGCTAAAGATGCGCTGAATAGAATTATCAAATTTCTGTGTCGAGCCTTGTAAAAGAGGCATATAGACACGATCGATTCTACTGCCAAGGCCCCAAGAAACGCGAACTTGATCATTAAAATGAAATTGATGCTCAAATTCCATATCATATCGATCAAAGTACTCGGTGAAGTCGAGACGACTAACGGAGCTCCCCAGAAAACCTAAACCTATATTGTTGGCATCAAAGAAAGTTGTAAATTTGTCTTTGTGTAGGTGTCTGGTATAGGAAGCTTGAGTAATAAACAGTTGATCATCAGGTGTTGAATGTTCCCATTTAGCATGAATTGAATGCTGCGAGTCATCAGTGTTTCTGGGCGGGTCAAAAGGATCTAATAAAGTGCCAGGTGTATGCGTTTCCTTTAAGGTATTAATGATACCGAAATTCAATTGCAAGCTATCGAGATGAGTAATTTGGTAATCCAATCGCCCGGTCAGCGAGTCATGACGGCTATCGTCATCATTATTGGCGTAGCCGTTATCATCAATGTGTGAAGCGGAGAGTCTAACGTCGATATCCCCAAAGGAATGGCTACCAGTTAGGAGCGTGCGTTGATAGCCCCTTTCACCGAGCGTGCTTTTAACTTGAAAATCATTCGTTTGCACCGCATGTGATGTGGTGATATTGATGACTGCTTGGAATGCATTCGAACCAAAGGATGAGCCGTTCGGACCACGGATAACTTCAATTCTTTCAATATCTTCCATCATGATAGGAAGATTTGACCAGTCAACACCACCAAAAAGGGGACTATAAACGGAGCGCCCATCAATTAATACTTGAACGCCTTGGGGGAATTCACCACTAAGCCCCTGATAAGCAACAACAGGTTCATTGCCACGAAAGTGAGCAACATGAAAGCCGGGTACTAATCTAAATAATTCGGGAATGGCTTTTGCCCCCGATAGTTTGATCAGTTGACGGTCAATGATGGTGATCGTTGCCGGTGCTTCGGTTTGTGGTTGTGCTAACCGAGTGGCAGATAAGACAATAGGAATCTCGGTATTAAAAAAAGATAAATCGTTTATCTCATTTGCAACGGCAAAAGGTGTGATGAAGGCAATATAAAAAGCGAATAAGAGATTTTTTCTAGCAAAAAGGGGGCTTTTAACTATCTTCATTAGGCAACTATTTTTTTATGTAATTTTTAAAAAAATTTTAGCATAAGTCGATGGCCTTAAGGACATAACTCAAAATTATTAGCTACGTCGTAAAGGTATGATAGTCTTCTGTGCCAATTTTTGTTTTAAAGAGAGTAAATGACTTACCCAACCATTGAAGATTTTGTTGGAAACACGCCGCTCGTCAGGTTACAGCGGATGGACTCAACAACAAATACTATTTTGTTGAAGCTTGAGGGTAATAACCCAGCAGGCTCTGTTAAAGATAGGCCTGCCATTAACATGATTCAACAAGCGGAGTTACGTGGTGATATTAAGCCTGGAGACCGTTTGATTGAAGCGACTAGCGGAAACACAGGCATCGCTTTGGCAATGGCTGCGGCTATTAAAGGCTACAAAATGACACTCATCATGCCAGATAACATGAGTGCAGAACGGCGTGCATCAATGAAGGCTTACGGGGCCGATATTGTTTTAACACCGGCCGCTGGCAGTATGGAGGCGGCGATCGATCTAGCAAGGCAGATGGAGCAGCAGGGCAAAGGCACGATTTTGGATCAATTTGCTAACCCAGATAACCCTTTATCGCACTATAACGGCACGGGACCTGAAATTTGGCGCGACACGTCAGGAGAGGTAACCCACTTTATTAGTTCAATGGGGACGACCGGAACGATTATGGGTACCTCAATGTACTTAAAAGAAAAAAATAATGATATTCAGGTGATTGGTGTTCAGCCGGAAGGTGATTCTAAAATTCCAGGAATCCGCCGTTGGCCTGAAGAGTATTTGCCAAAAATTTATGATCGTTCACGTGTTGACGACATTCTTGAAGTTAATCAGCAGCAAGCCGAACAGACAATGCGAGCCTTAGCGCAGCGAGAAGGCATTTTTTGTGGTGTCTCGTCTGGTGGGGCCACTCATGTTGCTTTAGAGCTTTCAAAGCGTTTAAGCCATGCAACAATTGTTGTTGTTATTTGTGACAGAGGTGACCGGTATATTTCGACAGGAGTTTTTCCGGATTAAATTTTGTTTAACGTTTAAAATGTAATGCTTATTTAACATAGAAAGATGGTTTTAAAAGCAACATGGCTAGACGTAGGAATAGAAGAAAGAACTTACCGCCTGAAACGGCAACAGCAACAATAGAATCGTTAGCCCACGATGGTCGCGGTGTGGCACATGTAGATGATAAGGCGGTTTTTATCGCAGGTGCGCTACCAGGCGAAGACGTTGTTTTTGAATACAGTAAAAAGAAAAAAGATTTTGCCGAAGGCCGTGTTACTGAGGTGTTAAAAGCATCTGACGACCGTGTTGAGCCGGGCTGCCAGCATTACAGTATTTGTGGTGGCTGTAGTTTTCAGCACCTTGATCCTGAGAAACAAATTCTTGCCAAGCAAGGCATTTTGCTCGATCAGTTTAAAAGCATAGCTAAACTCGAAGATGTTGAGTTATGGCCTGCGTTAACAGGGCCTTTTTGGGGTTATCGTCACCGGGCGCGTTTAGGCGTGAAAGATGTCGTAAAAAAAGGCCGAGTGCTGGTAGGGTTTAGAGAAAAAGCCAGCCCTTTTTTGGCTGAAATTGAAAAATGTGAGGTGTTACATCCCTCAGTTGGGCAACGCCTAATGGATTTGTCATCGTTGATTGGCAACTTATCGATTAAAGATAAAATTCCGCAGATCGAAGTGTCTATTTGCGATAGCCGAACAGCATTAGTTTTTAGAATTCTCGAGTCGTTAAGTGAAGAGGATATAGCGGTATTAAAACGTTTTGAAGTGTCTGCTGATGTAGATATTTATACCCAATCCAAAGGCCCAGATACCATTATCCCATTAAGCGGTGAAAAAGCACCGCTCAGTTACCAATTGCCGAATAATGTAAGTTTGTTCTTTGGCCCTAGCGACTTTGTTCAAGTTAATGTTGATATTAATCGCTCTATGATTAATAGAGCGCTAGAAACACTGGCGTTAAATGAAAATGATAACGTGCTTGATCTATTTTGTGGTTTAGGAAACTTTACGCTACCAATGGCTCGTGTGGCAGGTCATGTAACCGGTGTTGAAGGCAGTGATGAGCTGATTATACGGGCAAAACAAAATGCCGATAAGAATGGCTTGGACAACGTGGATTTTTATACCGCTAATTTAATGGAAGCTGTCGCTGAGGAACCTTGGACGAAGAAAAAATACAATAAAGTATTAATTGACCCACCTCGTTTAGGCGCAAAAGAAATCCTACCTTATTTGCCAAAGTGGGGCGCTGAACAGGTGCTTTATGTGTCTTGTAACCCATCTACGCTTGCACGTGATTCAGCTATTTTAGTGAATGAATTAGGCTATACATTAAAAAAGGCCGGTGTCATGGATATGTTTCCGCATACCTCGCATGTCGAATCGATCGCGTTATTTGAAAAATAAATGAATCGCCCTAAACTGAACATAATAATCAGTATTAGCGATCAGTTATTAGCGTTATATAACAGTGACCGATTGATTAAGTCCTATCCGGTATGCACCGCAAAAAATGGTGCCGGTGAACTGTTTGGCAGTGAGTGTACCCCACGAGGGAAACATATCATTCGCGCAAAAATAGGTGCTGGTCAGTTGTCAGGCAGTGTGTTTGTAGGTCGCCGTTTTACAGGTGAAATTTACCAACATGGCTTTGCAAAAAGCCAGCCGAATAGAGACTGGATATTGACTAGAATTTTGTGGCTGTCTGGTTTAGAAAAAGGCAAAAATCGTTTAGGTCAGGTTGATACGATGCGGCGTTATATTTATATTCATGGTGCACCTGATGAACTGGTGACCTCTACACCCTCGTCACATGGATGTATTCGAATGTTAAATACAGATGTTATTGAGCTTTTTGATCGGGTATCGGTTGGGTCTAGTGTGTTAATTAATGAATAGTTTATTGAGAAACAAACTCAGTAAAAAAGACAGCTTCTACGCCTTCTTTTTTAGCGTATTTTTTTAGTGTGGTGTTTAGAACTTGCACTGCTCGGTTTTGTAATTCTATTTTATCGCTGCCGCTGGAAATATTTTCCACATAATTATTGCTTAGCAATACAATAAGTGCGTGGCGAATAGCAGGGTTATGAGCCTCTATCGACTCTTTTATTTCATTGTTACGTAGTTGTAATTGAATACTGGTGCGCAAATAATGATTGTCGCCTAATAGGTTTACAGTGAACTGAGGTGTTAGCGGTAGATAGATGGCTTCTGCAGAAGTTTCCTCATTGGCAACAGTGAAGGGGGAAATAAACATAAGGCCTAAAAGTAAAGCAACAAAACGCATAACAGCTCCAAATAACGATGTGTTTGATTTAAGAAAATTATATTGATAAGGATAGACTAAAAAAATGAAATCGCCTATGCCCCTTGGGCCTTTAATGATTGATATTGACAGTGTGGAATTATCGGCCGTTGATCGAGAGGTTCTTAAACACCCTCTAGTGGGCGGTGTTATCCTTTTTTCAAGGAATTATGACAGTATTGAACAAGTCTCAGTGCTTTGTGATGAAATTCATCGTTTAAGAGCAGAGCCGTTGTTGCTAGCTGTTGATCACGAAGGTGGGCGAGTGCAGCGCTTTAAAGAGGGGTTTACCCCCATCCCTTGTATGCAAATGTTAGGTGAGTGCTATCAGGAAGATAAGGAAAATGCTCTCAATTATGCGCGGCAAGTGGCTTGGTTAATGGCAATGGAATTGAGGCAGGTGGGAGTTGATTTTAGTTTTGCACCAGTGCTGGATATTGATTACGCTTGCAGCGATGTTATAGGCGATCGTGCGTTTTCGAGTGATAAAAAAATCGTTGCTGAGGTGGCTGAAGCATTCCAGCAAGGGCTGGCTGAAGCAGGCATGGCAAGCATCGGTAAGCATTTTCCTGGGCATGGTGCAGTAGCACCTGATTCTCATGTTGCGATTCCAATTGATGAGCGTTCATTAGAAGACATTTTACAAGATGATGTGTACCCCTTTAGGCAGCTCATACAAGCAGGAATGAAAGGCATTATGCCGGCGCATGTTATTTATCAACAGGTTGATGAAATGCCAGCCGGTTTTTCTGAGTTTTGGTTGCAAACTATTTTGCGTCAGCAATTAGGCTTTCAAGGTGCTATATTCAGTGATGACCTGACCATGCAGGGTGCTAGTGTAGTTGGTGATATTGGGCAACGAGCGCAGCAGGCGTTAAAGGCGGGTGGCGATATGGCACTTATCTGTAATGATCGAACCGCAGCCGAACAGGTTATTGATCACTTAAATGGTGTTGAAATAAACACTAACTCTATCGAAAGGTTAAAAAAAATGCGACCGACAACAAGGCTTCCTGAAGGCCATCTTCAAGGTTCTTTAAAGTGGCAACAATGCCGAAAGATCATTGATGGGTTTAACTAAGCTGATGATGCCTTTAACAGAAATAGAGTGGGTAAAGAAAAACAGTACCTGTTTGTTGGATGGCGCAGCTGTAGAGCAGATGTACAATGCACTGGCCGTTGAAATTACTGAAGAATGTGGGGATAAGAACCCACTTATTCTTTGCGTTATGACCGGTGCAATTGTAGCCGTTGGTAGCTTAATACCTAAATTGGATTTCGCATTAGAAGTTGATTATATCCATGTGACACGTTACCACCGTGATCTGGTTGGGGGGCAACTTGAGTGGAAACAACTTCCCGCCACGCCGATACAAGGTCGAACAGTTATTATTGTTGATGATGTGTTGGATGAAGGTATCACAATGGCGCATATAAAAGCGTATTGCGAGGAACAAGGTGCTGTCTCTTGTTATACAGCTGTTTTAGTGGATAAAGATTTAAACAAGCAAAAGCCCTTGCGGGCTGATTTTGTTGGCTACCACAGTGGTAAGCAATATTTGTTTGGTTTAGGCATGGATTACAAAGGCTACCTAAGAAACATAAATGGTTTATATGCCTGCCCAGAAAATATTGAGGAACTAGTATGTCAAAGCTAGCGATTATTGGCGGCACTGGTTTAAGCAAACTTGTTAATTTGGAGCGTGTCCGTAAACGAGTGGTTAAAACCCCCTATGGTGAACCTTCATCACCGATCACTTTTGGTGAATTAAATGGCGTTGATATTGTGTTTATGGCACGTCATGGGTATGGTCATAATATTCCACCACACAGAATTAATTACCGGGCAAATATGTGGGCCTTGAAGGAAGTGGGTGTAACGGATGTTGTTGCAATCGCTGCTGTTGGCGGTATTAATCGATCAATGCCACCTGCGAGTCTTGTTCTGCCAGATCAGTTAATTGACTATACATGGGGGCGAGCCTCAACGTACTTTGAGGATGATCTAGAGCACGTTACTCACATAGATTTTACAACCCCGTATTCGGTGGAGCTGAGAAAAAAAATAAAGCGCGCAATGTATAAAGCGGAAATCGCTGTTTTCGACAAAGCTGTTTACGCTTGTATGCAAGGCCCAAGGTTAGAAACGGCAGCCGAAATAATAAAATTAGAGCGCGATGGTTGTGATTTAGTTGGTATGACAGGCATGCCTGAAGCAGCGTTAGCTAGAGAGTTGGCACTAAATTATGCCTGCTGTGCTTTGGTGGTTAATTGGGCGGCAGGTTTAGAAGGTGGTGAAATTAGTATGCGAGACATAGAAGGCCATGCAGAAGCGGGCATGATCAAAGTGGAGCATTTATTGAAAGTGCTGGTATATGAAATGAAAGTGGATGAATAACGTATAATTCTGTTGGTCTTAACGAAAAATCATAATCATGGATATAAAAAAGTTTTATAAAATAGACGATCAAAAAGTTAGTTTTACAAGGCAGCAAGCCAGCCTTTTTGCTAAATCAGTAGCTGGTGACTTTAACCCATTGCATGATGTTGAGACAAAACGATTTTGTGTACCAGGGGATTTATTATTTGCGGTAGCGTTAACGGAATTAGGTGTTAGCCAATCAATGCGTTTTAGCTTTGAAAGCATGGTGACTGAGCAAACGGTTGTTACTTTGCCTGAGAAGCTGAGTGAGCAGTTTATTTTGTCTGATCAAAATAATAAGTCGATGATGACGGTTCAGTGTTCTGGGGAACAGAGCAACAACGATAAGTTTATTTCGAGTTTGATTGAGAAATATGTTCAATTCTCAGGTCGAACATTTCCGGAAATACTCATCGATTTAATGCAAAAGAAAGGGGTGATGATTAACCCTGCTCGGCCATTAATTATTTATAAAGATATGGTCATTGAAATTCATTCGTTTCTAGAAGGCTCATTGGATCTCGAGTTTTCTGGTGCGTCGATGCGTGTTGATGGTAAAAAAGGCAGTGTGAAGCTTGAATTTAATTTGTTTGTGGATGGTCAAGCCATAGGGCATGGTACAAAAGATATGGTGGTCAGCGGTTTGAGGCCTTTTGAACAATCGGCGATTGACAGCATTGTAGATGAATATAATGCGGTTAAATTAGCCTATGTGAGCTAGCTGTATCAGTTAACTTTTGTTGAAATGGGTTAATTAGGCGAGTCAATTTTTTTCACAATAGCCAAAACACCAAAACGCGGATGATCAAAATAGTGTGACTCATCCGTTTTTATTCGCCGAGTTTCTGTTAATCGGTATAAGGTAACAGGTTCATGAAAGCGTTGTGAAAGATTGGTTTGAGTTATCGCTAACGAGTTCATCTCACTCAACTGCAAATCAATGTCTAGGTGTAAAAACCGTCCACGGTGAAAAGTAAGTGTCCCCTCAAGTTGTAAAGGCCCAGTTTGGTGGCTAATTTGTACAGGCTTCCGCTCGCCTTTTTGTTGAAGTGGTTGAACCCACCCCGCATGAGCGATGGGTGTATATGAGGATAGCTTTTCTAACCGATTATAAACGCCGTAAAGTTGTTGTTGGTTGGGTGCTAAAGGCTTAAAGGCTGTATTGCTAGATACATTGCTCAGCCTGATGGCATTGTCAGGTATTTTGAAGGCTGCGCTTGTCCAAGGCTCTAACGTTTGGTTACTCAATGATTTGTTTTCGAAAATGAGGTACTCAATACTGTACCAAGTGCTTGACTGAGATGAGCTTTCATTGTCGGCAAACGCCTGAATGTTGTATGAAAGCACAATAAGAATTAAAGCATATGAAAATAATCGTGTTGCTGTCATGTTTATTACTTGCTCAATGCGATAGAGTTAATGAGGTCGAGTATAAACTCAACTTTCTCTTCAGTGGTATTAAGTTTTTTACTAAAACGTAATTTTTGAGGTCCATCCAATTTAAAAATTTGTGGTTGTGTTTGGATCAATTCAATTATTTTTGCAGGGTCTATCGATGGGGCATTTGAAAATATTAATCGCCCATTGGATTTGGCAAAATCAATTTTATCAATACCAATACGTTTAGCCTGTTGTTTTATCTCGCTGATACCAAAGAGGCATTTTGTGCTGTCTGGTAGAAGGCCAAAACGATCTATCATCTCGACTTGTAAGTCCCTTAGTTCTTCTGCATCATCTGCACTAGCAATTCGTTTGTACAACACAAGACGTGTGTGAACGTCCGGTAAATAATCATCGGGGATTAATGCGCTGGCAGACAGGTCTATTTCTGGTCCTGTTTCGATACGTTCTTCAAGTTCTGGTTGCTTACCTGATTTTATTGCGGCTACTGCGTTATCCAGTAACTCGGTATATAAGGTAAAGCCAATTTCTTGGATTTCCCCACTTTGGTTGTCGCCCAGTAACTCACCCGCACCACGAATCTCCATATCGTGCGTTGATAAGGTAAAGCCAGCACCTAGGTCGGCACTGCTTTGGATTGCATCAATACGTTTTTTTGCATCTTTAGTCATAACACCTTCGGGCGGTACGATCATGTATGCGTATGCACGATGATGAGAGCGGCCAACCCGACCTCTTAATTGATGCAATTGAGATAAACCGAGTTTATCGGCGCGGTTAATAATAATGGTATTGGCATTGGGTAAATCAATACCATTTTCGATAATCGTCGTAGACACCAGTACGTTAAATCGAGCGTGATAAAAGTCGAGCATGATATGCTCTAATTCGCTTTCACGCATTTGCCCGTGTGCTTTTCGAATGTTGGCGTCGGGTACTAGTTCTTCAATGTCACGAATAACCCTATCCATTGTAGCAATGTCGTTATGAAGAACGAACAGTTGACCGCCGCGTCTTATCTCACGTTGGCAGGCCTCTTGAATCAGTCCACTATTCCATTCAGATACAAAGGTTTCGATAGCATGTCTATTCGGTGGTGGTGTTGCAATGATGGAAATATCGCGTAATCCAGACATGGCTTGATTAAGTGTTCTGGGTATTGGGGTAGCGGTGAGTGTAAGCATGTCCACTTCAGAGCGCATGGATTTTAAATATTCCTTATGGCGCACGCCAAAGCGTTGTTCTTCATCAATAATCACTAAACCAAGGTTTTTGTAGGTTAATGATTTTTGTAATAATTTATGGGTGCCAATAAGAATATCAACTTTCCCTTCGGCGGTATCAGCAATAATTTGATTTTGCTTTTTGCTGCTGACAAACCGTGAAAGTACTTCAATGCGAATGGGCCAATCGGCAAAACGGTCGGAAAAATTCTGATAATGCTGTTGAGCAAGTAAGGTGGTTGGCACTAAAACGGCAGTTTGGTAGTGATTATTGGCACAGGTGAAGGCCGCGCGCATAGCCACTTCTGTTTTACCAAACCCCACATCACCACAAACAACACGGTCCATTGGTTTAGCCAGGCTCATGTCATGTAGTGTTTGTTCAATAGCGGTTGCTTGATCTTCGGTTTCTTCGAACGGAAATGCACGGGCAAAGTTATCGTACTCGGTTGATTCAGTAACCATTGGGCGGCCAGGTTTGGCGGCGCGTCGAGCATGGATGTCTAATAATTCTGCGGCGACATCGCGTGCACGTTTCAGTGCTTTTTTGCGTGCTTTTTCCCACTGATCACTACCCAATCGATGTAATGGGGCGCTATCCCCTTGGGTGCCCATGTATCGACCAATTAAATTAAGCGATGAAACAGGCACATAGAGTTTATCGCTATTGGCATATTCTAAGGTTAAAAATTCGGTTTCAATCTCGTCTACAACTAAGTGCTTTAAGCCGATGTATCGACCAACACCATGTTCTTGGTGAACAACAGGGGAGCCGATTTCAAGGTCGGCTAAGCTGTTAAATACATTTTCAAGTCGTTGGTTAGAGGAGGACCGTCTGCGTCTACGTTGTTGAACACGTGTGCCTAATAGGTTGTTTTCCGTAATGATGCTGACGGTAGAGGAGCTAAGGCCTTCATCTATCGGTGCAACGACAATGCAGGGGGATACATCGTTTTGAACAAACGTCGCCCAATCTTCAACGAGGGTAGGGCGTACATTTAGTTTTTGTAGTTGCTGACGCATTGATTCACGATGCCCCGCAGACTCCGCAACAAACAAAGTTTTATGTTTTTGTTTGTTTAATAAGTCTAATAAAGGGTGTGCCGGGTCATTTTTATCGGTATTGATTAAGGCTGTTTTTTCTGTTTCATGGATGTCACTTTGTAATGAAGCAGAGGGGTAATTGGCCATTCTTTGTTGCAGGCTCTCTAAGTCGTGAAACAGTAATTCTGGGCGCAATGCCGGGCGATCTATATCACGTTGCCTGTGTTGAAATCGCTCAATGACCTGTGTGGCAAATGTTTCTCCAGCAGCTAAGATATCACCGTGCAAGATGAGAGTGGCCTTCGGGATGTAATCAAAAAATGATTCGGTATGTTCTACAAATAAGGGCAAATAGTTTTCTATACCATTAGGGATATTACCTTTAGAGACTTGTTGATATAAGGTGTTCTTATCAGACACATTTGGGAACTGGTCTCTAAATTGTTGGCGGAAAAGTTGAATGCTTTTGTCATTAATAGGGAATTCTCTTGCGGGAAATAGTTGAATGGAGTCAACTTTATCAATGGAGCGTTGGGTTTCGGTGTCAAACGTACGGATGGACTCTACTTCATCATCAAACAAATCAATTCTATAGGGCTTTTTGCTGCCCATTGGGAACATGTCTAAAATAGCTCCTCGAACGGAGTATTCACCATATTCATGAACAGAGTGCACGTTCTGGTAGCCTAATTTGTCTAGATTTAGGCAGGTTTTTTCAATATTGAATTGTTGACCTGTTGAGAGTGAAAAGCACTCATTTAAAAGTTGATCACGTGGCGCTAACCGTTGTAGTAAGCAAGCGGTGGTGACAATGAGTATGCCTTTATTTAGGCTTTGCAGTTTGTATAAAGTCGCTAGCCTTTCAGAAATAATTTCGCCTAGAGGAGAAAAGCTATCATAAGGTAAGACTTCCCAGTCTGGAAAATAAATAACCGGCAAAGGCGTGGTTAGAAAAAAAGGAACTTCTCGTTCTAATCTCAGTGCCGATTGGGTATCTGAACAAATAACCACCAGTAATTGCTCCGACTCCATTCCTGCGTTTGCGATGGTTAAGGCATCAGAGCATCCTTCGAATTTTCCCCAAGAAATGGATTGTGTGGATTTTGTAGGTAGGTTTGGCATAGCTGAGTAGACGTAAAAAATGGAAAAAATAAAAGAATTATTTTCTCATAAACAAAACAAGGGGTGTATTTCATTTGGCTTAAATAAAGCGCTAAGTGGAAATAGTTAGGTTGACTGGTTGAGGCAGTGCCTTTTGATCATGCCAGCCAGTTAGTGGATGGTTAGCTCGTGTGTAATGTATAGAGTAGGGCTGTGTGTCTAATAAGAATAAGGGTTGTTATTGAGCACCTTAATCTAAAGCAAAGACGGTGAGACCACAGTGGTTATATGCTTTATGAAGGTTTTCTCGTACAGGTATAAAGTCAAATTACAATATAGGTAATTGATTTGTAACTGACTTTAGTCTTTGCCGATTATTTTAAAGTGCTTTTTTTGGCTTGTTAACAACACTATGAATAACAAGGTTGTGTTCAAAATAAACAGAAAATTTGACATATTGCCATCGGGTAATCGGTGGTTCGCCAACAGTAGGGTATATTCTTATGGGGTTGCCAAATTGAGAGATCACGGTATCCATTGATTGCCCATTTTTGGGTCTCAATAAGCCGGCTGGCGTGTTCGCTGGTTCCTTGTTAATCACGTCAATAAGTAAAACGTCAGCATGAGTGATCAATGGTGTGAAACAAAAAATGCTGGCTAAAATGATTTTTTTAAACGTCATGTTGATATCCCTATATGTTTTCCAGCATTAATATATCACCTCTTGATGAAATGTTGATAATTCTCTAGACAGTAAGTTAGGTTTACAAATTAAATATATGATCTAATTCGCACCTATGTTTAAACCACTCGAAATTTTTATTGGCCTGCGTTATACACGAGCAAAACAACGTTCGGGGTTTATATCGTTTATTAGCATGACATCTATGCTGGGTGTCGCGCTAGGTGTGATGGCGCTAATTACAGTACTATCGGTGATGAACGGGTTTGAGGCGCAATTACGTGAAAAGATTTTAGGGATGGCGTCCCATGTCACCATTTCTGAATACTACAATGCATTGCAAGACTGGCAAGTCTTAGGTGATACATTAAGTGAAACTGATGATGTGGCTGGCTGGGCACCATTTGTAAGAGCGGAAGTAATGTTAAGTGCTAATCAACGAGTCAGCGGCAGCTTGTTAAGGGGTGTGTTACCCGGGCAAGAAGATGAAGTGTCTGATATTAACCAGAAAATGGTTGAAGGTCGTTTGGAATTATTAAAACCAAAGGAGTTTGGTATAGTCCTTGGGTCGGAATTAGCTCGTTATTTACGTGTGGGTGTGGGTGATAAAGTGACTGTCATCACACCACAAGTTACACCGACGCCAGCAGGTATATTGCCTAGATTGCGTCGCTTTACGGTTGTCGGTGAGTTTGAAGTGGGCATGTATGAGTACGATCGAAATTTAGCCTTTATTCATCTTGATGATGGTTCAAAACTGTTACGTTTAAACAAAGGCGTGACAGGGGTTAGGGTGAAGTTGCATGACCTGTTTCAAGCGCCTGTTGTAACCGGCAAAATTGCGCAAACACTGACACCGAATTACAGTATTTCTAATTGGACGATGGAACACAGTAATTTCTTTAAGGCGATTAAAACTGAAAAGCGCGTGATGTTTATCATATTGATGTTAATTGTCGCTGTTGCGGCATTTAATATTGTGTCGACGTTAGTAATGGTCGTCACGGATAAACAGTCTGAAATTGCCATTTTAAGAACACTGGGGTTAACACCTCGCTCTGTGATGGGTGTGTTTATGGTTCAAGGTACATTAATTGGCCTGATTGGCACCCTTGTTGGCGTGGCTGCAGGTGTTGGTTTGGCGTTAAATGTTGAAATGATCGTGCATACCATTGAGCAATTCTTTCATGTTCAGTTCTTACCCGCTGATATCTATTACATTAGTGAGTTACCGTCAAAATTAGTTTGGTCGGATGTGACCACCATAGCGACGTATTCATTTTTATTATCTTTTGTTTCAACGCTTTACCCTGCTTGGCAGGCGTCACGAGTGAACCCTGCGGAGGCATTACGGTATGAATAATGACGTTTTTTTAAGTTGTTCAGGACTGACCAAAACGTTTGGTGAAAAAGACCTGATTGTACCTGTGCTCAAAGGGATTGATTTAAGCCTAAAGCAGGGCGATCGAGTTGCTATTATGGGGTCGTCCGGTTCGGGTAAAAGCACCTTGTTGCATTTGTTAGGGGGGCTAGATCAACCGACCTCAGGTGAAGTGATGATGAATGGCGTAAACCTGACCACACTCACAGAAGTGGAGCGTTCATCATTAAGAAATAAATGTTTAGGGTTCGTGTATCAGTTTCATCATTTGCTGGCAGAGTTTAGTGCCTTGGAAAATGTGGCGATGCCTTTGTTGATAGGTGGCGAGAGTGTTGCACTTGCCCAAGAAAAAGCAGACGAGATGCTCAAGCAGGTAGGCTTAGAAAGTAGGATAAAGCACCGTTATGGTGAATTGTCTGGTGGTGAACGGCAGCGTGTTGCTATTGCGCGTGCGTTAGTTACACAACCAGCTTGTGTCTTGGCAGATGAGCCAACGGGTAATTTGGATAAAAAAACAGCCGAGCAAATTTATGAATTAATGTTGGAGTTGAATCAACGCCTCAATATTAGTTTGCTGTTAGTGACACATGATCATGAGTTAGCAAATAAAATGGATAGGGTTTTAACGCTTGATGATGGAATGCTTACGAGCTAACCATTTTTTGATAACAGCAAGTCTCCAAATAATACGAGCAAGAACATAGCCGACGGCAGATGTTGCAGAACCCAATATAAAACAACCAAGTAAAAAAGGCTTCCAGCTAGCCCCCAAAGTGTCGAGAATAAAGGCTACTGAAAATGAAAATTCATGGGCCTCTATTGGGACTTCCATAAGGGTCGCACCAACCGAGTATGCGGCATAAAAAAGAGGGGGCATGGTGACCGGGTTACTGACCCAAACGGTGGCAACAGAAACCGGTAGGTTAACCTGTAAAAAAATGGCTGCCGCTGCGGCAATTAACATTTGTGTGGGTAAGGGAATAAAAGCAATAAATAGACCTGTCGCAATCGCCCCTGCAAAAGAGCGGCGGTTAAGGTGCCACAAGTTTTGATTATGTAATAAGCTACCAAAGACCTTTAGGTGTTTGTGTTCCTTTATCGATGTATTGTTGGGGAAGTATTTTTTAATGAATCTTTTTGGCATGTGACGATAAAAACAGCTTAAATTTAAGATACCTTTGTTTGATTGGGCTTAATAATCAAGGGTGGAAAAGTCATAACGATGGGTGCTTGTGAGTTGACCAAGCAAGCCAAGTGTAGCAGAGCATGGATGCGGCTAAATGAATAAATTTCAACAAATGACGTTGTTTTTTTGCATAGGCATTTTACCGGTGCAATTGTTAATCGCCTTACCACCAATATACATTTTAATTTTAGCCTTTTTTGTTGCATTAGGGGTATATAAGTGGGCCAAATGGTTGAGTTTTTTATTGTTTGGTTTTGTTATGGCTACTGGGTACGCTGCTTGGATAAACAATAATGGTTTGCCAAGAGACTTAGAGTCTAAAGAAGTACTGATAAGTGGCCAAGTCATTGGCCTGCCAATACAAACCGATCGCTCAACTGGCTTTTTGTTTAAGGTGGATAAGGTGCTAAGCCCTGCTAATATCGTTGCCTTCCCAACAAAAATTAGACTCAATTGGTATAACCTAGATAAACAAGTGCGCTCTGCTGAAAGGTGGCAGTTATTAGTAAAGCTAAAAAGACCGCATGGGTTGATAAATCCACATGGGTTTGATTTTGAAAAATGGCTATTTCAGCAACAAATAGGAGCAACCGGTTATGTTCGAAAAAGCACTAACAATCAACGGATGGGTGAAGCTTCTCGTTGGGCTATTAGTTACTGGCGAGAATCGTTAAAAAAATATTTAGAGGAGGCGCTTAATGAGCAACAACAGGCCGGTATTATCAATGCCTTAGTGTTGGGCGATAGGCAATCTATTACGCCTGGTGAGTGGCGCGTTTTTCGGCAAACTGGGACTTCCCATTTGATGGCTATCTCGGGTTTGCATATTGGTTTGGTAAGTGCTTTATTTTTTGGCGTTGTTAGCTGGTTTGTACTTAGACTGCCAACTCTACGTGGGAGCGCGACTCGCTGTGCGATTATTGTAAGCATAGCAGCAGCAACTGGGTATGCAGCGTTGGCGGGGTTCTCTATTCCAACGCAAAGAGCTCTCATTATGTTGGTGGTGATAATGGGAGGTGTTTTTTGGCAACGACATTACAATCCTTTCCATGTGATTTCAATGGCTTTGCTGGCGGTGTTAATTTACGACCCTTTGGCGCCTATGTCGGTTGGTTTTTGGTTGTCGTTTTGCGCGGTTTTTATCATTCTGCATGCTGTGGTAGGGTGTATGGAAAAAGTTGGTTTTATAAAACAGTTATTGTATGCCCAGTGGTGGGTGTCGATTGGTTTGATGCCATTGGTGCTGTATTTTTTTCATGAAGTTTCATTGGTTGCGCCGTTGGCTAATATTGTTGCCATACCGTTTGTAAGTTTTGCTATTGTTCCAATGTTAATTATTGCGTTGTTAATCGCATTGATAGCCCCATCTGCAGGTGCTTATGCCTTAAAGTTTTCAGCGTTGTTAATAGATGTTTTATGGCAGTTTTTAGAGGCTCTCGCTTCAGTAGACTATTCAACCTTAATGATGCCGGAGGTATCCATTTTTGCCTGTATTACCGCAATGGTGGGTGTTGTGTTTTTATTGATGCCTAAAGGTTTTATTCCTAAGCCTTTAGTATGTGTTCTTTTTTTGCCGGTGTTGTTTCCAATACATGAGAAAAGTTTAGCTTATGGCGAGTTTAAGCTGGTTTTACTGGATGTGGGTCAGGGTTTATCGGCGGTTGTTCATAGCGCAGATAATACCTTGGTATTTGACACAGGCGCTAAATATAGCGAAAAGAGCGATTTGGCATCTCGAGTTCTTGTTCCATATTTGAATTCGGTTAGAACAAAACAAATAAAACAATTAATTATTAGCCATGGGGATAATGATCACGCAGGTGGCGCGCAAACCGTTTTAAATACCTTTGATGTTAATCGCCTTTATACCAGTGTTCCTGAACTATTTAAGGGGTATAACCCTTTGCCTTGTGAAAATACTATCAGTTGGCATTTGAATGGTGTTTTATTTGAATTTATAAACCCTTCTGCGGATAACTTATTTGAAGGGAATAATGCATCTTGCGTGTTAAAGGTCAGTTCAGTAAATGGCAGCGTTTTATTAACTGGCGATATCGAAAAAAGCGCGGAATATTCATTGTTGCAATATAAAGGGCATCAATTGAAAGCAGATGTAATGATTGCCCCTCATCATGGTAGTACTACATCTTCTAGTGAAAAATTTATAAAGGCTGTTGATCCTGATGTTGTTTTGTTTCCAGTTGGTTATAAAAACCGGTTTGGGTTTCCAAAGCAGGAGGTTATCGAGCGATATGAAAAACAAGGTAGTCGTCGATTAGATACGGCTCGTCATGGTGCAATTATAGTACGTTTCTACAATCATCAAGGTCCTCGAATAGAAAGTGTTAGAGAGCAAACGGCTAAGTTTTGGAATTGGAGACATTAAAAAATTTTAACGGGTTGTAAAGGTGAATAGAGTTTAAAAATACAGTAATATGACAGCGTAATTAAATTATTGAAAATTGAGGGTGCTGTGCTAGAAATTTTGATGTCAGGTGGTTGGTTAATGGTTCCAATTATTGCGTGTTCAATTGTTTCATTGGCGATAATTGGTGAACGTTTCTGGTCATTAAATAGTGAGAAAATACTCCCGCGTGAACTGGTTTCTTCTGTATGGTCTTTACATAAGGCTAACCAGTTGGATAACAGCAAAGTGAGAAGCCTCTCGAATAGCTCACCCCTTGGTCGTGTCTTAGCGGCGGGCATTATTAATCAATCTCATGGCCGCGAAATTATGCGTGAAAGCATAGAAGAAGTAGGGCGCCAAGTAGCACACGAGCTTGAAAGGTATTTAAACTCTCTTGGTACAATTGCGTCAATTACACCCTTATTAGGCCTATTAGGCACCGTTATCGGGATGATTAATGTTTTTGCTGCTATTACAGCAAATGGTGTGGGGGACCCTACTGTATTGGCGGGGGGTATTTCTCAAGCATTAATCACAACGGCTTCGGGGATGTCTGTGGCGATTCCTTCATTAATGTTTTATCGCTATTTTAGGGGTAAGGTTGATGAGTTGGTGATAAAAATGGAAAGTGAGGCGCTTAAGTTGGTTGAAATGATGCACGGGGAACGTGAGTAAACCAGATGAATTTTAAGCGTAAAAACAGAGAAGGTTTTGATCTTAATTTAACCCCTCTAATAGATGTCGTTTTTTTATTATTGATCTTCTTCATGGTCACAACAACGTTTGATCGTGAAACACAGTTAAAAATTGAATTACCGCAAGCCTCTGGTGAGCAAAAGCAAGCGACTAAAACCTTAGAGGTCAGTATTGATTCAAAAAGTCGTTTTTTTATTAACGACAAAGAGCTCGTCAACTCAGGCTTGGAGACTATCAAGAAAGCATTAAAGCAGGCTGCGGGAGATCAAAAGAACCCACCTTTGTTAATTAGTGCAGATGGTCAAGCGACACATCAATCGGTGATTACGGTATTAGATGCCGCTGGTCAGTTAGGTTTTGTAAATATTACTTTTGCGGCGAACCAGCCTGTGCCAAAGCAATAACGTAGTTTAACGTTTTATGAGTCATAAAATAAGTCGGTTTATTGATAGTATGTGGTATGGGCAACGCCCTGTTGCCCTATTGTTCGTTCCATTATCATGGTTGTTTGGGGTCATTGTTAAGCTACGTGCTTGGCTCTATAAAAAAGGCTGGTTAAGGTCAACTTGTTTAAATGTGCCGGTTATTGTGGTCGGTAATATTACCGTCGGTGGAACTGGTAAAACGCCTATCGTGATTTGGGTAGCCGAACTGTTAAAGTCTGCTGGCTATAAGCCGGGCGTTATTAGTCGTGGTTATGGTGGTATCGCATCTAGTTGGCCCCAGCAAGTACGAGAGGACAGCGACTCAAGAGTGGTCGGTGATGAGGCAAAAATATTAGCAAGACGAACGCAATGCCCGGTGGCGGTAGGGCCTAGCCGAGCGGATAGCGCACAAGCGTTAATAGACCACCATCACTGCGATATTATTATCTCAGATGATGGGCTTCAGCATTATGCATTGCAACGAGATATTGAAATTGCCGTAGTTGATGGGGAGCGTCGCTATGGTAATCGTTATTTACTGCCCGCTGGGCCATTGCGTGAACCTGTCGAGCGATTAGAATCAGTTGATTTTATTGTCTGTAATGGGCTTGCAAATAAGCATGAATACCCATTGAGGGTAGATGGCAGTGAGGCGGTAATGCTAGTGGATGAGTCTGAACGACTTGATTTGCAGAGCTTTAGAGCAGCAGAATGTCACGCGATAGCGGGTTTAGGTAACCCCTCTCGATTCTTTTCACATTTAAAGAAATTTAACCTTTCTTTTGAACCACATATTTTTCCAGATCACTATAAGTACACCGAAAAAGATATAAACTTTAATGATGAAAAGCAGGTGCTGATGACCGAAAAAGATGCTGTGAAATGTACGCATATGGCGACTAGAAAACACTGGTATGTGCCAATCAAAGCGCAAATGACACAGAATTTTGGCTTAACGTTATTATCATTGATAAAAGAGAAAATAAATGGATAAGAAACTACTGGAAATATTGGCGTGCCCCTCTTGTAAGTCGAGTTTGGTGTACGTACAAGAGGAACAAGAATTAGTGTGTATACCGTGCCGGCTTGCTTATACGGTCCGCGATGATATTCCGATTATGTTGATTAATGAGGCGAGGGAGCTGAGCGCTGATGAGGCTGACGCGCTGAGGTCATAAAATGGTGAATACCTTTAAAGTTGTAATTCCTGCCCGTTATGGTTCATCTCGGCTGCCCGGCAAACCACTATTAAAGATAGCTGGAAAAGAGATGATCTTACATGTTTGCGAGAAGGCCTCCTTAGCGGGAGCGCAAGAAGTTGTCGTGGCAACGGATGATGAGCGTATTGTCGACTGTGTTAAACAAGCCGGCTTTAATGCGGTGATGACATCTGCAAAACATACCAGTGGCACAGAACGTTTAGCCGAAGTCGCGAATACACTGCAATGGAAGGATGACACGGTAGTGGTAAATTGCCAAGGTGATGAACCGCTAATCCCACCAGAATTAATCAAGCGAGCTGCAATAGCGTTAATGGAGCAAGAGGTGGCTCAAGTAGCTAGTTTATGCGCCCCTATCTTTGAATTGGCAGAAGTTTTTAACCCGAATGCGGTAAAAGTGGTTCGTGATGCAAAGGGGTATGCACTGTATTTTAGCCGAGCCCCTATTCCCTGGGATCGTGATGCATTTCCTGTTAAAGCAGGCAGTGGCCAAGGTGAGCATTTTAGACACATCGGTATTTATAGTTATACCGCCGGCTTTTTGAGGCGTTATATTACATGGCCTGTATGTGCACTTGAACAAATTGAATCGCTTGAACAGCTGAGGATTTTGTACCAAGGCGAGAGAATTATCGTGCCTGCGGTAGAGAAAGTGCCTGAAGCTGGAGTGGATACACAGGCTGATTTAGATAGAATTAATGCATTATTGAGCGTGTAATAACAACGCATAATATTATACGTGGAGCTGTTTCTAGCTCTTGAGTGCCTAAAAAGGTTCAAATTTATAAACTGTATACGCATGTTGTCGTGTAGCTCCAGATCAATCGCAAAACCGTGCTGATGTGCAACTCAATGTGCTGGTTGAGAAGTGAACTGTCGTGACTTTTGGTCGATGACCATGTCAGTGCTAATATAAAGCGAATGGCATGCTTATTAGAATGATTGAATTTGTAACTAGTTAGCAATGTGTTTTCGCTATTTGTATAAATTTAAACGATTAATTAGTTTTCAAGGTGATATGGAAGCAATAAAAGTACTCTTTATTTGCATGGGTAATATTTGCAGGTCCCCGACTGCTCATGGTGTTTTTCGAGAAATGGTCAAGGCAAAAGGGTTTCAGCATTCAATTCATGTGGACTCGGCTGGGACGCATGCTTATCACATCGGTAAAAGTCCTGATCCAAGGTCAGTACAAGCGGCGCATGAACGTGGCATTGATTTGCACGATTTAAAAGCACGACAGTTAGATGATTATGATTTTGAAGAGTTTGATTATTTGCTGGTGGCAGACAAAGATAACTACTATTTAACTTTAGAATCGTGCCCGAAAAAGCACCGGCATAAGATTAAATTTATATTGGACTTTGCAACACGCACATCGCTTAAGGAAGTGCCTGACCCATATTATGGTCAAGGAAATGGTTTTGAGCGAGTATTAGATTTGATTGAGGATGCTTGTGAAGGTTTGATGCTGGAATTGGAAGAAAAGCTGACGCGTTAACCTTGATTTAAGAGCATTTGTAAGACGAACTTACTGCCAAAATAAGCTAACATCAAAGCAAAGTAACCACCATAGGTCCACTTAACTGCCTTTTGTCCACGCCAACCAAAAAAATATCGGCCACCTAATAATGCGGCAAATAAAACCCAAGCAATAATTGATAGGAAGGTTTTATGAACTAAATGTTGGGCAAAAATATCATCAAGAAAAATAAAGCCACTTGCAAGAGCAAAGGTTAACAAAAGCATACCTAAAAAGATGGTTCTAAACAGTAGGCTTTCCATCAGTTGCATAGGCGGCAAACAATTGATTAATCGACTTGGGTGACGGTTATGCAATTGTTTTTCTTGAAGCGAAAGCAGAATGGATTGAAACGCGGCAACAGTTAATAAGCTGTACGATAAAACGGATAAAATGATGTGCGCTTGTAAACCACCATCTAGGTTGCTAGTTGGTAAGGGTGGTGATGCATTATTAAAGTTTAGTAAAACAGCGAGCGCAGAAAAAGGAAAAATAATAATCGATAGAGTCTCTATAGATTGATTTGCTGCTGAGATAATAAATAATAAACCGATCACCAAAAAAACCAATGAAAGCATGCTAAATAAATCGTTGGCAATAATTTGGTTGACGCTATAGCTATGGGCAACCAGTGATGTATGTATAACAATGGCTAAAATAGCAGAGATTAAGACCCATTGACGTTGGCTCTTAAACGTAGGCTCTGTGCTATTTAGATTAACAACAATAAGACAGGCGCCAATAATGTATAAAAGGGCGCTAACAACGGTTAAGGTATTAAAAATCGTAAGGGAAAAAAGCATAAACGATAGTGTGTCATAAAGCACCGTTTGGTAGAAGTACTGATGTTCAAAATTATCTCTTTATCTGACTTTTAAGCTATAAAATCAACTGCACAGGACGTAAAGACGTGCGAAAATACCACTAATACATTTTTAAGGTAATAATCATGTTTGATAACTTAACAGACCGTCTTAATGCCACCTTTAAAAATATCCGGGGGCAAGGGCGTTTAACAGAAGACAATATTCAAGACACAATGCGCGAGGTCAGAATGGCCTTGTTGGAAGCAGATGTCGCTCTTCCAGTCGTTAAAGCCTTTACTGATACAGTTAAGCAAAAAGCGTTAGGTCAAGAGGTGATGCAAAGTCTGTCACCTGGTCAAGCGTTGCTCAAAATTGTTAATGACGAATTAGTTAAAACGATGGGCGATGGCAATGAGTCATTAAACCTGTCGGCTACTCCACCGGTCGTCATTTTGATGGCTGGTTTGCAAGGGTCAGGTAAAACCACAACGGTTGCTAAATTGTCTCGTCTGTTAATGGAGCGCCACAAAAAATCAGTAATGGTAGTTAGTGCTGATGTGTATCGCCCTGCTGCAATTGATCAGCTACAAACATTAGCGACAGAAGTAGGGGCGGGTTTTTACCCAAGTTCAGCCGAGCAAAAACCAGTTGATATTGTCAATAACGCAATTGCACAAGCAAAAAAGGAATTTAGCGATGTGTTGATTGTTGATACGGCGGGTCGTTTACATGTGGATGATGAAATGATGAATGAAATTCGTCAGGTTCATATGGCTGCTAATCCTGCTGAAACACTTTTTGTTGTCGATAGTATGACCGGGCAAGATGCCGCAAATACGGCAAAGGCATTTAATGATGTGTTGCCGTTGACGGGGGTCGTGTTAACTAAAACAGATGGTGATGCAAGAGGCGGTGCTGCCTTATCTATTCGTCAAATAACATGTAAGCCGATTAAGTTTTTAGGGGTTGGTGAAAAAATAGATGCTTTAGAGCCTTTCCACCCTGATCGAGTGGCTTCACGCTTGTTAGGTATGGGCGATGCGTTAAGTTTAGTTGAAGAGATTGAACGCAAAGTTGATAAAAACAAGGCTGAGAAGTTAGCAAAAAAAATTCAAAAAGGTAAAGGGTTTGATTTAGACGATTATAAAGATCAATTAAGTCAAATGATGGAAATGGGTGGTATGAGTGCAATGATGGATAAAATTCCTGGTATGTCGAATGTTCCCCAAAATGTGAAAAGCCAAGTCAATGATAAAGAGTTTACAAGACAAATTGCATTAATTAACTCCATGACCAAAAAGGAAAAAATATTTCCAACTTTGATTAATGGTTCAAGAAGAAAGCGAATTGCGGCAGGTGCAGGCTTACAAGTTCAAGATGTTAATAAACTTATGAAACAGTACAAGCAGGCACAAAAAATGATGAAAAAAATGTCAAAAGGCGGCATGGCCAAAATGATGCGTGGATTGAAAGGTCAGATGGGGCAAGGGCAAGGTTTCCCTTTCCAATAACTGCAAAGGCATCGAATTTTAGTAATTATTAGGTGGAATAATGAAAAAAACTTCACCAAATTAAATAATTCGCGTAGAATTAACGAGTTAACCTAATTAAGATTTATAAAACAGAATTTAAGGAAAATAAATGGTAAAGATACGTCTTTCAAGAACTGGCGCGAAAAAACGTCCTTTCTATCACGTTGTTGTTGCAGATAGTCGCAGAAGTCGCGATGGTCGATACATCGAAAGAGTGGGTTATTACAACCCAAGAGCTACTGGTGGCGAAGTTCGTTTAACACTCGATACTGATCGTGTAGACCATTGGGTTGCTCAAGGCGCCCAAACAAGCGAGCGTGTTGCAAAGCTTGTAAAAGAGGCTGCTGAAACTGCCGCTTAAAGGTGACACAAGTAACAAAAACAGAACAAATACAGAAAGAAAACAGCTGGCTAAAACTAGGGAATATCTCTGGTGTGTTTGGCGTTAAAGGCTGGTTAAAGGTCTACGCAAACACAGATAAAAAAGAAAATATACTGTCTTACCAACCTTGGTATATAGAGCGAAACAAGGTTCGTAAGCAAGTTAAAATAAAAGCAGGTAAGCCACACGGAAAAACAATCATCGTCCAATTAGAGGGTGTTGATGATAGAAATGAGGCTGAATTGTGGGTAGGTTCTGATATTTATATTAAGCCAGATCAGTTGCCAACCTTAGGGAAAGATGAGTATTACTGGTCTGACCTGATTGGTTTGAAAGTTGTCTCAACAAAAGGAGATGATTTTGGAATGATTGATCATTTGCTTGAAACCGGAGCGAATGACGTTATTGTTGTTAAGGGAGATAAAGAGCGGTTAATCCCTTATGTTACAGGCCAGGTAGTAAAGTCTGTTGATTTGGAAGCGCAACAGATGGTTGTTGATTGGGAGTTAGACTTTTAACGTCCATGCGTTTTGATGTTATAACGTTATTTCCTGAGTTGTTTGAGCAAGCGGCATCTATGGGTGTTGTTGGTAAAGCGATAGACGCTGGTAAGGTGCAGTTAAAAACGTGGAACCCTAGGGATTTTACGAAAGATGTACACCGAACGGTAGATGATCGCCCTTTTGGGGGAGGTCCTGGCATGGTGATGAAGGTCGAACCGTTGAAAAAAGCAATACAAACAGCGGTAAGACAGGTTGATAAGCCATCAAAGGTGATTTATTTAAGTCCTCAGGGGCGAAAACTAGATCAACAAGGTGTTGAATATTTGGCTGAATTCTCACATCTAGTGTTGTTGGCGGGTCGGTATGAAGGTGTTGATGAAAGGCTGCTAGAAGATTATATCGATGAAGAATGGTCGATTGGTGATTTTGTACTGAGTGGTGGTGAGTTACCTGCATTGGTATTGATAGATGCAGTGTCTAGGAGCTTACCAACGGTGTTAGGGCACGAATGTTCGGCTGTTGAAGACTCGTTTGTTGAGGGTTTGTTAGATCACCCTCACTATACGCGACCAGATGAGTTTGAAGGAAAGTCAGTACCAAGTGTGTTGTTAAGTGGGCACCATGAAAAAATTGCTCAATGGCGAGAAAAACAGCGGTTAGGAAAAACGTGGCAAAAACGACCTGACTTATTAGACAAAATTGTCTTAAATAAGCACCAACAGTCGTTACTTGACGAGTTTATAAAAGAATCAAATAATCAAAGAGTTAAAACTAAGGAATAAAAAATGAGTAATATAATTGCACAAATTGAAGCGGAACAAATGACTAATGAATTGCCTGCATTTAGTTCAGGTGATACGGTCGTTGTGAAGGTTAAAGTTAAAGAAGGCACCACAGAGCGTATTCAGGCGTTTGAAGGGATTGTGATTGCAAAACGTAATCGTGGTGTAAATTCAGCATTTACAGTTCGTAAAATCTCACACGGCGAAGGTGTTGAGCGTGTTTTTCAAACATATAGTAAATTGATTGCTGGTGTTGAAGTGAAAAGACGTGGTTCAGTTAGACGTGCGAAACTTTATTATCTTCGTGAGTTACGTGGTAAAGCGGCTCGTATTAAAGAAAAGCTATAGCATTATATTTAAAGTAACTAAGTTGCTTTAATGACGATTAGTTAATCGTTAGCAGACACATAAAAAAAGGCCGATGTACTGGCCTTTTTTTATGCATGTGGTTTATGTGAATTAGCTGAGTTTTTATTGATATGATATGTTTTTTAATAGCTGAAAGGCCTGCTGCTTGAGTGATAAAGAATATATTGTTTCATTTCTTGATAACATATGGGTTGAATATGGCCTAAGTGATAATACTTTAGCGGCGTATAAAACTGATTTAACATCTTTTTCTAGTTGGTTACTTAAACAGCGTAAGAGCTTATTGACAATAGAGTCATCGGATATATCTTCGTACCTAGCCGATCGATTAGCCCAGGGGGTCTCGGCTCGCTCTTCAGCGCGTTTTTTATCTAGTTTAAAACGTTTCTATTCTTACTTAATACGTGAGGCTGTGATAATCGAAGACCCCACTGCGATAATTGATGCGCCAAAGCTTGCTAGAAGTTTGCCATCAACCTTATCTGAAGCAGATGTAGAGGGCCTGTTAAACGCACCAGATACTTCTACGGCGCTGGGGTATAGAGATCGGGCAATGCTTGAATTACTGTATGCAAGTGGTTTGAGGGTTACTGAGTTAGTGGGCTTGGCGCTATCAGAAATAAACTTTAGACAGGGACTAGTTAGAGTAACTGGTAAAGGCAATAAGGAACGTTTAGTCCCAGTCGGTGAAGAAGCGTTGGATTGGTTGCAAACGTTTATTGAGCGATGGCGTTTAGATATTTTGGGTGACAAAAAAGCGGACGTTGTGTTCCCAACTAATCGTGGCGGAGGGATGACGCGTCAGGCTTTTTGGTACATCATCAAACGTTATGCGGCGAAAGCAGATATTCATAAAGATATTTCGCCACATACGTTGCGTCATGCTTTTGCTACACATTTGTTAAATCATGGAGCAGATTTGCGAGTTGTTCAGTTATTGCTTGGTCACAGTGACTTGTCAACAACACAAATTTATACCCATATTGCTAAAGAACGTTTAAAAGATATCCACGAACGGTTTCACCCTAGAGGTTAAAAAGTTAACGCCGCTGGTATGCTTTTTATCTTTAAACGTGTTTAATACCATCACAGATGAATAAAGAAGGTGTTGTAGATGAATAAGGTTTTGCTTGGTTGGTTTTTATTAGCGTGTTGTAGTGCACCGGTTTTGGCAGATGAGGCTTCTGTTGTCACAGGCTTATCTAAAGTGATACCAAATATTATGGAGAACCATGTTTCTAAAACACCTATAGAGGGTCTGTATCAGGTATTGATAGGGGCTAGGGTTGTTTATGCATCTGAGGATGGACGGTATATTCTTCAAGGTGAAATGGTTGATTTAGTCAGTCGTGAAAATATGACAGATTCTGCGTTAAAAACTGCTCGTCAATCAGAGATGGCAAAGATAGATGAAAAAAAGATGATTGTTTTTCCGGCTAAAAATGAAAAACATGTTATTACCATTTTTTCAGATATTGACTGTGGTTATTGCCGAAAACTACATGCCGAAATCAACGATTATACGGATGCTGGAATGACCGTACGCTATATGTTTTTCCCACGTTCGGGTCCAAATACAGAGTCTTACCATAAAGCGGTGTCGGTCTGGTGTGCAAAGGATAGAAATAAAGCGTTAACAGATGCAAAATTAAACAACAAAGTGGTTGATAAAACGTGTGAAAACCCAGTTGATGAGCACATGAGAATCGCGCAAGTTTTCGGTGTTACTGGTACACCGGCTATCATTGCTGATGATGGCACCATGGTGCCAGGCTTTGTTCCGGCTAACGATTTGATTCAGCACTTAGGCTGGTAATTAATTCGTTAAAGACTTTAACTGATACAAGGCCTCTAGCGCTTCTTTGGGGCTTAAATCATCGGGTGACAGCTGTTCAATAAAATCAGTAGTGGCTTGGTTATTAGCCGTGTTGAAAATATCAAATTGCGTATGCGTTTGTGTGGGGTTTTCTAAGTTGCTTTGCTGGTTTTCAAGGCTTGCCAGTTTTAGGCGAGCATTGCTGATAACTGTTTTAGGCACGCCTGCTAAAGCGGCAACTTGTAGCCCGTAGCTTTGATTGGCTGCACCGTCTTTAACGGCATGTAAAAAGACAATGTGGTCGCCGTGCTCAATAGCATCTAAGTGGACATTTTTGGCTGTGGGGGCTGACTCGGGCAGAGATGTCATTTCAAAATAATGCGTGGCAAATAAGGTGAACGGTTGAGTTTTATTTGCCAGATAATCAGCACATGCCCAAGCCAGTGAAAGGCCATCAAAAGTACTGGTTCCTCGGCCAATTTCATCCATCAAAACTAAGCTTTTGTCACTGGCGTTATGCAAGATATTAGCTGTTTCCGACATCTCTACCATAAAGGTTGAGCGCCCACTGGCAAGATCGTCAGTTGCTCCAATACGCGTAAAAATTTGATCAATAGGGCCAAAATGGGCCTCTGATGCCGGAATGTAACACCCAATGTGTGCCATCAGCGTTAATAAGGCTATTTGCCTCATATAAGTTGATTTTCCGCCCATATTTGGCCCCGTAATAATGAGCATTTTTTGGCTAGAATTTAGTTCAATATCATTAGCAATAAACGGCGTGTCGATAACACTTTCTACAATAGGGTGCCGGCCTTGTTTAATTGATATGCCAGCAGTATTACTTAAAGAAGGTTGATTAAAATTTAAAGTGGCAGCACGTTCTGCGAAATTTGTCAGTAAGTCTATCTCAGCAAGCGCTTCAGCACATGATTGTAATGCGCTAAGTTGTGGGGCCATGCTTAAAAGTAGGGCGTTATATAGCTCTTTTTCATAAGATAAAGCTTGTTCTTTTGCATGCAATACTTTGTCTTCAAATGTTTTTAGTTCAGGCGTAATATAGCGCTCAACATTTTTTAGGGTTTGCTTTCGAATGAAGTAATCAGGTACCTTGTTGGCTTGAGAACGAGGCACTTCAATATAGTAGCCATGCACACGGTTATAGTTAAGCTTTAGCGTACTAATTTGACTAAATTCACGTTCCTTTAGTTCGATCTCTAGTAAAAACTGATCAGCATTCGCACTGATGTTTTTAAGTTCGTCGAGTTTCTCGTCATAACCATTGGCGATCACACCGCCATCACGTATTAAGACTGGGGGGTTGTCAACAATCGCCTTATCTAAGAGCTCGGCTAATGTTTGGTGGTTGCCAGTTTGATCAAGTAAGGTTTTTAGGCGTGGTGCATCGAGGTTAGCTAAGGTGTTTTGGATAGCAGGAACTGCCTTTAGTGTGTCACGTAAAACCACAAGGTCACGAGGTCTAGCCGTTAATAATGCGATTCGGCTTGTGATTCGTTCAATATCACCGGTTTGTTTAAGGCTTGCTTGTAGCTGGTCAATTATTGTTTGGGTTTGTAATTGTTCAACGGCTAAATAGCGGTGCTTTATGATGCTCTGATCACGTAATGGTAAATGAATCCAGCGCCGTAAAAGACGTGTTCCCATTGTGGTTTTGCAACGGTTAAGTAAACCAAATAAGGTGAAATGCATATTACCGCTTGGGTGATAGTCCAATTCAAGGTGCTGACGCGTTGCTGCATCAAGGGTAATGAAATCTGTTTGTTGAATGACCTTAATGGATTGTAAATGCGGTAGCGATGATTGATGCGTATCTTTTAGGTACTGTAGTAATGCACCGGCTGCACTTAGTGCAAGTGTCATCGCATGGCAGCCAAAGCCTTTTAGGTCCTGGGTGCCAAACTGTTTATTTAACAGTCGAGTAGCTGTTTGCTGATCGAAGTGCCAATCAGCCATTAAATTTAGGCCTTTATGCGTTGCTAACAGTGTTGATAAAGAGCTGTCTTCACTTATTAATATTTCAGCTGGATTAATTCGCGCTAATTCGGTTTTTAGCGATGCTTCATGATCTATTTCTTGTAATAAAAAACGCCCGCTAGCTAGATCAAGTGTTGCTAAACCGTATTGTTTTTTTTGTTCGAAAACGGCGCAAAGCAAACTATCGCAATGAGAGTCGAGTAGTGAGTCT
The DNA here is from genome assembly GCF_000299965.1 of Cycloclasticus sp. P1. Classification (NCBI taxonomy): domain Bacteria; kingdom Pseudomonadati; phylum Pseudomonadota; class Gammaproteobacteria; order Thiotrichales; family Piscirickettsiaceae; genus Cycloclasticus; species Cycloclasticus sp. P1. The sequence continues at coordinate 895,909 of NC_018697.1, forward strand.
TCGGTTAAGGTGCCTGGGGTAATAACGCGAACAACCTTGCGTTCAACAGGTCCTTTAGACGTGGCAGGGTCACCAATTTGCTCGCAAATTGCAACGCATTCACTGGCTTTTAATAGTTTAGCGATGTAACCATCGGCAGCATGATGAGGGATGCCAGCCATAGGAACAGGCTTGTTTTCAATTTGCCCACGACTGGTTAATGTGATGCCCAGTATATTAGACGCTTTGATGGCATCATCAAGAAACAGTTCATAGAAATCCCCCATACGGTAAAATAAAAGAGTATTGGGGTGATCCTCTTTGATGCGCAAATATTGTTGCATCATCGGAGTGATGGCTTTTTTTGTAGGGGTACTTTTAGGCATCGTGATAGTGTAACAACCTTGCAGGTATTCGGTAAATTGTAATAAAAAAATTAGGTAGTGGTGAATGACAGATTCGATATTAAACGAAGCAGGCTTATTAGCGGAAAAATTGGCTGGCTTGCTCATTGAAAAGAATAAAACACTGGCTGTTGCAGAATCCTGCACAGGTGGCTGGCTTTCAAAAATACTGACAGACTTAGCAGGTAGTAGCGAATGGTTTCTAGGCGGCGTGGTGAGCTATAGCAATGATTCAAAGCAGCGGTTAATCGATGTGAATAAAAAAAACCTTGATCAATATGGTGCGGTTAGTCAGGAGGTAGCTGAACAGATGGCTGAAGGTGTGATTGAGGCGTTTAACTCATCCATATCAGTATCTATTACTGGGGTTGCTGGACCATCTGGCGGCACACTAGAAAAACCCGTTGGTTTGGTCTGGTTTGGGCTTAAAGCATCGCCTTATGAGACATATTCAATAAAGAAAAATTTTGAAGGAACTCGAGATCAAGTCCGGCAACAAGCCTTGCTAACGGCATTAACATTATTGGTTGATCATCTAAGTCAATAAGCCACCATAAAATAGTGATTTCATTATGTGCTCATCTTAAGGATGTGTGATAATTCAAGATTATTGACGATAACTAGCTTTTACAGGATGTGGAAGCCTTTAAGGGGATAAAAAATGGATGAAAATAAGAAAAAGGCGCTGAGTGCGGCATTACTTCAAATCGAGAAACAATTCGGTAAAGGGTCAGTCATGCGAATGGGCGATGGTTCAACCATTCCTGATATTGGAACCTATTCAACTGGGTCAATTGCATTGGATGTTGCCTTAGGTGTTGGTGGCTTGCCACGTGGGCGTATTGTTGAAATTTACGGTCCTGAATCCTCTGGTAAAACAACGTTAACTTTAGAAACCATTGCTCAATGTCAAAAAGCAGGTGGTACAGCGGCCTTTGTTGATGCAGAGCATGCTCTAGATCCTATTTATGCCGATAAAATTGGTGTGAATATGGATGAATTGCTCGTTTCGCAACCTGATACGGGTGAACAGGCCTTAGAAATTGTAGATATGTTAGTACGTTCTGGCGCTGTTGATATGGTTGTTGTTGACTCAGTAGCGGCTTTAACACCAAAAGCTGAAATCGAAGGGGATATGGGAGATCACCATGTTGGCCTGCAAGCCCGCTTAATGTCTCAAGCGCTTAGAAAGTTAACAGGTAATATCAAACGCTCAAATACCTTGGTAGTATTTATTAACCAAATTCGAATGAAAATTGGCGTAATGTTTGGCAACCCAGAGACCACAACAGGCGGTAACGCATTGAAGTTTTATTCATCAGTTCGTTTAGATATTCGTCGTATCGGTGCGATTAAGAAAGGTGATGAAATATTAGGTAATGATACACGTGTAAAGGTTGTAAAAAATAAGGTAGCGCCACCATTTAAACAGGCATTATTTGAAATTTTGTATGGTGAAGGAATTTCACGTGAGGGCGAACTGGTTGACTTAGGTGTGAGCTTAGACCTTGTTGAAAAAGCAGGCTCTTGGTACAGCTATGGCGGTGCTAAAATTGGCCAAGGTAAGGACAATGCCAAAAGTTTCTTTAAGGAAAACCCTGATAAATCAGCCGAACTAGAGGCAAACATTAGGGATGCTTTGTTACCTAAAAAAGAGCAGAAAGAAAAATTAATTGATGAAGGTGAGTAAGCCTGAGTGAAGATAAGAAAAGAGAGCTATCAAAGCTAAGAGCGAGCTGCCTTGCTATGCTGGCTAGGCGTGAACATAGTCAGCTAGAACTTATTCAAAAGCTCACAGGAAAAGGTTTTGATGAAGATGATATTGAGCGCTTATTAGAAGAGTTTATTGAATTAAATTGGCAAAGTGATCAACGGTTTGCAGAGAGTTACAGTCGTTCAAGGGTTTATAAAGGTTTTGGGCCAACTCGAATAGAATACGAATTAAAGCAAAGAGGCGTTGAAGTCAATATTGACACCGTGTTTGATGAGCCACCTGATTGGCAAGCATTATTAAGCGAATTACATACTAAGAAATACGGGCATCAACCGCCAAAAGATATGAAAGAACGGGCAAAACGTACACGCTTCTTTCAACATAAAGGGTATACCAACGAGATGATTCGGCAATTGTTTAATCAATTGTCTTAATGCAGGTTTTAAACGAGATGAAAAATTTAAGCAGTGCTGAAATTAGATCAGCCTTTTTGACATATTTTGAAAAACGCGGACATCAGATTGTTCCGTCTAGCTCGTTGGTGCCTGGAAACGACCCAACGCTATTGTTTACTAATGCGGGTATGGTGCAGTTTAAAAACGTTTTCCTTGGAGAAGAAAAGCGTTCATACACGATGGCGACCTCTTCGCAGCGTTGTGTTAGAGCGGGTGGTAAGCATAACGACCTTGAAAATGTTGGTTACACGGCGCGTCATCACACCTTTTTTGAAATGCTGGGCAATTTTAGTTTTGGTGAATACTTTAAACGTGATGCTATTAAATATGCATGGGATTTCCTTGTTGAGGAACTTGGTATTCCTGCTGAAAAACTATGGGTGACCGTTTTTGATGAAGACACAGAAGCTGCTGATATTTGGCTAAATGAAGTCGGCGTCGATGCGGACCGCTTGTCAAGAATTGGTGCAAAAGACAACTTCTGGTCAATGGGCGAGACGGGTCCGTGTGGCCCATGTTCTGAAATATTTTATGATCATGGTGAGCAGGTTGCCGGAGGCCCCCCCGGCACACCAGAAGAAGACGGTGATCGTTACGTCGAAATATGGAATTTAGTTTTCATGCAGTACGATCGTAATGATAAAGGCGAGTTAACACCATTACCAAAGCCCTCTGTTGATACAGGTATGGGTTTGGAGCGTGTGGCAGCTGTTTTGCAAGGCGTCCACAATAATTATGATATTGAGTTGTTTAAATCTCTCATTAAAAATGCAGCAACATTAACGGGCACAAAAGATACAAGTCATACTTCTTTACGTGTTTTAGTTGACCATATTCGCTCATGTGCATTTCTTATCGTAGATGGTGTGCAACCTTCTAATGAAGGTCGCGGTTATGTGTTAAGGCGTATTATTCGCCGAGCCATTCGACACGGCTATAAATTGGATATGAAAGATGTCTTCTTTCATAAGCTCGTGCAACCCTTAGTGGAGCAAATGGGCTCAGCGTATCCTGAATTAACTGAAAAAGCGGATATGGTGAGTAATATCTTGCTAAAAGAAGAGCAACGTTTTGCTGAAACGTTAGAGCAAGGAATGAAGCTTTTACAAGATGGTACGCAATCATTAAAAGATAAACTGATTACCGGTGAAACGGCTTTTAAACTCTATGATACCTATGGTTTTCCCGTTGATTTAACCGCTGATTATGCAAGAGAGAATGGCTTAACTGTAGACTTCGATGGTTTTGAAAAAGCCATGGAAGCTCAACGTGAACGTGCAAGGTCAGCCAGTTCATTTTCTGCAGATGGCCCCGATTTACCGCATTTAACACAAGCAACTGAGTTTATTGGCTATGAGTCGCTGCAAGCAGAATCCAAACTGGAAGCTATTTATAAAAATGGTGAACAAAGTTCGACAATTTGTGAGGGCGAAAGCGGTTATTTAGTGTTAGATAAAACGCCTTTTTATGCAGAGTCAGGCGGTCAAGCTGGCGATCATGGACAGATTACTACACCAACGGCAATATTTGATGTGATAGATGTTCAAAAAAGGGCAGATGCCTATTTCCATATTGGTCAAGTCAGCAAGGGTGAGTTTAAAAGCGAGCAGGTTGTACGCGCTGTAGTCGATAAGAATAATCGACAAGCAACGGCCTCTAATCACTCGGCGACACACCTTTTACACGCAGCTCTTCGTAAAGTGCTGGGTGAACACGTTACACAAAAAGGCTCGCTGGTTGAAGCAAGCAGACTACGTTTTGATTTTAGCCACTTCGAGCCCATTACAGCTGCTCAGCTTCAAGAAATTGAGCGTTTAGTTAATGCACAGATTCGCTTTAATGAAGAGGTGCAAACACAAGTCACCGATCAAGAAACAGCCATCGCTAACGGTGCTATGGCACTGTTTGGTGAAAAGTATGGCGATAAAGTCCGGGTCTTGAAAATGGGTGAGTTTTCCACAGAGTTATGTGGTGGTACGCATGTCAATCGGGTAGGTGATATTGGCTTAATTAAGATACTCTCTGAAACAGGGATTGCATCGGGCGTACGTCGTATAGAAGCTATCGCTGGGGAAGGCGCGTTATCATGGGTAGAGCAGGGTGATGAGCTACTGCAAAAAATTGCCAAAGTGGTTAAAGGTAATCGTGAATCTGCATTAGAGAAGGTTGTTCAAATTCAAGATAAAAATAAAGCACTTGAAAAAGAACTAGAACAATTAAAAGGTCAATTAGCAACAGCAGCCAGTGGTGATTTGCAAAACCAAGCAGTACAAATTGATGGGCTTAATGTGTTGGCTGCCAATATTGAGGGTGCAGACAATAAAACGTTACGTGATTTAGTAGACCAATTAAAAGACAAATTAGGCAATGCAGCGGTTGTTCTATCTACAACACAGGGTGAAAAAATCACGTTAATAGCGGGTGTTTCTAAAAATCAAACTGACCGTATAAAGGCGGGTGAGTTGGTTAATTCCGTCGCTTTACAGGTCGGTGGTAAAGGTGGTGGCAGAGCGGATATGGCACAGGCGGGCGGTAATGATCTTGCTGCGTTAGAGGGTGCTTTAAAATCAGTACCAACTTGGGTTGAGAAAAAATTAACGGATGCTAGTTAATAAGTATTAGGGTCTAATCTAGCAACGTTCAGACGATAAATTACGCAAGATATGATGAAGCAACGATGAGTTTACATGTACATAAATATGGTGGCACTTCCGTAGGCACTGCTGAAAAAATAAAAGGTGTTGCCAAAAAGTTAGTCCAAGAAAAAAAATCGACACAGCATGATTTAGTTGTTGTGGTGTCAGCGATGAGTGGTGAAACAAACCGTATGACGGAGCTTGCAAAGCAAATGCAGCGCAGCCCCTCTGCGAAACAAATGGATGTATTACTATCTACTGGAGAACAAGTGACCATAGCCCTATTGTGTATGGCGCTTGAAGAACTGGGTCAAGAAGCAACGTCTTATACGGGTGGGCAAGTCAAAATAGTGACTGATGACGCCCATGGGAAAGCTCGTATAGAGGAAATCCAAACAACGAACATTCAAGCAGATTTAGATAACAATAGAATTGTTGTCGTAGCAGGCTTTCAAGGTGTAACGGCTAGCGGGGCAATAACGACCTTAGGGAGAGGGGGCTCAGATACAACAGCTGTGGCCTTAGCTGCTGCGCTAAAGGCTGATGAGTGTAGAATTTATACTGATGTAGATGGTGTTTATACCACCGACCCAAGGGTTGAACCAAAAGCAAGAAGATTGGACAGAATTACTTTCGAAGAAATGCTTGAAATGGCCAGCTTGGGTTCTAAAATTTTGCAAATTCGTTCTGTAGAGTTTGCGGGTAAATACAATGTTCCATTACGTGTTTTATCGACCTTTGTTGAGGGGGAAGGCACGCTAATTACTTATGAGGACGATGAAATGGAAAAAGCATTAATTTCTGGGATTGCGTTTAATCGTGATGAGGCAAAAGTAACCTTGGCTGGCGTGCCAGATATGCCTGGCGTTGCTTCAGCAATTCTAAAACCGATTTCAGATGCTAATATTGAAATTGATATGATTGTGCAAAATATTGCGGAAGATAAAACCACAGATTTTACCTTTACAGTCCACAGAAATGATTATGAAAAAACGATGCAGATATTACAAAATATTTGCGCTGAGCTAGGGGCTAAAAATGTTGACGGCGATAATAAAATAGTTAAAGTATCGATCGTGGGCGTTGGTATGCGTTCGCACGCAGGCATTGCCAGTCAAATGTTTACAGCGTTAGCAGACGAAGGGATTAATATTCGAATGATATCAACCTCAGAAATTAAAATTTCAGTTGTGGTCGATGAAAAATACTTAGAATTAGCGGTTCGTACGTTGCATGAATCTTTTGGTCTGTCAGGTGAATAATCATCACTTGAGAGCTGTTTGAGTTTAATTAGCTATGGTAGAATACGCCAAATAATAATAAATATATAAATTGGTTGGCAACGCTTCAAAGAAGAAGCAATAAGGAGCTAATATGCTTATATTAACGCGTAAAGTTGGTGAGTCCCTTGTGATTGGAGATGATGTCTCTATCATCGTTTTAGGGGTAAAAGGAAACCAAGTAAGAATTGGAGTTGACGCACCTAAAAGCGTTACTGTTCATCGTGAAGAGATTTATAATAAAATTCAAGATGAAAAAGGTACAGACGGTAACAAATAGTCAGTAATAAATTCCGGAGAGATGGCCGAGCGGCTGAAGGCGCTCCCCTGCTAAGGGAGTATGGGTTTTATAGCCCATCGAGGGTTCGAATCCCTCTCTCTCCGCCATTTACCCATATACACCAATAAGTTAGAGATGATTTATTGGTTTACCCCTCATCCTGCCCCTCTTTTTGGAAATGATTAAAATTTCCATAAAAAACAACATAAATATTAGTGAACCATGTCGTTTGATGCCGATAATAAACGATAAGCCAACCATTTGTACACCGCTTTTTTAGTGATGCGTGGCGAGGTGTAATAACCCTGAAGCCATTTCCAATCGGCTTCTTCAAGAACTGGTTTATGCGCTGAGTGAATGCCATTTTCGGCAAAAAATGAAGTAATACTACGGTTAACTATCGCTGAATAATGCTCAAATTCAGGCTTATCGACTGTCACAACATCAAGATGGCTTAGGAGTGTAGTAGGGATTTGCTTTACTGAATTAGCCGTACAAATCCAACTCACACGTGAGAAGTCACAGCGCCCACATAAATACTCATCGAAAAAATGTCTAGCGGATGTGGGTTCAAATAATGTGAGCAAGGTATCAAGTGCTCGTCCGTTATGATCACTTCCGCCGCATTTATCCACTTCATCGGCCAATACAATAGGGTTTCCAACTTTGTGTTGGTTTATCAGCGAAATTATCATTGAAGGCTGCCCGGTTCCCCAGCCCCTCGATGTGCCAACGAGGTCTCTGTTATCGCTTTTTCCGGCAAGGCTAATCGCACGGAAAGGTACTTTTATCAATTGACTAAAGCGTAAGCTGAAAGAAGTCTTACCAATACCAGCATCACCCAAAATTAACAGTGGTGGAATAAAGAAGTCCCCATTGCCTAGTAACCGAAGTTGCAATGAAGAAATTAGTTTTTGTGTTAATTTGTGAAACCAGGGGAATTCTTTATCCAAGGTTTTCTTTACACTATTCAAATCGCCAATTCGAACTAAGGTAACAGGAATTTTTACTAATTCTTCGTATTTCTCACACACGGCACGTACATTCCTATCACCGCTGGGTTCTATTGATTCAAGAACTCGAATACCACCTATTTTTTCAATTAAGTCGTCGGTTATGGAGCTGAGTACATGCTTCGAATCTGGGTTATCAGTTTGTGCTCGCGACTGCATTAAAGTAAATACATGACTCAGCCCAAGCTTAGGGTTCATATATGAAACCCTTCGAATAACTAGATGAGCCTGCTGTACAAGATTGTTCTGTTTGATTTTATCGAAACAGTAGCTTAATTCTTCAGCTATTAAATCAATGGTCTTTCTAGACCAAAAGGCAATAATATCTTCATCCATCTCATGGTCAATTGCATACAAAAAAAGATCAAAAGTTGCTTTGTAATGTGCAAAAGTAGCTGCATAGCGACACCATGAGACAAAGAGAAACTCCCTTTCTACATCTAACCCAACATTGTGACGATATTGACCAGCTATTTGGTAACTCAATTGACTGATGCTTACGTCTAACTCCCGGTCACCAAAAATAGTGGCCTTCCCATTATGAAGTTCATTCCATATTTGAACTACTTTTTTGGGTAGTTTTCCATCTTGATCTTGAACTTTTGAAATAATCATTGATAGGTCAGTGCAATAATCTTCCTTAAACACATTGTTGATTGCCTTTGTTACTGCATCATGAGGGTCTTCGTTGTTCTTTTTCATGTGTTGCTCCTAATGAATGCTTGCGCATGGGTGTCCAATAGGTAACGATGCGATTAGACTAGTTGGTAATAGCTCTAATAAACTGTCATGACCAGATTTCGGAATATGCGCCAACACCATTGCTAATGACAGCGCTTGAAGGTCTTTATCAGCAAATTTATTTTTGCTTAAATTTACGCCCCAAATGACCATGCGTACATTCGATGGAATGTAACCAACTGCATTATCAACCCTATCAATGCTAGGTGAATAAAAACCACGTCCTTTCGTCAAAGAGCCCGCGCTACTATGAAACGGTAAGCCTGTTAACTCACAAACTCCTTTTTGTATCCTGCTTTTAAACAAGTTCACATCCAAGCAAAAATCAATTTCTCGCTTTTTAGCAGAACTCTTTGTTGCACTATGCCACTGTCTTTCTGGGTATTTCGCATTGTATTTTCTAAGTCGATTCCTTCTAGCTGCTTTGGTCTTAGGCTGCTTGTCTCGGTATTCAGCTGCACATGAAGCTGAGCAGTGTTGTCTTCTTCGCCCCTTACCTTTTTTATTGTAAGTATGAGTCGCTCCACAATTTTTGCATTTTATTGTGGTTGTCCTATCTAATGTAGGGCCAGGGAGCAGCAATATTTGTTGTGTGCTAAGTTCAGTTGTTATTGCTGTTGATAGTGGGTTTTTAGTTATATTTAAAGTTGTCATTGTAATCCCCATAAACACTTAGTGTGCATTAATAGTTAAATAAAAACTGGCTGTTCCAGCTATGGAGTAATTAAAGCACACTATGTGTTCATTGTCAAGTCTTGATTAAACCTTTGGTGGGAAGGGGATGTTGAATTTAATGCAAAAAAGCTCAATGAGTCCAATAGTAACCTTGCGATGGTTAGGGTGATCAATAGGCGTTTCCCACGATTGCCAAGTACGCCTCGATACATAGACTACCTTCCCAGCCTCTTCTTGGGTTAGGTTAGCTTTCAACCTAAGTTTAGTGATCTGCTGTGGAGTAATTTGCATCTGTTTTATTTTGAATAACGGACAAAGATAACGATAACACATAGTGTGTGTTAAATTATAAAACAAAATGACACACCATTTAAGTTTGTATTGTTTTTTACTTTGGCAATATTGAAGAAAGAGTGATTGGCTCTTCTCTAGTGTTAACACTGCATTTAGTAATGATGCGTGTGATTTCTGTTTCAGCAGGTATGTTGCATATCTATTCCTGCTTTGTCACAAACCTCACCCCACGTATTAAGCTTTTCTTTAATGCTATGTTTGACTTCGATGATTTGGTCGTTGGTCTTACAGTGGTAATCGTAAGTCGGCATGAGTGAATAAGATACTGTTATTGGCGCAATCTGTAAGATGTCTAGTAAATTAGGGGTAACTCAGACTCTGAAAACACTCGTTTTGATAACCCAAGCTCTGTCAAAAGAAACACATCCAAGTCAGTTTCATTATTAATGATGAGTTGGGTTTTTATTGTTTTATCCATTGAGTGTATTGACCCCGTAGAGTAACTCTTTACGGGGTGGCAGCTTATTAATAACTATCAATGAAAAAAAGAATTAAAAAAACTCTGCTAAAGATGCTAAAGATATAGTGTTGAAACGCGGTTAGTTTAAATAAACATCGTGCTTTACTGCTCAATATCAGAAGCGTAACGTTGTAATAATTCTCTATCATGAATAGACAAGTCACTGTGTCTATTATGTTTGATAATGCATCCGCTCTCTGTCAGTCGTGTAAAAGCACGGCTTAATGTTTCTGTTGCTAGACCAAGGTAATTAGCTATATCTTGACGACTCATGCACAAATGAAGGTTATTTGGATCTAAGTTTTGGGTGCCTTGTCGATTGTTCAAAATAAGTAAAAGAGTTGCTAGCTTGGCAGATGCTGATTTCTTTGAAATACATTTGAGGAGGTCTTGAGAAAGTGCTAACGCTTGGCTGTATACTCTAATAGCCATATTTGCAAGCATAGGAAACTCATCTTTTAAGGCAGTTAACTTCATGAAGCTAACTTTACAAAGGATGCTATGGTCAAGTGCTGTAGCAGAGTTCATATGTATGCCTCTATAAACGCTTTCCATGTTAATAATGTCGCCTGTCATGTAAAAACCATTTATATATTCCGCGCCATCAGGATTGGTAATATAGGTTTTAACTGAGCCGGATTTAATAACATAAATGTGTTGGGTGTTTTCCCCTTGGCGGTATAGAAGCTGACCTTTGTTGTACGACATATTGCTGGTAATTATTTGGGTTACATGGAACAGGCTTTCTTTAGGAATAGAGGAAGGGAAGCAACGGCCGGCTAAAGCGCATTCGTCACAGTGATTCTTTATTGCGATATTCGGTCCCGACATTGCTCTTTAAATTAAAAAATAATCAGCCAAGGATACACTGAAAACACTACACAAAACTAGTGTTCGTTTTAGATTCAAAGTATTTAACCTACGGTTAATTAATCAAAGGGCTATGTAGAGGGGAGCTGAGCTACAACAAGAGTTTCCTTTTTCAATGATTTATGTCAATAGATATTTGGTTTTCTGATTTTAAATAGGAGCCCTAGTTGATGCTTTGGCTTCAGGCTATGCATTAAAAAAATAGCATGTAAATAATTAAAGTGGGTTAAATAATGAAAGACTCGTTAACAAGGCCATTTCAGTCAACATTTTTCAGGATGGTTTGGATAGCCATTACAATATCAAATATCGGTTCTTGGATGAATGAGATTGGGGTTACGTGGTTAATGGCGACGCTGTCGAGTTCCAATTTGCAAATTGCGCTGGTGCAAACGGCTATATCATTGCCGTTCTTATTGTTGGCTTACCCCTCTGGGGTGTTAGCAGATCTTTTTGATCGGCGACGTATATTGTTTATATTCAATGTTGTGTTGTTTTTGTCAGCGCTGGTCTTAACCTTTGTTGCTTACCGAGGGAATTTAACCCCCTTTATACTGTTGCTGCTGACATTTATACTAAATATCAGCAATACCATCATGCGCCCTGCTTGGGCAGCAAGTGTGCCGGATTTTGTTCCTCGTAAGGATTTACCTAGTGCTATTACTCTGAACACATTGAGTAATAATGTAACAAGGGCAATTGGGCCGGCTGTCGGTGGTTATGTTATTTACATGTTTGGTACAACGGTAGTTTTTGCCATTAACGCGATCTCATTTTTGCCGATGATTTATGCGGCCTATCATTGGAAATCAACTACAACAAGTTCAGTTTCGTCGATACCCGTTGAGCGATTTTATGGGGCATTAAAGTCGGGCCTGCGCTATTCATTTAACTCTCCTGAAATACGAACAGTACTCGTAAGAAGTTCGGTTTTTTTCTTTTTTGCAAGTGTCTCTTGGGCATTGTTACCAGTAATTGCGATTCGTCAAATGCAAGTGAGTGCCAATGGTTTTGGCTTGCTGATGGCTGTTGTTGGTATTGGTTCGATTATGGGGGCTATTTTACTCCCGCGTTGCCAGCGTCACCTGTCGCGAAGTGGCATTGTTGCTTTGGCATCGGTCATGTTATCGGCCGTGTTGTTCTTAATAGCGTTTATACCAAACCCATATACGTTGTTTCTAATGATTGTAGTTTTAGGTGTTTCTTGGATTTTAAGTTTTTCATGCTTAAGCGTAGCCACCCAATTAGCCTTGCCACGGTGGGTTTTAGCACGTGGTCTGGGCGTGTTGATGGTCTGTTTTGGTGGCAGTATGGCAGTAGGGAGTTTTTTATGGGGCTACTTAGCAGATGCTTATGGATTGACAGTAGCAATAGCCATCCCTGCCGTAGGCTTATTGCTAAGCACAACGTTGACTAAGTCATTTCACATTAGTGATGAAGTTTTAAATCTAACAGCATCTAGCAATTGGCCAGTGCTTTACCCAGTAGATAGCCGTGATCACACTAGAGGCCCGGTAATGGTTAGCATTCAATATAGTATTGCAAAAGCTGACGAAGCTGAGTTTTTATCATTGATGAATAAAAGTTGTCAGATAAGAAAGCGAGATGGTGCTTACTTTTGGCAGCTATTTAATGATAGCGAGAATGAACGATCTTATTCAGAAGTCTATATGGCGGAGTCATGGCTTGAGCTACTGCGTCAACAGCAGCGGAAAACAATAGATGATGAGGCGATTAAAAACAGGCTTATTGAGCTGAATAAAGGAGATATAAGGCCCAAGGTTACTTATCAGATGGCTATCGTTAATAACAAAAAGCCCTCTGCAAAACTGTCATGAAGTACTTTTAGTTAAAAACCAGTTTTCGTTGATGATTGTCAACGGGAGCGGTAAATACAGGGGTTATATTATTTGGAAATAAAAGTTTGCCTATACATAGGCCCTAAGGAGGCGTGCAATGATTGAGATTGATAAGCTGGTGAGTGAAGACGGCGCATACGTAAGCCGTGAAATATTCGGCGATGCAGACATTCATAAACTGGAAATGAAGCAGGTATTTGGTCGTAGCTGGTTGTTTTTAGCGCATGAAACGCAACTACCTGATTCGCAGGATTACTTAACTACTTTTATGGGTGAAGACCCCGTTATTGTCATCCGCCAAGAAGATGGAACCTTAAAAGCTTTTTTAAATGCGTGTACACACCGTGGGCCATTGCTGTGTGCCTCTGAAGAAGGCAATGCAACTAACTTTACCTGCCCGTATCACGGTTGGGTGTTCGGCTCGAGCGGTGATTTGTTAGATGTGCCACATGAAGGGAGCAGTGGTTGGCATAACGAGCTTAACAAAGAACGGCATGGGTTAAAGCCAATCCGCGTTGAGTCGTACAAAGGCTTGTATTTTGGAAATTTTGATGAGCAAGCACCGTCTCTTGATGATTATTTAGGTGATTATAAATGGTATGTGGACGCCATATTCTCACCTTTACCAACAGGTGTTGAATTTCTTGGAGGACCGATGCGGCAACGTTTGCAATGCAATTGGAAAGTCGCTTCAGAAAATATCTTCGCTGACACGTACCACGTTTTTGCAGCTCACGGCCAAGCGGCAAGAATTTGTATGGAAGGTAAAGAAGGCGGTATTGGAATAGAAGAGAATGATGATAAAGAAGGTGATGCGCTTGGTGTCGCTGTTACTGTTAATGGACACAGCATGGGTCTGCACTTTGATGGTATGGGAGCTTATGTGCTGAATAAAAATATGGCTGAATGGATGGCTTACCTTGGTTCGCAACGTGAAAACTATATTAAACACCTAGGTCCCCGTAGAGGCATGATGCCAGGCTCATCAATTAATGGTGGGATCTTCCCTAATTTCATGTTTGTCCCCGGGTTTACCTTTAGACAGATTCACCCATTAGGTCCCAATGAATGTGAAATTTGGATGTGGACGGTGGTTGAAAAGGATATGCCGCTTGAGCTTAAACACGAACAAGTAAAAGCCAATGCTCGAATGTTGGGAACGTCTGGATTATTTGAAACCGATGATTGTGCCAATATGGAACGTATTGATAATACGGTTTCTGCTTACCAAGGGTCTAAATTAATTTCAAACTACTCAATGGGGCTTGGGCGTGAGCAAAAACGAGATGATTTGCCCGGCTTGACTGATCAGCGTATGTCAGACACTGGGTTTAGGGGCTATTACCGTCGCTGGGCGTTGTTTATGAAAGCGGATAAATCAAGTGATATCCCCTTGGATGCACCAAGAAGTATAGAAGGAGCCGAATAATGACTACGATTGAAGAAAAAGTGAGTATGGAGTTGCATCATGATGTTGAACAGTGCCTGTTTTATGAGGCTCGCTTATTAGATGATTTTAATTTTGACGGTTGGCGAGAATTATTAGCAGCTGACCTGCACTACTGGATTCCGGCCCGTCGTAGCCGTTATGTAAGAGAAAAGAGGGCAGAGTGGGCTATTGATAATGATCATTATGATGATGACATGAGCTCAATGGATTTGCGTTTAAAGCGCTTATCCAAACCAATGCAGTCAAGTCTTGACCCTCGTCCACGTGAGGTACGTAGCATTTCTAACATTGAAGTTAGCTATGGGGGAAGCACTCAAGAACTAAGAGTTGACTCGGTGATTTTATTTATGCGAAATCGTATGCTCGACCAAGAAAAGCATATTGCCGCCCGTCGGCAAGATGTTTGGCGAATTATGGATAACGGGAGGTTTGAGTTGGTTAAAAGAAAGGTGTTAATCACTCAAAATTCAATCCTGATGGCCAATATGAATAGTTTGTTGTAGGAAATTAGAGGAATTAAATTGTGAATAGATTAGATTTTGAATCAGATGTATTGGTTATTGGTGGTGGCTTCGGTGGGGCAGTTGCTGCACTGCGGGCAGCAGAGTTAGGTCAGAGTGTTACGCTAGTGGAAAAAGCAGTTGTGTCCCGCGCAGGCCCATCAACCTATGTGCATAGCCAATATGCACCAGATAAGAAAGTTGAAGGTGAAGAACTAGAAGCGTGGATGGATGAGTTCGTGGTTGGTGCTAATTACATGGCTGATCAGGACTGGGTGGAGCAGTACATTCTAGAGGCATATGATAGAACGCAGGAGATGATTAAATTAGGCGTTCCTTATGCTAAAGATGCGGAAGGTAACTTGAGGTATGTTAGTGTTCGTGGCCATAAACTAGGGACTACATTAGGGGTTGATGGTCGTGCGTGCATGGAAGTGCTCAGACGAAGAATGAAAGCCAAGCGAGTTAAACTAGTCGAAAAGGTGGCTGTTATTGAGCTGTTGACCAGTGATAACAAATACCCAACTAATGGTTCAATCGTTGGCGCTGTTGGTGTGCATATTCGCACGGGGCAGCCGCACGTTTTCAAAGCGAAAAGCGTTATATTAAATAGCGGACCTTTCTATCCAAAAATTCATTATGCATTCGGCGATCACTGTACGGGTGAAATTCATGCTGCCGCATGGCGTGCAGGCGCTGAGTTTGCTGGGATGGAGTTTGCTACATTTGCTGCATGGAGTAACTTTAATAATAAGTTTTTTACCCCTGGCCAAGCAAAGATACAAGGGGTCGGTGCGCACTTCAAAAATGCAAGTGGCGAACGCTTTATGGAAAAGTATGATCCAATTTGGGGTGAGTTGTCTGGCTTATTCCAGATTGCAAGAGCCATTATTACAGAGAACATTGAAGGCAGAGGGCCATGTTATTTAGACCTTCGTCATGTATCAGAAGAAGATATTAAGGTACTGTATGAGGTGAGCCCCTCAGTTGAAAGGGCTTTTAACGAGTTTAAAATTGACCCGTCTAAAGATACATTAGAGCTGGGGCCGTTCGTTGTTATTGGCACCTTAAGCTCTAGCGGACCAAATATTGGTCTTAATGCTGAAACCAGTATTCCTGGTCTGTATGCGACTGGTTACGGTACGTCTTGTCCGCACTTAATGTCAGGTATCTCGGGCAGTGGTATTTCAACATTTTCAATGGTTGGTGGGCATCGTGCCGCTGAACATGCAAAAAAACGTTCAGATGAGCTTCAAATTCCATCGATTAATGAGGGACGAGTTGATGAAATTTTAACAGCGTATTTCAAACCAATGAAAAAACTCCGCCAAGTAAGGTCGTCAGATATTTGGATGGAAATTGGTGAGATTACATCAACGGCGGAGTTCGCATTATTTAAAACAGAGAAGCGAATTAAGCATGTCATTAATCAACTTAAAACACTGCGTGAAGAACGGATACCTAAGATTTTTGCACCTGATATGCATGAGTTGGAAAAGGCGCATGAAGTTAAAAATTACTTAGATATGGCAATATTAGCTTGCTTTGCCATGCTAGAGCGAACTGAAAGTCGCGGGGAGCTATTCCGTGTTGATTACCCATATCAAGACAATGATAACTGGCTTAAATGGTTGCTAGTGAAAAAGGTAGACGGCGAAGAAGACCCAGTTTTTACACACCATGATTTAGATTACGACAAATGGCGAATAAAGCCGCCCACCGGTCGGTTACCAAGCCCATATCCTGTCCCTGAACGCTTTGCTGAGGAGAAATAACGATGATTGAACATATAGATTTAGACCTGTGCGATGGCTGTAATGTTTGCATAGAAAGTTGCCCAACAGATGTGATTCGTTTGGTAGAAGATGGTTATCCTTGGGAAGTAAAAGGTTGGAAGGTTGTCGTTGCTTATCCTAATGAATGTCACTCATGCCGCTTATGCGCTATTGATTGCCATGTTGATGCGATAACAGTGACACATGAGCTTCATATTCCAGCACCTTTCCTTGACTATCAACGTACTTAATTATCATTTACGTAACCGAATAACTAATAGGAGATAACATGCTAATTTGTGCAGGTGAGCGAGGACTATTCACATTAAATGATGCAGGTGATATTGGAGATGCTGTATATCATGGTAAGCAATTTATGGCGATGGCGAGCCATGCCTCTACAGTTGTCGTAAGTATTTTTAAAAAAGGGGTAATTATATCAACAGATTGTGGCCAAAGCTGGCAGGATATTACAGAGGATTTACCGTATACAGATGTTCGATCCTTGGCGATTGATCCCCAATGCCCCACACGAATTTATGCGGGTACGGAGCCCGCTAATATATATTGTTATGAAGGCTCGAAATGGGTGAGCTGTGGTGATCTTAGCAAAGTTCCAGAATCTAAAGACTGGAGCTTTCCGGTTCCACCTAAAGTGCCACATGTACGTTCTATCGTAGTTGATCCAACTAATTCAAATACTATTTACGCACTGATTGAAGTGGGTTCGTTTTTAATTAGCCATGACCGGGGTGAAACATGGAAAGCAGCTACAGGTGTAGGGCATGATTTACATAGGGTCATAGTGCACCCAGGTAACACAGATGTTTTAATTGCTGCAACTGGAACAGATACGGGTGTCTATAAGGGTGGTCAAGGAATCTATCGCAGCGAGGATGCAGGTGAGACATGGCGACAGGCAAATGACGGGTTGGAGCACCGAATTTATTGTGAAGATGCGATAGGTTTTGCCGAAAATGATGCTAATACAGTATTTTTAGCTGCTGCTGATGGTATTCCTCCACATTGGGCTTCTCTAATTAAACTAACGATAGGGGCGCTAAAGGGGAATGTTTACTTCTTGTCTCCTTCTAAATTAAGGCGCCGCAAGGGTGCTGATATTACTATCTATAGAAGTGTAGATGCTGGTGCTAGTTGGTTGCCAGTCCCTGATAAAACGCAACATGCACTTTTTGACATGGTTTGGGCTTTAGAGACTGGACTTTCAGATGACGGTCGGCCAGCAGTTTATTACGGAACGACAGGCGGTGAAATCTGCGCCTCATTTGATGGCGGAGATTCATGGGGTTTGCTAGCGAATAACTTGGGCGCCATTACTCATTTGCATCCAATGGGCTAGTTAAACAGATATTTAGGAGAAGAAAATGACTGATTTCGAAAAAATTAGAGGCTCAATTGCCAACCGTTTTGGTAGTTCTGCAGATATCCCCAAAGAAATATTTTCTGATGAAGCTGTATACCAACATGAACTGGAGCAGTTTTTCTATGGAGCCTATTGGCACCCACTTGCACATAGGGCCGAATTAGCAGAGTTAGGTAGTTTTAAAACCACATGGTTGGCAGAGGTACCCATACTTATTACAAGAACAAAAGATGATGATATTAAAGCATTTGTAAACAGTTGCTCGCATAGAGGTGCGTTACTGGAACAACGAGCTTGTGGTGTCGCTGAGGAATTTGAATGCCCCTATCATCGCTGGCTTTTTGACAATAAAGGTTCTTTTTGTGGTGCTCCGGGTCAGCGTGAGTTTCGTTCTGATTTTAAACGTGAAGATTATGGACTTGCGTCGTTGCGTGTTGCAGAACATGCTGGTTTGATATTTGTGACTCGCGACCCTTTGGCACCTACGTTGAAAACTTTTTTGGGAGATGCAGCACCATCCTTATCCGACTGTATGCTTGACGATGGTAAATTGGAATTAATTGGCTACCAAAAAGTTATCTACCAGGCAAACTGGAAAGCCTATATTGATAATGATCCTTACCATGCGCCTCTGTTACACACAGCGTTTAAATTGCTCGATTGGCAAGGTTCTAAGGGAGAATTAATCAACGCAGATCCCTATGGCCATATGTGTATTAACTATCAAGTTAAACACTATAAAGACAATGGCTTTTTAAATGACCCAAGTTCTGTTGAATTTCACGGAACAGATGATAGAGCGAGAGTTGTCGCATTAAGGCCAGTAACCGGTATAACAAAGCATTTAGATACTATTAATGTACGGTTTGCACGCCCATTAGGTGTCAACCAGACGGAAGTGCACTATACGTTTTTTGGTCATCAGAGTGATACTTCAGAATATCGGGAGCATCGCATTCGCCAGTCCTCAAACCTTCTCGGGCCTTCTGGTTATATTAGTATTGAAGATGCTGCTATATACAACCGAGTTCAAGCTACAACACGTGACGGAGGCTTAGCCCACTTTGTAAAAGGTGTTGGCAAACCAAGGGAAGAGTGGACGCAAAATGATGAGGCCAGTAACACGGTATGGTGGGAGCACTATCGCGATGTTATGGGTTTTAGCAGCTTAGAGGGTGAATGACATGAATGAATATATAGAGAATTGCTACAAAATAGATGATTTGCTCGCGACCTATGGCTACGTGCTTGATAAAAAAGAGTTTGACGGTTGGGTGGGCTTATTTGCAGAAGAGGCTGCCTACCATGTTTTTAGTATGGACAACGTTGAACGGGGCCTACCGTTGGCTTATATGATGGACGATAACAAAGAAAGAATCCTTGATAAAGTAAAAGTTATAGAGGATGTTTGGGCGGGTACGGTCGAACCTTATCGAACAAGGCACACTATCCAACGCAATATGGTGATGGACTTAGGCAGTGGCTTATATGAAGTGCATTCTAATTTTGTTATTGCTTATACGGAAGCATCTGGCGTGGCGGGTATTATTGCAATGGGACACTATGAAGATATGGTTCAAATAACAGGTTCAAGTGCCGTATTCGTTTCTAAAACCGCTTTTATCGACAATACACCACCAAGGTATCTAGTGTACCCACTATAAAAATTAACACACGGTTAAAAGGAATGATTTTATGAAAGCAGCGATGTTACTGGGGAACCAGTCGATAGAAATAAAAGAAATAGCTGAGCCGACACCTGAGGCAAATGAAGTTATTTTGAAAGTTGGTTATACGGGTATTTGTGGTACAGACTTACACGAGTACCAGGCGGGGCCCATGTTTGCAAAAGCTAATGTAGTGCTTGGGCATGAAACGGCCGGAACCATTGTTGCTTGTGGAAATATGAGTAATAAATTCTCTATTGGCAGCCGGGTCACTGTTATTCCAATGGATTATTGTGGACAGTGTCATTACTGCGTTCATGGTTTATATCACCTTTGTGAGCAACCGGGTTGGGTTGGGTTTACGCGAAATGGCGCGTTTGCTCCTTATGTTGCAGTCCCAGAACGTTTGCTTGTTGCTTTACCAGAAGATGTGTCTCTTGAAGTTGGCGCACTTACAGAACATTTTGCTGTTGCTTTTCATGCTGTAAGAAGGGCTAGGTTGCAAGTGGGCGAAAGAATTTTAATCCTAGGTGCAGGTCCTTTAGGCTTAGCTGTCATGCAATGTGCATTAGCCGCTGGTGCATCGGATGTATTGGTCACAGAAACAAATAAGTTAAGGTTAGAAACAGCCAGCTCGCTAGGTGCTACACAGGTATATAACCCGGTAGAAGAGGGTGCTGAAGAACGAGTCATGCAACGAACAGGAGGGATTGGTGTTGATGTGGTCTTTGACTGCGCGGGAACTCAAAAGGCCCTTGAACTTGGTTTTAGCTGTTTACGTAAGCGAGGGCGTTTTATTGAAATGTCGGCTTGGGGTGAAGTTGCCAAGATTAACACTAATAATAGTTTGTTAGCCGAGCATGAAATTATCTTTATGTTTGGGTATGAGATGCACGATGACTTTCCGGCAGTTTTGGGCTTAATGGCTCGCGGTGTTATTGACGCTGGCAAGCAGATAACCAAGAAAATTTCACTGGATGAAATTGTAAAAGAGGGAATATTGCCTCTTGTAAACGGCACGGGAGAAGAAGTTAAAGTACTAGTGGACCCGGCTAGGTAATATTTAAAAAATAATAATTTGCTAATGAAAGTTTATCCTTATATTCGAAAGTGCTAATGTTTAGAAGTGGGCGTTAATTGGGCGCCAAAAGGAGAGAGTAATTTAGTGGTACAACGTAAATAAAATGACAAGAGGATGAATTGTGAAAATAAAAAATAGAAAAATAATAAATCATTTAGCGGGGGTAACGGCAATCGCAGTATCTTGCACTAGTGTTATGGCTAAACCCTATTTAGATGGTGATTTAAATATAACGGGGTTTGTTAGAGCGCAAACGGCTATCTCTACAACCAACGATAAAAATCCTGCCAATGCGGCATTGGGTAAAGCAGATAACCCGGATTTTAATTTAAACCGTGTTTGGGGTATTGCGGATTTTGATTATCGGCCTGAAAGTTTAAGGAAAGGGATGTTCGATAGTGTGCGTTTATTTTCACGGATAAAATTTGCCTACGACTTAACGGAAGACTTAAGTGGTGGTATTGATGAATATGATGCTTTTCCTGCATCCAATAACCTTAAAGATCGTGGCACGATGATGAATGCGAGCAACGACACGGCTTCAGCAGAAATCTGGGAATTATTTGTCGATGTTAGAAAGGGTAATTTCTGGACACGCTTAGGTCGTCAAAACATTGTTTGGGGTGAGTCAGATGGTGTTAGGTTATTAGATGTTGTTAACCCATTAGATAATGCATGGCATCCATTTGAAGGAGGTGGTGAATTATTTGATCATCGTCGTATTCCATTATGGATGGCGCGATTTACGTATCAACTACCTATCAAAGATATGAGTGTGGACTTCTTTTATAACCCAGGTGACTTTGTACCCACCGTACAAGCTGATATAGGCGCACCTTTCAATGTAAACCCATTGCCACGAAATGGTGTGGCCGATCCAGCTGATGCAGGATTGCAATATGGCACGCCTGACGGATTTGGCGGGTTTGTACCATCAGGGATTCCTCTTGCTGCAGGCTCTACCTTCATCACAGCAGATGATACGAATGATAGACGCGGTGATGACCAATGGGGAATTCGCTTATTAGGCTCAGTCGGTAGTTTTAACTACACCTTAAATTATTTGAGTTTAATTGACCAAGATGGAGTAACGTCTGCTATTGGTTCAGTTCCAGTTAATGTTCCAGCGGGTCCATTCCCTGGTGCTGGCGCATTTGTTGGTTTCCTACCTGTACTCGAAGTGACGCATGAGCGCCTAGACATAGCCGGTGCTTCATTTAACTGGTATTCCGACAGTATTGCGACGGTATTTAGAGGAGAGATGTCTTATACCTTTGATAAGCCCTTTGCAAAATCCACCTCAAATCTTGTGTTTGGCCCGTTTGGTCCTACAAATCCACAAGATGCATTGGGTGTTGTTCATCGTGATGAAATGAAAATAATGTTAGGCATAGATCGTCCAACGTTTATTTTTTCAAAAACAAGAACGATGAACATTTCAGCGCAGGTTATTTATACCGAACGTGAAAAAATCAACCTTGATACTGATATTAATGGCTTGCCAGCACGTAAAGATGAAACCCAATTAACGTTAAGCTTGAGTCAGCCATTTTATGGTGATCAGTTGTTTTTCGAGTTTTTTGGTCTTGTTGATCTAGACGATGGTTATTGGTTACAACCTCAAGTGCGGTGGCAACCAGGCGATAACTGGCGTGTATGGGCTTACTACAACGCAATTGGTGGTTCTGAAGAACGTAGTATTGCAGCCTTTAGCCACACAGATGAACTTAACCTAGCGGTGTCATATCAGTTTTAACGGTAAATTATAATTAAGAAGTTTGGAGATATAAAAAATGAAATACATTAATAAAGTTATATGTGCCTCATCAATTCTTTTATTGAGTGGTGCTGTTCAAGCTAAAGCCCCAATGGTAGGGGATATTATTGATGCAACAAATGTTAATGAGTATAAAGAATATATTTTAGACTCAACTGTTGAGCTCATCAAAATGGGGCTTGTACAAAAAGTAACAGAAACATCGGCTCCAGGGGCATTGGACAATATTGACTATATGGCTCTGTCTCGAAAAAATGCTGGTAAGGCAAAAATACTTGATGAATATGGGACTATTGGTCTCGCGGATGGGTCCCCTTGGATTGGCGGCATTCCTTTTTTAAAGCCTAAATCTGGTATTGAGGTTATGCAAAATTACCAAGTGGCAAATATTGGTTTGCAAGGCGATGATTGGTCTTCACCTAAGGGCGTTTTATCTCCTTTAAACCGTTTGTTCTATGTTGATGCTTCTGGTGAAGTGTATAAAAACCTTGTTATGGCCGGTGCACAAATCAATATGTCTGCAAGGACTCAAGTTGAACCAAAGCCCTACATAGATGGCTACGATGATGAGCTGTTACGGCGCTTTTTTGTATTCTTAGAACCGTATGATGTTAGAGGTATTGTGACGCTTGATATTCAATTTCAGAATCAAAGCCGTTTGCCAGAATCATATGTCTACCTACCCTCTTTTAGACGGGTTCGACAGGTGTCTACAGCACAAAGGGCCGATGCTGTGGCAGGCTCTCAAATGACACAAAGTGATATAAGTGGTTTTTCCGACCCTCTAGGTTTATGGAGCTTTAAAATCCTTGAAACTAAGAAAATGTTGGTGCATACACATGGGTCAGTTGATGTTGCGCAATACCCCGAAGAAGTTACATTTCATAAAGGGTACTTCCCAAATGCACAACGTCCAGTTGAGTTAAGGGATGTTTTTATTATTGAAGCGACTCCAAGAAACCCAGATATTATTTATGGGAAAAAGATAATGACCATTGATGTCGAAACATTTAGAACATCGGATTTTGCAATTTACGATAAGCAAGGTACTTTATATAAAGCCTTTACTCAAGACTGGATTCTAAACGAAGAAAATCTTCCTCGCCCGGTCTGGTTGTCAATTTACAATCTTCAGACAAAGGAAGCGACATTGTCAGGTCAAGCATTCCTTAAGATAAATCAAAATCCTAGTTTAAGGTTCTTTGATAAGTCATCTATGAAGGATGCATCAAGGTAGCCATCGAGGCTGATAGACGCCTCTATGGCTTTTTATAGAGCCATAGAGACGTATTATAAGTTTTTTATTATTCTTGGCACCAATTTAGGCTTTAAGTTTTTGCTGAATCGAACTTGTAGGAAAAATATGTATTCCCTTGATATGATACGAAAAGGGCTGGTAGCCAGCACCTTATTGATAGTTACGTCTATCAATTATACGACAGACGTTTATGCGAATGCACCCGTTCAGAAAAGTGCAGCTAACGGAAAATTGTCGGCCCCTTCTATATTTGCTCAGCATGAATCAGGTGATTCAGTTGGCAATAAAAGGGATTCATTCTTTTCAATTACGTCACTGACACAGCAGAGTAAATTGCTGACAGGTACACGTGGGTCACTGTTTTTAGTGTCCAACGATGGCAGGTTTTCCAATATTAATATTGGGTCAAAGAAAAACCTGTACAGCGCTCTTAAACTACAAAATAGCACTGTTTTAATTGGGGCTGACAGAGGCCGGCTTTATAAAACAGATGTTTCGCTAAAAACATTTAAGCCAATTCAATTAAAGCAGAGTGAAGCTGTTTTTGATCTGCTAGAGGCAAATGATAACAAAGTGTTTGCTGTGGGAGCTTATGGTTTGTTTATGAGTGCAACCGCACCTTTTGAAACATGGTATGAAGAGCAGCTTCCTTGGGGGGTGTACTTGAAAAGGGCATGGAAAGAGCTTGGTGAATCATTACCACACTTATATTCATCATGCTCAAGCGAGGCAGGTGAAAGCTTCGTTGTGGGTGAATATGGCCTACTGCTTAAATATGAGGGTACGAAGTGGGTGAAATTGCACGGTGGTAGCATAGAGCCAGCCTTGTATGGCTGTGTTGTTTCGAATGAAGGACAAGATATTATAGCTGTAGGTCAAAAAGGGTTGGTTATCCATAGTTCTGACGGTGGTTTAAATTGGGAGAGCATAAAACTAAAAAAGGAATTTGATTTATACGGAATTAAACAAGTAAACGGTGTGAATATTTTAATAGCCAACTATCGCCAATTATTTATTTCAAAAAGTTGGAAGGACTGGTTTTGTAAAAGATTAAAAGGTGACGATCCCATAGGTTGGTATATCGATATGCTCTTTACGAACAATGAATTAGTAATGGTAGGCAATAAAGGCAACGTTAAGTCAACTCCATTGAATTTTATCGCTAATGTTTTTCATAGTAATGCTGATGTAAAGGGGTTTAAATCTTGTGAATAAATCTGCAAATAACATATATAAATATAGGCTATTGATTTTGTTGTTGGGACTTGCTGTAACAACTGTTGCAGCCTTTTATGCAAAGGATGTTGTTTTTAAAACGATTTACAGTGAAATGCTACCAAAGCATGACCCATTTATAAAAACACACCTTAAGTATCAAACTCAATACGGTGGACCACTTTCAGTGAGCATGATCCTTAAGGTTAAGGAGGGAAATATTATTCAAGCTGATATCTTGGAAAAAATTAAAAAGATGACAGAAGAGCTTGATGCAACTCCATATGTAAATCATGACCAAGTTTTCTCTATAGCATCAAGAAAAGTTAGATGGACAAAAGTTGATGAATATGGTTCTTATAGCGTTCCACTATTGCCCGCTGATAAACCTCTACCAAAATCAGTTAAAGAACTAGAAGATTTTGATTCTATTATAAAAAGCACGCCTGGGCTGATAGGTGTGTATGTGTCATTCGATAAAAAGGCTGCTTATTTTAAAGCAAATTTAATCCCAAATGAGATTGATTATACAAAGGTGTTTGCGCATTTGCGCAAGCTTGAAAAAACATATACAGATGATAAGTCAAAAGTTTATCTTTTTGGCGAACCGGTACTGACAGGTTGGGTATACACTAACAACCATGGTGTATTGAAGATACTATTACTATCCTTTCTTTTGATGTTAACGTTATTACTATACCTTTCAAAGAACATTCGATTGGTGTTTTTAGCTAGTATTGCGTCAGTTACAAGTGCTATCTGGGGGCTAGGATTTATAGGGGTTTTAGGTTGGTCAATGGACCCTTTGATCTTAGTTATACCAATGTTAGTAATGGCTCGTACATTAAGTCATTCAGTTCAAATGGGTATGCGCTATCTTGAGTTATATGACTACGGGAATAGCAAGAAAGACAATATTGTTTTGCTGATTAAAAAACAATTCAAACCGGGTGTGTTAGGTGTTGTAACAGATGCAGCAGGTATCTTTTTGATTGCAGTAGCTGATTTTACGATCATGCAAAAGTTGGCTATATTCGCTGGTGTATGGTCGTTGAGTGTAATTATCAGTGTTTTAATTATGATGCCGTTATTACTCAATTATATGAGGGAGCCAGTGAAGTTCGATTTGACTGAGCCTGCTTTTGATCGAGGTTACACGCATACATTACTTAAGGGCGTTTCTTATTTAACTGAAAGCTCAAAAAATAGGCAGGTCATTTGGGGGCTTTTATTAGTTATCACAGTTGTTTCCTTATGGGTTTCAAAAGATTTACAGGTAGGCGAGATCGAACCGGGGTCAAGCTTGTTATGGCAAGATTCTAGCTATAATCAAGCCGTTTCTTTACATGCTAAAAACTTTGTGGGGACGGATGAGTTGCTAGTTATAGTGGAACCACCACCAGTCGAAGGTAATACCAAAGCTGAGCTAAATCAGGGTGTCAGGTCCATTCAAATCATGAATAAAATGTGGGAATTCCAAAGGCAGATGTCTTCAGCTGGCTATGTATTAGGGAGCCTTTCATATATTGATTTATTACCCACGGTCAAAAGAAGTTTGTCTGGAAACTATCCTAAGTTTGAAGTGTTGCCCATCACGGATCAAGAGTTAGCCCAAAATATGGAGCTGATGCAATCAAGTTCGGCACCAGGTGATTTTGATTACTTTTTCAATCGACGTTACAAGGATGCCAGTATCCGTGTATTTGCTCCAGATCATAAAGCGGCAACAGTTAGGACGATGGTCGCAGCTGCCGAGAAAACAATAGAGAAAATTAATGAGGATACTTCGTTAGGGAATGGTGTTTTACGTATGGCTGCCGGCAGTATAGGTATTGCTGCGGCGACTAATAATGAAGTTTCAAAAGCACAGAGCCTTAATTTTATTTTAACTGTTCTGGCTATTATTGTTTTTCTTTGGATTGGGTACCGCTCATTCGTTGCCGTTATTATATTGCTAGTGCCTTTATTACTGACAGACGTGGTTATTGCTGCAATTATGGTTAAGTTGGGTATCAGTATAAATGTTAATACGTTACCCATATTATCCGTTGGTATGGGCATAGGTATTGATTATGGTATTTATCTATTGAGTCGGGCGATTGAGGAAAATAAAAATCCAGACCGACCAACGTTAAATCATGCGGTTGGGCATGCGATTTTCACCAGTGGTAGAGCCATTTTTGTGACTGCTATAACGATGGTTTTTGCTGTTGGTTCTTGGTATTTTATGTCGGATTTGCGTTTTCAGGCTGATATGGGGCTACTATTGGCGCTTATTATGATTATTAACTGTATTGGTGCTCTGGTATTAATTCCATTATTTGTTAATACCTTTAAACCAAAATTCTTTTGGCGACACGAGGAGGTGAAACGTTGATATTAGTAGTTAATAAACTAAAAATAATGAATCTAAACAATTTAATAGGAAAAAAGAAATGAGCGAAATAACTGAAGCTTCAACGAGTAACTATGCCACGATAAACGAAGAAGGGCTTGAGAATTTTAAAATCCATTATAATGATGCTGGGGAAGGTGACGTTGTCGTTATGTTGCACGGTGGGGGGCCGGGCGCAAGTGGTTGGAGCAACTACTACCGAAATATAAATGCTTTTGTTGATGCTGGTTATCGTGTATTACTGGTCGATTGCCCAGGGTTTAATAAATCGGGTGAAATCTGCAGCGATGTGGCAAGAGGCTTTTTAAATGCTCGTGCGGTAAAAGGTCTGCTCGACGTTCTCGGTATCGATAAGGTAGATTTGGTCGGTAACTCAATGGGAGGCGCCTCATCACTTAGCTTTGCACTTGATTACCCAGAACGGCTTAAAAAAATGGTGTTAATGGGGCCGGGTGGCTTGGGTAAAAGCTTAGTTCAACCAAGCCCGCAAGAAGGTATTCGTAAAATGTTCAAGCTGTATAACGAACCTACGTATGAAAACTTTGAAGACATGCTGGGTACATTTGTTTTTGCCCCAGAAAAAATCACTCAAGATTTAAGAGATGGGCGTTGGGCAAATATACAAGGAAACCTACAACACCTGAAGGACTTTGTAGAATCATTCAAAAAAGCACCGATAACTGCGTTGGACGTTACCCCAAGATTGGGTGAGATTAAGGCAAAAACACTCGTTACGTGGGGTAGAGATGATCGATTTGTACCTATTGACCATGGTTGGAAGTTAATAAATCACATGCCAGATGCGCAACTTCATGTGTTTCCACAATGTGGGCATTGGGCTCAATGGGAGCATGCGGAGTCTTTTAACGCCTTAGCAATTTCTTTTCTTAAGAATTAGTGGGTAAGTTTTTGTTAGTAGGTTTATAAAATAAGATATGGCATCGACAATAAAGCTTTATAACTATGGGTCACATTACGGCTTGGCTGATTTAAGCCCATTTGTTTTAAAAGTGGATGCCTATATGAAGTTTGCAAATATCCCTTTTGAAAGTAGTCCCGATTATAGAAACCCAAGGAAGGCTCCTAATGGGAAATTACCTTTTATAATTGATGAGGGCAAGACCATTAGTGACTCAGAATTTATTATTGCCTACTTGCAAGAAAAATTTGATGTTCAACTTGATTCAAAACTAACAACAAAAGAAAAAAGCACTTCGTATTTAATGGGGAAATCTCTTGATGAAAATTTATATTGGTGCCTAGTTTATTCTCGCTGGGCTATGGATGATACATGGGATTATATTAAAAAAGCATACTTTTCATCCATGCCATACCCCCTTAACAAAATTGTTCCCTTAATCGCTCGTAAAGAAGTTGTGAAAAACTTATACAAGCAAGGTATAGGCAGGCACTCTACGGAGCGAGTGTTAAAGCTAACGGAACGATCGTTTTCTGCCTTAGCATCTACGTTAAGTGATAAGCCATATTTCTTTGGGAATGCGCCTAGTTCATTTGATGCCGTGGCATTTGGAATTTTAGCTCAGTTCATTTGTGTACCCATAGACAATAAGGCCAATAACCTAGCTCGGAACTATTTAAATTTAGTTCAGTATTGTGAACGAATTTTGGCGGAATATTACCCAAATCAATAGTAAAAACTGTGCTGAAGAAAGGTCGGTTGTCACCTGTTTTATTAAATGTTTTTTGGTTTTCTTATTTGAAATGATTGCAATCACAAAAAACTAAAAAGCACAAAAATAACAACCCGAAGGTGAATCATTATTTGATGCTTATGTGTGTGTCAGTTTTGGAGGCTTATTGATACTAGAGGATATTTGGCTATATACGGCCAAAACTTAGAGCGATGATCAGGCGGTTAAGTACATTGGTGATATAGAGGCAGTATTTCTCTTATTAGTAGATAAGCCCTTTCTCTGTCGTGAACGGACTGAGCTTTAACCGCTAGTTCGAATGCACTGCTTTCAAAGACACTTAATTATATACAGACAGTTAGGGGGTGACAATCACTATCATTCGTATTCTTCATGAAAGTGTTGATGTTGAAGAGAGGCTTGAATTGCTGTCTGATGACTTGTCTTTTGCCGAGGCTTGATCGTTGTCTAGATAGTCGACTGATGTTTCTTTTCTGACAAGCTTATTAATCTCAACTGGCGTGACTCCAGCACTTATCGAGCAAGCACCCGTGCCAGATCGTCTATTGCCATAGCGCCCTATACTCGCAGTTGATTGATGTCCCATGATGTAACTGCGTTCTTTGTTGCTCATGTCAACTGACTTTAAATTAGATGCCAGTTGATGACGGAAGCTGTAAAAAACAATCTGTTTTTTACGCCTTGGCCATAGTTTCTTGGTGGCACGGTATAAGGCTTTTTGCAATGCTACTTGGCCTTTATCGGGATCTAGCTTAGCTAATGCTTTTATTGCTGTATCGAGCATGCAAGCAAATTTTTCATCTAATTGAATAATTCGATCGAGGCCACGTAAGCCATCTTCTGTTCTCTTGGCACTCGGGATAAAGAATTTGTTATTACCCAGCGATTTAATGTACAGCATTTCAGCTGGTCTACAGCCTGTGAATTTAGCGACAACAAGGGCGGCCTTTAGGTTTTTGTTCGATATTCCATGATAGAGGTTGAGAAACTCTTCATGTTTAACAGTCTTAACTTTTGGTGTTATATACGGTCTATCTAATGGCAATATGGTAGACGGGTATGTCTGCTTAGAGATACGTTTTGCTGGTTCAATATATCCCTTATCATGCTGGTCATATGAAATAGCACGCCGTAGTTTTCGCCAGGTATCTTGCTTGTGCTGACAGGCTAGTGATTGAAGGTGAGCGGCCATACTGTCTGGGGTAACATTCCCGGTAATACCTTTATAAAAGTTATTGGCTAAACCACGGTACTGCTTGATGGTTTTAGGTGATAACGCGTGGTTATCCATTAAATAGCCTTTGATGTTTAAACATACTTTGGACAGGAATTTTTGTCCGAAGTATGTGGGTGCTGAGGCTTTTCATCAGCGCCAAATGCTCTTGTTTTATCATGAATGCATATGAATGAGTGGTTATTAGCTCAACCTTTATTAGTGTCAATGTCGTGTTACTGTGCTGATACATTGTTGTGCTCAACTCTAGTTGTCTGACGGTGAAATTGGCTGTCGTATATAACGATAGGCTGCTTATTTGCCCAACGTTGATTCCCATTCATCAAGCTTAGCCACCGACCAGCGAGTTGAGCCTTTAATTTTAACAGGTGATGGCAGTGTACCTTCTTTAGCCCAACGCCAAATTGTGGCTTTTGTGACGTCATACCTATTGGCTAACGTGGTAACACTAATAAGTTTTTTATTGCCTAACATTTTCTTCCTTAATTAAGTCGTCTTTTATTAAGACTAGCGCTACACGACACATTTGTCATATTTGAAAAGCAAATTAAGTTAATAAAATTGATAGTAGGTCTCATCAAGTTGCTAAGCGCAGGTGTGAAGACTCGCCAACTATGCAAAACCTCCCCCATTCATCCATTAATATTGTTCTTTCATCTAGTAGCTCATTACGCGCATAGGCAGCACGTGTCTTATCATTATTAACATGTGCTAATGCCAATTCGGAGACCTCATCTAAAAATGTTGTATGTAAACGGGCCCAATCTTTGAGAGTAGAGCGAAAACCATTTGGGGTAGCAATGCGATTGCGCTGATCTGGATCAATATAACCAGCGCTTGCCGGGTTTTGTTTGATTTTAGCTTTATGCAACTTTAGGATGGGTTTCTTGCACGCCGAATCTGATAATGGGTTTCCTTGGGTGTTTCGGAAAACGTAGGGTGACTTTAAATCACGCTTTACTAAATTAAGGACAGATAATGCTGGGACGGACAGTGGAACCTTGTGTAACTTACCACCTTTCATTCTGTTGCCTGGGACGCACCATAACCCATTATTTATGTCTAGTTCGTTCCAGGTCATGTAACGGACTTCACCACCTCGAGAGCCGGTTAGTATGCTGAATGCTAATGCCCAAGCGCTCATGTAATTTTCTTGAAGTAATTTAATGAAAAATTCATTCATTTGATGAACTGGTAGAGCAGGGTGGTGGCGGTCATCTTTATCTTGGCTCTTTAGTACATCCTTAGGCTTAGCTAATAGGTTATCTAATCGGCCTTTCCATTGAGCGGGATTGGCTTTTGTACGAATCTCAGTTGTTATCGCATAATCGAAGACAGTTGCCATCCGTTGCCGAACCCTTGTGGCAGTTTCAGTCTTGGTCACCCAAATAGGCGTTAAGATGGCGAGCACATCATTAATGCCAATATCATCTACCCCCATATCACCCACGGTAGGGTAGGCGTAAGTCTCTAGCGTTGATATCCACTGTTGTGAATGTTTCTGGTTTTTGAATCCTGCTTTTTTAAATGCATGGCACTCTTGGGCTACTTCAGCAAAGGTTTTATTTTTACGTTGTTCAATGATTTGGGCTAGTTTGGTCTCTTTTGCTTGTTGAAGCGGGTCAATTCCTGACTTGACGAGTTCTCTAAGTTCACGTGCTTTTTCTCGGGCATCTGCCAGTGATATGGAGGGAAAGATCCCCAGCCCTATATCACGTCGCTTTTCGGCAATTTTGACTCGCAATAGCCATGATTTACCGGAAGGTGGCGTTACTTGTAGATATAAGCCTGCTACCCCACCCACAGGGTATCTGCCTTTATCACTTAACTGCCGTATTTCAATTGGTGTTAGCTCTTTAACTTTCTTCATCTGTCGTACCCCTCATCCTACCCATCATGTGGCGTGTGATTACATTTTACCAAATGAGACGAATTTGCCGAAATAAGGGTCTATTTATCAAAAGCTTAGTGTTACTTTTCGTTGCTTTATGATATTCTATGACACGTTATTAAGTGGGTATGGCGGACTCTCTCTCCGCCATTTGTGAGATCAATCAATATTGTTCAATTTATTGGTTTCTCTTAGTTAATACATCATTGTTGGTGTGAATTCCCGTTCAAATCGACTTAATTAGCTTTGTTCATCAAAGCAAAATAGCCTAGTAGTTAGCGTACAGTGCAGATCGCTTGTGAAGCAATGAGCTGACTTTCTCTATATGACTACTCAAAAGCAGCAACATTAGTCTTCATTCACGAGATACTTCACCAGGCTTTGGTACATCGCCCTTATTAACGTGTTGTTCGGCAGAAATTTCACTAGCCCATTGATGATCAGCGGCGCGGGAATCTATACTACTTTGTTTGTTGTTTTCTAAAGGCGTTAATGAGAGCCTAGTTAGTAAAGGAAAGTGGTCAGAACCAATAGAAGGTAAGCACTGAATGGCCCGTAAAGTGAAATGTTTACTATGAAATAAATGGTCTAAAGGCCAACGCATAAAGGGGTAATCCACATGGAATGTGTTGAGCACGCCTCGTCCAACTCGCGGGTCTAATAAGCCGCTAATTTTTCGGAAAAGTCGGGTTGTTGCAGACCAGGCAACGTCATTAAGGTCGCCAGCTACGATGACAGGCTGGTCACTTTCGGCCACACTTCTAGCTACAATAACTAGTTCAGCATCCCTTTCTGATGACTCAGGGTTTTCCGTTGGACTTGGAGGAGCGGGGTGAAGAAAATGCGCGCGAATTTTGTCACCCGTGCGTAGTTCTAGTGTTGCATGTATCGATGGAATACCTTCTTCAACTAAATAGCATATTTCTGTTTCTGCTAACGCTAAGCGTGAAAAAACGTGCATGCCATAAAGGTTTTCGAGAGGGCACTTAACACTATAAGGCATTTGCGTTGCCAACACTTGAAGCTTTTCTTGCCACCACTGATCTGACTCTAGCGTAACAAGGACATCAGGTTGATGTTTGTTGACCAAAGCTATTAACGCATCAGCATTATGGTTCGATTTAAGTACATTAGAGGTCAGAACACTCAGTTGATTATCTGGACTGTCATCAGTTGAAGTAAGGACCTCCTTAGGCCAAAAAAGGGTGTAGGGTAATATCCAGCATAATTGCCAGATTAAACAGATAAGCGTTATGCTTATTAAGCATTGAGTGATCAGCAATTGGCTGTCAAGAAAAAGAAAATGTGCTGCTAAAAGGACAATCGCCAACGTGGCAAACTGTAAGCGAGGAAAATCCATTGCTCTAATTAACCAATGTGAAATTTTTAATAAAGGCAGGAAAGTCACCAAAAAAATAAAAACTGTGGAGATTAAGAGTACGGATAACATTCTGCGATTACCTTTGTATGGTTAATAAAATCGTACGTATTTAGGCTCGAAATGGCCAACTTATCGTGGATAAGAATGCCATAAAAACTTATAAAGTGCAGCGTCAGTTGTTACTGGAGATAAGCTTTTGTGCCCAATTCTTATTTGGTAGCGCTATATGAAATAAAATTA
This sequence comes from Cycloclasticus sp. P1, assembly GCF_000299965.1. Taxonomy (NCBI): domain Bacteria; kingdom Pseudomonadati; phylum Pseudomonadota; class Gammaproteobacteria; order Thiotrichales; family Piscirickettsiaceae; genus Cycloclasticus; species Cycloclasticus sp. P1. Next base: position 929,550 of record NC_018697.1, read on the forward strand.
GAAGCTTTAAGTCTAATTAAGGTGTGTAGTATATCTGCCTACAGCTTATTAGCTGAAGGCTGTTCCATCAAGTTTAGCAGCATAAGATCTGACCGTTTAAGTCAGTCATATCGTTTGTGTTGCTGGTGCTGTAAAAATCAGCATGGTTTTTTATGACAGTTATAAAGAAAGGCGCCTTTAAAAACGCCTTTTAAATATTTTTAACTGCCAAAAATTGATACTTATCGGTCTTTTAGCTGGTCTCTTTGCCCATTAGGCGAGGTAGTTCACTAAACACTTCATGGTTAACTAATGCTTGCAAGGCTGGGTCATCGTGAATACTCTCCAAGTAACTTTCTCGCCTATTAAGTGCTTCGATTAGAAAGTGAAGTGCTTCATCAAATTGCCTCATAGCGGTATATGCGCAGGCCAATTGATAAAATGCACGACTATTTTCAGGGTCTATTTTAAGTGCTTGGTGACATAAATTAGCCGCCCATTGAGGTTCGTTCAATTCAAGTACTGCATTGGCTTTATAGGTTATTGCCTCGCAATCATCTCGGCGTATTTTAAGAATTTCGTCATAAATGGTTATTTTGTTGGAAGGGGAGTCATCTTGTTGTGCCTGTAGCCAAAGTGATTGGAGTTCTTGTGTTAATTCGATTTCTTCACGGTTTTCATCAATATGTTGCGTTTTTTGCTGTAATTGCTCTTCAATCATTTCTAATCGAGCCTCATATTCATGAATCAGCTTTGATATTTCCTCATCGGCGAGAGAATGTACGCGTTCTTTGATGTCCCTTATTGAGGTCCAGCCGACCAATACTAAAACGGATGTTGCTGCAGCTATCAAATAAAAGAAGTAGGTAACGGTGTCGGTTGCATAAGCCACAGCACGGTCAACGGAGTTATGCTCACGATCTAAAATTTGTTGCAGTAATTCTTGTTTTGATTTTGCCTGATCGATACGCAATTGCTTAATTTCATCTAACACATAGCGTTCAACAAATGGGGAGTAGAGCGGTTTCTCTAAATTATCAATTTTTTCCGGTATAGGGTCATCGACAGTGGTGGCGGCCGCTAATAATATAGGAAACAAGCAACTTAATAGAATCAGCTTTTTTATGATGCGAGACATATGGCCCTTCCGTGATCATGAACTTCTACCAGTGCGGCATGTAAGCTTTTCACTGTATTGTCATGGTCTGCTTCGTTGACAATAAATTGCATATCTACTTGGCGCATTGACTGGTGGACAGCCAAAACACTAATATTTTCGTTGGCTACTGCCTGCACCATTTTTGCTAATATCCCTGGAATTTGCATATCGCTGCCTATAGCAGAAACAATGGCTACTTTTTTATGATTTACATCGGCTTCTGGAAAACGTTCTTTAATTAAGTAAAGAATGCGTTTTACGGTTTTTAAGTTTGTTGATAAGAAATGGGTAATAGCATTGGCATTGGTGTCCTTAGAGACGATATGTGCATTAAATCGTTTGATAATAGAGACTAATTCGCTATCGTAATTTGATAGATTTCCGGCCATATCTTGATCAAACACCTCAAGCGCATAGATTCCTTTACAACCAGCAATGATTTCAACGCAAGGCGACTCACTAACATAATCGCCAGTAATTAAGGTGCCCGTATGTACTGGCTCAAACGTATTTTTTATACGAAGTGGAATGTCATTTTGTCGTAAGCCTTTGGCTGCTTTTGGGTGAATGGCCTCCATTCCTAGGTTAGCCAGTTGGTCCGCCACGTCATAATTAGTACGGCCGATAGGAACAGCGTTTTCTTCACCAACTAATCGAGGGTCAGCGCTGCTTAAGTGAAACTCCTTATGGATAATGGCTTCGCTCGCCCCAGTTAACACAGCTAAACGGCTGAAGGTCATCTCGCTATAGCCTCTATCAAAAGATGACATGAGGCCAGAATCACTGTGTGCGTAGCCGGTCACAATGGGGAGTTGTTTTTCAAGGTTGATGTGTTGGAAGCTTAAACGAATACGTTCGTCTAAAGAGATATGGTGGTCAGCTCGCCAACCGGTTAAATCAACAAAGCAAGCATCAACACCATCCCGCTGAAGTAGCTCGGCGGTGTTCCAAGCGCTATGTGCTTCGCCAATGCTGGCTAACATTTCTCGAACGGTTGCTAAATGCGCATCTAAGGCAAAATGGCCATGTTGGCATAGGCTTTGTAGGTCAGCTAAGCATTTTTTTGCGTCGTCCATCCGTTCGGCCAAGAAAGTGTTAGCCTTATCTAGCAATGTCGTTTGGCCAAATAGTTCTAGATTAATAGCTTGTAATTGTTGGTGCAATTCGTCACATTTAGTCAGCCAGCTGTCATCTTCTATGCCGTTGGCAAATAAGCCGTAGATGCCCGGTTGGCCACTTTTTTTATGTTCCAGTAAGGCATCAGTAACACCGCCATATGCTGACACTACAAATATTCGTCGGTAAACGCCGTCTAGGTTTTGATTAAGAATGATGTTATCTCGAACGGACACATAATCGCTCATTGATGTGCCGCCGATCTTTTCTACAGTATGCATTTTATCCTCTATGTATTATGTTTAAAGCGCTGATTTTCAGTGCAAGATGGGCACAATGGTGAGCTCAGTATAGTTATTAGTCTGGTTAATAGACTTTTAAGGTCACACATAAATAGTTCCCCGTATGCTCAGCTATGTATGGTTTAGTTATTGTTCAGAACGCTACTTTTTTCATGATTAATGGGTTTCTTCATGGTTAAGCTCCTTTCCTTCGCAGTATCTAATTTGTAATTTGATGTGTTAGCTGGCCTATTGGTTTTTGATGTTTGCCTGTTTCCATAATGGTTAAAATGAACGAGAAGGTGTTAATGGTTTGATGTTGGAGCGTGCACAAAGATACTCAGGCCGAGGCGGTTGCTCGCAAAATGGCTTGGCAACTTTGTTGCTTAATGCGTTATATACAAAAAACACATTGGCTCTAGGGTGAGGGGTAATATTACCGTTTGAGCCGTGTAGCGTATTACAGTCAAATACAATAACGCTGCCAGGTTTACTGGTGACTGTGGTAATGCCCTGTTTTTCTACCAACATGCTCAGGTGCTCGTTAGAAGGTACGCCATATTCTTGTTTTTTTAGTGAGGCTAGATGATGTTGCCGAGGCGTCTTACCTTCGCAGGCAATAAACTTCTTGTGCGAACCAGGTATCAGCATCAAGGGTCCGTTATGTGCGTGGTTTTCTGTCAGCGTGACCGACATACTCAAGGCGCGCATATTAGGCATACCGTCTTCGACATGCCAAGTTTCAAAATCAGAATGCCAGAAAAACTCTTTACCGATAAAGCCGGGTTTGTAATTAAGGCGTGATTGATGAATATATACTTGGTCGTTCAATATGTACCTTGCGAGACCTGCTAAACGTTCATCCATCATTAGCTTTTTAAAGACCGTACTGTTTTCATGTAAACTAAATATTGAGCGAACTTCGTGATGCCCCGGCTCTGTATATGCTTTTTCAGATTGTTCGTCGTTGCTAGCTGTAGACCGGAGTCGAGCGGACTCATCTTGAAGGGCTTCGATTTCAGCACTTGAAAAGATATTGTCGAGCACAATAAACCCTTGTTGCTCGAACTGCTCAATTTGTGAAGGGTCGATAGGCGGTGTGCTGTTTTGGGGAGCATAAATTACTGGATCCTGCCGATCCGTTATGCTGCTTAGCCCTTTGCGTGATGGGTAAGTATCTTCAACAGCGTGGCTTTGATCAATAGAGTGCCTACTTGCTGTGTTATTCATCAGTGCTATTGTCCTCAATGCCTTGGTCGTTTAATTCATAAGCACCTTCTGCGTTATGCACTTCCTTACCATTAAGTGGCGGGTTGAATACACAAGCCAAAGTCATTTCTTTTGAAGCACGAAGGATGTGTTTATCATGCTTGTCCAAAACGTAAATAGTACCGGGTTTGATTGGGTGCTTTTTATTGTCGGCTAAGGTTTCAACTTCGCCCTCGCCGGTAATGCAATACACCGATTCCAAGTGATTTTGATAGTGCATTTGAAAATCAGCGCCTTGGTAAATAGTCGTGATGTGAAAGGAGAACCCCATGTTGTCTTCCTTAAGAAGCAGTCGAGTGCTTTCCCAGTTTCCATCGGGGGAAATAATTCTTCGGTTACTTTGATTGGCGTCAGATAAATTACGTACGATCATTAGATTATCCTTTGGTTAAGCTCTTTTTACGATGATTGATAAAAATAAGTGATTCAGTAAGCAGGGCTTTATTGCCCTGCTTTTACTGTGTTTTTATCGTTTAAATGGGCGTTTAAACGTCACTAGGTCAGCAGTGAAGCGGTTAAACCTTAACTGGCTTCGAAATACAGATTCTTTTCTGGAATATCTTGTTTTTCACATACCTCTCGAATAGCTTCTTCAATAATATCAATACCTTTTTTAAGGTTCTCATCAGAGATAACTAACGGGCACAAAAACTTGACGACTTGATCATCTGCACCACTGGTTTCAATGATGAGCCCTTTTTGGAAGGCGTGATGTGTAATTTTCCCAGCAATGTCACCATTAACACAGTTAATGCCTTGAAACATGCCGCGACCTTTGGCGGTAAACTGACCTTCACCATATTGGCTGACGATGTTTTCAAGTCGCTCGGAAACATACTGGCCTTTGCGTTTAATCTCTTGCGAAAATTGATCATTTGTCCAATAGTGGTCAATGGCTGCTTTAGCGGTTACAAAAGCAAGGTTATTGCCTCTGAAAGTACCGTTGTGTTCACCGGGTTTCCAGAAATCAAATTCGGCTTTTATCAGCGCTACTGCAAATGGCAAACCATAACCACCAAGCGATTTGGATAAGGTGATAATGTCAGGTTCGATACCGGCTTCTTCAAAACTAAAATAGTCGCCTGTTCGACCGCAACCGGCTTGTATATCATCAACGATTAACAGGATGTTGTGTTTGCGGCAGACAGTCTGAAGGTTTTGCAGCCATTTAATACTGGCAGCGTTAATACCACCTTCACCTTGGACAGTTTCAACAATTACCGCAGCAGGGGAGTTAATGCCACTGCTTGAATCGGACAGCACTTTATCAAGGTATTCTGTTGTATCGATGTTATCACCTAAGTAACCGTCATATGGCATACGGTGGGTACCGACTAAGCTAACGCCAGCCGCATCTCTATGATGTGAGTTGCCTGTTGCCGCTAGTGAGCCCAAGCTGACACCATGAAATCCATTGGTAAAAGTCACAATATTCTGTTGGCCAGTTACATTACGTGCAATTTTCATTGCTGCTTCAACAGCATTGGTACCGGTAGGGCCGGTAAATTGCACCATGTATTCCATATTTCTTGGTTTTAAAATATGGTCATTAAATGCTTGTAGGAACTCACCTTTAGCTTTGGTATGCAAATCTAAGCCATGGGTAATACCATTGCTTTTAATATATTTAAGCAGCGCGTGTTTGAATATAGAGTTGTTATGACCATAGTTAAGGGTTCCAGCTCCAGCGAGAAAGTCTAAATATTGGCGACCTTCTTCGTCCCACATAAACTCTCCTTTAGCGCGATTAAAAACGCGCGGGAAAGAGCGTGCATAGCTTTGTACTTCAGATTCTATTTCATCAAAAATTTTCATAGTAATTTGTTTGTTTGGTTAAGGTTAAAAGGACCGATTCGGACTAAATTCTCAGAATCATGTTGGCCGTCAAAGTGCGTTTGCTTGTCCATCCATGGGGCATGCTGCAACTGTGTCTCTAGACTTTTTGATAAGGCCTTAAAGAGATGCCAAGAGGGCTTGTTATCTTCGGTGATAGTTGTCTCTATGTAATGCACATCCTGACAAAAAGGGCGGTTTAAGATGTGTAGCAACATCTGTGAAGCAAGCCCCCGCCCACGGGCCTGTTCATTAACAGCAACCTGCCAGATAAACAAAGTGTTTGGGCTTTTAGGCAGTAGGTAGCCTGAAATGAAACCGACTATTTCATCGTTCATTTCTGCTGCGACAGAGGTGCTTGCGAAATGCTCACATTGAAGCAGATTACAGTAGCTAGAGTTGGTATCGAGGGGAGGGCAATTTTCGATCAATCGATAAACGGCCATGCCGTCTTCAAGGGTCGGTTCCCTCAAATAAATAGGTTTGGAATATGACAAATTTTTTTATTACGCTATATATTTAGTTAGTGTGCTAATTAATAAAATTTAAAAATAAAGGCAAATTTAGTTTTTTTGGGCTATAAAGCCTTGTAAATTTAATATTTTATTTAATTAATAATTAGTACACTAAACATTGTAGCATGAGATCGTAGTTGATTTCCACCTGACAGCCTATGCATCAAATTAAGAATAGGCTAGGAGCTTGATAATTAAGTAGAATATTTTGACGCTAAGGTTTTAGAGAATGGAGATCCTGATCAGAAGGGCTTAAATTATTTATTCGAATTAACTGCTAATGGGCGAGCTGAAAACATGGGTGTTAACCAGTTGAAGGGAAAACCAATACGCAGGTCAGTATATAGATGGTTTGGGTTAGACGTTTATCTAGTGGTTTGGTTTTTTTACCATTAAAAATTATCGAAGATATAATGGACTTGAGTATTAATTAATCGAGAGGAGCCCAGTTGAATAACAGTCAAGAAGTATTGATGGCATTAAGGCGTGTAATTAGGGCAACTGACCTGCACTCTAAACACTTAGCGAAAACGACCGGCTTAACGGCACCTCAAATTTTGTTGCTGCAAACTATTCGAGATAAAGGTGAAGTGACCATTGGCGAACTTGCGAGTGAAATAAGTCTTAGTCAAGCAACGGTGACGACGATTTTAGATCGACTGGAAAAGCGTCAACTGGTGTATCGTGAACGCTCTAAAGCAGATAAGCGAAAAGCGCATGCTTACCTTACAGAGCAAGCTATTGAGATTTTAAAAGACTCCCCAATTCCCCTGCAAGAACAGTTTGCGCGCCAGTTTGATCATTTGCATGAATGGGAGCAAACGATGATTATCTCTTCTTTGCAGCGTGTTGCTCAGATGATGGATGCACAAGATATTGACGCTTCCCCTGTATTGGATCTTGGTGTTTTAGACCGTCAGGGAACAGCGATAACCCCATCTGACGTATAAGCAATAATGAGACTGCGGTTCCTGAGCTTTATTATTGAGTATTCTGCTGGGATAAATGATTGACGGCTTTGTTTTATTTTTCATTAAACGTTAATGTTTTTTTATGGAGCTGCTTTAATTAATTTAAGAAATTAACTTTCTTTAGTGATTTTTGCTTGACCTTTAGTTCAGTCCGAATACAATAGCCACCTCAAAGCGCCTGTAGCTCAGCTGGATAGAGTACTCGGCTACGAACCGAGCGGTCGGGCGTTCGAATCGCTCCAGGCGCGCCATACATGAAACCCTCCTTTTGGAGGGTTTTTTTGTGCCTGCCGATTAAGTATGGGCGCTTTAATGCCTTCATTTTTTAAGGCAATATTTGTAAATAGGGCCTAACAGGTTGATATATAAAAATATTTTTACAGTTAATTCATTTTGTTTGGAATACAATATATAGTTAATATTAAAATTATTTACACACTATCTTGTGTTTCTATGGGCTTTCTTATAATCTATCTCTACAGGGAATAGGGAGCGCATCCCGAAAACATTACATTAAGATAGATAGGGGAAATATGAGCACAGTCAACTTGAAAGTTATTAAAGAAAATCACGCTGAGATTGAGTTCCAATCGGCCTCGTTAGATATCTGGGATAAAAAATACTGTTTAAAAAAACAGGATGGCTCGCCCGTCGATAACAATATTGAAGAAACCTATGATCGTGTTGCAGCAGCAATTGCTGAGGTGGAAGAAAGCGCAGATAAAAAAGAATATTGGCATGATCAATTTGTCTGGGCTCTAAAACATGGTGCGATTCCAGCAGGGCGTATTATTTCCAATGCAGGTGCTAGCGATTATAAACCAGCGACATCGACTATTAATTGTACTGTATCAGGCTCTATTTCTGATTCTATGGACGATATCTTAAGGAAAACACACGAAGCTGGTTTAACCCTTAAAGCGGGTTGTGGTATTGGTTACGAATTTTCAACGCTACGCCCTAAAGGTGCCTATGTATCCGGTGCAGGTGCTAACACCTCGGGTCCATTATCGTTCATGGATATTTTTGACAAAATGTGCTTTACCGTATCATCAGCGGGGGGGCGACGTGGTGCTCAAATGGCAACCTTTGATGTTGCTCATCCCGATGTGCGCGACTTTGTTCGTGTAAAGCGTGAAGATGGCCGCTTGCGTCAGTTTAATTTATCGCTGTTGATTACAGACGACTTTGTACAAGCAGTTAAAGACGATGCCGATTGGCCGTTAGTGTTTCCTTTGTCAGAAAAAGAATTGGCGTCAGGCGAGATTGATTTAAACGATAAAGACAAAGTGCTATGGCGTGAATGGCCTATTACCAAAGGCTACCAAGTAAATGATGTAGGCTTAGTTGCCTGTCGAATTTATAATCGAGTGAAAGCTCAACGCCTATGGGAAACTATTATGGCGTCTACTTATGATTATGCTGAACCTGGGTTTATTCTTATCGATAAAGTGAACGAAATGAATAACAATTGGTTTTGCGAAAATATTCGCGCAACTAACCCATGTGGTGAACAACCATTACCGGCCTATGGATCTTGCTTGTTAGGCTCCATTAATTTAACTAAGTTTGTATTAAACCCTTTCACCTCAAAAGCGTCTTTCGACTGGGAAAAGTTTCGTAAAACTGTCGGTATTTTCACCCGAATGCTGGATAACGTAGTAGAGATTAATGGCTTGCCTTTGGAAGGCCAACGTGAAGCAATTGAGCACAAGCGTCGCCATGGTATGGGCTTTTTAGGCTTAGGTTCAACCTTAACAATGATGGGTATTCCTTATGGTGAAGATGCATCGGTTGAATTTACTGAAGAAGTCAGTAAGCAACTAGCGGTTACCGGTTGGGAAGCGGGTTTAGAACTGGCTAAGGAAAAAGGGCCTGCACCCATCATGGATGAGGACTTTGAAGTAACTGGAGATATGCTGCGTAAACGCCCAGAAATGTTGGACGATGGTTATCAGGTTGGCGATACAGTAAAAGGCCGTGTTTTACATGCAAAGTACAGTCGTTATATGCAACAAATAGCCTCTGTTGCGCCTGAGCTCGTGGAGCAACTTGCTGAAACGGGTGCGCGCTTTACTCACCATAGCTCTATTGCGCCAACAGGAACTATTTCTCTATCACTAGCCAATAATGCCAGTAATGGCATTGAACCAAGCTTTGCTCATCACTATGCACGTAATGTTATTCGTGAGGGGCGTAATGCGAAAGAAAAAGTTGATGTTTTCTCATTTGAATTATTGGCGTACCGCACATTAATTAATGAAAAAGCCATGCCGTATTCAGAGCAGGCAGATGAAAAACTACCTAGCTATTTTGTAACGGCAGAAACCATTACTCCAAAACAGCATGTGGATATACAAGCTGCAGCACAAAAATGGATTGATTCATCTATTTCAAAAACCGCTAATGTGCCGACAGAATTTCCTTTTGAAGACTTTAAAGATATCTATCTTTATGCTCACGAAAAGGGGTTAAAGGGCTGTACAACGTTCCGCTTTAATCCAGATGTATTTCAAGGTGTACTGGTAAAAGACTCAGACCTAGAAAACACAACATATCGTTTTAAGCTTCAAGACGGCTCGACGTTAGAGGTAAAAGGTAACGAGATGGTTGAATATGAAGGTGAATCACATACCGCAGCGAACTTATACGATGCCTTAAAAGAAGGTTATTACGGCAAGTTTTAAGGTTGACGGCAGCGAACAGGAGAAAAAAATGACACACAAAATTACACAAGCCATCACCGGTTACGACGTTGTAAAAGACGATGAACCAAAGGTTGAAGAAGTCGCTCTTCAGAGTGAAGAGAAAAGCAATATCATCCAAATGCACGAAAGCCTAAAAAGGCCAGAAATGTTATTGGGTTCAACCTATAAAATTAAAACGCCGTTATCAGAGCATTCGCTATATATAACGATTAATGATTTGATATTAAACCCAGATACAGATCATGAGCAACGGCGTCCATTTGAGGTGTTCATCAACTCTAAAAACATGGATCACTTCCAGTGGATTGTTGCGCTAACAAGAATTATGTCTGCGGTGTTTAGAAAAGGTGGCGACATCACCTTCCTAGTAGAAGAACTACGTTCCGTATTTGACCCCAGTGGAGGCTACTTTAAAAAAGGCGGTAAGTTTATGCCGTCGCTCGTTGCTGAAATTGGAGACGTAGTCGAATCGCATTTAAAAATGATTGGGATGATCAAAACTGAAGAAATCAGCGAGCACCAACAAAAAATCATGGATGAGAAACGGGCTCAGTTTGAAGCAGAAAAACAGGTTAAATCCCCCGAGCATGAAACCACTAGCGAATTTCCAGCAGGCTCACAATTATGTACAAAGTGTAATGTGACCGCCTCCATCCAAATGGATGGCTGTATGACATGTTTGAATTGTGGTGATAGCAAATGTGGCTAGGATGAAATCAAGTTGGCTGACCCCTTGATTTACAGCCCTGTTTTGTCTTGATTATCGTATTACAGGGAATTGTAGTCCTTATAAGTAAAGAAATTACAGGGAAATTTTAGTTCCCTTAATAACTAGTTAGCTTTGAAAACAACAAGGGAAATTAAAATGAGTGAAAAAGATGAAGCAGAAAGGATTGAAAAAGCAAAAAAACGTAAGAAACGGAAGCAAAGACCCTTTCCTGCTTGTTCCTTTTCAGAGGCAATGGAGCTTGCTAGTTCTATATTAGAGTTTGGCAGCGGACAACCTGTTAGACGTATTAGTCTTTTTGATCATCTTGGTAAATCACCTGAAAGTAGTACTTCTCGCCAACTAATTACCAACGCTGGAAAATATGGACTTACAAAGGGAAGTTACGGCGCTGAACATCTTGAGCTTACACCAGAAGGTGCAAAGGCAGTTGATGAAGAAATATCCAAGCGAGAACAACTAAAAGCAAAAATTAAATTGGCTATTGAAAACATCCCTCCTTTTAAAAGCCTTTACGACAGGTTTGTTAGTAATAAATTGCCAGCACGAGCTGCGTTGATAGATGCAACTAAAGAATTTGAGGTTAGCGACGAGTTTGTTGAGGAGGCGGTTGATACTTTTATTGTTAATCTAAGAGACTTAGGGCTGCTTCAAACGTTATCAGGAGCAGAACGTATTGTAACAGTTGACCATTTGCTAGATACACTTCCGGCCGCATCTTTAAAACAAGAAACAAACAATCAACAAGCTCATACGCATTCGCCTGGTCATCTCGTTACACTTGAGCAAGCAAATTTTGAGAGCACATGTTTTTATGTTACTCCAATTGGTGAAGAGGATAGCGAACATAGGAAGCATTCTGATCTTTTTCTTGGCTCAATAGTTGAGCCTGCTTTGGAACAGTTTCAAATGAAAGTCGTAAGAGCTGATGCAATTGATAAACCCGGTTTAATTACTAGACAAATAATTGATTATCTATTGAGATCACGCCTTGTGATAGCTGACTTGTCATTTCATAATCCAAATGTCTTCTACGAGCTAGCTATACGACATGCAGCACGACTGCCTGTTGTTCAAATTATTAGAGCAAGTGACAGAGTACCTTTCGACTTAAACCAAGTAAGAACTATAAAGATAGATACATCTGATATCTACTCGTTAGTTCCGAAAATAGAAACATACAAGTCAGAAATTGGTAGCCAAGTTAGAAGAGCACTAGAAAACCCGGACTCGGTAGATAATCCTATAAGCACATTTTATCCAAATTTAAAAATGCTATTAGAATAAACAAGCTAACAAGACATTTAAGCCGACGCCAAAAAGCGGCACGGCTTAATTAAAACGTTAGGCACTTCGTGAACATAATATATTTATTTATTACCACTCAACTATTTCTCATATTGGCATATGGATGGTCACTAATGATATTTACATCTCTATTTACTTCTTTACCCTGGTACGAACCATCAGGAATGCAGTTTTTAGCTATATTGGTTTTATTCCTACCTGTAGCAATAATTATCATTTCTATCTCTATGTTTATATCAAAAAGAAAAAATAAGGCATTATTCATTACAAATTACTTAATCTGCTTTGCATTAGCAGCAACTGTTTTAGTAGGCAGTAATTTAAATACAATCATGCAGGTTATAGGCGCATCATTAAGCGCATTAGCGATCATCATCAATTTAGTAAGCATACAAAGGTTTAAGTTACATGCCTAACAAGTCATTCAACCCGACCGTTTTATACGCCGTTTCGCTTCGCTGCTCTCTGTATAAAACGGCCGGTTAACTCAAACGTTAGGCATCTTTTACAAACGGAGACGATTTTGTCAGGAGTATTAATATTTGAAGGAATGACCGTTGGAGTTCTAGAAGGTGATTTCACTATCAGTGTCGATGATTCAGGTCAAACTTCATCCAAATTAATACTCTCAACTTCATATAACGTTCTCCCCATTTGGCTAAAAATTGCATATGAAAATATAACTTTGTCAAAGGAAGCTAGTGAAGCAATATCGAATAAATGGTGCGATGATCCGCAAATACAAAAAGAACTTTTACTTACTGAGCTAACACCTTCTATACAAGTATTCGTTGCATGTGGAGCGGCACTTGACTCTATCTATGATCAGCTGAAATCCCATGCCAATATAAGTTCAAACGATATCGAGTCGTGGAAAGAAAAGAAAACAGCACGATCAGCTCAAATCACCGAAATCATTCGAAGGGTGTACAAACTCAACAATGAAATGACGAGAGCTTTTAAAAAAAACATTAAATCAATAATGGAATTTAGAGATCAAATCATACATCCAGCACATGAAATAAAACAATCTTGTACTAGACCAGATATCCCTGTTGGCGTCGACTGGCGATTTGCAGCATATCGTTTCGCTAATTCTGCCATTTGTTACCAAAGAACTATGGAAATGTTTATTCATATGTATGAAAAAGGCGGAAACGATGCAAAAGTCGATGAAAACATGAAAAATATATTCAAGGCATTGCAAGAAATGAAATTGGTCACAGAAAATGCCTAACAAAAAAATCAAGTTCACCAGCAAAAATACGCTGGCTGGGACGCGGAAAAAGCCCGCGCCCCTTATTTAAAACGTTAACTGTCCAAAATGAATACATCGCAAACGATAATTTCAGTTGTTTTATTTGTTGCCTTACTTTTGGCGTTTGTTGCTTTTTTTAGAACTCCTAGAGATGAACGGTACGCCATATATAAGCCGAGTAACACGGAAAATGATCCAGAGTTTGCCCCTGAATATACGAAAAAAGAACGCTTTTGGTTAATAGCCAAAAGCCTTTTATGGTTCGTGCCAATTCTATCATTCTGCCAGCTTTGGTTTTTTGATTGGTTAGGTGAGTACGCAAAAGTAGCACACTGTTACGAATATGGTCCGGTCAAAGGGACTCATATTATAATTTATGGCCTTTTTGTTGGTTTGCCTTTTACGCTAGCTATTATGCTCTTTGGTTTCGAGGGCGTGAAAGCAATAAAGGTTATTAAAATTGGTCAGTTTCCGTTACCCGGACAAAAGGTATTTAAACCGACTAAATATAAGTATGGTAACGTGGCAAGAGTAAACGGTGCCATAGTCATAGGTGCTTTGGTGTTTCTTCTTGGCTTAGCCGCATGGGGTGTTGGGCAGGCAAAAGAAATAAGCAGAGACATCAAACCCTGTTTAATCAATCAGTTAACAAGCGGCTCAAATGCGCTCCGTTTCACTCCGCCGGACGCTCACTGCGTTCGCGCCGTTTAGCCGGGCGTTATGGCATCACATGAAGATAGTTCGTGAGTTAATAAAAAATTACAACGCAACTTATTTGCTTAAGAAGCGTTACTACAACATTACCTCAATGGTAGGACTACTATCTGTTGCAACTGGACTAGGCCTCATGATGTCTTTAGTGTTCTATGTTGGCCCTATGATTGGATTCGACCCGGACACAAAAATAACTGCCAATGGCGTTGAAAAATTAGGTATGTTTGTTCTCATGATGCTGTTTTTCACTGCATGTATTTACGCAGGCATGTTAATAGTTGCTGGTTCATTTGCTTTTGTAATGTTCAAAATCGGCAAGTTCACAAAAGTTGAGGCTTTCAATTATGCACTTTATTCTGGCTACCCGGAGTATTGGTTTGAGCAAAAGCCATAACAAGTCAATCAACTACGCGCCTTGCAGGCGCCGGACGCAGCAAAGCTGCGCCGGTTATTGAGGCGTTAGAGAGTAAAAGGAATTATGGTTGTATTAATATTTATCGCAATATTTATAGTTACTTACGCTATCACTTATCTTGTATGGTGGCTTGTAGCCGATCTAATAATTAAGCTACCAAAAAACATTCAAGTTTCCGCATTAGTCATAGTTGCAACAATGTTATTTACTCCAATAGTATCTGCTTTCGTTGTAGTATTATTCCCAGTACCGAGCTTATTTTTCTTATTATCAGTTCCAGTTATTGGTGACTTACAAGAGACATACAGAATGGCAAGTGCAACAGGACCTTTAAATTTAGTCACACCACTTATTACTGCACTTATTTCGTTTAAGCTTGCACCTAAAATACTCTCTAACAAGGCACTCAAGCGGGACGCGGAAAAAGCGCCGCGCCCCTTAGCTTAAACGTTATACGTCAGCAAGGAATCAGTATGATCGTAATATTTGGAATTAAAGAAAAACTTAATCCAATAAAGGCACAGCTCTCTGATGTTATTCATGGTTGCATGAAATCAGTCTTAGGTATGCCAGAGGATAAACGTGCACATCGATTTATACCAATGGATAAAGAAGATTTTTATTACCCTGGTGGTCGAAGTGATGCCTATACTGTTATAGAAATAAATATGATGGCTGGGCGTCAGGTGGAAACGCAAAAACAACTGATTAAAACTATTTTTCAAGAAATAGAAATCCAGCTTTCAATTGCTCCTATAGATATCGAAATAGTTATTAAAGAACAAGCTCCACACCAATGGGGGTTTAGAGGTATTACGGGTGACGAAGCCAATGACCTTAAATACAAAGTCAACGTATAACAAAAAAATCAAGTTCGCCAGCAAAAACACGCTGGCTGGGACGCGCAAAGAAACGCGCGCCCCTTATTTAAAACGTTAGCCGTAAAAATAATAAATCCACAGGAAAGCATATAAATGAGAGATGGTTACATAAAAGATTATATAAGCGGTGAAGAAATAAAAGCGACACCGGAAGAAGTTGAAGCCGTTCAGGTTTTTTCCGAAATATTGGTTGAGGATTATGGTTATCCTAAAGAGCAACTACAAACAAGGCCACAATGGCGAGTAAAAGTAAGACCATCCGATACAAAAAAGGAATATCCGATAGATATTGGTGTTTTTGACTGCAATAAGAAAACAGATGACTCCCTTTTTATCGTTGTTGAATGTAAAAGAAAAACAAGAAAAGATGGGTTAGCACAGTTAAAAAATTATCTTACGTTTTCAACTGCTCGATTGGGTGTTTGGTTTAATGGAGAGGAAAGGCTCTATATTAAGAAAACGGAGAAATCAGGGAAGGTGCTTTTTTCTGAAATCCCAAATATTCCAAGAAATGGTGAGCGAATTGAGGACATAGGTAGATTTAAACGCAAAGATTTAACTGTTCCACATAACCTGAAAGTAGTTTTTAAAGCTATTAGGAATCATTTGGCTGGTAACACGGTAGGTGCAACTAGAGATGAAGTTCTGGCGCAACAATTAATTAATATTATCTTTTGTAAAATTTATGACGAAAGATTTACAAAACAAGAAGAAATGGTCGAGTTTCGTGCTGGTGTAGATGAAAGCGACAAACTTATTTCGAAAAGAATAAAAGTTATTTTCAAAAAAGTTCAAACAAAATACAAAGAGGTTATTGATTTTAGTGACAAAATAAGTCTGGACGATAAATCAGTGGTCTATATTGTTGGCGAGTTACAAAATTATTGTTTGACTGGATCTGAGCGAGATGTTGTTGCAGATGCCTTTGAAACTTTTATAGGTTATGCGTTAAAAGGAGGACAAGGTCAGTTTTTTACCCCAAGAAATATAGTTCAGCTAATGGTGGAAATAATTAAACCGCAACCAGACCAACTCATAATTGACCCAGCTTGCGGCTCAGGTGGTTTTCTTGTTGAAAGTCTCAAATATATGTGGGGGGAATTAGAATCTCAATCTAAGGAATACGGCTGGTCAGACTTAGCATTACAAGAAGAAAAAATGGCTGCTGCAATTCATAATATTAGAGGGATAGAAAAAGACGAGTTTCTAAGCAAAGTGTCAAAAGCTTATATGGCAATTATAGGTGATGGAAAAGGCGGCATCTTCTGTGAAGATAGCCTAGAAGTACCTAAAAATTGGAAAGACAAGACGCAGCAGAGTATTGAGTTATCAAAATTCGATGTACTTCTTACCAATCCCCCTTTTGGTAAGGATATTAAAGTTGTAGGTGAAAGCAAGCTAGCTCAATATGATTTGGCTAGTAAATGGAAAAAAGAAGGGGGTCTGTATAAGAAAACGGATAAGAAAAATACTGAAATGCGCCCTGAAGTATTATTTATCGAAAGAAGTTTGCAGCTATTAAAAGATGGTGGGGTTATGGGAATTGTTTTACCCGAGACATTTTTTCATGCGCCAAGGGCTAGACCAGTAATGCAATTTATGGAAGGGCACAATATTAAGTGGGTTATAGATTTACCACATAATACATTTAGACCTCATAATAATGCTAAATGTATCATTATCGTAATACAAAAAAATACAAAACAAAGTAAAAATATAAATTTTGCAGTTGCAGAAGAGATGGGACATGACCATCAAGGTAAAGAGATTTACAGATGGGATCCGGTCACTCAAAAAGTCGATAAAGAGCAAACATGGGATGACATTAAGCTAATAATTGAGGAAAACAGAAATAGGAAGAAGAAGTATATTTTCTCAGTAGATTCAAAGTCCGTGAAGGATAGAAACATATTTGTCCCTAGGTATTACTGGGAAACTAGAGATAAAGAAGTAGAAGAAATTGCCAAAGTTAAAAAGTTGAAATTAATTTCAATAAAACAATTAATTGATGAGGGTGTAATTCAACATTTTGATGGTCATGGGTCACCACCTGCGGAATATAAAGGCCGAGGTGATATCTCCTATATTAGGGTAAAGGATATTGTTAATTGGGAGGTATATAAAGACCCTACGTCAAGCATTCCTGAAAACATATATAAAAATATGAAAGGCGAAAATAAAAACCTTAACGTAGGCGACATTCTTTATGTTCGCAGAGGCAGTTATAGAATTGGTAGTGTTGCAATGGTTTCGCCACATGATACAAACGTCTTGCTCACGAGAGAAATATTAGTATTAAGAGTAGTAGAAAATAATAAATACGGGTTAACACCACACTACCTTCTTTATTTGCTATCTCATCGCTTAGTTGCCATGCAGGCGTTTAACAAAGTCCTAATTGAAACAACGCTACCAAACATAGCAAATAGATGGCAAGAATTAAAACTACCACTATTTATAGATAAAAATATGGCAGAAACTGTTACAACCCAAATTGAAGAAGTAATAAATGCAAAATGGAGTGCCATTGAAAAACCACATAAAGTTAAAGATGTACATGGTGAGCTTGTTACATAAAAAACGGCTAACAAGGCGCTTCACTCGGACGGCAATTCCGCTGCGCTCCATTGCCGCCGGTGAGCTTGGTCGTTAGGCATCCGTGTGAGTCCTGAATTGAAAGAGTAAAAAAAGATGAAAGATTTACTTGATAAGCTTTCTTCATACAATATTTTCAACTATCTCTTGCCAGGGGTGGTTTTTGTAGCCATAGCCAACTCATTAACAAAATATAACTTTGTTCAACAAGATATTGTTATTGGCGTTTTCTTATATTATTTCATTGGATTGGTTATTAGCAGGATAGGCTCTGTTGTTATTGAGCCGATTTTGAAGTGGAGCGGATTTGTTAAATTTTCGGAATATAGAGATTATGTAGAAGCATCTCATAAGGATAAGCTTATAGAAGTTCTTTCAGAAGCAAACAATATGTATCGAACTTTTCTTTCGTTGTTCCTATTTCTCTCCTTTTTAAAGATATATGAAGCTTTGTCTGAGCGCTTTCAATCCTTGAACAGCCTTTCATCAGAGATAGCAATAGTAGGACTGCTAGCTCTTTTTGCCTTCTCATACAGAAAGCAAACAGCCTATATAACTAAGCGCGTAGCTAGCGCAAAAGACAGGGACTAAGTTATGACTGACTTTTTCGAAATAGATTTTTTAGATGTAGAATCCAAAAAGAGTGGAGATGCAATACCTCTACGATATTCAATCGGGGATGTCACCAGAATTCATGTGACTGACGGCGGGTTCCAAGCCACAGGAGATATGTTAGTAGAGCATATTAATAAATATTACGGGTCACCAAAATATATTGACGCTGTAATCGCAACTCACCCCGATGGTGATCACGCCGGAGGACTTAGAAAGCTGTTTGATGAGTATGAAATTGGTGGATTATGGATGTTGCGACCTTGGTTATATGCGGAAGAGCTAATTGATCGATTCAGCCGCTTTACATCTTCAGATAACCTGGCGAAGAGGTTAAAAGAGATATATCCAAACTTGGCAGCTTTAGAAGAACTTGCTATTGAACATAAGGTAAAAATATCAGAGCCATTTCAAGGTGCAAAGATAGGAGAGTTTAATGTATTGGCTCCCTCTAAAGCCAGATACTTAGATCTTATTGTAGAGTCAGAAAAAACTCCCGAAGCTGCAAAGGAAGAGGAACAAACATTGGCCGAAGCATCCGGCCAGTTTATTAAAAAAGCGATAAATTTCATTCGGGCGGCATGGGGCGATGAGTACTTTCCAGATGACGACACAAGCCCTGAAAACAACATGAGCGTGATTCAATATGCTCGCCTATGCGATAAAAAAATACTACTCACAGGTGACGCGGGGAGAGCAGCACTTGATGAGGCCGCAGATTTTGCACCGAATGTCGGACTAGATCTTCCCGGAATAGATCGAATACAGGTTCCCCATCATGGCTCAAGGCACAATGTATCAACAGAAGTATTAGATAGGTGGCTTGGAACCAAGCATGATGCGCAACCTGAATCGGGAAGTTTTACGGCAATCGTTAGCGCCGCAAAAGAAGATAAAGATCACCCGCGTAAGTCTGTTGTTCGGGCCTTCATTCATAGGGGGGCAAGAGTAATATCAACAGAAGGTAGTCACAAACAAACTGGTCATAATGCACCCGATCGTGAAGGATGGGTGGCCGTAACTCCTTTACCTTATCCTGAAGACCAAGAGGATTGATTTGCATCCATGCCTAACAAAGCGCTGCTGCCGGACAAATTTTCCGCTTCGCTCAAAATTTGCCGCAGAGCGCGGCGTTATACCTTGCGGCGAGTCCTGGAGTGTTGAATTGAATCTGAATCAATAGGGTCAGACTCGATTGATTTTAAAAGAGGGCCAGTTTAAGCCCATACGTTGTGATTAAAAGGGCTTTATCATGGCGTAATTACTTTGTTGTGTTGTAATGGGTGAACCCAGCACGCTTTCGTTCGTGGTAACAACGCTAAGCTTTTGGTTTCCTAGTCGCGTATTATGATCTAACTCACATCACTAGGGTACGGGGTATAAGCTTGAACAGCCCAAAGATAACGTATTACTAATAAGTAAACTCAATATCACTTCGTGATGAAATGCTAGGTATTACGACGGTATTTTGTATTTAGCTGCTTCTGTATTACAAAAGCTGTGGTCGTTATAGGCTTGATGTGTTTGGCGAGATATTTTAAGCGTTTGTTTACGTGTTTTAATGCTAGAATTGAAAAACAACGAATAAAGTTGGCGCTATATTTAAACGTTATTATTTGGCATAACTGTAGATGAAAAAAGTTGTTACATCGTTACTGATATTTTGTTTGATGGCTGCTCCGGCCGTGTCGATATCGGGTGCGTGTTCTAACATGGATAATGTTGATAATATTTCAACGGCCTTTAAGCATGCAAATAGCGGTGCGACTCATCAGCAACACCAGCAAGCATCTGTGGTTAACGAGACTCATATGGGTTGTGAATGCCCTGATAATATAAATTGTGTCGGTCATGCATCTGCCTATGTGGCGACAAACAATGTAGTGCCTAAATCGTTGGGCTTGTCTTCCATTTTTATAACCTATAGCGCCATCGAAAGGCCTAATGAATCACTCTCGCCTGAAATAAAACCTCCCAGACCCTCTGCTTAAGACAGGGGGTTAATGCGCCTGTAGTTTAAGCAAAAAGCAACGCAGTAGAAGAACTACGCGTCTAGTTTTAGTTGTTTATCTTACCGGTTAAGAACCCTCAATACCCTTTGTTGATAACACAAAGTCAACGTTTGAAGAGATGAGGATAATATGGATTTATTGAGAAGGTGGGCACAATTAACTATATTGATAGCAATATTTAGCAACGCCCAAGCTGAAAATTCTGATGCGCTATCATTACAAACAGCGCTTGATCTAGCATTACGAAATAACCCGAGCCTAGCGGAAATAAGGGCACGGTCTGAGGCGATGGCTTATATTCCATCTCAAGTGGCAACATTACCTGATCCGGTGATCAGTTTTAATGCGCTGAACTTACCAACGGATAGTTTTGACGTAGGCCAAGAAAACATGACTCAGTTACAGGCTGGGTTCTCCCAACAGATTCCTTTTCCTGGTAAGTTGGCATTACGTGAACAGACGGCGACACATGAAGCACAAGCGGCTGCTCATACGGTTGTAGAAGCGCGTTGGTTATTATTGCGTGATGTGAAACAAGCGTGGTGGAGTCTGTTGTACCTTGATCATGCATTAAAAATAATGGCTGCTAATCAACGTTTATTACAGCAGTTTGTGGATATTGCTCAATCTAAATATCAAGTGGGTCAAGGGTTGCAGCAAGACGTGTTGTTAGCACAGCTAGAATTGTCTAAATTGCTAGACAATACACTTAGCTTACAAGCCGCGCGTGATTCAGTTAGGGCACGTTTAAATAGCTTAATTGATCGTTCCTCAGACCAGCCGATAGTGTTGACAGTTATGCCTGATGAGCATTTGCCGACTCTAAAAAAAGAAGCTGAACTATTCGCGTTTGCTAATGGACATCGCGCCTTACTAGCAGTAAAGCGTGAATCTGTTAAGGCCGCTAAATCACAACGAGACTTAGCAGAAAAGGATTTTTACCCCGATTTTAATGTTGGTGCTTTTTATAGTGTGCGCGACGATATGCCCAATGGGCAAGAGCGTGCTGACTTGCTTAGTGTGCGGCTTAGTATGAATGTGCCAATTTTTACGGATCATAAACAGCAAAAAGCGGTTGATCAAAGGAACAAGGAAGTGCTGCAACAAAAGTTTTCCTTGCGTGATGCAACGAATCGAGTACATAGCGAAATATCCACGGCCTATAGTCAATATCAAAAGAGTAGGCAACAAGTACTGTTATTTAAAACGGGCATTATTCCTCAAGCCAGACAAACGGTTGCATCCATGCTGGCGGGTTATCAGGTGGACAAGGTGGACTTTTTAAATTTAGTGCGAAGTCAGATTACGCTTTACAACTATGAAACCCAATACTGGAAAGCTTTAACAGAAGCCCAACAAGTGTTGGCACAATTAATTGCCGTTGTCGGCAAGGAAGAGATTTATGAGTAACAAGATATTATGGATAGCTGCGCCTGCAATGCTGGCATTGGGGCTGGGTTTAGGGTTTTGGTTTGCAAGTACGCCACAGACAAGTGCCCCGAGCACAATACCACCGAAAAAAAGTGATATTTTATTCTATCGTCACCCGATGAACCCGGAGATTACTTCACCTGTCCCTGCAAAAGGTGAAATGGGAATGGACTATACACCGGTGTATGCAGGCGATGAGCAAATGGATAAAGCACCGGTAGGCACGGTTAAAATTGATGGGGTTACAACGCAAAATATTGGGGTAAGAACGACTAAGGCTAAAGAAGAGGCAATGTCGCATATTGTTAGGGCTGTTGGCCGAGTGGATTATGACGAGCAGAACATGGTTAGGCTGCACCCTAAAATTGAGGGCTGGGTTGAAGACATGTACGTTGATAAAACCGGACAATGGGTTAAAAAGGATACTCAATTACTTAATATTTATTCGCCACAATTAGTTGCTAGCCAAGAAGAGTATTTATTGGCACTTAAAAATAATAAAGCCTTGGAAAAAAGTCCGATAGACACAATTCGTAAAGGCGCTGAACAGCTACTTAAAAGTTCACGTGAGCGACTTAAACTCTTCGACTTTCCGGCTCATCAACTGTTGGAATTAGATAAAACTGGTCGGGTGAAAAAAAATATTCATATTCATAGCCCAGCAGAAGGGATTGTGATGAAAATAGGTGCGCGTAACGGTCAATTTGTCACCCCTCAAACAGAAATTTATATGATTGCAGACTTAAGGACGGTCTGGGTGTATGCGAATATTTATGAATATGAATTGCCGTGGATTAATGAAGGTGATCTTGTGGAAATGCAATTAGTGGGTATTCCAGGGCGCATTTTTAAAGGTCATTTAGCCTACATTTACCCATATGCAGAATCAGAAACAAGAACGATTAAAGTACGATTGGTGTTTGATAACCCTGAGTTATTACTAAAGCCGAATATGTTTGCTGATTTAACTATCCATGCAAACCCCCAGTCCAACGAAGTGGTAATTCCGTCTGAATCCGTGATTCGATCGGGTTCACGCAATCAGGTATTTGTGGTGCGTGATAAAGGAAAGTTTGAACCTAGATTAGTAACCTTAGGGTTAGAATCTAATGGCAAAATTGCTGTGTTAGAGGGGCTAAAAGCGGGCGAAGAGGTAGTTACGTCGGCTCAGTTTTTGATAGATTCTGAATCGAAATTACGTGAGGCCACGGCAAAAATGCTTGAGTCTATGTCGAGCGATAAACAAACAAGCAGCTCAAAAATGCAGATGCCGCAGGAGATAACGCATGATTAATGCAATTATCAACGGCTCGATTAAAAACCGATTCATGGTGTTAGTGGCCACGCTGATTGTTGCTGTGGCAGGCATTTGGAGTTATCAAAATACCTATTTGGACGCGATCCCCGACTTGTCCGATGTGCAAGTAATTATTTTTACCAAATACCCCGGTCAAGCGCCACAAGTGGTTGAAGATCAGGTGACTTATCCATTAACCACAGCAATGTTATCTGTTCCTCGGTCTAAAACAGTTCGTGGCTATTCCTTTTTTGGTTTTTCATTTGTCTATATTATTTTTGAAGATGGCACCGATATGTATTGGGCGCGTTCACGAGTGCTTGAATCGCTGAATTTTGTTAACAGTAAACTGCCTAATGGTGTAACGCCGACACTGGGCCCAGATGCGACCGGGGTGGGCTGGGTGTATGAATATGCCTTGGTGGATAAAAGCGGACAACATGATTTATCCCAATTAAGATCGATTCAAGACTGGTATTTACGCTACCCGCTACAAACGGTTGATGGTGTGTCTGAAGTTGCTTCGGTGGGTGGCTATGTCAAACAATATCAGGTTGAAGTTGATCCGAATGCATTGCAAGCCTATGGCATCTCGTTAAATAAAGTTAAACAAGCCATTAAACGGTCTAATAATGATGTGGGTGGGCGTTTAATTGAGCGTGCAGAAACGGAATATATGGTTCGTGGTTTAGGCTACATTCGATCGTTAGATGACCTGAATAGTATTCCTGTTGCTGTTGATAGTAATGGCACACCGATACGTTTAAAAGATATTGCTAATGTGCAAACAGGGCCTGAACTTAGGCGAGGCGTGGTTGAGTTAAACGGAGAGGGTGAAGTAGTCGGTGGTGTGGTTATTATGCGCTATGGTGAAAATGCATTATCAACCATTGAAGGGGTCAGAAAAAAATTAGACGAGCTAAAAAAAGGGCTCCCTGAAGGGGTCGAAATTGTGCCTGTATATGACCGTGGTCACCTTATCGAACGTGCAGTAGCAAGCCTTAATGAGGCTCTTCTCCAAGAATTGGCGGTTGTTAGTTTAGTGGTTATTTTATTCTTACTACATGTGCGCTCTGCCTTGGTCGCTATTATTACCCTGCCGATGGGGATTCTTATGGCGTTTATCGTGATGAAATGGCAAGGCTTAAACGCTAATATTATGTCCTTAGGTGGTATTGCCATTACCATTGGTACGATGGTTGATGGTGCCATTGTGATGGTGGAAAACGCACATAAGCACCTAGCGCAAGCAACAAAAGAAAAAGGCGCTAAGCTAAGTGATAATGAACGCTGGACGACGATTGCAGCGGCCTCGCGTGATGTAGGGCCTGCGCTGTTCTTCTCCCTGCTTATTATTACCGTATCTTTTTTACCCATTTTCACCATGCAAGCGCAAGAAGGCCGTATGTTTAGCCCGTTAGCCTTTACCGCCTCTTACGCGATGGCAGCTGCCGCTATATTGGCAGTGACATTGGTGCCCGTAATGATGGGGTATTTCATCCGCGGTAAAGTAATATCAGAAAAGGAAAACCCTATTAACCGTGTGATGCACACCATGCATACACCAGCACTGAGATTAGCCATGCGGTGGCGAAAGGTAACGGTTTTATTAGCCTTGTGTTTAATCTTATTGACTGTATACCCATTTTCAAAATTAGGCAGTGAGTTTATGCCGCCATTAGATGAGGGGGACCTTTTATATATGCCGATTACCTTTCCGGGCATATCTATTACCAAGGCTAAAGAGGTGCTTCAGCAAACGGATAAAATCTTAAAAACATTTCCAGAGGTGCACCACGTATTTGGCAAGGTAGGACGGGCCGAAACGGCAACCGATTCTGCGCCGCTCTCAATGATAGAAACAACTATTCGTTTAAAACCTAAAGAAGATTGGCCGGACCCGAATAAAACAACTCAGCAGTTAACTGCCGAAATGGACCGGGCAATCCAGTTTCCGGGGCTAACAAACGCCTGGACAATGCCGATTAAAACACGACTTGATATGTTATCGACGGGGATTAAAACACCGGTTGGAATAAAAGTCTCTGGTCCTGATTTAAATAAACTTCAGGTCTTATCTGGGCAGATTGAGCGTGCAATGAAAACGTTACCAGAAACTATTTCAGCGTTTGGTGATCGAGCTGTTGGAGGCTATTATTTAGACGTTGATATCAATCGAGCGACGGCTTCCCGTTATGGTTTAACGACCGGTGATGTGCAAGATGTCATACAAACTGCTATTGGTGGTATGAATGTTACTGAAACGGTAGAAGGCTTAGAGCGGTACCCCGTTAACGTGCGTTACCCAAGGGAGTTGCGTGATGATGTGGAAAATTTGAAACGAGTTCTGATTTCAACACCAACAGGCAGCCAAATTCCTTTAGTGCAGATAGCTGATTTAACGTATAGACGAGGCCCGCCGGTTATAAAAAGTGAAAACTCACGCCCCAATGCATGGGTCTATGTAGATATCAGCAGTTCTGATATTGGTGGTTTTGTTGATAAGGCCAAAAAAGTGTTGGCTGAGCAAGTAGACATACCTGCAGGTTATACGATTGTTTGGTCAGGGCAATTTGAATATATGGAACGAGCAGCGAAGCGATTACAACTTGTTGTGCCAGCCACGTTAATGATTATTTTCATCCTGTTGTATCTAAACTTTCGTAATCTTTTAGAGCCGATTATTGTAATGCTCGCTTTGCCGTTTGCCGTTATCGGCGGTATTTGGATGTTGTATTTTAATGACTATAACTTATCGGTAGCGGTGTATGCGGGGTTTATCGCGTTAGCGGGTATGGCGGCTGAAATAGGCGTGTTAGTGTTAAGTTTTATTGATATGGAAATAGCTACACGGCGTACAAAAAGCACACAACCGCTAACACGAGGTGAACTTATACAAGCGTGTCAGCAGGCCACCTCAAAGCGTGTTCGCCCTGTAGTGATGACTGCGGTATCAACCATGGCGGGATTAATCCCTATTATGCTTAGCAGCGGTACTGGTTCGGACGTTACCCATCGTATTGCCGCCCCAATGTTAGGCGGTATGTTAACGGTCTTAATTTTGAATTTATTGGTATTGCCAGTGATTTATAGTTTTGTATTGCAGTACCAAGAGCAGAAGACGTGACACGCTGTTCAGTTTTAGTATTTAGGCATCAGGTGTCGGGGCATTTAGTTAAAATGTTCTATAAAGCAAGAATAATGTTATGTTACTGATCTATTAAGCTTTTTTATTAAAAAAGCGGTAGGGATAATCATGGCAAGCGAGTTTTTAGGATGAAACAAAGAAACGTCACTACATGAGCAATGGAAGCACTTAAACTACTACAAACAGCTTTGCACGAAATGCTCAACCCAGGTCTTGAGCTGCTTCCTCAGTTGTTGGTATTTATTATTCTTCTTGTTATTACCTACTTTGTTGTAAAGCTATTTAAAATAATTGCTAGGCGTATTTTGAGCCAAAGCAAAATGCATAAAAGTTTTATAGAGGTGAGCCAGTCGTTGATGAAGTGGTGCGCTTGATAAAAAGTGCGCTTGATGACGCTAATATTGAAATTCCATTCTCATATAGGACGTTGTCTTTGAGTGAAGAGTTAAACATTGTTACGACGAATTTGGACTAGGCACTTTATACATACAAGCTAAGGAGAGCTTAAAATGATAGGCTGCGGTTTAAACGCGGTGTTAATAAAAAATTCATCATACTTAAGGCACACTCCTTTCAATAAATAAACAAGGTTACTTATTAATGAATCATCATATGGCAGAATTATTAGCCTCGATCCTTATTGTTGGCATTGCATTACAGTGGATTGGTTGGCGTTTAAAAATCCCTGCGTTGATTCTACTTATTGCGGCTGGTTTTATTATGGGCCCAGTAACCGGCTGGCTTAACCCCAGTGAGGATTTTGGTGAGTTATTACAACCGATGATCGCGTTGAGTGTTGCGGTTATTTTATTTGAAGGTGGCTTAAGCCTACGCTGGCATGAATTAAAGCAGAATAGTCGTGTTATTTATCGTCTTATAACGTGGAGTGTTTTACTAACCTTTGCATTTGGTAGCTTGTCAGTTCACTATTTAATCGGTGTCTCTTGGCCTGTCTCGTTAATATTTGGCGCTATTATTATAGTCACTGGGCCGACGGTAATAATGCCTTTGCTGAAACAAGCTAATCTTAAAAAAGGCCCGTCATCTTTATTGCGTTGGGAAGGTATAGTGAATGACCCGATTGGCGCATTATTGGTGGTGCTGATTTATGGTTATTATGTACGAACCGAAAATGAAACGCTTGCACTGGGTGTTTTTATTGGGTTGGCCATTAGCCTTGTTGTCTCACTGGTTTTGAGTGTTAGCTTAGGGTTGTTTATTGCCCGTTCTTTTCGCAAAGGTCTTGTTCCTGAGTATTTGAAGTCTCCATTAATATTGGTTGCGGTATTACTGGTATATACGTTGGCCAATAAAGTACAAAGTGAAGCGGGCTTATTAGCCACGACTATCTTGGGGATTACGCTGGCTAACCAAAACCTAAAGACTTTACATGAGCTAAAACGTTTTAAAGAATATGTCACCATTTTATTGGTTTCATCTACTTTTATTGTACTGACTGCGGATATTGACCCCGAAATAATAAAGTATCTGCAGTGGCAAAGTTGGTTAGTGTTAGCGCTGGTAATTTTCATTTTCCGGCCGCTTGCTGTTTATCTTTCAACTATAGGTACTGACATTAGTAAACAAGAAAGGGCGTTACTTGCTTGGATTGCTCCTCGTGGCATTGTTGCAGCGTCAGTTGCAGGTTTGTTTGGCTCAGAGTTAAGCAAAATAGGCTATGCGGATGCAGAGTTATTACTTCCCATGGTTTTTGCTTTGATTATTATGACGGTGCTCTTACATGGGTTGACTATTGGTTGGCTGGCTCGCAAGTTAAATTTAGCATCTATTCACCCAGACGGAATTATGATTGTTGGAGCCGCCGATTGGAGTACACGTTTAGCAGTTGAATTACAAAAAAATGACATTCCAGTAATGCTAATAGACACGCAATGGGCGCAGCTAGAATCTGCTAGGATGCAAAACATTCCCATTCATTATGGTGAGGTTTTATCCGAAAGAACAGAAGAGGTTCTAGAGCTTGCGCACTTTACCAAATTAGTTGCTGTAACACCCAATGAAGCCTACAACACGTTAATCTGTTCGCTTTTTGCGCCAGAACTTGGGAAACGAAATGTGTACGAACTGCGCTGGTCTAATGTTGATAAATTAAGCGATGAAAGTGTTAATAAGCCCAGTGAGGCGATCGGTGGGGATCGTTTGTTTATCGATGGGGTGGATGATGAGTATTTTAAAAAGACGTATGCTGAGGGGTGGACATTTAAAAGTACGCCACTAACGGAGGAATACACACTAGACGATTATTTAAACAGTAACCCCGAATCTACAAAATTAATTTGTTTAATCACGAAGGCGGGCTTTGTCAATTTTTATCCGTGGGATCAAAATATAGAACCAGAAGATATAGCTATTTTAATGAGTTATGTTCCACCACAAACCGATACTAAAAAGATAAACAGTGGCGAGAGATGAAAACACGAATTATTCATTTTTTTGAGGTTTTAAGTTCGAACTTTTGGGTGATCCCTTTACTCTTGCTAATAAGCGGAGCGGGGCTGGCTTTTCTTAACGTTTATTTAGATAAAACACTGTATGCCAGGCATATCGAATTGCCTGAGTTATATCTATACTTTAACAGTGCTTCAAATATTAGAACTTTATTGAGTGTTTCCGCTACGTCTATACTCGGTGTTGCAGGTGTTTCTTTTTCAATAACGATTGCCTCGTTGACACTTGCCTCACAACAATTTGGGCCGAGGTTACTAAGAAATTTCATGTCAGATAGGTTTAACCAATTAGTTCTTGGTTGTTTTATAGGCACCTTTCTTTATTGTATTTTGATGTTGCAATTTACGGGCTCTATGGAGCTTGATAAAACAACGCCATTTTTCTCCATGATGAGCTTGTTAACGATCCTCATTTTCAATTTATTGTTATTAGTATTTTTTATTCATCACATTGCTGTTGCTATACAAGCCGAGACCGTTATTACTGAAGTTAATAACGAATTAGTGACACAGATGAATTGCACATTTCCAAATAAGGCTGATAAAAATAGCCAGTCGATTCAATTCGATATACCTGATGATTTAACTAAAAAGTTTGAACAAAAAGGTGAGGATATATATTCAACGACATCGGGTTATTTACAAGCAATTGATACCGACAACTTAGTCAAATGCGCGACAGATAATGATTATGTTATTAAATTTATCATCAAACCTGGTGATTTTATTCTGACAAATAGCGTTATTGCCCATTGCTTAGCAAGCGACCAGATTGAAGAGATAGAAAAAGACATCAATACTCATTTGTTAATCGGTAGTGAAGGAACGCCTGAGCAAGACCCGGAATTTGCTGTTCGGCAATTAGTAGAGGTTGCGGTAAGGGCTTTATCGCCAGGTATTAATGACCCTTTTACAGCTATTAGCTGTATTAAAAAATTGGGTGAAAATATTGCTTTTTTAATGCAGCGCCAATTCCCAACACAATATCATTTAGACGATAGTGGGCAGTTAAGGTTAGAGTTAAAGCCATTTACATTTAGAGGGATTGTCGATACATCATTCGACCAAATTCGTCAGCATGGTAAAAATGACATTGCGGTTGTAATCTGTTTATTACAAATGTTGAATAAGTTAATTCTACAATCTCAAACCAAAGAGCATATGGAGGCGTTGAAGGTTCAAGCTGAAGCCATCTCCTCAGTTAATACCGATGATGTCATTGCTCTAAAAGATAAGGAAGATATTAAAGAGTTATACGATGTGATTAATGTGTCGTTGAATACAAAAGAATCTACACTGCTAACTTAACCTTATTACACTATATTTCCTGCCCTTTATGCGTTTGGAAACCAGCTGGTGTCAATTTCAAAAAAACGATCGATAAAATTCAAGTCCTTCTTGAGCTTGTCCGGATCTAAGATGGTTATTTTTTTTCGATGGTTAAGGATTTTATTTTCTTGTTTTAATTGCGCAAATGCATTGCTGACACTGACATTTGTTAAGCCTAATGCGTCTGCAATAACATCTTGAGTTAACGGCATATTGAAGGTTGTAAATACCGTGTTATTGGTATGGATTTTTTGTCTTGAGTATAGCTCAAGCATGTAGTTTGCCACGCGGTTGACGGCGTTGTTCCTGGCTATCATGGTTATTCTGTCTAGTAAAATAGCTTCTTCTAACATGCCTAAGCTAAAAATGAGTGCCGTTAACCTTGGGGACTGGATAAAGACCTTATCAAGGTGCTTTTTTTGAAAAGGGCACAAGGTAACGTCTGTGGCAGTTGCAAGGTCACCGAATGTTTCGCACATGGCAATATCAGTAAGCCCGATAATATCACCAGGGTAATGAACACGTAATACCTGTCGTCTGCCGTCCTGTAAGTCAGCATAACGATAGAGCCAGCCACGCTTTAATATAAACAAATTGTTTTTTTGTTGTTGTAAATTAAGCGTTCTACGTGCTTTGTAATTAACCTCTTGTTTTTCAAGTTCTAAAACTAGCTTTTCATCATCTTCACTGATGTCTAGGTAGTAACGTAGTCGTGAAACTAAACAACTCATGATGGCCTGCTTGTTTTTGAGTGAGGTGTTGTTTAACGTTTAATGATATCAATGATGTTAAGAACCAATGACATAAACGATAAGCCTTGATCATATTACACCTTTCATCAGTATGCCGGTTAAAGTCTTTTAAGAAGGTGTGGGAAAGGATAATGGAACAAGTGCGTTAGCTGACAATAATGACGCGCTTTATGAAGCGATGGCTTATAACGCAAAAAAGAGGTTTATTACTGCGGCGCTAGAATAAGCTGAGCGACTTAAAAGTGGAAATAATAAGTACTTAGTGTGTCTAGATCGTTAGGCTTACCGTAGCAAGCCTAACGATTAGACCAATACTAAAGAGTATTTGGAAATAAAAACAATTAAAACTGTGGGGTTAATACACTATCTATTGATAGAGTAAATCAGTTTTAATTAACTTTCTCTTGTAGTTTCTCTCCAGCATTTTCGATGCTTTCAGCAGCATCTTCTGTCATGTTGTCGATTTTTTCACCAGCATTTTCAGCAGGGCCGTCTGGCTCACAACCTGACACCGTGATAGCAAATGCAAGTGTGATAATAATGGTAAACATATGTAGTAATTTCATCGTACTCCCTATATTTTTTATTTCATAATGGTAGTGCACTAAAGATACTAACAAAAATTAGGATCTTTGTGACACCTAAGTTTTATTCATTAGCCTTTAGGCTCACGAATTGTATGATTAGCCAAGGTATTTATATCTTTGGTTTACGCCCGGTAATCATAAAAATAATGGCTAAAACAATGCCAACGACGAATAATATCCAAGCTATATTGCTGGCAGTGCCTGCAATACCGCTAAGTTCTAGTACGCCCGCTACTATAGCTATAATCAAGAATATGACAGCCCAATTAAACATATTAGCTTCTTTTTTTAAGTAAACTTTAATGCCCAGCTTTAAGGATCAGTTGCTAGAAACCTTAACCCTTTAGATTAGTTAGTTGTATTTCTTAAACCAGGCCTGAACTTGTCTATCTGCTTCATCTTTTTCAATACCATAACGTTCTTGCAATTTTCCAGATAGTATTTCAGTATTGCCTTCAATAATATCTACGTCTTTATCAGTTAATTCACCCCATTGCTGTTGCGCCTTACCTTTGAGTTGCTTCCATTTGCCTTTTAAAATATCGGTATTCATTTGTTACTCCATTAATAGTTAAACTAACACACAAAATATTGTGCTTTTCGACTTACGGTTTAAACAATAACAAGGCTTGAAATGAAAAACTTTAAAGCAGATTAAAGTTTTCTATCTTTGGCTAAGAAGCTTGTCGGTATGCAGATAGTGAGCTTGGGTGCTCTTTAAAAACAATGACATGTGTTTATTTTTCAGGTAAATAGGGTGTCAGGCTATTTTTAGGTTGGCATTCATCATACCTACCATCGCCCATAACGATTTATGTCATATATTCCTGATTCTAATGGCCGCTTAGTATTAAGTGATGTGGTGAAATCATGCAAAACGTTCCAGAAATTTGGATTCATGCGTCGAATACCCCATTTATTAATCACGGCATCAAATGCCTCAGGGGTGTCTGCTTGAGATAAGGCAAAAACAAAATCATTTAGCTCTTTGATGCTAATAACAAACATTAGGTTAGGGTAGCTGCCAATTAATTCAGGGAAAATAGCTAAGGTATCTTGCTGATCTTGGTGCCTTAAAGATTCACCTAAAATAAAGGAGACACTACTGTGACGACGGTTTTTTAACATGCTGTAAGACAAAAACTGACCGTCTAGCTGTTCAATTTTAATAAAGCTGATTTCTGGTAACCAGTTGATTGCCTTTAATTGCGAAGCAGGGGTGCTGGCAAGCTTAGAGAGTAACTGGTTTATTTGAGTACCTTGATGTTCGAACGTTTCTTTTTTAAGGCTGGCTGCTTCATGACATTCAGCATCACAGCGGTTAATACTATCTTTTGCTTTGCTTAATGCTGGGTAGTCATTTAGTTGTGACGTAAGTAATTCTGAGTAAGGCTCTTTTGTCTCGTAGTTAATGGCTACCGGCGAATCTATATCTATATCATGATAGGTAAACTCGGTTTTAATATTGGCGAAGGTTGGGTACCATTTTTTATACAGTGGTTCTCGGTAATCAGCAGGCATTAAGCGCAAGAAATTAACTTCTGAACTATTACGAATTAAATCAAAATAGAGCCGAGTTTGTGTTTGATGAGAAGCGCTACCAAACACATTAAAACTGACTACTAATTCATAATAGGTTCTTTCGAGTAAGGGATAATCCATTAGCCACGTGGTTAATGGTAATTCTCCCTTCCATCCCTTTGTAACAGAAGCGTTATCGTGGTGGCGAAACACGGTAAGGAAAGCATTGTCATTGACCTGTTCCCCATTCCATATATGTTCCTTGGTTGCACCTTGTGGAAATATTTTTTGATAGGTGAGTTGACGCTGACCTATATATTGGTTTCGTTTGGTCTCATATTTCATCCATTGGCTACCAAAATCCAGTAAGGATGTTTTTTCACCTGGCAGCCCTAAGTAAGGATTCATTGCATGTTGGTAATCAGGGTTATTGGTGTAGACCTCATGTTTTGGGTTTTCAAACATAACCCAAAATTGGTCACGGATAACATTGGTTGCTATTTGCCCTCGGCAGACTGGGCCGCGAATAAAGTTGCGTATAAAAAATTCGGCGTTATCTAGTAGAAAACGGTAACGGGCTTTTGCTGGAATAGCCTGATAAGTGATAAAAGGGTTTGACCTTTCTAAATAAGAATAGCCGGGAAGTTTGTCGACAGACCACCCAGGAGTCATGAATAATTGTTTAAAGTGTTTTAAGCGTTGTTGATCAAACCTATATGGAATATGGGTTTTATGCACAATGGTTTCTTCAATAGCTTTTAAACGATAATAAAAAGCCTGATTTACATCGTCAAACGGTCTTGCTGTATTAACAGGCATAATTTTTTGACCGCTGGGAGTATAAGATCTCACCAGTGAATAAAACTGTATGCCTGCGTTGGGTGAGTTACCGGCAGATTGGTTGACTTGATCGAAATATAAATGGCCTAAGAAAAGGTGTTCATATAAATAGCGTGCTACCAATGCTGTACGTTTATCGTTACTGTTTAACCAAGTTTCCCACTGGACAATCATTGCCTGATGTTCTGGTGAAATATCGATGTTCTTTGTGACGATTTTAGCGCCCTCACTCAGCCAAGTGCTTAAGGTCTGTGCCTCGCTTTCATTTAGACCGGCAACAGCTAGCGGCATTCCTCCATGTGGGTTGTTTTTTGCGTAGTCAGAAAACTCACCGGGAGCAGGGCAGGTATTCTCTCGTTTTAAGCCAAGTTGAATATTTTTTGGGATCGGCTGATTAGGTGTTAGCGGGTTTTGTAAGGCTAAATCAATCATGTTTTTAAACAAGGACTGATTATTATTCTCTCCCCCGTGTTGTAGACGTTTTTCTAACACAGAAAAAAAGCCTTTTTCTCGCCATTCTTTTGCACTTTGAGCATCGATTGATAATCGAGTAGGGCTAGCATCATTTAAACGGGTAGCATCGTACACCGATTGCTTTGTTGCTCCACGCTCAAGGCCATCAGGTGACTGCATTTTTAGTTGACAAGGAGCGTCATAACAAGCATGACAAGCAATACATTTCTTTTCAAGAATAGGTTTAATGTCGCTGTGGTAATCGAAGGTTTGATGTTTGCCGATAACCCTTGGGGCCGTTCTATTGTCTTTTTCACAGGCTGCAAGAACTAAAACGAGTGAAAAGAAAACCATAAAGTTCAGGTTTTTGTTACGAATGGTGTTTGTATGCATGAGTGAAAAATTACTACATAATGTTGATTACCTTAAAGACCAACAAGTTTACTCGACAATCGCTGACTGAAAATTTAATTATGAAAAAATTATGGACGATATTACTGAAAGGCAGTGTTGCTGTTTTTCCTGCACTGTTAACTCTGTACTTTTTTTATTGGCTGGTGACGACAATAGAAAAAACGGTGAGTCCTTTAATTATGTTCATTATCCCCGAGCAATATTACGTGCCTGGCATCGGTTTGTTAGTCGGTATTTGCTTTTTGTTTTGTGTCGGTTTATTGGTTAATGCTTGGATCTTTAAGTGGGTATTTGGACTTGGTGAGAAACTGTTAGAAAGAATTCCATTGATAAAGTCAGTGTATGGCGCACTTCGCGACTTTATGCACTATTTTTCACCATCAGGCGAGCAAAAAGAGCTTAAAAAAGTGGTGATGGTTAGCATTAATAATATGCAATTAATCGGGTTTATGGTCAGTGAGGCAGGTGAGCTTCCTGGTGTTGATATGCCTGATGATAAAGTGGCCGTCTATCTACCCATGAGCTACCAAATAGGCGGGTTTACTGTGTATATATCAAAAGAGAATATTCAGCTCATCGATATGTCTGTAGAAGATGCTATGCGCCAAGTATTGACAGCCGGCTTGTCTAAAAAGAAAACAGCTCCATAGTTTATAAAAAGCATCAATCAAGTGTGTTTTTATCTAAGGGTGAAGGTTTGCCGCAACTATCATTGTCGGCAAACCTTTTATTGATAACACCTTTATAAGACGATTTTTAATTTACCAATTTAATGCACCACCAGTTTGATATTCGGTCACGCGTGTTTCAAAGAAGTTTTTTTCTTTACGCAAATTAGCTTGCTCATCTAACCATGCTAGGGTGTTTTTTGCGCCTGGAAAGGGCTCTTTTAATGCCAAGGTGCGTGAGCGTCGGTTGGCAATAAAGCGAAACTGCTCAATATGGTCAGCTTTGTTGTAGCCTAAAATGGGCTTCTCTAGCAGGTAGTTGGCATAGTCAAGCTCGGCGGCTTCAGCTTCCTCCCAAAGTGCTTGTACTGCCTGTGGGTCTAACTGGATATTTTCTTCAATTAAAATTTGTTTGATAACGCGCAGACCAAAAGAGCAGTGCATGACTTCATCGCGCATAATATATTGAAGTTGCTCGGCAGTTCCCTTCATTAAACCACGCCGTTGTAAGGCAAAAATGGGGCTAAAGCCGTTATAAAACCAAGTTCCTTCAAAAATGGCAGCAAAAAAGAAATACGCCATGACAAAGTTTTGCAGTTCATCTTTATTCGTTAAATCAATGTCGGGGCGCATAATTGAGCCCAGCCGTTGATTACACAATTGAATTTTATGATGTATTTGCGGCACAACGCGATAGCGGTTGTAAATCTCCGATTGGTCAAGCCCAATGGTTTCTATGCAATGTTGGTAGGTCCATGTGTGCATAGCTTCTTCATACACTTGTCGAGCCTGATAAATTTGTAGCTCGGGCGCACTCATCTTTTCCATCACTGCCAATCCGATATTTCTCATGGCGAGAATGTCCGAGGTGGTCAGGTAAGCTAAAACATTTTCATAAACATGGCGCTCTTCGGGCGTTAGTTTATGTTGATAATCATGAATATCTTGAGTCATATTGACATCTAACGGTGTCCAATGATTTTTATTCGCATTGATAAAGTAATTCCATGCCCAGTGATATTTAAAGGGGGCCAGTTGGTTAATGTCAGCCATGCCATTAATTACCCGTTTATCTTCTGGGTTAATTGGCGAGTTAGCTGGCCGTGAAGACGTAGCAGCTTGCGCTTGGTTGACAGTGGGTTTGTTGCTTGATGTGTTTTCTTTGCTTGAGTTTTTCGCAAATGGATCATTCCAATTTAGCATCATAATTCCTCTTAATTTACATGTTAGGTGATGGCCTACTGGCAGGCATCACAATCAGGGTCTAAGATAGAGCAGACCTGCGGTGCTTGTTCGGACGTCGCGTCGTTATGATTATCATTTTGTTCCATATGGGTCGCCCCTATGGAGCGCAAATAATAGGTACACTTTAGGCCTCTTGCCCAAGCGAGCATGTAGAGACTATCGAGTTTTTGGCCTGATGCTTCAGCCATATAAAGGTTGAGACTTTGTGATTGATCAAGCCATTTTTGTCGCCGCCCAGCCGCTTCAATGAGCCAGCGCGAATCTATTTCAAATGCTGTTGCATAAAGGGCTTTAAGTGCTTCAGGTACACGTTCAATGTGTTGCACAGAACCGTCGTAGTACTTTAAGTCATTAATCATGACCTCATCCCACAGGCCAAGCTCTTTGAGATCAGCCACCAAATGAGTATTGATAACAGTAAACTCACCAGACAGATTAGATTTAACAAACATGTTTTGATAGGTTGGCTCGATAGATTGCGAAACGCCGCAAATATTTGAGATCGTGGCCGTTGGTGCAATCGCCAAACAGTTACTATTTCGCATACCTGTGTTCATTACTTGCTGGCGTAAGCTGTCCCAGTCTAGGGTTTGACTTTGGTCAACTTGTAAATACTGGCCACGCAGCTCAGCCAGCGTTTTTAATGAGTCAATCGGTAAAATGCCTTTGCTCCATAAAGAGCCTTTGAAACTAGGGTAGGAACCCCGTTCAGCGGCTAACTTACAGGAGGCGCTAATGGCGTAATAGCTGATTAACTCCATTGATTTATCAGCAAACTCAACCGCTTGTTCACTGCTGTAGGGTATTTTTAATTGTTGTAAACTGTCTTGAAAGCCCATTATGCCCAGGCCAACTGGGCGATGCTTTAAGTTTGAGTTGCGCGCTTGCGGGACACTGTAATAATTGTAATCAATCACGTTATCGAGCATTCGCATGGCGGTGGTAATTGTTTTTTCTAAATGTACAAGATCCAGTTCGTTACCCTGTAGATGGGCGGGTAGATTGATAGAACCCAAATTGCAAACAGCAATTTCTTGCTCACTGGTATGTAAGGTGATTTCGGTACAAAGATTCGAGCTGTTAACAACACCGACATGCTGATTGGTATAGCGAATGTTACAAGGGTCTTTAAAGGTAATCCAAGGGTGACCGGTTTCAAATAACATGCCCAGCATTTTTCGCCAAAGATCTACTGCTTTGATGGTTTTATGTAATTTTATCTCGCCTTGCTGAGCTTTCTGCTCGCACAGCTGGTACGCCTTTTTAAAGGCTTCACCAGTTAAGGCATGAAGGTGGGGCACTTCGTCGGGTGAAAAAAGAGTCCAATCATCTTGTTCGATAACGCGTTGCATAAATAGATCAGGGATCCAGTTGGCGGTATTCATATCGTGGGTTCGGCGGCGCTCATCACCGGTGTTTTTTCGAAGCTCTAAAAAGGCTTCAATATCAATATGCCATGTTTCAAGGTAGGCACAAACAGCCCCTTTACGTTTGCCGCCTTGATTAACCGCAACCGCGGTGTCATTGGCGACTTTTAAAAAGGGAATCACTCCTTGAGATTGGCCATTGGTCCCTTTGATCTCAGCGCCTAAGGCACGAACTTGCGTCCAATCATTGCCTAGCCCACCGGCATATTTAGAGAGTAAGGCGTTATCTCTGAAAGATGAGTAAATATCGGCCAAATCATCCTTAACGGTGGTGAGGTAGCAGCTGGACAGTTGTGGCCTTGGTGTGCCCGCATTAAATAAGGTTGGTGTCGAACTCATAAAGTCAAAAGATGAGAGTAATTGATAAAACTCAATCGCTCGTTCTTCTCGCTCAACCTCATTAATTGCTAAGCCCATTGCTACGCGCATAAAAAAGGCTTGTGGTAACTCAAAACGGGTGTCTTTTGTGTGAATGAAATAACGGTCGTAGAGTGTTTGTAAACCAAGGTAACTAAAATTAAAATCACGCTCACTTTGTAGCGCCTCGGCTAGCTTATCTAGGTCGAATCTTGATAATTCTTCATCTAATAAGTTTAATGAAACGGCTTTGTTGATATAAGCTTTGAAATACTCAGGATAGTCGGCGAGCATCTCAGCTTGGCTTCGGCTGGTGGTTTGTTGGTGAGTAAAACTTAATGCCTCGGTGCGTAAATTATTAAGCAGCAACCTTGCTGCCAATTGGCTATAGTCGGGGTCTGTGTCAATCAAGCCTCTGGCACCCATAACAATGGCTTGTTGGAAGGCGGACTCGGGCATTTCATCAAAAAGGTTATTTTTAATTTCGTTGATTACTCGTTCGACTGAAATATCATTAAGCCCTTCTGCGCACTCTGATATTAAGTTGCTCAGCGATTCTTCATTAAAGGCCTGAAGGGACTGGTCAACTTGCTGGATGCGAATTTGCCAACTGGATTGTTCAGCTGTTTCTTCGGCAGAGCGTTCAGCGGATCGTTGTTCACGATACAAAACATAGGCACGGGCTACCTTATGTAAGTCGGCGCGCATCAGTGCTAATTCCACTTGGTCTTGTATGCTTTCGATATGAATGGTGTCACTTATCGATAGATGCCTAACAATAGCCTGTTGTACTTGGCTGCTTAGTTGAGTGGCAAGATCGTGAATATGACTAGATTGTTGTGTATGTTCACCTTCTACCGCCAATAAGGCTTTACTGATGGCAATATAAATTTTATTAACATCGAATTGGGTTAGTTGCCCGTTGCGGCGAATAACTTGATAGTTGACAGCTTGCGCAGCTGCTGGATGATCTGTTGTTAAAGCGACAGAAAGATCGTTCATTGTTAAATCCTCAGGTTGATTATTAGGCAAACCTCGAGGCAACAATGGGAAAAAGTGATATCAATACGGGGCTGATACATCACTGATTACAATCCTTAACGCGAGGCTTGGCAAAAAATAGAGGTAATCGGACTGAGTGAATATAAGATTCACAACACCGTTGCGCGACAGTTCTGGATTCTAACCAGATTCCCCTCAAATACTATATATAGTGCTTAAATGTTTCTTGGCTAGCAAGATAATGTAAAATTAATGTATTTACAAGTGCTTGTTATTTTTTATTTTTGAACCCCCGTGCTAATTCAATAAAGGCACTGATATAAGGTGTTTCAATATCTTGGTCACGGCAAGCAGCATGTAACATCCCATGCATGCCCTTAGCGCCCAGTGGTTTTCCAATTAATGACTGTGCTGTTGTTGGCGCATCCAATAACCAGTCGGGTAGGGCAGCCACCCCTTGGCCAACGGCAATTAATTGCATCATCATTGTGGTTAACTCAACCTGACGAACTTGCGCGGGTTCTACATTGGCAGGGTCTAGGTAGTGTCTAAATACATCAAGGCGACTACGCTCAACTGGGTAGGTAATAAGCGTTTGCTCGGCTAAGTCTTCTGCGTTAATGAAGGCTTTATCTTTCAATGGATGCTGATCATTCATCACTAACAAGGCTTGATACGGAAACAGCGTTAAGAATGAAAGACCTGGTTTATCAACTGGGTCGGTACTAATAACTAAGTCAATTTCACCACGACTCAGCGCCGGTAGCGGATTAAAACTCATACCGAGTTTGATATCAATATGGATGTCTGGCCATTGCTTGCGGTATTGCTCTAAGGTTGGTAATAACCATTCAAAACAGGCATGACATTCAATGGTAATAAAAAGCCTTCCTGCTTTGCCATTAGCAATTTGTTTAAGCTCATGCTCGGTGTTTTCAACCAACGGTAATACTCGCTCAGCTAGATCTAATAAGCGTTGCCCCGCATCAGTAAGCCCGAGGGGCTTGTGTTGGCGGAAAAACAGCGTCGTTTCAAAGTGGTTCTCAATTGTTTTTATTTGGTGTGATAAGGCCGATGGTGTCAGATGAAGCTTTTGTGCGGCTTGATTAAGGTTTTTACTGCGGGCAATGGTGTAAATGGCCCTGAGGTGTCGAATTTCTAAGATCATGGTGAATTTATTTCAACTTAATGGTGAAAATTATGAGATTGATTCAATTCTATGCTTGCTGGATACTTCTCGCAACATAAAAATAATGAGGTTAAAGATGATTCGTACACATAATTTAGGTTTTCCACGTATTGGCGCGCAAAGAGAGTTAAAAAAATCATTAGAGTCGTATTGGCAAGGAGAGATAGATTCGCAAGATTTGTTTAATAATGGCCAACAATTAAGAAAGAACAACTGGCAAACTCAAGCTGACTCGGGCTTAGACCTTATACCCGTGGGTGATTTTTCGTGGTATGACCATGTGCTAGATATGAGCGCCTTACTAGGCTGTATACCTGAACGATTTAAGCATGATGGTGGTGCAGTGGATATTGACACGTACTTTCGGATGGCGCGTGGCCGTTCTGTTGATGGTGGTGATGTTAGCGCTTGCGAAATGACTAAATGGTTTGATACGAATTATCACTATATCGTGCCCGAATTTCAGCCCGAGCAGTCGTTTAAGCTATCCACTGAAAAGTTGTTTGATGAGGTAAATGAAGCGCTTCAATTAGGCCATCGTGTTAAACCCGTTATTTTAGGCCCGCTGAGTTTTCTTTGGCTTGGCAAGGCAGAGGGCGAGGCGTTCGATAAGTTAAACGTGCTCGATCAACTGCTGGCAGCTTATGGTGAGATATTAAATCGTTTATCTGATCTGGGTGTCGAATGGGTACAAATTGATGAGCCTATTTTAGTCCTCGATTTGCCTGATCAATGGAAGTTAGCCTTTGAACAGGCCTACCATAAATTACAACGAGGCGATCTAAAGTTATTGGTGGCAAGCTACTTTGGCGAGTTAGCTGACAATTTAAAGCTTGTTTGCGATTTGCCCGTGGCAGGGCTGCACATCGATGCGATTAGAAGCCCCGAACAAGTCCAACAACTGATTGACTGGTTGCCCAGTTATAAGGTGTTGTCAGTCGGTATTATTGATGGCCGAAATGTTTGGAAAAACAATTTGGGCGCGACAGTCAGCGTGACACAAGCTATTCAACAACATTGGGCTGGCGAGTTATGGCTGGCACCTTCTTGCTCTTTACTGCATGTGCCTGTTAATTTGGCGTTTGAAACGTCATTATCAGATGATATTAAATCTTGGTTATCTTTTGCCACAGAAAAACTTACCGAGTTACAGTTGGTAAAAGCCGCGGTGTTAGATAATAACTGTTTATCAAGCGATGAGTTTTCACGTAATAGGGAAGCCATTAGCAATAGAGAAAATTCTTCGCTGGTGCATAATAAAGACGTTCAGCGATGTTTAGAGAATGTGAAAAGCTTAAGCTTAAAGCGAGGCTTAGATTTTAACGAGCGGATTAAACTTCAACAGCAGCATTTGCGCCTACCTAATTTCCCAACGACGACCATTGGCTCGTTTCCACAAACCACCGATATTAGATCAAACAGGCGACGTTACAAACAGGGTGAGCTTTCTCAGGCAGACTACCAATCAGTCATGCAACAAGAGATTGCTGATGTCATTGCCAAGCAAGAAGCGCTAGGCTTGGATGTGTTGGTGCATGGTGAGCCAGAAAGAAACGACATGGTGGAGTATTTTGGCGAACAACTACAGGGTTTTGCCTTTACACAAAACGGTTGGGTGCAATCATATGGCTCGCGTTGTGTTAAACCGCCGATTATTTATGGGGATGTGTCTAGACCTCAAGCAATGACTGTGAATTGGGCTAGCTATGCACAATCGTTAACCGATAAGCCGGTTAAAGGCATGTTGACTGGGCCGGTGACCATTTTGAATTGGTCGTTTGTTAGAGATGATCAAGACCGTGCGACTACATGCCAACAAATAGCCTTAGCAATAAGAGATGAGGTACTGGATCTAGAAAAAGCAGGTATTCGCATTATTCAAATAGATGAAGCGGCTTTAAGAGAAGGCTTACCATTGCGAAAAAAACAATGGTCAGAATACTTAAACTGGGCTATTGAGGCTTTTTGTATTACCACCTCAGGGGTGAAAAATGAGACACAGATTCATACTCACATGTGTTATTCAAACTTTAATGACATTATGAGCTCTGTCAGTGACATGGATGCTGATGTGATTACCATTGAAACCTCACGATCAGACATGAAATTATTAGATGCTTTTGAACAGTTTCAATACCCAAATGAAATTGGCCCTGGGGTGTATGATATCCACTCGCCAAATGTTCCAAAAATTGAGCAGATAGAATATTTAATGCAGCAGGCAGCAAGGCGGATTCCATTGGAGAGACTGTGGGTGAACCCAGATTGTGGCTTAAAAACACGTGCTTGGCCAGAAGTGCAACAAGCGTTACGCAATATGGTCACAGCCGCTAAGCAATTAAGGCAGTCGGTTACAGTGGTTGACTAAGGGAGCAGTGTTTTCATAGGATTTGTGTGTTACATCACCTAATCGGGTTGTGCCGGAACAAATAGTCATGGTTTGAAAAACATAGGACGTTTAAAATATGAGAAGGGCGGTGCTAGTCTTAATGGTTTAAGGCTGGCATTGATTTTTGTTTTAATACGCCATTGATTAAGTCAAAAATATGAGGGACTGTATGCACGAACGCACGTTAGATCATTTAAAACACAGTCATGATTTCTCGTTGAAAAATGAACGTGGAGAACGGCGCACACAATATGTGTTGATATTGACCGCTATTACCATGGTCGCAGAAATAGTGGCTGGTACTGTGTTTGGCTCAATGGCGTTGTTAGCTGATGGCTGGCATATGGCCACTCATGTAGCAGCCTTTTTAATTACTATATATGCCTATCGTTATGCACGTAGGCATGCAAAAAATAAGGCTTACACGTTTGGTACTGGTAAAGTCGGTGTGCTAGGTGGTTTTGCCAGTGCCGTTGCCTTGGCTGTTGTTGCATTTGTGATGGTGATTGACTCTATCCAACGCTTGATTGATCCTCAAGTGATACAATTTAATGCGGCGATTGGTGTGGCAGTTATTGGCCTTCTGGTAAATGTTATTAGTGCTTTTTTACTTAAAGAAGACCATCATCATGGCCACGCTCATGACCATGGTCATGACCACAATTTAGAAGCGGCTTATATGCATGTTCTCGCCGATGCATTAACATCATTACTCGCTATTGTAGCATTGCTATCTGGCAAGTATTTTGGTCTTAATTGGCTTGATCCAATGATGGGTATAGTAGGGGCAGTAATTATTACTCGTTGGTCTTATGGCTTATTAAAGCAGACGAGCCCTATTTTACTGGATGGCGGTGTTGATGAGAAATATAGGCTTGCCATTAAAGACAGCATTGAAAAAGATGCCGATAACCGTGTTTCAGATATTCATATCTGGAAAGTCAGTGCAAATCATTATGCCGCAATTATTTCTTTGGTCACACATGACCCGAAGCCGACAGAACACTATAAAGATCTATTAGCGGGCTTTCAGCAACTTTCTCATATTACCGTTGAGGTATATGAATGCGCTGATGAGGTTTGCGAAATTTAAACTTTACCGAATACAACGGTTGCTTGATTTTCTGTCCAAGGTTCGTGCTTGACCATTGCTTTTGTAAAAACAGCTTGTTGGTATTGGGCTGTTAACCATCGCTGTAGAGCGGGGTAAGGCGCTTGTAGATACCATTGCCGTTCAACACGAGAGAATTGCCTGATAAAGGGTAAAATCGCATAGTCGACTAAGCTGGGGTTATCGCCCATGATGAACTCATGTCGGTTAAGTCGCTGCTCAAGTTGTTTAACGTATTCTTCACAGTGCCCGCGGTAAGTGTTTTTCTCTTTGTCGTGATATCGAGAGGCCGCTTTATATTTTTTAAGTGAGTCTACGAAGGTGATATCGTTATGTTCAATGAACTTAAGCATATCCTCTAGCATGCTGGCTTGGTGCTTATAAAGTAAGTTACTAGGGTCATTTTTATTTAAGGCCCAAAGCATAATATCGATACTTTGATCGATGATTAAGCCATCATTTAAGACCAGTA
Source organism: Cycloclasticus sp. P1 (assembly GCF_000299965.1). Classification (NCBI taxonomy): domain Bacteria; kingdom Pseudomonadati; phylum Pseudomonadota; class Gammaproteobacteria; order Thiotrichales; family Piscirickettsiaceae; genus Cycloclasticus; species Cycloclasticus sp. P1. Next base: position 974,003 of record NC_018697.1, read on the forward strand.
CGGGAACGGTTGCTTTTGCTGAAACAGATAGCATCTCTTCAGGCTTTTTTTTCATGTTCACTTCACGCAAAGTAACGACTTGTTGAGCCATTAATAAACCCATTCGTGCTCGCATCGCATAAGGGCACTGACGTAATGAATAAAGCGTTGGTAAAGAGGGCATAAAAGAGGTCGTTGTTTTGAATGTAATGGAAATGTCTTGAGTATAAGGGTGATTGTAGCGTCAAGTTGTGAGTGTCACATAGTTTTGATCTAATGAGGTTTAATAAATACCTCAGCATCAGAAAAGACTGCGTTAAACACTGTAAAATGCGGATTCAAGTTTTTTTACATATGCACTTCGGAGATAACCATCAACGCTTTTCTATCTATCCCTCTAGGTATTCGCTACATGATACTCAGTGCTTTTGCATTCAGCATTATGGCATTGTTTGTAAAATTAGTCGGTGATCACGGGATTCCTGTTTTAGAAATAGTTGCTGCGCGCTCGCTCATTTCATTGGTCATCAGTTACCTAGGGCTAAGGCGAGAAGGAATCGCAGTATTGGGTACACGTAAAGGCTTGTTGGCGGCACGCGGCTTAATTGGTTTTGCTGCCCTTATTTGTGTGTTTTATGCAATTACCCATTTGCCCTTAGCCGAAGCAATGGTTTTACAGTATCTGCACCCTATGTTTACTGCGTTATTAGCACTGTTTTTTTTAAAAGAGGTGTTAAGAGTTGGCACGCTGGTATGTATTGTTTTAAGTTTTTTCGGCGTATTAATTATAGTGCAACCGGACGTTCTGTTCTCTTCAACTACGGTTGATTTTGATTTTTTCACAGTGATGATTGCTATTGCGGGTGCGTTTGGTAGTGCCGTTGCCTATACCTTAGTTCGAGCCTTGGGGAAAACAGAGCACCCCTTAGTGATCGTGATGTATTTTCCGTTAATTTCCTTACCGGCTAGTCTGATTTTGCTATGGGGCGACTTTGTCATACCAGTAGGTATTGAATGGTTTTACCTACTAGCCATTGGGGTTGCAACCCAAGTAGGTCAGGTAGGTCTAACGAAAAGTATGCGCACTGAATCTGCCGGCCGTGCTACAAGCTTTGGTTACTTACAAGTTGTTTTTGCGATGTTATTAGGTATGCTTTTTTATCAAGAATATCCAAGTCTAAATACCTTATTGGGGGCCGGTTTGATTATCATAGGCGCATACCTCAATCTTACTTGGAAAGAAAAAGTTAAGGAAATATAAATGGCAAAAGCATGTGCACGACATATATTGGTTAAAGCTAAGGAAGAGGCCGAGAGACTGAAAAGACAGTTGGCTGGTGGCGCTGATTTTGCAAATTTAGCTAAAAAGCACTCACAGTGTCCTTCAGCAAAAAAAGGCGGGGATCTTGGTGAGTTTAGCCCAGGTAAGATGCTAAAAGCATTTGATAATGTTGTTTTTAAAAAAGCATTGTTAACTGTTCATGGCCCCGTTAAAACGAAGTTTGGCTATCATCTTATTGAAACCATTTACCGGACTTAATGATCAGAAAACTGTCAGATTATGAAAATATTATTTAGTAAACCTCAGCAGTTGAGCGAGGAAAAAAATGTTGAGCTGGTGGCGCAATTGAGCGGTGTCTTGTCATATAAAAACCTTGATGATATGCATACTCACTTCTTATTAGAGTTGGACAATGAAACTGTAGAGTTTGATTCTATTAAGCAGTTGTTTAGTTTATTTGAGCAATGGAATATTGATCAAAGCCCGCTTGAATCTTTATTGCAGATGGTTAATATGAAATAAAAAAATCGCACTGGCTGATAGTTTTAATAAAAAAAGAGGGTCACTCATGGCAACTCAAAAATTTAAATTAAGTTACCTGCATCCTAAATATTGGCCAGCGTGGTTAGCGGTTGGAGTGAGCCGATGTATGGCTATTCTTCCGAGGTCTTGGCAGTTTAGCTTGTCAAAATGGATTGCGAATAGGCTGGCGAGTAAAGAAAATCGTCGCATTAGCACTATTCGACGAAATATTGACCGCTGTTTTGCTAATGAAACAGATGCTTATCGAGAGGAACTTGTTCGCGCTAATATCAAGTCATCAGCCTTAATGTTATTTGATTTGTTTAATATAATTTGGCGGCCACCCGCTGATATGACCGCTAACATTAAGGTTGTTGGTGAAGAATATCTAGAACAGGCGTTGCGTGCAGACAGACCTCTTTTGTTAGTCATTGGGCATTTTACGCCACTTTTTCACGCCATTAGTAAACTGAGTACCTTGGCCCCCTTTGACGTGATTTATAGGCGTATGAATAATCCAGTAATGGAAGCAAATTTGTATCAAAGGGGTGCTGGGAAATACCCGATAACCTTATTCCATCGTAAAGATATTCGTAAAATGCTAGAAAAATTGGCTGATAACGGGACGGTTTTTATTGCACCAGACCAAGATTTTGGTGTCAGTCGTGGCGCATTCGTTTCTTTTTTTGGTATTCCAACAGCGACGATTACCACTATTCCACAATATGCCCAACAGACGAATGCGCAAGTGATGTTACTTAGCGCATATCGAGATGGTGAAAAAGGTTCTGTAATTGAGTTTGAGCCTGTTTTAGAGAATTACCCAACGGGTGATGATGTGGCGGATACGCAGCGCTGGACGGATTGGTTAGAAGAAAAAATACGTTTACATCCGGCAGACTATTTATGGATGCATAAGCGCTTTAAAACTCGGCCTAAGGGCGAACCTGGTTTTTATAAATGAATACTAGGATTATCATCACTAAAATAACGAGCAGCTATGCAACAAGCTAAACGTCGATTATCGCAACGATTGTTACGTAGAGTTGAGGCGTGGGGTAATACCTTACCTCACCCAACGATGTTGTTTATTTACTTATGTTTTTTAGTGATAGGGGTGTCATGGATAGGCCATTATCTTGGTTTGTCGGCTATACACCCTGTTAACGGTGAACAAATTAGCGTAGTAAACCTGTTTAATGCGGCTGGTTTGCATCAAATACTGGGCAAAATGGTTTCAAATTTTATGACTTTTGCCCCCGTTGGTCCTGTATTAGTCGCAATGCTTGGATTAGGTATCGCCGAACGATCGGGTTTAATTCAAACCGCTTTGCGTTTAATGGTGATGAAGGCGCCGACAAAGTTTTTAACGTTTATTGTTGTGTTGGCGGGGGTGCTATCTAGTATTGCAGTGGACTCTGGTTATGTAGTGATGATACCAATGGCGGGCGTTATATTTTTAGCCGCAGGACGGCACCCATTAGCGGGCATTGCGGCCTGCTTTGCTGGTGTTTCTGGGGGATTTAGTGCGAACTTATTAGTTGGCCCATTCGATGCTATTCTCGGTGGTATAAGCACAGAAGCTGCGCGCTTGATCGACTCGAATTATGACGTAACCGCTACTGCAAACTACTATTTTATCGTTGTTTCTACGCTGCTGATCTCTGTAGTGGCGACGTGGGTAACCGAGCGTTTTATTAGCCCGATGTTAGGCGAATACCGTGGTGCAGAACAAGGTGATTTAAAAACGGTGTTAACAAGCGAAGAACAAAAAGGTTTAAAAGGGGCCTTTGTAGTTGGGCTGGTTATTGTCGTGGGTATTTTATGGGGGCTAATCCCTGAGCAAGGGTTGTTAAGAGACCCTGTAACAGGCGGTATTATTAAGTCACCATTTATGTCTGGTCTGATTGCCTTAATTGCTTTAAGTGCCGCTCTTATGGGGATAACATATGGCAAATTGTCTGGCTGTTTTAAAACCCATGTCGATGTGATTAAGAGCATGGAAAAAAGCATGGAAATAATGGCTACTTACATCGTTTTGATGTTTTTTGCAGCCCAATTTGTTAATTATTTTAATTGGACTAATCTGGGGTTAATTCTTGCCATTAATGGTGCTGATACATTAAAAAATAGTGGGTTGGGTGCTGTTCCATTAATGTTAGGTTTTATCTTTTTTTGCACATTTGCAAATTTATTTATTGGTAGCGCATCAGCTAAATGGGCCATCATGGCCCCTGTTTTTATACCGATGTTTATGTTGATGGGAGTGGCACCAGAGGTTGTACAGGCGGCTTACCGTGTTGGGGATAGCTCTACTAATATCATTACACCATTGATGCCTTATTTTGCTTTAGTGTTTGCTTTTATGAAACGCTATGATGATAAGGTTGGTGTGGGGACAATCATGACGCTGATGCTACCTTACTCAGTAGCCTTTTTATTAAGTTGGGGATTATTGTTAAGTCTATGGTTAATGTTGGGTATTCCATTAGGCCCAGGAGCCTCATTGTTTTTAGCCATACCCTAGTGAACAGGGATCGTGGTGTACATTACTATCAGTATCAATAAATATAATAAAGGGGAATAAGAAGTGAATATAGTTGGTCAAAATTTTATCTACGCTACAGTGATGTTTTTGGCGGGGGTAGGCATTCCTATCATGGGTGCGCTAAGTGGCGGTTTAGGCGCAAGGTTACAAAGCCCAGCGTTAGCAGCGGTTATATTATTTGTAGTTGGTTTTGTGATCGCAGGTGTTTATTTGTTTGTTGTAGAAGGCCTACCTAGTGGATTACCTGATGCATCAATACCAATACAGTATTATTTGGGCGGTGTATTTATTATTTTTTACACATTAGGGATTACCTATATAGGCCCTAAATTTGGCATTGGTAATGCTGTGTGTTTTGTGTTGTTAGGTCAGCTTATTTCAATGACTGTGATTGATCATTTTGGTTTATTAAGCTCACTTCAGTATTCAATTACTATGCAACGTTTTGTAGGCTTGTTATTTATGGCGACAGGCGTTTTTTTGGTAGTAAAGCGTTTTTAATTAAAAGACTTTAATGAGCTGAATTAAACGTCTCAGGAGAGGTTAAGTGGCAGACATGAAAATAGGGTTGGCATTAGGAAGTGGGGCCTCTCGTGGCTGGTCACATATTGGGGTTATTAAAGCGCTGATTAAACAGGGCATAGAACCAGATATCGTTTGTGGAACATCAATAGGTTCACTAGTAGGCGCATCCTATGTATCGGGTCATTTAGATGATCTGGAGCAGTGGGCGCTTTCGTTATCTAAGCTTAATACAGTTAAATTCTTTGAGATTAATCGTTCATTTAATGGGTTTGTTAATAAAGATCGGTTGCATCATTTTCTAAGTCAATATGTTGCTTCAGATAAAGCACTCATTGAAGAATTTGACAAGGACTATGCCAGTGTAGCGACAGACCTTAAGACGGGGAGAGAAATATGGCTGTCTGAAGGGTCAGTGTTAGAGGCTGTGTGGGCTTCTATTTCGTTACCGGGTTTGTTCCCAGCGATACAGCATGACAATAAATGGCTGGTCGATGGAGGCTTAGTGAACCCTGTGCCTGTTTCTACTTGTCGAGCCTTAGGCGCGGATGTAGTGATTGCGGTAAATTTAAATCGAGACATTGTCGGTAAGCATATAGGAAAACAAGAGAAAACCATTAAACCATCCGGAAAAGTGGTCGATAAGCTTACCAATTTAGTCGCTGAATATACCGATTCAATTTTTTCATTTGATAGAAACCAAGAACAGACGCCTAGTTTATTTGAGGCGATTGCTGGCTCAGTTAATATTACCCAAGACCGAATTACTCGGAGCCGTATGGCAGGAGACCCCCCAGATATTATCCTGACGCCTAAGTTATCACAAATGGGTTTGTTGGAGTTTTATAGGGCGCAAGAGGCAATAGATGGAGGGATGGACTGTGTCGAGCGGATGATGCAAGAGATACAATGTACTGTGGGTAAATAAAAAAATATTGGAATCTAAAAATAATAATAAGAGGGTAGACAATGGCAGGGGGTTTAAAATTTAATGATGAGGTAAGTCATGCATTAAAAATGGCTTATCAAACGCCGGATATTGTGTCAGCGAGAGGTCAAGTGATTGCCTCACTTAAACTACAAAACGGTTTAAAGGTGCTTGATATTGGGTCTGGTCCTGGCTTATTAGCTAAAGATATCAGCCAGCATATAGGTCCTACAGGGTCAGTGGTTGGTGTTGATATGGCAGACAATATGATTGAGTCGGCTAAACAACTCTGTGCTGATGCTGTGAATGTCACCTTTGAGCAAGGTGATGCAATGTCCTTACCCTTTGCCGACAACAGTTTTGACTCGGTTGTTTCAACGCAGGTCTATGAATATGTTCCTGACTTAAATGCTGCTTTATTAGAGTTCGCAAGGGTACTTCGCCCAGGTGGGCGAGGGGTTATTGTTGATACAGATTGGGCGTTCCCGTACTGGAGCGCAGCGGATGTTGATTGTCGTGACCGTATTATTCATGCATGGAAGCAGCATTGTGCGCAAGAGTCTGTTCCTATGCGTTTGGCTGGCGCCATTAAATCAGCAAGCCTGCAATTAAGTAAGGTGGAAGCGTTGCCAATTATGAACATTGAATATAATGATAAAAATTTTAGTTATTGGTTATCTAAAATTATTGCCTCGTTTGCAATTGACCGTAATGGTGTGACTAATAAGGACTCTGAGGCTTGGTTAGCAGGAATTGAGTCACTTGAACAAAAAGGGGAATACTTTTTTTGTATTAATCGTTATCTTTTTGAAGTGACAAAATGATTTTTTGTAATGGTATGTTTTGCACAGAAAATTAACGTGATTGCACTTATTTATGTAATAGGTTTATCAAGCGAAAACAATAGCTCATTTCTAATGATTAAACGAGTTAGTACGAGGAGGTTGGCATTGGCTACTTCTATTCGATAGATTAAAAGAGGTAGTTTTTTAATGCCTATGCTATTTAAAAAGAACGCCCACTTCAGTGGGCGTTCTTTACACTGAAACTACCAAAGTTCAGTAAGTGCTAATCAGTGATGGTCTGAATATAGTGCCTTGTTATATATCAATATCCATACCATAACCAGACGCTTCTACACCATGACCAAAAATGTCACCAGCATAGTGCTCTTGAGTTTCTGGTTTAACATAATCACCCCAACCTAATTCCATCAACCAACCAGAAGGAGTAGCTGAATAGAAGGTATACAGTTGATCATTAGCATGTTTACCTAACTGCATAGCAACATCAATACCTTGGTTGCGAATAATATCGTGAGATTGGCCAAAATCGTCTAAGTGACTGTATTGGATATGAAGGTGGTTTAGCCGCTCAACCATGCCATGGAAACCAAAAGCAATGGAATGTTGACGGCTGTTACAGTGCATAAAGCAAGGCTCAGCAAAGTTACCATCGGGCATTGGAATTCTATACTCTACCGAGCCAACTAAGCCTAATAATTTATAGAAGTTATACGTTTCTTCATCGTTATCTGAACGCACAAGAACGTGACCTAACCCTTGGTCGCCAGCAATAAAGTTGCCAAATAATGGGCGTCCTGGGTGAAAGGGTTTCATAACATCTACTTGAGGACTGTAATAAATTTCATTCGCTGTGCCTGATGGATCTTTAAGTTTTATCAGCGCCAATACATGACGCTCACGCGCTTCTTCAGGCGTTCCAACTTGAAAATCAACGCCAGCATCTGTTAGTTGTTTTTGCATGGCTTTGAATTCTTCTTGCCCAGCGACACGCCAGCCCATATAAGCTAAATCATCACAATCAGCTGTTTCATGAACAGTAATACGATGATGCTGAAGGTCCATTCTTAGATGAAAGCGGTCATCTTGACCACTTTCAACAATTTGAAGACCAATGCATTCTGTCGCGTATTTCCGCCAAGCAGCAGCGTCAGTGACATTAAGACCTAAATAACCTAGTTCTATTACCTTTACCATTTTCTCTCCTCGTTAAGCTTAAAGATGTTTATAAAAATACGTTTAAACTTTTGTTCATAAAGATGTTTTGATCCAAAATAATTTTACGTTTGGCCAGTTTTAATTGCCCATCAACGCGACGTAAAATATCAGTACGATGTCCAACCATTAGGTGTTCTTCATCTTCATTCATATTTCGGTTGACCGTTGTTAATGAATACACTTTGTACTCATCTGGATTCTTTGTATGTTCAATCTCGATATTGCTGATAACATGAGAAGAGCGTGTGGCTGGGTCTTCAGACCAACACGTTCCGGTATCATTTCGTAGAACTCGCCTTTTTAAGTTATGCATATCATCATTGTAATAAGCCATACCCTTCACGGTTGGTTCTACATGGTTTTTACGATAGCGCTGATAACGATAAGGCATCCAGTAGTGAATATCGTCGGTTAGGATACCCAACCAAGCATGAAATTCTTCGGTATCTAGTAAACGAGCTTCTTTATACAAAAACTGCTCAACCTCAAAAGTAAGCTCCATAGAGGCCGGTACTGGTGCTGCTACTGCTGCTGTTTTTTCTGATAAATTTGTCATCGACCTAGCTCCTATTTAGTTGTTTTTTGTATGACGGGGTCTGTAACGTGTTGGTACGTCATTCCATGAATCAGCATTCATCAAGTCAGCCCAGCGGGTATAGAAATGTCGTTGATTGGCGTCGTTAAACTGGCCTTTGTAAATGATGCCCGGTAGCTCTTCGTGCTCAATTTCTCGGGTAATACCGCAGCCATAATGAAGTTTTTCTTGGCGAGTTAAATAACCCTTATTGACCTGTGTATTGCCTTCCCAGTTTTCCCCATCGTCCATCTCAAGAACACCGGCTGGGTTAAAGGTCATCATGCAAGCATTATTAATTTCTTGTTTGATCTCTTCGGGCATGTTTTTATTAACAATGGTGAAAACACGTAGTTCTAACTTTTTAGGCCCTCTAGGTAACCAAACACGAAATGTTTGAATGCCAGGTAAAAATGAAATATTGGGAAATAATGAAACGGAGGCTAATGAACCAAATATATTGGAGCGAAGCTCACCATATTTCTCTTTAATTTTAGGTTTAATGATGTCTCTGACATAATTAAGCCACTTTTCAGACCCACCAATCACTACATCTGCGTAGCCATCGGTTCCAAACTCCCAACCATGCCCATTAATACTTGCGTGATAAGAGTTTTCAGTTACTGCTGGGCCAAAGCCTTCACCTTTATTCATGGCTTTAAGGCCAGAGTCATGGTTCCAAAGCGCATGGTAAGCATCACCAACAAAGTTTTCTACGCCAAATTTCCAGTTGGCATTAACATATGATTTAATGCCGCCATCAATGAATTCTGTTTCTCCATCGTTGTCAAACATCATGTCTAAGTACCAACGAAAATCACCGAGCCACTCATCCAGCGAAGGTGCATCTTGGTCAAATGTCGCAAATATTAAGCCCTTATAGGTTTCAACACGCGCTTGTTTTGGGCTCCATTTTTCTTTATCAATATCGCCTTCATCATAAACATGCTCGTTCGCTAAAGCGCCTAGCTTGCCGTCAATACCAAAACTCCAGCCATGGTAATTACATATAAAAGAGCGAGCATTGCCTTCGTCTGCAAAACAGAATTTGTTTCCACGGTGTGGGCATGAGTTTAAAAAAACTCTGACGTTACCATCTTTTTGTCGCGCCCCAATAACACCATCTTCGCCCATATAAGTGGTATAGAAATCATTAGCATTGGGAATCATTGAGTCATGAGCGATGAATTGCCATGATTTAGCAAAAATTTGTTTTAATTCTTGCTCATAAATTTCTTCTTCCCAAAAAATACGTCGATCGACCCATCCTTCGTCATTATCAATAAATTGATGGTAGTCGGTATTATTAGTCATAAAGTAGGTTCTCCTAAGTGACGAGTTATAAAATACAGTTGCTTTCAAGTAATATTTGTTTTTACTGTGGCGCAAATTCTAATGTTTAATGCCTATAACTACTCTGATGTAGGTCAGGAAAATAAAAAGAAGGAAACCCTACTAAAGCAAGTTCTACTATTAAGTATTTACACAATAAAACTTGTTGAAAAAGCAGGATGAGAAGGGCCTGAAAGCCTTTGAATAATTGATGCTAACCATTGAGACCGATAATAAATTTAAAATTTGAGCTAGATTTTCTTTATCGACAAGGGGATTTTTTTAAGGTCAAATGATCACTGATACGACCATGAGGGCAGTGTTTACACTGATATAAATTATGCGTTTTATAATCACCTTAATAACAGTCTGCTTACTTTATATTCCAAGCACTTGTGTGGCGGAAATATTTAAATATAAGGATAAAGATGGGCATTGGCAGTTTTCTGATTCGCCTATCAATGAGGATGGGGCTACTGAGGTTCGCGCATATAAAAATTCAACCGCCTCTGTCGAGAGGTCGAATGATTTTATAACGCTGCTAAATAGTAAATACCCATTGACTAATCCTGTTCAGCAAGCAACGAAGGCTGTTGTTACTGTTAAAAGTAAACTTGGTTCTGGATCTGGCTTTTTTGTAACCGAGGATTGTTATTTAGTGACGAATAAGCATGTGGTTCGCCCCGCTAAAGGTAAGCAATGGGATGCGACGCAGGCAAAGATCAAAAAAAATAGTTTAATATTTAATAGTAATAAAATACGGCTTAATCAACAAAAAGAGCGGCTCTTTATTAATAAGCAAAAACTCGATGATTTTCGAATATATATAGACGGTTTGAGATCAGACAAAGAAAAACAAATCGCGTTACGCGAGTACGCGCTTTATGAGCAGCAATATCAGCAAGACCTGCAACAACTGAATGAAACGCAGAGGCGCCTGAGCTTGGATGAGGACATCTTTAATCGACAAAAATCTGACTTTAACTTCTCTAGCGCGGTGTCAAATGTTGCTCAGTCATTTGATATTGTTTTAAAAGATAATACTAAAGCAAGAGCCAAGCTAATTAAGGTGGCGTCGACAGATGACTTGGCTTTGCTGAAAGTAAATGCCTGTAAAGCGCCTTACTTAGAAATGGCACCTGGCTCAGTCGTACAGGGTACAACCGTTCATGCAATTGGAAGCCCCTTGGGGTTACGTGATCAGTTAACAGATGGGACGGTAACGCAGGTGTTGCAAAACCAAATAGTCACTGACGCACAGATTTTACCGGGTAACAGTGGTGGGCCATTGATAACCGATGATGGCTATGTGGTGGCAGTTAATACCATCAAAGTAGCAAAAGGGTCTGCGTTAAAGACTGGGTTTGGCGTTTCGATTCCAATTGCTAAGGTTAGGAAAAATTTTGCTGAGTATTTAAATAATTAAATAAAAGGTATTTATTAAGATTAGCGAGGGCCAGTCCATTCATAGATATCTATTGTCTCGGGGTCACAACTTCTACAACCACCTTGGCAAAGTGAGCCAGCTGGAAGTTTTTTTGCATAACCTTTTTTTACCCAGTGTTCGAGCATTGATTTGGCGTCATCTTGAGAGATTTTGAAATGTAAGGCCAAATCACGAACAGGAGCGCTTCGTGCGGCTTGTAAGTAATCACGGACCTCTAATAAAATCATGCGTCTTTAATCAGTGTTGGTTCAACAGCGAGTAATTTCTGGCCAAGTTGGCGAAGCGTAAGCCATATTCCTAGAAAGCCAGCAATGAATACACATAACCAAATCAGTGTTTGTGTTGGATGGCTTGAAAAGTTCGCAATTTGATAGAAAGAAGTCGCCATGCTGTATGCCAAATAAAGGCTCCAGAAAATAGAAAATAAGGCCCAACGTGTTCCTGTTTCACGTTTAACGGCGGCAATCGCAGCAACACAAGGGACATATAAAAGAATAAAGAGTAGATAACTAAAGGCACCAATTTTGCCATCAAAATATTTCACCAAGGTGCCAAAGAGAGCTGAGCTAACTTCTTGCTCAGTTGCGGCTTCATCAAGATTGTCGTTGGCATCAAGTGTCCTTAAACCAAGCGGGTCGCCCATGTTTTGGAACGCATCATTTAAATTATCTTTAGTTGTTGTCACAGCTTCTGAGAACTTATTTTTAAGGCTAAAGTTTTCGTCGTTATCGTCGGTGTTGCCTTCAATATTTGAATAAACTGCATCGAGTGTTCCAACAACCACTTCTTTAGCGAGTAAGCCACTAAAAATACCAACGATGGCGGGCCAATTTTCTTCTTGGATTCCCATCGGTTCAAAGGCAGGTGTGAATGTTTTACCGACTTCACTCAAGACTGATTTTGAACTGTTTTCATTACCAAAACTGCCATCAGTGCCAACGGAATTAAGAATATTGATCACCATGACCATCATGACGATAAATTTGCCAGCCTCTAATACGAAACCCTTTAGGCGTTCCCAAGTGTGGATTAGTAAGCTTTTGATGGCTGGTCGGTGGTAAGGGGGGAGTTCAATGAGAAAACTATCAGACTCACCCTCAAGCACGCTGCTTTTTAGTAACAGTGCGGTAAAAATAGCCGCTGCAATGCCTAATAGATATAGTAAGAAAACAATATTTTGCCCAGATTGAGGAAAAAAAGCTGCAGCAAACAAGGCATACACAGATAACCGTGCACCACACGACATAAACGGCGCCATCATCACCGTCATAATGCGGTCACGTTGCTTTTCTAGGGTACGTGTAGCCATGATGGATGGTACGTTGCAACCAAAGCCAATAATTAATGGCACAAAAGCTTTGCCGGGTAGTCCAAGCCTACGCATAAAACGATCCATAACAAAGGCAGCTCTGGCCATATAGCCGGAGTCTTCGAGTATAGATAAACAGAAATAGAGAGTCGCGATGATGGGGATAAAGGTAGCAACAACTTGGATACCACCGCCTAAACCATCAGCGAGTAAGACTTGAAACCAATTGGGAAAATCCAAATTTTGGAGTTGAATTTTAAATCCATCAACAAACAGCGCGCTGGCGGTAATGTCAAAGAAATCAATAAAAGCGCCACCAAAGTTAATGGTTATACTGAACATTAAGTAGATGGCTAAAAAGAAGATAGGTAAGCCGAGATAGTCACTAAGAATGACTTTGTCTACTCGGTCAGACCATGTTTGTTGAATGTTTTTGACTTGCTTGACTACCTGTGAGGTTAGCTGGTGTGCAAATTCATAGCGGCTGGCAGCAATAAGAGTATCTGCATCTTCTCCAGTTGAATCTTTTATATAGAGCTGTCGGCTAGCACAAATTTCTTCGGTTTGCTGTGTTGTAGTGGGGGAGAAGTACCCCTCTAAGCATTGAAGCGCATGCCATCGTAGAATAAATGGGGAGTTGCGTTGCGTATTTAACGTCGGAATAATTTCATCAAGAGCCGAGGTAACGGCAGTCGGGTATTCAATGTTTAAGTGATGCTTAGGCTGCTCATCAATTACCGTTAATATGCTTTCTAAAAGTGAGGTGATTCCTTGGTTTTTACGCGCAACAATAGGAAAAACAGGGCAGCCAAGAGCGTTAGATAAAGCCTCTAGGTCGATGTTCATGCCACGAGATTTGGCAACATCCATCATGTTTAACGCAAGTACAGCTGGAATGCCGGTTTCAAGTAATTGACTGGTAAGGAACAGGCTGCGTTCTAGATTGGCTGCATCTGCAACAATTAATAGTGCATCAGCCTCTTCGGATAAAATATATTGGCGAGCTATTTGTTCATCAAGAGCCTCACGGTCACTATCAAGCGCATAAACACCTGGTAAGTCGACCAAAACAAGCTCTTGGTTGTTAACTTTAGTAAGCCCTTCACGACGGTCCACTGTAACGCCAGGCCAGTTCCCCGTTTTTTGTTTAATGCCTGTAATAACATTAAATAATGTTGATTTTCCGCAGTTAGGGTTGCCAATAACGGCAATAACAGGGCTTTTATTAGAGGGGCGTACGGGCGTATTTTCTTCGCAACATTGCTTGGTCATAATGTTTCTATTACTACTTGTTTTGCGAGGGTTTCATTCAGAGCAATACGAGTATTTCCAATACTGACAATAATTCCACCTTTGCTTCTTTGAGTAACCTGAAGGGGAATTAATTTAGAAAAGCCTAGCGTTAGCAATTTTTTTTCTAACGAATGAGCCATTTGATTTTTACACAGCATTACTTCCTGGCCAATTTCAATATCAGCAAGAGTAGCGTACTGGTTTAATGCCTGCTTATTTGACATGTGATCTCAAACGTTAATGATAATGATTCCCATTCTAATCTATGATTGAGTCATGTCAAGGATGTGGAATTAAGAATGCGGTTGATACTTAGGTTTAATGACATAGATCAGGTAAGCAAAAATGATTACGCTAATCCAAATAAAACTAAGAATACCAATTATGCCATCGTATTGCCCAGTTAAGTAAGTCCAGCTTGATGCGGGGTTATGGTCAGTGAGTTCTTTAGTTATTTTTATGAGGAAAACCCAGCTAGCATGTAGACCAATGCAATAAGCAAGAGTACGTGTCTGAAGACGAACTAGGGCAAGGAAAGCGCCAACAACAAAAAGCGCTAGAAAGTCATCAAGCGGCATAAATGCAACTGCTTTAAATGCATTAACGATAACTTCAAAACCAGTGCCTATGTATAAAAGGTTTTGATCAATATGTTCAATGGGTTTAATAAAGTGCAAAATGGCATAAAAAAAACTACTAACAACAACCGCCGTAAAACCGTTGTGCCATTGTTGGCTTAGCTTGAAGAATAGCCCTCTAAATAAGGTTTCCTCTATTAAAGCAACGACGATTCCGGCTAATAATGCTTTAGAAACAAGTTTCCATGTGAATTGAGCATCTTCTGACAGTACTCTAATATCAAGAACGATCAGAGTAAACACAACAACGCCAAGAATTAACAGACCAGAAATAAAGCCGAATGATGTTTTTTTAAAGAAGTTGCCATAGGTATTATTGTGTCCAATGGCGTTTAAACTCAATTTAAAAAACTTAAAACATGGAATCAGTCCTAAGATTAAAAATAAAAGGGCGGCGCGCGTAACCCATTTTTCAAAACGATATTCATTTGTGCCAAACGCTAAAAATAATGGATAGGCGATTAAAGCAGCCAAAACAGAGGCTGTTAAGAAGTAAAAAACAAAAAATAAGGTAGCTTTCATATGGTTTTTTTACATTTAAGTAAAATTGTATTCAAAAAGGAGTGCAAAAATGTTGAAAGAGTCGGTATGATACCGCACATTATTTCCAACCAAAATGCGAAAGTGGCGGAATTGGTAGACGCGCTGGATTTAGGTTCCAGTATCGTAAGATGTGAGAGTTCGAGTCTCTCCTTTCGCACCATCTATTTTTTTGAACAATCATCAATAAACTACACTAGAGAATAATTATGCAGGTTTCTGTTGAATCTATTTCTGATATTAAAAAAACATTAACAATCGTTGTCCCTCAAGAAGAGGTCGATACGGCGATCAATAAGCGTTATGACGATGTGAAACGAAACGCACGGATTGATGGATTTAGACCTGGTAAGGTTCCTATGAGCGTTATCAAAAAGAAATTTGGCGCAAGTGTGCGCGCTGAAGCGTTATCAGAGTTAACACAAAGCTTTTTTTATAAAGCAATCATGGAAGAAAAGCTAAACCCAGCCAGTGCGCCTGTTATTAAAGCTAATGAAGCTGAGGTTGAAGGGTATGAGTTCTCAGCAAGCTTTGAAGTCTATCCAGAGATTACAGTTAACCCAGTTGAAGACTTATCACTGAATAGCCCAGTAGTGGAAATTGCAGAGTCTGATATAGATAATATGGTTGAAAAGCTGCAAAAACAAAAAGCAAGCTGGAAAGAAGTTAAAACCAAAGCTAAAGACGGTAACCAAGTAACAGTTAGTTTTGAAGGTAAAGTAGGTGATAAGCCTATCTCGGAAGAGCCTATTAAAGGTTTCCCTGTTGTTCTTGGCTCAAAAAGCATGATACCTGGGTTTGAAGAAAACTTAAAAGGCGTGAAAACTGGTGAGAAATTAAGTTTTGAAGTGACTTTTCCTGAAGACTATCAACAAGCTGACTTTGCCGGCAAGGTTGGGGTTTTTGATGTAGAAGTGGATAAGGTTGAAAAGAGCGAATTACCTGAAATAAATGAAGAGTTTATTAAGGAATTTGGTGTGGAAAGTGGTGATGTGGCTGACTTTAGAGCAGACCTTGCTAAAAATATGGGCGGTGAGTTAACTCGGGCATTAGCAACTAAACGTAAAGAAATTGTCATGGATGCAATTGTTGAAAACAATGAAGTGTCTGTGCCAGAAGCACTTGTTGATAATGAAATTAATCAAATGCTTGCTTCGCTAAATGAAAAAGCAGCTCAGGCAGGTCAACCAGCACAGCCGGATTTACCAAAAGAGCTTTTTAAAGATCAAGCAACTAAACGCGTTAAATTAGGCTTGCTATTGTCTGAAATGATCAAGCAAAATGATATCAAAGCGGATGCTGAAAAAGTACAAGCACGAATTGAAGAGTTTGCTCAAACGTATCAATCGCCTGAAGAAGTTATCAATTGGTATAACTCTAACCCAGAAGAGCGCAATAAAGTTGAAAGCGTTGTATTAGAAGACCAATTGGTTGATTGGGTGTTAGAAAAGGCTAAAATAACAGAAACTCAGTTAACGTTTGATGAGCTAATGGCACCTACTCAAGCAACTGGATAAATGACAGATAATAAGGGAGTTAAGATGCAAAATAAACTAGAGGCGCAAGCACTTGGATTAGTTCCGATGGTGGTTGAGCAGACTGCACGTGGCGAACGTTCATACGATATTTACTCTAGACTCCTTAAAGAACGGGTTATTTTCTTAGTAGGCCAAGTGGAAGACCATATGGCTAATTTGATTGTTGCTCAGATGCTATTTTTAGAGTCTGAAAACCCTGATAAAGATATCCACCTATATATTAATTCACCAGGTGGTTCTGTCACAGCAGGTATGTCTATCTATGACACGATGCAGTTTATCAAACCAGATGTTAGTACTATGTGTATCGGTCAAGCAGCCAGCATGGGTGCATTATTGTTGACAGGTGGTGCTGAAGGTAAACGATTCGCTTTACCACACTCAAGAATGATGATCCACCAACCGCTGGGTGGTTTTCAGGGTCAAGCATCTGATATTGATATTCATGCGAAGGAAATTCTATTAATCCGTGATCGTTTAAACAAAATTATGGCTTCACATACAGGCCAGCCGTTAGATGTTATTCAAGGTGATACCGATAGAGATAACTTTATGGGTAGTCAACAAGCCGTTGAATACGGCCTGATTGACCAAGTATTAAAAACACGTAATATAGAAGAGTAGAATAGTTAGCGCTTGGACTGGACAGATTTATAATCTTTAGCATACTGTATATAGCATGTAACTAAAGATTAAGAGTAATGAAACAGTCAACCCTAATAATGAGTGTTAAAGAAAAGAGGTTTGTATGAGTGATGATAAAGACAATGGCGAGAATGATAGTAAGCTTTTGATTTGCTCGTTTTGTGGAAAGAATCAGCATGAAGTTAGAAAGTTAATTGCAGGCCCTTCTGTTTTTGTTTGCGATGAGTGTGTAGAGCTTTGTAACGATATTATTAAAGAGGAGCTTCAAGAGAATGAAGCGACAGGCGCAGGTGATAAATTACCTAAACCCTCTGAAATTAAAGAATCCTTAGATAAGTATGTGATAGGCCAGCAACAGGCCAAAAAAATCTTATCAGTTTCAGTCTATAACCACTATAAGCGTCTAAATGCCTCAAAAGGTGTTGATGATGTTGAGTTGGCAAAAAGTAATGTATTGTTAATTGGCCCCACCGGCTCAGGCAAAACATTATTGGCTGAAACATTAGCAAGAATGTTAAATGTTCCTTTTACCATTGCAGATGCTACGACGTTAACTGAAGCGGGTTATGTTGGAGAGGATGTCGAAAACATTATTCAAAAAATCTTACAAAAATGTGATTTTGATGTCGATAAAGCTCAAAACGGCATCGTGTACATTGATGAAATAGATAAGATCTCACGGAAGTCGGACAACCCATCTTTAACACGTGATGTTTCTGGTGAAGGCGTCCAACAAGCATTGTTAAAATTGATTGAAGGAACAGTTGCTTCAGTCCCTCCACAAGGTGGAAGAAAACATCCACAGCAAGAATTTTTACAAGTAGATACCAGTAACATCTTGTTTATTGTTGGTGGTGCGTTTGCCGGTTTAGATAAGGTTATTAAAGATCGTTCTCAAAAAAATGTCGGCATCGGTTTCTCAGCTGAAGTAGTAAGCGAGAATGAAGCGCCAGATGTCAGTGATGTTTTGCAAAATGTTGAGCCGGAAGATCTTGTTAAATATGGTTTGATTCCAGAATTTGTTGGCAGGTTACCTGTTGTAGCAACGCTTGAAGAGCTAGATGAAGATGCATTAATTCAAATACTCAGTGAACCTAAAAATGCATTAACAAAACAATATGTAAGGCTTTTCGAAATGGAAGGGGTTGAACTTGAATTTAGAGAAGAAGCCTTAAGAGAGGTCGCAAAGAAAGCGATGGCTCGTAAAACAGGTGCTCGTGGTTTAAGGACAATTTTAGAACATGTATTACTAGACACAATGTATGACTTACCTTCGCTAGATAATGTTTGTAAAGTTGTTATTGATGATAAGGTTATTCGGGGTGAGTCTGACCCTATGTTTATTTATGAAAATGATAAAAAAGTAGCATCATCGGAATAAAATAGACTTCAAAGAGAAAAAAAGGCGCTTTAAGCGCCTTTTTTTATGAGTTATGGCTTGAAAATAATGTTCGGTGCCCTGATATTCTTACTAATACTAAATTTAATTCTTTAAGGCGGTAACTAATGAACGAAAAACTAGATTTAACAAACTTACCAATTCTTCCGCTGAGAGATGTGGTTGTTTACCCACATATGGTGATTCCGCTTTTCGTTGGTCGCGATCGATCAATACAGGCGATTGATTTTGCGATGGAGGATAATAAAAAAATTGTTCTAGTTGCACAAAAAAACCCAGATAACGATGATCCCAAAGAGGGTGACCTTTATCAAGTCGGTACCTTAGCCACTATTTTGCAGCTCCTTAAGTTACCTGATGGAACGGTAAAGGTTTTAGTGGAAGGTGAGCAGCGAGTTAATATTGATAAGATTTATACCAATGAAAAATTGTTTGGTGCAGATGTCAGTTTGCTGGAAGATGCCGTAGACCTTGAAGAGCAAGAAATGGATGTGCTAATTAGGACCGTTAGTTCCGCCTTTGAAAGCTATGTGAAGTTAAATAAAAAAGTACCACCTGAAGTATTAACATCATTATCTGGTATTGAAGACTCTGGCCGTCTTGCAGATACTATGTCAGCGCACATGGTGTTGAAAGTTGAAGAAAAACAAAAAATACTGGAAACATATAACCTTCGCGAACGTTTAGAACATTTGCTGTTATTGATGGAGGGTGAAGTTGATATTCTGGAAATGGAAAAACAAATCCGTAGCCGGGTTAAGCAACAAATGGAAAAGAATCAGCGCGAGTATTATTTGAGTGAGCAAATGAAGGCCATTCAAAATGAATTGGGTGACATGGAAGAAGGTTCAAATGAGATAGATGAACTCGAAAAGAAAATAGCTGATGCAGGGATGTCAAAAGAAGCAAAAGAAAAAGCTGAATCAGAACTGAGCAAGTTAAAAATGATGTCCCCGATGTCAGCTGAAGCCAGTGTTATACGTAATTACATTGATTGTATGGTTAATGTGCCGTGGAAAAAACGTACGCGTATTAGGCATGATCTCGCTGCTGCACAAAAAGTGCTTGATGCTGACCATTATGGGCTAGAGAAAGTAAAAGAAAGAATTTTAGAGTACTTGGCTGTTCAACAACGGGTTAAAAACATGAAAGGGCCAATTCTTTGCTTGGTTGGGCCTCCAGGTGTTGGTAAAACATCCTTGGGGCAATCTATTGCTCGTGCGACGAACCGTAAGTTTGTAAGAATGTCTTTAGGTGGTGTGCGAGATGAAGCTGAAATACGTGGGCATCGTCGTACATACATTGGTTCAATGCCAGGTAAAATTTTACAAAACTTATCAAAAGTTGAAACAAAAAACCCTTTATTCTTGCTTGATGAAATAGACAAAATGGCAATGGATTTCAGAGGCGACCCTGCTTCTGCTTTACTTGAGGTGCTTGATCCAGAACAAAACAGTACGTTTAACGATCATTACTTAGAAGTGGATTTTGATTTGTCTGATGTTATGTTTGTCGCGACTGCAAATAGCATGAATATACCGGGTCCCCTGTTGGACCGTATGGAAGTGATTAACCTCGCTGGTTATACTGAAGATGAGAAAATTAACATCACGGAGAACTACCTCATTACCAAACAATTAAAAAATAATGGTTTGAAAGAGTCGGAATTGCACGTAAGCCAATCAGCGATTAGAGATACGGTGCGTTATTATACGCGTGAGGCTGGAGTTAGAAATATCGACAGAGAAATGTCTAAAATTTGTCGAAAAGTAGTGAGAGACATTTTACTGAGCAAACCTAAGAAGCGAATCAATGTTACATCGCGTAACCTTAGTAAATACTTAGGGGTTAGGCGATTTGACTTTGGTAAAGCCGAAGAAACTAATCAAATTGGGCAAGTAACTGGCTTGGCTTGGACAGAGGTTGGTGGTGAATTACTAACAATTGAATCAGCTATTAGCGAAGGTAAAGGCAAGTTAACACTTACCGGTAAGTTAGGTGATGTTATGCAAGAATCTATTCAAGCTGCTTTAACAGTGGTCAGAAGTCGTGCTGCAATGTTAGGTGTTCCAGCTGATTTTTATCAAAAGAACGATATACATGTACATGTTCCTGAAGGAGCAACGCCTAAAGATGGTCCAAGTGCAGGTATCGGTATGTGTACGGCCTTAGTATCATCCTTAACGGGTATTCCTGTGTTAGCTGATGTGGCTATGACAGGGGAAATTACGCTTCGAGGTGAGGTGTTACCGATCGGTGGGCTTAAAGAAAAATTGTTAGCAGCTCTTCGCGGTGGAATCACAACGGTTGTAATCCCACACCAAAATGAAAAAGATTTAATAGAGATGCCGGCTAATATTAAACAAAATTTAACGATAATCCCTGTCCGCTGGATTGATGAGGTGCTGGAAGTCGCGCTTGAACGGTCCCCGACACCATTGAAAGGAAGTGAAAAGTTAACAAAAAAAGATGACAAAAAAAGTAAACCTGCAAAAAATAAAACGGTGACCGCACATTAAGCTGAAGTGTTTGATTTAATTGAGGCAAGTAAATTAATTGAAGGTATGCTTTAAAAAAATATAGTCATAAAAACCTTCTGAAGCTTGACACTGGTGGGGGGGAAAGGATATAAAATCTCCTGTTGAGTGAATAGTGAGGTAGATATAGCCGCTCTAAACACCAGTAACAAAAAAAATTAACTTTAAAAATTATTTAATCATCCTATTGGGGAAAATTTATGAACAAATCAGACCTTATCAATGCAATCGCTGAAGAATCAGGACTTACTAAAGCTGACGCAGGCCGCGCATTAGATGCCACTATCTCTTCTGTTAGTAGTGCACTTAAAAGCGGTGACTCAATCTCACTTATTGGCTTTGGTACCTTCTCTGTAAAAGAGCGTTCTGCACGCACAGGCCGCAATCCACAAACGGGTGAAACGATTCAAATTAAAGCTTCAAAAATTCCTTCATTTAAAGCTGGCAAAACTTTAAAAGACTCTGTAAACTAGCGCCTCTTCTGTTCTTGGGGTGCTTAGCTCAGCTGGGAGAGCGTCGCCCTTACAAGGCGAATGTCGGGGGTTCGATCCCCTCAGCACCCACCATTTAGGAGTGGTAGTTCAGTTGGTTAGAATACCGGCCTGTCACGCCGGGGGTCGCGGGTTCGAGTCCCGTCCACTCCGCCATTGGTACAAAAAACCATTAATTTGAAAAAATTAATGGTTTTTTTTTGCTCATCGAAAATGTGAGTTAATTTAGAACGCGATGCAATTAATAGGATGTTTATAAATGTCCCCTATAAAGTGCTATCCGTTGTTTAATAAATGCAGTTGCCAGCAGTAACGCCGCTTAATATCGTTTTCTTGGCTAGTGTCCTTGTTGTTGTAAAGGATAGTTTGTTCAAACTAACGCACACTAGCCTAAAATATGGTTTAATTTCCTCACATATAGTGCAATAGTGAATTCCCCTTTAGGATGCTGCGGCCACTGTCAATAAACATTAAATTGTTAATTCAGTGGTTTTATATAAACTGAGAGTATTGTCTTTTGAGACGACTGTTAAGCACTATTTTTTTAAATTTTTATGTGGATTATTTTTTATGTTAGATAGATTGCGGGTACACGTTAAAGGCTGGTTGGGTATGGTTATTCTTATAATGATCTCTATCCCATTTGCTTTGTTTGGCTTACAAAACTACACCAATGGTGGGTCCGAAAAAGCTGTCGCTGAAGTAGGGGATTATAAAATTTACCAAGCGGATGTTAATCAGGCTTATCAAAACCGCGTGGCTCAATTAAAAGAGCAATATGGTGATCAATACTCTGCTGACTTATTTAATCAAGAGGCAATACGCCAAGAGTCGTTGAATCGATTAATTCAAGAACAACTTGTTTTGCAAACAGTTAATAAAGATGGCTATGTCGCATCAAACAAGGCCGTTCTTGATGTAATTTCTAATATAGATGCCTTTCATAAAGACGGACGGTTTGATAAAACAACCTATGAGCAATTATTACAAGCAAGAGGCTTAACAACCACTGATTTTGTAGAAACGGTACGTGCAAGCATTGAACGAGAACAATTTATAAACTCTATTATAGGTACGACCTTAGTAGACGAGAGTGAAATAGATGAATTTCATCGTTTAACGAATCAAACTAGGGATATTAAGTATTTGTTGCTGCCTATTTCTTCAGTGGTTAATGAAGTGGTGGTAACAGATGAAGAGCTTAATGAACATTATTCACAAAATAAGCTTCTTTATAGATCACCTGAAGAAGCATCTATTGAATATATTTCATTAAACTTGTCTGACTTGATGTCGGAGGTTTCCCCGTCGAAAGATGAATTGTTAGCGTTCTATGAACGTGAGCGTCAGTCATTTACGGTATCCGGTCATCGAAGAGCGAGCCATATATTGATTGAAGCAACTGCTGATCTCGCAGATGCAGAGAGAGAGGAAAAGAGAGCAAAAGCCGACATGGTTTTAAGCCGACTTAACAAGGGAGAAAATTTTGCAAGCTTGGCTAAAGAGTTGTCTGAAGATATTGGTTCGGCTGAATCAGGTGGTGACTTAGGCATCATCACCGACGGTATGATGGGCGCAGAGTTTGAAAAAACGCTGGATTCTCTTGAAGAAGGCGAGGTTAGTAACGTAGTTCAAACTCAATACGGCTTTCATATTATAAAGCTGGTCTCAAAAGAGGCTGATAAGGTGCAACCATACGAAGCAGTAGAAGAGACAGTAACAGAACTGTTTAAATTAAATGTTGCTAGCGAAAGGTTTTATCAACTAGCAGAGCGTTTTGCTGAGTTAGCGTTTGAAAATCCAGATTCATTAAACCCTATCGCTGATGAATTAGGGTTAACGGTTGAACAACAAACGGGTATTACACGTACTAGTGATGAGGGCATTGCTGCCAGCACTAAAGTGCGTCAGGCTGTGTTTAATGAAGATGTTTTAGCGGGTAATAATAGCGATGCAATTGAAATAGGCTCTGAGCATTTAGTTGTATTACGTATTAATGACTATGTTCCTGAGGCAACAATGCCGTTAACTGCAGTAAAAGATAGAGTTGAATTGTCTGTTAAAAAAGATAAGGCTAATGAATTGTTAACACAGAAAGCGGCTGATTTACTGTCTCAGCTAACATCAGGGGTAACGATTAATACCTTGTCAACGTCAGATGATGTCCTGCTTGAAGATATTGGACCGGTGACAAGGCATGATAAATCGGTTCCAGTAAAATTATTAAACGATGCGTTTAGTATGTCTCACCCAACACAGGGAAAACCCTCTTTTAAATTAAGTACGCTAGACAATGGCGATGTTGCGATTATTGAGTTGAGTAAAGTAACTGATGGCGACCCAACAGAGATGACAGAGACTTCACGCCAAACATTTAAGCAGTTTTTATCACGTTTAACTGGTGAAGTAATGTTGGCCGCAACAATAGAAAATTTAAGTGTTGAGGCAGACGTGGTTTTAGCTAATCAAGCACAATAAGTTGAAATGAAACTACACTGGCAAATTTTTATTGCAATTGGCTTAGCGATTATTGCGGGTATTGCAACAGGAGAAGAAGCGGGTATAGGTTCATTCACTTTTTATGATGTGTATGTATTTTTAGGTACGTTATTTCTTAATGCACTAAAAATGTTGATAGTCCCATTGATCTTGTCATCGATTATTTGTGGAATTGCAAATATGGGTAACTTAGGTGGTTTAGGTCGTTTAGGTGGGAAGACAATTACGTATTATCTGTCGACCAGTCTGGTTGCTATTTTAATCGGTTTGGTTTTGGTTAATATCGTAGAGCCAGGCATCATTGCTGGCGAGCCAGTTCGTGATCGTGTTGGCTTAACGGAAGATATTACAGAGGTTGCTTCAAAGCTAGAAGGAAAAGGAGCTGCTGATATCACCGGTATATTTTTACGGGTGGTGCCAACCAATATTGTCGCAGCAGCAGCCAATGGTCAAATGTTAGGGCTGATCTTTTTTGGACTATTATTTGGCTATTTTATGACTCAAATAATCGAACAAAGAAAAACAGTTTTGCTGACATTTTGGAATGCAGTATTGGATGTAATGATGAAAATGACCGATTGGGTCATGAAGTTTGCACCGATCGGTGTTTTTGGCTTAGTAGCTAAAGTAGTTGCTTCAACAGGCTTAGCTGCTTTTTTACCATTAGCCTATTTTTTCTTTACGGTATTAGGTGCTTTAGTTATTCATATGTTTGGTGTTATGCCATTAGTGTTGAAATACCTCGGTGGCGTTAAACCACTTCGCCATTACAAAGCGATGACCCCCGCATTGCTGACCTCTTTCTCAACAAGCTCGTCGTC
Source organism: Cycloclasticus sp. P1 (assembly GCF_000299965.1). NCBI lineage: Bacteria > Pseudomonadati > Pseudomonadota > Gammaproteobacteria > Thiotrichales > Piscirickettsiaceae > Cycloclasticus > Cycloclasticus sp. P1. Next base: position 998,868 of record NC_018697.1, read on the forward strand.
AGCCACACTGCCCATTACGTTAGAGTGTGTTGAAAAAAACGCAGGTGTTTCAAATCGTACAAGTAGCTTTGTCTTGCCGTTAGGTGCAACTATTAATATGGATGGTACGGCGTTATACGAATGCGTGGCAGCTATGTTTATTGCTCAAGCTTATGGCTTAAGTTTAGGGTTTACTGAGCAGTTTCTTATTGTCCTAACAGCCTTGGTTACCTCGATTGGTGTAGCGGGTATTCCAGCGGCAAGTCTTGTTGCAATCAGTATTATTTTGGTAACAATAGGGCTTCCATTAGAGGGCATTGGGCTTATTCTTGCTGTCGATCGTGTTTTGGATATGTGTAGAACCAGCGTTAATGTATTTAGTGATTCTTGTGGTGCAGTTATTATTGCTCGAAGTGAAGGCGAAGATCAGGTTTTACAATCAAAATAAATCATCGTGAATAAGCCAGTAATTAAACTGCGTAGGGCAGCGGGTTTTCTCTTTTTAGTGCTATTAATGTCTGCTTGTACAGATAAGGCTTTAAATAACCCCTATGTTGAGGATCACGGAGAAGGCAAGGTCATATATTCGTCATTTTCTGAACGGCCTAAGCATCTTGATCCTGCGAAAGCGTACAGTTCAAATGAGTATGCCATTATTGCGCAGGTCTACGAACCTTTATTTCAATACCATTATTTAAAACGCCCTTATCAATTAGAACCGCTAGCGGCCGCTAAAATGCCTTCGGTCAGCTACCTAAATGCGAAAGGTGAATATTTGCCAGACGATGCGGATTTGGCCAATATTGCTTTTAGTGAATATCATTTAACAATTAAAAATGATATTAAATTTCAGCCCCACCCGAGTTTTAATCTTGAATTACATAAAACATTGCCCGAGGGTTGGGATACTCGGTCTTTATACGACTTACCAACGGCAACACGTACATTAACGGTAGATGATTTTATTTATCAAATAAAGCGTTTGGCTGACCCAGCAACACAATCACCAATCGCCAGCTTAATGGCGAACTATATAGTGGGTTTTAAAGAGTTTTCAGAAAAACAAACGGCATTACAAAATAAATCGCCTAGATTAAGTAAAACTCAACGTTTGCACTCTGAGCAAATGACTGGCATCAAAAAATTAACGGGTCAACACTTTACGATTCGCATCAAAGGGAAATACCCACAGTTTATAAATTGGTTAGCAATGCCATTTTTTGCACCAATGCCCTGGGAAGCAGATGAGTTTTATTCAAACCCTCTATTGGTAGAAAAAAACATAACATTAGATTGGTTCCCTGTGGGAACAGGACCATATTTTTTGCAAGAAAATAACCCTAATAGACGAATGGTTCTGGCAAAAAACCCTAATTTTCATACGGAGTATTACCCTTCAGAAGCATACCCTGGTGCAGATATTCAGACCTTATTGATGGATTCAGGCAAACCATTACCCTTAACAGATAAAGTGATTTTCTCGTTAGAAAAAGAGAGCATTCCTTATTGGAATAAATTTTTACAAGGTTATTACGATGTTTCCGGTATTAGTTCAGATAGTTTTGACCAAGCGGTTAGTTTTTCGGCGCAAGGGGATGTTGGTTTAACCGATAATATGATTGCACGTGGCATTGGCCTACAAACAGCGGTGACAACATCGACCTATTATTTCGCGTTTAATATGTTAGATAATGTTGTTGGTGGTGATTCTGACAAGACTAGAAAGCTACGTCATGCTATTTCTATAGTTATGGATTATGAGGAATATATTTCAATTTTTCAAAATGGTCGTGGTGTTCCAGCACAAAGTATTATTCCTCCAGGTATTTTTGGTCATGTTGCTGGTAAGCAAGGGATGAACCCTGTTGTTTATAACTGGCGTGATGGCTTACGCAGACGGACTGTGGCTGAAGCAAGGGAGTTGCTGGCTGAGGCGGGCTACCCGAATGGGTTAGACCCAGCAACTGGGAAACCGTTGGTTTTATATTTTGACACAATGGACAGTGGGCCAGATAGTAAAGCTAGACTAAATTGGTTACGTAAACAGTTTGATAAACTTAATATTCAACTGGTTATTCGTAGTACAGATTACAATCGCTTCCAAGAAAAAATGCGTAATGGTAATGCGCAAATGTTTATGTGGGGTTGGAATGCAGATTACCCAGATCCTGAGAATTTTTTATTTTTGTTATATGGCAAAAATGCCAAATCAATTCATGGTGGTGAAAATGCTTCTAATTATCAAAATAAACAGTTTGATCGTTTGTTTGAGAAAATGAGCGCCATGGAAAATACCCCTGAACGCCAAGCGATCATTAAACAAATGGTAGCAATCAGCCAACAAGATGCACCGTGGTTATGGGGCTTTCATCCAAAAGCTTTTTCACTACATCATGCTTGGTATAAAAATGCATACCCCAATTTAATGGCCAATAATAAAACTAAATACATCAATATTGACCCTGAGATGAGGGATGAATATCAAAAGAAATGGAATGCGCCGGTTTATTGGCCATTAGTGTTCGTTTTATTGGTGATAGCCTGTTTACTATTACCTGCTTACATTATCTATCGGCGAATTGAGCGTTCCACAGCCCTATGATTAATTACATTATCAGACGTTTGTTTTATGTATTACCTGTGTTGCTTGGGGTCAATATATTAACGTTTGTACTATTTTTTATTGTTAACTCACCCGATGATATGGCGCGAATGCAACTGGGTGATAAACATGTGACTCAGGCTGCGGTTGATAACTGGAAGCAACAACGTGGCTATAACTTACCGTTACTGTGGAACAAGCAAGAAGCGGGTGTTAAACAGTTTTCGGAAACAATTTTTTTTGAAAAATCAGTGGGTTTGTTTGTATTTGATTTAGGCGTTTCTGATAGTGGTCGTGATATTGTTGCCGATATTTCGCAACGGATGTGGCCCAGTTTAGCTATCGCTATTCCATCATTAATATTTGGGGTATTAGCAAATATTACATTTGCCCTCTTATTAATATTTTATCGAGGCAGTATTTTAGAGTTTGGTGGTTTGTTTTTATGTATAGCCTTAATGTCTATTTCAGGGCTGTTTTATATTATTGCTGGTCAATATTTTGTAGGCAAGTTGTTAGCGCTAACCCCCATTTCTGGATATGCTCCGGGTGTCGATGCACTTAAGTTTATTATCCTACCTGTGTTGATTGGTGTGGTGTCTGGTTTAGGCTCTGGTGTTCGCTGGTACCGTACGTTATTTTTAGAAGAGGCTGCAAAGGATTATGTTAGAACAGCAAAAGCAAAGGGGCTGTCTGATATCGAAGTATTATTTAAACATGTGCTTAAAAATGCCATGATTCCAATTCTAACCGGCATTGTTGTGATATTACCCTTGCTCTTTATGGGGAGCTTGATTACCGAATCGTTTTTTGGAATACCGGGTTTAGGCAGTTACACCATTGACGCGATCAGTAGTCAAGACTTTGCTATTGTTCGTTCAATGGTGTTTCTTGGTTCATTTTTATACATTATTGGCCTGCTTTTGACCGATATTTCTTACACCTTGGTTGATCCAAGAGTACGGCTAGATTAATGCTGACGCTTTTATGGACAGATATGGCTGTGTTTGCCCTTGTGATCAGTGGGGTATGGGCTGTTTGCTATTCTCGAAAAAAAGAACATTTACGCCGGCCTTGGTTAAAAGTAATGAACAACTCGGTTGGCGTTATATCACTAACCGTTTTATTGGTGTTTTTATTGATTGGTACGTTAGATTCTATTCGGCTTGAGCATCATGAAACATTAGCGAATGGACAAATAAATGAACATGCAGAAGTCGTCAGTGTGTTGGATATCATATTGACGCCTTTGCGCACAAAGGTAGAGAAAACGTACTCTAAGCCTTTTGCACATTTGGCCTATGCTAAAGAAATGCATGTCGATGCAAGCGGTGTTACTCGCTGGGTTTATCCTCCGTTGCTTCATGGAGGGGCGCATTTAGCTAAACCATCTAATAAGCAAAAAGATATCCTGGTTAAAATCTTACAAGGACTAGCAACGGGGGTTTTGGTCTGGTTCTTCTTAATAGCTATTTTTAAGCTGATAAGTAAACGTGCATTATTTACTGGCTCTAATGGCCTCAAGAGTTGTCTCTTAACGCTATTGGTTATATTTTGCTTAGTGTCTGTTTTAACAATGTTAGCACCTCATTACCATGTTTTAGGTACAGACAAGGTGGGCGAAGATGTGCTTTATCAAGCGATAAAAAGTATTCGTACAGGCTTGGTTATTGGTGCACTGACAACCATTGTTATGTTGCCTATAGCGATTACTTTTGGCTTAACCGCTGGGTTTTTTCGTGGTTGGATAGACGATGTTATTCAATACCTCTATACCACCCTAAGCTCCATTCCTAGTGTGTTACTGATAGCTGCAGCTATCTTAATGGCGCAGGTCTATATGGCAAATAACCCTGAATTATTTACCACAGTAGAAGACAGAGCGGATATGCGGCTCTTGCTGCTGTGTATGATTTTAGGTATTACGAGTTGGACAGGGCTTTGTCGACTATTACGTGCGGAAACCTTGAAAATTCGCGAAATGGACTATGTTGTTGCTGCCCGAGCATTAGGTGTTGGAAAGTTTCAATTGTTGAAGCGGCATGTGCTGCCTAATGTCATGCATTTAGTGATGATTACTATTGTGCTCGATTTTAGTGGATTAGTGCTGGCCGAAGCGGTTCTGTCTTATATAAATATAGGTGTTGATCCATCAACCTACAGCTGGGGCAATATGATTAATACATCGCGGTTAGAAATGGCGCGTGAGCCGATTGTTTGGTGGTCTTTAACCGCGGCGTTTATTTTTATGTTTACCTTGGTGTTAGCGGCTAATTTATTTGCGGATGTCGTACGGGATGCTTTTGACCCAAGATCAATATAATTGAAAGCGTAGATTAACTTAAATTAAATTTGTAACGTATTGAATAATGAATAAATATATTTTCCATGATGCTCTTTTTTCTGATCAAGACCTTTCTTATATCAGTAAGGTTTTTGATACAAAAGCTGAACCTAACGATGGGTTTTATAGCTTAACGAGTCCACAGCTTGTTGAGCTTTCAGCAGTACGCCAGGCATTAAACTGCGATGTAAGTCGGTTACCAGATCATTTCGATGGACAGCAAGTACGCTTAATAGTCACTGATATGGACTCAACATTAATTTCTATTGAATGTATTGATGAAATTGCTGATATGTTAGGTATCAAGCCAAAAGTGTCGAGTATTACAGAAGCTGCGATGCGTGGTGAGTTAAATTTTGAAGAGTCGTTGACTCAACGAGTTGCGTTATTGAAAGGGTTACCTGTCGGGGAGTTGCAGCGTGTCTATGATGAACGGTTAAAGCTAAACCCGGGTGCAGAGAAACTTAATGATTATTTAAAGCAGTCAAAGATAAAGTTGGCCCTAGTGTCAGGTGGTTTTACTTTTTTTACTGAAAAATTAAAAAACAGATTAAACCTAGATTACACACTAGCTAATACCTTGGAAGTTGCTGATGGTTGCCTAACCGGTGCAGTGGAGGGTGATATTGTTGGCGCACAATCAAAAGCAGATTTGTTATTAGCGTTGTCTAAGGAATTGGGGTTAGCGCAGCATCAAGTGATAGCAATGGGTGATGGCGCCAATGATTTGTTGATGATGAATTGTGCTGGTTTAAGCGTGGCTTATCATGCAAAACCAACCGTTCAGGCTCAAACGGATATTCAATTAAACCATCGTGGTTTAGATGCTGTGGTTGATCTACTAAAAGCTTAATTAAGATGCGCGCACCGATACTGTCCGTTGACGGACTGATGACTCAATTTAATCAACCGTCTGAAACGGTTAAAGCGGTTGATGGTGTAAGTTTTGACATTGCTGAAGGGGAGACCTTTGCACTGGTTGGTGAGTCGGGTTGTGGCAAGTCAGTGACTGCTTTATCAGTAATGAGGCTGTTGTCTAATAACGCGCAAATAACAGCAGGAAAGGTACTATATCGGGGCGTCGATCTATTACGGATGGCAGAAAAAGATATGCGTCAGGTACGTGGAGCGCGTATATCGATGATATTTCAAGATCCAATGACATCGTTGAACCCAGTGCTAAGTATTGGGGAGCAGATTGCAGAAGCAGTTTTAGTGCATAAGAAACAAGCCGCTGAGGATGTGAGAAAACGTGTCATAGGATTGATTAAACAAGTCGGTATACCGGATGCAGATGAACGTTATGCTGATTACCCCCATCAATTATCCGGAGGAATGAGACAGCGAGTGATGATTGCCATTGCGTTAGCAAATGAGCCTGATTTATTGATTGCCGATGAGCCGACAACAGCGCTAGATGTAACTATCCAAACGCAAATTCTACAGTTGCTTAAAGAATTGCAGCGAGAAATGGGGATGTCGTTATGGATTATCACGCATGACTTGGGCATTGTGTCTGATATGGCTGACAAAGTTGCGGTGATGTATGCAGGGCAGTTAGTTGAAATGGCATCGCGAGATGACTTTTTTAAAAAGCCAGTACATCCTTATAGTCAGCGTTTATTTGATGCTGTTCCTAAAATGGAAAAGCGCAAGGAGTCGTTGGTAACCCTGCCAGGCACAGTTCCTAAGCTATCGCAGCCATTTGCTGGCTGCCGGTTTGCAGATCGTTGTGATTTTAAACAGTCGTCTTGTGTAGATTCGACTATGGTTGAGTGGACCGAGGTATCTAATACACATCAAGTAAGGTGTATAAGAGTAGGCGAGCTTGAACTGGTTGAGAAACTAGGGACTACATTGGCTTCTTCAAATGAAGATGCGGTAAACCATTCATCGTTAACGGTTAATCAACTAAAAGTTTATTTTCCGATCAAGAAAGGCTTGCTAAAGCGCACGGTTGGGCAGGTTAAGGCGGTAGATGAGGTTAGTTTGGACTTAACAGTAGGCAGTACAACTGCGTTAGTTGGGGAGTCCGGTTGTGGCAAAACCACGTTAGGAAAAGCACTGTTACGATTGTTGCCTATTACATCGGGTGATGTTGTATATAAGGGGCAGAATATCGCAAAGCTCTCAGAAAAAGCTTTTCAAGCATACCGCCAGCAGTTGCAAATTATTTTCCAAGATCCATTTTCATCGATGAACCCAAGAATGCTGGTTGGTGATATTTTGGAGGAAGGAATTAGGGCGTTAAAACCTAATTTAAGTGATGCCGATGTTGTGCGTGAGTGCAACAGCTTACTGCTTAAAGTTGGCTTAACAACAGAGGTTAGATTACGTTATCCTCACGAGTTTTCAGGTGGGCAGCGTCAACGTCTTTGTATTGCCCGTGCTTTGGCGGTTAATCCGTCAGTAATTGTTTGTGATGAACCAACCAGTGCATTAGATGTTTCTGTGCAAGCGCAAGTTTTAAATTTGTTGAAACAACTGCAACATGAGCAAGGGCTTAGTTATTTATTTATTACTCATGATCTGTCAGTGGTGGCTTATTTAGCTGATAAGGTTGCCGTTATGTATTTAGGGCGAATTGTTGAATATGGCAAGGTTGAAGAGGTACTTAATCGCCCGGCTCACCCTTATACAAAGGCATTGATTGAAGCAGTTCCTAGCTGGGATAAAGATTTGGGGAAAAAGGTCATTAAACTACCAGATAATATGCCATCACCCGCTAATCCGCCAACTGGCTGCCATTTCCATACACGTTGTGATCAAGCGATGGCTGATTGTAGCCAAATCAAACCGACTGATGTGTTATTGAGTGAAAGCCATAAAGTAGCCTGTTTGTTGTATCGGTAAACGTAGCTTGTTATGTCCTGGTGACATCAACAATAATTTTTAGTTTTTGTCCTGGCTTCAGGTATTTCTTATTTAAGGTGTTCCAACGTTTCAAATCTATAATGCTAACGTTGAACTTCCTAGAAATAAGGTACAAAGAGTCACCGCTTTTTACGGTATAGCGAATAGTCTGGTTTTTACGTTTAGAGGCGAGTTGCGTACGCGGGCTTGGATGTGTTGGGTGCTGACTCCAAATAACCAGCTTTTGACCAATTCTTAAGGTATCTCTGGGGGCCATTGCATTCCATTTAGCTAAGCTGCGAACGCCCACTCCGTATTGTTTAGCAATACTCCAGAATGAATCGCCTGACTGAACGTAATACTCTACTTTTTGCCCCTGGCGCGAGGTGTTAATAATGTCACTTTTACGCATATCCGCACTACTAGCGTATAAACGATTATTGTAATTAGCCGTAGGTATAAGTAGATGCTTGCCAGCTCTGATCAGGTTGTTTTTAATAGGGTTAGCTTGTTTTATTTGTGTAACCGTCGTGCGGTAACGTCTAGCAATTTGTCCCAAAGTTTCGCCGTTTTTAACTTTATGGCGAACCCACTTTAAGCGTTGTGAGTCGGGTAAAGCAGCCAATTTAGTTTTAAAATCGGCAGATTTAGACACGGGAAGTAGTAGGTAATGGGGCCCTTCAGGGCTGGTTGCCCATTGGTTAAATGAAGGGTTAAGAATGTATAAGTCTTCAATGCTAATTTCGGCAAGCTCAGCGGCGCGAGCAAGGTCAAGTTGTTTTGTAATGTTTACTTTTTCAAAAAATGGCTCATTAGGGATATCGATGAGTGTTACATTGTACTTGTCGGCATTTGCAAGAATACTTGCAATGGCAATTAATTTGGGGACGTAATGTCGCGTTTCTTTGCGAAGGCTAAGTGCCCAAAAATCAGTTGGGCGACCGAGTCGTCTGTTCTTTCTCATTGCTGACGACACAGAACCGCCGCCTGCATTATAGCCAGCTAAGGCAAGAAACCAATCATCATCAAATCGTTTAGATAGTTTTGTAAGGTAAGTTAAAGCAGCATTTGTAGAAGCGTACACATCACGTCGCCCATCATACCACCAAGTTTGTTTTAAGCCGTATGCGACACCAGTAGAGGGGATGAACTGCCATAAACCAGCAGCTCTGCCATGCGAATAAGCAAAGGGTTTATAAGCACTTTCAACAATGGGTAAGAGGGCAAGTTCACCGGGAAGTCCGCGTTTTTCTATTTCATTAACGATATGGAAAAGATACGGTTTTGCATTTTGTTGAACGCGTATTAAATAGTCAGGGTGTTTGCTGTACCAGTCAATCTCAGCTTGGATGCGGTCGTTTTCAATGGTCGGGAATTGATACAATGAGAACAAACGAGACCAGAGATTTTTCGACAAATTGACGTTAGATGAAGGCGTTTTTTGAACAGCCTTTATAGTGCTTGAACTGGCTAGCGATTGTGCTTCAGTAGAAGGGTTTAGTTCAGCTGTTGGCGTCGGTTTAAGCTGTATCGGGGTACAAGAAATAAGTATAGTAAAGCTGGCAAATAAAAGAAAACTGATCGTTTTATTTGTGATTAAATATCGCATTGAATTGGGCTAGTTGTGACGGGTTAGTTTAATATTCTAATTATAGGTTGTTTAATTAATGGTAGACAGAAAAAACTCATTTATAGGCAGCACTAGCGAACTTCGTCATTGGTTTGAGTCGCCTATTGGGCAAATTTTTCGGCAAACGGAATCTGTTTTATTAAGTGAAAAACTCAAAGAGGGGTTTCACCCAGAAGTATTACAGCTTGATTTTATCGGTTGGGAAGACGAGCTTCATGAAGCAATGCGTTTTGCTCATTACACTATTTTGGACCATGAGTTAAACAAGACGACAAACTACCCATGCATCGTCGGGGAGGCCGATAGTTTACCGATAGAAACGCATAGTGTAGATGTTGTTATTATGCCGCATACATTAGAGTTTGAAGAAAACCCTCACCAAGTTTTGCGCGAAGTAGATCGAGTATTAAGGCCTGAAGGCATTATCTTATTGATGGGGTTTAATCCATGGTCTTTTTGGCATTTACCTCGATTTTTACCAAAAGTGATGAAAAAAACACCTTGGAACGGTCATTTTATTAGTCGTTATCGGGTGGTCGATTGGTTAAGGTTGTTGAATTTCGAGATTGAAAAAAGCAAAGGTTGCTGTTTGTTTCCATTGCATAAAAAAGAAGCGACGACGACACGACAAAAACTTATTGAAAAGGTACTGGCCTGTTTGCCCTTTTTGCCAGCCGCATATTTTGTAATGGGCGTTAAGCGTGTTTCAGGTGGCACGCCTATTTTTCATTTAAAAGATTTAAAAAAACGATTTATTTCACCTCTAACTGAACCAGCGACAAAGATAATACATGTTAAAAAAGAGCGTACAAATATACACTGACGGCGCATGCCGAGGAAACCCAGGAATAGGCGGTTGGGGCGCCAGTTTGCAGTACAACGGGACTAAAAAAGAAATTTACGGGGGAGAGCTAGAAACGACCAATAACCGTATGGAGCTAACCGCGGTAATTGAAGCGTTGAAACTATTAAAAGAACCAGCGGAATTAACCATCAATAGTGACTCTAAATATGTTTTAAGTGGCATTAATGAGTGGTTACCCAACTGGAAAAAAAGAAACTGGAAAACGGCGAGTAGAAAGCCCGTTAAAAATGTGGATCTTTGGCAACAATTAGATGCATTGGCTCAACCGCACACTATTAAATGGGTTTGGGTTAAAGGGCATAGTGGTAATGTAGGTAATGATAGGGCCGATGAGCTGGCAAATATGGGTATAGATTCATTATGAGACAAATTATTTTAGATACTGAAACCACTGGGCTTGAGCCAAAACAGGGGCACCGTATTATCGAGGTAGGATGCGTTGAGTTGGTTAATAGACGTTTAACAGGGAACAACTTCCATTATTACTTGAATCCGCAGCGAGATATTGATGAAGGGGCTGTTGAGGTGCATGGTTTAACAGCTGAGTTTTTAGCGGATAAACCGTTATATGAGAATATTGCAGAAGAACTTTTCGAGTATCTAAAAGGAGCCGAAGTGATTATTCACAACGCGGCATTTGACGTTGGCTTTATTAATCATGAATACAGTTTGATGGGTTCGGATCATACAGATATGGCATCGTGGTGTGAGGTGACAGACTCTCTGCATATGGCTAGAAAGATGTTTCCTGGCCAACGCAATAGCTTAGATGCGCTTTGCAAGCGCTTTGAGATAGACAATAGCCAACGAACGTTGCATGGCGCTTTGTTAGATGCTGAGATTCTAGCCGATGTGTATTTGATGATGACCGGTGGGCAGAACTCCCTGTTTGCTGATGAGCATCAAACGGATACTGTATTTGAGCCTAAAATGTTAGATAAGAATCGCCAGCTTTTACCAGTTATTAAGGCGAGCAGTGACGAGTTAGAAAAGCACGCTGAGCGAATTGAAATGATTAATAAGGCGTCCGGTGGCCAATGTGTTTGGGATAAAATTAAACAAACTGCTCAGTAGATATAAGGCGTGTAAATATTAAGAAAAGTCATTGGTTTTAAATAGAGACTATTTGTCGATCATGAGCAAATGACTTAATGCGATGTAACGAGCCATTACGGGGCTGCTAAAGCCTTAACGAAAGTTATTATTTTGTGATGGCTTCATTTAGTAACAGTTTTTTGCTGACTTCCATGAAACTTACCCTCGTTGAGTATAAAATATCGCTTTTATTTTATCTGGTGATTTTAAATGACAGTCCGTACACGATTTGCTCCTAGCCCCACAGGTTACCTACATGTTGGTGGTGCAAGAACAGCCTTATTTTCATGGTTATATGCTAAAAAAACAAAAGGGCAGTTTGTATTAAGAATAGAAGACACCGACCGTGAACGGTCTACAGACGAATCGGTGCAAGCTATTTTTGATGGTATGAAGTGGCTTGGACTGTCCCACGATGAAGGGCCTTTTTTTCAAACAGAGCGATTTCCCCGTTATCAAGAAATTATTGAACAGCTATTAGAACAAGGTGATGCTTATCATTGTTATTGTTCTGCTGAAGAAGTAGAAGCAATGCGTGAGCAGCAGCGTGCTAATAAACAAAAACCACGTTATAACGGGAAGTGCCGACACCGTACAGAAGCTGTTGAAGGCGTGTCACCCGTGGTACGCTTTAAAAACCCAGAAACGGGTATGGTTGTTTTTGATGATTTGGTACGCGGCGAAATATCCATTGCTAATGACGAGTTAGATGATCTGGTTATTGCCCGATCAGATGGCACACCAACGTATAACTTAACCGTTGTGGTGGATGACTTAGATATGAATATGACGCATGTGATACGCGGCGATGATCATATCAACAATACACCTCGACAAATCAACATTATGAAAGCACTTGGTGCTCAGGAACCTCGATTTGCACATGTGCCGATGATTCTTGGCGACGATGGCGCACGATTATCCAAACGACATGGTGCGGTTAGTGTTATGCAATATCGCGATGACGGTTTTCTACCCGAGGCCTTATTGAATTATTTGGTTCGTTTAGGCTGGTCTCATGGTGACAAAGAGTTGTTTACACAAGCTGAAATGATTGAGCTATTTGATATTAAAGATGTCAATAGAACCGCCTCAACATTCAATACAGAGAAACTACTTTGGATTAATCAACAATACATTATAAATAGTGACCCTGAGCGGTTGGTTGAGCCATTAAGTGAACAATTAGTAGCGCAAGGTTGTGATGTGGATAAGGGACCATCTATTATAGAGCTTGTAAAAACACAGCAAGAGCGCGCTAAAACATTAAAAGAAATGGCCGAAAAAAGTCTTATGTTTTATAATAACTATGAGGCGTTTGATGAAAAAGCAGCTAAAAAGAATTTAAAGGCAGCTAGTTTAGAACCCTTAGAAATGATGTTAGCAACATTTGAAGCGTTAGATGACTGGTCTAAAGAAAAGCTGCATGAGGTGATTATAAAAACGGCTGAAACTTTGGATTTAAAACTTGGAAAAGTTGCGCAGCCATTACGTGTTGCATTATCAGGTACATCAGTTTCACCAGCATTAGATGCAACGCTTTTCTTGTTGGGTAAAGAAACCTGTATAAAAAACATCAAAAGAGGGATAGATTACATAAAAAATAGAATTCTTCTGCAAGAAGGCTAGACACTTAGTTAATCATTCAGTACAATTCGCGTCCTGCCAAGAGGGGCCATAGCTCAGCTGGGAGAGCGCAACACTGGCAGTGTTGAGGTCAGCGGTTCGATCCCGCTTGGCTCCACCATTTTTTTGGTGATAAAGTGATTTAGACGATTCACTTTTGTAGTAAATATAGACTTAGTCCCCATCGTCTAGAGGCCTAGGACACCGCCCTTTCACGGCGGTAACAGGGGTTCGAACCCCCTTGGGGACGCCATTTAAAAAACCGCTTACAGAAATGTAAGCGGTTTTTTTATGCGCGTAGATATTTCTCAGGTTTAAACAGGCTAGAGTGCTTTAGTAGAAAGATTTTAATAAGGCAGTATTTGTGAGAAACAACAATAAATGCTGAAAGGAGCAGACCTAAAAGGAGGGGTTAGTTTAAATTAAACTCAAGTTGATCAGCGGGCCCATTTTTTGCTTTTTTATCGTTCATACTTTGTAAACCACTGGCACTGATGCCGACTAATCGAACACCTTGTTGACCAGCGTCAGTGCGAGAGAGTAATTCTGTGAGTATGTTGGGTATTTCAGGTAATTGAATAAAAATTTTAGTACTGCTGTACGAACGAGTCACTGATTTAAAATTTGCGTATTTTATTTTTACGGTGATTGTTTTAGCCATGAACTGCTGAGCTGCTAAATTTTCGAAGACCTTTTGCGCTAATTGATTGAGTTTTTCAAGCAGTAAGGTTTTATCATAAACATCCGTTTTGAATGTTGTTTCTTTACCTAATGATTTTCTAATACGTGTGCTGCGTACAGGGCGATGGTCGATACCACGCGCGATTTGGAAAAAGTACTCGGCTGATTTACCAAAATGCTTAGTTAATTCGACAGAGCTTTTAGAGCGTAAATCACGGCCTGTTTTAATGCCTAATTTATTCATTTTTATCTCTGTGGCAGGGCCAACACCGTAAAAACTTCCAATAGGTAGGGTTGCTATAAACGCTTCGCCTTGCTCTGGTCTTATAACATACAGGCCATCAGGCTTATCCATATCAGAGGCTATTTTTGCCAAAAATTTATTGTATGAAACACCCGCTGATGCAATCAGCTGCGTTTCGGCTTTAATGTCATGTTTAATGGCTTCAGCGATCCGCGTTGCTGAGCCTTTATATTCGCTGCTATGGCTAACATCAAGATACGCTTCATCAAGTGATAAGGGTTCAACGTCTGTGGCATAACGCCAGAATATTTCATGGATTATTTTTGATACGGCTTTATAGGCATCAAATCTAGGCGGAATAAATATAGCTTGTGGACAAAGTCTGTAAGCGCGTGAGCAGGGCATGGCAGAATGAATACCAAATTGGCGTGCTTCGTAGCTACAAGCCGCTACCACACCACGACTATTTGGCTGGCCACCGACAATAACAGGTTTGCCTTGTAGTTCAGGCTGGTCACGCTGTTCAACGGAGGCAAAGAAGGCATCCATGTCGATATGGATAATTTTTCGTTGCAAAGGGGTCATTAACTCACATTATGCCGAGTTTTCTTTATTTTTAAGATAGGCAAGGCGCATTGTAATAAATAAGCCAGCAATAAAGATAGTGATGCCTGTTATAGAGCTGCGATTAAAGGGGCCCGGGAGTGGAGAAAGTGTCTAAAGAGAAAAAAATAATGGAAATTGTAACAGAGCCAATTTGTGACGGTGTCTGCAAAAATTTAATCTAGCTTGATGGTGCAGGTGAAATTAGTTTTATAATCGTCGGGCGCGTTATTATGTGGCTAATTATGTATCTGCGGTTTAAGTAAATAAGCGTAGGGCTTGTGTGGTTTATCTGTACGTTTATTATAGCTTTACTAATTTTTCAGCTATACATGATGGTGTCAACATGCTTTAGTGGCTGTGAACAGCTAGGCGGATTACGGATGGCTAGTTATGAGAAGTTTTGCTTGCATCTGCCATGCATAGCTCACTTTTCTGTTAGTATTTTTGGCGTCAGGTTATGTTGACCATTGAAAGCAAACCAATAATGAAAATTAAAATAGGAGAAAATAATGTCTATAGATGTAACGCTGGATATGCACGTGAGTGCAGACAATCGTGAAACGTTATTGAATACACTGGAAGCTATTTTGCCAGATACACGGTCCTTTAAAGGTTGTCAGAGTATTGTTGTAACTTGCAATGATGATGACCCTTTAAATATTGTGCTACTTGAAAAATGGGAAACACGTGCAGATCATGAAAGCTATGTTGCTTGGCGTGGAGAACGAGGAGATCTAAAAAAACTGGGTGCTCTGTTAACAGCGCCACCGGCTTCTAAGTTTCTTTCAGCCTTAGATATATAAGCGTTATTAAAAAATAATAGACTGGAGCTAAAGAAGCTTCAGATAAATAAAAATGATACCTTTTCTAGGTATTAATACTCGATAGGGGCTGACCTTCAGCCCCAAACTTTAATAATAATAAAAATTTATGCATATTTTATCCGTTGCTCTGATTGCTATTTTAGCCATCACTCTTAGTGCTTGTGGTGATGTATCGAATAGTCAACCATTAAATAAGCTCGTTGATGTAACTACTTTTTCATATCAACCGGCGACTCGTATTATGGATTACCCGGGTCGTGTTCAAGCTCGATATCAAACTGAGTTATCATTCCAGGTAGAAGGTCGTTTGATTGAGCGCCTAGTTGAAGTTGGTGATGTAGTGCAAAAAGGTGACCTTATTGCAGTGCTTGATGCAAAAGACTATGCGTTGAGCAATGAAAGCTATTCCAATAAGAAAAAGGCTGCTGAAGCAGATTTACAAAGAGCTCAGCGTGATTTGGCTCGGGCTAAAGAATTACGTCAAAAGAAGTTTATTGGGCAATCCGAGCTTGATAAAGCGATTAATATTGAACGAGCCGCTTATGCTGAATTAAACGTGATGAAAGCGGAATATGCTCAACGTGTGAATCAGCATGGGTATACGCAATTATTAGCCCCAGCAGACGGTGTTGTTATTTCACTTAGTAAAGAAGTCGGTGATGTGGTTAAAGCTGGCGCAGCCATTGCTATGTTTGCCTGGAAAGATGGTTGGGAATTTGTTACAGCGGTAGCAGAAAAAGAGATTAATCAATTATCAATTGGTCAGTCAGTCAGCGTTACACTTTGGGCCTATGACGATAAAGAATATGCTGCATCAGTTCGTGAAATTAGCCCTATTTCAACCATTAACGCCCCCTCGTATAGAGTAAAACTGAGTCTTAATGAGCAACCCAACGGGGTAAAACTGGGTATGACAGGGCATGCGTTATTTTCAATAAAAGAGGATCGTGTAGGCTTGTTGCCAACGTCTGCTATTGTTAAGAATGATGGTCAAATGATGGTCATGACCGTTGATTCAACGACAAAACAGGTTCGTGCTAAGCAGGTTACTCTGGGTCAATCACTAGCAGACCATGTGAGCATTGTTGATGGCTTAAAGGATGGCCAATGGGTGGTGATTGCTGGCGCTAATAAAATTGAAGAAGGTAATACGGTTAGAGTTTTAACCAATGAGTGATAAAGAGCGCATAAACCTCGCACGATGGGGAATAAAGCACTCACAGGTGCTGATCTATTTTATGGTTGTTATTTTGGTGGCCGGAACGTTTGCCTTTTTCAAGCTAGGGCAGCGTGATTTACCCGTTTTTGCAATTAAAACTATTGTGGTTAATGTGAAATGGCCCGGAGCGTCGGCAGAAGAAATGTCGCAATTCGTGACAGACCCCATTGAAACAAAATTACTAGAAGTGCCTTGGCTTCGCGAAGTAAGCTCGTTTAGTAAACCGGGTGAGGCGTGGTTAATCGTTAATATTGAAGATTTTATGCCAAATGCCGCGATAGAGATGAAGGATCGTGCGTATGACATACGAAAAAAAATCAATGATATTCAACATCGGTTGCCTGAAGGTGTTCAAGGTCCTTTTATTAATGATGAGTTTGGCGATATTTTTTCAATGGTGTACAGCTTCAATAGTGACGACTACTCATTTGCGGATTTGAAAGATTATGCTGAGAAAGCGCGAAATGCTTTGGTGCGTATTGAGTCAGTGGAAAAAGCTATTTTATACAGCGTACAAAATGAAAAAATATTTGTAGAGATGGATGATAAGCGTATGTCGGCGCTGGGTTTAGATCCTTTGCAAATTGGTATGTTGTTGCAACAACATAATAAGGTGCAAACCAGTGGCCGAATAGAAGGCAAGCAGTCCTATTATAGGCTTAGCCTTAATGATCGTTTTCAATCCATTGACGATATAAAAAAACTGCCTATTAAGCTACAGGATAATAGCGTTATATATCTTGAAAATATCGCCACTATTAGCCGAGGTTACGACGATCCGCCTGTATTCAGGATGCGTGTTAATGGTAACCCGTCTATTGGGCTAGGTATTACGATGCGTAAAGGCTATCAATTACTGACCTTGTCAGATGAGGTTAAGGCCACCATGGCAGAGTTTACAGAACAGTTACCCGCTGGTGTGGAGGTCGTTTTGGTGAGCGATCAGCCTAAATCTGTGCAAGCACAAATTAATCGGTTTTTGCTTAAATTATTAATAGCTGTTTTTATTGTATTGGTGGTTTGCTATTTCTCACTTGGGTTTCGTACCGGCTTTATCGTAGCGCTAGCCATTCCTGTGGTTTTGGGTTTGGTATTTGTCATGATGTCTATATTAGGAATCCCCCTTACCCGTACCTCTTTGGGTGCCTTAGTCATTGCACTTGGCTTGTTAGTAGATGATGCGATGATCGTGGTGGAATTAGTTCATGTAAAACTCGAGCAAGGTTGGGATAGGTTAAAAGCTGCTACCTATGCATATACTGCGACATCGAAACCGATGTTAAGTGGTACCTTAATTGCGGCCGTAGGCTTTTTACCAGTTTATATTGTCGATGCAGCACCGAATGAGATATTGGGTAATCTTTTTGTAGTGATTGGTGTGGCGTTAATTGCCTCTTGGATAGTGGCTGTTTTGTTAACCCCTTATTTGTCTTTTAAATTGCTAAAGGTTGAACACCAGGGTAAGCAGCATATACAAACGGCTAATGTCGACAATTCGGCTATGTATCAGAGTGATTTTTATAATCGGTTTCGCCGCTTAATCGCTTGGTGTATGTGTCATAACAAAACGGTACTAGGGGTCACGGCACTCTCATTCGTTTTGACCATATTTGGAATGCAGCATGTAAAAATGGAGTTTTTTCCAGGCAATGATCGCCCTGAGGCACTGGTCGATGTCTGGTTCCCAGAGGGGACTAGCTACCATCAAATGGAGCGTCAGATCGCCGATGTTGAACGGTTGCTAGACGCACAAGATAATATTGAAAATTACCTTACTTATATCGGCGGGGATTCTTTGCGTGTACAGAATGATATGTACATAGAGCAACCTAATGCGAACTACAGCAAAATTATTGTGATTGCAAAGAACCTAGAGGCACGTGCACAAATAAAAACCTTGTTAAGCGACTATTTTGCAACACATCAACCCAATGTGCGAACCCGTGTGTATAACCTTGTATATGGTTTACCGTTCAACTACCCCGTTCAATATTTAATCACTGGAAATGATGCTGAAAAATTGTCTGATATTTCTGAGCAATTAAAAGACATACTCAGAAATAATCCACAAACAAGAGATGTGCATGATAATCGCCGAGAAAAACGGGTGGTGGTAGATATTAAGCTTGACTTGCCCCGTGTGGCAGCTAGTGGGACTGATCCGGCTCAGTTGAGCAAAACACTCGGTGTTATGCTTAATGGCTTACCGGTGACTCAATATCGCGAGGGTAATGACCATATTGATGTTGTGCTTCGTAATGAATCGGAGAATCGTTATAACCTAGATCGAATTAATTATTTACAAGTGCCCTTAGGCAACGGCACAACCGTTGCGTTGTCTGAGCTGGCAGATATCAGTTTGAAATTTGAAGAAGGTGTTATCTGGCGCTATAACGGATATCGTTCGGTGATTGTGCAGTCATTATTGGAAGAGGGCGTGTTGAATTTTGATGTGGTTAAAGCGTTAAAACCACAGATAGATGAATTACGTGATTCATTACCTAGTGGTTATCGGGTTGAAGTGTTTGGAGAAGTGGATATCTCCAGAGAAGTTGATACACAATTAGCGAAAACAATGCCTTTTATGTTGATTGCGATACTTACCTTATTAATGTTTGAGCTAAATAGTATAAAAAAAATGTTCTTAGTTTTAATGACGGTACCATTAGGACTGATTGGTGTTGTCTTTATTTTATTAGTATTGGACTTGTCATTTGGTCTAGTAGCACGGCTTGGCTTACTGGCCTTGGTGGGTATTATTATTCGAAATTCGATTATTTTAATGGATCAAATTGATCAAGATTTAGCGGCGGGTTCATCACCTTGGAATGCGGTATTGGAGTCAACTGTACGACGTGCTCGGCCGATTATTTTGACAGCCTTGGCAGCTATTTTCGCGATGATACCGTTGATTACAGATTATTTTTGGGGTCCAATGGCGATCACTATGATGTCGGGACTGTTAGTTGCGACCTTGTTAACATTGCTGGTATTTCCAACGATGTACGTGGCGTTTTTTAAGGTTAAAAGTCAGTAAAGGATACTGGCTGAGCGCAAAAACTAATAACGATTATTCTGATCGCAGCGGTCTTAAAAGTATTGCTGTATTGAGGAAAGTTATAGGTTCTTGCACTTATAAACTGCTCTATATCAAGGTTGAAGTTCTTTTTTTTTATATTACTTGTATACTATTTCTTTTAGTTTAATAATTTTTGAAATGAAATTATCGAAAGGATTGGATAAGAAAAATAAAATATTTGATGTTGCGTTAACGCTATTTTCAAAATATGGCTTTAAGGCAGTTACTATGAGAGAGATAGCTGCTAAATCATCGACCAGTCTCGGTTCCTTATATATTCACTATAAATCAAAGGCAGAGTTATATGACATGGTTTTAGATAGTGCTTACCTTGAGCACGCTAAAGCATGGCGAGTAACCTCTGATCCTGATGAAACTTTAGAAAGTAAACTGTACCGATTTATAAATAACTTTTGCCACTTTATGAATGATAACGTTGAAGTGGCGAAGCTTTTTAAACGTGAACAACTGGATGCTGATCCTAAGCGTATTAAGAAGCTTGCAGAGAAGGTATTATCCGAAGAATATAATAATTTAAAAGAGCTAGTGATAGAGGCTAACCCTACATGTCATGCAGATGTCACGACGGTTTTGATTTTTGGTATGGCACTAAATTATTATGAAACGATGGAATTTAGAAAATACTTTCCTGGTTATGATGATTCCATCAATAGTCCAGATTTTATTGCAGAGCAAATATTTAATATGGCAATAGCGGGGCTTAAAAGTACGTAAGCGCCTAGTTATTCTTCAATATTTTTATGTGAATTGTTCTTAACAACTGTAAGCAAACTCGTTTAAATATCTAAATTATTTAAATTCCCAAGCTAATTCCAGACTTATTGCGTTGATAATTCCTACTAACGCATTCAGTGTATTGACTACCACGAGTGGTAATAACCTTTATTGTTTTAAGAAATTGATCAGTAAAATCTCATTAATAATCAGATCCATTTAAATGTAATGTGACTCTTAAAAGGGGATGGTTATTTATTTCCTAAGTTGTTGATTAATGATGAGTTAGATC
Source organism: Cycloclasticus sp. P1 (assembly GCF_000299965.1). Classification (NCBI taxonomy): domain Bacteria; kingdom Pseudomonadati; phylum Pseudomonadota; class Gammaproteobacteria; order Thiotrichales; family Piscirickettsiaceae; genus Cycloclasticus; species Cycloclasticus sp. P1. The sequence continues at coordinate 1,019,542 of NC_018697.1, forward strand.
GGTTTCAATTATTTCCCTGTGCACATTCCTTCTGTAAAGTACTTTTAAATATCTATGAACAAATGTTCATTTTGATGTTGAAGTTATAAAAACACGCTGATAATATTTATGTGAACAATTGTTCATATTGTTTTAAAAAAACATTTAATCCATAGAATATGGGGATGAACAAAAGTTCAAATAATTGTTGCGACGCAAAAAAACAGGTGGTAGGATTTAGTGAACAAGTGTTCATTTGAGCTAGAAATGAAAAGGTAGATGTTAAGTATTAAGACTAATTAATGAATGGTTAACGAAAAAAGTTTCAAAATTTTAACGTTAAACATTTAATTTATATCAGCAGAGGACGTATGAATTTAGATCAATTAACTCCATCCAGTTTGGGATATTTTGTTTTTAAATCCGATAAATTGGCGGAATGGAACACTTTTTTAAAGGACCTAGTTGGTCTGCAGCTTAGTGACAAAAGTAGTGACGATCAACTTGCTTTTCGTATGGATAAGCAAGAACAACGAATCATTATTGAAAAAGGGTCAGCAAATGATTTATCAGCAGTCGGTTGGGAATATGATAATGATCAATCGCTGAATGAAGTTGTTCTACATATAAAAGGAAAGGGTGTTGAGATTGTAAAAGCAGACCAGAAGTTTTGTGAAAGTAGGGGGATTAAGAAAGCCTATATATGCACAGACCCGGATGGGGTTGATCATGAACTATATTATGGCGCATCGATTATCCCGATGAATGACAGTTTTAAATCGGATGTTTTGGTTGGGCAATTTTTAGCTGATCGTTTTGGTGCTGGTCACTATGTTGCTAATGCTGAAAATGTTGAGATGAGTCTTAACTTTTATAGGAATGTATTGTGTATTCGATTAAGCGATTATATCACCGGTGAGGTTTTTCCTGGTGGGCCAGTATTAGAAGCTACTTTTTTACATACAAAAACTGGCAGACACCATTCTGTCGCCTGTGCAAGTATCCCAATACCTAAAAAGCTACATCATTTTATGATCGAGTATGAAAATATGAATGACGTTGGTCTCGCTTTTGATCGCTTTAAAAAGGCTGATACACCTTTTTTTATGGAGCTTGGTCATCACCCAAATGATCAAATGTTTTCTTTCTATGTTCAAACACCCGATGGTTTTGGTTTAGAAATTGGTTGGGGCGGAATAATCATTGAAGAAGATAACTGGGAAGTTAAGACGTATTCCCAATTAAGTGATTGGGGTCATGTTGAACCTAGATCAAATGACAACTAAAAATTTTTTCAAAAAATGAACGTCTGTTCATAAGTGTGTGAGTTTGGTAACAAATTTGTATTAAGTTCTTTGGAAAATAATGATGAGGGTGAATAAAGTGAATGAAAAAAATAAAGTAATTAATAGCTTGGATTGGAGTGACTCAACAAAAATTCCATTTGAAGTTTATACAGACGAAAGTATTTATAAGCTTGAACAAGAAAATATTTTTCGTGGTGAAACCTGGAGTTTCGTTGCGCTGGAATCTGAATTAGCAGAAGCATTTAGTTATAAGTCGACATTTGTAGGTGATGTGCCTGTTGTCGCAACCCGTGATGATAAAGATAACTTCTATGTATGGGTTAACCGCTGTTCTCATAGAGGTGCAGAAGTTTGTAGAGAACGACATGGGAAGTCTGAAGATGGCGTTTTTACTTGCGTTTACCACCAGTGGGCCTTTGATGCGTCAGGCGAGTGTGTTGGGGTTCCTTTTCGTAAAGGCCATGGTGGAAAAGGTGGTTTTCCTAAGGACTTTAAGCCGAGTGACCGACCTTTACAAAAGTTAAAAGTTGAAAGATTGGGTGGGCTTATTTTTGCAAGTTTTGCTGATCAAGGGCCAACATTAGAGGAATACCTAGGCCCTCAAATGCTCAAAATGATGTTGAGGGTGTTATGTAAGCCGATCGAATACCTCGGCGTGACTCGGCAATATGTTAATGCTAATTGGAAGCTATATACAGAGAACACTAAAGACCCTTATCACGCCAGTTTACTGCATCTTTTTCATGCCACGTTTGGTGTTTACCGATCTACGATGGGTGGTGGTGCTGAAATAGGTGGGCCGTTAAATATGCATAGCCTTCTTAGCGCCTATGTTATTGAAAATGAAGATAAATCTGAGTACGAAAAAGGTGATTTAAGAACCTATGATACAGGTGTTAAGTTAGCTGATACCTCTGTTTTAGAAGTTACACCAGAATTAGACCCAGTTTTTACCAATCATATCCAATCTATTTTCCCTTCAATGGTGTTACAGCAAATTCATAACACCTTGGCGGTACGTCAAATTATTCCTAAAGGTGTCGACGAATTTGAGTTGGTGTTCCATTTTTTTGGCTATGAAGATGATACCCCTGAATTAAGAGCTGAAAGAGTTAGGCAGATGAACTTAGTAGGCCCAGCGGGTTATATCTCTATGGAAGATGGTGAAGCCACTGAATTGGTTCAAAACGCCATTAAGGGTGATCCAAGTCATCATTCATTGATGGCAATGGGTGAAGACGGAGATGAAGGTACGTTGTTAACCGAGTCGATATTACGTGCCTATTGGAAAGGTTATCAGCAAATTATGGGTGTGACTCAGTAAAGGTTTATTAATAATTAAATATAAGGATAAAGAGATGAACGAAGCAGATTTTGAAACAAAATATATTGATGTTAACGGTGTTAAAACTTGTTATATAGAAGAAGGGCAAGGTGAGCCGGTCATTTTAATTCATGGTGGTGGAGCAGGTGCCAATAGCTACGGTAACTGGTTTGCAAGCCTGCCTCTTTTCGGTAAGAAGTTTAGAGCGATTGCCATCGATATGATTGGCTTTGGTAAATCTGAAGGCCCTGCTGTCATTGGAGCGGACTGCTCACAAAAAACCCGCTATGACCATTTAGCTGGCTTTATTAAAGCCATGGGGTTTGAAAAAGCAACATTGGTTGGAAACTCTATGGGTGGCGCAACGGCTATGGGTGTTGCCATTGAGTACCCAGAGCTTGTTGATAAATTGGTGTTGATGGGAAGTGCTGGTCTCAATACAGAAATCTCAGAAGCATTGATGCCGATCTTGAAATATGACTTCACTAAAGAAGGTATGGTGAAAATGGTTCAAGCGTTAACCAATGATGATTTTGTTATTACTGATGAGATGATCGATTACCGTTTTGCCAACTCTATAGACCCGAGTAATAAAGAAGCTTATGGCAATGTGATGGAGTGGATTAAATCTCAGGGAGGGCTTTTTTACGAGGATGAATACATTGCGAAAATCACCCAGAAAACATTAGTTGTAAATGGCAAAAATGATCTGGTTGTTCCCTTAACTCACGCGCACAAATTTTTAGAATTAATTAATGATTCATGGGGTTATATAGTCCCTCATTGTGGTCATTGGGCGATGATTGAGCATCCAGAAGATTTTGCATCAGCGGTTAGCCAATTTATTGAATCTCACTAATTCGAAGGAAAATTAGATGCCTAATATACCCTTAACCATAGAATTAAAAAGCGAAGTAGAACAACTGCTTAATAGCTATGTCCAGTGTATTGATGATGATGACCTTGAGCATTGGCCAGACTTTTTCACGGAAGATTGTTTGTACCAAATCATTCCTAGGGAAAACCATGAAATAGGCTTGCCAACAGCGGTGATCTGGTGCGATAGCCGTGGAATGTTAGCTGACCGTGTTACAGCTTTGCGTCATGCAAATGTATATCAAGTGCAGTGGTACCGTCACATTATTAGCAACCCAATGATCAGTACAGAAGACGGAGAGACCTTTCATGTGCAGTCTAATTATGCGGTCTTTAAAACATGTAACGACGGTGAAAGTAGCGTTTACAACGTGGGTCGTTATGTCGATGAAATAGTTCGTGATGAAGGGGTTCTTAAGTTTAAAAAGCGTTCTGCTATTTATGACACTCATCGAATTACGACTCTGATGGTTATCCCAATTTAACCCTAAGCATCACTTGTAATTTAAATTTAATTTAAAAGGAAAATGTTATGGATCAAAGTGAAAGAATTTTAGTCAACGAAGAGGTCGTGAAAAAGAACAAGTTATGGCCGAACTTTATTAAGGCCAAGCTGGGGTTTAGAAACCATTGGTACCCCGTCATGTTCGGTAAAGAAATAGAAGAGGGCAAGCCTGTTAAGGCGATGTTATGTGGTGAAAACCTATTACTCAACCGAATTGATGGAAAAGTTTATGCCATCAAAGATAGGTGTTTACACCGAGGTGTTGCCTTTTCTAAAAAGCCTGAGTGTTATACAAAAGAGACCATTACCTGTTGGTATCATGCTTGGACGTATCGATGGGACGATGGCTCGTTATGCGACATTATGACGGACCCTAAAAGCGATATGATTGGTAAGCATCGTCTTAAAACGTATACCGCGCAAGAAGCAAAAGGGCTTGTATTTATTTTTCTCGGCGATATTGAACCTACCCCTCTGATTAATGACGTACCACCTGGGTTTTTAGATGAAGGGCGTGCGATTAGAGGCATTAAACGAGAAGTTGGGTCAAACTGGAGAATCGCTGCTGAAAATGGTTTTGATTCAACACATGTTTTTATTCATAAAGACAGTAAGTTAATACCAAACAATGAGACCGTTATTCCATTAGGGTTTGCGACAGATCGTGAAGAAGAAGCAAAAGGCACCTTATGGGAAGTAGTTAATAACGAAGACGGACCTAAGGGTGTTTACGATAATATCGGCCAGCATGCGGTTCCCGTCGTTGAGGGTAAAGTAGATGGTGAAACAGTTCTTCGTCCGGTTATTGGTGGTGATAAACGCATAGCCAACCAAATCTCAATATGGATGCCAGGCGCCCTTAAAGTAGACCCCTTTCCAGACCCTTCATTGATTCAATTTGAATGGTATGTGCCAAGAGATGAAAACTCACATTGGTATATTCAAACGCTTGGTAAAGAAGTGGCTAATGAAGCTGAAGAGCAAGAGTTTGAAAAAGATTTTAATGAAAAGTGGGAAGACTGGGGGCTACGTGGCTTTAATGATGATGATATTTGGGCCCGTGAAGCGATGGAAGAGTTTTACAAGGATGACTGGGGTTGGATTAAAGAACAGTTATTTGAGCCAGATGGAAATATAGTCGCGTGGAGACAGTTAGCCAGTGAAGCAAATCGCGGTGTCCAAACACTAGAAGATTTATAACTGGGTGATCAAATGAGCACACTCAATAATGATGCTTTAGACGAACTGTTTGATAGGCGCCCCGACGACGGTATCTACAAGGTTAACCGACGTGTATATAACGACCCCGCTCTTTACGAGCGGGAGTTGGAGAGTATTTTTGAAGGGTCTTGGATATATGTCGCGCATGAAAGCCAACTACCGAATAAAGGGGACTTTGTTACAGTCACCATGGGGCGACAGCCTGTCATTATTAACCGCGACATGAATGGGCAAATTAATGGTTTCATCAATGCTTGCCCACATCGGGGCGCACGTTTATGTAGAACAGAACGGGGTAATACGAAAAGCTTTATATGCACCTATCATGGTTGGGCATTTGCTAGTGATGGTGAAGCAAAATGGATTCAGCGAGAAGAAGAGGGCTATCCCGAGCTGCTTGACCATAAGAATGACGTCGGCCTAAAACATGTTGAGAAAGTAGAAAGTTATCGTGGCTTTATCTTTGCAAGCCTATCTGCAGATGTTCCTACCTTAGATCAGCATTTATTGGGGGGTAAGGCTTATATCGATATGTTGGTTGACCAAGCGCCGAACGGGCTAGAAGTGTTAAAGGGCAGTTCGAGTTGTGTTTATAAGGGTAATTGGACACTGATGCTTGAAAATGGCGGTGGTGATGGATTACACCCGGATTACGCACACAGCTCGCTTTTAAAAGTAGCCGATCGAAAATTACAAAGAAGCACTGCAGTTCAGACCATGCAGGTATCAAAAATGTATGAGCAAGTTGGTGGGCAGTGGGCTTTTGGTAATGGCCATACTGGCATTTGGTTTAATTTTCCAAACCCTGAAGACAGACCGGCTTATAAGCATTTGGCTGAACTAAGTAAAGCGTACGGAGAAGACAGAGCTCATTGGATGACCGGTGTGTTTCGTAATCTATCTATCTACCCTAATTTACATTTGCTGGACCAAATGGCGACGCTTATTCGCACCTTTAGACCCTTAGATGTAAACCGTACAGAAATAACTTTTTTCTGCATAGCACCAGTCGGTGAGCCAGTTGAAGATAGAAAAAACCGCCTTCGCCAATTTGAAGAGTTTTTTGCCGGTAGCGGAATGGGTACCCCAGATGATAATGCTGAGTTTGAAGAATGTCAGTCAGGTTCTGAAGGGCGTAATTTAGCCACTAGTTATATTTCTTTTGGCCTACATTCACGCCACGAAGGTACCGATGAAGTTGCTAGTAACTTAGGTATTGAGCTGTCTCATAGTGGGATCATCGGCTATGAGGGTTGCACAATGACGCAATATGACCGTTGGATAGAGCTGATGACGAAGGAAGACAAATCATGAAAACACAAGTTGTAGATTTTGATACGTGGAACTTATTGTCCGGGGTTTTATATGAAGAAGCGGCTGCTTTAGATGAACAGCGTTGGGAAGATTGGTTGTCCTTGTATACAGATAATTGCGTTTATTGGGTGCAAGCTTGGGATAGTGAACATGAGTTGTCATGTAATCCTGAGAATGATGTATCGCTGATCTATATGGATAACAAATCCATGCTAGAAGACCGTAAATGGCGTTTTACCAGTGGTACATCACCTGCTTCAGTGCCACTACCAAGGACTAATCACCTCATCGGAAATGTACAGCTTGTTGAATTCAGTGGTGAAAAGGCCGTATTAAAAAGCCATTGGCAAGTTGCTTCGTATAGGTTCCGAGAGCTTACCCAAATAGCTGGGCGTAGTCGATATATGCTGACGTTAGACAATGGTCTATGGAAGATCGAACAACGGCAGACAGTTCTTGTGAATGATCAGGTCCAAACAACCTTGGATTTATACCATATATAGATGTTCAACAGAGGTGTTTAAGCATTGAAGTAGGTTTTGGTAACAAAAAGGTGAAAGAAATATTTATTAAATTAACGAGTGATTTTGTACAGATATCTTTTATCCATAAAAAGCTAGAAATTAGTGAATGACAGTTAATGGATATGCAGTTATGGGGATAAGGATTTAATTAGTTTTAAATACTTTAAATGGGAAATAGGAGCATAAAATGCGCACAACTCAGACTATAAAAAAGCTGATAGCAATCGGCCTGACAACGTTGGTTGTCAGTCCATCGGCACAGGCAATTGACTATCTAAACGGAGATTTACGTGTATCAGGATTCGTTCGAGCACAAACCGCTATCTCCACCACCAGTGATAAAAATGCGGCCAACACAGCATTAGGCCAACAAGATAATCCCGACTTTAACTTAAACCGCGTCTGGGGGATTGCAGACTTTGATTACCGTCCATCAAGTTTAAGAAACGGCTTGTTTGATAGCGTTCGTTTATTTCACGGGTCAAACTGGCGTATGACCTCACTGAAGATTTAAGCGGCGGCGTCGATAGCTACGATGCCTTCTCTGCCTCCAATAACCTTAAAGATCGCGGCACGATGATGAATGCAAGCAACGACACCGCATCAGCCGATATCTGGGAACTCTTTGTCGACATTAAAAAAGGCAAATTATGGACACGGTTAGGTCGTCAAAACATCGTCTGGGGAGAATCTGATGGGGTAAGACTGTTAGATATTGTTAACCCACTGGACAATGCCTGGCACCCGTTTGAAGGCGGCGGTGAGCTCTTTGATCACCGTCGTATTCCATTATGGATGGCACGGTTTACCTACCAACTACCCATCAATGATATGAGCGTCGACTTCTTCTATAACCCCGGCGACTTTGTTCCCACAGTACAAGCGGATATCGGTTCACCTTGGAACGTAAACCCCTTACCCCGTGATGGTGTTGGCGATCCGGCTGATGGGTTTTTAGTCGTAGGCAGCCCATTTGGACCCACCTTAGCACCCGGCACCACCTTCATCGTGGATGACGACACCAATGATTGGCGCGGCGAAGACCAATGGGGAATACGCTTATTAGGCTCACTAGGTGGGTTTAATTACACCTTAAATTACTTAAGCTTAATTGATCAAGATGGGGTGATTTCAGCGACCAACACACTCCCTGTGTTCACACCAACACCGCCAACAGCACCAGGTGCGCCAGTAGCCGTACTGCCCGTGCTACAAAACACCCATGAGCGCTTAGATATTGCAGGGGCTTCATTTAACTGGTATGCCGACAGTCTTGCCGCGGTGTTTAGAGGCGAAATGTCCTACACCTTTGATAAGCCGTTTGCAAAATCTGCCTCAAACCTACAGTTTGCTGGGCCGGTCCCGCTGAACCCGCAAGATGCACTCGGGGTCGCTCATCGAGATGAAATGAAAGTAATGTTAGGCATAGATCGACCTTCCTTTATTTTCTCAAAAACTAGAACGATGAACATCTCCGCTCAGGTGATCTATATCGAACGTGAAAAAATATCCCTTGATACAGATCTTAACGGGTTAGCGGCAAGAAAAGATGAAACACAACTCACACTGAACTTAAGTCAGCCCTTCGACAATGACCAGTTTTTCGTTGAATTCTTTGGCTTGTATGACATAGACGGCGGTTATTGGTTACAGCCCCAAGTCAGATGGCAGCCGGGTAATAACTGGCGTGTATGGGCTTACTACAACGCCTTTGGCGGAGAAGAAGAACGCAGTATCGCCGTGTATGACCACGCTGACGAAATGAATATAGCCGTGTCATACCAGTTCTAATCAATCATTCATAAAATTTTAAGAGGTCATGAAAATGAATATAAATGAAATAATGAAACATGCTTTGAGCGCACTCATTATCAGCAGTGCATCAACAATGGCATTTGCCAAGGTTCCGCAAGTCGGCGATGTGATTGATGCCAGCAATGTAGACCAATACAGCGAATACTTAATTGAATCAGCGATTGCACTTGTTAAACAAGGTCAGGTACTCAAAGTCACACCGACTTCTGAAAAAGGCTCATTAAGTAACCCGGAGTTTTTGCAAATCACTGAGGCAAACAAAGGTAAAGCGCGAATACTCGACGAATACGGGACATTGGGGCTTGAAGATGGCTCGCCATGGATCGGTGGATTACCCTTCCCGGTTGCTGAAAAAGGTATCGAGGTGATGGTTAATTATCAATTTGAGAGTTTAGCCTTAGAGGGTGATGACTTTGGTCATGGCAATGGGCCTAATAACCCGATTAGTCGTCTATCATACGTTGATAAGGATGGCAATATATATAAAGAAGCGACCATGGGGATGACCTCTATGCTGATGACAGGACGGTCATCGGGCAATCCCGGTCATACTGTTCCGGGGCATGAAGATGAGCAGTTAAGAAGGATGTTAAAATTTATTGACCCCTATGATGTAAAAGGCATTGTTTCCTTAGATATTCAATACCGAGACCAAAGTAAGTTACCAGAATCTTATGTTTACTTACCATCGTTTAGGCGGGTTCGCCAAGTAGCTACCGCCAACAGAGCGGACGCACTGGCCGGTTCTGATTTAACTCAAGCTGATTTGGGTGGTTTTTCAGATCCACTAGGCCTGTGGAAGTTTAAAATTATTAAAAAAGGAAAAATGCTTGTTAACGTTATGAGCATAACGCCGACGGTTCGCTACCCAAAACCTATTACGCTACATAATAAGTATTTCCCACAACCTCAACGTCAAATGGAATTGCGTGAAGCCTATGTTATTGAGGCTACCCCTCGATACGATATGGTTTATGGCAAGAAAATCATGGTGTTTGATGCTGAGGTGTATCGATTAAGTGATGCTGGTTTTTATGATAACTCCGGCAAGCTCTATAAAGGTATGCAACAAGATTTTGCTTTTTATGAGGGTAACGGTAATCACCCTATACCATCATGGATGCTAGCTGTAAACTTCCAGACAGGTGGCGCAACGGTATTTGCCAACATTGATATGGTCGTTAACCATTATCCGTCACCGACAATGTTAGATAAGTCAGAAATGAAAAACTTAGCACGATAAAACATAGCCCTCCCTCTGGTATATACCAGAGGGAGGGCTATTATGATTTTGTGACAAGACCTTATCAGCCTAAGACTTGAGTATGTAAAAGCAAAACATTGCGCCAAAGTGAGCTAGATTATTTGAATAAATTCTGTTCATCCAAATTCATTGATATGTCAGCTTAATCTAGTTATATGACCGGCTCTAAGTTGGGGATTGATGGTGATTTTATCGTTTATTAAGGCGCTAAGAATTATGCTAAGTAGCTTCATTTATTTGTTATGTTAGACTTCTTTTCCGTTATTAAAGACTGTGAAGAGGTTAACGAATTGACATTTAAAATTGCTTTTGTCGGGCTTGGTGCAATGGGGCAAGCTATTGTTTCTAGAATTATACAAGCTGGCCATAGCGTTACGGTACATGACCTATCCGCTCAAGCTGTTAACGCGATGGTGGAGAAAGGAGCAACAGCACTTGAACAAGGTGTGCCGTTAGGCAGCGATAAAAACCTCGTGTTTGTCAGTGTGTCTCATGCCGATATCATGGAAAAGTTGATCTGTGAAGAAGGTGGTTTGTTAGATGGCATGGATGAGGGAGGCATTATTGTTGATTTAGGCACAACGCCCAGCGGGCAGTGTCGGCAGTTAGCAAAACTGGCCAGTGCTAAAGGTAAAGTTTTTTTAGATGCCCCTGTTAGTGGTTCAACGCCTTGGGCTGATGCTGGTACATTGGCCATGATGGTTGGTGGTGAAGAGCAAAGCTATCAGCGAGTGCGGCCGATCCTTTCCTCATTTGCTAATAAAATTCACTATTTAGGTGGGTCGGGTAATGGGCAATTACTAAAATTGTGTCACCAGTTAACCTTTGTTTCTACCATAACAGGTATATCGGAAGCCATTGCTTTGGCCGAAGCGCACGGGCTTAAGGCGAAAATGGTTCTTGATGTATTGGCAGATTGCGTTGCGCCGAGACATGTTATTGACTTTATGCTGCCGATGGCTGAAAACGAGCGTTTTGACCAAGGGCGTGGAACCTTAAAACTAGGCCATAAAGACCTACAAGCAGTTAAGAAAAGTGCCGAGGATGTCAGTTTAAAACTACCGCTTGCTGAAGAACTGTTGGGTTATATGGATAAGGCAATGCAAGAGGGTTGGCAAGATGCTGACTTGTTTGCTTTGGTTGATATGGCAAGAGATGAGTTTTATGCAACGATGAAAAGCCGCTAAGAAAAGACTCTTTTATATAAGCAGGTTAAATGTTTATATGCTGACGTAAAGCCTCTAAATTTAGAATAGTAATCGTTTTGCCTTGTACCTCAATCAAACCATCGCGTGTTAATTTTTTTAAAATTCTAGAAAAGGTTTCAGGCCGTACGGATAGGCGTGAGGCTAGGGTTGCCTTTGGTGCTGTCCATTGTATTTTATAAGGTGATAGGGCATCGTTAGTGATGCCTTGGAGCATAAATTGAACAACACGCATGGTAGCATTTTGTAGGGTTAATTGATCAATCTCCTGAATGCTTCCATGTAAGCGTTGACTCATTTTAGCCAGTATTTTCAAACAAGTGGCGGGTGACTGGTCAAGTAGTTTAAGAAACGTACCCATTTTAATTTGTATCAGTTGGCAGTCACTAATCGCTTGCGCATGCACTGGATAATGTTGAAAGTTCATAAACATTACCGCTTCAGCAAATGTTTGTCCTGGCCGAATTAGTTCGATGACTTTTTCTTCACCATTAGCAGATAGGCGATACAGTTTAATCTCGCCGGCCTGTAAATAATAAAAGTACTTGGCTGGGTCTTGCTGGTGAAATAAATGGTTCCCATCGTTGAGTGAAAGTACGCTAGTTGCCGTTTCAATTTGACTAAATTGTTGCTCATTAAAGCTGGCAAATAATAAATGTTGGCGTAGTGAAGTCATGTTTTTTTGGTTTCTTGATGTAGGTCAATTACAACGGAAGGAGCGCTGCCTAGAATTCGCCACACATGTAAAAGACAAAGGAGACTAACATGTTTTGTTATCAATGCGAACAAACAGCACATTCAAAGAAAAATGGTATTGGCTGCCAAACAGCACAAGGGGTTTGCGGTAAAGATGCTACCACCGCTGATTTACAGGATTTAATGACCTACAGCGTTAAAGGCATTGCGCAATATGCAAAGTTGGCTCGTGAGTTAGGCCACACAGACAATGAAGCAGATGTTTTTATTCTATATGGCTTATTTACGACCTTAACCAATGTTAATTTTAATGCAGATCGCTTTGTTGAGCTCATTGCTGAAGCTAAACAAATACGAGATCGTCTTAGGGCAGCGTATGAACATGCCGCCGTAGAACAAAATGTACCCATTGAAACGCCAGAAGGGCCAGCAGTGTGGAAGCCAGCGACGGTTAAAGCAGGCTTGTTGTTGCAGCTTGAACAAGCAGCGATTGATAAAGACTTAGACACGGTTGGTGAAGATATAGTTGGCTTACGTGCCATGATGCTTTATGGCCTTAAAGGTGTAGCGGCATATTGTTACCATGCGCATGTTTTAGGTTACCAAAATGAAGAAGTTTTTGAGCGCATTGAAAAAGCATTAGATTTATTAGCTAGCGAACCAACTGATGCAGAGCTTCTACTTGGTGGTTGTTTAGAAGTAGGCGCTATTAACCTAAAAGTAATGGAATTACTGGATGCGGCTAATACCGGTCAATTTGGTGCTCAAGAAGCGGGTGCAGCAAGAACAACGGCGGTTAAAGGGAAAGCCATTTTAGTCAGTGGGCATGATATGCAAGACCTTTATGACTTGCTTGAACAAACCAAAGATACAGGTATTAATATTTACACTCATGGAGAAATGTTGCCTGCTCATGCCTACCCAAAGCTAAAAGCATATCCTCACTTAATTGGTAATTATGGCACGGCTTGGCAGAACCAACATGTGGAATTTGCGGCCTTTCCAGGTGCCATCATCATGACATCAAACTGTTTAATTGAGCCACAAGATTCTTATAAAGATAGGATTTTTACTGCTGGACCGGTCGGTTGGCCTGGGGTGCCTCATCTAGAACATGGTGATTTTACGTTGGCGATTGAAGCGGCTAAAGCAGCCGAAGGTTTTACCGAAGATGAAGAAGAAAAATCAGTGATGGTTGGCTTTGGTCGTCATACCGTATTGAGTGTTGCAGACAAAGTAGTTGAAGCGGTTAAAAGCGGCGATATTAGTCATTTCTTTGTAGTCGGTGGTTGTGACGGTGCGGCACCCGGTCGTAATTACTACACAGAGCTGGTTGAGCAAACACCCGATGATACCGTTGTTTTAACATTAGGCTGTGGTAAATACCGTTTCAATGATCAGGACTTAGGCGATATCGGTGGTATCCCTCGTTTATTAGATGTTGGCCAATGTAATGACACATACTCGGCTATTCAAATTGCCTTGGCATTGGCTAAAGAGTTTGACTGTGGCGTTAATGATTTACCACTATCTTATATGGTTTCATGGTTTGAACAAAAAGCGGTTGCGGTTTTACTGAGCTTGTTATCATTGGGTATAAAAGGCATTCACCTAGGGCCAACATTGCCCGGTTTTATCACCCCCAATCTTCTTAATATTCTTGTAGAAACGTTTGATATTAAACCGAATGGTGTGGCCTCAGAAGATTTAGCAAAAGCATTGGCTCAACAAGCCGCTTAATATTTAACTAATAACATTCTGATTAAAAAAGAGCGCCTAGAGCGCTCTTTTTTATATTAATAACCATTGATGTCACTGATGAATCGAGATGGCTTGTATAAGAAAAAATCACCAGCGGTGAATCTGATCTAGATCATTTAATAAGAAAATAGTGCTCTAAAACAAGGCTTGGCGAGAAAGCCAAAATAAAAAATTGATTAGGGTCAGTTTAATTAATAGGCGTAGCAGATAGAGTCACGTTTTTCGACATGATAATAAAAGTTAGATCATTTCACAGGAGATAAGATGAAGCCAGTTAATAAATTAATCCAACAAGACGGTGCGATTCAAGATCGTGCGATATTTTGGGATGAGGACATTTACCAAAAAGAGATGGAAGAAATTTTTGCTCGATGTTGGTTGTTTTTAACACATGAATCAATCATTCCCGATGAGGGTGATTATCAGTCGACAATGATGGGTGAGGACTCTGTTGTTGTTGCACGCCAGAAAGACGGCAGTATTAAAGCATTTGTAAACTCATGTACACATCGTGGTAATGCCGTTTGTTTTTCAGATGGTGGTAATGCTAAATCATTTACCTGCCCATACCATGGCTGGGTGTTTGGTATGGATGGTAACCTTGTTGATGTACCTTTAGAAAAACAGGCCTATCATAATGAAATTGATAAGAGTGCCTTACACCTTAAGAAAATAAGGGTAGAAAGTTATAAAGGCTTTGTCTTTGGTACATTTGATGATGAAGCGCCATCACTAAAAGATTACTTAGGTGGAATGGCTTGGTATATGGATTCATTTATGGACGTGCCCGGTGGCTGTGAGCTAATCGGCCCTCCGATGAAATCTATTCTAGATTGCAACTGGAAAAACCCAACAGAGAACTTTATTGGGGATGGCTACCATGTCGGTTGGGCACATGCGTCCGCGTTAGAAATAGCAGGTGGCCCATTAGCCATTGCCAAAGGTAATGCCGTTTATGATGCTGAAACATCCGGGTTGCAAGTTACCGTACCTGAAGGTCATGGGTTCGGTGTTATTTGGGAAGGCGCGGCTGCGCTTCATGGCGGCCCTGTTTTTGAAGCCTATCAAAAATGGTTGGATGACAGATCGCCACTGATTAGAGAAAAAATGGGTGAGCACCGTGAGAAGTTTTACCGTGGGCACTGGGATGCTGCAATTTTTCCTAATTGTTCATTTTTATACGGCACAAATACTTTCAAAATGTGGCAACCACGTGGCCCGCATAGTATTGAGGTGCTGACATGGACCTTAGTTGAAAAAGAAATGCCTGATCAGCTTAAACAAATGATACATACCGATAATATGCTGACCTTTGGTACCGCGGGTATTCTTGAAAGTGATGATGGTGAGAATATGGAGCAATGCACACAAACTAATCGTGGCTATTCTACACGTCAAGGGACGCTTTATCTTGGTATGGGGAAAGGGCATGAATACCTTGATCCTGAGTTACCCGGTTTGGTTAGTAAAGGATGGGTTAACGAAGCACCTCAACGAGGCATGTATCGTCGATGGGCAGAATTTATGGAAGGTAAACCTTGGAGTGAATTGTCAACGACGGCTCAATTAGAGCAAAAAAAAGTAGGGGGCTAAAATGAGCAATAAACAACAAGCAGGACAAAGCGTTGATCAATCTACTCACTTTGAAGTTGAGCGTTTTTTAGTACAAGAAGCAAGAGCCTTGGATGAAGAGCGATTTGATGATTGGCTTGGAAATATGCTATGTAAAGATATTAGCTACCAGCTACCAACTCAAGAAGTGCGCTATCGCCGTGACAACAAGGTATTGGGCAATTCCCAAACAACATATTTATATAATGATGACTACGGCATGTTGAGTATGCGTGTGGCAAGAATGGCGACAGGCATTGTATGGGCTGAGGACCCTAGGGTTCGTAATCGTCGTATTATCAGTAATATAGATGCTCAATGGTCTGAGGCCGACGACGAAATTGATGTGCGTTCTGCCTTTATTTTATTTCGTAGTCGTATGCAAAGGGACCAAGCAACACATTACGGTATTCGGATGGATAAATTAAGAAAAGAAAAGGGTAACTGGAAACTAGCATCAAGGGTGATTACCTTAGATCAACGTGTTGTGCTAGACAAAAATATTCACTGTTTCTTTTAGCAAGCAGCCCGTTTAGTTCAACTTTACCAACCACCAGCCTAGCTAAGATAGGCTGGTGGTTTTTTTAATAACTTTCTTTGGAATGCTCAATAGTAAGGTTAGAACATTCTTGCAAGGCCTCTAAGTCCACAATGTGAATCTCTTTATTCATTTTATGAATACAGTTTTTATCAACCAGCCTAGTAAAGGCACGGCTGGTTGTTTCGTTGGCAAGTCCCAAGTAGCTTCCAATATCTTGACGAGACATCGGTAATTGAAAGTCTAATTGGTACTGATCAGATCGGCTGGTACGTTTGGATAAGGTTAATAGAAAAGTCGCTAATCTCGCAACAGCAGTGTGTTGAGACAGGCAATTAAAAAAGTCTTGGCCAGAAGCCAACGACAAACTAAATAGGTTGATAGCCCAGTCAGACAAAGCGGGTGTATATTTTCTTAATTCGGCCAGCTCCTGATAATTTACCCTGCAAAGTCTACTGTCTGTGAGTGTTTTAGCGGTGTTTAGGTAGCGCCTTTTTGAAATACTCTCAAGACCCACGATATCTCCAGGCATGTAAAAACCCGTAATATTTTCATCCCCCTTAGAGTTAGTAATATAGGTTTTTAACGCACCCGATTTAACAATATATAAGGCCTGAAAGTTGCTACCTTGATGGTATATATTTCGATGCCGAGGGTATTGCTTAGTGGGCGATACAATTTTATCGAGTTTATGAATATTATGCTCAGCAAAGGCGCTGGGTATACAGGTGTTTGCTAATGAGCAATCCTTACAATCTTCAGGCATAAAAGTATACTATTTTACAATTTGACGGTGAATTTCATCACACTCTTGATCTATTAGCAATTGATAATATAGCTTGCTTATCTTTTAATCTCTATCTATTAACAATTTGTTTACAATAAGGTTATAACGTACATCAAAAATACTTCAGGTTAGAACAAGGAATGAAAATATGTTTAATATAGTAAGGCTACTTTTGCCGTTAGCATTTTTATTGGGGCTAACAGCTTGCTTAGAAACCGAGCAGCAAACACAAAAAAATAATGCCAATGAAGAGCTATCGTCCTTGGTTCAATTAGATGTTTTTAAAAGTCCCACCTGTCAATGTTGTGATGGTTGGGTAAGCCACGCAAAGCAACATGGTTTTATATCGACAACGCATCATCCGCTAGATTTAAATGAACTTAAATCAAAATGGGGAGTTGCCCCGCAGTACCAGTCTTGTCATACGGCGGTATCAAAAGAAGGTTATGTTTTTGAAGGGCATATTCCAGCGCAGGTAATACAACGTTTTTTAGCTGACAAACCTGCTAATGCATTAGGTCTTGCTGTTCCTGGAATGCCGATTGGAAGTCCGGGAATGGAAATGGGTGACCGACGTGACGATTATGATGTTTTATTGCTGAAAAAAGATGGTGGCTCACAAGTTTATGCACGTATTCGTGCAAATAGTTAGTTTCAATGTATTCACGTCCATTAGGCGCTGCTGTGCTTATTTGTTGCCTTATGCTCACCAAGCGCCATACATGGGCATTAATTGGACACAGGTGTAAGGTAAAAGAGCAGATCATGCAAAAGAAGTTGGCTATCAGTTTTAATTGAATGATTAACGCAGTACAGATATATAGCTTAAATTAAAACTTTAGCCAGCAGACATTGATGAGAGCAATGCATTCACCTGCGCAGTAGACGTTGGGCGAACCACGCGAGCTAATTCCACACCATCTTTTAATAAAATTAACGTAGGCCAGCGTCTAACTTTAAAGGCGCGGCCTAAAGCCAAACCTTTACCGTCATAAACCTTAACGTGCGCAAATTGAAGCGGTTTTAAGGTTTGCTCAATGGCAGATTGTGCCGCTTTGCAATGCTCGCACCATGGGGCTCCAAATTCTAAAAAGGCATAGCCGGACAGTTGGCTAATGTCTTCTAAAATCGGGTTATCTTCAGCGTATAGAGGGTTAAACCCTATTTGACTAGCTTGCATAATGATGGCCTTTTTTAACGAGTTAGTCGAAAAGTTTAATTCTACACCTTATGCCAAAACATGCGCGGCATAAGCGGTGGTAAAGGCGGTTTCTTGAAACACTTTTAATCCAGTATCAGAAAAGCTTATTGGTAAACGGTTTTCAGATAGAGCTAACTTAATTTCTTTTTGAGATAGCATTATTACATCAAGTGTATCAATCAACTGAATAGTTGCTTCTAATTTAAAACCAATGGGGCCACCGGCAAATTTGCCTTTTAAAGCACGCTCTTTAATGGCCACCTTGTTAATGCCATAGTCGGCCATCAATTTAGCAAAAGTTTTTTGGAAGTGTCGTAAGTCATCAGTAGAATGCCCCTTTGGCAAACTTACTTTACGGACTCGACAATCGGGTAAATTAAACGTTTGCTGTTCAAATTGAAGGAAACAAATAACAGCATCATTAGCAGAGAGTTCTACACCACAAATTTTCATAAATAATTTTTAGTTGTTTGAAATAATGTGTGACAGATTAGCATTTTTAGCTTGTATGATCTTGTTAGATACATACGTTGCAGGCGATTCATATCACGTTGATTGGCGTTATGGGTAAGGCGGTATGTTTAGATATCAAAGGCTAATAAAAGACGATATTGAAAATCATTTTCTTGACTCTCACCGTTCGCCAATGAGTCATAGTCATTAACAAACCCTACTTTTAGATTCAAATTATTAATATCTGCTAGGCCAATTTTCCAATTGAGTTCTGTTAAATTTCTAAACTCGCCTAATTTATCCAAATTTGGGTATAGGCTGTTTTTAAACTCTACCGAATGATGTTTACTAATAGCCCAAAAACTTTCAAGCCCCAAAAGTGCTTCTGGTGTCCAGTCATCATTGTCACCACCAAACTCTTTACTCACACCTAGGCCTGTTCTACCAATAAGTGACCAAGCGTCTTTTTTTATTAATTGGCTACCTACACCGGCCGATAGGTCAATTTGGTGATCCCAATCTTCGAACTCATCCCAGTCATACCGACCCTTTATAAAAGAAAAGTGGGGTGTTGATGGGTTGAGAAAATCTCTTGTAAATTGAGCAAAAAAATCACTTTTTGTCGTTTCATTATCATCGCTACCATTGTTATATACACTGGATACCGACCAACGTCTTGTTGTGTTTGAAAAATCCCCATTCACACCAATATGAATATCCATATCTTGTGTATTACCTTCATTGCCATTAATCCCTAGTTCAGCGGATCTTTTCCAGTCTTTAAAAAAGCCGGTACCTAATAGGCCGTTATCTTTTTTATCGACTATTTTTTCTTCGCTCACTACAGCTGGTTTAATGTTGGACGAAGGGATAGTGACTAAGCCTAAAATAGGGTGAGAAAGGGTGACTTGTCCATTTTCTGTTTTAATAACATCACCGTTCAAGGTGTCGCCATTGAGTAATTTAATTTCAGTAGCGATTGCGGATTGGAAAAAAGCTAAGCTCAGCAGAAAGATAAAAGGCTTCATAAAATAATAATTAGATAGGGTAGAAAAACAGGTTAAACAAGAATAGTTTTGCTTGATAGGGGGCGCTATGGCCACGTGTGTTTATTGCAAACCGATTATTATAAACAAAGTTGATTTAGTTTTGCGTATTGGAGAAGCATAATAGTTTTGGCATCAACGATATCGCCTGTTGCGATCATTTGATATGCCGCTTCAAAATTAAGCTCTAAGACTTCAATGTTTTCTTGTTCATGCGCGAGTCCTCCGCCTTCACTTATTTTCATTTGCGGTGTGTATTCAGCAATAAAAAAATGCAGTATTTCAGTCACTGCGCCTGGGGACATATAGGCTTGAAAAATTTTCTTAACCGTTTTAACACTGTATCCAGTTTCTTCCTCAATTTCTTTTTTTATACATATTTCTGGTTCGTCGCCGTCTAACAAACCTGCACAGGTTTCAATGAGAAGGCCGTCATTATTGCCATTTAAATAACTGGGTAAACGAAACTGTCTAGTAAGAATAACGCTCTGTTTTGCTGCACTATAGAGCAGTACCGTAGCACCATTGCCTCGGTCATAAACCTCACGCTGATGTTGCTCCCATTGACCGTTTTCTTTTTGGAAATCGAAGGTATATTTATTCAATGTATACCAGTTATCGGATAGTAATTTTTTACTTAAATTTTTAATACTCTGAATCATAATATCGGGGGGGGTATAGATATTTATTTGGCTGTTACTCATTATATTGCAATGTCGCAAGGTGTTCTTGCCGAGTAGGTAAGCTGTGAGTTTATAAATAAGGGGTAAAAAGCCACCAAAAGGCATCCCAAGCTTTTATTACAAAAGAGCGTTTATTGAGTTTTTGGGGCGTTATTTCAATGGCTTGTTGTTTATCGTTGTTTATAATTTTGGCCATTGATTGAGCAAAATCAGCATCAAATATTTCGACATTAAGTTCAAAATTTAATCGCAAACTACGAGAGTCAATATTAGCCGATCCAATTTGGCAATAATGATCGTCTATTAGTAACAGTTTTGAATGCACAAAAGGGCTGGGCTGATAATAAATTTTTACGCCATAGGCTAGAAAATGGCGCATGTTATTTCGCATCGCCCAATGTATATAAGGTTGGTTATTATGGACCGGCAATAATATTGAAACATCTACACCTCTAAGTGCAGCAGACTGTAAAGCAATAATCAGCCCATTAGGCGGTAAAAAATAGGGTGTCACCAGTGTAATACTCGATTGAGCACTGTTAAGAGCGCTAATCATTACTTTTGTTAATACATTTATATTAATGCCCGGACCATCACTGATAGCGCGACAGGATGATTGTCCGTATGTGTTAATGTCATAGTACTTGCTTGGTAGCTTTTCACCACAGGCGTAAAACCAGTCATTCTCAAATATTTGACCGATTTGTTGTACAACAGGGCCTTTCAAGCTAAACATAAAATCTTTAGTTGCCCTGTTAGGCTGGCACGTTTGTACTAAATGACATTGGCGGATATTCATTCCGCCCGTAAACGCATGTTTTCCGTCACATAATAAAATTTTGCGGTGGTTACGCAGGTTAAGTGTAAAGCGCGGTAACATTTTTCCTATGGGTAAAAAGGTAAGTGTCGTTACACCACGAGCAACTAGAGCCTTTCTAGTTTGACCGAGACTGTACCAAGAACCTACACCATCAAGTAACACACGAACATCAACACCACGTTCCACAGCATCAGCCAGTGCATCGATAAACTGTTCACCAACACCGTTAGACTCAAAAATGTACATGGATAAATAAACCCACTCAGTTGCTTCATGAATACTTTTTAACATCGCTGGGTAAGCATTCTCACCCTGACTAAGAATCTGTATTTGGTTGCCTTCGCTTAAGGGTAGTCCGGTAACAGCCAAACTAAGACGTTGATGAGGTGATAAAGGTCTGCTTTTTTTATCAACAGAGGTAATAGGTTTGGGAGTAGTGCTAAGTGAGGTATCAGCAACTGCGCCTAGTGATAAAACTTTATTGTGAGCGCGGTTTATTCCTAAAACAAGGTAGAGAATAGGGCCAACAAATGGAAGAGAAAAGCAGGTAATAATCCAAAGTAGTGATGACCTAGGATCGTTTTTATTCATCAGTGCATGTAAAGCCGTTGAAACCGACAACATAATTAGTAGCAGTTGGATCAGCCAGTTTAGAGTTAGCCAAAAAGTAATCATATTTTTCTTAACGAGAGGCGATGAAAATTAGCCGAGACTGATTAGTCTACGCTGATTTTTTAAAGTCACAAATCAACTTGCCGATGCTTACTAATCTTTAAAAATTAGGTAGCCCCCAGCGGCTAACATAAAACTACCGGCTGTTTTTCTAACCACGTTATCAAACTTATTAGCGGATGCAACAGCAACTATTTTAGCGGCTGAAAACGCATATAGAATTTTTACACTAGCCAGGCTAATAATCATAATAGAAATTAAAATTAGAATATCTGGGGTTTGAACGGTAGACAGATTAACGAATACAGGTAAGAAACTAGCGTAAAAAATAATGGCTTTAATATCGCCCAAAGTTAATATTAAGCCTGCAGCGAAACTAGCGAATAAATTTTGTTGTTTAACGCTTTTATCAACTGATATTGAGCTAGCACCGTTGGACGTGATGAGCGTATAACCTAACCAAAGTAGGTAAGCGGCTCCGAGGTATTTAATAACCATAAATAAGCTACCCAAGGTGTCAGCCACAACCGACAAACCAACAATAGCCAGTAGAATAAATATCAAATCACCCAGAATGATGCCGGCAGTTACAGCAACACCGTTGGCTACACCAAATGTGGCTGAGCGCGTAACAACTAAAGCAACACTTGCACTGGGTAAAGCTGCCAGCGCAACCATCATGCCGAATAGAGTAATAATCTCAATAATGCTCATTCTTTTTGCCTATTGATTGTGCTGGTTATTTATTAGCCGCCAACTGACTAATAAAGATGATAGAAACGGCTTCTTTTATATGTGAGTTTACAGGCTCAAGTATTTCAATAAGCTCAAGCTTATTAAGCTTAAACAGGGCTTTCCATGTTTCTAATGTTCTAAAGTACCAAGGTGGTGGGTTTGTAAACTGCTGATTAAAGCCAGCCCAAGTGCCTTTTCGCCACCCATCCTGGTATTTAACATGTCCGCAGCCGTTAATAGGGTGGATAGTTTGAATAATAAAATAACCTTGCTCATTTAGAACATGTGGTATGCAGTTAAAAACATGATTAACAGATTCATTACCTAATAATGAAAAGTTACAAACAGCCACATCAAATTTTTCTTTAATAACACGTTGGCTTAACTGCTCATAAGGTATTAGCTTAAAGATACCGCCGCCCAGTCTGTTAGCCTCATCAACAAGGCCGGGCACAACATCTATTCCAAGGGTGGTAATACCCGAATCACTTAGCCTTCTAGCTAACCAACCCTCGCCACAGCCAATATCTAATACAGTTTTAGGCTTTTTTTGTAAAATAGTGTCGGTGATTGCCTTATTTGTAAGCAGCGTTCTGCTTGCTATTTCATTATCACGAATAGCAACAACCCATGGTTTTGCATTTTGTAACCACGAATTAATGATATGTTTGTCAGAAAAGTTATCATCCATATTGAAAAGGGGTAGCGTTTCACATCATTTATATTCTCATAGGAGAGCTAACATTGTGCTGTGTTACATAACACTGTCAATAGGTATTAGAAGCAGGGTGGTTTGAACGGGGGAATAATTGAAGAATTTGCTATACGTTGATTCCCGCATATTAATATGAGTGGGCCACAGAGACCGTTGAGGTCAGCCCAGCTTCAAGCAAACTTGTTGCTGTACCGGCCGTATACGGTACAGAGTCTGATAAAATAAAAATGAGTGACGAACAGCTTGTTTGGAGATTAGACCACAGCAACAATTCAACACCAGCTAGTAGCGAGCTTTTAGCATTAGCAAAAAAATACGGTGCTGATCTTGACTCTGCAACGCCTGGTATGTGCTTCCATGAACATACACTACCAGCTAAGTTTGAAAATTTGACAGAGCAAGTTTTAACAGCAGAGGCATCTGAAACAGTTAAAACAATTCCAACAACCTACCGTACCGTTGAAAAAACCGTTCTTGTTAGTGAAGCGTCAAGCAAAATCATTCAAGTACCTGCTATCTTTAAAACTGTATCAGAAAAAGTACTTGTTAAGCCTGCACACATCATCTGGAAGAAAGGCACTGGCCCAATCCAGCGTATTGATTCTGCCACCGGTGAGATTATGTGCTTAGTTGAAGTACCTGCAGAATATAAAACAGTCAGCAAGAGTGTACTTGCAACACCAGCCACCACTAAAACGGTTGAGATTCCTGCTCAGTATAAAACTGCCTCGGTCCAAGAAGTGGTTAAACCAGCATCAGAATTACGTACAGCAATACCTGCAAAATACGATACGCTAACAAAAACAAATCAAGTGACTGCTGCAACGTTCACTTGGCATGAGATTCATAATAAAAAGCATCCTACTTCTTCACGAACAGGACAAAAGGTATGTTTAACAAAAACGCCTGCTACGTTTAAAACAGTAACTAGACAAGTTGTTAAAACACCTGCAACAACTCGTGAAGTTACCATTCCTGCACAGTTTAAAACGATTAAAGTACGTAAACTAGCTTCACCAGCAACTGAAAAACGAATCGCCATTCCTGCGACATATAAAACAGTTACTCACCAAGAGTTAGTTATCGATGGCTTTATGCAATGGCGCTCTATCTTATGTGAAACCAACATGACTCAAGGTCGTATTTCAAAAATTCAATCTGCGTTAAAAGCAAAAGGCTTCAACCCTGGCAGAATTGATGGCGTGATTGGTGCAGAAACAATCGCTGCAGTTAATGCATTTCAATCAGCTAATAAACTACCCGTCGATAAGTATCTGAATGTTGAAACAGTAAAGGCGTTAGGTGTATCTGTAAAATAACAATGTAATATTAACGATAAAAAAACCCGCTACGGCGGGTTTTTTTATACCTTTCTAAAATCAATGGATCAGGCTATATGGGGTTTGTCTGTAAACCGTTTATATCTCCCTTATTAATACTGTAGTTATAGCTATAAGTGATACAAAGAGCTTAATATTTCCACAGTACATTTAAAGTTACTCATAACTCTCCTGAAAAGCTAACGAAGCCAATAAGCAGATGCCAAAAGATGCAGAGCGAAGCGGCGCAGCTTTTGGCAGCCCGAGTTAATTTGCCTTGTTAAGTGATTGCTCTGCTGGGTTGGTTTGTAAGAGCACCAACCTAAACTCCCCATAATCTTTAGCCAAAATCATCTTGACTGGTACGATAGAAATTAGTAGTCCTATTATCATGCCGATTAGTGTTGTAATAAATTGTATGGTTTGACTAGAAACTCCCACAATTGCTAGTATGAATCCAATAATAAAGCCGATGACACCCCCAATTATCATTGCAACTATGATTGCAATGATATTTCTCCAGAGATACGCCCACCATACTTTTGCTGCTCGTTTCCAAGTTACTTCGAGTTCCATTCTTTTCTCCTTTTTGATTCACCTAACAGTGTTAATAAGCAAAACCAATTATCCGCGTATTACTTGCTCTATGCGGATAGTACTTCCATGTATTTTGATATTAAAGACATAAATATGGGTATTACCATGTGCACCAAATACCCTTAACTCAGAGTTTAGGGTGTTTACTCAAAGGGATCAATGTTTAAAATAAACTAATCAAAATAAGAAGTGGTTTTAAACCACTTGCCCTGCACACCAACCTGAAGACCAAGCCCACTGAAAGTTATAACCGCCCAGCCAGCCGGTAACATCGACTACTTCGCCCACAAAATATAACCCTGTTGAGTAATTTGATTCCATGGTTTTTGAAGATAACTCATCACAATTAACGCCACCCAGTGTTACCTCTGCGGTTCTATAGCCTTCGGTGCTGTTGGGTTTTATTTGCCATTGGTGTAGTTGCTTGCTAATAGTTTTAAAGCGATCGTGCGAGATGGATTGCAGCGGTTGGTTTAGGAGTTGTTCATCAAGTAAGGCGGCGATAAATCGTTTGGGTAAATGCTCAGCTAATATGGTTTTTAAATGTGTTTTGGCTTGTGTTTGTTGCTTTGTTTTTAGAAGTGTTTCTATGTCTACATCGGGCAGTAGATTAATGCTGAGCGTTTCGCCAGCGTGCCAGTACGATGATATTTGTAAAATGGCTGGGCCGCTTAAACCACGATGGGTTAGTAGGATATTTTCTCTAAAGCTGTTGCGCTCATTACTCACCACGCACTCTATGGCAATGCCAGAAAGCTCGGCTAGCCAAGCTTTATCGTCCGGTTGTAGGGTAAACGGTACTAGCCCTGCAGTCGTTGGGTGAACAGTATGCCCAAAACGTTTGGCTATGTTATACCCAAAGCCTGTTGCGCCCATTTTAGGAATGGATAAGCCACCGCTAGCAATCACGACCGATTCTGCACTGTAATCGTCTAGAGATGTGTTGATGATATAGTGGTCATTTTCTTTGTGAATGTTTTCTATACTGCAATTAAGGCGAATGTCTACCCCTGCATGAGCACATTCTGATAGCAACATATTGAGAATGTCTTTAGCGCTATCATCGCAAAATAATTGCCCGTGGCTACGTTCGTGATAGGGGATGTTGTAGTCGCACACCAGCGCAATAAAATCCCATTGTGTGTATCGACTAAGCGCTGATTTACAAAAGTGCGGGTTATGGGAAATATAATTGTCTGCACTGATATCCATATTGGTGAAGTTACAGCGCCCACCACCGGACATGAGTATTTTTTTACCCGCCTTATTTGCATGGTCTAATACCACCACATTGCGGCCACGTTTGCCGGCTTCTATTGCACACATTAAACCAGAAGCGCTAGCACCAATAATAAGAACATCGACGGGTTTATTCATGATGCGAATAGAAAGGTTTAGTTAGAATGGAGAACATTTGTAATGTTGGTGGTTGAATCATGAGATGGTTGCCCCCAATGTTTATAACGGATTAGAAATAAATATTGGGTCCGGTAAACGCACTATTGTATAAAACTCAGCATTAAAAAGGATAAATAAACCATGGTAGAAAGTAGTTTACGCGATTCTAAAGCGGCTATTCAGCAACTTAAAGAGACGATCAGCAAGCAGATTATTGGCCAAGACGTATTAGTAGAAAGAATGTTAGTTGCCTTGTTAGCAGATGGCCATATTTTAGTTGAAGGGGCTCCTGGGCTTGCTAAAACGCGTGCCATTAATGTGTTGAGTAAAGGGATTGAGGCAGACTTTCACCGGGTTCAGTTTACACCAGATTTATTGCCCTCAGATTTAACCGGTACGGATATTTATCGACCACAGCAGGGTACGTTTGAGTTTCAAAAAGGGCCTTTATTTCATAATCTAGTATTAGCGGATGAAATAAACCGTGCGCCTGCAAAAGTTCAAGCCGCTTTATTAGAAGCTATGGCAGAACGACAAATTACTGTTGGTGGTGCCAGTTATCAGTTACCCAGTTTATTTATGGTAATGGCTACGCAAAACCCATTGGAACAAGAAGGCACTTATCCTTTGCCTGAGGCACAACTAGACCGGTTTTTACTGCATGTAAAAATAGATTACCCTAAGGCAGTACATGAAAAAGAGATTTTACAGTTAGCCCGCCGCGAGGAAAAAGGCGGTGATACTAAAAAAGCAACAAGCGAGCCGATAACACAGCAACAGTTATTTGCAGCACGTCAGGAAATATTAGACGTGTATATGAGTGACGAACTGGAAGATTATCTGTTGCAATTGATATTAGCAACACGTGAACCGGCTGCTTATGGTGATGATCTAGCTGCTTGGGTTCAATACGGGGCTAGTCCAAGAGCGAGCATTGCGCTTGACCGTTGTTCTAGAGCCAAAGCGTGGTTGAATCAACGTGATTTTGTTACCCCGGAAGATATTCAAAATATTGCCTACGATGTATTACGACATCGTTTAATTATGTCTTATGAAGCCGAAGCAGAGGGCATTACAGCCGATAGGTTTATTAAAGAATTAATTAATAGAGTTGCTGTGCCTTAAATGAAGCAGGCTGTTTTACAAAACGAACGGGTTTCTGTTCAGTTAAAACCCATGGTCGATTTAGCGAAAAAGGCGGGGCTGTTAAAAACTCGTCGGCATCGTATACAGTCGGCCCAAAATGGCGGGTATGTGTCACGTTTTAAAGGCCGTGGAATGGAGTTTGATGAAGTGCGTTTGTATCAAGCAGGGGATGATATCCGTAGTATTGACTGGCGAGTGACTGCTCGTACGAATAAAACACACAGCAAAATATTTCGTGAAGAACGTGAACGACCCATTTTTATTTCTGTTGATTTACGACCCACTATGAATTTTGCAACACGCGGTGTGTTCAAATCGGTACAAGCGTCTAAAGTGGCTGCCTTAGTAGCGTGGGCTGCTCAGTTAAATGGCGATAGAGTAGGCGGTCAGGTTTTTAATCAGCACGGTTGCCAAGAGTTAAAGCCAGCCAATGGCCGCTCAGCTGTTTTACATTTTTTAAATGCGTTGGTTAAACCTACATTATCGATAACAGAGTCTTTCTCGTTAGAGCAAATTCTTAACCGCTTAATGCAACATGCCAGACCTGGTAGCTTGGTATATATTGTTAGTGATTTTCGTGGCTTAAATAATCATGTTGAAAAGCAGTTATCTAAATTAGCTAAACACTGCGAACTTCAATTAGTACATATTTATGATCCGCTAGAAAGCCATTTGCCAAGCAGAGGGCGCTATCGTTTTACTAATGGTAAACAGGAAACAGTACTGGATACTGGCGATAACCAGCGGGTATTAGCCTATCAACAACATTTTAAAAACAGGCAACAACAGTTAACAACATTGTGTAAAAAATGGCGAATTTCACTGCTTGAATGTAGCACCGTTGATGATCCATATGAGGTGTTAAGTTAATGAATGAAACATTGCCCTTAAAAGACATTCATTTACCCGCTGAGGTTAGCTGGTGGCCACCTGCTTTAGGTTGGTGGCTTGTTTTACTGGTTGTTGTTGTGGCTTTGGTTTGTGCTTGGTGGTTGTATAAAAAATTAACACGTCGTACGGCGATTAAAGCAGCATCAGCCTTATTGGTTGATATAAAGCAATCCAAAAACAACGATGAAATAAATACACTTAAACAATTATCTATGTGTCTGCGTCGTGTTTCTATCAGTGTGAATCCGCGCAATAAGACGGCAGGTTTAACGGGTAAAGACTGGTTGGAGTATCTAGATCAATCGGTAGACGGTACGCCATTTAGTACCGGTATAGGACGTTATTTATCTGAAGCGCCTTATCGGCAAACAGCGCCAGAAGACATAGAAATAGATGACTTAATTGAATTGTGTGAATGTTGGTTAAAGAGGCAACACCAATGATTCATATCGAGTGGCCTCAATTATTTTTATTATTACCGTTGCCATTGCTATACCGCTGGCTTTTGCCGGCTTATACAGCAGATACACAAGCGGCCCTAAAAATCCCTTTTATAGAAGATTTTGGTGAGGCTAAGGCACGGTATAGCTCAGCAAAACAGCCTTGGCTTTTGTGGTTGGCTGTTATCGCGTGGGTGTTATTAGTGTTGGCGTCTGCTCGACCACAATGGCTGGGTGAGCCTATTGAACAAGCAGTGAGTGGACGTGACTTAATGCTGGCGGTAGATGTATCTGGCAGTATGAAAGAGGAAGATTTTGTTATTGAAAACACCCGTGTGGATCGCTTAACAGCTACCAAATATGTGGCAACAGACTTTATTGAGCGACGCATCGGCGATCGGTTAGGGTTAATATTGTTTGGCACTACAGCCTATTTGCAAACACCTTTAACCTTTGACCGTAAGACAGTTGCAACGTTATTAGACGAAGCATTTATTGGTATTACTGATGATGAGCCGGCAACCTCTATTGGGGATGCAATTGGTTTAGCTGTTAAACATTTGAAGGATGAGCAAGCAAACAGTCGAGTGCTAGTTCTGCTAACAGATGGAGCGAATACAGCGGGTGAAATTACCCCCCTTCAAGCTGCAAAATTGGCAGCTGACCAGCAACTTAAAATTTATACCATTGGGATTGGTGCAGATGAAATGTTGGTACGCAGTTTTTTTGGTAACCGTAAAGTTAATCCATCACGTGATCTTGATGAAAAAACCCTTACGGCCATTGCAGAGGCAACAAATGGTCAATATTTTCGTGCGCGCAGCAAAGAAGAGCTAGAGCAGATATATGAGCTGTTAGATCAACTAGAACCTGTTGAGAAAAATAAGCAATTTTATCGCCCCATGAGTGAACTATACCCTTGGCCATTAGCGCTAAGTTTATTGTTATTGGGCATTATTACTGTGATTCGTTTGAGGCTTATATGAACTGGGCAGACTTTCATTTTATAAGACCTTATTTTTTATTGGCGTTGATTCCGGCGCTGGCTTTAATGTTTGTATCGGTTAAAAACACACTGGCTAAAGGTGAATGGGCCGATGTGTGTGATGCAGCCTTATTGCCGTTTATTTTAGAAGATAAACAATCGTCTAAAAGTTATTGGGTAGTCGGGGCTTTATCAATGGCCGTTTTATTATCAATTGTTGCACTGGCAGGCCCAACATGGGAACGCTTAGAAACACCTGCATTTCGTAATGATGCGGCGTTGGTTATTGCCTTAGACCTTTCGCAAACCATGAATGCGACTGATATAAAACCCAGCCGTTTAGTGCGTGCCCGCTATAAAATTGCAGATATTTTAAGACAAAGAAAAGACGGACTGACGGCCTTGGTGGTGTATTCAGCAGATGCGTTTACCGTTACGCCATTAACTAGCGATGTGGCAACGATTGAGAACCAGCTGAATGCCTTAGAAAGCAGTTTAATGCCACGGCAAGGTAAAGATACACAAGCGGCTTTAACGTTGGCCGTTAATCTTTTACAACAAGCCGGTCAAAAGCAGGGTAATATTTTTCTTATAACCGATGGTATTAAGCAACCGGCAAAAACATTAGAAAAAGAGCTGGGCGATTATGTTGTCTCTATTTTGGGGGTTGGAACAGCTGCTGGTGGCCCGGTTAAACAAGCTGGTGGTGGTTTCTTAAAAGATAATCAAGGGAATATTATTATTGCCAAATTAAACGCTAAAGAACTTGCATCGTTAGCGAGCCGTTCAGGCGGGCACTACGGAACAATGACGGCTGATGATAGTGATATTAAAGCAATGTTATCTAGCCTAGAACGGCCGGTGTTAGATGAACTTGCTAATGATAATAATGGACTGATTGAGCAATGGAATGATAGGGGCGTTTGGTTGCTATTGTTGGTCTTGCCATTGGCTGCCTTTGGTTTTAGGAAAGGGCTACTAATAGGGTTGGTTTTTATTATTATGCCACTGGCCGAAAACAGTTATGCGGTGGAATGGGACGCGCTTTGGTTGAATAAAAATCAGCAAGCAAAACAGCTATTTGAAGAAAAAAAGTTTCAGCAAGCAGCAGAAAAATTCACCTCACCAGAGTGGAAAGCAGCGGCTCAATATAAAGCAGGTGAGTACCAACAAGCTGTAGAGCAACTTGAAGGAATTGAAACAGCAGAGAGTCTGTATAACAAAGGCAATAGCCTAGCAAAATCGGGTCAATTAAATGAAGCAAAACAGGCGTATGAGCAATCGTTAAAATTAAACCCTGATAATGAAGATGCACTACATAATTTGAAACTGATTGAAGAGGCTCAAAACAAATCACAGCCTAAAGGTGATCAAGGTCAAGACAAACAGCAAGAGGGAGAGGGTAACTCTAAAAACGCCGAACAAGCAGATCAGCTATCCAATACACAACCAGCCGATAATAAGGACGATTCGTCCAACGAGTCTAAAGAGGCAGCGCAAGATCAGGCTGCTGAGTCATCAACGTCAGCTAATCAGGAATCGTCTGCAGAAAATACCGAGGAGGAAAGCAGGCCGAACGACAGTAAAGAGGTGGGTGAGCAGCAGCAAGCGGCAACGGCAGAGCTTTCTAATGAAGAACAACAAGCGGCTGAGCAATGGTTAAAACGTATTCAAGATGACCCTGCGGCATTATTAAAACGAAAATTTAAGTATCAATATGGTCAACGACAGCTACAACGTTAAGAAAAAGGCAGCAATGATGAAAAATAACCTGTTGAAATACTTTGTTTTAATATCAGTTTTTCTAGTTAGCACGCATAGTATTGCGCTTGATATAAATGTCTCTGTTGATAGAAATCCAGTCAGTATTAACGAATCTTTTAAGTTAATTTTTAGTATGGAGGAGTCGCCTGATGATGATCCGGACTTTAGCCCATTGGATGATAAGTTTGAGGTGTTAAATCAACAAAAAAGCAGTCAATCTTCTTGGGTTAATGGCCGATCAACAAAGTCTATTTCTTGGACCTTAGATGTCATGGCAAAACAGACCGGTCCACAACAAATTCCGGCTATATCATTTGGTGATGATGTATCAAAAGCGCTGAGCATTACGGTTTTAGCAAACAGCACAAGCGATAAAGTGGACATTGATGATGACCTATATTTACAAGTAGAGGTTTCGCCAGAGCAGCCTTATGTTCAGTCTCAATTATTGTATACCGTACGTTTATTCCAGCGTGTGCAAATTTCAAAAGCATCACTTTCTGAACCAACAATCGACAATGCCATCGTTGAAAAAATAGGTGAAGATAAGCAGTATAACAAGCAGTTAAATGGGGTTAATTATTCGGTTTTCGAACGTAAATATGCCATTTTTCCTCAACAAAGCGGGCCATTAACAATTCCACCCACGGTATTAACAGCACAAGTGGTTACCGGTGCCGGTCGGTCATGGAATGGCAGTCTGTTTAATACTCAACGTACAAAAACTAAACGGGTTCAATCAAAAGCAGTTAATGTTGATGTGCAACCTGCGCCAGCAAGCTTTACAGGTGAGCATTGGTTGGCTGCCAAAAGTGTTCATTTACAACAAACTTGGTCAAACGACGAGTTAAGCGTAACAGTAGGGGAGCCGTTAACTAGAACGTTAACAATGTTGGCGAGAGGTGTAACGGCCAGTCAACTACCAGAGTTAAATACTGATACAGCGTCTTCGCAGCTTAAAGTGTATCCAGATCAGCCCTTGTTAAGAATCCAAAGCGAAGAAGACGGCGTTATAGCGTTGAGAGAACAAAAAGCAGCTATTATTCCTGCTAAGGCTGGGGACTATACATTACCCGCTATAGAGGTGCCTTGGTTCAATACAATAACAGGGCGTATTGAAACAGCCGTTATTCCAGAAATGACCATTACTGCCGTTGCGCTTGAATCGGTCGAAATACCGCAGGTTATAGCCACAGAGCCTAATCAAAAATTAGTTACTGAGATAGACAGGCTTGATCAGGCAGCAACGGTTAATACCACAGAGCATTATTGGAAATGGTTAGCTATTATATTTGCAATAGCTTGGTTAATTACTCTTGTGTGGGTGGTTATAAAGGGACGGTTTAGACGTTCTTCAAGCTCTTCAATAGACGAAGAAAATAGCTCAGTGAAAAAAGCGATTAAAGACCTGCAACAAGCCTGTAAAGCGAATGATCCTAAAGAGTCAAAAAAGGCGTTAATAACTTGGGGCTTTGTACAATTTAACAGCAAAGAACTTGATCAAATAAGCCGGTATTGCAGCAAAGAATTACAAGCAGAAATTGAACAGCTTAATCAGGCGCTGTATTCAAACAATGATATTGAATGGAAAGGTGAGGATTTGGCAGGCTTGGTTAATGAACATAGTCAGCGCTTGCAAAAAAGAGATAAAAAAGCCGAGGGTTTAGAACCGCTTCATAAACTATAGGTCTAATAAATTAAATATTTATCATATAGTTAAAAGATTTTTGTAATGTAATATATTATATTTATTTATTGTTAAAATTTAGAAAATTTGTTGACTGAATTAAGGCAAGGCTAAGTTTAAATGAGCGTGTATAAAGTTAAATTACTTACAACTTAACCACTTTTGCAGCTTAACCAGACTGCGGCTCTAATTAAATTATCTGCTATAAAAAAGGCCCCAGACGGGGCCTTTATATTGTTGACTCATCAGTCTAAATTTAACGGCTTAACAAGGTATTAACGTTGGATGAAAGATTCAATCACAGTACTGATTTTTTGGTCTTGGTAAGCCAAGGTTTTCACGTAAGGTATTACCTTCGTAGCTGGTTCGATAGACGCCACGTCTTTGTAGTTCTGGGACTAGTTTTTCAACAAAATCATCTATGCCCTGAGGTAGGTAAGGAAACATGATATTAAAACCATCACAGGCATTAGAATTTAGCCACTCTTCCATTTGGTCCGCTATCATTGAGACGGTTCCTAACATTTCTAAACAGCCATAAGAGCCGCCAACATATTGGGCTAATTCGCGTACAGTCATATTGTCTTCTTTTGCCATATCAACAAGTTTTTGACGACCAGATTTAACTGCGTTGGTTTCGGGTATTTCAGGAAGAGGGCCATCAAGATCAAACTTGCTAGCATCACATCCTAACAAAATGGATAAAGAGCCCATGCCTGTGCTAGGGTCAACCATGCTATCTAGTTGACGTTTTTTATTTTTTGCTTCCTCTAAGGTATCACCAATAATAACAAAGCAACCAGGGAAAACTTTAAGGTGATCTGGGTTTCTTCCGTAGGCTTTAGCGCGTGATTTTATATCGGCATAATATTCTTGTGCGGTACTTAGTGTACTAGCGGCTGAAAAGACCATTTCTGCTACTTCTGAGGCAAACTGGCGTCCTGCTTCAGAGGCACCAGCTTGGACTATAAGAGGCCAACCCTGAACCGGACGTGCTACATTTAAAGCACCTTCAACAGCATAAAACTCACCTTTATGTTTAGGTGGGTGCAATTTATCAAGGTCTGCAAATATGCCCGTTTCAGTGTTTCTAAGAATAGCGTCATCTTCCCAGCTATCCCATAGTTTGGTTACCACCTCATAACACTCTCGTCCGCGTTTATAGCGCTCGTCGTGTTCTACTGCTTCTGGTAAACCAAAATTAAGGGCTTCTAACGGGTTAGAAGAGGTCACAACATTCCAGCCAGCTCGTCCTTCACTGATGTGGTCTAGTGAAGCGAATTTTCGTGCAATATGGTAAGGCTGGTTGTAGGTTGTGGATGCGGTAGCAATTAGGCCTATATGTTCTGTAACGGCAGCAAGCGCAGGCAGTAGGGTTAGGGGTTCAAGGGATACAACAGTTGCACTTCGTTTTAATGCCTCATCGGGCATGTTTAACAATGAAACGTGGTCCGCCATAAAGATGGCATCAAAAAGCCCTTTCTCTAAGGTTTGTGCAAAACGAATATGGTGTTTAAAGTTAAAGTTTGCATCTGAAAATGCATCAGGGTAGCGCCAACTGCAACTATGGATGCTGGCTGGGCGCATAAAAGCCCCAAAGTGTAACTGTTTTTTTGTACTCATCGTTGCCTCATTCTTTGTAGTATTAAGTTTTTATTTTAGGTTTGGAGGTTCTTTCCAATTAAGCTACTTCGAGCTTTTATTGCTGTTCTGAGAAAATTTTCTATTGTTATTATTTTTTTATATGCGTTGAATCTAACGTTTGAACTGCCCTATATATAAACCATAAAAGTGGGAATAGTCCATACAAAAACTATATAAATGTCTGTCATTAATTACTCGTAGCTCGTTTAAATGACACATGCTTGAGTCGTTTTGTTAATGACGTTACGTTAATAATTAGCCCTTTAATCATCTATATGGGTTTTGATAAAAGTCCCTATCGAATGAATGGCTTGGCGCGCTTCTGGAATCAATCTGGACATTAACTGCCAGACATGAACTTGGCCATGCCAAACTTCAAGCGTTGTATCGACACCTGCTTTTTTTGCAAATTTGTTCAAACGGACGGCATCGTCAAGTAATACCTCATCACTGCCCACTTGAATTAATAGGGGAGGGAGTCCGTTTAGCTCGGCAAAAAGAGGTGAAACTCGTGGGTCATTAGCGGCTACATCACCCAGGTATTGATCAGCTAACCATGTTAAGGATTCCTTACATAAAATTGCATCTGCCTTGGTATTCGTTTGCATCGAGTCACCAGAAAAGCTTAAGTCGACCCAAGGAGACAGGCAGATACCTGTAGCCGGTAATGGGATGGACTGCTCTTTTAAGGCAAGCATCAGTGAAATAGTAAGCCCTCCACCGGCTGAATCACCTGCAATAACAATTTTTTTCGGATCTTTGCCGTCATCTAACAAGGCTTTATATGCAGACACTGCATCGTCCAGTGCAGCTGGGAAGGGGGCTTCTGGTGCTAAACGGTAATCTAAAACAAATACCCTTGCTTGAGCTAAATTAGCTAACATGGCTGCCAAGCCTCTATGGCTGGTAGGCGATCCAACCACGTAGCCACCACCATGCAAATATAAAATAGTCGTTTCTTTACTGCCTAATTGCGCTTCATGCCATTCGCCGGGAACACCCCCTAAGGTAGTCACTCGCCCTCGTTCCGGTTTGACGCTCATGACTGCTAACTTGTCCATGTTATCGCGTTCTTGAACCAAATTACGACTGGCTGTGAATTTCCTTTTAATGGTCATTCGCAAAACCTTCGCTAATAACTGACTTCGTATGCTTGCCATTATTGCCTCCTTTATTTATTGATAGTAAACCATAAACCACTACGTAGTATTCATCAGATATTCTTCATCATTTTAGTAAGCGTATAACTTTTTGCTAATATTTAATATCATTAGCTAAAAAAGTTTTTATAATGAGTGTTAGAATTTGTAATATAAGAATTAAAACAATAACTAAGGGCTAGGCATGTCAACGATAAAAACAATTAAAGCGTTAAAGGATGGAGGCGTTAAGGAACCACGGGTGATTATTATGGGTGCCGGTATGTCGGGTATCTTAATGGGCATTAACTTACTAAAGGCGGGGCTAACAAATTTTAGTATTTATGAAAAACGTAGCACTATAGGTGGCACCTGGCGTGAAACACCTATCCTGGAATTGCATGTGATATACCATCTTATTTTTATACGTACAGCTTCGAGCCTAACCCACATTGGACGCGGCGTTTTCCCCCGGGTTCAGAAATTCAAGCCTATTTTGAGCGAGTTTTTGAAAAGTACCAATTGGCAAGTTACACAACCTTTAATGAAGAAATAACCAATACCCAGCACAAAGATGGGCAATGGCATGTTGAAACGGCCAGTGGAAAAACAGATACCGCTGACTTTATTGTGGCGGCAACTGGGGTGTTACATAAGATCAACGAACCTAAATTTGAAGGTATTGAGGACTTCGAAGGCGATGTTTTTCATACGGCACGCTGGAATCATGACGTTGAGTTATCAGGTAAAAGGATTGGTGTGATTGGCGGGGGGTCAACAGGCACCCAAATGATCGATCCTTTATCTAAGGTTGCTAAAAAGTTGACTTTATTTCAACGTACGCCGCAATGGATTTTCCCGATTCCTGATAAGGCTTATTCTAAACTGTGGATTCGTTCGGTTAAACGGTTTCCTGTTCTTGGGAAGTCTCTTTACCGGCTTTATAAGTTTATGCAAGAAAGAACAGTCGGTGTTGCAACGGTTAAGCCTGGTTGGAATCGTTCAATACTCAATAAGTTGTGCGAATGGAATTTAAATCATGTGAAAGACCCTGTGTTGCGCGCTAAGTTAACGCCTAATTATGAACCTGGCTGTAAGCGCCTTGTGATGTCCACCAGCTTTTATCCAGCCATTCAAAAACCGAACGTTGACTTAGTGACAGAAGGCATCGATAAAATTGAAGCAAAAGGTATCCGTACTAAAGATGGCGTCTTGCATGAGCTTGATCTTATCGTACAAGCGACAGGGTTTGATGGTTTTGCTTTTATGCGCCCGATGACCATGCAAGGCACGAATAACACAACATTATCCGAGGCATGGGAAAGCGGCCCGCGTGCTTTTCGTGCGATTACTATTCCAAATTTCCCCAATTTTTTTATGTTAAATGGCCCCAATAGCCCTATAGGGAACTATTCATTAATTGCCATTGCCGAGACGCAAAGCAGCTATATCATGAAATGTATTCAAAAATATATGGAAGGTGTTTTTGATTATATTGAGCCTAAACAAGAAGCTGTTGATGATTTTTATAAAACAGTTCATGAAGCGCTCCCGGGCACCATTTGGACGACAGGTTGCCAAAGTTGGTATTTAGATGATAACGGTGTGCCATTATTGTGGCCGTGGTCACCACAACGTTATGCAAAAGAAATGAGTCAACCAGACTTTAATAATTATCATTTGAAAAAAGCGTAGCTATTAAGTGGAGACAGCTGTCTGTTCTATAAGGTTTCACAACCTTTAGCCGATACTTAAATAATACTTGTTAAACTGTTTTGAGCCTTAGTCGTTGAGATGAGGCTCTTTTTTGAGGGCTAGACTTTAGGGACGGTTAGCTATTTTTGTATAAATAGGCCAGTTAAAACAACCTTTATGTGGGGTTTGATAATTCAGCCAAGGCACCTTTTATAACATGTGCAGACGATCTTAATAAAATAATGGCCAAGAAAGAGGCAATGATAATATCGGGAATCCCAGAATTAAAAAACCACACGCCAAGGGCTGCTAAAAGAACAGATAAGTTAGATGCGATATCATTTCGTGAGCACTCAAACACAGAGCTCATATTTATATCCTCGTGCCGATGTTGCCAAAGTAGTAAAAGGCATAAGCCATTGGCCAGTAGGCCGGCAATACTAAAAATACTCATTACTTCGTAAACTGGCAGGGTGGGCGTTACTAGTCGATATATTATCTGGGCGATAACAACACTCGCGGCAATAAAGATTAGCCCACCTTTGAAAAGTGCAATGCGGGCTTTTAGTTCGGGTCCTTTAGATACTGCAAATAAACTCAGAGCATAGGTTAGTGCGTCGCCTAGGTTATCTAAACTGTCAGACATTAACGCTGTAGATTGACCATAAAAGGCAGCAGCTACTATTACCACGAACATAATGGCATTTATCCAGAGCACCTTAATTAGCGTGCTACGCTGTCTACCTTCTTTTGCATCTAGTGTGCAGCTATTGTCGCAACATGATCCCATATGGTTACCTTAAAGAGCGAATGTCATGGGTAGAATTGAATTATGAACATTGAGTGTGGGCATAAAGTCACCGGTATTATTTATGCTCTTTTTTTGATTGAGCCGACAATAAAAAGCAGTAATACAGCGCCCACAGTTGCGGTGATGATTGAACCAATCAAACCACCCGCAGAAATACCTAACAAACCAAAGACAAACCCACCAAAGACAGCGCCAATAACACCAACGACAATATTGCCTAATAAACCAAAACCGTTACCTTTCATCAGTGTGCCCGCCAACCAACCAGCAATGCCACCAATGGCTAAAAAAATTAAAATGTCCATTGTTTTATCTCTTAATATATAACGTTTATATAAGTTTACCCTAGCATACGGGATATTAGTTGGCGAATGAAAATATCAATCCGTCACCGGCTTTATTTGGTAGGTAGACATTCTTTAGGCCATGTCGTTTTTAAAATAAGCAAGTTCATTATATTTATTTGAACGAGTTTAAAACAACCATGTTGTTGGGTTTGGGTACTCTTGTTGTTGCTCTAGTAATTTTAGGCCTTTTATGCAGCGAATAATCAGCCATACCACAGAAAACATTAGTACTAAGTAACCGATTAGAACGGAGGCTAGTAGAGTGCCGACTAGGATAAAGAGAATACCAATCCAAAAGGTCCTAATCTGGAACCGATAATGGCTTTTTAACCATTCCGGTGAGTCGTTTTGGTTAAGGTAGGCCATGACGATGCCAATGATGCTAGTGATACCAAAAACAAGCCCTACCAGATACAGAATGTAGATAGTTTTAGCGGTTCGATCTGTGCTTGGCCCTAGTTGTGCGATTGGTTTATTCATAACTTTTGTCCATATTAGTTTTGTGGCTCACAGGTTCAACTTAGTTACCCTTATACTAAGGTGAGGGTGGTGCAATCATTACGCGATCTCGACCTTGTTGTTTGGCGTTGTACATAGCCTCGTCAGCGCGAGCTAAGAGGCTTTCAATGGACTCGTTGTTGTCAAACATGGCAACGCCGGCACTGATAGTTATCGTAATAAACTCTTCGCTGTTTAGCTTGACGGGGTGTAAAGCTAAAGTGTGTCTTAGTTTGTTACCAAATTCCTCTGCACGTTCTATGTTTGCACCAATTAGCACAAAGATAAATTCTTCTCCCCCGATTCGTCCACAAAAATCAGTTTTTCGGCCTATACCTGAGGCTATTTGTGCAAATTCTACCAATGCTTGATCGCCTGCGGCATGTCCGTATTTGTCATTAATACTTTTAAAATGATCAAGGTCTATTGACAGTACACAGAGTTTTTTGAAAAACCTATTGGATTGATCGATGAGTTGATGCAAACGCTCAAAGGTGGCACGTCGGTTAGGTAGGCTGGTTAACTCGTCAATTATTGCTAAGGCTTCTAATTCTTCTTCTGATATTTTTTTGTATAACAGGTAGCTGAAGGTATCAGAGAGTAACTGCATCAAGATGTAGTCGTCCTTACAAAAAGGGTCAACAGGAGAGGAGCTGGTGAAATTTACGGTTCCATAGAGTTTGCCATCCAGTTTTAATGGCGTGCCGATGTACGATTCTAATTGGAAATTCTTGTAGCAAGGGTGGTTTTGAATTTGACTCTTACCTACAAAATGAAAGCCAACAGTTTTATTTTCTTTTAATGTGTGAACACAGTAAGTTCCCTCTAGGTCAAATTGTGTTTTTGGCTTTAATTGACCATTAAAATCGACGCAGTTTTCAACCGT
The DNA here is from genome assembly GCF_000299965.1 of Cycloclasticus sp. P1. NCBI lineage: Bacteria > Pseudomonadati > Pseudomonadota > Gammaproteobacteria > Thiotrichales > Piscirickettsiaceae > Cycloclasticus > Cycloclasticus sp. P1. Next base: position 1,059,841 of record NC_018697.1, read on the forward strand.
ATACTCATTGCCTTCAATATGAGACATTATGGCTGTTTCCAGACCAAAATGATTAAGGCCAATGGTCAATAATGATTCTATTTTTTGCTCATAACTTAAGCTAAGGTCAGAGGTTACATTGTGAATTTTTTGCAGGGCATCTAAAGATTGGTCGGCTGAGCGTGCAGGGCGGATAAGGCCTAAAAATCCAATGACCGCTCCATCAGAAGAATGCATAATGGTCCCTGTTGTTACGCCAAGGAAAATTTCTCCGTCCGAACGGCGATATAAAATCCTATAGTTTTCTGTAGGCTTTTCGCTTGCTAGGTTAGAGCGATGCCGACCTTGTTCTGAAAAATCATTTTCATCGGCATAAAGTATTTGGGACACTTTTCCATACAGCTGCTGTTTCGAGTAACCAAATAAACGTTCTGCTGCCAAGTTCATATACACTAGGCGTCGATTGGTATCGGCAACTAAAATAGCTTCTTCAAAACCATGGAATATTTCGGAAAGCAGTGCTGATGAAATCGCACTTACTTCGTCCGCAGCTATCATTGATTGCATATTGTCTAACTTAAGTTCATTCATAATTTACCTCAGTAAAATCTATTGCGATAGTGCTAGCAAATAGTGGATCCACAATAGAGAACGAAGAGATGTGGCGTATTGTAGGTCAGTTATTTTGAACAGTTGTGTACTGTAAGTTTTGGTGTTTATTGAGACTTCCATAAGAATAACCTGATATAGAGTCCAATAGCCCAACCTAAACTTGCCAATAAATAATCATGGAAAACATCAAATAAGAGATCAACCAAGGGCTTCCTTGAGGGGCACAATACTGCTGAGAACCCACACTACTACAAGGATTAAGGCGGTTGCAAATAGAAAATGTAAATACTTGTGGTTTTTTTAATATGGATCATTTTTAAGGCAGTTTTTAGGCGTATTAAGGGAGAATTAGAATTCAATGATAATGGACTCATTAAGTAGCCTCATAATGAGGCTGTTGTTCTGATTTAATAGATGGATTTTGATACGCTAGTTAAATGAATTTTTCAGATTTTTTTAAAGCAATAAAACAAGGCGCAGTCGTGATTACCGTGAATCAGCGTTTATCACGACACTTAACAAGTTGGGTTGAACAAGCGCTAGTGGATGAAGGTGCGGCTGTCTGGGCTTCGCCTATGATTATGTCGTTTGATGTTTGGTTATTACAGTGCTGGCAACGACGGTTTGATCTGCAAAGCAATGAGGCATCGGCTTCGTTAGTGAATAAAACTCTATTAACACAGGAACAAGCGCTAGTTATTTGGGAACGTGTTATACGACAGACCTTGGGTGCTGAGTTATTAAACGTACCAGCAACGGCCAAAGCAGCCAGTAAAGCCAGACAACTTAGCCTGCAATGGATGATCGCTGAAAACGCAGTGAATGATATTTCTACCGGTGTTGATATGGCCTCGTTTAACCAATGGCATGATGCGTATAAAGATGAATTAAATAAATCAGCTTGGATAGATCGTGCGCAGTTAATAAAGACGGTTAGTGAATTGGTAGATCAAGATTGTTTGCTATTGCCAAATCAGATTATTTTTTCAGGGTTTGAAATTTATACGCCGACACAACAGTCATTGCATGCATTGTTAATAGAGAAAGGGCATCAACTTAGCGAGTTTTCTGCAGAGGCCGCTACAAACCAGACGCATGTGCTTAAAGCGATTGATCGTAAAGAAGAAGTGAAGCTAATGGCGCAATGGGCAAGAGAACGTTTGGATGAAAACCCTGACAATAAGATCGGTATAGTCGTGCCAGATTTGGAAGTCATGCGAGAATCGATTGAGTCAGCCTTTAAAACGGTTTTTTATCCCAGTGTTGTTTACCCAGTAGATGTACCTTTTGAAAAACCATATAACGTGTCGTTGGGCCAGTCTCTATTAAGCTATTCTCCCATTCAACAAAGCCTTCGGTTGTTACAATTTTGTAGCCAACCAATAACTTTTAGTGAACTGTGTCTATTGCTTCGTTCTTCTTTTATTACGGCGGGGCAAAAGGAATGGGGTCAGCGCGCACGATTGGAAGTTGTTCTACGTAAAAAAGGCATCTTGTCCTGCTCGGTCAAGCAGTTACGCAATAGTCTTCAGGCACCTAAAGACGATGAGTCTTTATGCCCGTTACTGCTTAAGTGTTTAAATCAGGTAATAGAGCTGCTAGAGGCAAAACCAAACCGTGTGCTGCCGTCAGACTGGGTACAGCTGTTTAGGTCTTTTTTAGCCACCATGGGGGTGCAAGGCGATCGAGTATTAAGCTCCACAGAATACCAAGTATTCCAAGTGTGGGACGATGTGTTGAAAAGTTTTTCAACCTTGGATGAGGTGTATAGTGTAATCACCTTTGAAACGGCACTAAATGCATTACGAAAAATACTACTTGAACGTGTTTTTCAACCTGAAACCCCAACAGCAGCGATTCAAATAATGGGTTTAATGGAGGCATCAGGACATACGTTTGATGCGTTATGGGTGTGTGGTTTAGATGATAAAACATGGCCACAATCGCCAAACCCTAGCCCTTTTTTACCGCTTGCCGAACAGCGCAATAAAGGTTTGGTTCAATCATCTGCTGAACACCAATATCAACATGCGAAAATAATCACAAAAAACTGGGCTCGCTCAGCAAAAACAGTGGTGTTTAGTTTTTCTCATGTTAAGGATGAAACACTACAAGCAAAGAGCTCACTGATAGAAGGTTACCCTGTGATAACAAAGAAGCAGTTATTACAACAACTACCCGTGAATCCAATTGAACACCGAGTAGGTAATAAGAATTTTAAATGGATTGAAGATGTTTCCGGGCCATTGCTAGAAAAAAGCGAAACAGTGCGCGGTGGTGTCAGCATATTGAAAGATCAAGCCGCGTGTCCATTTAAAGCTTATGTGCATTTTCGTTTGCAAACGAACGCTTTACAAGAGCCTGAGCCAGGAATAGATGCACGCTTACGCGGTAGTCTTGTACATCGAAGTTTAGAAGAGCTATGGACGAAGATTAAAACGCATAAAGCCTTATGTGATTTATCAGTTGATGAACAATATGAGCTGGTCAAAGCGATTGTGACGGCTGTCGTTCAAACTGAAAGTAAACGGACCGCTATTTTAAAGAAAGCACTGGGTCAGCTAGAAACCGAAAGAATCACGCAATTATTAATGGCATGGCTGAACATAGATCGCCAACGAGAGCCGTTTGAGGTTATTGCAACGGAATTAAAGCAGTTGTTAAGCGTTGGAGAATTACAACTTAACACCATTATTGATCGTGTGGATAAGCTACCAGATGGTTCATTAGCGATTATTGATTATAAAACAGGTGATTGCAGTATTAATAGTTGGTTTGGTCTGCGGCCTGAAGAGCCACAATTACCACTGTATAGTGTATTTAGTGAAGGTAATGTAGGTAGCATCAGCTTTGCGCAACTTAAAAAAGGCCAAACTCAGTATCAAGGTTTAACGGATAGTGACGATCACTTTTCTACATTAAAAAACTTAGCGGATAAAAAAGTAAAAGCAGACTATGATCAATGGAATAATCAAATGGATCATTGGCGTACAGTGTTGGGTGGTTTGTCCGATGAGTTTGTTACAGCTAATGCACGTGTGAGCCCAACGGCCAAGGCTTGCCAATATTGTGATTTGACTAGTCTATGCCGTATTAATGAACAAATAACGCAAAGGGCTGCTGAAGATGAGTAAACCGCATGATATTGCTCAACGACAAGAGGTGCTGGATGTTAGTCAATCGTTTATCGTTCAAGCGCCTGCCGGTTCGGGAAAAACCAGTTTATTAACGCTAAGGTTTTTGCATTTACTAAGTATTGTTAATAACCCTGAAGAAATTTTAGCGATTACCTTCACGAAAAAAGCAGCGGCTGAAATGCACCTGCGTATCATAGAGTCGATTAAGCTAGCGACCAAGCCTTGTCCTGAGAATGAGTTTGAAGCACAAACATGGTTAGTTGCTGCAAAAGTGCTCGAGCGTGATGAAGCCTTACAATGGCATCTGTTACAAAACCCAAACCGTTTACGAGTGCAAACCATTGATTCATTGTGTGCGCACTTAGTGAAGCAAATGCCAATTACTGCACAGTTTGGTTCTTTGCCCAACATTCAACAAGATGCCAGTTCTCTATACACTCAAGCAGCTAGCAACTGTTTAAAAGAACTTGACAGTAATGACCGTGTTGGCGAAGCGATAAGGTTACTGTTAACTCATGTGGATAACCATTTGTCACGAGCTGAAGATTTAATTTCATCGATGTTAGCTTCAAGAGACCAATGGCTACGCCACGTCTTAATGAGTGACTCTGATGCAGCTAAACGTGAAGCATTAGAAAACGTTTTAACGCAAACGGTCGAGTCAACACTGGCTGATATTGTGCGGCATCTGAGTCAACAGCAAGCAGATGTTCTAAAAGATTTACTACAGTTTGCGGCAACTAATTTAAGTGATAAAGCGTCACCTGTGTGTTACTTGGCTGAACACCTTGATGAGTTGGACACCTCGGCTGATTCATTAAATGATTGGTTAATCTTGAGGGACTTTTTGCTCACCGGTGCGGGAACTTGGCGTAAACAAGCAGATGCAAAAATGGGTTTTCCACCCGTCAGTCAAGCCAGTAATAAAGATCAAAAGGCTCTGTACACAGATAAAAAGAATGACTACAAAGCGTTGTTGTTGGCCTTACAAGAAAATGATGAATTAACCGAAGCGATGGCTTGGTTGCGTTACCTGCCAAGTCCAGGATATAGCGATCAACAGTGGCAAATTATTCAAGCTTTATTATTGATCTTGCCGCAAGCCGTTGCTCATTTACGATTGGTGTTTCAACAGATGGGTTGTGTTGATTTTTGTGAAGTGTCATTAAGTGCCAGTCGAGCGATTCATGATGCGAGCGGAATGACCGATGTTGGTTTAAAGCTAGATTACCAACTGCAACACATGCTTGTTGATGAGTTTCAAGACACGTCTGAAACTCAATTTATGTTATTAAAAGATTTAGTGGCAGGTTGGCAAGAAGGCGATGGGCGAACATTATTTTTGGTGGGTGACCCGATGCAATCTATTTATCGGTTTCGTCAGGCTGAGGTTGGCTTGTTTTTAAAAACTCAGCAAGATGGTTTGGGTGAAGTTAAGAATATTAAACCGGTTAATATTGCGGTTAATTTTCGCTCGCAAGAAGGGGTTATTAACTGGGTAAATGAGGCGTTTAGCAGGATTATGCCGCCAAGTGATAATATATTCAGTGGTGCTATTTCTTATAAAGCTTCAATAGCATTTAAAACAGCACAAGCTGCAACTAATGGCGTTCAATATTACCCGTATGAAAGCAGAGTCCAAGAGGGTAAAGGCTTATTAGCCTTAATTCAGCAGATTCAACAAACATCGCCTAACGAGTCAATCGGTGTGTTGGTTCGAGGGCGTAAGAGCTTAAGTGAGTTGGTTATCGCGTTAAATGAGGCATCTGTAGCTTATCAAGCCAGTGATATTGACCCACTTAATACACGACAAACAGTGATTGATTTAATGTCCCTGACACGAGCCTATTTACACCCGGCAGATCGGTTGGCGTGGTTATCCGTATTACGTGCGCCATGGTGTGTTCTAAGTTTGGTAGATATGCATTTGTTACTAGAAGGCGAAACGAATGAAACGGTCTGGCAGTTAATACAACACAGTGAACGGATACAGAAATTATCGCAAGACGGGCAAAGGAGTATTGCCCATGTGGTATCACATTTTAAGGTTGCACTCTCGTATCGAGAACAGATGAGTGTGACCGACTCAATACGTGGTTTATGGTCTGAGTTGTTAGGCCCTGAGGGTTTATCGTCTGCTGCTGATTTAGCCGATTGCGAACGGTTTTTTGAGTGTTTGCAAATGTTAGAGCTTGATAAAGGCAGTGTTGATATCACAGAGCTTGAAGAGCAGATTGATAAACTGTACGCAGCTCCAAACACACAAGCGCCTGATACATTACAGATAATGACGATACATAAAGCTAAAGGTTTGGAGTTTGATCATGTAATTTTGCCGGGCTTAGATAGACGCTCAGGGCGAGATGAGTCACGTTTGTTGTCTTGGCTAGAACGCCCTTCGGAGATAGCGGGAGGTAGTGAGTTAATGATTGCACCCCTTAAGGAAGTGGGGGCGAACGAGGATGATGCCATTGTTAATTATTTAAATAGGGTAGAGCAGGAAAAGGCCATTCATGAAAGTCAGCGATTGTTATATGTGGCGGCGACCCGTGCTAAAAAACAATTACATTTAAGTTTTTGCTTAACGCTTAACGAAAAAACACAAGAGGCTAAAACGCCTGCGAGTAATACCTTACTTGGTTTGCTTTGGCCGACAATTAAAGATGAGGTTGTTATTAAATTTTCAGATAACAAACTAGATGATAATAAGGCTCTAACAAATTGTTATTTAAAGAAAATAAATATATACGATATTGATAAAAAAGATTATTCAATGCTGGATTATCAGCATGGTTTAGATAATAGGATACGGCTACAAACAAATATCATTGAATATGATTGGGCCTCAGATTTAGCCGCATCGGTCGGGACTGTTTGTCATCAATGGATGCAAATAATGGGTGAGCAAGGCTGTTTAAAAGTTGATGATGGAATGATGCGAGTAAAGGTTCAACAGCAACTTGTAGAGCTTGGCGTCTTACCTCGGCACCTTGATGAAGCTACTCAGCGTGTTTTACACGTTCTTGATGTTTGTGTGAAAGATTCGCGTGGTCAATGGGTTCTTAATAATCAGCATGAAGATAGTCAGTTTGAATTATCGCTGTCAGGAGTAGTGGATGAAGCGATCATTCATTACCGATTAGACAGAACCTTTGTTGATGAGGGTAAACGTTGGATTATTGATTTTAAAACAAGCCGCCATGATGACGATGATAAGGAGCAGTTTTTGGACACTGAAGTGACACGATATAAGGCTCAACTTGAACGTTATGCCCAATTGATGAGCAAAAAGGAGTCGCGACCTATTATGTTAGGGCTTTATTATCCAGAATTTGCTGGGTGGCGAAGCTGGGAATATATGGATGTTTAAATCGCGAAAAGTTTGCTTAATAGGCCTTGTAGCGTTGTTGTTTGTAGGTTTTTATTGGTTAGGTTTTGATCAATATATCGATTTAACTGTTTTAAAAGAAAAAAACGATGAATTAGCCGCTTATTACATTGCAAACCCCTGGCAAACTTCCGCTTGGTTTTTTGTTTTTTATATTATTTCAACGGCTATTTCTATACCGGGAGCTAGTATTCTGACCTTGGCGGCGGGTGCAATTTTTGGTTTGTTTTGGGGCGTTATATTAGTTTCATTTGCATCAACAATAGGGGCGAGTTTAGCTTTTTTATTGTCTCGTTATATTTTGAAGGAGACAGTGCAGCTAAAATTTTCCGATAAACTTACCGATGTAAATGCCGGGATCAAAAAAGAAGGGGCTTTTTACCTTTTTACATTACGTTTAATTGTGCTGTTTCCATTTTGGCTTGTTAACCTGTTAATGGGGCTGACACCTATTAAATTAAGGACCTATTTTTGGGTTAGTCAATTAGGTATGTTGCCAGCCACAATATTGTTTGTTAATGCAGGTACGCAATTAACTAAGGTTGAACAGGTGTCAGATGTTTTATCGCCAGCAGTCGCTATTTCATTTGCGTTACTGGGGCTATTTCCCTTATTCGCCAAAACCGTGCCGACTATTATTCGACGTTATAAAATTTTAACGTCCTATAAAAAACCTAAGGTTTTTGATTATAACTTAGTTGTAATCGGTGGTGGTTCTGCGGGGTTAGTAAGCGCTTATCTTGCAGCAGCAGTAAACGCTAAAGTCTTGTTAATTGAAAAAAATAAAATGGGGGGCGATTGCCTCTATAGTGGTTGTGTGCCCTCAAAATCACTGATTAAGTCTAGCCGTTTTTTAGCAGAATTAAGCAGAAGTAAGCACTATGGTATAAACAGTGCTTCGGCAGAATTTGATTTTGCTGAGGTTATGGAGCGTGTATCGTCGGTTATCAAGCAAATTGAACCGCATGATTCTGTAGAACGTTACACTCAATTGGGTGTTGAGTGTATGCAAGCTGAAGCGCGTGTGTTATCACCTTGGGAAATAGCCGTTGGCGATCGAATCATTAGCAGCCGACATATTATTGTTGCGACCGGTGCTAAACCACGGATACCAACGATTGAAGGGGTTGATCAAGTTCCTTATTACACATCGGACACAATATGGTCATTGCGTGAACAACCGAAACACCTTCTTGTTGTTGGGGCTGGGCCTATTGGTTGTGAATTGGGTCAGAGTTTTAGTAGATTAGGCAGCAAGGTAACCCTTATTGATAACGCCGATCGCATTATGCCGTCTGAGGATGAAGAGTCAGTCGGTGTGTTAATGACTCATTTGGAACACGATGGTGTTGAATTAAAACTACAATATTCGGTTGATTCCTTCGCAATGGACAATAATCAATGTGTCGCCACGCTTAAATCGGCACAAGGTAAGCCGTTAAAACTTATTTTTGATGCGGTACTCTTTGCTGTTGGACGAGAGGCCAATGTTGCTGGTTTAGGTTTGCAAGAGCTTGGGGTTCAATTAACACAATCGGGTACGATAAAGGTCGATAAATACATGAGAACCCATGTGCCCACCATATACGCTTGTGGAGATGTCGCTGGGCCTTACCAATTTACCCATACCGCTGCACATTTTGCTTGGTATAGCGTTGTGAATAGTTTATTTGGTGATTTTTGGCGTTTTAAAGCAGACCGAAGGGTGATCCCAAGGGTGACCTTTACAGAGCCAGAAATAGCCAGTGTGGGTTATAACGAGCAATCAGCAAAAGCGGCGGGCTTGCAAATAGAGACAACAAAATTTGAGTTTAATGAACTTGATAGAGCCATTGTAGAGGGTAAAACAGAAGGGTTTGTTAAAGTGCTGACTGCAGCAGGAAAAGATCATATTTTAGGCGTTACCATTGTTGGAGAACATGCTGGTGAAATACTGCCTGAGTTTGTTTTAGCCATGAAGCATGGGTTGGGCTTAAATAAAATATTAGCAACGATTCATGTGTACCCAACATGGGCTGAAGCAAGTAAATATACAGCGGGGGTCTGGAAAAAGAACCATCAGCCTACAAAATTGCTAAAAATTTTAAAACGCTACCATTTAGCTAGGCGGAGTTAACTATGCACCCAACGTTAGCTAAGCTAGTGGATACAAACTTCCCTGCGATAACACGAACTAAACTTCACACGTTACAAGTAAACATGGGGTATTTGTGTAACCAGTCCTGCTTACACTGTCATGTTAATGCTGGTCCGACACGTAAAGAAATAATGGCGAAAGAAACTATCGATCAAGTCTTTAAGTTTATAGATCAGCAGGCTATTAAAACACTCGATTTGACCGGCGGTGCGCCAGAAATGAACCCTTGTTTTCAATATGTTGTTATAGAAGCGAGAAATAGAGGAGTGGAGGTCATTGATCGCTGCAATTTAACGATTCTTGAAGAACCGGGTTATGAATATTTGGCTGATTTTTTAGCATCTAATAAAGTACAAATTGTTGCCTCCTTACCATGCTACTCCAGTGATAATGTAGATGCACAACGTGGTAAGGGTGTCTTTGAAAAGAGTATCACTGCGTTAAAAAAACTAAATACCCTCGGTTATGGGGAAACATTAGAGCTAAACCTTGTATATAACCCACAGGGTACTCAATTACCGCCAGATCAGTCGGCTCTTGAAGCGGATTATAAAGACCATTTATTTGAACACTTCGGCATTGTGTTTACGCGTTTGTTCACGATAACAAATATGCCCATTAAGCGGTTTGGTAGCTGGCTGATTTCAACAAGTCAGTTTGACGAATATATGAACGTACTTAAAACTGCGCACCATGCGGTTAACCTTGATCAAGTGATGTGTAAAAGTACTTTAAGTGTTGATTGGGCAGGTTATGTGTACGATTGCGATTTTAATCAAATGCTAGGCTTGCCTGCTGGCCAGCTTAAATCAAAGAGGCATATTAGCGAGTGTTTAGGGCTTGATTTTGAATCACAAGCCATTACGGTAGCCGATCATTGTTATGGTTGCACGGCGGGTAGTGGTTCAAGCTGTGGTGGCGCCTTAAAGCAGTGATTATAAAAATATCCTATAGAAGGGGCTGTTATTAATGCCTGAGCTATCTATTATTATTCCCACGCTGAATGAGGAGACGGCCTTACCGGTAACGCTGGCATCGTTACAATCGCTTAGAAGGGAAGGTGTCGAAATTATAGTGGTAGATGGCGGCAGCACCGATAAGACGGTCTGCTGCACAGAAGGCCTTGTTGAACAGCTGGTGGTCTATTCAGCAGGACGTGCGGTGCAGCTTAATAAAGGTGCACAAGTAGCACGTGGAAAGGTATTGCTTTTTTTACATGCAGATACCCTGCTAGCAGGCAGGGCCATTAAAAAACTATTAAAGCAACCGAAACAGCCAACTCTTTGTTGGGGACGTTTTAAGGTCAAGTTGGACGACACAGCAATTGTTTTTCGAATAATTGAAACGATGATGAATTGGCGCTCTTGTTTGACCGGTATCGTAACAGGGGACCATGCAATGTTTGTTTCAAAGCACTTGTTTGAACAGGTAGGCGGCTACCCGTGCATTGAGCTTATGGAAGATATTGCAATAAGCAAAAAACTAAAAAAAGTTTCAAAGCCGATATGCCTTAAAGAAACTGTTACCACATCCTGCCGGCGTTGGCAGGTTAATGGGGTCGTGAAAACAGTCCTGTTAATGTGGTTTTTAAGGTGGGCATATTTTTTTAATGCGGAACCTAAAGTATTGGCGCAGAAGTACCGCCAAATTAGAATCAAGTAGTACTGTTTTGCGACGAAGTCAGTTTTTCAATTAAGCTTTCTTTTAGCTGATCGATGATCTCGGAATCTTCAATCATTTTGTTATCGCTATCGGTAATATAGAAAATATCTTCAGCGGTTGAACCTAAGGTGGTAATTTTTGCATTTCGCACGTTAACTTTACAGGCACTAAAGCATTGCCCAATGGTGGATAAAACACCGGGTTGGTCTTGTGTGCGTATTTCTAAAATGGTGTAGCGTTTTTGATAATCACTTTTAAAGCTGATAGTCGTTTTAATGTTGAAGTGTTGAGATTGGCGAGGCCTATGCCTATCAACCGATAAAACTGATTGGTCTGGCGCTATTAAATTAGCACGTAAGACGTTGACGATAGATTGTTCACGAGTAAGGTCGGGAATAGGGCTGCCGTTATCTTCTAAAACATGGAAACTAATCAATGCGAGGTCTTCATTAGTGGTAATGATTCGAGCATCTAAAATATTAAGGCCAAGCTGATCGAGCGTTGCTGTGCAGATAGCAAATGTGCCAGCGCGATCATCTACGTAAATAAAAATTTCTGCGCCACCGCGATGTGTTTGTGGGCGTAGTAAGACCAGTGGCATCTCTTCTTGACGACAAGATGATATGGCCAATGTGTGCCAAATACTATCTTCAACAGAAAACCGTGAAAAATAATCCTTACTGATTGTTCGCCATACTCGATCAATTTTATCATCACTTAAGCCACGGATATTAAGGCCTTGTCTAGCCTGATACTGCATGTCTTTGATTTCGTCACTTAATTCATCAGTGACCGTTTGTAATCCGCGACGTAAAAGTTGCTGAGTGTTGTTGTAGAGTTCTTTTAATAACGAGCCTTTCCAGTCGTTCCACAGCGTTGGGTTTGTTGCTCTAATATCTGCAACGGTTAGTAGGTAGAGGTAATCAAGGTACTCAAGACTGCCAATTTTAGAGGCAAATTTATGAATAACAGCGGGGTCATTAATATCCTTACGCTGCGCGGTCATTGACATGATTAGGTGGTTTTGAACCAGCCAACCGACAAGGTTGGTGTCATAAGAATTGTAGCCATGCTGGCGGCAAAATTCGATGGCATCATGCATGCCAAGTTCTGCATGGTTGCCGCCGCGGCCTTTAGCAATATCATGAAATAAGCCAGCTAAATAAAGTAACTCAGGTTTGCGAATTTCTTGAAAGACATCGAAACAATGCGGCAGGTCGTCACGGTGCTTTTCTAAGGCAAACCGTCTTAGGTTTCTAACGATAAATAGGGTGTGCTGATCAACGGTATAGGCATGAAATAAGTCATACTGCATACGCCCGATAATATCGTCAAAGGCTGGAATATAAGCCGCTAATAAACCGTAGCGATTCATCCGACGAAATTGATGGGTGATGCCATGCGGTTGGCGAAGAATATCTAAAAATAAACGTTTAGCCCGAGGGTTTGCCCTGAACTCATCATCAACGAGGTGTAAAGACTCGCGTATTAAGCGGATAGTTGCTGATCTGATCCCCTTTACATCTTCATGTTTTTGTAATTGAAGGATAATATCGAGTAGAGCAGTAGGTGTTGTTTTAAAGGTATCTGGATGCGTCACCTCGATATAATCATTAATGATCCTAAAAGATTCATTGATAGGGGTCACATCCATGACTTTATTTTCTAACGCCTCATTAAATATTTGCAAGACCAGTTCATTAATGCGCTCAAGGTCCATCACAGTACGGTAGTACAGCTGCATAAATGATTCGACAGCAAGGTTGTTATCGCCATCTTCAAAACCAAAGGCTAAGGCAAGGTTTTTTTGATAATCAAAAAGCAGGCGGTTTTCAGGTCGATTCGCTAAAAGGTGTAATTCGAAACGGACTTTCCAAAGAAAGCGTTGCCCTTTTACCAGTGAGCGATACTCATTTTTAGTAAGAAACGCATGATTTACCAATTCACCAAGTGAATTGGAACCAAAATAACGCTGGGTAATCCATTGAATCGTTTGAATGTCTCGTAACCCACCTGGCCCTTCTTTCATATCAGGTTCTAGGTTGTAAGCGGTATTGCCAAACTTCAAGTGTCTGTTGTGTTGTTCTGCTACTTTTTCGCGAAAAAATGCAACCGGCGACCAAAGATTATCGATACTGATCTGATCTTGCATGTCAGAAAAGAAAGCCTCTGAACCTGTGATGAGGCGAGCTTCCATAAGGTTTGTAATAACCGTAATATCTAACTTAGATTGTTCTAGGCAGTCTGAAATTGTTCGTACACTTAGGCCCGGCTTAAGACCAATATCCCATAGGAATGTCGAGAACGATTCGAGTTCTGTTTTGTAATTGTCGAGCTCGGATTCATCAAAGATAATGAGTAAATCAATATCGGAAAAAGGGTGCAGTTCCGCGCGGCCATAACCACCGGTGGCAATTAAGGCCAGTTGGTTAGAATAGGGACCTAATATTTCATTCCAATAGTTGGTAAGTAATTGATCGATAAAATCACTACGAGCTTTTAGAAGTGTTTCTACCGTTTCACCAGACTTAGCGCGTGTATGTAATTCATTATTAAAGGCTTGAATTAGCGCTTTAATATCAGCAATTTTATGCGCGGCTGGTTCATTTTCAGTAGGAAGAGATGTCATGATTTATATAACTCTGGTGGAATATGGGTTGCTTCAATGGCCTCGTTATCTCGAACGGTAAAAATTTCAAACCCATTGGATGTGACCGTTAAGGTGTGTTCAAACTGTGCAGATAGGCTGCGGTCTTTAGTAACCACGGTCCAATCATCTGCCAGTGTTTTTACATTCCTTTTGCCAGCATTAATCATCGGTTCTATAGTAAAGGTCATGCCCTCTTCTAGTGTGGTACCGGTATTAGGTTCGCCGTAATGTAAAACTTGGGGCTCTTCATGAAAAACGCGCCCAATACCATGACCACAATACTCTCGAACAATAGAGTAACGCCTGCTTTCTGCAAATTTTTGAATAGCATGGCCAATATCACCAAGTCTTGCGCCGGGCTTAACCATGCTAATGCCTAGGTATAAAGCTTTTTGTGTGGTATCGATAAGACGCTTGGCTAAAATGCTTGGTTCACCAACAACGAACATTTCACTGGTATCACCATGGAACTCATCTTTAATAACGGTGATATCAATATTGACGATATCTCCTTTTTTAAGTTTTTTATGGTTGGGGATACCGTGGCAAACAGTTTGGTTAACCGAGGTGCAGATTGATTTTGGAAAGCCATGGTAATTAAGCGGGGCGGGGATTGTTTTTTGGGTGTTAACCATGAAGTCGTGACAACGTTGGTTAAGCTCTTCTGTAGTGACACCTGGAACAACATATTCCCTGATCATCTCGAGAACTTCAGCAGCTAAACGGCCAGCGACACGCATTTTTTCAATTTCAGGGGGTGTTTTTAAAGTAATACTCATATTTTAATAAATAAAGTGGTTTCAGAATGTCAAACAAGTGACAGATTATAACGCTTAATAGATGAATTTAAGGTTTTTTTACAGCTTAGGCATAACACTAATATTTTAGGTTTAAATTGCTGTTTAGCTCTAGATATGGTATAAAGCGTCGCCACTTTTGGCAACAACGATCACATGCATCAACACATCCGGTAGGGTGCTTGAATTAAATCAGGTTACCGTTTGGGATGCGTGGTAGTTATCAACCCGAGTCATGTCAGATTATCTGGCTGGCTATAACATAAGGAATTAAAAGAAATGTCTAAAATCACAATGCGTGAAATGCTCGAAGCTGGTGTCCATTTTGGTCACCAAACGAGGTACTGGAACCCTAAAATGGCCCCTTACATCTTTGGTGAGCGTGGCAAAATTCATATCATTAACTTAGAGAAAACCTTACCTCTTTTTAATGATGCATTAAATTTCATCAACAAACTAGCAGCAAACAAAGGCACTATCATGTTTGTTGGAACAAAAAAAGCCGCTCGTAAAACAGTTGCAGAAGAAGCAAAACGTTGCAGCATGCCATATGTTGATCACCGTTGGTTAGGTGGTATGTTGACAAACTTCGGTACCATCAAAAAATCAATTAATCGTTTAAAAGAACTTGAAACGATGCGTGAAGACGGTAGCTTGAATCGTTTTAGCAAAAAAGAAGGTTTAAAGTTCATGCGCCAGCTGGAAAAACTAGAGCGCAGTGTTGGCGGTATTAAAGACCTTAAAGGCCCACCCGATGCTATTGTAGTAATGGATGTAGGCTATGAAAAAATCGCAGTTAAAGAAGCGGCTAAATTAGGTATTCCAGTGATTGGTATTGTTGATTCAAACAATAAACCTAATGATGTGGATTATGTAATACCGGGTAATGATGACTCAATCAGAGCCTTAACACTATATTGCCAAAGTTTTGCCGGTGCGATTCTTGAAGGTAAAGCCAGCGTAATTAAAGAATTAGTTGATAATAAAGAAGTGGCTAAATCAGTTTCTAAAAAACCGGCTGTGAAAAAAACAGCGGTAAAAAAAGCAGCAACTGAAGAAGTAAGCAAAGAAGGTTAATCGCTACAGCTTAGAAGACAATGAACGCCTCCTGTTGGGGGCGTTTTTATGATTAATTAATATAGACAGAGGTTTAGAATGAGTGTAACAGCTGCAATGGTCAAAGAATTACGTGAAAGAACGGGTTCTGGCATGATGGAGTGCAAAAAAGCATTAGTAGAAACAGGTGGTGATTTAGAAGTTGCGATTGAAAACATGCGTAAATCAGGCATGGCAAAAGCAGATAAAAAAGCAGGGCGTATTGCTGCTGAAGGTGTTTTAAAGGTTGCAACGTCCGGTGATGGATCAGCAACAACGATTGTTGAAATTAACAGTGAAACTGACTTTGTTTCAAAAGGTGATGATTTTGTTGAGTTTGCTACAGTGGTTGCAAACACGATTGTTAATAATGACGTCGCTGATGTTGAAGCATTAAATAATGCAACGATTGACGGTGAATCTGTGACAGTTGATGAAAAACGACGTGCATTGATTGCTAAAGTTGGTGAAAACATTAATGTTCGACGTTTTCAAACCATTAAGCCTGAATCAGGCGTTGTCGGTTCATATTTGCACGGTATCCGTATTGGGGTGTTGGTTGAATTGGAAGGTGGGTCTGTTGAATTAGCAAAAGATATTGCTATGCATGTTGCTGCGACGAATCCTTTATGTATTTCTGAAGCAGAAGTACCTGCAGAGGCTATTGAAAAGGAAAAAGAAATTTTTAAAGGGCAAGCTGCTGAAAGTGGTAAGCCACCTGAGATTGTTGAAAAAATGATCGTTGGTAAAGTTAAAAAATTCTTAAAAGAAGTCACCTTATTGGGTCAACCATTTGTTAAAGATGGTGATGTTACGGTTGAGCAATTATTAAAATCTAATAATGCTAAAGTCGTATCTTTCGTACGCTTTGAAGTAGGTGAAGGTATCGAGAAGAAAGAAGAAGATTTTGCATCTGAAGTAATGGCTCAAGTACGAGGCGATTAATTTAATGAGCGAGTTGACATATAAACGAATATTGCTAAAACTCAGCGGGGAAGCCTTTATGGGCGACTCCGCTGGTGGTATTGATGGTAATACAGTTTTAAGGCTAGCAGAAGAAGTTAAGCAGCTATGTGACATTGGTGTTCAAGTTGGTCTTGTTATAGGTGGTGGAAATATTTTACGTGGTTCTGAAGTAGCTTCAGATGTTATGAATCGTGTGACCAGTGATCATATGGGTATGTTGGCGACAGTCATTAATGCCTTAGCGATGCAAGATTCATTAGAGTCTCTTGGTCAGGATGTTCGCGTTATGTCAGCGCTTCAAATTAACCAAGTATGCGAAAGCTTTAAACGTAGAAGAGCGGTTAGACATTTTGAGAAAGGCCGCGTAGTTATTTTTGCAGCAGGGACCGGTAATCCATTTTTTACCACTGATTCGGCAGCGAGCCTCAGAGGTATTGAGGTTGAGGCTGAATTGCTGATTAAAGCAACAAAAGTGGATGGCATTTATTCTGATGATCCGGTTAAAAACCCTGATGCCACGCTGTATTCACGTATTAGTTTTGATGAAGCCATTGATCAACGTTTAAATGTTATGGACGCAACAGCATTGGTACTTTGTAGGGATCATAAGTTACCATTAAGGGTCGTTAATATTTTTGATAAAGGTGCTATTAAACGTCTTGTGATGGGTGATGATATTGGCACACTTGTAGAATAACGGTAGAGATAATTATGATTGAAGATATTGTTAAAGATGGAAACCTAAGAATGGGTAAATCCGTTGAGTCTTTTCAAAAAGCATTGACAAAAATTCGTACAGGTCGTGCGCACCCAAGTTTGCTAGAGCATATTGTTGTGTCTTACTACGATGTTGATACACCCTTAAATCAAGTAGCAACAGTTAATATTGAAGACGCTAGAACATTGTCTATTATGCCGTGGGAAGCAGGTATGATTGGCCCAGTTGAAAAGGCTATTATGAAGGCAGATCTCGGGCTTAATCCAGTGACTGCTGGTAATGTCATTCGTGTACCAATGCCACCATTAACAGAAGAAAGGCGTCGCGATCTTGTTAAAGTGGTTCGTGGTGAGGCAGAAGCTGCGAAAGTTGCGATTAGAAACATTCGTCGTGACGCAAACTCTGAGTTTAAAGAGGCGTTAAAAGAAAAGATGATTACTGAAGATGAACTTCGCTCTGGTGAAGAAAAAATTCAGAAAATCACCGATCAGCATGTAAAAGATATTGATAAGCACCTTGAGGTAAAAGAAGCTGACTTGATGTCAATGTAGGCAATGAACCTAACATCGTGTGCTTTCAGTGTGTTTAACCTTGATCTAAGTTTTTACGACGTTGTCAAAAGAGATAAATAGGATTCTTGTGACTGACAACCAAGTTAAAAAAAATATAAAAAAAAGCCCTAAGCACATTGCCATCATAATGGATGGCAATGGGCGTTGGGCTACCGCTCAGGGTAAACCTCGTACAGCAGGCCATAAAGCGGGCGTTGATGCATTAAGAACCACTATCGAAACGTGCGCTAGCTACGGTGTGGAAGTGTTAACAGTGTTTGCATTTAGCAGCGAAAATTGGCGTCGTCCAGCGAAAGAAGTTAATGTGCTGATGGACTTGTTTATGTTGACGCTAAAAACACAAGCAAAACGATTACATAACAATAATATTCGTTTGAAAATAATTGGTGATAAAACCAAACTGTCCCAGTCGTTACAACAAAAAATTATAGATGTTGAGTTATTAACAGCTGAAAATACTGGTTTATTGCTGGTCATTGCAGCAAATTATGGTGGCCAATGGGATATTACGCAGGCAAGCCAATGTATGATGGCACATGCAGTCAGTCAAGACATTCCTTTAACAGACCTGAACATAGAAGACTTTTTATCCACCGCAGCTATACCAGACCCTGATTTATTCATAAGAACAGGTGGTGAGCAGCGAATTAGTAATTTTTTACTTTGGCAAATAGCTTATAGTGAACTTTATTTTACAGACACACTTTGGCCAGATTTTGATAAGAATGCTCTTGATGTGGCCATTCAGTATTTCTCTTCTCGTGAGCGTCGGTTCGGACAGACAGGTGAGCAACTTGATGAAGATGGTTAAGGAATGACTAGTCTCGCTAAGAGGCTTCTAACAGCCATAGTATTGATTCCAGCTGTGGTCTGGGTTGTAATGTATTCTTCTGAACCATATTTTATAGGGGTTCTAAGTCTAATTGTTTTGATAGCTGGCTATGAATGGGCTGCTTTAAGTGCTGTAAAAAGCAAGCTATATAAATCTATATTTGCGATAACTGGCTTGCTGTTTTCGTTTGGTTTAACGCTTTTAAATGAACCTTTTTTAAGTGGTTTTTTTTACGCTAGTTTAATATTTTGGTTATTGGCGATCGTGTTGCTGATAACTAAAGCGCAAGATTTACTGGCAAATAAAGTAGCGCGCCCTGTGATGCTTTTAATTGGCTATTTATTGCTTGGTTTAATATTCATATCGCTTTACCAGTTGAGGCTCAATTTTGAACAAGGCCCTGAGCTTTTAATGTACCTATTATTGTTGATGTGGATTGCAGATAGTGGGGCTTATTTTGCTGGCCGTTCATTTGGGCATCATAAATTATCACCTCTTATTAGTCCTGGAAAATCTATAGAAGGCGTCATTGGTGGCGCATTAGCTTGTTTATTGTTGGCTTTTTTTGCAGATCAATATTTTGAAATTAACAACAGTGCCATGTTTATAAGTGTGTCGGTGTTTGTTGCCTTTGTCTCGGTTTTTGGGGATCTATTTGAAAGCCTTATGAAGCGACGTGTAAACGTTAAAGATAGTGGGGCAATTTTACCGGGTCATGGTGGCGTTCTTGATCGTATTGATAGCCTTATTGCGGCAGCTCCTGTTTATGTTGCTTGTCTGTTAATGACAAAACTGTTCACATGAAAAATGTTTGCTTGCTTGGCTCAACTGGCTCAATTGGAGTTAGTACGCTTGATGTTATAAGACTCAATAAGAATGCTTACAGAGTAGTTGCACTGACAGCTAATAAAAACATTGGGCGGTTATTAGAGCAATGTATAGAATTTAAGCCAACTTATGCAGTGGTTCCAGATGCTGAGCTTGCAGAGGCGTTTAGAGGGAAGTTGGAACGCTCTGACGCATGTGAAACCCAAGTGTTATCTGGCATGGATTCTTTAGAGTTTGTTGCTAAACATTCAATGACTGATATTGTGGTGGCAGCCATTGTTGGAGCGGTTGGTTTATTGTCAACTTTAGCGGGTGCTAAGGCAGGTAAAACAATTTTACTGGCGAATAAAGAATCTTTAGTTGTATCGGGTGATTTATTGATGTCTGTAGTGAAACAAAATGGTGCCACATTGCTACCGTTAGACAGCGAACATAATGCTTTATTTCAATGTATGCCCGATGCATACAAGGCTGGGCAACGTGCTGAGGGTGTTAGAAAATTAATTTTAACGGCTT
This sequence comes from Cycloclasticus sp. P1, assembly GCF_000299965.1. Taxonomy (NCBI): domain Bacteria; kingdom Pseudomonadati; phylum Pseudomonadota; class Gammaproteobacteria; order Thiotrichales; family Piscirickettsiaceae; genus Cycloclasticus; species Cycloclasticus sp. P1. The sequence continues at coordinate 1,079,730 of NC_018697.1, forward strand.
CTGGTGGGCCTTTTTTGAATCTTAATGCCAGTGAGTTGGATAATGTAACGGTCGAGCAGGCTTGTGCACACCCAAACTGGTCAATGGGGCATAAAATCTCTGTTGACTCAGCGACTATGATGAATAAAGGTTTGGAGTTAATTGAAGCGAGTTATTTATTTGATATGCCCGCTGAATTAATAGATGTGCTGATACATCCTCAAAGTATTGTTCATTCGATGATTGATTATGTGGATGGGTCTGTTTTAGCGCAACTTGGAAACCCCGATATGCGCACACCCATAGCACATGCATTAGCATGGCCAAAAAGGCATGAGAGTGGCGTGTCAGCGCTGGATTTTCTAGTGAATAATCAATTAACATTTGAATCAGCCTCATATGAAAAATTCCCTTGCTTACGTTTAGCTTATGAAGCTTTAGATGCTAAAGGAACAGCACCAGCGATCTTAAATGCAGCAAATGAAGTCGCCGTTGAAGCATTTTTGGCAAAAGAATTAGCGTTCACTGGTATTTCCACATTGATTGAGCAGGTGTTGAGTATTACAACAGTGAGCCCTGCTGACTCAATTGAAAGCGTTTTAAGCGCAGATGCACAAGCACGTCAGGTTGCAAAAAATTGTTTGGAGAACGGTTAATGAGCATTATTATTTCAATGGCCTCTTTTATCTTGGCCTTAGGTATTTTGGTTACCGTTCATGAATTCGGCCATTTTTGGGTGGCGCGTAAATGTGGTGTGAAAGTATTACGTTTTTCTGTCGGTTTTGGTAAACCGTTAATTAAATTTAAAAGGAAAAATGACGAGACAGAATATGTCATTGCAAGTATACCGTTAGGCGGTTATGTGAAAATGCTCGATGAGCGTGAAGGAAACGTCGAAGAGAGTGAGAAAAAGCTAGCCTTTAATAATAAACCTCTGCTAAGTCGTTTCCTTATCGTTTTAGCGGGCCCTGTTTTTAATTTGGTGTTTGCCTTCTTGGTTTTTTGGCTAATTCTAACAGTTGGCGAAAGAGGTTTGAAGCCTGTGGTTGGTAAACTAGACCCGGCTGGTGTTGCTATTCATTCAGGTATTGAAGTTGGTGATGAAATTCTTGCTGTCAATGATCGTCCAGCAACTATATGGCGTGTGGCCATTGGCTTAATTGCCAGTGAAATGATTGATAATGGCTCGGTTGATCTCACCGTTGAGACACCTGGTGGACAAACAAAAGACATTCAATTTAACGTCCAATCGGGAGATATTCCTGAGCCAAACGATATTGTTAATAAGCTTGGTATTGAGCCTTTTTTGCCGACATTAAAACCGATGATTGGCAATATTGTTTCTGCTGAGCCAGCTGATTTAGCGGGGTTAAAGAGGGGTGATTTGATTCTGTCTGCCAATAATGAAGAGGTCGATAGTTGGCAACAATGGGTCTCAGTTATTCGTGCAAACCCAGAAAAAAGCATTTCTATAATAGTGCTAAGAAATAATGAGCGCTTAGCATTACGCCTTATTCCGCAAAAAATCATAGAAAATGATAGCCCGATTGGAAGAATTGGTGTGTCCCCATGGGTCGATGAGGTGTCAAATGACTTTTATACTACGTATTCATTGAATGGTTTTTCAGCGATAGCGGAAGCGGCCACTCAAACGGTTCATTATTCAATATTAACTGTTAAGTTAATTGGCAGAATGCTGATTGGAGAGGCATCTGTGCAGAACTTAAGTGGGCCTATTAGTTTGGCTCAATATGCAGGTAAAACGGCCACAATAGGTCTAATACCATTCTTAAAATTTTTGGCATTTGTCAGCGTTAGTTTAGGTGTTATGAATTTATTGCCGATTCCTATGTTAGATGGCGGTCATTTGTTTTTTTACCTCATTGAAGCGGTTAAAGGTAAGCCTGTTTCTGAAAAGGCTCAAGGTCTGTTTATGCGTGTGGGTTTATTTGTCCTACTTTGTATGATGGTGTTGGCCATTTTTATCGACATTGGTCGAATAATTGGTTAAATAAAAATACGTATTGAGTCAATGGATTGTTTTATCTATACTTGCTCGATACGCCTTAAACGAACATAACATTAAAACGCATTGTGATAAAAAAAATCAGAACACTATTTCTTCCAGTTTTTATACTATTTGTTCTATTCAGCTCAAATGTGGCATTTGCAGAAGAACCGGTGCTGGTTAAAGATATACGGGTTAATGGATTGCAGCGGATCACGGCGGGTGCTGTTTTTAATGCGCTAAGTCTGAAAGTAGGTGATCAATTTGAAGAGGAGACATCTGGGGAGATTATCCGAGAACTCTTTGAAATGGGCTTTTTTAGCGATATCAATGTGGACCTGAATGATGACATAGTCATTATTAATGTAAAAGAACGTCCAGCGATTACCAGTATCGAAATTGAAGGCAACGATGATATCGAAAACGAAACATTGCTTGAAGCATTTGGTGATGTTGGTATGGAAGTAGGACGTGTATTTAACCCACTAGTTCTCGATAAAGTTAAAAACGAATTACTTCAGCAATATTACAATAACGGTAAATATTCAGCAGAGGTTAGCAGTAAAGTGACAACACTTGAGCGTAATCGAGTGGCTGTATTAATCAGTGTTGTAGAAGGTTCAGCAGCAAGTATTAAGAAAATTAATATTGTTGGTAATAAGTCTTTTTCAGATGAAGAGATTTTGTCGGTATTTGAGTTAACAGGTCCAACTCTGATTAGTTTTTATACGAATAGTAATCAATACTCAAAACAGAAATTATCGGCTGATTTAGAACGTTTGAACTCATTCTATCAAGATCGTGGTTACATCAATTTTAAAGTTGAATCCACACAGGTCTCAATTAGTCCTGATAAAAATGGAATTTTCATCACTATCAATATCAATGAAGGGAAGGTGCACACAGTTAGTGAAGTAAAACTGGCCGGTGAGTTGATTGTTAATCCTGATAAGTTAATCCCTTACGTGATTGTTCAGCCAACAGATGTTTTTTCTAGGAAAAAAGCAACGCAAACATCAGAATACATTACTACCATTCTTGGGCAGGCGGGCTACTCGTTTGCAAATGTCAATATGATTCCTGAAATTGATAATGAATCATCAACAGTCAAAGTGACGTTTTTTGTTGACCCTGGGAAACGTGTCTATGTTCGACGTGTGTTGATGGAAGGGAATACTAAAACACGTGACGAGGTTCTAAGGCGAGAAGTTAGACAAATGGAAGCGGCATCCATTTCAACCAGAGCGGTTGATCATTCTAAAGCTAGGTTGTCACGATTAGGCCACTTTGATGAAGTGGACGTGGAAACATTACCCGTTGCTGGTACCAGTGATCAGGTTGATATTAAATACACGGTTAAAGAAAAGTCATCGGGCAATATTTTAGCCGGCGCTGGGTTTTCTCAATCACAAGGAATTGTGTTAAATGCGAGTATTAGTCAAAACAACTTCTTAGGCACTGGTAAGCGGATGAGTGCTAGCTTTAATAATAGCTCAGTTAACACTATTTATAGTTTGGGTTATACCAATCCGTATTACACAGTTGACGGCGTGAGCCGTGGCTATAACATCAGTTATAGAACAACCGACTATGATGAAGCCAACAGCTCAAATTACGAAACTGAAACATTTAATATGGGCGTTAATTTTGGCTTGCCATTAAATGAAAGTGATAAGATTGGTCTAGGTTTGGATCTAGAGTTCACTGATATTCAGTTAGACAATAATCTGTTTTTTGGTGAAATAAATAAATTTATTGTTGAAAATGGTAATTCTTTTACTAACTTAAAAGCTTCTGCTTCATGGGGCACTGATACAAGGAATCGTGCTGTGTTTGCAACGCGAGGTGGGTCAAAACGTTTATCTGGCATCATTACAGTACCGGGTTCCGATCTTGAGTTTTATAAGTTGTCATATAATCAAGAGCAATATTTCCCAATCAGTACTAATACAACACTCTATTTGAATGCTGATTTTGGTTATGGTGATTCATATGGCGATGCTGAGAGCTTACCGTTCTTTGAAAATTATTATGCCGGCGGTAAAGGCTCTGTCAGGGGCTTTACAGATAATACACTAGGTCCTCGGGATATTTTTGACGATCCAATTGGCGGCAGTGTTAAATTAGTGGGTAATGCAGAATTCATCTTTCCTGTACCCTTTATGCCAGATAATAAAAGCGTCAGAATGAGTACTTTTGTTGATGCTGGTAATGTTTATGATGATGAGATAGACGTAGGTGAGTTACGTTACTCTGTTGGTGTGTCAGCAAAATGGTTGTCTCCATTTGGCGCATTATCCTTCAGTTTAGCAATGCCTATTAATGATGGAGAAGATGATGAGGTGCAAACATTCCAATTTGCCTTTGGCTCAGGGATATAAAATCGGCTAAAACCGAGGCTACAGGCACCACTTCAACTTAACGAAATATACCTTGATGGGTATTGATAATAGTAATGTAAACAGTAGGAGAACACATTGAAACTTTTTAACCAGATCTTAATTGCTAGCATATTAACAGTAGGACTTCTAAGTACCGCGCAAGCTGCCGACATCAAAATTGGCTTTGTTAACGTAGCTAGGATTTTAGAAAAAGCACCTCAGGCAGAAAAAGCAAAGGTGGCTTTGGAAAAAGAATTTTCTCCAAGAAATAAACGCTTATTAGCGAGTCAAAAGGAAATCAAAAAACTAGATGAAAAACTTGCTCGTGATGCCAAATTAATGAGTGAGTCTGAAACACGACGCTTACAGCGTGATGTGCTAGAAAAGAAGCGTGCACTCAATCGTGACCAAGAAGAGTTTAGAGAAGACTTTAATTTAAGACGTAACGAAGAGTTAGCCAAGTTACAAAAATTGGTTTTCGAAGCAATTAAAGGGCTTTCAGAAGCTGAAAAATATGATTTAGTGCTTCATGATGGTGTTGTTTTTGCGAGTGGCGCAGTTGATATAACCAATAAAGTTCAAAACCGTCTATCTACTGGTAAATAGCGTTAACCAAAATGGCTGTTGATTAATGCTGACTTTACAAGAATTAGCGGTCGCTATTGATGCTGATTTAATCGGTGACCCAAACTATCAAATCAGTAGTTGTGCTACGCTTGAATCAGCTAGGTCTGATCAGCTATCGTTTATCTATAATAAAAAGTACATTACAGATTTACAGACAACCAATGCGGGCGTTGTTATCTTATCCGATGCTTTTTTAGCAGGATATGATGGCAATGCATTGATTGTTAAAAACCCATATTTAGCGTACGCAAAAGCAGCAAATGTGATTCATGCCGCCCCTCCAAGATTGGGCAGTATTCATGCTTCGGTTGTAATTGGTGATAATGCAAATATTGCTGAGGATTGCGTGTTGGCTCCTCATGTTGTCATTGGTGATGATGTCACCATTGGTAAAGGTTGTTATATAGGGCCTGGATGCGTCATTGCCAATAAAGTAGTGATTGGTAATAATCTTAAGTTAGTCGCCAATGTAAGTCTTGGAGAAGAGACGAAAATAGGCGATAACGTTACGATTCACCCAAGTACTGTGATAGGTAGTGATGGCTTTGGCTATGCACCATACAATGATAAAAAAGGTTGGTGTAAAATACCTCAACTTGGACATGTTGTTATTGGTAATGATGTTGAAATAGGGTCTAATACGTCGATTGATTGTGGTGCTTTAGATAATACAGTTATTGGTGATGGCGTTAAAATTGATAACCAAGTACAGATAGCACATAACGTTGTGATTGGTGACCATACAGCTATAGCCGCTTGTACTGGTATAGCCGGTAGTACGAAAATTGGAAAATATTGCACATTTGCTGGTGGTGTTGGCCTAGTAGGGCATATATCGATAACAGATGGTGTGCATGTAACCGGCATGACAATGGTTACGCATTCAATTAATGAAGCCGGTGTTTATTCATCGGGTACACCGTTTCAAAAAAATACAGATTGGCTTAAGAATGCAGTTCGCTTTAAGCAACTTGATAAATTAACCAAAAAAATCAATTATTTAATAAAGTTAAAAAAGGAAAATTAATGTCGCTTGATGATGTAAGAAAAGTAATGGAATTCTTGCCACACCGTTATCCTTTTTTAATGATTGATAGAGTTGTTGAGTATGAGGCCGGCGAAAGGTTGTTAGCCGTTAAGAATGTCACTTACAACGAACCCCAGTTTACCGGTCATTTCCCACATAACCCGATTATGCCAGGCGTATTGGTTATTGAAGCATTGGCACAAGCAACGGGTCTGTTGTCGATGAAAACATTAACAGATCGTGGTGAAGATTTTGGCGAATACTACTTGGTAGGTATCGATAAAGCGCGTTTTAAACGGTCTGTTGTACCCGGCGACCAATTAATGATAGAAGCGGTTTTCAAAAAGAATAAACGAAATATTTGGTCCTTTTCAGCGTCCGCAACAGTCGATGGAGAATTGGTTGTGTCTGCTGAGATTATGTGTGCCTCAAAGGAGTCGACTAAATGATCCACCAAACGGCTATTATCGACCCAACAGCGTCTATAGATGAGAATGTAAAAATTGGTCCTTATACGGTTATCGGAGCGAATGTTTCGATAGGCACTGGAACGGTTGTTTCTTCTCACGTTACGATTAATGGAACAACAACAATAGGCAAAAACAATCGAATTTATCAGTTTTCGTCTATTGGTGAAGACCCTCAAGATAAGAAGTATGCTGGTGAAGAGTCATTCTTAGAAATTGGTGATAATAACGAAATCCGCGAATTCACAACAATTCACAGAGGCACAACACAGGATAAAAATATTACGAAAATTGGTAGTAATAATTTATTCATGGCCTATACACATGTTGCTCATGACTGTGTGATTGCCGACGATGTTATTCTTGCTAATGCTGCTTCATTAGGTGGTCATGTACATATTGGCAATAATGCTATCTTGGGCGGTTTCTCCATCGTCCATCAGTTTTGTCATTTGGGTGATCATTGTTTTTCAGCTATGGGTAGCGCGATTACAAAAGATGTGCCGCCTTTTGTAATGGTTGGTGGTCGACCTACCAAACCTCATGGGATCAATACGGTTGGATTAGATAGGCGTGGCTTTTCAGCGGACACTATTTTGCAGGTTAAACGAGCCTATAAATTGCTTTATAAATCAGGCTTAAAGTTAGCTGATGCTAAAGCAGAATTAGTCAATGTTGTAAAAGATCACCCCGAGTTAACCATCATGTTGGATTTTTTAGAGAATTCTAGCCGCAGTATTTTACGATAGTTAGACAGGTAAGCTTCATAAGGATTACCGTGCGTTTACTATGATGCCCACAATTATTGATAAACCTATAAAAGTTATGCTGGTTGCCGGTGAGCACTCTGGTGATATTTTGGGTGCTGGTCTAATAAAACGATTGAAAGAAAGGTACCCTAATGCAACGTTTTCCGGTATTGGTGGACCAAGAATGTTAGCTGAAGGTTTTCAATCGTATTATCCGATGTCTAAATTATCTGTTTTTGGCTTATTTGAAGTGATAAAACATTTACCGGAATTACTGGGGATTAGAAAGCACTTAAAAAAAATCATAATCAGTGAGAACCCAGATGTTTTTATTGGGATAGATGCGCCCGATTTTAATCTAAAACTAGAACGCGAGCTCTATAAAAAAGGAATTAAAACAGTTCATTATGTCAGCCCAACCGTTTGGGCATGGCGGCCAAAACGAATTAAGAAACTAATTGGTTCGTTAAATGCCTTGTTATGTATTTTTCCTTTTGAAGAAACTTATTTTAAAGATACTGCTGTCCCAGCTTATTTTATAGGGCACCCATTAGCCGATAAGCATCAACATCCTATCAATACACAGGCGGCTAGACAGTCTTTAGGATTACACAGTGAACAACCGGTATTAACAATAATGCCCGGTAGCAGGCTTGGTGAGCTTGAACGACATAGTTTTTTATTTTTACAGACCGCCTATAATTGCTCAAATAATATTTCTGGACTCAAAATTTTAGTACCAATGCCAGATCAAGTGGTTGCAGATAAATTTGAAGAATATTATAGAGCGTCGGGGTTGACGCTCGATTTAGAGATAAAAGTAAGGGCGACTACGGAAATGATTGCAGCTGCCAATATGGTGTTAGTGGCTTCTGGTACAGCAACGCTTGAGGTGATGTTGTTTAAAAAACCGATGGTGGTTGCCTACAAATTATCAGCACTAACTGCATGGGTCATTAAAACATTCGATTTACTAAAAGCCCCCTTCGTATCGATGCCAAACTTAATAGCAGGCAAAGAATTGGTTAAAGAATATTTACAAGATGATATTAATATCGCTACGTTAACTGAAGAATTGGTTAGTTTTTACCAAGATAAAGATAAGACTCAAACTATAGTGAATGAATTTAATAAAATGAAAATAAAATTGACACGTCAGGCTGATATTCAAGCTGCAAACATTGTGTCGGGCGTAATTAATGGTGATGTTTCATTTTGAACAAGGTGGTTGTTGGCTTAGATGAGGTAGGTAGAGGTTGTATTGCAGGGCCTGTTGTTGCAGCGGCTGTCATTCTGGATGATGAAAAACCAATTGATGGCCTGATGGATTCAAAAAAGTTGACAAAAAAGAGACGAGAGGTGCTTGCACAACAGATCATCGAGTCTGCTAAAGCATGGTCAATTGGTCGAGCAGAGGTGGCTGAAATTGATGAAATTAATATTTTACAGGCAAGTTTATTAGCCATGAAACGGGCATTTGATGGCTTGGATATTAAGGCAGGTTATGCCAAAGTTGATGGGACATTCTATCCAGATATTGATCTGCCGGGTAAATGTATCAAAGGCGGTGATAACCTTGTGGCTGAAATCTCCGCGGCTTCGATTATCGCAAAAGTATATAGAGATGAGCAGATGGCCCTGCTTGATGTGTTATATCCCGGTTATGGCCTATCAAAACATGCCGGTTACCCGACCCCTGATCATAAAATGAAACTTGCCCAGCAGGGTGTTATTTCGATTTACCGACAATCATTTTCCCCAGTAAGAAAATTATTACCATGAGTGAGGCCATCAAGTTTATCCACCTTAGGAACCATACCGAATATTCATTGGTAGATGGCATTATTCGTGTAAAACCATTGGTCAAACGTGTAGCTGAACTAGCTATGCCAGCTATCGGGGTGACCGATCAGTCTAATTTATTTGCCACGGTAAAGTTTTATCGTGCTGCCTTAGCTGCTGGCATCAAACCTATTATTGGGGCGGATGTACAGATAAGAGATTCGGTGGCGCAAAAAAAGCCATATATCATCACCTTACTGGCCCAAAACCAACAAGGTTATTTAGCACTGTGTGAATTAATTTCTGAGGCGTATCTTAATGGGCAAGATAAAGGTGTCGCCTATCTAACCAGTAAAAAAATACTGGAGAAAAATGAAGGTTTAATTGCCTTATCTGGCTGTTTGGACGGGTTGTTCTCAACACCGCTTCAGTCAAATGATACAGAGCAAGCAGATACTATGTTATCTACTTGGTTGCAGGTTTTTAAGGATCGTTTTTACATAGAGCTTCAACGTATTGGTCGATCAGGTGAAGAGGGGTTAAATAATCAGTTATTAGCCTTAGCTAGTAAGCATCATGCACCTATAGTGGCTACTAATAGTGCATGCTTTTTAAAACCAGAGGAGTTTGATGCGCATGAGGCGCGAGTCTGCATTAATCAAGGGCGTGTATTATCTGATACTAGGCGGGTCAAAACGCATACCGAACAGCAGTATTTAAAAAGTCAGGAAGACATGTTGGCGCTTTTTTCTGATTTACCTGAAGCGCTTGAAAATACAGTAGAGATTGCAAAACGTTGCAATGTTGAACTTAGTTTAGGGGAGAACTTTTTACCTGACTTTCCCGTTCCAGAAGGTATGACCATAGATGAATATTTCGCAGATTTATCACAAAAAGGGTTAGAGAAACGAATTCAAGAAACTTCTCATCGAATTAAGTTTGATGATGAAAAAAGGGCCCAGTATCAAGCCAGATTAAAGCGCGAATTAGACGTTATTTGTCAGATGGGCTTTCCTGGTTATTTTTTAATTGTTGCTGATTTTATTCAATGGGCAAAAGATAATGGCGTACCCGTTGGCCCGGGTCGTGGTTCTGGTGCGGGATCTATTATTGCGTATGCATTAAGAATTACTGACCTAGACCCGCTAGAGTTTGATTTACTGTTTGAGCGATTTTTAAATCCTGAACGTGTGTCAATGCCTGACTTTGATGTGGATTTTTGTATGGATGGGCGTGATCGGGTGATCGATTATGTCGGTGAGAAATACGGACGAGATAAAGTGTCGCAAATTATTACCTACGGGAGTATGGCTGCGAAAGCTGTTATACGTGATGTGGGGCGTGTATTAGGCCATCCTTATGGTTTTGTAGATCGTTTAGCAAAAGCAATCCCCTTTGAAATTGGTATGACCTTAACAAAGGCACTTGATGAAAGCCCTGATCTATTGAACGCATATAAAGAATCAGACGAGGTTCGTGAGCTAATAGACTTAGCTCTAATGCTTGAAGGGGTGGCAAGAAACGCGGGTAAACATGCGGGTGGTGTTGTCATCGCTCCGAGTAAGTTAACTGATTTTTCACCCTTATATTGCGAGGAAGGTGGTGCAAACCTGGTGACGCAGTTTGATAAAGACGATATCGAAGCTGTTGGTTTAGTTAAGTTCGACTTTTTGGGGTTACGAACATTAACAATTATTGACTGGGCCTTACAAAATATAAATCAACGCTTAGCCGCAAAGGGCGAAAAGGCCGTTAATATTGACCTGTTACCTCGCGATGATGAATTAACGTACGAGTTATTAAAAAATTACGCAACAACAGCTGTTTTTCAGCTTGAGTCTAGGGGCATGAAAGATTTGATTCGTCGTCTGCGCCCTGACACCTTTGAAGATATTATTGCTCTAGTGGCTCTCTTTAGACCAGGGCCATTGCAGTCTGGCATGGTGGATGATTACATTAATGTTAAGCATGGTCGCAAAAAAGCAGAATATCCGCACCCAACCTTGATACCAATTTTAGAGCCAACTAATGGGGTTATCTTATATCAAGAACAAGTGATGCAAATTGCTCAGGATTTAGCTGGCTATAGTCTTGGCTCAGCTGACTTGCTGCGTCGAGCGATGGGCAAGAAAAAGCCCGAAGAAATGGCCAAGCAGCGTGAGATGTTTACCACAGGAGCGGTTGCTAATAATGTCGAAGAAAGTGTAGCGACCTATATTTTTGACTTAATGGAAAAATTTGCAGGCTACGGGTTCAATAAATCTCACTCCGCTGCGTATGCATTAATTGCCTACCAAACCGCTTGGTTAAAAGCGCACTACCCATCAGAATTTATGGCCGCAGTGTTGTCTTCAGATATGGACAATACCGATAAAGTTGTTTTGTTCATCGATGAATGTCGTGATATGGGGCTCAATATTCTTCCGCCTGATGTTAATAGCTCTTACTATCGATTTACGACAAATGAAGAAGGCGACATTATCTATGGCTTAGGGGCGCTTAAAGGTGTCGGTGAAGGAGCTATTGAATCAATTATTCAACAAAGAGAACTTAACGGCCCTTATTCTAGTCATGAAGACCTTGCCAATCGTATAGATTTAAGAAAGGCAAATCGTCGTGTGCAAGAAGCTCTTATCAGAGCGGGTGCATTAGATTGTTTTGACACAAACCGTGCACAGCTGATGCAGCAATTAACGAATGTACTTCAAGTGGCTGAGCAGCAGGGGAAAAGTGCGATGGCTGGGCAAAATGATTTGTTCGGCGTAAGCCTTGTTGAAACAACTCAAAAATCTAATGCTGTTCGTGTAAAAGCTTGGAGCGAGCATGAGCGCCTTAAACATGAAAAGACAATACTTGGACTGTATTTAACCGGGCACCCATTTGATACAGTTCGAGATGAAATGAGCAATATTGTTTCAGGAAAATTGGCAGCCTTACATGATATGGAGTTAAGCTCCCCGGGGGGAGGCCAGTATCGGCGTGCAAAAGGAAAACCGATTACCGTCTCTGGTTTGGTGTTAAATATCCGTACACGTCCAACAAAAAGTGGTGCTAAAATTGCCACCATTATTTTAGATGATGGAAGCGCTCGCATGGAGGCTGTGGCCTATAGTGAGGTTTTTGAGACCTATAGCGAACAATTACAGGTTGAGCAAATTGTTGTTATTGAAGGCAGTATCTCTTTTGATGACTTTGCCGGGCAAAATAGAATTAGCATTGAGTCAGTGATGACAGTTGAGCAAGCACGTAAACGGTTCATAAAAGATGTATTGATAGAGTTAGACGCTGATGTTCTAAAACAAGACAATAAAATTAATCAATTACATACTGTTTTAAGTAAATACCGTGGTGGTGATTGCCCGGTTAAAATAAAATTGATGCTACCCGGTGCTTCATCCGCGCTTTTATTGCCGGATGAATGGAATATTAAACCTGAAGATGCATTGTTGACAGATTTACATAATGCATTGCCAGAACAACAAGGCTTTATTCGATATTGAATTTTGCTGGCTGAATTCATCGACTCAAGATAAAATAAGCTTATGAACTTAGATTACTTAGATTTTGAACAACCGATTGTTGAACTTGAAGAAAAGCTTGAAGAGCTTCGTCGAGTTGGATCGGATAATGAAATTGATATCCAAAAAGAGATCGATAGGCTGCAAGAAAAAAGCCTGTCTTTAACGGAGTCGACGTTTGCAAAATTATCTGATTGGCAAATATCAAAACTCTCGCGTCATCCTAAACGCCCATACTCTTTAGATTATATTGATGGTGTTGTTGATAACTTCATCGAATTACACGGTGATCGCCATTATGCTGATGATGCGGCTATTGTTGGTGGATTGGCAAAACTAGATGGGATGCCTGTTATGGTGATTGGGCACCAGAAAGGACGAGATACAAAGGAAAAACTTAAACGTAATTTCGGTATGCCAAGACCTGAAGGCTACCGGAAAGCGCTACGTTTAATGCATATGGCAGAACGTTTTAATTTACCAATTATTACGTTTATTGATACACCCGGTGCCTACCCCGGCGTTGGTGCTGAAGAACGTGGGCAAAGTGAAGCGATTGCAAGAAATCTTTTTGAAATGTCTAAACTTAAAACACCTGTTATCAGTATTGTAATTGGCGAAGGTGGTTCTGGCGGTGCGTTAGCATTGGGCGTATGTGATAAGTTGTTTTTATTAAAATATAGTACGTACTCGGTAATATCTCCCGAAGGCTGTGCATCGATACTATGGAAAAGCTCAGAAAAGGCATCTCAAGCTGCTGAAGCGATGGCAATCACCTCAACGAAGTTATTAGCAAATGGCTTGATCGATGGTGTGATTGAAGAGCCGTTAGGGGGTGCGCATAAAGATTTAGCGTTAATGAAAAAAAGAATCAAAGAGGTTTTACTCAAAGAGGTCGCTGAGCTCAATAGTAAACCCATAGAAACTCTTTTAGCTGAGCGTTACGATCGTTTAATGAGTTATGGAAAATTCACAGAATCCTAATTCTATTTAGCTTCTTTATCACCTTAAACAACGCTAAACTTTATCAATTAAGGTGCTACATTGGATGACCTTGTTAACACTGTTAAGCAGCACCTCGATTCAATAGAGGGTGTTACAAAGGTCGTTGTTGCTTATAGTGGTGGTGTGGACTCACATGTTTTGCTGCATGCCTGTTCAATATTAAGGCAGCAGTTAAAATCACTATTTTTTTCGGCTGTGTATATTGATCATGGTTTACACGATGATTCTGTGCATTGGTCTGAGCATTGTAAAAAAATAACGGCTGAGCTTGGTTTTCCTTTTCATTCTATACAGGTGAATGCGCAGGACAAGCACGGTGATGGCCCAGAACAAGCGGCGAGAGTGGCAAGGTATGCTGCATTATCAACGTTTATAGATAAACACAGTGTTTTATTAACCGCCCAGCATGAGGATGATCAAGCTGAAACGCTAATGCTTCAATTACTTAGAGGTGCGGGTGTGGATGGTTTGGCTAGCATGCCCTCGTTTAATCAATTTAATGCAGGTTTTATTTCAAGACCCTTATTAAGGGTGAGCAAACAACACATTTTGCACTATGCAAAAAACAAAGGTTTGAAATGGGTTGAGGACTCAAGCAACTATGATGTGTCCTATGACCGCAATTTTCTACGCCAAGAAGTCATCCCTTTAATACAAAGCCGATGGCCTGCTTTTTCAAAAACCACTGCACGATCTGCTTCCCACTGTGCCGAAGCGTCTAAAGTCCTTGCTGAACTAAGTAAGGAGCTGTTGAGTGATTCGGTAGGACATGAGTTAAGTATACAGTTACTTGCAGGCAATAAAGAAGAAACACAGCGTTTAATGATTCGGGAGTGGCTTAAAACACAGGGTGTACGTCTACCGTCTAAGAAAATCTTGCAACAAATACAGTCGATGCTAAAAATTGATAGTAATAAACCAACGCTGATTGCTTGGGCAGATCATCAAGTAAGACTGTTTGATAACCGTCTTTTTTACACACCAAAAACTGAACAGTTAATATTGCATAAAGTTAAATGGTGTGGAGAAGTCTTAACCTTGCCTAATTTGCTAGGGATACTCACAAGAACGACGGCTGTTGGAGAAGGGATAGATAAGGCATTATGGGACTCATCAACTACCTCGGTTCGTTATAGGCTAGGTGGTGAACGGATTAAATTAGCAAAAAGATCTGGCAGCAAGGCATTAAAAAAACTTCTTAATGAGGAAAAGATTTTTCCGTGGGTTAGAGATTCAATACCGTTGATTTATTTGGATGATCATTTAGTAGCAGTGGCTAATTTATGGTTGGATGAAAGGTTTTTAGCTAAAGAGGGCGAGCAAGGTTATGTTGTTGAATGGGATCATCCTGACTGGCGAATTAAATAAGCGTTAAGTTTTACTTAATTATATCTTGCGAGTGCTTTCTTATTATTTGATTCGCGTATAATACTTGGCATTCAATTTTTCACTTCATAGGTTTGTATGGCTAAGTTTATTTTTATTACGGGTGGTGTTGTGTCTTCTTTAGGGAAAGGCATATGTGCATCCTCATTAGCAACTATTCTTGAAGCTCGTGGTTTGAAAATAACCATGACAAAGCTCGATCCTTATATCAATGTCGACCCTGGCACAATGAGCCCATTTCAACATGGTGAAGTGTATGTAACAGATGATGGCGCTGAAACAGACCTAGATTTAGGTCATTATGAGCGATTTAGTAACAGCATTATGTCTAAGGCTAATAACTTTACGACAGGCCAAATTTATGAAACGGTTATTAAAAAAGAAAGACGTGGCGACTACTTAGGGGGAACAGTTCAGGTTATTCCTCATATTACTGATCAAATTAAAAAGAATATTATAGACAGTGCAGAAGGCGTTGATGTCGCGCTGATTGAGATTGGTGGAACGGTTGGTGATATTGAATCATTACCCTTTTTAGAAGCTATCCGTCAAATGCGAGTCGAGCTGGGTGATGATCGCTGCCTGTTCATGCACTTAACACTGGTGCCCTATATTGCTTCCGCAAAAGAAATTAAAACAAAACCAACACAGCACTCTGTTAAAGAGTTAAGGACTATTGGGATTCAACCCGATGTGTTGATTTGTCGATCAGAACGCCCAATCCCATCCTCTGAGAGAAAAAAGATTGCACTGTTTACCAATGTTGAAGAAAAAGCGGTTATCACGGCGTTAGACGCAGACAGTATTTACCGCATCCCAATGATGTTGCATGAGCAAGGCCTGGATCAAATTGTCGCTAAAAAATTACATTTAGATACGGTTCCTGCTGATCTATCAGATTGGCAAGCTGTTGTTGATGGGTTATTTGCACCGACCGACACCGTGAAAATAGCGTTAGTGGGTAAGTATATTGATCATGCTGATGCATATAAATCTTTAACGGAATCGTTGATTCATGCTGGTATACATACAAAAACACAGGTGGAAGTGGTTAAGGTTGACTCCGAAGATATTGAAAATCAGGGTACCTCTGCATTAGATAACGTGGATGCTATTCTTGTACCTGGCGGTTTTGGTGAAAGAGGTGTTGACGGTAAAATTGCAACCATCCGTTATGCGCGTGAAAACGATGTGCCGTATTTAGGTATTTGTCTTGGAATGCAATCGGCTGTTATTGAGTATGCACGCAATAAAATAGGCCTTGAAGGGGCAAATAGTACAGAATTTATGCCCGATTCACCTTTCCCTGTTATCGGTTTAATTACCGAATGGTTAACCGAGGAAGGGCAAATTGAGACACGTGATGCAAGCTCAGACCTGGGGGGGACGATGCGTTTAGGTAGTCAAAAATGTCAATTAACTCCTGGCTCATTAGCTCATAAGGTTTATGGCAAAGATGTTATTACTGAACGACACAGGCATCGGTATGAGTTTAATAACACCTTTATAGAGCAGTTTGAATCAGCAGGGCTTAAAATTTCTGGTAAATCAATGGATGGCCGCTTAGTTGAGATTGTTGAAGTGCCAGGGCATAGATGGTTTTTGGCTTGTCAATTTCACCCAGAGTTCACCTCAAAACCAAGAACAGGACATCCATTATTTAGTAGTTTTGTTGCCGCAGCCATTGAGTATTCAGGATCAACCGACAGAGTAAAAAAATCATGAAATTATGCGGGTTTAATGTAGGTATTGATCAGCCGTTCTTTTTAATAGCAGGGACCTGTGTTGTAGAAAGTGAGCAAATGACGATTGATACAGCCGGTCAATTAAAAGAAATAACTGATGAGTTGGGTATTCCTTTTATATATAAATCATCGTTTGATAAGGCTAATCGCTCATCTATTGATGGTTTTAGAGGTCCTGGCATTGAAGAAGGCTTACGTGTTTTGCAGTTGGTAAAAGACCAATTAAATCTCCCTGTTATTACCGATGTGCATGAAGACACGCCGATGGATGAAGTGGCCTCTGTTGTTGATGTGTTACAAACGCCTGCTTTTTTATGTCGTCAAACTAATTACATTACTAAAGTGGCGGCAACAGGCTTGCCGGTTAACATTAAAAAAGGCCAGTTTTTAGCGCCTTGGGATATGAAGCACGTAGTTGATAAAGCACGTTCGACCGGTAATCAAAATATCATGGTGTGTGAAAGAGGGGCATCTTTTGGCTATAATAATTTAGTCTCTGATATGCGTTCATTAGCCGTAATGCGCGAAACAAGTGCTCCAGTGGTTTTTGATGCAACTCACTCGGTTCAACTACCCGGGGGGCAGGGAAGTTCTTCTGGCGGGCAACGTGAATTTGTGCCGACATTAGCGAGAGCCGCAATGGCAGCTGGCGTGTCCGGCGTATTTATGGAAACACACCCTGATCCGGATAAAGCGTTAAGTGATGGTCCTAATTCGGTGCCATTAGAAAAAATGAAAGCATTACTCAGCATTATGAAAACAATCGATGACGCGGTTAAACAAGCCGGGTTTATTGAAAACGAATTTTAAGATAATTTATTTGAGGAAGTTATGGCAGAAATAGTTGATATTAAAGCGCGTGAGATTCTTGATTCACGCGGTAATCCAACCTTGCAAGCGGATGTGACGTTAGCCTCTGGCATTATTGGCAGTGCAATGGTGCCCTCAGGTGCGTCAACCGGGGAACGTGAAGCGATCGAATTACGTGATGGCGATAAAAGTCGTTATGGTGGTAAAGGCGTACTGAAAGCCATCGGCCATGTAAATGGCGAGTTAAAAGATGCTTTATTGGGCATGGATGCAAGCAATCAGGCAGCGATTGATAAGGCAATGATTGAGCTTGATGGAACTGAAAACAAGGCTCGGTTAGGTGCAAATGCAACACTTGGTATTTCGTTAGCTACAGCACATGCTGCAGCAAATGAAGGTGGTTTGCCACTGTTTCGTTATTTAGGTAACAGCGAGTTTACGTTACCAGTACCGATGATGAATATCATCAATGGCGGTTCACATGCTGATAACAGTGTTGATCTGCAAGAATTTATGATTTTACCTGTCGGCGCACCTAACTTTAGTGAAGCGATGCGTTACGGCACGGAAGTTTTTCATGCCTTAAAATCGGTTTTACTAAAAAAAGGCTTAAGTACGTCGGTAGGTGATGAAGGGGGCTTTGCACCTGATTTGTCATCAAATGTTGAGGCAATTGAGGTTATTTTACAAGCCATTGAACAAGTTGGTTTGAAGATTGGTGATGATATTTCGTTGGGTCTTGATGTGGCAAGTTCTGAGTTTTGTGAAAACGGAGAATACTTCTTAGCGTCGGAAAATAAACGCTTTAACTCTACCGAAATGACCGACTTTTTAGCTGGCTGGGTTAATCAATATCCAATTATTTCTATTGAAGATGGTTTAGATGAAAACGATTGGGACGGTTGGAAATACATGACCGAGCAATTGGGTCATAAAGTTCAATTGGTTGGGGATGATTTATTTGTTACAAATCCTAAAATATTTAAACAAGGTATAGATAAAAATATCGCCAATTCGATTTTGATTAAAGTTAATCAAATTGGCACGTTAACAGAAACATTAGCGGCCATTAAAATGGCGCATGATTCAGGCTATACATCAGTCGTATCTCATCGTTCTGGTGAAACAGAAGATACCACAATCGCTGATTTAGCTGTTGCAACCTGCTCAGGCCAAATTAAAACAGGCTCTCTTTGTCGTTCTGATCGTGTTGCTAAATACAACCGTTTACTGCGGATAGAAGAAGAGTTAGGCGAGCAGGCTGTTTATGCGGGTAGAAAGGCATTTAAATACCTTCGCTAATCTGTGAAAGCGCTTTTGATCATTCTTGTTATTGTCTTCAGTTATTTGCAGTATAAACTATGGATAGCTGAAGGCAGAGTTCAAGACTCATGGTCTTTAGAGCAACGAATAAACACCCTTGAAGCAGAAAACAAAATTCTGAGCGAGCGCAATAACGCCTTACAAGCCGAAGTTTCCAATTTAAAAAGTGGTTTAGAGGTCGTCGAAGAAAAAGCTCGAAATGAATTAGGGTTTGTAGGTAAAGACGAAACGTTCTTTCAGTATATTGAAGCTGGCGATGGTAAATAAACCAGAAAAAGTTTGGTGTGTAGTGGCAGCCGCTGGCATTGGTTCAAGAATGCAATCAGCAGTTCCTAAACAATATTTACCACTTGGTTCATCAACTGTTTTAGATGCAACATTGGAACGACTACTGTTATGCGAAAAGATTGAGCATATTGTTGTTTGTATTCATCAGAATGATAATTACTGGCAACACAGCAAATTTGCACAGGATGACCGTATTAATATAACGTTTGGTGGAAGTGAACGAGCTGATTCTGTTTTAAATGGTGTATCTTTAGTCAAAGAGCATGCTGATTTAAATGATTGGGTTCTTGTTCATGATGCCGCACGACCCTGTGTTAGATGTAGTGATATAAACGTGTTAATTAACACTGCATTAAAACAGCAAGTTGGTGCTATTTTGGCGACACCAATACACGATACGGTTAAAAAAGTAGTCAATAAAAAATCCACACAAACGCTCGATAGGTCAACATTATGGAGAGCACTGACACCACAAATATTTAAACTCGACATGCTAAATAATGCCCTAATCAATGCGATCGAGTCTAATCGTGTAATCACGGATGAGGCCAGCGCTATTGAGCAGATGAATCAAGCTGTACAAATAGTAAAAGGACATGCTGATAATATCAAAATCACTTCGCCATCAGATTTAGATTTGGCTCGTTATTATTTAGAACAACAAGAGAGGCAAGTATGCGCATAGGCCACGGCTATGATGCACATCGGTTCGAAGCAGGGAAACCTCTCGTATTGGGCGGTGTGAAAATTTCTCATGACTATGGCTTATTAGCGCATTCAGATGGTGATGTGCTGTTACATGCGTTGTGTGATGCGCTGTTAGGTTCAATAGGTGAAGGTGATATTGGGCAACATTTCCCTGACAGCAGTGATGATTATGCCAATATCGACAGTCGTGTTTTGTTGCGGCATGTATATGCTTTAGTCCAACAAAAAGGTTTTAAGCTAGGAAATGCTGATTTAACAATTATTGCGCAAGCCCCGAAGTTATCTCCTTATTTAAATAAAATGGCGTTATATATAGCCAAAGATTTAAATTCAGACGCATCGCAAATAAATATAAAAGCAACCACTACAGAAGGAATGGGCTTCGCCGGAAGAAAGGAAGGTATTGAAGCGCATGCTGTGGTTATTGTCGTTTCTGCGCGTTAAATTAAGATGCTGTTTGAGAAACATGTTGATGAGCTGGCTTATGCCCACGGTGGCACAGTTGGTGCTGGCCAACTAAAGCAACAAGCAGAAGATTTTATCGTAAACGAGCGCTTAACATTTACCCCATCTGGCGAGGGAGAGCATGAATTTGTGTATGTGCAAAAAAAAGGGCTCAATACCGATGAGGTGCTAAAAAAACTTGCTGTTCATGCAGGTGTAACCCGGCGTTCAGTCTCTTATGCGGGTATGAAAGATAAACATGCGGTTACCAAACAGTGGTTTAGTGTACATTTGCCAGGCCGAGCAGCACCGGATTGGCAGTTGTTAGAAGATGATTCAATTAAAATCGAACGAAGTACTCGTCACCTTAAGAAATTAAAAAGAGGGGTTATTCAGTTTAATGAATTTGAGATCGTTATTTCACAGTTAACTGTTGATCATGCCTTGCTGCAGCAACGTATTGAACAAATAAAAATGTTTGGTGTGCCTAATTATTTTATGCAACAACGTTTTGGTTACTTATGCCAAAATCTAGATCGTGCGTATGGACTGTTTTTTAGAGGCGAGAAAATTAAGAATAAACAGTTAAAAGGCCTATTGTTATCTTCAGCCAGATCGTTTCTGTTCAACCAAGTACTGTCTGAGCGAGTGAAGGCTGAAAATTGGGATAAGGCGCTACCCGGTGATGCATTTATGCTCAGTGGAACGCGGCAGTATTTTACAGATAAAGCCAACTCAACAACGACTCATACACGTTTAATGGAACATGATATTCATCCAAGTGGTCCATTATTTGGAGTAAATGATAAAGTGGTTTCTGCTTCAGTTGAGCAGCTGGAAGACACAGTGTTTACGGCTAACAGTGTATTTTGTAAGGGTTTATTGAAGGAAAAAGTTGACTCTGCTAGACGCGCTTTAAGGGTTGTGCCGACAGATTTTAAGGCAGAGTTGATATCCACTGATAAACTTCGATTATCGTTTAAACTCCCCTCCGGCAGTTATGCAACCGCTGTTATTCGTGAGTTAATTAACACAACAAGTCATGTTAACTAGGGTTTATTAATGGATTTTGAACATATCTTAGGCTTAGGGTTATTACAAGGGTTAACAGAGTTCCTGCCGATATCAAGTTCAGCACACTTAATTTTATTGCCCACTCTTTTAGGTTGGAAAGACCAAGGTTTAGCCTTTGATGTTGCTGTGCATGTGGGAACATTAATAGCAGTAGTTAGCTATTTTCAACACGATTTGAGGCAAATTATTAAAGGTTGGTTTGCATCTGTCTTCAAAAAAAATCATACGCAAGACAGTCGTTTAGCTTGGATGATAATCATAGCGACAATTCCGGTTGGTTTGGTTGGTTTATTAGCGGGTCATTTAATTGAAATTTACCTTCGCTCGCCCATAGTTATTGCAATAGCGACGCTCTTTTTTGGCTTGCTTCTTTGGTATTCGGATACTAAGGCACAGCGACATAAAGATGAATATGCAATATCGATTAAGACAGCCATTATTATTGGGTTATATCAGGTGTTGGCACTTATTCCTGGGACATCAAGATCGGGAATTACCATGACTGGAGGCTTGCTGCTAGGATTGACGCGTGAGGCAGCTGCAAGGTTTTCTTTTTTACTATCCGTCCCATTAATCTTTTTAGCAGGAAGTTTAAAGTCAGTTGAGTTGATGAGTAGCCCAAGCCAAATTGACTGGTTCTCTATTATTATGGGTGTATTTATTTCAGCGTTAAGTGCCTTTGCCTGTATTTCAATTTTCCTAAAGGTGCTAGAAAAAGTAGGGATGCTGCCTTTTGTGATTTACCGTTTAATACTGGGTTGTTTTTTATTGTATTTATATGCAGTTTAGCGTTTTTGTCGTAACAAAACGTATAACGCCCCGGTTCCACCATCTTTAGGCTGGGCAGAGGCAAAAGCTAATACGGCAGAGTCATTTTTTAGTAGATTAACACAAAGGTTTTTTAAAACAGGCGATTGATTGAGTGATCTTGTTCCCTTGCCATGTATAAGTAATAGACAACGCTGCTGAAGCTCAAGCTGTTCTCTAATACACTCTCTAATGTAATGTTGTGCTTGTTGTTTATCTAAACCATGTAAATCAATTGTTTCATTAATTGTTATCGCGCCTCGTTTTAATTTTTTTATCGTTTTAGCTTGAACAGAGCTGTGGGCAAAGAAAATGTATTGCTCTGATGTAATGTCATTTGTGTGATCAACAATATATTCATGATCCGCTTTTAGAGGTGGAAAGTTTTTTTTTATTGGTTTTGGTTTCGACGTATCATCATAGAAATGCCGTTCTGTGTTCGAGAGTATGTTTACCTCGCCAATAAACTCACGGAATAATTGAGAATCATTATCGGAACTTAGGCGTTTTTTTTTGTCTTCAGGCATAATATGAGTTTATCAAATTTGAGCGCTAATTTTTTTATAAGTAACGGTATCTAGATAAACTTAATGCATATTTTAGTAAGTAATGATGATGGGTATTTAGCCCCTGGTTTGTCGGCATTGGCGAATAAACTATCTGAAGTAGCTCGTGTTACTGTGGTCGCGCCGGATAGAAACAGAAGCGCGGCGAGTAACTCTTTAACACTGGATATGCCGCTGCGAGTACAGCAAATGGATAATGGTTACTTTAGTGTTGATGGAACCCCCACAGATTGCGTTCATTTAGCGATTACAGGCTTGTTAAAAGAAGACCCCAGTATTGTATTCTCTGGCATTAATAACGGAGAAAATATGGGTGATGATGTTTTGTATTCCGGTACGGTTGCTGCGGCAACTGAAGGGCGCTTTTTAGGCTTACCGTCAATTGCTATTTCAATTACCTCTAGTAAGCCAAGATACTTTGAAACAGCGGCAAATATTGCTGTGCTGTTACTCAATCAATTGATGGTTAAAGAGCTTCCGGCCGATACAATTTTAAATGTTAATGTCCCTGATTTGCCATTAACAGAGATAAAGGGTCTTAAAGCGACAAGGCTTGGTCAACGACATCGTTCAGAGCCGGTAATAGAGGGGCGTGACCCAAGGAATAAAAAAATATACTGGGTAGGGCCGCCTGGCGCGCAGCAAGATGCGGGTGAAGAAACAGATTTTTATGCTGTTGAAAATGGTTATGTTTCGATTACGCCGTTAAAAATTGATTTAACCAACTACCAGCGTTTAAATACATTAAATGATTGGCTTGAAGAGCTCGTTTTATGAAAGACCTAACAGGCATTGGGATGACTTCGCAGCGCACCCGAGACAGGCTTATTGCTCATTTAAAAGAACTAGGTATTAAGGATGAGCGGGTGTTATCGGTAATGAGAAAAGTACCGCGGCACTTATTTATGGCTGAAGCCTTATCAAGTCGGGCTTATGAGAATACCTCGCTACCAATTGGGCATGGTCAAACCATTTCGCAACCGTATATGGTTGCGCGCATGACTGAACTATTGATTGAAGATGGTTTGCCTGAAAATGTCTTAGAAGTTGGAACTGGTTCGGGCTATCAATCTGCTATTTTGGCCAGTTTAATACCCAGAGTATTTTCAGTTGAAAGAATCAGGCCGTTGCAAGAACAAGCAAAGAGAGTGTTGGCTGATATAGGGGTTAGAAATATAAGTTTCAAACATTCAGATGGCGGTTGGGGGTGGAAGGCATGTGGGCCTTATCAGGCTATTTTGGCGGCCGCCGCACCTGCTGAGATTCCTATGAATTTATTAGAGCAACTAACCATTGGTGCTAGGCTGATTATTCCCGTTGGCAAAGAAGGGCAACAAGTTTTACAGCGAGTGACCAGAACAGAATCGGCTTATGAAGTTGAAACGATTGAAGAAGTTAGTTTCGTACCTTTTTTAAAAGGGCGTGCCTAGGAGGCGTTAGATTGTTTAAACGTTTATATCAGCAGGTTTTATTTTGGGCGGAGCACCCAAAAGCTAACAGGTACCTTTTTACTTTAAGCTTCGCAGAATCTTCATTTTTCCCCATTCCCCCAGATGTTATGTTGGCACCAATGTGTTTAGCAAAACCGTCGAAAAGTTTTTATTTTGCAATGATAACCACTATTGGTTCAGTTATTGGCGGAGTATTTGGTTATTTAATTGGAATGTTTTCGTTTGAGTTGGTAGAACCGATTATTGAAATGTTTCACTACCGTGAGAAATTGGAACATGTAAACGCGTGGTTTATAGATTGGGGCTTTTGGGCAATTTTAATAGCTGGCTTCTCACCGATTCCCTATAAGTTGTTTACGATTGCTGCAGGCTTGCTCGGTATGATGTTTATCCCCTTTGTCCTTGCCTCTCTAGTCGGTCGTGGGGCACGGTTCTTTTTAGTGGCTTTCCTGGTGTCGTTAGGTGGTAATAGTTTGAAAAACAAACTCAATGACTACATAGAGGTAACTGGTTGGATCGTGACAGCGATGATTGTTATGGGGTTGTTAATCTCTAGATTTTATTAACGTGTTTAGCTTAAAAGCCATTAAAGATACTGTTACTTTAATAAGTGTTTTGCTCGTAATCTGCACGCTCATATCTTGTGGTGGCTCTAGTGTTCATGCGCCAGTCTATAATAATCATTTACCTACGAAATCAACTTCATCTAAAGTACATATCGTTCGTGCTGGCGATACCTTGTATTCAATTGCTTGGCAAAATGGTAAAGATTACCGAACATTAGCTCAATGGAATAATATCTCATGGCCTTATACAATTTATAAAGGTCAGAAATTGACCTTAATTGGCAGCAATTTAAAAACAAATGATAAGAATAAATCATTAAAACCAGCCACAAAAACACTTAAAAAACAAAAGATAACGAAGAGTACTTCAAATAATTATCAAAAAAGGTTAAAGTTAAATTGGCAGTGGCCGATAAATGTTGCAAGCTTTGAGAAAGGCCTTGTTAAATCTGGTCTGGTGTTATTTGGAAAAACCGGTGAGCAGGTTAAAGCAAGTGAAAGTGGTAAGGTTGTTTATGCAGGCAGTGGTTTAAAGGGCTATGGTAACCTCATAATAGTAAAGCATAATGAAGAGTACCTAACGGCCTATGGTTATAACAAACGTGTGTTAGTCAGTGAAGGCAGCGTTGTTAAAAAAGGTGAGGTTATAGCAGAAATAGGTGTCGACAATAAAAACCGTCGGGTTCTTTTTTTCGAAATGAGGCGTCACGGTAAGGCAGTTTCGATACTAGAGTATATGCCAGTATTAAGAAAGTAAATGCAAGGAAATGCTAACTAATAAATCATCTGATAAAAAATCAGACTGAGAGAATACTATGGACGATAATAAAAAATCAAAAACAACTACTAACGACCCAACCCAGCTTTACCTAAATCAATTAAGTGAGTCCTGCTTGTTAACTGCTGAAGAAGAGGTTTTTTTTGGTCGTCTTGTGCAAAAAGGTGATCACCCAGCAAGACAGCGAATGATTGAAAGTAATTTACGGTTAGTGGTTAAAATATCACGACGTTATATGAACCGTGGTCTTCCTATGCTGGACCTAATAGAAGAAGGAAACTTAGGATTGATTCGTGCGGTTGAAAAATTTGACCCCGAAAAAGGGTTTAGATTTTCAACCTATGCAACATGGTGGATTAGACAAACAATTGAAAGAGCGATTATGAATCAAACCAGAACGATTCGTTTGCCAATTCATATCATCAAAGAGATGAATATTTATCTCAAAAAAGCCCGTGAACTCAGTCAACAACTCGATCGTGAAGCCAGTGCTGAAGAAGTGGCTGAAGTAACCGGTAAGCCTGTAGAGGTCATTGAAAAATTGTTTCGTATGCACGCTGATAATGTTTCATCACTGGATGTGTCTCTTTCCCAAGACTCTGACCAACAAGTCTTAGATACGGTTGTTGATCAAGATGCTAAAGAACCTACTGATATTTTACAGTCTGAAGAAGTCCGAGAGAACCTGACAGTTTGGCTCGAACTGTTGAACGATAAGCAAAGAGAGGTGATCTCTCGTCGTTTTGGTGTTCGTGGCTACCATGCATCTACTTTAGAGCAAGTAGCTAATGAAATGGGGGTAACTCGAGAGCGTGTTAGGCAGATACAAATGAATGCACTTAAATCATTGCGCTCGATCCTTGAAAATGAAGGAATGTCAGCATCTGTTCTACTACATTAGTGATGCAGGGCCTAGATTAGGTCCTTTGTATTACATTAATGTTGACAGTTAAAATACAGATGAGTACTGTATCGCGCTCATCTCGTCTTACATAATGGCCCTGATACAATATGCATGATTTCGCTAGAATACAACGTCTCCCACCGTATGTTTTTAATATTGTTAATGATTTAAAAGCACAAGCGCGTGCAGCAGGCGAAGATATCATCGATTTTGGTATGGGTAACCCTGATCAGCCAACTCCTCAACATATCGTTGATAAAATGACCGAAGCCGCTCAACGTGGTGATACTCATCGATATTCCGTTTCACGAGGTATCCCTCGTTTAAGAAAAGCTATTTGTGGCTGGTATAAAACAAAATATGACGTAGACCTAGATTTTGACTCAGAAGCCATTGTTACCATTGGTTCTAAAGAAGGTTTGGCGCATTTAGCAATGGCGACTCTTGGTCCCGGTGATGCCGTACTGGTTCCCAACCCAGCTTATCCAATACACCCTTATGGTTTTGTTATAGCGGGGGCTGATATTCGACATGTTCCAATTAGCCCTGAAGTAGACTTTTTTAGTGAACTTGAAAAAGCAATAAAAACGTCGTATCCAAAACCCAAAATGTTGGTATTAAACTTTCCGGGTAACCCAACAACGCAGTGTGTTGATTTAGAGTTTTTTGAGAAAGTAGTAAAAATGGCTAAAGAGCATGACATTTGGGTCGTGCATGATAATGCCTATGCAGAAATTGTATTCGACGGTTATAAGGCGCCGTCTATTCTTGAGGTTCCAGGTGCTAAAGATATTGCTGTTGAGTTTTATTCGTTGTCAAAAACGTACAATATGCCTGGTTGGCGAGTGGGCTTTATGTGTGGAAACAAAGAATTGGTGGGCGCATTAGCACGTATAAAGTCTTATTTGGATTATGGGATGTTTACACCTATTCAAGTAGCGGCAATTGCTGCACTAGAAGGTCCGCAAGATTGTGTTGATGAGATACGTACCTTATACAGAGAGAGAAGGGATGTATTGTGTGACGGGCTTAATGCAATTGGTTGGGCGGTTGAAAAACCTAAAGCAACCATGTTTGTATGGGCAAAAATCCCTGAACAATATCGCTCTCTTGGTTCTTTAGAATTCTCTAAAAAGTTGCTAAAAGATGCAAAGGTGGCGGTATCTCCGGGTATTGGTTTTGGTGATTTTGGTGATGAATATGTGCGCTTCGGGTTAATTGAAAATACTCACCGAACACGTCAAGCTGTTCGGGGTATTAAACAAATGTTTCGAAACGATAATCTGGCATAACTGCTTTTTCGTCCGAGGTTAAATCCTGTATAATCGCGCCCTTAATTGAACGAAGGGGAATCGCTTGAAAGTTGTAAAGGTTGGGCTATTAGGTCTAGGTACGGTAGGCGGCGGTACAGTTAATGTTTTAACTAAAAATGCTCAAGAGATATCACGTCGCAGTGGTTGTGAAATTGTTGTTAGTTCAGCAAGTGCACGGGATATAACGCGCCCACGAATTTGTAATACCGATACGCTGCACCTAACGACAGATTCGCAAGAGATTATCAACGACCCTGATGTTCAGATAGTGGTCGAGCTTATGGGTGGTATAGAACCAGCGAAGTCTTTAATTCTTGAGGCTTTATCTAAAGGTAAGCACGTAGTCACAGCAAATAAGGCGCTTATTGCGAACCATGGTAATGAGTTGTTTGTTGCTGCTGCTGAAAACAAAGTAACGCTGGCTTATGAAGCTGCTATTGCTGGTGGTATTCCAATTGTAAAAGCGATGCGTGAGGGGCTCAGCGCAAATAGCATAGAGTGGCTAGCCGGAATTATTAACGGAACGGGTAACTTTATACTGACCGAAATGTTTGAAAAAGGCAGTGTGTTTTCAGATGTATTGAAAGAAGCGCAAGAGCTAGGATATGCTGAAGCAGACCCAGAATATGATGTTGAAGGCATCGATGCCGCACATAAACTGTGTATTTTGGCCTCATTAGCTTTTGGTATGCCGCTTAATTTCGAGCGAGTCTATACAGAAGGTATTTCAACAGTCACCCCATTAGATATTGCCTATGCTGATGAGCTGGGCTACCGTGTTAAACATTTAGGTGTTGCGAGAAAAACAAAGATGGGTGTGGAAATGCGTGTTCACCCAACGTTAATTCCAGAAAAAAGGCTTATTGCCAATGTGGATGGTGTGATGAATGCCGTTGTAGTGAAAGGCAATGCAGTTGGACCAACATTATATTACGGAGCAGGGGCCGGTGCAGAGGCAACAGCGTCAGCTGTTATCGCAGATATTATCGATATTTGTCGAGACTTAGATACGCCTACAGTAAATGCTGTGCCTGCATTAGGTTTTGCAACCTCAGCGCTGGAAGAATTACCGATTCTTCCGATTGAAAGTATTACAACCGCATTTTATTTGCGTTTGTCTGTCGAAGATAAACCCGGTGTTATGGCAGCAATTACGAAAATCTTAGCAGACCATGGTATTAGCATCGAAGCAGTTCAGCAAAAAGAGCCAGAGCAACATGGTGATAAGGCTCAAGTAATTTTACTGACAGATAGCGTTGTTGAAAAATCACTGATCAACGCGTTAACAGAAATTGAATCACTTGATTCAATCAATCAACCAGCGGTTCGTATTCGCGTCGAATCGTTACAATAGGAATGACTATGCCAACAGGAAATCGTTATATCGGTCTAATCGACAAATTTAAAACTGTGTTGCCAGTGTCTGACAGCACTCGCTTGATTAGTTTAGGTGAAGGGAATACGCCGCTTATTCAATTGCAGAATATTCCCGCGTTGATTGGTAAAAATGTCGATATTTATGTTAAGTATGAAGGCTTGAACCCAACAGGTTCTTTTAAAGACCGTGGCATGACGATGGCGGTAACAAAAGCAGTCGAAGAGGGTAGTAAGGCTATTATTTGTGCATCTACAGGCAATACCTCGGCATCAGCTGCGGCCTATGCTGCTCGTGCAGGTATTAAAGCTTTTGTATTAATTCCTGAAGGAAAAATTGCGTTAGGTAAATTGGCACAAGCAATGATTCACGGCGCAGAAATAATACAAATTAAAGGTAACTTTGATCATGGGATGCAATTGGTTAAAGAGGTTGCAGAGCACGCGCCTGTAACCATTGTTAACTCTATTAACCCTTATCGTTTGCAAGGCCAAAAAACAGCCTCCTACGAAATTGTTGAGGCCTTAGGTAAAGCGCCAGATTATCATTGTTTACCCGTCGGTAACGCTGGAAACATTACAGCTCACTGGATTGGGTATAGTGAAATGGCACAACCAGCCGGTGAGCACGTAACCGATTCATGTGCATTTTGTGAGGGTGATTGCGAATATGATCGTACACAATATGTAACCGCTAAGCGCCCTGTGATGGTGGGCTATCAAGCAGCTGGCGCAGCTCCTTTCTTAAAAGGTGAAATGATTGATGAACCAGAAACAGTAGCAACAGCAATTCGTATTGGGCGACCACAATCTTGGGATCAAGCGTGGGCGGCACAAAAGGAATCAGGTGGTTGGTTTGACTTGCTGACTGATGAAGAAATTCTTGCAACACAAAAGTTACTCACTGAAAAAGAAGGGATTTTCTGTGAACCCGCGTCTGCTGCTTCTGTTGGTGGTGCTATTCGTGATATAAAAAACGGCAAAATCCCTGAGGGCAGTACGGTTGTTTGTACATTAACTGGACATGGGCTGAAAGACCCCGATACGGCCATTGCGCAGTGTGCGGTAAATCCTAACGCCATTGAGGCGTCATTGGATGCTGTTAAAGCGGCTATTTTAGACAAGTTATAATGCCGTAATGGCGGGCGAAACCGAACTAGCAAGCTCATCTATTGTTATAAAACATCGTGAATCAACTGACCATGATTCAGACGCTTTGCCAGATTTACATCCTGTTTTACGGCAAGTGTACTTAAATCGTGGGGTTACCCATGAGCAACAACTTGACCGTACATTAAAGAACTTACCGAATTATCAACGCCTTTCAGGTATTGATAAAGCTGTCAGCCTTATTAAGACGGCAATTAAAACAGATCAAAAAATACTCATTGTGGCTGATTTTGATGCGGATGGTGCCACTTCGTGTGCGGTAGCTATTAGAGGTTTACGGATGTTGGGTGCAACTAATTTAGACTTTGTTGTACCCGACCGCTTTAAATTTGGTTATGGGCTAACGCCTGAAATTGTTGATGTTGCACTAGAGTTAAAGCCAGATTTATTAATCACGGTAGACAACGGTATTTCTAGTGTGGAAGGGGTTGCGCATGCTATCAAGAAAGGCTGCCAAGTCATTGTTACTGATCATCATTTACCACCTAAAACACTACCAAATGCAGATGCTATCGTTAATCCACAGCTACAGGGTGATGAGTTTCCTAGTAAATCCTTAGCGGGTGTTGGCGTCATCTTTTATGTTTTATTGGCACTGAGAGCCGCCTTAAAAATTGAAGGTGTGTTTGATAAGCAACCAGTGCCTAATCTTGCAAACCTACTCGATATTGTAGCGCTTGGTACGGTGGCAGATGTGGTACCCCTAGATGAACTTAACCGTAAATTGGTCTATCAAGGCTTGCTTAGGATACAAGCAAAAAAATGCGTTCCAGGGATTATTGCCTTACTTAATATTGCTAAGCGTGAACCAGAGCGTGTTGTTTCTAGTGATTTAGGTTTTGCTATTGGTCCACGGTTAAATGCCGCCGGGCGACTTGATGATATGTCTCTCGGTATTCAATGCTTGCTCACCGATAGTGAACAACAGGCACGCGATATGGCTGAGCAATTGGACATGTTGAATATAGAGCGTCGTTCAATTGAAGAGGATATGAAGCAAGATGCATACAAGATTTTGGCTTCGTTAAAACCAAGTCAGCATCAACATGATCAATGGGGTGTTTGTTTGTTCGATGAATACTGGCATCAAGGTGTGATAGGTATACTGGCATCGCGAATTAAAGAAAAACTTAATCGACCAGTGATTGCTTTCGCAAAGGGTGATGGTGAAGATGTAAAAGGCTCAGCACGTTCGATCCCCGGGTTACACATAAGAGATACGCTAGACGATGTGGCTAGTTTACACCCTGGGTTATTAAAAAAATTCGGTGGTCATGCAATGGCGGCAGGGTTGACGATTGCTGAAAATAATTTAAGCCTATTTATCGAGGCGTTTAATGTAGCCGTTAAAAAACGTCTTAATAATGAATTGCCTGATGATGTGTTATTAGTAGACGGAGAGGTGCCTGATAACGATATTAATTTAACATTTGCTGAAACACTTCGACAAGCTGGACCTTGGGGTCAAAACTTTCCGGAACCGGTTTTTGTTGGTCGTTTTAAGGTAAAGCAAGCGCGAATTTTGTCACAAAAACACGTGAAGTTATCTTTTGAGACGTTAAGTAACAACAGAGTGATAGACGCGATTTATTTTAATGTAGATAATCCAGACAGTATTATTGGTTTAAATGAGGTGGTTGTTGCTTATCAATTAGATGTTAACACCTATATGGGGCGCTCAAGGGTGCAATTATTAGTTAGGCATCTAGAAGAAGTGAAGCAATTTTAAATGCGTTTAGCAGTAGAGAAGAAAATGATTAACGGCCTTTGTTTAGCTCCTAATTATTTGAATCATATTTAGATCTTTTGCTAATGATGTATCACAAATTCGGAGGATCAGATGGTTGAACAATATTCAAAGTTAGAAATTGACAGGGAGCTTGCCCTCTTAAATCAGCTTACATCTGTTCATTGGATCTTGAAGAGTGGAAAGCTGGCTAAGACATTTACCTTCTCAAATTTTATCGAGGCGTTTGGCTTTATGACAAAGGTGGCTCTTTATGCTGAGAAACTAGGTCATCATCCGGAGTGGTTTAATGTTTATAAAACAGTTAATGTGAATTTGATAACACATGAAGTAGGCGGGCTATCAAAAAAAGATTTTGAGTTAGCCAAAACTATGGAAATACTCAGTCATTAAATGATGAAAGCTATTTTTAAACATTTCTTCGTCATAGTAGTTATTAATTTACTAATAGCTTGTGCTGGTGCACCGAAAAACCCTCATTTAATAGATGGGATTAACCCTGAAACTCGACAGCGTGTTGAGGCATGGAAAACGCTGATAGAGCAAGGGGCTAAAAAGCCAGATATTGATAAATTGAATGCAGTTAATGATTTTGTTAACAAAGTTGAGTTTATTGATGATATTTATCATTGGGGAAAGCAAGACTATTGGGCAACACCGTTACAAACTCTGGTGACTAAGGCCGGTGATTGTGAAGATCTATCAATTGCAAAGTATTTTACTTTAACAGCGATGGGCGTCGAAGAAGAGAAACTTCGTCTAACCTATGTGAAAGCCTTAGATATTAATAGGGCGCACATGGTTGTAAGTTATTTTAACAAGCCAAATGCTGAACCGTTAGTGCTGGATAATTTAAACCCAAAAATACTTCCGGCATCTCAGCGTAATGATTTACTACCGGTGTATAGTTTTAATGCAAATGGTCTATGGCTTACAAAACGTAATGCAACGGCACGCTATGCAGGGAGCAGTGATCGAGTGGGGCTGTGGCAAGAATTGCTTCAAAGTATGAACGTCGAGGCTTCAAATGAACCTGCCATGATTTGTTTGTATCAGTATTATGATTTGCCAGACGAAAAAGCAAAAACATTTTGCCCATAAAGAGTTAATAATAATTATGATTGACGTTGAAATTCCAAAGGAACCAGTAGAGTTGTATAAAGTGTTGAAGTTTGAAAATCTGGTTGCCAGTGGTGGCGAGGCAAAATTGGTCATCAGTGAAGGGTTGGTCTTGTTAAATGGTGAGATAGAAACAAGGAAACGTAAAAAAATTGTTTCAGGCGATGTTGTGGAGTTTGCCGGTGAAACGTTGCGTATTAAATTAGGGTCAGCAACGTAAGGTTTATCATTTGGCACGTTTAGTTTTAGAATTTAACTGATTTCAATAATTAAAAAACAGGGCGCTAGCTTGTTGTTTTTAGGTGCATAACTGGCTCAGACTTACGATTTTAGGTGTACATTGAACCTATATAGTACTAAAATAGTCCTATATATGAGGTTATTATGTTAAGAGTCAGTAAACTTACAGATTACGCGAGCGTTATTTTGACGCATATTGCTCATCATCCAGATGCGCTTCATGCTGCTTCTGACTTAACCAATGCAACAGGTGTTGCGTTACCCACCGTGAGTAAGATTCTTAAATTGTTAACAAAAAATAACATTTTAGTCTCTCACCGTGGATCTAAAGGTGGTTACGCATTAGTAAACTCCCCCAGTGAAACAAACGTGGCTGACATAATTACCGCGATAGAAGGCCCAATTAGTATGACTGAATGCAGTACGATTTCAGGTCTATGTGAACAGGAAGCCTCGTGCGAAGTTAAGGGTAATTGGCATTTAATAAACAGAGCCGTCTATACCGCTATTGAGGCGGTTAGTCTGGCAGATATGATTACCCCGGTTAGGCAGCAAACAGTTAATTTTAGTGTGCCAGAAATGGTCAAAACAAGTGATTTAAAAGTGGAGAGCTAGATGTCAGCATCTAATGAAAATTTAAAAGATAGGATAGGTCAAGCGTACAAAGATGGTTTTGTGACGGATATTGAATCAGATTCTTTTCCGCCAGGCCTAAATGAAGATGTTATCAGAGCCTTGTCAGCAAAAAAAGAAGAGCCTGAGTTTTTGCTGGAATGGCGATTAGAAGCATATCGGCATTGGCTAACAATGGAACACCCCGAGTGGGCGTTTGTTGAATTTCCTAAAATAGATTTTCAGGATATCAGCTATTACTCAGCGCCAAAAAGTATGGAAGATGGGCCTAAGAGTTTAGATGAGGTGGACCCTGAACTTATCAGTACCTATAACAAATTAGGAATTCCACTGGAAGAGCAAATGCGTCTTGCCGGTGTGGCCGTTGATGCTGTGTTCGATAGTGTTTCTGTCGCGACCACGTTTAAAGATAAACTAGCTGAAGCGGGTGTTATATTTTGTTCATTCTCAGAAGCGGTTAAAGACCACCCAGAGTTGATTAAACAGTACTTAGGCACTGTGGTTTCACAGTATGATAATTTTTATGCAGCGTTGAATGCTGCGGTGTTTAGTGATGGCTCATTTGTATACATTCCTAAGGGCGTTCGCTGTCCAATGGAACTGTCTACTTACTTTAGAATTAATGCGGCTAATACCGGACAGTTTGAGCGAACCTTAATTGTCGCAGATGAAGGTAGCCATGTCAGTTACCTAGAAGGTTGTACAGCGCCTATGCGAGATGAAAACCAATTGCACGCAGCAGTGGTTGAATTGGTGGTTTTGAAAGATGCTGAAATTAAATATTCAACTGTTCAAAATTGGTATCCGGGTGATGAGAACGGCCTTGGTGGTATTTATAATTTTGTAACAAAACGCGCTGATTGTCGTGAAGACAATGCCAAAGTGTCTTGGACACAAGTTGAAACAGGTTCCGCGATTACGTGGAAATACCCCAGTGTTATCTTGAAGGGTGATAATTCTGTTGGCGAGTTTTATTCAGTTGCGTTGACAAATAATTACCAACAAGCAGATACCGGCACAAAAATGATCCACCAAGGAAAGAATACGAGTAGTACAATTATCTCAAAAGGTATTTCGGCGGGGCATGGGCAAAATACGTATCGCGGTCTTGTTAAAGTAGGTCGAGGTGCTGAAAATGCTCGAAACTATACACAATGTGACTCGTTGTTAATGGGTGACCAATGTGGCGCGCACACCTTTCCGTATATAGAAACAAAAAACCCTACTGCGACCATCGAACATGAGGCGTCGACCTCTAAGATCAGTGAAGACCAATTATTTTATTGCATGCAACGAGGCATTTCTGCCGAAGATGCTGTCTCGATGATTGTGAACGGATTTTGTAAAGAAGTGTTTAAAGAATTACCGATGGAGTTTGCGGTTGAAGCGCAGGCCCTACTTGGCATTAGTCTTGAAGGCAGTGTTGGTTAATAAATAAAATAGTTAAGGAATAAAGATATGTTAAAGGTTGAAAATTTACACGTCAGTGTAGAAGGAAAAGAAATTCTTAAAGGTATTAATTTAGAAATTGGCGCTGGTGAAGTACATGCGATTATGGGTCCAAATGGCTCTGGTAAAAGTACCTTGTCATACGTGCTCTCTGGTCGAGAAGGCTATGAAATAACCGAAGGCCGTGTATTATTTAACGGTAAAGACTTGTTTGAAATGAGTGTAGAAGAGCGTGCTTGGGCAGGCGTATTTCTGGCTTTTCAATACCCGGTAGAAGTCCCAGGCGTGAGCAATATTTATTTCCTAAAGGCTGCACTTAATGGTGTGCGTAAATTTAACGGCTTACCAGAGCTTGATGCGATGGATTTTATTTCCATGGTAAAGGGAAAAATGAAAGAGCTCGATATGGATGAAAAGTTTCTATACCGCGCAGTTAATGAAGGGTTCTCTGGTGGTGAGAAAAAGCGTAATGAAATTCTTCAAATGTCAGTATTAGAGCCCTCATTATGTTTGTTAGATGAAACAGATTCTGGTTTAGATATTGATGCGCTTCAAGTCGTTGCTAAAGGCGTTAACCGTCTACGTAACCCTGAACGTTCATTTGTTTTAGTGACTCATTACCAGCGTTTGCTAGATTATATTAAACCTGATTACGTTCATGTATTAGCTCATGGACAAGTCGTTAAGTCAGGTGGTCCAGAACTAGCATTAGAACTTGAAAAGCAAGGCTATGCTTGGGTTGACGAAAAATTAGCGAGTTAATTATGTCTGTTACGCATTTACCAAATACTCATTACACTGGCTTAGTGCTAGATCAAAAAAAACAGCTTCTTGGTGAAGGGTTTGATTGGTTAGCTAATCTACGTAAACAAGCGGCAGAGCAATTTTCTGCTAGTGGTTTTCCAACGTTTCGTGAAGAAGAGTGGCGATATACGAATATTACGCCGATAGAAAAGAATCAATTTACACTGCCTGATGTCGCTGGACAGGTCGATTCTGCATTTGTCGATAGTGTCTTGTTAGATGACTGCCATCACATCGTGTTTGTTGACGGCTTTTATCAAGCTGAGCTTTCTTCGCTTAAGGATATACCGAATGGTGTGATTGTTTCCGCTTTGAGTGATGGCCTAGTCGATAACGAAGCGCTTATTAAGTCATTATTGGATTCTGTAGTAGAAACACCAGCGTTAGGGTTCATTAATTTTAATACCGCTCTTTTTTCTGATGGTGCGTTGATTTGTATTGAGGAAAACACGGTGGTCGATAAACCGATTCAGGTAGCGTTTATCTCATCAAAACAAGGCGCATTAACACTGAGTAATACAAGAAACTTAATACTTGCTCAAGCATCATCAAAAGCACAAATCATTGAAACCTATCATGCAGTTGATGACAGCTGTTATCTTACAAACGTTGTCAGCGAAGTGGTTGTTGAGCCAAATGCAAACTTATCACACCACCGTTTACAATCTGAATCTACAAGCGCCTATCATATTGGTGGTGTTTATTCACGGCTTGAGAAAAATGCAATATTTAAT
The DNA here is from genome assembly GCF_000299965.1 of Cycloclasticus sp. P1. Lineage (NCBI taxonomy): Bacteria > Pseudomonadati > Pseudomonadota > Gammaproteobacteria > Thiotrichales > Piscirickettsiaceae > Cycloclasticus > Cycloclasticus sp. P1. The sequence continues at coordinate 1,116,706 of NC_018697.1, forward strand.
CAGAACAGTTACACTTTTGGTGCAAGTATCTCGCGCACGGAGGCTCATGCAACCCTAGGAGAAGCCTCTGACTGTACTATGGATGGTTTATATGTTGGACAAGATCGTCAGCATATGGATCAACATACGCGCTTAAATCATGCACAGCCGCACGCTGTTAGTAATGAGTTCTATAAAGGAATTTTAGGCGACCATTCAACGGGTGTTTTCCAAGGGCGTATTATTGTTGCGCAAGATGCTCAAAAAACTGATGCAGCAATGAATAACAGAAATTTATTGTTATCCGATCGTGCCGAAGTTGACACCAAGCCACAATTGGAAATTTATGCTGATGACGTTAAATGTGCTCATGGTGTAACGGTTGGTCAGCTTGATGATGCAGCTGTTTTCTATTTGCAGTCTAGGGGCGTTGACAACCAGACTGCAAAAAATATGTTGACCTTCGCGTTTGCCAACGAAATGATTGAGCGAGTTAGTTTTGAACCATTAAGAATGGTCTTGTTAGCTAACTTGCTTAAACGCTTCCCACAGGCCGGTATGAAAAAAGAGTGGTTATGAATCAATCAGTAGAAAATTTAGCCGCGTATGATGTTGATAAAATCCGTCAGGACTTTCCTGTCTTAGATCAGCAAGTTCGGGGTAAACCATTGGTATACCTTGATAATGCAGCGACAAGCCAAAAACCTAAGCAGGTGATAGATAGTATCGTTAACTATTATGAAAACGATAATGCTAATATCCATCGAGGTGTTCATACATTAAGTGAGCGGGCTACTTTATCGTATGAGAATGCGCGTAAAACTGTTCAACAGTTTTTGAATGCAGCATCAGAAAAAGAAATTGTTTTCACCCGTGGGGCGACAGAAGCTATTAACTTAGTCGCCAATGGCTTAGCAGAAACAATTAAACAAGGCGATGAAATATTGATCACCGCGATGGAGCACCATTCCAATATTGTTCCTTGGCAGATGTTATGCAAAAAAACAGGGGCTAGCTTAAAGGTGGCACCAATTAATGAGCATGGTGAGCTGATGCTGGAAGAGTTTGAAGCATTGATAAGCAACAAAACTAAGTTTGCGGCTATATCGCACATGTCCAATGCGTTGGGAACAATTAACCCAATTAAGCAACTAATCGACCAGCTTCATCAGCATGATGTTCCTGTTCTTGTGGATGGCGCTCAAGCAATTCCTCATATTTCAGTTGATGTGCAGGCGCTTGATTGTGAATTTTATGTGTTTTCTGGGCATAAGTTGTACGCACCAACCGGTATTGGTGCTCTGTATGGAAAAATGGAGCAACTTGAAAAAATGGCGCCTTATCAAGGTGGTGGTGACATGATCAGTGTTGTTACATTTGATAAGACGGTCTATAACAAAGTACCGTATAAGTTTGAAGCGGGAACACCAAACATTGCTGGAACGATTGGTTTAGGCGCAGCAATAGACTATGTAAACAGCATTGGGGTTGATGAGATAGCGGCGCATGAAAATGCATTATTAAACTATGCTGTAGCACAAGCTAAACGCATTGATAAATTAAGAGTTATTGGTACGGCTAAAGAAAAAGGAGCGATTATGTCGTTCGTTTTAGACGGTATCCACCCGCATGATATTGGTACGATGATGGATCATCAAGGTATTGCAGTTAGAGCAGGGCATCATTGTGCAATGCCTGTGATGGATTTTTTTGGAGTGCCTGCCACTGCGAGAGCTTCATTTGCAATGTATAATACGCACCAAGAAGTCGATGCTTTGATGGCTGGAATTGAAAACTTAATAGAGATGTTTGGCTAATGTTGGATGATTTAAGAGATCTATATCAAGAAGTTATTTTTGATCATAATAGAAACCCAAGAAATTTCCGCGCGATGGACGATGCAGATCGTCAAATAGACGGCTTTAATCCATTATGTGGAGACCGATTAACGCTTTTTATAAAATTTTCAGACGGTAAAATTAGTGATGCTAGCTTTCAGGGTCAAGGTTGCGCAATTTCAACAGCCTCCGCATCATTGATGACAGATATCGTTAAAGGGCAGACCGAAGAAGAAGCTCAACACCTATTTTCATTGTTCCATAAAATGGCAACGGGTGAGCATGTTGAAATGGACGAGCTTGGAAAACTAGCCGTATTAGCAGGTGTCTGTGAATATCCTGCACGTGTTAAATGTGCAACATTACCATGGCATACGTTAGATGCTTTGTTACAAGGGTCAGAAGAACCGGTAACAACCGAATAACCACCTTTAGTAACTTTTAGCCATGCGTGAGCTTAACCCAATCATTAATAAGATTAGTGACCTAAAAGAGCGTACTTTATCGCTTAGGGGGTACCTTTGACTTCGAAACAAAAGACGAGCGTTTAACCGAGGTTTTACGCGAATTAGAAGACCCTGACGTATGGAATGATCCTGATCGAGCACAAACATTGGGTAAGGAACGTGGCCAACTAGAACTTTTTGTCAATACTATTAATGAATTAACTAGCGCGTTAGCAGATGCAAGTGACCTGTTGGAAATGGCTGTTGACGAAGATGATGATGAGACAGTCGCGACAATAGAAGAAGACTTATTATCTTTTGAAAAAAAAGTAGCGGCACTTGAATTTCAACGCATGTTTGCAGGTGAGATGGATGCAAATAATGCTTTCTTAGATATTCAAGCAGGCTCAGGTGGCACAGAGGCCCAAGATTGGGCTGAAATGATTTTGCGTATGTACCTGCGGTGGGCGGAGCAACATGATTTTAAGACAGATATCATCGAGATTTCAGCTGGTGATGTGGCCGGTATTAAAAGTGCAACAGTGTCTATTCAAGGAGATTATGTATTCGGTTGGTTAAAAACTGAAATTGGTGTGCATCGATTAGTGCGGAAATCACCATTTGATTCAGGTAACCGTCGTCATACATCTTTTGCTGCTGTTTTTGTATCACCAGAAATTGATGATGATATTGATATTGATATCAATCCAGCTGATTTGAGAATTGATGTGTATAGGGCCAGTGGGGCAGGTGGGCAGCATGTTAACAAAACAGAGTCTGCTGTGCGCATTACACATGAACCGACCAATACGGTTGTTCAATGTCAAAATGATCGATCGCAGCATAAAAATAAAGCCACAGCAATGAAGCAATTAAAAGCTAAGCTGTATGAGCTAGAAATGCAAAAGAAAATGGCTGATCAACAAGAGCAAGAAGAAAGCAAATCAGATATTGGCTGGGGAAGCCAGATTAGGTCTTATGTATTAGACCAATCAAGAATTAAAGATTTACGTACAGGTGTCGAAACTGGCAATACACAAGCAGTCCTCGATGGGTCGTTAGACCAATTTATTGAAGCCAGTCTAAAAAGTGGAATTTAAGTGATGAGTGAACAAAAGAACAATAACCCAGAGCACGATGAGAATAAATTAATTGCGGTTCGTCGTGAAAAACTCGCTGAGATAAAAAAATCAGGCAATGCTTACCCTAATGATTTTAAGCGCCAACACTATGCTGAAAGCTTACAAGCCGACTATGATCAATTTGATAAAGAAACATTAGAAACTAAAGCAGTTAACGTTTCTTTAGCTGGCCGCTTAATGGGTAAACGCGTTATGGGTAAAGCGAGCTTTGCTCACATACAAGATATGACTGGGCGTATGCAACTATTCGTTCAACGAGACAGCCTGCCTGAAGGGCATTATCAAACATTTAAAAGTTGGGATATCGGTGACATTCTAGCGGTTGAAGGCGTTTTATTTAAAACCAAAACGGGTGAGTTATCAGTTCGCGTTGCATCAATTAGATTGCTAACAAAGTCTTTACAGCCCTTACCTGAAAAATTTCATGGGCTCACAGATCAAGAACAACGTTATCGCCAGCGGTATGTTGACTTGATTATGAACGAAGAGTCACGAAAGGTATTTCAAACACGTAGTAAAGTGGTTAGCTATATTCGTCAATACCTCGTTGATCATAACTTTATGGAAGTTGAAACCCCAATGATGCATGTCATTCCAGGTGGTGCAACGGCTAAACCATTTGCAACACATCACAATGCCTTGGATATGGAGTTGTTTTTACGTATTGCCCCTGAATTGTATCTAAAACGCTTAGTCGTTGGTGGTTTTGAACGAGTTTTTGAGATTAATCGTAGCTTCAGAAATGAGGGACTTTCAACACGTCATAATCCTGAGTTTACAATGCTTGAGTTTTATCAGGCGTTTTCAGATTACAAAGATATGATGGATTTAACTGAAGATATGCTTCGTTCACTGACTGAACGTGTTCTTGGAACAAATATCGTTCATTATCAAGGTGAGGATTATGACTTAGGTAAGCCTTTTAGGCGTATGTCGGTTATTGAGTCTATTTTGCATTATAACAACGATATAACTCGGGAAAACTTGGCAACAAAAGAAGCTGCATTAGAAGTGACTAAACGCTTAAAAATTCCAGTTGAAGACAGTTATGGACTAGGGAAAATTCAAATTGAGATATTTGAAAAAACGGTTGAAGAGAAGCTTCATGAACCAACGTTTATTACTGAGTACCCAACAGAAGTGTCACCGCTAGCCCGTAGAAGCGACAAAGACCCGTTTGTAACCGATCGGTTCGAGTTTTTTGTTGGCGGGCGTGAAGTAGCTAATGGCTTTTCAGAGCTTAATGATTCAGAAGACCAAGCTGAACGTTTTAAACAGCAAGTAGAAGATAAGGAAGCAGGTGATGATGAGGCTATGCATTATGACGCAGATTACATTCGTGCACTTGAAGTGGGCATGCCCCCAACCGCAGGTGAAGGAATTGGTATAGACCGTTTGGTTATGTTTTTAACTGATTCGGCTTCAATCAGGGATGTAATTTTATTCCCTCATATGAAATTAGAAAACTAACCGTTTTACTCGATTTCTAAGGTGTATTTCTTAGGCATGGATTGGTGTTAGGCCCATTGCCCAAAGACTAACTGTCGCAACTAAAATTCCAACGATGGTTACCAAACCGATAGTAAGGACAGCACTGGCAAATAGAAAACCTCTTTCTTGATTAATGCCCATTACAATGGGAATGCCGGTGTATAAAAGATAAACGGCATAAGCAATGGCGATAAGCCCCATAATAAAAATAAGCCAAGGGATGGGTGCGCTTGCAAAAATACCACTCAGGAAGAAAGGTGATAGTATCGTAATGCTTAATAACATACAGGTCGATAGATCTTTACTTGCCCCATATGTTGCTGCCATCCAATGGATTGCTTTACCTATAATCGCGGTGCCAATTATGCAAGCCAAATAGAAAGCGACGGCAAGTGGAATGGTGCTTTGATAAGTGAATCTAAAATTTCTGTCGCCAATATCCCAGCCAATTACTGCAGCACCAATGTAAGCAGATACTGCAGGGATTGCTGTCAATAAAAGGATATATTTATAAAAGCACTCAGCAATACTGATTTTTCTATCACGGATCTTAATCCATTCTTTATCTGATCGTATGAATTTACCGGTAAGGTGTTTAAGTATCATTTGAATTCCTTTTTAAATTATTGGCTGATATCTCAGTAATAAGTATGAACTAATCTAAGTATCTATCTCTAAATATTAATACTTTCTTGATCTAGATCATTATTAATTTAATTGTTGTGCAATGAATATTTAAGAAGCTAATGCAGTACCGGGTAACACCTTTGTTATAATCTTGCTTTTTTACAATATTCATTTCAATGCATTTACTTGATTTCCTTAAACCATGGGAGTTTTCACCTGTCTTAATGGTGTCATTCTTATTGCTCTTTTGGTTATATACGCGTGGTTTTATGGCGATTAAGAGGGTGGATAGAACGGCTAAAACGTATTGGCAGGCAGTCAGTTTTTATATTGGTTTGTTCTCAATATATATTGTTTCTCATACCTACATTGATTACCTGTCTCAGTATATGTTTTGGGTGCATCGTTTCCAGCATTTAGTTTTGCATCATTTAGCACCCATGTTAATGGTTCTGGGTGCTGTGGAAATTGTGCGTAAAGGCTTGCCGAATTACTGGCCGTGCTGGTCGTCTGTGCCAACACTTATTAGGTGGCCTTGTGAGCGTCTATACCACCTTATTCAACACCCTGTGTTAGCCCCTATTTTGTTTGTTGGTTTAATTTATTTGTGGCTAATACCCGACATTCACTTTATAGCGATGCTCAGTAAGAAGTTGTATTATGTAATGAACTGGTCGATGCTTCTAGATGGCTTTTTATTTTGGTGGTTGGTATTAGGCCCCGAATGGCGTGGGGAAGGGAAGGGGTTTAAAACGCGTATCATTATGATGTTCGTCGTTGTTGTTCCTCAACAATTATTAGGGGCTTATTTAACCTTTAGTACCGATGTTATTTATGATGTATATGATGTGTGTGGCCGTGCATGGCCCATTAGCCCTATAGCTGATCAAATTTATGGTGGTATTATTACCTGGATTCCAGCTAGCATGATGAGTGTTTTAGGGCTTGTTTTAGTATTACGTCGCCGTTTGAATTATCAAAAAAATGAAAATTATGAAAAAAATTAAGTGCATTGCCGTTATAGCTATCCTTATCACATTATCAGCATGTGCTGAAGACGAGCCGACACGTTTAACCAATGTCAGTGGTTTAATACCAGACCTTAGTTTTGAACTTATTGATGAAGATAATAAGGTGGTGACAGCAAGTGATTACCATGGTTATACAGTAGCGTTATTTTTTGGTTTTACCAATTGCCCAGGAATCTGTCCAACAACCATGCACCAACTATCACAGGTGTTAGCCGACGTTGACCCTGAGGGCTCTTCGATGAAAGTTTTATTTGTCTCGGTTGACCCTAAGCGAGACACGGTAGAAAAACTTAAAAAATATACGGATATTTTTGGCCCAGCGTTTATTGGGCTTCGTGGCGATGAATCAGCGGTTAAAGAAATGACAAAAAAATACCGTGTGACGTTTGGTTATGGTGATTCTGATGCCCAAGGTAATTACGAGGTTTCGCACAGTGGAGCGGTTTTTGTTTTTGATTCAAAGGGTGAGGCAAAGTTATTAGCAACTCAGTCATCAACGACAGAAGACATGATTTATGATGTGAAAAAACTCGTTAATTTATAAATTAACGAGTTTTTTAGTCACGATGCTCTGGCTGATTTTGATCGTCTGGTATCAGGGTTGATAAAAAGCAGCTTGTAAATATAGCCTCTTATCGTTACGCACTAGATTATTGCAAGCTTTATTCCCCTAAGCCGTAAGTTGGTTTATGTAGGATTAGCTCACTTTTATCATCTAACTGCAGTGCTTCATCATTAATAAACGATGTTTTAAGGACGACTAGTCCAGTGTTGGTTTCACCACCTATATTAAGTGAATTTAATATAGTCCCAACACTGTTAGGGTCGTCAGGACAATGGATGCTTTCACCTGCGGCGCGATCTTTTTCTGTGTGAAATTGAACCAACCGCCTTTTAACGGTGCCTTTATAATGCATTCTAGCGACAACTTCCTGCCCCGTATAACAGCCTTTTTGAAAATTAATTCCATTCAAAAGGTCCATATTTAACATTTGTGGGATAAATAACTCGCTTGTCTCTGTTGTTATTTCTGGAATGCATTCATTAATCAATAGTAGCTGCCAATCTGTCTCGTTGCTCTGTAATGTTATTGATGGGTCTGTCTTAGCAGTCGTGTATTGTTGGGTTGCAACGATTAATAAGGAAAGCTCGCTATCAGATTGATATTTAATGCTTTTTAAAGGCGCTAATAAGCTGCTCATTGCTGGAGGGAGAGGCTGGTTTATGCCAAATACTTTGTAGTCATTTGATGCGTCAGTAATCTCAACCTTTGATCGAAATACAAACATTTTCATACGTTTGATAATAATTGAGGCCATATCACTAGATAAAACCATGTAATAGGTTTCGTCGTGTTTTATTAGGTGAAATAATGTAATTACTCTGCCTTTTGGGTTACATACGGCTCCAAAAACAGCGTCAGAGTTTTTTAAAGCCAATACGTCACAAGTTGTTTGGCCTTGTAAAAAATGAGCTGCATCCTCTCCTGAAAAAGCAATAATTTTCTTACTACTTGAAAGGTCATATAGGGTAGTTGTATTCATATGCTTAGACTTACAATTCATGAGAGACATATTGTAACGTTAAAAAATTATGTTGCGGCACAAAAACCGTCAGTATATCCTTGAATATAAATGACTGATGTTTTAATCTAACGAGCTTCTGAATTGAGGTGTTTTAATGCGCAAAGAACTGGAACCAGCAGAGCAATTAAAAAAAAATAATGCTGAAAAAGACAATAAGCCTACACCGGAATTAACAAAAGAAATCAATGGTCGTTCTGGTCCAGAACCAACTCGCTACGGGGATTGGGAAAAGAACGGAAGATGCATTGATTTTTAATATATTTTTTACATCATCAAGAGGGTTTACATGAGTAGTAATAACAGACCACTATCACCGCACCTAGATGTTTACAGGTTGCCATTATCAGCATTGCTTTCAATCGTTCATCGCGGTACAGGGGCTTTTTTAACGCTTGGGACTCTTGTTCTAGTTTGGTGGTTAATGGCGTTAGCCGGCGGTGAAGAATCGTTTATCTCTGCACAACAGTTTATGGGGAGTTTTATAGGGCGATTGGTTTTGTTTGGTTGGACATTTGCTTTGTTTTTTCATTTATCAAACGGCATTAGGCACTTGGTTTGGGATGCTGGTTATTGTTTTGAAAAAGCTGACGTTGAAAAAACGTCTTATATTGTCTTAGGGTTATCTGCTTTCTTAACAATTGTTGTTTGGATTGTTGCCTTTTCATCTGGAGCGGGAGCATAACATGAGTTTAAGATCACCACTTGGCCAGGCTAAAGGCCTAGGTTCAGCAAAAGACGGTTTACACCACTGGTGGGCTCAACGTGTAACGGCCGTTGCCCTTATTCCATTAACAATTTGGTTTGCGTTTAAAGTGGCTGTACTCAGCATGGCTGATTACACAACCGTTGTAGACTGTATTGGCACGCCTTGGTCTGCTGCTTTGATTGTTAGTTTAGTTGTTGCTGCTTTCTATCATGCCGCATTGGGTATGCAAGTTATTTACGAGGACTATATTGGTGCTAAGGCTGTACGAATTGCCGCCATTATGGGGACTAACTTATTATTATTTTTATTGGCCGCTGCAAGCATTATTGCTGTGGTACGCATTGCTGTGGGAGGCTAGAGCTGTATGAGTATTGAAGATTATAAAATAACCGAACACAAGTACGATGTTGTGGTGGTCGGTGCTGGCGGTGCTGGTTTACGTGCAACCTTTGGGATGGCGCAAAAAGGCTTAAAAACAGCGTGTATTACTAAAGTTTTTCCTACGCGTAGTCATACTGTTGCTGCACAAGGTGGTATTAGTGCAGCGTTAGGTAATATGGGTAAAGATGATTGGCGCTGGCATATGTATGACACCGTCAAAGGGTCTGATTGGTTGGGTGACCAAGATGCTATTGAGTATATGTGTCGTGAAGCGATTCCTGCAATTGTTGAGCTTGAACATTATGGTGTGCCATTTTCTCGTACAGAAGAAGGCAAAATCTATCAGCGTCCTTTCGGTGGGATGACCACTAATTATGGTGAAGGGACTGCACAACGTACTTGTGCAGCGGCTGACCGAACAGGCCATGCAATCCTTCATACGCTATATCAACAATCTTTAAAACATGATGCAGAGTTCTTCATTGAGTACTTTGCGCTTGATTTAATTATGGATGACGACGGTGTATGTCGTGGTGTATTAGCACTTAAAATGGACGACGGTACGCTTCATCTGTTCCGTTCACACATGGCTGTCATGGCAACCGGTGGGTACGGGCGTTCATACTTCTCTTGCACCTCTGCCCACACCTGCACTGGTGATGGTAATGCTATGGCGTTAAGAGCTGGCTTGCCTCTACAAGATATGGAATTTGTTCAATTCCATCCCACAGGTATATACGGCTCAGGTTGTTTGATTACTGAAGGTGTGCGTGGTGAAGGTGGCTATTTAACTAATTCTAAGGGTGAGCGCTTTATGGAGCGTTATGCGCCGAACGCTAAAGATTTAGCCTCTCGCGATGTAGTGAGTCGCTCCATGACGATTGAAATTAATGAAGGGCGTGGCGTTGGTCCAGATGGGGATCATATTAACCTTCATCTGGAACACTTAGGTCCTGAAGTTATTGAAGAGCGTTTACCGGGTATTGCCGAAAGTGCAAAAATATTTGCAGGTGTAGATGTCAGCAAGGAACCTATTCCTGTTCTACCAACCGTGCATTACAACATGGGTGGTATTCCAACCAATTATAAAGGTGAAGTTGTTACTCTTGATGGCGATAACCCAGATAAAGTTGTAGAAGGGTTGATGGCTATTGGTGAGGCTGCTTGTGTGTCTGTTCATGGTGCGAATAGATTAGGGTCAAACTCACTATTAGATTTAGTAGTGTTTGGTCGTTCTGCAGCTATTAGAGCCGCTGAAGTGGTTAAACCTGGTACGGATCATCCAGACTTGGCAAAAACTGCCTGCGATAAAGCATTAACTCGCCTAGATAAGTTTAGAAATGCAAATGGTTCTAAAAGAACCTCAGAAGTTCGCCTAGATATGCAAAGAACCATGCAAAAACATGCGGCTGTGTTTCGAACAGGTGAGTCTATGCAAGAAGGTGTTGAAAAACTTAGAGAAGTTCAAGAATCATTTAAAGACGTGTCGATCTCTGATCGTTCACTAATTTGGAACACTGATTTAATAGAAACACTGGAACTTGATAACTTATTGTCTCAAGCAGCGGTAACGATTGAAGGTGCTTTAAATAGAGAAGAAAGCCGTGGTGGTCACGCACGTGAGGATTTCCCAGATCGTGATGATGATAAATGGCATAAGCATTCAATTATGTGGTTTGACGATCAAAATAAGGTCAGCATTAAGTTCCGCCCTGTACATATGTATACATTGTCGGATGATGTGGATGTTGTTCCGCCTAAAAAGCGTGTCTACTAAGATTTAACGAGGATAAATAAATGGCTGAATTTACACTTCCAAAAAACTCTGTAGTACAAGAGGGTAAAACTTACCCTGCACCTGAAGGTGCTACCAATATTCAAGCAGTTGAAATTTATCGTTGGGACCCAGATAGCGGTGAAAACCCACGCGTTGATAAATACTTTCTTGACCTAGATACTTGTGGCCCAATGGTATTGGATGCCATTATCAAAATTAAAGATGAGGTTGATTCAACATTAACTTTTCGCCGTTCTTGCCGTGAAGGAATTTGTGGCTCTTGTTCGATGAATATTAATGGTAGAAATACCTTAGCCTGTACCAAAGATATTGGTGATATTGATGGGCCTATTAAGATTTACCCATTACCGCATATGCCCGTTGTAAAAGACATTGTGCCTGACCTAACGCACTTCTATGCTCAATACGCCTCTATCAAACCTTGGATTCAATCAACAACACCACCTCCACCTGATAAAGAGCGGCTACAGTCAAAAGAAGACCGCGCACAACTTGATGGTTTATATGAATGTATTCTTTGTGCATGCTGTTCAACATCATGCCCAAGTTACTGGTGGAATGGTGATCGCTACCTAGGTCCAGCAATCTTGCTGCAAGCTTATCGTTGGTTAGCTGATTCGCGTGACGAAAATGCAGGTGAGCGTTTGGACGAGCTTGAAGATCCTTTCAAATTGTATCGTTGCCATACCATTATGAATTGCACTGAAACCTGCCCGAAAGGTTTGAATCCAGCAAAAGCCATCGCTGAGATTAAAAAACTATTAGTTGAACGAAAGATTGCTTAATGTCTGATAAATCAAAGCTCCTTTGGCGCTGCCGACGTGGCGTGAAGGAGCTTGATGTTCTTTTTACTCGTTTTGTAGATACCTCTTATGATGCGCTCTCAGCAGCTGAAAAAGAGGCTTTTAATAAACTACTAGAAATTGAAGACCCTGAAATATTAGGTTTCATGCTCTATGGTGATATTCCAAAGGATCAAAACGTAGCCCGTATCGTTGAAAAAATTTGTACCGACCTTTGAAATAAACATACAACCATCTAATAGAATTAGGTGGTTTGCTTATAGCGTCTTTATATTCGCACTGATGGCTTGTTGGTTAAATGCCTTGGCTTTTCCAGCCCAAGTTATGTTGAGCGTATTTGTCATATTGATGATTGCCCATACCGTTCACATTGGTGCTTTAAATGTTGCTCAAGTCAAAAAAATACGCTGTATGGAAAATGCTGATTGGCTGATAGAGAGAAATCATGTTAAACCTCATGTGTATCGTCTTAAAGAAACCACAAGACTCTTAGGTCCGCTTATTTTTCTACATTTCCAGTCAGACACCAAGACCTTATATTTGGCATTAGGCAGTGACTCTATGACTAACGAGGAGAATAGAAAACTGCGTGTTGCGTTAAAGGTATATAAAAACCAGCTGCTAAACCCTAAGGTTTAAGGATTGTATCTTTCTTAAAGTGCTTATCATCTAGGTTAGGATAATCTAGTGTGTAATGTAAGCCACGGCTTTCCTTACGTAGAAGCGCACTATCGATAATAAGTTCTGCGGCGGTAACGAGATTCCTTAATTCGAGAAAGTCACTGGTTACATGAAATTTACCGTAATACTCTTGTATCTCTCGTTTTAATAGCTCAATACGATTTTTAGCTCGCTGTAACCGTTTGGTTGTTCGAACAATACCCACGTAATCCCACATGAACTGGCGCAATTCAGCCCAGTTATGTGAAACGACAATGGCTTCATCTGAATTAATGACTTTTGAATCGTCCCAGGCTGGGATGTTGGGCTGTTTTTTGGTGTTTTTTAAGAAACGAGTGATATCAACACTGGCCTGTTTGGCGAAAACTAAACATTCAAGAATAGAGTTGCTGGCCATTCTATTAGCACCATGTAACCCAGTGAAAGCAGTCTCTCCAATAGCATATAAACCGGTAATGTCGGTTAGTCCGTTTTTGTCAGTCATTACGCCGCCACAAGTGTAATGCGCCGCAGGAACAACAGGTAACGGTTCTTTGGTCATATCAAAACCGAAATCAAGGCACCTCTCGTGGAGCATGGGGAAATGTGATTTTGTAAACTTAGCGGTACGATGGCTAATGTCTAAGAACAAAGAAGAAACCCCTAAACGCTTCATTTCATGATCAATCGCACGGGCAACAATATCACGAGGGGCGAGTTCTGCACGTTTGTCAAAATTTGGCATAAAACGTGTGCCGTCTGGCAATAATAAAAGTCCACCTTCTCCTCTAACCGCTTCGCTGATTAAAAAAGACTTGGCTTCTGGGTGAAATAAACAAGTCGGATGAAATTGCATAAATTCCATGTTAGCGACTCTACAACCAGCGCGCCATGCCATAGCAATGCCGTCGCCAGTTGAAACATCGGGGTTGCTGGTATACAAATAAACCTTGCTCGCTCCGCCTGTTGCGAGCGTAATGCAAGGTGCTTTCATGCTAAATACGATATCTTTTTTAGCGTCCAGTACATAACAACCGATGACTCTTTTTTTACCGCTTAGGGTGTCTGTTTCTGTGACTAAATCAATAACATTATGGTGTTCAAAAATCTTAATATTCGGCTTATTAAGCACTTGTTCGTTTAGTGCAAGTTGCACCGCTTTACCCGTTGAATCATCTGCGTGAACAACACGCCTATAGGAATGACCACCTTCTTTAGTAAGGTGCAATTGACTGTTTGATTGCGTGCTCTTATGAGTGGAAAACGCGACATTATTCTTCATGAGCCAATCAATACTGCTTTTACCGTTTGATACCACTAGTTCAACAACATCGTCATGGCATAAGCCAGCACCAGCACGCATGGTATCTAGGCGGTGAGATTCTAATGAGTCAGCGCTGTCTAAAACGGCTGAGATGCCACCTTGGGCATAATAAGTACTGCCTTCAGACATATTTAGTTTTGAAAGAATAGCAACTTGAAGGTGGTCAGGTAATGAAAGGGCAAGTCCTAGACCAGCGGCACCGCTACCTATAATGATAACGTCATAAGAAAGTGAATGATCAGGCATATTAATTTATTTGATTAGACTTACTCTTAAGGGTCATAATGGAAAAACTTTGTTACTTTACACGGAATAATTAATAAATTGCTTTTTTCTTCTAAACAATTGAACTCCTTCTTAATACGACTGTCTTTAGGGCAAGCGTTAGAGTTATCTGTACAAGTTTATGTGAGCAGGTATGTCTGACCAAGATGATCAGCAATTAATCGCGCTTGTTAAAGAGGGTGATAAGAAGGCGTTTGATAGATTAGTTATTAAATATCAGCAGCGTATTATTCAATTGGTGAGCAGGTATATTAGTGATGCAAGTGAGGCTCAGGATGTGGCGCAAGAAGCATTTATTAAAACGTATAAAGCCTTGCCGAATTTTAGGGGAGATAGTGCTTTTTATACATGGTTATATCGTATTGCCGTTAACACAGCTAAAAATCACCTTGTTTCTAGAGCACGAAAATCTTCTGATCATACGGTGGATGTCAATGATGCAGAAAATTTTGAAGGCGCATTTCAACTTAAAGAAGGCGACACGCCTGAACACCTGTTACTTAGTGAAGAGATTAGAAGCACTATTCAACAGGCCATTAACGACCTGCCAGACGAATTGAGAAATGCGATCAGCTACCGAGAACTAGATGGAATGAGTTATGAAGAAATTGCACAAAAGATGAAGTGTCCGGTTGGTACAGTTAGGTCACGCATATTTAGGGCTCGTGAAGCCGTGGATAAAATACTAAAACCATTGCTCTAATTAGGTTATTGATTAGGAAAAAAAATGAATGACACGCATAAACAACAACTCTCATCGCTGCTTGATAATGAATTAAGTAATTATGAGATGAAAGAGTTATTAGCCGAAATACAAAGTGATCACGAGCTGAATCAAACCTTAGATCGTTATGCGCTTATTAGAGAAGTATTAAGTGAAGAACCAGATGTTCATCAACAATCATTTTTAAAGCAAGTTCAGGCGGCAATTGTTGCGGAGCCAACAGTTTTAGCCCCCCAACGTAATAAATCAGACAGTAAAACATATATAACGGCAGCCATAGCGGCCTCAGTGGCCATTTTCGCAGTCATTGTTTTTAATATAAATAATGTGCCCTCCGTGTCCCCACAACAACAATCTATTGCATCACTTGACCCTCAAAAGGAAGAACATTTAGCCCTAGAAGAGCCCGTTGATGATGAGTTAATAGTTAATGAAAATACATTACGTCCTCAGTTAGTTACCTTTGGACGGTAATTGATTAACTCTCCGGTTTATCAGGATAACGTGGTGAATAATTTGTTGTTTAATAACAGGTTTCAGTATTTTCTAGTAAAAGCACTTAAAACTAATATAACCAAGTGGAAATAGATGTGATTGAAGAAATAGCCGTCGTACAATCGGTAGACCATTCATGGGTTAGTGTTGAAACCACCCAAAGCTCTTCATGCCAAAGTTGCAAAGAAGCGTCTTCTTGCTCGACTTCAACGTTATCAAAATTTTTTGGGTCCAAAAAAATTCAACTTAAAATGCAATCAACGTTACCACTAAAAGAGGGTGATGAAGTTGTTATTGGTATTAGCGAAAAAGTGTTTTTGGGACTAACCGGTTTAATATATTTTGTACCCTTATGTGCGCTATTTCTCTTTGCAATAGTAGGCCAATACCTAACCGAACAATTCAATTTAAATAATGAATTATTGACTATCGTTCTAGCACTTATTGGTTTTGCTGGTTGCTATCAATTTATTAAAAAATTAATTGAGAGTTTTTTTGAAGTACAGAAAATTAACCCGGTAATCTTGAAAAAAATTTAATGCTCCCCATTTATTTTGAATCGTTATAAAAAGGAAAACTTATGTATACACGTTTGAGCCGAAGTATTTTTTTTATAGTTATGTTATCGGGTTTGTTTACGAATGCTGTAGCTAATGGTTTGCCTGACTTCACGGACCTAGTAGAGAAAAATAATAAAGCCGTTGTAAATATCAGCACAACGCAAAAAGCGCAACAGCACAGTGTCTTGCCTGAAGGTTTCGAGTTTCCAGAAAACCAGCCTTATAGTGATTTGTTAAAACATTTTTTTGGTGGCCAAGGGCAAAGGCCACGCCAACGCGAGTCTCGTTCATTAGGGTCAGGGTTTATTATTTCAAATGATGGGTTTTTGTTAACCAATCACCATGTTGTTAAAAATGCAGATGAGATTTTCGTTAGGCTTCAGGACCGTAGAGAGCTTAAAGCCGAATTGATTGGTAGTGATGAGCGTACCGACGTTGCGTTACTAAAAGTAGATGCTAAAGACCTCCCTGTTGTGAAATTAGGTTCATCTAAATCACTTAAAGTAGGGGAGTGGGTATTTGCGATAGGCTCACCCTTTGGTTTTGATAGCTCAGTGACGGCGGGAATTGTTAGTGCTAAGGGTCGAAGTTTACCTAAAGAGAATTACGTGCCTTTTATTCAAACGGATGTTGCGATTAACCCCGGCAATTCTGGTGGCCCCTTATTTAATCTAGAGGGCGAAGTGGTTGGTATCAACTCACAAATTTATAGTCGCTCTGGTGGCTTTATGGGCTTATCATTTGCAATTCCGATTGATGTTGCGCTAAATGTAAGTAACCAATTGAAGGAATCTGGTCATGTTATTCGCGGCTGGCTAGGTGTTCGTATTCAGGATGTCACTCGTGAACTAGCAGAATCCTTTGAGATGGATAAACCTCAAGGTGCCTTAGTGGCTCAAATTGTTCCTGATAGCCCAGCAGAAAAAGCAGGCATTCAAGTCGGCGACGTTATCATAAGTTTTAACGGTGAAAGTATAAGTCGCTCATCCTCTTTACCTCCTTTAGTAGGTGCCGCTAATATCAAAAATAAGGCTCGAGTAACCGTTATTCGCAATAAGAAAACTAAAGTGCTTACGGTCACGCTAGAAAATTTACCAGAAGATGAACAAGCATCAGCTACCGATGTAATTGAGTCAAAGGGTAATAGTATTCTTGGCATGTCTATAAAAAACTTAACAAAACAGATGCGTGATGAGCTAGGAATTAAGCAATACGGTGTTCTTGTTGCCTCTGTTGATAATGGGAATGCATCAAATGCGGGTATTCGTGCCGGTGATATTATTATGCAACTTGATGGCCAGTCAGTTAAAAATACCCAGCACATGAAAAAGTTGGCTTCTAAAATAAAAGAAGGAAAGTTTATTTCTGTGTTAATAAATCGACAAGGGAACCCAATTTTCCTCGCATTGAAAAAATAATAGGTACAATACACGCTATAAAATTAAACGCCTCTTTTGAGGCGTTTTTAACTATGTGAATCGGATGATTTATATACGATTTAGCCTACATTTACGGTCTATGACCCCGATTGACGAGTAAAAACGTGCCTGATATTAGCTTAACAAGAAATTTTTCTATCATTGCCCATATTGATCATGGGAAATCTACTCTTGCAGATCGCTTAATCCATATATGTGGAGGTTTGAGTGAACGTGAAATGGAGGAGCAAGTCCTTGATTCAATGGATATTGAACGTGAACGTGGTATTACCATTAAAGCGCAAAGTGTTACCTTGCATTACAAAGCAAACGATGGAATAACCTATCGATTGAATTTTATTGATACACCTGGCCATGTAGACTTTTCATATGAAGTATCACGTTCTTTAGCAGCCTGTGAAGGAGCTTTATTGGTGGTTGATGCCGCGCAAGGAGTTGAGGCGCAAAGTGTAGCGAATTGTTATACCGCTATTGATTTAGGGCTAGAAGTTCTACCGGTACTAAATAAGATAGATTTGCCCTCTGCAGAGCCTGAACGTGTTGCAGAAGAAGTAGAAGAAATTATAGGTATTGAAGCAATTGATGCGCCTCAAATTAGTGCTAAAACTGGATTGGGTGTTGAATTGGTTTTAGAAGATATTGTAAAGAATGTGCCTGCGCCTAAGGGGGATCCTGATGCCCCTTTACAAGCGTTAATTATTGATTCTTGGTTTGATAATTACCTGGGTGTTGTCTCTTTGATTCGTGTTGTTAATGGCACGATAAAAAAGAAACAGAAAATCAAAATGATGTCTTCAAATAATATTCATTTAGTCGATCAAGTTGGTGTTTTTACGCCCAAAAGGGAGGTGCTTGATGCACTGTACCCTGGTGATGTGGGATTTATGGTTGCTGGCATTAAAGATATTTATGGGGCTCCAGTTGGTGACACGATCACCTTTTCGAGCCAGCCTGCGGAAAACTCATTGCCGGGTTTTAAAAAGGTTCAAGCACGTGTGTTTGCCGGCTTGTTCCCTTCAAGTTCTAATGATTATGAGAACCTTCGAGAAGCATTAAATAAATTAAAGCTTAATGATGCCTCTTTAAACTATGAACCAGAAACGTCTGATGCACTGGGTTTTGGGTTTCGCTGTGGTTTCTTAGGTATGCTGCATATGGAAATCATTCAAGAACGTCTTGAACGTGAATATGACTTGGACCTAATAACTACCGCACCAACGGTTGTTTATGAAGTGCTATTACATAACGGCGATATTATTGAGGTAGATAACCCAGCAAAGCTGCCTGATATTTCAACAATTGCTGAAATTCGTGAGCCGATAATTGAAGCCCATATACTGGTTCCTCAAGAGTATTTAGGAAATGTGATTACGTTATGTATTGATAAACGTGGCGTACAAACAAAAATGCAATACATGGGCAAACAAGTGTCATTAAGCTATGAGATGCCTATGAGTGAAGTGGTATTAGACTTTTTTGATCGTTTAAAATCTGTTAGTCGCGGATATGCATCGTTTGAATATGAGTTTAGACGTTTTCAAGCTGAGCCCTTAGTAAAATTGGACGTGCTTATTAATGGCGACAGGGTCGATGCCTTATCCCTAATTGTACATCGAGATATTAGCCAAGGGCGTGGCCGCGAGTTGGTTGAAAAAATGAAAGACCTTATTCCAAGGCAGATGTTTGAAATTGCCATTCAAGCTGCTATTGGTGCGAAAATTATTGCACGCTCCTCAGTCAAAGCACTTAGAAAAAATGTGACGGCTAAATGCTATGGTGGTGATGTTTCTCGTAAACGTAAACTATTAGAAAAGCAAAAAGCCGGGAAAAAACGTATGAAACAAGTTGGTAATGTTGATATTCCACAAGATGCCTTTCTTGCGGTGCTTAAACTAGGAAGTGACTAATGCATTTTGACTTTTCTGCCGCACTAACACTCGCCACCTTTATAACTGGGTTTATTGCCGCTATTTATTGGCTTATAAAACGGTTGAAAAAAAGCCAAACCGCCCGTAAAGAGCCACTGATTGTTGAGTATTCAAAATCATTTTTCCCAGTGCTTTTATTCGTTTTGGTTTTGCGCTCGTTTATTGTAGAGCCATTTAGAATCCCCTCCAGCTCGATGATGCCAACATTACTAATAGGTGACTTTATTTTGGTTAACAAGTTTTCCTACGGCATACGGTTGCCTGTTGTTGATACAAAAATAATTGATATCGGAAAGCCAGAACGAGGTGACATTATGGTTTTTCGTTACCCCCAAAACCCCTCATTAGATTACATTAAACGCGTGATTGCCTTACCTGGTGATAAAGTCGGCTATTTCGATAAACATATTTTTATTAATGGTGAGAAAATAATACAAAAACCCTTAGGTCTGTACAAAGGTGTTGGCCAAGGGGAGAATATGACAGGTGCCTTATTGCAGCATGAGCAACTACAAGCGAAAGAACACGAGATACTTATTATGCAACAACGTCCGTCAGTTGAAGGTGAAATAATAGTGCCTGATGGACATTACTTCATGATGGGAGATAACCGTGATAACAGTAATGATAGTCGATACTGGGGTACGGTCCCTGAAGAAAATATAGTCGGTAAAGCGTTTATGATTTGGATGAACTGGGATGCTGATAATAAAGGTGTCGATTGGTCAAGATTAGGTTCAATAATACAGTAGGATTAATTATAAAAAGGAAATATGGTATGAATTCATCAAAGCAAAAAGGGTTTACTCTTGTCGGGTTAATTTTAGTTTTCGGCTTAATAGGCATTATTACATTAAGTGTTTTGAAGGTATTCCCTGTTTATATGGAACACCTTGCTGTTAAAAAGGCAATGGAAGCGATCGAGATGGATCAAGACTTAAGTAAAATGAGTGTTGGGCAGATAAGGGGCTTGTTTCAGAAAAAACTGGATATGAATCAGGTTAACAGTATTAACGCCAAAAACGCCAAAATCAACCGTTCTCTTAGCGACATTACGATGAAAGTTGACTATGAGGTTCGTAAAGACTATATCGGCAATGTTGATTTAATCCTCTCATTTAGTGATGAGTTTGAAGTACCTATTTAAAGTAAATTAGATGATATGTTGAGCTTTGATGCTAGCAGGCTGCAAAAAAAAATAAATACAATATTTGATGATCATGCTTTACTCGAACAGGCATTAACGCATCGAAGTATTAGTAAAAATAATAATGAGCGTTTAGAGTTTTTAGGCGATGCTATTTTAGGGTTTATTATTGCCGATGCAATCTATGAGAAATTTCCTGCGGCTGATGAAGGCGTGATGAGTCGGCTTCGTGCGCATTTGGTTAATGGAGAATCGTTAGCAAATATTGCTAAAATGCTGCAGTTAAGCGATGAATTGGTACTGGGGCCGGGCGAGATGAAAAGTGGTGGTAAACACCGTGCTTCGATTCTTTCTGATGCTGTTGAAGCATTAATAGGTGCCATGTATAAAGATAAAGGGCTAAACGAAACGAGATCTTGGGTGTTGACGATATTCAAAACACAATTAGACTCATTAAATTTAGATACCGCTTCAAAAGATCCAAAAACTCAATTACAAGAATATCTACAAGCGCGTGGTATAGCGGTGCCTCGCTATAGTGTAATCTCAACCACAGGACTGGATCATAATCAGCAATTTAAAGTTGAGTGCCAGGTTGACGGTGTGGAAGAAGTGGTATGCGCAACAGCTAGCTCTCGGAAAAAAGCCGAGCAAAAGGCTGCATCAAAAATTTTAGAGGGTTTATTATCATGACAAAAAAATCATTCAAAAGTGGTTTTGTTGCCCTTATAGGTGCACCAAATGCCGGTAAATCAACCCTTTTAAATAATATATTAGGGCAAAAGATCAGCATTACTTCTAGACGACCACAAACGACGCGTCATCGGATATTAGGCATTAAAACAACAGAAGCATCGCAAGTTGTGTATGTTGATACGCCAGGTATGCACTTAGGTGGTAAAAGGGCGTTAAATAAATACTTAAACAAAACCGCAGACACCAGCCTAATGGGGGTTGATGTGATTGTTTGGGTTAAAGATGATATGCAATGGGATGCTATTGATATCTCTATTCTTGAGAAGTTAAAAAATGAAGGAGCACCTGTCGTTTTAGCGATTAATAAAATTGATAAGGTTGCTGACAAAGAAAGCTTATTGCCATTTATTCAGAAAATTAGCCTCGAACACGATTTTCAGTCGATTATCCCTATTTCTGCTTTAACAGGTAAACAATTAGGTGAGTTTGAACAGCTGCTTCTAACGTTACTTCCTGAGGGTGAGTTGATGTTTCCGGAAGATCAGGTGACCGATAGCTCTGAACGATTTATGGCAACAGAAATTATTCGAGAAAAGCTTATACGTCGTCTAGGGCAAGAAATTCCTCATTCATTAAGTATTAGTATCGATCAATACAAAGTGGAAGAAAAAATAACCCGTATTCATGCTGTTATTTGGGTGGAAAGGGATGGGCAAAAGAATATAGTCATAGGCGATAAAGGCGTAGGGCTTAAAGAGGTTGGTACGCAGGCTCGTCTGGATATTGAGAAAATGCTCGAATCAAAGGTTTATTTGAATTTATGGGTAAAGGTTAAGAAAAACTGGTCGGACAATGAACGAGAATTGATCAGTTTAGGGTATCGGGGTATCGAATAACTGACTATATAAGGAACAGCGTTAATTCGTTTACACAAATGCGATGAATAGAGTTGAGCATCAGACGGGCTTTATTTTAAAAAGTCAGGGGTTTAAGGAAAACAGTTCAATTCATCAAGTGTTTACGCGCGATTATGGTGTTTTGTCGATTCTTTCCAAAGGCTCAAAAAAAAATAATTCTAAATACGGTTCTTTGTTGCAAGCCTTTCGAGCATTATCGCTATCTTGGATTGGTAAGAGTGATCTTAAAACGCTTATCTCTATCGAGGACCCTGAAAATATACCTCAATTGAAAGGAGCTGCTTTGTATTGTGGCTTTTATGTTAATGAATTAATTCTATGTTTACTTCATAAACACGATGCGCACCCTTATTTATTTGATGCATATAGAGACGTTATTGTTTTGCTGTCAAAGGGCCTATCGCTGGAAGTACACCTGAGAGAGTTTGAAAAAAAGTTATTTGACGCAATCGGCTATGGGCTCATGCTGGAATATGACAGTGAATATCAACGACCGATAGACCCTAGTAAATATTACATCTATCATCCAGGGCAGGGGCCTCGGTTGACTAATAATGAAAATCATCCTGATGCCGTTCTTGGTAGTACTCTAATTAACCTTAACAATAATAACCTACAAGGCAAAACAGAGCTAAAGCAAGCAAAACGTCTTATGCGACGGTTAATCGATAACCAGTTGGATGGTAAAATACTTAAAAGTCGCGATTTGTTCGCTTAATTTTCTACTTTATAACTATGCATAAAAATTCTCTCTTTTTAGGTGTTAATATTGACCACGTTGCCACATTAAGAAATGCACGAGGCACAGACTACCCGTCCCCACTTGATGCCGCCTTTATCGCTGAGCGAGCTGGCGCCGATGGCATCACTATTCATTTACGAGAGGATCGCCGCCATATTAGAGATCAAGATGTATACGACATCGCGTCCAATATACACACGCGATTAAATTTAGAGCTGGCTATTACCGATGAGATGATTGATATTGCTTGTAGAACAAAGCCAGCGTCTTGTTGTTTGGTGCCTGAAAAACGTGAAGAATTAACTACGGAGGGTGGCTTAGATGTTTCTGGGAACTTTGAGCGATTAAGACAAGCTTGTTTATCACTATCATCAGCTGGCATTTTGATCTCCCCTTTTATCGACCCAGATAAAGAACAAATAGACGCTGTAAAAGAAGCGGGTGCCTCGATGCTTGAATTGCATACCGGTTGCTACGCAGATGCAAAATCATTATCCGAGCAAGAAGCAGAATATAACAGAATTGTAACGGCTGCTAATTATGCCGATAGTTTGGGTTTGCAAGTTAATGCGGGCCATGGTTTGCATTATCATAATGTAGAACCCATTGCTAAAATTCCAGAAATTGTAGAGCTTAATATTGGTCACTCAATTATTTCAAGGGCGCTAATAACGGGACTTGAGTTAGCCGTACGTGATATGAAAACATTGATGCATAACGCACGTGTTAACTAGGCTTTATTAAATGATGAAATTTGCTGTTGGGGTTGAGTATGATGGAAGTTGCTACCATGGTTGGCAACGGCAAAAAAACACTCCTCAGACGGTTCAAGAGAAACTAGAGTCTGCCTTGTCTGTGCTAGCATCGAGTCCTGTATCTGTTGTTTGTGCAGGGCGGACCGATGCTGGCGTGCATGCTTTAGAGCAAGTTGTACACTTTGAAACCAGTAAGCAACGAGAATTACATCAATGGGTATTTGGTACAAATGCTAATTTACCCGACGATATTCGTGTTGTGTGGATTAAACCGGTTACGGAAGATTTTCATGCTCGTTTTTCAGCGGCTGCGCGTTACTACCGGTACGAGATTTTAAATCGTTGGGTAAAATCTGCCTTAAGTCGACATCATGTCACCACTATTTTTAACCCCTTAGATGAAAACTTAATGCAGAAAGGGGCTAATTATTTATTGGGTACTCATGATTTTACTTCATTTCGTGCACAAGCTTGCCAAGCAAAATCTCCGGTTAAACATATTCATTCGATTGTTATTAAACGTATCGATGATAAAATCATCATCGATATCATCGCCAATGCTTTTTTACATCATATGGTGCGAAATATAGTTGGCACCTTATTACCTGTTGGGACAGGGGAGCGACCTCCCGAATTCGTACATCACGCACTGAAGGCTAAAGATCGTCGACAGGCAGGCGTAACTGCTTTGCCTAATGGTTTGTATTTTAAAGGCGTGTACTACCCTGAAGCGTTCGGTTTAGATAATCTTGAGGCGTTTTCGCCTTTTAGTGATGCCATTGAAAAAAAACAGAGCTAAGTAAAAAAATGCCATTTAGAACACGTGTGAAAATTTGTGGAATTACTCGGCCTGATGATGCCTATGCAGCGATAGAAAATGGTGCAGATGCGTTAGGTTTTGTCTTTTATGATAAAAGTCCAAGAAGTATAGAAATACAAAAAGCTGAAATTCTATTTTCTAATATATCGCCATTTATCAATAAGGTAGCGCTTTTTGTTAATCCAGATTATGATTATGTTAATCACGTCTTAAGCAAACTTCCGGTTGACCTTCTTCAATTTCATGGTGATGAAGATGAAGTATTCTGCTCATCTTTTAACAAGCCCTATTTAAAAGCGATTAGAATGCGTAACAGCATAAATTTAGATGAGGTAGCTGATACTTATCACTCAGCATCTGGGTTATTGCTTGACGCTTTTGACAGCAGCCAATACGGTGGTACTGGACAAACATTCGATTGGGATCTAATACCAAAAAAATGTAAATTACCTATCGTATTAGCCGGTGGGCTTAATCCGAGTAATGTCTCTAAAGCCATACAGAATACTAACGTATTTGCCGTAGATGTTAGTAGTGGGGTTGAAAAAAGCAAAGGGGTCAAAGACCACCAATTAATAAAACAATTTATGCAAGAGGTTAAACGTGCCAACGAGTGACAAAAAAATGCAAGCAGCTGTAACACATTATGACTTACCTGATGAACGTGGTCACTTTGGCCCTTACGGGGGGCTGTTTGTTGGTGAAACACTAATGGAATCGATTGAAGAGTTGAATGAGGCATATGCTAAATTTATGCAAGACCCCGATTTTCTTGCAGAATTGGATGCTGATTTGCATGACTATGTCGGCCGTCCATCTCCTATCTATCATGCAAAACGCTTAAGTGAAGAAAATGGTGGTGCGCAAATTTATCTTAAACGAGAAGATTTAAACCACACCGGCGCGCATAAAATAAACAATACAATTGGCCAAGCGTTATTAGCTAAACGCATGGGTAAAACACGAATAATTGCAGAAACTGGTGCTGGTCAACATGGTGTTGCGACGGCAACTGTAGCTGCACGGCTAGGCCTTGAGTGTGTTGTTTACATGGGCGCTGAAGACATTCAGCGTCAATCACCTAATGTATATCGTATGAAATTGCTAGGTGCCAAAGTGGTGCCAGTTACTTCTGGATCACAAACGCTTAAAGATGCTCTAAACGAAGCGCTTAGGGACTGGGTAACCAATATAGATGATACGTATTATATTATCGGCACAGTAGCCGGGCCGCACCCTTATCCTGCAATGGTCAGAGACTTTCAAACGGTTATTGGGCGTGAATCTCGTGAGCAAATGATTGCTAAAACGGGCCACTTACCCAATGCGCTAGTGGCCTGTGTTGGTGGTGGTTCTAATGCCATCGGGCTTTTTCACCCATTTATAAAAGATCAATCAGTCTCTATTTATGGCGTAGAAGCGGCTGGTTTAGGTGTTGAAACAGGGCAGCACTCAGCGCCTTTATGTGCAGGTAAACCAGGTGTGCTGCATGGGAACAGAACGTATTTGATGGCCGATGACAACGGTGAAATTATTGAAACGCATTCTATTTCTGCTGGTCTTGATTACCCTGGAGTAGGGCCAGAGCATTCCTGGTTAAAGGATATAGGGCGTGCCGAATATGTCAGTATTAAAGATGATGAGGCGTTAGCGGCTTTTCATCAATTAACCCGAGTAGAAGGTATTATTCCTGCGCTGGAATCTAGCCATGCAGTTGCTTATGCGACCAAACTAGCGAAAAAAATGAACAAAGATGAAACCATTTTAGTGTGCCTATCGGGTCGAGGAGACAAAGATATATTTACTATTGCGAAACTTGAAGGTATTGAACTATGAGTCGTTTAGACAAGTGCTTTAAAGGACTCGAAGGTGCCAAGCAAAAAGCTTTAATTCCCTTTATTACTGCGGGTGATCCAGATGCTGATTTTACTCTATCTTGCATGCATAACATGGTTAAAGCTGGAGCCAGCATTATTGAACTAGGCGTTCCTTTTTCTGACCCGATGGCCGATGGCCCTGTTATTCAACAAGCCAGTGAAAGGGCGTTGGCAAAAGGAATGTCTTTAAAAGGGGTTATAGAGATTGTTCGGGCATTTCGAGAAACTGATCAAGTAACACCGGTTATTTTAATGGGCTATTTAAATCCGATTGAATTTATGGGTTATGAAACCTTTGCCAGTACTGCTGCGAAAGCTGGTGTTGACGGCGTGTTAACTGTTGATATTCCTCCTGAAGAAAGCTCCGATTTAATAGCAGCGTTTAAACAGCATGGTTTAGCGCCTATATTCCTCTTATCACCAACCAGTAATGAGAGTCGTATCAAAAAGGTGTCAGCTGTTGCGCAAGGTTATATTTATTATGTGTCTTTGAAAGGCGTAACCGGTGCGGGGCACCTTCAACTAGACGACATTAAAACAAAAATACAAAATATCAAACAATACACATCATTGCCTATAGCCATTGGTTTTGGTGTTAAAAATGCCGATATCGCCGCGAATATTGCTAAAATAGGTGATGCTGTCGTGGTGGGGAGTGCGTTGATTAACTGCATTACCGATCACTCTGAGAATCAATCGAAAGGGCAACAAGCCATTTCTGGTTTATTAAGTGAAATGCGAACGGCGATGGACGCTGTCACAAAATAATTATAAAGGTTAGGTGATTTATGAGCTGGTTTGAAAAATTAATACCGTCTGGCATCCAATTAAGTGGTAAGAAAAAAGGCTCTGTGCCTGAAGGTTTATGGTGTAAATGTGATAGTTGCCATAGCGTTTTATATAAAACGGACTTGGAAAGTAATTTACATGTATGCCCAAAATGTGATCACCATCAGCGTCTAAGTGGTCGAGCACGCCTAGAGTCTTTCTTAGACGAAGCTGGCCGTGTAGAAATTGGTGGGAACGTCAGATCGCTTGACCCATTAAAGTTTAAAGACAGTAAAAAATATAAAGACCGCCATGCCTCTGCCGTCAAAGCTACAGGGGAAACTGATGCACTTATCGTGATGAAAGGCAGCGTTCTTGATATGGAGCTTGTTGCAGCAGCCTTTGATTTTTCATTTATGGGTGGGTCTATGGGTTCAGTAGTCGGTGAGCGCTTTATGCGGGCTGTGAATCAATCCATCGAATCCAATATTCCATTGGTATGCTTTTCAGCAAGTGGTGGAGCGAGAATGCAAGAGTCCTTGTTTTCTTTATTCCAAATGGCTAAAACCAGTGCCGCCTTAGCACAATTGGCTGACAAAAAAATCCCCTTCATATCCGTTTTAACAGACCCAACTATGGGTGGTGTGTCGGCTAGTTTAGCAATGCTAGGAGATGTACATATTGCAGAACCCAATGCATTAGTAGGCTTTGCAGGACAGCGAGTGATAGAGCAAACGGTTAGCGAAAAACTACCAGAGGGCTTTCAACGCAGTGAGTTTTTATTAGAGCATGGTGCAATAGATATGATTGTTGACCGCAGAGATCTACGTCAAACGATCACAGATATTCTTTCCTTATTGCATGCGGGCCATGACAACTTGAAAGCACTCGATGTGCCCGTGGCTGAAGTAGTGCCCGATGACGAACTGGACGACGATCAATAATCAATAGTTAGCGTGCAATCTGGTTTATCAGCGTTATCTTCTATTGACGAGTGGCTGGCTTGGCAGGAACAGTGTCATGTTAAAAATATTGATCTTGGTCTGGAGCGTGTAGCAAGCGTATACAAAGCATTAAAGCCAACACATTCACGGTCTATTTATACCATCACGGTGGCGGGCACCAATGGTAAAGGCTCTTGTGTTGCTATGCTAGAAGCAATTTTTATTGCCGCTGGCTACAGTGTAGGCGTTTATAGTACACCGCACCTTAAACACTATAATGAACGGGTTAGAATTAATGGCACGCCCGTGCTTGATTCCTCACTAGCCTCATCTTTTTATAAAATAGACCTCGCACGAAAAGAAACCAGCTTAAGTTATTTTGAATTTGGCACGCTGGCAGCCATAGACGTATTTGATCATTATAAAGTGGATATTCAAATTCTCGAGGTTGGTTTGGGCGGGCGACTTGATGCAGTTAATATCGTCGATGCTGATGCCGCACTTATTACGAGTATCTCTATTGATCATATTGATTGGTTAGGTGATGACCGTAATCAAATTGCGTTAGAAAAAGCAGGTGTTTTCAGAGCCAACCAGATCGCTGTTTGTGGCGATTCGACGGTGCCTAACAGCTTAATTGATTATGCAAAAAAACTAGGCACCCAATTATCGTTAGCAGGTAAAGACTTTGATGTTAATAAAAACGCTAACGACTGGTCTCTAGTGGCGAATCATGTGTTTGCAGGGCATTACCCAATGCCAGTTTTACAAGGTTATCACCAAATAAAAAATGCTGCTGCCGTGGTTAGCCTATTAGCAAACATACAGCACATTAAACCAGTTAGTAAAAATAATATTGACATTGGCCTTCGACACACCTCATTAAAAGGTAGGTTGCAACAGGTTAGTTCAGCGCCTGATATTTTTTTAGACGTTGCACATAATGCTGAATCAGCTCAGGTGTTATCGGACTTTCTTAAAAGTAAAAAGACTAATGGGCAACTCCATGCCGTCTTTTCTGTACTGGCGGACAAACAGTTAAATGAAGTGCTTAAACCTTTTATTGGGCTAATTGATAATTGGCATATTGCACCATTACAGGCTCCCAGAGCGTTATCAGTGGCTGATTTATATAAAAGCTTGGTCGATGATAATTCACAACAATGCTTTAAATATTCATCAATACAGCAGGCATTGAAAAATGCGAAACTTGCTGCAAAGCAAGATGATTTAGTTATATGTTTTGGTTCTTTTTATGTGGTAGAAGCGTGTTTAGAAGCGTTATAATGCGCTCAAATACTCCCTAATAATAGTCTCTTAAATTTATATGGAACAACCTTTAAAACAGCGTTTAATTGGTGCCACTATTGTTATTTCTTTGGCTGTTATTTTTTTACCAATGCTCATCGGTCAAAAGCCAGCGGATACAGATATTATTACAATAGATATTCCTACTGAACCGAGCGAGCCAACGCCGAACATTCAGACATTGCCCGAACAAAAAGAAGAAATAGTGGCTAAGGTTTCAATCTCTAAAGAATCCGGTGTCAAAATTTCTGAACAAGTCCCGCCAACTATCCCCAGCCCACCAGAGGTTAAAACGGTTGAAGGTATTTCTGCATGGGTTGTTCAAGTTGGTAGCTTTTCAGACTCAAAAAATGCAAACAGCCTAGCAAGTAAACTTAAAAGTGCTGGTTTTACAGCATTCGTTGAACCGTCATCTGTTAAAACTGGTGATATTTTCCGCGTAAGAGTTGGGCCGGAATTAGACAAAGAGAAGGCAGAAGCTATTAGTGTAAAGCTTCAAAAAGAACAGAAGCTTTCAAATACCATCGTTATCCAATATCCATAGGTTTGTCGGTGAATGTTTTAAATAATATGATTTGGGTAGATTATGTCATCCTTGGCATTATCTTCATTTCGGCACTCATTGGTTTATTTAGAGGTCTAGTAAAAGAAGCCTTTTCGTTAGGTACATGGGTGGTTGCGATTATAGTTGGTATTAGGTTTAGCCAACCATTCTCATTTTACCTAACCGATTATATTGAGGTTCCCTCCGTCAGAATCGCTGCGGCGTTTATTATTTTATTGTTATTAACACTGATATTAGGCGCTATGTTGTCCTATTTAATCAGTCAAATAGTTGATAAAACAGGGTTAACGGGTACCGATCGATTTGCTGGCCTGCTTTTTGGTATAGCACGTGGCGTGGTCGTTATGGCCGTGTTAGTTTTATTGGCAGGTTTAACACCTTTACCTCAAGATCCTTGGTGGGTAGAGTCAATGCTTATTGGGCCTTTTCAGGAATTATCTCTTTGGTTAAGAGAACAAATTCCCGATGGTGTTAGTGAGTACTTTTCATATTAAGTTTTTAAAAGGTTGAATCAAAATGTGTGGAATTGCGGGTATCGTTGCTCATCACAACGTTAATCAAGAGTTATATGAAGCGTTAACTGTTTTGCAGCACCGCGGTCAAGATGCCGCTGGTATTGTCACTTGTGAAGGCAGTCAGCTGCATCTTCGTAAAGCAAACGGCTTAGTTCGAGATGTTTTTAGAACCAGTCATATGCTAGAACTGAAAGGAAATATGGGTATTGCTCATGTTCGTTACCCAACAGCAGGCTGCTCAAGTTCTGCAGAGGCTCAGCCATTTTATGTCAATTCACCTTTTGGCATTACCTTGGCGCACAATGGTAATTTAACAAATGCCGCTGCGCTGAAAAAAGAACTGTTTATCGAAGATCAGCGCCATATCAATACTAATTCGGACTCGGAAATTTTATTAAATGTATTAGCCCATGAGCTGCAATCTTTAGGCAAATTAAAACTTAATGAAAATGACGTTTTTAAAGCGGTAGAAGCCCTACATAAACGTTGTGAAGGAGCCTATGCAGTCGTAGCAATGATTACAGGTTTTGGCGTTGTTGGGTTTCGTGACCCTAATGGCATTAGACCCATTTGTTATGGTGTGCGTGAAACTGATGAGGGTAGCGATTATATGATTGCTTCGGAATCAGTTGCCATGGATGCTCAAGATTTTAAATTAATTAGAGATATTGCACCGGGTGAAGCTGTTTTTATTAAAAAAGGCGGGGTAATACACACCAAACAGTGTGCAGAAAACCCTCGTTTAACACCTTGTATATTTGAGTACGTATATTTAGCTCGTCCAGACTCAATTATGGACAATGTTTCGGTGTATAAGTCACGTCTAAGAATGGGTGAGAAATTAGCCGAAAAAATCATGAGAACTCGTCCTGATCATGATATCGACGTGGTAATCCCTATCCCAGATACTAGTCGAACCTCTGCTTTACAGCTTGCTAATATGCTAGATGTCAAATATAGAGAAGGGTTTATTAAGAATCGCTATATTGGCCGCACGTTTATTATGCCGGGGCAACTAGAACGTAAAAAATCGGTTAGACGCAAACTTAATGCCATTGATCTAGAGTTTAGAGGTAAAAACGTTTTATTGGTCGATGATTCCATCGTTAGGGGGACAACTTCAGGTCAAATTATTAAATTAGCGCGTGAAGCCGGGGCTAAAAAAGTTTATTTTGCATCGGCTGCCCCAGCCGTTCGCTACCCAAATGTCTATGGTATTGATATGCCGGCTGTTGAAGAATTAGTTGCGCACGATAGAACAACGGACGAAGTACAACAAGCCATAGGCGCTGATTGGTTGATCTATCAAGAGCTCGATGATTTATTTGAGTCGGTTAGAAAACGTAACCCAGAAATTGTTGATTTTGATGCGGCTTGCTTTAATCAAAATTATGTTACCGGAACGGTTAGCGATGAATACCTTAGAGAGCAAGGGTTAAGTCGATCAGATGATCAAAAAGCGATCAACGATTTGGATCCTACAGTGATTGAACTGCATAACTCTCACTAATTATAAAAGGCGCATATATGTCAGATATTGATTGGCAAGATTACTCCATTGAAACGCAGGGTGTTAGAGCAGGTCAGCACAGAACGCCAGAAAATGAACATAGTGATGCAATTTTTCCAACGTCGAGTTATGTTTTTGGTAGCGCACAAGAGGCCTTTGAGAGATTTTCAGGAAAAGCTGCGGGTAATATTTATTCGCGTTTTACAAACCCTACAGTTAGAGCTTTCGAAAATCGCCTTGCTGTAATGGAAGGCGCCGAACGTGCAATGGCAACATCGTCAGGCATGGCGGCGATTAATGTTGTTTGTTTAGGCTTGTTAAGCGCCGGTGATCACGTCATTTGTTCGCGTAGCGTTTTTGGAAATACTGCATTGATGTTTAAAAATATCATGCAAAAATTTGCCGTAGAGACCACCTTTGTAGATCTCGATGATATCAACGCATGGGCGTCAGCAATAAAGCCAAATACAAGGTTTCTTTTTTTAGAAACACCATCTAACCCTCTTGGCAATGTAGCAGATATAAAAGCACTAGCCGAATTAGCACATGCCAATGGTGCGTTGCTTATCGTTGATAATGTTTATTGTACGCCGGCCTTGCAAAAACCACTGAGCTTAGGCGCTGATTTGGTTGTTCACTCGGCGACTAAATATATAGATGGTCAAGGTCGCTGTATTGGTGGTGCTGTTGTTGGCAATAACGCACTGATAGAAGAAAAAATTTATCCAATTTTACGTACCGCAGGTCATACGATGAGCCCATTTAATGCATGGGTATTTCATAAAGGCTTAGAGACTCTATCGTTACGGATGGAAAAACATTGTTCCAATGCACTGATTGTTGCGAGATGGTTAGAACAGCAATCGAATGTTGAAAAAGTCTATTACACTGGCTTAGCTAATCATCCACAACATGAGCTTGCTAAGCAGCAACAAAGCGGTTTTGGTGGCATTGTTAGCTTTGAAGTAAAGGGCGGTAAAAACAATGCTTGGAAAGTTATTGATATGACGCAGATGATTTCGATAACCGCTAACCTAGGTGATGTAAAAAGCATGATTACTCACCCATCGACCACAACTCATGGACGTCTAACCGAAGATGAGCGTAACAAAGCTGGTATAACAGACGCCTTAATACGCTTAGGCGTTGGCTTAGAAAATGCTGACGATATAACAGCAGATTTAAATCGAGGTCTGTCATCCTTTTAATGTTTTCTATTGGCATCTAAAAAACCAAAGACGTTGAAGTTTATCGGTTTCTTTAAATCACAAAAAAGTTGTCTTAATGCAAGCAGACTAACCAAGACATTCTAATGATCGGTTGATATTAATCGACGTAAGCGCACTTTCAACATTCACATGTATTGCGCTTAGCTTTAAAATAAACAGTAAATAAATTAATTCGGAGTATCAATCGCATGGGTAGAGCCTACCAAAACCGCAAAGAGTCTATGGCTAAAACGTCTGATATGAAAGCGAAGGTTTATAGCCGTTATGGGCGTGAGATTTATGTTAGCGCAAAGTCAGGTGGTGTTGACCCTGAAGGTAATTTGGCACTTCGTAGCTTAATTGACCGCGCGAAAAAAGACCAAGTGCCTGCTCATGTTATTGAAAAGGCAATTGATAAAGCAAAAGGCGGTGGTGGCGAAGATTATTCTCCCGCACGTTATGAAGGGTATGGGCCTGGTGGAAGTATGGCTATTATTGATTGTCTAACTGATAACCCAAATCGTACATTTGGTGATGTTCGCCAAGCGTTTACTAAAACAAAATGTAAAATTGGCACGCAAGGTAGCGTAAGCCATATGTTTGATCATTCTGCCATTCTAGTGTTTAAACACGATAATGAAGAAGCGGTTTTAGAGATACTAATGGATGCAGACGTAGACGTAACAGATATTGAAAATGAAAATGGTAAAATTTCCGTTTTTGCGTTACCTACCGACTACTTTAAGGCAAAACAAGCATTGCTTGATAAGCTAGGAGAAATTGATTTTGAAGTAGATGAAATTCAGTTTATTCCACAGGCATTTACTACTATGACAGGCGATGATGTAGAACTGTTTGAAAAGTTTCTTGCCATGTTGGATGATTTAGATGATGTGCAACAGGTGTATCACAACGTTGAGTTCAACTAGAAAGGACGGCCTAGTTATTAAGTAAGGGAATGCAGCAAATTGTTCTCAATTGAGGTGGTCAGAAGGGTGCTTGGATGAGCAATTTGAGCACTCAAAAATAACTGCCTAATTAATGAAGACCGCATTAAAACCCAAAATTTAAATGCTGTGTACCAAGTTGGTTACGCGTATCGTTTAGTGCTTGATTAGTCGGCTGTCATGTTTATGTTGGTTGATAAAAAAGTTTTAGTTTATCTAGTTATTAGCTCAATTTCTTCTTTTACATCACCTGTTATTTCTCCACTCGAGTCATAACTTATTTCTAGAAACTTAACACTTAGTTCATCAACAGTTAGTAATGTGGTGCACCGTGTACCGTAATCTTTCCCTTGAATAAAAATAGGTGATAAGAAACGCTCAAATTCGAGGCTAATCCCGGTGTTAGGTAAATCTTGGTCATTAGCTTGGGTTTGCGACTGCATCGTACTTAATAACTCAAATGGGTCGATTTTGTTGCTTGCTAACGATTTTTCTACGGCCGCTGTAGCGGTAGATAATTTTGGCCACGGGGTATTTAAGGAGGCATTACAAAGCCCATGAATACCAGCAGGTACTTGTTGAACATGTAACGAGTCATTAGAGTAATACCACAAGCCAGTGTGATCCATTAATAATAAATTGAATAACCCGTAATCAGCACGCCGTTTTTTTAGTTTTTCTATGAAGTCTGGAGCTGTGGATTGTTGAGATAAGAAATCACGCACTAAATGGCCGCGGGATAGTTTTGTATTTTCTATAAAGGGAGGTTTCCGCACATTAGTTAGTGCTGCTAGTCGGCCTGAGGTATCGGTACTTAACCAACTACCGCCAGCAACATGGTCTATGCCACCGAAAATATGCGGTTGATCTGGCCAATAACCAGCGGCTTGTGTTGCACGCTGATAATATTCGTCACGGTTAGCAACCAGCACTAATTTATAGAGGTCGTTTGGTTGGTATTTAAAAATGATTAGGCACATTGAGAATTGTGATATTTGTTTTAAATAACCGCATGTGTATATAAAACACCTTATCGCTAAACCTGTCAATTTTGAGTGCTAAATGCTAAAATATTCACCCTGATTGGTAAGTATTGCTTGCTTAAAGCCCCAAATTTTAAACCTAGGAGTGATCTGTGTTAGAAGAATATCGTAACCATGTAAATGAACGAGCTGCTTTGGGTATTGTTCCAAAGCCACTGGATGCCGAGCAAGTTGCTGGCCTTGTTGAGTTATTAAAAGCGCCGCCAGCAGGAGAAGAAGAGTTCTTGCTTGATTTGATCATTAATCGCGTACCAGCAGGAGTAGATGAAGCTGCTTATGTAAAAGCAGGTTTTTTAGCCGCTATCGCAAAAGGCGAAGCCTCTTCTCCATTAATCGACCGAGTTAGAGCCACTGAGTTGTTAGGCACCATGTTAGGTGGCTACAATATTATGCCATTGGTTGAACTTCTTGATGACGCAGAACTTGCCGAAACAGCTGCAGATCAGCTATCTCAGATTCTACTAGTGTTTGATGCTTTTCATGATGTTCAAGAAAAGGCAGAGGCTGGCAATGCTGCTGCTAAACGTGTGATTCAATCATGGGCAGATGCCGAATGGTTTACCAATAAAAAACCGCTTGCCGAAAAGTTAACCGTTAAAGTATTTGAAGTCACTGGTGAAACTAATACTGATGACTTATCACCAGCCCCTGATGCATGGTCTCGTCCTGATATTCCTTTACACGCGCTTGCGATGCTTAAAATGCCACGTGAAGGCATTCAACCAGATGTCCCAGGTGAAAGAGGACCAATCGCTCAAATTGACGAAATGGAAAAAGACGGTATTCCTCTCGCCTATGTAGGTGATGTTGTCGGCACAGGCTCCTCTCGTAAATCTGCTACTAACTCAGTGTTGTGGTTTATGGGTGATGATATTCCTTACATCCCTAATAAACGTGCGGGTGGTGTTTGTATTGGTGGCAAAATTGCGCCAATTTTCTTTAACACAATGGAAGATTCAGGCGCATTACCGATTGAAATGGATGTGTCTAAATTACACATGAATGATGTTATTGATATTTATCCATATGAAGGAAAAGTCACTAAAAGTGGCACCGATGAAGTGTTGGCTGAATTCAAATTAAAATCAAACGTGATTCTTGATGAAGTTCAGGCTGGTGGCCGTATTCCTTTAATTATTGGACGTGGTTTAACATTACGCGCACGTAAATCACTTGGCTTGGAAGCATCAGAGATATTTAGAACTCCAGAAGCTCACGAAGATAGTGGTAAAGGCTTCACCTTAGCGCAAAAAATGGTTGGTAAAGCCTGTGGCGTAAAAGGGATTAGAGCTGGCGTTTACTGCGAACCACATATGACCACTGTTGGTTCACAAGATACAACAGGCCCGATGACTCGTGACGAATTGAAAGATTTGGCTTGCTTAGGTTTCTCAGCAGACCTAGTGATGCAATCTTTCTGTCATACTGCGGCTTACCCTAAGCCAGTTGATGTTACAACTCACCACACCTTGCCAGACTTTATTATGAATCGTGGTGGCGTGCCGTTACGTCCGGGCGATGGAATTATCCATTCATGGTTAAACCGTATGTTGCTTCCAGATACTGTGGGTACAGGTGGTGACTCTCATACACGTTTCCCATTAGGTATTTCATTCCCTGCTGGTTCTGGTCTAGTAGCCTTTGCTGCAGCAACAGGTGTTATGCCATTGGATATGCCAGAGTCTGTTTTGGTGCGCTTTACTGGTGAAATGCAACCAGGTATTACGCTACGTGATATGGTCAATGCTATTCCTTTAGCGGCTATCGACAAAGGTTTACTAACGGTAGCGAAAGAAGGCAAAATTAATGCTTTCTCTGGTCGTATTCTTGAAATTGAAGGCTTACCTGATTTGAAAGTTGAGCAAGCATTTGAACTATCGGATGCTTCTGCGGAGCGTTCAGCGGCCGGCTGTACTATTAAGTTAAACAAAGAACCTATCATTGAATATCTGAATTCAAATATCACCATGTTGAAATGGATGATTGCTGAAGGTTATGGTGATGTTAGAACGATTGAACGTCGTATTACTTCAATGGAAGAATGGCTGGCTAATCCAGAACTAATGGAAGCCGATGCCGATGCTGAATATGCAGAAATCATTGAAATTAACATGAGCGATATTCACGAGCCTATTCTTGCATGCCCTAATGACCCTGATGATGTCAAAACATTATCAGATGTTGCTGGTACAAAGATTGATGAAGTTTTTATCGGTTCTTGTATGACAAATATTGGTCATTTCCGAGCAGCGGGTAACTTATTGCAAGAGTATGGCGGTGTAACCCCAACTCGTTTGTGGATTGCACCTCCAACTAAAATGGATGAGGCGCAATTGACAGCAGAAGGTTATTACAATATTTATGGAACATCAGGTGCACGTACTGAAATGCCAGGGTGTTCGCTTTGCATGGGGAACCAAGCACGTGTTGCAGAGAAGTCTACAGTTATTTCAACCTCTACACGTAACTTCCCTAATCGTTTAGGAAATGGTGCTTTTGTCTACTTAGCGTCGGCAGAACTGGCAGCAGTGGGGGCAATATTAGGTAAGATTCCAACTAAAGAAGAGTATATGGAATACGCCAATAAAATTGATACCATGGCGGATGAAACATACCGATACTTAAACTTTGATCAAATTGAAGAGTATCAAAAATCAGCGGATACAGTGAAGATTGCTGCTAAAGCTTGATATTGCTAGATAGTTAGGTAAGAAAAAAGGCGCTGTTTTAACAGCGCCTTTTTTTGTGATATTGTTTTTTCAAATGATTTTAAATTCATCTAAAAAAATGATGCGTGAATTTTGCAGTATGAAAGGCTCTGGGGATATTCAAATCAACTTATTATTTAATGTACCCCAGTCATAGATGGGTGAATGAACTGAATAAAGTTGTTTATCAATAATTTAATGATACAGTTATATATAAATTCCCGCTGTTTTACTTAGTTTCAAGTTTCGGGCAATATACCAATAAATATTATTATTTTGGTAAAAGTGAAACTCCATATGAATAGTAGATAAGGACTATGTTGATTTAGAAAAAAGGAATATTTTCGATTTTATTAACTTGGAGCGTTCTTAATGAGACTAAGTACCCGTTTATCCATTATTGTTTTTAGCCTTGGCTTAACAATAACTGTACTTAATTTATATGCTGTAAGACATGAGGTCCTCCAACAGCAAACACACACACACAGAATATTTGCTGAAACGTTAGTTCGCACCATGGCGAGTGTGGTTGCCGATGATGTGATTAATGGTGATAAGGAGCAATTAACACAAATGCTGCAGGTTGCTCAAAACTACAAGAATAACTCGATTGAGTATTTGTATGTTATAGATAGGGAGGGTCATCTTTTTGCCCATTCATATGATACAGACTTCCCTAAATTTTTAAATAAACAGATTGCTAAGTACCCATCAACACTGAATGGTTCGAGACCAATTAATCTCGTTGCTCAATATAATATTGAAAATCGGGGGCTTATTTATGAATATGCTGTTGCACTAACTCCCAGCCTTTCGGGGCAAATGCACCTTGGATTAAACCAAACGAAAATTCAGGTAGCTGTTAATACGGCTAGTAAAAAAACACTCTTCTTCGGTATGGTGTTATCTATGCTATTTACATTGCTAGCATGGCTCGCTACTCGCTATGTAGTTCGTCCAATTGA
This sequence comes from Cycloclasticus sp. P1, assembly GCF_000299965.1. Lineage (NCBI taxonomy): Bacteria > Pseudomonadati > Pseudomonadota > Gammaproteobacteria > Thiotrichales > Piscirickettsiaceae > Cycloclasticus > Cycloclasticus sp. P1. The sequence goes on from NC_018697.1 coordinate 1,155,384, forward strand.
ACAAATTTCCACTACGTTACAGAATTATCAACCTGGGGGAAGTATCGACTTTTCATTTAAGCAATCAGACGCCCTAGATATTCAAACACTTAAGTACTCGTTAAAAGAAGCTTTCAATTCTCGTGATTACTATGAAAACCTTTTAAAGCAACGAGAACAAGACTTAGAGGTGACATTGAGTAGTATTGGAGATGCGGTTATTACTACTGATGAACAGGGACATGTGACTCGAATGAACCATGTTGCAGAAACGTTAACTGGCTGGTCAATAGAAGAAGCGCAAGGGCAGACAGTCAAAACAATTTTTCCTATTATCAATGCGTCTACAAAAGAGCCAATACCAAACCCTGTGGAAAAGGTACTCGAAACCGGTGAGACGGTTTATTTGAGTAACCATACGACCTTAATATCAAAAGAAGGTGATGAATATCAAATTGCAGACTCAGCAGCAGCTATTCGTGATGTAAATAATAATATTTTGGGCATGGTGTTAGTGTTTAATGATGTAACTGAGCAGTATGAGTTACGCCAAGCAGCGCTTCAAGCTCAACAGCAAGTTGAAAAAGCATTTAATGATATGCAGACGATGGTCGCTGTCCTAGATACTGATTTTAGAGTTACTTTTATCAATAATACGCCGCTAGAATCTCTCAGTCTTAAAGCAGAGGATGTTATTGGGAAAGAATTTTGGATGAATGACTGGTTTACTTATAACTCAGCTCTCCAAAAGACTATTCAGAGTGATTGTATCGAAGCCTTTAATGGGCGAAAGACGCTACGCGATATTGAGATAATGACTAATAACGGTGTACTGGCTCTTCAGATAGGCTTTCACCCTATACGCGATGAGAACAATAAAGTTACTCAGTTAGTAGCTGAAGGTGTTGATGTCAGTGTACGTAAGCACCTGGAAACTGAGATGCGCGCATCAATGCAGCACCTACAGCTATATCGCGAACAAACGCCATTGGCAGCTATAGAATGGAGCATCGATTTTGAGGTTGTTAATTGGAATAAAGCGGCAGAGTTAATGTTTGGTTACACACTCAAAGAAGTCGAAGGGCGTAACTTTTCCGACATGATATTACCAGAAAGTGCAGTGATAGATGTCGATAAAATATGGCAGGGCTTGATGACGAATACGGGTGGTAAAAACAGTAGAAATGAGAATGTTACAAAAGAAGGCAAGATCATCTTATGTGAGTGGTATAACAACCCGCTGATTAATGAGTCAGGTCAGGTGATTGGTGCAGTCTCGCTGGTTCGAGATATAACACAGGAACATGCTTCGCAACAAGCATTGATGAAAAGTGAACAAGAGCAACGCGATATTCTGGACACACTCAGGGACGGCATTATTACGCTTAGTGAGACGGGGGTCATACAGTCCTTTAACCGCGCTGCCGAGCATTTATTTGGTGTAAGTAGCGTAGAAGCAATTGGTCAAAATATATCGATATTAGTACGTGAAAAAGATGAAGGTCAGCCTGAGGGTTATAGTCAAGCAAACGCCATGTGTCTTTTAGCTGGTTCTCGCGAAGCTGTTGGTGTATACAAAAAAAACACCACATTCCCTATGCGCCTTACCCTTGCAGAGTTGCCAGTTTCAGCTAATGGACAACACCGATTTGCCTGTTCATGCCAAGACTTAACTGAAATAAAGTCTCAGCAAGCTCAGATTCAACGGGCACAGAAAATGGATGCTTTAGGCAAACTGGTGGGTGGTATAGCGCACGATTACAATAATATGTTGGGGGTTATTTTAGGTTATACCAGTCTCATGGAAATGAAATTTTCCAATGTTAAAGGTTTGCAAAAATACATTGGAAATATAAGCCAGGCAGGGGAACGAGCAAGACAGTTGACTAAGCGGATGCTTGCTTTTTCTAAGCAAAAGAGCACAGAGGCTGAAGCCGAAGCCGAAGCGGTTGATGTTAATAGTCTAGTGGATGATCAAAAAGATCTAATTAACAAGTCACTAACAGCAATGATCACAGTTCATTACCAACTGTGTGACTCACTAGGGCTTATATGGATTGATAAAAGTGAACTTGAAGACACGTTGCTGAATTTAGTGATCAATGCTAAACATGCCATGCCAGATGGAGGGCAACTAACTGTTAGTACAGGTGCCGTGCACCTTTCTCAGATAGAGGCAGAGATGCTTGGATTAACTGAAAATGATTATATAACATTATCGGTTAAAGATAATGGCTGCGGAATAGATAAAGACATTGTAGATTTCATCTTTGACCCATTCTTTACGACGAAAGGTATTGATGGAACAGGGCTTGGTTTAAGCCAAGTATATGGTTTTGCAGGGCGATCTGGCGGTACGATAAAAGTATATTCAGAAAAAGGCCTAGGCAGTGAGTTTACCTTATATTTCCCTCTGTATCGTGGTGAGGAAAGGAATGATACTGGCCCTATTGAAGTAAAACCATATCGTCAAGGTGAAGGGCAAGCAATTTTAGTCGTCGATGACGAACCTGCTTTACGAAAGCTAGCTCTAGAAATTTTAACGTTGGCTGGCTATCAAGTGTTGCTAGCAAGAAATGGTAACGAGGCTATAGAGATGTTAGCAACAACGAAATTTGACTTGGTTTTAAGTGATGTCATTATGCCTCAAATGGATGGTTATCAGCTTGCGAAGCATATCAAAGAAAATTATCCGAGTATTAAAGTTCAATTGGCTACGGGCTTTAGCAGTAATCGTCACTCAGCAATGAAAGATAAAAGTTTGCAGAACAACATGATGTATAAACCGTATCGTACAGGTGAATTGCTAAGGCGAGTTTCAACGTTGATCTATGGTAATGATGATGATTGAAGTTAAAAGTTATGAGCTATGGCATTGGGCTCCAGAGATGAGTGTAGGGATAGATGCTATTGATAAATATCACAAACGCTTATTTCAGTTATTTTATGAAGCTCATGTGATAGCCGAGAATGGGGGTGAGAGGGCGCTGCTAAATAAATTAGCAATGGGCCTTCTCCTATATGGAGAATCATATTTTACGCGTAAAGAAGCTATTATGCAGTCATTGAGTTACCCGTTTGCTGATAGTGAAGTCGCTCTTCACCAAATGATAAGTCAAGAATTACACCAGAAATTCAAAAATACCGTTAAAGAAAATGGGGACATTGCAGGGTTCATTGTGTATCTAAAAGACTGTTTTATAGAGTATCTAAATAAAACGAATCAACATATTAAGCGGTTTAGCAAGGAGCATGAACGAGAAATTGAAGACGCTCTAAATGTAGATGGGTTTCTTACGCTACCAGAGGAAATTATTATTTATGTGGTAGATGATGAGCCGCAACAAGTTGAAATGCTTAAAGAATTGATTGAGGTAGCTGGGTTTTCTGCAAAAGGTTTTACATCGGCAGTTGAGTTTATCAATCAGCCTGTTAGTAGTGATGATATCGTGGTGCTTGATTTAAATATGCCAGAAATGGATGGTATCGAAGTGATGAGGCACCTTCATGCAAAGGGAAGCGTGCCAAGTTATGTACTGATTAGTGGATTTGATGAGAAAGTGCTACATTCCGCTAGACAATTTGCTGATGCAAAAAAAGTGGTCGTTGCTAGAACATTAACAAAACCACTGGAGCCATATAGTTTTATTGATGAAATAAAGCAAATATATACCCATAAGAAGATCATGCTTGATAAAACTGACCTTTCTCCATTAATCTCAACATCTAGCACATCATTATTTACTCTGGCAGATTTACAGCACGCAATTGAGTCTCACTATTTGGTTATTTTTTATCAGCCACAGATTGAATTAAGGTCAGGGAAAGTAGTTGGTTTTGAAGCATTAGTTCGTTTGCAACACCCCGAGCGTGGCATGATATTTCCGGATCAATTTATAGGTCTAGCAGAACAAAATAATCTGATTTCAAGTATTACCAATGAAGTGATAGATTTGGTCATCACTGATTACGGCTTATTTTGTGAAAAAAGTATTGAACCAAACATTTCAATTAACATTTCTGCACAAGATTTATTGGATTTATCTTTACCAGAGCAATTAAGTACGAGGCTAGCTAATGTTGGTATCCCAACAGGAGCCATTACTTTTGAGTTAACAGAATCAGCAGTTTTAACATCTATTTCTGACTCGCTAGATATTATGAATAGACTCCGAATGAAAGGCTTTGCCTTATCAATTGATGATTTTGGTACAGGTCACTCATCACTTGTGCAACTTTACCAAGCACCCTTTACAGAGCTGAAAATTGACCGTAGCTTTGTGATGAAAATGTTAGACGATGACGAAGCAATGTCTATCGTCAAAGTTTGCATTTACCTTGCTAAAGAATTAAAAGTGGAAACGGTTGCTGAAGGTGTTGAAACAGAGGAGATATGGAATAAACTAAAGGAGCTAGGCTGTGACATTGCGCAAGGCTTCTACCGCGCAAAACCAATGTCATTAAAAGCGTGTTGTGATTGGTTAACGACAGAGTTTAATATCAAGAGTTAGCGTGAACCATGTTTAGCGGCTTGATAGCAAAAACAATTCGAACATAATGATATTAAACTGAAAGAAAGTCTCTATAAGGTTTAACGAAAAATGTAAATAATAAGCGCCTTTAAAAGGTTTGAGGTTAGCAGAAATTTGTACGAAGGAGCGTTTTTGAAAAATGGACCAATCGGCTGGTTTGTTAGATAAAAAGGCGCTGTTAAAACAGCGCCTTTTATGGCTTTAGCGTTTCTAATAGCTTAGTGATTATCACACTCTGCTAGGAAGGTTAGCAGCTCTTCCCTGTATTTATAATAATCAGGGTGCGATACCAGTGCCTTACGTGTTCGAGGACGTGGTAAATCCACTTTCATAACTTTACCAACCTTAGCATTAGGTCCATTGGTCATCATCACAACACGATCAGCCAGTAAAATAGCTTCATCAACATCGTGTGTCACCATAATGGCAGTGACTTTAGTCCGTGTCCAAACTTCCATTAACACCTCCTGAAGCTCCCACCTTGTTAAAGAATCTAACATACCAAATGGTTCATCGAGTAACAGTAATTTAGGGGAGAGGGCGAAGGCACGTGAAATACCGACACGCTGTTTCATACCATTTGAAAGTTCAGCGGCTTTCTTATTGAAGGCTTCACTTAAGCCCACTTTACTTAAATAGTACTCAACAATGCTATTTCGTTCTGCTGGGGTGCAATGCGGATAAACTCGCTCGACGCCTAAAGCAACATTTTCTTTCGCACTTAACCAAGGAAAAAGGCTAGGGGCTTGGAAAACAACTGCTCTGTCAGGGCCCGCGGCACTGACTTCTTTCTTGTCCAAAACAATACCGCCATCGCTGATGTCGGTTAACCCTGCGGTCATAGACAATACAGTCGATTTGCCACAACCGGAATGGCCAATAATTGAAATAAACTCGCCTTTTCCTATATTTAGTTCAAATTTATCGACTACTGTTAAGGGACCTTTCGGTGTTGGGTAAACCTTGGTTAAATTAAAATACTCTAAGTATTTTTTATCACCCATATTATTTGAATAAGGTTTCAGTGCATCAGGCTTCTCGTCGTCACTAAGACCAAAGTCACTGGCTGTATTAGGCTGGACATTGGGTAATTGATAAACATTACTTGTTGAATCAGCACTATCACCGATGCCGACACTCATTAAATATTGAGTAATATCACTGCGTAATTTTTTAAAATTTTCATCATGGTTCATGGCTGTTCTATCGCGCGGCCTTGGCAGATCAACAATGAATTCGGGACCAAACGTAGCATTTGGCCCCGGGTTTAATGGAATAATCCGGTCGGCCATTATCAACCCTTCATCTACATCATTCGTGATGAGTACCACGGTTTTTTTCTCTTGTTCCCAAATTCTAATGATTTCATCTTGTAGGTTCGCGCGCGTTAATGCATCTAGTGCGCTGAGTGGCTCATCTAATAATAAAACATGTGGGCTTGCCGCCAAAGCTCGTGCAACATTAACACGCTGTCGCATACCACCAGATAGTTCAGAAGGGTGCCTATGCGTCGCATGCGACAATCCCACCATATTGATGTATTTTTCTATGCGTTCTGTTCGTTCAGAAGCAGAAAGATCACTAAAGACAGAATCAACAGCTAATGCAACGTTTCCAAAAACAGTTAACCAAGGCATTAAGGAGTAGCTCTGAAAGACAACACCGCGTTCTGAACTGGGGCCAGTAACTTTTTTACCTTCCATTGTCACTTCACCACTATCAGGTTTAATTAAACCTGCAATAGTGGAGATAAGGGTAGTTTTACCTGTGCCCGAGAACCCAACAATAGCAACAAATTCACCTTCTTTAATATCAAGGTTAATATTGCTCAGAACGTCACTTTTATTGTGACCACTACCGTAGGATTTACTAATATTTTTAAGTGCTAAAAATGACATATCTTTTCTCCTACATTGCGTCGCCGTATGAAAAATATTTTTGCAGCGTCAACATGATACGATCGAGCATAAAACCGATAATACCAATAGTAAACACAGCAACCATAATTTTTCCTAACGATTGAGAACTGCCATTTTGGAATTCATCCCAGACAAATTTACCTAAACCTGGGTTTTGCGCTAGCATTTCTGCAGCAATTAATACCATCCAACCGACACCAAGTGATAGACGTAAGCCTGTAAAAATTAATGGCAGCGAACTAGGTAAAACAATTTTAGTGACTGTTTTCCACCACCCGAGTTGTAAAACCTTTGAGACATTCATTAAGTCTTTATCAATAGTAGATACGCCGACGGCTGTATTAATTAGAGTTGGCCATAATGAACACAATGTTACTGTGATGGCCGATACAAGAAAGGACTTGCTAAATGTAGCGTCCCCCTCAACCACATACAGTGCACTAACAATAAGTGTGACTATAGGTAACCAAGCCAATGGAGAAACAGGTTTAAATATTTGAATAATCGGGTTAATGGCAGCATTAAAAGCAGGGCTTAATCCGCAAATAACACCCAGTGGAATAGCCACAACAGAGGCTAATAAAAAGCCTGCGAAAACAGTCCATAAACTGGTCATAATTTGTTGCGGATAGGTTGCTTTGCCAGTGTAATCACGAATTTTAATAACCGCATCTGGGTTCTTTTCAAGCTTTTTAGCATTACGAACTTCCTGACGTTTGTAAAAAGCGACTTCTTTTTCTTTCTCTTTGTAGTGGTCGGCGGCAAGGCTTTTTGTTTCTTGCCATACCGCAGCAGGGCCAGGAATAGCGCCTAGGCTCGTTTGGATTTTCGCAGCGCCCCAGTCCCAAAACCCAATAAATATCAACATGGCTAATACCGGCACACCAATAACTTTTATCGCTTCTTTTAGCTGTACAACAGGGTCTTCACCAGCCAACAGTTTTACGATGGGTATAAACCAAGTAAAGCCAATTAGTTCTAAAAAATTATTAATTTTTACGGAAATTTTAACGCCTTCATTGGCGACCTTTTTTTCAGGCTTATTGGCAACAGACTCTTGTGAGTCTGCTGATGAATTTGTAGTGTTACTCGCTTCTTGATTTTTCATATTTTTATCTTCTAATGCTGTATCAACAGGCATAGTGTTACCTCTAGTTTTTTTGTTAAATAGGTACCCGCATCATCACGGGTACCTATCATTGTCATACCGTTATTTACTTAACAGTGTCTTTTCCTTTTAAACCAATGTTGAACTTCTCTAGGTAAGCATTGGGTGTGCGGCCATCAAAGGTGATGTTATCGATAAAGTGAGTTTGTGGTTCGCGGTAACCATCGGTATCCCAAGGCATATCTGCTTTAGAAATTTTCCCTTCTTCTAACAACTCTTTAGCGGCTGCTAAATAAATGTCTGGACGGTAGACTTTTTTTGCAATGTCGTGGAACCATTGATCTGATTTTTCGTCGGTAATTTGACCCCAGCGGCGCATTTGGGTTAAGTACCAAATAGCATCTGAATAATAAGGGTAGGTAGCAAAGTAGCGGTAGAAAACGTTGAAGTCTGGTAAGTCACGTTTATCGCCTTTTTCATACTCAAATGTGCCTGTCATGCTGTTAGCGATTACATCGTAGTCAGCACCAACATATTCAGATTGAGACAGGATTTTTACCGCTTCTGGACGGTTTGCATCGTTGTTAGCATCTAACCATTGCGCTGCACGAATTAATGCTTTAATAACGGCTTTATGTGTATTGGGGTTCTTTTCTGCCCACTCTGCACTAACGCCAAATACTTTTTCTGGGTTATTTTTCCAAATTTCATAATCTGTCACAACAGGAACGCCAATACCTTTAAAGACGGCTTGCTGGTTCCAAGGTTCTCCAACGCAATAGCCATAAATAGTACCGGCTTCAAGCGTTGAAGGCATTTGAGGAGGAGGGGTAACCGATAATAAAGCATCCGCATCAATTTGACCGGTGATATCCGTTTTTGAATAATAGCCCGGGTGGATTCCGCCTGCAGCTAACCAATAACGTAGCTCATAGTTATGTGTTGATACGGGGAAAACCATGCCCATATTAAAAGGCTTACCTTCAGATTTATATCGATCAACAACTGGCTTCAGTGCGGTCGCACTAATAGGGTGCACTGGCTTACCATCAGCACCTTTGGGGATATTAGGTTTCATTTCTGCCCAAATATCATTTGAAACAGTAATCGCATTACCATTTAAATCCATACTAAAGGCAGTAATAATATCCGCTTTAGTGCCAAAACCTATGGTTGCACCAAGTGGTTGCCCGGCAAGCATATGTGCACCGTCTAGCTCGCCATCAATCACACGGTCAAGTAACACCTTCCAATTCGCTTGTGGTTCAATGGTGACATACAGGCCTTCATCTTCAAAAAAACCTTTTTCATAGGCAACCGCTAACGGTGCCATATCTGTTAATTTGATAAAACCAAACTTAAGTTCATCTTTTTCAAGTTCTTCAACGGCATGTGCAGCCGTTAAACTACCTGCCATTGTTAACGCTAAAGCAGCCAGACAGCTTTTAAACATGCCTCCGATGTTTCGTTTACTGAAAGTCTTACGATTTTTTTTCATTTTTTTTCCTGTTTACGTTTATAAAATGCAAAAAAAACGCCCGCCGCTTATTTTCGTTTTAAAGAAAACAAGCTAGCAGACGTCTTTGTCTTGTGACCTTATAAGGTCTATTAAGTTTTAAGCCCCAAGTTCGGGGGTGGTACTATTCGTTAGAAATTAAAAAGCAATACCTATGCCAATATTTCACTTGCTGAGATTATGCTTTCTGCTAGATCTACCATTTTGATATTTTTATTCATCGCCATTTTACGCATTGCTTTATAAGCTTCATTTTCACTAATTTTAGAGCGTTGCATAATAATGCCTTTTGCTTTATCGATAATCTTACGTTCACTTAACGTATTTTTCGTTCGCTCTAACTCTTCTTTAATAAGCTGTTGCTCGTTAAAACGAAAACAAGCGGTATCAATAATAGACACAATACGTTTGGCCTGAAGGCCATCTACAATATAAGCACTTACACCTACTTTAATGGCTGCTTGAATAACATCTCTACTGTCTTCGTAGGTAAAGACAATAACCGGAATAGGGTTTTGCACGTTAATTTGTTGTATACAACTAAATAATTGATCAAAACGTTTTTCCGTTACTGCCATCACAATATCTATAGAGCCAGTAAGAGCAGCACGACTAATGTCGCTTAACTGTGATGTAACGGCTGTTACCTCGTAAATAGAGTCAGATAAATGCCCCTGAACATCTAGGAGGTCATCAGCCGTTGTATTAAATAATAGGATTCTAGGTTTCATTAAGTGTCGATTAATGCTTCTTTAAAAAAAGGCTTATATCAATGCCATGACTAGAATTTTGCGCTTACAAAAGCCCACAATTTAGTCGTATCAACGGCTGTTGGGCCGATATTTAAAGCATTATTGTCAGCATTGTAATCTGCATACTTGAGACCAACGGTGTAGTTTTTACCTACTTTTTTAGTAGCCATCAAATCAAACTCAGTACCGTAATCGTAGCTATTATTATCTGAACTAAAGTCATGATAAGCTGCCACAAATTTTATGCCATAAGCAGTCGTCACAGCTGTTAAGTAAATATCTTCAACACCATCACCTGGGGTTACTAAGAATTTATCCGCCCAGCCTTGGTAAGCGTGATTTGTTCCAAGAATTGTTACAAAACGGTCAGCGCCGCCATTACCTTCTTGTAATTCATAACTGGCTTTTAACAATAGCATGTTGATAGGCCCATTAAATGATATTTTTGTGCCGAGTTCAGCCAAAATATAATCAGCATCTATTGAGTTAGGGTTATCAGCGGCATCTGATTGGGTGGCGTATTCAGCTGTATAAATAACCTTAGTCGCATCACTGATAGGCTTAGCACCGCTAAGTCTTAGACCATATGTATTGGTTGAAAAAGCATCTGCATTTTCAAAGTCATATAAATATGCATAAGCTTCAATTTTTGCAGCTTTAAAACCACTATATTGGATATTAAATAAATGTGAATCACTGTCAAAATTATCAAGTGGTTCAGGCGCATCTTCACCAAAGATACGATTTACATTCCATACATAAGCATAATTAATGGTTGTATCACTAAGCGACTGATTAGAAATAGAGAATGCATCCAGTGTTTGCCAATTTTGACGCCAAGCAACCGTACCGATATGCCGATGAAAGGGTGCACCACGATATGTCAATGCTTGTCGCCCCAATTTTACAGACATGTCTTCAAGCCCTGTGTAAAACAAGTAACCTTGATTAAGCTCTGTTTCATTAGGATCAGCAATAACAGGGTATTTAGCACCTTTGGCTTGAGATGGATGCGCATAATTGTTACTAAATAAGCTATGAACACTTTCTACTTCACCAAAAAGCCCAAACCCATAATACGTTCCTGTTTTATAGGCCGCCGTTAATCTAGCGGTATAAGCGTTTGCTTCTTCAGATAAGTTTTCTTGATCGACATTTTCATAACGTAGTCTAGCGCTGTAACTGGCTTTACCACTGGATAGGGCATTTAATATAGATTCCTCCGCCTGCGCTAAAGGAGCTGTTGTCATTAGTATCGTGCTAGCAATAGCGCCTACTATGATAGGGTTTGAGTGACTTTTTTTGTTGCTTTTCATATTAACTCTCTACGTTAAATTTTTTTAAAAAAACATAAAACCTAAAGCAACCAACACGAATATACCGAGTTAGCGCCTTTGCTTTATAAATTAAGGTGTTCATGACTGCGCCGTTACAGTGTGTTATGACTTAATCGAAAGAAATAACAGCTACAAGTAGTGCAATGGTTATGCCAAGTTTAATTTATTGGCAATACAGTGATTGGTAGAGGCTTATGAGGCAAATAAATGCTGCGTCGCATCCTTTAGGTGCTGATATGATAGATAGGCACTAAAATGGTGCGAATGAGAATTAAGCTTGTTAGCCTTAGTCTACTAGGCGAATTGAGCCATTAACATTGACTTGGATAGTTGACGTGTTCTGTTGTAAGTTAGCAGGAGCAGCTTCATCAGTTGCACTGCTTGAAAGCATTCTTGATTTGGCGTAATAGACTGGGCGATGCTGGTTGTTCGAATGGATATTAATTTGATGAACAATATACATATTTTTATCGAACTCGTTAGTGATCGTTTGTGCTTGCGCCTTAAAGTCGGCAATAGCTTGTTTTGTTAATAATTGTTTAGTTGCATTTAATTTTTCTTCTGAGACTTGGTAGCGCAAGGATTTAATTAGTAATTCTTTTTGTAATAAGCCAATCAGCTTGCCTAAGTCCTCACTGTCTTTACTTTCTAGCGTTATAGTTTGAATACCACGCCAAGCTTTAAAAATACGTTTGTTATAAAGTTGATGAGATGTGTATTGCCCACCTTTAACTTTAACGGTTTTAAAGGGGGCGGCTGTTTTAAGAGCCCAAGACATTTTTTGGTTGATTTGTTCAGCCAAAACAGCGGGGTCGTAATGTTCAGCTTCAACAGCAATACTGGCCAGCATCGTATCGGTTTCAACCTCTAAACTAGCAGAAGCTTGTAAATTAACAACTCCATCAAACGGCTTATCATGAGCCATTAGAGGGCTGGTTAAAAATATTAAATTAAACAACAAAATCCATTTATTCATCTTTAACTCATTATTTTATTGGGGTGTAACTTACTATACGGGCCTAAGCTGAATACTATCTTAATGGTTATCTAGTCGGTTTAAACCATTTAAAGCAGCCACTCGATAAGCCTCAGCCATTGTTGGGTAGTTAAAGGTTGTATTAGTAAAATACAGCAGGGTATTTGCTTCGCCTTTTTGCGACATAATCGCCTGCCCAATATGTATAATTTCAGCCGCTTGGTCACCAAAGCAGTGCACACCTAATATTTGTAATGTTTCTGAGTGAAAAATTATTTTTAATAAACCCTGAGTTTCACCAGAAATTTGCGCTCTTGCCAGTGAATCGAAACGTGAATAACCGGTTTCATAAGGTACTTTTTGCTCGGTCAATTCTTTTTCTGTGTAGCCAACTGAACTAATTTCCGGATTAGTATAAATGCCTGTTGGAATGTCTTTAACCAGAGTAGCATCACAAAAACCATCAACGATATGGGTTGCGGCAAAACGGCCTTGATCATAAGCGGCGCTGGCTAAACTTGGATAGCCAATAAAATCTCCAACCGCATAAATATGTTCTTTACCTTCCACTTGGTAATTCTCGTTAACATTAATTTGACCGCGAGAGTTAGGGGTGATGCCGACTTTGTCTAATGCTAGGTCATCAAAGTTACCGGTCCTACCATTGGCCCATAGAAAAATATCAGTTTTAATCTTTTTTCCTGAAACCAATTGGGTAACAACGCTTTTATCGTCAGGTATTATTGAATCGTATTCTTCACTAGAGCGGATAACAACACCTTGGTTTCGCATATCATGGCTTAAGGCATGTACGATTTCTTCATCTAAAAAGGCCAGCAAAGTAGAGTGCGTATTAATAAGGTTAACTTTAACCCCTAACCCTTGAAAGATAGAAGCATATTCGGAACCAATAACGCCCGCTCCATAGATTGTAATTGAGCGTGGTGTGAAGTCTAAGTCTAAAATAGTATCGCTATCAAAAACATTATGATGATTAAAATCCACATCATCAGGACGATAGGGGTGAGAGCCAGGCGCCAACACAAATACCTTGGCAGTTATTTTTTTTACTTTACCACCGGCATTAGGTTTAACCTGCATTGTATTTTCATCAACAAAACTAGCTGTGCCGTATAGCAAGTCAAGATTGTTGCGTTCATAAAAGCCATCTCGCATATCAACCTGTTTTTTTATCACGTCGGTAGCAGAACTTAAAAGTTGAGGAAACGTTAAGTGAAGTCGGCCACCGCAGGCTTCTTTAAACCATCTATTGCGATTAAATTGAATAACACGCTGAACCGCTTGACGTAATGCTTTTGAGGGAATTGTTCCCCAATGAGTACAGCCACCGCCAACCTCTTTATATTTTTCTATGATGGCAACTTTTTTACCTTCTTTACAAGCCTTCATTGCGGCGCCTTCACCTCCTGGGCCTGTGCCTACAACAATTACATCATAGTCATATGTACTCATTAATTGTTCTCATAATTATTTATAAACGTCTGAGCAAGTATACAACAGATACGATAAAATCTGCTTTTCGCCAAGAGTATTTATTAATGCCTGATTTTTTTAATTCGCTCGAAAATGCCTTATTGAGCTCATCGGTTAACGAAACGATTGAGATGACACGGCAAGCTTTTGAGTTGTGCCATCAAAATAGCTCTTTTATTGAGCCAGTAAACCGCATTATTAAACCAATAGACTTCGTACGTTTTCCTGACAAGCCCATCTGTGTTGCACCCAGAGATTTACCACGTAGGCGGCTAGGAACAGAAGTAGGTAAGCGCTCATTTATACACGCTATCGCACACATAGAGTTTAATGCGATTAAATTAGCCCTAGATATTGCTTATCGTTTTAAAGGTATGCCGGCACAGTTTTATAAAGACTGGGTCTATGTTGCTAATGATGAATGTAAGCACTTTCAATTACTATGCAATCATTTAGCGACCTATGATTGTCAATATGGTGACAATCCATCGCATGATGGTTTATGGAGTATGGCCGTTAAAACAGACGATAATTTACTTGCTCGTTTATCATTGGTTCCACGTTACCTAGAAGCTCGTGGGCTTGATGTTACCCCAGCCATGTTGGAAAAACTATATGCCCAAAAAGATATGGACACAGCGGCCATTTTAGAAATTATTTTAGAAGATGAAGTGACACATGTTGAATTTGGTACAAAATGGCTAGATTTTGTTTGTGAAAACGAAGGAGTCGAGCGTGAAGATGTGTTTTTCGAACATGTTGAACGCTTATTAAAAGGTCAAATACTCGGCCCATTTAATAAACCTTTACGGCTCCGGGCCGGTTTTACGCCCAGTGAGTTGTTAGAGCTTGAACGCCTTGATAAACGTAAATTAAAGCAAACATAATATATAGAACCAGCTACGTTAAGACTAAGAAAGTTCGATGAGCTGATAACCGTCTTCACTCCAGTCGAGAACACTGCCGCTATGATCCCATTCTGCTAAAACAAAACGTTCAATCTCTTCCCCGTCCGCAATATGCGAGTGAATATCTGGTCTGTGTGTATGCCCGTGAATAAGACGTTTTACCTGATGTTTTTTAACATAATTAACAACGGTAGAGGTATTAACATCCATAATCTCCATCGACTTGTTTGCTTTATTTAAATGACTTTCTTGCCGGTAGTGTTGAGCCATCGCCAAGCGTTCTTGAAGAGGTTTAGATAAAATGCTTTGTTGCCATTCAGGCGTGTGCGTTAAGTCTCGAAATTTTTGGTATTCGACATCATCACTACACAACAGGTCGCCGTGCATTAATAAGGTACTCGTGCCAAATAAATCAATAATATATTCGTCTTCTAAGCTGACCACCTGAGTATCAGCAAAAAACTTTTTGCCGACCAAGAAGTCTCTATTGCCCGCCAAGAAGTACACCTTAACTCCCTTGGAAGTAACTTTGGCTAAGTGTGTTTTAACTGCTTCATTAGGCGGGGTTGGGTCATCGTCACCAACCCATACGTCAAACAAGTCGCCCAAAATATATAAAGCTGACACATCACTACTTAAGGACTCAAGATAGGCTAAAAATCGCTGCGTATTTTCAGGCCTATCTTGGGTAAGGTGTAAGTCAGAAATAAAATGTATGTGCTGAGTCACGAATTACTTAATAACCTCAGCTTTCTCAATAATGACAGTTTCTTGAGGAACATCCGTTGGGAACATACCACCAGAGCCAGTAGGAATAGCGGCCATTTTATCAACAACATCCATACCGTCAGTTACTTTGCCAAAAACAGCATATCCCCAACCTTGTTGTGTTTTTGAACTGTGGTTTAAAAAGTCATTGTCAGCCAAGTTAATAAAAAATTGTCCTGTTGCTGAGTGCGGGTCACCAGTTCGTGCCATTGCAATCGTGCCACGGTCGTTAGCTAAACCATTATCGGCTTCATTTTGTATAGCACTGTTGGTTTCTTTCTGTGCAAAATCAGCGGTAAAACCACCGCCTTGTGCCATAAAGTTAGGAATGATTCGGTGAAAAATAACGCCTTCATAAAAGCCTTCTTCAACGTAAGTGACAAAGTTTTTAACAGTATTAGGTGCTTTTTCGGCATCCAACTCTAGAGTAATATCGCCTTGGTTTGTGGTTAGTTTAATAGTTGTCATGCTCATATTTTTATCCGTTGCGTAAGTTGCAGTTGCGAAAAGTAGGGCGCTAGCAATAGATACCTTTAAAAATTGGATTAACTTTTTGGTCATCAGTAAAACTCCTACAATAAATTAAGCTGTGTATCTTATCTTCTTAGCTGGTTTTGATAAAGCTCACACATTCGTTATTTTAAAAACTCGAGCTTTAAACAAAACAGGGCGGCTTAATATGATTAATATCGCATGCTAATCATGCCGAGATTCAATGAATCGGTTATTATTCGCCCTTAAATAATGTTGGTTATAAAAATGAGCGCACTAAAAATACACAATACCTTAACAAAGCAGAAAGAAACTTTTGTTCCAATCAACAAAGGAGAGGTTAATTTATACGTATGCGGTATGACCGTTTATGATTTTTGCCATATCGGACATGCGCGAGTTATGGTCGTTTTTGATGTTGTTTCAAGGTACTTAAAGTACTTAGGGTATAACGTTAAGTATGTGCGCAATATTACTGATATTGATGATAAAATTATTACTAGATCGATTGAATCGGGTGAGGATTTCAAGCAATTAACTAAGCGCTTTATCGATGAGATGCATCAAGACGAAGCTTCATTAAACGTCCTTTCTCCCGACATCGAACCGTTAGCAACCGACTCGATGGAGGCTATTATTACTATGATCGAACAGTTGATTGCTAATGATAATGCCTATGTTGGGCCAAATAATGATGTGTATTATTGCGTTGAATCGTTTGAGAATTATGGCCAATTATCAGGCCGAAAACTAGATGATATGAATGCAGGAGAGCGGGTAGATGTTGATAGCAGTAAACGTAACCCCTTTGATTTTGTTTTATGGAAGTCTGCTAAGCCTGATGAACCTTCATGGTCATCGCCTTGGGGTAATGGTCGGCCTGGATGGCATATAGAGTGCTCTGCAATGGCAACGTGTTGCCTTGGAAACCATTTTGATATTCATGGAGGTGGAATGGATTTACAGTTTCCTCACCATGAAAATGAAATTGCTCAATCAGAAGCAGCAACAGGTGAAAAATACGTTAACACTTGGATGCACAATGGTTTTGTGCGCATTGATGATGAAAAAATGTCCAAATCACTGGGTAACTTTTTCACCGTGCGAGATGTGTTGAAAAAATACCGCGGGGAAGAAATTCGCTTTTTCGTGCTATCAAGCCATTACCGCAGCCCATTGAATTATTCAGACGATCAGTTAACTGAGTCACGTTCCGCATTAGAACGGCTTTATACAGCGCTACGTGATGTCACGCCTGTAAAAAATGAGGTTAAATCAACGTATATCGAACAATTTGAAAATGCGATGAACGATGATTTTAATTCTGCAAAAGCCATTGCCGTACTGTTCGAATGCGCAAACGAATTAAATAAATTAAAACATACACAACCAGAGCAGGCGGCAAAAACCGCAGCTGACTTATTAACAATGGCCGAACCGCTGGGTCTTTTGAGCCAAGACCCGGATCTGTTTTTAAAATCAATGGCGGGACAAGATGCCAGTATCAGTAATGAAGAGATAGAAGCTCAAATTAATCAGCGCCTTGAAGCTAAAGCGAATAAGAACTGGGGCTTAGCTGATCAAATTCGCGATAGCTTAAAAGAACAAGGCGTTATTTTAGAAGATAAGGGGCCTGAAACAACTTGGCGCAGGGGTTAACTGCTTTGTAATTCAGCTGCTTGTAAGGTGTTTTCAAGTAAAGAAGCGATGGTCATTGGGCCAACACCACCTGGTACGGGTGTTATCCAACTTGCTTTTTTTGAAGCCGTTTCATAATCAACATCCCCAACCAGCTTACCTGACTCTAGACGGTTAATACCGACATCAATAACCACAGCGCCTGGTTTAACCCAGTCACCCTTTACAAAACTTGGAATCCCAACCGCGGCAATAATAATATCTGCACGTTTAACATGCGCCTCAAGATCAACTGTACGACTGTGACAAGTGGTTACGGTACAACGAGCCATTAATAATTCTAATGAAACAGGCCGACCCACAATATTAGAGGCGCCAATAACAACAGCTTCTTTGCCCTCAAGGGCAAGCCCAGTGCTTTTAAGTAAGGTCATAATGCCTTTAGGTGTACAAGACCTTAAAACCGGCATACGAAGCGCTAAGCGACCTATATTATAAGGATGGAAGCCATCTACATCTTTAAGCGGGTCAATCGCTTCGATGATTCTTTCCTCATTAATATGCTCTGGTAACGGTAGCTGGACAAGAATCCCGTTAATAGCCGAATTATTATTTAGGTCATCAATTAAATTAAGGAGCTCCTCCTCAGTAACACCATAAGGAAAGGTCTTTGATAAAGAATAGAAGCCGACTTCTTCACAGGCATTACATTTATTACGTACATAAACTTCAGAAGCGGGGTTTTCACCTACCAAAATGACCGCTAAACCGGGTTTTGATAAACCACGAGAAATTCGACCGTCTGTTTGTTTTTTTATTGCAGCTCTTAGTTCAGCTGAGATTTTTTTTCCATCAATCGTTTGAAATGTCATATTTTTTAAATTTTTTAAGGTTCTTTGTTAAATTTGTTAAAGAAGCGTTGACCAAAATTACCGTGTGCCGTATTATCGCCCACCTACAGACTTATTGCATTATTTATGCATTTTTTCTGAAGGAAGTCGGGGTGTAGCGCAGCCTGGTAGCGCAACTGCTTTGGGAGCAGTGGGTCGGGAGTTCGAATCTCTCCACCCCGACCAATTTTTACTTATGCTGAAGCGCTTGTAGCTCATCTGGATAGAGCATCGGCCTTCTAAGCCGAGGGTAACAGGTTCGAGTCCTGTCAAGCGCGCCATTAAGGCTAGGTTAAGTTGGTTATACCCTTTAAGAGATAAAAATTGTAAATTTAAGTTCTGTTTAAAATCGTCGATGGTGGGTGTAGCTCAGTTGGTAGAGCCCCTGACTGTGACTCAGGTTGTCGAGGGTTCGAGTCCCTTCATCCACCCCATTTTACGATTATTCTTTCCGTTAAATATGCCTAGTCATTTCACTGTTTTAGTTTTTAAACTAAAATTCGGTGTTATTTTCTTAGCAGGCCATATTTTGCCATTTAAACCATTTCCCATCTTGCTCACTGAGCCAAGCGAACCACCTCCTGAGATCAAATACCTTATTAATAAGGGTGATTATCGACTCATCGACACTGACGATACCTCTGAAGCTTGTTTGTTAATCTATAACGATAGACGCCTTAACCTTCAACTACGAACGACTAATAAACCTTTGCAGCTATGCATTGATTTCATCAATGGCAAAGCTAAGCACCGTAGACAATATGGTGGAGGTAAAAACCAGCCTCTGGCAAAAGCGTGCGGGCTAAATAAACACCCAGATTGGAGTATTTTAGATGCCACTGCTGGACTGGGAAAAGATGCCTTTGTTTTAGCTAGCCTGGGTGCGCAAGTCACTTTATGTGAAAGACACCCCGCCTTATATGGTTTATTAGCCGATGCCCTTGATCGAGCCACTCATGATAGTAGCGTTGCGGATATTGCTGATAGGATGAAATGCATTTATCAAGACTCAATAACTCACTTAAATACTTACCAACATATTAATAGTAAATTACCGGATATAATTTACTTAGACCCCATGTATCCAGAAAGAAAAAAATCGGCAAAAATAAAAAAAGAAATGCAAGTATTACAATATCTTGTCGCACATAATTCAAATAATAATGAGCTTTTAGAGACGGCACTGAAAACTGCCATGCATCGTGTTGTAGTGAAGCGACCAAAATCTGCAGCTCCACTCAATGAGTGCTTTCCGAGTTACACTATTAATAGTGTGAATACACGATACGATGTGTATGTTAATTCATAGATTATGCCTGTCGAGAAGATCCCTTCTTTAAGCTCAACATTTGTTATGAAAATGATAAGATAGAACATGAGAATAGTCGCCTATCAGTCTTAAAGTAGCCTGTATATTGCAATTAATCAGTCGGAAAAAAGCACACACTTAACCAGTTTAAATAAATTATTACGTGAATCAAAAAACGACAACTTCAACGCCTTCGCCCGCACATTTACAGATTGTAAAGCTGTTAAAAGAGTCGGCTTTTTTGGTATTACTTGCTGTCAGCTTATTTTTGCTGGGCTCACTTTTTAGTTATCACGTGGACGATCCTGGTTGGACGCATAGTGGCACGGGACAGGCTGTATTAAATATCACCGGAGTTGTTGGCGCATGGATAGCAGACTTCATGTTATCTATCATGGGATTTATGGCGTTTGCTCTTCCTTTTATGTTAATGAGCAGCGCATGGAAGTTCTTATCTGAAGCACGTTCCAAACATGTTGATACACTCACGCACCAAGTCATTCGTTGGGTTAGCTTTATTGTATTTTTAGTTGCCGGAGCTGGCTTGTTAGACATGCATTATTACCAACGTTGGCTCACCATTCCTGGTTCACCGGGAGGCATTATTGGCTTAGAGTTAACAGATTTTCTAACACATCTGTTTGCTTTTCAGGGCGCAACACTTATTCTCTTGAGCTTCTTCCTTATCGGTATCACACTTTCTACTGGGCTTTCATGGCTAGGTCTGATGGATAAACTTGGTGCCTTATCAATAAAAGCATTTCGCCTGTTAAAAGCCTACATTGAAGATAGCAAAGAACGTAAAACGTCTGTTACCGTCAAAAAACAACGTAGTGATTCATTCAAAAAGCAATCGAAAATATTTGCAGCCAAGCCGAAAGCACGAATTGAGCCTGTTATTAGAGAAATAAAAAGCAGTGAGCGTGTTGAAAAAGAGCGACAAGTAGCGTTATTTGATGAGCCTGCAGGTGCCTTGCCAGGCTTGGCATTATTAGATAAGGCTACCGAGCAGGTTGAAGGGTATTCTAAAGCAGCGCTTGAAGCACTGTCGAAATTGGTTGAATTAAAACTGCAAGATTTTGGTGTTGAGGTCGATGTAGTCGCAGTTAATCCGGGCCCTGTTATTACACGGTTTGAAATTCAACCCGCGCCGGGCATAAAAGCCAGTCGAATTAGCGGCCTTGCTCAAGACTTGGCGCGCTCGATGTCCACACATAGCGTACGTGTTGTAGAAGTTATTCCTGGCAAATCTGTGATTGGCTTAGAAATACCCAATGAAGCACGTGAAATGGTGAGGCTTAGTGAAATACTATCTTCTCAAGCGTATGAAAAATCAAACTCTCCTTTAACATTGGTGTTAGGTAAAGACATTTCCGGTCAACCTACGGTTGCTGACTTGGCTAAAATGCCGCACTTATTGGTTGCTGGCACAACCGGTTCGGGTAAATCTGTTGCCATTAACGCGATGATTTTAAGCTTGCTATATAAAGCAACACCGGAACAAGTTCGAATGATCATGATTGATCCAAAAATGCTTGAGCTATCAGTCTACGAAGGTATTCCACATTTATTAACCCCTGTTGTAACTGATATGAAAGAGGCATCCAATGCATTGCGTTGGTCTGTTGCCGAAATGGAAAGGCGTTATAAATTAATGTCCTTATTGGGTGTGCGAAATTTAAGCGGCTATAACAAAAAAGTAAGAGATGCAATAAAAGAGGGGAGCCCTTTAGCTGACCCATTATGGGAGCCAACACCCTTTATTGATGAGGATGAGGCTGGCACACTGACTGAGTTACCTCAAATAGTCATCATAATAGATGAGCTTGCCGACATGATGATGGTGGTTGGTAAAAAAGTTGAAGAGTTGATTGCCCGGCTTGCGCAAAAAGCACGGGCCTCTGGCTTACATTTAGTGTTGGCAACACAACGCCCATCGGTTGATGTGTTAACTGGCCTAATTAAAGCCAATATTCCTTCAAGAATAGCCTTTCAAGTGTCATCAAAAATTGACTCGCGTACGATACTCGATCAGTCCGGTGCAGAATCCTTACTAGGTAATGGTGATATGTTGTATCTACCCCCAGGTTCTGGTTTGCCACAACGTGTTCATGGAGCATTTGTGGATGATCATGAAGTGCATAAAGTTGTTAAACAACTTAAAAAATCAGGCAAAACAAATTATATAGATGGCATTTTGACCGCCTCTGACCCGGCTGAGTTTGACGGGGGAGGGTCTGGTGGTGGCTCGGAAGATTCCGATGAGCTGTATGATCAAGCCTTAAAAATTGTAACAGAGACACGCAGAGCATCCATTTCTGGTGTACAGCGCCAATTAAGGGTTGGTTATAATCGAGCCGCACGAATGATTGAAGAAATGGAACGCTGTGGCGTTGTCGGTCCATTACAATCGAATGGTTCACGTGAAGTATTGGCCCCACCACCACCTGAGTTATAAATTATGAATACACTTCGTAGCGTTTTTTGCTGTTTTGTCTTATTTGCTTTTACTTTACCAAGCGTCGCAAAAAGCAGCGAAGATAATCTAGCGCTTCATTTGCAACACTATGTAAACCTTAGCGGTCAATTTACTCAGGTCATTAGCAGTGAACAAAGCTCTTTTATTCAATCATCAACCGGTGAGTTCTGGATAAAAAAGCCCAATCAATTTCGTTGGCACTACGCAACGCCTTATGTGCAAAAAATTATCTCAAACGGGGATAAGCTTTGGGTCTACGACGAAGACCTTGAGCAAGTTACCATCAAAGATGCGTCGCAATCGGTTGGTTCCTCGCCTTTAGCAGTAATTCTTGGCTCTATTGAACTTGATACGCTTTTTAATATTACTCAGTTGGATAACAGCGAGCAATTAGAATGGTTAATGCTAACGCCTAAAGAAGACTCAAGTGGTTTTGAATTTATTAAGGTGGGTTTTAAAGATGGCCTACTCAACAAAATGCGTCTGCATGATAGTTTTGGCCAAACCACCAATTTATTATTTACTGATGTGACCATTAACGAGCCTATTGTAGACGAAACCTTCGAGTTTATTGTGCCCGATGGCGCTGATGTTTTTGAAGAAACACCGAACTAATGAAACCCAGTGAACCGTTAGCCGATCGCCTTCGTCCCACCTCGTTACAGGAATTTTCAGGTCAACAACACCTTTTATCTGAGGGTAAACCCCTTTATGAAGCAATTCAATCAGGGCAATTACACTCGCTCGTTTTATGGGGCCCTCCAGGTGTTGGTAAAACAACCTTAGCAAGAATCATTGCGCAACAAGCCGAGGCCGACTTTATTTCACTTTCAGCTGTTTTAGCCGGCGTTAAAGATATTCGAGCCGTTGTTGAGCAAGCAAAAAAAAATCGTATAGATAAACAACAAAACACGCTTCTTTTTGTTGATGAAGTACACCGTTTTAATAAATCACAACAAGATGCTTTTTTACCACATGTAGAAGCCGGAGTTTTTACGTTCATTGGCGCGACCACTGAAAACCCCTCTTTTTCGCTCAATAATGCATTATTATCCAGAGCGCGTGTTTACACATTAAAATCACTTGAAGAAGACGATTTGCGAGCTATCCTTAATCATGCCTTAACGGATAAAAACAAAGGGCTCGATAGCCAGTTTACTATCGACAATGAGGCCATTCAATTATTACTGAATGCCTCAGATAAAGATGCCAGACGGTTATTAAATTTTATTGAATTAAGCGCTCAACTGGCTTCTGCAAACGAACATAAAACCATTACAACCAATATAATTAATGAGGTTGTTCAAGACGGAGTGCGGCGTTTTGATAATCACGGTGAAGACTTCTACAATCAAATATCGGCGTTACATAAATCCGTTCGTGGTAGTGACCCCGATGCCTCGCTATATTGGTTAAAACGCATGCTTGATGGCGGATGCGATCCGTTATATGTCGCACGACGTATTGTCCGTATTGCCTCTGAGGATATCGGTAATGCAGACCCACGTGCGTTACAAATAGCTTTAAATGCCTGGGAAACACAAGAAAAATTAGGCAGCCCTGAAGGTGAGTTAGCACTTGCGCAAGCAGTAATTTACTTGGCCTGTGCAGCAAAAAGTAACGCCGTATATAGCGCTTTCAATGCAGTTGACAGCGTTATAAAAAAAACAGGTAGTTTGGATGTTCCTTATCACCTTAGAAATGCGCCAACAGCCTTAATGAAACAAGAGGGCTATCATGAAGGTTATCGTTACGCACATAATGAGCCCAATGCCTTTGCTGCAGGGGAAAATTATTTACCAGAGGCGCTTATTGGTTCGACTTATTACGAACCAGTTGATCGTGGACTTGAAATAAAGATTGCTGAAAAGCTTCGATACTTAAGAGAACTTAACCAACAAGCAAAAAAATAAAATATTCCGCTATATTAAAAGGTATTATTACCACTCATTAACTGACACATTAATTGATTTAGCAATGAATAAATTTATTACTCTGCTTATTTTACCCCTTCTGCTTTTCCTAAGTGCTTGCACAACCGTGTTAATTGGTGGCGCTGGTGCTGGCGGTTATGCAGTTGGTACTGACGAGCGACCTGTTGGTGTTATATCAGAGGATATTTCTATAACCACTCGAGTCAAAACTACATTAATCAAAGATAAGCAGATTGATGCTTTTGATATTAATGTTGATACCTACCGTTCCGTGGTCACCCTATATGGACATGTTAAGAGCTCAGCTCAATTAAATCGAGCCATAAGTCTTACAAGCTCGGTAAAAGGGGTTAGTAAAGTGATTTCAAAATTGACGGTCATTCAATAATAGAGCTGCTATGAAAATTTTACTTATTATTGTTGTCATTGCAGCCGTTTTTTATCTGGTTCAGTATTTTTTAAATGGTAAAGCAACGTTAAACGCTAAAGATAATATTCAAGCTGGTGAAGAGTTCTTAGCAAAAAACGCTGAACAAGAGGGCGTTATAACCACCGCATCAGGTTTACAATACAAAGTTCTTTCACCAGGTGATGGTGAAGTGCACCCAACTTCGACCGATAAAGTGACCGTTCATTACCATGGTACTTTGTTAGATGGAACGGTCTTTGATAGTTCTGTAGATCGAGGTGAGCCCATTGCCTTTGGCCTAAACCAAGTCATTAAAGGCTGGACTGAAGGTGTGCAGTTAATGGTAACAGGTGAAAAAACACGTTTTTTTATACCCAGCAAATTAGCGTATGGCAACCAATCTATGGGGGCCATTAAAGGCGGTTCAACGCTTATTTTTGATGTTGAGTTGATTGCTATTGATTAACGTATTTTATTAGGCATTATGCAGTTACTGAGTAGGATTAAATAAGGAAGTTTATGATTCCAGTTATTATGTCGGGTGGAAGTGGTACACGCCTGTGGCCACTGTCTAGAAAGAACAAACCTAAGCAGTTTATTGCTTTATTTGGCGAAAATACCATGTTTCAAGAAACGCTAAATCGACTTAGTGGACTTGAGGGTATTCAATCACCTATTGTTGTCTGCAATAACGATCATCGCTTTATGGTAGCAGAGCAATTGCAAGAATTAAGAATCACCTCAGCTAATATTATTTTAGAACCTGTTGGGCGAAATACTGCGCCAGCGCTCGCTACATCAGCGTTAGAAGCTCAAAAAATGGGCGATGATCCAGTTTTATTAGTCTTAGCCGCAGACCATGTTATTGATGACCTTACAGCTTTTCATCAAGCTATTGAAGCTGCAAAAATACAAGCAGAACAGGGCAAGATTGTAACGTTTGGTATCGTGCCCACTTCCCCAAACACCGGTTACGGTTATATTCAGGCCGATCAAAAAAACACCATCAGCCCCGTTAAAGCGTTTGTAGAAAAACCAGACTTACAGACTGCTACGCAATATGCCGACTCAGGTAATTTCTATTGGAATAGTGGGATGTTTATGTTCAAAGCATCCACGTTGATTTGTGAATTAGAAAAATATTCACCTGAGATTTTGTCCAGTTGCCGTGAAGCTTTAGCTAAAGGTACGAAAGATCTCGACTTTACTCGTTTGGATGTTGCTTCATTTGAAGCTTGTGACTCAGACTCAATAGATTATGCAGTGATGGAACATACCAGCAAAGCCGTTGTTGTACCGTTAGATGCCGCCTGGAGCGATGTTGGTTCCTGGTCTTCCTTATGGGAATGCGCGCAGCAGGACGCCGATAATAATGTTTTACAAGGCGACGTGATCGTTGAAGATGTGCAAAATGCTTATATTCATAGTGAGCACCGTTTGGTATCTGTTATAGGGTTAGATGATATTGTTGTTGTTGAAACCGCTGATGCCGTCATGGTCGCGAGTAAAAAATCTGCACAAAATGTAAAAAGCATAGTCAACCGACTGGTAAATGAAGACCGTAAAGAGGCAGAAAACCACCGTCTATGTTATCGCCCTTGGGGACATTATGACGCTATTGATGTTGGTGAACGGTTCCAAGTTAAACGAATTACGGTTAAACCAGGCGCTTCATTATCATTACAAATGCACCACCATCGTGCTGAACACTGGATTGTAGTGACAGGCACGGCAGAAGTTACCTGCGATGATAAAGTTATGCTGGTTTCAGAAAACCAATCCACTTACATCCCAGTTGGTACCAAACATAGATTACATAACCCTGGTCGAGTTTTGCTCGAAATGATTGAGGTACAGTCAGGGGCTTATTTAGGTGAAGATGACATTATTCGTTTTGAGGATGATTATAGTCGGACATAATCATCGAGCCCTCTGAGATATTATATAAAGCTCTATAATGACTAATACAGGGTTGTTTTTGAATTAATTAGATAGAACCCGAATGTCGACGAGTGCGAATTAACATCTATTTTTATCGTCTGTAGAAAAATGTTTTTAAATGAAAAATGGCGTATTATTTAAAAGCTCTTTAATCACGCTTGCTAACTATTGTATGTTTGCCTCCCCAGGACGATAGATTGTCTTTCATGCCCAAAATACGTGGTGTACTTATAGCGTTTAGCGCTATAGTTTTCTTATTCCTTCTCTCATACATCGCGTTACCTTGGCTTGTACAAACAGCACTGACATCTTCATTAAGCAAGTACGACATTGAAGTTACAAACATTCAGTTCGATCGCCCATCGTGGAAACAACTTTCTTCACGCTCATTTCAGTTAAAGTCATTATCATTAAGATTTGAAGAGCAGGTAGACGTTGATATAGCAAATACATTCATCAACTTTAATACACCTTCCGCATACTTGGTTTTGGTTAACATCGACTCTATTGATATACGGATAAATAAACCTTCTTCGAATAACACTGTTACTGACATTAATTTATTTGATGTTTTGCCAAGTGCTTTAATCGATGATCTACCTCAAGTACGTATGCTTGTTAACTCGTTAACGGTCCATCAACCTCATTTAGAACTCAAGGCGTTCAGGATTGATTTATCAAATGGATTATTAACCGTCCAAACCATATTAGGTGACGGTTTTTTTAACAAAGGTTCCAAAGTATTTAAGCAGTTAATCGACACCAATATTTTATTAAAAATAAATACGCAAAATGAACTTGAATTAAACATATCAGATACCGCCGCTAATCCATTACTAGCGTTGAGCCTTAAGTTAACAAAACAAGGTGATCTACTGAAAGGGGACGTGCAGCTTAACAGTGAATTAAATGCTTTCGAGTGGCCAACAATTAATGGTAGTGCGATAAGTGTTAATAGCAATCAATTGGTCAGTAGCAACCAATTCACATTACCTGCCACACAACGGTTCTCTATAGATGAGATTACACAACTTACCGGCGTTACTAAGATACAAAATACCAGTCATTTTTCTAACCAACACACAGCAGCAACGACTAAAGTCACCACCGACACAACGCTAAGGTTTTCATTAGACAAAGGAAAATTTCGTTTAACGCTCGTAGACCCTAAACAACCTATTGTAGAAATAAACGGCTATCTAAAACGTTTCCTTATGCCCGATAACAACTACAAAATGATGGATGAAATGGGCACTTTGCTTGCCAATCTAAAGGAGCCTCTCACCATCGAGTATGATCTATTGGCTGATTTGAATAACCCTTTCTCAATTATAGATGGCAGCTTTACCCTAGAATACATTGAAAAGAACAAAAAGCTGATCGATGTACAGTTTTCTAACATGGAGGTTATTACCCCAGAAAACAGTCACAGAAGCCATTATCAGTTTCAGCTCAAAGGTAATCTACACCTTGCTAATATTTATCGTCCACTCGATATAGAAAACCTCTTTATTAGCAAACTAAGAGGTGAGGTTAACAGCCGAGTAAGCATTCAAGATCATCACTTGATGATTCAGCCGTTGTCGAAAAATCGTTTTGAAATACATTCTTTACGTTTTAATGAATACAAAGCCAAAACACTTTTCGTAAACATTCCAAACCAAACGCTTTCTATTAATTTAAACACGCAAGATGTTTCCGCTATGAAATTTGCATTAGGTGGTCAAAACCTTGATAGCAATCAATTAAACATTAAAAAATGGGGGCTTACAGCAAACGCAAGCCTCCAGCAGCATAAGATGAGTATTCGTTCTTCAATTGACGCAATGAATCTGGCGTTGTTAGATCAGACATACTATATCCCACCCATGATTATTAAAAACCAACTCTGGTTTAAAGACTTAAGTGCAACTAAAGCATCGCTTAAACTCGCCAATATTTGTAACGACCCCATCCTTTTCGCAAACTGGCAACCTAAAAACAGTACAGAGCATTTAATTGATATCCATTGGCAGCAGACTTTTTCAACACATAAGACATTCAGAAAATGGCTTAACACACCAATACTTCCATTTGACATGACTGGCGGGAGCTTTGCGGGAGACGCGGTTATTGAATTAAACAAGGGTGAAACTGAATTTAAGCAATTCAAGGTCTCATTACACGACGCACAAGGTGTTTATCAGACAGGTACATTTAAAGGGGTTCAGCTTCAGTTAAGTTCACCCTCGCAACAATTGGGGTCATATAAAACACAACAGGCGGTTACGTTTGACACCTTTTATGCTGAACTTAACGGCCACATTAATGAATTAAATATGGGTATCAAGGCAAACAATATCGAGCTTAATGGCGTACTTTATAATCAACTAAACGAGTGGCATTTTAAAACCCCGTTAAGCAAAGCGACCGTTTTTTCAGGTTTAGTAGAAATTCAAAATGAAGACATTAATTTTAACAATGCTATACAACTGGAGTTGATCGTAGATCGCTTGGATTTATCTGAATTGGTCAGAACGCAAAACATGGATGGCTTATATACCAGTGGCAAATTATCAGGACGTATTCCTGTGCACTATATAAACGGGCAATTCAACGTATCGGATGGCCATATGAATAGCATCGATGGCGGGAAAATACGTTACACCACACCTTTAAGCCAAAGCACAAATATAAATGATCAACTCAAATTAACCTTCGATGTACTGGAAGACTTTAACTACACAACGTTAAACAGCAAAATAATTTACGATGATGATACGCTATTGTTTAAATCTGCTATTTCTGGGCGTAATCCAACTGTTGCCAATGGCCGTTTAATCAACTTAAACTTAAATACTGAAGTCGGCTTAAAAGGGGCTCTTGAAACAATGCGCATTCAATCAGGTATTGATTTAAACATAGAAGCGTTTATACGCTCTAAAATAAAGCATTCAAATAATCAATATTATTGCCAATAAAAACATGAGGTTTTGTATGAAAAAAATAGCCCCCATCGCATATATAACATGTATTGGCTTGTTGCTAAGCTCGATATTTGGATGCACGCCAACCGTCAAAGTAGAAGCGTCAGACAAGCCCATTACAATCAATTTAAATGTAAAGATTGAACACGAAATTCGAGTCAAGGTTGATAAAGAGCTAGACTCCATACTGTCTGAAGATTCAGGCTTATTTTAAGAGGAACGATGATGAAATACGTACAAATTTTATTAACTGTTTTTATGCTCACACTATCAACAGTTTCTTTAGCCATTGATCTACATAGTGCAAAAGATCAAGGTTTAGTAGGAGAAACGCCGAACGGGTATTTAGCCAGCCCCGTTAGTGCTCCATCAGCTGACATTAAAGCACTCATCAGTGATATTAATGCCAAACGGAAACAAAAATATGCCCAAGTTGCAGCAAAAGTTGCTAAGCCATTAAGCGTCGTTGAACAACTGGCAGGGAAAAAAGCTATTGAAAAAACAAGCAAAGGGCATTTTATTCAATTTCCAGATGGCCAATGGGTCAAAAAGTAACGACAAACGCTTATCCCTTTAACTTTGAAACTATTTTGCTTTTAGCATTAAGCGCTTGTACATGCCTAAGTAATTAAAATTTATTGGCATCAATTTCTGCAGTGACAGGCATAACATATTAGCGAATACTACGGAGTAGTATCTGTCTACACTGTACGCTGCTGAGCAAGAAGTTAAATTAAATACTGTGTTATATTAGGCTCCAGCAAATACTCGGAATTCACTTCTTTATTCATTTTTTTATGCTCTAACCAGCACAAAAATAGCGTGATACCATAATGGACACGGCTATACCTAAACTTTCAATCTACTTTGTCGGTGACGTTTGTGAGCACACTGTTTTATCCCATCCAACTTCTTCGTTCTACAACAAGCTTTATTTACACCTTATTTCTATTAAGTGTTTTGTTTATTAGCGGTTGTAGCACAATACCACCGATCGATAAAAAGGAACCAGTAATAACTGCACCGGTATGCCCTGTGTGTAAACCAACGACTTGCCCTAAAGTTGCTGAACCCATAAAAAAAGTAGCTAAAAAAACAAGAGGGGAGTTAAATCTACCCGTGATAGGAGGCGTTGAAAATGTTGTTGTTGAGCCTCTAAATTTAAAATTTGAAGCACGTATAGATACCGGAGCAAAATCCACCTCGATACATGCAGAAAACATCCAGCTCATTGAACGTGAAGGCAAGCGCTTTGTGCGCTTTTCATTATACGATAGTAAAACCAAATCACTCGTTGAGGTAGAACGTCGTTTTCGTAGGCGAGTAATTATCAAACAGCAAGATGGGAATAATGAAATGCGATACGTCGTCACATTATGGTTAACTCTCGGCAAGAATAAAGATGAGGTTGAAGTGAACTTGACCGACCGATCTGCCTTTGACTATCAGCTATTAGTTGGGCGTAATTTATTAACTGACCGAGCTATAGTTGATGTTAGTTTACGTCATACCTTAAGGCCTTAAAACTTGTCATCTACACATAAAATCACCATCATCGCGCTATTTATGATCCTGCTCGGTCTTGGCTTGACCTTGTACAAAAATATAGTGTTAGGGTTCCCGCTTTTACCGGGTATTAGAGAAGATGTTTGGACAATAGAATCCAAAATAAACCTTAAACCCCTACATGAAGGGCCTGTTCAAATAGCGCTAACCTTACCTGAAGAAGATGCTGGTTGGGTGTCTTTAGACGACCACTTTGCCTCATCTGGCTTTAATTTTTCAGTGACTGAACAAAACGGTCATAGACGAGCACATTGGACACGCGAAACAATGGAGCGGGCTACGACCTTGTTTTATAAAAAACAAGTTTATCGTATGCGAGACAGGGCGCTCACAGACCGAGTTGTCCCTAATGTTGAGCTGCCTATTTTAACCACCACGAATGAAGAGGTGATGGAAAAGGTGGTCGAATCCTTAAAGACAAAATCGACAACGCCCGCAGAGTTTTCCACTTTATTATTCGACAGTATCAACCTGCCGCAACCCGACCCAGACATGAGCTTTCTTTTGTCGAGCTATGGTGGCGTACATCTAGATGTGGTTATGGATGTTCTAGCTTATGCCAACATTCCAGCACAACTCATTAAAGGCATTTTCTTGGAAGATGGTCGACGTCGACAACGTATCAGCAGCCTTGTTGAAATAGTCGCTGGCGATCGCTGGTTAATTTTTGACCCTACAACAGGTGCTGAAGGGCTGCCGGATAACTTTTTTGTTTGGCAACACGGTTCCACCTCAATATTAGACGTCATTGGAGGGCGCAACTCGTCCATTGAGTTTGCGTTAGTAAAAAACACATTACCTCTTAAATCCATCCTTTTCATGGAAGGGCATCTTGAAGAACAACCCTTATTAGATTTTTCAATTTATGCTCTACCTGTAGAGCAACAAGGTATTTTTAAGGGCTTATTACTGATACCAGTGGGTGCTTTAATCATCGTTTTACTGCGAATACTGGTTGGCTTAAAAACATCTGGCACCTTTATGCCTATTCTGATTGCACTCGCCTTTATTCAAACCTCACTCTTAGTGGGATTGGGTATTTTCCTTACCGTGGTCGGCTTCGGCTTATGGATACGCTATTATTTGTCTTACCTCAATTTATTATTAGTAGCACGAATAACCGCTGTGGTCATCGTGGTTATTCTATTAATGGCAGGTTTAAGTATTATTAGTTATAAACTTGGCTTTCACCAGGCTTTAACAATCACCTTTTTCCCAACCATTATTCTTGCTTGGACTATCGAAAGAATGTCACTTTTATGGGAAGAAGAGGGCGCGCACGAAGTCTTAGTACAAGGAGGCGGGAGCCTATTAGCGGCCATTTTGGTTTACTTAACCATGTCAATGTCGATGGTAGAGCACCTTACCTTTAATTTCCCCGAATTAATGATCAGCCTACTGGGCATTGTTTTATTATTAGGTAAATACACAGGTTATCGCTTGTTTGAACTGTATCGTTTTCGTGCTTTCGGCCACACTGAATGAAGTGGATATCGCCTAAAAAACTAAGGGAACTTGGCATCCTTGGTATGAACAGCCGAAACATTGATTATATCGGCCGTTCAAATGACAGGCGTCTTTTTCCATTAGTAGATGACAAGCTAAAAACTAAAAGACTCGCTGAAAAATTTGGCATGTCTGTGCCTCGACTTTTTGCTGTTATTAATAATCAACATGACATACAAACATTAGAAAACCAACTTAGTGGGCGAGACCAGTTTGTTATTAAACCAGCGCAGGGCAGTGGTGGAAAAGGCATTTTAGTCATAGCCGAACGTGTAGACGATCAATACATCAAATCCAGTGGCCCCTCGCTTAAACTAAGGGACTTAAAACATCATGCCACCAATATATTAAGCGGTTTGTATAGTTTGGGTGGCCGCCCCGATGTTGTCATGATCGAAGATATGATTGTTTTCGACCCTATTTTTTCACAGTACAGCTATGAAGGCGTTCCAGACATAAGAGTTATCGTTTATAAAGGATACCCTGTTATGGCCATGCTTCGTTGCTCAACCCATGCATCAGATGGCAAAGCGAACTTACACCAAGGTGCCGTCGGGGTAGGGCTTGATATAAACACAGGAAAAAGCCTTTTCGCAGTGCAAAATAATATTAAAATTGAAAAGCACCCAGACACTGGGTTTAGCTTTGATCAGCTAGTAATTCCTAACTGGGACCATATTTTACAGCTCGCCTCTCATTGTTATGAAATGGTCGGCTTGGGTTACTTTGGCGCTGATATTGTATTGGATAAAAATAAAGGCCCTATGATCTTAGAACTCAATGCTCGCCCAGGCCTCGCTATTCAGGTTGCAAACCAAACCGGTTTAACCAAACGACTTCAACATATCGATCAACATATATTAGCTATGACACATGACGTTGAGGCGCGCATCGCGCTAGCAAAACAATGGTTTGCTAACTCCCTACGCAACGCCTAACCCTGTACTATATATTTAAAAACAACAGGTAATGACATTGAAGCACCCAGCAAATAACTAATATGTAACCATTACAGAGTTTAAATAAATGGTAGAACCCGAAAAAAAAATCATACAAAGAGAGAAGTTAATACAAGCAGGGCAAATGCATTTAGTGCATTGGTTAATTGTATTACTTTCTATTGTACTAACTTTTACAGCTTGGCAATTTTCTAGGTTGCAACTTAATCAAAAACTTGAAACTAAATTTCATCGTAATGCAGAGCAAGTTGTTAACTCAGTAAAAGAAAGAATGAAGCTTTATGAAAATGCACTTTGGAGCAGTGTCGCATTCATTGATGCAGTTGACACACCGATTACCTACAGAACATGGTTATCTTATTCACGGAGCCTTAAAATAGACGCTACCTATCCTGGCATTAATGGGATTGGTGTTATTTATAATATCCAACCACCTCAACTGGATAGTTATCTACTAAAACAGCGAGAACTTAGGCCACATTTCACCATACACCCTAAGCATCATGAATCTGAATATTGGCCCATTACCTATATTGAACCCGCATTACCGAACCAAAAAGCGATAGGCCTCGATATGGCTTTTGAGAAGAATCGCTATGTATCCATTCAAAAAGCACGTGATTCAGGGCAGGCGCAGCTAACAGGACCAATTACCCTAGTACAAGACGCAAAAAAAACGCCCGGGTTTTTATTCTACACACCCTTTTATGAAAATGGTGCTAAGCCAGACAACCTTGAAACACGAAGAGCGTTAATTGAGGGTGTGACGTACGCCCCGTTCATTATGAAAAACCTTATGCAAGGCACCTTGGCTGAAAAATATAGGCATGTCAGTATTCAAATACATGATAACGGACAATTGTTATTTGACGATCATGCTGACAGAAGCCTTGAGAACCTAGATCAGGATCCGCTGTTTAGCAAAGAAGAACATGTCGAGTTATATGGCCGAGTATGGACTTTTTCAATTCAATCAAATTTGGCCTTTAGAAATGAATTTTCGTCAAACCAATCCGCATTCATCTTAATTGGCGGCTTAGTAATCGATGCCTTATTACTCACACTCTTTTTATTATTAACTAAAGCTAATCGCGAAGCACTAGCCTATGCCGATAAAATAACTCAAGCCCTAAAAGAAAAAACACTTACTTTAGAAAAATCAAATAGTGATTTAGAACAGTTCTCATATGTTGCCTCACATGACCTTAAATCGCCTCTCAATGCGATCACAAACCTCGAGAATGGATAACTGAAGACTGCCAAGATATTATTCCTGACGAATCAAAAAAGCACTTGGCGTTATTAACTCAGCGTAGTGGCCGTATGATGAGGTTACTGGATGACCTTCTTGAATACTCACGTATTAATCGCAATAAATTTAAAAATGAGCCTGTAAACTTAAAAGATATCAGCACAGATGTGTTTTCAATGCAGGATAAAACAGAGGGGTTTACATTATCTGCGCCAGATGTAGAAATAACTATCCCTAAAACACCCTTAGAAATAGTACTCAGAAACTTGATTTCAAATGCAATAAAACATCATGAAAGTAAAAGTGGTGCTATTAATGTCTTATATGAAAGCAATCCAGATTACCATATTATTATCGTTGAGGATGATGGCCCGGGCATTCCATTAGAATTACATGAAAAAGCACTGGAAATGTTTCAAACATTAAAGCCGAGAGATAAAGTGGAAGGCAGCGGTATGGGATTAGCGATGATTAAACGAATTGTCGAACATTACAAAGGCAAGATATTAATTACTTCTGATGGTAAACACGGAACAAAGATATCTATTTATTGGCCACTATCAAATTCATAAATATTGACATTATGGAAGGATAAACTATGAAGACTAACTCAAAAGACGTAACCTTATTATTAGTTGAAGATGATGATATCGATGCCATGACAATTGAGCGGGGCTTTCTTAAACAACGCATCGCCAACCCAATCGTTAGAGCTTACGATGGTATAGAGGCATTAGAGTTATTAAGAAGCAATAAAGTATCTCGCCCATTGATCATCTTACTTGATTTACAAATGCCACGAATGGGCGGTATTGAATTCTTAAAAC
Organism: Cycloclasticus sp. P1; assembly: GCF_000299965.1. NCBI lineage: Bacteria > Pseudomonadati > Pseudomonadota > Gammaproteobacteria > Thiotrichales > Piscirickettsiaceae > Cycloclasticus > Cycloclasticus sp. P1. The sequence continues at coordinate 1,190,841 of NC_018697.1, forward strand.
AGTTACGAGCTGATGAGGCCTTGTCTGATTTAGTAGTTTTTGTATTAACAACCTCTAAATCTGAAGAAGATATGTTATCAAGCTACAAACAACATATCGCAGGATATTTTATAAAAGGCGATTCAGGCGAAAAGTTTTTAGACATTGTGAATGTTTTAGATAGTTACAGAGAGTACAATATGGCAAATACATTTTAAAAGGAGAAAATCTTGACTACTGAATCAAACAATCCCCGTGAATTGGCTGTTATGGTGGGTGCTACCGGCGCGTTAGGAAAATTTGTCGCACGTCGGCTGGTGGCTTCAGGCCTGGATCTGTTGGCTGTCGGACGATCAGAAAAAGAGCTCAAGTCGCTGAGCGAGAGCTCCCCTCATATTCGTTATTGCGTGGCGGACATCAGTGAGGATTCCTCTATCGAGACAATTGCGCAACACGTGGATAAAACCGTGCGCATGGCCATTCATGCGCCGGGCGTGCCGGTGGCCGGTGGCGTGTTGGAGGCGAGCCCGCTGGTGTTGGGACAGGCGGTCAACATTAAAGCCGGAGGCATGCTGCGTCTTTTTCGCGCGGTGGAAAGCCACTTGGTGCGTGGCTCGCGGCTCGTTGCCGTAGGCGGGCATTACGGTTTTGAGCCCACAGCTTATGCTGCAACAGCAGGTGTGGCCAATGCCGCGCTCACTAATTTAATGCGCCAGTTGAGCTGGGCACTGGGCGACCGCGGCGTTACTGCGCATCTGGTTGCACCCGGCCCGGCAGAAACCGAACGCCTCCACGCCATTGCAACAGCAAATGCAGCAAAGCGGGGGGTGACACCTGACGTGGTGCTCGATGAAATCCGTCAGCAGTCAGCTATCCACGCCTTTACTTTGCCGGAGCAAGTAGCATGGGGCATCTGCCTGCTTTTAGCCCCCGAAGCCGATGCCATGGCCGGCTCGTCCTTGATGCTGGATTCTGGTCGGCGTCACGGTTTGCCGTAAAAATTTCAAGGAGATCAGTATGCCTGTTGCTCATATCAACGTATTGCAGGGCCATTCGAAAGACGTTTTAAAACGTGTGATTCGTGATGTTTCAACGGTCATGGTCGAGGTGCTCGCGGCACCCAAAGATCGGTTGGAGATCTGGGTTACCGAGATTGATCCTGATCTTTGGGGTATCGCGGGCGAGCCTGCCAGTGAGGTTTTAAAAACCCGGCCGCGTGGCCAGGTTGAGATGCCGTATATCGAAATGGTCCTGATGGAAGGGCGCAGCCTGGCGCAGCATCATCAATTGATTGTTGCCGTGACGGATGTGATTGAAAAAAACTTGGGCACAGAACGAAATCGTATCCGGGTGCATATTGCCAACTGCACGCCGGATCACTGGGGCATTGGCGGCATTCCTGCTGCGATCAGCAGAAAAGCAGAAATCGAAGCGCGTAAGATCGAAATGGGTGGTGCTTAACCATTTGTGAAGGGAGTCGATGAAACTTTCATTCCATGGCGCGGCGCGCGGTGTTACTGGCTCTTGCTATCTTGTTGAGAGTGCAGGCAAGCGACTCCTCATTGATTGCGGTTTATATCAGGGCGGTCGTGAATTAAGCGAGGAAAATGTAGCGCCCTTCGGCTTTGACGCCGCGGCGATTGATTTTGTTTTGCTCACCCATGCGCACCTTGATCATTGCGGCAGGCTGCCTTTGCTCGCCAAGCGCGGGTTTCACGGTGAAATCATTACCACCGCCGCGAGCCGCGAACTGGCGAAAGTGGTGATGCTCGATTCTGCCCATCTGCAAGAAGAAGATGCGCGTTGGCAATCCCGCAAACTCATGCGCCAAAACAAAGACAAGGGAGAGTTGCCGCAGCCACTGTATACCCAGCTTGATACCCTCAATTGTCTGGATTATTTCGGCCGCACAGCGCATTACAACCAGCCCATGGTCATCGCACAAGGCATCACCGCCACTTTCCTTGATGCGGGCCATATCCTGGGTTCGGCCAGTATTCATTTGCAGATTGAGGATGAGGGCGAAAAACGCAGCATTGTTTTTTCTGGCGACATTGGCAACGCAAAGCGGCCGATATTGCGCGACCCCACGCCGCCGCCCATCAGTGATGTGGTGGTTATGGAAACAACCTATGGCGACCGGCTGCACAAACCACTTGAGCCCTCTATCGAAGAACTTTATCAAGCCATTGAAGAGACTTTCCGCCGTGGCGGCAATGTCGTTATTCCGACCTTTGCATTAGAGCGCGCGCAAGAGATTCTTTTTTATTTGCGTGCCGGCGTTGAAAGCGGCCGGTTACGGCACAGGGTATAGGTAGGATTAATACCCCCGTCATCTTCCCAATCTACAATAAAAAACAGGCTATTAGCAATCGCCAAGTTATTATCAACCCATTAGCGGTACCATTATTAAGCACAAATCAATAATGCGCCGACCTTTTTAGCGTTTTGCGCATTCCGACCCGCACCCTATCCTGCCAGCCTCATCCTTGAGTAGCACCTATCATCCTCTCCCTTGCTTCCCTAATCGAACAAGCTCTCTTGTGGCGGGGCGCGGGGCTCTGCTAATTGATTCACTGCTACAGCGGCCCCGGACTTCGCATCCAGGTGAGCTAAAATCTTACTGATGATCGATGGGTTTTCAATACAAGCAATAATGCGCACCGCGCCACCACAGCAGCTACAGATAGTCACATCAATATTGAATACGCGCTTAAGCCGCTCGGCCCACGTCATGCTTTGATGACAATCAACCCGCGCAGGCTCATCAGCCTTCACGCACTGCTTTTGAGTGCTTCCCTTGCCGCGCTTAGCGGGAGTAACAAAGATACGCCGCTTGCTGTTAGGGGCCAGTACACCATGGTACCGCGTCAAATTTGCGCGTGGCTTCGGAACCAAGGCTGCTAATTTCGCCATGAAATCTAACGGCTCGAAGATAACGTGTGTTGTGCCATCTCTGTAGGGCGTCTTTAGCTGATACCTGACCTTGCCCTGCGAAGTCAGTGCCAGTCGCTTTTCTGATACCGCAGGGCGGGAAATATAGCGGCACAAGCGTTCCAGCTTTTTGCGTTCTCGTGTTTTTGTAGCCACCCCGGCATGCAGGGAGAAACCGGCGATTTTACCGACCTGGTTTGTACCAAAATCATCATCTTCCCAGGATGGGATTGTTTGTAGTGTGAAGACCTTGCGGCCCTGTTGTGGGCCCACTGCAATACGATAGGTGATGGAGTGCCCCTGAAGCTGGTTCATCGCATCGTCGTCTTGTAAATCTAGCGTCAGATAACTGCTTTCATCATCGCGCACCAACAATCCCTGGCGCTCTAAATGGCCTGCAACACGCTGGCTAATTGTTGCCACCAGCGTATTGAGTTCACTGGTGGTCGCCGCGTTAACGCGGTGAAACCTCAATTGTCCGTTGTGTTTTTCTTGGTAGACTCCGTCAATAAAGAGCATATGAAAATGGACATTAAGATTTAGCGCGGAGCCAAAACGCTGTATCAGAGTAACGGCGCCCGTTTGTGCTTGTGTGGCTTTAACCCCCGCTTTTTTGATCAAGTGCGTTGAAATGACTCGGTTAACAATGCCCAGCACCTTACTCATGACCAGAGGGTTGCTGGATAAAAGGAATCGCAGCGGGTATGGAAAACTGAGTACCCATTGACGGATAGGTTTGTGCGGTAAGACGTCATCGACTAACAGCGCTGCTGTTTCTGCCATTCGCCTCGCTCCACAGCTGGGGCAAAAGCCTCGGCGTTTGCAGCTAAACGCTACCAGGTGTTCAAGGTGACAATCTTCACAGCGGACCCGCAGGAATCCATTTTCGAGCCTGCCACATTCAAGGTATTCATTAAATTCTCGTGCGACATGGCGAGGTAAAAAATGCTCCCTCTCACTGATATACAATTGAAAATCGGGCCAATAGCGCTCGATGAGTTGATAAAGCAGTGTTTGCTCTGGTCGGTGTCGGGCATAGCTAAACACATCACCGTCAGACATCCTGTACTCAGAGCACTCGCTGTGCTCGCGGGGCAAGCTTTCCGGCCTTGGCTGGGTCATACAACGCATCCTTGCGTTATTTCATGGCGATGAGTGTGTCAGCCAAAAGTATCCATTGAAAATTCTGACTTACAACCTCATTTGAGGGGGCACCTGTTTATTTTCAGTACCCCCAGAAGTAAACACGCTGTTAAAGATCAGCCACCTACGATATGCAGGTTTATTTAACTCGCTAGGCCGCGATGTCGACGGCGCCCACCCGGGCCAGTGCGATATTCCAAGGCAGTAGGGCCTCGTAGTCTTCCACCGTTTGGCAATAGGGGATGGCTTTCAATATTTCGACATAATACCGATAAGGATCTAACCCATGGCACTTAGCTGTCCTAATCAGGCTGAAGTGAAGACACAACGCTTTAGCGCCATTCACAGAGCTGCAAAATAAAAAATTCTTTCTGGCAATGACAAAGGGTTTGATTTCCTGTTCCGTCAAATTGTTATCGGCTTCTAAGCGACCATCGTTGAGAAATTCACACAGGCCATCCCAAAACTTCAGTGTGTAGGAAAAGGCTTTGCCTAAAGATGATTTCGGCAGTACCGAGGGATAGTGTTCATCAAGCCACTGCTTAAATTCTTCCATGATGGGTTTTGAGCGCAGTTGTCGCAAAGCATAGCGCTGCGCGGGCGTCATCTTCTCATCTTTGGCTTTGCGCTCAATGCCGTAAAGTCGCTTATAGAATCGCATCGCCTGCTTGGCCAAACCGTTCCCTTCGCTGGCTAGGGCAATGGGCTCAAATTTACGTCGTGCATGAGTATTACAAAAACTGGGCTTAACCGTCTCGGATTCAAATAACAAATCAAAAAATGGATCGCCATCACAATGTAGTGTGCCACTAAAGCCCGCAAACCAATCATTCACAAACGGCTTATGTTTTATCGCATTATATTCATAAAGAACAACCTCCTTCCCCGGTGCTCCACCGCGAAAGCAGTATGCATAGGATTTTGTGGTAGCCGATCGGCCTGGTTCGCTTAATACTTGCAGCGTGGTGGCATCTAACGCCCCCACACCATAGTCTATGACTTCATCTTTCATTAAATTGAACAAGGGATATAAAGGATTAGTGCAATCGATGACAGCGCGGGCCATGGTTTGTCTTGATAGCTTAAATCCTGCCCTTTTTTCGAATTGTTTTTCTAGGTGGTAGTAAGGCTGGCGGTCGTCGAGCTTACTAACGATGATGTAGGCCAAAACAGATTCAGTAAATGACGCCTTGGGCAGGATGTGTTTAGGCTTATTTGCCGTGGTAACTTCACCGTGGCAGCCCTTCGGACAAGCCACCACTTCACGCAGTTCGACAATGACTTCATAAACCGGGGGCTGATAATTAAGCCGTTCATGACGTTCGTGATTGATCACCTTCTTTTGGCAACCGCACTGACAGATTTTGTGGTGCGCTTCTACGGGGATTATCTGCTCTTTACGCAGTAGATGCTCAGCAAAGGTTTTCTTTGGCTTTTTGGTGTCGCGCTTTGAGTGAATAGCGATGACATTGCCGCCTAGGTCATCGCGGGCTTCCTGATCCTCTTCTTCATCAGCTACTGGCTCGAGAGTCGCATCACCGTACAATGCCAGTTGTGGATTATCGAGATCGATATAGCGTTCTGACTTCTGTCCAAACCGATGCCGAATCATCTGTTTTAATTGATGCAATAATAGCGCATAGGCTTGTTCAGATTGCTGATACTTTTTTCGCAACAAATCGCATTCCAGGGTGAGCTGGTCGACTTGATGCTGTAAGGATTTTTCAGTGTCGGTCATGATGGACTGCACAGTGTTTTTATGCCTGTTATTATAGACTATTCTGATAGTCAAAAGTGAAAATAGTGTTAATAAAACCGCGTGTATTGGCATTTTTCAGGCGGTTTTTGTTGCGTAAAATCAATCCCTGACAACAACCACTGCAATTGCTGCATGGACAGCTCCATTGCTTCGTCGACAACACCGGGAAACTTAAATATCCCTTTTTCAAAACGTTTGTATAGCAGCCAAAAACCACCCGACTCCCAATACAACATTTTTAATTTGTCGGCCTTTTTATTTCTAAAAACGAAGAGCTGACCTGAAACAGGATTTTTTTGCAGCGTATCAGCCACCAAAATAACAATGCCATCGATCTGATTACGAAAGTCAATCGGCTGCCGGTAAAACCAAATAGTGGTATTGAACGGTAACAGCATGGCTGACTATCTCGTGAGAAGGCTGGGTAACAGTGCCAGTAATTCAGGGGAGTGAATCACTAGACGTGCACCATTGGGATATTCCAGGACACCTAGTGGAACGCATGCAGCTTTAGGTTGTGGCTGAAGTTGAGCCTTAGCTGTTACATTGACTGGAATAAATGCGCTTGGTGATTTGGCCTTATTGAATTTTTGAGACCAGTACACGAATTGGTGATAAACCAGCTTGTGACTGTCAGCATACTCCCGCTTAGATAGGCCGCTGCTATTGTACGCCTTAACATGAGTTTGCCATTGCTGTTTTTTCATGGGAATGCCCTCGATAAATGGAGGAGCGACTATGACAGGCCGTGCTGGCTCAGGCTAGAATGGTGTTTATAGATCGCTTACGATAGTTATTGGAAAATTGTCCAATTACCAAAATGAAAGACAATAAAACCAAATAATATAAAACATAGCAACTACACTGATTTTAATAGCTGGTTAACTTTGGAAAGCGTGTCAAGATATGAATATACTAATAGTTGATGATGATATTGTTGACAGAGAACTTATTACAAGGACTTTAAAGCGCAGCAATATATCGTGTGAAATTTCGGGTGTAGAGTCAGCAGATCAAGGACTTGAACAATTAAAAAAAATGGAATTTGATGCCGTTTTACTCGATTATAACTTACCAAAACGTAATGGTATTGAGTTATTAGTTGAGCTAAGAAACGCCCATGAACGACATGACGTCGCAGTTATAATGATGAGCACGTCAAAAGACGACGAGCTAGCGCTTAACTGTATTAACGCAGGCGCGCAAGATTTCCTTGTGAAAACTGAAATAAACGTTTTTCGATTACAAAGAGCCATTGTTAATTCACATGCGAGAGCTGATCTAGAAAAACGTCTCTATCAAAGCTATCAACACACTAAAGAACTTGCAGAACAAGATAGTTTAACTGGCATATCCAGCCGTTATCATTTTGATGAATCTTTGAGTAATGATTTAAAAAGTAACGAAAGAAATAAAACAACGCTCGCGTTATTATTAATTGACCTCGACCATTTCAAATACGTTAACGATAATTATGGACATGACATTGGTGACAGCTTATTAATAGAAGTAGTCAACCGAATACATCGTTGCTTAAGAGGAAATGAATTATTTGCTCGTCTTGGTGGTGACGAATTTGCAATAACCTTAACCAATATAAACTCAGCTAATAATGCCACGCATGTTGCACAACGTATTATAGATGCATTAAGTGAGCCATTTACGATTGATAATCACATCATCACTTCAGCAGCGAGTATTGGTATTTCCATTTCTCCAGATGATAGCGTTAACCCAAAAGAACTATTTAAATACGCTGATATAGCAATGTATAAAGCTAAAAGCAAAGGGCGTAATCAATTTTCGTTTTTCGAAGAAGCAATGCAAGTAGAGTTTTTATCGAATTTTCATATTGAAAATCAGTTAAAAGAAGCGCTTAAAAATAAACATTTTAACCTGCATTACCAACCTGTTATGGATCCAAAGACTCAACAGTTAACAGGGGTAGAAGCATTAATTCGCTGGGAAGTCGATGGTGTAGCAATAAGCCCAGATAAGTTTATACCTATTGCTGAAAAATCTAGGTTAATTTTAGATATTGGTCAATGGGTGATTGAAGAAGCGATAAAACGATTAAGTGATTTAAATCTAAACCATTCGCAATCAATTACTATGGCTATTAACTTATCAGCGGTACAGTTAACAAATGACAGTGTAATCGACGTCATTCAGGACTGTATAAAACAATATAATGTCGATGCCAATTTAATTGAATTTGAAATAACAGAAACAGCCTTAATTGTTGAACCAGAAAAAACGGTGAAAATAATACAAGCAATCAGTGATTTAGGTTGCAAAATATCACTGGATGACTTTGGTACTGGCTTTTCTTCATTGTCGCACTTACATAGCTTTCCTATTGATATTGTAAAAATAGACAAATCTTTAATGCCTAGTTATTTCTCAACAGAAAAAGTGAAAAAATTATTATCAGGTTTAATTGTCATGCTTAAATCTTTAAAGCTTCAAATTGTTGCCGAAGGTGTTGAAACACAGGATGATTTAGATTTATGTATAAATTTAGGCGTTGATAAAGTTCAAGGCTACTTTTTTGATAAAGCACTGCCAGTTGATGTGTTTGAACGGAAATATTTACAACTAAATAACAAAAAAGTGCTGTAAAACTTTATACCCTCCTTAATTTTAGAAATCCCTCTGTGGATATGGGAATTAAAGTAACGCCAAAAACGTTCAATCGCGCCTGCTTGTTTCTTCAAGGTATTATTAAGCTGTTTGATTCTTATGGTTGGATAATGCAGAAAGGTATTGGGAACGCTAATCAAGCTGCCTTTGTATTTGAGGGTGAGCGATTAAGCTTTGAATTGAAAGAACCCGTAACGCAAGTCCCTGCTGAGATTACTAATCTCAAGAGAAAAGACGGATATTTATGGCCTACAAAAGAATACGCCCCTTCAGGTTTGCTTGAGTTCACTATAAGCGGTATGTATTTGACTGGGTTACAAGCATGTTGGAAAGATACTACAAAAGAAAGGCTTGAAAATAGACTGCCGAGTATTGTGCAAGGGTTTAGGCAGGCTTTCGAATATAAGAAGCTTGAAACCATTAAAAGAAAAGCCAGGGATCTCGCATGGAAGCAGAAAGCAAAGATAAATCAGGAGTTGTTACGTTTAAAGGAAATCTAAGAAGCCCGGCGCAATCATTTATTCAAACTGGCTCAGGCATTTGATCAGGAAAAATCAATACGTAACCTAGTGTTGGCCCTGCGAAATCAAGTAACACTGAAGCAGGCTTTGATCATTGGTTAGATTGGGCTGAGAAGATAGCTAACCAAATTCATCCAATTGAAAAACAAGCAGAAATTTTGTCCCGTTGTCACCATATAGAAACAGCGGAAAAATAGCGTTGGCAGTAATGTTCTCTTAGTTACTGACATGAACTTAATAACCTATTACGATGGGTCTCATTTATCAACATAAACAGAAGAGATTAGGCAACAAGGATGACACCGCCTCGCACTGATAAAGACGAACTCCAAACGCGCATAGAAATAGACCAAAAGCTAGAGCAAGCAGGCTGGTCTATTCAAGATAAAAAGAAACTCAATCTTCACGAGTCTTTAGGTGTTGCTGTCCGGGAAATGGATACCGATACCGGCCCCGCTGATTACATGTTATTTGTCGATGGTAAAGCATGCGGCATTATTGAAGCCAAGCGAGAAGGGGCTAACCTAGGGAAAGTTGCCGAGCAATCTGGCCGCTACGCAACATCTAAAACCAAACACGTACAGCGCTGGGCGGCTAACGATCAACCTCTACCGTTTTTATACGAATCTACCAACCATGAAATCCGCTTTCGAGACGAGCGTGATCCAGCCCCTCGTTCTCGTCATGTATTCCATTTCCACCAACCCAAAACTTTAAAAGCTTGGTTAGAGCAGGGCGATACCTTTAGAGCTCGTTTGCAACAACTTCCAGAACTCAATACTAAAGGTCTTCGTGTTTGCCAAATCGATGCCGTTGACGGTATTGAAGATTCTCTAAAGCAAGGTCGCCAGCGCGCATTATTACAAATGGCTACCGGTGCGGGTAAAACTTTTACTGCTTGCACTCAAGTGTACCGCCTAGCCAAGTTTGCCAAAGCCAAGCGCGTATTGTTTTTGGTAGATAGGGGCAATCTAGGTAGACAAGCACTTAAAGAATTTCAGCAATACACCACGCCCGACGACGGCCGTAAATTCACCGAACTCTACAACGCCCACATACTCGGCCCCGGTGGTATCGGTGATGAAATCAAAGTCACCATCTCTACCATACAGCGCATGTACTCACAACTCAGTGGCAAAGAGCTGGATGAAGAAATAGAAGAACACTCTTCCTATGAAGTGGGTTTTAATACAGCCGCAAACAATTACAAGCAAGAAGTCGTCTACAACCCCAGCATCCCCATCGAAACCTTCGATGTCATCATCATTGATGAATGCCACCGCTCCATCTACAACCTGTGGAGCCAAGTACTCGACTACTTCGATGCCTTCTTAATCGGCCTCACTGCCACACCCACCAAAAAAACCATCGGCTATTTTCACCAAAACGTCGTCTCAGAATACACCCATGAAGATGCCGTCATCGATCGCGTCAATGTCGGCTACGACATCTACCGCATCAAAACCGAAAAAACCGAACAGGGCGGCTTAATCGAAGCCAACACCAATGTCGAAATACGCGACCGCCTCACCAAAGAAAAACGCTGGGAACTATTAGACCAGGACGAAGAATATCGAAGCAAACAGCTAGACCGCAGCGTTATCGCCCCCAACCAAATACGCACCATCATCACAGCCTTTAAAGAACGCTGCCTGCCCGAATGCTTCCCGCAGCGCAGCTGGGTGCCCAAAACCCTGTTCTTCGCCAAAGATGACGACCACGCCGACCGCATTGTGGATGCCGTGCGCGAAATCTTTAACGAAGGAAACGACTTCTGCAAAAAAGTCACCTACAAAGTCGGCAAGAAAAACGCCGAAAACACCATCGCCGAATTTCGCACCAGCCCACGCCTGCGTATTGCCGTAACTGTGGATATGATCGCCACCGGCACCGACATCAAACCGCTGGAATGTGTCGTCTTCATGCGTGATGTAAAAAGCCCCGCCTACTACGAACAAATGAAAGGCCGAGGCACCCGCGTAGTGGATAATGACGTACTGCTTAAAGTCACACCCGACGCCCCCACCAAAACCCGCTTTGTACTGGTGGATGCCGTAGGCGTAACCGAAACCGACAAAACCGAAACCAAAAGCCTCGAGAGCAAACCCTCCGTCTCAACCGAAAAACTCATGCAACAAATCGCCATGGGTGATCGCAGCCCAGAAAGCCTGCAAAGCCTCGGCAACCGCCTCATCCGATTAGACATGAAACTCACCGACGGCCAGCGCAAACAAGTCAACAAACAACTTAAAGACACTTTCGAAGCCATGGGTGAAAGCACCGAAGTAGCTTATTTAACCCTGGTGGCCAGCAAACTCGTACACGCTGGCAATGTGGATTACATTAATGAATTAGCCATAGCAAAGTTCGGCACAGACGATGTGCAGGGAAGCACAAGTGCCGCGGGCGCAGGAAGCGCAGGAGCGGCAGAAGTGAGCGAAAAAGAAGCCAAAGCCATCTTCGAACCCATTGCAGATGAAGCCGTAAAGCCCTTCCATAACCCAGACCTACGCGAACTGCTCGAAACCCTGCGCCGCGACACCGACCAATTGATCGACGACAGCGCCGATGAGCTACTAGACGCCGCTTACGATGAAGAAAAAGCCCAGGGCATCATCACCCGCTACGAAGAATTTATACAGCAACACAAAAACGAACTCGACGCCATACAACTGGTATACAACCAGCCCTATAAAAAACGCCACCTCAGTTACCAACAACTCAACGACCTGGTGGAAGAAATAGAACAGCCACCTTATAACATCGCCCCCAAAGATGTTTGGCAGGCTTACGAGATGTTAGAAAAACTCAAAGCCAAAGGCGCAGCACCCAGCGAAAAGCTGCCAGCGCTAATCAGCCTTATTCGCTGCTCCATTAGTGTGGCCAACGAATTAGAACCCTTTCCACAAATTGTCAATCAACGTTTTGAGGCCTGGTTGAAACAACAAGAACAAGGTGAATCGCGTAGCGAGCGAGGGCAGCTAGGGCTGGGTGGGAGTCCATTTAACAAAGAACAATTACAGTGGTTAGAACGTATCAAACAACAGATTGCCAACAACGCCGAATTTGAAATGGATGATTTTGATTTTATTCCCGAGTGTAAGCAGCAAGGTGGCTTGTTAAAGGCGCAGGCGCTGTTTGGTAAAGAACTAAATACAATCGTTCAAGAGTTGAACGGTTATCTAATTGCATAGAAGATAAATAGTGAATCACGAAAACGTATATGAAAATTTGCCAGATGACTGGAAGGTTGTTCCTTTTAGTGAAGTTATGGATATTCAAGGTGGAAGCCAGCCAGCAAAAAAGTTTTTTAAATCTGAGCCTCAAGAGGGTTACATAAGACTCTTACAGATTCGAGACTTTGGTAAGAAACCTGTCCCAACATTCGTACCGAAAGACTTAGTGACCAAGTTTTGTAAAAAAGATGATATTTTTATAGCACGTTATGGTGCTTCCCTTGGAAGAATTCTAACGGGAATGGAGGGGGCTTATAATGTAGCTTTAGCTAAAGTCCTTTATGAGCGAGATTTTTTTGATAAAGGGTATCTGTTCTATTTATTGAAAACACCCATTTTCCAAACTCCTATTAAAATGATATCTCGATCTGCGCAAAATGGATTTAATAAGGATGATCTTAGGCCAATAAAAATACCCATTGCCCCCCTCGAACAACAAAAACGCATCGTCGCCAAAATCGAAGAACTCTTCTCCCATATCGACGCCGGCATAGACGCCCTCAATAAAGCCAAACAACTGCTCAAACAGTACCGCCAATCCGTCCTCAAAGCTGCCGTAACCGGAGAACTCACCAAACAATGGCGTGAAGACAGGCTTAAAGACGATGTGCAGGGAAGCACAAGTGCCGCGGGCGCAGGAAGCGCAGGAGCGGCCAAACTAGAACCCGCCAGCCAACTGCTAGAACGCATCCTGAAAGAGCGCCGCCAAAAATGGGAAACACAGCAGCTAGCGCAGTTTAAAGCGAAAGGGAAAGTGCCTAAGGATGATAAGTGGAAGGGGAAGTACCCCGAGCCAAATATTGACGTCAAGAAGTTTTTTGAAGAGCCAACTGGGTGGGCTTGGGCTGAGATTGGAACAGTTACCGATATGTTGTCAGGGCATGCTTTCAAAAAAGCTGAATACACAGGCTCTGGAGTACGTTTGTTTCAGATTGCGAATGTATCCTTTGGTCATACAAAGTGGGATGAGGTTGAGCATCTTCCAGAGTCATACCTTAAGGATTGGGCGAATCTGTCATTAAACGAAGGTGATATTCTTATGGCGTTAAATCGTCCGCTACTGTCAAAGCGGTTAAAAATATCACGACTATCTAAAGCTGATGTCCCTGCAATTCTTTATCAGCGAGTTGGCAAGTTTCAATTTTATTCTGATCTTATATCAGATTATTTTCTAATCTACATGCAGAGTCATTTCTATATAAATAGGCTGGAAGAGCAGCTTCAAGGAGTAAATATACCATTTATAAATAAAGGGAAACTTCTTGAAACGCCAATTTCAATACCTTCAAGTATACAAGAAATGGAAATGATAGTTGAAAAGGTAAATTCAAAATTAGCCTCTATAGACCGAATTGAAAATGAAATTCAAGTGCATCTAAAGAAAGCAGAAACAAATAAACAGTCGATTTTAGCTTCGGCTTTTTCAGGGAAGCTAAATTAGCCATGCATAAACCAACAGACTTTTTTGAAGTGCGAGTTCATGATTTAAGCCTCGACCCTGGTTTAACAGGCCTATGTGTCGGATATGAGCTGGGGGAGTGGCGTTATGATGGCTTAGTTGATCACTTGATGGAGTGGATGCCCGAGTTCTGTTTAACTTATGAAGAGATCACAACTCTTGACTCAGGCAACATGATCTCGTTGATGCGTGAAGCATTTAGGAAGTTATATACGTCAGGTAAATTTAAAAACCGTGGTGAGTTTGGCGAGTTAATGCTCCATGCTGCAATTAGGCAGGTTTTTGGTTCATTGCCAGCAATATCTAAGATTTATTATAAATCCGCAGCAAATAATACAGTTAAAGGCTTTGATGCGGTTCATGTCGTACCTAATGGCCAAAACTTAGAGCTATGGTTGGGTGAAGTTAAGTTTTACAAAGATCTAAATGGTGCAATTAGAGATGTCGTTGAAGAGCTTGATGATCATACTAATAAAGATTATTTGAGAGACGAGTTTTTATTAATTAAAGGAAAGATAGATTCTAGTTGGCCGCATGCCCAAGAGTTAGAGCGTCTTTTAGACCCTAATGTCAGTTTGGATACTGTTTTTCAGCAGGTAGTGATACCTGTATTGCTAACTTATGAAAGTAATGCTGTTGATAGCTTTTCTAATTGTAGTGATGAATATAAAGCTGTATTTGAAGAAGAGATTGTTAAGAATCACGGAAAGTTTGCAGGCAAAGCATTGCCAAAAAATGTCGTAATTCAATTGTTTTTAGTGCCATTAAAAAACAAAGAAGAATTAGTTACTAAGTTGGACGAAAAATTAAAGACTTGGCAGGCGTTGTGATTATGGAAGATCTAATAGCAGAGATATCCTCATTGGGGTCTGACTCTACAAATCAGTTTGAAATATTGAGAATCGTTTCGACAGTAATAAATGAAGATGAAAATCAATCATTTTCCAGAGAGTTGGTTCTTAGGGTTCTTGACCAAAGAAAACACTTTGAAGAGTTCAATGAGATCGTCGATGCGCTAGTAAGGGAAGTGGGCTTGTTGCCGTATATTGATGAAGACACTTTGGGTTTAAGAGATAGTTTAGCTTATGAGTTTTTTAAACCAATAAATGATGATGGAAGTATAGTTTTTCATCGTGCTCAGGCTGATGTATATCATAAGCTCCTTTCCGGTGAAAGTGTGATTTTGAGTGCGCCAACAAGTTTTGGAAAAAGCAAGATTGTAGATTCTATTATTGAATTGAATCGATATAAAAACATTGCTGTAGTCGTACCTACAATTGCTCTTATTGATGAAACTAGGAGAAGGCTATCTAGATTTTCTGGTTTATACAAAATAGTAACGCAAATAACGCAAGAGCCTGCAGATAGAAATATCTTTATATTAACTGCAGAGAGATTAAATGCTTATGAAAAACTTCCTAAGATAGATTTTTTTGCAGTAGACGAGTTTTATAAAATAGGAGCCTTGGATCGCGATGAAGAAAGGACAATATCTTTAAATCAGGCATTTTATAAATTATTTAAAATGAGTGGGCAGTTCTATCTACTAGGTCCAAATATCCAACAAATTCCAGATAACCTTGATCGTGATTTGAAATGTTACTTTTACAATACTTCTTTTTCTACAGTAGTAAGCGAGGTTCACTACATACAACCTGGAGAAGATGAGCTAGATTCTTTGATGCATTTGCTAGCCGAGTTGGATGGGCAGACTTTGGTATACTGTAAGTCACCTAATAGAGTTAATACAGTCGCACATAAGCTTCTGGAAAGGCTCGACGTGATAGAGGATGTTGGTGTTAATGAAGCAGCAGAATGGATAGAAGGTGAATTTCATGAGGAATGGGTTTTTCCAAGATCTTTACGGCATGGCATTGCGCTGCACCATGGAAGATTACCTAGGTCGTTAGCCCAGGTATCTGTAAAGCTTTTTAACGACTGCAAAGTTAAATTCTTGTTATGTACTTCAACTTTGATTGAGGGTGTGAATACGTCTGCAAAAAATATTGTTATTTTTGATCATAAAATAGGAAATAGTAAATATGACTTTTTTACTTTTAATAATATTAAAGGTAGAGGAGGAAGAATGTTTCAACATTTTATTGGGCATGTTTATATTTTCAATGCACCACCACAAGAAGAACTTCCATTTGTAGATTTCCCATTTTACTCACAAGGTGAAAATGTTCCAGATAGTTTGCTTATTCAGTTAGATAAAGCTGATTTAAAAGAAACCTCTAAGCAAAGACTAAGCGAATACTTTGATCAGAATACATTGCCAATTGAATTAATTCGCTTTAACTCAGCAGTTAACCCCCTTGACCAAATAAACTTAGCTAAGAAAATTGATGAGTTAGGTTCTGAAGATATTTCCAAGCTGATTTGGGATGCATGCCCAAACTACAAACAGCTTGAATTTTGTTGCGATTTGATATGGGAACACCTTGTTAGTAGAGGAAAAGCAGGGGTAGTTTCACCCAAACAATTAACTTTGAAGGTTTTTTCTCTATATAAAGACCGAAACCTTAAAAATAGGATTGCTGCTGAGCTTGAGCCGGGAAGGTTTCAGGCAAAAGATGCTGACGAGGCTGTAGAAAAGATATTAGATTTTGATCGCAACTGGGCAGGGTATACATTTCCTAGACTTCTAATGATATTGGATAGCATACAGCGATATATTTTAGGACCTAAGTTTGGAGCTGTTGGTGATTACTCTTTCTTTGCCGCTAATGTTGAATCTTTTTTTGGAAAATCATCTTTAATAGCTCTTGAAGAGTTTGGGCTTCCGATACAAATTGGAGAAAAAGTTGATGCCCAAATAACTATATCTGAAAATATTGATTTAGCTATTTCACAACTTCGAGGCTATGAATATGATCAAGGAATTTATACTCATTTTGAAAAACACATCATTGATGATGTGAAGGAACATATTTAGCCTATGAGCACATCAGAAATCGTCAACAAAGTCTGGAACTACGCCCACGTACTACGTGATGACGGCGTTGGCTACGGCGATTACGTCGAGCAAATCACCTTCTTAATCTTCTTAAAAATGGCCGATGAGCGAGAAACGTCGGGGCAGCTAGTGGCCGTTCCCGAAGCTTACAGCTGGTCAAAGTTGGTAAAGCTTGATGGTGATGCCCTGGAAATACAATATCGCCATACTCTCGAAGATTTAGGTAAAGAAGGGGGGATGTTGGGTACTATCTTCCGCAAAGCGCAAAACAAAATACAAGACCCGGCCAAGCTCGAACGCCTAATCAAAATGATCGAAAAAGAAGCTTGGTCAACTCTGCCGATGGATGTCAAAGGAGAGATTTACGAAGGTTTGTTAGAACGCAACGCCCAAGATGTGAAAGGCGGTGCCGGCCAATACTTTACCCCGCGCGCTTTAATTCAGGTCATGGTTGATGTGATGCAGCCTAATGTAATGGATACCGTTGCCGACCCTGCTACTGGTACCGGCGGTTTTTTGTTAGCGGCTTATGATTATATGGCCCCTCAAGCCACCTCAAAAAAAGAACAAAAGCATTTACGCGAAAATGCCCTGCGCGGTAACGACATCGTCGATAGCGTCACCCGCCTATGCGCTATGAACCTCTACCTGCACGGTATTGGCAGTGCTGACGGTGAATGCCCTGTGATCAGTCAGGATGCCTTAGCCAAGGAAGTGAGCGAAAAAGATCTGGTGGATATCGTGCTAGCCAATCCACCCTTCGGTAAAAAAAGCTCCATCACCGTGATTAGTGAAAAAACCGGCAAAGCCGAATCTGAAAAGCTTACTTACGAACGCGAAGATTTCTGGGCAACCACATCCAATAAGCAACTTAATTTTGTTCAGCATATTGCCAATATGCTGAAAATCGACGGTAAAGCCGCCGTAGTAGTACCCGACAACGTACTCTTTGAAGGGGGTGCTGGTGAAACTGTTCGCAAAAACCTGTTAGAACGTACCAATTTTCACACTATTCTTCGCCTTCCTACGGGTATCTTTTATGCGCAAGGCGTAAAAGCTAATGTTATCTTCTTCGATAACAAACCTGCTGCGAAAACAGCATGGACAAAAAAGCTTTGGGTTTATGACTACCGCACCAATGTACATAAAACGCTAAAACAAAATCGCTTAAATAAAGGTGATTTTGAAGAGTTTATTGCGCTTTATAAACCCAACGATATTAAAAAACGTAAAGCGACTTGGGATGAAGAAACAGGAGAAGGGCGCTGGCGTAGTTACAGTTATGATGAAGTGATAGCCCGTGATAAAACCAATCTAGATATATTTTGGTTAAAAGATGACTCACTAGAAGACACAGAAAACCTGCCTGCACCGGATATATTGGCATCCGAGATTGTTGAGCAATTGGAAGCTGCTTTGACCGAATTTCGTTCAGTTGAGGAAATACTAACGATTAATGGCGTTACGACATAATGGCTTACCCAACTACTATCAAACTGTTTTTAGCAAACGGTCAACCTGATGGTTTGCGCACGGCGGAAATTTCTAATTGGTCTGGCTTGGCGATAGCTGGCCCTCGTTCAGAGCTTTCTGAACTGCGATCACGACTAGAACTAAAATCCCCTGGTATTTATTTTTTAATTGGTGTTGATGAAAATACAGGTGATCAAAAAATCTATATTGGTGAGGCAGATAATGTTTCGGATAGACTCGGCCATAAGTCTCACAAAGACAGAGAGTTTTGGACCAAGGTTATTAGTTTTATCAGTAAAGACAATAACCTGACCAAGGCACATATTAAGTATCTTGAGGGGCAAGTAATTAACAGAGCAAATGAATTGGCGCTTGTTACCGATAATGGTCAGGGAAGTGGCTCTAGTTTGCCTGAGTCAGATGTTGCTGATATGAAACAGTATCTAGACAAAATTTTCCAATTATTACCGGTATTGGGATTAAATACTTTTGAAGTGCCTGAAGCTATCCCGTCAGATGCAAAAGAGTGGATGTTTTGTTCAATTAAAGGATTATCCGCAAAGGGACGACGTACATCAAACGGTTTTCTTGTTGCAGAAGGTTCGCAAGCGGTGAAAAAGCATCGCCCTTCAGCTAAATCTTGGCAAATTAAACGGGAAGAATTAATTGCAAACAAAACACTAACGGACGCGGGTGATCATTATGTATTTACCCAAGATTTTGAGTTTAGCAGTCCAAGCGCAGCAGGAGCTACAGTTAGAGGCGGGTCGACGAATGGTTTAACTGCTTGGAAAAACAAGGCAGGGCAAACGCTTAAAGATTTGGATAATTAAGTTGCTATTTTTAATTATATTACGACGTTAATGGATATTTTTACGCCGCTTAAATTAACCAGTACCGTCCTATCAATAGTAGGTCAGGTCTGTAAACTTCTTGGTATCAAAAGTTTTATCAAGCCCAAAAATCAGATGAGCGTAGCTTCACGCTTTTTCTTATTATTCGAAAATCACGGCATTCACAAAAACCAAATACCTGGTTTCTTTGGCCATGGGTTAAAGCTCGTTGATGTAAAAGATGAAGACAGTATTCTGATTAAACTTGATGAAGAGATACTGAATGATGCTTGCGAAATGTTTGCTGTACGTCGTGAATGGCTAGATGGTGCCGACAGTCAGATTTACCCATTACATGATTTTTACAAACAGCCAAGGGAATTTGAGGCATTCATTTGTGAAATTAAAAGCAACGACCCCGATAGTTTGTACGCTGAGCTAATTGTTTCGTACGATAGACTCCAAGAAGAAGACGCCCTGTTAATTTTAGAAGAGACGATTGGTTATATTGGTGAGAAGCCAATATATCGCCACCATATTTGCAATGGGTGGGTTTTTAAATATTGGAAGTGTCGCGCCTACTTGGCTGCATGTATTGCACTGTCGTGTAAAAACAAAGTTTGGGTTAAAGGATATGAAGTACCCATTAAAGAGATAAACCGCCTGAAGGAGGGCTCACAGTTTATTTTTAGTAATGATAACCAGCACAATGGTTTTTCTACTAAGACATGGTACCCGGAGGATATGGCGTTATTACCGGACGTATATTTGAATAAAATTGACCCGGAAAAAGATAACTTTGGTGTTCGTGCTGCTTTATCGCTTTGGTTGGAACTATACGACAAGGGGCTAATGCATACTGACTACCCAGGTGAAAACCCTAGAAGTAGGTTCGAGGGTGCTTTGAAATTAACTGCCAGGCAATAAAAAAGACCTAGTCCGAAACGAACTAAGTCCTTGTTATTCAATGGTGCCTGGGGCCGGAATCGAACCGGCACGACTGTTAAGGTCGCGGGATTTTAAGTCCCGTGTGTCTACCAATTTCACCACCCAGGCAATCAAATTGAGCGCGAATTTTACCCTATGATGACGATAATGACGAGTGGAAATTATTATAAATTTATAAATTTTTTAGCAGACCTTCATTAATGGCCAATTTAACAAGTTCGATATCGTTAGAAACGCCTAGTTTTTCGTGTGCTCGATAGCGATGCGTGTTAACTGTTTTGGGGCTGATCGATAATGAATTGGCAATATCTGCAATTCTATGGCCATCAACAATTTTTGTTACTATTTGTAACTCTCTACTGCTTAACTGGCTAAAAACATTCTTTTCTGGTTCTTGCCCACTGAAGATTAAGTTGGTTGCCACTGCAGAGGACAGGTAGTTTTTACCTTGGTAAACCGACATAATCGCGCTTGTCATTTCATCAACCGCGCAGCCTTTATTGATATAACCTTTAGCACCTAACTTTATAGCCTGATGCGGGATAGGGCCATCGTCATACACACTTAGGGCAATAATTTTAGAACTGGGTTCGCGCCTTAATATTCGTTTCAAAGCTTCGGCGCCACCTATACCCGGCATATTTAAGTCCATTAGGATAACGTCTGGCTTGAGTTGTTCGGCTAATTTAACAGCTTCTTCACCCGAAGAGCCAATCGCCACAACTTCAATATCCGGGTCAGATTGCAAGATGTGCTCTATACCGCTTCTAACTAACTCATGATCGTCAACAAGTAGAACCTTAATACTATTCGAATTCATTAGATATTGATTTTCTTCAATTAATTAACCTAGCGCTCATCTTGACTAGCATAGACTAAATCAAAGATAATGCCCACGCTTTTTGGTATTAGGCCTTTGCCTAATTAAAAGGGAAGTTGGTACGATTTAATCAAACCCAACGCTGCCCCCGCAACGGTATATAAGTAACATGTATCAACAGCCACTGTGTCAAAACATGGGAAGGCGATACATCGGTTAACAGAACATTAGCCACTTATGAGCCCGGAGACCTGCCAAAGGCAAACCGGTACGTTGCGGGTGGGCAACTGGGCTGACGTTGTTTACTCTATTTCAACTTCATCACATTTCCTCACGTGCGTCTTTTAACTGGCGCGGGGCTGCGCCTTCTAACGAGGAAATCTCATGAAAAAAACCCTTTTGGCTGCAAGTGTTGCCGCCGTTCTACCTTTTGCTCCTTCAATTGTATTCGCCAGTGATGATGCGCTTATTGTGACGGCTACACGTACGACGCAAACGGCTGATGAAACATTAGCCTCTGTCTCAGTTGTTACCAAAGAAGAGATCGAAAAGTATCAATATAAAACGGTTGCGGAGGCTATTTCAGGGCTTCCTGGTGTAACGATTGCCAACACAGGTGGTTTAGGCAAGCAAACGTCATTATTTTTACGTGGTACAGAGTCGAACCACACCCAGGTTTTATTGAACGGCGTTAAGTTGGCAACGAATGCCTTTGGTGCGCCTCAAATTGAGCATATTCCACTTAACCAAATTGAGCGTATTGAGTTAGTGCGTGGGCCGCAATCAAGCTTATATGGCTCTGGTTCTATTGGTGGAACAATTCAAATTTTCACTAAAAAGGGCACCGGTGAGCTAACACCTCATCTTTCGGTTGGTTTTGGTACGCATGATACGAAAGAAACCACCTTTGGCATTTCTGGTGGAGATGCATCTAACTGGTATAGCTTAAGCGGCGGCTATACAGAAACAAATGGTTTTAACAGTTGTGATGGTCGAAGCGGCACATTGTTCATTGGTTGTTTCGCTACCGAGCCTGACGACGATGCTTATAGAAACACTAATGCCTCTATTAGAGCAGGGCACCGCTTTGCAAACTCTGCTGAGCTAGAGTTTTTTAGCTTATACAGTGAGGGGCAAAGTGAATACGATGGTTATTTCAACACAACGGACTTTTTGCAACATACCTTTGGTGCTAAGTTGACGGCTGATGTGTCAGATAGATGGACTGTAAAAGCAACCTTAAGCCAAGGCAGAATTGAGGCTGATAACGAAGGAGCATTTGCAACCAGTTTTGCTGATAATCAACAGGACCATTTTAGCCTGCAAAATGACTTTCAAATTAATGATGAACACGTGTTGGTGTTAGGTTATGACTACGAAGATGACAAAATAAAAGAATCGGGTGGCTTCACAGAAACCAATCGTCATAGCAATGCCGTTTTTGCTCAATTATTAGGTGAATATGGTGCGCATTCTTACCAAATAGCCGTTAGAAATGAAGATAATGAGCAGTTTGGTAGCAATACTACGGGCAACATTGCTTGGGGTACGTCGCTTTCTAATAATTTACGCTTAAACGCATCGTTTGGAACAGCTTTTGTTGCGCCAGCCCTTGTTGATCTTTATTCTCCATTTGGTGCAAACCCTAGCCTAGATGCCGAGCGCTCTAAGTCCTTTGAATTAGGTTTAGTGGGCAAACACGCAGATATTACGTGGTCGGCCAGTGCTTATCGCACAAAAATTAAAGACTTGATCGCGCTGGATAGTTTCTGGGTTCCTCAAAATATTTCCGAGGCGTTGATAAAAGGGCTTGAGCTTCAAGTAGCCACTGATATTGCTGGAATAAATGTCGATGGCCAGTTTTCTTGGATTGACCCTGAAAATAAAAGCGGCGGCGTAAACGATGGTAATGTGTTGGCTAGACGTGCTGAACAAACCTTTACCTTGAATGCTAATAAAGCATTTGGTGATTTCAGCCTTGCAAGTAAGGTGTTTGTATCGGGCCGTCGATTTGATGATGTTGCAAACAATCGCCGTCTTGCCGGTTTTACCACCGTCGATTTAGTAGGTGCTTATAAAATAAACAAAGACTTAACAGCACAAGTAAAAGTTGCTAATTTATTTAATGAAGAATATGAAACAGTAGCGGGTTACAACACAGATGGTGCGAATGTGTTTTTCTCATTAAGCTATCAACCGGCTAATTAGTCTCGTTAGAGTTTCTAAATGGACTAGGGGGAGGGCCTATGCCTTCTCCCTTTTTTTATGCTGCCAAGGTAAAACCCATTGGCTCCCTTGGTGCTCGCCAAAAATTGCATCAACACCATAAACAGCCTGCATGTTTTCAGTCGTTAGTACTTCGTTGGCGATACCTTCAGATGTTTTTATCCCGTTATTCAGTAAAACAAGATTCTCACAATACCTCATCGCTAAGTGCAGTTCATGTAAAACAATAATGACTGTTTTTCCTTTTTTCGCCAGCGTTTGCAATAACGCCATTACCTCAATTTGATGCCGTGGGTCGAGCGATACGATCGGCTCATCTGCTAGTAAAATAGGGCTCTCTGTGGCCAGCGCTCGGGCTAACATAACCCGTGCTCGCTCACCGCCAGATAGCTCATTAACCGAGCGGCCGATTAGGTGTTCTATATCCACTTCTTTAATAGCTTTTTCTACTGCCTGTAAACTCAAATTGTCTGCATGATGGCCATCATTATGCGGGTGCCTGCCTAACATAACGACCCGTTCAACGGTTAACGGCCAATGGCATTCGCCGAGTTGCGGCAAATAGGTTATTTCTTTCGCTAATTCAAGCGCTTGCAAGGCGTGAATGTCTTTGCCTGCCAAACGTATTACACCCGATTCAATCGGCAGTAAACCAGCTAAGGCACGCATCAGCGTGGATTTACCGGCTCCATTAGGGCCAATTAATCCAGTGAGTTTTCCTGCTGGAAACTGAATACTCATATTTTTTAATATGCTGTGGCCGGATAAACTAACAGCTATGTTTGATGCCACTAAACTCATGACAGCCACTCTCGTCTGGATTTTAAAATTAAATGTAAAAAGAAAGGGGCGCCTAATAAGGCGGTTAATACGCCAATTTTAAGTTCTTGTTGCGTCGGTATTAAACGAACAAGCATATCGGCTGCTAATAGTAATATAGCACCACCCAGTGCGCTGCATATTAATAGCCGCCCGGGTTGGTAGCCCACATATGGCCGCAGTAAGTGGGGGACTACTAAGCCTACAAAGCCAATACCACCGCTTACCGATACCGCAGAACCAACTGCTAAGGCAACGCCTAAAATAATACGTCGATTAAGCTTTGCCAAGTTAACACCCAAGGATTGGGCGGTGTCTTCACCCAGTGAGAGTACATCTAAATCGCGCCGTCCTTTTAACATTAACCACCAGCCTAATAGGGTTGGCAGCAAAATTAACCAAACGTGTGTAAAGCTTCTCTCGGCTAAGGAGCCCATTAACCAAAAAAATATTTCAAGAGAAGCATAGGGGTTAGGCGATAAATTGAGCGCTAACGCTGTTAAGGCCGCTGCAAGGCTACTAACAGCGACGCCCGCCAATATTAGGGTGAGCATGCTGCTATTTTTACCGGTTAATAAGTACAGAAAAACAACCGCTAATAAAGCACCGGCTATTCCCCCGAGCGGTAATGCCATTGGGAAAATGGCGCTTAAGCCAAAGTAAAAAACAATCACTGCGCCCAAGGCGGCACTGCTTGATACGCCGATAACACCGGGTTCGGCTAATGGATTTCTAACCATGCCTTGTAAAGCCGCGCCGGATAAACCTAATGACGCGCCAATCAGCACAGCGAGTAGGGTGCGGGGCAAACGAATTTCTTCAAATACAATAGATTCTAATGTAGACTGGTTATTAAGAATACTTTTTAAGCTATTGATAATACTTATATTTAATTCGCCTATTATTAATGACAATGCCATTAACACTAACAGGCCCATTAATAAGATTGATGTTAAACGGGTTTCGTTATGGTTAGTCATTAAGCGAGTTTGCATGGGTGTATTAAAGGGGTTGCGCTAATAATTGCTGCTGTAGGTAACTCGCTGCAGCGAAACTAGACGGTCCTGCACAACTCCAATATCTATCAGGAATGGTTATTCTTTTTACCTGTTTGAGCGCTGCATACCGATGGATGGCCTGGTGCTGCAAAATTTGGTGCGCTAAGCTGTTGGTGTTGTTATTGGAGCGTCCTAATAGAAGAATGTCTGGCTTTGATGCCAGTAGAGATTCTAGCGATAGCGGGGCAACATAATCTAAATTCAACTCCGCAGCAATATTTCTTAGCCCCGCCATTGTTAAAATTTCATTGACGATAGTCTGCTGGCCTGCGGTAAAGCCGTTGGCATAGTAAACAGCTGCTCGTTGATATCTGTTATCTTGTGCCCCAATAATGTTAGCTAACTGTTTGTGCATAGCCAGAACAAGCGCCTCGGCACGAGCAGGTTCACCAATTTGCTGACCTAAAAAGCGCACTTGCTGAAAAATGCCGTCACTGTTAATAGGTAAGCCTAACTTGATCACCTTATAACCTAACTCTTCAAGTAGCTGGTTAGTTGGTTGGGCGGTAAATTCACCAGCAACAATTAAGTCTGGCTTAAGTGCCATAATCTCTTCAATACGGCTACTATGTTGATGATACTGAGCCGCTTTTTGGTATAAATAAGAGGCTTCTGGGTTCGCTGCTAATGGCGTAATAGCAATTAACCGCTCGGGCGGTAATAGTGCCATTAATAGCTGATCGGCACATAGGTTTAGCGAAACAATCCGTTGAGGTTTTGCTAGTACATTAGCGCTGATCAATAAGCTGATAAAAAAGGCGATGAGTCGCTGTGTTTGTTTCAATTGCATGCCAGTAATTATACGGCTATTTAACAAAAAACAAGGGATATAAAAAAGGCTAAACCTGAAGATAAGGTTTAGCCTTTTTGTTGACTCACTAAAAAATGTAACCTTTCTTACATAATAATCTGCCAGATATAAGAGATTAATAATGCAACTTGAACAACAAAGAAGATACCGCGAATCAGCACAGCAATAGCTGAAGTAGAAATCAGATGTACGATAGATTGAGCCACTCTAGCATACAGAATATACATAACGGTTGGTTCCAATAAAGCCATTTGACCCGCCAAAGAGGCCGTTAATACGACGGCAGCAAAAACCGGTAGCAGTTCAAGGCTGTTTAAGTGTGCACGGGTTAATCGTTGACCAAAACCCGGTACATCTGAGCCATCCGGTTTAAAGCCGTTTATAGGAATACCGCGCTTAAGAACAAGGTCACTAATCGCACGAAATGTGGCTATCGATAAAACAAGAATTAAGGTCCAAAACGCGAACCCGCCTAAGGCTACAACTGCATTACTCATATTTATATCTCCTAAATTTATTATTAGTTTGTATCACTGTTCACCAACATAGTGATTCAGATATAGTATCAGAGTATTTAATTAACCCTTAATGAAAAGGCTCCTCTATGAAATTACTCAATGTTGGTTTACTCGGTCAGGAAATTCCTTGCCTGTTAGACAGTAACAATAGAATTCGCTCTTTAGAGGGTGTGTGTGATGTTATTTCATCTGATTTTTTAGCCAACGATGGTTTACAGGCACTGAAAAACCTCGATGTTGATAGTCTGCCCATTATAGAAAAACCTGACCGCATTGGCGCGCCGTTATTAAACCCAGGCAAGATTATTGCTGTTGGTTTAAATTATGATGAGCACATTAAAGAAACAGGGGGCAAGCAGCAAGACGAGCCGGTGCTCTTTACCAAAGCAGTTAGTGCTTTAAGCGGCCCCTTTGACCTTATTGAGCGACCTAAAGGCGCGACACAAGTGGACTGGGAGATAGAGCTTGTCGTTATTATTGGTAAGCCAGCTCGATATATTTCAGAAGACGATGCAGAAGCGCATATTGCTGGTTTCTGTACGGGCATTGATGTATCTGAGCGATATTTTCAAAAAAGCCGAAGTGGCCAGTGGCTTAAAGGTAAAAGTGCAGATACCTTTGCCCCCATTGGACCATACTTTGTGACCTTGGATGAGTTTAGACAGTACCAATCATGCGCTGTGAGCTTAGATGTTAATGGTAAACGGATGCAGGCCAGCAACACCGATACGATGATTCATTCAGTTAAAAAATTGGTGAGCTATATTAATGAGTTTATGAGCCTTCAACCGGGTGATTTAATTTTTACCGGCACGCCAGAAGGAGTAGGGCTTGGTATGAACCCACCACAGTTTCTTAAAGCAGGCGACAAAGTGGTTGCCGAAGTCGAAGGACTCGGTGCTCAACAGCATAACGTTGTTGATTATAGCGCTTAGAAACTAGCAAAATATTATGGCTGGTCAAAATTAGACCAGTTTTTATAAGTAGTCGCCAGCACTACCTTTTTTTCGCTTTACGATACTTCTTCACAAAGTTATCCACAGTTTTAGTGGATAACTTTTAAAAGCCCTTTTCATTCCAACTTGATTTACGTACACTATTCAAGTGTCTTATAGAAAAGAGTTTTATCATGGTCGAAAAAGTAACAAAACATGGAGGAGCGCGTGCAGGAGCAGGTCGCAAAAAAGGCTCTTCAAGCTATGGCGAACCTACCAAGGCCGTTAGAATACCAGAAAGCCTTATGGCGACTGTTAGCGAATTACTGGAACACAAAAAGCAAAAAATTAACGCTGAAAAAATACCTTTTCCTAATATTTTTTTACCCGATTTAGATAGCCCCGTACCATCTATCCCACTCTATGGTGTCAGTGTTGCTGCTGGTTTCCCGTCACCGGCCGATGATTACATAGAAAAAAGACTTGACCTGAATGAACTCCTTATTAACAAGCCGGCGACTACTTTTTTTGTTAGAGCAGAAGGGGAGTCTATGCTGGGTGCTGGTATTCACCCCGATGATATCCTTGTGGTTGATCGATCCGTTCATGCAAGCGTGGGTAAAATAGTTGTTTGCGCTCTAGATGGCGAGTTAACTGTTAAACGGCTGCGCTCAAAAGAAGGTAAATTGGTGCTTGCTCCCGAGAACCCAGATTACCCAGATATACCCATAAAAGAGGAAGTAGACATGGTTATTTGGGGTGTGGTAACGAGCGTTATCCACAATGTATAAAAACCTATAAAAACGCTAACTTACCGTGAAATACCCCGCAAACATTGCATTGGTTGATTGCAATAATTTCTACGTCAGTTGTGAGCGATTATTTCGTCCCGACTTATTGAATAAACCGGTGGCCGTGCTCAGTAATAATGATGGTTGCATTGTTTCTCGTAGCCAAGAGGTTAAAGACCTAGGCATAAAAATGGCCGTCCCTGTCCACCAAGTCAGGCAGCTGGTTAGACAGCACGATATACAACTGTTTTCCTCTAATTACCCTTTGTATGCAGATTTATCCGCACGCATCATGCATAGCCTGACTGCTTTTTCGCCCTCGGTAGATGTTTACTCGATAGATGAGGCTTTTATCGATTTGGAGCGACATAACGTTAACGCAACTGACTTAGGCTTAGAGATAAAAAACAGCCTAGCACGCTGGGTTGGTATACCGGTTGGGGTAGGGATAGGCCCAACAAAAACGCTGGCTAAACTGGCAAATTATGCGGCAAAGAAATGGCCAAGTAGCGGTGGGGTAGTAGATATTAACGAACCCATTAGGCGCCAGAAGATAATGCAAATAACGCCGGTTGGCGAAGTGTGGGGCGTTGGCCGCCGATTAAACGAAAAGCTTAATACGTTGGGTATTGAAACTGTATGGGATTTGCAATCTCAACCCATCAATTCAATAAAAAAGCACTTTAATATTACCTTGGCTCAAACAGTGCAAGAATTGCAAGGGACTCCAGTTATGTCTTTTAATGAAGAGCAAAAACCAAAGCAACAAATTATTTGCTCTAGAAGCTTTAAAGATAAAGTGACTGATCGGCAAGAACTTGAACAAGTATTGAGTGTTTTTTGTCTTAAAGCAGCTGAAAAACTAAGAGCCCAGAAAGGTGTTGCGCTGCAAGTGAGTGTTTTTATTCGTACCAGCCCATTTGATAAAAAACCGTTTTATTCTGAAAAAGCGACTTATAAATTAAAATCGGGCACACAAGATAGTCGGGATTTAATTAAAATCGCCAAAAAACTATTAGCGGGTATTTTTCTCCCAGGCTATCAATATCAAAAAGCGGGTGTAACCTTAGGAGATATACAGCTGGCTCAAAGCAGTGTGATCCATCAGCAGGATATATTTAACAGTCAGTCGACAGGCAATGAAAAAAGCGTAACTCTGATGAAAACGATGGATGCCATTAATTCACGATTTAATAACAGCCTTCGTTTTGCTGCAGCAGGTAATAAGTCATTACAGCAGTCAGTTCCCATTAATAGGTCTAGCCTTTATACAACAAACTGGAAAGAAATAGCGCGGGTTAAATAGATTCTATAAAGCATCTATATTTCAATAAGTTGCAATTAATAAGAAACCTAATTTATTATTATTTAGCTACTACTCTCTACCGGATTTGTTTTGCTTACCAATTAGACCAGCTATCCTCTAGCTTTTCGGTAACTGCTCAACGCAGGAATGATGGCGGCAAAAATGGACGTAATGATTAACGCAGCCATCAAATACAGGCTATTTTCGGTCAATAAATTTAATTGAATAGGTAGCCCGAAATGCGATATTAAATAATCCTGTAAGAAAAATAGGCAAAGAGCCAAAAGAGCGATTGCTAAAACACAACTTAGCAGTGTAATCAGTAGGGCTTCTAGCTCAATGAGTAAAAACAAAATATAGGGCGGTGCGCCAATAACACGCAGTAAGTGGATTTCACGGCTGCGCTCGCGAATCGATGCCAGTAGCATTGCGCTAACCCCCAAGCAGGCAGCAATAAAAACCAATGCAGAGACTAACAGTAGCGTATTTTCTAAAACACTCATCATTTGCCAGAGTTCTGATAAAGCAACCCCTGGCAAAATAGCCAGTAAAGGTTCTTGTTTGTATTGATTGATCATCCTTTGAAACTGGAATGTGGTCATTTTTGATTTAAGACCCAGCATAAAAGCATTAAGGCTTTTGGGTTTTAAATTGGTTTGTTCTAGCTCTGCTTGAGTGAGTGTATTGTTATGTGTTTTCACGCCTTGTTGCCAATCGGTATGAATGGCTTCAATACCTTGCAAGCTAACATGCAAGGTTTGATCAACCGGCGTTCCGGTAGCTGCTAAAATCCCAACCACGGTAAAGGGTCGATCATCGTGCATACTAAAACTAGTGGCGGCAAGACCATGAGCCAAGGTGATTTTATCACCCAATTGATAACCGAGTTGTTGTGCGACATTGGAACCCAATACGACATCAAACAACTGACCAAATGCCTGTCCTTGAGTAAATGCTAAACGATGCTGTTTGCCATAGCTGAAATAGCGAAAATAGTCTGTCGAGGTGCCCAGCACACGATAGCCTTTGTGTGAATCACCGAGAGACATCGGGATCGCCCATTTCACTTTTTCATTGCTGGCAATATTGTCGTAGGTTTCCATACGGATATTGTTGGTCGGCGAGCCGATTCTAAAAACAGAATATAACAGTAAGTTGAGACTGCCTGTTCTAGCACCAACAATCAGGTCAACACCGGACACGGTATTAGAGAAATTCTCTTTAGTTTGTTGACGAATTTGCTCGACACCAAGTAACACAAAAATACTCACTGTCATCGCCATCAATGAGAGCATAACTGAGCCTTTACGGTCGAGTAAGCTTTGCAGGGCCAGTTTGGCTAGCATGAGGCTGAACCCCCTAATTGATTGATATCATGCAAAGATTCAACATTCTCAAAATAACTGGATAAGCTAAGGTCATGGCTGACGAACAGTAATGTCATGTTGTTATCAGCCACTATCGTCATTAACAAGTCCATAAAGGCGTCTCTATTTTTCATGTCTAGCGAAGAGGTAGGTTCATCAGCCATCAGTAAACGCGGTTTGTTGATCAAAGCGCGGGCAATGGCAACGCGTTGCTGTTGCCCAATACTTAGCTCGCGGGTAGGGCGGTACCATTCTTTCTTGGCGATGTGCAATGCATTTAATAGCTCTTGAGCTTCTTCGTTTAGGTCGATTGAGGACTGTCGTTTTGCAAACCGAGTCGCCAACAAGATATTGTCGACTGGACTGAGGTAGGGAACCAAATTAAACTGCTGGAATACATAACCGATATGCGCAGCACGGAAGCGATCACGCTGTCGGCCGCTCATTTTATCTAAAGGTTGGCCAAGAACGTTCAACTGTCCATCGCTCGGCGGAAGTAAACCACTCAACAGGCTCAGTAAAGTTGATTTGCCACTACCTGAAGGGCCGTGTAAAAATATCCGCTCTTCGCTAGCTAAAGACCAATGGGGAATATTTAATATATTCTGCTCAGGCTGTGCCGGGTAGTGAAAGCGGATATTAGTGAGCTCAATGGCCATTAAACGCCTCAACAATGCATCAATTAAAGTGCTATAAATGATATAATGTAACATTGCAGAATGAAATCAATTTTTAAAATTTTTGAGTGCTTAACATAATGCCTAAACTATTAAACGTAACGTTTTTTATATTCGCCACATTGACGCTCTTAGCATGTGAGATGCCAGATAGTGAGGTTGTTAACGAAGCAATAGATCCAGTATTGAGGCCAGAAGTAGTAGAGTCGCCAACTAAGCAACCGTTAATAACTGATAAGCCTGAACAGGCAACACTGTCAGAATCGAGCTTCAAAACCATTGAATGGACGAAGTTGATGCCGAAAGAAGACTTAGAAATACTTCTTAATCCGCCTAGCTACATAAACGATATTGAAGATCGTTCATTTGAAGATCAGATTAGTAGCCAAGTTGCTAATGCCCTTGCTGCTGCTAGTGATGATCCCTATCAACAGGCACTCTCTTCAACACGGATTGTTCAGGAAATGGATGGGCAAGCGATTCGTATTCCAGGCTTTATTGTGCCCTTAGAGTTTGATGATGAACAAACCATCACTCAGTTTTTTTTAGTACCCTTTTTTGGTGCCTGCATTCATGTGCCGCCACCACCACCCAATCAAATTATTTTTGTAAACTACCCAAAAGGCTTAAAAGTAGAGGCTTTGTATGACCCTTTCTGGGTATCGGGTATTGTAAACACCTCGCTTGTTGAAAATGAAATGGCAACAGCCGCTTACAGCATGGAGATGCAATCATTTGAGCTTTACTCAGAATAAACCATTAAAAATGAATAAACCGATTAAAAATCAATCGGCGATACAAGCCATTAGTTGCGGTTCTAAGGCGTCATCGAGGCGGTCAGAAATAATTTCAATACGGCTTTCCAAGCACTCGTCCAGTCCAATCTCTGTTAACGTATCGTTAGCAAGGTTATAAGCAAAAAAACCAGCCTCAGTTATAAAAACGGCCTTCATTCGTTCGACTTGCAAGCCGGTTAAAAATACCAGTAATTTTTCGCGCTGAAAAACCTTATGAGGAGAAAAGCGCCAGCCGATACTTTTATATCCTTCACCCTCATTGATGGCCTTTAAGAATCCGCAAGCCGGTATGTCAGCCTCTGAAACAAGTGGTTTTGAACCCGATGCGTGATGATGGGGAAGGGACGCTTGGTATGAACTGGAGGTTGAGCCCTGTAATGCTGAAAAGGGTATTTCCCCATGCTGGGTAAAAATAACACGTGTGTTGGTCTGTCCTCGTTGTTTCACGTAAGCAATTAAGTTGGCCTTATCAGTGTCTTGATATAAGTCCAACTTATTTCCAACAACGGTATCGGCAATTGCAATTTGCTGGTTAAACGTTTCATGCTGGGTATAGCGTGAGTCAGACAAGTTTCTTGCATCCACCAAGGTAATAGTTTTCTGCAAAGACAAGACCTCCTGATAATACTCCATAGAAAGCGCCTGCAATACTTCTTTAGGGTGTCCGAGCCCGGTGGGTTCAATCAGTAAACGATCTGGTTTAGCTTTCGCTAAGAGTTGGTTTAAGGCAGTTTGCATAGGTAAGCCGGCAGCACAACACATGCAGCCTCCGGGTACTTCACGAATGAAAATCCCCTCGTCGGTTGAATGTTGACCGGCTACAACACTGCCGTCGACACCAATTTCTCCAAATTCATTGATTAATACCGCCCAGCGTTCATCGTTTGGTTTGCATTTAAGTAAATGCAAAATTGCAGAGGTTTTTCCAACACCTAAAAAGCCTGTAATGATGTTGGTGGGAACGGCTTGAATGTTACCGCTTTCAGAGCTCATTGCTGTCAGTGATCCTAACGTGCTGACTATCAACGTCAACGTGCAAATAAAAACACGATTTGCGGCCGGTATGGCAAGCAGCTCCTTGTTGCTCGACTTCACAAAGAATAACATCGCCATCACAATCGAGCGACATGGCTAGCAATTTTTGCCAGCTACCACTGGTTTCACCTTTAATCCAAAGCTGCTGACGGCTTCTCGACCAGTAGGTCATGCGCTGAGTTGCAATTGTCTGTGCAAGTGCCTCTTTATTCATCCAGGCGAACATTAATACCGACTGGGTGTTTGCATCTTGAGTAATAACAGGAATTAAACCTTGCTCGTTAAAAGCAAGTTGCTCTATAACTTCAGGTAATGCTAATAAACTGTTGTTACTTTTTTGCTCTAAGGTGATAAAGTAGTCGCGTTTCAATTTACACCAGAATCTTTATCGTTAGGGCAGGCGCAGTTTTCATGGTCTAGTGCATTACAAAGGCGGTAATTAAACCAATGGCCAATGGCAACGAAGCAGGCGCCTAAAACTGTCAGTGTCTTTTCACCTGACTCACCAATTCGCTCTTCTCCTAAAGCTAAGGCCAAGATGAGTAGCGCCACTCCAATTGCGCCTAAATAGAACAGTTGATAGCGTTTGTGCTGTTTGCAGCCCAAGGTTAAAGCGTAAAGACTGCTTGGAATGACAGCCACAACCATCCATAGATGGAAGTTCTCATTATCTAATCCCAGTGCCGCCATACTGGGTAGTAAAACCAATAAAATCGGTAGGGCTAAGCAATGGAAGGTGCATAATAATGATAAACCAATCGCTAGTTTGTCTGTCATCACTTGTGTTGTTTTCATTTAATAGTTTCCTAGGTTGTTAGGCTGTATGTGCTAAACAATCAGCACAAATGCAGTTCATTTCAAATTGGGGGCTGATAAGCTTGAATCCGGCTTCGTCAACGGTCGTTTGAAGTTCCGCCATAGTAGCTGGCTTAATGTTGATTTCTTTAACTTTATTACATTGCCCGCAAATCAAAAATTGCGACACGCCATGAGCATGGTCGCAGCTAATATGCTCGCAAGCGATGTACTTATTTGCTAATTTGAGCTTATGAACCAGTTTTTCACTTTCTAGAAAATCTAAAATACGATAAACCGACATGGCGGCAAGGTCTTGATTGTATTGTTTCTTTACCTCAGCGATTAATTCATAAGCGGAAAGAGCCATCTCAGACTGTATAAGCCCCGTTAAAACTAGCTTTCTTTTTTCCGTCAATCGGGTGCCGTGATCTTTGCAATGACGTTCTGCAGATTGAAGGATGCTATCTGTGTTATCCATAAATGTGACCTAAAAGTTAATAGTACGGTTATTGTGTCGGAGTGTTACCGCACCTTGCCCTGTTTGATTAATCCACATGGTGTTTATTTCTTCAATACCCGTAAAAAACTCAAATAAATTCACGGTTATTGAGGGCAGGGAAGTGCTGTCTTGGCAGTGGTATTTATAGGTGACCATTATTTCACTGTGGTTCTCATCATGATGCTTCCCATTATCGTTATGTTCATGCTTATGGTTACTTGAACTTCTGTCATGATCATTATCCTGATGGTCTATGTCGATAATTTTGGATAGGTCGACAGACATATTAATCAGCTTGCAATGGGCATCAGACATTAAGAAAAGAGCCTCAGGTTGACGAAGCGTTGAAGCAGCTTTATCAACCGCCTTAAGGTCTTTTGATGATTTCGCCTGATGCTCAAAACCAACGAGGTTCATAGCGGGTGATTTAAATTGAATTTCAAGCGCATTCTCTTCGGCCACTACCATTAGCTCAGATACGCCATGAACATGTGCATCTAAGTTCGTCCTTGCTTCCTCAGCCTGTATTGCAGCGCTTAGGAAAACTAGATTAAAGCTAACGAACTTAAGTAATGTATTCTTCATTCTAGTGACCCTCTAGGTAATAGTTTTTTTAATCTTCAATCTGCCAGAATGGTTAAGCGGTATATCGCTTTAGATATCGACATACCTGATATTATTAGTATCAATTACATCATTGAGATAGCATGCATCCCATGCGATGAAAGTTATGATACAACATAACATTTATATCGTAAAGGCTACACGTTTAAGCCAAAAACCAAAACGTGACCAAAGGGTTTCGACATAACTTTGTCTTAAGCCTGTACCTTGGCCGAGCAGATAATAAATAACCTCGCTAATTCACACATTAAATAGAGTAGCCCCTGTTAAATGGCTTTATTTAAATAAATAACCCGTTAACTAAAAATTAATAAAGTGAGGTCCTAAATTCATTAACCCTCTTAATTTTCAACTGTCGTTTAGGTATTAATTTAACATAATATACATTATACGAAGTAGGATATTCGGCAATATCATTAAAGCTAAGGATTACAGCGTGTACTCTTCAGATGCTATGGAAAATTTTTCCAGTTATATAAAAAGGCTTTAGGCGACGTTAAACGTTCAATATCTTCTTTTAGCCTGGTGTTCTCGTAAGCTCTAAAATCAATCGTCACATTAAGGTATTAATGAGCGCGAATTTTACCCAGTGTGACAAACTCATTTTCAGGTGTAACCAGTTCATCATCAATAAACTGAAAGCCGATCCAGTCATCAACCGAATGCGATAAATCGATTTTAATGGCGACTGAGAGCTAATTATTCTTTATCTTTATGTAAACAGCAGGCTCTACGAACGACAAAGGTTTTTATACAAATTCCATTGACAATATCATTAACCTTCAGCAATATTCCTTATTAGGCAATCTACACGCACTGGCCATTAATTTAAGTTGGACTAACCTCATCAGATTCCTCATGTTAATTAAGAAATCAAAGATAGGTCTATTTTTTCTGTCTTTAACACTGATCGCCGTCTCATCGGCGGCTCTAGGTGATACACAGCACCTATATTCAGACAGCTCTTTTAAGCCTGCCTCTTCGCTTGTAGAGTTTGAGTTATCAGATGAAAACAATCCTTTTGATAACGTTGATGATTTTTTATCAACGCACGTCTATCACAACAAAAAACACGCTACTCATAGCGACCGTTCACACCCTATTTACGTTTCAGCACATAATATTGCTGGCAAATTTTCTATCCGCGCCCCTCCCTCCTTCATCGGCTAACGTTATACAGACTAGACTTTTCTGGTCAAAAACAACTATTTTTTAAGGGCTGCCTAATAGCTGCGTATTCGCAATAGCCGTCACAAGCTATGCAATACTGTAAGACAACACGCCTCCCTTAAAGTCATTTTCTGCCTTCCCATGGCATATCATTTAAAAACCGGAGAGCACAACGATGAAAGACTTAGCATTTTACGATACTACTCCCTTCGATGAATTAGCTTGGCCAGAGCTAAACAAACAAATTAGCTTGAAGTCACCAGCGTTCGAAATCTTCACCGATTTTGAAAAAACCCAACCGATGGTTATAAACTCCTCTATGTCTGCCATAGATGCTGAAAAACTCATGCAAACAGAACATGTTCGCTTAAAGTTTGTTGTTAATAGTAACAATCATTTATTAGGTGTCGTTAGCCTAGAGGACTTAAATAGCCGGGAAATACTTAAGCGTGTATCTAAAGGTGAAAACAGAGAAGAACTGTCTGTTACTGACTTTATGAGACCGAGAAATAAATTAAAGTCTTTTGATTATTCGGATCTGGCACACGCCTCTATTAAAGATGTTATTGGTAGCCTTAAAAACAGCGGTTACCGACACTGCCTGGTTGTGGACCATAAGCATCACAAAATTCGAGGAATCATTTCAGCCAGCGACATTGCTAGATCACTTCAATTACAGATAAACATTAAAAGTGACTCCAGCTTTGTTGGGATTTTTAAGGCCATTCAACATTAAATTAAACCTTATAACGGTGAGGCTGGGTTCCCACGATCAATCGTGGGAACCTTTACCTTAATAGAACAGATATCTACGTTCATTTCGTTTCATACTCGATAATTTTTTTAGCATTTTTAACACAGTGCTAATAATAAGGAGCACTTTAGATGAAAATACTTATGATACTAGCCGCTTTACTGCTGCTAATAACCCCCTGCCTTGCATGGTCCTCCTCAGCTACTTACCAACCGATAGACCTTACATCCACTATAGTTGGATATTTATCATTATTAGTTTTTGCTCTCGCCTACACACTAGTGATCTTTGAAGAGCAACTTCACTTACGTAAATCCAAACCGGTCTTATTGGCTGCTGGGCTCATCTGGATCATGATCGCAATCGCATACAAGACCCATGGGTATGATCATGCTGCAGAAATCGCCTTACGCCATAACTTTCTTGAATATGCCGAATTATTCTTCTTTTTATTGGTAGCAATGACCTATATAAACGCGATGATAGAGCGCAAAGTATTTGATGCGCTCCGTGGCTGGTTAATTGATAAAGGCTTCAGTTATAAAAACCTATTCTGGTTAACCGGTACCCTAGCCTTCTTTATATCACCGGTGGCAGACAATCTAACAACGGCACTTATCATGTGTACTGTTGTGCTTACCGTTGGCAAAAACGCTCCTAAATTTGTGTCTATTTCCTGCATCAGCATCGTTGTTGGTGCAAACGCAGGCGGTGCGTTCAGCCCGTTCGGCGACATCACCACGTTAATGGTGTGGCAAAAAGGCTTACTTCAATTTACTGAATTCTTTAATCTTTTTATACCATCACTGGTAAATTATTTAGTACCCGCAGCCATTATGAGTGCTTTCATCCCTGCTGGAATGCCTAACTCTGTCGATGATAATGAAACATTGCTTATTAAACGAGGCGGTCTAACTATTGTTATGCTTTTTGCATTAACCATTTTGACCGCTGTCTGCTTTCATAACTTCCTGCACCTACCTCCTGCCATTGGCATGATGACCGGTTTAGCCTACCTGAAATTTTTTAGTTATTACCTTAAAATTAGCGAGCATTCACGAAACTCACCAGGTTTTGAAGAAAGGTTTCAAGAAGGCAGTAAAGATAACGCACAGACTGATTTTCGTGAATTTGATGTTTTCGAGAAGGTTGCAGGCGCTGAATGGGACACCCTATTCTTCTTCTATGGTGTGATCATGGCGGTAGGAGGGTTAGGCTTTCTTGGCTACCTAGGTCTGGCTTCCGAATTCATCTATGGCGACCTAGGGCCAACTACCGCAAATGTATTACTGGGCCTTATGTCTGCCATTGTCGACAACATTCCAGTGATGTTTGCCGTTTTAACCATGTCGCCCGATATGTCTCAAGGTCAATGGTTACTGGTTACATTAACCGCTGGAGTTGGAGGAAGCTTATTATCAATTGGCTCTGCTGCAGGTGTTGCCCTAATGGGGCAAGCACGTGGTATCTATACATTTGCTTCACACCTTAAATGGGCACCGGTTATCGCTCTCGGTTACGCTGCCAGTATTTATGTTCATATGTGGATCAACGCGGGGCTTTTTTAAATAACATGTTCTATAAAATAGCTAAAGCTTAATATAAAACATTCGATTAATTAACCCCATGGAGTCACCGCTTAGGCCCAATTTATTAATTTTTTTGCGCACTTTAATAAATAATATTAAGATTTTTATACAGTTAGAATAAAATTAAAATGCGTATTAAATACCTCGACTGTCAGGTTCAAGTTGTATATAAGAAAAAACTGATAAAAGTCCTTGGTATATAAAATGTTATCAATATACAATTCTCGCTCTCATATTTATTTTAAAAATAACAAATAGGTGGACATAATTATGGCTAGAAGACAAGACAGGTTAACAGTAGAAGATGTGAATGGTGCTTGGGCAATCATTCCTACACCAGCGATAGAAACTGGTGATCAATGGCAAACAGAAGACAGCGTTGATTATGACGAAATCGCTAGAGCTGTTGACGGCCTTATTGAATCTGGTGTTGACGCCATCATGAGTCAAGGAACTTTTGGAGAAGGCGCTACCCTTACTTGGGAAGAAAAGAAAAAAATGATGGAAGTCATGGTTGAAACTTCAGCCGGACGAGTACCTATCTTTGTTGGTGTTACAACAATGAATACTCGCGAGACTATTCGTCAATTACGTCATGCACGAGATATTGGTGCTGACGGAACAATGTTAGGCTTACCAATGTGGCAGCAAATTGATGTACCTGCAGCTGTTCGTTTCTATCAAGATGTTGCTGAAGCTGTGCCTGAAATGGCAATCGCTATTTACGCTAACCCAGAAGCATTTAAATTTGATTTCCCAGCTCCATTTTGGGCTCAAGTTGCTAACATTCCACAAGTCATCACTTGCAAGTACATAAATATTGGTCAACTACACTTGCACACGATGGTTTCAAAAAAGCAAATTAGATTTTTGCCACTAGAAATCGATCACGCAGATGCTGCTAAAATGGATCCAGAATTCAACACTGCTTTTTGGTCACCACTTGCTTGTACAGGCCCTGAGCTAACCATTCATTGGCGTGACAGTGTTAGAGAAGCGGCTAAAACAGGTGACTGGAGTAGACCAGACGAGCTTTACCCACAAATGGCATTAGCACTGTCTAGCTTATTCCCTCCTGGAGGCTTTGCTGAATTTTCTAAATATAACATTCAGTTAGAAAAAGCGCGTATTAATGCAGCTGGTTGGATGAAAGCAGGTCCATGCCGCCCTCCTTACATGACAGCACCAGAGCACTATTTAGAAGGCGCTGCTAAATCTGGTACAGGTTGGGCTGAGTTAAATAAAAAATTACTTGAAGGCACGCTTTAAGTAAAATATTGATCTCGTCATTAATGTCTAAAGCAGGTCAATAAGTACTTTTCCTGCTTTGACATTAATGGCCGATTTCATAACCGCATCTCGTTCAGACCACTCTTCTTGTGCAAATCGATGAATATATGCGGGTAACACTTCTGAAAGAGCTTGCGTAGCCGTTCTAGGTACAGCTCCTGGCATATTAGCCACACAAAAGTGAGTAACTCCCTCCTCTACAAAAGTCGGTTCGTTATACGTTGTCGGACGAGTTGTTTCAACACATCCCCCTTGATCCACTGAAATATCCACAATGACAGAACCTTCCATCATTAATTTTAAATGGGAACGGTTAATAAAATGCGGCGCTTTCTTCCCGGGAACATGCAAAGCAGCCACTAACAAGTTTGTGGTAGCCATTAACGACAAACATTCCTCTTGATTATTTATAGGGTTAATTAAAGGATCCAGTTGAGTGACTGATGCAAGTGCCTCAAGTGACTTATCATAAACAGACACTTTCGCGCCTATATTTCTTGCTAATAAGGCTGCTTGCCTTCCAGCAGAACCAGCCCCAAGTACCAATACTTGCCCTTTTTCGACACCATCGTCTTGCAAACCGCCTAACAATAAACCAGAACCACCGCGGTATTGATGTAATAAAGTAGCACCTATCTGAACAGATAGTTTTCCGGCTATTTCACTCATGGGTTTAAGGATTGGCAGCTGTTTATTATCACGCACCGATTCAAAACCAACAGCCGTCAGGCCTATTTTTGATAATTTACTCGCTAGTTCTTCGTTCGCAGCAAGGTGAAGAAAACAAAAAAGAAGGTGATTAGGTGTTAAATATTGAAGGTCCCCCTCTTGCGGCTCTTTTACCTTTACAATTAAATCGCCTGCCTTATAAAGTGCTTGCGCTGTAGGGCAAACAATCACACCAACTTGCCTATATTGGTCATCATCAAAGCCGCTTAAAACACCAGCCTGATGTTCAATATAAAGGCGGTGCCCCTTCGCAATGAGTTCCTGACAAGCCATTGGCGTTAATGCAACACGCCCTTCAGCTGTTTTAATCTCTTTTGGAATACCAATATTCATCAGCATAATACTTTACCTAGTTAGATCTTATCGCCATACTACAGCGCTTTAAAATTAAATTAAATGAGCCAGCGCTCATTTTCAAACATACCCCCTTGGGTATAAGCATAGTTTAAACACAGTTATTTAGGAGCCACTTATGAGCGACAACTCACATCATCGATTAATTATTTTAGGGTCCGGCCCTGCAGGTTACACAGCTGCTGTATATGCTGCTAGAGCCAACCTAAACCCCTTATTAATCACCGGTATTGAACAAGGCGGCCAACTGATGACAACTACTGAAGTTGATAATTGGCCTGGTGATGTAGAAGGCTTGCAAGGCCCAGCTTTGATGGAAAGAATGAAGCAACACGCTGAACGCTTCGATACAAAAATTCAGTTTGACCATATCCATACTACCGAATTACAACAACGCCCATTCACTTTAAAGGGCGATGCAGGCACATACACTTGCGATGCCTTAATAATCGCCACCGGAGCTTCTGCAAAATATTTAGGCTTACCGTCTGAAGAAGCATTTAAAGGAAAAGGTGTTTCAGCATGTGCCACCTGTGATGGTTTTTTCTATAAGAACCAACGTGTTGCTGTTATCGGCGGCGGCAATACTGCCGTTGAAGAGGCACTTTACTTATCTAACATTGCAGAACACGTTACAGTTATTCATCGACGTGACTCATTTCGTTCGGAAAAAATCTTATCCGATAAATTAATGAAAAAAGTGGCCGATGGTAATATTTCAGTCGAATGGTTTAACCAATTAGATGAAGTACTCGGCGACGATATGGGTGTCACGGGTATTCGCATTAAAAACACTCAAGATAATAGTACGAAAGAGATTGACCTTGAAGGTGTTTTTATTGCCATCGGTCATTCACCTAACACTCAAATTTTTGACGGCCAATTAGATATGTCTCATGGGTACTTACATACTGAACGTGGCAGCTCAGGCAATGCAACACAAACCAGTATTCCAGGTATTTTTGCCGCTGGGGATGTCGCTGACTCTATATACAGGCAAGCCATTACATCGGCAGGCTCTGGTTGTATGGCTGCGCTTGACGCCGAGCGTTTTCTTGATGCTTTAGAGGATGCATAAAGATCTGTAATCTATCATGCTCCACTGGTTAGATATAGAAAATGATGCTGAACCATTTCCTTCTCTAGATTACGCATTAGAGGAGCCAAATGGCTTACTAGCAGCTGGGGGAACTTTAAACCCCCAGCGCTTACTAAATGCCTACCGTTGCGGTATCTTTCCTTGGTTTGATGAAGATCAGCCTATTCTTTGGTGGTCACCTGACCCTCGGTTAGTTTTAAAACCGGATGATCTACATATTTCTCGCAGCCTGAAAAAATGTATCAATAAAAATTTATATAGCTGCACCGTTGACAAGGCATTTAATGAGGTCATCGTGGCCTGCTCTACGAGTCGAAAGGATCAACAAGGCACTTGGATTACCGATTCAATGATTGATGCTTATCAAACTCTGTTTACTTTAGGTCACGCTCATTCAGTTGAAGTTTGGGCGGACGAAAAACTAGTTGGTGGTCTTTATGGTGTCAGCATTGGGCAGGTTTTTTTTGGCGAATCAATGTTCAGCCGGTTAGATAACGCATCCAAAGTGGGGTTTGCTTTTTTATGCAAACAGTTAAGTCAATGGGAGTTTCAGCTGATAGATTGCCAAGTCCACTCTGACCATCTAGAGCGATTGGGCGCATCAACCATACCGAGAAAAGAATTTGCTGAACAACTTGCAGTTTATTGTCTAAAAAAACCGTCGACAAACGCGTGGTTACTTTCATGAGCTCACCCTCCCCAGCTGGCAGACAGTTACAACTCTATATATCAACACCACAAGCGTGTGATTACTTAACGGATCGACAATCACAAAATATTTTTATTTCGCCTGATGTCACAGTAACACCTAGCATTTACGAATACCTTATTAGCATCGGTTTTAGGCGAAGCGGACAACATACATATCGCCCACACTGCCCTAGTTGTCGTGCCTGCATTTCTTCGAGAGTGGATGTACAAACATTTAACGCATCAAAAAGCCAACGAAGAGTGTTAACAAAAAATAAAGACCTAAGCGTTAGCTCTGTGCAATCTATTTTCTCAACAGAACACTACGAGCTATACTGCCGATACCAAGCTTTTAAACACCCTGGTGGCTCTATGGAAAGTTTCGGTGAAAATGAATACGAAGAGTTTTTATGTCAATCATTTGGTAACAGTTTGATGTTTGAAACCCGTTTGGGTGAAAAACTATTAGCTGTTTCAGTAACAGATATTTTTGGTGATGCCCTCTCTGCAGTTTATACTTTCTTCGACCCAGAATACTCAGCTAGAAGTCTGGGGACCTTTTCAATTTTGCAGCAGATCAAGGCCACTCAAAACCGCGGGAAAAGGCATTTATACCTTGGGTATTACATAAAAAATTCAGTAAAAATGGCTTATAAAACTAATTTCATGCCCCTTGAGATGTTAATTGAAGGAAAATGGCGTCGTTACACTAAAGATGATGAGCTACCCGATCAAAGCGCATCTTTGGACTCCCCAATAACTTTTTAAACCAATTCGTACTTAACACCGCTCAAATAGTGTAAAATCGCGCCGCATTAGCTTGTTAATCAAGTGTTTAGTTTATTATTTTTTAAAGGAAATCATGGCAAAAGAAGATCAAATTGAAATGGAAGGCGTAGTAAAAGATACGCTACCAAATACAATGTTTCGTGTTGAGTTGGAAAATGGTCACATTATCACAGCGCATATCTCAGGAAAAATGCGTAAGCACTATATTCGTATTTTAACGGGTGACCGCGTTAAAGTAGAAATGACACCATACGATTTAACAAAAGGCCGAATCACCTACCGAGTTAAATAAGCATCACTCTATACGTATTACTTAACGGGGACACACCCCGTTAACTCATACCCGATCAGAACCTTATCATTTGGTAA
Organism: Cycloclasticus sp. P1; assembly: GCF_000299965.1. Classification (NCBI taxonomy): domain Bacteria; kingdom Pseudomonadati; phylum Pseudomonadota; class Gammaproteobacteria; order Thiotrichales; family Piscirickettsiaceae; genus Cycloclasticus; species Cycloclasticus sp. P1. Next base: position 1,234,642 of record NC_018697.1, read on the forward strand.
GCGTTATTAACGCTGCTCAATTAAGTCTTTCGTTGCTTCTGTGATAATAAAATCAATCTTATTATCCTTTACGTAAACCTTCACTGTTCCGCCGTTGGTTAATCGACCAAATAACAGTTCGTTAGCCAATGGTTTTTTGATATGTTCTTGCACAGTACGTTCCATCGGTCTTGCGCCCATTTTAGGATCGTAGCCTTTTTTCGCTAACCAACTACGTGCTTCCGGCTCCAATGTTAACGATACATTCTTATCATGTAATTGAGACTCTAGTTCAAATATAAACTTGTCTACCACATGAATAATGGTGTCTTCGTCTAGTGATTTAAATTGAACAACCGCATCGAGTCTATTTCTAAATTCTGGTGAAAATGACTTTTCAATCACTTGCATACTATCTGATGAGTGCTCTTGTTCAGTAAAACCAATTGAGGCACGACTCGCTTCTTGCGCGCCAGCATTCGTCGTCATCACTAACATGATGTTTCTAAAGTCTGCTTTTCTGCCGTTATTATCTGTTAACGTGCCGTGATCCATAATTTGCAGTAATAAATTAAAGATATCAGGATGGGCTTTTTCAATTTCATCAAGCAACAAAATTGCATACGGGTGCTTGTTCACTTCCTCTGTTAGTAAGCCACCTTGGTCATAGCCAACATAACCTGGGGGTGAACCGATCAAACGAGAGACCGTATGACGCTCCATGTACTCTGACATATCAAAGCGAATTAAATCGACACCCATTATTTTGGCTAGTTGATTGGTCACTTCTGTTTTACCTACACCCGTAGGACCAGCGAATAAAAATGACCCTATGGTTCTTTCTTCTTGGCCAAGCCCAGCTCGACTTAAAATAACAGCATCAGACAGTTTCTCAATCGCTTCATCTTGGCCGAAAACAACCATTTTAAGATGGCGCGCCAAGTCCTTCAGCTTGTCTTTATCTTGAGATGAAATGCTTTTCTCAGGAATTCTCGCAATTTGAGCAATGATTTTTTCGATATCACTAGTTAAGATCACCGGTGGCCGATCCGCTTCAGGCAACAAACGCTGTTTTGCGCCAGCTTCATCAATAACATCAATTGCTTTATCCGGTAAAAACCTATCATTGAGATAACGGTCTGCTAATTTAGCTGCCGTTTCGATACTTTCAGCACTGTATTCAATATTATGATGTTCCTCATAACGTGGTTTTAAGCCTTTTAAGATACGAATAGTATCGTCAACTGATGGCTCATTGACATCAATTTTCTGAAAACGTCTTGCTAAGGCATGATCTTTTTCAAAAATACCGCGGAATTCTTTATAGGTAGTAGAACCAATACAGCGCAACTCACCCGATGCCAAAGCTGGTTTGATCATGTTTGAAGCGTCCATCACACTACCTGAGGCTGAACCTGCTCCAATGATAGTATGTATTTCGTCAATAAATAGTATGCTTTTTTCTTGTTTTTTAAGTTGATTGACCAAACCTTTTAGTCGTTTCTCAAAATCGCCTCGGTATTTTGTTCCGGCAACTAATGTGCCCATATCTAATGAATAAATAGTGGTTTCTTCAAGTACTTCAGGAACATTACCCTCAACAATCTTTAACGCTAGGCCTTCCGCAATTGCTGTTTTACCAACGCCTGCCTCACCAACCAATAAAGGATTATTTTTACGGCGGCGACATAGGGTTTGAATCGTACGTTCTAACTCTTTTTCACGGCCAATTAAGGGATCAATTTTTCCAAGTTTCGCTTGTTCATTCAAATTAACTGCATACTTTGTTAGTGGATCATTTGAAGCCTCTTCTCCCTCTGATGCAGGAACTTCCTCAAAGTCAGACATGTCGTCCTCTTCAATTCTTGCAATACCATGAGATATAAAATTAACCACATCAAGCCGAGTCACATTTTGGCGGCTCATTAAATATACCGCTTGTGAATCTTGTTCGCTAAATATAGCCACCAGTACATTCGCACCAGTCACTTCTTTTTTACCGGACGACTGAACATGAAATACCGCTCGCTGAAGAACCCGCTGAAAACCTAGTGTCGGTTGAGTTTCACGTTCGACATCACTTGGAATGATCGGTGTAGACTCTTCTAAATATGCCTCAAGATCACTGGTCATTGCCTCTACATTGCCACCAGATGCTTCAAACACTTCACACGCAGACTTATTACTCATCATCGCTAACAGCAAGTGTTCTACTGTTATAAATTCGTGACGTTTCTCATGCGCTTGTTTAAACGCATCGTTTAATGACTGTTCTAACTCTTTGTTAAGCATTGTTCACTCCACTTCTTCTAATGTGCACTGCAAAGGATGCTGGTTCTCTTGAGAATGCGCTATGACCTGTTGCACTTTTGTTTCCGCTATATCTTTAGTATAAATACCACATACACCAATACCACTAGTATGCACATTCATGGTGATTCTAACGGCCTCTTCTTTATCTTTATAAAAAATTGTTTGCAAAATAGACACCACAAAATCCATTGGCGTGAAATCATCATTTAACAACAACACCTTATACATCGGCGGCTTTTGCAACTTCGGTTTTGATTCTTGAACAGCTAAATTGCCGTCGTCTTGGTCATCTTCAAAAGGTAAATCAGGCATACGTTTCAATAATTAAAATTAAGTTATGTCATTTTGACAGAAAAAACATCATCTTGTTCTATATAGTCGAACTAAATAGATAGACTTTTTCATCAGGCCGTTGAGCAATGGTATACCATCTGCTTCAAATCTGAACAGCCTTTTAACACCACTATATTTTATTGCTACAAACTCCAGTTAACTTACTAAATGGTGCCTGTGGAATGATTTTTCAAGTTAACTTAAATCATCCGCACGTTCACATAAGTGCACTGCTTGTGTTTATAACACCTTATGCTTTAGAAAAAACAGCTCAACTTAATTTTATAAACACATGTACTGATAACTCCTACAGCACACTATTTAGGCCTATTAATCGCTTCAACCCTTTTTTTCACTCAGACACCAATGAAATAAAGTCTGCCTTAATATCTTCATTAATATAGGCCATTCCGAGCTTATTTAAATAGTCTAAACGAGGTGCGTTCTTCAACTCTATACGCAGTTCTCCGGCCTGACAGTGTTGATAAAGCGCGGCAACATACTCAAGGTAGTCCTGCCCGTCCTTAATCATTAACAAACTGGCTGCGCCAACATCAGGGCGAACAGCTTGATGTTGTTCTTGCGTTAATGCAATAGCAAAAACAACCGGCGATTCTTCAACGTCAACCCGTAAACGTCTACGGCGTACAGTTTGCTGAGCCCAGTAATAGGCCAGTTCTTTACTGGGTGTTAAAAAAACTGGCTCAGTCGTTTCACGATAAGTATTTCCAATAGTCGCCATGGTGCTCTTTGCTGCTTCGTTCATAAGGTGATCACCTGAACGTTTTAAGCCAGCAGACAAAATAGAGTCAACTAAAGATGAGGAGGTACCGTGATACCAAACATGACTAGTAATAAAACCGTTTCTGCTTAGAAGCATGTTGGCATCTTTTAAATAATGGGGTATCTCACGCATTTAATGGTCCTTTCTATCTATACTAACCTTACGTCGAATTTTAAACTCAGCCAAATAAAAAGGCGACTTCAGTAGAAAAAGCCGCCTTTAAAGTACATAAGTTTCAACAAATACGCTTAGCTAACGCATCTCTCTAGGTATTTAAGAAAACTGATTGGAGGTGTTTTTCGCGCCACCCGCTTTCAGTGCATTTTCACCTGCAAAATATTCTTTGTGGTCATCGCCCATGTCTGATCCCGACATATTTTGATGTTTAACACAGGCAATACCCTGACGAATTTCTTTTCGCTGTACGTCCCTTACATAGCCTAGCATTCCAGCCTCACCGAAATACTCTTTAGCCAAGTTATCTGTAGACAATGCGGCTGTGTGGTACGTCGGCAATGTAATCAAGTGATGAAAGATATTTGCTTCTCGAGACGAGTCAGCTTGGAACGTGCGAATTTTATCGTCTGCATCGGCAGCCAATTCCGTTGCATCATATTTAGCATTCATCAGATCTTCTCGGTCGTAAGCCGATACATCCTTACCCTCTTCGACCCATCGATCGTAAGCCTGTTGACGGAAATTAAGCGTCCAGTTGAATGATGGGCTATTGTTGTACACTAACTTCGCATTAGGAATCTCTTTACGTACTTCGTTCATCATGTCTGCAATGTCTTTAACGCTTGGTGTTGCCGTTTCAATCCAAAGAAGATCGGCACCCGCTTTAATGGCTTCGATTGAGTCAAATACGCAACGTTCAGGACCAGTACCTTGACGAAATTGGTATAGACCAGAAGGTAAGCGCTTAGGGCGAACAAGTTTACCGTCACGATTAAAACATACGTCACCTTCAGCCATATCAGCTACGTCAATTTCTTCAACATCTAAGAAAGAATTGTATTGATCGCCTTGGTCACCAGGCTCTTTAACCACCGCGATTTCTTTGGTTAGGCCAGCACCTTCAGAATCTGTACGAGCAACAATTAGCCCATTGTCGATACCCAATTCTAGAAATGCGTGACGTAATGCACGAATTTTGGCATGAAAATCAGCATGAGGAACCGTGACTTTGCCATCTTGGTGACCACATTGTTTTTCATCCGCCACCTGGTTTTCAATTTGTAAACAACAGGCCCCCGCTTCAATCATTTGTTTGGCCATTAAATAAGTCGCTTCCGCATTACCAAAGCCCGCATCAATATCAGCAACAATCGGCACAACGTGGGTCACATGATTATCAATTTCTTCTTGGATTTGTTCGACTGTAGCCTCATCACCTGCTTCGCGAGCCGTATCTAATTGACGAAACAGGCCTCCTAATTCACGCGCGTCAGCCTGCCGAAGAAATGTATAAAGCTCTTCGACTAATGAAGCAACCGCGGTTTTTTCATGCATTGATTGATCGGGTAAAGGACCAAACTCAGAGCGTAAGGCCGCCACCATCCAACCAGAAAGGTAAAGGTAACGGCGATCCGTCTTGCCACCAAAGTGCTTCTTAATAGAAATCATTTTTTGTTGACCAATAAAACCGTGCCAGCAACCTAATGATTGTGTGTATAGCGTGTTGTCTGCATCGAAGGCCGCCATGTCTGCATTCATAATATCAGCGGTATATTGCGCGATATCAAGGCCCGTTTTAAATTTGTTCTGTGCACGCATACGTGCAACAGATTCTGGGTTAATGGCAGCCCAAGAATCTCCCTTAGCTTGGACTAACTCTGAAACAGCATTTATATCATTTGTATAAGATGACATTTAGATCTCCTTTCAATTAATGACGTAAAAAGTAAACATGTATAGCGTTAAAATATATGGACATTGTATTGCCCAACCTAACGTGACTGATTCCTAGCAACTACAAATACTCGTAAGCTGGTACCGTTAAGAAATCCACTAGTTTTTCAGATGTGGTAAAGCGGTCCATTATTTTTGCCGCCTCGCTGAAACGGCCCTCTTTAAAGCGCTTTTCACCAATCTCACTCTTAATAGTTTCCATTTCTTCAAGCATTAATTCGCGGAACAATTCAACGGTTACTTTTTTGCCGTTGCTTAAGTTTTTGCCGTGATGTATCCATTGCCAGATTGATGAGCGTGAAATCTCAGCAGTTGCCGCATCTTCCATCAAACCATAGATCGGCACACAACCATTACCTTGGATCCATGCTTCAATATATTGAACAGCTATTCGCAAATTAGCCCGCATCCCCTCTTCTGTTCGATCGCCTTCACAAGGCTCTAATAAATCCTCTGCTGTCACGTCGGCATCTTCAGTACGCAATACGTCCATTTGGTTTGCTTTGCCTTCACCAATATATTCATTAAAGACCGCCATTGCTGTATCTGCCAGACCTGGGTGCGCGACCCATGTTCCATCATGGCCATTTTTTGCTTCTAGCGTTTTATCGCCAACGACTTTTTTTAAGACAGTGGCATTAGCCTCGGCATCTTTTGCGGGTATAAACGCTGCCATTCCGCCCATTGCTAAAGCACCGCGTTTATGACAAGTTTTAATTAATAGCCTCGAATATGCACTCAAAAAGGGTTTATCCATGGTCACAACTTGGCGGTCTGGAAGCACACGATCTGGGTAATTTTTAAGCGTTTTGATGTAGCTAAATATATAATCCCAACGACCACAGTTAAGTGCCACAATATGATCACGAAATTCGTAGAGAATCTCATCCATTTCGAAGACAGCTGGTAGTGTTTCAATCAAAACAGTTGCTTTGATAGTACCCCGCTCTAACCCTACCAAATCTTCAGCTTTATCCATTAAGTCAGCCCACCAGCGAGCTTCTTTATGCGATTGCAATTTAGGAATATAAAAGTATGGCCCTGAACCTTTTGCTAATAAGGTTTTATAGTTATGGAAAAAATAGTATGCAAAATCAATTAAACCACCAGGAATTTCCTGTCCGTTTAAATGAATGTGCTTTTCAGGAAGATGCAAACCTCGTGCGCGGCAAACAAGTACCGCAGGGTCATCATTTAGTTCATAGTGTTTGCCTGATTTAGGGTCATCTAATGAGATAGTCCCATTAACTGCATCACGCATATTAACTTGGCCCTGAGCGACTTTATCCCACGTCGGCGACAATGAATCCTCAAAATCGGCCATAAACACTTTTACATTGGCGTTTAAAGCATTAATGATCATTTTACGATCAACAGGACCGGTAATCTCTACTCGTCTGTCTTGTAGGTCATCTGGAATACCTAAGATACGCCAATCACCCTCACGTATATGTTTTGTTTCCGCTAAAAAGTCAGGCAATTGACCCGCATCAATTTCGGCCTGCCTTACTTTACGTGCCTCGAGTAACGCTGCAACACGAGGGGAAAACTCTTCCGCTAATGTTGACACAAAAGCATTTGCTTCATCGTTATAAATACTGGCATAACTTGGTAACAGTTCACCTTTAAACGTTAATGCATTCATTTAAACCTCCTAAGTCGGTTATAAAATAATGTTTGTGCAGTGCATTATATTAACTTTATACCACCGTACAATCCCAATAAAGCTATTTCTATCATTAATTAAATTAATGATAGAATGCAATCCAATGGAAGAACATACGATAAAGTCTAACCGTCATAAGCAATTAAGGTCATTTTGTATGGCCGCCAAAGTTGGTGGCTTTTCAAAGGCCGCTGATTTATTACAATTAAGTCAACCGTCCGTATCACTGCAAATTCAAAGCTTAGAAAAAGAATTAAACGCTAAGTTATTTACTCGAAATGGTCCGAAAATAACCTTAACGGATGCGGGGAAAAAATTACTGGAACTGGCAAAACCACTTGTTGAGCAAATGGATACTCTGCCAACACGGTTCACTGCCGCCAACAACCCAGAAGAAACAACTGAAATTAACATCGCTGCTGGTGAGGCGAGTATCCTTTATTTATTACCGAATATCGTAGAACGCTTTAAACAACGATACCCTCATGTACATATTAAGTTGCATCAGGTATCAGGAAACACCAGCATAGAGGCCATTAGAAATGATGAAGTAGACTTTGCTGTTGGCCCGATGTTAGAAGTCCCCGCCGATATTCTATACAAGCAAGTTTATCGCTTTGTCCCTGTGCTGATTATGCCATTTGGTCATCCGCTAGCCTCGGTCGACGAGGTTAGCCTGCATGAGATTGTTCAATATGACCTTATTTTGCCACCTAAACACTTAAATACATGGCGTATTGTTGATGACGTATTACAAAAACACAAATTACGCTATCGGGTTTCATTAGAAGCTTGGAGTTGGGAAATCATCAAAAAATACGTCGAATTAGGTTTAGGCTTATCAATCGTTACCAGCGTGTCATTAACGGGCAACGAACAGCTCATCGCAAAACCATTGTCAAAATACTTTCCTGATTATTACTACGGTGTCACCATGAAAAGACAAGGGTCATTATCATTACCAGCCAAAAACTTTCTTGAGTTAATAGACCCCAGCTTTTTTCAAGGTTGATAAATACAGCATAGCTTTATTCAACAATAAATATTTTTAAATTCAAAACATTAGCACTGTTAAATCCATAAGTTTAATTCAATTGAAGCACTCTTCAATTAATTCAATTAAAATACGTACTCTAAATAATTTTTACTACACCCGATGATCTGGAAACCAAACGTCACCGTCGCATCTATTGTTGAACTTGACGGAAAATTTTTGATGGTTGAGGAAGAGTCCCCAGTCGGCCCTGTCCTTAACCAGCCTGCTGGACATTTAGACCCAAACGAAAGTATGGAAAACGCTGTCATTAGGGAAACTTTAGAAGAAACGGGTTACCGTTTTACACCGGAAGTAATTATCGGCTCGTATTTATGGCATAACACTGATAATGAAACCACCTATTATCGAAGTACTTATGCTGGCAGCGTGTGTCATAAAGAAGTCTCAACAGAACTTGATGAAGGCATTATTCGTGCGTTATGGATGAGTCTCGATGAAATCAAAGCAAATACCGATCGCTTACGTAGCCCTATTATTTTAGAAAGCCTTAATGACTACCTGTCAGGGGTTAGTTACCCGCTTTCAATCATTAAATCTTACATTAAATAAAACCTATAACCTACTGTTTTAAATGGACAATAAAAAAATAATGATCGGCATGTCAGGTGGGGTAGACTCTTCTGTAGCCGCATTGCGCTTGCTTGAACAAGGTCACGAGGTAACCGGTTTATTTATGAAAAACTGGGATGAGGATGATGGCAGCGAATATTGTACAGCGAAGGAAGATTTAGCCGATGCCCAACAGGTCAGTGATAAATTGGGTATTGAACTTAAAACCGTCAATTTTGCAGCTGAGTACTGGGATAACGTTTTTGAAGACTTTTTAAGCGAATATGCCGCTGGTAGAACACCCAACCCCGATATTTTATGTAACCGTGAAATTAAGTTTAAAGCCTTTTTAGATTATGCCACTGAACTCGGAGCTGATTACATAGCAACCGGACATTACACACAAATTGCTCAACAACACAATCAATTCCAACTCCTGCGTGGTTTGGATAACAATAAAGACCAAAGCTACTTCCTTTATACATTGGGGCAAACGCAATTAAGTCGCTCACTCTTTCCTATTGGGAATATGGAAAAACCGGCTGTTAGAGAACTTGCACAAAAAGCGGGGTTTATTAATAGTCGGAAAAAAGATAGCACCGGTATTTGTTTTATTGGTGAACGCAAATTTAAAGATTTCTTACAACGCTACCTGCCCGCTCAACCAGGCCTTATGAACACACCAGAAGGTGAAACCATTGGCGAACACCAAGGTTTAATGTATTACACCTTGGGCCAGCGTCAAGGGCTCGGTATTGGCGGCATTAAATCCGCTGCCGAAGAACCTTGGTATGTGGTTGAAAAAGACCTAAAAAATAATATTTTAGTAGTCGCTCAAGGGCATGACCATACCTTAATGCAAAGCAATACACTCAACGCATCACAGCTCAGCTGGGTTAGCGGTCAAGCTGTATCAAACAGCTTTCGCTGCACCGCTAAAACACGCTACCGTCAAAAAGACCAAGCATGTCAAGTCACCCTGATTGGTGATGATCATTGCCTAGTACAATTTGACGACCCTCAACGTGCCGTGACCCCGGGTCAATCTGTTGTTTTTTATAACAATGAGGTTTGCCTTGGTGGCGGTATAATAGACGCCACTTCCACTATAAACTCATAATTCACTATAATTTCATGACATTAAATAAACTAAATGCCCTTTCCCCAGTTGATGGCCGTTATGCCAGCAAAGTTGATGAACTACGCCCTATTTTCTCAGAATTTGGCTTAATTAAAGCACGTGTGACCGTTGAAGTCCGCTGGCTACAAGCCTTATCAGAACACGATGAAATTTCTGAAGTTAATCGCTTTTCGGACACTGCTCATGCCTTACTTGATAGTATCGTCGAGCAGTTTTCATTGGACGATGCTCAACGTGTAAAAGACATTGAAAGCACAACAAACCACGATGTAAAAGCAGTTGAGTACTTTCTTAAAGAAAAAATCGCTGACAATGCCGAATTACTGACCATTAGCGAGTTCATTCACTTTGCATGCACTTCTGAAGATATTAACAACTTATCTTACGCCTTAATGCTTAAAGAAGGTCGCGACGAAGTAATAGGCACTGCGATCGCAAATGTTATTGATGACATTAAAGAGAAAGCGCTTGACTATGCGGCAGCGCCATTGCTCTCAAGAACACATGGGCAGACTGCCTCGCCAAGCACAATGGGGAAGGAGTTTGCTAACGTTGTTGCCCGCTTAGAGCGCCAATTATTGCAACTGGAAGATGTAGATATCATGGGTAAAATAAACGGTGCCGTGGGTAACTACAACGCACATTACTCAGCCTATCCAGCCGTTGATTGGCCAGCGTTTGCAGAAGCATTTGTTGAATCATTGGGTTTAACCTTTAACCCATACACTATCCAAATCGAGCCTCATGACTATATTGCTGAATACTTTCATGTCCTAGCAAGAATCAATACTATCCTGATTGATTTCTCACGAGATGTCTGGGGTTATATCTCAGTCGGTTATTTCAAACAAAAAACCATTGCTGGAGAAGTTGGCTCATCAACTATGCCACATAAAGTTAACCCCATTGACTTCGAAAACGCAGAAGGTAATTTTGGTATTGCTAATGCCTTAATGAACCACTTTTCTGAGAAATTACCTATTTCAAGATGGCAACGTGATTTAACCGATTCTACTGTGCTTAGAAACCTAGGCACTTGTTTAGCACACAGCTTAATTGGCTTTAAATCATTACAAAAAGGCATTTCAAAACTAGAAATCAATGAAGCAAAACTATTAGCTGACTTAGATGCCAACTGGGAAGTTCTTGCTGAACCTATCCAGACGGTGATGCGTCGCTATGGTATTGAAAAACCCTATGAAAAATTAAAAGAACTCACTCGAGGGCAAGGCATAGATCAAAACTCCATGAAAGCCTTTATCGAAACTTTGGAGATTCCTAACGATGCCAAACAATTACTGCTTGAAATGACACCTGCTAGCTACACCGGCTGTGCAGAAACACTAGCAAATAATATTAGTAAACTCTCATAAATGTGACATAACTCATACTCAAATTATTTTAAATAATTATAATGAATCACCTGCAAGACGACACCTAAAGTCTATTTTTTCCCCATTTATAGGCTTTAAGTCTTGTACGTTAACCGAATCAATTGATTCGGTTTTTTTTGCTTTATTTGCTATTCCTTACCGGCACTGGTTAACTATTAGTAATATTCATTTTACTTGGAGTTTTCAATGTCAATTTATGAGCTTGAACACGCCGTCTTTAGAGAAACAAAAACAACATTTAACCTAAACTCTTTTGAACAAAACAAACTAGCCCTAGTTTGTTTGATTAATCAGGCCCACACTGACATTAATATCTACAGTCACACGCTAAACCCTTTAGTTTTTGATACCGAAGCAGTTATTTTTGCTTGTGAACAGTTTTGTTTAAAAAATCATCGCACTCATATCAATGTATTAGTGAATGAGACACGTCCAATCACCCGAATATCTCATCGCTTACTAGGTTTATCACATCGATTTTCTAGCAGCATTTCGTTTAAGAAAGTGGCCGCTGCTAGCCCTCCTCGTGAGGATGATTTTGTTTGTTTCGACAAAAGCGCCTACCTTCAAATACCTAACTATCAACATTATGTTGGCCTCTGTAATTTTTCAGACGCAGACCGTACTGCACAGTTCTTATCCTATTTTAAAAGTGCTTGGGAAATCAGTTCGCCAGACATCGAACTTCGGTCACTGCCATTATGATTAATAAGTTTACTGCTGCTTTTCTTTTGTTACTGTTTACCACACCTGTTCTTGCTGAACTTATTTTTCACCCTTTAAAGCACAAACAACCTGTCGATGTTATCAGTAGCATCAAACCTTTTTTACAACCTCATGAGACAGTGGGAGCCGGTTACAACGAATTAATTCTGCGCGTTGACCCTCAAAACCTATCCGATATTAAAAGACTCATTGAGCGATTAGACCAACCTGCTCACCGCTTAGTTATTCATGTAAATCGCGATGGTCAGTTTAATCAGCAAACAAAGGGGTATAACGTCAACAGTCATATCAATATTGATACACGTCATAATGCAAAAAGTGCCATCGATGGCGAACTAAAAATATATAGTACAAAAGACCAATCAAATGAAAAGAACAATCAGAGCATACAAGTTTTAGAAGGACATACCGCTTATATATCAGATGGTGTCAGTGAACCTGTTAATAGTGTCCATATCCAACAATATAACAACCATCATCATATCTCAGCCTCTACAGACTATCGTGAAGCCTCAAACGGGTTTTACGTTACGCCTCGGTTATCGAACGATTCCGTTATTCTAGACATTGCTCCTTGGTATGAAGAAGCCTTGTCTGAAAATAGAACCTCGGCCCACTTTACCCGCGCCTCAAGTGTTATTCGCGGGCGGCTAAACACCTGGATTAAATTAACAGGCATTGATGAAATCACTCAGCAAACCAACTCTAAAATTCTTGGCAGTCAGTCTAAAACATTTATAAAAAATAATACTATTTGGGTAAAAATTGTCGACCTAGATGCACAATCAACTCAATAAATGTCAGTTTTTAGGAAACACTATTGTCCATTTTTGCCCGCCTAACCGACTTTGGCCCGATGTTAACGTTCCTTTATACAGTGATACCAATTCATTCACGACCGCTAAGCCAATGCCATGACCATGAACAGACTCATCAGCCCTAATCCCCCTTTTTAAAACATTTTCAATTTCATCATCACAAATCCCAACCCCATCATCCTCAATGGTAATTTCAATACTTGAAGATGAATCATTCGTTACCTTTTTAACACTAACTTCTACAACCGTGTTCGCCCATTTAAAAGCATTATCTAATAAATTACCAAACAGCTCAAAAATATCCCCTTTTTCTGCATTAAACAAAAGATTCGGCTCAATATCTTTTATCACCTTCAATGATTTATCAGCATAGACTTTGTTTAATGAATCAATAATTTGCGACACTATTAACTCCACATCTAACGGTTTTGCTAACGTCTGGTGTCCTTTAGCTGCAGCTTTTTGCAACTGATAATCAACCATTTGCCTCATTAGCAAGGTTTGATTCTCAATAACTTTTTTATCGTCTTGCGATAAATTTTCTTTTTCATAAATCCCCGTTAAAACGGATAAAGGGGTTTTTAAACTATGTGCCAAATCAGCCAAGGTATTTCGGTAGCGTTTTAAATGTGTTCTCTCGTTATCAATAAGCTTATTGAGTGTATTAGCAACCTCTTTTAATTCATGACTATAATCGTTATCTAAATACTTTGCATCGCCGGTTTGAATGCTTTCTAGGTCATCAACTATATGCCTTAACGGCCTTAAGCTAACCCTTATAATCCAAAACTGTAAAATAATTAATATCAGCCCGATGCCACCTAACCATTGCCATAAAACAGATCGGAATCCAGCTATCTGATAATCCACACTTGAGGTAGACTCAATAACAACAAATTCAAAAGTCTTCTGTTGAGAGTGTTCGTTTTCCAGCGTTGCTTTATAGTGTAAAGCAACACTTTCTTGACGGCCCGGGTGGTTTTTTATATAGGCTTTTTGACCTAGCTTTAAACGCTTAATGGGCTCTATTAATTTACCTATCGATGAGGTACTTCGCCAAACCATTTCACCGTTAAGGTCAAAAATATAGGCATATAAGCCTGAACTAAGCTGTGAGAACCTCGGTTCTGATAAGTTAGTCGGCATCACTAGTTTATTGGCACGGCTGATTTCGGCTTTTCCAAGAATAGAGTACAGGTGAATTTGAAGTCGGTCGTTTAAAGCATTTTGTGCGCCTTTTTGATAGGCCGCATCTAAAACTACGCCTGCTAAGCCTAAAAAACAAAACAGCACCACACTGGCAGAAAAAATTAACCGAGACTGTATGCTGTTATTCATCTACAGCTTTAAACTAACTAGTGATTAAGCGGAATGGAAAAGCGATAGCCTCTTCCTCTTAGCGTTTCTATCGGCTTGTGTTGATCATTGGGGTCTAATTTTTTGCGCAATCGGCCTACAAACACTTCAATTACATTACTATCACGGTCAAAATCTTGATCATATATATGCTCCGTAATTTCAGTTTTTGAAATAACCTTACCAGAATGCATCATCATATATTCCAGCATTTTATATTCATAAGCGGTTAATACAACAGGCTTTTCATCCACCAAAACCTGCTGTGCACTGCTATCCAATGATATTGGGCCACACACAAGCATTGGAGATGCAACACCGGCAGAACGACGAATCAACGCATTCATCCGCGCTAATAGCTCTTCGGTATGAAATGGCTTAACTAAATAGTCATCTGCGCCTGCCTCTAAACCCTCAACCTTTTCTTCCCAACGTGCACGAGCTGTCAATATAAGTATTGGGAAATTGATATCTTTAGCACGAAGCTGCTTTATAACTTCCATCCCTGGGATATCTGGCAAGCCAAGGTCTACAATCGCAATATCAATGGGGTACTCTGTACCAAAATAAAGAGCATCAGTACCATTATCTGTCGCATCGACAGCAAACCCCCTCTTCGTTAAATTCTCAACCAGTTGCTCCTGCAAGGATTGATCATCTTCAACTACAAGAACTCGCATAAAAAAACCTTTCCGTTATTTTCGTGTACCTTGAACACGAATTTTTTTAACATGTCCTTTATCAGTCAACACCTTGATTACGTGAACTGGTTGCCCATTCATTTGCTTTGTTTGAGCGTCAAGAACCTTCCCTTTACTATTCTTTTTAACTGTCTTGATCGCTTCATCCAAACTGATAATATCTGCAACAGCTAACACAATCATCTCATCACACGCTAAAACATGACTCGAAATAGCCATATTGCAAAAAATAGTGAACAAAATTACTTTTAAAGTGCGCATATCATTATAAAAAGCTCATTGAGTGGTTAACAGTTTATTCATTTCGCATGAATTTTAGCTGAATATTTTATCTTCTATACGCCTCTAAAACAAAAAGACTTTATTCAGTGTTGTAAAGTTAGCCATGAACGATGCCGTAGCAGCGCCCATACTTTTTGCCAATTTCTCAAGAAAGGGTTGCTGGGCTGTAAAATCAACAATTTTCTCTTCGCCAATTTCATTCTTCGCAACAGATCGAACATCACCAATAGCATCAGTCAAACCTAATTCAATACTCTCAGAGCCAGCCCACACTAGACCACTAAATAAATCTGGGTTTTCTGCTAAACGCTCTCCTCTGCCACTTTTTACAGACTCGATAAATTCTGTATGAATATCGTTCAACATCCCTTGAACGTGTGCTTTTTCAGCAGGTTTTACGTTGGAAAATGGGTCTAAAAATCCTTTATGCTCTCCGGCAGTATATAAACGACGCTCTACACCCAATGATTTCATCGTGTCCGTAAAGCCAAAGCCATTCATCACCACGCCAATTGAGCCGACAATGCTAGATTGGTTGACAAATATTTTATCCGCCGCTGACGCGATAAAATAACAGCCAGAGGCACATAAATCCTCAACCACTGCATAAATTGGTAGTGTTGGGTGAGTATTTTTGAGCTCTCGAATAGCCTCATAAACATAACTCGATTGTACGGGACTTCCACCAGGAGAATTCACCCGTAAAACAATTCCTTTAGTGTTGGGGTCTTTAACTGCATTTTTTAGACTTTTAATAATACTCTCAGCATCTGCCTCGCCACCCGAAACAATGATTCCTTTAACATCAACCATCGCGGTATGTGGACCTTTTGATAATGTGCTTACATCAGACATCGGTGACATAGCCAAGCTACTGATAAAAATGATGTAGGTTAACAATAAAAGCTTGAAAAAAATATTCCATCGTCGTGTCCGTCGTTGCTCTATGACAGAAGCCAAAGCGACCTTCTCTAATACAGATCTCTCCCACTGTTGATCATTCGGTATTGATTTATCTTTGTTAAAAAACGCCATTCTTACCCCTCAAATATTTCCATTAAATTATTAATACACGCTACCGGCATCTGTTTTGATAATATTTCATGTGAGTGGGCACCCGTGGTGACGCCTATGCTGGATACACCTGCATTATTCGCCATCTTTAAATCTAATGTTGAGTCACCAATCATTATCGCCTTGTCTGGCTGGATACCACTTTCGTCAAGAATATCAAATAACATATGTGGGCTAGGTTTCGATTGCATTTTTTCAGCACACCTAAGGTGGTCGAAATAAGGGCGAAGCCCTGTTCCATCAAGGCTTCTATCCAAACCTGATTGCCCTTTACCCGTCGCCACTGCTAACGTTTTACCCATTTGTTTTAACTTTTCCAAGGTCGGTAATGTATCAACAAACAAGTCTTTTGTTGAAATCTTTTTAGCTAAATAAACCTCACGATAGGCAGCAACCATGGCTATTTTTTCATCATCAGACAGCTCTGGAAATAAGGTTACCATTGCCTCTGACAGGCTCAGGCCAATAATATCTTTACAGGCTTGTTGGCTAGGTTGATCTATGCCTTGGTGCTTAGCTATTATCTGAATGCACTCAACAATCCAATCAATAGAGTCTACTAGGGTGCCATCCCAATCAAAAATTATTAAATCGTACTGAGTAATCATAGTGTTTTTAAAAACATTTCAAGTTCGTTATCTAGAGGCGCTTCAAACATGACCTTTTTTTCACTTAAGGGGTGTATAAACTCAAGCTTGCTTGCATGTAAAAAAAGCCTCATTAAGCCTTTCTCGCGGTAAGATTTATACTGTGCCGGTGTTGAATAGCGCTCATCTCCGGCAATAGGGTGACCAAAATGCTTAGCATGCACCCTTATTTGGTGTGTTCGACCCGTTTTAGGCGACGCTGATACTAAGGTTGCCCCTTTATATTGCGCCAATTTCTCAAACAAGGTTTCCGACTTTTTACCCTCAGGGTGAACACGCACCCTGTGTTCGCCACTTTCTAATGTCCGCTTTTCCAACGGTGCATTCACGTTGACGGACTGTTTATGGATAACACCACAGAGTAATGCTGTGTATGTTTTGCTTATTGTTCTATTGCGTAATAATGATTGCAGTCCATTTAACATTTTTCTATTTTTTGCGATCAATAAACAGCCAGAGGTCGCCTTATCTAAACGATGAACTAATTCCAAATAACGCTCCTCTGGGCGTAAAAACCGTAATGTTTCAATTACCCCGTGACTGTTTGCCGTTCCGCCATGAACAGCCATACCAGAAGGCTTATTAAGCACCAATAAGTGTTCGTCTTCATATATCACCCTTTCCTCAAGGCTCGACAACATCCACTTTGCTGGTGATGACGCACTTTTTTCTTCCATTTTTACTGGTGGCACCCTCACCAGGTCATTGACCTTTAAACGATAGATGTTTTTTGCTCGCCCTTTATTAATCCTGACTTCCCCACGGCGAATAATCTTGTATATATGGCTTTTAGGAACGCCTTTTAACTGCGTCATTAAAAAATTATCCAAGCGTTGACCTACTGAATTTTCGTCGACCTCAATAAACCGAACTTTGTCATACGCCTCTGTTTTCATATAGTTTTAACTTTAGTGTATATCTGATTGATGTTATTAGCTTAATTTGCTATAGTCCGAAAAGTTTAATAGGTATTAGATAAGAATTATTAAACTCAGTGAACATGATAACGATTGTCTGTTAGCAAAGCTAATCTGTCGTTTTATAACTCGCCCTTTGGGGTGGTTACATTGAAGTAGGTCAGCTACTTTATTCAGCTTTACAACAGGATCTGAATGCATCAGTTACACAACTGGCATTCAAACGGGTTTTATTTGCTCGACCCATGATGAGCGATTTTTAATTGCCCATAAATACAGAAATTTAATACGGACATTTCAATAAAGCCAATTAATAAAATAAGTTTAAGCTTTTATGTCTGAACCAAGTGAGAAACAAACTATTTTTAAACCACTAAAATTTAAAGATAACAATTAGTATATGAAACTACTCCACCTTTCTCGCCTCCCAATAATTTCTGTGCACTATGCGGCATCAGGAAAAGAAACAAATGAAAAGAATGTTAATCAATGCCACTCACACAGAAGAGTTACGAGTGGCCCTTGTCGACGGACAAAAACTATATGACCTTGATATAGAGGTACCTGCAAGAGAACAGAAAAAATCAAATATATATAAAGGACTTATTACCCGCGTAGAACGTAGCTTAGAAGCCGTTTTTGTTGACTATGGTGCTAACCGCCATGGTTTCCTTCCATTTAAAGAAATTACCGGTCAAGCGATTGGCTTAGACACCCAAGATATAAAAGACAAAAACCAAATTAAAGAAGGTTTGGAAATTGTCGTACAAGTTGAAAAAGAAGAGCGTGGCAATAAAGGCGCAGCGCTGACAACACAAATTAGCTTAGCAGGTAGCTATTTAGTATTAATGCCAAACAACCCGGGTTCGGGCGGTATTTCACGCCGTATTGACGGTGATAATAGAACAGCTTTACGCGAAGTACTTGATCAACTTGAAATTCCAGAAAATATTGGCCTCATCGTTCGTACTGCCGGTGTTGGTAAGTCAGTCGAAGAGCTCCAATGGGACTTAAACTATCTTACACATTTGTGGGATGCCATTAGTCTCGCTTCAAAAGACCGTAAAGCGCCCTATTTGATCTTCCAAGAAAGCAACTTTGTTATCCGTTCTATTCGTGATTACTTACGTGCTGATATTGATGAAGTTCTGATTGATAGTGAAGCATCATTTAATTTAGCACATGATTTTATGCAGCAAATTATGCCGCAATATTTATCGCGCGTTAAACTTTACGAAGACTCCGTTCCTTTGTTCACGCGTTACCAAATCGAAAGCCAAATTGAAACCGCTTACGGACGTGAAGTCCCTCTTCCATCTGGTGGGTCTATTGTTATAGACCCAACTGAAGCGCTCACCTCCATCGACATCAACTCAGCTCGTGCTACAAAAGGTGCTGACTTTGAAACGACCGCACTCAATATCAACCTTGAAGCTGCTGATGAGATTGCAAGACAACTTCGTATTCGTGATATGGGCGGCCTATTCGTCATCGATTTCATTGATATGGGGCCTACTAAAAATCAACGGATGGTAGAAAATCGCATTAAAGAAGCGATGAAGCATGACAGAGCACGTATTCAATTCAGCAGAATTTCACGCTTTGGTTTATTGGAAATGTCTCGTCAACGAATCCATTCATCGTTAACAGAGTCTAGCTTGCCTGTTTGCCCACGCTGTCATGGCCAGGGTACTATTCGAAGTGTTGAGTCGCTCTCTTTATCCATTATTCGCATTCTGGAAGAAGAAGCGATGAAAGAGCATACAGCGCGGGTAGTTGTTCATGTCCCCATTGATTGCGCGACTTTTGTTCTTAACGAAAAACGTTCTGAAGTTGAGCAAATAGAAGAGACTCATAAAGTATCGTTGATTATCGTTCCTGATAAACATCTTGAAACACCTCATTACGAAATAGAACGAATTCGTACAAAAGAAGCAAAACAAGATACGGCTGCCAGTCATGAGCGCTTACAAAATAGTAAGACTCGAGATGCTAAACCATATCAACGTGAAGCCGTCAGCCAAGAAACGGCCGCCGTTAAGAATGTTATGCCTGCTACACAACGCCCAACAGCACCATCAAACGTAGCCAACGATGGTTTCTTTAAGCGTTTGTTAAGCAAAATAGTGCCGTCATCAGAAAAACAACCTGTTAAAAAAGAGCCGGCTAAAGCAAATAAAACGAGCAATAATCAGCAAGGCAACCAACAACGCAACGCTAACCCAAACGAAAATAAAAATAGAAACCGTAATAAAAACAGAAATAAAAATAGAAATAACAAAGATCAGAGTAAGCAGAACCCAAATACATCACAGGCTGCTAATGTTGATGGTTCAAACGAAAAAACAAACCCAAAACCAGCTCAAACCAAACAAAACGATGCTGAGCAACCATCACGACCTAGAAGACGACGTAGATCCAATAAACGTTCACCTAACAGCGATGCACCTAAGTCACAAAACACTAATATTGCCGAATCTAAGCCTGTAGAGTCTAAACCTGTAGAGTCTAAACCTGTAGAGTCTAAACCTGTAGAGTCTAAACCTGTAGAGTCTAAACCTGTAGAGTCTAAACCTGTAGAAGCTAAGCCCACTGAAACTGGTAACACAGGGGTTAAAAACGGTACTCGCCACCCTCGCAGAAGAAGGCGTACAACAAGCAACAAACCTAAGCCTCTCGACACGGCAAATGGCTCACCAGAAGCCAATCAAGGTGCAGCCACTTCAAAGCCAGTAGATGTAGAGTCTAAGCCTGTAGAAGCTAAGCCTGTAGAAGCTAAGCCTGTAGAAGCTAAGCCTGTAGAAGCTAAGCCTGTAGAAGCTAAGCCTGTAGAAGCTAAGCCTGTAGAAGCTAAGCCTGTAGAAGCTAAGCCTGTAGAAGCTAAGCCTGTAGAAGCTAAGCCTGTAGAAGCTAAGCCTGTAGAAGCTAAGCCTGTAGAAGCTAAGCCTGTAGAAGCTAAGCCTGTAGAAGCTAAGCCTGTAGAAGCTAAGCCTGTGGAGCCTAAACCTGTTGAGTCATTAACCAAAGATCAACAGTAATCACACACTGTCAAAAAAAGTAGTTAAAACGTTATAAACCAATAAAGGCCTCAGCAAAAACTGGGGCCTTTATTGGTCTTCTAATCTTATAAACCGAACAAACTAAGAGTCACTGTGCTGCTTTAAGTTGAATCGCTACTACATCGCCTCTGACACAGGTTATGCCATCACTTTGTAACTCTGTTTTAATAAAATATTTTCTACCCTCAACCTTTTCCACTGTGGCACGTAATTCAACTTCCCTCATCGGAACTGGTTTTATATAGCGAAGGTTCATTGAGCCGGTCACCATCTGAATGCTTCGGTCGTATTTATCATCATTTCCGACTTTTTTATGAGCATACGACAAGGCTGTATTGACTGAGTGACAATCAATTAAACTGGCAGAAATTCCGCCATACAAATAATTTGGCGGCCCAATCATGTACTCCTTAGGCGTCCATTGGCAAACTACTTCGTCACCTTCCCAATGACTTTCAATTTGCAAACCATAAGGGTTATCTTGCCCACAACCAAAACATCCATTGGGTCTCATTTTTTCTTGTATTGATATTTTTTTCATAACATCCTTTAAATAAGTGCTTCAATTAATAACTAACGAGTTGTTGTTTTTCTAGATACCGCGAATCATAAGAATAACAAAGTCTATTATTTTTCTTAGACTAATTTAAAGCCCAAGCTTTTGTCGCCATAATTTCAACGAGGTTCATGAACAAGCAATAGGAGCCTGAATATGAGCCCTGTATAAAAAACCCCAAGCATAACGACTGACATCCGTTTTTTTCTCTTGCCAAGTCACCTAACGATTTTTATTGTCAGCATCCCTAGGTACTTTTTTATTCGTTGCATAAAGAGTTTTTATCAATTCTTTATTGTCTGCGTGGTTATTAAGAAAAGCTTTAACTCGTCCTGTTAATATTCACTGGTAACCACTCAAGCGATCATTATTCTCGCGTCCATTTGTATTAATTCACTGGATAAACAACATAACAATTGTTAGAATTTCAGGTTTATAAAAAGACTATTTAGCCTCAACAAAACCTGTACAGGAGTTAATATAAATGAGCACCAAAAATGAGCGATTTAGCGGCCCAGGCCCTGATCAAATCTACGATGATTTTTTAAAAAAAGGTGTTTTTTCCTTACCAAAATGTCAAGACTGCCAAGAATTTCATTTCTTCCCTCGAGTCGTTTGTCCTCATTGCGGTAGTTTTAACCTTGAATGGACAGCGGTCAGCGGAAAAGGTGAAGTTTATTCAACAACAACCGTTCGACGTAAGCCCGAACGCGGCGGTAATTACAATGTATGTCACGTCACATTAGAAGAAGGCCCTCGCCTGATGAGCCGCGTTGAAGGTGTTGACCCATTAGATGTAAAAATTGGTGATCAAGTCAGCGCCGTTATCAAAAATGATGAAGACAGTTCTTTTATTGTCTTCGTACCAGCACAGGGAGTTTAAAAGATGTCACATGAATTAAGAGGTTCATCTGCGGTTGTTGGCGTTGGTTTGGCCGGTTGCGGCGAAGCTCATGGGAGAATGCCATTAGATATCCTAGCCGAGGCTACGCATAACGCGTTAGATGACGCTGGCTTAAAACTATCCGATGTAGACGGTATTTTCACCGGTTCGTCTTATCATTTTATGCCGGCATTGAGTACAGCAGAGTACTTAGGCATCAAACCGCGTTTTTCTGACAGCAGTATGGTGGGTGGTTCATCATTTGTAGCGCATACACTAAATGCTGCTATGGCCATTAAAACAGGCCAATGCGATGTTGCTTTAATTTGTTATGGCAGTAATCAACGCACAGCCGGTGGCAAATTGGCCACCATGTCTGAACAACAAATTTATGAAGCACCTTATAAACCCCGTTATCCAATAAGCTCCTACGCACTCGCTGCGGCTCGTCATATGCATCAATACGGTACAACGCGTGAACAAATGGCTGATGTAGCTGTTGCAGCTCGTCAATGGGCGCAATTAAACCCGGCAGCCTTCGCTCGCGATGAACTTACTCGCGACGATGTGCTTAATTCACGCATGATTAGCGACCCTCTTTCCTTACTAGATTGCTGCTTAGTAACCGATGGTGGTGGTGCTGTTATTATGGTATCGAGTGAACGGGCAAAAGATTTTCCGAATAAACCCGTTTATGTATTAGGCACTGGTACCGCTCACTGGCATCGTCAAATCACTCAAATGCCGGACTTAACAACCACCGCTGCCGTAGACGCTGGAAAGCGTGCGTTTGCAATGGCCGGTTTAACAAAAGACGATGTTGATGTAGTTGAGCTTTATGATGCGTTCACCATTAACACTATCCTTTTCCTTGAAGACTTAGGTTTCTGCGCTAAAGGTGAAGGTGGTGCTTTTGTCGAAAATGGTAATATTGCACCCGGCGGTAGCCTACCAGTTAACACCAATGGTGGCGGTCTATCATGTGTCCACCCAGGTATGTACGGCATCTTCATTCTTATTGAAGCCATTCAACAACTACGTGGTGGGTGTGGCGCACGACAAGTTGATAACCCAGAAGTTGCTCTGGTTAACGGCAATGGTGGTGTACTATCCAGTCAGGTAACAACAATTCTAGGAACAGAGGCAGTTTTATAGTATGAGTAACCCTTCTTTAAACGGCATAAAAGTCGTTGATTTATCACGCGTTTTAGGCGGCCCCTTATGTACTCAAATTTTAGGCGACCATGGCGCAGAAATTCTAAAAGTTGAACCTCCCGCAGGTGATGAAACCCGCGGCTGGGGCCCTCCTTATCATGAACGTGGAAGTGCCTATTACGATGGGGTTAATCGTAATAAAAAAGGCATTGCCTTAGATATGCGTCAGCCTGAAGCACACCAAATTCTATTCCGCTTACTTGAAACAGCAGATGTTCTTGTTGAAAATTTTAAGGTTGGCACACTCGAAAAATGGGGTATAGGCTTTACTGATGTATTACAAAAGAAATTCCCTCGCTTAATTCATTGCCGTGTAACTGGTTTTGGCAGTAATGGTCCCTACGCTGGTTTCCCTGGTTATGACGCCGTTGCTCAAGCCACATCCGGCTTAATGAGTATTAACGGTGACGCTGATCGCCCACCTGTTCGAATTGGTGTGCCTATCGTTGACTTGACCACCGGCATGAATGCAGTTATTGCGATATTATTAGCCTTATATGAGCGAGAAACTTCTGGGCTAGGCCAATCAATAGAAGTCAGTTTATATGATACAGCGGTGAGCTTAATTCACCCGCATGCCGCCAACTGGTTTTTAGATGGTAAACCACAAAAACGCCTAGGTAGCGCGCATCCAAATATCACACCTTATGACCTCTTCCCTACCGCTAATGGGATGTTGTTTCTAGGGATTGGTAATGATCGTCAGTTTGCTGGCTTATGTAAAGAATTAGGTCACCCTGAAATAGCACAAGACCCACGGTTTACGATTAATGCTAACCGCGCCAAAAATAAAGCTGAGTTGCGCGTTATTCTTGAAGATTTACTGGCTGACCGCGATGGCAAAGCGATGACTGCAGAATTAATGAGCAAAGGTATCCCCGCAGGTGCAGTACAAACGGTTGAAGATGCTTTACAGCACCCGCAAACTAAAGCAAGAGAAATGGTCATAGAGTCGGGCGAGTACAGAGGCACAGGCATTCCTATAAAACTGTCGCGAACACCGGGGAAATTTAAATGCCGCCCTCCCCAATATGGTGAAAACAATACCGAAATATTAACGGATGCCGGCTACAGCCCAGAAGAAATAGAGCGCTTTAAAGAAATGCAAATAACATTAGAAAAACCACGCAAATAACTGATAAATAATTGTTTTTTTATATAAAATGAAAAGCTTAGCTATTATTGCTCATGCACCCTCGCCGAATATAAAACGGATGATAAATGCCGTCTTAAAGGGTGCAAATAGTGATGAGGTAAACGGCGTCGAAGCTATTTTTATACCCGCGCTAGAAGCAAAAGCAGAAGATGTAATCAATGCAGATGCATTAATTTTAGCTACCCCAGAAAACTTAGGTTATATGAGTGGTGGCTTAAAGGATTTTTTTGATCGTAACTATTATCCGTGCATGGATAAGACAGAAGCCATGCCCTGTGCAGTCCTTATTCGTGCAGGCAATGATGGCACTGGCACAAAACGAGCGATTGAATCTATTTTAACCGGCCTACGATGGAAAGTTGTTCAACAACCGCTTATTTGTCGTGGTGATTTTAAAGAAGAGTTTATAAACCAGGCAGAGGAGCTCGGGCTTTTTATGGCTGCCAGCTTAGAAGCAGGAATTATTTAATAGATAATGGATCATGAACTTCTCATACACTGATGAACAAGACGCCATTCGGGACGCTATAAAAAAAGTCTGCGAGCCATTTACTGATGATTATTGGTTAAAGCGCGATCAGCAAGGTGGTTTTCCGCATGACTTTTACCAAGCAATGGCAGAAGGTGGCTGGATGGGAATTTGTATTCCTGAAGCTTATGGTGGTTCAGGTTTAGGTATTACCGAAGCTGCCATTATGGCGAGTACCATTGCTGAATCAGGAGCGGGTATGTCTGGCGCATCAGCCGTTCACATTAATATTTTTGGCTTAAACCCCGTTGTCGTGTATGGTACCGAGGAGCAAAAAAATCGCATGCTACGACCCATGGCTGAAGGTCGCGAAAAGGCTTGTTTTGCTGTTACTGAACCGAACACCGGATTGAATACGACGCAGCTTAAAACCTTGGCTATCCGTAAAGACGACCGTTATATTGTTAATGGGCAAAAAGTATGGATTTCCACTGCGCAAGTGGCTGATAAAATCTTATTATTAGCACGAACAACTCCTTTAGAAGACGTTAAAAAACCTACGCATGGTTTAAGCCTTTTTTATACCGACTTCGACCGTAATAAAATTAGCGTTCATGAAATTGAAAAAATGGGGCGCAAAGCGGTTGATTCAAATGAATTATTTATTGATGGCCTAGAAATACCGCTTGAAGACCGTATTGGCGAAGAAGGAAAAGGCTTTGAATACATTCTTCATGGGATGAACCCTGAACGTATTTTAATTGCAGGAGAAGCCATAGGCCTTGGAAGGGTTGCGCTAAAAAAAGCAACCGATTACGCTAAAGAACGTAATGTTTTTAATCGCCCCATTGGCCAAAACCAAGGCATACAACACCCATTAGCTGTGTGCTGGTCTGAGTTAGAAGCTGCTTGGCTGATGGCCATGTCGGCTGCTTGGCAATATGATAATAATCAACCCTGTGGTGCAGCGGCTAATGCAGCTAAATATTTGGCTGGAGAAGCAGGTTTTCATGCTTGTGAAACAGCAGTTATGACTCACGGTGGTTTTGGCTACGCAAAAGAATATCACGTTGAACGCTATCTTCGTGAATCAATGATACCAAGAATTGCCCCTGTCAGTCCTCAGCTTGCCTTATGTTATATTGCAGAACGCGTATTAGGTTTAGCTAAATCGTATTAACCATTATTAGGTAATCAACCTAGTCATCTAATGTACGTTTGCCGGTATACGGCACTGTGTCTTCAATGTGCGAGTAAATAAATGGTGCAATGGGGTGTTCCCTTTCTTCACTTATATGGCCTAGCAGACCAGCACTGCGAGTCACTACTGCTATACCACGCATCACATCCCATGGCACACCAATTTCTGATAACACGACCGCTATCGCACCGGTTGCATTAATGGTTAAGTGCTTGCCGTATACCTGATCAACCGTTTTAGATAGTGTAGTAACAATATCTATATAATGCCCCTCTACACCTGCTTGACGAGCTATTTCAAAGAGTCGCGGCGTTCGCGGGTCATCTGGTTTGTGAAAGGGGTGACCAAACCCGGGGATTGCTTGGCGTGTTGCTTTGAAGCCGTTCACAATGCGTAAACAACTGGCCTCTAACCCTTCTTCTGCGGTGATAATATCTTGTAAATTCTTAGCCATGCCCTCCATTGTGCCCACTAATCCACTACCAATTCCCTGTAAACCTGCCGATATAGCACCTTGAACCGATTCTGGGGCTGCCATTATTGTCAATCGAGTGGCTATCGCACTGGGCGTTAAGCCATGCTCCATTAAGGTGACCAAAACAGCATCGAAAATAGCTATTTCTCCCTTACTAGGCATGCGTTGCATCAAATGTAAAAAGAACATTTCGGTAAAACTAACATGCCCCATCAACTCATTGACCAGATCTTTGTTTCGAACCAAAATCTGTTGCTCATTTGTGGTCGATATTTTCGTTTCAGGTGTTAAGTGCTTTGCCATACATACCCCCTTTTTACCGCTAAATAGTTAACCGATTGCCTGTGTCCTTATTTTGATATTTTACTAATGACAAAGCCTTTTAAAACGGTTCTTTCACCACAGAAACATACCAGTTGGCATCGAGCATACACGCCATCTTCTCTTTTCTCTATCTGTTCAATATCACCTGATACGCGCACAGTATCACCGGGGTAAACGGGGCCTAAAAATGACACATTCAATTCACCACCATAAGCCCATCCTTGCCAGTTCCAAGCTGATAAAACTCGCGAAACAAATGCAAGTGTCAATAAACCATGAGCAATCGTCCGACCAAAAAAAGTGGTTTTCGCAAACTCAAGGTCAATATGTAAAGGATTGATATCGCCTGACGCGTCAGCATAAGCATTAATCATGCTTTGATCGACAGCTTGAGTCAATTCACCTATTGAAGCACCGACACAATACCCTTCATAAGATTTTAGTTCGCTCATGCCTCTTTCCCCCAGATCCGTGTAATCATCCCGCTGGTCACTAATTCCCCTTCTTGGTTGTGCGTTTGCGTTGTCATTTCAACGTAGTTACGCCCTTTCCTTTCATACAACTTAAGAACTTTTGCCGAGGTATAGAGCGTTTCACCAATATAGGCAGGCCGATGAAATTTAAATTGTTGTTTTGCATGAATTCCGCCCGGTGGGCCTACGCGTGTTCGTAGTGCTTCAATCACATATACCGCCGCCAACATGGGTGGTGCAATACGGCGCCCTTGTTGATCCTCTTCTCTTAGCTGAGGTGTTTCATCCTGTGTCGATTCAATGTATTTATCCACACGCTCCGCTGTCACCTCAAAAGATGGTACTGGGTCGAGAAAATCATCACCTTCAGACATACTGCTATACTTCACATAAGTGCTCATCATCAATTCTCTGTTTAATTTGTTTTGTATTGATAAACCAGGTCGCCACTACGTGTCACCTCACCTGTTCCAATTAAATAATTTAAATGCGCCATCGCTTCACCCGTTGCCAACGATAAATTGAATAGACTTAATCGTTTGCCATAGAGCATATGCAATACCTCCAACCCTGACCGAGCTTGTTGGCAAAATGCTAAAATTTGATCTAATGATTTACGATGCCCTTCTTTAAGCATTGTTGCACGTTCCTTAATGCCCTTAAAAATTCGACCGTGTGATGGCAATACCACCGTATCGGCACCTAAGGTTGCCAAGGTGTCTAAACTGGATAAATAATCAGCCAGTGGATCTGCATCACTTTCATAGAAATTAACACTGACATTCGGCGAAATATTAGGCAATATTTGATCTCCGGAGACAAGAAGGTCTCGTTGCTTATTATGCAGACAAATATGCCCGGGGCTGTGGCCATTAAATTGTAATAAATGCCATTGCTCGCCATTAATCAACAGTGACTGCCCATCAACCAAACGCTGATATGAGGTAGGTGCCTCCGGAACACCGGTAACATAACCGCCGACTTTATCTTGTAGCTGTTGAATGTCTTCTTGAGCTAAACCAAAACGCTCAAAATATTCCCTACGTCTAGCTTTTTGCTGCTTAGAATACTCTTGACATGCCATCTGGGTAGTCAAAAATTCAATTTGACTCATATGCACGGGCGCATTTGTTTTATGCGCTAACCATTGAGCCATGCCTACATGATCAGGGTGAAAATGAGTAATGATTATTTTCTGAATCGGTTCATTATGACAAAAATCTACCAATACCTTATTCCATAGTAAGGTTGCCTCTTCACTATAAAACCCAGAATCAATAATCGTCCAGCCTTCCCCATCCCTCAACAACCAAAGATTGATATGATCTAACGCATAGGGAATAGGCATTTTCAGTAAGAAAATGCCTTCTTCTACCTTCATTGGAAGACCAAACTCCGGTTTGCTGGCTATCGGAAAGGTCAACATCCCCATATATTAATACGTCCTTTAAGCCTGACTAAAACGCTGTAGATGATAATCACGGTCTCCAAACACTGCATTCATCATGGTTAAACGTTTTACATAATGTGCAACATCTAATTCATCGGTTACGCCGATACCACCGTGTAGTTGAGCGGCTTGCTCACCAACAATTGATCGAGCGTCTCCCAAATAAACTTTAGCCGCAGAGACACTTTTTACACGTTCAGTCGTATCATCTTCTGACACCTTGATAGCGGCCAGATAGGACAACGAACGCAGTTGTTCTTCGGTCATAAACATATCAACACAGCGGTGCTGAAGTACTTGAAAATTACCAATGGGCTGATCAAATTGTTTACGTGTTTTAAGGTATTCTACAGTTTTATCACGCAACTCAGTCACCACACCAACCCCTTCGGCACAAACTGCAGCTGTTGCAGCATCAATCACATATTCAATGTCGGAAAATGCACCATCTAAGTCACCAACAAGGGCGCTTTCATCTACCATGACATTATCAAATGTTAATTCAGAAGCACGTAAGCCATCGACTGTTTCATAATCACGCGAGGTTAAGCCCTCTATATCTTTATCAACAATGAATAAAGAAATCCCTTCTGGCGTAAAATTATCACCACTGGTTCTAGCTGAAACGATTATTTTATCCGCCGTTTCTGCATTAAATACCACCGATTTTGCACCAGACAAACAGTATTGAGCTGCTTTTTTCTGTGCGCTAAATTCAACGTCAGTTAAGTTATAGCGTGATTGACGCTCAGCATAGGCAAATGCTAGTTTCATTTCCCCTGCAATAAGAGCAGGTAAAATGGCTTCTTTTTGTTCAGTATTTGCAGCTCGTTGAATCAATAAACCACCCAATACAATAGAGGCTAAATACGGTTCAACAACAAGACCTTTACCAATCGCCTCCATTATTACAATCAAACCTGTTTGGCCAAAACCAAAACCGCCAAACTCTTCATCAAATGGCACGCCCAATAAACCCATATCAGCAAAATTTTGCCAATTTTCTTCGCTGTAACCAATGCCTGTACGACTAAGTGATTGGCGAGTCTCAAAGTCATATTCATTCTGCAAGAACTTATGTATCCCATCTTGCAACATGATCATTTCTTCAGTAAATTCTAAATTCATTTAACTACTCCTACTGCTTAAAGGCCCAACACGGCCTTCGCCATGATGTTCTTTTGAATTTCATTTGATCCACCATAAATGGATGATTTACGCCAATCTAAATAGTGAGGCGTCAGTACTGATGCTTCTTCCGGCCCAATAGGTTCTTCTTGCCAACCTTCGGTCATAGACTCTTTTACGTAAGGCAAGGCAAAATAACCAACTGCTTCCATTAATAAAGCAGTGATTGCTTGTTGAACCTCTGTCCCTTTAACTTTTAAAAGCGAGGACTCAGCACCCGGCGCATCGCCCAATGCAAGTTTGGACAACACGCGCATATTAGTCATTTCTAAGGCCATTAATTCAATTTCAACTGCTGATATTTTCGCTTTAAACATCGCATCTTCAATCAATGGCTTACCATTATATTTTTCTTTTGAAGCGAGCTCTTTAAGACGTTTAATTTGTCTTTTTGAACGAGGTACTTGCGCAATATATGTACGCTCATGCATCAATAATGATTTAGCAATTGTCCAGCCTTCACCTTCTTCGCCCACTAGGTTCTCTACCGGCACTTTCACGTTTTCTAGAAATACTTGGTTAACCACATGCATGCCATCAACCGTAATAATCGGCGAGGTTGAAACACCTGGCGATTTCATATCAATTAATAAAAAGCTAATGCCTTTTTGTTTTCGATCTTCTTGGCTGGTCCTTACCAGTGTAAACATCATGTCGGCGTAATGGCCGTGTGTTGTCCATGTTTTTGAGCCATTGACAATGTAATGGTCGCCCTGTCTTTCAGCTTTTGTTTGTAATGAAGCTAAATCTGAACCTGCATTAGGTTCCGAATAACCTTGGCACCACCACACATTACTATGAAGAATATCATTTAGATATTTATCGCGTTGTTCAGGCGTACCATATTTCATCAACACCGGTGCTAACATCACTAAACCAAAAGCTACTGTCCTAAGGCAATTAGCTGCACCGCACTCTTCCTCGAAGATATATTTTTGCACCGGCGTCCAACCTGGGCCACCATATTCAGCAGGCCAACCTGGAGCAACCCAACCATCTTTAGCCGCCAGAATTTTTTGCCAGCGTACGTAGTCTTCTTTTTTAAGGGCAATACCTTTAGCTACTTTTTCTTGTATATCTTTAGGGTAATTTTCCTTAATAAATTCACGCACTTCCTGCTGGAAGGCTTTTTCCTCGGGGGTATAATTTAAATCCACGTATAACTCCTTTATTGCCTTAGTTTATTAAATTTATCTTTTAAATAAGTTTTATTGATTGGTTATCTACACCCTAAACGGTATGGGTTGATAGTTTTATTGTTGATCTATAGCCGCTTAACTCTCGTTTTATAGTCTTCAACTAATTCGTGAAGCCATTATAGACACCCGGGCGGTTAATAGTGCGTCTGCCTAACTCTTGTTAGTGTCTTAGTATTACCTACTGTTAGTTATCATCTTGCTTTGGATCACTAGAAACAGGCACACCTCTTCATTTACGCCCTCACGTTTCTAGCCTTCAATTGTTTTACTTTGCCTAAATTACTAAGCTTTCATAGGCAGTGGCTACCAATTCAAAAATTCGGCATCAATAAACAAAATGCCTTCAAGGCAATTTGCTCCTCACCCTTAGGGCATAAAGCACAACCATATAAAATACTAACAATCGTTAGATTTTGCAAGTAATTTAAGCTTTTTTATGTTATTTTTCACAATAAAATAACATTTACTCACATTGGATAACGCTAAATGAATAAACAAGCTTCTCAAACCATCTCAACTAAACTGTCTCAATTTGTTCATGGTTTCAATCTCAATAACGTCCCCCTTGATGTTCAGCAATATGCCTTACAACTAATTCTAGATGGAACAGGTATCGCCTATGCTTCAACTCAATATGATTTCAGCAAAAAAGGGCTCGAAGCACTACGTCTCTTTAAGGAGCCCGGTGAGCATATTGTACTCGGAACAGGTGAAAAAATGCCCTACCGAGATGCTGCGCTGGCCAATGGTTTACTCATACATGGACTAGATTTTGATGATACTCATGTCGCAGGTGTAGTGCATATGACCTCAGCAGTTTGGCCCTGTGTTTTAGCAGTTGCTGAAAAATGTAATTCAACCGGTGAAGAGATGTTAGCCGCCTATATAGCAGGCATGGAAGTCGGGGCTCGACTTGGAATGGTTGCAAAAGGAGCCTTTCACCAAGTCGGTCATCACCCCACCGGAATCGCAGGAGCATTTGCCTGTTCCCTTGTCGCTGCCATGTTAATGAAGCTGCCCGTAGAACAGATGACGATGGCGCAAGGTATTGCCTTAAGTATGGCTTCAGGTAATTTTGAATTTTTGGAAGATGGCGCATGGACCAAGCGTTATCACCCAGGCTGGGCTGCCGTATCTGGCATTATGGCAGCGACCTTTGCTAAGGCCGGATATATTGGCCCGAGTTTGCCTTATGAAGGGCGTTTTGGTTTATACAACAGTCACTTGATTGGGCTGGAACCGGGTTGTGATTATGATTTGGCAACCGCCGGCTTAAATACTGTTTGGGAGGTTATGAATGTAGGCGTTAAGCCTTACCCTTCTTGCCATTTCACCCATGCTTGCATTGATGCTACTTTACACTTAACGAAAGAGCATCAATTAACGGTCGATCAAATTGAGAGCATTACAGCACTAGTTCCCGAGGAAGTTGTTAAAACAGTGTGCGAGCCGCTTGAGAACAAACAAGCACCAACCTGTGCATATGAAGCTCAATTTAGTGTGCCTTACTTAGTTGCTGTTGCTTTAGTCCGCCACGATTTTACTTTAGCAGATCTAGAACCTACACCCTTGGCAGACCCTGTCGTTGCAGCATTAGCAAAAAAAGTGATTTATCAGGTAGACCCAAACTCTGGTTTCCCAACCTATTACTCCGGTGAAGTACATATCACCTTAAAAGATGGGCGCGTCCTGAAACATCGCGAACATAAAAACCGAGGTTGTTTTGATAGGCCGTTAAGTGCTGACGATATTGCTAAGAAATTTTTCCTTAACTGCCAATTGGCAATCTCAAAAAACAAAGCAACTGAGATTCAACAAGCTATTTTAAATTTGGCCTCATTTTCTAGCGTGACAGAATTAACAAGTCATTTATAACGACCACTAAATTTAAAGTGAATAACGTAACAGTTGGCTGACGTTATTCACTTTAATACTATGACCCTTTAATACCATCCCAGAAAAAACCAATTTGAATTTCTGCAATTTCATCAATTGTTTTACCACCAGGTGAATACCAAGCGAGTGTTCTATTAAGTGAGCCTAGTAAAGACAGCCTTAATATTTTTAAATCGACATCGGCTTTAATGTCACCTTTTTCCTGTGCGGCAACTAGCCATTTTCGCCAAATATTTTCGTACCTATCTCGTCCTACACGCCCTTCTTCTTGGACTGCAGTTGGCATTTGCCCATAGTTACGAATACTCGTTGAGGTATAGTCTCCTTTTTCAAGCAAAGCAGTTAAATGTCCCTTTGCAGCCTCCATCAAGACCTCTTGAGTCGATGCGTCTTCTGGCAACGCATTAACACGAGCAAGCACGGTGTTAATTATATTTTCAAGACCAATCTTTAAAATCTCAAGAACTAGCTGTTCTTTCGAATCAAAATGATAATAAAGACTACCCGCCTTCATATCTAATGACTTGGCTATATCTCTTAATGCTGTACCGTTATAACCTTGCTTACTAAACAAAGCTGCTGAAGCATCTAAAATTCTCTCTCTGGTTTTCTTCACTTTATTTTTTGGAGCAGCTGCTGGTATTGTCGACATGGCTAAATTTACGATTAACTAAATTGAATGATTATAACATAACTACATATTGGCATAGTTCGGCCCACCGCCCCCTTCAGGCGTCACCCAGGTGATATTTTGTGTAGGGTCTTTAATATCACATGTCTTGCAATGCACACAGTTTTGGCCATTAATCTGAAACGTTGGTTGGCCCTCAGCATCTTCAATCACTTCATAAACCCCAGCTGGGCAATAACGTTGAGCTGGCTCATCATACAGCGGCAAATTATGTTTAATTGGAACAGAAGGATCTATTAATTTTAAATGGCAAGGCTGATCTTCTTCATGATTCGTGCTAGATAAAAAAACAGATGACAATTTATCAAACGTAAGCTTTCCATCAGGTTTTGGATAATCTGGTGCCTCGCACTGTGAAGCTTGTTTTAAAGTTTCATGATCGGATGTGGTGTTATGCCAAGTAAAAGGCATCTTCCCTGCAAAAATATTTTGGTCTAACCAAGCAAATGAGCCACCCAGTAACGTACCAAATTTATGTAACGCTGGGCCGAAATTACGGGTTTTATACAATTCATCAAATACCCAAGATGATTTGTATTTATCGTCCATTACGGTTAATGCCTTATTTGCAATATCACCGGCTAACATCGACTCCATAATTGCTTCAGCAGCTAACATTCCGGTTTTCATGGCCGTATGATTGCCTTTAATTTTTGCACCATTTAGGAAACCAGCATCACAACCCACTAACAGCCCACCAGGGAAACTAAGCTTAGGAACTGACTGCATTCCTCCTTTGTTAACTGCACGTGCACCGTATGCGATCCGTTTTCCACCTTCAAGGAACTGAGAAATTTTAGGGTTAAGCTTCCAACGTTGCATTTCATCAAACGGGCTCAAATGTGGGTTGTCATAATTTAATGCAACGATAAACCCAAGTGCGACTTGATTGTTTTCCATATGGTACAAAAAGCCGCCGCCTTCAGTGTGGTTATCAAGCGGCCAGCCAGCCGTGTGCACGACAAGCCCTTCTTCGTGTTTTTCCGGCTCAATTGTCCAAATTTCTTTAATTCCTAAGCCATAATGCTGGGGGTCAACATTTTCACGCAGGTTAAAGGTTTCCATTAATTGCTTACCAAGGTGACCGCGGCAGCCTTCAGCAAAAATCGTCTGTTTAGCCAACAACTCCATACCTGGCATGTAGCCATCTTTTTCTGAACCATCTTCAGCAACGCCCATGTCGCCGGTTAAAATACCCTTAACACTGCCATCATCATTATATAAAACCTCTGATGCCGTGAACCCAGGGAAAATTTCAACACCCATCCCTTCTGCCTGCTCAGCCAACCAACGACACACATTAGCCATGCTAACAATATAATTACCTTCATTATGCATCGGTTTAGGAATTAAAAAGTTAGGGGTTTTGATACCTTTTTCTTGGCCAGTTAAATAATAAACATCATCTCCTTTGACCTTTGTTTTTAATGGTGCGCCTTTTTCTTTCCAATCAGGAAACAGCTCATCCATCGCTGTGGGTTCAATCACCGCACCCGATAGAATATGTGCGCCAACTTCCGAGCCCTTTTCAATAACACAAACCATTAATTCTTGGTTTTTTTCTTGCGCTAACTGCATCAGTTTGCAGGCCGCTGATAAGCCAGCAGGCCCAGCACCAACGATCACTACATCAAACTCCATTGACTCACGTTCCATATTACCCCCTAACATTAATACGAAAAAAAGGTGCCAGCGCTTATCAGTAGCCCTGGCACCTTCATTATTTTATAAAGTACTTATAAGGCTTTTTCAAGCTCTTCAATCACTTCAAATAAATCACCAACCAAACCATAGTCAGCCACTTCAAAAATGGGCGCATCCGCATCTTTGTTAACAGCAACGATAGTTCCAGCATCTTTAATACCTGCTAGGTGTTGAATAGCGCCTGAGATACCAAAGGCCATGTAAAGTTCCGGTGCAATAATTTTACCCGTTTGACCAACTTGATGATCATTAGGAATAAAGCCCGCGTCAACGGCTGCTCTCGATGCACCAACACCCGCCCCTAACTTATCAGCCAAACTATAAATAACACTGAAGTTTTCTTCGCTACCAACACCACGTCCACCAGAAACAACTTTTGTAGCCGCTTGAAGATCAGGGCGATCGCCGCCGCCACTGGTGGTAAGGCCTACATAACGCGTGTGTGAAGGCAAGTTAGCCGCTACTTCGCGTGTTTCGATCACAGCAGAACCTTCTGTTGAGACTGCTGAATATGATGCCGTTCTAACCGTCCCAACCACTAACCCTTCTGGCGCTTCAACCGTTACAACCGCATTCCCAGCGTAAACTGGGCGATCAAAAACAGTTGCACTTTCAACACGCATAATATCGCTGATTTGCGGCACACCCAAGTGTGCAGCAACGCGCGGCATTAAATCTTTACCAAATGTTGTGCTTGGCGCGAACACGTGACTGTACTCTGATGCTAACACCTCAATTTGCGGAGCTAGCAATGCTGCCACAGCGTGCTCATTAACCTCGTTTTGAACCAAAATGACTGTTGCAACACCCGTTAGCTTAGCCGCTTGTTCTGCCACCGATTGTCCATCGGAAGCTAACACAGCCACATCGACAGCCTCTAAACCAAGTTCACTTGCACAAGCTACAGCACGTGCTGTAGAACCATTTAATTCACTACCATTATGTTCTGCAATAACCAGTACTTTGCTCATTAGACCAACCCTTTTTCTTTTAATACGCTAACCAGTTCATCAACAGACTCTACTTTAATACCTGCTTGGCGTTTTGCCGGTGCAGATGTTTTTAAAACCTTGACTGGTGCTGCTGCTTCAACATTTAGTTCCGCAACGGTTACTGTTTCAATCGGTTTACGCTTTGCTTTCATAATATCGGGAAGTTTGACATAGCGCGGCTCGTTTAATCGTAAATCCACACTAATAACAGCTGGCAAATCAACTGATAACGTTTCAAGCCCAGCATCAATTTCACGAGTCACTTGTGCTGTGTCACCCTCAATTTTTACTTCTGATGCGAATGTTGCTTGTGGCCAATGTGATAACGCACCCAGCATTTGAGCTGTTTGATTATTATCGTCATCAATCGCTTGTTTACCTAACAACACAATCTTAGGCTGCTCTTTATCAGCCAGTGCTTTTAAAATACGTGCCCCTGTTAACGGTTGAATTTCATCATCTGTTTCAACATGAATTGCACGGTCTGCACCCATCGCTAGCGCAGTTCTTAATTGCTCCTGACAAACTTTAGGGCCTATCGTTACAGCGATCACTTCTTCTGCTGTTCCTGATTCTTTGAGACGTAACGCCTCTTCAACAGCAATTTCATCAAACGGATTCATGCTCATTTTAACGCCATCAGCGGCAACGCCTGAACCATCGGCCTTAACCTGTATCCGAACGTTGTAATCAACAACTCGTTTAACACCCACTAAAACTTTCATTTACTTTACCTTCATTTTCGTTACTTTAAAGGACATTCTAACAATCATTAGGTTTCTTTTAAAGATAATATTGAGTTGACCTACGATAAAATCTAATAGATATTTGAATTTAAATTGTACAACAAATTGAAAGCTTTAATCTTTCTAAAAACTGAGTAAAGACACATCGACCTTTAACCCCGTTTTATTTTATTAGACGCTCACAAAGCTGATAATATATATTTTTTAAAATGAATCGGTCTTAATTCCATGGATATAAAAGAAGCAATTAAAGGACGAATCTCGGTACGTGCCTTTCAAGATAAACCCGTAGCGAAAGAAGTAATTTATGATGTACTAGATACTGCGCGTTGGGCTCCATCTGGTACCAACACACAACCTTGGAAAGTCGTTGTTGCCCAAGGTAAAACAAAACAAACTATTTCAGATGCCTTATTAAACGCCGCCAAAAATGGCGTTAAAGCAAACCCCGATTATCAATACTACCCAAAAGAATGGGTCGAGCCGTTCAAAGGCAGACGCTTCCAATGTGGAATGGATCTCTACCAAGCCTTAGATATTGGCCGTGAAGACAAGGAAAAAAGAACCGAGGCAGCCTTGGCTAATTATCGATTTTTTGATGCGCCCGTCAGCATATTTTTCTTTATCGATAAAATAATGGCCCAAGGCTCATGGTTTGACATGGGGATGTTTGTACAAAGTGTTATGTTAGCCCTCCGCGGCCATGGTCTAGGAAGTTGTCCGCAGGCCTCAACCAGTGATTACCCTGATCTGGTACGTGAGAGTTTAAACGTCTCTGATCAATACTCCTTCATCTGTAGCTTATCTGTCGGTTACCCCGATAATG
This sequence comes from Cycloclasticus sp. P1, assembly GCF_000299965.1. NCBI lineage: Bacteria > Pseudomonadati > Pseudomonadota > Gammaproteobacteria > Thiotrichales > Piscirickettsiaceae > Cycloclasticus > Cycloclasticus sp. P1. Next base: position 1,272,793 of record NC_018697.1, read on the forward strand.
ATAAAGCTGTAAATCAATATCGAACACAACGTGAAGACGTGGACAGCTTCACAACATGGGCAGATTAACACCTCGCTTAATCGTGTTATCCATTGTTTTTATAAAGAACCATGCTGCTAAGGGACACGTTTAACCTTCAGCAGCATCGGCTCTTGCTTTTGTTAAAAAAGGCACATTAACAACAAGGAAAATGGCAAAACCTATTATCCAAAGCAGTTGCGACATAAAAACCGACTCGAGATAAAAACGCTGAAAAAACAATGGTACGACAACTCGGCTAATAACCCCCATTACTAATAACCATTGCGCCACCGTAATCCACGAAGAAGGTTGCTTAACCTCTCTTCCTGTGTGACCCAAGGTAACACGTGACATCATAGAAAGCGTCAACAAGCCAAACCCGCCTAAAGTAAAAGCATGAATTGAAAGCGAACGTGTTACTACATCCACATAAGGCACTAAAGCAAACAATAAAAAGCCCAAGGTTATAACCATAAAAGCGCTATAAATTCCCCATAAAAGCGGTTTACGCCATATGCCCTTTGCATACCAATTATATAAACGGGCGGAAGAAACAATAAATAACAATAACGCCAAATAACTACTTGTCATCACATCCAGAATAAATACTTCATTTATCCCAAATAGCAAAAACAGCACAATGCTTGCGCTATCCAAAAACAAGGAGTTTTTCAACTGAACCGTTTCATCGAGACCTTTTTCAATAAAAAAAGGCATCACACGTCTCAGCATTATCATCACTAGCGCTAACAACAAAAATAAAGCGCCATAAATACCCCAATAGGTACCGGCATCAACGACCCCAAACACGCCAAGATAAAACAACGTATTGAACAACGCCATTAAAAAAACCACTAACACAATGCCTGCTTGCCGCCACTGTTTCACCTTAAAAACAGGCACTAACACGGCCAACAATAAACAGAAGTTAAAACCTAAATCTAACATCGCCGCAGGAATGAAAAAATTCGCCCCAAGCAACATACAAGCTCGAGCAGCCAGCCACATTAAGCACAGCATTATTAAAGCTGTATACTGAATAGTTTGCTGGCCAGTCCAATTCTTAATAGCCGTTAATAAAAAACCAGCCACCACCGCCATCGTATAGCCGTACAACATTTCATGCGCATGCCAATACGAGCTAGGCAAACCAGCTATAGGAATTTGTAACCCAGCACCATATATCGCCATCCAGGCCGACATACTGACTATTGAAAACACACCGGCTGCAAGGAAAAATGGGCGAAAGCCTAAAACAAATATATTGAATTTTATTTCTGCTTGCGAAGGATTTTCGTTTAACGTACTCATACAGTTAGCATCATATAAAGATGCTAACCCTATAACAAATGCCTTTGCCGCTTATATGACCTGCATCATAGTCAAGTACTTTAAAAACTCACAACGATGGGTATCTCACAGTAACTAAAGAATAGCTGCGTTAACCGCCATATAAAAAAAACCCGCACAGCAAAAAAAACCAAGTGTAAACGCCGTGAAACGTAACATAGCCATATTCGCTAAATAAGCAAAAAAATAAACACACCGAATAACCACAAAAGCAACCGAGAGCATACCAACAGTTTCAATATTCGCACCAGCAAGAAACACAGCCAATATCGCTACAGAGAAAAGTATTAATGCCTCCCAGCAGTTGGCTTGAAGGTATTGTGATCGAGCGCCAGCGCCGACTAATTGCAGAGCTTGCGCACGAGGGTTAACAAGATCATACGTACCCTTTTGTGATACGCGATAATAACCACCAATAGTCGATGCCACATACGGCATAAAAGCGATGCAGCTTAAGCAAATGATAATAGTTAGCATGTGTTGTTCTCCCCTTAGTTATTTATTATTTTCTACAAAATATTTTAAATATCGCACACTAATCAGCAAACACAGTATGCTCGTTTTAATCTTTTTTTACTGCCACTAACGGAATATCTTGCTGATTAGCCCACGCCACCCATTCACTCGATGATTTTTGTTTTAACCTAATCGCAACTTCTTGTTTATTAAATGACTTAAGCGCTAACTGCTGTTTAAATTTAGTTTTAAAATGTGATTCAAGAGCTGCCACAGCAACCCAACCATCCAGTGTTTCGTATAAATCATACTCAGCTAAAGCGCCGCTTAATAAACCACCGTCGCTTGTTAAACCATAATTAAACGGTTGAGCCATGTACTCAGCTGCATCCGACAAGGCGACTAAAGCCTGCCTAGCTTTTTCACCTTCTCTAGTAGCCATTATCATTGCCAAACCTTCAAATGCAGCACGTTCTGCACCGGCTAAATCGGCAGTTAATGTTTTAGGCATATGAGGTGGATTCAATAAACCCAGTGCGGCTTGATACGTTAAGTCATGACCAGCGTGATTATCATTCGGCGGCGGATAACCGACTACCGCAAGATGGTTTAACAATGGAAATTTTTCGTGCAATTCATTCCAACCAAGCCCTAATCGCTCTAATGCCGCTGGCCGTTGAGCGGTCAATAATAAGGTGGCTGACGACAGCAATGTATTTAATTGTGCACGCCCTTCAGTTGACTTTATATCGATAACTTCACGTTGCTGCCCCTCATTTAGTTGCGCATACCATTCTGGGCAATACTGCTCAAACGGATCGCCTTGAGGTGGTTCAACTTTTACAACGTTTGCGCCTAGCTCGCAAAAACGTTTTGCTGCCAAAGGCCCAGGAAGGTTTAAAGCTATTGTAACAATAGTTATATTTTTTAATGGTTTAAACATTATTTTTAAAGCAATTTATTTAAAAACGTCCGCTGTTATTTGACGATGAAAACCATTAAATGGGGTTGAGTTTTTCGCCTGAGCTAATGGGTAAATAGCCGTATTACCCTGTGATGCAGCACCATCTACTCGAATAGTTGTGCCACTGATATAACTGGCTGAATCGCTTAACAAAAAACAAATAGCTGCGCTAATTTCAGCTTCATTACCTAAACGGCCTAATGGCACGGCATCTTTTAGTGTTTTAAGCCTCTCCTTAAATTCAGCGTCATAGGTATCCATTCCGCTCGACATAATCCAGCCTGGAGCCACCGCATTCACTCGTACATTTGCATGCCCCCATTCATAAGCGGCTGTCTGTGTAAAATTAGCCATGCCTGCACGTGCAGCCCCTGAATGCCCCATACCTGGCATACCGCCCCACATGTCTGCCACGATATTAACAATAGCCCCTCCATGAATTGACATGGACTGCTTATAAACTTCACGCGCCATTAAAAAACCGCCCGTTAAATTCGTGTTAACCACAGCATTCCAACCGTTCTTACTGATTTTTTCCAATGGCGATGGAAATTGCCCGCCCGCATTATTCACCAAACCATAAATTTGCCCATGGTTTTTAATGAATGTTGCCACCCGTTCTGTAACCGCTTGTTCATCACGTATATCACAGCTGCCAAGGTCACAAACCCCACCATCTTCGATAATTTCGTCGCGAACCATTTCAAGTTTTTCAATTTTACGGCCCACTAACAAAACACGGGCACCTAAAGACGCTAACTCATGCGCATTACATCGCCCAAGACCACTGCCTGCCCCTGTCACAATAATATTTCTATTGTTAAATAAGCCAGCACGAAAATCTGATTGATACCCCATTGTTAATCCCTTATTTCAATGATTAGAAACTAGTTCGATTTATTTAAAAATGCCGTCATCATTTGTTTTGCATCTTCTGTATCAAACAATGGAATAAATGCGTTTCGTTCAAACAATAAGCCCTCTTCTAATGTAGAACTCATCGCCTTATTGACACAAGCTTTACCTGCACGTACCGCCAAGGGTGCTCTGGCAGCCAGTTCTGAAGCCAATTGAACGGCTTCGGCTTCTATCTCAGTAGGCTCGATTACGCGGCTAACAATACCTCGTTGGTGTGCTTCTTCAGCAAATAGGGCTCGCCCATTCATAATCATTTCCATTGCTAACGATTTACCAATAATTTGAGCAACACGTTGGGTACCACCCGCCCCAGGAATAACGCCTAAATTCACTTCAGGTAAGGCAAATTTTGCCCCTTTCGTCGCCAATAAAATATCGCACTGTAATGCGAGTTCAAAACCACCTCCTAATGCCATACCGGAAACAGCACAAACAGTCGGTTTGGTAAATGTCGATAAAGCCCTCCAACCGGTTGAGGCTTCAACCATTTCAAGCATCTGTTGACCACTAATACCGACCATTTCTGCAATATCTGCTCCGGCAGCAAACGCTTTATCAGAGCCGGTAATAATCACCGCGCCAACCGCATCATCGGTTTCAAAATGGTTTAGTGCATCACCTAACTCAACCAATAAAGTTGAATTAAGGGCATTATATTGACGAGGTCTATTTAGGCGAATTAAAGCAACACCTTTAGCCGGGGTTTCTATTAATAATGTTTCGAATTGCATCATATCGCCTACTTAGCTGTTAACCGAACAGCACCGTCCAATCGAATCACTTCACCATTTAACATGACATTTTCAATAATATGCCCTGCAAGTGAAGCAAACTCATTCGGCTGCCCTAAACGTGGCGGGAAAGGAACAATTTGACCTAAAGATTCACGTGCTTCATCTGAAAGTTCTGACAACATTGGCGTTTCAAAAATGCCCGGTGCAATAGTACAAACTCTTATGCCATATCGAGCTAATTCACGCGCAATGGGTAAGGTCATTCCCACCACGCCTGATTTAGATGCAGAATAACTGGCTTGGCCAATTTGCCCCTCATACGCAGCGATGGATGCTGTGTTGATAATAACTCCCCGCTCACCACCTTCTGTTGGTTCATTTTTAGCCATCATCTGCGCCGCTAGGCGAATAACATTAAAGGTGCCAATAAGGTTAATAGTAACCCCTTTCGTAAATAGCTCTAACGAGTGTGGGTTACCGTCTCTATCTAGCACCTTACCAACAATGGCTACGCCCGCTGCATTAATGACACCATGCACACCTGTAAATGTAGTCTTTGCCAGCTCTATCGCTGCCATCACTTCTTCTTCACTGGTCACATCTGTTTTTATAAACCGGCTATTTACCCCTAATTCAGCTTCTTTCTCTTTACCGGCTTGCTCATTAATATCCAATATAACAACATAAGCCCCTTGCTCAATTAGCATAGACGCCGTTGCACCACCTAAACCAGACCCTGCACCGGTTACCAAAAATGTTCTATCTTTATAATCCACTCTCTAACTCCTTAAATTCGTTCAATAATTGTGGCTGTTGCCATACCTAAACCAATACACATGGTCTGAAGCGCAAACTGTCCATCTGTCGCTTCTAAACCTGCCAGCATTTTTGCCATCAGGCCTGCGCCGGTTGCGCCTAATGGGTGCCCATGTGCAATCGCGCCGCCCCACGGATTAACTTTTTCTGGCGCTGGGTTTATTGCTTTCATCCACGCCAATGAAACCGTTGCAAAGGCTTCGTTTATTTCAAACCAATCTATATCATCTACCGTTAAACCAGCCTTTTTTAACGCTAATTTAGTGGCCGCAATTGGCCCGTCTAATTGTAAAACAGGGTCACTACCTACAACGACACGAGCACGGAACCTAGCCCTTGGCTTAAAACCATCCGCCACGGCTATCTTTTTATTGGCGATCAGAACGGCGGCAGCACCATCTGAAATTTGACTGGCATTACCCGCTGTTACTACACCGTCGCCTTTCGGGCGAAAAATGGTTTTTAGCGAACTTAATTTATCAGAATCTATAACCGCTCGAACACCTTCATCGGCCTCTAAAATAATGCTATTTCCTTCCTTGTCTAACCCTTGCATTGGGCTTATTTCCTTGTTCGCGCCGGTATTAATAGCCGCTTGAGCTTTAGCATGGCTATCAATAGCAAAGGCATCCACGTCAGCACGGCTAATACCCCATTTATCCGCTATTAATTCAGCACTAACACCCTGATGCACTAGCGGGTATTGTTTAAGTAATTCTGCCCCCATTGGCGCAAAGTCTTTATACGGTTCTCCCAGAGTCATATCTGTTAACATCGCAACACGCGTCATGCTTTCCGCACCACAAGCAATAATATAATTGGCATCTCCAGCATCAATAACTTGTGAGCCAAAATGCACCGCTTGCTGACCCGAGCCACAAAAACGATTCAACGTAACACCGGCCACTTCCACCGGAAACCCAGCCATTAAAGAGGATTGTCTGGCAATATCTGCGGCTTGTTCACCAATTTGAGTTACAGAGCCTGCGATAACATCTTCGATTTTTTCTTTATCAATACCCGACCTAGACACCACGCTTTGTAACGCATTAGCTAGTAATTTATTGGCAGGTATGTCTCTAAATGCGCCATTATATTTAGCAAAAGGTGTGCGTACTGCTTCGATAATGACCGCATCTTTCATATTATTCGTCCTATTTAATTGTTAATTAACGTTTCTAATTTATTCCCAAACCCAGTGTTTATACTGTTCTCGCAGTGCCATTTTCATAAATTTACCCGTTGATGTTTTAGGAATTTCAGCAATCACCTCCACCGCATCAGGCAACCACATTTTAGTAAACTTACCGTCTAGAAATTGACGTATATCGTCCGTTGTTATTTGCTTATCTTCCTTAACCACAACAACCGCTAAAGGCCGCTCATCCCATTTAGGGTGTGCAACAGCAATGACTGCTGCTTCTAATACATCAGGGTGCCCCATAATTGCGTTTTCAAGATCCACCGAACTAATCCATTCGCCGCCAGATTTAACAAGGTCTTTTGTTCTATCGGTCAGTTTGACATAACCCTCTTGATCTATCTGGCAAACATCCCCAGTTTTTAGCCAACCATCTTCGCTAAAACTATCCTCAGCACCTTCATTCTTATGGTATGCAGCGGTTACCCACGGCCCTTTCAACTCGGCATTACCAGATGTTTTACCATCCCAAGGTAATTCAACACCCTCTTCATCGACAATTCGTATATCAATAAAGGGCAACGTTAACCCTTGTTTAATTCGGCAGGCATATTTTGCATCTTCATCAAGGTCAGATAGGCTTTCTTTAACGATACCTACGGTGGCTAACGGCCCAGTTTCAGTCATTCCCCACGCTTGAATAATAGTCATATCAAACTTATCAAACGCCCGAAATAAAGACTCTGGAACAGCCGCTCCGCCAACCACCATTCGCATATTAGGCGCTGTCTTCCAGCGATTCGGCTCTGCTTCTCTGGCTGTTTTTATTGCCATCCAAATGGTGGGCACACCAGCGCTCAACGTTACTTGTTCGCTTTGGTATAAATCCATCAAACTCTCAGCATCTAAATGTGGGCCCGGTAACGCTTGTTTTGCACCGACTAGCACCGATGTATAGCTTAGCCCCCAAGCGTTGGCATGAAACATTGGCACCACAGGCGTCACCACATCAGACTGACTAACACCCAATGTATCAACCATAGCCTCTGCCATTGCATGTAAAACCGTTGAGCGATGGCTATACACAACCCCTTTAGGGCGGCCTGTTGTGCCCGAGGTATAGCACATCCCCGCTGCATCATTTTCATCAATAATAGGGTAGCTAAAGTCATCATCACCAAGCTTTAAATAATCCTCGTAATCAGTATATTCGCTATTAACCTTTTCGCCTGTTAGCGGAACAACGATCACTTCATCTAACGCCACATCATCTTTAAACTGCTCATATAAAGGCAGCAAAATATCGTCAATAATAAGTACCTTATCGCCAGCATGATTAATAATATAAGCAATATCTTTGGGTGATAATCGTAAATTCACAGTATGGAGAACACCGCCCATAATAGGCACCCCAAGGTAAGCCTCAAGGTGCCCGTAATGATTCCACATTAGGGTCGCTACACCTTCTCCTTTTTTAACACCCCGCTTTGTTAACGCCGAAGCTAAGCGCTTAGTTCGTTTATGAATATCTAAATAGTGTGTTCTATGCAGAGTTTTATCTGGCAGTCTTGACACCACCTCCACTCGCGGATAATACGTCTTTAAGCGCTCGACTAAGGTGCTTAATGTTAATGTGTAATCCATCATTGTGCTTTTTATAGACATCATATTTCCTCGAACGTATACTTAAATTCAAACTAGCGCTAGGTAAAATATGACTATACCCAAGCCATCCCTCAGGCGCAACGAGCTTATCGTTACAACCCCTTGGTTCTGTAACGAACAGCCACTCAAGCTAACTACAACCAAACATAGGCCATGCAACACCTAAGCAACCACGCTACGTTTACAAATACAAAAAACATATCCAAATATTACACTCGCTCGCACAACAAACGACTAGAAACGATTATAATTTCAAGCAAGAAGCAACTCCCCACTGTAACTAAACGCAAAAAATCTTATGCCTTTACCTGAAAGTACCTATCCACGAGAAAACATACATACTCGCCAAATTACTTGTAACGGCTTTAAAAGGCCTGACGGTTTATGGGATGTCGATGCACAGATTACAGATATTAAAACCTACCCTCTTGAGAACTCTTACCGTGGCACCATTAAACCGGGTGAACCCATTCATGAAATGTGGATTCGCTTAACAGTCGATACCAATCTGTTGGTTCACGATTGCATTGCAGTAACAGACCATTCACCCTACGGTTGTTGTGGCGAGATCACGCCTATATTCAACAAACTAATTGGTAAACAAATCGCCCCGGGGTGGACTCGTTTAGTAAAGTCTTTAGTAGCCGGTATTCAAGGTTGTACGCACCTAGCCGATCTTGTAGGGCCAGCCACGACAACGATTTACCAAACAATGGCGGGAATCGCAAAAGGCAAAACTGAGAACGAAACATCAAAACCCTTCTATATTGATGGTTGCCATGCATGGAGTAGCGATGGCGAACAAGTTCTTGCCTATCACCCAGAGTATTACACTGGAAAAAAAAGCACGCCCGAATAAGCGCAGCAAAGGTATAAAAAGGCGCAGAAACTATGGCTTTCAAATACAGCCATGGTCAGCTTTATTGTCTAGCTTTAACGTACGAACCAATATCTATTGAATAAAAATAGCCACCATCTTCTACTGGCTCAGGGAAATCTATATAAATGTAGGTTCAGTGAACCTGCTCTGCTGGAATAAGCAATTCATAGAATTTTCCTTCTTCTGTATCATCAAGCCGGTTCAAAAAAGACCTTTCTGTTGGGCGCAGCGGAATAATCGATTCAACGCCAGACAGGCTTAATTCTTTACCCCAAAAACGCGCTCGCTGATTCTGTTCATCAGGCGGAATAGACTGTGGTGTTGTTATAACCCACGCTTTTTTATACGGGTATGCAACCGCTTTTAGCCTTACCCGATATAATTCCTTATTGTCATCCACATGCACTACAGAAACTGTTAGATCAAATTCACTTTCTGTTACAGAAGACACATACGCATAACTGCTCCAAAACGCATAAACGTACGATGAGGCGGATAAAAGCAGTAAAAACACAAAAAGCTTACGCATAGTTGGGTCCTTCCATATAAAGCTAATGTTAAATATTAAGGCGATAAATCAATCGAGTCTGACCCCATTGATTTTGCCATTGATTTTAAAGCGCGGTTTTTAATGGCCTTGTTAGAGGGCGGTTAACTACTAGCATAAGCGGCCCATGCTACAGTTATAAATAAGCCGATAATGCTTGCTAAGGCTAATGTAGATTCTGAAATCCAAGTAAAAGCTAAGTTATAAAAACGAACAGCATTAACGACAGCCATACAGAATGCTGCCACAGTAATAATAGCTTTGTACTTTTTTATGCGTTGCCACATACAATGGCTAAAAAAGAATAATTTACAACGTATTAATCCAATTTTGCCATGAGCTAAACTATCGTACTTTCGCCCTTTTGGGGTCACTCTATATTCTAAACGAGGAGGAACCATTCCTCTTTTTCTTTCCATAAGCCCTAACTCACAGAGCACTCCTGCATTATGGATTATAGCTTCCATTAATTCTTCCTCTCTTCCTTGCCCTTTCTCGTAAGCAATGCCATTAAGCGAGAGCCTTTCTAGTTCAAAGCGTTTAGCAAAATCATCAATGTTTATAAAGCCGCCGTTATTATTCGAGGCTCCATCATCTTGAATTTTATATATAACCACTCCAGAGAATAGTGACAACCAGGGAATATATGAGTCTCCGAGCATATTTAGCCCTCTAACGTTTTAAATAAGTGGCGCGCGGCTTTTTGCGCGTCCCAGTGAGCACAGCGAACGACTTAAATTTTTTGTTATACATTTTGGAGACATAAGACGATGCTAGAAAAAATAGAACTAGACCCCACAGACCCTGAAGGGAAGAAATTTGTTGGCAGGAATGATTTTGGCGATGATATTAAAAATTTATTCTGCGCCCTTAATGACTTAATGCACCAGATACGAAACCAGCCAGAAGATACACCAGCGGCTTTTGGTACAAATTTAAAATTCATAGAAACCGTCTCGTTTAAAAATGCAGAAAACACTTATTTACATTATTTACCACAGGTACTCACGCCATAGTTACTCGATATTTATGAAAGAAATATCTCCTAACACATGGCTTACCTGCTTTGAATCATCGTATATTTTCGGTTGCTTCAACTTTGCCATGCCTCTACAAGTATTAACGACTCTGGAGCAGCACTGCGCCGAATACGTAGAAAGTCCTCTCTCCTGCATCATTGAGCAAATCAGTTCAATTTTTGGAAGAATCGCCTTTCTTCGAGCGGGAGCTGAGAGCCTAAATTCATCAAAGGTTTCTTGTAGCTGTACTACTAAATCATGCTGAGCCATAAACGGTACCAATTTATTTTATGTATAACAGTATTAATATGTATAACGCCGCGCTCTGCGGAAATTTGGGAGCGACAGCGAGTAAATTTTCTGTAGCAGCGCCTTGTTATAAGCACTTCAACGCTCAGACTTCCTTAGTGACTTTGGCAGAAAAGCATCAATTTCATCATCTGAAAATGTCAATTCTTCCATCTTTTTTAAGCCTTTTGATGCTTCTTCGTAAGCCTTGGTAATGGTCCTTGGTGAGCCTTTGTAAAGCTTGTGTAGATCGCTTTGTAATTTATCTCTAAGTTTACGTATATCTTCCTCAGCCATTAAGCCTGCTCTAATGTCAGTTAAAAGGGAGAAATATTTTTCTCTAACATCCCATATTGAAATTGCTGCTGCCGCATGCTTTTGAGCCATACTCCCTAAATCATATTTTTTAACATAAGTGCTTAATGCAAGAGTAAGCATCGACATTATTGCTGCTATTACTCCAGCCTCTTTACTTTCACCCAATACAGTTATAAAAACACCTGAGGTTGTTATGGCAGATAAAATTATTTGCCATAGTTTTATATTACTATTCCTTGAGTTAAGAATATCGGCACATTTCTCATGAGTTTTATGAGTCCATACTACACGCCCATAACATTCTCTTATTTGATCCTCAAGTATTTCAATCTGGGAACTTTGTGCCATATATTTCTCGCCATTTTTGGTTTGCAGACCAGTTCTTGTCGTTGCTTTGATGTTCGATCGCTTCTAGGGATATGTTGTAACAGCGTAGTGCTTTGTACTCAAAATTGCCTTTCCTATATACATATTGCCCGCTGCCCACAGCAAGCCAATACTCTTGCTCAGAATCTTGATCTTTCAAATACTTAAAGAAATCACGACTCATCCAATCGTAGTAAATATATGACTTATCTCGATATTCCCACTGTTTCATGAAGTTGTACGCAAGGGTGTCTATTAGCAACCCTCCCATTGGTACGTTCCACTTATCTTTCCAAGCTCTAGCCATACGGCAAAGACGTCTTAAGTTGTTATTCCAAAGCGCATCTCCATTTTTTAGCTCATTAATTTCCGCTCTTGGCTTTGTGACTTTCCAGCTGCCCCCATCATTGGTGTCGGGGTAGGTAAAGCTTTCTTTATCTTTATTAATGAACCCAGGAACAATTTCGTAGCAGATTCCATCATCGAAATTCAGCTGAACAACCTGACCGTCACCGCGTATGTGTGTGGTTGAATAAGTTTTTTTTATAGAGTCTCTCACTGCTTGCAATAAAGCCGTCTGTCCATTTCCAGAGTGATTATCATATTTCTCATAAACTGAATATGGCAATTCTATAATCATGTCAATATCACTTACATGAATGGCCGTCCCCCTGCCATAAGATCCCACGTACAAGCTATAAGCCGTATCTGAGTTCAAGTCTCTAAAGTCTGCATTTAACTGCTTTGTAATTCTCTTATATCTATATTGAACGTTGGACACTACCGTGTCGCTCATCCTTAAGTTACTACAAAACGTCTTGAAATTTTCGCTAACACTCATTCATTTTCCTTGTGCTTATAACGCTCAAATTAGCGGCGAGTTTACGAGTCCGCTACATTTTCTTGTTGTACGCTCATTCGCGCCCGAACTTCTGGAGGCAAATGATCACGCCATTCAATGCTGTCAGCTTCGGGGTTGTAGGAAACCAGAATTGTTCCTCCCGGCGCACCACTCCTAGAAATTTGCTCTGCTGCAGCGGAATCAAGGCCCAGCGCATGATACTCGGCAATAAAATCCATAAATTTTAGTACTATGGCCTCATAGTTAATACTGGATGAATATTTTGGGATCAAGAGCTTGAACCTATAGCCATTGTTGCCCTCAGCGAGAATTGAATAAGCCATTGAAAATGGATTGTCACTACTTACCTTTCCCGATGTACTCATCAATACAGGCTCAATACGAGGCTGACTGACAGTTTTCTTGGACAGCTTTGCAAGCGAAGATTTAAGAGCGTTGTAATGATCTTTGCCCATCTCCTTCAAGAACTCTTCAAAATAAGCTTTCCCGATGAAGGCTATGATAGCCGTAGGAATTAACCACTCAACTGTTGCGAAAGGCCCCGGCTCAGGAATTTCCTGTATTTGAAGATCCAAATTCTCATGTTCTATTTCAGATAGAAACTCCTCAAAGATAGAGCTATCGAATCTTTCGGTATGGAGTATCCCTACTTGTGGTTTTTGCACACTCTCTCCTATGACGTACAACAGTATTAATAAGCGGAAAGCCAATGTCCACGTATTAGTTGTATATAGGTGGATAGTACTTCCATGTATTTTGATATTAGCACATCAAACATGGATAAAACCCTTTTAGCCGCCCTACTTTCTTTAACGGTAGTACCTTAGCGGTGGGCTTATGCCATAAAAATAACTAATCCCCAGTCTAGTACGTGGTCATTTTTGCATTCTTTAGGTGCATTTTCTCCGCGGTCAGCCCATACATTGATTTGTAAATCTACTAGCCCACCACCCGATGCTAACGGTGTTTTTTTCAATACTGATATTTCGCTACGTAAAATATCGTCTTCAAACACGGGGGCTAGGTGATTACAATGCCGCCAAGCTAATATTGACAAGGTGTTTGGCAGGGCTCTTATTAGTTGGGCTGCTGCCATCGAGATAGTGTGCCCACCATATACCAAGCGTTTGCCATAAACGCTGGCGCCAGCATCTGTATGTGTCATAGCTAGGTTAAGCGTTGTTCTGGTTAGTTCTGGCGCGGAGGTTACTGTGTCCCTTGCTTTAATTTTAAATAAAACGTCTGTTTCTACTTGGTCAAAATGGATGCCCGCAAAACGCTTTTTATACGTTGCCAAGTCCCAGTCTGTTGGTACTGCCTCTACCAAGCTTTGCGTAGAAATATTAGACGGCATAATATCTAAGTCATCTGCATGGGTGGTTTGTACTTTTGGATCACGACACGGCACCATTGGGCAGCGCCAAAAGTGCAAAATTTCTTCACCCCGTTGGTTTGTGGTGGTAATTTCAAGCCCTACCATACCTGTTGAGGGACGCCCGCCTTTGACTTTATTTTGCCGTAAGGCAACAATTTTTGTCGTTGTGCTTAAAGTATCGCCAATATAGACCGGTTTTTTAAGAACCAAGCCTCTATAAAACAAATTACCCATTACATTTTGCGTGGCATAGGTTGTTTGCCCTATCGCAAAACCCATCGCCATAATAGCGTTTGCTAACGGGCGATCTGAACCGGTTATTTCGTGCGTTAAATGACGATCTAACGGCAGCCTTAAACGATCACCAAACAACATTTGATGCAAGGTTGCATGGCCATCGGTAATGGTTATGGATGGCGGTTCTTCTAGGAACTCGCCAATTGTAAAGTCTTCAAAATAAGGGCCATCAATTAAAATCTCTTTCATGCGTATAAGTCTCTTATTATTGCGCCATTTGATAGCGCCTTAAAATACTCTGTTGGGCGCGAATAACAGGCAGGTCAATCATTTTATTTTGGAAGGTAAATACCCCGTGGCCTTCTTTTTGAGCAACATCCCAAGCCGCTAAAATAGCTTTTGCGTTGTCTACTTCATCCAGTGTTGGGGTATACACTTTGTTAACAATGGGCACTTGGTTGGGGTGTATGCATAGCTTTCCAGCATACCCGAGTTTTAGGCCTTTTAAGCTGTCATCGTGTATTGCTTTTTCATCGGCAATTTCTAAGCAAACATTATCAATAGGCGATGCGCCAAACGCTCTTGCCGCTAAGGCAACTTGACAGCGTGACTGGTAAATAACCCCTTCACTGGCATCGGCTTCATTAAGCGCCATATCGGCAGCAAAATCCACATGACCAAAACAAACAGAGTCTTGCGGTGTTAATACCTTTGAAATTGACGCTACATCCAACACGCCTTTTGCTGTTTCAATAATAACAAACAGCGCAATATCGGCTTTATTAAAATATTTTTTTACCGCATTAACGTCTTCTGGCGTTTCGCATTTTGGCAACATCACTGCACTATTACCAGCCGCGACAACTGCCTTAATGTCTTCTTCAAACCAAGGTGTAGAAATGCCATTGATTCGCACAATCAATTGTTTGCCTTTAAAAGCGGACGACTTTAAGGCTTCTACCACCTGTTGCCTTGCACGCACTTTATCATCGGGCGATACGGCATCTTCCAGATCAAAAACTATCGCATCTGCAGGAATGTTCGCCGCTTTATCTATGCGCTTTTGAATCGCACCTGGAACAAATAAAATCGAGCGGCATAGTTGTATAGTGTTAATCATATTATTTATATATTTATTATTAAAAACGCAGCAAACCAAGGCTTTTCAAGCGCTATAGTTTAATAGCATTTCATCAGTCATTAGGTTTGTTTTTTAATTGGCTAGCTGATACATAGCGTTGCTATCAACACTTTTAATAAACTATTAGCCTATAAACACCATCGTGCAGCATTAACCGTTGTTATTGAAGTTAATCTTTATTATTTCTTCATCCGGCATCTGGGTCACTCACTTTTCTTTTCGTCCATTTAACGTAATATTCACAACACCATTGCCAAATTGATAGATTAACCCATCGTTATCATCGTGGCGCTATGCTGTATTTGTTCTGTTTGAGCGGTATAATTGCTTAACAATCTATCAAACAATCGTTAGTTTGTGAAGCGCTTTAATCTGCTTCAAAACCTTAAAAGCAAAGACGCAACAATACACTCATGCAAAAAAGGAAACGTATGCCAAATCACTTATTTTCACCCATTAAAATTGGTTCTTTAAGCTTAGCTAACCGTTTCATAATGGGCTCTATGCATACTGGGCTAGATCATAGTGACGATCCTTTTGGCCGCTTAGCTGTTTTTTATAAAGAACGTGCAGACGGCGGCGTTGGCCTTATTGTTACCGGTGGTGTTTCGCCTAATGAGCAAGGCTTACTCAGCCCAGGTTCAATGAAACTAACAGACCCTGAGCAAGTTGCCGATTATAAAATCATTACAGATGCTGTACATGAATCAGGTAGTCATATTATTTTACAAATTCTTCATGCTGGGCGTTATGCAAAGCAAAAGAACCTAGTTGCGCCCAGCCCTATTCGTTCACCTATTAATAAATTTGAACCCAAAGAAATGTCTGAGAAGGGCATTCTAAGTACCATTGACGATTACGTAAAATGCGCCTCCCTTGCGCAACAAGCTGGTTTTGACGGCATTGAATTATTGGGTTCCGAGGGTTATTTCCTTAATGAATTTACCGCCTCACGTACAAATCAGCGAACCGATCAATGGGGTGGCAGTTTCGAAAACCGTGCCCGTTTCCCATTAACAGTATTGCAATCGATTCGAGAAAAAGTAGGTTCTCAATTTTTTATTCAATACCGCATGTCAATGCTTGATCTGGTTGAAGATGGTTGGACTATTCATGAAGCGCAACAATTTGCCCAGCTCTTAGAGGCTAACGGTGTCGACTTGATCAACACGGGTATTGGTTGGCATGAGTCATCTATACCAACCATTGCGATGCAAGTTCCACGAGCTGCCTTTAGCTGGGCTACCCGTATGATTAAACAAGTGGTCAATATCCCTGTTGCCGCTGCCAACCGGATTAACACCACCGAGGTGGCCAACACGCTTATACAACAAGGAGATGCCGACCTAGTCTATTTATCTAGGCCTTTTTTGGCTGACCCTGATTTTGTTATAAAAGCCCAGCAACAACGAAGCGATGAAATAAATAGCTGCATTGCCTGCAATCAGTCTTGCTTAGATAATTTATTTAATTTTAAAACTGTTAGCTGTTTGGTAAACCCGCGTGCCTGCCACGAAACAAAAATGCCCAAATTACCACCAGCCCCTAACCCACAAAATATTGCCGTAATTGGTGCTGGGGCGGCTGGTTTATCTTTTGCTATTGAAGCTAAAAAACTTGGTCACAACATTACGTTGTTTGACGCTTCTGCTGATATTGGTGGACAAATGGCTTACGCACGTAAGGTACCGGGTAAAGAAGAGTTTGATGAATTACTTCGGTATTTCAACGTTATGCTTAAAAAATACCACGTTAATACTCAGCTAAATACGACGGTCACCTTAGCGCAGCTAAACGATACAAAGTATGACTCAATTGTCATCGCTGCTGGTATTAAGCCACGCAAACCAAATATTCCAGGCATTCATCGCCCTAATGTCTTTAGCTACGAAGAGGCCTTTAATTCACCAGAGAAAATAGGTCAAACCGTGCTTATAATAGGTGCTGGTGGCATTGGTTATGATATGGCTGAATTTTTAACCCATCAAGATGACGGCCTAGAGCCCATTGACTCGTTTAACAAACATTGGGGAATTGATCCAACAGGTCTTCAGTCTGGTGGGCTAAACGCGTCAGTTAAACCGATAATAAAAAGCAACCGTACTGTCACGATTTTACAACGTAAGGCTGGAAAGTTTGGGCGTACGCTTGGAAAAACAACCGGCTGGATTCATCAAGCAGAATTGCAAAAACGTGGTGTTAAATTGCTTGGTGAACTTAATTATATAAAAATTGATGAAACAGGCTTACACATAGAAAAAGAAGGAACCACTCAGTTATTACACGCTGACAGCATTGTTATTTGCGCAGGCCAAGAATCACGCGATGAACTTGCCCAACAACTTGGCGATTTAGCTCCCAATGTATACAAAATAGGCGGCGCTAAAGAAGTACGAGAACTTGATGCAGCACAAGCCATTAGCGATGGCATTAAACTCGCCTACACATTAAGCACTTAATCAACATTCAACCACAACTTAACTTAAGGAGACATCCATGTTAGATGCCTACATTTACGATGGAGCAAGAACTGCTTTTGGAAAATATTGCAGCTCACTGGCACACGTCCGACCGGACGATTTAGCCGCTAGCGTTATTAAGGCGCTGGTTACACGAAACAATATTGACCCATTATTAATTGACGATGTTATTTTGGGCTGCGCTTGTCAATCCGGTGAAGATAGCCGAAACGTAGCACGTTATGCGACATTAGCCGCAGGCTTACCTGTCGAGGTAAGCGGGCAAACCGTTAATAGGCTTTGTGGCAGTAGCTTAGCCGCAATTATTGACGCCGCTCGTGCTATCTCCTGTGATGAGGGTAGTTTATTTATTGCAGGTGGTGTTGAAAGCATGACACGCGCCCCTTTAACCTTTAACAAAAGCAACACCGCATTTAGTAAAGACATTACGGTTTACGACAGCGCCATTGGTGTGCGTTTTCCAAACCCAATAATTGGAAAACTATATGGTCACGAAGCCATGCCAGAAACTGCTGATAACGTCGCTAAAGCTCTGGGTATTACGCGTGAGCAATGTGATGTTTTTGCTTATCAATCACAACAAAAATGGGCTGACGCAACAGCGAAAGGCTATTTTGATAAAGAAATAATTCCCGTTAACATTCCACAAAAACGTGGCAAACCTGACATTATTGTCGATAAAGATGAGCACCCACGGGCCGATACAAGCTTAGATAAAATGGCCAGCATGCGCACGCTTTATGAAGATGGCGTTGTTACTGCCGCCAATGCATCTGGTATTAATGATGGCGCAGCGGCTTTAGTTATTGGCTCACGTGCTTATGGTGAACAACATGAGCTTAAACCTATGGCCCGTATTCTAGGCGGCGCATCAGCGGGTGTTGAACCATCGATGATGGGATTAGGCCCCGTGCCTGCCTGCCAAAAATTATTAAAACGACTGGGTTTAACACTTCAACAAATGGATATTATCGAAGTGAATGAAGCGTTTTCTGCGCAAGTGCTTGGTGGTTTAAAACAACTGGGTATTGCCGAAGATGACCCCCGTATTAATCCCAACGGTGGCGCTATTTCTGTTGGTCATCCACTAGGTGCGTCTGGTGCAAGGCTTGCGATAACTGCCAGCCATCAACTACAACGCACACAAGGTCGTTATGCTCTTATTACAATGTGTATTGGTGTTGGGCAAGGGATAGCAATGGTTATTGAACGTTCTTAACGGGCGCTCCGCTACGTTTATTTAAAACGTTTAGTTAAAAAGGGGGTGTATTAAACACACCCTTTTTTATGCTGCGCTTGAATACCCTATTGACTAGCATAGAAGAACTCTAGACACTTTAACGCCTTTCATTTTTTAACAAGCCAGCTGGGACCTTAACTGGCATTTTTAAAATTTGCTGTGCGTAAGTTTTACCCTGTGTATCTATATTCATGGAACTGACCCCTCCTCCCCCTAGCGCATCTTGTAAGAGGAAATTAAACGCATCGATACCCGGCAAATAAAAACGTTCTACACGGCCTTTTACTACATGAGAAAACCAATCAGATACTGTCTGCTCGGTTAAGGCTTGAGCAATATACGGCATATATTCAGGCCGACGTGCAATCACCCCTATATTGGCAAACCGCCCTTTATCACCACTTCGCGCGACCGCCAGTTTAACCAAAGGTACTTGTATGGCATTTTTATCACTTTGCCTTACTATTGGGTCAGGCTTACGATGAACCATATTGTCATTAAACGTATTACCAGACGCTTGTGGGTAGGTTAACGGCTTACCCTCTACCTCAACCACGGCGTTTACCAAGTTTTTATCGATTAGAAATGAATATAAACTAATCACTGGCGACACCTTAGGCCGGCCTGCCTGACCAGCTGCACAACGCCCCGTCGTCATATTTAAGATAACGCCCATTACTTCTCTTGAAAATAAAGCAACCGCATCACGCTTATCATGATGAACCACTATTCTTAACACTATTTCTTGTATCTCTTGCGGTATAGAAAAGTGTTCTTTATTCCATAACGCATTAGCGCCTAAGTAGTTAATTGAATGTTGTTTAAAGTTTGCGTAACCGGCGTTAGCCAACAGTTTTTCGCAACGCTCTAAAATTGCATTGGCCGTTAGCTCGGCTTTTTTTAATACATCAAAGCCCGTTAATAGCTGCGTATAAACGGCGCGATAACCATCTAAATAAGTCGCCGAGACTTTATATTGAGCGCTTGGCGGATAGCCAATAGCGCCCGTAACTAATACCCGATCAGTGCTTTGTTCGGTTAATTTAACCTGCGAAAAATCACAAACAACATCGGGTAAGAAATAGGTTTGCGGATCGCCTATTTCATACACCAATTGTTCTGCAACAGTCAGCTTAGAAACCAAGCCCCCCGTTCCAGTAGCTTTTGTAACAACAAAATCACCACTTTCATCACATTCAATAATGGGGTAGCCCATGTCAGCCCAGCCATCACAGCTGTCATGCCAGTCGGTAAAGTTACCTCCTGTTACCTGACAGCCACATTCGATTAAATGCCCTGCTAATGCCCCCATCGACAGTTTATCTAAGTCATCAACCGACCAGTTATATTCATGAATCAAGACCCCTAATGTGGTGGCTGAATCAACAACGCGACCGGTAATGACAATATCTGCACCCGCATTGAGTGCCGCCGCTATGGGGAAAGCGCCTAAATAGGCATTAATGCTGGCTAGTTTGTTAGGAAACGGTTCACCAGTTTCCATTTCAGTTATGCCAGATGCGCGTAATGCAGCTTCTTTTGGCATTAAATTATCACCATCAACGGTGCCAATTTTCAGTGCTAAGCCTTGCTCATCTAAAATGGCTTGGATCGCCTCTTTACACGCAGGTAAATTGACACCCCCTGCATTGGCAACGACTTTTACCCCACCTTCGGCGATCTGTTGTAAATTAGGTTTCAGTATTTGCTGCACAAAATCAGTTGCATAGCCAAGCTGTTCAGATTTTGACTTTGCATTCGCCAACAGTGACATGGTGACCTCGGCCAAATAATCATAAACCAAATAATCAACATTACCTTTTGTCAGTAATTGTTCTGTTGCATAGGCGCTATCCCCCCAATAGCCAGAAGCACCGCCAATTTTGATTTTATTCATCGTTAGCCTGCTCACTGGTGACGAGATCTATCAACGGCATATTCACTTCTACTTGCTGATTAGGCTTTATATAAACGCCCGTTACCAGGCCGTCTTGTTGGGCCATAAGCTCTTGGTACATTTTCATTGACTCAAGCACTACCAGCACATCACCCTTGTTAACCGTGTCACCTTTTATCACCTTAACCTCGGCAATTTTTCCACTCATCGGTGCGATAAGGTTTGCACCGAGAGTGTCTTGGTTTTGTTTTTCTGAAAATGATAATTTTTCAAACATCGCGACCTGTGAACGATTATCAATATAAACAGTGTGTCGCTCATCTAGCGCAACATTAAGCTTGCAGCAAATACCATTAATCTGAAGCAATAGCTCGCCATCAGACTCCGCTAAAATAAGGATATTTTGTATTTCATCATCGCTGTATTCAACACGGTATGCAGAACCGTCTTGGAAAACCGTAACGTCACGTTGTTGTTGCTGGTATTTCAACCTGACCGGCCAGCTGAGGGTGCCAGTACTTCGCCAACCTGTTGTGCCGGGCATTCGCGATAACAAAATGGCGGCTATTGCCCACATTGAGTCACCCGGGCCCTGAGCCGCCTGTTTTTGTTGCGCGGGTAGGTATTGCTCTTCAATATACCGCGTGGTTGCCTCAGCATTCATGAACGCAGGGACTTCTAGCAAGCCCAGTAAGAAAGTTTTATTACTGGGCAAACCTAATAAAACCGTGTCTTTTAAGGCCCGTGTTAAGCGCCTAATCGCTAGTTCGCGCGTAGCACCATAGGCAATAATTTTTGCCAGCATTGAGTCATAATAAGGACTAATAATTTGCTCATTGACAATTCCATTATCAACTCTAATACCCGTAGCGACTGGCATTTTCCACTGCCTTATACGCCCTGTTTGCGGCATAAAATCGCACTCACAATCTTCAGCATATAAACGCACCTCAATGGCATGCCCCTTTAGCTCAATCTCATCTTGTTGTAGCGCTAATGGTTCACCAGCCGCTACTGATAACTGCCATTCAACTAAATCTAAGCCTGTTATCAATTCTGTTACTGGGTGTTCAACTTGTAGGCGCGTATTCATTTCCAAAAAGTAAAATGATTGATCCTCACATAATAAGAATTCAACGGTACCGGCACCAACATAATTAACCGCCTCAGCCGCTTTTACTGCGGCATTACCCATTTTTTTTCGTAAGGTGGCATCGATATTCGGCGCAGGGGCTTCCTCAATAACTTTTTGATGCCGTCGCTGCATCGAGCAGTCTCGTTCACCCAAATAAACCGTGTTACCAAGTTGATCTGCAAATACTTGAATTTCAATATGTCGGGCCTTTTCAATATATTTTTCAAGCAGTAATTCATCAGAGCCAAAACTGCTAAGTGCCTCTGCTCTAGCCGCTTCAAGTTCTGTTATTAAGCGTTGTGGGTCTTTAACAATGCGAATACCACGCCCACCACCACCGGCAGCTGCTTTAACCATCACCGGGTAACCGATGCGCTTAGCTTCTTTTTGTAACGTTGGGTTGTCTTGCGAAGGTCCATCATAGCCTGGCACTAGGGGTACATTTGCCTCAAGCATTTTATGTCGGGCAACCGTTTTGTTTCCCATAATGGCCATTGCCTTTGAATCCGGCCCAATAAACACTAAGTTAGCTTCTTCACAACGCTGCGCAAATTCAGCTGATTCGGATAAAAAACCATACCCCGGATGGATAGCCTGAGCATTAGTTTTCAGCGCTGCGGCTATTATTTTGTCAATATTTAGGTAGGGTTTTTCAACGTCTGACTCGCCAATACCTATCGCTTTATCAGCAAGAGAAACATGCAGTGCTTCACGATCTGCCTCGCTAAAAACAGCAACCGTTTCATAGCCCATCTGTTTAGCCGTTTTAATGACCCTAACGGCTATCTCGCCACGATTCGCAATCAAGATAGTATCAAAATAATTCATTAATCAGGCCATCCAGTGCGGTTTTCTTTTTTCAACAAAGGCGCGATGTCCTTCGCGACCTTCATCTTGCTTGTTTAGTCTGGAAAAAACATCTGCCGAAAACTCAATCATCTCATCATCAATTTGATGAGCCACCTTATGCATAATGTCTTTTGTTGCGGCACATGCCTTAGGTCCACAACGTTCTACTTGTTGGATCACAGACTCTAATTTGTCTCTGAGGGCTTCGTTAGAATCGGCAAGGTATTGCGCTATGCCTAAGCGATATGCTTTGTCGCCATTAATCCTTTCACCGGTTAATGCCATTTGCTTAGCAGGTGTTAAGCCAATTCGCTGAACGACATAGGGAGCAATTTGCGCAGGTGCAATTCCTAATGTTGTTTCTGGCATGCCCAGTGTTGCATCACGATGAACCAACGTAAGGTCTGCCAAACACGCCAAGCCAAAACCACCGCCCATTGCCGAGCCTTCCACAACTACGATTAAGGTTTGCGGTAAGCCAAAAAATTTTTTAAATAGCTGCCCCGATCTAATATTTCTGTCACGCGCAGGGTCTAGGTGTTGAGCCGCATGATCGGTTTGGTTTTTACGTTCTTTAATATCGCCACCGGCGCAAAAATGACCACCGGCACCTTGCAATACAACCAGACGAATTGCTGCCGACTTAGCTAAAAAATCGGCCATTTGATGTAACTCGTCATTCATCTGATCGTTCATTGCATTACGCCGTTCAGGCCTATTTAACGTAATGTATAGACGCCCGTTCACATGCTTTAGTAATAACGTGTCCACCTTGGGTAGATTAATCATTTTAAATCCTCGCCACGCCAAAGGTATTGGCATCTAATTTGGTTTCACGCCCTTGAACAACAATATCAATCAGCTCGGCAAGCAAACGACGACTTTTACGTGGGTCAATTATGCCTTCATCCCAAACCTGTGAGGTGCAATAAAATGCAGACGAAACACTTGAGTAGTAGTCTAAAATATCTTCTGTTTGCTTGGCTAAAAACGCTTCATCAATCGGCTTATTATTCGCTTTTTGTTTATTTTCATAAACAATGGACATCACCGTTGCGGCTTGCTCGCCCCCCATTACGGCCAATGTATTAGTGGGCCAGGCAAATAGAAAGTCTGGCTCAAATGAGCGGCCCGACATAGCATAATTTCCTGCACCAAAGGCGCCACCAATATTGAGTGTTATTTTAGGCACAGTGGCATTCGCCACCGCTTGAATAAGCTTGGCACCATTTTTTATCATGCCATTTTGTTCATGCTCAATACCAACGATAAAACCCGTAGTATTTTGTAAAAAAATCAACGGTTTATTTGATTGGCAACAGAGTTGAATAAACTGTGTCGACTTACCGGCTCCCTTATTAGTAATAGGGCCATTATTTGCAATAATGCCGCAATGTTGACCTTCGATTTCTGCAAAACCGCAGATAGTAAACGGATCGTAATTCGCCTTAAATTCAACAAAGTCAGAATCATCAACCAAGCGTGCAATCACTTCACGGCTGTCGTAGGGTTTATGGTAATCAGCCGGCACAATGCCGCATAATTCATCAATATCGTATCGCGGTTCTTTATAAGTTTTTTTTGCCGTTGTGGTTAGGCGGTTATTCCAATTTAAACTTTTTACAATTTCTCGGGTCATTTCAAGCGCATGCGCATCATCTTCAGCTAGGTACTCGGCAAGCCCCGATTCACTTGCATGCATCTCAGCGCCACCAAGCTCTTCTTCCTCAGCTATTTCACCGGTTGCTGCTTTTAATAATGGTGGGCCAGCAAGATAAGCTCGGGCTTTATTTTTGACCATCACCACGTAGTCTGACATGCCAGGTATATACGCACCTCCTGCGGTAGATGCGCCATGCACTACCGTAATTTGCGGAATACCCGCGGCAGACGCCTGTGCTTGTGACATAAACCGGTGTCCGGCCAAGTTAAACCCAAGGTGTTGTAGAAATAAATTTCCTCCCCCGCTTTGCACTAAACAAATAAAAGGCAACCTAGAGGTACTGGCAATCTCTTGCGCGCGACGTAATTTTTTATACGCATGGGGCATGTTTGTCCCCCCTTTAATCGCCGCATCATTGACATACACCATACACCTTGTGTTTTCTACAAAACCGATACCAACAATAATGCCCGCACCATAAACATTTTCTTCGCCATCATCGTCATGTTGGCCTAGGCCAGCTAGCGTACTAAGCTCAATAAAACTGGCACCTGGGTCTAACAACATGTCTAAACGCCTTCTCGGTAATAACTGCCCTCTTTGCTCAAAGACCGCTTGCTTTCTTTGTGAGGCTAGATGCACCTTATTTTCGAGCTTATTTAACTGATCGATCAGCTTTAATAACTCTTTCCTATTGTTTTTAAAGCCATCGCTTCGGGTATTTACCTTACTTTGTATAACAGCCATAACGTTTACTTAGCTTAGTGATGATGGGTGAATACCCATCCGCTTTGAAACAATTTCAAGCATCACTTCGTTTGCTCCCCCACCGATTGAACACAAGCGCGTATCACGAAAAATACGGCTAATTAAGTTATCCCACATAAAACCTTGCCCACCCCAGTATTGCAGGCAGGCCGAGGGTATGGTTTGTCCTAATTGGCCAACTTTAAATTTAGCCATTGAGGTGAGCATATCGACATCTTCGCCGTTGATATACTTTTCACAAGCATGGTAGATAAGCGCGCGAACAGCCTGAATATCGGTTTGCATTTCTGCTAATTTAAAATAAATATCTTGATTAGCAATTAACGGTTTACCAAATGCTTTACGCTGCTTTGTATATTCAATCGTAATATCTACCGCATCTTGAACTTGACTCAGGTATTTAGACATCGCAAAAAAACGCTCTTCTTGAAACTGTTTCATTTGATATATGAAGCCGCGCCCCTCCTCACCGATACGGTTAGTAACCGGCACTCGTACATCATCAAAGAATAATGGTGCGGTGTCCGAGCTATGCGCACCTAGTTTTTTTAGGCGTTTACCACGCGTTACGCCTTTAGCATCCAGTGGCACAATGATTAGCGATTTATTTTTATGGGGCCCCTTATCGCCACCGGTATTGCATAACAAACAGACCCAATCAGCTTGCGTTGAAGTGGTAATCCACATCTTACTGCCATTAATAACGTATTCGTTACCAATACGGCGTGCTTGCGTTTTAATTGAGGCCACATCTGAACCCGCACCTTCTTCACTCACACCAATACAGCCAACTGATTCCCCTTTGATTGCTGGAACCAGAAAATTACGTCTTAATTCGTCACTGCCATAATTTGCCAACGCAGGTGTGCTCATATCTGTTTGTACACCAATGGCTGTTGAAATTCCCGAGCAGTTAATTCGCCCTATTTCTTCGGCAAACACTAAGGAATAGGAATAATCTAATCCTAAGCCTCCCCATTTTTCTGCCTTATTAATGCCGAGAAGTCCTGCGTCTCCCATCTTTTTAAATAACTCATGAGCAGGAAAAATACCGGCTTCTTCCCATTCATCAACAAACGGGGCAATTTGACGCTCAACAAAAGTTGATACCGAGTCACGTAACATGGCATGTTCATGGTTAAACAACATAGTTAATTATTTTTATTATTGGGTTGTTCAGTATAAACAGAAAAATATCAAACTAACAACAGTTAGGTTAAATACTGCAATACATTTTAGATATTAGTGAGTTAGATCAATACTTATTTTTGGCAGGGTCGAAGGGATAACCTTCTATTGCAGAAAGACTTCGATGCCAAACGAAACAATTAAATTTGCAGATATACGTTATGAGTTAATAGCGCAACACACCACTAATCCATTGATGATTACACAGATTATCGACGTTTATGACAGCGGTTTTTTATTAAGCGCGAGTCCCTGTGTAAAAACACAGGGACTCGCGCAAGCACTAGAGGTTTTAAACGCCGTCGAACGGTATGCTTAGCAACATTCAGCTAAATAGCACTTTGACTAACAAATTTTACAATTCTATAGGCATCCAATCCCTCATAGCCACCTTCACTTCCATAGCCTGATTGACGCCGTCCGCCGAGTGGTGAGTCTAGAAAAACAACTGGGTAACCATTAATACCCACTTTGCCCGAATCTAAATCGTTACCCAGCTTATCAATGGTTTCTTGCGAGCCACTAAATGCATATGAAGCCAGTGCAAAATCAGTATTGTTGGCTTTTTCAATCGCTTCATCATAGCTGCTAAATTTATTAATAATTGCAATCGGGCCAAAAGGCTCTTCTTGCATTATTCTTGCTGTTGCTGGCACATCGGCCAATACCGTCGCTTCATAAAAATTTCCTGGACGATCAAGACGTTTACCACCCGTCATTAAGCGCGCACCTTTACTCACGGCATCTTGAACCAAATCATCTATTTCAGCAATTCTACGTGGGTTTGCCAAAGGCCCCATTTGAGTATCGTTATCCAAACCATTACCAATCCGAAGTGCTGCAAATTTTTCTGTAAAACCTGTTAAAAATTTATCGTATACAGCCTCTTGCACAAAAAACCGTGTCGGAGAAATGCACACTTGTCCTGAGTTACGGCTTTTAGTCGTTACTGATAAATCAATTGCTTTGTCTAACTTCGCATCATCAAAAACCAATACGGGCGCATGACCACCCAGTTCCATCACACAGGGTTTTGCCTGATCTCCGGCTAACGCAGCCAGTTTTTGACCGACAGGTGTTGAACCGGTGAACGATATTTTTTTAATAACCGGTGATTCAATTAGTTTTTTGCTAATCAGCGAAGAATCACCCATAAGTATGTTAACCACACCTTTCGGTAAACCTGCCTTATCAAGTGCATCAACTACCGCCATAAATGAAACCGGGGTTTCTTTTGCCGGTTTAACAATAACCGAACAACCGACAGCTATCGCTGAGGCCATTTTACGCGTTGCTAATGAGGCTGGAAAATTCCATGCAGGAAACGCCGCCACAGGACCTATTGGCTCTTTACGCACGGTTCTGTCTACAAAACCATTTAACTCAGGCAAGGTGCGGTCATCATGGTCCGCAGCTGCCGTAGAACACCATTCCAATAGACATGCGCAATTTTCTACCTCGCCTTTTGAATCTGCAAGCGGTTTTCCATGCTCCATCGTCATACAACGGGCGGTGTGCTCAGCATTTTCACGAAGAATCGCTGCGGCACGGTGCATAATTTCAATTCGTTCGTCATAACTTGTTTTACGCCATTGTTCAAAAGCGGCTTCAGACGAAGCAAGTGCACGCTCAATTTGCTCTTCATCTGCGATAGGAAATTTAGCTAATACTTCATCTGTCGCTGGGTTTAGTACCTCACCATAGCGACTGGTTTGTGTTACCCACTCACCATCAATAAACAAAGCAGGTTGTGTATAGTCATTGTCTTGCATGTTTGTTCTCCAAATAATTATTTTAGTGTTCAATAAATTTAATAATGCCTTGCCTCATCCATACGAAGGACGAGCGCATCTAAAGCGACTACTTTATCAGCCATCGCACGTAGGGGGTTAATCTCAATACTTGCGACCGTCTCAGTTTTTTGCACCGCCAATACAGACAATCGACTCACCACCTCAGCAACTGCTTGTATATTGATCACAGCTTGGCCACGGGCTCCTTGAAAAATGCCCGCACCACGTAATGATGTCAACATTGATAAAGCTTTGTTTGGCGTAACCGGTGCTAACGACAAACTAAGGTCTTTTAAAACTTCTGTATAAATACCCCCGAGGCCAACCATGATAATCGGCCCAATTGTAGGATCCTGTTGCGTACCAACAATAAAATCAACGCCCTCTTTAATCATTGGGCTCACCAGAAGTCCTTCGATATTGGCCGTCGGTTCACGTTCAGCCACCGTTTTAAACATTGAATGTGCAGCTGTGCGCACAGACTGCTCGTTTAGCAGATCAAGTGCGACACCTCCTGCTTCGGATTTATGTGCAATATCGGCTGAAACAATTTTAATGGCGACAGGAAAGCCAAGCTCTTTAGCACATAGAACTGCCTCTTCTGCAGTGCTAGCAACCTTTTCTTTTAATACAGGGATACCCGCTTGTTGTATCAATCGTTTGGCCTGCGCTTCACTAATTTTTCCTGCCGGCCACTCGGTTGTTGGAATAGAGGGTAATACACTTTGATCTTCATTAACTGTTTGAAAGGCCGTATTAAACTTGGCCAATGCTGATAAGGCCGCAATTGCTCTTGATGGGTCTTCAAAGAACATCATCCCCGCAGATTCATATTTTTCTTTAATACTTTCGCTTGACTGGCCAATCACAGCAAATGGTTTTTTATGCGTTTTCATACCCGTATCTAGGGCATCAAAAAGCTTATCTCCATGTGCTGGTGATCCGACCCATGAGGTAAAAAATGCAACCAACAAGTCATAATGGCCTTCTTCGCACATGGCCGCTAAACTTTCACCCACTAAGGAAAAGTCATTAAGCGTACTACCGGTGACATCAATTGGGTTGCGCGGTGCACATAACGGATTTCTCGCAATAAGCTTTTTTTGTGCCTCTATAGGCATTGGCGGCACAGGAAGACCGACTTCCTCGGCGGCATCTGCCATTAGTACCCCTGCACCACCTGATACCGTTAAAATACCTAATTTATTGCCATTGGCAGGTGGCGAAATACTGAAGGCGTAGAGGATATCAAACATTTTCTCGGTTGTTTTCGCACGTTGCGCACCGTATTGATCAATTAGTGCTTGGAAGCTTGCATCGGAGCCTGTTAACGATGCTGTATGCGATTGAACCGCCTTTGAACCAACCTCGGATACACCGACCTTCATAATAACAATCGCTTTACCTTTAGCACGCGCTTTTTCAAGCGCGCGAATCAATACTTTTGGCTTTTTAACCCCTTCCATATAACAACCAACGACATCAACTGTCTCTGAATCGATCAAATATTCCAGACACTCGGCCACCGTCAAATCTGATTCATTACCGGTGGATACCCATTTTGAAACCCCTAAACGCCGAGTTTTGGCCATCGTCAACAAATGTGTGCCGTATGCGCCCGATTGAGTAATCAGGCCAACGCGTCCGTTGATTGGAAAGCCCCCTTCCAAACCAGAGGTAAAGGTAGGACAGTTTCCGGTATCTCCATTGTATAAACCTAAACAATTAGGTCCAAGAATGCGCATACCATAACTCTGCACAATGTGGTCCAGTTGAACTTGTAATAAATCACCCGCCTCACCTTGTTCAGAAAAGCCAGCGGAAAAAAGCACCACTGCCTTAACGCCCTTCTCGCCACACGCTGTTAAAGCCTCGGCCACCAAATTAGCTGAAATAGCTAGTACCGCTAAATCAACCTGATCGGGAATCGATGTGATATTAGGGTATGCTTTTAAGCCTTGAATCTCCGTTCTTTTCGGGTTAACAGGGTAAATACGTCCTTTAAAACCAGCCTTTAAATAATAGTCTAGCGGTCGCCCACCGATTCGCGCAGGGTTAGATGAGGCGCCAATAACCGCCACTGATCTCGGTTCAAATAGTGCTTTTAAACTCATAAACCTGCTCCTTTATGTATTCAACACCACAATTTATCGCGCGCTCTTTAAAAAAAACTAACCGTCTCATTTAAAAATTACGAAAAAAATTTATTTAAATTAAATCAATATAAACAGTAAGTTAAAGAAACTATTTATTGTTATTTATTAGATTTTTTATTGAAAAAATTTTCTAACGCTGCTTGGTGCTCAGCGGTATGGTGAAACATCGCTTGATTTGCTGAACAAAGATCCAAGTGATCGGCATAACTTAAGCTATCGGTTGATCTTAGTAATCGTTTAGTGACCACGAGTGTTTCGCGTGATTTTTCTGCAATACTGCTTGCCAGTTCTGTTGCGGCTGTCATCAGTTGGTCATGTTCAACTAGCTTTAATAAAAGCCCCATTTCCAAGGCCTCTTGGGCAGCCACTGTTTTGCCCGTCAAAATTAATTCTGCTGCCTTTTGTGCACCTACGGTTTTACGTAACAACCAGCAGGCACCATCGCCAGGAATAACGGCTAAATTTAAAAATGAAGAGCAAAAACTGGCTCGTTCCGAGGCAATTCTAATGTCGCATAATAAGGCCATATCAAAACCTGCCCCGGCCGCCGCACCATTAACAGCTGCAATAATCGGTATTTCAATGGAGTACAGTAATTTAGATAAACTATGAATGCCTTTGCGATAATTGTTTTGCACCGCCAACTGATCACCTGCAAACATTTTTTCTCGATTGAGCATGTCTTTAACATTACCACCCGAGGAAAACCCTTTACCTTCACCGGTCAAAATACAAACCGATACAGCTGGGTTATCTTGAATACCCATAAAAACCGTTTTAACTTCTTCTAATAACGTAGGGTCCGTAATCGCGTTACGTGAGGCAGGGTCACTTAACGTCACCGTTGCAATTTTATTATTTATTTCTAATTTAACTGTTTTATAGCTCAATTTTTTATCCACTTAATGGCTGCAGG
Source organism: Cycloclasticus sp. P1 (assembly GCF_000299965.1). Lineage (NCBI taxonomy): Bacteria > Pseudomonadati > Pseudomonadota > Gammaproteobacteria > Thiotrichales > Piscirickettsiaceae > Cycloclasticus > Cycloclasticus sp. P1. The sequence continues at coordinate 1,303,976 of NC_018697.1, forward strand.
CTAGCAATAACGACGTGACACAATGCCACTGTCACGGGCTTGCTGTAACAAGCTTTCACGGTCATCGGGATGCGCAATGCTGATCAGTGCTAATGCTCTTTCACTAATGCTTTTACCTTTCAAATTAACAATACCAAATTCGGTCACAACATACATCGTATCCGACCTAGGTGTCGTCACGACGGTCCCCTCTTCTAGCCCGGGCACAATTCTAGAGCGAGGTCGGCCTTCTTTATCCATAAACCTAGATGAAAGGCAGATAAACGACTTCCCGCCTTTAGAAGCCACTGCCCCTCGGACAAATTGCAACTGCCCCCCAGTACCTGAAATTTGCCGATGACCATTACTCTCTGAGGCCACTTGACCGGTTAAATCCACTTGCAAACAGTTGTTAATAGAAATCACATTGTCATTTTGTGCAATTTTGTTTGTCAGGTTTGTTTCATCCACAGGAATGCTGACACACAATGCATTTTTATGAATAAAGTCATACGTTCTTTTGGAACCCAACGCAAAGGTATAGACAATTTGACCACGATAAGTTTGCTTGTAGTTCCCTGTTACTTTTCCTTTTTCAACCAGATCTACCATCCCATCAACAAACATCTCCGTATGAATCCCGAGGTCCTTGATAGTTGAATGTGCTAAAGCAGAACATACCGCATTTGGCATTCCACCAATGCCAATTTGCAAGCAACTTCTATCCTTTATCAGTGGCACAATATAATCAGCGACTTGCCGGTCAATATCGCTAATAGGTGCGCTTGGTAACTCAAATAATGGCGCACTATCACCTTGAAAAACAGCCGCTACCTCGCTGATATGAACGGTGTTTTCATTACCGTAACAAACAGGAATGGCGCTGGATGTTTCTATGATAATTTTTTTCGCTATATCACAACACGCTCGTGCAAATGTGTTGGAAACACCAAAATTAAAATAACCATGCTGGTCCATCGGTGATGTTTTTAATACCAACACATCTGTTTTTAAATATTCGCGATAGATATGAGGGCCTTCTCCAAAATTAAAGGGGATATAACTAACCAGTCCTTGTTCAGATTTTTTTCTATCGTAGCCAGAAAAATGCCAATTTTGATATTCAAAGTGCTGTTGATCTGGGTCCTGTTCAATAATTTGCCTAGCAGCGACCGACAATGTACCTCTAACAATCACATCTTTTAATCGATCTTTCTGTTTGGCTAACTCAGTATCAAATATATCTGATTGCGTAACACTAAACCCATAATCAATGGTGTCGCCACTGTTAACTAACGCTACCGCCTCGCTAACGCTCACCATTTTTTCCTGAAGCATTTGTTGTACTGGCATGTATCCCCCCCAAGCCTAACGATCTCTATATTATTTTTATAATGTTTTACCGAGTACGCTTCGTACTCAAAAAACTATGGTTTCATCATTGCACAATCACCAATAACTACTTTTGTCTCTCCAACCATACATACCGTATCTAATTTAACAATTTTCTTATCGATATTAATATCAGTAATGGTGACCGTCGTTTTAACCGTATCGCCAATTTTAACCGGTGCTTTAAACTTCATATTTTGGCCTAAATAAATACTGCCCGGCCCAGGCAACTTCATCGCTAATGTTGCACTAATAAAACCTGCTGACAGCATGCCATGAGCAATTCGTCCTTTAAACATGCTTTGTTTGGCATATTCTTCATCAATATGAGCGGGGTTAAAATCACCCGTAATACCGGCAAATAAAATAATATCTGCTTCCGTCACTGTTTTGCTCATAGAGGCAGACTGCCCCACCTTCATTTCTTCAACACTAAACCCTTCTGACATTTTTATTCCTTTTATTTAATTAATCATTCTTTTTGAAACTTCTTCGAGCATTACCTCAGTAGCACCGCCGGCAATGGCTTGAATACGAGCATCACGATACATTCTTTCTATTGCACTTTCACGAACATAGCCAAAGCCACCATGAAATTGAAGACAGTCATACATGACTTCATTCACCAGTTCACCGCAGTAGGCTTTCACCATAGAGACTTCTTTTATGCAATCAAGCCCTTGTGCATCTAACCAAGCAGAATGATAAACAAGCTGCTTGCCCGCCTCAACACGTGTTGCCAACGACGCTAAACGTTGGCGTATAGCCTGCTTATCAAACAAAACACCGCTAAAGGCTTTGCGTGTTGTCACGTAATCCATCGTTAACTCAATCGCCTTAGATGCTTCGCCCATTGATTGAGCGCCCAATACCAAACGCTCATTTTGAAAATTACGCATAATGGAATAAAAGCCTTTATTAAGCTCGCCAATTATATTGTCTGCTGGCACGCGACAATTATCAAAAATTAACTCAGCTGTGTCTGACGATAACCAACCCATTTTTTTAAGGTTTTTACCAACACTAAACCCTGGGGTGCCTTTTTCAACCGCAAATATAGTAATACCGCGCGACGGTTTAGCATCCAAGTCTGTTTTAGCCGCAACAAAAAACAAATCACCTTGCACACCATTGGTAATAAACATTTTTGAACCGTTTATCACATAGTCATTACCGTCTTTTACTGCACGGGTTTTCATCGCAGCAACATCAGAGCCGACATCCGGTTCTGTTACCGCAACACCGGTAATTTTTTGCCCAGAGATAATCTCGCTCATGTATTTATTTAATTGCTGTTTATTACCAAAATTATCTAAATGAGGGGACGCCATATCTGTATGTACTAGCACCGTCACTGCTAAACCGCCAAAGGTTGAGCGGCCAAGTTCTTCAGCCAAAATAACAGACCCCAAAGCATCCATTTCACTACCACCATAGTCAGTTGAATAACGAATACCCAGAAAGCCTAAATCACCCATTTGCTGTAAAATTTCTCTCGGGATATAGCCTTTTTCTTCCCATTCATCAGCAACAGGCACTACCTTTTGTTCAACAAATCGTCGAATCTGATTGCGTAAAATCGTGTGCTCTTCAGAAAAATAAATTGAATTCATTCAATACCCCCCCTAAGACTAAAAACTTAAGCCCAGCTTGCTTTGCGTTTATTTAAAAAGGCTTCTATGCCTTCTTTACCTTCTTCTGTTTCCCAGGCATCCGCCAAATTATCGGCCGTGTAAATTGCATTTTCTTCTGCTGTATGGGTATCTACATAGTCAATGAGTTTTTTAGTCGAGGCAATCGCTCCAGGCGCGCACTTTAAAATCATTTTTACTTCTGTTTCTATCGCTTGATCTAGTTCACCAACTGTTACAACATCTGTTAAAAGGCCGATTGTTTTTGCTTCCGTCGCACCAAACACTCTTGCGTTTAAAAAGTTTCTGCGTGCATTTGCTGCACCAATTCGTTTAACGACATACGGTGAAATAGTCGCGGGGGTCAGCCCCAATTTCACTTCTGTTAAGGCAAATTTTGCTGTCTCAACGCCGATATTAATATCGCACACCGACACCATACCAACACCACCGCCATAAGCTGGCCCCTGAATACGGCCTATTATAGGTTTACTTAAGTTGTTTAAAGCCGCTAACATTTTTGCAAGTTTGCTAGTTTCTTCTACACGTTGCGCTCTTGTTTTACTGATATTGCTTTCCATCCACTTTAAATCACCGCCGGCACAAAATGTTTTACCTGCTCCCGTTAAAACAACCACACGAACAGCAGCATCCAATTCCACAGTGGCACAAATATGTTGCATCTCTTGGATAAAATCAGCACTCATAGCATTGTGTACGATTGGTCGATTGAAGGTCACATAAGCCACCCCTCTATCATCAATATCCATAATTATGTTTTTATACTGCACCGTGCTCTCCATCTACATAACAACCATTAAGAAACAAATCAGCTTGTGATTGTGCAATTGCTTCCACGCTTGCGCCACTATCAACATACCAAATACTTGCCCAATTCATACTCCCGAAAATGGCAAGACGCAATAAATGCTTATCTACCCCTGTACGTATAACACCATCTTTTTCAGCTTGCTCGAATAAATCACGCCAAAAATTCTCATAAGCATCACGGTCAGGTTGTGCCGCATTATGAACGGTTTCTGGCACTTGCCCATAATTCCTAATACTGGCTAAGGTATAGTCCGAGTGCCGCAAGATAGCGATTAAATGCCCCCGAATAGCAGCCCGTAACAAGTCAGGAAAAGAAGGCGCCTTAGCCAACTGTTCTACTTCGTATTCAACAATATCTCGGATCAGATGGACACTTTTATTAAGTACTTCCTGCACTAAAGCTTCTTTTGAGTTGAAGTGATAATACAAACTCCCTGCCTGCATGTTTATTGATTCTGCAATATCTTTTAAATAAGTTCCATGATAGCCATGCTGACTTAATTTTTTAGCCGCTGCATCTAAAATTAACTGACGGGTAACGGAGCTTTTTTTTATTGTATTTGTCACTGAACCTAACCCTTTGATGAAGCCATAGTTTAAATCTAATGCAGATTAGATTCTAATTAGCGTTAGAATGAGTATAGTGATATGATCCGGCAAACGCAATATACAATAACTCAAATAAACACAAGGAAATCCAATGACTTTTAATGTTCAAATTAATGATGAAGTGGATGCGTTACGTGAGGCTGTACGTAAGTTTGCAAACGGTGAAATCGCCCCACTCGCTGAATCTGTTGATAAAGACAATGAATTTCCAAATCAACTTTGGCGTGCCTTTGGAGACATCGGTTTATTAGGCATGACTATTCCTGAAGAATACGGTGGAACTGGGCTAAATTACCTATCACACCTTGTCGTCATGGAAGAGATATCAAGAGCCTCTGCCTCTATCGGTTTATCTTACGGCGCTAATTCTAACCTTTGCTTAAACAACCTTTACCTAAATGGTAGTGAGGAACAGCGGCATAAATATTTACCTAAACTATGTACGGGTGAATATATTGGCGCATTAGCTATGTCTGAGCCCGGGGCTGGTTCAGATGTTGTTGGTTCGATGAGTTGTAAAGCCGAAAAAAAGGGTGATAAATGGGTCGCCAACGGTAACAAAATGTGGATTACCAATGGCCCTGATGCTGACGTATTGATTGTTTATATGCGCACTGCTGGGCCAGAAGCTGGTTCACGTTGCATGACTGCTTTTATTGTAGAAAAGAGCATGCCTGGTTTTTCAACCGCACAAAAACTAGATAAACTCGGTATGCGTGGCTCTAATACCTGTGAATTGGTTTTTGAAAACTGTGAAATTCCTGAAGAAAATGTACTCGGCAACGTTAACGAAGGGGTTAAAGTTCTAATGAGCGGCCTTAATACCGAGCGCATGGTGTTATCCGGTGGCCCTATCGGCATTATGCAAGCCACCATGGATATTTGCTTACCGTATATTCATGAACGGAAACAATTTGGTAAAGCTATTGGCCTGTTTGAGCTAATGCAAGGAAAAATGGCTGATATGTACGTTGCTCTTCAATCGACGCGAGCTTTTGCTTATCGTGTGGCTGAACAATATGACAAAGGCAATGATTCACGTAAAGATGCTGCTGGGCTTTTACTATTTGCTTCAGAAAATGCTGTAAAAGTTGCCTTAGAAGGCATCCAAACGTTAGGCGGTAATGGCTATATTAATGAGTTCCCTACTGGCCGTTTACTACGAGATGCCAAACTTTATGATATTGGCGCCGGTACCAACGAAATTCGTCGGATGTTAATTGGCCGTGAATTATTTGAAGATACAAAATAGATATGAATAAAAAAAGCGTTGTTATTGTTGCCGCCAAACGAACGGCTTTAGGTAGTTTTCAAGGTCAATTTTCCTCGCTTAGCGCATCAGACCTTGGCAGTTACGCCATAAGCGCCGCTATCGAAGACAGCCATATTGAACCCACTCAAGTAGACAGCGTGCATATGGGCTGCGTATTACCTGCCGGACAAGGCCAAGCACCCGCACGGCAAGCCTCATTAAAAGCAGGTCTACCGCTATCGGTCCCTTGTAATACTGTTAACAAAATGTGTGGATCTGGCATGCAAGCGGTGATGTACGGCTATAACCAAATATTAGCGGGCGATGCTAACTGCGTGGTCGCAGGTGGCATGGAATCGATGACTAATGCTCCCTACCTTTCAACCAAACTACGTGGGGGCCTTAAAATGGGCCACAGCGAAATGATTGATCATATGTTTCACGATGGCCTGCAAGATGTTAAACATGGCAAATTAATGGGTTCATTTGCTGAACTGTGCGCAGAAAAATACGGCTTCACGCGTGAACAACAAGATGATTTTGCCATTACCTCATTGCAGCGAGCTAATGCAGCGACTCAATCAACGGCTTTTGAGTCTGAAATAACACCGGTTGTCGTTAAAAATCGCAAAGCTGAAACGCGCTATGCAACTGATGAACAATCGGCCAAGGCCGACCTTAACAAAATCAAAACACTACGTCCTGCTTTTAAAAAAGATGGAACGGTTACCGCCGCCAATGCCTCGTCTATTTCTGATGGTGCGGCTGCCTTGGTATTAATGGATGTAGATGAAGCGCGCAAACAAGGCCTGCAAGCGCTTGCAACCATCACCGCGCAAGCAGTACATGCACAAGATCCTGATTGGTTCAGCACCGCGCCTATTGTTGCTATTCAAAAAGTATTAGAAAAATCGGGCTGGGCTATTAACGATGTTGATTTATTTGAAATAAATGAAGCCTTTGCTGTAGTCACCATGGCAGCCATTGAAACGCTTAATTTAGACCCTGAAAAAGTGAATGTTAATGGTGGTGCATGCGCCTTAGGTCACCCGATTGGTGCATCAGGCGCGCGCGTTCTAGTCACATTAATTCACGCATTAAAAGCTAGGCAACTGACTAAAGGGGTCGCCACGTTATGTATTGGCGGCGGTGAAGCCACTGCAATGGCAATTGAAATAATTTAACCCTGAGCACTTAACAATTATTAAGGTAAACAATGCCGGTCATTAAATCAAAAATTGAACCAGCATCTGCTGATTTCAAAGCAAACACGATTCAAATGGAATCGCTTGTTGATGAGCTTAACGAACGCATCACCACCGCTGCCAAAGGTGGCGGCGAGCGTGCACGTAAAAAGCATTTAGCTCGCAATAAACTACTGCCAAGGGACCGGATTAAAGCCTTACTGGACCCAGGCAGTGCTTTTTTAGAGTTATCACAGTTAGCCGCTTATGGCATGTATGATAATGCTGCACCGGCAGCAGGCATCATTACCGGCATTGGCCGTGTCCACGGTGGCGAAGTGATGATTATTGCGAATGACGCCACGGTTAAAGGTGGCACTTATTACCCACTCACCGTCACCAAGCACCTACGAGCACAAGAAATTGCCGCTGAAAACCGCCTACCCTGTATTTACTTGGTTGACTCTGGCGGTGCCTTTTTACCTCTACAGCACGAAGTATTCCCCGGCAAAGAACATTTTGGCCGTTTCTTTTATAACCAAACACGAATGTCAGCCGATGGCATTCCGCAAATTGCCGTGGTAATGGGCTCCTGTACCGCTGGCGGTGCTTATATCCCATCACTGTGTGACGAGTCTATTATTGTTCGCGAACAAGGCACTATCTTTTTAGGTGGGCCACCTTTAGTGAAAGCCGCTACCGGTGAACAAGTGTCTTCTGAAGAGCTAGGCGGCGCAGAGCTACACTGTAAGCAATCGGGCGTTACCGACCATATTGCTGAAGATGACTCACATGCCCTTTCTATTGCACGTAACGTTATTGAACACCTCAACGAAACCAAAGAGCTTCAAGTAAAAGTTCGTCAGTCTCGCGAGCCCTTATATCCAAGCGACGATATTTTAGGCATTATTCCTAAAGACCCAAAACAACCGTACGACATACGCGAAATTATTGCCCGCTTAGTAGATGGTTCTGAATTCCAAGAATTTAAACCGCTGTATGGCCCAACGCTAGTGTGTGGTTTTGCCCATATCCACGGCTACCCAGTTGGCATTATCGCCAATAATGGTATTTTATTTTCACCCTCAGCACTGAAAGGCACGCATTTTATTGAGTTGTGCAATCAACGTGGCATTCCACTTCTATTTTTACAAAATATTACTGGCTTTATGGTCGGTAAAAAATACGAAGAAGAAGGTATCGCAAAAAATGGTGCCAAAATGGTCACCGCTGTGTCTTGCGCTAGTGTGCCAAAGTTCACCGTGTTAATTGGTGGCTCCTATGGCGCCGGTAACTACGGCATGTGTGGCCGTGCGTTTGGCGCACGTATGCTTTGGAGTTGGCCAAATTCTCGTATTTCAACCATGGGTGGCGAGCAAGCAGCCGCCGTACTAGCAACGGTTAAACGTGATGCACTTGAAGCCGCTGGCGAGAGCTGGGCTGATGAAGAGGAAGAAAACTTCAAAGCACCTATCTTGGCTCAATTTGAAGAGCAAGGTAACCCCTATTTTGCTACCGCTAGACTTTGGGACGATGGCTTAATCGACCCACGAGATACTCGCCGAATTCTCGGCCTATCACTCGCTGTAGCCGCTAAAACGCCAATAGAAAAAGCCAATTTCGGCGTTTTTAGAATGTAGAGAGTTGATCGAATGTTTAAAAAAATACTCATAGCAAACCGTGGTGAAATCGCTTGTCGGGTGATCTCCACACTTAAAAAAATGGGCATCACCAGTGTGGCTGTTTATTCAGACGCCGACCGTCATGCATGCCATGTCTCACTAGCTGATGAGGCTTATTATATTGGTGCTTCAAGGCCAGATGAATCTTACCTAAAAGCTGATGACTTACTGGCACTCGCTAAAAAGAAAAACATTGATGCGATTCATCCTGGCTATGGTTTTTTATCTGAAAACAGCCACTTTGCACAGGCCTGCTCAGAGGCGAAAATTACCTTTATTGGCCCCTCGGCTGACTGTATTGAAAAAATGGGCGCTAAAGATGCAGCAAAAGCGCTTATGGAAGCTGCCAATGTGCCGGTTGTGCCTGGTTATCATGGTGAAAATCAAGCACCTGAACACTTGCAAAAACAAGCTGAAAAAGTAGGCTTCCCCTTGTTAATAAAAGCGGTGTCTGGCGGTGGTGGTAAAGGCATGCGTGTTGTTAACAAAGCCGCTGAGTTTGCTAAATTGCTAGACTCAGTAAAACGTGAAGCGATGAATGCCTTTGCTGATGACCGTGTCTTACTCGAACGCTATATCTGCAAGCCTCGTCATATAGAGTTCCAAATATTTGGTGACTGTCATGAAAACTACGTACATTTACACGAACGCGAATGTTCATTACAACGTCGTCATCAAAAAATTATTGAAGAAACGCCCTCGCCCTTCTTAGACGAAAAAACACGTCAAGCCATGGGTATTGCTGCTGTTAATGCGGCACGTGCTATTCGTTATTCGGGCGCTGGAACTATCGAGTTCATTGTCGGTGAAGACCGTTCTTTTTACTTTATGGAAATGAACACACGCCTTCAAGTAGAACACCCTGTGACCGAAATGGTCAGCGGGCAAGACTTGGTTGAATGGCAAATTCGTGTTGCCGCTGGTCAAGCCCTTCGCTTAAAACAAGAACAAATCCCGCGTACAGGCCATTCGTTTGAGGCACGCCTCTATGCTGAAAACCCTAACAATCAATTTCTGCCATCCACCGGCAAACTTCAGCATTTACGTTTCCCCACAAGCGATAAAAATCTGCGCATTGAAACCGGGGTAGAACAAGGCGACACCATCAGTGTGTTTTATGACCCAATGATCGCAAAATTAGTGGTTTGGGGTGAAGACCGCGAAGCAGCACGCGAACGTTTATTAAATGCCTTAGGCGAAACCGGCATTATTGGCGTTGAAAACAATATTGCCTTCTTAGAAACATTAGCAACACACCCAGACTTTATTGAAAACAAGATTGATACTCAATACATTGATAAAAAGTTAGACAAGCTTCTTGCAGATAGCGAAGTGGAACTACCAGACAATGTCTTACTTGCTGCAACTGTAAAGCGTCTTCTGGAGGGTAAGCAATTAGTTAAGGAAATGGCAGCCACATCAGTTGATGGTAATTCGCCTTGGTTTGATACCACTGGTTGGCGACCCAATGGGCAAAGCCAGCGTAGCTTATTTTTTAGCTATGAGGAAACCAATGAGATAGAAGTCAAAGTGACCGAGAATGACGAGCACTTTATTTTCCATCTAGACGATGACCTAGATGTTCTCGCTGAGCCCTTGGCTAACGATGCCATCCGATTACAAATTAATGGCAGCTGGGAGCGTTTTATAGTCTTAAGGCACGAGACAAGCCTGCTTATTTCTTGCAAAAACCGTTGGTACGCCTTAACTGAAATTAACCCTTTCGAACCCGACCTGTCAACAATGAGCGCTGATTCAAACATTATTGCGCCAATGCCCGGTAAATTACTGAAAATACTGGTGAACAATGCTGATACCGTTTCTGAAGGCCAACCCTTAGCCATTATCGAAGCGATGAAAATGGAACATACCTTAAACGCACCCTTTGATGGTGAGATTGATCAAGTATTTTATAGCGAGGACGATTTTGTAGAAGCAGATGCCACCTTAATTACTTTTAAGGAACAGGCGTAAAGCATGCTTCGCAATTATCCAAGCCAGGTAAGAATTGTAGACGTCTCACCACGTGATGGCCTGCAAAATATTAAAAACTCTGTCCCCACTGAGGTTAAAACTACCTTAATAAACAAACTCTGTGATGCCGGCATTCAGCATATAGAAGTAGCCAGCTTTGTTAGCCCTAAATGGGTGCCACAAATGGCAGATGCAGAAGCTGTTCTACAACAATTACCGCCTAAAGAAGGTACTTCGTATATCGTATTAACTCCTAACCTTCGTGGTTTTGAACGTGCAATAGACAGTGGTGCTAAAGAGGTCGCTATTTTTGCTGCCGCCTCAGAAACCTTTAGCCAAAAAAACACCAATTGTAGTATTGCCCAATCGCTTGAACGCTTCGAACCCATCATGCTCAAAGCGGCTACTTTGGGAGTTCGCGTTCGCGGTTATACCTCCTGCGTTTTAGGCTGCCCCTATGAAGGCGATATAGCTGTTGCTGAGGTTGTTCGAGTATCCAAAGCACTGATAGATATGGGTTGTTATGAAGTATCGTTAGGCGACACCATAGGCATTGGAACACCCATCAAAGCACGTGAAATGATCGCAGCTGTGATTAAAGAAGTACCTGCAGAAAAACTAGCGCTGCACTTCCACGATACGCGCGGGCAAGCATTAGCTAACATTTTGGCCTGTTTAGAGTATGGAGTGGCAAATATTGATGCCTCAGTCGCTGGCCTAGGTGGCTGCCCTTATGCCGCGGGCGCATCGGGTAATGTTTCAACTGAAGATGTTGTTTACATGTTACATGGCATGGGCATTGAAACTGGTATTGATTTAAAAAAATTAGTCGCTGCTGGGCACTACATTAGCGAACAAATTGCTGGCCCTAATCATAGTAAAGTTGGCGCAATTTACAAATAAGCCTTATACATAAAAAAATTAAACAGGAGTAAAGCCATGAGTGGTTTTAACAAAGTGGTATCAAGCTACCAAGAAGCAATGGCTGGACTAGCAGATAATATGACCATTATTGCCGGCGGTTTTGGGCTTTGTGGCATTCCTGAGGGCTTGATCAGCGAAATTAAACATAGCGGCGTTAAGGGTTTAACTATCGTCTCTAATAACTGCGGTACCGATCACTTTGGCCTAGGCATGTTATTAGAAGACAAGCAGATTAAAAAAATGGTTTCCTCGTATGTAGGTGAAAATGCAGAATTTGAACGCCAATATCTATCTGGTGAACTCGAGGTTGAACTCACCCCACAAGGCACCTTAGCTGAAAAAATGCGTGCCGGTGGTGCTGGCATACCTGCTTTTTATACGGCGACCGGTGTTGGAACCCTTGTTGCTGAAGGCAAAGAGCTTAAGCAGTTTAATGGCCGAGACTATATTTTAGAAGAAAGTATTAGCGGTGATTTTGCGATTGTAAAAGCATGGAAAGCAGACAAAACGGGGAACCTCATTTACCGTAATACCGCCATGAATTTCAACCCAATGGCGGCTACCGCAGGCAAAATATCCGTTGTTGAAGTTGAAGAAATTGTTAAGGTGGGTGAGCTTGACCCAAACCATATTCATACTCCCGGTATTTACGTTGACCGTATCATCCAAGGGAGTTTCGAAAAACGTATTGAAAAAATCACTCTAGCTAAAAATTAAGGAGCCTCAAATGTCATTAAATCGTGACCAAATTGCCATGCGAGTGGCTCAAGAGTTAGAAGATGGCTATTACGTTAATCTTGGTATTGGTATTCCAACCCTAGTCGCTAACTATGTACCTAGTGGTATTGAAGTGATGCTGCAATCAGAAAACGGCTTACTGGGCATTGGCCCCTACCCGACCGAAGAGCAAGTGGATGCAGATATGATCAACGCCGGTAAAGAAACCGTGACAGCGGCTTTAGGCGCCTCACTCTTCTCATCGGCGGAAAGTTTTGCAATGATTCGAGGCGGCCATGTGGATTTAACCGTACTGGGGGCTTTTGAAGTTGATCAACAAGGTAATATTGCCTCTTATATGATTCCAGGCAAACTCGTTAAAGGAATGGGCGGCGCGATGGATTTAGTCGCTGGCGCCGAGAATATTATCGTTACCATGAGCCATGCAGACAAACGCGATAATTCCAAATTATTAGACAACTGTACATTACCCTTAACAGGCGCTACTTGTGTTAAGCGCGTCGTTACCGATTTAGCAGTCATGGACATTAAAGAAGGCGCTTTTCACTTAATTGAACGAGCGCCTGGTATTAGTGTTGAAGAAATTAAGCAAAAAACTGCCGGTAGATTAGTCGTGCCGGCTTATGTTCCAGAGATGTCATTTTAAGAAATATAACTGACAAAAAAGTTAAAACAATACCCACTAGCTCTGTTACCAGTAAATAATTACGCATTGCCCCATATTCAAAGCTAAAACAGGTAAAGCCAATTTAGAACTGATTAATAAGGTATCAGCTGTATGTTAATTTAGCGCAGAAATTGGTTTTTTTGCTTAAATTGTACATTCTACTTCCCCTTCTATAGTTATCTCCCAAGTTACACATAGTAACTTTTATTACAAATTAAACCTCAAGCTTTGGCCTTATAAAGAGAGTATTCAACAACCCCTTCTGGCAAATGAATAGTGACGGAGACTGGCTTGCCTGCTTCGTCAACGTTTAGAAGCGGCTCAATGATTGGAACATTATTCTGTTTTTTAGCAAACGCTAAAACATCACTTACTTTTTTGAAGGTCGATAAGCGCTTCAGTTGAACATGTGTTACTGGCATTAACTTAACCTCGCCTTGCTCATAAAGCGATAAAATCTCTTCAGGCAAGGCCCAGCAAGACGAGTCAGTTTCTATATTGTCATGACTAACTTGGTGACCCATTGAGCCTTTGGCTATAAAAAAACGTGTATCAAAACGCTTGGGTGTACCATCGGGAGCTATCCAATGGTCATAAAAAATAACCCTGTCTAAATCTAGCGATGCACGGTGCTCCCTTAACAGGCTCTCAAAACTCACATAACCTTTATGCAGTTTTTGACGTAATGCTGCGTTAACCTGAATATCATCATTTCTCGTAGCGGCAAGGATGCCCGCCTCCTCTAAGGTTTCACGAATAGCCGCTATTTTATAAGCGTGTATCGATAAATCAGTGTCATTTGTATAAAAACAAAGGTTATTATTTAACCTAAGCTGTTTATCTTGCTCATCAACGACACCGCCGGGAAAAACATAAGCCCCTGCTGCAAAACCTGTTGTTTCGACCCGGCGTAACATACAAACTTCTGGGCCTTTTTTTGTATCCCTTAACAGGATTAGTACAGCAGCTTCTCTGATCATTTCAGCCTATTATTTTCAATGGTTAATTATTCGCTTTATAACGCCATAAAGACCATACTATAACAAGTGTTAGATAGATCACAGGATTGAGTATGAACAATGAAAATGAACAGTTAATCTTAGATGCAGTTGATAAGTTTTTAATAAAAATAAAACCATCTGTACGTTCATTAGAAGCAAGCGATGAATACCCCGATGATATTGTAGAAGGAATGAAAGAAATGGGCTTATTTGGTGCTGTTATTGACCCACAGTACGGTGGTCTTGGCCTCCCCGTCTCGACTTATGCAAAAATTGTAGAACGCGTTGCCTGCGTATGGATGTCTTTAACGGGTGTGTTTAATTCCCATCTGATTATGGCCATGTCTGTACAACGGTTTGGAACTGAAGAGCAAAAAAACAAATGGTTACCGTTATTTGCCTCGGGTGAGATACGCGGCGCATTAGCACTCACCGAGCCGAACTGCGGAACCGACCTTCAAGCCATTAATACTGTGGCAAAACGTGAAGGTGATAACTACATTATTAATGGCTCTAAGGCATGGATTACCAACAGCGTGCATGGTAGTTGTTTTGCTCTGTTGGTAAAAACCAATGTCGCATCCAAGCCTGCACATAAAGGTATGAGTCTTTTTATCGCCCCCAAAGGTGAAGGTTTTGTAATGGGTAGCCAACATAAAAAACTCGGTTATAAAGGCATAGATACTGCTGAGTTTTTCTTAGATAACTACCAACTGCCAAAGGAAAACCTGATTGGCCTGCAGGAAGGGCATGGCCTACAGCATGCCTTAGGTGCGTTAGCCTTAGGTAGAATCAACGTCGCATCACGAGGTATTGGTGTCGCCTCTGCCGCGCTAAAAGACTCTATTGAATATTCACAACAACGTAAAACCTTTGGTAAACCCATTTGCCAGCATCAATCCATTCAAATCTATTTAGCTGATATGGCCACACGGGTCGAAGCGGCTCGTCTGCTCGTACAATCTGCCGCAACCGCATTTGACCGAGGTGAGCGCTGCGATATGGAAGCTGGCATGGCTAAGTTATTTGCCACAGAAGCGGCGATGGAGAACTCTGCCGAAGCATTACGCATACATGGTGCGTATGGCTACTCAACCGAATTTAATGTAGAACGATATTATCAAGATGCCCCACTACTCGCCATTGGTGAAGGGACCAATGAGCTTCAGCGCATTATTATTGCAAAACAACTCATTCAACAAAACCCACTTTAAATTCATCTATATAGCTTTACAATAACCTTTTCTTCGCCACATTAAGCAGCTAATTTTATGAGCAATAATCATTTTGAAAGTACCAACAATTACATCGCCACTGAAGAACTCAGTATGGCTGTTAACGCCGCTATAACGCTTGAACGTCCTCTATTAATAAAAGGCGAGCCGGGTACCGGTAAAACGCAACTCGCTCTTGAAGTAGCTAAATCCTTAGATGCACCGTTAATTGAATGGCATATAAAATCCAGCACAAAAGCGCACCAAGGCTTGTATGAATACGATGCGGTCTCGCGTCTTCGCGATTCTCAATTAGGTGATGATCGTGTGCACGATATTAGCAATTACATTGTTAAAGGTAAGGTCTGGGAAGCGTTTGCCTCAGATAAGCGTGCGGTATTATTGATTGATGAAATTGATAAAGCGGATATTGAATTCCCAAATGACCTTTTGCAAGAACTCGATCGTATGGAATTCTTCGTGTACGAAACGCAAGAGCTTGTTAAGGCAAAAAATAGGCCTCTCATCATTATCACCAGCAATAATGAAAAAGAACTACCTGATGCCTTTCTAAGGCGTTGCTTCTTCCATTACATTCGTTTCCCCGAGCTAGAAACAATGCAACAAATTGTTAATGTTCACTTCCCTAATCTGAAAAAAGATCTACTGGCTGAAGCACTCGGTATATTTTTCGATGTACGAGAGATTGCTGGCTTAAAAAAGAAACCTTCTACCTCTGAGTTGCTCGACTGGATAAAACTACTGTTATCTGAAGAGCTAACCGCTGATACATTACGCGAGGCGAATACTAATAATATTCTGCCAAAGCTACACGGGGCACTATTAAAAAACGAGCAGGATGTCCACTTATTCGAACGCATCGCGTTTATTAACAGGCGTAAACAAGAGCAGTAATAGCTTATATGTTTATTTCTTTCTTTTTCAGCCTGCGCAAGGCCGGTTTACCGGTCAGCATTACAGAACTGCTTAGTTTACTGAGCGCCCTTGATAAGCGACTTGCCAGTTTTAACATTCAAGCTTTTTATTATTTATCGCGCACTGCTTTAGTAAAAGACGAGCGTTATTACGACCGATTTGACCAGGTATTTGCCGAGACATTTAATGGGCTTGAGTACGACCACGCATTAGAAGATGTCTTTAATCAAATTCCTGAAGAGTGGCTTCGCAAACAAGCCGAAAAACTACTCAGCGAAGAAGAGAAACAAAAAATCCAATCGCTGGGAGGTTGGGAAGAATTAATGAAAACGCTTAAAAAGCGTTTAGAAGAACAAAAAGAAGAGCACCATGGTGGCAATAAATGGATTGGAACTGGTGGTACATCGCCTTTTGGTGCTTATGGTTATAACCCTGAAGGTGTACGTATAGGGCAAGATGAGTCTCGCCATCGTCGAGCTACCAAAGTATGGGATAAACGAGAATTTAAAAATTTAGACGACAGTGTTGAACTAAACACTCGAAACTTAAAAGTAGCCTTACGAAAACTTAGAAAATTTGCCCGCCAAGGATCTGCTGAAGAGTTGGATCTAGACGACACCATTCGTTCTACTGCATCCAATGCCGGTTATTTAGACATTAAAATGGTGCCTGAACGCCACAACGCCATTAAAGTATTATTGCTATTAGATATTGGCGGCTCAATGGATGACCATATTCGTATTTGCGAAGAGCTTTTTTCTGCCAGCAAAGCTGAATTCAAGCATTTAGAGTATTATTATTTCCATAATTTCACCTATGAATACCTTTGGAAAGATAATACACGCCGATTTGATGAGGCCACCCCTACCGCTGAGGTGATTAACCGCTACCCCAGTGACTACAAGCTTATTTTTGTTGGCGATGCCAGTATGAGTCCGTATGAAATTACCTACCCTGGCGGCAGTGTAGAACATTGGAACGAAGAAGCGGGCGCCGTTTGGTTCCAGCGACTGTTAGCCGCATTCCCTAGCAATGCTTGGCTTAACCCAGATGCCGAACAAAACTGGGATAGACGTCAATCTAACCGCCTCGTTCGACAGCTAAACGCCGAGAAGATGTTCCCCTTAACGATTGGCGGCCTAGATAGCGCGATCAAGTCGTTGCTTTAATAATAAAGCCTATTTATCCGCCTTATAAACCGGTTGCTTCATCTCAAAAAGATTATCAACATGGCAGTAACTATGCCCACCTAAACGCCCCACCACATCAAGCCCTTTCATATCAACGTAACGACCATCATAGAGCTCATCGTTAATATGGCAATAAACCACCTCTGCGATCACTAATCCACACTCTCGCCGGGTTCCTTCGTTAATCGGCACCACTTGCTTTAAACGGCATTCAAGGCTAACCGGAGACTCAGCAACACACGGTGGCGTTATCAACTCAGAAGGCATTGTGTTTAGACCGGCCAGTTCAAATTCATTCACTTCTGTTGGGTATTCAGCGGCTGTTTTATTCATCGCTTCGGCAATATCGCTATTAACAAGGTTTACAACAAACTCACCCGTTTCTTCAATATTCACCAAGCTATCTTTTGACTTTGCGCCGGCAAAACGTGCAATCGATACGCTAATAGTCGGCGGCACATAACAAACACCATTAAAAAATGAAAAGGGTGCCAAGTTTAAAATACCCTCTTTAGATTGTGATGATATAAAGGCAATTGGCCTAGGGGCCACCACTGCTTTTAAAATATTGAAAAATTTATCATGCGTCTTTGGGTCAATTTTCATCTTAAATCCTTCGTTTAACTTTTCATCTTAATAATTCTAGCATCAACTAATTTGCCAATCTGCTGAATAACTTGTCAGCTGCAATACTGTTAATCACTGAAAGATTGCACCCTGTTCAATCTTTTCAGTATTAATACAGCCTTTGCTTAAATTTCCAAGTAATTCTAGTTATGGCTTTAAATCCCCCCATTAAAAAACGCTTGTATAAGCAAATAGTTAGCATAAGCGTTTTGATTAATGGGGTTGCTGTCAGTTCATTAACGTCAAAGCCGTGTTTTCTTTATACCGGATCCCAAGAAAACACATCAGGCGAACGCTCTAGAGGGTAGAAACTACTTTTCAATGCAGGAATTGCATGCTCTGAAATGGTTTGTGGCGTCCAACCTTCTGATCGATGAGTAGAGCGTAATGGTCTGGACTGTCCCATCAAGAAAACTTCATTATTACGCACCGCAAAAATCTGCCCAGACACTTCACTGGCCTCATCACTGGCTAAGTAAACAGCCATTGGAGCCACCTTATCGGGTGTCATTTCTTTTAATTTATCAACTCGGGCTTGTTGTTCTGGTGTATCAACAGGGATCGCTCCAATCATTCGGCTCCAAGCAAAGGGGGAAATACAATTAGAACGCACGTTATAACGCTGCATGTCTAATGCAATACTTTTAGATAACGCAGCAATACCAGCTTTTGCGGCAGAATAATTTGCTTGACCAAAATTACCGATTAAACCGGATGTTGATGTCATAAATACAAAACTACCGCTTTCCTGTTGTTTGAAATGTTTCGCAGCAAAATGAGCCGTATTAAAACTACCATTCAAATGAACATTAATCACCGCGTTCCATTCTTCAGGTGACATTTTATGAAAAATTCTATCGCGCAAGATACCGGCATTATTAACAACGGTGTCAATCCGACCAAAGTTATCGATAGCCGCTTGGATCATAGCCTCTGCACCATCAAGCTCTGCAACATTATCACCATTAATTACCGCCTCACCACCCGCAGCACGGATAGTTGAAACGACTTCCTCTGCTGGGCTTTCGCCAGTTTCTTCTCCACCAACGCCGGCACCTAAGTCATTAACAACCACTTTTGCGCCTTCTTGCGCCATCATTATCGCCATTGCTCGGCCAATACCTCGACCTGCTCCAGTAATTAGTACTACCTTATCTTTCATTATCATTTTATTGTCTCCAATTTTGTTGTTTTCTAACCTAGCTTATCGGCCTTTAAATTCACCCTGGCGTTTATCAAATATTGCATTCATTGCCTCTCGGTGGTCATCGGTACGATGCGATACCGCTTGCATAACAGCAGCCGTTTGTAAGTGCGTATCCAAATCGGTTTGTTGCCCCTCGCGTATTAACTGCTTGGTCATCCGAACCGAAACAGGTGGATTAACCGCAATTCGTTTCGCCAGCGCCATTGCTTCATCGATCAACTTATCATCTGCGACGACTTTTGAAACAAGTCCAAATTTCAACGCTTCTTGGGCATCAATCGGGTCACCTGTAAAAGCCATTTCAGAGGCTTTTGCCAAACCAACAGCTCGTGGTAATAACCACGAACCACCATCACCTGGAATAATGCCTAATTTAACAAAGCTTTCAGCAAACCGAGCACTTTCAGCAGCAATTCGCATATCGCACATACAGGTAAGGTCGCAACCCGCACCAATAGCTGGCCCATTAACCGCCGCTATAATAGGAACATCTAACGCTTGAAATGCACGTGGTATTCGCTGAATACCTTCGCGGTACCACGTGGCTAACTCGTGGGGCGTTTTATCTGATTCGGTCATTTCGGCACGAATCTTTTTAACATTACCACCTGATGAAAAGGCAGGCCCGTTACCCGTTAAAATGATCACCCTTATTTGGCTGTCTTTTTGTGCTTGTTCGGCCAATGATACTAAGTCATCAATCATTTTATTGTCTGTTATCGCATTACGTGTATCAACACGGTTCATACGCCAAACAGCAATGCCATCTGTTACTTCAGTTATTACTTCTGTTATCACTATTGTTTCCTTAATTGTTAACCTGTTTGCGTTGTTAACCAACTCCATAAACTATCAGTATCAAGCGCGAAGCACTGCTGACCTAATTTTGCAGACCAATAGGCCTCATTGCCATACTCATCACGCCAAGACCATAGTCGACGTGTACTCAGTTGTAATGGGTATTCTTGCGTAAATCCAATCGCGGCATGTACTGCATGAGAAGTTTTTGCTGCATAACCGGCGGCTTCTCCCGCCGTGATTTTTGCACAAGCAATCAACTCCCATTCTTGTTCTGTGTTTAAGTGATCTATAGCGGCATCAACAGCGCAAATAGCGGCACTGGTCATTTCAGCTAAAACGGCCATTTGTTGCTGAACTGCTTGAAATTTACCAATAGGCCGGCCAAATTGTGATCGCTCATTAGCAAAATCAACGGTCATTTCTAATACCCGTTGCAACGTACCTGTTATTTGGGCCGCGCGACAAAGTGCAAACCATGATTCAAGCTGTTTGAGACTCATCGCCTGTACATCGCTCGCATTATCCAGCAAGCTAGCTTTAAAGGTCACATCATCACGTGGCTCACCAGCCATATTCTGACCAGCATTAATCGTTATATCCTGAGCTTTAACAAGGCTCAACTGTGTTTTATTATTCTGAGTAAAAATAACCACTATCGATGCTGCATGACGCGCCCAAGGGATTCCATATAAATGGATATCAGGCTGCTCGTTGAACGGTGCATCAAGTATCACAGGGATAATCAATTCATCGCTAAATTCTGCGCCTGACTTAAGCGATAAATAAACGCCCATTAACGCTTCAGCAACCGGCAACGACACGTTGTAGTACCCAGCTAACCTCATTAATACACACCCAGCTTCAAGGCCAAGGCCCGCACCACCATCCTCTTCAGATAACAACGTTGTTAACCAACCATCTGCCAAGAAATCTGCCCAAAGTACTTCTGGAAACTGTCCTGTTTCCATTAACTCATGACCGTTAGTTGTTGAAAAGTCGTCAAAAAGACGGGTTGCTGACTCTTCAATTAATTGAGCAACTTCGTTCATCGTAACCCCAAACCTCTGGCAATAATGCCACGTAAAATTTCACGCGTACCACCACGTAATGAAAAAGATGGCGCTTTTAGTATTGATTCAGATAATAAGCGCGCAACGCCGCCGTTTGCAGTTGGGCGCGCTTCGGTTGCTAAAATCAATCGCATGGCTTCAGGAAGCTCTTGTTCGAACGAGGTCCCTAAATCTTTAACTACCGATGCTTCGTTAACCGGTAATTTGCCTTCTTGTAGTTGATTCGCGACCGATAAAGACATTTGGCGTAACACCATTAAGCGCGCTACAAATTGACCAATAACGGGTTCTGCTTGGTGCGTTAGATTCGCATCACGTAGTTCTTTAATCGCCGCTTCAAGTAGTTGATAACTGCTTAAAAAACGTTCTGGCCCGCTTCGCTCAAATGCTAGCTCGGCCACTACTTGACCCCATCCTTCGTTGACCTTACCTACCAGTCGATTATCTGGCACAAATACATCATCAAAGAAAATTTCATTAAAATGCGCCTCTCCGGCCAACGTAACAATGGGCCGAACCGTAATACCTTCATGCTTCAGGTCAACAATTAGTTGACTCATACCTTGGTGGCGATCATCCGATACTGGCGCCGTTCTACATAACGTGATCATTTGGTGACAAACATGCGCCCAACTGGTCCAAATTTTGGAACCATTGATAAGCCAACCGCCCTCTACTTTCTGTGCACGAGTTTTAATCGACGCTAGATCTGAGCCACTATTAGGCTCACTCATTCCAATGGCAAAAAAGCACTCCCCTTTTACAATTTTAGGCAAAAAGTGTTGTCGTTGCTCTTCGGTACCAAAACGCAATAAAAGTGGCCCGCTTTGACGATCTGCCACCCAATGGGCACCAACTGGTGCGCCCGCTGCGAGTAGTTCTTCAATAACTACATACCGCTCAAGATAACTGCGACCGCCACCACCGTATTCAGTGGGCCAGGTCATACCCAACCATCCTTTTGCAGCTAGGGCGCGACTAAGTTCGGGGTCACAAATAGACCATGAATCAATGATATTTGAAACATTAAAAGCACCATAGTTTTTTAAAAAAGAACGAACTTCATTCCTTAAAGCTGCTTCCTTTTCACCCGTTAAAAGGGGTTTAAAATTTAATTTTTTCATATGCTATAGACAGGGCTTAGGCTCTATAAATATTTTGGTTCAAAGGCTGAAACCCTATAGACTTGCTGTCTATTTTTAGTAAGATTTAGGCATGCCCAGTACATGTTGGCCAATGTAGCTTAAAATCATATTGGTTGAAATAGGTGCTATTAGATACAAACGCGCTTCACGCCACTTTCTTTCAATATCGTATTCTTTAGCAAAAGCAAAACCACCGTGAGTTTGCATACATGCCTCTCCGGCGTTCCAAGCAGCCTCAGCACATAGCATTTTTGCCATATTAGCCTCGGCTCCACAGGGTTCGCCCGCTTCAAACAGTGCTGCTGCTTTTCTTGCCATTAACTCAGCGGCCTCAATTTCAGCATAGGCTCTAGCTATGGGAAACTGAACACCTTGGTTTTTACCAATTGGCCCACTAAATATTTTGCGTTCGCTGGCATAGTTTTTGGCTCGTTCAATAAAAAATCGTGCATCACCTATACTTTCTCCGGCTATGATCACTCGCTCAGCATTCATACCACTCATGACATACCGAAAACCCTTACCTTCCTCACCAATCAGTGAATCAGCAGGAATTTCCATATTATCGAAAAAAACTTCCGTTGTATTATGGTTAATCATGGCGTCAATCGCACGAATTTCCATGCCATTACCAACAACATCACGCATATCGACTAAGAAAATAGACATCCCATCAGTAGGTTTTGACACCTCTTCTAAAGGCGTAGTTCTGGCGAGTAATAACATCAAATCTGATTGAAAGGCACGGCTAGTCCATACTTTTTGGCCATTAACGATATATTTATCGCCTTTCTTTACCGCTTTCGTTCTGAGTTTTGTCGTATCAGACCCTGATGTAGGTTCTGTTACACCAAATGCTTGAAGTCTTAATTCACCTGTTGCAATTTTTGGTAAATACTTTTGCTTTTGTTCTTCGCTACCATGGCTTAAAACCGCGCCCATAATATACATTTGAGCATGACAAGCCGAGGCTGAGCCACCCGATGCATGAATCGTCTCCATAATGACAGCCGCTGCGCGCAATGGTAGCCCAACACCGCCGTATTCCTCAGGAATCAAAGCTGATAAAAAGCCCGATTCGGTCAAGGCATTAACAAATTCTTCAGGGTATGCACTGTCGGCATCTAGTTTTCGCCAATATTCGCCCGGAAAGTCAGCGCAAATCTTACTAACGGCATCACGAATATCAGCGTAGTCATTGCCTAGTGGAATGGAAATCTCTTTCATGTATCTTTCTCCGTTAATTTTTATAGGTGTCGTTATCAGCACCTAAGGCAGGCGCTTCATTTTGTAGCGGTGGCCGCTGGCCGTTAAACTTCATTGGCAGACCCACTAGCTTCATTGCATGTTCAACTGATTCTTGAACAATGCCTAATGATTGCGTTTGCGGGTCGTTTAATACCTCATCAACCAATTGAATTGGCGAATTAGGAATGCCTACATCATCTAATTTTTTCTGCCAATGAGAACGAGGTTCTTTTATTAAAATCTCTGTCATTCGACGATTCAATTCAACCTTATTCTCAAAGCGTTTAGGATTGGTTTCAAAATGCGCTTCATCCGCCCAAGCCGGGTTCCCCATAACACCTTTCAACAAATCAAATAATTTATTATTTGGCGCAGCTACCACAAGATAACCATCTGAACACTCATAGGCTTGATAAGGCGAAATACCTTGCACGCCAGAACCTTGCGGTGTTGGCAGGTTACCTGTCGCGTGATACCCAGCCATGTGATAAGTCATCCAACTTAGTGCTGTTTCGTACAAAGCCGTATCAACGACACAACCTTTCCCCGTTTTTTGGCGATTAAACAAGGCAGAAATAATAGCAATAGAACACCACATACCTGTTCCCATATCGATGGCTGATGTCCCTATTCGTACAGGGGGACGGCCTTCTTCACCATTTAAGCTCATTAAGCCGCTATATGCTTGCATTAATGGATCATAACCCGGTTTATCAGCCATTGGCCCAGTTTCACCAAATGCCCAAATATTACAATATACAAGCTTAGGGTTTTCCTTGCGCATTTCTTCAGCTCCAAGCCCAAGGCTAGTCACTTTACCCGGACGCATGTTTTGCAACACAACATCCGCCTTAGTGACTATTTCATTTCGAAGCCAAGCTTTATCTGCAGGGTCTTTCAAATCTACAGTGACTGATTTCTTATCCCTATTCAATGCTTGAAACATTGCAGAGGTACCATTCCAAAATGGAGGCCCCCAATGACGACAATCATCACCACGACCTTCTGGTTCAACTTTAATCACTTCTGCCCCTAAAGCGGCTAAAATCCATGTACCAAAGGGAGCGGCTACGCTAGTCCCAATTTCATATACGCGAACTCCACTTAATGGCAGTTCGATTTCTTGCTTATCCGACATTTTGTTCCTAGTGTGTATTGAAAAACCATAGTGTATGGTTGAAAAAAACGAGGCATAAAGCCTCGTTGGTAAATAGCACTGAACGCCATCTAACGCTTGTTATAATACAATAACTTTGTATATTATAAAAACAAATAATTGACTCAACATTAATGTCAAAACGTTAAGCCTCGACCTAAATGGTTAAACACCTATGTGACACTTCTTTGAAACAAAATATTTCGAGTCATTACTACTGTTAACCAGCCATTAAGGCCTTTTTAAAAGGACCTCAACATCACTAGCAGGGAGTGGCCTACTGTATAGGTAGCCCTGATAAATATCACAGCCTTGCTGTTGTATAAATTCTAACTGCTCTAGCGATTCAACACCTTCAGCCACTATTTTAAGCCCTAAACTTTTAGCAAGTGAAATAATCGCCATACAAATAGCGGCATCATCAGGGTTATAAGCGCACTCATTAATAAATGAACGGTCAATTTTCAATACATCAATTGGAAATTTCTTCAAATAACTTAACGATGAATACCCCGTACCAAAGTCATCCACAGATAATTTAATACCCAACTTTTTTAACTCGGTCATCGTTGCAATACTACTATCAGTATCGCCAGTTAAAGCATTTTCGGTTATCTCCACCTCTAATAGGCTTGGGTTAAGTTGATACTGATGCGCCAACGCTTTTATAAATAACGACAGTGACTCATCATGTAAATGAAAACCTGAAATATTGACAGCGACCGGCAATAACTCATAACCTGCCTTACGCCATTCAACTAACTGACGTGCAACTTCGGTTAGCACCCACTCACCAACATCAACAATCAAACCAGATGATTCAACAACCGGAATAAAATCTCCTGGGGGAATCAAGCCAAACTCTGGGTGCAACCAACGTAATAACACTTCAAAACCTACAACTTCGTTCGTTAAACACGATACTTTAGGTTGGTAATTTAATAGTAATTGATTTTGAGAAATAGCATCAGGAAGGTCAGCTTCAATTTGAATTCGTTTGCGTACAAACAGCCCCATTTCCTCGGTATAAAAACAAAAATTGTCCCTACCCAATTTTTTTGCCTGATACATGGCAACATCAGCGCACTGTAGTAAACGATCCGCTGATCGTTCACCATCAACCGAAAAAGCGACCCCAATGCTTGTTAACACATTTAGCGTATGCCCAGGCAGTTCAACCGTTTCACGCATTACATGAAGAATTTCTGTTGCTTTACTATTAATAGCTTCCTCATCCAAGGCACCACTTATCGCCACAACAAACTCATCGCCACCCCAACGACCCACCAAGTCATTACCACGCACTACTCCACTGAGTCTCTTACCCACCTCACAAAGCAATTGATCGCCTACCTTATGGCCAAAAACATCATTCACTTTTTTAAAGCGGTCTAAATCTAAAAACATTAACGCCACCACTCCAGCATGAGATTTATGGTAATTAATTCGTCTTTCAAGCTCACGAATAAAGGCGGCTCTATTATATAAACCAGTTAGCGAATCATTAAACGCTAAGGTTTCTAAACGTTTTTGTAACTTAGTTTGTTCGCTCAAATCGCGAATATGTAGCGTATACTCCAATGGTTCACTCGCTATGCTAACCGTTCGAGTCACTACTACTTCGGCAGGAAAAGACTCTCCGTCATAACGTTGTAATTCTGTCATATTCCTACGCTCCAGAACCCACCCACTGGTTAGCAAAAAGCCCTCGTCTAAACTCGCTGAATTTAACTCCTGAACCCGGTCTCTAGTAAACAGCTTAAAAAAGCTACGGTTAATAATCGCACCCGCTGTTTGACCAAAGCAACGCTCTGCCGCAGGATTAAAGCTTTGAATCCTGCCTTTCGAATCAATGCCAATAATGCAATCCATTGCTGCATCTAAAATAGCACCCTTTCTACGTTCACTTTGTTTAAATGCTAAGAAGGCCTCATCTCGCTGTTTAATTTCTTCGTTAACCTGGTCAATAACGTGATTATATTTTTCGGCTATTTGCCCCACCTCGGTATAGGGCTCAACGGCTACTTGAGTTGAAAAATCTGCTTTTTCCTGCTGTTTATGCATGGCGCTTAGCAAGTCAAAAACTTCGGTGCTTATATTATGTTCAGCAACATTTAGGCCTCTTAACTCATCTTGCTCACTGACTCTTAACGAGTAAACCTTGTTAACCAAACTAAATACTACATATGCAAGGCCAAAACTATAAAAACCAACACTGACGACCCCAATTAATTGGGTCCCTAATTGTTCCCACACTGAAAGATCATTTTGAAGTTTAGCCGGCAGCGCAAAAAAAGGTAACGCGATTGTTCCCCAAACCCCAGCAAATAAATGAACAGGCACTACGCCAATAGCATCATCGATTTTCTTATCGGCCAGGTACTTCTCACCAAAAAAAACAACTGAGCCGGCAACGGCGCCAATCATGACAGCCCCTCCTGTGCTCACAATATGACAACTGGCGGTAATAGACACTAAACCACCTAGAACACCATTAATTATTTGATCAACCTCAATATAATGTTCTGCACGAAGCTTTAACATCGTCGCAACCACCCCACCGGCCAAAGCAGCAAGGCATGTATTTAATAAAATAAGTGGAACTGAGTTATTCCAAGCTAATGTACTGCCGCCATTAAAACCAAACCAGCCCAGCCAAATTAATAAACAACCCAATATAGCTGTTGGGATACTACTACCTGGAATAGCGCTAGCACTGCCGGTAAATCGCCCTATACGAGGCCCAATAACTAATACTGCCGCCAGTGCTACCCAACCACCCACAGAATGCACAACGGTTGAACCCGCAAAATCAACGAAGCCAATTTTTTCAAGCCAGCCTATCGGCTCACCCGTAATGATTCCTGCCCAAGCCCAATGACCAACAAAAGGGTAAATAAACAGTGCTATTGTCACCGTTACTACCATATACCTCATAAAACTCATGCGCTCAGCGACGGCGCCAGAAACTAACGTCGCAGCCGTGCCACAAAACATCATTTGGAATAAGAATATTGCGATGAGTTTTGTATCTGCTGGTTCAGCGAATGCAAAATCAGACCATCCAAACAAGCCCCATTGACTATCTCCAAACATTAAACCGAATCCAAACAACCAGTACAGACTACTCGACACGATAAAGTCACTAATATTCTTGGCCGCGACATTAATGCTGTTTTTACTTCTAACAAGCCCGCTTTCTAAACACAAAAAGCCCGCTTGCATAACAAACACCAAAATGGTCGATACTATTACCCAGACAATATCCAAACTCTAAATCTCCTTTATGTTTACCTCTTGCGCGCGGCCAAAGGATGTTCGATTTAATAGTATCAGAACCTCTATGTGCTTTGTAGTCGGCCACAACGATGATTTTAGTTTTGTAGATAGGCTTTTTTAGTAGAAAAAAACAAACTGACTGTCCGTATTTCTAATGGTTTACTTTTTGTTAAGGCATAAAAAAGCCCTACGTATCAGATACATAGGGCTCTTGAATGGCGGAGAGACAGGGATTCGAACCCTGGAAGGGTTTGACCCCTTGCCGGTTTTCAAGACCGGTGCATTCAACCGCTCTGCCATCTCTCCAGTTTTAAGCGATTATATTGAGAGCAATCATTAAATGTTTTGCTTTCAAGCCGCGCATATTACTTAAGTCTGAGGATTTTTTCCAGCGGAATTGTTAAAAGACTTGAAGTATTTTATTGAATACGTAAGATTGAACCTTCTATGCGGTACAGAGTCATATCTGTTGAGCATTTTTTAATTATCAATGAGGTATTTTAAGTGAACCAATTTAATCAATCTATTTCTCGTAGTGAAGAGAGTATTTTAGCTACCAATAAGGTGTTAAAAAACACCTATATGCTACTTGCCATGACATTACTCTTTAGTGCAGGTACTGCTGCATTATCAATGAGCTTAAACCTTCCACATCCTGGGTTGATCATTACATTAGTCGGCTACTTTGGCTTACTATGGCTAACAACAAAATTTAGAAATAGCTCTATGGGTATTGTTTGCGTATTTGCTTTAACCGGCTTTATGGGAATAACACTCGGCCCTATCCTTAATATGTATATCAGTGCCTTTTCAAACGGTCATGAGCTGATCATGACATCGTTAGGCGGCACAGGTGTTATTTTTCTAGGCTTATCTAGCTACGCACTAACCACTAAAAAAGACTTTAGCTTTATTTCTGGTTTTTTAATGGTGGGTATTTTAGTGGCTTTCTTAGCAGGCATTGGCGCTATGATCTTTAACATCCCTGCTTTATCTTTGGGTGTTTCTGCTATGTTTATTATGTTGATGTCCGGCATGATTCTTTATCAAACTAGCGAAATTATTCATGGTGGTGAAACCAACTATATTATGGCAACCGTGTCGCTATACATTAGTTTATTCAACTTATTCACTAGCCTTTTACACATACTCGGTGCAGTAAGTGGTCGTGAGTAGTCTTTAGCTTTACCCATAAAAAAAGCCCCTTTTAGGGGCTTTTTTTATGCGTCGATTATTTACAACGTAATCGAGGTGACTTTTCCCATATAAGGTTGTAAAGCATCAGGGACTTTAATGGACCCATCGGCTTGCTGATAATTCTCCATCACGGCAATTAACGTCCGACCTACCGCTAAACCCGAACCATTAATCGTATGCACTAACTCTGGTTTACCTGTTTCTGGGTTACGCCAGCGCGCTTTTAACCGGCGTGCTTGAAAATCATTAAAATTACTACACGATGAAATTTCGCGATACGCCTCTTGACCAGGTAACCAAACCTCAAGATCATAGGTTTTTGTTGCCGAAAAGCCAGTATCACCTGAGCACAACAACATGAGGCGGTAAGGCAAGTTCAACGCTTGCAAAATACTCTCTGCATGTTGAGTTAACTGTTCATGAGCCTGTTCAGAATCAGACGCCTTGACCACTTGAACCAACTCAACTTTTTCAAACTGATGTTGGCGAATCATGCCTCTTACATCCCTACCATAGGCGCCTGCCTCACTTCTAAAACAAGGCGTATGGGCAACAAACTTTAGCGGCATTTGGTCTGCAGCGATAATCTCATCACGCACTAAATTCGTAACAGGCACTTCTGCCGTTGGAATTAAATAATACGGCGAGTCGTCTGAAATTTTAAATAAATCTTCTTCAAACTTAGGTAACTGCCCCGTTCCTAACAAACTGTCTTTATTAACAAGGTATGGCACATAAGTTTCTTTATACCCATGCTGATCGACATGCATATCTAACATAAACTGCGTCAATGCACGTTGAAGCCTAGCTAATGGACCCGATAGGGTAACAAAACGTGAACCCGCTATTTTTGCACCGGCTTCAAAATCTATTCCCGCCAATGATTGACCCAAATCCACATGGTCTTTAACGTCAAAATCGTACTGCGGTATCACGCCCCATTTACGAAGCTCAACGTTATTCTCTTCATCTTTACCGAGTGGTACATCATCAGCAAGAATATTGGGTAATGAGAGCTGAATAGCCTGCAATTTGGATTGGATTCCCTGTAATTCCGTTTCAGCGGCTTTTAACTCATCACCTAATTGAGAAACACTGTCTAATAAAGGCTGAATATCTTCGCCTTTGGCTTTCGCCATGCCTATCGACTTGGAGCGTTTATTACGTTCGTTTTGTAAGTTTTGAGTTTTCACTTGAATATCTTTACGCTGTGTTTCAAGCGCATTAAATACCTCTAGATCCAAATCAGCACCATGACGTTGCATGGCTGTTTTCACTTCTTCAGGGTTGTTTCTTAAAAGCTGTGGGTCAAGCATGTAGCTTTCCTTTTTAAATTTAGTTTAGTGGTGGTGTTCAGCTAACCAACTAAGGGTTTGACTGACATTGAAGTTTTCTTTTACATGTTTAATTGCCATCAACACTTTTTCTGATTGATCAAAAAATTCAATGGTAACAGGCAAATCAAACGACAAATCAATTAACGACGAGTCATGCATCTTTCCAGATAAGCCATAGCCCTCAACGCCTCTATAAGCCGTTGCGCCAGAGATGCTTTCATGATCATGAAGGTATTGCATAATTTTATTAAGCTGATGATCCGCTTCGGTTAAATAAATTCGAGCGATTCTGACTGATTCTGTTTTCATAATTGCCTCGCGATTAGCAGGCCAACCCAAGCAGCTAGCACGCATAAAATGACGCTAGCTAAAACATTAACAATGGCCTTTATTACATAACCTTGCTCAATTAAATTAATGGTCTCTATTGAGAAGGTAGAAAATGTTGTAAACGCACCCAAAAAGCCAACCAATAACACTGCTCTTACTTCAGGTGAAACCGACAAACGCTGCAAAAATAGTTCGTACAACAGTCCCATTAATAACGAACCAATAACATTAACAACCAAGGTTCCATAAGGGAACCCACGGCCAAGCCAGCTATATATGCCCGTCGATACAATAAAGCGCATCACTGCGCCGACTGATCCACCTGCTGCTATTGCCAGAAGTTGAGCCATTAAATTACCATTAATGCTAATTAATTAAAGCCTTCATTTTACTGTCATCTGGCGCTTCAAGCACCTTTTTTTCGGTCACAATCGTTAATATTTGGCGCAACTCATGGCACGTTATCAATTGTTAGCTCCCTGTCTTCACTAATGCCTCGCCAAAAACCCAGCTTTTAATACAAAAATCGCCGCTGAACCAAAAAGCTACTATCAGGCGCTAACAACACTTTTGAGCCTACTTTTTTATCAAATGGCTAGGGCTTGCGTACTGTTTAGATCTGGCTATACTTTATTATCACGTCATGACTGCTGGCCCTATTTAACACTTACTATTATCGCGTCATCTAGCCGAGCGAATGGCGCCCTATATTAACGTTTCTGGTTTCATCACTTAATTATGCAAGTAAGTCTTCAAATTAATGCCCGCTGGGTTATCACCGTAGATGCTGACGATAACGTTTTAAAAAATCACGCTGTTATCATTCAAGACGATATTATTATTGATGTTTTACCTCAACAAGATGCGAAGAAATACAGCCCCGTTGAACTAATAGAATGTAACGATCACGCCTTAGCACCCGGTTTTATAAATGCGCACACTCATGCGGCTATGAGCCTCTTAAAGGGCCTTGCTGATGATTTACCGCTAAACGAATGGCTAAACGACCACATCTGGCCTGCTGAAACAGCTTTAGCCGATAGTGATTTTGTCAAAGACGGTACTGAGCTTGCCATTGCAGAAATGATTAGGGGCGGCACAACCTGTTTTAATGACATGTACTTCTTTATCGACCAGACTGCAACTGCCGTCTCGAACACGGGTATAAGAGCATGTCTTGGTATTCCGGTTATAGATTTCCCAACGCGTTGGGCTAAAGACTTAAATGAATATATCAGTAAAGGCCTTGCAGTTCATGATCACTTCCGTAGCAATGAACTCATTCATTTTACCTTTGCCCCGCACGCCCCTTATACCGTTTGTGATGATTCTTTAAAAACCATTCAACCCATCATGGATGAACTGGGCTTGGCGATGCATATTCATTTACACGAAACAGAAAATGAAGTCGAACAGTCAATTGCCAAACATGGTGTAAGCCCTATCGCACGATTAAACAATCTTGGCCTATTAAACCCCGACTTAATGGCCATACATATGACCCACCTAAGCGCCACCGATATTCAGTTAATCGCCGAACACCGCGTTAATGTTATACATTGCCCCGAATCAAACTTAAAACTTGCCAGTGGTTTTTGCCCTGTTAATGAATTAATCACGTCAAATATTAATATTGCTATTGGAACAGACGGTTCGGCTAGCAACAATGATATTGATATGTTGGGTGAAACCAAAACGGCTGCGCTGTTAACCAAAGGCCGCTCTAAACAAGCAGATGCATTACCCGCAAAAACTGCTTTGCGTATGGCTACCATAAACGGCGCGAAAGCCCTACGATTAGATAAAAAAATAGGCTCCCTTGAAATTGGAAAACAAGCCGATATGTTCGCAATAAATCTTAATAGCATTGAAACTCAACCTATTTATGATGTTATTTCTACACTGATTTATTCTGCAAACCGCTCTCAAATTACTGATGTATGGGTTGCTGGCCAACGTTTAATGCAAGATCAGCAATTAACCACCCTGGATGAAGCCCAGCTAATTGAAAAAGTAAAACACTGGCAAAGAAAAATTAACCCGTTTCATCATCAACCCAATAAAGCGGTGTAAAATAATCAAATGACGCAGACTAAAGACAATGTAAACCCAAGTGAAATCGAAAAATTTAGCGCTATGGCTTCCCAGTGGTGGGACACCGAGGGCAACTTTAAAACACTGCATCAAATTAACCCGTTACGTCTTAACTTAGTTGATAAAACAGTTTCGTTGTCCGGCAAAGATGTTTTAGATGTTGGCTGTGGCGGCGGTATTTTATCTGAGTCAATGGCGCTTAAAGGCGCTAATGTAACGGGTATTGATTTAGGCAAAGAACTGCTAGACGTTGCTGACCTTCATAGTTTAGACAGCGGTGTTTCCGTCAATTACCAGCACATCAGTGTTGAAGCATTGGCCAGCCAAAAACCGGAGCAATTTGACTGTGTTACCTGCATGGAAATGCTCGAACATGTTCCTGACCCGGTAGCAATTATTAACGCGTGTTCAACACTCGTTAAACCGGGCGGCTACGTTTTCCTATCCACCCTAAATAGAAACCCAAAGGCCTACCTATTATCCATTATCGGTGCCGAATACATCCTCGGCATGATGCCCAAAGGCACACATGATTATGCCAGCTTCATAAAACCTTCCGAACTAGCCTTATGGGCACGACAAGCAGGTTTAACACTGGAAGATAGCCGAGGTATTGAATACAACCCTTTTAACAAGTCCTTCTCTATGTCCGATGACATCAGTGTGAATTACATTTGCGTCTTTAAAAAGACGGTCTAATCCATTATGTCCATTGCAATGCATGATTGGCAAGTCGATGCGGTTTTATTTGACCTTGATGGCACCTTAGTCGATACCGCGCCAGACCTTGCCGCCGCATTAAATGTCGCCTTAGTACAAAACAATCAGCCAGCGTTACCTTATGAAACGATACGACCTATCGTCTCAAACGGTGCTAATGGTTTAATAGAGCTCGGCTTTGGGTCTGCCCTATCCAGTGACCAGCATGAAAAAATTAAAGCATCCTTACTTGGCCATTACCAACAAAACATTGCTAATGAATCAACACTATTTGATGGATTTGAAGACAGCTTACTGTTTCTTGAAAAACATCAAATCCCTTGGGGTATTGTGACGAATAAACCAGCCTATTTAACACTGCCCCTCTTAGAGAAATTAGCGCTAATTAATAGAGCCAGTTGTATCGTTTGCGCTGATCAGGTCAACCACCCAAAACCACACCCCGAATCTATTTTATTAGCCTGTAAACAGCTGGATGTTTTACCCATGAACGCACTCTATCTTGGTGATGCAGAACGTGATATTCGTGCAGGTCGATTAGCTGGCCTAAAAACAATAGCCTGTACCTTCGGTTACATTCCAGACAGTATTGACTTTAATGACTGGCAAGCTGATAGATATATTGATAAACCCGCCGATTTATTAACATCTCTACAACCCTTACTCTAAGCGCATCAATTAATCATGGCTGGCATTAACGATATTTTTTTCCTTTTAGGTGGCATCGTCATAGGCCTTATTAGCGGTTATTTGCTCATGTTACGCACTAACACAGCACTTAAAAAAGAATTACTGACGCATGAAACACGCCAAGCCATTGAAAAGGAGTTAAGAGAAAAAACGAAGGCCGATGAAGACAGTATGATGCAAAACTTTCGCGATAGTTTTTCTGCCTTATCCAGCCAAGCATTACGAGACAATAATGAAGAGTTTCTAAAACTTGCTAGAGAAAACTTTAGCAAACAACAAATGACCGTCGAAACGCGCTTAAATGAAAAAGAGAGAGCCTTTAGCGAGATGGTCTCCCCGATTAAAGAGATACTTAAACAAACCGATGAACAACTCAAAAAACTAGAGGCCGATCGACAACAAACTCACGGCTCAATCAGTCAATATTTACAAAATATGACTGAAACCCAGCACCAGTTACACAGTGAAACACGAAATCTTGTTCAAGCCCTAAGACGGCCTGAAGTCCGTGGCCAATGGGGCGAACTAACCTTAAAGCGTCTTGCCGAATTAGCCGGGCTGGTAGAGCACTGTGACTTCTTTCAACAAGAAAACTTAAACACCCAAGAAGGTGCTATGCGACCTGATATGATCATTCGCATGCCAGACCAACGCGATATTGTTGTTGACGCTAAAACACCTCTTGACGCCTATCTATCGGCTACCGAACAAAGCAAAGATGGCGAACGAAAAGCACACCTTATCCGACACGCAAAGCAAGTAAGGGATCGAGTCAAAGAGCTATCGAAAAAGGCTTATTGGTCACAGTTTAAAAACACACCCGACTTCGTTGTTCTGTTTATACCCGGCGACCAATTTCTTAGTGCCGCCTTAGAGCAAGACCACTCACTACTTGAAGATGCACTCGCTCAACACGTTATCTTAGCAACGCCCACCAGCTTGGTCGCCTTACTAAGAGCAATAGCATTTGGTTGGCGCCAACAAGCCAGTAGCGAAAACGCCGAAGCGATTCGAAAACTCGGTGAAGAAATGTACTCCAGACTAACAACCTTTGTAGAGCACATCAGTAAAATTGGTAGCTCCTTAGAGAAAAGCGTAGATCATTACAACAAAGCGGTGGGCTCTTTAGAGCGGCAAGTCTTCCCGAATGCACGTAAATTTAAAGACCTTGGTATAGAAACACGCAAAACCATGTCTGAAATAGAACCCATTGAAAAAGCAACCCGAAAACCAACACCTATCAGCAATATAAAAGATGACTAAACCTATAATAATCAACCCGATAAACCTTCAGCCTCAGGCGCTCAAAGATCACGTTTACTTAGTAACTGGCTCAACCGGAGGCTTAGGGCGAGAAACTGCCCTTGCACTTGCCAAACTCGGTGCAACAGTGGTTTTAACCGGCAGAAATGAAAAGAAATTAGAAGCCTTGTATGATGAAATAGAACAGGCCGGCAACCCAACGCCTGCTATTGTTCCCTTTGATTTAAGCCAAGTAGACGAAGAGCTTTACCAGCAATTAATAAAATCTATTTATAATGAATTCAAAAGGTTAGATGGTATAGTTCATGCGGCTTGTGATATGGGAATCATTGGCCCCATTGGCAGCCAAGAAGGCTCGATCTGGCAGAAAGTTCTACAAGTTAATTTAAACTCAGCCGTGTTACTAAGCAAAGTTTGCTTGCCACTTTTACATCAGGCTAAACAACCATCTATCACTTTTATTTCTGATTCCTCTGCTCGCCAAGGAAAAGCCTACTGGGGCGCATACGGTGTTTCCAAGGTGGCACTTGAATCTTTCTGCGCCATGTTAGCAGATGAGCTAGAAGCAACGACTGTGGTCAGTAATGTCTTCATTCCAGGCCCCAGTATGTTACCGATTAGAAAGAAGACACATCCAGCTGAAGACGAAAAAAACCTAAGCTCGCCCACTGAATTAGCCAATAACTTGATTAACGTTATTCTTAGCGAGAAGTCTGGCCAGTGCTTTTCACATCAAGCCGACTGAGTCACAACCGACTTTAAGATTAAAACAAACTCTGCTACTTCTTGTTGAGTGTTTTGTTGCCCCAAACTTACACGAATAGCACTTAGGGCTCGCTTATCGGGCACGCCCATCGCCGTTAATACGGCGCTTGGGCTTTTACTATTGCTTGAACAGGCTGAGCCACTTGAGATTGCCACGCCTTTTTGGTCAAGCTGCATCAAAAGCATTTCCCCATCAACCGATTCAATAAGCAATTGACTTGTATTGGGTAGACGGTCAACATCTGAAGCAACTACCCTCACCCCTTCAATGCCTTTAACCCCTGCTTCTAATGCTTGCTGAAGAGCTAACAAGTGCCTAGAGCGATTATCCAGCGTTTGTTGGGCTAACTCAGCTGCCCGCCCAAAACCAATAATAGCCGCAGCATTTTCAGTGCCGGGCCTAATATTCATTTCTTGCCCACCACCATAAAGCATAGGCATTAACGACGTTTTTTTATCGTGAATAACCGCGCCAACACCTTTTGGGCCATAAATTTTATGACCTGATATAGACATTAAATTGACACCCAATGCATTAAAATCAACGGGTATTTTACCAACTGATTGAACCGCATCCGTATGAACAATAGCGCCCTTTTCTTTAGCCAACGCAGCTAATGGTGCTATATTTTGAAGCACACCAGTTTCATTATTAGCCTGCATAATACTCACTAGGCCAGTGTCCTCGCTAAGACCACGTTTTAGTGTATCTATTGAGATCAGGCCATTATCATCAACGGCTAATTGATCAAAAAAGAAACCTTTTTTTGACAACTGGCGTATTGGCTCAACCACAGAAGGATGCTCTGTAGCGCCTAATAAAAGGTGTTGTTTGTTCGAACAAACAGCCGCTGAGATACAAAGATTATTTGCCTCAGTTCCACCACTGGTAAAAATAACTTGCTCAGCACTCACATTAACAAGGTTAGCCACGTGTTGCCTTGCTTGTTCAATCGCTGTTTTAACCACCCGCCCGTGTCTGTGCAAACTGGAAGGGTTACCATAAAAGGTCGTTAAGAATGGCTCCATCGCTTCAAAAACAAGAGGATCTATCGGCGATGTCGCATTATTATCAAAATAAATCATCAGTGTTCTAAATTCTAGCCTTCTTTAGCTCGCGCTTCTGGACAAGTAGAACCTGTTCCATCATCAACCGGTTCACTGTTAATTTCTTCGACCGACCGATCATCCATTCCACCACCCAATGATTTTATTTCATGGCACATGCGTTCCATTTCTTTATCCATTGTGTGGATATGCTCCAACATACTATTAATAGCTACCGCTACTGGGTCAGGTAGTTCTTGAGAGGCGCCGTATGCGTCAAAACCAATTTTTTTAGCCATCTCTTCTTGCTCAGGACTTGGTTTAACAGAATCAGTGGTTGCAACACGACCGGGTATACCGACGATTGTGGTGTCAGCAGACACCGATCTAACAACAACCGCATTAGAGCCAATCCTGGCATTATCACCTATCTCTATCGGCCCCAGCACTTTAGCACCAGCACCTACGACCACACCATTACCTAGCGTAGGGTGTCGCTTACCCTTTTTCCAACTCGTACCACCTAAGGTCACCCCATGATAGAGCGTACAATCATCACCAATAACAGCTGTTTCGCCAACCACGACGCCCATTCCGTGGTCAATAAAAAAACGCTTGCCTATCACCGCACCAGGATGTATTTCTATACCGGTTAACCAGCGTGAAAAATAAGCGATAAAACGAGAAATAAATTTTAAATTCACTCCCCACAGCCAATGATTTAAGCGATGAAGCAGGAGCGCATGAAACCCCGGGTAGGTCATGA
The DNA here is from genome assembly GCF_000299965.1 of Cycloclasticus sp. P1. Lineage (NCBI taxonomy): Bacteria > Pseudomonadati > Pseudomonadota > Gammaproteobacteria > Thiotrichales > Piscirickettsiaceae > Cycloclasticus > Cycloclasticus sp. P1. The sequence goes on from NC_018697.1 coordinate 1,341,922, forward strand.
TCACTTCAATTTTGCTACGTGCCGCAGGATCCCTGTCAAAAACTATATTAATATCTTCTTTTAATTGGTTAAACATAATGCTTTTTTATTTAATAGTGACTCTATTCTAACGTGCGTGATTTTATTAACACATTTTTTTACAACGTTAGGCTTTTTTGATTCCATCTATCTTATTATTGATCGCCGTTAACACGCCACGTAGGATATTCACCTCTGTTCGATTAAGTTCAGAACGGTAAAAAATACGCCTGATGCGTTGTTGCAGCCTTTTAGTTTTATAGAGCTGTAGAAAATCTGTTTTCTCAAGCGTCTTTAAAAGGTGCTCAAAAAAACCTTCAAACTCTTGGCTGGTTGCAGGCCTATCTTCAACATCAGGTGATTCAATTACCTGTTCACCTATCACTGCTGAATACACCTCATAACATAACACTTGCACAGCAGATGCAACGTTTAATGAACTAAAATTTGGATTAGTTGGAATATGTAATAAGTGCTGACACAATTCCAACTCTTCATTCGTGAGCCCGGAGTTTTCTCGGCCAAACACCAACGCAACCTTTGCATTCTTTGCCGATGCAATGGCCAATTCACTGCCTTTTTTAGGGCCAACCTCTGACCAACCCAAATGCCTAATTCTAGCGCTAGCCCCCAAGACTAACTCACACGGCTCCAAGGCTTCTTTTAAACTATTATAAACATTTGCTGTTGCCAAAATATCATCGGCACCAGACGCACGTGAGGTGGCCTCAGAACTCGGAAATATTTTAGGGTTAACTAAGGCTAAATCACTAAGCCCCATATTTTTCATGGCCCGCGCTGTTGCGCCTATATTCCCAGGATGTGAAGTTTGTACCAACACAATCCTTATATTTGACAATATTTCGTTATTTTCATCGACTTTCAAAAGACATCCTCCGGCTGTATCTGTTATCCTTGCGCCACATAAATAGTTAGGCATCATCATGCACCCAATGTTAAATATTGCCATTAGGGCAGCAAGGCAAGCAGGCGATATTATAATACGTTCAGCTGACTCAATTGACACACTTAAGATAACTATTAAAAATCAAAATGATTACGCCACAGAAATTGACCGGCGTGCTGAAGAAGAAATTATTAATATCTTATTAAGTGCTTATCCCGATCACGGTGTTTTAGCCGAAGAATCGGGCTATCTAAATCAAGACGCTGAATATATTTGGATTATAGACCCTCTTGATGGAACCACGAATTTTATACACGGTTTTCCGCATTATGCGGTATCTATTGCTTTAAAAAGAGGCGATACCGTAGAGCAAGCCGTAATTTACGACCCTGTTCGTCAAGACCTATTTACTGCAACACGCGGTAAAGGGGCAATGCTGAACAACAGACGTCTACGTGTTGGCCGACAACGAAAAATCGAAGGTTCATTTCTAGGCACTGGCTTCCCTTTTAAGAACGATAAAGATATTGAACCTTACCTCGATATCTTTCGTGATATTTTCTCTTCCACCTCTGGTGTTAGACGTGCAGGAGCTGCTTCTTTAGATTTAGCTTATGTAGCTGCTGGAAAACTAGATGGTTTTTTTGAAATCGGTCTAAAACCTTGGGATTTTGCTGCTGGCGTCTTACTCATTCAAGAGGCTGGTGGTGTTGTTAGTGATTTTTCTAATAATCACGATTTCCACAAAACAGGTAACATTGTTTGTGGCAACCCTAAAATGCATCAGGCCTTATTAAACAAAATTACACCGCATGCAGAAAAAGTAATTAACAGTTAAACAACACACAAAACTTGATCAATAAAAAAGCCGCTATAAAAGCGGCTTTTTTATTACCAATTATCAGCTCATCAAGGAATTTTATCTAACTCATCTTGATCAACCTTAACAACCATCAGGTCTTCTTTCGTCACTCCCAAGGCAAGCGTTATGGGGCTAGCAACATAAATAGAAGAATAGGTACCAATTAACACGCCAACAATCAGCGCAAGTGCAAAGTCATGAATAATTTCACCACCTAAAACAAACAATGCTATTAACACTAACAAAGTTGTTAGCGAGGTCATCACGGTTCGAGTAAACGTCTGGTTTAACGAGATATTAACAACATCAACCGGTGAGCCTTTTCGCAATGTTCTAAAGTTTTCTCTTACACGATCAAACACAACAATAGTATCGTTCAATGAATAACCAATAATCGCTAAAATAGCCGCCAGTACTGTTAAATCAAATTCAAACTGAAAAACAGAAAAGAAACCAAGGGTAATAATAACGTCGTGCGCCAGTGCCGCCACAGAGCCTAAGCCAAAGCGATATTCAAAGCGAATAGCGACATAAATCAGGATACAGATTAAGGCATATAATAGTGCCAAACCGCCATCTTCTTGTAACTCTTCACCAACTTGTGGGCCAACAAATTCTGCCCGTCTTAACTCACCTTGTTGTGAGAAATTCTCATTCACCGCAGCCAACACCTTATTACTTAACGCTGCAGTATTTAACGCATCATTTGGTAATAAGCGGATGAGCACTTCTTTTGATGAACCAAAATGTTGTACCACAGCGCCACTAAAATTAGCCTCTGTTAACAAATTCCTTAAACTTTCCAGCTCAACTGCTTCGGGAAAGCTAAGCTCTACCAACGTTCCACCAGTAAAATCAATCCCTTTTTTTAACCCCATGGTCGCTAAAGAAGCGATAGAAACAATAATTAATAGAGTAGAAAAAATAAGCGCTATTTTACGTTTACTTAGAAAATCAATCTTGATTGTATGTTGATTACTCATAATTTAAATCTTCAGTTTTTCTATTTGACGACTACCAAAAGTCACATTAACTAATGCACGCGTACCAATAATAGCGGTGAACATAGAGGTTAAAATACCGATACTTAAGGTAATAGCGAAACCTTTAATAGGCCCTGTACCAAAACCGAAAAGGATAATCGCGGCAATCAATGTCGTGATATTTGCATCCGCAATGGTAGAAAAGGCTTTATCGTAGCCCGCCGCAATACTAGCTTGAGGTGAGTTTCCATTTTTAATCTCCTCTTTAATGCGCTCAAAAATTAGCACATTAGCATCTACCGCCATCCCCACTGTTAGCACAATGCCGGCAATTCCAGGCAGCGTTAACGTGGCTTGCAAGAGTGACAAGACAGCAACGATAAAAACCAGATTAAAGGCCAAGGCCACATCGGCAAAAAGGCCGAATGTCTTGTAATAAATAGCCATAAAAATTAAGACTAAAACAAAACCAATCATCACAGAATTGAAGCCTTTATCAATATTATCTTGCCCTAGGCTTGGCCCAACCGTGCGCTCTTCAACAATATCAATCGGCGCAGCCAAGGCACCTGCTCTTAATAATAAAGCTAGATCACGTGCTTCAGCTGAATTATCTAAGCCTGTTGTTTGAAAACGGTTACTAAAGTGCCCACGAATGGTCGCCACATTAATCACTTCCTCGACGACTGTTTTGTAGCGTACCGGCTCGCCGTTAACCATTTTTATATCGGTTCTATTTTCAATAAATACAACCGCCATTGGTTTACCAATATTTTCTCGTGTGGTTTTGCTCATTTTTTTACCACCTGGACCATCTAATGACACAGAAACCATCGCGGAGCCTGTATCACCTTCTATCCCTGATGAAGCATCTACAATCTCATTACCAGTCACAATAACCTGTTTTTTCAACAGGATTTGGCCACCATCTCGACGGTTATATAACTTAGAGCCAATCGGCACTCTTCCAGCTAATGCAGATGACACTGAATTTTGCGTATCAACCAGATGATACTCAAGTGTGGCAGTTGCACCTAAAATCTCTTTTGCACGAGCCGTGTCCTGGACACCAGGTAATTCAACAACAATACGGCTTTCACCCTGTCTTTGAATAACAGGCTCTGCAACACCTAACTCATTAACACGATTTTTTAACGTAATGATATTTTGCTGAACAGCATAGTTTCTTACGTCCATTAACTCATCATCTGACATCGTTGCCGTTAAGGTGGGCGTTGAAGACTCGCTAACTTCAGGCTTAAAGTCCCAAGTACGGAACTGAGACTCCAATTTGCTGATCGCCTCGTCATGAATCTGTTGGTTTCTAAATTTAATACCAACATTGTGGCCATTGACCATAACGCTTAGATAACGCAATTTATTTTCGCGCAAATATTGGCGAAAATCAGCCGCACCACGGTCTACTGCTTGCTTCTCAGCAGCTTGCATATCCACTTCCAGTAAGAAATGCACACCACCTCTTAAATCCAAGCCTAAATACATAGGCGCTGCATTTAACGAACGCAACCATTGAGGGGTTGTTGGCGCCAAATTAAGAGCCACAACATAGTTATTCCCTAAGACCGACTTAATAATATCAACCGCCTTAAGTTGATCATTCGAATGCTTGAAGCGCAACAAAATTTGGCTGTCATTCAACTCACCTTTTAATAAGGCAACACCATTTTGTGCTAGCTGATCTTTTACATCAGCTAAAACAGAACTGTTGATGACCGCACCACGCAAAGGCGAAATTTGTACAGAAGGGTCTTCACCGTAAAGATTTGGTAGTGCGTAAATAATAGCAACAACTAACGCCATTATTATCATTAAGTTCTTCCAAGCAGGAAAATGATTCGTCATAACAATAACTCGTTTGGCAGTTTATTTTTTTGCTTTTCCAGCAGATGCGTATGTGCCTTTAGGCATCACCGTTGAAATTGAAGTCTTCATCACTTGAACCGATGTATTAGGCGCAATTTCAAGTGTAATAAAATGATCATCCACTTCTGTAATTTTACCCAGCAAACCACCATTGGTTACAATTTCGTCGCCTTTCTTAGCGCCTGCAACAAGTTGCTTGTGTTCCTTATTACGCTTTTGTTGAGGACGAATTAAAAGAAAGTAAAAAATAACAATTAACGCAATTGGAAAAAGTAATCCTTCGAACCCTGGTGCTGCTGCTTCTTGAGTTGCGGCTGCGGTATCTGCTGCGATGGCGTTTGAAACTAAAAAATCTAACATATTTTTTCCTTATTAATGAATTAACTCAATCACGCATTATGCCACAGCATCTCGTGTTTTGCCTTGCTGCTCATAAAAATCATCCACAAATTCTAACAAGCGCTCTTGCTCAATAGCCTGACGTAAGCCACGCATCAAGTCTTGATAATAATGAAGGTTATGAATCGTATTTAAACGCGAGCCTAAAATCTCTTTACACTTATCTAAATGTCGCAAGTAGGAACGCGAATAATTCTTACAGGTATAACACTCACATGCCTCATCAACTGGCTTGGTATCAAATTGGTACTTTTCATTTCTTATTTTCACTAAGCCTTTACGGGTAAACAAATAACCATTACGTGCATTCCGTGTTGGCATAACACAATCAAACATATCAATGCCTTTTAACACCGCTTCAACAATATCTTCGGGTTTACCCACGCCCATCAAATAGCGCGGTTTATCACTGGGCATAGCCGGAACAATATGTTCCAAAACTCGCTCACGGTCGTCTTTAGGCTCACCAACAGACAAACCGCCAATCGCAAAGCCATCAAAATCAATTTGCTTCAGCGCTTCTAATGACCTGTCACGTAAATTTTCATACATGCCCCCTTGAACAATACCAAATAAGGCCGAAGGGTTATCGCCATGAGCATCTTTACTTCGCTTGGCCCAGCGTAGCGATAACTCCATAGATATACGCGCTTCTTCTTCGGTGGCTGGGTATGGTGTACATTCGTCAAAAATCATTACAATATCCGAGCCTAATTGCCGTTGCACTTGCATTGACTCTTCAGGCCCCATAAATACTTTTCGGCCATCCACCGGGGAACGGAAATGAACACCCTTCTCTGTAATTTTACGCATTTCATCCAAGCTAAATACTTGAAAGCCACCGGAGTCAGTCAAAATAGGCTTTTGCCAGTTCATGAAGTCATGCAAGTCACCATGCGCTTCAATAACCTCCACACCCGGACGCAACATTAAGTGAAACGTATTACCGAGCACTATTTCAGCACCGGTGTCTAATAACTCCTCTGGTGCCATTGCTTTAACCGTACCGTACGTGCCTACAGGCATAAAAGCGGGGGTTTCAATAGTACCGCGATCAAACGTTAAACGTGCACGGCGGGCCTTAGCATCGGTATTTAATAAATTAAATTTCATATTATTCAGTTGTATCTGACATTTTTGTTAAAAACATAGCATCACCATAGCTAAAAAACCGATACCGTTGGGCTATTGCATGTTGATACGCCAATTTCATTCGCTGATAACCAGAAAATGCACTCACTAACATTAATAAAGTAGATTCAGGCAAATGAAAATTCGTTACCATCGCATCCACCACATTAAAGTGGTAACCCGGCGTAATAAATAAATCTGTATCGCCTGTAAAAGGCTTAATAGCCCCCTCTTTTGCTGCAGACTCTAATGAACGCATCGCCGTTGTACCCACTGCAATAACACGCCCACCATTTTTTTTAGTCGCTTCAATTTGTTGAACCGTTTGCTCATCTACCGTTAGCCATTCTTTATGCATAATATGGTCAGCAAGGTTTTCTTCTCTAACCGGCTGAAAAGTACCACTACCAACGTGCAAGGTGACATAAGCAAAGTTCACCCCAAGTGATTTTATGTCGTCAAGCAGGCGCTCATCAAAGTGCAGCCCTGCTGTTGGCGCAGCAACTGCCCCAGGTTTACGACCAAACACCGTTTGATAGCGTTCAATATCCAGCGTTTCATCGTCCCTATCAATATAAGGTGGTAATGGCATATGCCCGATGGCCTTCAACACAGTATCAATCGAGTCATCAAACGTAAGTTGAAACAAATCGCCTTCACGACCATCAACCAAACACTTATAACCATCATTTAAAATAATGTGGGTACCGGCTTTGGGTGATTTACTGCAACGAACATGTGCCAACGCCGTCTTATCCCCCATAACACGCTCAATAAGGATCTCTAACTTACCGCCTGTTTCTTTATGGCCGAACAGGCGCGCAGCAATAACGCGGGTATTGTTAAAAACTAACAGATCCCCTTCTCTCAATAACATCGGCAGATCAGCAAAAACCTTGTCGGAAAAGTCATTCTCACCCACCACCAGCAAACGGCTATCAACCCGCTTCTCTAATGGGTAGCGAGCAATCAATTCATTGGGCAAGTCGTAATTAAAGTCACTTTTTTTCATGGCGACGGATCTTAACAGGAACGACCCTCATCAGCGAGCGCAAAACAGGCTATTAAATTAAAATTTTAATAGAGTTTGAATTTGAAACTGTCTATAATGCCCACACTTATTTGCCGGGGTGGCGGAACTGGTAGACGCGCCGGATTCAAAATTCTCAAGCGATTTTGTATCCCAAGTGAAAATTAAGCTTTTCTGTAGTGTACCTGTGAAAGGATTTGCGGGTAGTATAAAGAAGGATTGTCGGCAGACAATAAATGTATTTAGTGCCAGAGTGGTGAAATTGGTAGACACAGGGGATAAGCGAAAGCCAGTGTCTTTAAAAAACTGAGTCCCCCTCGCGAGCAATCGCGAGTGAGAAAAACTGGATGAATTGCTGGAAACTCTAAGTCTAGAAATAGATACGACAATCAGCAGCCAAGCCGTCTGAGACGGAAGGTTCAACGACTACCTGAGCTGTTGCGAGATGGCTTAATAACAGGAAGTAGCTTGGATTAGAACCCAAGTGAAACAGCGTCCAGCCCCTAAGTATATTAGGGTGATGATATAGTCTGGCTAGCATCGAAAGATGGTAGGTTAATGTCAAAATCCCCCGCCTTCACGGGTGTGCCGGTTCGAGTCCGGCCTCTGGTACCATCTTCCCCTTCACATAAACGCAACGGATTATTTCCTACTCCAGATCCTAGATAAAGCCTTGGGATACACTGGGGATACAAACAGGAGTAATTCCCGTGATCGTCGGGTAATGATAGGTAATCAACCTAACGATATACAGCAGGCTCAAAATGCAACAATTTGCATAATCAGTAAACTCTTTATCTCAATGAAACCGTATGCTGAGCAAGAAACCGGTAGCATCCGGACCATTCAGGTCCTGAATAACGCCTCCCTCTAGTACCCAGCGCCCTTGTGTCCACTGCAGGCCCAAGGTGAATTGGTGAACCATCGAAGCCCCCTTTTGCCAGCGGCCACCCAGCTCAACGACTCCATACAACTCTGACTGAATCCCCCACTCTGGATACACCGCTGGCATCAATCGATGCTGCCAGGATAGATCATAGCGTGCTGAATCCCGTCGATCACCGGTACCTCGCTGATATAGAGCATCAATATCCCATTCGTTCTTATCCCGAAACCAAGTAGCTACTGCACCAGCTTGAAACGCCCCATCCCGTGAACTATCAGTTGGAATCACTGCACCACCCAATAGCCCTATACGACGCGTGCCTTTAGGGTCATCCCCCTGAGAAACAATCTGCCGGTATAGCAGGCTAAAATCACCTAGCTGTTTATCATCACCGGATGACAGGCGATAAGGAACACCAAATAACAGCGTCTTTTTGTGATCGATACCATAGGCCAAGTTGGCTGTTAGCTGGTTAATATTGGTTTCATTGTCGTGACTAACAATACCACGTAAGACCGTACCGCCCTTCTCTACCGGTAGCGCCACGAAAGAGCGCAACCCCATACCCAACGCGCTCGACTGAAAACACAGCTCAAGCAAACCGATCCACAGTAAAATCGCCCATCTATTTGACATGAACCTTGACCGGCGTAAAACCTGAATCAATGATTGCCTGTTTGATTGCATCAATATCGGCCTTTTTATCACCAGTATCGACCCTAACCTTTTTGTTTTTTAAGCTAACATCTACCTGGGCAATTTCAGGTAACTTGCCCAATTTACGTTGCAAGCTGTCGACGCAGAACGCACACGTCATACCGTTGATATCAATTTCCAAGGTCTCCGAAAATACTGTGGCGGGAAATGCGATGCCCACTAACAGTATCAATAAGGTTATGGTTTTCATCTTAACCTCCCTAAATGCCCAACAGGTTCCTGAGGGGCAATAACAAAAAGGCAGCAGTAAATCCTACCGACCACACCACCAAAGCCAGAAAAAAAATGCGGCGATTCCAGATCTGCGCTCTCTTGCAGCGGTCAGCCAAAACTGGATCAGCAGGGCAACTAACAGGGCTTTTCCAGAGCACCCATGCAGCAACCCCCAAAATCAGGGCTGAACCACCAAACATCCACGACTCATAGGATGCCAACGTGACCAACACGGGAAATTGGCTAGTTAAAGACGCGACGACTGCTCCCATACCAATGCTGACCAATAGGATAGGTAGCGCGCAGCAAAGCAAGGTTCCGGTGGAAGCAAAGAGAGCCAACCACCCCAACGCTTTTTTGGAGCCCTCGCCAGATTCCCTATTCATCGACAACATCCTGTTTTTTCGCTGGATTCATTGGTCTTCTGGACCGGTGGACAGGGAATACTGCCATAAGAACAAAATACGCAGCAGTCGCCCGCCACAGGCTTCAATACCACAGAACACTGGGGACATTGAAAGAAATACATGCAGGCATCTTCCGGCATAATTTCCACTGTTTTGTGGCCACATTCAGGGCACATAAGCTCAGATTCAAGCATGGTTGTCATCGGCATACCTCTATCATTTTGAGCCATTAGTGCTAGTATAAAATCTGTAGTAACTACAGGTTCATGTGATTTATATGCAAGAACGTTCAGCCAAGGCACCCTTCGGAGTCGGAGATCTGGCCCGCGCGGGCCAGTGTAAGGTCGAAACAGTGCGCTACTATGAGAAAATCGGTCTGATGCCAACACCGCAGCGCACGGAAGGCGGGCATCGGGTATATCACCGGCCAGAATTGAAACGACTGATTTTCATCCGCCGCAGCCGGGACCTGGGCTTTAGCGTGGCGCAGGTCCGTGACTTGTTGCAGTTCGTCGACGAGCCAAATCACACCTGTGGCGAAGTGAAAGCCCTTACCCTGGCGCAATCAGAAGAGGTGCAACGCAAGATAGATGATTTGCAAAGGCTTCATCAAGCATTGGTTACGATGGCTGAACAGTGCAAAGGACACTCTTATACCTTGGATCAGTGCCCGATTATCGACGCACTATTTGAAGACCCCAATGAACAATAAGGGCATACAGAGAACAACGCTGGTGCCTATCGACAATCATATTGTTGCTCGAATACAGCAGAAATAATAAATGCATATTCAATTCACACCACCTCCCGATCAATAGGTTTGGATGGAAGCCATCTATCCATCACCACACAGGCCGTTAAATCCCCAGTCACGTTTATTGCAGTGCGAGACATATCAAGGATTCGGTCAACTCCAATGATCAAGGCTATGCCGCTCGCTGGTACGCCGATGTTTGTCAGAATCGTAGCAAGAATGACGATACCAACACCTGGTGTGCTAGGCGAACCAATTGAGGCACCAATGGTTGTTGTGATCAGCAATAGAAGCTCTCCCGAAGAAAGCTCAACCCCAAATACTTGCGTGAGAAACACGGCAGCGACAACTTGATAAAGCGCGGTGCCATCCATATTAATCGTCGCGCCTAACGGCACGATAAAATCGGCAGTTGAGGATTGCACACCAAGTTTTTCTTCCGCCGTTTTGATGGAGAGAGGCATCACCGCAGCCGAGCTGGATGTTGAGAATGCCAGCAATTGGACTTCTCTTACCCTAGACAAAAATTTTGAAGGACGTACACCAGCCACAATCAACACAACTGTCAGGTAAAACCCAAGCAGCATCCCCAAGCCAAGTAGAACAGTACCCACATACACCGACATTCCCATGAGCGCGTCAATGCCGACTTGCATAGTGATTTGAGCCAATAATCCCAGTACCGCCAGGGGAGCAATCACCATCGCCCAACTGACAATCTTCATTGACAATTCTTGTACGGATCTGGAAATATCGAGTAAGGGTTTAGCCCGATCCTGAGTAATAGAGGCTAGCGCAACCCCCGTAAGGATCGCAAACACGACGATTTGCAACATGCTTTCTTCAAGCGCCGCACTCAATGGATTAGCCGGTATTAGACCGACTATACGGTCATGAAGTGTCAGTACTTCCTGATTTTCACTCACCTTCACAGGTCCTGTATCGGCGAGTGCTGCAGAGAGCATGTTTGGATCGATGTACTGCCCTGGTTCAACGAACGTTGCGAGCACTACACCAATTAGGACAGCGACAGTTGTTGTAGCTACGAAATAGGGAGCAATTCGCAACCCCATTTTGCGAAGTTTAGTCAGGTCTTCAGCGCCTGCTATACCAAGTACAATTGACGATACGACAAGCGGAAGCATAATCATCTGAATCAGAGCCAAAAACAAATGTCCAGGCAATACAAGCCACCCAGTAATAAGCTCAGCCGTTTGATCAGACACCAAGGCCGCACCTTCCGGAGACACCAATAAACCAATGCCGATACCCAAGACCATGCATACAACAATCTGCACCCACAGTTTGCTGCGGATCAAAAATGCCAATTTCTCAGCTAGCGCTCCAAGCTCTGAGACAGTTTCAATTGTCGACGCAAAGCCTGGCTGAAAATATCCCTTCTTTTCAGCCACTAGCAGTACCGCTCAAAATAATTGCTCTTCAGCATACCCAAATATTTATCCTAACTAGCTCCACTGCCAACCATCCGGTTATAGATAACTGCCAGTAACGCTCCTGCAATACCGGCAAGGATCATCCAACCGACTAACCCGACCAGAAACCCAGACCATGTCAACGTCCATCCCATCTGTGTTATATCGACGTGAATCATATGCGCTGTCATTAGCAGCATGTAATGAGGAAAAAGGGCTACAAGAATGCTACATATCACCCACAATAGCCCCGCACATAGTCCGCTTGCCACCGCAAATTTATTCCTGTTGATCATATCCTCCTCCTCGTTCGTTGACTCCAAATGCGTCGCGACTAATCGGTGCTATTTCTTTGCCCATCGATTCGACCAGTGCACGAGTCATCCCATGGCCATAAACGACCCATTGCAAGAAACGTAAACGACGCAGACCAGGTGATTAAAAGAAAACCATTCAGTGCTTCCATGGCGGTTATAAAGCGAATGTGCCCTTCGGGCTGTATATCTCCCAAGCCCAGTGTTGTGTAAATAACCCCTGAGTAATATAAATAACTCATTGCATCACCCACTGGTGCCCCTTGAAACATACCCAACTTAAGCGAAGATACACACCAGCTGTAAGTTATTGCGTAGAAAGCAATCTCAACGATATGTGTTAGGAAAAGTACGACGACAATAACTAACACCTGCGTTTGTGTTGGCAAATTCATCTTTGGCGTATTCAAACCAAGCCAAAGCAGCACTCGGTAATGAAATGTAAAAGTGACCGCAACCAGACTGAATGCCAACACAATCGCAAATATCATGCAGTGTCTCCTTTTTCAGTTAACACCTGGTATTCGGCATTCGCAGGTAGCTCTCGGTGCTTCTCTTGGTACTGTAGAATGAGGCTATAAATCACAGGCAGCACCAAAAGATTCAGTATCATGACTGTCAACATCCCGCCTAACATCGGCGCGGCAATACGGTGCGTAACATCGGAACCAGTGCCGCTACTTAGCATGATAGGAATCAGTCCAGCCATCGTGGATATCGCCGTCATCGCCACAGGTCGTACCCGCTTTGACGTTGCCGACAGTACTGCATCCTTTATTTCCTCTAGCGATAGCAACTGCCTCTTCTCGGCGCGTCGTTTGGCGACCTCGACATCAATAAAGCTTAAGACCAGAACACCAATTTCTGCCGCCATCCCTGCCAACGCAATAAAGCCCACAGCAACAGTCACCGACATATTGTAATCATTGATATAGATAAGCCAGATTCCGCCTACGAGACCAAACGGAATCGACATCATCACAACTAATGGCTCGGTGATGTTTCGGAAATTGAAGTACAGAAGTAGGAAAATAATGAGCAGCGTTGCTGGAGCCACAATACTTAAACGCGCAGCAGCTCGTTCCATATATTCGAACTGGCCGGACCAGGTAATAGTGTATCCCGCTGGAACCGTAACTTGTTCATTCAACACCTGCTTAGCCTTGGCAACATAACCACCAATGTCCGAAGTGGAGATATCGACATAAATCCAGGCGTTAGGCCGCGCATCTTCGCTTTTAATAACGGGCGGTCCACGCTGATAATCAATATCCGCCACCATCGCCAGGGGAATCTGGGTGCCCGTAGGCGTGGGTATTAATACACGCTTGAGGGTTTCCAAGTCATCGCGCAACTCACGCGGGTAGCGTAGATTGACCGGATACCGCTCAAGCCCCTCGACAGTTTCGGTGATATTCATACCGCCAATCGCGCTTTGAATAATATCCTGAACCGCTCCAACCGTTAGCCCGTAGCGCGCTGCGCTTTCCCGATTAATGTTAAAGTCCAGGTAATAGCCTCCAACCGCCCTGTCACCAAAGACCGAAGTAGTCTCCGGCAGTGTTTTCATGGCTTGCTCAATATCCTGAGACACCTGTTGTAAGACATTCAGATCGGGGCCGGAGACTTTGATACCAATAGGCGTTTTAATACCCGTCGATAACATATCGATTCGGGTTTTGATCGGCATTGTCCAGGCGTTAGCCAATCCGGGAAATTGAATCGCCTTATCCATTTCATTCATCAAGTCTTTGGTTGATTTTTTGGGGTCTGGCCATTCGTCCTTCGGTTTTAATCGAACCGTGGTTTCTATCATGGCCAAAGGTGCCGAGTCTGTTGCAGATTCTGCGCGCCCTACTTTGCCGAACACATGATGCACTTCAGGGAAGGTCGATAATATTTTGTCGGTTTGCTGCAACAACTCCTTGGCTTTGGTAATGGAGATACCGGGGAAGGTAGTCGGCATATACAAAATATCGCCCTCATCTAACGGTGGCATAAACTCGCTACCCAGCTTGGAATAGGGATAGTAGGTCACTGCCAACAAGCCTACAGCCACAATTAAAGTAATGCTTCTCCACCGCATCGCCAGCGTCAATGCAGGTTTATGCAACGCATGTAGTGCCCGATTAATCGGATTCTTGTGTTCAGCAATGATTTTCCCTCGTAGGAGATAGCCCATCATCACTGGTACCAAGGTAATGGCCAAAATTGCCGAAGCGGCCATGGCATAAGTAGCAGTAAAGGCCAGCGGGCTAAATAGCCGACCTTCCTGGGCCTGCATAGTAAAGATCGGTAAAAACGATACTGTAATGACCAACAGAGAGAAAAACAGGGCTGGGCCGACTTCATGGCAGGACGCGCCAATCGTCTTCCAGCGCTCATCCAGTGTCAGTTCGTTGCCTTTTCCTTCACTTGCCTTTTTTTCACTGGCTTCGGCTAACCGGCTATGCGCATTCTCGACCATCACAATAGCCCCATCGACCATGGTGCCGATGGTAATAGCGATACCACCCAAGGACATAATATTGGCGTTGAGCCCCTGGATGCGCATGACGATAAAAGCCATCAAAATACCCAATGGCAGCGTAATGACCGCCACGAAAGCCGAGCGCGCATGTAGCAGAAACAGGATAACCACTAAACTGACGATTATCAGTTCCTGCATCAGTGAGGTGTTCAGGCTTTTCACTGCACGCTCGATCAAGTCACCACGATCATAGACTGGGACAATCTCTACACCGTCTGGTAAACCGGCTTTCAATTCCTCTAACTTAGCACGCACCGCTTGGATAGTAGCCAGAGCATTTTCGCCGAATCGCATAATCACCACACCACCGGCAACCTCGCCCTCGCCATTCAAATCTACGAGACCTCGACGCAGCTCAGGGCCAATTTGAACATGCGCCACATCCTGTAGGCGTATGGGCGTACCGTTCGCATCAACAGCTACTGGAATACTGTTGAGATCATCAATCGACTGTATGTAACCCAGGCCCCGAACCATATATTCGGTTTCCGCCATCTCAACCAGACGCCCACCCACATCCTTGTTGGACATTTTGATGGCCATCTTAATTTTGTTCAGCGGGATGTTGTAACGCAACAAGGCATTGGGATCGACTTCTACCTGATATTGTTTAACGTAGCCTCCCACTGAGGCGACCTCTGAAACACCCTCAACGGTCTGCAACGGGTAACGTAAATACCAATCCTGCAAAGAGCGGAGTTGGGCTAAGTCATGTTTACCCGTTTTATCCACCAGTGCATATTCGTAGACCCAACCAACACCTGTTGCATCTGGCCCTAACGTCGGTGTAATGCCTTGCGGTAATCGGCCACTGACATAGTTAATAGATTCCAGCACCCGAGAACGTGCCCAGTACATATCGGTGCCATCTTCAAAAATGATGTACACGAAGGAAAGACCAAAGAAGGAGTATCCCCTAACCACTTTGGTACGAGGTACCGCCAACATCGACGTGGTTAGCGGGTATGTAACCTGATCCTCTACTACTTGTGGCGACTGGCCGGGATATTTGGTAAAGATGATGACCTGTACATCCGATAAATCCGGTATTGCATCTAGCGGGGCGTTTTTATAAGCAAACAAGCCGACTAGCGCAATAATGACAGTCGCGATCAGCACCATAAAACGATCGCGCAAGGAGGCATTGATAATGGCATTAATCATGGTCATGCACTCCATGCCCTGAGCCATCCATCTGCTCATTCATTTCCATATCAGCGTGACTTTCCATCTGCATCTGGGAGTGATCAGTCATCTCCTCACTGCCGTGAACCATCCCCTTGTGGCTTTCCACGCTCCTCGAATCATCTTCTGAAGTACCTTCAGAGTTGTTTAGCGCGTCCATCATTTTGGCCGTCGCTTCCCGCAACTTGGATTCGGAATCTACCAGGAACTGGGCGGAGGTCACGACCTCCTCGCCCGCCGAAATACCTTCCAGTACAGCCACTTGGCCGCTGGACTCAATACCCAACTTAACGGTTCTCGGTTCGAATTTACCGGGGCCTCTGACAACAAAAACTTGCGTCCTGCCACCGGAGCGGATAACCGATTCAGCGGGTACAACGACGGCGTTATCCAGCGTATCGGATTGTATGCTGACCTCCGCAAACATATCCGGGCGTAGTAACAGTTCACGATTATCAAACACCAAACGTACTTTCGTGGTCCGTGTTTTCGATTCCGCATAGGGGTAGATATAGTCCAGAGAGCCTTTAAAGGTTTTACCGGGCACGGATGCCAAGGTCATCTCGACTTCATCGCCAAGCTTGACCCAAGGTAATTCGTATTCATAGACATCGGCGTAAACCCATACCTGGCTAAGGTCAACCATCATGTACAACTCGGTTTTTGGCGTAACATATTGCCCTTGGCGGGAGCCAATACGAATAACCGTACCGGCTACCGGTGAATGTATATGCAAACTTTTCTTAACTTTTCGGGTTTGTTCTAGCTCTTGAATCTGATGCTCAGGCACGTCCAGTAATTCCAAACGTTGGCGAGAACTCTTTACCAGATCCTCTGCACCTTGCCTGATTTCATCAAATTGGCTTTTGCTCAAAGCAGACAGGTTATTGAGTGCCAATAAATATTCCTGCTGAGTCGAAACCAACTTGGGCGAGTAGATGCTTAGCAAAATATCGTCCTTAGCCACATTCTGCCCCGTCTTATCAACACGGATTTCTTCGATCCATCCTTCAACCTTGGGGTGCAATCGCGCCATAGTTTCTTCATCAAAATCCACTCGACCAACAGCACGAATGGTTCGGCTGATTGACTCTTGCTTGGCTATGGCGGTACGAACACCAATATTCTGAACCACCACCGGGTCGATCTTCACTGTACCTGCAACCTCACTGACTTCGTTGTCGGCGTAAACTGGCACATAATCCATTCCCATCGAATCCTTAGCCGGTACAGGCGAAGTCACTGATGGATTCATGGGGTTTCGATAGAAAAGGATTTTCCGTTCGGCCGATGGCTTATCTTCATCCGCATAGACAGGTATGTAATCCATACCCATGGAGTCTTTTGCTGGTACCGGCGATGTAATGCTCGGGTTCATCGGGTCGCGGTAAAACAAAGGCTTTTTATCCTGCTCTGTTACTGCCACTGTCGAGCTGCTATTACCGGACAACCAGTAACCAGTGCCGATCCCAATACCTAGCATCAGTACGGCGATTAAAAGGGTAGATTTATTCATAAACAGTTTCCTCGCCAACGGCGGCCTCTAGGCGGGCTAATGCTTGCTTTGCATCGCTTAACGCCTTCCAGTATTGCAGCTCGTAATTAAAAAGTGTCATCTGGCTTCGCACCAAGTTCAGGAAGTCCACTTCACTGACCTGATAACCTGCCAACATTGATTGAACCGTTTGTTGAGCTTGCGGAACAATGCCGCTACCAAAGAGCGAATATTGTTTCTTTGCCCGGTGGTAATCTGTAACGGCGGATGAAATTGCCGCTGTCACCAAGCCTTTTTCATCGAGCAGTGCGTAGCGGTTTTTCTGTAGCTCCAAACTTTTCTGAGAAACTGCCTTGGATTGTTTCCGGCCAGCGTAGAGCGGGATTTTTACTCCCACCATGACAGAAAGAAAATCTGAACGTGCTCCACCTCGGGGTAATGGATTGTCTCCGGTTCGATCACCGTAGGTCACACCCAGTTTAAAATCAGGATAATAATCGCGCTTGGCCAGATCGAGACGGGATTTCGCTGCATCAATCTGCGTTTCCATTTGTTTCAAGCGTGGTCGCACGGACGCCGCCTTCTGGTAAAGCTCACTCTCATCAACAAGATTTGGCATCATTTTAGAAACCGTATCCGGCAGCGTTATAGGATCGTTAGCAGGTCTGTCCATCAAGATATTGAGCTGTATGGCCTGATTGCGCCGTATGGCTTCTAGCTGAATTTCCTGATCCATTAATCGGGAGAGTTCCAGCTGCGAAAGCAAAACATCTTGTTGTAAGCCCTTACCGGTTTCGTATTTGGTTTTAGCGACGGTAATAAACTGACGCAACAAAGCTTGATTGCTGTCCACTGTCTCTAGGGCACGATCCATATAGTAGAGCTGCCACCATTTGCTCTTCACATTCTTTATAAGCTGCAAACGCAACTCATCGACAGAATGCCCCGCCGCCCGCGCATCGTACTCGGCGGCCTCTTCCTTTAAGCTCAACTTTCCTGGAAAAGGAAAGACCTGACTGAAGCCCACTTGGAGCTGTGTCATCGCTTCCTGATCCCTTTCGTAGGTATCAGTAGGGAAGTTCATCGCATTGAAATTAACCATCGGGTCCGGCAAGGTACCCACCTGTGAAGGGACTTCGGCCAACGCTTCATACCTTGCTTGCATTTCAGCAAGGTTAGGGTTGTCCCGGATTGCGACTTCAACCGCAGAACCCGCGGTCAATACCGGAGCGCTGCTATATTCGCTGGCGTATACAGTAATATTCGCGGCACCTAGAGCGACTGCACTTAAGAAAAGCCAACGCCTATGGATTGTTACTCGCGCGAATTGCGTCAACAGGCAGATCGCTACCCTCGAATAGAAACTAATATGTCGTTTCATAGTGATTCATCCTCAAGCGCGAGCCCCCAAGCAGATACAAACTGTTTGGGAGTAGAGAATGAAAACATGCCTCTGTGGTCTCGCTTCTTTTTCATCATTTTTTAAGTTCTACAATGTCGTGCTTCTTAACATTGCCCTTCGTGCTTATTGCCCGTGCAAAATGGTCATTAACTACGGACTTGATCTGTAAGGTGCCAACATAATCAACTCGATAGTCATCATCACCTTCCTCAACAGCGCCTTCCCAAACATAACGGTATACCTGGAGTTCTTGCCCCGTTTCAGCGCCATCCTCACTACCTATGCAGACAACGACTTCGTCATTATCGATGCCGACCACCTGACCCCTCATAATGTTTTCGTGATAAAACTGACTGCCAGCACAGGCGGTTAAAAGCCCTACAAAAACCACCAGAAAAGTTACCTTCATCATTCTGTTTAACATTTTAAGTACTCCTTTAATAAAAATTGATTAAGCACGTACCTAGTCGCGCTCAATGCTATTCTGAAAATGATGCTTTGATATACTTCAATGCTGCATTCAGGTCAGCATCCGAGAGCTGACTATTTCCACCTCGCGGCATTAAAGCTACCATCTTCCGATTCCGAATCGGTGTAGCCTACATCGGCATAGCCAGCCATGTGGATCAACGTATCGGGCTGTAGCCATTCACCAGCGGTAGCGACATCCTTTTTGATGACCTGGACTTCTTCTTTAGTCGCACTATTCTTAAGCTGCTGTTTAAGCTGATCCATTTCCTGTTGCATACGCTCCAAGCGCTCGGCCAACTCTTCAACCGAGGGTTCAGCTAATGCCGCCGTTGAAAAACTGGAAGCGACGACAGCGAATACGATAGTTTTTGCTACTCTATTGATGTTCATATCTTGTCTCCGTTGTTGGGTTAAATTTACCTACCAGGTGGTCGCTTGTGGCAACTCCATGGTTCATGACTGGCGTTGTCTTTCACGTTCTGATCGACAAATTTGTAATAGCCCTCTTTAAAATGCGTCCACCAGTCATGAGCAATGTCGCACTCGTGCTTCCTGACAATTTCCTCAATTTCATCCAACTGCCGTTTAGTGGCGTCATAGGCCACATTGAGTAAACTTTCTGATGCGTTTATCGAGACAGCATCGACACCTAACAGCTGATCAATTTCTTGTACGATTAACTGATGATTGTTTTGCACGGGGCCTTCTAACCGTAAATGACGTATCATCAGAGAGCCTTCATTCACACCGAATTTGTGCTGTTGCTTACTGTTCATTACAACCTCCTTTAAATGCTTTTCTCCCACCTAACCACCCAGTTAAAACAGGGTGGTTAGGCAAGGAAAAAAGCTGCACACTTTTGATAACTAATGAATTAACCACTATTTGTGCACTTTCTTGTGGTTATGCACTTTCTTCTTTTTCGGTTTTTCAGTGTTTTCATCGTTATCAGCTGCATCCGACCGGGAGGCCGATGACAGTCCCTTGTGCTTTCGGTGATCGTGCTTGAACTTATTCTGCTGTTCAGCCTGCTTCACCTCAGGTTCCTGGCCAGATGTTTGTGATTCGTTAGCCATCGTCATTGAAGACAGGCTTAGCGTAATTAGTACAGCTATCGGTAGTAATAAGAGTTTCATGGGTATTCTCCATTAATCATTTGGTGGTTTGTTCGTACTCATTGAATATTGGGTTTTTATCTCATAGGCACTTACCTCCTAAATCAATCGCTTAATTTTTCTCCACAGAAACCGGTCCCATCTTGGAATAAACGCCGGCGTGCTGTTTCTGTAATGAAGATACTGATCACCAAACTGTTTGATCGCCTGATTTTCTTCTGCTTTCGCAAGACGGAGATACACCACCAGCAAGATGGGAAACATGACCAGCGTTGGAATGGTTGGCCATTGCATCAAAAAACCAAACATAATCAGGACAAAAGCAACGTATTGAGGATGGCGCATGCGCGCATACCAGCCCGACGCCGCGAGTGCACCAGCCTGCTGTGCCTTGTGTAAAACGCTCCAGGCGGACGCCAATAAGAAGAACCCCAACACGATCAGCACATTGCTGGCGATATGTAACGGATCAAAGTGTGCGTTGCCCTCAAAACCGAAGAGCGTATGTAGCAGGTGGCCGTTTTCATGGGCTAGAAAATCAACACCTGGATATTTCTCAGCCAACCAACCGGACAGGAAGTAAATGGTGAGCGGGAAGCCATACATTTCCGTAAACAAGGCGACAATAAACGCGGAAAATGCCCCAAGACTACGCCAGTCCCGCTGAGTCTTTGGCTTGGTGAAACTGAATGCAAAGAAGATAAATATTGCCGAATTCAGAATCACCAAGACCCATAAACCGTATGATTCGTGCTCATGCATGACGCTGCTCCTCAACCAAACCTATTGGTTTTTCTCTTGTTCTTCGCGATCACGAAGACCATCTTCATAACCCTTTTGATAACCAAGATCGTTTTGCCCATTTCGGGCGTTATCTTCTCCATGCCCACCGTGTCCCCCATGACCATGGCCTCTATGCATAAAGATGTGCATCAGCGGGCACAGCAACAAAATCAGAAAAGGCAAAAACTGAAACAGGTGTTCACGATGCTCCATAAATAGGAAATAGCTGACGGCACCGATTAAGGTCAGGGCTGCCAAACCATTGGAGCTAAACCAGAATGATTGTTTTTGTGCCATGGCCTTAATCTCCGTTCTCGTTAACAATCAGCGCGCCTCGATACATTTGCATTTGGCAAGTGAAAGAGTATTCACCTGATGCCAGGGGCGGCAGGCTGATGTCTTTGGGTTTATTTAATGGCAACTCTTCACTGATATCGAAATCTGCAAAAACCACGGTCGCCGCACAAGGCGATGCATCTTTGCGGAGGAAGCGTAGCGTCGTGTCCTGGCCTGCCACTAATCGAATTCTTGAAGGCTCATAGGTACCGTTATCTACCACGACGGTCACGGTGTTTTTATCCACTGAAACTGCCTGCGGCTTATAAACCCAAAACCACCAAACAATCAGTGCGATCAGTAGTAGGCCCAGCAGGTTAATGATCATCATGTCGGTTTCTCCCTAATGCTTCTGCGCTGTAAATAAGCGCAGACGATTTGCATTGGTCACCACAGTCAGCGATGAAAAGGCCATCGCTGCACCTGCAATGACGGGACTTAGCAGCAATCCCAGGAACGGATACAGCACACCAGCCGCGACCGGCACACCGGCTACGTTATAGATAAAGGCTCCCAATAGGTTTTGCTTGATATTGCTGAGCGTCGCCTTACTGACCGCAATGGCATCAGCCAAGCCATGCAGGGAACCCCGCATCAAGGTAATATCTGCACTTTCAATGGCGACATCCGTACCCGTGCCAATGGCAAAACCGACGTTCGCCAAGGCCAAGGCTGGGGCGTCGTTAATACCGTCGCCGGTCATGCCTACGATCTCGCCTTGTCCCTGCAATTCAGCGACCTTGTCAGATTTTTGATCGGGCAGAACTTCGGCAAAATACTCGGTAATACCGACTTTTTCTGCGACTGCTTTTGCGGTAGCCCGGTTGTCACCTGTCAGCATGACAACGCGCACACCATTTTTCTGAAGACGTTTTATTGCTTCAATGGAGTCCTCTTTAATGGGGTCAGATACGGCGATAATCGCGGCTAGCTGATCATCAACCGCTAGATACATTGGCGTTTGTGCAAGCGATGCCATACGCTGTGCGCTTGGAAGGTATTGCTCAATATCGACTCCCCTATCACGCATCAGTTTTTCATTACCAAACAATAAGGCATGACCATCGACAATACCCTCGACACCATGACCGGTAACTGAGTGAAACTGTTCAACAGGCTCGAGCTCAAGACCTCGACTCTTTGCCGACTCGATAATCGATAAAGCCAACGGATGTTCAGATCCTGCTTCCAGGCTGGCTGCCAACCGCAGAACCTTACTCTCGTTGTTTTCGTGTACCAGCTCAATATCAGTGACGGCAGGTTGACCTAGTGTGATGGTCCCTGTTTTATCCAAAATCATGGCCGTGACTTTCGATGCGGTCTGCAACGCTTCGCCATTACGGATCAGCACGCCAGCCTCGGCAGCCTTGCCTACGCCAACCATTACTGACATAGGGGTAGCAAGACCCAGCGCACAGGGGCAGGCAATAATGAGTACGGTCGTTGCCGACACAATCGCAAAAGCTACTCGGGGATCAGGGCCGAAATTGAGCCAAACCAATGCGCTGATCACAGAAATAATCATCACGACAGGGACAAAGTAAGCTGAGATGACATCAGCTAAGCGGCCAATAGGTGGCTTTGAATTTTGCGCCCTTTTCACCATGTCTATGATCTGCGCCAGAGCGGTATCTTTACCCACTCGCGTGGCTTGAAAGAGAATCGAACCACTCTTATTGATCGTACCGGCAACCACTTCATCACCTGTTGCCTTTTCTACGGGCATGGGTTCACCGGTCAGCATGGATTCATCTACCGCTGTCAGGCCGTCCGAAACAATGCCATCAACCGATATTTTCTCGCCGGGACGCACTCTAACGTGATCACCGAGTTGCACCCGTTCGATGGCAATGTCCACCTCTTCACCATTGCGCACAACCCTAGCCGTTTTTGGCTGCAATCCAATTAAGCGCTTTATTGCTTCCGATGTCCTACCACGCGCTTTAATTTCCAGCGCTAGGCCAAGGTTGATCAAGCCGATAATCATGGCTGTCGCTTCAAAATAGACGTGCCGCGCCATTTCCGGCACCAGCGAGGGAAAGAACACGACAAACATGGAATAGATCCATGCGGTGCCCGTACCCAAGGCAATCAAGGTATCCATGTTGGCGCTGTGATTGGCAAAAGACTTCCAGGCACCGATATAGAAATGCCTGCCTGCGAAAAACATCACGCTAAATGTCAAAAGACCTACAATCAACCACACCGCTCGCTCCATCGTTGTGGTAACGGTCATCTCTCCGACAACCAGGCTGTAGATCATCAATGGCACACCAAGGGATAGCGCAATCCACATTTCCCGCATTAAGCGCTTGTGATATGCCTCGTCGGCTTTTTCCTTTTCATCGAGCACACTCTGATCCGAGCTATCGGTGATGCTTTCCGCATCATAACCAGCAGCCCTAATTGCATTAATCATCGCTTCGGCTGTAGCATGACCTGTAACAGAAACCGTACTCTGTGCCAGGTTCATCACCGCCTCTTTAACACCTTCAACCTTGTGTAGCGCGCCTTCAATCTTGCTCACACAGCTAGCACAGGACGCGCCGTGAATCCGGAGATATTCGGTCTCCTGCAGGCCATTGGCTTTATCTAATACGTGAATATCGGTTGGTTGCATCGCTCTAGTCCTCTGTGGAGTTAGCATGATCGCCAAAACTGTTGGCGCTATCCCAGGTTTCGATTAGGTGACAAATGCTCTCCCCTGAAGGAGCACGATCAGGTAAATCACGCCAATCACTCGAAGCCGACTCCATACGCGCCATTAGCTTCTGCGCATCGCGCATCTCTTCGCGTATAGCCTCTAATCGCTGGTCAATCAGTTTTCGAACTATTGGACAAGGGGTATCGCCGGACGCCGCCATATCCAGGATTTCTCGAATATCCTTCAAGCTAAAACCCAGCCTTTTGGCCGACAACAGAAAACGCAAACGCCTCTCTTGCTGTATTCCATAGCGCCGATAGCCATTGGCCGTATCCCGCTCCGGTGAAAGCAAACCCAGCTTGGTGTAGTGCCGGATCGTGTCAGCACTGACGTTAAATCGTCTGGCGATTTCAGTTACCGTTTTCATAACACCCTTCATCTTGATGTGTATGCGCAACCAACTAGCGGTATCGCAAATACTTTCCAGTTACTTTCCGAGTGCTGAAATTAGACGCACCCGGTCAAGGAATTGATCGTACAACCTGGGTGTAACACCTAGGTCAATAGGTCAATGTTTAGGAATTCCGAAATAACAGGCGCAGTGACGCCTATCGGAAAATCAGGTGTGTTTTGGAGGATGGAAAATACGAGAGGGGAGCCCGTAGGCACGTGCTCCAGAGGAAGCAGCCCGTAGGGTACTGCTAAACAGATCGAGATTAATTGATGATTTCTGGAATGCAGCTGCCCCACTGATCACACAGGACGAGGCGCATATTCCATTCATGCAATCGATATCGCAATTGTCGCAGGATTCGGAGGAAGCAGTGTCAGTGGTATTTTCGTGGCAAGGAGCTTTCGATGGTTCTTCTTGATTCCCATGATGAGCCATGGCAGAGGCCGCTATACTAGAATCCGCCATGATAAGGGAATGGGAGCTATCGTCCGTCATTGGTGCAGGCATAGCAGCCATTAGTGGCTGAGCAATCAACCCCCAAATAACCAACACTATGCCTATCGAACGAAACATAAACTTTCCCTTATATTGAGCAATTGCAGCATATACCCAGTGTACTGCAAGTTTTGACTTAAATCAAGCGATACACACTTAGGTTTTAATCCTAGGAGTCACTCCTGCAATAACGGCAGAATGAATGCGAGCGGCTAGTGGCCATGGAATATAGTGGATCAACTGTCTACCGCTGCTTCTAGTTGCTTAAGTAACTTTTGCATGTCTTTCAGACTGTTCTTTATTGCTACCAAATAGTCTAAATCATACTTACTTAAATCAGAACGAACTGACCGATTCTCTTTAACCAGCGAATTTCTCAGTAATAAAATTGTACTTTGTAGCGTAGACACTTGCTTCTTGATGTTACGAATTCGCTCTTCTTGACTTGTCGCAGCTGGGTATTCCTTCTGATACTGGAGTACATAGGATCGCTTTTTTACTACTTCTGCGGCTGGATCTTCACCGTTGTGCGCACTAGCCGTCATGGATAAAAATAGTACAGCTATTGCAGGAAAAATTGTTTTCATTGTTCTCTCGCTTTGATTAGTGATGTGACGAACCATTGGTTTCGTCTCGTGCTGTAAGGATTTGATATTGCTCTGGAGTTAAGTCGGGCAATTTTTGTAAAAACGCGACCATTGCCCAAATGCGCTGATCGTCATGTGTCGGTCCCCAAGC
Organism: Cycloclasticus sp. P1; assembly: GCF_000299965.1. NCBI lineage: Bacteria > Pseudomonadati > Pseudomonadota > Gammaproteobacteria > Thiotrichales > Piscirickettsiaceae > Cycloclasticus > Cycloclasticus sp. P1. The sequence continues at coordinate 1,367,508 of NC_018697.1, forward strand.
CGGCATACCGGACGCCTTAATTCCGTGTTTAATAATCCAGAATTGACGTCGAGCGCTTTGCTCGGAATCAGCATGATCGTGCCCATGCTCATCTTCTTTTTTACTGAGATTAGGCGGTGCGGGATACATGCCTATACTCATATCACTTTGTATTTTTCCGGGTTTTAGGTGGCAAGCGACACACATATCGTTATAGTCCGGCCCACCCGCCAGAAGCATCTCTGGGTCATCTAACGAAGGAACACTTATGTTTTGTGCTGCCCTCTTGATTGATTGTTCGCGCACCGTTTCCAAGAGCCAATAAGTCAACTTATTGTGAGGCACATCGGCTCCCATTGGATAAGCACCGGAATACACATAAATTGCTCCACCTGCGAATACACCGATGACAATAAGAATGAGGTATTTCACTGTTTTCATTTTTATATCCCTGGCGACATCAGTGGTCGCGCTTGTCAAAATTGGCTGCGGCAAGCCTGATTACAACCCGCCACATCTCAACAGTTCAGGCTAGTGGTTATGACCATCATTATGTTGATCCACTTTGTTAGCATCGCTGTCATCGGTTGTATTTTTTTCAGTATCACCATCATGATGGTTTTCAGCAGATTCTTCACTCATACACTTTTTCATCATTGCCATCATGATTGGATCATTCGCATCCATTTTTAAATGATCCATATTTTTCATTGCTTCACACTTGGGCTTCTCCCTCTTTGTCTTATGTTCAGATGGATCGTGAGCATGAACAGATGCGATTGAAAATAAGCTGACTAACAAAAAGCAAAAAGTGACATGTATATTCTTCATTGGTAAATCCTCATATTGATTTAGAGTATATTTAGTTAATTAAAGTGGTATAGGCGTTAAAACCATGCCCGCACGCCTATCACCCATTGGAGATCATCGGTGTCCCCTCCTTCGGCACGCGTGAAGTCAGCGGTATTACCAAAACTTTTGTTCCAGTTAACACCTATGTATGGGGCGAATTCACGTCGAATTTCGTAGCGCAACCTTAATCCAGCCTCAACATCAGAAAGACCGGAACCGATGCCGAGATCTTCATCGTTTTGCCCATAAAAATTGACTTCGATCTCAGGCGTTAAAATCAGCCGCTGGGTAAACAACAGTTCATACTCGGCTTCCAGTCGTAATGCAGTACGCCCACTTTCTCCGATAAATAATGCTGTGTCGATTTCAAAAAAATAGGGCGCGAGACCTTGAAAACCAAAGACCGCCCAGCTCCGATTCGGAGTGGGCTGAAAGTCCTGCCGTAACCCCACCTGTACATCCCAAAACGGTGCTATTGCCTGACTGTAGAGTGCCTGCAATTCGGCTTCCTCGGTTTCTCCATCATTTCGTTCTACTTCTGCCTTGAGCCATAGCTTTTGCAAATCTTTTCCAATCCAACCTTGCCCATCCAAAACCCACGGATTGCCATCATCTGCGTTGTGCACTTCAAGTTGATCAATTAGCACCTTAGTTAATAGCGGATCATCCTTAGCGCCCGCTAACACATGGTTTGCAGAACCCAGCAACAAAGATACGATAAGTGTGGATAAGCAGAATTTCCTGTTATACATGAGTGAGTTTGGTGATTGTCTATTAAATAACTTCATCGATTGATTCTCCTTAGCTCACTCGCACTTCGCGAAACATACCGGGCATGTGATACACCAAATGACAGTGGAAAGCCCAACGTCCAATGGCGTCAGCAGTGACTAAATAGCTAATTTTTGATCCCGGCTGAACGATCACCGTATGCTTGCGAGGAATAGCCTTCGGATCACCAGTTTCCAGCTCACTCCACATGCCATGTAGATGCATGGGGTGGCTCATCATGGTGTCGTTTACCATTGTGATTCGTACACGCTCGCCGTATTTCAAGTGTAAGGGGTCAGCATCAGTAAACTTAATCCCATTCATTGACCACATATAGCGGCTCATATTACCGGTGAGATGCAGTTCTATTTCCCGAGTGGGTTCACGTGGATCAGATGTTGGATATAGATTTTTAATGTCGCCATAAGTCAGTACCCTTCGTCCATAATTCTGCTGGTGATTTCGCAAACCAATACCTGGGTCATTCAAACCGCTTTGAGGGCTCTCAGCACGCATATCAACATGAGGGCCCGTTTCACTGGCAACATGGGTTATTTCACGAGTGCTGCCAAAGCCAGCTTTCCCTAACGCTTCTACTTTTTTCCCATGGTTTTTGTGCTCCATGGTCTTCATGCCGCTCATCTGATGTTGATCATGATCCATACCTGGCATGTCGCTCATGTCGTGCGCGCTGTGATCCATAGCGGCCTTTCCCGCCATACCAGTCATACCGTGCATGCTGTGATCCATACCCATGCCCATATCACGGTGCCCTAATGTTGGTGCATCGTCCATGGCGGGTACCGATGGGGTCAGCCCGATATCCGGTGTTAATGTGCCACGGGTATAACCTGTACGGTCAATGCTTTGTGCAAAAACGGTATACGCGCTGTCATTACTGGGCTCGACAACAACATCGTAGGTCTCGGCAACACCGATACGAAATTCGTCGATCGTCACCGGCTCAATATTCTGACCATCAGCGGCCACTACTGTCATTTTTAAACCAGGAATACGCACGTCAAAAATGGTCATTGACGAGCCATTGATAAATCGTAAACGTACCTTTTCACCGCGTTTAAACAGACCGACCCAACCCTCATCAGGGGTGACACCGTTCATTAAATAGGTATAGGTGTAACCCGTAACATCGGATATATCGGTCTCACTCATGCGCATTTGATTCCACATAGAGCGCTCATTCCATGCCTGCGCGACACCTTTATCCTTAATATCCCGCCAGAGATCGCCAACTGTGCGTTCACGAAAGTTGTAGTAATGACTGAGTTTTTTTAATTTAGCGTAAATCGCCTGCGGGTCTTCATCAGACCAATCCGACAACATGACCACATAATCTCGATCATAACTAACGGGGTCGGGGTCTTTGGGGTCAATGATGATCGCACCGTACATCCCTGTCGGCTCCTGAAAGCCCGAGTGACTGTGGTACCAATAGGTACCACTTTGATTAATATCGAACTGGTACTCAAAAGTTTCACCCGGCTTTATGCCGTTGAAACTAAGACCGGGCACGCCATCCATGTCCGTTGGTAAGATAATGCCATGCCAATGAATAGAACTATCTTCAGCAAGGTTATTCTTAACCCGTAACTTCACTCGGTCACCCTCACGCCAACGCAATACCGGCGATGGCACTGAACCATTGATAGCCGTCGCCATACGATTCTTACCAGTGAAATTCACCGGTTGATAGCCTATGTTCAGATCAAACTCATTTCCTCTTAGCGTCGTTGGCCCCAGACGATTTGAGGGCGATGCCATTGATAATCCCGATCTAAGCCCTAAACCCAAAAGGGCACTACCCGCTGCAATGCCTGTCACAAATCGTCGGCGGGATATTAAAAGCGGCTCCAATAGTGTTTCGTCTTGCAAACTGTTTTTCATTTCATACCTCTCAAAATCAAATGCCAGCTAGCGCTTTCCATTGATATGCTCATAAACTGTGTGGCTACCATCTTTGCTTAAAAGCAATACATCGTATTCGTCACGGCGATCACCCACCTCCATACCAGGGCTACCCACGGGCATACCAGGCACAGCCAAACCAATGGCATTTTTAGGGGGGTCGGCAAGAAACTGCTGGATGATATGACCAGGGATATGGCCTTCAAATACATAACCATCACTTGAGACAGCGGTATGGCAGGACTGATAACCTGGCTCTATGCCTTTATCAGATTTTATCTTGTTCAGATTCGCGGGGTGATGCACTTCGGATTCAAAGCCGAAATCCTCAATATGCGAGATCCATTTTTTACAGCAACCGCAAGTTCGACTTTTATAGACATCCAGCGAGACTATTTCGCTGGCAATTGAACTCGATGCAGTGGTTAAACTTTCCTTATCGGAACACGCAACAACACTCATCAGCAACAGCGTGGTGGTGGCAAACCACCCCAAACTTCTAACAACCCATTTCATGACAACTCCCACAGAGCACAAGGCCTTTTCAGACTTTCTATTCGGGAGTTTGGTGACTCCCGCCAACAACTATCGAGTAAGAAGCGCCGAATTTCAGGCGCACTTACCCTGTATTAGCGGGAAATGGGAGGACGAAAGAGAGAAACAGCTAACTGAAAATGAGCCGACTCGTCATAGTGACCAGTTGTCGAATTCAGGCTATAAGAAAAAGTGGGCTGCTGTGCAAGTAATGCTGCTACTGAGGAGGAGCACCCACCCAAGCTGCAATCGCAATCAGGACAACAATCGGCGGTAGCCGCACCATCTAACGAAAGTACATTTGAGCCCATATGCTGAGAGTGATCCATCATACCCGAATCCATCATCTGCTCCTGAGCTTGCAAAGGGGCAGACAGGCTTTGGCAAGACATGCTCGTAGACGCAACGACCTGACCGATGAATGCCATCATCAGTAGCGCAACGATCAACTGTCTGTATTTTACTGTCCGCATGATTCGGTTTATTGCAAGTAGTGGGTCAATTTAGCTTCAGCTTTCATAGAGTACATCGTGGTTAGAATAGTTCAATTATTTTACTTCCGCAAGGGCTTGCCACGCCTTATCACAAGACACCTGACCTCAAAAACAGTCCTAACCAACTGTTTTTATATGATTTAATCCAAATATGCGCTGATCACATTTTGATCACCCTTCAGCTTCATCAGTCTATTCCGCACTGGGCAGTTTATAGCTATTACGTGCGTCCTTATCAATCAGTCCTGCCAAATACAGGTGCATCAGTACTTGTCTGATTGCATCCATATCAAGCTCATATTGCGCTGCCTTGATCTTCCGAATAACTGGCTGTATTTGGCCTCGAATAATGTCGTTAGAAAGATTGACTATCTTTTCTCGCTGCACAGAGTCATCGACAGATGCTTCCGGCTTGATAGCATCGGCCGTCGCTTTATCAGAACACAAAGCTTCGCGCCGCATCGAATTTGCTAAACTAATGGCACCTAATGTAATGACTTCCAACAACAACGCCAGTAGTCCATAGCCGAAGTTTCTAACGGTTTCTATACTCACACCAAAAATCCGCCCCAAGACCGCAAAAAAGCGTGTTATTGGCACTTCATTCAACGCCGTATTCTTGCCTGCATTTGAAGATAGCTCCATCAGCCTTACCAGTGAACCTTTTAGTTCACGTATTCTCTCAGCGTTTTTTTCCCCTTCGACCCACTGTCGATGAAACTCACTATTGAGGCGTTTCTCCAGCAAACGCTCATGGTGGTTTATCTCCTGTCTAATCGCATCAGCCCTCTCTTGCAATACCCTATATTCCATGGATTCTAAGCGGGAGTTGTTAATAGCGACGAATTCTGCGGAAAGGAAAAATGCGCAACTAGCCAACAACGAAAATCCTGTAAGGATCAAAGCCATAACCCCATAACAATAACTACGCTTCCTTTCGGACCAAAATAAATATTTACCAAAATCGATACAACATCCGATCAGGATAAACAAACCCGCTGCCAGTAGATTTTTACTTAGCCCATTCCCATTCATGAAATCACTGGATGACACGGCCGACAGAGAAAGAGCAAACAGACTCGTCAGAATCATGCTGACGAGGCAAAAAATAATTTTAGTGATTTGAATTAGACGGTGCATAGGAGAGGAACCACCACAAAGTAATGTAGCCCTAATGCTGGTCATAGCCGCTTATAACAGCAATCGAATAACTATCGGGCCATCAATAAACTTTCCATCTAACGCTATTAATCAGGTCTCAATTGTTAACAACTTAACTCAGCGACAATTACAGATGTGAACTGGATCACACAATTTTTGGCAAGCCAGGTGCCAACACATAAAACCCCGCTCTGTTGAGACGTCACGGGCAATACTTTCTTGTTGTTATGAAAAGTTTCTCAACGTTATTTTTCCTCATTGTCAATAGTATGGAACCACAATCAACAACAAAGGACAGAGTGACTGTCAAGGAACGATGGTGTTACTGCTTATGGGAAATTTTGAGGATAAAATGTGCCGCTCTGCGGCCAAGACATTGATGTCATCCCTAGAGTCTCTTCAGTCAATTCATTTCAAGACAAATACCCTACCGGACAATCTGATTACCTTGATGTCCAAACTCAATCTCACCGAGCAGAAATCTCTGGTACAAAGTGCACAGCATTATGTCGTTATCAATATCAACACATCCGCACTGGAACGCCAAATCAAAGAACTAGAAGATAAGCGAGAAGAAAAAGAGCTCGAAGATATCTACCTTCTACAAGGCGCACCACTCATACTGATGCGTCGGTTGTTTGGCATGCATGCTTCAGAGTTCTCCCGTCGCCGAAATGTTCTTAATATTCGTGGAGTAGGTAGTGGTAGGCCACCTCTATGTGACGAATCCTCCGATCATCGGATTTGGAAGCTTTGGCAGCACCATAAACAACTGGAGGAACGTGAACGTTTTCTCAAAATAGCCGACGAAACCAGTCTGGATCTTCACCTTATATGGAGCGCTTTACGCGAGCATATTGACAGTTGACTGCCTGAAATGTGACCTCGAAACCTCATTTTCTCATCCCAAATACAGTATAATTATTCATCCCTAAACGGACTCCAACCTTGAAGGAGAACAATGGATGTTTACTCAAAGCTCATTTCGCATCTCATGCATCTTGGCCATGCTACTTTTGTCCACGTCGGCAACAGCGGAGCAAAACTGGGAATATCTGGTCAAAACCTACCCCTTACTCGGCAATGACGGGGCATTAACCCAAACGTTGAATAAATTAGGTGAGCAGCAGTGGGAGCTTGTGAATTGCGCCAAAGGCAGTGCAAAGCTTACTTGTATTTTTAAGCGCCCTGCAAAAGGTGCCTAATCTGATGAAATGGCTCAAAGCATCTTATCTGTTCATTGCTGCATTAATTGTCGGTGTGCTCAGTTTATGCTGGCGCACCCTGCTATTTTTAATTGATCTAATCGATGGTGGTGATGACGAAAATGATCACGCCCCAACCGACAACATTATTCATTACAACCACCGAAGCGGTGAAATCGATCCGGTAAAACGTGTCGACGGCCTTTACGACAATAAGTTATAGAAAATGCCCGCAAAACCGAAGTTCTACGGGCATTGGGTTTGATCAACTAAAGCAACCCTCGCTCAGCAAACGATTCCACTGTCTCATCACCTACTATAAAGTGATCCAGTACCCGGATATCTATCAATGACAAAGCCTCTTTCAGCCGTTGTGTGATATTTCTATCACTCTGACTGGGCTCAGCCACTCCAGATGGATGATTGTGAGCAAAAATCACTGCAGCAGCATTCACCTGCAAAGCGGCCTTGACCACTTCACGGGGATAAACACTGCAACCATCAATGGTGCCCGCAAACATTTCCCGATACTCAATCAGTCTATATTGGCTATCAACAAACAGGCAGCTAAATACTTCTCGCTGCTGGCCTGCTAGCTGTAAGCGCAGATAGTCGCGTACTTCATGCGGGGAACTAAACACCTGGTCACGGGTTTTCAGTCGTGCATAGAGCAAGTGTTTGGCTTCAGCAATCAGTTGGTTTTCCTGCTCGAATGCCGTTTCGGTAGAATACATTTCATTCGAAGGTTTAACGGTTTTCATAATGTGCTCCCATAGGAATAGGGAACACACCAGGTCCTTATGGGAACGGTGGTTCCCATAAGGATGAAATGGACAGCATATTAACGCTAGGTCAATACTGCCCTGGTGGCGTGTTATCCATTTGCGACTTGAGGCGTGCCCTCATGATCATCAAAAGTACGTTGGTCTTCATAGACCAGTTCACCGTTGATTTTCATAGAGAGAATGCGCGTCAAGAAGCCACCTATCGCAGCCCCCAATTCACCGGCACGTTCACCTTGTTTATAGATGAATGCTTTGGCACGAGGGTTAGCCATATTGAAGCGAATCAGCACATTGGCATCCTCGGCTTCGATAGCTTCCCGGTGTTCTAACACAACACCGAGCACGGTTTCAGACGAAATAACGAGATCATGATATTCATAGTGCACGTTATCCGCTGGCCCCTGGATAACCGATACTTGAGCTGCATAGCGCTCAGGTTTACCTTCAGCACCGAATTCACGAATGCTGTTCAGATAACCGATGCCATTGGCATACTCGTTGAAGTACCGATTGTTTTCTGCAGTAGCAGAGGACGTTGTTGTATTTTCAGTTGGTTTACTCATAGCAGTGCTCCTGATTCAATGAGTTGATGTGATAAAAAGAGCCGCCGACCCAATGGGGCAACAAGCTCCCCGGTTGGGTGAGTGAACAAACAGATCATTCCGTACTCCCGTAGGAATTACTGCATACCACGCCGAAGCGTTGATCCGGGTATGTAAGGTGCTATTGAGACAGCAATAGCGACTGTTGGTAACTGTTAGGCTGGCTGACAACATCATTTACTTGCCCCTTTCTTCCCCTTAAAACGCCCTCCTAGTCTGGGATTAATTCGCCCCGCTCCGGCTGTGCCACGGGTGATCGCCTGGGTAGCACCATCGAGCTGAGAAGCCGCTCGAATACCTGCCAAACCCAGGTAGACGGATAGCAGTAACGGCAATACCAAATACAACCCACCAGTGAGAAAGTTAAGAATGATCCGCTTGAGCGTGAGGTCAGTGCTAAACAGCGTGGTCACGCTGCCAGGGTCGGGATAAAACGCCTGAATCAGGTTTTGATCCACCCACCAGGCAAAGAACCAAAGTACTGTCCAGAACTTCACTGTGAACAAAATCAATGCGCCAATAATCAACAAAGAAAACTTGTAGCGGCTGATTAAGATAAAGAACGGCAACAGCGCGTAGAGTCCCATTAGGATCAGCGCTTGCACCATGGGTGCCGCTTCAAGAAATACGCGCAAATAGGCGGCAAAAGACACACTGGTCTTTCCAAGGCCGTAAGCAGCCAGACCTTGTTGCGCAGCATTCTGCACCGATACCATCACCCCAGGCTCCCCGACGCTGAAATCGACCAGATTCCCATAGGCGAAGTCGTAGCCGCGAGTAGTCCAACGCGGCGGAGAATTAATCAATGCAATTTGTATAACCGTATCGCGACGTGGCGCAGGGTCCCACCCCGGTTCAGCGGCAGCAGAAAGTAAATCGAGATCACCTAGCTCATTAAGAATTGATTGTTGAATGCCTTGCCACCATTCTGTGCAGAATGGCTTTCCATAAACAGGGTTATTAGACGCATCCCACTCTACGTCCCTGAGGGCCGACCAAGGGTATCCTTCCCTGACGGTATCAGCACGGATGCTATTGTAATATCCCGGTATTTCCTGATACACATGCGAGCCAATCCAATCAGGGTCACTCTCACCATAACGATTTAGCAATGCTGTAATTGCTGCACTGCTGGGACGTTCGGCCAAGTATTTTGATCGCGCCTCAACGAAACAGTCTCGAAAGAAATCGTTGATCTCATGTTGCAAATTAGGGTCTTGAATGGATGCATCGCGCAATTCATCGACATACCCCCGAAAATCCAAAGTGGGCGGTACATTTTCCATCACTGCGCGATTAAAACCCGAACTAAAACTCATCACCGCATACCAGAACACGGGCACGCTCACAGTAACCGGTGCGGCATTAAACGAAATGCCTCCCCCATAGGTAGTGCGTGAGTTATTGACCGTCGCCACTGGCTGTGCAGGTGTTCCAATGACTGCGCGTGGAGTAAACGACAAATCGACAGCATTCAGCGGTGTCGCCGGTACAGCTGCAATCAAGATCACGAAGAAGGCCACCTCGACAATACGTAATGTGGTATTGCCCGCTTCCTCGGCATCTTCACCCGCATACGAACGAATAATAGTATCGAGAAGAATACCCAGAAACGGCAGAAACACGATGCCGGTAGCCACCAGCACGTCCCAAATACTGTTATAAAACAGCCAACCAAATAGCGTGGTGTAAAGTTCTAACGTACTATCAACAGCCATACTATTAAGCCACCCAACCCAGCAAAGCCGCTAAAGGATTCTGAACAATCAAACATTCGTAAAGGATGATCAAAATAACTAATGGGCGACGGCTTGCTGAGGATGAAGAGTCATGCCGACGATGACGGGTAAGATGGCAAACAAGCCGAGGCCAACACAGCACCAGCAGACTATAGATAACAGCGCGCCACCAACCCAACGGCAAGTTCGCGACCAGTGTACTTATCGCCTGAGGAGGCTGCGAACTCCCCCAGATACTGACCGCGACGCCCACTATGAGTAACAGTACCAACGCAACGGAGGTATACCCCCAGAACAAAAACTGCCTCTTTACAGAGTAAAATTTCATTGCTCCACACCACCATTTTTCAAGGGACGAGGGTCAGTCGGTACTGTGGCAGGCGTATTCACAGACGATTGGCGGATCGCATTGTCCCGCAGCAATAGCTCTACAACGGTCGAAGTGACAAATTTATCGCGGGCATCTTTCTCGAAAATCACATTACTGATTTCACTTTCCAGCTCATCCAGCGCCTGGATTACCTCTTGCTGTGCAATCTCATTAGCTGCAACATAGCCCTCTTTCCGACCTGCCAATAACAAGCGACGAATAATCATGGCCTCTTCCATAACCCGCGCCTCAGCAATCTCCTGGCTGAGTTTATTAATCACAATTGATATTTCGTCGGGAGACTGATTCCGAATCGCCAGAATAACCTGCAGTGTTATCGCAATACCCGGCGCTTCAACTTGCTCCAGATTTGTCCGAGTAGGTGGTGTTGAACCTGAAACCAGATCCACTAGAAGCTGCACAATATCTTCTGTGGTTTCCTCAATATAGGGAATCAATCCTTTTCCAGGCCGTGTCCCTTTGTTACAGCTGTCGCAAAGACCTACCTCAATCTCACCTAATACATTGTTGATCCACTGATCAACAGCGTTAGGTCCAGTGAAATGTTGAGCAAGGGGTGCGCTATTAGGTAAGTTGCTACTTGTTTCTGGGGGCCGTTGCGACAATATATTCAACCCAGCTTTGGCAACATCTGACAACACGCGAATGGGAGGCTGGTTAACACCACCCGCCCTTAGGCCACCTACCCATTCAATCCCTTCGTTAGGCGCATCTTCTGCATCGTCGACCGCATCGTGAATATTGGCTCCACCGATACCTACTGAACGCTTCCAGGAATCGCCCCAACTGACTGTAATCCACTCATCAAAGGGGTTTGTGTTATTGGCGATCTCGTATTGAATACGCTCGCAGCTTTTAGTGGCCAGCGAAAAGGATTCGTTGGCGCGCAATAAGGCGTTTTGAAACAAGTCATACAGGCCCGGATTTGCCTTTTGAAGAATATAACCAGGCAAATTTGCTATCGCGGCTGTGGCTGCCAATTCAATGGCATTAACAGCGTTATCGACACCATTTCGCAAATTCTCCAGTGAACTTTCGATAGCCACCATTGGATCAAAACCGCTGCAACTGAGAGCAGAGGCCTGTCCGCTTAGTGATAAATCAATCGTAGTGATATTGAGGCTGGGGGGGATTGCAATATCCCGCCCCCCACCAATCTTGTAATAGAACAGGCTATCGTCGCTTGGCGCTTCTGCGGCAATGAGCGGATGACAAGTTATAAAACTAACAATCAAGATCATTACCCGCCAACAAAACCGGGGGGCCGCATATTCAAAAATCATAAACAAACCCTCACCGGAACAGTGAATAAGTAAGCACCTTTTGCCTCACAGCACTCGTAGGGACGCCACAAGGTGAACGCGTATCGGTTATCTTCGGAATGACGCCCTTCGGACCAGGACGTACTCAACACATCGTTTTCACCAAAGGCATAACATTGCTCATCAACTTCAGGAGCCAGCATTTGCCATACTCCCGTATCCGGATCATTCTCAACCAACTCGCCCGGTAACCAGGTACGGTTGTAACCATTACCATCAAGTGCGTTATAGACATGGGGTTGGCGGGTTTGGGTAGCGATATTGCCAGCCCGCTGTGCAACTACCGCAGCCGCTTTGGCATCATCCTTTTGATTGATAAATCCTGTACGCGGCCAAACCGGCCCCCATTGTTGCTGGATACCATCACCCACGACACGTCGACCGGGTAACAGGTTTTGTAAATACAACATTTCTGGCAAACCAAGACGCCAAGTCAAAGCATCCAGTGAAGAGAGCAGGTACGGGTTGAAGGACTCGGCTTCGGATGGGCAGTAATACCCAGTGTTGCCGATAAAGTCAGATACTGAAGAGAAAGGATGACCAATCGCGGTGACTTCTTTGAATCGCAAGCTCTGGTCAGTCGCTGGATTAGCGCCTTCGGTTCGATGTCCTCCTCCTACAAAGGCACCATGAAAGGTACTAACGATCCCACTGACTATTCCTGAATCTAACGAGCCAAATAAGGATTCCATCTCCTGCCATGGGTTATCGCCGGGCTCGTCGTAGACACTCACCACCAGATCCGGATTGTAGTGTGCGACTCGGATGCTGGTCTCGATAGAACATTCATAAATACTGCAACGCAGCCAGACACAGACGCCAGTAATGCAATAGTTCAAGCAGGAACGATCCAGCGTAATTGCTCCAACAATATCCGCAGTTGTTATCGTCGTCGGTTCTGCCTCAAAGGCCTGTAGTTTGTATCCTTGCAACAGCACAAATAGCATGACTACTTGAATAAGTTTATTCATCAATTACCCCCTCCATTTTTATCTTTAAGCCACTGACGGTAGCGATTGATGGCTAGAGAGAGATCGGTCATTCCATAGATCACCTCTCGCTTATCGAAAATAATTACTGGATAACGGTCAAGGCCATACGCCATCATAGTGCCCAGAGGAAGATATGCAGCGCGCAATTCGTCTTCCAATTTAGAACGTCCTAATTCAGCAATTTTCTGCTGAACCAAGGCGCGGGCCAATGTTTCATCATTGGGCAGCCCTTCGCTCAATTGCTCCTGGATAGACTGGACTGCATCAAGACTTAGGATGGTAATTTCTGAATTGTTTTCGGAAGGACTCGTGTTATTCCAATCGGCTGGCTGAAAAGGTCGTTGATTAGAGGTGATCGCAATAATTGACAGTGGCAAGTCGTCAGCACTAGCTGACGATATGGTCAGTTCCACGAGTACGATTGCAGCAGATACAACAAAAATCTTCAGTTTCGACACGCTCTAATCTCACACATAGGCTCAGTTGGCCCTATGGTTAATCAGTTGCCGAAATAGAACGATAAGAAAGCTTTCATGCTGAAAAGTAAGATATTTGGAGACTTAGAGGTGCTTTTCCGGGAATTAGATCAGGAAGCCGTCCAATGAGTACCACCTCGACAAATGACCGGCGGGAATAACTACAACAAGTATTGAAACTATGAATATCGAATACAACTCAGCTTGACTCTATAGCTACTATAGACATTACAATTGCGAATAATTATCAGTTAGCCCAAGGAAAACCCATATGCCGCCGCTTGTAATGACCCTTTCATCTGAACGAAAGCATTCTATTAGGCGTATTTATGCGTTTTGCCTTTTATTTGTGTTCGTATCTTGGTCAATCGTGGGCCTTGCCGCATCCGAAGATCACCTGGTGGAACTACGGCAGATTGCACAACTAGCAGAATATATCGGTGTTGATTACTCCGAAGCTGTCAACGACGGTCAGATAACTGACAACGGTGAGTATCAGGAGATGCTGGAGTTCTCCAGCCTAATTACTACGAAAATCTCGCGTGTAGCTGAATCTTTTAGCAAGCTCCAACCTATTGTCCACCAAGCAAAGTCGCTTCAATCATCTATCCAGAACAAACAAAGCATCAATACCGTGCGAGTGTTAACCGCTGAATTGAGGTATTCAGTACTGACACTGGCACCACAATCATCTCTGCCCACTGCGCTAATGGCGATAGCTAAAAGGCAACAGATGTATGAAAACAACTGTGCTAGCTGCCACGGTGTAACCGGACAGGGAGATGGAATTGCAGCTGCAAATTTAGAGCCATCCCCTACTGATTTCACTGACAAAGAACGCGCATTAAACCGATCCATCCTCGGCCTATATGATGCGATTGCCAACGGTATCGACGGCACGGCTATGCCTGCTTTTGCTCAATTAACCGACCAACAGAAGTGGTCGCTGGCGTTCTATGTGGGTAGCCTTGCTTTCCAGCCATCTGAGCAACTTCCCGCTCAAGCCGACCCCGCCATTTCTCTGCACCAGCTTGTAAACTATAGTCCCTCGTTGTTAGCCAAAGAGCTGCCCGACAAGCACACAAATGTCATTGAACAACTTCGAGCCAACCCAAACCCATTGTTTGTCGCAAAGAGTACACCATTAACTGTCACCCGAGAACGGCTTAAAGCAGCGCAATCTGCGTACCACATGGGCGAATATGATCGGGCACACAATCTCACTGTTAGCGCTTATCTGGATGGTTTTGAATTAGTTGAAAACAACCTGGATGCAAGAAATCAAGCATTGCGGAAAAGTATTGAAACCACCTTGATTAAACTTCGTCATGCTATCAGCCAGCCACAAAATGACCCCGAATTGGACAGCGTGATGTCCAATGCATTCAATCAATTGGATCAAGCCGAACGGCTTTTAACTGAATCGGCCCTATCGAATGGAACGCTTTTTTCAGCGAGTTTGGTGATTCTGCTACGCGAAGGCTTGGAAGCGCTGTTAGTCATTATTGCGTTAACGACAGTGCTGATACGAACGCAACGCCGGGATGCACTAAAGTATGTGCATGCTGGGTGGATTTCCGCGCTATTCGCTGGTGGTGCCACATGGCTGGTAGCCCAAACACTAATCAGTATAAGCGGTGCCAGTAGGGAAGTAATGGAGGGTGTCGCCGCGATGTTAGCCGCGGTGGTGTTATTTTATGTCGGCATCTGGATGCATGACAAAACTCATGCTGAGCAATGGCAAGCCTATATCCAGCAACATATTAACACCAAACTTAAGTCTGGAACCCTCTGGGGATTAACCGCCCTTGCATTTATCGCAGTGTACCGCGAAGTATTTGAAACGGTTCTCTTTTACCAATCGCTGCTGACACAATCTGTTGATGCTCAATTGTCTTATGTCGCAGGGGGGTTCTTTCTCGGCACAATTATACTCTTCGTGTTGGCGTGGGTATTGATCAAGTATTCAATCAAGCTCCCCATAGCTCGCTTCTTCGCGACAACCACCTATTTATTATTGACCCTCTCGTTCGTACTAATGGGCAAGGCTGTATCAGCTCTTCAAGAAGCTGCTTTTATCGATATTTCACCATTGCCGGTTAGTTTTTCAATTGAATGGATTGGCGTTAATTCAACATGGCAGGGAGTATTGTCCCAGGCACTGATACTACTCGCTTTCGCTGTGGTCATACTACGGTCGAAAGTTAGGAGGAATTCGATACGGCAGGCATAGCGTCCAATAACAAGGAATAGGCTTCACGGATTCTCCAGTTGCTTTGCCGACAAGTTTCTCAAAATACCGCACTCCTCGACAGTGCGGTTAGTTGAGCAGCTATCCCGTAGCGATGTTAGATGTCGCCGAAGCCCTTCCAGTTCCTTCATACGTTGCTCCACTTGCTCAATATGATTATCAATCATCTTGTTCACATCATCACAATGCATACCAGGCGATTGGTTTAATTCAATCAACTGACGAACCTCTGATAAAGCAAGGTCAAGGCTACGGCAATTTTTAATAAACATAAGTTGTCCAACAGCCGACTGGTCATACAGACGAAAATTCCCTTCACTGCGCCTTTTCGATGCAAGCAGTTTCTCTTTTTCGTAATAGCGTATTGTCTGCACGGAGCATCCGGTCAATTTGGCTAGCTCACCAATTTTCATCCTTCTTCCTCAAAGCTTGACTCTATAGTTACTATAGAGTTTAAACTATGCAGTAATGGTAAAACAAGGGCTCAAATATGACTGATTCGTGTGATGGGGGATGTGCTGACTCTGCTGATAAAAGCATAGCCATGCCGCTGCATAGAACGCGGGGCTCTGGAGGCTTCGCCAGCGTATTTACGATACCCAAGATGGACTGCCCCTCTGAAGAAAGCATGATCCGAATGGCTGTTAGCGCCATCGACCCTTCTGTCGCACTCGAATTTGATACACCGAATCGTAAGGCCACCGTGTTTCATGGCGACAATTTTGCACCCATTCAGGCCGCTATCGAAAATCTTGGACTGGGGGCAACCGTAGATGATACGCGACCCATTGATGGGGAGGACTTCTCAGCAGCGGTCACCTCCGCGCAGGCAACCAACAGCAAGGAAGCTGGCGTCCTCAAGTGGCTATTAGCGATCAATGCCCTCATGTTTGGGGTAGAAATCAGCATCGGTTGGGTTGCACAGTCGACTGGACTAATTGCCGATTCCCTGGATATGTTTGCTGATGCTGCCGTTTATGGATTGGCCCTCTACGCCGTAGGCCACAGCGCTCGCATGAAGCTACGAGCGGCACACTTTTCCGGTTGGTTACAAATGATTCTAGCACTTGGCGCGCTGAGTGAAGTCATCAGGCGATTTATATTTGGCAGTGAGCCCTTATCCATGCTTATGATGAGCTTTGGTTTACTCGCATTGATTGCCAACTCCCTGTGCCTGGTACTGATCAACAAGCAAAAAGACAGTGGTGTACACATGAAAGCAAGTTGGATTTTTTCGGCCAACGATGTGATCGCTAATTTAGGGCTTATCATGGCAGGTTTACTGGTTGCACTAACCGATTCACGTTATCCGGATTTGGTGATTGGTTTCGTGATCGGCTTAATCGTTTTGAATGGCGCACGCCGTATTTTGCAATTGAAATCGTGAATGCAAAAAAGGTAACTTAATCCGTTATGCATAATCACAATCATGAATCATCTGACTCACGCATTGGTTGGGCGTTCTTTCTCAATCTTGGATTCACCATTGTGGAATTTATTGGTGGCTGGCTCACCAACAGCACAGCAATCATGGCGGATGCCATGCATGATCTTGGCGATAGCTTATCAATCGGGCTCGCCTGGATTTTAAGCAAAATAGCGCATAAACAAGCTAACGACACCTATAGTTATGGCTATCAAAGATTTTCCTTGTTAGGCGCACTGGTTAATGGCGCGGTTCTCATCGGCGGGTCTATATGGGTATTAAGCGAAGCAATTCCCCGCTTATCCGATCCAGAAATGCCCCATGCACAGGGCATGATTGTTCTGGCCATATTTGGAATAGCCGTCAATGGATTCGCCGCTTATAAGCTTAGCCATGGAAAATCATTAAATGAGCGCGTTTTGAATTGGCACTTATTAGAAGACGTTTTAGGCTGGGTGGCAGTTTTACTCGTTGCTGTTGTGCTTAGCTTTGTCGATCTCCCTGTGCTCGATCCACTTTTATCCATCGGATTTACCTTGTTCATATTATTCAATGTCACCAAGACACTCATCGACACCATTAAGATTTTTCTTCAGGCAACGCCAGACACAAAAGTTCGGCAGGATATCATTAGCGACTTGAAATCTCTTGAGAAAATTAGGAGTGTACATCACGTCCATATCTGGTCGCTTGATGGTGCTAATGATGTATTAACCGCACACCTTGAACTCGAAAAGGCGATAAGCGATTTAGGCCAACAGGAGCTAAAACGAGAAATTTCAAGGACTCTACAACGCTACGACTTATCGCATACAACGATAGAATTAGAATTCCCCGATGAAGACTGCCGAGATAGCGAAGCAACTTCAACCAAAACAACATTGCCAACAAGTCCTTGAAGTCAACCATAAATGAAAACAGTCGAATTTTTAAACAATTCTACTAAGAATCTTGATCAGATAGACATATTTAGTATCAAACGCATTAACCGTATAGATTATACAAACCGAATGGTATAGAATTAATAGTATGTTGCGGCCATTCATCTCATACCTGTTTATCTTTTCGCTACTCTTTATGGGTATCGAAAGCGCTGTCGATATTACCGGTGGTGAACACCCCCACGGTGACGAATATGCGCATGTCCTGGACAGCGATGACTCGCATTCATCTGATTCAACTACTGACAACGACCACTGCTCACATTGCTGCCACGGTCATACCGGCAGCATTGCCGGTCATGCTCCAGTACTGAACTGTGACATGGCTAATCAACAGTTTTCTTTCTACCAGCCACACTTCCTCAACTTTACCCAAGCACCACCCACTCCGCCGCCCAACGTATAAATCATTTCTGATCTTTATCAGCATACCTACTGTTGTGGAGCGACATTCGCTTACAACAACTACGTGTGCACGAATGTTTATGGAATATCGGACTATGATTTATGCAAACACGAAACATTATTGCTGCCTTACTTTTAGGTAGCCTATCCTTGGTGAGCTGGGCGGATTCGATTAAATCGCCTATGCAAAACACCGAACAAGTGTCGCGGCGCGTCAATGCTTCCACAGCGCTAACGCTGGAAGATGCCATCACCCGCACCCTGAAAAACAACCCGCAGTTGTACCAATACCGTTTTCGTCAGCAGAGCCTTGTGGCACAGCGCGAAAGCAGCTCGCTCTCTCCAGCCCTGAATCTGGGACTGGAAGTCGAAAACATCGCGGGCAGCGGAGAGTTTAACGGGCTTGATAGCGCGGAAACTACCCTTGCACTGTCTTCTGTGATTGAGCTGGGAGCCAAGGCGCGTTCACGGGTTGCGGTGATTGATGCCAGAACCGACCGCTTGAATTTTGAGCGCCAGGCGACAACGCTGGATGTACTCGGTGAACTAACGACAACGTTTATTCGTTCTCTTTCCACCCAAGAGAGCATTGCTCTTGCAATGGAGGCTGTTGCGCTATCAGAGCAAATGCTAAAAACCGTTGAACAGCGAGCGTCTAAAGGTGCTGCCCCTGAGGCGGAGGTTATGCGCGCTAAAGCAGCACACACTCGTACATCTATTCGCCTACAGGCATTGCGCAGCAGTTTTAAGCGTCAGAAGGTAATGCTAAGCAGCTTCTGGGGGAGTACCAATCCCCACTTTACTGAACTCAGCGGTAGCCTATCTGCGCTTGGCTCTTCGGATGATTTTGCCAGTTTATTACAACGCGCCAAGCATTCCCCTGCCATTGCTATTTTTGCCAGCGAGGCTCGGCTAAAAGATGCCGAAGTCAATCTGGCTCAGGCACAAAGTCGCGTGGATATAGGCTGGCAATTGGGTGTCAGGCGTTTCGAAGCAACCGATGACACTGCGTTAACGGCGGGCATTTCGATTCCGTTGTTCAGTGGTAAACGTAACCGTGGGAGCGTCGCCTCGGCATTGGCCGAGCGCAATGCCGTGGACTACCAACAAGCTGATGCCCAGCTCAAGCTACACAACCGCTTGTTCGCTGCCTTCTCTCAGCGTGAAGAGAATAAGGCTGCTGTCGAGCAGTTCAGCACTCAGGTCTTACCCGCGCTGGAGCAGGCATTACTTTTGACACGACAAGCCTACGAAAACGGTCGCTATCGCTATCAAGACTGGATTGCCGCACAGGAAGAACTGCTCACTGCCAAGCAACAACATATTGAAGCCGCTACTGCAGCACAGCTCAATCAAACACTCATCGAGCAATTAATTGCAGAACCACTGGCAGCTAACGCTTTATCTTATTAACACAGCATTTTGGCAAATAAAACACTTTGCCAAGAGCGCAAGGAATTAACGATGAAAACTTTACCACTCTATTTAACCCTGACAATCGCAGTGATTATCGGCGTAACAAACCCTGCTTTTGCTCAGGCAGACTCTGATGATCACGACCACGATCATGAAGCCCATGCCACCGAAGATACCCAACAGGGTGAGAGCGAGGATCATAAGCACCAAAATGAACATGGCGACACAGACAATCAGTCCCACGATGACGAAGAAAATACCAGTCGTATTGATAGCGATATGGCTGTCCAAGTCGGTATTGGTACAACAGCCGCCACAGAAAAAACCCTTCACCAAACCATCACCAGCTATGGTGTGCTCTCAACCGGGCCGGAACAACTCAGTCATATGCGGGCACGTTTTTCTGGGTTGATTACCTCTGTTAAGGCCAGTATCGGCGATACGGTCAAAGCAGGCGACTTACTCGCCGAAGTGGAATCCGATGAAAGCCTGAAGAAATATTCGGTGCGCGCTCCCATTTCTGGGACGGTCGTACAACGTCACGCCAACACCGGCGAAGTCACCAAGGATCAGGTGTTATTTTCCATCGCCGATTTTGGCACTCTATGGGCCGAACTGCGTATCTACCCAGCGCAACGGGATAACGTCTCTACAGGGCAAACCGTTGAAATTGCCTCAGACAAACAAACCATTACTGGCAAGATCAGCCATATCATTCCTTCCCTAAACAAACCCTATCAACTCGCTCGCGTACAGCTGGATAACAGGCAGCTGGGGCTATCGCCCGGCTTGCTGGTCGAGGGGCATATCGTCATAGCCGAATTTAAGGTGCCGTTAGCTGTTGAAAAAGCGGCTGTGCAACAGTTAGGCGGACGTTCCGGTGTTTTTATTCAAGAGGAGGAGACTTACCGCTTCGCCCCCTTAACACTTGGCCGTGCCGATGAGCATTACGTCGAAGTACTGGGAGGTATTAACGCGAGCCAGCGCTATGTCAACCAAAACAGCTATCTGATCAAAGCAGATATCGAAAAATCCGAAGCCGAACACGAACACTAAGGGGCGCACCATGATTGATTCTATACTGCGCCTTGCCATTGAACGGCGCTATTTATTTCTCAGTTTAATATTTGTTGTGATCGGTATTGGCGTCTGGAGTTACCAAAAATTACCGATTGATGCCGTGCCTGATATTACCAATGTGCAGGTACAGATTAACACGGCAGCACCCGGTTATTCGCCTTTAGAAGCAGAACAACGCATTACCTATCCGGTAGAAACGGCGTTATACGGGCTGCCCAAATTGGCATACACCCGGTCGCTATCGCGTTATGGCCTCTCACAAGTCACCGTCGTCTTTGAGGAAGGCACAGACATCTATGCCGCGCGCAACCTGATTGATAATCGATTGGGGGCGATTCAAAGTGTGTTGCCACCCGGCATTGAACCAGAGATGGGGCCAATCTCAACCGGGCTGGGTGAAATCTTTATGTACACCGTGCAAGCATCGCCCGATGCCACCATGGCGAATGGTCAACCTTATGATGCGACCGCCTTGCGTGAAATTCAGGACTGGATCATCAAGCCCCAGTTGGCACAGGTCAAAGGTGTGATCGAAGTCAACAGCATTGGTGGTTTCAACAAGCAATACCACGTTACGCCCGACCCAAAAAAGCTGCTGTACTACCGCATCAGTGTCGAAGAACTGGTCAATGCCCTGCAAGCGAATAATGATAATCGCGGCGCGGGATACATCGAGCGCAACGGGCAGCAATTACTGGTGCGTTCTCCCGGTCAATTGGCGACCGTGGAGGACATCGGCAATGTGATCATTACCGAGCACGACAGCGTGCCGATAAAAATTCAGGATGTGGCCGACATTGGCATTGGCAAAGAGCTACGCTCTGGTGCTGCCACGCAAAACGGCAAGGAAACTGTACTCGGTACAGCCATGATGCTAATCGGTGCTAACTCCCGCACCGTGGCGCGCGATGTCGCCAACAAACTCGAAGCCGTACAAGACTCATTACCCGATGGTGTCAGCGCGGAGCCGGTCTATGACCGAACCCGTCTGGTGGACAAGGCCATTGCTACTGTTGCCAAAAACCTGCTTGAAGGCGCACTGCTGGTGATTGTCGTGCTGTTTACTCTACTTGGCAATTTTAGGGCGGCACTCATTACCGCTGCGGTCATTCCACTTTCCATGCTAGCCACCATGACCGGCATGGTACGCACAGGGGTTTCCGCTAACCTGATGAGTCTGGGTGCACTGGATTTCGGCCTCATTGTCGATGGCGCTGTCATCATTGTCGAAAATGCAGTGCGGCGTTTGGCAGAAGCACAACACAATGGCAACCAACAAACATTGCGCGAGCGTCTGGATACGGTATATGCAGCCACAGCTGAAGTCATCCGGCCCAGTTTATTCGGCGTGGCGATCATTACCGTTGTCTATATCCCCATTTTCTCTCTTACCGGTGTTGAAGGAAAAATGTTCCATCCGATGGCAGCCACGGTGGTGATGGCATTGCTGTCGGCGATGGTGTTTTCTCTGACGATTGTGCCTGCCGCTGTCGCTGTTTTCCTACGCGGCAAGATCAGCGAAAAAGAAAGCGTGGTGATAACCAAGACTAAATCCTTTTATAAACCACTCTTACTGCTGGCGCTTAAATTTCGCTGGGTAGTCGTCAGCTTTGCTGCGCTACTAATCGCGGGGTGTATCTGGTTGGCGACTACGCTGGGTTCAGAATTTGTCCCACAGTTAAACGAAGGGGATATTGCGCTACACGCCATGCGAATTCCAGGCACAGGGTTAGAGCAGGCGGTAGAGATGCAGGAAATTCTTGAACAGCGCATCAAATCTTTCCCGGAAGTTGATAAGGTGTTTGCACGCATTGGCACGGCAGAAGTCGCCACCGACCCTATGCCACCCAATGTTGCCGATAACTTCGTGATATTAAAGCCGCGCAATGAATGGCCTAATCCTGATAAAACCAAGGATGAGCTGGTCACTGAAATGGAAACCGCACTCGAAGAACTGCCCGGTAATAACTACGAGTTTACCCAACCGATACAAATGCGCTTTAACGAGCTGATATCCGGTGTACGTGCAGATCTCGGCATTAAAGTCTTTGGCGACGACCTCGATCAACTGGTATTGACGGCTAACGATATACTCAAGGCAATCAACCAGGTGCCGGGAGCCGCAGATGCTCGTGTTGAGCAAGTCACTGGCCTACCGACCTTGTCGATAATTCCCAAACGTACCGCCCTGGGTCGATACGGGTTAAATGTGGTGGAACTGCAAGACTGGGTCTCTGCGGCAATTGGTGGTGAATCGGCAGGCTTATTGTACGAAGGTGACCGGCGCTTTGAGTTGATTGTTCGCTTACCTGAAACGCTACGCCGCGATATCGACCGTCTCTCGTTTTTGCCCGTACCTCTGCCCAATGGCGACTACATCCCTCTGGAGGAAGTCGCTACATTAGATATTTCACCGGGGCCAGCACAAATCAGCCGCGAAAACGGGAAACGTCGGGTAGTAGTGACTGCCAATGTTAGAGGTCGTGACCTCGGCAGCTTTGTTACCGAAGTCAAAGCACGCATTAACAACGACGTTGATATACCACCGGGTTACTGGATCAATTACGGCGGTACCTTTGAGCAATTGGAGTCTGCCAGCCAACGCTTAGCCCTCGTGGTACCCATCACCCTGCTTATTATTATTGGTTTATTGGTGATGGCCTTTGGCTCACTCAAAGATGCGCTAATTATTTTTACCGGCGTCCCTTTGGCGCTAACCGGTGGGGTTCTCTCTCTATGGTTGCGGGATATGCCACTGTCGATTTCGGCAGGCGTTGGTTTTATTGCCCTATCTGGAGTCGCCGTGCTCAACGGTTTAGTGATGCTGGCCTTTATTCGTGATCTCTGGCATGAAAAAGGTGATCTTCTGACATCAGTTGTTGATGGTGCATTAATTAGATTGCGTCCAGTATTAATGACCGCACTGGTTGCCAGCCTCGGTTTCGTACCCATGGCACTCAATACGGGAACTGGCGCTGAAGTGCAGCGACCTCTGGCAACTGTTGTGATTGGGGGCATTATTTCGTCGACGTTGCTAACACTTTTTGTCTTGCCCGTGCTGTACCACTGGGTACATCGTCATAGCAAGCAAGGTGTCGAAGCCGGATAAACTTGAGAGCACACCCTCCTCCTTAGGGGGTGTGCTAATTTTCGTCCCTACCCAAAGGGACAGATGAAGACCAAAAGGTAAACCCAGGAATTTTGGTTTGGTGACTAAAAATCAGCGTTACGGATGACACCAACAACTATCACTCTCGCTATCAAAAAATCTTACATCCATATTTTCACCTAATTCATCAGATATAAGCTGTGCGACGCGCGTACAGTAGCCTTGATCATTTCCAAATACTGAAATTGCTATTTTTTCGATCCCTGATTTAGCGATTCTGCGCAAAATATGGAGATCATGTTCTCCAATTCCCCAACCGTATAAGACAAGCTCAGAGGGTAAATTGGCCAATACTTCGCGATAAACTGTGTTTAGGTAATAGCTGCCCTGAATGGATTTTACTTTCTGCTGGCTAGTGCCCTCACTAACAAATAGCGGTACGTAACTACCGGCCTCCCATTTGTTTAAGATTTGGTCAAGTAGACTGATCCCTCCTGAGGTTATTTTCCTTTCGTTTTCTATTTTGTCTCTAGCCAGCACCAAACTTCCATGGGGATAGAAAACTAAGGTGCAAGACTGTTCTCCACCAATAGGATCGCGAAAACGAGACCAATCATCGTCAAACTCTGACTGCAAGAAACAGTCTTTAAAAGCATGGCGATCCTGAATATCCAATCCATACATCATCGCCCAATAAACAATCAGGTCATAGTTCAATGGTATGACAGTGTTGAAACTTTTAAGAAAGTTATAGATATTCGGAATGCTTTCCGAGACATGCTCGTACTCAGAATGAATATCTCTAACTGCCGCAATTAGGCAGTCTCTTACATGCAGGTATGCTTGCTCTGTCTTTTCATCTTCAATCTTTAAGGATTTATTTACATTGGTCGCCTGCCATACAATTCTGAGAATAAGCTCAAAGTCATCTGTATGGAAAAAGTCGAACAGACTCTGTATATCGTCAGTTAGCAAGCCATTGTCAGTCGCATGCTCCTTCAATGACCCATAGGCAAAACTATCGTCAATCGCGATGCTTGCTCCGTTCCCCAGCAAGATTGCCCCGCCATTGAATTCGTCTTTGATATCAGACCACTGAAATATTTTGGTCGGCAACTGCACATCCTCCTGATCTATAAAGACAGCTTGTCCACAAATAATGCCGAGCGACAATACACTGATCTAGCTGTAACTGTCACCCTCAAACCCAATGCAAGAGGGTATCACCAGGTACCTTTTAGTGCTGCGGTGAGGTCGAAACCAGACTTTTTAATCATGTAATCAGCAATCCTCTGGCTTGCCTCTCGGAGTTTTGTCATGGAAGGGTGAATATAATGTGCATCCACGCCTTCCCTGGCATGGCTTAGTAATTCATCAATAAGGATTGGGCTGATTTCCAGTTCTGCTCCAATAGACTTGTAGGTTCGTCGCAAATCATGATTCGTAACAGATACTCCAGACGCGTTTTTAACGATCTTTCGAGCATCCTTTGTGTCCCTGTAATGCCCGCTGCCAGTAATTCCCGGAAATAGATACTCCGTCTGTTCAGGCAAATTCGCCAATCGATTACGAACAATCGTTTCAGTGGCAGTGTTCAGGGGTAATTCCACCTGCTTGCCGCCCTTCTTGATAATCTTGAAAGTATGCCTATTGAGATCAATACCGGCGATCCGGATAGTCACCGTACCCGTCAACCTTACACCCGAGAACAGCATAAATAACAAAGCATCCCGCCCATTCCGAAAGGCGGAAGTGTGATCATGCTCCCGGAGGCCCAGCACCGCTTTAAGATAGGGTTTGAAATCGCCATCATCCAGGCGCTCGGTGCGACGGTTAGAGCGATTGATGTTAACACCCAGTTGCTTCATCGCCCGGCTAACCGGATTTCGGAGAAAAAGGTCCGACTCGTCATATTTCGCCTGAGCCCAGTTCCATACTGATCTCAATATGCGCATCGCATTGTGCAATTGGGTTTCGCCTTTACCCACTTGCTGGAGGTATACGGCCTTCACCTGCTCTGCCGATATGCTGTACAGAGGCTCATCCAGTAAGTCCACCAACAAAGCCTCACATTTATTTTTGATATCTATCAAATAACGGTCACCGGGACGCCTCTCCGCAACAAAGCCATCGGGTAAATACTCCCCTTCCTGATCTGTTGGTGAGCCAAATATCATGTCTCTGAAAGATCGCTTAGCCGAGAATAGCTGTTGCTCATTATCCTGCTCTGCGGCTAACTGCTGGGCAAGTAACTGGGGGTCACGCCCTTCTTGTATTTCTAGGAACAGGCTATCCGCTTTCTGCCTCAACTCCGAGATCGGTACTTCCGCGTTTCTCGCTTCGCCGACCTTCATAATTTGCCGCTTATACAGCTTACTTTTTTGCTGGCCGCGAATACGAATCCTTTCGTATACACAGAACGCACTATCTGAATATGATTGATTGGGCCTGACTCTTATGGCCAGATGACTACCATTATCATAAAGGTATGATTCCTTGGTAAACTCACCGCTATTAATTCGGCGCTCAATTGCGGTTAAGGTTGGCTTGCTGAATTTGATCCGGTTTTCTGATGATCTTCCCATGAACAAGAACTCCTTTTCAGGCGATGATGGGGCTAGATTTGGGATACACCTGGGATACAAAACAGAGTAATTTTTGTATCCCAGAGGAAATATCGAGTAACAGTGAAAATTGACGAACCAGGAAAGAATAAGGCATTAAATCCTTATATATCAACCACTTGAGTAGCGAAAATCAACTTTAAGGAACTTCAATCAACACTGAGGAATGATTATACGAGAAGGATTCAAAATCCGGTTTCTTCGGAAGTGCCGGTTCGATTCCGGCCCTCTACCACTTAAGTTTTCAGCAATAGACTGAATCAGACCTCAAAGCCCATTACTAAACGGCTTTGAGGCTCTAAACCCTCTCTTTACTTTCCGCAATAAACCGCATTAAACGGCATCTTTTGTCTTTCATTTACGCCATTTTTACGCCATTTTTACGCCACAATTTACGCCACAATTTACGCCACAATTTACGCCACAATTTACGCCACAATTTACGCCACAATTTACGCCACAATTTACGCCACAATTTACACCAAGTTATTTTTAACGGGGGCGTTGGTGGCTAAACCGAGAAAAGTTCGTAATAAATGGCGAGTTGAATTCAGGCGTAGTAGTTGTACTGAATGAGCTTATTGATCTGCTTAATAAGCGCTGGTGGGTATTGTGCTAAATATTCATTTATTGGCATCTGAGTTTATTGCATCTATTGCGCTGCTAAAGCAACATAGAACAAGCCAAAACCCGTGAGGTGCTTATTAAGATTAATAAGCACCTCACGATCGTAACCAGTGTTACTTTTCGTTAAACACGTCAACCAGCTTGCTAACCTCAACATCGCTAACAATGCTGTGAGCTAACAATACAGCTTCAATGGCTGCTTTGTCTTCTTCAGTTGCTGAACCATAACGGTCATGTGAGGTAACAAAGCCTTCAAACTGCTCATTATCGTTATCCAGGCTAATTAACAAGTTTTTGTCTTCTGCTACATCCGCGAATGCTTCAAGAAATTCCTCGAATTGTGTATCAGAGTCGATATCAACTTTACAGGTGAACTCAAAACCCATTATAGCGAATTCGCCTACATATAATTTTTTGCGCAGACGTCTGCTGCGACCTATTTCTTTAGCCATGATATTTATTGCCTTTATTTAAGATACGAGATAAGAGTGTGTGATCCGTATTGCCCAAAATGCTTCGTTAGGAATCCTTCCAAGCTATTGGACAGAGCGCGCATATTAGCACAAACAAGAAGGCTAGAAGTGGTGTTAATGAGCATCCTTAATATTCGCACTGATAAAGGTTATAACTTACTTAAGAACACCTCGATAGCAACAAAAAAGCCATGCTTAAGTTAAACGCATGGCTTTTTTATGAGATCGTTTGTAATTAATTAAAATTAGCCACAAAGTACCCACGCTTCTTTCTCTGAGCTAAACATTTTTTCTTTCCAGTCATCACATAACGGAATGACTACTTCGGTGGTTACCCCTGATAAATAGTCTCGCGTATCAATATAATAATACTCAATCAACCCATCTATAGTACCGCCTTGGATTATAGGCATACCTAGCGCTTCTAACTCCGGCAAAAGAGCTTCAAACTCTTCCTTTGAGCACATTGAAGGAAAGAAATGATGCACGCCTTCACCCTGCTCTTTTAAAAAATCGTGATACACGCATTTATCTGACTCTGGGGTAATGAGCTCTAAAGCAAACTCACCCACACGGCCAACATGGTTATTATATTTATGATAAACCTGTTCACCAAAGTACGTCGTGTCGCTCATGGTGACACCCGATTCAATTTTAAATTCAATCCAATCTGTCATTGAGAATAATTTCGTTAAGCCTGCCTTGGCCACATCCCTATCTTTACAAACCACCCCAAGGTGTAACATATTGGCTGTTGGTAATAATTTTGGACCTAATAGCGTCAGGTCAATATCAAACACTTCATCAGGCGTCATGGATGCTTGCCAATTTTCTGTTTTTGGGCAAACCACTTCAAACATCACGTTGGACACCAATGAGCGCGTATCTAATAAATAAACATCTGCCACGTCGTAAATGGTGCCAGTTTGACGAATACTAATGTCTAGTTCATCGAGTGTTTTATTTAACGCGTCAACGTTAAAGGCCGTTGATTGAGTCAGGCTAACATGATGAACGCCTTCGCCAACGGTGTCTAACATATGTTGAAAGCTAGATGGCCCGTCGATAGGCTGTATTAACTCTATCGCTAAATCTTTATTTCGCCCCATAACTCGTATAAAGCGGTGCTCAACCAATTCACCTTCAAAGCGTGTATTTGTTAAATGGTTACCGTCATAACGAAAAACCTCCCAGTGACTAATACCAAAAAATCGTGCGTAATTGGTTACCACTTGGCGGTAGTCATGAACCACTATGGAGGTACTATGCCAGCCGTCTATAGGTATGCTTAATGCCATTTATTTCCCCTTAAAATTATTATTGTTATTAATCAAACGTAACATCTTCACCAAGGTCGGCAATTCGTGCGTATGTCGGTGGTGCAACCACTTCTAGAAACATGCCACCTAATTGCTCACGGGTGTCTAAGTAATAAAGTTCTGCAACCCCTGCAATATTGCAATAATTTCCAACCTTTACCCCTTGGCGAGTATATTCTTTAACTAACTCTAAAGGGTTAGGGTGTGATAAATCACCCACATGTTGCATGCCGTCCCCGTGTTCTTTAACAAAATCATCAAACACGGTTTTACCCGAAACCGGCTCGCATAATTCGACCAAGGTATCGCCCATACGTGCAAAAGCTGATATCCAAACAAATTCAGCTGGCTCACCATAGTATTCGGATGTTTCCATCATATCTGATGAAATTTCCATCACTCGCCATGTTTTTATACCCATTAACTTGGCATAGCTTTTTGCGGTTACTCTCCAGTCCTTTACTGCCATTGCCACATGGTTGATAGGCCCCATACTAATGTCTAAATTACTCATTCTTTGCTCCTATTGATTGCTTTTTTGTTGTTCTTTTTGCTCGAGCATTTCTTTTATTTCTGGGCCCAAAACCTCATTAGCCACTTTTAAGCCCAATACCATTGCAGGTGCTCCTAAATAAAAGACGGTTTGGAATAAAACCTCAATAATTTGCTTAGGTTTCATCCCAGCATGCAACGCGACTTTCATATGGTCTTTTAAGGGCCCTTCACGTCCTAATGCTAAATCAGTGCCCATTAAGATCAACGACCTTTCTTTTAACGTTAAACCTTCTCGCTCATATAAAGCTCCCCATGTTTTAGAAAAAACATAGCCCAGCTCATCACCAAACAGAGGGTTATCCAGCAAAGATTCAATATGCTCAGAGGATTCTTCTCCCAACACTTCACGCATCAACGATAGGCCTTGCTTAAAGTCCTCTCCTTCACGTGAAAAAGGAAAACCATCAGCATATTTATTGTCAATATCAGTCATTACTACCCCCTATTTATATTAAAAAACTTAAGTCGTATATTTCGCCATCACAATTAAGCAGTACTACTTTTTTGCTGGTCATTTTCCATTCACCGCCTTGCTTAACTAATTTGTGCTCGCAATTAGCTGCCATTGTTTGTAATGGGTAAAACCGATCTTGCCGATTGGCACGGTACTCATGCAAGGTAAGGTATGAGTCAATAATGACGACTCCATCCACTGTTTTAACCCGTACGTTATTTACTGAGTGTTGCGTTCTTGAGCCAGGTATTTGTGCATGACAAGCTCCGCTTTGTAGCCGTTTAATGCGCTCATCAAGCATTTCCATATCATCATAAATAATGGATACATGTTTTGTTGGATCTACATTGACATCACGGCTATAAGGTAACCAATATAATGCATCCGCAGTGAATAGCTTTCTCCACTCATTCACCTCGCCTTGGTCAAGTAAACATGCTTCAGCAAATAAAAAGTCTTCTGCTTCAGCTCGTGTCATTTGTTCTGAATTATTAGCACTCATGATTGGCTCCCTAACGTCATTAAACGTCTGTATTCAAAATAAGGTGCTCTTTGCTGTGTTTCTTGCGTATGCCCACCATAACGACGCCCGTGCTCATCGACCTCTTCAGATTTAATACCACGATTAAATAAAATCCACGGCACCATGTCTGCCTTCATGCCTTGGCCAGCTCTATCAAACATGGCGTAGTCATCTGGCCCACCAAATGCTGCGGGGCTATAAAAGAACTCATGCTCACGTACGCGTCGAGTATTTATATCATCAGGCGCATCTTTTAACATCGTGTGATACATACGTACTTCTGTTTTGTCGACCCCCATAGGGCGAATCACTCGGAATTGATATTCGAGTATGGCTAAATTGGGGAATATCACTAAATTGAAACGATGACGTAACACATGCATTGCACGCTCTTTGCCATGTTTTTCAATCATTAGGTCAATATACTCAGCAGGCCAGCGTTTATAAACCGCCTCATCCGGTAAGCTATAAACTTCTAAGAGATTATTACCGTAACCGCCATCAAGGCCTTTTGTTCCATAGCCTTGATAATTAGGGGGCATGCCCATTTTTCTAACCATAATATCAAAGGCCGTCGAATGGGTGACCGGTGCATGATAGCCCTCTACACTACCTTCAGTTTGAATCTTCCAGTTGGCATGATAGTAATGCTTGTTAACACCACTATTACCGACAATAATTTCACCAACAGGGGAAAAGTCCATATACATATCTATATATTCTTTTACTCCTCTTAGTTTTTCATCCAATGAAATATCGGGAACAGATAACAGTGAAGCAAAGATAATACCGCGATAACTTTCGACCTTTTTGGCAGCGACTAGCCCTAAACTTTTAAAGTCTAATTCGCCTTCGTTATAACCACGCGGCATCGACACAGCTAATAACTCACCGTCCATACCATATTCCCAGCCATGATATTGGCAAACAAAACTAGGGGTATTACCTTTCTCTAAAGGACACACTGCTACCCCGCGATGAGTACAACGGTTAATAACAACGTTTATTTCATTATTTTCTCCACGCGTTACAATAACTGGAACATCACCCATAAAGGTCGTTTTGTAATCACCCGGATTCGGGATTTCACTTTCGTGTGCGACATATATCCAGGAGCGATAAAAAATCCGTTCCATTTCATCGCTATACACCCCTTGATCGTTATATAAGCTAACATGTGTTCGATCTATTCGAGCCAAATCATCATAGTCACGTTCTACTGACATAATCCTATCTCCCCTAGTTTATTTATTCTAATTTTTATGATCGTGTTACTAAAAAAATAACATACAATAGAAAATACTAATTTACAATATGATTATATTGAATAGAGAAATTGTCTTACGAAGTATTTATTAGGTGTAGCAACAAGTTATGCAGAAAAAATCTGCATAACTTGTTTTAGGTATTAGGCAGGAATGGTTGTTATTGCTGTATAAAAAAGCCCCGCGCAACACGCAAAGCCCAAGCCAAAAGCACTGAAACGCAAGGTTGCCATATTGGTTAAATAGGCAATAAAGTAAACGCCGCGTATAACCACGAAAGAAATGCAGAGCATGGTAACCGTTTCATTTATCGCATTGGTGATAAAAACAGCCAATACAGCGGCTGAAAAAAGCCCTAATGCTTCCCAGCAATTGGCATGTAAATATTGTGAACGAGCCCCTGCACCCACTAGCGTTGCGGCTTGTACACGTGGGTTAACAAGGTCATATTTACCTGTTTGTGAAATTCGGTAATAACCACCAATTGATGAGGCCAAATAAGGCATAAAAGCAATACAAGTCAAACAAATCACAACGGTCAACATAAGAAATCTCCTCTCTCGATTATTTTTAAATTAGTACGTGTCGTACCCGAGTGAGTATAAACATTATTTTCTCGCTTAACACCCATCAACTGTGGCCGTTTAATCGGCATCAACTGATAAAACTTCTCCACTTATTAACAATTGCTCAATGTCTTAATTTCTAAGCAACTTACTATTAATCGAGCATTAGAAAAATCATGTTATTAAAGATACTATCTACTTTCGATTTTCATTTACGACATTCGTAAAAAAACGGTTGCTTTGTATACAGTTAATCCGACCTAACCAAGCGCCTATCTTCATTCCTAGCCAATATCTTCTTCACTGCTATTCTTTATCAAAACCATCAACAATAATCGCTCCCATAGAAGCAGGCATCGTAATAATAATTAGTCGCTTCAAAGCTATCACCGGATCTAGCATTACAGGGAACTTATTTAATGACAACAACACCAAAGCAACCACACAAGCGGCTATAAAATAGGCAATAAATATTCTGCTTATAAATATTGATGTTCTATATTTTATATCGCCTTGAAATACAATTTGATAGGCAAAAAAGCTTAAAAATACAATCGACAAAATAAAAACAAGAAACAGGTTTGCAAAAGGAAGAGTTTCCCCTAGTTTCCAGGCCTCTTCGGAAAACGAAATAGGCACTGCCAAAGCAAAGGACCCAATAACTACCTGACTGGCGTCTTCTTTATTAAAGTTAAGATTCATAGCTAATTACCTGGCGGCTTGTTGACTGTTATGCATTATCGGCTGGCGATTCACGCCTTAACACCACCTTTATTGTTATCATCAGGGATGCTTTTTGCCTCGCTATTATGTCAGATCCTGATAAGGGTTGTAGGCCACCTCCCAGTAATAGCCTTCCGTATCTTGAAAATAACCGGAGTAACCGCCCCAGAAAACCTCCAGCGCGGGTTTAATCAGTCGAGCACCAGCAGAGACCGCTTGATCAAGCACAGCATCCACGTCTGACTTACTTGCAACATTGTGGGCCAGCGTTATGCCAGAGAAACCAACCTGATTCGAATCCGTTAACCCAATATCTTTAGCCAACTCTTCGCGCGGATAGAGCGCCAACCACGTTCCTTCCAAACTAAAAAACGATATATTGTCACCTTCAACATTATGCGTTGGCAAACCAAGGCCCTCACTATAAAAGCGAGTCGCTCTTTCTAAGTCATCTACACCAAGAGTAATAATGCTGATTTTCGGTTTCATAATTCCCTTCCTAACACTTTAATATAAGACGCACGCTTCATTTACCTATCGTCATTGTCACACTTACAAAAACACAATAGGTTTGCCAGCCACAACCGTGCTACACATTAAATCCATCTCCACCCAATTCTTCATACTTATAGCCAACACTGTATACAGATTTAATTAACTCTTGGTCTTTATAGTGATGAGCAATCTTTTTTCTCAGGTTTTTAATATGGCTATCTACGGTCCGATCAGTCACTACACGGTTATCTTCATACAGTTTATGCATTAACTGCGATCGCGAAAATATTCGCCCCGGTTGTTTTACCAATGTGCTCAGTAAACGAAACTCAACTGGGGTTAAATCCAACGCCTGCCCTGCTACTGTTGCTAATATTCGCTGTTCATCCAAGGTTACCAATTGATTCTCAACGGTTGATATCTGTTGCCGGTAAGACAACGTACGAAACAAAGCCTTAATTCTTGCCATCACCTCACGAGGGCTAAAAGGCTTGCAGATATAATCATTAGCACCTATCTCCAAGCCCAAAACTTTATCAATTTCTTCTACCCGTGCAGTAATCATAATGATCGGGATGCCAGAAAAATGTCGTATTTCCTGACAAAGAGTAATGCCATCTTTACTCGGCAGCATTAGGTCTAATAAGATAAGGTCCGGCTGCTCTTGCTGCACCCAGTCAATAACAGCGTCTCCATGGTTAATCCAATGAGTGTTATATCCCTCCTTATGGAGATAGTCTTGCAGTAATTGCGCTATCTTAGTTTCATCTTCAACAATTAGAATGGTACGTTCTGGTTCAGCAGTATTCATAGCGTGATTATCCTGATGAAATGGGTAGCTCCAAGGTGATTTTCAGCCCACCCAGTGATGAAGGCTCGGCTGTCAATTTTCCCTCGTGTGCTTCTGCAATACTCTGCGCAATAGATAAACCGAGCCCAGAACCACCGGAATCTCGGTTACGAGAATTATCTACTCGAAACAACCGTTCAAATAAACGTGGTATCAATTCTGGCGAAATACCGGGTTCGCTATCTTCAAAACAGATCGTTAACGAAGCTTCCTTTTTACATTGTATCTTTACGCGACCTCCTTCATGGGTATAACGAAGGCTGTTTTCTAATAAATTTGTGAACAGCTGAGTAAGTCGCTGAGGGTCAGCCAATACCAGGGGACAGCTTTCATCGCATGCTACGCTCAAAGTAATCTTCTTCTGTTGCATTGGGAGCACATAGCCTTCCGCTACATTTTGTAACAACAAAAATGGATTCACTGCTACCTTTTCATAGGTCAGCGAGCCTTGGTCGGAAAGAGAAAGTTGGTACAAATCATCAACCAGCCGTTGTAAATGCTTAACCTCCAAAGAAAGGGATTGAATCGACTCGCTATTCAGCTCCCTAACATTATCTTCCATGGCTTCCAATTCACCTTTAAGGATGGTCAGCGGTGTGCGCAACTCGTGAGATATATCTGCAATCCACTGACAGCGACTTTGCTGATTTTGATCAAGTGTCTCAGCAAGGGTGTTTAGATCAGTGGCCAAGTCTCCCAATTCATCTCTAGAAATTTTCTCCACACGGCTGTCAAATTGACCAGATGTCAGTTGCCGCGCTATACCTGTTAACCTAGTAATGGGCTTATTAAATGCACGTGCCAGCAATAAAGAAACAATAACAGCAATCACAAACGAGAGTATTCCTGTTAATAGTAAATTCTTAACTTGATCACGTTCAAACCGCTGCTCTATACCCGTACGCATACCTTTCAAACGTCGCATACTCAAATAACCGATCACCTCATCATCCAGCATTATTGGCAGTTTCCGATCATTTTTCGAAGCGGGCGGACCAAAAATGGACGTTTGAGCACTATCCTGCAAGCCTATTCGGCCGCGCAAATGGGGCGGTAAAACAGCTGCGTGATGACGTCGTTCAGAATACACACGGGCTGAACCAAGCCTAGCCGAAGGCTCTTGTCTATGATGCTCTGGCTGTTTAGCATTTCTTGGCGGTGGCGATGCCAGTTCATGTTCAAGCAACAATTGTTGCCACAAAAGAGGCTTATTTTTCAGAAAATCCCAATGGCCATATTGTCGGTACAGCCCACTTAAGGTTCGTTCAACGTTGTTCAGCCTTTTTAACCGAACGTCTTCAATATACTGGCCAAAACCCTGCTGGAAGCTATAACGAGTCACCGCCATATTAACGAGCAAAATCAGAAGTATCACCAATAGAATAGAGAAAAACAGCTTGTGCCAAATTCTAATTCGTATAGAAAACATGCTTTAAACAGCCCTTAGTAAGGATACATAGCCTGAAGCAGCCGTTTGCATAGTCTCTGCTAAATCTCTTCTAGGCTGTACACCTATTTGCTGAAAGGCAGATATGATCGCCTTAAATATGCCGGTAATAAATTCTGTGCTTGCTGTTACGTTTAGGTTTATCATCTTATCCCTACTCTTTATTCATTATTCCACCAACAATAAAATTGTAGCGACTAAATATGGATTAAATATGAAGATTAATCACTTAATCATCTTAGGCCATATCTCCACATTTTCTTCACATTCTCTTCGTAATTGCTACAACATTGCCCCCTATTCTATAACTCAAGAACAGAGACATTAACCGCCCTGTTCTGCTTATTAAATTTAGGAGAAAACCATGAATATTAAAGCAGCTTTATTAACATCAGCAATCGCCCTTACAGTAGCCACCAGTGCCTATGCAGAAAGATCTGACGACTGCTCTAAAGGCAAAATGCAAAAAAGAGGCCCATCAATTGCTCATTTGCAAGAAAAGCTTGATTTAACCGACAAGCAGGCCGATTCACTTAAAGTGCTATTTGAAGAGCAACGAGCCAAACAAAAAGCACTTCGAAAAGCGCATAAAGAAAACCGAGACATCATGCATGAAAAAATCTCTAACATTCTAACAAAAGAGCAATTGGAAGAATTCAAAGAGATGAAGCCTAAAAAACCTCATAGATAACATTAACCACACTACGCACAACAGGCTAAACAGGCTGTTGTGCGTAGTGTTTCTTACTCAGAATGCTAGCTTAAAGTAGCCCACAACAAGCCCCCTAAATATGGCAATTTGATTTCCAAAAATAATTAAATAGCCACACTCTTAAGCTTAGTCAAATACCATAAAACCAAGTTCTTTCGCCCTTTATGGCAAGCATAATACGAGACTTTTAAGTATCGTTTTATTCCACTGACGATTATAAAAAGAAGAAAGAACTAATCCGTTATTACGTTAAATCCTGATGCGGATTGTAGGCTACTTCCCAATAATGACCTTCCGTATCTTGAAAATAACCGGAGTAACCACCCCATTTATGAAACATTTATTGACCATGAAAATGGATAATGCCTTAGCGGGAGTTGATGATTTTCATCCGATAGGCCGCATCGGCACACCGGATGACATTGCCAACAGCATCTTGTTCCTTTTAAATGATTGCTCCAGCTGGGTAACAGGTGCCATTTGGGATGTGGATGGCGGAGTGACTGCAGGTAGAAACTAAACGATTAACTAGGTGCTTAAAATGACGACACAAATCAATACCGATTTTTCACAACGAATTGTAATTCAACCCGATGACTATCGCTGGGTTGACTCGCCCATGCCCGGCGTGGAACGCATGATGCTCGATAGAATCGGTGATGAAATCGCACGTGCAACCTCCATTGTGCGTTACGAACCCTTTAGTGAGTTCTCGTCACATACTCATACAGGTGGCGAGGAGTTCTTGGTGCTCGACGGTGTGTTTTCTGACGAGCATCAAAGCTATGGGAAAGGCTGTTATGTACGAAACCCCATTGGCACATCACACACACCTAAAATAGGCAAAGAAGGCGCAACTATTTTCGTCAAACTACAACAATTTGATGAAGCAGATACACAACAAAAAGTCATCGATACCCAAACACAATCATGGCATCCAGGGCTAGTCGATGGCCTAAGCGTCATGCCGCTGCATGAATTTGGAAGTGAGCACGTAGCGTTAGTAAAATGGGCACCGAACACGCAATTCAATACCCACCAGCACTGGGGTGGAGAGGAGATTTTTGTATTAGAGGGTACTTTTCATGATGAGCATGGCAGCTATCCTCAAGGCTCATGGTTACGCAGCCCACACCTGAGTCGACATACCCCCTTCACCAAAGAAAATGGCGCATTGATTTACGTAAAAACCGGGCACCTGTAAATACAGTGCTTTTGTCCGTTGTGTTTGGTCTGTAGTAGCGTTTTGGATACAGTGGCGAAGCCACCCCAAAGCGGAACGTAGACCAGAACATAAAACCAATAGGGTCCATTAATTGGTGGAAAGTCTCAGATCACGCCTGAACGACTGGCTATGTGTTTTATTTCTCTTTAAACACACCATTTTTTATAAATTCAATAGTTTGATCTGCCACTTCACTGTCATAACGCATCATCGAATGACCCGTTTCTATAATGATAAAATCTGTCATACCATCAATCTTGGTGGCTTCTACCGAAACAAGTCCATCATCTTTTCCTGGTATAACCGTGTCATTCAATTTACTCTTGAGCTCTCCCGCAATAATACCCACGGGATAGTATGGAGGCTTTAGTGATTTTGGAAAACTCTTATCATCGGTACCTAAGGCTTTAGCTGTTGGGCCGAGAATATCCATTAACCAACTGTTACTGAAGTGGTCAGCCGCTTTGCTGCCTTTATTTGGGGTGCCCAATAAAACGACTCTTCCCAGTTTATCTACCTTATTATTTTGTAGGTAAGCTCTAACCATCAATCCTCCGAGTGAATGCCCTACGAAATTAACGTTTTGAGTATGATTTTGGCAACATTGGTTAATTTGTAAACTGATATCTTGCAAGATTTCATCAGGCTTTTGATGTAAAGAACTGTACCCCACACGCTGAACATAATACCCGGCATCTTCAAGTCGAGAAGCTAGCAACCACATTGACGTATTGCTTCGACCTAGGCCGTGAAGAAGAACAATAATTTCCTTATTCTCAGCCACCTCATCATTGTGATTAAACCAAGCGTTGGCAGCTTTAAAAGTAACTAATGTTACTAGTAATATTATAAAAATAAGACTAAATAATTTTTTCATCTTACTGTCAGTTAGACTTATAAATGCAAGTGTTCAGTTGATTACAGTTAGCTCTAAAACACATAACGCTCGGACTCTCTAGGGTCGGAAATCAATAGGGTCAGGCTCGATTTATTTTTACATTACTATATTTACAAGACCTTGAAGGTTTTGTTTTACTCTAACCCCAATTGTTCAAGGCAGAAACCGATCATTCACGTTCAACGATGGGACAGTTACTGCTTTTGAATTTTATCTTAGGCTGTGGCCCCGGCATAGCTCGTGTCAAAAAGCTGGGTGTTTGCCGTTCAAAATGTGCTTCGCAGTCACGATCAAAAAAGATAGTCAGCGATGTAAGGTCAATCTGTTTTAACGACTGAGCCACGCGTTTGTGTGACTTGATAAAAAACACCATCGTATCCAAGTCTCTCAAATTGACGGCGGAAGGTGGCAATGCTGCTTGCGTATAGCTAGCGCTGCTTAATAAAAGAAGACTAACAATACCGCGAATACTCTTCATGCTTTCTCTACCCTATCTCACATTTGGTGTATCGCCATACAAGCGATATGACATTGCCCTTATATCAAACCGTTACTTTGGGCTGATAATAACCTTAGTTTTATTCGCTTGAGATTCAGGCGCACTAATATCAATAGTGTATTGATTGCCATAGGTCAACCAGGTTTCACCAACTTCATTCGCCGTCAAATAACACACTTCACTCCACTTACTTGCTTCGCAGTTCACACTGGCAATTTCAGGCGAGAATGAGACGATTGCAGGGTAGACTCCCCACCAGCCAGGAAAACCATTGCTAATGCTTAAAACTTCTTTGGTTTCGCCGACGGCTAAATAAATAGCCGAGTCATCGCCTCTCGTTTCAATTAAGGATTCGTAACTCGTTCGAGCGCTTGCACACCCTTGAAGTAGTACGACGATGAAAGCGAAGGCAATCATTTTAAAATTCATCATATAAAATCTCTCTGTAATATGGGCTCAAAACAAACCGCTTCATGTGTTGTCATACTCATTTAACACCCCATCGCAATGGCGATATTAATTACCGTTACGACCTGCCATTGTGTATTAATTAATTTTTCTATTTTAATGCGTGCCGTGCTAAGCGAAACCTCGACGGGACTGTATCCTTCTGGCCAACCTTCTCCATTAAGTATCCTTACCCACTCCTCGCCGCCTTTCGCGAATACCGCTGCATTTATTTCATCATGCGTGACTTCTGGAAAGCAGTCCACATTCACCTCATCAAAATTCGGCAATAACACCTTATGGTTGTCAGCGATCTTAAGCCGATGCCATTTGGTCGTGCAGTGTTTCCACTCCGTTAAGTCAAGATGTGGGCCTTCGGCATTGACTGATAAACTCGTTTCAAGCTGCAGAGCAACTCGATAGCTTTCGCGATCTTTACCATGAAGCATGACCGTTGCTTGAGACAGATTCTCGCCAGCCTCAAGCTCAGAAAAATACGTTTTTTTGAAAGGGGCATTATAATTTATCGGGTTCTGAAATGAAATCTGTCCATCGGGTATGAGCGTGATTCTGTCGAATGCGTAAGAATAATTCGACAAACCAATCATTAACAATGCCACAAAATATTTCATCTCTATACGCCCCTTACCCATTGTTGTTTAGTCTATTCAAAATCAATAGTGTCAGACTCGATTGATTTTATTTTTAAACGCTTTCGATTTCCTATCACCATGTTTGCTCCTTGGATGCATGGGTCGGTTAATTTTAGCCTTTATCGTTTCTTTAAAAGAATCACTGCCTAACACCCAAAGTTTGTTCGTTACCTCGCGTATTGCTTGAAGATTTTTTTGCGGAACCTCACCATCAAATAATGCACGGTAGGCTTCACCACGTAGCTAGCTGCTTTTCCCCTAAAGGTTTATATAACTCATGCTCTACGACTCATTCGTTTGCTTTACCCAATCGTTTTATACTTGATGATATTTTTATTATTATTTATCAATCGCTTTATAGAAAGCCTTAATAAATGCGTTATAGTTTTCATAATGAGGCATATGACCTACCCCATCCAACTCAATAAGCACTGAGTCTTTAATCATAGCTTTAGTGCTTTTTCCGAGATCTTTATATTCACCTAACTTTCTAGTGACACCTTCTTTTAACCAACCTCTACCTGGGCCCGTTTTATCTCTAGTACCAATGATTAAGAAAGTTTCATTCTTAATTTGTGAAAACCTACTCACAATATTTTCTGAGAAAATAGGGCCATAAGTTAAAGCATTATTCCAAGCAACAATTTCCCAATCTTTCCCTGCAAGCATTCCTTTTAAAGGAATTAAAAGCTTCTCGTATTCGCTTGACCATTTTCCATCATAATAATTCTTACTTTGATAGCTTCTAGCCTTATCTAATGTTGTAGCAAGCTCTCTTTTATAGAAGAAGTTAACATCTTTGAACTCTACATACTTTCCATAATCCTCTAAGCCAATAGGGTTAATCAGAATCAGTTTATTAACTGATGCAGGATAATTAACAGCAAACGTTGTAGCTAACATACCCCCCATTGAATGACCCACAAGATCAAATTTTTTGATATTTAAACCATCCAATAATGATTTAGTGTTTAATGCCAGCTGCCCAAAGCTATATTGATAGCACTCTGGTTTTGAGGATTTACCAAAGCCAATTTGATCCGGTATAAGCACTCTGTACTTTTTCTTTAAAAGATCTTTTGCAACTTTTTCCCAATAATAACCTGAGAAATTTTTACCATGCAATAAGACAATAACTTTTCGTGCATCTTTATCCCCAATATCCATGTATCGCATTTTTAAACGTTGATTTTGAGAATCAAGATCGAATGTCTTAACTTCAAATGGGTATTCAAAGCCATCCAACTCTTTATTATACTTAATGTGATTTTCAGCAAATGCCTGTGAAATTAAGGCAAAAACTGAAACTAAAATCAAAAAAAACTTTTTCATATTAATTTTATCCATCTAATGGTTATACTAAGCTAACGCCGGAATTAAGGGGTGGCCCGCTTAAGGCCGTCCCAGCCCCCCAGGGGCGACCTTGAATGACTTGTTATACCGCCGGGACTGACAAAGTATTCCCGCCTGAAAAATAAACTTACTAACTTTTGAGCTTTCCGTAAGAGTAATTGCCGTCTTCATCGTAAATCTCTATTTTCCCGTTATCCTTTAATTTTCCGTACGAGTAG
This sequence comes from Cycloclasticus sp. P1, assembly GCF_000299965.1. Taxonomy (NCBI): domain Bacteria; kingdom Pseudomonadati; phylum Pseudomonadota; class Gammaproteobacteria; order Thiotrichales; family Piscirickettsiaceae; genus Cycloclasticus; species Cycloclasticus sp. P1. The sequence continues at coordinate 1,409,291 of NC_018697.1, forward strand.
TTTCCGTTCTCGTCATAGATTTCGATTTTGCCATTGTCCTTCAGTTTGCCGTAGGAATAATTCCCATTTTCGTCGTAGAGTTCGATTTTGTTGTTGGCCTTAATTTTTCCGTACTTGTACTTACCATTTTCATCATAGAGTTCAATCTTGCTCATTGGGAATTTCCTCCTGCGGTATAACGCCGCATTCAGCGGCTAGTCCGCTGCAATGCCTTGTTAGGCTTAACCGATCTGTAAATAGCAATAGGTTGAACCATTATTCGTGGATATCGACAGGTTCTAATCATTTCCTCTAACCCATCAAAGCCTCGAAAAACGCCACGAAAACCACTTTCAACCGATTGAGCCTCATTGCCATCTTCTTCCAAGTTAGCTTCATCAAATTCTTTCATCGGGTCAAAAGAGTCTCCATCTTTTTGTGGTATGGACGTAATAACACCAAGCATGGTTACCTTAATTGTTGGTTTTGACCCGAAAAGGTAATGAACAGATTCGGTGTTGTCATCTAAAAAGAATTTTCTTTTTACATTAGACATAACGTGAAAATTATTAGAGTCTTCAAAAGGATAGACACGGACATTAAAAACATCAGGTAGAAATACTCGAACCCATGTTTTCAAACCATCAATGATCCACTCTTCAACTTTACCTATCTGACTAGTGTCTAGCAGCGCATTTAGATTGCTTTCAAATTCGTTTAGCTCATTCTTCTTTTTAGTTTTAGCCTGTCCATTTTTCATTTTCTTGATGTCGTCTTTCATGATATCAATTTGATCTGTAATTTCTTTAAACTCAGGGTTATCATTCAAAACTGACTTAATACTATTATTTACAAAAGCAGTGATATCCTCATAGTTATGTGCAATTCTCGTAATTCGCTCATAATCCTCTAGTACGACATAACCTGTTGTTTTTATACATAGTGCATTTTCAAAAATTTTTGTTGCTTCGCCGGAGTCAATATCTTCTTTTGTAATATCAACGCCGATTTCCGCAGTATAGCCTTCTTTAAAAAGTTCGTTTTCAAGCTCATTATATATTTCATGATGACTTACACGAATTTCCTTGAGTGCCTGCGATTCGGAATCAGTTCCACCCGCTTCATGTTTGAAAATTTTGAAATCGTAGTTTCTTAAGTTTTTGTTATTCTCGGCTGACGTAGATGATGCTTCAACAGATTGAACTATCCCGCCAGATAGCTGACTGTATAGTGAGCTAACTTTTTCCATATCAAGATATATAAAATCTTTAATTTCTTTCATCGTACTTCCTGTTTATGAATGCCTAACGTTTGAAATAAGGGGCGCTGCGCGTTTTATGCGCAGCGTCCAGCCCGTGCTTTTTACGGGCGAACTTGATTGACTTGTTATATTTTATTTAATAGGTTTTCAATATTAGCATCTATTTTTTTTGATTCTTCTCTTTGCTTACGTTCTTTATTTCTTGAATTTTTAATAAGTTTCCAAAGTTCACTTTTCTTCTCAGTATTTGTTTCTTTCAATTCTTGAGATACAAGGCTCTCAATTTGATTGTTAAGCCTTTCGCAGTCCGACAATAAGAAAGTCTGGCGAACTGAATATGCCCCCAACAAATTTGAATCCTGTTGTTGTTTAATTTGAAGTTCTAAAGTTTTAGCTTGTGATGTTTGGGCTTTAGTGGATGCTTTAAGTTCTTTTCCTTGAATAAGGATTGCTACTAATCCAAGGACAAGAGCTACAGAGGCAAACAAACTATCAATAAGAGCAAGGGAATCTCCTAACTCAGCTGTCGTTTTTGGTAGCTCTAATTGAGTAAATTTATCAGGAATTTGTTCCTCAGGAATATATCCAGTCAAATATAGGATATACACGAACCATACAAATAAAAACATTAAGAATATCAGAGATAGTAGTTTTTTCATTGTTTCCGTTTTAAATATAACGCCCGCAGCAACTGCGGGCAAAAATGGCGCGGCTTGAAAATCAAAAAATCAATAGGGTCAGACTCGATTGATTTTATCTTTAAACGCTTTCGATTTCCTATCACCACCTTTACTCCTTGGATTCATGGGTCGATTAATTTTAGCCTCTATCGTTTCTTTAAAAAAATCACTGCCTAGAACCCATGATTTGTTGGTTGCCTCACGTATTTCTTCAATTGTTCTTTGTGGAACATCAACGTCAAATAATGCACGGTACGCTTCGCAACGCCGTTCGCTGCTTTTCCCTGAACGTTTATACAGCTCATGCTCTACGACTAATTCGTTTGCTTTACCCAACCCATTATAGGCATAACTTGACCATGGGTACTCCACAGGATGATCGACCATACCTGCTCGAACAGGGTTAAGCTCTATATAACGATAACATTGTAGAGCATACTGCTCACTATCAATTAATGTCGCTTTATAGCGACCCTCCCAGAGTGTTCCCGTTCGCTGATAGGTGTGGTTAAAATACTGAACATAATAGCGCCCCAGCATTTGAATCACTTTAGATAGACCATCCTTTTTATGTGGGGTGATCAGTAAATGCACATGATTGGTCATTAATACATAAGCATGAACATCACAACCGTGTTTATTACAGGCTTTTTTTAATGTTTCAAGGTAAAACTGATAGTCTTCATCCGCATAAAAAATAGGCTCGCGATTATTTCCTCTAACGATAACGTGTTGTGGTTGACCCACTAAAACAAAACGAGGTAATCGAGCCATAAGAAATAGCCTTTATTTTTGAAATTAAAGCATAGGGCAACTAGTCTATAAAATCAATCGAGTCTGACCCCATTGATTTCCCAGGTTTTTATTCCAAAGGTTATTTGCACTAGTGATCTCAGCTATTTCTTCACGTGGCTTTGTAGTTTTCCAAGAGCCTCCGTTATTTGCATCAGGGTATGTGTAACTAGAGTTGTCCTTATTTATAAACCCCGGAACAATTTCATAACAAATCCCATCTTGGAAATTTAATTTTACAACCTGTCCATCACCACTTGTATGGGTAGTGGAATACGTCCTTTTTATCGACTCCTTCACCGCTTGGATTAGTGCTGACTGCCCATTACCACTATAGTTATTATATTTTTCATATTCAGAATAAGGGAGCTCGACAATCATATCGATGTCACTTTTATGAATATCTGTACCTCTTCCATAAGACCCGACAAACAAACTATACCTAGTATCCGAATCTACACTCCTAAAATCAGAGTTGACCCTTTTTGTGATTTGCTTTGCTCGGTACCGAATATTTGAAACGGTTTCATCTGTCATTCTAAGGGCAGAGCAAAATTTAGAAAATTTGTCAGATATACTCAATTAATCATCCTTGCTTATAACGCCCGCATAAACTGCGGAGTGAACTTGGCGACTTTTTTGCGTATCTTTGGAAAAAAGACGACAAGTTTACAGAGTCAGATTTAATGCGATTGTTAGGAATGCTTGCGAATAAACTTCATTGAAGAGTGCCCTCTACGGAAAAAAACAGGCTGTTCATACAGCGCTATGTTTGCTCTGGTGTATCTGTCTCCATTTTCAGGTCTGGAGTCTCTTAATTTTAATGCGCTAAGTGCTTGATCCTCATTTTTTGTAATAAACACGGCCTTCAGATTTTTTTTGAGATATTCACAAACGCTTTCGAGGTTGAGGCAATCTTCGATCATTTCTTCGCGTATCACCTTAATTGGAACTTTGTGTTCATAGACTACTTCTGGTTTTTTATTCTTTTCTAGCAATGAAATAATGCTTTTTGACACATAGACTTTATATTTTTTAGTTCCTTTGTCTGAGTCATTTGTCTCCAGATTAGTCAAATACCAACCAATCGGGCCTAGCACTTCGCGTAATAAATTTGATAATTTTTTTTCATTTACTGAACTCTGGCGCATGTCAGCTAAGGCAACAAATACCAACTGCAAAAGAAGATCAAATGCCTCTCTCGGCTCGTTCAGATTTGTGTCGCCGGCTAAGTCACGAATTTCTTTTGAGGTGATTTTGCTATACCCATCAATACTTCTTAACGCCCTATGGGCCTCTGACGGATTTTTAATGAACGCACCTGCTCGGCAGACTTCGAAAAATTTATCGATTGTTTTTTGCATTGTGGTACCTAATTACTTTAATTGCCTAACGCCGCTATAAAAGGCGCGCGTTAGCGCGTCCAGTGGAGGCCTTTTTTTGGCCGGAACGATTTTTGATAGCCTTGTTAGGGCTGGACGGCCGCGTGGTACCAAACCAGAAGAAGAAGCCTGAGCAAGCACCATAAGCGACATACAAAACTTGAAAGAATATGTTTTGGCTATCAGTTAGTGAATATATGAATGCAACGGCTCCCCCAATAAAAGTAATAACCACCCAATTGGCTGCACCTATTTTTTTAAGAAAATAGTACGCAGGTACTCCCACTAAACCGCAGAACAGCCCCGAGAATAAAATGCTAAAGAAGCCGAACAACGCAAATGAACCAAAGAATGCACCGATTCCATTGGCTATAGAGCTTTCTATAGCTTCGGCTATTGCAACATAGGAAGAAAAAAGAAATGTAACGAGCAGTGGAGATAGAAAACTCCACCCATAGCCACCTCTTATTTCATCGGAATATTTCATGATACTGGTAGCCCTAACGTTTTAAATAAGCCGCCGCGTCTTTTGCGGTCGGATTGATTTTTTTGTTATAAATATTTTGAAGGTATATATGAAGATTAAACACACGATTGAATTAAACGGAACTAAAGCAACTTTTGTTTTTGAAGTGCTGCCTGAAGGCTTTGAGATTTTGCATGGACATCTGCCAGACTCCTCATCAGTTTTAGATACCGACTGGCCATTTTCGGAGGAAGTTTTCCGTAGTATTCGGATGACCGAGAAAGCGCAAGATGCGCTTCGCTCAGTGCATGGTGAGCTTTATCAAAATCTGGTGAATTCTTCATTAGGTCTCCTTACCAATGATTTATAACGCCTTGCTCACCGGAAAAATGGGAGCGTAGCGAGTATTTTTTCCGTGTGCAGCAATTTGTTATGCATTTTTTAACTCTATTTTATCTAGGTGTAATAATCGACCTTTAAACTCAAAGTCACCCAACTCGATGTTCCAGCGCTGCTCCATAAATCGTAGAAAGTCCAAGCCACGCTTTAAAATTTCTAGCGGTGTCCAATCCTTATTTTGCGCCACCTCATTCTCGGAAACCGAGCCGTTGTAATAACCAACACCCGCTCCATTATTGACCTTTTGAGGAAAGCTGTCGTTTTGCAATGCCGAGTTTTTGGAGCGTGAAAGTGGCAACAAATTACCTAATGAGTGGGTTAAATAGCGTTGTTCCTGCTCATTCAGATGGCCGAAACGATCAACCCAATAGGCATCGTCAGGCGTTTGCGGAAAGATATGCTCTAAAGTCACATGGTCTTTTTTACTGGTTTTTAGTACGTCCCAAGAAAGCTTGCTGGTCGCCTGCTTACCTTTCTCTCTAAGCCAGTGCTCATGTTCATACAGGAAGTATCTAATTCCATCCCAGTGATAGAATCCATCCCTATCCAATTCATACTTCTCTTCAATGTGGGCTAGGAATTTCTCAGGATCATAATAGCGATCAATCCAAGTGTTTATAGACTCCACCACCTCTTTAATCGATTTAACCCCAGTCAAAAGGTCTCGTGACATACTGAAGAATTCAGTATCACCCGTATTCGCACGGCGTTGGCTAAGGTTAAACAGTGTGAAGTTATAGCGTTCAGCCGCTGCCAGTAGCTCACTAATCATTTCGGGGTTTTGCTTAGAGACAAATGCCGACAAGATCAGGGGCTTGAAAGACCTGAAACTTAAACGCTCCAGACGATCTAGCCATAGCTTCTGTGATTCGGTCAGCTGATTAGCCTGCGCATAATACGGATCATGCATATAGAACCAATAGACAATAGACTGCTGAAGACTTTTCACGTAGTCGGAGATTTCTTCAACCTTCAACTTATCTCCCGATTTTTTAGGGTGAGTAATATTTCGGGCATTAAATTTCTCATCCAACAGGAATTTAATGTAGTCATCCCCCTTCCGGCGTGTGTATTTGAAATACATTGTCCAGTGGTTGCGAAGAAAGAGATTATCACTAAGGGGAACTTCAGGGTTCTTGCCCAAGTATTCATACATAGTTTTCCATGCATCGTTAATATTTACCCTTAATTGCTCTCGCCCATCATTGTCCTTAAATAAGGTAGAAAGATAGATCAATCTGTTCTTGAGCAGCTCCAAACTAGTAAGCGGCTTACCCCGATTATTCATTGTTTCGAAGGTAACAAAGACGTCAATCTCTTCGTCAATTTCGTACAAATTGAATTTCAGCTTCTGCGTTAACTTCTTATAGATTACGGCTATCTCGTCAACCGACATTCCAGCTAAACGCTCCATAAAATAGCGTTTGGCAAAGTTGAGATTACGCGTATAGAGAGTTTCGACAAATTGATTTGAACCGGAATGTTCACCAAATATCTTGGTTTTCATGTATTCATCACTTGGGTTATCTTTCTCATACCCAAAGATGAAACTCTGCTGCAATTTATTGTCCGCCTCAAAAAATATAAACTGCTTACGAATAGAAGCGATAGATTGATAATTCAGCTCTGCACCTTCCTCGACTGATTCAAGGATTGCCTGCAAAAGGATCATTGAAGTGGTTAAGCGCTGCTGGCCATCCACCACATAAAATGGGCGAAAACCAACTCCTTCTATTAGCCAGAGATCTTTTTCCCAGCGCTGATACAAACTGGATTTTACCGGCTCAAGTGTGATTACACCGGTATAGTGAATTCGATCAGATTCGAGCTGGAGAATATCTTCCCAAAAATCCTCAACCTGGTGCTCCTTCCACGCATAACCGCGTTGATAATCAGGTATACGCAGTAAACGGCGTTCGAAAATATCGCTTAAGCTATTCAATTTCATACTCAAACTTCCATATTAGGATGCATAACGCCGCGCTCTGCGGAAATTTAGGAGCGCTAGCGAGTAAATTTTCCGTAGCAGCGCCTTGTTATGCATTTTGCACCACTTTGGTTGTATTGAAGCCTTCCTCGGGGGTGGGAGCCATAAAATACTTTGTGACCTGCTCAAACATATCTGGTGTATCAGTTGCCATTCTTTCAGGCTGTTCTTTGCGCCGTTTTTCAATCTGTTTTAAGCAGACCTCATTTGACAAGTCGATGTATACCAAATTATGTGGAGCTTCAATCTCGGAGAAAATACTCCGAAACCAATCTCTTTGTGACAGAGTATTTGCCGGGAAGTCCATTACTACATTTGTTCCCGCAGACAACATGGATTGAACAAGCTTTTTAATCTGCGGCTTAAGTAGATTTGAATATTCGATATAGTCATTTAGCGATGAAATCTTATTTGGGTAAAGTGACGCAAGCCATTCATCTTCTGAAAGCAATACCGCATTGCCTTTCTTTGCGATTTCGCTAGCTTTGGTAGATTTTCCTGAACCCATTTTTCCACAGAAGAAGGTCAATATTCCTTTGTTCATCGTTGCTCTCTATTTTGATGCATAACAGTATTAATAAGCGGAACCCATTATCCACGTATTAATTGTATATAGATGGATAGTACTTCCATGTTTTTGCATATTAATAGCCAAAAGTGGATATGGCTTGGTTAATATACGTTTAAATCCTTTTGTTAAATATAACATCTATTTCTATTAGGTACAGAAGTGGGTCTCACCCTTTTTCCGGCAATGCTTTTGCAATAATCGCCGAGAATAATATAAAGCCCGCAGATACCCATAGGCATATTTCAAAACTATAGTATTGGTACAACCAACCCGATAAAACAGTGCCCAGCAAGCGACCTGCTGCGTTAGCCATATAGTAAAAGCCAACATCTAGCGATACGCCATTGCTATTAGCATAGCTTACTATTAGGTAACTATGTAGTGATGAGTTAATGGCGAATAACACACCAAAAGCTGCTAAACCAAGCCATAAGGTGGTACTTATTTGGAATTCGTAATGCAGTGCTATTGCCATTAACATGGGAATGATAAACAGAATAACTGCCCATTGATACAAATGCTGGCCATCCTTTTTAGTAGCCTGTTGCTGGCCGGATAATCTGGGTGCTAGTGCCTGAACAACCCCATAGCCAATAACCCATAAGGCCATAACACTACCGACCTGCGAATAGTCCCAATTAAACTGTGCCGTTAAATACACCGGTAAGGCCACTACAAACCACACATCTCTTGCTGCAAATAAGAAAAGGCGTGCGCCAGACAAGTAGTTAATGGCTGAACTTTTCGAGAACAGGTGTTTAAATTTAGGTTTGCTGCTGGCTTTGCCGAGTTCTTTTTTTAATAAAACGCAGCTTGTTAGCCAAACTATTAATAGGCCGACCACCATAATGAGTACCGCATTATGAAAACCAAATTGGCTAAGCAGTAAACCACCCAGAAAAAAGCCAACCCCTTTTAAGGTATTTTTTGAGCCGGTTAATAAGGCCACCCACTTATACAGTGTATTGTTTGCCTCTTTGGGAACCAGTAATTTAATGGCGCTTTTAGCGCTCATTTTATTAAGGTCTTTAGCCACACCGGATATGGCTTGCGCGGCCATTACCCAAACTATTGTGAGCATCTCGGGTGCTACTAATAACATTGACAAGGCCAACACTTGCAAGACCAAGCCAATGTTCATGGTGGTATTTAAACCAATAATAGCCCCTAACCAACCACCCACTAAATTGGTAATAATGCCAAATACTTCGTAAAAAATGAATAATAGGGCAATTTCTAATGGCGTATAACCCAGCTCGTGAAAGTGCAAAACCACCAGCATTCTTAATGCACCGTCTGTTAGCGTAAAGGCCCAATAATTACCCGTAATAATGAGGTATTGTTGAATATCACTAGACAGTGATTGCAAGCTACGCATATTAGTTTATTGGTTCGTCAGCTGTACCTACCTTTCGTACTAATTCGATGGTTCGGTTAACGTAGCCCCATTCGTTATCGTACCAAGCGTATAGTTTTACCTGTGTGCCATTTACCACCATGGTTGATAGTGCATCAATAATGCTAGAACGTGGGTCTGTTTTATAATCAATAGACACTAAGGGCCGTTCTTCATACCCCAAAATACCGTTTAATTCATTCTCTGCTGCTGTCTTTAGTAGCTGATTAACCTCTTGCACTGTTGTGCTTTTTTCCACCTCAAATACACAATCGGTAAGTGATGCATTGGCTAATGGCACACGCACTGCATGGCCATCTAAACGGCCTTTTAACTCTGGAAAAATATGCGTAATAGCCGTTGCCGAACCCGTTGAGGTAGGAATAAGGCTCATGCCACAGGCTCTAGCACGCCTTAAATCTTTATGCGGTGCATCCAGTATGGTTTGTGTATTGGTTAGGTCATGAATGGTGGTGATTGAACCATGTTTAATAGCCAAATTTTCATGAATAACTTTAACCACCGGTGCTATACAGTTAGTGGTACAAGAAGCGGCGGTTACAATTTTATGTTCCAAAGGGTTAAACAGATTATCATTCACCCCCATCACTATGTTTAGCACGCCCTCTTCTTTTACCGGTGCTGTTACCACAACACGTTTAACGCCCTGCTCAAGATACGGTTGTAACAGTGCTTTGGTTTTCATTTTTCCAGACGCTTCAATAACCACATCACAGCCTGACCAGTCTGTATCGCTAATAGTTGTATGTCGGCTTGTAGTGATCTGTTGGCCATTAATTATTATGCAATCATCTAAATGACTCGCCTCGTAAGACCAACGGCCATGCACAGAGTCAAAGTTTAATAAATGCGCCAAGGTTGCAGCATCGCCCGCTGGGTCATTAATGTGCACAAACTCTATTTGCTCCGTGCCAAACCCTGCTCTTAATGATAAGCGCCCCATTCGGCCAAAGCCGTTAATACCTACTTTTATCGTCATAATTGTTCAGCCTTTTTTTAACTATCGGTGGTAGAAAGAGTATATATGGAATTATACATATATGATTATCCATATATATAAAAATATTAGAATAAAAGCAAAATACTGATTCAGAAGATCAATTAAACGATTAACAGCAGGCTTGGTCGCGCTCAGGTCGCGATCGCATTAGGGATAAATTATTCAGGCTTTCTTTGATTAAAGGTGATTGAACCGCACCCGCTGTATTTAAAATATCTGTCGCCCAGCTTGGTAAAGATGGGTTAATACGATAAAAAACCCATTGCCCTTGTCGCCTATCGGACAATAAATTAAATTTACGTAGTTGCGCCAAATGCCTTGAAATTTTAGGCTGGCTTACCTGCAAGGCTTCCATTAGCTCACAAACGCACAGCTCCCCTTCTTGCTGAATAAGCATCAGGCAGGTTAACCGTGTTTGGTCGGACAGGCATTTGAAGAAGGCTAAAGGTTCCATAAACAAATTATAAAGCACGCTATGATGATCGGCACGGCTGTGATGAATAAAAAAAGGCCTTAGTAAAATACTAAGGCCTTTTAATGCGTCCTGCGTTTAAATTTAAGCCGTTGTTCCTGTTTTAACTTTAATGACTTTCATCGGGTTTTTAAAATGATTGTCTAAGGTTTTCCAGCGGCCTTCTGCCACTTCAACACTTTCTGTTCTTACATGGCCATAACCACGAACAAATTCAGGAACGCGCGCCATTTCTAGTGCAACCTCTTTATTTTCCTCAGTTAGGCCAGTAATAATTTGGTTTAACACCGCTTTATACTGTTTCAACAGCTCTTTATCTTCTTTTCGCTCTGCAGAATAGCCAAATGGATTTAACGGCGTATGTCTCAGGCCTTTAAATTTAGACGCTACTTTAAGAGCCGATAACATCCACCCACCAAATTCTCGTTTTTTCAATTGCCCCGTTATCGGGTCGCGTTTGGAAATAAGCGGTGGTGCCATGTGGAATTTAATTTTATAGTCACCCGAGAAGTTTTCCTTTACTTCATTCGCCCAGGTGCCGTCGGTATATAAACGGGCCACTTCTAACTCATCTTTATAGGCCATTAATTTATATAAGTACCGCGCTGCCGCTTGGGTAATCTCATCGCTATCACCCGCTAGTTTTGCTTCTGCTTCACGCACTTTATCAATTAATTTTGTGAATTTTTTAGCATATGACTTGCTTTGATAAGCCACCAAATCTGCCTCACGGCGACTAATCAACTCATCGGTAGTGGCAGATAGTACTTCCCACTCTGGCGTTGTAGCACCTTGTTCCAATAGTGTTTTAACCGCATCTGGGTCGTGCGCCATTAAACGGCCAATTTTAAATACCCGCTGGTTATAGGCAACCGCTACGCCGTTTGCTGTAATGGCATCTTCCAACGACTGACGTTTAACCGGCAACCAACCTTTTTGACAGGCAAAGCCTAATAACATCATATTGGCGCCAATGGTGTTGCCCGTTAATGTTTCAGATACTTTAGTTGAATCGAAGAAATCACAATTGCCTTTACCTGTGAAACGCTCCAACGCTTGCTTCATATCATCTACAGGGATACTAAAGTCACCATCGCGAGTAAATGCGCCCGTCACAATACCGTGCGAATTAACCACCCCTTTGGTATGCCCTTCACGCAAGCGCGACATGCCTTCATCACTCGCACTGGTGACAATATCTGCACCAATCAATAAGTCTGCCTTACCAATAGATAAACGGGTTGAATTAAGCTCTTCCACATTATTAGCGACTTTAAGGTGGCAATATACCGCGCCAAACTTTTGCGCCATACCGGTTAAATCCAGCACTTGTGAGGCAAAACCTTCTGCTTTGGCTGCTTCACCAATCATTGATGAAATGGTAACAACACCGGTACCACCAATACCACAGACCAAGGAGCCAAACACGCCATCGAGTGGCTTAGGTGTTGGTTCTGGCAAGGTTGCGAACACATCATCTGATAAGTTAACGGAGCTACCTTTTGCCAATTCCCCGCCTTCAATCGTTACAAAACTTGGGCAGAAACCTTTTACACAGCTAAAGTCTAAGTTACAGCCAGATTGATCAATCACACGCTTACGGCCTAACTCTGTTTCTAGCGGCTGCACAGAAAGACAGTTCGATTGCACGCCACAATCACCACAGCCTTCGCAAACACGTGAGTTAATAAAGGTTAATTTTTTCGGTGTTTCCACCAATTTACGTTTCCGGCGTCTACGCAGTTCTGTTGCACACGTTTGTTCAAAAACAAGAATGGTGACGCCTTTAGTGTCGGCCAATTCTTTCATCACCATTTGTAAATCATCGCGGTGATACAAATCAGTACCGGGCGCAAATGCGGCTTTATTTAATGCTTCTGGCTCTTTAGAAACCACTACAATACGAGCCGCACCTTCTGAGTGCATTTGCTGCGTAATACCTTCTACGGTTAACGGGCCATCAAACGATTGGCCGCCTGTCATCGCGACAGCATCGTTAAATAAAATTTTATAGGTAATATTAATGTTTGAAGCGATCGCCTGACGAATCGCGGTAGAGCCGGAATGATAGAAAGTTCCATCCCCCAAGTTAACAAAGGTATGGCGGTTACCCAAAAACGGCGATGCACCTGCCCAGGTAGCCCCTTCGCCACCCATTTGTGTATAGGTAGTGCCTTTTCTATCCATTAAACCCACTAGGAAATGGCAACCAATACCAATTAACTGTTCGCTGCTGTCATCTGGTAATTTGGTAGATGAACTGTGCGGACAACCTGAACAAAAATACGGTGTACGTTCTACCGTATTGCGTGGCACACTCAATTGTTTATCGGTATTTTCCAACACTTCAATCCATTGGGTCATGGAGTCTGTGGTTTTATATGGTTTCAACCAATTAACTAATGCTTTAGAGATCAGCGCTGGTGTTAATTCACCATTAGATGGGAACTGTGTTTGTTGGTCACGGCCTTTTTTACCCATCACCAACGGACGAATATCCATTGGCATATCAAACAAAATATCTTTCACTTGCGTTTCAAGGAATGGGCGAGACTCTTCAATCACCAGAATCTCATCAACCGATTCTGCAAATTCACGCACCAAGCTTTCTTCCATTGGCCAAATAACGGCTATTTTAAAAACCGCTAAACCCAGCTCATCGCGCATTGATTCATCAATGGACAAATCATCTAAGGCTTCTAGGGTATCTAGGTAACTTTTCCCGGCAGTAATAATACCCACACGGCGTTGTTTTGCATCCAGCGTTACTTTGTTTAGTTTGTTTGCTTTAGTAAACGCTTTAACAGCGGGCAAACGCGCATTCACAATACGTTCGTCTTGATCCACCGAGCGGTCTGGCCAACGGGTATGTACGCCACTGTCAGGAATAACGAATTCACTGGCATCGGGCAGTACGGTTTCTGTGCGTTTAGGGTCAATGTCCACCATATACCAAGACTCGGCAATATCAGACACTGATTTAACCGCCACCCAGACGCCTGAATAACGCGACATTTGATAAGCAATTAAGCCAAAATCATAAATATCTTGCACCGATGAACAGTGCATAATCGGAATACATAAGCCCGATAAAACGTATTCACTTTGTTGTTGAATACTGGATGATCGACTCATAGGGTCATCACCCACGGCCATAACAACACCACCGTGTTTGCTCGTTCCCCATAAATTTGCATGATGAAGCGCATCGGCTGCTTGATCTACACCCGGGCCTTTGCCATACCAAAGCCCAAACGCGCCATCGAAGTTATTACCTTCAAAGAAATCAATTTGTTGCGAACCCCAAATAGCGGTCGCTGCCATCGCTTCATTAACACCGGGATTAAAATGAATATCGCGTTCATTTAAAGATGATTCCACCCCTTTACACTCGGTATCAAAATTACCAAATGGTGAACCGCGATAACCTGAAATAAAACCACCGGTTTTTAAGCCCGCTTCACGGTCACGACGTTGTTGCTCAAAGGCTAAACGTAAATAAGCTTGGTTACCTGATAAAAAAACAGGCCCATCTTCCCGTACAAACTTTTCTTCCTTAGATGTTGACATAAACCCTCTTTAATTAGTTTTTGCTTTTAATTTAGCCGGAATAGGTTTTACAACCGCCTCACCTGTAATGATTTTATTACCTTCCTGATCAAAACATTCTGTACTAAACGTTACCGTATTATTTTCTTTATTAATAGCCAAAACCTCTACAACTGCTCGGTATTGATTACCAAAAAAAGCTGGCCTTAAAAATTCTACACTTTGCTTAAGCCAAAGTGTTCCCAAGCCTGGAAGGTCCATGCCTAAAATACCTGAAAATTGAATCACCGAAAACATGCCATGCGCGACACGTTGTTTAAAAATGCTTTGTGCAGCGTAATCCTCGTCGTGATGAGCAGGGTTCCAGTCACCCGACATTTTGGAAAATTGAACCGCATCCTCGTGTTCAATCGTATAGGTTTTTTCTTTACGCATACCAATGGATAAATCATCAATACTCATACAGTTGCTGGGTACGGGAATACTCATTACGCTCCTTTTATTTATACTAAACATATAGTCATCACAACTACGTTACCAAACCAGTGTATCGTTATACACTGCTGCCTCAAATCACATTATGTTAGATACTTAATAAATGATGACTTAAAACAAGCTGTACTCACTTTTCTACTAATGACAACCACTCTGGTATTTTATGATGCCATTGTTTTTAACCAACTATAATTAAAAAATACTCATTAAACCCTATGATTCCTTCTAAGCCGCCTCAAGATTTAACCATAGGGTCTATTTATCAGCACTTAATTCGCCTTGCCATACCCGCGTCAATGGGGATGTTTTTCAACACGTTATATAACCTTACCGATAACTGGTTTGCCGGTAAAGTATCTGATGACGCTTTGGTTGGATTGTCCATTTCAAGCATTGTCTTTTACCTTTTTATTGGACTTTTGGCTGGCCTACAAAACGGCACGTCAGTCATGGTTTCAACAGAACTTGGCCTAAAGCAACCTCAACAATTAAAAAACATTATTAGAAACTGTCTAGGCCTAGGCCTTGCTTTTTCTTTAGTGATTACAGTTGCGGGGATTCTATTTGCAAAAGATGCCATCCACTGGCTAAGCACTAACGACATAATAACTGGGCTAGCATGGGATTATATTGAAGTCTTAATCCTCGGCAATGTCGCTTTTTCTCTAAGTGCTGTTGGCGCTGGCGCGCTGATGGCCTTGGGTGACACAAAGTCTAACCGTAATGCGTTAGTTGTAGGTTTCTTTGTTAACTTGGGCTTAAACCCATTATTAACCTTTGGGCTAGATATGGGCGTTGCCGGGCTCGCTTGGGCAACATTAATTATTAAGTTTGCATCGGCGCTTTATTTACTCAACATTTTATGTAAGAAATTGGGTTACAGACCCCTGCCGTGTTTGAACAAACTTGTCTCACTGGCTATTTTGAGACAAGTGTTACCGGCTAGTTTTAATTTTTTCATTATGATTATTGGCAGCTTGATGATTACTGGTTTTGTTAGCCGCTTTGGTGATTATGCAATAGCCGGTTATTCGGTTGGTTTACGGCTTGAACAAGTTTTATTGCTCCCTGCCCTAGGCCTCAATGCCGCCGTTTTAGCTATTTCAGGACAGAACTATGGCGCTAAAAATTACCGACGAATCGCTGAAACTTACCGTAAGGGATTAATACTTAGCTTATCTATTTCTCTTGTTTGTATTCCCGTTATGATTTTTCTCTCACCCCTGATGATGAGTTTTTTTAGTCAGCAAGATACTATTATTGATATAGGTACCACTTATTTAAGAATCGATGCATTGGCTTTTTTTTGCTACGTTTCTCTGTTTATTAGTGTGGCAACGCTTCAGGCTATAAAACAACCGGACTTCCCCGTTGTCATGGGTTTTTTCAGGCAATTATTATTACCTTTTATCGTCAATTATTTACTCATCATAAAATTCGACTATAGCATTGAATGGGTTTTTGGCTCAGTCGCCAGTATTGTTTTTATTAGTATGATTGTGACGCTGATCTATACACGTTCTCAATTAAAAAAACTGCCGCACATCAACTAGTTAACCTATTTGGATAGTCACTAAAAACCCCATCAACCCCGAGTTCCTTCATGCGCCTAATCTGCACGACTTTATTAACAGTATAAACATACACCTTAAGTCCCAAATCGTGCGCCCTATCTACCCATTTTGGCGTTACCTTTTGTAACCTTAGGTGTATTGAAAAAGCCTTTAATTTAGTCGCCCAGGCAATAGACTCATTGATATTATTACCAGCCAAGACACCTATCTTAACGTGTTGGTTTAACCTAACTACTTGTTCAAGCTCCGGCATTAAAAATGATGAAACAAGCATTTTATTTTTGTAAGTTTCCGGTGTATTTCTAAGCAAACTGGTTAACACTTTACCTGTGCCTAGGCCCTTCAGTTCAATATTCAAGCCGACTTTACCTACGGTTACCTCAAGCACTTCTTGTAAGGTTGGTATTCTTTGCCCAAGACCTGCATCTAAGGCTCTAAGTTCTTCAAACGAATAATCAATTAATTTGCCACGTCCATTGGTGGTTCTATCAACTGTTTCATCGTGAATAACCAGCAGTTTATCGGCGACACAATGTACATCAATTTCAACCCAATCTGCGCCTAACTCGATTGCTTTATGAATAGATAAGAGTGTATTTTCAGGTGCACAGCCCATTGCGCCTCTATGTCCAATCATCAACATAACACACCTCTTTTAAATTTAATCTGGCAGATAAAGTCAGTCTATAAGGAACTTTTAAAAAAGGATAGAATATTCATTTTCTTAAGTGGGTAATGTAGATGACTGATCAATTTAATAATGAATTTAATTTAGACGATGATGTAATCTACCTTAACCATGCCGCAGTTGCTCCGTGGCCCGTTCGTACCGAAAAAGCCGTCAATGCTTTTTGCCGCGAAAACGTTACTATTGGCTCCAAGAAATATGCGAATTGGCTCAACGTTGAAGCCCACTTAAAAAACCAATTAGCTCAGTTAATCCAAGCTGATAATGCCGACGAAATTGCCTTAGTTAAAAACACCTCTGAAGCCCTTTCTTTTGTTGCTTATGGGCTGGATTGGGCTCATGGCGATACTATTGTTACCAGTGATGAAGAGTTTCCCTCAAATATGATTCCGTGGGAGTCACTTGAAAATCAGGGTGTTCGCGTCATAAAAACACACTTGAAAGACACAGAAGACCCAACTGCTGAGCTAATTAAAAATATTGATAGCCGAACTAAACTGCTAACCATCAGCTCAGTTCAATATGCCTCAGGCTTACGTGTTGATCTTGAACGTTTAGGCGAAGCCTGCCAGCAACGAGGTGTTCTATTCTGTATAGACGCTATTCAATCGGTTGGTGCATTCCCTATTGATGTAAAGAAGTATCAGGCCGATTTTGTGATGGCCGATGGACACAAGTGGATGCTTGGCCCTGAGGGCTTAGGCTTTTTTTATTGTCGGCAATCTAGTATTAACACACTCAAACTCACCCAGTATGGCTGGCATATGGTTGAGGATATGGGCAATTATGACGCCCTTGAATGGAGTACGGCAAAATCGGCAAGACGATTTGAATGTGGCAGCCCTAACATGCTGAGCATACATGCACTTTCTGCAAGCCTTAGTTTACTACTGGAAGTTGGTATGAATACGGTTGCCAACAACCTTATTGAGCGTGGCCAGTATGTGATTGATAAGGTACAACAAAGCCCCTCATTAACCTTGTTAACCAAGCCAGACGCACAAGGCAATAACATTATTGTTTTTAAGCCCACAAAGCATGACACAAATGAACTTTTTGACTACTTAACCTCACAGCAAGTGGTTTGTGCAAAGCGCGGCGGTGGGATTCGTTTTTCACCACACTTTTACACACCGTTTAGTATTATTGATCGTGCCTTTACTTTAATTAATCGTTTTTTAACAGATACATAAACACACGCATCCCCTTCAGTTTGCCAACGGTTTTTAAATTACTTCAGCAAGATTATCTTGCCAGCACATTTAAGTAAACGAACAGCTCCGTATTGAATACATTGCTCTAAGCCACTTTGTTGATTTCGTACGCTCGATTACTGTTACGACCCCTATCTAAACTTCTTGCGCTCTTCATTAACGGATAAGCCATACAAACATATATAATGAAGCAGATATATTTACAGATAAAATGAGAAAACCAGCGATGACACGCAATGCTATAACCGTAAAGGTCGGATCCGTTTCAATAGGTCATGAACACCCCGTGGTTGTTCAATCTATGACGAATACAGATACTGCTGATATTGAACGAACCGTCGAGCAAGTTTATCAGTTAGCAAAAGCAGGCTCCGAGTTAGTGCGTATTACCGTGAACTCAGAGGCCGCCGCCGCTGCAGTCAGCACGATTAGAGAGCGACTTGACGCGTTAGATTGCGATGTACCCTTGGTGGGGGATTTTCACTTTAACGGGCACAAACTGTTAGAAAAATACCCGTGTTGCGCGCAAGCATTGGCTAAATACCGTATTAACCCCGGTAATGTTGGCCGTGGTAGTAAGCGTGACCCTCAATTTGCTCAAATGATTGAATGCGCTATTCGCTATGATAAACCTGTACGTATTGGTGTTAATTGGGGCAGTTTAGATCAATCTGTGTTGGCCCGTTTGATGGATGAAAATTCCAGATCCAGCACACCTCGCGATTCTGTTGCCGTTATGCATGATGCGGTTATTACATCGGCGCTAGAAAGCGCAGAAAAAGCCATTGAATTAGGCTTAGCCAAAGATAAGATTTTACTATCTTGCAAAATGAGTGGCGTTCAAGATTTAATATCTGTGTACCAAGACCTTGCCTCTCGCTGTGACTTCCCGCTTCATTTAGGCTTAACCGAAGCCGGAATGGGAAGCAAAGGTATTGTCTCATCCACTGCTGCCCTTGCGGTATTGCTTCAACAAGGCATTGGCGACACTATTCGTATTTCTTTAACACCTGAACCCGGCGGAGATAGATGCCAAGAAGTAGTTGTCGCACAGGAAATATTACAATCCATGGGCATACGTTCCTTTACACCAGCGGTTATCTCATGCCCCGGATGCGGCAGAACCACCAGCGATTATTTCCAGCAGTTAGCACAAGATATTCAATCATTTTTGCGCCATAAAATGCCGGAATGGAAAACTCAATACGCTGGTGTAGAAAACATGAAGGTAGCCGTCATGGGCTGCGTTGTGAACGGCCCAGGTGAAAGTAAAAATGCAAACATCGGCATTAGCTTACCAGGCACAGGCGAAAGACCCGTCGCACCCGTTTATATAGATGGACAAAAAGATGTCACCTTAAAAGGTAACGATATCGCAGAACAGTTTCAGAAAATTGTTGAGCAATATGTCACTAAGACCTACCAACAATAAAAATAGACAATCTATCTTTATTGAAAGCAGGAATCTTAATGTAGCGCTAAGGCAGCAAAAAACTGCCGAGACTTCGCTTATTCTAAACCAGTAACTTCTTCTGCTTGAAGCCCTTTGTCGCCTTTAGTAATTGTAAATTCAACGGCTTGATTTTCTTTTAATGTACGGAAACCGTCACCTTGAATTGCTCTAAAATGAACAAACACATCTTCACCACCAGCATCTGGTTGAATAAAACCAAAGCCTTTTGAATTATTAAACCATTTAACAATACCGCGTACTCTTTCTGACATCTCTTTTCCTCATTATAAATAAACAAAAAAATCAAGCAGTTAGAACATATCCTTTATGATAATAGTTATTAGTTATCTAGCAAGCTTGAATCTTGAGTATACTAAAATCATTTGAAATGTCCTAACTTTTCCTTATGTTGCGTAATTTAATTTTTTTTAATCGTTAGAACCGCTTCTTTTACTTTCTTCCCAAAGCATCATCAGTGTACTTGCGGAGCATTCTTCAACACCCTTTCCAGCTTGCTCTACTGATTGTTCAATATATGAAAATCGTTTTGTAAAACGCTCATTAGCCAGCCTTAGTGACCACTCGGGGTTGATGTCCAAATGACGCGCTAAATTTATACAGCTAAAAAATACATCCCCTAGTTCTTCCTCTATTCTTTTACGATTATTTGCAAGCACCATTTCATCTTTAAGCTCATCAATTTCTTCGTCTAATTTATCGACAACAGCGCCAACCTCATCCCAGTCAAACCCTACCGAGGCTGCTTTTTTCTGTAATTTGTAGGCTTGATTAATTGCCGGTTGATTGGAACTGACACCGGACAACACACTGCTGCGTGTCTCATTTTTATTTTCTGCTCGTTTTTGTATTTCCCATTTTTTTGCTAAATCGTCTTTCGAGGTTATTTCATTATTAAACACATGCGGATGACGTCTGGTTAACTTATCGCAAATTGCGTCAACAATATCGGAGAACTCAAAACTCTGCTGCTCTTTAGCTAACTGTGCATGAAAAACCACTTGGAATAAAAGGTCGCCTAATTCATCCTTTAAAGCAGGCAGGTTTTTTTGCTGAATTGCATCAGCAACTTCATAGGCTTCTTCGATTGTGTATGGCGCAATCGTCTCAAAACTTTGCTCCACATCCCAGGGACAACCGTTATCAACATCTCTTAACTGAGCCATAATTGTTAATAATTTATTCAAGTTATCATTAACGTTAATATTCTTATCTGCCATTGTATCGGTATGTTACAGTTTAATTGACTAAGTGAACGTATCACTTAGGGAGACACCCTACCCTTTGATTGCTGATTGTTTAGACAAGGTTTGCCCTTTATTTTATGTTAAATATTATTTGGCTTGGCTTTTTTTTCATTGCCTTTCTAACCGGCCTTTATCGCCTTTTTATACTCGGCGATATGAACATTTTTAATGATATTACCCTCGCCACATTTACCTTATCCAAAACAGCATTTGAAATTTCTCTCGGCCTGACCGGCGTTTTATGTTTTTGGATGGGGATTATGAAAATTGGCGAAAAAAGTGGTTTTATTAACCATTTAACACGCTTTTTAAACCCACTTTTAAAACGCCTAATGCCCGACATTCCAGATAAGCACCCTGCCTTGGGCGCTATGGTGATGAACTTGTCTGCCAATATGTTAGGGCTTGATAATGCGGCAACGCCCTTAGGTATAAAAGCCATGCAGCACTTGCAAACCATAAACCCATTAAAAGATACGGCCAGCAACGCTCAAATTTTATTCTTGGTAATCAATACCTCAGCTGTCACCCTATTCCCTCTGACCATTTTCACATATCGTGCACAAATGGGCGCTGCTGACCCAACCGATGTTTTTATCCCTATTTTAATTGCTACCTATGCCTCGACGATGGCTGGGCTTATAGCCGTTGCTAGCATTCAACGTATAAAACTTTACGAGCCAGTTGTGCTTTGCTATTTAGCTGCTTTTAGCACCGTTATCGGCTTAATATTGTTCTATTTTTCAAGCCTTGACCAAGCCAGCATGCAACAACAGTCATCGCTGGCGAGCAATTTTATTATTTTTAGTTTGATTATTGTTTTTATGAGTGGTGCTATCAAACAACGTATTAATGTTTATGATGCATTTATTGATGGCGCTAAAGAAGGCTTTCAAACCGCTGTAATGATTATTCCTTACCTAGTAGCAATGTTGGTTGCTATTGGTGTTTTTAGGGCATCAGGGGCACTTGAAATAACGCTGGATTACGCACGCTCGTTGTTAATCCATTATTCGCTGGATAGCCAATTCCTCGATGCGTTACCAACAGCGCTGATAAAACCGCTCAGCGGAAGTGGCGCTCGGGCGATGATGATAGACACCATGCAAACACACGGCGCAGACTCTTTTGCCGGCAGGCTTGCCTCTATTGTACAAGGCAGCACAGAGACAACCTTTTACGTCTTAGCCGTTTATTTCGGCGCAGTAGGTATAAAAAAAGCTCGGCATGCGGTTGCCTGCGGGTTATTTGCAGACTTGATAGGTATTATTACCGCCATCTGTATTGGCTATGTATTTTTTGCCTAAGAAGCGCAATAGCTTTGGTAGAATAGAGAATTTTTAACCCTACTGATTTTTACCTAGATTATGGCCAAACACCGGCAACCCTTTAGCTCTCGCTTTTACCCATTGCTTGGAAAACTTCCATTGCCGATGCTGCACGCACTTGCATATCCCGTTTACTTAATTGGCTATTATCTTGTTGAGCGCAAACGCAATGTTATTTATTCGAACATGCAAAACTCTTTTCCAGATACCCCGAGCAATGAGCTTAAAAAACTGGCTAAATTAAATTTTAAGCATTTGGTCTATGTAATATTGGAAGCCAGTAAAACCCGCACCCTCACAGAAGAACAAATTCGTCAGCGTGTTACCTTAAAAAACCCAGAAGTGATAGAAAAGTTTGCGAAAAACGACCAATCTGTCTTGATGCTTGCCGCTCACCATTGCAACTGGGAATGGATGCTGGCTGGTTGCAGCTTACAGCTTTCTTTTCCTATCGATGCTGTATACAAACCTTTGCACGATAAAATTGTTGATGACTATATGAAAATCTCTAGGTCACGTTTTAACGCTCGCCCAATACCTAACAAAAATGCATTAATTGAAATTATGCAGCGTCGTAAAGAGGTCCGTGGCTTTGCGATGGTTGCTGATCAATCGCCTGTCAGAAAAGAAGAAAAATACTGGACTCAGTTCCTTAACCAAGACAGTTCATTTGCAGTCGGTGCTCAGAAGATCGCCAAGCTCACCAAATACCCTGTTATTTTTGTTGGTATGAAACGCCTAAGTCTTGGTCATTACGAAGTGTTTTTTGAAGAACTTGGACAAGCCCCCTATGAAAAAGAGGGTCACGAAATCACCGAGAAATACGCTAGAGCAACCGAGCGAATGATTCTCGATGCGCCTGAAGATTGGATGTGGTCTAACCGTAAATGGAAGAGAAAGCGTGGTGTCTACGATTAAACCACTATCGTTTAGGGGGTTGTTTTATGCGCAATAAACCCAGCTAACTGTTCAATTGTTGGGTAATCGAAAAAATCTGTTAACTCAACAACCTCTGGATACTCCTCGTCTATCTTCTCGTGAATTTGTGCCAACTTTAACGAGCTTGTTCCCATTTCAAAAATATTATCTTTCAAGCTGATTTTCTGATCGGCTACAACAGAGTGACAAATATCTAATAATATTCGCTCTATGGAACTACCCGCTGCAATAAACTCAGTTGATTGTGTTTCAGACAGCTCTGTTAAAGCCGCTATAATCTCATTAAACGCCCCCGCTTCAAATTGTTCCGCTAATGCAAAACGTTGAACCTTACCACTGGTGGTTTTAGGTACTTTTTTTATAGGTAAAACATGCGCCACATCTAAGCCAGATTTTTCATTTAATTGGCGTCTAACTTCTATCGTAGTTTGGTAAAAGTTTTCTAGCTCACCTCGATATAAAACAAAAACAACCAATTCATCCAGTGCATCTTCAACGTTACGAATACCACAGACGACCACTTTTCCTAACTCAATACCATCAACATGCTCACAAACAGACTCAAGGTCAGGGGCATAATAGTTTTGCCCATTAACAATGATTAGATCCTTGGTTCTACCTGTAATAACCAACTGCCCCTCGTTTAACAAACCTTGGTCACCTGTATCTAACCAACCCTCATCATTAATCAGTTTTTCATTTAACTCAGGCGCGTGATAGTAACCTTTTGTTACATTTTCGCCTTTAATTAACACTCGGCCGATTACATTATCAGCAACAGCTTGCCCACTGCTATCTGCAATTATCATTTGCGTCCCGATAATAGGAGTTCCTAAGCGAACCAACTCTATACTTTGATCGGATGCCTCGCTAACGACCTGTGCTGGCTGCCCCTCTACTAAAGAGCTGCGCAACACATGAAGAGTAGAAAGTGGTTGGGCTAATTCAGGGAAGCTAACTACCAAACACGCTTCCGCTAAACCATAAACCGTAAACATCGCTGTTTCTGCTAGACCGAACGGTTTCATTACCGCGCTAAACTCTCTACATAGGTCTGCAGAGATAGGTTCTGCTCCGTTAAAAAGCAGGCGGACATGTGATAAATCAAGATTAACTTGGTTTTCTGGTTTAAAGCGTTTTAAAACATGTTTATAACCAAAATTTGGTGACGATAAAATCGTCGCTTTTTTCTCACTGGCTTTTTCAAGCCACAATGCCGGACGACGAACAAACAAGTCGGTTGGCATAATATATTGATTTATATTGACGAATAAGGGTGTCAAATGAAAACCAATAATACCTAAATCATGAGTCAATGGCATCCAGCTAAAAAAGCTGTCCCTATAATCAAATGCACTGCATTCAATAATGCCATATAAATTTGTTACTAAATTTTTATGTGTTAATACGACACCTTTAGGGTCGCCAGTAGAACCAGAGGAGAATTGAATAAACGCTGTTTGCTCAGGGTTAATATCTGCCAGCGCTCCTAAAGTATCAAAAGTCTCAATTTTATCGAGCATCAGTGCTTTTTGCTCAATCACTTTGTAAATAGACTCTTTTCCGTGTTCTTCAGCAAAAACTTTTAACCGCTGCAAAGCCTTTCTAGTCGTTGCGATATACGGTGTGTTAAGTTTTTCAAAAACATTAAATACTTTTTCACGGTGTCCATCACTGGTTCCAATCGCTAATGGCACAGCGACAATACCGCCATATTGGCACGCCCAAAACGCATCAATAAATTGTTCGTTTTCAGCTAAGTGAATGATTAACTCGTTCCCTTCAGATGCTCCTTTTTGCTGAATATGGTGCAGCAAGCCTAGCGCCCGTTTTTTTAAAGCGGGGTAACTCACTTGGCGCTCGTTGTCTTTACTACTGATATAGGTAATGGTTTTACTGGCATCTTGGTTGTTATCAAGTGCTTCAACCAGTGTTTTTGGAAATTGATTCATAACGTATGTAAGGTCGTATTTAATAACGTATATTTGATGGCAGCGCGTATTTTATAGCGATTAAATAAATTGAGGTGGATTTTCATGATCAAATGTAGAGATAATTGGTTCGCAATGCTTAGACCGTAGCATTAACGATGCACTGACTTTTTCACCTACCTTTAAAGATACACATGACCAATCTGCTGCACTCCCATACTCAACTGGGCACTCTAAGAGCCTATTTGGTGGTGTCAAACTAAAACCACAACGAGACACACCCATTCCCAGCCCTCTACCCGTTGCTTTGATAAAAGCTTCCTTACAGGTCCAAATGTTAAAAAAAGTCTCTTCGCGTTGTGCTGCGCTAATATTGACCCATTGAGCTTGTTCACTGCTTGAAAAGTTACGCTTTACTAAGCCCTCTAAATTATCTAAATAACGCCAATGCTCAAGATCAACACCAATATCTTCTTCTAAGGTCATTGCCACCAGGGCCTGCGAGCCAGAATGTGAAACATTAAACGATAATGCTTGATTTTTTAGGTACGGTTTACCAAATTCAGTTGTATCAAATTGCAGCTCAACTGGGCTGATACCCAAATAGCATGACAGCAATCGCTTAAGCTGTACTCTCATCGACAATGCTAATGCTCTATTTTGTTGATGCTTTAATCGATTTATTTTTAGCCACTCAGTTTCACTCACTATAGTGTGAGCCTTGCTAGTTATTGGCACCATCAGGTCAAACACCCACACATGTACCTCTCCTTGCTTCAAGTAAGGTAACTGTTGCCTATTTTTTGGAGTAAAACTAACCATAATGAACTACTATGCATTTAAACGTTAAGTTTTTAATTAAAACACGGGCATGAGCGACGACTCAAAAAATAAAATAGAGACGCAGCAATATACGATAAACCCAGGCACTTACCACTGGACTTATCATGCTATGAAAGCCTTATTTAAGGTTCTTAGCCTGACGGTTCGCACTCATGGCAACCCATCCTCTTGGTTAGAAGGCGATATCTTTTTATTCAATCACTTTGCTCGATTTGAAACCTTTATCCCACAATATTTAATTTACGAAAAAACAAAACACTACTCTAGGTCAATTGCTGCAAACGAGTTATTCGCTGATAATGTTTTCGGTCGTTATTTGATTGATTTAGGTGGTATACCAAATAACATTGATGGGCTTTTGTTTCATATAGCAAAAGATATTTTACACCAACAAAAGCTCGTTGCCTTCCCCGAAGGTGGTATCGTAAAAGACCGACGTGTGCTTGATAAAGAAGGCCGCTACAGTATTTATTCACGTTCACATAATGAGCGGCGAAAACTACATACTGGGCCAGCAGTTATTGCCTTAGCAATCGCTATTTTCAAACAAACTGTTCGTGACCTTAGTGAACAAGAAAACACAGAGACCCTCTCTTTATGGGCGAAAGAATTAGGCTTTGAAGACAAACAGCAATTGCTGGAACTGTGCAAAAAACCCACCCTTATCATCCCCTGCAATATTACCTTTTACCCCTTACGAATTGGTGAAAATGCATTAAGCAATACGGTACGATTTTTTGTTAATAACTTACACCATCGCATCTCGGAAGAGTTATTAATCGAAGGCAACTTTTTATTTAAAGATACCGATATGGACATTCGTTTAGCTAAGCCTATTGTCGTAGAGGATTACTGGACCAGATTAGAATCAACGATTACAACCACCTTTGTTAACCACTCAGATTTAGCGCTAAAACAACTTTTAAATAAAGTTGAGCATAACGGTAATTTGAACAACCTATTGTTTCGTCTGAGTTATCAACGCAACGCTAATAGAATTCGTGATGATTACATGCATGCTATTTATGACAATGTCACTATTAACATTGCTCATATTGCCGCAACGCTGATCATGCATTTTGTTGCCGAAGGAAAGACCTATATTAATAAAAAAAAGCTGCATCAATTGATTTATGGAAGCATTAAGGCGTTACAAAAAAGCGACACGCTAAGCTTTCATCGAACGCTGCAAAACCCCTCTATTTATCGCAATTTGTTAATGACAAAAAGCGAGACTTTTGACCTGTTTTTAAAAAGTGCCTACGAGGCAAACTTGCTTGAATCATCGGACGTGTACTATAAATTTACCGAACACCTTTCCGCCGAACAAGATTTTGATAGCATTCGATATAAAAACCCTATTGCTGTAAATGCTAATGAGGCTGCATCCATTCCTCAGGTCAGAATAGCTATTAAAACCAGCTTAGCCTTTAAATTTGACAAACAATCCCACCGGTTTGCCCACCTACTATTTGAAGATGAGTTACTTGAATACCATTGGGATATTTCACAGTTTAAAGACCCAAAACACCAAGTAATCAATCAACAACAACACATCAGCGAAAAGTCCGCCCTTCCCTATCTGTTAATGCCAAAAACATATAATGGGCAGTGCGTCGTGTTTGTTCACGGTTTGCTTTCAACGCCTATTGAACTTAAAACATTGGCTGAAAAATTTGTTGCCCAAGGATATATCAGCATCGGTTGCCGCCTAAAAGGCCATGGAACATCACCATGGGACCTACACAAAAGAAGCTGGCAAGATTGGCGTCAATCTCTTCAACAAAGTATCAAAATAGCACATTGTTACAGCAAAGATGTACACCTCGTTGGTTTTTCAAGTGGTGGCCTGTTGGCTCTGATGGTTACTGCGAGTCATCACCTTAATATACGTTCAGTTACCGCGTGTTCAGCCCCCGTCAGTTTTAAAGACCCTTTATCTCAACTGGTAAAAATCACTCACTACACGAATAAATTTATACAAAAAATCAGTAACTCTGATGGTATTTTGCCATTTAAAGCCAATCTACCCGAACACCCCCACCTTAATTACCACCACACCCCAATTGCAGCCATTAATCAGCTCTTAATTTTAATTAAAAAAACCCTCCCCAGATTAAAAAAAATTAACTGCCCTGTCTTCCTGATCCAAGGTGATAACGACCCTGTAGTTGCCCCATCCAGTTACCAAACACTTGCCAAACACATACCAACTAAACTATTACACTATCAATGGGTTAGCTCTAACCGGCATGGCATTTTGTACGAGAATACAGAGGGCTGCCAACAAAAGGTCATTGACTTTATCTGTCAGCAAAACAAATAGCGTAAAATAAACGTTCTTTAAACCACTAGTACTTTCCAATGCGCGTTCACCTTAAAACATTAGGCTGCCGATTAAACGAAGCTGAAATAGAATCTTGGGCAAATGATTTTGTTGCCGAAGGGCACCAGCTTGTTAATCAAGAAACTGAGGCCGATATTTTGGTACTCAACACCTGTGCGGTCACGCAAGGAGCCGTAAGAAAATCTCGCCAACTTGTGCGAAAAACACATCAAAAAAACCCGAGGGCAAAACTTGTTGTGAGCGGTTGTTATGCCACCTTAAATGAGCAAGAAACTGTTGCCTTAGATGGCGTTGATCTACTCGTTAATAACCAACAAAAAGACCAATTAGTCACCTTAACACTTAATGAACTAAGTGAAGAAACAATGCCGAGCATTGCAACTGAACCTAATGAGGTTGCGTTATTTTCTAGGGGACGCCAACGAGCCTTTATCAAAGTGCAAGATGGCTGCCGATACCGTTGTAGTTTCTGCATCGTCACCATTGCCAGAGGTGATGAGAAAAGCAAATCTATTGACAGTATCGTCGCCGAAGCCAACGCCCTCCACCAACAAGGCATTTCAGAGATTGTTATTACAGGCGTACACCTAGGTGGTTATGGTAGTGATACAGGTAGTAATCTATACAATTTAGTAACAGCCTTATTACAACAAACAAGTATTCCAAGAATCCGTATGGGGTCTTTAGAACCATGGGATTTACCGCAAGGCTTTCTTGAATTATTTAAAAACCCAAGGTTAATGCCACATATGCATTTACCAATACAAAGCGGCTCAGACACGGTACTTAAAAGAATGTCTCGGCGCTGTAAAACAAGTGAGTTTCGTGCGCTTGTATTAGAAGCACGTAAAATAATGCCGAACATCAATATCACATCCGACATCATTGTTGGGTTTCCCGGTGAAACTGATGACGAGTGGCAACAAACGCTAGATTTTGTACAAGAAATGCAATTCGGTGACTTACATATTTTTACCTACTCAACTAGAGAAGGCACCAAAGCAGCCTCTATGCCAAACCAAATTAGTACGCAGATCAAAAAAAGCAGAAGCCAAGCTCTTCATACCCTTGCGGCATCAGCAAAACGCGCCCAAATGGATAAACTAGTCGGTCACACTGTTAATGTTTTATGGGAGGATAGCCACCAAGTTGAGACTGACGGTGTCAGCACATTATTCGGTTATAGCCCAAATTATTTACGCGTTAAAATCACTAGCACAGAGCCTGAAAAACTCAGTAACCAAATCATTCCTTGCAAGCTGACTTCAATTGAAAATAATGTATTTAATGCCGAATTAGCCTAACTCTCCTCGTTCATAAAATAGTTTAGTGGCACCTGCTACTGCTACTGCAGGTGCAAACAAATTGATGACAGGAATAGTGGTTGCCAACAAACTTATACTGCCAAACGTCATCGTGTTGACACGAGATCTGTTTAGCATACGTTTTTGATCACTAAATAAAATCTTGTGGTTTTCAAATGAATAGCCTGCATATTCAAATGTTAAAAACCAAGCACTAAATAATAACCATAGCGGCAGGCTAATTACATTAATGCCAGGTATCACCGACAGTATTAACAGTGGAACCGCACGAAGTAAATAGTATGTGATCTTACGTAATTCCAACCCTAACATCTGAAACATTTCTTTAAGAAACGTGTCAGCATTTACTTCAACATAAGGCTGCCCCTTTAGATGCGCTTCTACGCCTTTGGATAACTGGCCATAAAAAGGTGCCGCAATAATGTTAGCAACCAAGGTAAAGCAATAATAAACAATCGCTAAAATACTGGTCATAAAGATAGGCAAAATCAACCACGCTAACCAAGATAACCAACTTGGCAACATAGAATCGACCATTGTTGATAAATAGTTCCACAGCAGCCAACTTGCCACACTAAAGAGCACCACATTAATCATTAGAGGAATAATAACGAAACGCCTTAATCCTGGCTGGCGGATTAAGTGGAAGCCCGCAATAAAGCTACCAATACCATGAGAAAATGATGTTAGGTTTGTTTTCATTTTATAGATTATAAATTTTTAACTTATTGGGAAGGTATTTTGATAAAATCAAAGTTACTTTAACTTAACGTTTTACAGTAACGGACTAGCGATTGATCAAATGGAATTAGCTTACACTAACACAAGTATAAACAGTATGAGCCAGCCAAAAGCAAAAGTTATCACAGTCACCAGTGGTAAAGGGGGCGTTGGTAAGTCTAGCACGGCCACTAATCTAGCGCTTTCTCTTACCGCGTTAGACAAAAAAGTGTGTGTATTTGATGCTGATGCTAGTTTGGCCAACATTAATATTCTATTAGGTATTCAACCAACGTATACCTTACAACATCTTTTAAACGGCGAAAAAAACTTAAAAGAAATTATTATTGATGGGCCACGCGGCTTAAAAGTTGTTCCCGGCGCGACCGGAATTGCTGAATATGCGCAATTAACAAATGAGCAAAAACTGATCTTATTAGCGGCTTTAGATAAACTCCAACAAGATTTTGATTATCTCATTATAGATACGGCTGCAGGCATTGGGGATGATGTTCTTGATTTTATTAGAGCCTCACAGTTTTCAATTATTATTATTACCCCCGAACCCACTTCTTTAACTGACTCCTTTTCATTACTTAAAGTTTTAAAACGCTCAAACTATAATCGAACTTCATATATTCTCGTGAATATGGCTTTAGATGCCGAGAATAGCCAAGCAATATATAAACGTTTTGAGTCGGCTGTAAAAAAATATATTGATGTTGACATTAACTACCTGGGCTATATTCAAGTAGATGAAACCATGATTTCATCCATCAGGCTTCAATGCCCTGCTGTATTGTTAAGTCCAGACTCTAATGCAAGTGGCTGCTTTAAAAAATTGGCTCAAGAATTAGACAAAGAGGTTGCTGAACAAACTGTCGACTCATTCAGTGAGTTTTGGCGCCAGCAAGATGGCATTGACTCACGTGCTCAAACACCTTCTGAAACACCAGTCGTTACGTTTAAAGAAGACACTTTACCTAATACTGTTACACCGCCTGCTAGTGTAAAAACACCGCTTAGCTTTAAACAAGCCGCCGATTTTTGCATTGCCCAATTATCAACGGGTGATGTAACAGAAGAAGATTCAGCCGCTTTTTTAGAGCAACTTACCCAGTTTCAACCACAAGTACCCGAAGAGCCCACGACTCAAGCAGATCAAGCACCCTCTTCGTCATCTATCCGAGAACTATACAATTACCTTGAACAACGCTCTTTTCCTAAAGACGAACTGCGAGAAATCGTCACAACACTTGAGCAAGTATATTTTGAAAAACACGCGGAAAGTCTTAATAGTTTTGAATCGAGCAGCTTAAAATTATTTGCTCAGTTCAGCGGAAATGAAGACGACTTACACTATCTCAATCAGCAACTTAGTTCATGTTTCCAACGCGAATTTAAGAAGCCGCTATATGATGTTCTTGAGCACCTTGAAAGTTTAGTCAGCTCAAACAATTTTAGCCAGCAAAGCTTTGACGACCTGTTAAGTGAATTATTATCCAGTTATCAGAAAAAATTTAATGAGGCTTATAAAACCATGGCTGATGAAAACCTCAAATCCGCAAGGGAAGAAATTTCAGTTTTACAAAAGCAATTAAGCGACATTAATAACGAACTAAATGACACAAACAACACGCTAACCGAAAAAATAATGCTGTTAAATAAGATCCAAGCACTTCTACCCTCTTCCTAATTTCTTAAGATGGCGCAAAGCCTCGCTAGATTAACGATCAAACAAAGTAGAGTAGTTTTTAGCACTCATTTGTGCTGTGGCGTCTAAGGATAAACCTCTTAATTCTGCCATTTTTTCTGCCACATATTTTACGTAATTAGGGTAATTTGGCTTTCCTCGCATCGGAACAGGCGCCAAATAGGGAGAGTCTGTTTCTATTAAAAAACGGTCATTGGGCACTTTTTTTGCCACTTCTTGAACTTGCTTAGCATTTTTAAATGTAACAATGCCTGAGAATGAGATATAAAACCCTAAGTCCAGTGCTTGTTTTGCCATCTCCCAATCTTCAGTAAAACAATGCAACACACCAGCACACTCACCAGCAGATTCTTCCTGCATAATTCTAATTGTGTCCTGCTTTGCATCACGGGTATGGATGATAATCGGTTTATCAATTTTCTTTGCCGCCCTGATGTGATGACGAAAACGTTGCTGCTGGGTATGTACCTCAGTCTCTTTTTCAATTCTAGAGTAATCTAAGCCGGTTTCACCAATGGCCACAACCTGATCTTTCAAGGCAATATCCACTAATTCATCAACACTTGGATTATGGCCATCCATCTCATTAGGGTGTACACCGACCGATGTAGAAATATTTGCAAAACCGTTCACCAAATCTCGCATTGCAGGGTAATCTTCCCAATTAATTGACACACATAACATATGCTCTAATGAATCAGCTTTCGTAGCTTCTAAATATTCACTAAGACTATTTGAGAAAGGGCTTAGATCAACACGATCTAGGTGGCAATGTGAATCTATAAACATAGGTATTATCCTCTATAAATAAAAAACGGCCTTAAAGGCCGTTTCAAGAACATTCATCAAGTAACATTACATGGTGTGAGTAGGTCGCCCAGTTGCAGAGGTTCCCGCCAAATATGTTTCTATTTTTGCTCGCGCTGCACCACCGTCTTGTTCATTAAATTGAACACCAACACCGTTCGATCTGGAGCCTTCTGCGCCCACTGGGGTTATCCAAATAATTCGCCCAGCAACCGGAATTCTTTCTGCCTCGCCCATTAGACTCAACAACATAAATACTTCATCACCTAAGCTATATTTCTTATGAGTTGGGATAAACAAACCGCCCCCCTCAACATAATCCATAAACGCCGCATACAATGCATTTTTATCTTTAATCGTTAAAGATAAAATTCCTTGGCGAGACTCTTTTCCTGTAGGGGTCATTTAACTAGCCTTTATTTACGTGTTAGTGAATAACTTTGTATCGCGAACTCTTCTAGCATTAACTGTTGGTTAACTTGATTAGACTCTAACGATGTTAAATAATTTAACTGCTCTAACAAAGTATGCATTCCTTTTAAGTGTAGCGTTTCTATAAAAACTTTCAAGTCAGCTCTCAGTTCAGGGTTCATTAGCTGATTATCTAAGGCACCATGAGCGCACTTGATTGCATCAGATAGCCACGACATCAGCCATTTTAAAACAGGCAAGCCTTTTAGGCTAATACATTTTTCAGCAAATAGGACTGGATCTAAACGCCCTTTCAAAAGCTCTATAAAGTTATTCAGTAACAGCTTTCTGATCTTCAAGGCCTCTTTTTGCCATAATTCTTTAGCATAAAGAGGCGCGTTGTTAGCTAAACTCAAATATTGTTCTGGCTCCTTACAGCCCAAACCAACTAACCAATCCTTTGCCTCAGTCAGCTCAATACCCTTAACGGTTATAAGCTGACAACGACTTCTTATTGTTGCGGGTACTTTCGACAGTTGATTCACTATCAAAACCAGGCAGGTATTTTCGCTAGGTTCCTCTAAGGTTTTCAGTAAACTATTAGCCGCTGAATGAGACATCGCATCGGCTGGGTCAATAACAACAATTCTTGGTTTAGTATATTGATTGCTTAATGCTAATGATGACATTAACTGCCGGATGGGTTCAATTTTAATACTCGTTTTGCCCTCTTCAGGTATTACATGAAAGAAGTCTGGGTAATTATCAGCTTTAAACAATAAACACGCTTCACATAAACCGCAAGCAAACGGCTCATCAAGAGATGAAGAACAAACAGCTCGATGGGCAAACGCGATAGCCAACGATGACACCCCTAACCCTTCGTTGCCAACTAGCATCAAAGCACTGGGTAAGCGGTCTTGCTTTAAGTAACGAGATAATGGCCCCCAATAGTTTTGTAACCAAGGGTAAACAGCTTGTAATTGATTACTCATCTAGCAATATTTTGTCTAAGTAAACGGCTATATTTTTCTGTACTTGTTGCAAAGGGTCAGAGGCATCAACAACACCAAAGCGTTTAGGTTCTGCCTTTGCTCTATCCAAATATACTTGCCGAACATTTTCAAAAAATACTTTTTTTTCAGATTCAAAACGGTCTGGATCACTTCTATTCGCCGCTCGTTGTAAGCCAATATCCACCGACAAGTCTAACAAAATGGTAAGGTCGGGCAACAAGCCCTTTTGAACAAATTGTTCTAGCCAGCTAATATCAGCAACTTTAAAATGACGCCCGCCCCCTTGATACGCATACGTAGCGTCCGTAAAACGATCACACACAACCCACTTGCCAGATTCTAAGGCCGGCATAATGACGTTTTTAATGTGTTGAGCCCGTGCCGCAAACATTAAGAGAAGCTCAGACTCATCACATAATGACTCATCATCATGGTCTAATAACAAGCCTCGAATTTTTTCGGCTATTTTTGTGCCACCAGGCTCTCTCGTTGTAACAACCTCTTGCCCGGCTAATTTTATATAGTTAGCAATGAACTCCAGATTTGTTGTTTTACCAACACCTTCAACGCCTTCAAGGGTTAAAAACTTTCCCACTTTCATTATTATTGCTTCCGTTGGTATTTGTTAACCGCTGCATTATGTTGCTTCAACGTTTCAGAAAATATATGCGTGCCATCACCATTCGATACAAAATATAAGTTTTTAGTGTCTTCTGGGTGTAGAACTGCGTCGATCGCCGCCTTACCAGGCATTGCTATTGGTGTCGGTGGAAGCCCATAACGTGTATATGTGTTATAGGGAGTGTCCTTACGTAAATCTCTATACCTTATATCACCGTCATACCCATCTCCCATACCGTAAATAACAGTTGGGTCTGTTTGTAGTTTCATACCTATTTCAAGTCTACGGATAAAAACACCCGCTATCTGCTTTCGTTCGTGAGCAGCCCCCGTTTCCTTCTCTACAATAGATGCTAGAATCAGTGCATCATAAACGCTTGGTATCACTGTTCTTACATCTCTTTTAGGCCATGCTGAATTAACGAAAACCTGCATCGAACGGTATGCACGACGAAGAATATCTACATCAGATGTATTTTTAATAAAAAAATATGTTTCGGGTAATAACATCCCCTCTAAATGTTTTTCCGGAATATTCAATAACGTTAAATACTGACTGATACTCGCTTGTTCAGGCAGTGTTTTTTTAATCGCTGGATGCTCTCTAATGTCCCTTAAAACTTCCTTAAACGTTTGGCCTTCAATGATTGAAATAGCATATTGATTAACCTTGCCTTTGACTAGAAAATTCAATATTTGCACCGGTGTCAAACCTGGAGAAAATTCGTACTCACCTGCTTGTATTCTATTGGCAGCTCCTTCAAACCGAACATGCCATTTAAACCAAGGTCCATCTACCACGCCTTTCTTATCCAGCGTTGAAATAATTTGATTTAGGTTTTGACCTTTTTCAATGTTCACAACAACAGAGCCCATCTCGTTAGAAATAGACGATTCATTCATTGCATAGTTGTACATCATCCAAAACCAACCAAATAATAAACTGCAAACAATAATTGTTATTGCTAATAAGCGCCGCATTAGTTTTTTCCCGCGTGTTGATCGACTTGATGCTGAATATCAGCCAGTACGTTATCTAACGCCCAGTGTGCATACGGACCCGCCTCTTTAATAAAGGCTTTGTCATCAATTCTAAGTTGTTTAATAGCTCGTATAGGCATTAAGCTATTTGTCATAAAAACCTCATCTGCATCTATTACGTTCTCCACAGACAGCTCCATTTCTCTACAATCCATTCCTTCTTGAGTCGCTTGAGCTATTAAGTAATCACGAATGATTCCTCTAACTCCCGCATTTTCTAATGTAGGCGTCATTAAAACACCCTTGCTAACAATAAAAATATTACTCATTGTTCCTTCAATCACTACGCCCTCAACATCGAGCATTAAACCTTCGGTTGAAACAGTATCGCCAAATTCACTACGTGCTAACACTCGTTCTAATTGATTCAAGTGTTTAAGCCCAGCCAATAAGGGTTGGCGGCTTAGCTGAGTATGACATAAAACAAGGTCTAAACTAAGCAGTGGATTTTTTACCGTTGCCTTAGTTACAGAAAAAGACACTAGCCGTGTTACGTTAGGGTTTTTGGGCGGCAAAAAACCTCTTTTACCGACACCTCTTGAAATCAATAATTTTATAACCCCACATTGATTTGTCTCGATGAGCTGAAAGATTTCTCTTTCTAAAATATCCTTATTAAGAGGTGGAAAACCCAGCACTTCGCAACCTTTTTGTAAGCGCTGCAAGTGTTCTTCAAGATAACAAGGGCAACCAAACTCCACTAGAATGGTTTCAAACAGGCCGTCACCATATTGTAAGCCCCTGTCTGAAGCATTAATTGAGTCACCATATTGACCATTAATTAGGGTCTTATCCATTACTAATATTCAACGCTTGTAATAAAGCTTTGGCTTTATGTCGTGTTTCGTCAAGTTCTTTTTCTGCAATTGAATCCGCTACGATTCCTGCCCCTGTCCTCAATGTTAACTGCCTATCATTAATGGTAAAGGTTCTTATTAATATGTTTAGGTCTAGGTTGCCATTACGATTAATGTAGCCCATCGACCCGGTATAGGCACCCCTTGGCGTTTTTTCTAGTTCATTAATGATCTCCATACAACGAACTTTAGGACAACCCGTTATTGTACCGCCCGGGAAAACTGCTTTAATCACGTTTGAGGGCGACATGCCCGAGACCAATTTACCAGTGACGTTTGAGACTATATGATGCACTTCTGCATAAGATTCCAAGCTCATTTTCTCATCAACCTTTACCGTACCGGTTGTACAAATTCGCCCAAGATCATTACGAATGAGGTCAATCAACATAATATGTTCTGCGCTTTCTTTTGCATTAAAAAGTAACTCTTGCGCAAAACTATTGTCTAACAGTTCATCTTTATCTCTGGGCCTTGTGCCTGCGATAGGTCGCATTTGCACAACATCGTCAACACAACTAATTAAACGCTCCGGAGATGATGAACAAATAACCGTCTCGCCGAAACAAGCCAACCCAGCAAAAGGTGAAGGGTTATGTACCCTTAGTGAACGATAAACATCTAAATAATCACTCTGACCAGCAAACTCACCGGCCCATTGCCTAGAAAGATTAACCTGTAAGGTATCTCCTTCAATTAGATATGACTTAATCTTTTTTACACCCGCTAAAAAGGCGTTCGACGGGTCTTCTTTTAACTTGACTGTTGGATAGTTAAATCCACTCTTTTCCAGGGTCTCTAGATCAACCAATACTTGTTTAATTAAAGCATCATGTCCCTTTTCGCACACAATCCAGCAACGGTTATCCTGATGGCTTCTTATGATGGCTAAAGGGATTCTTACAGCACTCACCACCGGTAAGCTTTTATCTACTTGCAGATCGGAAAGTTTTTCTTCAATAACACCAATAAGTTCATAACTTAAAAAGACAAACCAGCCCCCCGTAAAAGGAAGTTTGTCAGCCTTACTTGGTACTTTCTCTCGTTCAAAAGCATGATCAAACTTAGCGAAAAATTGATTATTTTTTATGCTTGATGATTCAATTTTTTCGCCAGGAAAACCGAACAATATATCGAAAGCATTGGCTGAATGACTTGCATCATTACTTTCTAATAAAAATGGATAGCGCTGAGGATTCGCCGCATGGCAATCTAATAGGTCGAAATCTGAAGCAATTTCGATTTTAAGGTAATCGCCACAGTCTTTTATATCCAGTGTCACCTGGCAGGGTATAAGCTAAAGTCGTTTAAAGACGAGCGTGCCGTTAGTACCACCAAACCCAAATGAATTTGACACAACAACATTCATTTCCATTTGACGTGCTTCATTTGGCACATAATCTAAATCACAATCAGGATCAGGCGTAAATTGATTAATGGTCGGTGGCGCCACTTGATCACGCAACGCTAAAACAGAAAATACTGCCTCTGCGCCACCAGCTGCTCCTAGCATATGACCAGTCATGGACTTGGTTGAACTCATCGGTACTTTATAAGCATTATCACCTAATAAAGTTTTAGCTGCGTGCGTTTCAGCAACATCCCCAGCAGGTGTCGAGGTACCGTGAGCATTGATATAACTGACTTGTTCTGCATCTAACGAAGCGTCTTTTAAAGCATTTCGCATGCAACGGTATGCGCCATCACCATTCTTTGATGGCATGGTCATATGAAATGCATCGGAGCTCATTCCATAGCCGGCTAATTCTGCATAAATTTGTGCACCGCGTTTTTTAGCATGCTCATATTCTTCAAGCACCAAAACACCGGCACCATCACTTAAAACAAAGCCATCACGGTCTTTGTCCCAAGGACGACTCGCTGTTTCGGGTGAATCATTCCTACGTGACAAGGCACGCGCAGAAGAAAACCCACCATAAGACGTCACTGACGTGGCCATTTCTGCCCCACCAGCCACCATCACATCAGCATCACCGTATTGAATAATGCGCATTGCATCGCCAATATTATGCGCACCTGTTGTGCATGCCGTTACAATGGCGAAATTTGGCCCTTTCAATCCACGTAAAATTGAAAGGTTTCCTGAGATCATATTGATGATGTTTGATGGCACAAAAAACGGTGAAATCTTTCTTGGCCCACCTTTTTGAAAGCCTTCAAAACCAGCTTCAATGCCTGAAATACCACCAATACCTGCACCAATGGCTACGCCGATTCTTTCAGCATTTTCATCCGTCACCTCAAGACCAGAATCATCTAAAGCTTGGATTCCAGCCGCAACACCGTAATGAATAAATGGATCCATTTTTTTTGAATCCTTACGAGAAAGATAGTCATTTACATCGAAATCTTTAACGGCTCCACCAAAATTTGATGGAAAATCAGTTGTATCAAACCGAGTTATCGGGGCAATACCACTTTGACCATTTAAAATATTTTCCCAAGAATCTGCAACATTACCACCAACTGGTGACAACAAACCCAACCCTGTAACTACTACTCGACGTTTAGACACAATATGAACTCTCTAACATAAAACAAGCACGGCTTACGATAAAGTAAGCCGTGCTTGATAAAAAGAAATTGATTTATTCTGCGTTATTATTAACGTAGTCAATTGCTTGTTGAACAGTTGTGATACCTTCAGCTTGTTCATCAGGAATCTCACAATCAAACTCTTCTTCAAGAGCCATCACTAACTCAACCGTATCCAATGAATCTGCACCTAAGTCATCGATGAATGATGCTTCGTTTGTTACTTCTTCTTCCTTCACACCAAGTTGTTCTGCAACGATTTTTTTGACGCGCTCTTCAATATTACTCATTTTTCTATTCCCTCTGTATTTTTGGAACCACAAATTTAATTTGTGGTCTTCTTATTATATTGCTAAATTAAAAAAGTTTAAACAATTCTATATATCAAACCAAGGACTACTACTAAAAACTTACGATCAATTATTCATTACCCCATATACATGCCACCATTAACATGTAAAGTTTCCCCTGTAATGTAAGCCGCTTTATCAGAACATAAGAAGGAAACAGCATTTGCTATCTCTTTTGCATCACCAAGACGCCCAAGAGGAACCCCTTCCAATAATGAAGCTTTTTGCTCATCTGGTAAGGCTTTTGTCATATCTGTGTCAATAAAGCCTGGAGCCACCGTATTGACTGTGATATTTCTTGAGCCAACTTCTCTCGCTAACGATTTACTAAACCCGATAATCCCTGCCTTAGCAGCTGCATAATTTGCTTGCCCAGCATTACCGGTTACACCAATAACTGAGGCAATACTAACAATCCGCCCTTTTTTATTTTTCATCATACCGCGCAAACAACCTTTACTAACGCGGAATATTGAACTTAGATTGGTTGAAATAATATCATCCCACTCATCATCTTTCATTCTGAGCATAAGATTATCTCTGGTAATCCCAGCATTATTCACCAACACTGTAGGCGCACCCACGGTAGATGTAATGTCTTTCAAGACCGACTGAATTGAATCTGTGTCGGTAACATCTAACGTCATTCCTTTACCTGAATCAGATAGATAATCTGATATAGCCGCCGCGCCGTTATCAGAAGTGGCCGTTCCAACAACATAAAAACCATCAGCGACCAGCTGTTGCGCAATGGCTTTACCTATCCCACGACTTGCTCCAGTAACCAATGCAATTGGTTTATTATTCATCATAATGCCTCTATCGTTTTATTAAATGAGCGCTCATCACCTAACGAGTAAAGTGCTAATGATTTATTAATTCTTTTATTTAATCCACTTAGCACTTTACCTGGACCACACTCAATAATGGTATCTATTCCGGCATCAGTTAACATCTCAACTGTCTCAACCCAGCGTACCGGCGTGTGTAATTGTTTCATCAGAGCCTGCTTAATATCAGATGCATCGTTATGTTGCGCTACATCCGTATTGTGTATGACTGAAATGGTTGGTATTGAAAACCTAACTCCGCCCATTACAGCCATTAACTTTTCAGCAGCTGGAGCCATCAACGCACAATGTGAAGGTACACTGACTGGTAACGGCAACGCTCTTTTTGCGCCCTGTTCTTTCGCCAACTCTATTGCTCTATTAACTGCGTTCGTATTACCTGCAATAACAACCTGACCTGGTGCATTAAAATTAACAGCCGAAACAGTTTCTCCCTCAGCCGCTTGATTACAAATATTTACTAAGTCAGCTACTTCAAGACCTAATATTGCAGCCATCGCTCCCTCACCTTCAGGGACGGCTTGCTGCATAAACATCGCACGTTGCTCAACCAATTTAACTGCATCAACAAAGTCTAAACTTCCCGCACAAACAAGCGCCGTATATTCACCCAAGCTATGGCCAGCCATAAACGAGGGAGTAACTTCCGCTGTAGATTGGAGCACGCGCCACATGGCAACACTTGCTGTTAGTATCAAAGGTTGTGTATTTTGTGTTTGGTTCAACTCTTCAACAGGCCCATTTTGGGCTAACGCCCATAAATCACGGCCTAATGCTTGTGATGCCTCATCGAAGGTTTCTTTGATTTGATTATAGTGAGCAGACAGATCACCTAGCATACCGACAGCTTGGGACCCCTGACCTGGAAAAACAATGGCTATTTTGTTTGATGACATAATGTATTAAATGATTTGAATTTACTGAAGACTTACATTTTTACAAGAGCAGAACCCCAGACAAAACCACCACCAAAGGCTTCCATCAAGACTATTTCACCTTTTTTAATTCGCCCATCTCTAACTGCTTGATCTAATGCAAGAGGCACTGAAGCAGCAGACGTGTTGGCTTGATTTTCTATCGTGAGAACAACCTTTTCCATCGGCATATTCAGCTTTTTTGCAACCGAGGAAATGATTCTTATATTAGCTTGGTGCGGTATTAACCAGTCAACATCTGATTTATCCATGTTGTTGGCTTCAAGTGTTTCATCCACAACACGGCTTAATGTTTTAACCGCGACTTTATACACATCATTGCCGTGCATCGTCATGAAAGCCTGATCACCTTCTTGTTTTTGGTCTTTGATTGGATTGTTCACATACAGCAGATCTTGATATTGACCGTCGGCGTTCATATGCGTTGATAAGATACCGGGCTCTTCTGATGCTTCTACCACAACTGCGCCCGCACCATCACCGAAGATCACACACGAGCTTCTATCTGAATAGTCGAGAAT
Organism: Cycloclasticus sp. P1; assembly: GCF_000299965.1. NCBI lineage: Bacteria > Pseudomonadati > Pseudomonadota > Gammaproteobacteria > Thiotrichales > Piscirickettsiaceae > Cycloclasticus > Cycloclasticus sp. P1. Next base: position 1,451,048 of record NC_018697.1, read on the forward strand.
CCTTGAATTCGCTTCTGAACCGACAACCAGTGCTTTTTTTGCGCCCCCAGCTTTTATAAATTGGGTTGCAATGCCCAAGGCATAAATAAACCCTGAACAAGCCGCCTGAACGTCAAAAGCTGCCCCACCGTTTGCGCCCAGCCTATTCTGTAAAATACACGCCGTACTAGGAAAAACCCTATCAGATGAACTGGTAGCAACAATAATAAGATCGATTTCAGAGGCATCTAACCCCGCTGCTTCAAGTGCGTTATTAGACGCAATCTCAGCCATACTAGAGACAGACTCTTTTTCATCGATAACGTGTCTTTGCTTTATCCCCGTTCTGGAATAAATCCACTCGTCAGTCGTCTCTAATATTGATTCAAAATCTTTATTAGTAACAACTTTTTCAGGCAAATAACTACCTGTACCGGTTATTTTCGCATTAAACATTAACTAATGCCTTACCTAACAACACGAAGCTGAACGGCCCGAAGATACGTTAAAACAAAAACCTTATTAATCTTTATCAGCGACAACTTGTTCGCCGCGGTAAAAACCATCTGCACTCACATGATGACGCAAATGAACTTCACCAGTTGTAGGCTCGGTTGATAATGTTTTCGCTGTCAACGCATCGTGTGAACGACGCATACCACGTCTTGAACGTGATTTTTTACTTTTTTGTACTGCCATCTCAAATTCTCCAGAGAATTAATAACCCTTATCGCTTTTAAGCCATAAGTCTTTCCACAACAAAACACATTTATTTTGCTGACATTAGTTTTTGTCCATTGGACATTATTTCTTGAGTAGACGCTAAATCTTCTGTCTAATTCAACTTTAACTTTTCTAAAACCTCAAACGGATTCTTCTTTTTTTCCGTTTCAAGCCCATAATCTTTGCTTGCGCTACTTTTAGGCAACTCAACCGGACACACTTCGTGCCTTGCTATGGATGGAAGCACTAACACCACTTCTGCCTCAACGACATCGCTGATCAGCAAGCGCTCACCTTCATACAAGTAAGGCTCATAATCATCTGGTATTAATGATGCTCTAGCCTCATCATTAATAATCGCCAATTTCACATCTATATTGACCGGAAAATCAGTCAATTCTAAACAAGCGGCGCATTGTAACACGAGATCTGCTGAAATCCGACCTGTTAAAACAACAAATTTTCCGACTTTTGAAAATGTTAAATCTGCCCTTATTGAAGAACTAGACGGATCAATATCAGCCTGTATTTGCTGTAATTCATCGTAAGGCAGTTCGCCTGTAATGTTTCGTTCTTGACTGGCGCACAACGATGGGTCAACTTCTATCTGCAATGTCTTGGTCATATTAGGTAAAATGATCTTAATTCAAATTAACTATATTATATGAAAAATCATCCGACATTAGTATTAGCTTCTAGCTCACCTTTTCGTAAAACGCTGCTAAAAAAAATTTATCCTAACTTTGAAACCGCCTCACCGAATATTGATGAATCGTTTAAAGCCAACGAAAGCCCTATTGAACTTTCAAAGCGTCTCGCGTTTGAAAAAGCGACCGCGTTGACGCCAGACTTTCCTAACCACCTCATTATTGGCTCTGACCAAGTCGCCATGCTTGGGGATCAGCAACTTACTAAGCCCGGCGAATTTAACAAGGCCGTACAACAGCTAACACGCTCATCAGGGAAAACCATTGTCTTTTATACCAGCTTAACGCTTCTAAACTCTAAAACTCACGAGAGCATCACCGAAACAGACATCTGTAGAGTGCATATGAAAACCCTATCTCTTGGGGAAATAGAAAACTATGTACTCAGAGACAAACCATATGGCTGCGCGGCTGCTTTTAAATCAGAAGGCCTAGGCATCGCTTTATTTGATCGCATTGAAGGTGAGGACCCCAATGCACTTATCGGGCTGCCTTTAATCAAGCTGACTAATATGTTAACAACAATGGGCGTTAAAATACTTTAATAGTCAGGCCAGCAACTCTATCGAATAGCCATCAGGGTCTTTAACAAACGCTAAAATACTGTCTGTTCCCTTCATCGGCCCTGCTTCGCGTGTTACCACCCCGCCTTTTTGACGAATTAGCTCACATGCTTCATAGACATCAGCAACTTGTATGGCAATATGCCCAAACGCATCCCCTAGGTCATAGGCACCTTTATCCCAGTTATGCGTTAGCTCTATAACTGTACCGGCACTTTCAGGCTGATACCCGACAAACGCTAAGGTAAAACGGCCCTCAGGAAACTCCTTGCGCCTCAATAGCGTCATCCCTAACACCTCTGTATAAAATTCAATAGAACGGTCTAAATCTGCGACACGAAGCATGGTATGTAATAAACGCATATTTCTCCTTTAGAAAGTCTTAATAGTTAAAGCACCTTATGGCCATTTAAATAATCTTGGTAATAAGTCACTACTTTTTTTACATACTGTTCTGTTTCCGGATAAGGTGGCACCTTATTTCCATATTTCAAAACAGCTGATTCACCTGCATTATAAGCAGCTAGGGTTAGTTTAATATTAAATTTAAACAGTTCTAATAAATACCTTAAATACTGAACACCGCCACGAATGTTTTGCGCTGCATCAGTACGGTTACTGACTCCATATCGTTTTGCCGTTCCAGGCATTAATTGCATCAAGCCTACGGCTCCAGCTCTTGAGACAGCCTTTCTATCATAAGCTGATTCAGCATGAATAATAGCCATCACCAACGCAGGGTCGACCTTATATTGCCTAGCTTGCTGCTTAATCAGTGGTGTCAATTGACGACGATTACGCTGAAAGTTTTTATACTCAATCGTGCCTTTTTTAGGCGTCCGCATAATAAGCTTAAAACCGCCCCCGACGGGGTTATCTGTAAAATAAACATGGCCGTTTTTATCGACTTTTTTGTACAGGTCGGCCTGTATTACTGGTATAGCAACCAGCAACAAAATAAGCAAAATAAAATGATTAACACAACCCATACATTTTCTCAAAAGCCAAGAAGATTCAAAATCTCTTTATAACACAGCTTCTTACCCAACTCCTCGAATAAACCTTTACTGACAGTTACTACACAGGCAAATAAAATGAGACCTCCCTCACAAATTTCATCATATAATGACTAAATAAAGCAGATAAACTCACCAAACTCCAGCTGTTTACAACTGGCTTCAAATTTTGTACTAATATAAATACAAACCGTCAAACAGAGGAATTAAATGTTACAGCAAGACGAACCCAAACAAGCCGCCGAATATTTAAGGCAAGCAATCCCAATGTTGTCACAACATAACTTACCTCCCACCCCCATCAACTACTCTATTTTTTACAGTTATTTATCTGGTAATTCCCAGACCCTTAATGACGTCATCGATAGCATTATTAGTGAAAAAAAACCTTTTACATTAGCTATCATGCTGGAACTTTATGAAAAATACATCAATGGTGGAGCAACCCTAGAACAACAAGAAAAAATACAGCACTCCTTAGAAAAAGTCATGTCTTCAGCATCTGAAGAAGTCCAACAGGTCAGCAGTGGTGCCGGAGAGTTTGACAGCGCAATTAACAAACATGCTGAAACTTTATCCTATACAACCGACCCACAGGCCGCTGCACTTGTGCTCAAACAAGTCATGCAGGATACACGAGAGATGGTTAAGAACAATCAGGCCACCCAAGCAAGGATGCAAGAAACAAATGCTGAAATTCTTAAAATGAAAGCCGAATTAGAGGCAGTAAAAGCAAGCGCTGAAAAAGATGCGTTAACAGGCCTTAAAAACAGAGGCGCGTTTGATAAAGCGATAGATAACGTTGTTCATAGTGAAACCAATTTAAGTGCAACCCTGGTTCTACTTGATATTGATCACTTTAAGCGTGTAAACGATAATTTTGGCCACCTTGTCGGCGATCGAGTTATTCGTTACGTTTCCGCACTTTTAACCCAGATTGTTGGCTCAGAGCACCATATTGCTAGGTATGGTGGTGAAGAATTTGCAGTTATTTTAACCGGCCTAGATATTGACAACGCGAAGCAGCTGACGGAAAAAATACGTATTGCAATGAGCAACAGTAAGCTGCAACGAAAAGAAAGCGGTGAAGCCATTGGAGAGGTAACAATCTCCGCAGGTATCGCAACAGTTAAAGCAACCGATAGTGTTGAACTGTTAATTGATCGCGCCGATAAAGCACTGTACCAAGCAAAAGAAGCAGGCCGAAATAAGGTTGTTATAGCCGCATAATTATAACGATTAATTCTTACCTTCGATCACAAAGGCTCATTTAATGAGCCTTTTCTTTACCCTATAGGCGGCTAAACCACCCGCCGTTATACTAAATATCAACAAGACCAATACATGCAGCAGCACCAATGACACTTCTCCACCTGTCATTAACGGGCGCACCAAGGAAATAGCGTGATACAAAGGTAACACGGTAGCAATCCACTGAACTATTTGCGGCAAGGTATCTATAGGGAAAAAGACGCCACTAACTAAAACCATTGGGGTAATAAATAGCGTCGTGTAATAAAGAAAAAAATCATAACTTTTGGCGCTTGATGTCATTAACAACGCCAATGATGAAAAACACAGCCCCGTTAGAAAAGCAACGGGCAACACTAATAACGCCCAGCCATTTTCCACCAACCCCAAGAAGGCAGCGACAATTAATATAGCACTGACACTGATAAAACTTTTAGTCGCCCCCCAGAGTATTTCACCAAAAACCACCTCACCAACATTCACCGGTGTCGTCAGCATGCCTAACCATGTTTGCTGCACTTCCATTCGAGTATAGGCGGAATACATGCCTTCAAAACTTGCCGAATTCAACGCGCTGGTGCAGACAACCCCTGAGGCCAAAAAAGCCATATAGGGCATTCCCTCAACCTCGCCCACAAATCGGCCCAAGCCATAACCCAATACGATTAAATATAACAAAGGCTCACCAAAGTTACCCAGCAATGAAGGCCCAGCAAGCTTCCCCCAAACGCGAATATTTCGCGACCAAATTGACCGACTTCTGGATAAAAATAGTTTCAGTTTAGCTAGTTTATTCACGCAAATCTCGCCCAGTTAACTTGATAAAAACATCTTCTAAATTCGCGGGACGAAACAGATAATCATCATGCGTCCCTTGCTCTAACACAGCCAAAGCATGGTTCATTTTCTCGCCATAAAAAAAGCAAATATCCCCTGATTTCTCAAACCGAGCGAGCGTTTTATCCTGCTTTAGCACCGATATTAAATCGTCCGAAGCTGCATGAACTTCAAGAACATGTGATTCAATTTCATCCTTAATTAACTCCTTAGGTGGCGAATCGGCCATCACCTCGCCGTAGTCCATCACAATAACCCGATCACATAAGCGCTCCGCCTCTTCCATATAGTGCGTCGTTAAAATTAGAGTAAGCCCCTGTTTTTTTAACTCGCGAAGCTTTTGCCAAATAGCTTGGCGTGCTTGTGGGTCTAGCCCAGTCGTTGGTTCATCCAGAATCAATAATTTAGGCTTATTAATCAAAGCCCTTGCCAATGACAGACGTCGTCTCATGCCTCCAGATAACGCTGATATTTTACAGGCCGCTTTATCTTCTAACGATGCAAATGCAAGAAGCTCTTTTGTTCGTTCTTTTAATGTTTTTTCGTCGATACCAAAAAAACGCCCATAAACGTATAAATTTTCTTCAACGGTAAAATCAGGGTCCAAATTATCCATTTGAGGTACAACACCGACAGATTCCCTGATAAGCGATGCGTTTGCAGGCATCGGCAACCCTAAAATTGACAGTTCTCCGGTATCTATCGGACAGTGACCAACCAACATCCTTAACGTCGTCGTTTTACCTGCGCCATTTGGACCCAATATTCCACAAAAACAACCCGCTTCAATATTTAAATCTAGCTCATTAACCACCTGTTTATTATTATAAAACTTGGAGATTTTTTTAATCTGTACGATGTGCGATGCAGAATTGACAGCATTCATTATTAATAACGATAAACTTTTTATTGGCTAGATATTATAACTGGCTGGCTATAAAAAACAGTTATTATTCTGGGTGCCTGATGCTCATAAGGACTGAACTTTTATCATTAAATATAGACTAACCTTTTATCTACATCATTGTAGGGATACATTTTAGATGAGTGAAAACAATGGAACCAACATTGAATACCTAAGCTATCTTGATGAACACGGAGCGTTATTACAACCTCTTCAAACACCACTCCAAAACCGTGAAACGCTAACTCAACTCTACCGCACACTCGTTACCTCAAAACTTTTTGATGAAACGATTATCAATTTGCAGCGAGTTGGAATCATTTGTTGTTTTACGAGAGATTGAAAAAGAAAATCTAGACGGTATTAAACAAAAACTGGCGACATTAAAAAGTAAAATTGTACAACGAAGTTTTTCAGCCAATGAATTACGAGGCCACACCACAGCCTTCATAGAAGACCTTCAACAGCCCCATTAACTAGCCTGCCATCGCTTTAAATCGCTTAACGTATCGACATCCCAAAGCATCGGCAACAAGCTATATGTCAGTTTTGCACCTGTCAATGCCTTCAAGGTCTGGCTTAGTACCGTTGCTTCACCCCAATCAACCTGACTAAACATATTGTCGCGCACCTTGGTGCAACCAATTAATACAAAACCACCATCTTCTGCCGGCCCCAAAACCACCTTCGAGTCTGTCAGTAACTGAAATGCTTCCATTAAATAATTGAGAGTAAAAACTGGGCAATCGGCACCAATCAACACAACCCTATTTGCCTCGTGAAGCCCTTGCTCAAGAGCATACTTCATCTTATCACCCAGGTTAGCGCCGCGTTGTTTGCGTAGGGCAAATTTATATTTCTTAGCAACCTGCTGAAAAAAGTCATGTTGTAAATCAGGCGCACACCATAGTTGGACGCTGTAACTACTGCTAGCAGCTAACTCAACAACACTGCTTAATAACGTTATATATACATCAGTTGCTGCCTTCACACCTAGTTCGGGTATCAAGCGCGTTTTTACAAAACCGTCTATAGGTGCCTTCGCAAAAATTTGCAGTACTGTATCAGCCATCAGATTTGCTATTATTGTTAGCTTGGAGCGTTTTATCCTAAACGCTAATCACCTATACTACCACGCTACAAAAAATATCCTTTCGTTATGAACCCAGATTTAGCTTCTCTTCAACCGTACCCATTTGAGAAACTCGCTAAACTCAAGCACGGTATTACACCACCCAATCAGTTAGAGCATATCGCTTTATCTGTTGGCGAACCCAAGCACCCTACGCCTCAAATAATTACCGATGCATTGCTAAAACACTTACATACCCTTGGCCAATACCCAACCACAAAAGGGCTAGACGAATTACGACAAAGCATTGCCGCATGGCTTTCTCAACGTTTTGATATAAACCCTAACGCGCTTGACCCAAACACACATATTTTACCGGTTAGTGGCACACGAGAAGCCCTCTTCTCATTCGCACAATGCGTTGTCCAACGAAGTGATAAGGCCATCGTTGCCATGCCAAACCCCTTTTATCAAATATACGAAGGGGCAACTTTATTAGCCGGTGCAAAACCATTCTTCATCAATTGTGATCAAGAAAACAATTACCTGCCCGATTACGACAAAGTAAGCACAAAAACATGGAAAAACTGCCAACTACTTTATATATGTAACCCTGGCAACCCCAGTGGTGCAAACCATACCGAGGCACAACTAAGACAACTTATTGAACTAGCACACCGTTATGACTTCATCATTGCGGCGGATGAATGTTATTCAGAGATATACACCACTGAACACAATAAACCATTAGGTTTATTAGAGGTCAGCCAGAACATGGGCAACACAGATTTTTCACGTTGTGTTGTTTTTCATAGCCTGTCCAAGCGCTCAAACGCGCCGGGTTTGCGATCAGGGTTTATTGCTGGCGATGCTAAGGTTCTAAAAAGCTATTTTAATTACCGTACTTATCACGGCTGCACCATGCCAACGCCGACCCAACATGCCAGTATTGCCGCTTGGGGACACGAAGAACATGTTAATGAAAACCGCATTCTTTATGCTCAAAAATTCAAAGATGTGCTGTCTATAATTGACGATAGCTTGGATGTAAAAGCACCCGACGCGGGCTTTTATTTATGGGCAAAAACACCTATTTCTGATATCGACTTTGCACAGCAACTGTTCGAAAAACAACATATCACCGTATTACCTGGGCAGTTTCTAGCCCGCAACACAAACGACGGCAACCCTGGTTTAAATCATATTCGTATGGCGCTGGTAGCACCAGTGGACGAATGTTTAGACGCCGCACACCGAATTAAACAATTCATACAAACTCTTTAAACTATCATTAAATTATAGGATTAACACATGCAAAACCTTGAAAACATTATCAATGAAGCTTTTGAAAACCGCGCTGACTTTGATTCAAAATCAGTCTCCTCAGAAATTCGCAGTGCCGTTGAACAAGCACTTGCTATGCTAGACAGTGGCGAAGGTCGTGTTGCAGAAAAAAAAGACGGCGACTGGGTGGTCAATCAGTGGTTAAAAAAAGCTGTTTTATTATCGTTCAAGATCAACGACAACCGCGTCATGGACCGTGATGAAAACCGCTTCTACGATAAAGTAGAGACTAAATTTGCTAACTACACTGAAGAAGATTTTAAAAATGCCGGTATGCGTGCTGTACCAGGTTCAGTGGTTCGTGCAGGTTCATACATTGCACCTAATGTTGTCCTCATGCCCTCTTTCGTTAATATTGGCGCCTATGTAGATAGCGGTTCCATGGTTGATGGTTGGGCAACAGTTGGCTCATGTGCACAAATCGGTAAAAATGTTCATTTATCGGGCGGTGTTGGTATTGGTGGTGTTCTAGAACCATTACAAGCAGGCCCTACCATCATTGAAGATAATTGCTTCATTGGCGCACGCTCTGAGATTGTTGAAGGCGTTATTGTTGGCGAAGGTTCCGTGATTTCAATGGGTGTTTACATCGGCCAAAGTACAAAAATTTACAACCGTGAAACAGGCGAAATTATGTATGGACGTATTCCTCCTTACTCTGTGGTTGTACCGGGCAATTTACCATCAAAAGACGGTACATATAGCTTATATGCGGCCATTATTATCAAAACGGTAGATGAAAAAACTCGCAGTAAAACTGGTTTAAACGATTTATTAAGGGATTAATATGCCCATCGTTATGTATGGTATTAAAAACTGTGACACCATTAAAAAAGCCAAAAAATGGCTGACTGATAATGGGATCGAGTTTACGTTTCACGATTACCGGCAAGATGGCCTAAACGAAGCTCTTTTAAGCGCTCTCGAAGGCCGCCTTGGTTGGCAAGCGATGATTAACAAACGAGGTACAACATGGCGCAAACTTGATGATGAGGTAAAATCATCAATCGATAGGGAAAAGGCCATTAGCATCATGTTAGAAAACCCCGCGATCATTAAACGTCCTCTCTTAGATACCGGCAAAACCCTAGCACTTGGCTTTTCCGCTGATCAATACCAACAACTATTGTCTACATGAGTGATACATTAAACCTCACCCTTGCCTTACTTAAAAAGCAATCACTTACGCCTAACGATGCAGGCTGCATGGACTTGATGGCAGAGTACCTGCAAGAACGTGGCTTCAAAATAGAGTGGATGAACTTCGGCGAAACACGCAATATGTGGGCAAGAAAAGGCAGCGAAGCGCCGTTATTTTGTTTTGCAGGTCATACCGATGTGGTACCTACGGGTCCACTAGAAGAATGGAGTACTCCACCTTTTGAACCTACCATCAAGGATGGCTTGGTCTATGCCCGTGGTGCCGCTGACATGAAAGGCAGTTTAGCGGCAATGATGACTGCTTGTGATCGTTTTATTACCGAACATAGCACTCACAACGGCTCTATTTCGTTCTTAATCACTAGCGATGAAGAAGGCCCCGCCCATGATGGTACTGTTAAAGTCATTGACACACTGAACCAGCGCAAAGAAAAAATCGATTTTTGTATCGTTGGTGAACCGTCGAGCCATAAACGTTTTGGTGATATGGTACGCGTTGGTCGACGCGGTTCGATCAATGGTTATTTAACCTTATTTGGTAAACAAGGCCATGTTGCTTACCCCGAATTAGTCGATAACCCTATCCATGCCCTAGCCCCTATTTTGTCAAAAATAACGGCAGAAAAATGGGATGAGGGTAATGAATATTTCCCCCCAACTAGCTTTCAAATCTCTAATATTAATGCTGGAACCGGTGTTGAAAATGTTGTTCCTGGGCAACTTAATTTAGTGTTCAATCTACGTTTCTCGAGCGAATTAACACCCGAAGACATTAAACGGCGTATCACTTACATAGTGGACCAAAATTCAGATAATTATGAGCTTAGTTGGCAGGTATCCGGTTTACCATTTCTGACCGAGAAAGGAACATTAACCAACGCTGTTGAACAAGCCATTTATGAACTAACCGGCAGTACACCTGTTTTATCGACTGGCGGCGGCACATCTGATGGTCGCTTTATTGCCCCAAGTGGTGCCCAGCTCATTGAGCTAGGCCCCATTAACGAAACAATCCATAAGGTTAATGAATGCGTCCGTATTGACGATTTAGACACATTATCACTGACCTACTCTAAAATACTAGAAAATATTTTACTTTAACTACAAAACATAACTGGCTGATTTATATGAACTATGACTTTGATTTAATATCTATTGGTGGTGGTAGCGGTGGTATCGCTGGTGCGAATCGAGCAGCTTCTTACGGTGCTAAATGTGCAGTTGTTGAGCAAGCTAGGCTCGGTGGAACCTGCGTTAATATTGGCTGCGTTCCTAAAAAGGTAATGTGGTTTGCCGCCTCGACAGCAGACATTATTCACTCGGCTAGCGATTATGGTTTTGACGCTTCACTCAATTCCTTTAACTGGCACTTGCTAAAGCAAAATCGAGACGCCTACATCAAACGCCTCAATGGAATTTATGGCAATAATTTACATAACAATAACGTCGAACATATTGAAGGAACCGCATCGTTTATTGATAGTCACACTATTCAGGTTGGTGACAAACAATATACGGCTAAACGTTTCCTCATCGCCACCGGGGGTAAACCGGCTATCCCCAATATTCCTGGTGCGCAATACGGTATTACATCGGATGGTTTTTTTGAACTTGAAAAACAGCCCCGCAAAGTGGCCATCATTGGTGCAGGGTTTATTGCCGTTGAGCTCGCAGGTGTCTTCCAAGCCTTAGGCACTCAAGTAACACTTATTATACGAGGTGACCACGCTCTTCGATCATTCGATAGTATGTTAGGTACTGAGTTAATGAAAGCCATGCAACACCAAGGTATTCAAGTTGAAACTCAAACCACACAAACGTCTATTGATAAAAGCCCAGAAGGAAAATTAACCATCAACACCACTACTGGCGTCGTTGACGGCGAATACGATGAAGTTATTTGGGCAATTGGACGTGAACCAAACACCGATTCATTATCTATTGAAAAGGCAGGTATTGAACTTGATAAACGTGGCTTTATCACCACCGATGAGTGGCAAAAAACATCTCAAGAGCATATTTTTGCCGTCGGCGATGTGACTGGGCGAGCTGCCTTAACACCCGTCGCTATTGCAGCAGCACGCCGCCTTTGCGACCGATTATTTAACGGCCAGCACGAGCGTAAATTAGATTACAACCTGATTCCTAGCGTCATCTTTTCACACCCGCCGATCGGAACAATTGGCCTCACACAAGAGCAAGCCATCGAGCAATTTGGCGATGACGTAAAAACCTACACCTCCACCTTTAACCCTATGACACAGGCGCTATCAGTTGATAAACAGCCCACCACTATGAAACTGGTAACCACAGGAAAAGAAGAAAAAGTGGTCGGTTGTCACCTGTTCGGTGAAAGCTCTGATGAAATTCTTCAAGGTTTTGCTGTAGCTATCAAAATGGGCGCAACCAAAAAGGACTTTGACGATACCGTTGCCATTCACCCAACAAATGCGGAAGAATTAGTGACGATGACCTAGCCTTTAATATCAATAGGCTCTTAGTCATCAACGGTCTTGTCACCCAAAAAACACTAACCTAGGTGGCACCGTAGCAGCATGAAAGGAGGTTAGCTCTAACCTCCTTTACGTCTTGCCTCACCGGCTTCAAATTCTGCTAATTGTTCAGGTGTTGCTGGTAATTGATATTTCTCTTTCCATTCGGCAAACGTCATGCCATACACAACCTCTCTAGCCGCTTCATAATCAATATCAACATCTCGTTCTTTCGCTTCAGCCATGTACCATTTAGAAAAACAATTTCGGCAAAAGTCTGCCAAATTCATCAAATCAATATTTTGCACATCTGTCTTCGTTTGAAAGTGTTTAAGAATACGCCTAAAAGTGGCGGCTTCAATTTCTAATTGTGTTTGTTTATCCATCATTATTCTCCTTTTTAGGGTAAGTGGGGCCTTTCTAAATATTCATGTGATTGCATTTCAAGCAAACGACTGACTGTACGTTCAAATTGAAAAGCCAGCTTTTTACCTTGATACAACTTCTCAGCAGACACTTGTGCTGACATAATTAATTTAACATTATGAGCATATAACTCATCGACTAAATTAACAAAACGGTTCGCATGGTCATTACTCATATCATTCATTACCACAACGTCTGATATCAATACGGTGTGAAAACAGCGCGAAATTTCAATGTAGTCAGCTGAACCACGTGGAATATCACAAATGACTTGATAATCAAACCATACAACCCCTTCTGAGCAATGCTTTACATCAATAATCCGCCCCTCTATTTCAAGTGCTGACTCAGGTTCAACATCTGCAACGGTTAAGTGTTCAAACAACTCATTTAATACCTTGTCTGTTTGATCATCCAAGGGAGAATGATAGATTTCCGCCTGTTCTAATTCTCGCAATCGGTAATCTGTTCCACTGTCTAATTTTCTAACCTTACAGTTGGCCTTCAATGCCTCGATAGCGGGTAAAAACCTTGCCCGTTGTAGTCCATCCTTATATAAACCATCCGGCTCGATATTAGACGTTGCAACTAAACAGATACCACGCTTAAATAAAGCCTCAAACAAGCGGCCTAACAGCATTGCGTCGGTAATATCGGAAACAAAAAACTCATCAAAACACAACACCCTACAACGTTGTGATATTCCATCGGCCACCTTTTGTAGTGGATCTTCAACATTTTTTATCTCACCGAGTTGTTGATGAACTTTTTGCATAAACCGATGAAAATGTGTTCGCTGCTTTTCTTTAAATGGTAAAGAATCGTAAAAGATATCCATAAGATAGGTTTTGCCCTGCCCTACACCTCCCCATAAGTAGAGCCCTTTGGGCGCCAATAAAAGAGGTTCTGATTTGGCCTTAAATATAGAAAAAAAACCTTTCTTTTCAGTTAGCTGGGAGGGTGTATTGAGCAGCTCTTTATACAAATCATTTAAACACTGAATAATGATTTTCTGTGCATCATCTTTAATAAAACTTTTTTGCGCCAGATCAAGTTCATAGCGTTCTAATGGGCTCATAGTGAAATATCAATAATTGTGTTAAATTGTTAATTTGAAGATATTGAAGTCGTTACCAAGCCAGCAACTTAAATTAAGTATATTGTAGCAATTATCCCTCATGAACATTCAAGCAAATTTAACCGGTGTTAGCCTAATACCCAATCCTAAAAAGGCTGCCAACAAACCGACTGGCACACAGGAAGATTTAAATGAAAAGCACATAGCAAGTCAGGAGAAAAACAGCCCGTTAACAACTAAAAACATTGAACGCGCTGAAATAATCCAAAAAATTGAAACGCTAAATGACAGTCAAAAAGCCAATATTCATATTGACAACCTAGACTACAAAAACCAAAAATCAATCCAGTCATACCTTGATCATCAGGCTCTAGAAAGCCAAACTCTACGCGATGAACTCCACAGTCAATTAGGCGTAGATTTTTCTGTTTAAATATACACCTCCTATACCATGAAACTTCTGACTGATTTTTTTCCAATATTACTATTTTTTATTGTCTACAAATGGCAAGGCATATACGCTGCAACAGTTGTCGCAATTATTGCGTCTGGCCTTCAGGTTGCTTCATTTTGGCTTAAAAATAAACGAGTCGATTCAACACATATAATGACTTTCTGCCTTATGCTTCTTTTTGGTGGCGCAACACTCTACCTACAAAATGAAACCTTCATTAAATGGAAACCCACAGTGATCAATTGGCTTTTTGCCTTTGCTTGCATTTCCACGCACTTTATTGGTAACACCCCTCTTGTTAAACGCATGATGAGCGGTGGATTAACACTTTCTGACAAAATTTGGACAAAACTAAATGGCATTTGGGCTCTTTTCTTTGTAGTACAAGGGCTTTTAAACCTGTATGTTATGTACAATTTCGACACAGATACTTGGGTAGATTTCAAATTGTTTGGAATGCTTGGGTTAACAATAATGTTTATTGTGGCTCAAGGCATTTACCTTACCAAGCACATCGAAGACCCTATAAACCAACCAGATAACCATAACTAGGAATTTTTCTACAGATAAAATGACAAACCGTACAGATATAATAAAAGACACTTTAAATAAGGCTATTCAGCCCGAGTTCATTCAAGTATTAGATGATAGCCAATCTCATGCAGGGCATGAAGGTGCTAAATCAGGTGGTGGGCATTTTTACCTGACCATTGTTTCTAATAAATTTGAAAATAAATCAAGAATTCAACGTCACCAGCTTATTTATCGAGCATTAGGTGACATGATGAAAAGCGACATTCATGCACTTAGCATTAAAGCCTTTACACCAGAAGAAAAACCGACAACAGGAGATTTAAATGAAGGGTAAATTAGTCATCATTGGTTCAATTTTACTAGCATCTATCGCCCCACAGGCATTCGCAAACGAAGACCCAACCATCGCTATTGTTAATGGACAAGAACTCAAACAATCAACCTTACAGTTTTACGCCCTAGAAAGGCGTCAAATCGATTCAAAAAACAATGTCCCAATGAACCAACTGGTTGATGATATCGTTAACATGCAACTCCTAAAAGAAGAAGCTCATAAGAATAAGTTAGACAAATCTTCTGACTTTAAGGCACGCATGAAGTTTATTAATTTAAGCATGCTTTCTCAAGTCGCTATGATTGACTTTCTTGACAACAACCCTATTCCTGAAGAGCGTCTAAAAGAAGAATATGATGCTAACATTAACGAAATGGATGTCACAGAACTTAAAGCTAGCCATATCTTAGTATCAGAAGAAGCGCAGGCGAAAGAAGTTATTGAGAAACTCAACAAAGGTACTCCATTCGCTACACTTGCCAAGGAATACTCAACAGGACCAAGCGGCCCAAAAGGTGGGGATTTAGGTTGGTTTGCTCCGCAACGAATGGTACCTGAGTTCTCGAAAGCCGTGCTTTCTTTGAAAGATAATGAATACACTAAACAGGCTGTACAAACTCAATTTGGTTGGCATATCATTTTACGCACTGGGAAACGTGATGGGACGCCGCCAACGTTTGAACAAGTCAAACCGAGCATTACGGCTAGTCTCGAACAAGAACATATTCAAAAACACATTAATGATTTAAGAAAAAAAGCAAAAATCGAAATCACACCACAAAAACCTCAATAGCCCTAAACACAACAGCATAGAGGCCATTTATCAAGGGCCTCTATGCTGCCCCCCACCTTTCTACGTTTACCCGCACCTCATCAATTAAGACGTGACCAGTTCACCTTATAAAACGCGTACTGCTCATCCTCTCACATCAGATAGACCTACTTTATTTAAATAAAAAACATACCCGCCTTCCCGCTCTCACATCAAAAACCGAGCTGATCAATGATGGTATATCTGCCCATTGAGAAGCTTAAAAATCACCACACCTAACGTCTATAACAGCGCTAACAACTGGATTAAAACCTCGTATTATGTTATTTTGCGCGATTAAAATAACAATGGTTTTGAGGACAATTAATGCGCATAATTTTATTGGGTGGCCCTGGTTCCGGTAAGGGGACACAATCGCAATTTATCACTGAAAAGTACGGTATTCCTCAAATCTCCACGGGAGATATGTTACGAGCTGCCGTTAAAGCTCGCACACCATTAGGTATTGAAGCAAAAAAGGTTATGGATGTCGGCGGCCTTGTCTCTGATGAAATTATTTTAGGCTTAATCAAAGAACGATTAACAGAAGATGATTGTTCAAAAGGTTTCTTGTTAGATGGTTTCCCACGCACAATCCCACAAGCCATTGGCCTTGCAAACATGGGCATAGAGGTTGATCACGTCATACAAATTGCTGTCGATGACGAAGAAATCGTCCGTAGAATGGCTGGAAGGCGCGTGCACTTGGACTCTGGCAGAACATACCACCTTACTTATAACCCGCCTAAACAAGAGGGACTTGATGACATTACTGGTGAGCCATTAATTCAACGTGCCGACGATCATGAAGACATTGTTCGCGATCGCTTAACAACTTACCACTCCCAAACAGCGCCACTTGTTGACTTCTATTCAAAGGCTGCTGAAACATCTGCAGTTAAATTCAGCACCATTGAGGGTGTTGGTGGTGTGCAAGACATTACTGCAAAAATATTCGCAGTGCTCGACGACTAGGTGTTTGCCGAGCAAATTCTCGGCGATACAACAATAAAGCATTAGCTTAACTTTTGATTAAGCTGATAATTTCACTTAAAACTTAATGATTTTGCAAGGAATAACCTAAATGAAAACATATGATATTGCTGTTGTTGGCGCTACAGGCGCCGTTGGTGAAACGATGCTATCTATCCTTGAGGAAAGAAAGTTCCCTGTTGGAAATATTTACCCTTTAGCAAGCAGTCGCTCTGCTGGTGGCACTGTTCAATTTAATGGCAAAAACGTAAAAATCGGCAACCTCGCCGACTTTGATTTTAGTCAAGTTCAAATTGGTTTGTTTTCAGCAGGCGGTTCTGTTTCTGCAGAGTATGCGCCTAAAGCTGCCGCTGCCGGTTGTGTTGTTATTGATAACACATCACATTTCCGCTATGACGATGACATTCCACTCGTGGTGCCCGAAGTAAACCCAGAGGCCATCGCGCAACATACCAATAAAGGCATTATTGCAAACCCAAACTGCTCAACCATTCAAATGTTGGTTGCTTTAAAACCCATCTATGATGCGGTCGGTATTGAGCGTATAAATGTTGCCACTTACCAAGCCGTTTCAGGCACTGGAAAAAGCGCCATTGAAGAACTAGCTGGGCAAACAGCAAAATTATTAAATGGCAAAAATGCTGAGGCCAAAGTATACCCAAAACAAATAGCCTTTAATGCATTACCCCAAATTGATGTCTTCCAAGACAACGGCTACACCAAAGAAGAAATGAAAATGGTTTGGGAAACCAACAAAATTTTTAACGATGATTCAATCAAAGTTAACCCAACTGCTGTCAGGATACCTGTTTTTTATGGCCACTCTGAGGCATTGCACATAGAAACTAAAGAGAAAATCAGCGTCGAAAAAGTCCGTGAGCTAATGTCCTCATTTGACGGAATTACACTTCTTGATGAACGCATTGACGGTGGTTATGCAACAGCAGTTACCGAATCAGCAGGTCATGATGATGTTTATGTCAGTCGCATCAGAGAAGATATCTCTCATCCTAGAGGACTTAACCTCTGGGTCGTTGCAGATAATGTTCGTAAAGGCGCTGCATTAAACAGCGTACAAATTGCCGAAGTACTAGTAAAAAATTATCTTTAGTCTATAGTTGATATTAATAATATATTTCACTAATTTATGGATAGACGACTATCGTTAGTTTAGGAGCAACAAAATGAACAAGCCTACAAAAACTATTGCCGCACTTTGCCTGTTAAATTCTGCAAGTGCCCACGCATTAGGTGTCGGGGAAATTACAACGTATTCTGCCTTAAATCAGTTGTTAAAAGCGCAGATTCCGCTTGTTGGCTCCAAACAAGAAGACCCCAGCAATATAAAAATAGGCATTGCTTCAAGAGAGACTTTTGATAAAGCAGGAATTGATAGGCCACACTATCTAACCCAATTAAAGTTCACCCCTGTGCTAGGTAAAAACGGTGAAATTACCGTTGATGTTCGTTCGACTGCAACCATAAAAGAACCTTTCGTAAACTTTATTCTCGAAGTTGAATGGCCCCAGGGGCGTACATTAAAAGAATTTACTATTCTTTTAGATCCCCCCATCACAATGTCTGATGTTAGAACCAACCCACTAGAACTACCTCAAACACCCAGCATTACACCAGTAACACCCGTAAACGATGCATCGGTAACAACATATACACCTCCTACCACTACTGTGCAAACTGCACCTGCCAGTGAATATGGCCCAACAAAAAGTCGCGATACTATCTGGGGTATTGCTAAAAAACTCATTACTAATAATCGTACTGTCACTCATCAACAAATGATGCTGGCCCTTTATGACAATAACCCAGAAGCCTTCTACAAAGAAAATATCAATGCTTTAAAAAAAGGAGCGGTGCTTAAACTTCCAAGCACTGAACAGGCAGAAAGCCTCAGCCCTACACAAGCCAGTGATGAATATATTAAACACAATACACTCTGGTCTTCATCAACTACCGTCTCCAGTACGCCAGCGGCCGTTGCAAAACTAGACCAGAAAGACCAAGCCCTTGCAGCGACATCCGACGTTAAAAAAAAACTTGAAAATAACCTAGATGAGGCAAAACTAACCTTATTAACACCGAAGCAAGATACTGAAAAAAATATACCTATAGAAGGCAACACCACTGATACCCCAATAGGTTCAACAAGCTCTACAGAGCAAGCAAACATTGCCATTGAGATGGCTACAACCCTTGAAGAAGAAAACAAAGAGGTTAAATCACGTCTCAATGATTTAGAAAAACAAGTAGACAAACTACAACGTTTATTAGCTTTAAAAGATGAGCAGCTAGCACAATTACAAGCAGCAAAACCTGTCGTTGCTGAATCAACAGCAACAACTGTAAAGCCAGCCCCTATTGACACACCTGTCGAAAAAAATGATAGCAAGGATAATGATAACACCCTTGCCCTTTATGGCGGCGGCGCGCTCCTTGTTCTACTTGGGCTATTTTTAGCACGTCGAAAAAAGCAACGTAAGGAAACACAGCCTGAGGACGTATTTTCTGATACACCAGCTGTTGTACCAACTATTGATACAGACAATACTGATACCTCATCTACTATACTCGAAGAAGAGCCTCTTTTAAGCGAATTCATACCCAGCGAATTCGGCAGCAGTGAACATACCCAAGAAGCGGACCCTCTAACAGAGTGTGATGTCTATATTGCTTATGGTCGATTCCAACAAGCAGAAGATCTTATCAAAAGCGCGATAGAATCAGAGCCAGAAAACCTAGCTCTTAAATTAAAATTGCTTGATGTTTACTTTTCATCCAATAACGCTGAAGCTTTTGAAGAACAGGCCAGTTCATTATCAGACCTAAAAGATTCAGACCCTGACGCATGGAATAGCATTGTTGATATGGGCATGGACATCTGCCCTGACTCACCACTATTTCTAGCACCAGCAGAAGAAAACATTGAAATTCAAGCAGCACCAATTCAAACTGATGACCTTGACCTTGATTTAGAAATACAACAAGACATTGAGCCTGAAGAAGCTAACCACGACGAAGAACCAAAGAGTGAGTTTGAATTTGATTTTGACCTAATCAAAAATCAAGATACACCACAGGATCTGAGCAACCCTACCAGTGAGAGTATTGAAACCATGTTTTCATTAGCACAAGCTTCTCTCGAAATGGAAGACACAGAGTCGGCTCGTCAAACATTAGAAGAAATATTGGAGAACGGTAACGATTCCGACAAAGAAAAAGCACAAAAGATGCTCGATAGTTTGTAAAAAACCACCTTTAATGCGATCGTAAGCATAAAAGCTGCACCTCCCTTTTATGCTATAAAATGCTCAATACGAACGTACGTAGACAAACAAAACCGACCCTTTAATAAAGGCACCTTGCTCATTTGCAAAGAGTCTGCTGCTTGATTGTCATAAAGAACCCTACTTGAAAATACGTTTAATAATGACTAAGACTAGCGACTGCACAAACGAAGGCTCCATTACAGACGGTTTTCCTTTATAGGTTTTAATCATAAAGAAACTATAAAAGAGATGATTATTTCACGTAGAGAATTTCTAAAATTATTAGCTGTGGGTACCAGCACTTGTTTAACCTTGATATCTCCCCTCACTAGTTGGGCGGCATGGGCTAACAATGCCTTTAATGCCGACACTCTTAATAAGGCATACCAACATTTATTTGGCTCATCGACCCTCATTAACAGTAACGAGGTAAAGCTAAAGGCGCCTAAAACAGCAGAAAATAGCGATGCTGTTCCTATTTCGATCAAAACCAAGCTAAAAGGTGTCGACTCAATTAGTATTTTTGTACAAGACAACCCTCAACCTTTAACGGCGACCTTTCAAATCCCACCAGATACATTAGCATCTGTGTCGACCCGAATTCGTTTAGTTAAAACTAGCACCGTCATCGCTGTTATCAAAGCAGGAGACAAGCTATATAGTAGAAGCCAAGAAGTAAAAGTCTCATCAAGTGGGTGTACTCGTTAGCAACTTAATAATTCGTTATTAATCTCATCTTATTTGGAGATATAAATGAAAGTGAGAGCAAAAATAATAAATAACATCACTCATGTTAGGGTATTAGCTATACACCCCATGGAAACAGGTGAACGTATTGATAAAGACTCAGGCGAAAGGATCTCTGCGAAATATATTCAAAAACTTAGCTGCGAACACAACGGTAAAGAAGTTTTTCTAGCACAATTTGGCACATCAATATCTCAAAACCCTTATCTGGCTTTCTCATTTAAAGAGGGTAAAAAAGGCGATATTTTATCGTTACGGTGGAATGATAATACCGGCGATGTAAAAAAGACTGACACAACCATTAAATAGCTTATTTCTAACTATTAACCGTTGTTAAATAGGCATTAATAGCTTTATGTGCATGCCCTGCTTGCGACATTTCCATACGAAGACTATCACGCTGACTCAATAAAAATTGAGTTAGGATTTTATTTTTATCTAGCACCAATTGAATAGCTTCCGCCAATACTACAGCTTCGATATCTGGCGGTGTTTCAAACAGATGCTGTATGTCTGTATCACGTGCTTTTTCAAGCTTTACCACTGTATCCCATTCACCCTCTTGAGCTAGCTGAATTAGTTTTTCAGTATCCGCAAGAATAGAGTCAAGGCGTTGTAAATCACTTGGCATAAAAATTAACGTTGCGCGGCATCAGGGCTTATTGCATCCCACCCCATTTTGATCTGACTCAAAAGCTTACCCGCTTCATCAAGCAAGGCAGCATCATTCTTAATATTCGCCTGTAATAAAACGTGATTAATATATTCATAAAGTGCATCTAAATTCTTTGATATTTCACCACCTTGTTTGAAATCTAAACTCGCTCTAAGTCCTTCAATAATTGAAATAGCACTTCCAATTTGCTCACCTTTCTTAGCAACGTTCTGTTGCTTTAAAGCGCTTTTTGCAGACAATATTCGCGATAAGGCCCCATCCAATAGCATTTGGATTAACTTATGTGGTGATGCGTCCATTACACCACCATGTACGGATGTTTGTTGGTACTGTTTTAATGCAGTTGCGCCATTCATAGGATTCTCCAATTATAAATGTACTTTAATTATTACTATTTGAATTATAAGCACCTGGTAAATTAGCCAGCTGCTGTGTTAAAAAATTACTCTGATTTTGTAAAGAACTTACCAGTATATCCATGGCGGTAAATTGACTTAATAGCCTACTTTCTAAGGACACTAACCGTCTATCTAGTGCTTCTCGCTGATCGGCAATATCATCCACGCTGACTTGTATACCGGCTGTTCTAGAATCAATGATTCCATTTGAGCCAATATAACCCTCAATAGCCATATCTAACGTATTGGCGATGCCATTACTCGCAGCAAATAATTGTCCAACTTGATCAAAATTACTGTCCAAAGCAGCGTTTAACGTCTCGCTATTTAAGGATAGCTTACCCTCTTCATCTGTTGTAATACCTAGCTCTGCTAACGTGCTAAAAGGACCTGTAAGCCCAGTCACAGAAGAGGAAATTTCTTGTCTTATTAATGTGCTAATACCGCGCAAAGTAGAGTCGCCCAATAGCAATCCTGCTGATTCTGTCGCCGCATCGTATGAACCCAGTGTATTAAAGGTATCAACTAAGCCGTTATAGTTGGCAATAAAGGTATCAATCTTAAACGTAATCGCCTCACGGTCTTGCGCAACCGTTAACTGCTCACCTGCACCAACTGAAACAGCATTAATCGTAATACCATCCAGCACATCCGAAAATGTATTGTTATTACTGCTGATTAATTGACCATCCACTTTTATTTGGCCATCTTGAGCTGCGCTTGGTGTATTTAATTGTGTATTGACTAAACGTGACAAACCAAATTCATCTGAATTTTCGCCATCACTATCGACTGCTGTTATTGTTATTGCATTATCTAAACCACTAGATGTTGCTGTAAAAACTAATTGTTGCCCCGAATCGACATTAATAATAGAAGCTGAAACACCTGTATTATCATTGGCAGCATTAATCGCATCTCTAATATCCGTTAGGGTATCTGTTGCATCAATCGTTAAAGAAAAAGAATCAGCACCCTGGGTAAATGTTAGGGTGCCGTCTCCTATTGTATCCGTATCAGCAAAACCACTGGTTGTTATCAACTTGTGCGCTTGTGCTAACTGAACAACTTCAATGCCATATTGCGAGACATCCGCTGTTTCATCAGCCGTCGCAGTAAAAACCTCATCATTACTGGATAAAGCAGACCTGAGTTGAAAATCCGCTGTATCTTGCAAGTCTCGAACAGCCCCTTGAAAAATAGATAAAGCACTTTTCAAAGAACCAAACGCTGAAATATCACCTAAATATTCAGCTTCATTAAAGTCAAGCCTGTTTGATTTATCGACACCCTCTGCTTCAACCAACTGAGTGATCAATGTATTAACATCTATTCCAGACCCGATACCTGCTGATGAAATTGACATAATGGTTTCCTTATTTACATAATACTGAAATAACTATGCAAAAAGCTTGCCTCCTACGCACTTTCGTTTACCAACAAACCACGAGCCGCATCTTCTGATTGCGCCTTGTTTTCAGCCAAATACGCTGCCATTGCTAACACATCTTCAGACGGAAAAGTCCGGATAACATCACCCGACTCCTTATCTGTTACCGTTATAACGGAACGACCAGTATCATCATGCACACTAAATTGTATAGATCGTTGAACGTTTTGAACAAAGCTATTCAAATCACTCACCGTTTCTTCAATTTTTTGTGCAGCTGATGACTGGCTACCGCTTACCTCTTCCGGCAAAGCTTGACCACCCATTGACTGATTACTTACCTTCTGTGCAATAACACTATCAGTTGATACGGTAACATTAGACGCCTTAGACGTTACCGCCTTTGGTGCCGAACTAACTAAATTTAATGTTTCCATAACTACCTCCTGTTTAGATTAATACTGGCTCTATTTTCATAAAGCCAGTATTTACCCTTAACGCCCTATTGCAACAAGGCTAATACGTTTTGTGGTAACGAGTTAGCTTGAGACAAAATTGACACACCTGCTTGCTGCAGAATTTGCGCTCTAGTCAACGCTGCTGTCTCTGCTGCAAAATCAGCATCTTGAATACGTGAGCGCGCTGCACTTAAGTTTTCTGAGGTAGTTGCTAGGTTAGCAATAGTAGATTCAAAACGGTTTTGAATCGCACCAAACGTACTACGCAAAGAACTCACAGCCGTTAATGCAGAATCAACCTGACGAATGGTCGTTTCTGAATTAGCCACAGTATCCACAGCAGCTGTCGATAAACTTCCAGATACATCTGTTGATGAAGCTAGACCCAATGTTGTCAGACCAGTAGTTCCCGTCACGGTGATGCTTTCGTTAGAAACAACGTTCAAGGTACCATCAGTATTAAGCGCCGCAGAACCCTCACCATTTAACGCTGTATTAATAGCGTCCACTAGGCTTTGTGCTGTGGTATATGTACTATCAGCAACTGTAAAAGCTGTCTGAGTACCTATTTGTATACTAAAATCACCTGCTACTGTCACTGATGTGCCAGCTACCCCTGCTACATCGCCGTCTGTGATTGCAGTTACCGTCTCTGAACCCGCCAATGCAAAGTTACCAGTAGAAGCATCCTCATCGGTAAAAGTAATATTAGTACCATCACTCTCTGCCGTAAAACCTGCGCTAGCATAACCTGTTGATCCAGTTATGGCTGCCAACAAATCAGCCGCATCCGTTATGTTTGTATCCAGTGTTACTGTGAACAAGCTTCCACCTGGTGCCGTAACAGTAAAGTTACTATTTGCTGATGTGTCAGCATCTGAACCAGTTACATCTTGCACAATCGCAATGTTGCCCGGTGTTGCAAATGAAGCGCTAACAGTACGTCCGACTGTTGCTGCTGTACCTTCATTTACATCTGACAATGTAACGGTATCAGTATTATCCGACTCTGTCGTTAATCCAGATAGGGCAGATGTAGTTAACGAATCTGCTTTTGCTGCAGCAAACGCTGCGGCAAAGGAGTCTGCATTTGTTGCAACCGAATCAGCTGCAAAATCAGTAGCAATTGTTACATTATTAGCATCAACAACAGTATAAACATCAGCGTTACCAGAGCCTGCATCTTGGAATGTAAAAACTACGCCTTCGACAGTGATCGTATCATTTGCCGCCGCAGGAGCATTTGCAAATGTGATTGTATCTGAACCCGCAGTGGCCGGTACCGTAGAGTAATCGGCAACAAGACCAGCAGCAGCCGTTGTAAAGGTTGCGGCAGTACCATCAATTAGATCAGTTAGATTAGTCGATGATGTTGCTGTTGCTACCGCTCCAATAGAGTCCAGACGTGTACTTGTTGATAAGTCTAAGCTGATCGTTTCGCCTACATTTGCACCCACTTGAAACTGGGCGCTACCAAACGTGCCATCAAGAATTTTTTGACCGTTAAATGATGTTTGTCCTGCGACTCTATCAATCTCAGCTAAACGTTGTTGCACCTCTAAGTTTAACGCCGCTCTATCTGATGATGAGTTTGTTGAGTTAGCAGACTGAATCGCTAGCTCACGAATACGTTGCAAGTTGTTACCAATCTCACCCAATGCGCCTTCAGCTGTTTGAGAAAGAGAGATAGCATCGTTTGCATTTCGAGACGCTTGGTTTAAACCACGAATTTGTGTGGTAAAGCGCTCTGAAATGGCAAGGCCGGCCGCATCGTCTTTAGCACTGTTAATACGTAAACCGGAAGAAAGTCTTTGTAACGACGTGTTTAACGAACTTTGTGATGTATCTAAGTTACGTTGCGCCGTCAAAGACGCAATATTACTGTTAATAAATTGAGGCATTTTATTGCTCCTATGTAAGCCTAATGCTTACTTTTTCTAAAACATGACGGATATATCTTTGAGTATGACTAGATATTCACCGCCTCCGCTTAAGGTATCGGCGCTATAAAAATATTCTTTAGGATTTATTTTAAGTTTTTTGTAGGTTACAACTAAGTGGCATCACCAAGCCTCAAACATCGACTCTATGAGTCAAAAATATTGACACCACATTTATAGAGTCGACCTAGGGTTTATTTAATTATAATAAATTAAATAATGATAAATTTTGCACTTTAACGAATGACTGCTGTGCTGCCTGCAAACTCACTATTTGAAGATTAAATCGACTGATCGCTTCTGCCATATCAAGGTCTTCAACCTGTGACTTTGCGCTTTGAAGGTTTAATAAGAAGTCTTGATTGGTTTCTTGTTGGCTATCTAGTGCATTTAGCCTTGCACCAATTTGAGAACGCACATCTAAAACACGGTTCAACGCGGTATCTAACTGATCCAAGTGATCATATAAAGGGATAGAAACATTTGTTGCACTGGCAGCGCTTGTAAGCGATACATCAATTGCCAGCTCTCCTTCACCTGGCGTGTTAGCAATGATACGGAGTGTATTATTAGTTTGATCGAGATCAACTGTTGAATCGTTACTGGCAACTGCCGCATTTAAAAGAGCAGCTACGTCATCGCCCGTTACAGCAGCAGAAATATCCACCGCTATGCTTGGTGGTGCAATCGCTGGCCCCGTCCCATCATCAAACTCATAATTAATACCGTTGATAGTCATTGACTGCGCATCTAAAGGCACCGAATTAAAGGTTAACTCTGTTTCTTCTACCGCCGGTCTATTGGTCGCTAAATCCGTCGCTAAACTGTATAACGTAGTGAACACATCCTCTGCATTGCCATTTTTATCTTGCAGATTAAAAAACAATTCTGCACCTGAATTATTGTCTGACACCGTACGGTTTTCACCAATCTGTATCAAACGCTGACCTTGATCGCCTTGAAAACTAAATACACCCGTGGCAGCCGAACCGGTAACCGCCTGTGTTTGTCCTTTAAAACCTGAATACAGATAATCACCATTAGCATCTTTGGTATTGGCGAGCGCCACCATTTCGTCAAGACGCTGAAACATCTCGTTTGCTATAGATTGTCGGTCAGCTGCCGTATTTGTATCGTTGTACCCCTGCACGGCTAATTCACGGACACGGTGTAAACTATTGGTTACACTTTGCAAGGTTGTATCAGACAACGATAAACGATTTTCTGCGTAATTTATATTCGTTTGAAACTGCGTGATTCGGCTGATGGATTGGTTAAAGTCGAGGACCTGAGCTGCACCCGACGGGTCATCAGATGGTGTAAGTATCCGTTTACCTAATGAGATTTGTTGCTGCGCTTGGTTAACTTGAGCCTGCTGAAACATAATCGCATTAATACCCAATTGTTGAGCAAGGCTTGTTGAAATTCTATCGACCATTATCTGAAAGCTCCTAATAGCGTTTCGAAAATTGTACGAGACGTTAACACAACTTGACTAGCGGCTTGATACGCTTGTTGAAAACGAATTAAATTAGCCGCCTCCTCATCTAAATTAACACCACTGACAGCATCTTTGGAGGCGATGGTTTGAGCCAAAAGACCATTTTGTGCAGCCGCATTAACTTCAGCCGACTGTGTCCGGCGACCCACATCGGCAATAACTTGACCGTAAACATCTTGAAATGAGGCGGTACCACCGGACAAACTCAAATTCGTTTGCAACCCAGCAAGGAAATGCCCATTTCGGTTATCACCCGTGCCACCTGAATTATCAACCAATGAGAAGGTATCACCCTCATCAGGCTGACCGGTTAGGGTAAAGCTAATATCGCCAAAACCAGCGACATTAACCGTATAGCTATCGCCGTTATTTGTTGCTGCATCGTAGGCCAAGGGCCCTCCCGTAGCATTACTAACCGTATATTGTTTTAATGTATTGTCATACGTTAAAACAACACCAGCCGGTAACGATGATGCTGATAAACCAGTCACCGCCACATTACTTAAACCGCCAGTTCCAGAGTTGCTGACGGTTTGCTCTGAGACAACCGGAAGCGCAACAGCAATATCTTTAGGGTCAGTTAACGCTAATGAGAAATTTTCAGCCGCATAACGTGTTGGGCTGATCACTCTATACTCATTATTAACATTTGCCGATGATAAATCGAAGGTTAGCCCATCGTAATCAACCGATGCTCCAGACGATATAACACCACTGATAGAGGTATTATCAGATAACCGTGTAATGTTATAGGCTGTATTTGGTAGCGCCGTCCCATCCGTTGTAACACGATAATCGCTATTAATTATTTGTGATGGATCGGAAACACTGACAGCCAATGAGCCTGCGTTGGCATCGGCCTTAACATGGGTAATATTTGCTGTACTAAAAAAGTTTAGCCCCTGTTCGCCCTCTAGGTCGATACCATTGGCATGTTGATTATTTACTGAGAATGACAGACCGATAGCTATTTCACCTAAGGCATGAACCGCTTCATCTAACACCTCATCTTTAAAACGTAAGGCTCCCCCTATTTCACCCCCTGTCATAAACTGGGTAATAGCTGTATCAGCGCCGCCCTGCTGAAAAATAACATCAACTCTAGTAGGGTCTAATGTAGACGGCTGCAAAGCCAGTGTATTGTTCGTATTACCTAAGACTAAGGTTTGCCCATTACCAATAAAAACATTGACCGCACCATTTTCTTGCTCATTGGTTTTTACATTCACTAACTGAGACAAATCATCAATTAATTTATCTCGTTGATCCAATAAATCATTCGGCAAGTTACCATCAGAACCACCTAATGCGCTGGCGATCCTGTCATTAATCAGAGCAATATTTTCAGATAGGCTATTTACCTCGTCTATATTTCCCTGTAACGAACCGTTAACTTGCGTGCTAACACCATCAAACAATCGGTCTAATGTAGCAAAACGGTTTTCCAACACCTCGCCTTCAGTTAATAGCACTTGGCGTGCTGGAATAGATGTTGGATCATCTGCAACAGCTTGAACCGCATTGAAAAAATCTTGTAAGGCCGTACTTAACCCAATATTTTCATCCGCCAACACACCATCAATTTGGTTAGCAAAGTTTAAATAAGTCTCTAATTCAGACACAGCAGTACTACTGCTTCTATATTGTGTGCTTAAAAAAGCATCATAAAGCCTACTAACATTAGTCGCACTAACACCCGAACCAATATACCCAGCACCAGCCAGTTGTGGATTATTAGCATCTAACTCGACCCGTTGACGACTATAACCTTCTGTTGAAGCATTGGCAATATTATGACTGGTCGTGTCAAGCACACTTCTAAAGGCAGTTAAACCAGACAAGCCATTGAGTAATAAGTCACTCATAGGGCTGCTCTTTTTAAATGTTGATATGTCATATTATGTCTTCCATTGTTAACGTATCGGCCTAACTGGCAAAACCTGAAGCTGGAACGGTAAGACCACTAAGCTGCGCACGATTAAGGATCGATAGTATTTTTTGGGCATACGCAGGATCGGTTGCATACCCTGCTTTTTGTAGGCCTTTTACAAACCCTTCGTTTGAATCTACTTGAGTTAATGCCTGCTGATAACGTGGGTTTTGTTGCAAGAACTGCACATAATCGTTAAAGCTCTCTTGGTAACTATCGTATGCTCGGAAAGTTGCTTGACGTTTTTCTGCAATACCATTTTCGTACTCAACCGTTTGTACTGAAACAGTTTTGCCTTCCCAGCCATGCGAGGCTTTTATACCGAATAAATTATGACTACTTTGGCCTATTTTATTTCGCATAATGTGTTTACCCCAGCCGGTTTCTAGGGCAGATTGGGCTAATAATACTTTGGCATCCACACCTAGCTCTTGCGCTGCTTGTTGTGCCTGCGGCCACATTTTATGAAGAAAATCTTCTGGTGAGTTAATGGCTGTTACGTTACTTGAAGGCTCAGCCGTTTTCACTTCTTGTAAGGCCCCTTGAATTCTTCGTACCGAGGCTTCTCGATAATCAGACAACCCCTGTGCCGCCACTGTATTTTCGCTTTTTACTTGGCCACCCATTTGCTGAACAATCATCTCCGCCAACCCCAAATGCCCCCGTTTGGATAAATCTAGAGAAATTTGATCGTCATACATCGATTCATAAAACTTTGTTTTTTCACCATCAATTAACTCGGAATCAGGCACCGTATCTCGCATGCTTTTAAGCATCATTTTTAAAAACACGGTCTCAAATTGACGCGCCACTTGCTCTAGGGCTTCTTGTTTTTCACCCTGCCCGCCAGTGGCCTTAGCTTTTAATTGCGCTAAGCCATTAAAGTCTGCATAAACATCTGCTTGTGAGCCGCTTATATTCATTAGATAACAATCAGCTCTGCAGTTAATGCGCCTGCGCCTTTTAGCGCCTCTAAGATCGCCACCAAGTCACTTGGACCCGCACCCACTTGGTTAACAGCCCGCACAATTTCATCTAGCGATACACCAGGATCAAAAACAAACATGCGTTTATCTTCTTCGGTAACGGTTATATCTGTTTGTGGCGTGACAACTGTTTGCCCATCCGAAAACCCGCCTGGCTGGCTAACATTTAAATTCTCGTTAATGGTCACTGTTAAATTACCGTGAGAGACCGCCGCTGGACGTACTTTGACTTGATTGTTTATGACAACCGTACCCGTTCTTGAGTTAATAATAATACGCGCTGCTGATTGCGCCGGCTGCACTTCTAAATTTTCAAGCAATGACATAAAAGCAACCCGTTGAGCTGGGTCACGCGGCATATTCACTTTAACGCTGCCACCGTTTATTGAATGTGATGTTTGCGGACCAATAGCTTGGTTTATCGACATTGCTAAGCGATTAGCGGTTGTAAAGTCAAAGGTATGCAGGTTTAACGTTAAGGAATTACCATCATTAAAGGGGCTATAAACAGATCGCTCTACTGATGCACCATTAGGGATATTACCTACGGTGGGTATGTTCACACTTATTTTAGAACCATCATTACCCGATGCACTCAAACCACCCACAACTAGATTACCTTGCGCTATCGCATATACTTTGCCGTCAGCACCTTTTAAAGGAGACATTAATAAGCTACCGCCGCGTAAACTTTTTGCCTCGCCAATCGCATTAACGGTCACGTCAATCATTTGCCCTGGTGTTGCAAAAGCAGGTAATGAAGCGTGAATAATAACGGCTGCAACATTTTTAGATTTTATTTGCACATTTGATGGGATTTTAACGCCCATTTGACTCAACATACTGCGCAAACTCTGGGAAGTAAAATCCCCCGATTTCACCTTGTCGCCGGTTCCATTTAAACCAACCACCACACCATACCCCACTAATTGGTTTGAGCGAACACCTGTAATAGAGGCTAGGTCTTTAATTCGCTCGGCATTAGCGTTTGTGATGCTCATTGCTAACAAAACCAATACTATTTTAAAATATCTCATCACCTTCTCCTAAAACGGGAACACCGCACTGATAAAGAAACGTGCTAACCAACCAATTTTATTAGCATCTGCCAGTGCACCTTCACCTGTATACATGATAGTGGCATCGGCAATTCTTGTAGATTCCACACTATTATCGGGGTTAATATCGGTTGGACGAATAATGCCCGATAAGCGAATATACTCATTACCCTGATTTAAACGAACACGCTTTTCACCACGAATTTTTAAATAGCCATTCGGTAAGACATCTATCACGCTAACGGTAATGCTACCGCTGAGGCTATTATTTTGTGTGCTTTCAGTCTCACCTGCAAAGTCACTCGCTGAAGCCAAACTGCTATCAAGATTCAAACCAAATTTAGAGGGGTCACTCATACCCAAAATGGTAGGCGTAGAAATTGAAGTACTGTTATCTTTTTTGATATCAGTATCGGCTTGTTTCTTTGCATTGGTTTTTTCAACCAAATTAATCGTTAAAATATCACCGATTCTTCTGGCTCTTATATCTTCAAATAAACTCACCTCATAACCCGCTTGATAGATAGAACCATTATTGCTTTGTGGCACTTGATAAGAGGTCGGCTTAGCAGGCACATACTCCGGATCGTGGCGAGGTTTACTCATATTATCCATCATCGCGCAACCGGATAGCATGAACACTAAGACAAAGAGTTTAAGGGTTTTCATTATCATGATTCCTTGTTTATAAATCCTGCATTAAACGTTGTAGCATTTGATCTGAATTTGAGATGGCCTTTGAGTTCATTTCATACGCACGTTGAGTTTCGATCATGCTGACCAACTCTTCTACAACGTTCACGTTAGAGGTTTCTAATGAACCACCTGATAACAGACCCACGCCTGTTTCGCCCGGTGTCGTTACCGTTGGGCTACCACTGGACAAAGACTCCCTAAACTGATTTTCACCAATGGGGTCTAGACCTGTTGGGTTAATAAAGTCGGCCAGTGTAATATTGCCTACCTGACTTGGCGTAGAATTACCGGCTTGTAAAACTGACACCGTGCCATCCACACCGACAGTAACACTTAAGGCATCTTCTGGAATGGAAATAGAGGGCTCTAATGGGTAACCGCCTGATGTTACCATTTGGCCATCGCCATCCAGTTTAAAGCTGCCATCACGTGTATAGGTAATACTGCCATCAGGTCTTAAAATCTGGAAAAAACCACGGCCATTTACCGCAATATCAAGCGAGTTTCCTGTTTGCTGAATAGTCCCTTGGGTATGCGTTTTTTCAGTAGCAACCGTACGAACCCCTGTACCAATCTGCAACCCCGTCGGCAAGATGTTATCTTGTGACGATTGCGCTCCAACTTGTCGTACATTTTGATACAACAAGTCTTCAAACACCGCTCTCGACTTTTTGTAACCGGTTGTATTAACGTTGGCTAGGTTGTTTGAAATAACCGACATCCGCGTTTGTTGCGCTTCTAGTCCCGTTTTACTAATCCACATTGCTTGCGTTGACATTTAACTCTCCTAACTGACGCGCATCAATTGAGCGCTTGCTGCTTCGTTTTCACTGACTGTTTTCATCATTTTGACCTGTAACTCAAAATTTCGAGCCAGCTCAATCATGCTGACCATCGCGTTGACAACACTCACATTACTACCTTCTACAGATCCTGATACCAAACGCACTTCGGCACTGGGTTGAGCATCTAGTCCGCTTTTTAATCGGAATAAACCATCCTTACCTTTTTCAACATCTGCTAGCTCAGGGTTCACCAATTTAATTCTATCGATGGTTGATAATGTTGCCGCACTATCACCCAGTGGAATAATACTAACCGTGCCATCGCTACCAATTTCCACCTTGTCAGCCTCTGGTATCGCCACAGGACCACCGCCACCCATCACTGCTAAGCCTGTACCGGTTGTTAGCACCCCATTGGGTGTAATTCTCAAATCGCCCGCACGGGTATAGGCTTCGGTGCCATCTTCTGCCTGAACAGCTAACCAGCCATCACCATTAATAGAGACATCTAAGTCTCGGCCTGTTGACTGTATGGTGCCGTGGTCAAAGTCTATTCCAGGGCGCTCAGCCATCGCATAAACATTCGACGGAAGCCCTGCGCCATATACTGGCATGCTTCTAAATTGAGACAAATCGGCTTTAAAGCCCGTGGTATTCGCATTCGATAAATTATGTGAATTCACCGCTTGCGCCAACATTGCTTGCTTGGCACCGCTCATTGCTACATAAAGGCTACTGTCCATTTAATTTCTCTCTTCTTGAATCAGTGATTATCGAATATTAATAATGGCTGTTTGGATTTCATTCTCAGTTGAAATCGCTTGAGCATTCGCTTGGAAGTTACGCTGAGCAGTAATCAAACTCACCAACTCCGTTGCAATATCAACATTAGAGGCTTCAAGCGCACCAGACTGAAGTGAGCCAAAGCCTGCCGTACCAGCAGAACCAATCACTCGGTCTCCAGCAGCAAATGTAT
The DNA here is from genome assembly GCF_000299965.1 of Cycloclasticus sp. P1. Classification (NCBI taxonomy): domain Bacteria; kingdom Pseudomonadati; phylum Pseudomonadota; class Gammaproteobacteria; order Thiotrichales; family Piscirickettsiaceae; genus Cycloclasticus; species Cycloclasticus sp. P1. The sequence continues at coordinate 1,484,552 of NC_018697.1, forward strand.
CGGCCCAAGACGTATCGCCTAGTTGACGCAAACCATGTGAATTGGGAAAGGTTGCCAACGCTACCTGACCTAACTCTGTGGATTGACCATTGGTGAACGTTGCAGAAACAATACCTGCCTCATCAACACTGATGCCGCTTAGACGACCAGATGCAAATCCATCTTGACTCAGTGAGTTAACAGCAAAATCGCCGCCATATTGGGTAGTATCCGAGTAATCAAAGTTTAACGCTAAGTTTGCAGCCCCATTACTCATTGGCAATGCATCAAAGGCAACATTGCCACTACTAGGCGTTGCCGCCTCAGCAATACTTTGAAATGAACCAAGGCTATCAAAGGTCATCGTCAAAAAGTCATCGGCTCCCGCATTTAATGTTAATGGGTTACCATCTACATACGTATGCACTTGCCATTCATTACTACTGGGGTCACTTGCAACGTAATACATCGTGGCAGGAAAATCATTGCCTAATGAGTCAAAAACCGTTGTTGATGTTGAATGGTTGTAACTATCCGCATCTGTTGCACTAAATTCTGTTGGATCAATCGGGAAAGTCGTATACGTTGATGGAACAGTTTGTTGAGAATCCAGGTTTAATGTAGGTTCAACACTGGTTGTTGCCGACGGCGCAGAGTCTCCGGTACTTAATTGCAGCGAGGCAAGGTTACCTGTATTAAATGTGCCATTACCATTTGATGGGAATGTTTGTAACTGTCGCCCAGAACTATCAACAACAAAACCATCCTTATCGGTTGAATAAGCCCCTGCCCGAGTATAAACATTAGTTCCATTATCGCTTAGAACAAAAAACCCATCACCGTTGATCGCTAGATCTAAACTACTGGAGGTAAATTCAACATTACCTTGGCCAAACTGCTGCGACACACTGGCAACACGAACACCACTACCCGGTGTATTACCAGACACACCTGTAAAAGAGGTAGCAAACACATCGGCAAACTCTGTACGGGACTCTTTAAAACCATTTGTAGAGGCATTGGCAATATTGTTACCAATCACCGATAAATCAGTTGCTGAGGCATCAAGCCCACTTAATGAAGTACGAAATGACATAGTATTCTCCTAAACGTGTTTAAAATATTCTTGAAACATTGCTAAATGGCACACTGCCTAGACCCGACAGGTTCAGTTGCAATGGTTTACCTAGGCCGCCCAAGGTAACGCTGTCAACATCTGCCGAAATTTGTGTATCCAATTCAAAATTTTGACCGTCGATACGCGCTTTAGCATCAACGTTATAAAGCCCCGGAGACGCCACCGTTCCATCTGAACGTTTGCCATCCCATGAGAAAGCAACAGGGCCTGCAGATTGTGTTCCTAGTGGAATGGTCTGCACTATCTGCCCTGCTTGGTCAGTAATATTGATTGAAACGTCTGGTGAACTGGTCGGTAACGTCAGCTCTCCATCAATTGAGCCCCCCGCTGTTAAGACACCTGCCTGTAGCGGAACATTAACCCTTCTTCCCACTAAATTAGCTGCCTGTAGAGCTTGGTCATTTGATACAGATGACGCAAATTCTGAGAAAGAGGTATTCAATCCATCAATGCCAGTGACTGTACTAAATTGTGCTATTTGACCTAAGAAATCACCACTTTCCATTGGCTTCATGGGGTCTTGGTTATTTAGCTGTGTAACCATCAGTTTGAGGAAATCGCCCTGCCCTAGATCACTGTTTGATTTACTGGTATTTGTCGCCGTACTTTGTTGAGCAAGGCCTAAACTTTGTAGCGTATTAAAATCGACTTCTGACATGGTTATTCTCCGTTACTGACCAATTTTTAATGTTTGTTGTAAAAGTTGCTTTGCCGTATTTAGCACTTCAACATTATTTTTGTAGCTTTGACTTGCAGACATCATGTTGGCCATTTCTTCAACCACATTAACGTTTGGCTTAAAAATATATCCGTCTTGATTCGCCATTGGGTGTTGCGGCGCATATTCGCTGCGAAGAGGCGACTGGCTTTCGACCACGCCCAATACGCGAACTTTTTTTGCGGCCGATTGTTGGTTAGCCATTGCTCCGTCTAGCACTTCAGCAAAAATTGGCTGGCGCGCACGATATGTCTCACCGGTACTGCTGCTTACCGTTTCAGCATTCGCCATATTGCTGGCCACCAAATTTAAGCGGGTTGTTTGTGCGCTCATTCCGCTACCTGCCACATCAAAAATATTATATAAAGACATGCTTATTCACCCCTTAGCGCTGAAAGGTAACTGGAAATTTTGCCGTTCACAAAACGCAGAGACGTTTGATAGTCCATTGCATTTTGCGCATACTTTGCTTGCTCAACCTGTGCATCCACCGTGTTACCGTCTAGCGAAGCGCTTAACGGTGTACGATAAGCAAGAGCAACCGTCGCTGGTGTTTTATCAAACCCAATATGCTGATGATGTGTTTGTTTCACATGACCTGCCGCTGTGTTGAGCCTGTTTAAAACTGACTTAAAATCAAAGTCTCTTGCTTTATAGCCTGGCGTATCGGCATTAGCCATATTAGAGGCTAATACTTCAGCGCGTTTAGAACGATAAATAAGCGCTTGTTCGTGTACACCAAATAATGAGTCAATCGTTGTTGCCATCTGTCACTCCTGTTTCGTTGAAAACAATAAAGCAGAAACCATGCCATTTTTTTAATCTAATTAAATCAATAGGTTACAAAAATAAAAGGGTGGGTAAATAGCGGCAAGAACGGCAAAAAAGCGGCAAAGCGGAAAGCATTGGGGACAAAATTACATACTTTTAATAACGGGGTAAGCTTGTACCAAGCACCCCTTCCTCTGCATTACCTTATATAGAACTATCTAAACGGTTCGTTATTATCATCTCCGATTCCATTTACAAATGTCTTTATTACGGCATATTTAATGCATATATATTTCTAACCTATACATCGTCACGATATTGCACATAACGTTTATGAAATCATTGTTAACACTAATCACTTTATTACTGCTGTTTTCTCCGCTGCTCTTTGCAACAGAGCAACCGTTTGAAGATCATCAAAATATTCTGGACAATGCACATACCTATTTAACCGACAGACTGGCTAAGCAACATTTAGAACACAATATTACCGTTCAAAACATAGACTCACGGCTCAAACTCAAAAAATGTTCTTCAGAGATTGACATAAGCCTCACCCAAGCGCCTGTAAAACCAGGAAAAAATACATTAAAAATTGAATGCATATCGCAGACTCCTTGGCGAATATTTATGACGGCACAGGTTCAACTTTTCAGCCATGCTTTGGTTTTTAACCAGCCGTTCAACAAAGGGCACCTTCTTAAAGAATCTGACATTACATTAAAAAAAATTGAACTGACAGGACATCGATCCGCTTACTTATCAGAGTCAAAACATGCGATAAACCATGTCTTAAAAAGGCGAGTTCGCCGAGGCGATCTTGTCAGTGTCAATATTTTGTCAACCCCAACCCTTATTAAAAAAGGTGACAACATCACAATCATTGCAAAAAACAAAGGCTTCCAAATCAGCATGAAAGGCATTGCATTGATGGCCGGAGGCAAAAATGACAAAATCAAAGTGAAAAACATTAAAACCAAAAAAATCATCCAAGGAATTATTTCTGATTCGCAAACTGTTAGAGTAAGCATATGAGAGCGTCTATTAACCATCAAGTTTCCTTACAAATCGCCGATACAGTGATGCCTAGCCACAGGAGTTATCATGTCTATTAATATCAAAAAAACCGGCCATAAATCAGCTCAGAGCCCTGTTAACAAAGCAAATAACACTAAGAAAAACACCAAAAGTAGCGCCAAAAACGCTACTAAAATAGCTGATAGTGATAGTATTGATTTAACTGAAAACGCATCCAAACTCCAACAAATTGAACAGTCTCTTCAAGACATTCCTGTTATTGATACCGGTCGTGTAGAGGCCATTAGCCAATCCATTGAAGAGGGTCAGTACAACATCGATAATGAAAAAATAGCTGATCGAATTATTAAAAGTGAAACAGCGCTTCACCTTAAAAAGAAATCATCATGACAAAAAAATCATCTGATCAACTCATTGAACTAATACAACAGCTTGAGCACATCTCAGGTCAATTAAACAGCACCTTAAAAAAAGAACAAGCCGTTTTGAAGCTGAAAGACAGTCAGCAATTATTGGAACTTTCTGACGAAAAAAAAGCCTTAGTTACCCACCTAGAAAACCATACCAAAACCACGCATATTTTTTTAAGAAACATGAATATCAACAAAGGTCTTTACGGTTTTTCAGACGCCCTTTCCAGCTTAGCGCCTGGAGGTATCAAGACATTACTAGAAAAAGCCTGGTCCAACATTCAAGCTTTAGCGGAAGACAATAAAGAACTGAATCAAATAAACGGCTCCATTATTGAGCTTAATCGTCGACACACCCAACGCTCACTGGATGTTTTACGTGGACAAGCGAGCACAACCACTTCTACATACGGGGCAGACGGGCATGCCGCTAACAGTAAAGTATCAAGAAACATCTCCATTGCTTAATTACACGTGAACTTTATATCCAGTCTAAAGTCATTATTGCGCTCAGAAGAAGAGGAACAAACACCCAACCCTAACCCAAATTTTATCGTTCGGCCCTCTCGCATTAAACACATGTTGCAAATTCTAATGGAGTCGCATGTACAAGTTTCGCTGGTATTCGATAATCAATTAGAGTGCACCAGTAGATTACTCGACGTATCAACAAACGAATTAATACTCGATCAATTAAATAACCGAGCCGCTCATCTTAAAATGCTACCCGGCACGGTTATACAAGTTAACGCCAAGCATCACGCCGTTCCTTTTAATTTTAGCTCAACTATTACCGGCACATTGCACGATGGCAGCTACCTGATGGCGATGCCCGAAAAAATATATCACCCCCAAAAAAGATCCTTCTTCAGAGTACCCATTGAGAATATCGAAAAGTATAAATTTACCGCTGCCATTCAGTTTTCTGAAAACCTTATTTCAGGCTATGTTTACGATGTTAGCTTCGGCGGTATTTGCATTGCGGTTTATTCAAACTCTTATGTGAAAAAAGGCTCTATTCTAACGCCTGCCAGCATGACCCTTAAAGACGGTAGTACTATTCAGTTAGATTTAACCGTTTGCTCTGTAAAAAAGTCTCCGTTAGAAGGCTTTACACGCGTCGGCTGCGAATTCCTTAACTTGGCCAGCCAAGAAAAAAGAGAGATCCATAAATTTATTACAGCATGTGAACGCGAACGCGCAAAAAAATAGTCTCCCTCAAGTTCACAAAGCTATAAAAATAAGCGTTTTGCGCTATCCCTAAAAAGCCCAATAGTGATATTATTTGACGCGAATTAATCAGGGTTCCATTTTTAAAATACATTTGACAATTCTTTAATATGGCCTCGGTAGCTCAGCTGGATAGAGCGCACCCCTCCTAAGGGTGAAGTCGCAGGTTCGAATCCTGCTCGGGGCACCACTATAGTGCTAAATATTAAGCATTAACAAAATGAGTAATTTAAACCCTTATCTTTTCTTAAAACTCGATTACACTTACAAACCCCTACATAAATTTAGACAGACGGAATATTTTAATGAACAATTTAATGCAGTTATTTAAAAGCACTTCCGCCCTAAATGGTGCTAATGCAAACTTTGTTGAAGACCTATATGAGCAATACCTCAATGACCCAGAATCAGTTGATGAGCAATGGCGAGAAAAGTTTCATTCCATACGATCGAATGCTGAAACAGTTGATATCCCCCATTCATCTATTAAAAAACACTTTTCTAACCTCGCCAAGGCTCCCACCGGAGTTCGTGTCATTCAAGGCGGCCTTTCTTCAGAGCAATTAGCCAAACAAGCTGCTGTTTCAAGACTGATGAATTCATATCGAATTAATGGTCATAAACAAGCTAATGTAAACCCACTAACACCACCAAAATCACAACTAATTGCTGAATTAGATATCGCTTTTCATGGGTTAAGTGAGCTTGACCTTAATACGCAGTTTGACACAGGTACCTTACACAACACGCCTGAACAATTAGCACTGAAAGATATTCTGCCAATACTCAAAGAAACCTATTGCAACAGTATTGGTGTTGAATACATGCACATTAGCGACACTGAAATGCGCTCTTGGGTAAGACGCCGTATGGAAGGCCCACGCGCTCGCCTAAACCTTGAGGCCGATCAGAAAAAATGGCTACTAAAGCTACTGACCGCCGCTGAAGGCATTGAAAACCACCTGCACAGAACCTATGTTGGGCAAAAACGTTTCTCACTAGAAGGTGGGGAAAGCTTAATTCCGATGCTTGATGAAATGCTTCAACGGCTAGGTGAGCATGGCGTCAAAGAAACCGTTATAGGCATGGCTCACCGTGGCCGGTTGAATGTTCTCGTCAATATTTTCGGTAAAAAGCCATCCATTCTTTTTGAAGAGTTTGAAGGCAAGCGTTCTGCCTCTCCAGCCAAAGACGGCTCTGGCGACGTAAAGTATCACATGGGCTTCTCCTCGGACATTAATACGCCAGGAGGGGAAATGCACCTTGCCTTGGCTTTCAACCCTTCTCATTTAGAAATTATCAACCCAGTTATTGAAGGCTCAGTACGTGCAAGACAAGATCGACGCGGTGAAACAGGCGAAGATGAAGTTGTTGCTATTCAAATACACGGTGATTCCGCTTTTTCTGGTCAAGGCGTGATCATGGAAACGTTGCAAATGTCTCGTACCCGTGCCTATGGTACAGGCGGCACGATTCACATTGTTATCAATAATCAAATCGGCTTTACCACCAGTAACCCTGCTGATACACGATCAACATTGTATGCTACCGATGTGGCTAAAATGCTGGAAACCCCTATTCTGCATGTTAATGCAGATGACCCAGAAGCCGTTTTGTTTGCAGCTCAGCTGGCCGTTGATTTCCGTCATGAGTTTAGACAAGACATTGTTTTAGACATGGTTTGTTATCGCCGACGTGGCCACAATGAAGCGGATGAACCGGCTGTGACTCAACCATTGATGTATAAAACTATTCGTGAGCTACCGACTACGCGTAAAATTTACGCCGATCGTGTTGTTAATGAAGGCTCATTATCTGCCGACGTGCCGAAAAACTTAGAGTCGGAGTATCGTTCTTCTCTAGAAAAAGGTGAAATTGTCTCACGGCCAATTTTAGAACATAAAGTTAACCCGTTTGTTGCCAAATGGAATGCCTTTTTATCAAGCAAGTGGGATGACCCTTGCGACACCACGGTACCTGCCAAAGAGTTTCATGAGATCTCCGACCTCATGCTTACCTTACCACCGGAATTTTCACTTCAAAACCGAGTGGAAAAAGTACTAGAAAGCAGAAAAAAAATGTCTGTTGGCGCCTTACCTATCGACTGGGGTTATGCTGAAAACATGGCCTATGGGACATTACTAAGTAAAGGTAGAAATATTAGAATGACGGGGCAGGACGTAGGCCGCGGAACATTTTTCCACCGCCATGCCGTTTTGCATAATACACAAAATGGTGAGACCTATACCTCGCTAAGACATATGTTTCTAGAACAAGGTAGATTCTCTCTCTATGATTCTTTTCTATCTGAAGAAGCGGTTCTAGGTTTCGAGTATGGCTACTCCACAACAGAACCCGATGATCTAGTTATATGGGAAGCACAATTCGGTGATTTCGCCAATGGTGCACAAGTGCTGATGGATCAATTTATAAGCTCAGGTGAAACAAAATGGGGACGTATCTGTGGTCTTGTTATGTTATTACCTCATGGTTACGAGGGCCAAGGTCCTGAACATTCATCAGCCCGTTTAGAGCGTTACCTACAATTATGCGCCGAACATAATATGCAAGTTTGTGTTCCATCGACACCAGCACAGATCTTTCATTTATTACGCCGCCAAACATTGAGTTACTTCCGTAAACCACTGATTATAATGAGCCCTAAGAGTTTACTGCGCCACAAACTAGCAACATCTACCTTAGAAGAGCTCACTGAAGGCAAGTTTCACCCACTGATTCAAGAAGTGGATGATATTGATCCTGATAAAGTCACAAGACTCATCGTCTGCTCTGGAAAAGTCTATTATGATTTACTCGAACAGCGCAGAAGCGATGGCCTTGAAAACGTTGCTATTTTCAGAGCCGAACAGCTTTACCCATTCCCTATCGATGAGCTACATGAGTCGTTTGAGCAATACCCTCAATTAAAACAACTCGTTTGGTGTCAAGAAGAGCCCAAAAATCAAGGTGCCTGGTACCAAATTAGACATCGGTTTTTTGATTTACTCAGCGAGAAGCTAGAACTTAAATATGCAGGTCGGCCTATGTCAGCATCACCAGCCGTTGGTCAATTTAGCCTACATGTTGAACAGCAACAAAAATTAATCCATACAGCACTTTATTAAAAAATAGACTTTAAAAAAAAGGAATAAACATGAGCATTGAAGTCGTAGTACCTAGCCTTCCAGAATCCGTTGCCGATGCCACTTTAGTAACTTGGCATAAACAAGCCGGTGACACCGTTTTAAAAGATGAAAATCTAGTTGACCTCGAAACAGATAAAGTAGTTTTAGAAGTCCCTGCACTGTCAGATGGTGTGTTAGCAGAAATCATTGAGCCAGAAGGTTCTACTGTATTAAGTGGCCAATTGCTGGCTCGCATAGAAGCTGGTAGCGCCAAACCAGAAACCCCAAGCCCAAAAGCAACACCGGCAAAATCAGAACCAGCAACAACAACTTTACCTGCTGAAAAAAATTCAGGTTCAACTGAAGCACTTAGTCCTGCTGTTAGAAAACTCGTTGCTGAGCATGGATTAGACCCCCAACAAATTGCAGCCTCAGGTAAAGGCGGCAGAATCACCAAAACCGATGTGCTAAACCATATCAAGCAACAGTCTAGTAATGGCGTCACAACAGCTTCAGCAACCATGAGCAATTCGGCACCGAGCAAAGCGGCTAAGGCAACACCAATGCCAACTTTACCAACAAGTGAGCGTGCAGAACAACGTGTGCCGATGACACGCCTTCGAGCAAAAATTGCAGAGCGCTTAATTCAAGCACAGCAAAACACGGCCATGTTAACAACGTTTAACGAAGTAAACATGCAGCCTATTATGGACATTCGCAGTAAATATAAAGATCAATTCTCGAAAGTTCATGATACAAAATTAGGCTTTATGTCATTTTTTGTTAAAGCAGCCGTTGAGTCACTTAAGCTTTTCCCATCAGTCAACGCCTCTGTTGATGAACAAGATATTATTTACCATGGTTATTATGATATCGGCATTGCCGTTTCATCACCTCGCGGCTTAGTAGTGCCGGTACTGAGAGATGCAGACCTGAAAAATTTTGCCGCCATTGAAAGCGGTATTGCTGAATTTGGTATCAAAGCCCGTGATGGAAAATTAGGCATCGATGATCTAACCGGCGGTACATTTACAATCACTAATGGTGGTGTATTTGGATCAATGATGTCGACTCCTATTTTGAACCCACCACAAAGTGCTATTTTGGGCATGCATGCCATTAACCAACGAGTGATGGTAGAAAACGGTGAAATGGTTATACGTCCTATGATGTATCTAGCCTTATCTTATGATCATCGAATTATCGATGGTAAAGAAGCAGTGTCCTTTTTAGTCACTATAAAAGACTTCTTAGAAGACCCCGCAAGATTACTGTTAAACGTTTAATAGGGAGCATCCCATGAGTTTAGATAATAAATTTGACGTTGTTGTCATCGGCGGTGGACCGGGTGGTTATGTCGCCGCTATTCGTTGCGCTCAACTTGGCCTAAAAACAGCCTGCGTTGATGAGTTTACTGATAAAAACAATAAAGCATCACTTGGTGGCACCTGCCTAAATGTCGGTTGCATACCGTCTAAAGCTCTACTTGAGTCCTCACATCATTATGAACAGTTAAACCACGGCTTAGATGAGCATGGCATCAAAGTAACTGGGCTGAAGATTGACGTGCCCACAATGATCAAAAACAAAGACGATATCGTAAGTCGTCTTACCGGTGGCATCAGTGGTCTCTTTAAGGCTAATAAAGTCACCAGCTTTCATGGTCGCGGAAAATTACTGGCTGGGAAGCAAGTCGAAATCACTAGCAACACTGATGATGTTTCTGTTATTTCAGCAGACAGCATTATCTTAGCAACCGGCTCACGCCCTATCGATATCCCCTCTGCCCCTGTCGACAACATAAATATTGTCGACTCCACTGGCGCACTGAATTTTGATAAAACACCTAAAAAATTAGGCGTAATTGGGGCCGGTGTCATTGGCCTAGAATTAGGCAGCGTATGGAACCGCTTAGGGTCGGATGTTGTGTTACTTGAAGCCCAAGATGAATTTTTACCGGCAGTAGATACAAAAATAGCAGCAGAAGCCAAACGGCAATTTAAGAAACAAGGACTTGATATCAAAATGGGTGCTCGCGTTACCAAGGCGACCACAAAAGCTAAAAAAGTAACTGTCAATTATGAAGATGCTTCAGGCGAACATACCATAGAACTGGACAAATTGATCGTATCGGTTGGTCGCAGGCCCAACACAGATAATTTATTTGCTCCAGAGTCTCCAATTGAACTTGATGAACGCGGTTTTATTGAAGTTGATGAGATCTGGCAAACAAGTCAACCTTGTGTTTATGCGATTGGTGATTTGATTCGTGGGCCGATGCTTGCTCATAAAGCTTCTGAAGAAGGCGTTGCCGTCGCTGAAGTCATTTACGGTGAAGAACCTGAAATAAACTACGATGTTATTCCAAATGTTATCTACACTGGTCCTGAAATTGCCTGGGTTGGGCAAACCGAACAACACCTTAAATCTGCAGGTATAAAAGTAAAAATAGGCACGTTCCCTTTTGCAGCGAGTGGTCGTGCTCAAGCCCTAGGCGATACCACGGGTATGGTCAAAATCATCTCTGATGAAGAAACAGATCAAATTCTAGGTGTGCACATTATCGGCGCACAAGCTTCTGAGCTTATCGCTGAAGCAGTATTGGCGCTAGAGTACTCTGCTAGCACTGAAGATCTCGCATTAACCATTCATGCCCATCCAACACTTTCTGAGGCTCTGCATGAAGCTGCCCTCGCTGTTGATAAGAGAGCATTGCATATCCCTAACCGTTAAGTTGTAATAGTTAAGGTTGTTTATAGAAGTACGTCAATACCATCACCAAGACGATGTTGACGTGCTTCAACACCTTCCCCCAGCACCAATCAAATAGCACATTATTTAATTATTGCCCATTGGCTAGGCTCATTAAGAATATGATTTTTCAGAGCATAAGTTTTTCTCTTCTCCCAAAATTAAGGCTTTACAAACAGGGACAATTATACTAATTTTATTAACTTAATATAATAATTTAAGTTAATCTACTAACTTATTGATTATTAGGTATTTAAAAATCCAATGGAGAACCGGATGAGTTTAACCCTAACACAAGCAGTCCCGCAAAATGAAATCGCCACATGCGAGCTTCTCCTCGATTATTTAGAAAAAATTGGTGTTGAATATGTTTTCGGCATTCCAGGTGGTGCTATCGAACCACTCTACAATGCCTTAGCTAAAAGTGAGAAACGTGGCGGCATAAAAGCTATCACCGCTAGACATGAAACAGGGGCTGTTTTTATGGCCGACGCCTATGCAAGAAATACCGGGAAACTAGGTGTCTGCTGCTCCACTACCGGCCCAGGTGCAACAAATATGATCACCGGTGTTGCTTCCTCATTTGAAAATAACACCCCGTTACTTGTTATCACTCCTCAGACATCACAGGATAAAGTTGGTAAAAAGGCCATGCAAGAGTCTGGAGATACTGGGGTTAACGTTTCAGGTATGTTTCACTTTTTCACTAAATACACCAGCTACGTTACAGATGTAGAGCAGTTTGAGCACAAACTTGTATCTGCCATCATGTCTGCTTTTAGCAGCCCTGGTGGACCGACGCATCTGAGTATTCCTGCTGATATTCTAAAAAGCAGTGTACCCATTAAACAAACAAAAACTAATATCGATAATTTATTACGCCGACCGGTTTTAAAAGACGAGGAAATCATACAAGATCTATTAACTGAACTCCGTCATTCAAAAAAAATTATTTTCGTAATAGGTGCCGGTACAAAAAACTGTAGTGGTTTAATCGCCCAATGCATTAATGAACTAGACATCGAATTTGTAGCTACGCCAGATGGTAAAAGCTTCATTAACCCCTATCACCCATCTTATAGGGGTGTTATCGGCTTTGCGGGGCATAAAAGTGCTAATAGAACCCTTCAAAACGAAACGGTAGACACTGTAGTCGTTATAGGCTCCTCACTAGGTGAGTTTACAAGTAACGCATGGGATCAATTAACATTACTGAATAATAAGCTCATACATATTGATGATAATCAAGAGAATTTCACGAGGTCTTCAATGGCCAAATTACAAGTAAGCGGCCATATACCTACAATATTAGAAGCCATTTTAGAAAATAATAAGACAAGATTCCCTGATAATACTGAGAAAACTCCTGATAAATCACTTATAGATAAAACTAAATTTTTCACACACATACAAAGTGATAACCAAAAATTGATGCACTTTGAATTTGATGAACCTAATAAAACCACTGATGCCTCTACACCATTAAAGCCACAATATTTGATGACACAGCTGACCCGGCTTTTCCCCCCTAACACTCGCTATTTAGCAGACACTGGAAATAATCTCGCTTGGTCTATTCATTACCTCAACCCATACGATAGGCGCTTCACCAAACGCAGGCTAACAAAAAGAGGGGAAGAGGATAGACGTTCTGAAAGTGCGGGACTATTGCAAATATGTGCAGAGTTCTGCTCAATGGGTTGGTCAGTTGGAAGTGCTATTGGTACTTCGCTCGCGCACCCAAGTGACCCTGTCGTTTGTATTGTCGGTGACGGAAGCTTCCTCATGTCAGGTAACGAAATAACAGTCGCTCTACAGGAAAAATTAAATATTATTTTTCTTGTTATGAACGATCAACACCTTGGCATGGTTAAACATGGTCAACGGTTAAATAAATCAGCTGATATAGCCAACACATTACCCAATATTAGTTATGCTTTAATGGCATCAGCCATGGGCATCATGAGTCATACCATTGAAACAGCCGATGACTTACTGCAGCTCGATACTAATAAAATTTGTGAACGCAAAGGACCTACTCTACTGGACATTAGAATAGATGCAGAAGAAGTTCCCCCTATTGCTACGCGCTTAAAAGGGATGAAGTAACAATGGAACAAGAAAAAATAAATACTAAAATTTGGTTTGAAGAAGAAGAACCTGACAACCCATTTGCCGCCAAAACATCTTACTGTTCTGGTTACGATGTTTATGGTGATTTATTGGGTAAAATCTCTTGGCCCGAATACATTTTTTTATTATTTAAGCTTGAAAAACCCTTACCCTGGCAGTCTAAACTATTAGAGGCTATCGCTATTGCTATTGCCAATCCGGGCCCTCGTGATTTAGGTGTCCGTGCTGCTATGAATGGTGGGGTAGGTGGCTCAACTGCCGCCTCCTGTCTAATGGCTGCCTTAGCACCCAGTGCTGGCAAAAATGGAGGGGCAAGGGAAGTTTATCAAGTGATGCGCTTATGGCAACAGTGTGAATTTGACCTCCCACTTTGGCTACACAAATTACCTAACTACCAAGACGAAGTAAAAGTTGAAGTTTGGCCAGCTAGTGAACACACCCCTGGTTTTGACCCATATGGGGCTAGTTGTGCCACCCCCATTTTACAAACATTGGATCACTTAACGTCCATATACTCTGACGGAGCTCTTGCCTACCTATCAACTAACCGGCAGATATTTGAAAAAGCTGCTGACGCACCATTAGGCATGACTGGTGTCATAGCCGCAGCCTTCACCGACTTAGGTTTTACGGATGAACAAGCAGAAATGCTATACCTTTTGCTTCGCCTTCCTGGCGCTGCAGTACATTCACTTGAACAAAAAAAGCTTGGCTGGCGTAAATACCCATTCTTTGGAGACGGCTTAACCCTCACTAATGACCCAGGCCCATTAAATTCTAACCAAACACCCCAAGACAAACTATGAAAGGTCCCACAACATTAAAACAGGCCGAAGATAATTGGCATACTAGCATGGGTGCTTTATTCAATGGCGAACGAGTCGTTTTACGCGGAAAAGATTTATTTACAGAACTAAATGAAGTTTCTTGGTTTAAATATTTGATGTTTGCAATAACGGGGGAATTTTTTTCAGACAAAGAAATTGATTTAATTGAAAAAGTATGGACGCTTACTGTCAGTTACCCTGAACCAAGAATTTGGAATAATAGAGTTGCATCTATTAGCGGTTCGGCCCGATCTACGGGTGCACTTGGCGTTGCAGCAGGTATAGCTGTATCAGAAGCAAGTATCTATGGTAACCAGATCAACATTTCAGCCATTGATTTTATTCAACGCGCTAAAATTGCTATTGATAACAATCAAGACTTAAACATTATTGTAAAAAAAGAATTAAAAACCAAACGCATCATCTCAGGATATGGCCGCCCCCTAATAACAACAGACGAACGTATCGCACCATTGACACACGCTGCTAACAAACTCCAATTAAGTGATGGCCCTCATTTTAAGGCCGCTAAAAAAGTTGAAGAAATCTTAGCAAAAGGTAGGTATCGGATGGTAATGAATGCTAGTGGTCTTGCGGCTGCACTTTTGGCTGATCTTGGGTTCACTAAGGAACAGTACTACTACTATTCAATAATTGCTTTCTCAGCCGGCATTATTCCTTGTCATATGGATGCTGTAAAAAAGGAAGAAAGTAGCTTCTTTCCTTTAAGCTGCCAACGATTAAATTACACTGGACAAGAGCTAAGAAACTGGTAAGTTTTTAATATAAACTAATATCAAAACAAAAAAATAAAAACATTTATTGCTTCACTTATGAAAAAAATAATTGCTTGGTTGCTCTTAACTTCCCTCTCATTTCTAGGAGAGCCCGTATATGCATCTGACGAAGATAACGATACTTTAAAAAATATCTACGGAGATGAAGACTACCTCTACATCGCTACAGGACGAAAACAAACCGTGTCTCAAGCACCCGCTGTTGCCAGTATTATCTCTGCCAAAACCATCCGCCAGACCGGTGCACGCGACATTGATGAATTATTAGAGACCATACCTGGCCTTCATGTCTCATACTCAGCTGGTGGCTATAATCCTATATATCAAATACGTGGCATTTCATCTAGCACTAACCCACAAGTACTCATGTTGATTAATGGTACACCTGTTACTAATATCTTTGCAGGAAACCGTTCACAAGTTTGGGGTGGTATGCCCGTTGAAAACATATCTCGTATTGAGGTAATACGTGGCCCCGGCTCTGCTATTTATGGTGCCGATGCATTTGCTGGAACCATAAATATTATTACTAAAAACTCAACAGAAATTGATGGAGTAGAAATAGGTGCATCAGCAGGTAGTTTCGATGAATACCGTGGTTGGTTACAGTACGGCGGCTCTATTGCTGGTTGGAATACAGCTTTCTCTGCTCAAGTTTTAGACACGCACGGACAACATGAGAAAATAAATAAAGACATGCAAACAGGACTTGATACATTTATCGGAACCTCTGCTTCTTTAGCACCTGGCAGTGTTAATGTCGGCAGAAAGTCTCTTGATACCCGCCTTGATATATCTAAAAATGAATGGCAAATTCAACTTGGTTATCAAGGCCGAGAACTAGATGCAGGGGCGGGCTTACTTCAAGCATTAGATACCCTTGGAGAAGCAAAGGCTGATCGTTATAATGCTGATATCACATACCAAAACACTACTTTTTCTGAAAACTGGGACTTTAAAGCTCAATATAGTTTTTTTAACAGCATCACTCGATCCGACTTAGTATTGCTCCCACCAGGTGCTAATACCACCGGACTTCCGAGCCATACGTTTCCAGATGGTGTTCTAGCGAAGCCCGACATATACGAGCGCCATAACCGCATCGACTTATCAAGCTTTTATACCGGCCTAAAAAACCATGATGTTCGTCTTGGTATCGGCTTTCACCATCAAGATCAATACAAGATTGAAGAAAAGAAAAACTATTTACCATTTGGCCCAGCCTTAATCCCTCTTGGCGAACTAGTTGACGTCAGCGATACGACCCCTTTCAACCAAGAAAAAACACGTAAAATTTACTATGGTTTTGTACAAGATGCATGGGACTTTGCTCCTGATTGGACTTTAACTGCTGGCCTACGCTATGACCATTATTCAGATTTTGGCGACACATTTAATCCACGACTGGCCTTAGTTTGGCAAACCAGTTATCGCTTAACCAGTAAACTTTTATATGGACGCTCTTTTCGTGCCCCTTCATTTGCTGAACAGTTTAATATTAATAACCCTGTTGCTTTGGGCAACCCAGATCTGGACCCTGAGATTATCGACACCTATGAGGTAGCTTTTGATTATTCTGCATCCCACAATCTAAAGCTCAGTATGAACCTCTTCTATTATGAAATGGACGATATTATTCGTTTCGCCCCTACAACAGCTAACAATACTGGCAAACAAACAGGGCACGGCTTAGAAATGGAAGCAAACTGGAATGTAACAAACAAGCTTTCCATCTATGGTAATTATGCTTACCAGTCTTCTGAGGATAAAGACACTAATAGCGACGCCGCAGACGCCCCTCAACAACAACTTTATCTGAGAGCCAATTATGACATATCGCCCATGTGGTCAATCAACTCTCAACTAAACCATGTCCGTGATAGGCAACGTGCTGCAAGCGATTTACGCCCAGACATAAGCAATTACACCACCATTGATTTAACTCTACGTGCAAAAGGACTTAACCCTGACATAGAACTTGCTTTATCGGCTAGAAATTTACTCGATGAAACAGTCAAAGAGCCATCCGAAGCACCTGGAAGCATCCCCGATGACCTGCCTCTTGCTGGCAGAGCTTTTTTTGTTGAACTGAGAAAATCTTTTCATTAAACCGATAAAGCTGTCGATAATGGCAAATAAACAATAATCAGGGATGATTAAACAACATGATATATTTTAAGATATTTTATAGTACCGCTCTACTTGCCATACTTTTTTATACAACGACAATACTTGCTGATGACACATTAGAAGCTAGCGCTACCTTCAACATCACTGTTGTTTACCCTGATGTTAGAAAACCTTATAGTACACTTTTTGAATCTATTATTAGTGGCATTAAGGAACAGCCTAAGCTAAACGTACAAACACAATTAATGGATAACTCAATGCTGGAGACAGATATCCTAAATTCTCTTAGACAAGAGAGCCCAGACGCTGTTATTTTATTAGGTGGCGGCAGGCGAGCACTACAAGAAAAAATAAACTCTCTTTATAAAACAACCTATGGTGCCTTATTTCTTTCTGACCATGATATCAACAATGGCCGTTATGGCATTTCTATGACCCCAGACCCCACTCTTCTCTTTTCTGAATTAAAAAAAATACAACCAACAGTCAAGGAAATTCATGTTGTTTTTGATCCAAAAACTAATGGTTGGTTAGTTCAAAGAGCCATTGAAAACACCCCGAACACAGGAATAACCGTCATTCCATACGAAGCCTCAAGTTTGCAACAAGCGGCCCTAATTTATAAAGAGATTGCTCGCAATAATGACCATACTAACAGTGCTTTATGGCTTATACACCATGATCCCACCTTTGATAGTAAAAGCTTATTACCACGAATTTTATCGGACGCTTGGAAATATCAACAAGTCGTCATATCCACTAACCCCTCACATGTACGAAGAGGGGCTTTATTATCACTGCTACCAGATAGTCAACAAATAGGAAGAGATTTAGCCACCACCACAGTTCGATTATTAAGTGGGCAAAAAGCATCACCCGTTACGCCAATGCAGTCATCCCTAGTTGTTGCGAACCTTAGAACAGCCAAACATCTTCCAAACACCATTCGTTTAGATCAAAAAACTAATTTTGCTTTGACCTACCCAAGAGCCTCAGCAAATGATTAAAACGTTTTACAAATTTTTAACACAACGTAGTTTTAAAAACCTCCTAACGACAACCTACTTTATTGGCATCATACTTTTAATATCCATTGCCACTTTAATCACCTCCAATTTATCGTCTAAAAGTGTTCATGACAGCCTTAATCAAACTGGACTCCAGCTTGTTGAGTCATTAGGAAATAACAGTCGCATCGCCCTTCTCTATCTCAGTCAGGATGAAGCTGAATTAGTCGTAGAATCAATCCTCTCCTTCCCGGATGTTAAAGCAGCAGGGATCTATGATGACAAAATGCAAGTAATCTACCAAAGTAGTGACCTGTTAAGTGCAGGCACTAACACCTTACCAGTAGAATCAACGTCTTTAGATTATGAAAATGAGCATGAGTGGAGCTATAGCTCACCTGTTTATAGTACGCTCGATGAAGAAACATTACTTTATTCAGATAGTGAATTTAAGCCAGAACTTCTAGGTTACGTGCGCCTAACGGTTGGAAAAAATGTACTCAGGTCGCTTAAAAGTGATTTTTATAAGTACAACTTAATGGTGATAGGTAGCTTAGCCCTATTATTATTGTGGGCTCTTTTATTCATCACAAAACGTATTAGCAAACCAATCGATAATTTAGCTAAAAATATGCTAAATGCTGCTCAAGGCAAGCGAACTGAACGCAAAGGTATCGGTAGCACAGAAGACATTATGCGCATGGAACAAGCCTTTACAGACATGATGCATATTTTGGAAAATCGTGAACAAGAACTCATTACTACGCGTGACATCGCTATTGAGGCAGCTAAAGTCAAAAGCGAGTTTGCCGCCAATGTCAGTCATGAACTGAGAACGCCTTTAAATGGTATTTCAGGCATGCTAGAACTATTATCTGATATGGACCTTAACGTCCAACAGAAAGAATACCTAAAGGTTGCCTCTAGCAGTGCAAATTCATTACTAAGCCTTATCGATGATGTTTTAGATTTTTCCAAATATAACCAACAAGATGTCGACTTACACGAAGAATCGTTTAATTTACGTAACACGTTGGAAAACTCCATTACCCTACTCAGCGCTCAAACTCAGCACAAAAACATTTCTATCGCCTATTTTTTAGATGCCGATGTACCTCTTCATCTAATTGCTGATGAGTTGAGGCTCCAACAAATCATACAAAATTTACTCGGTAACGCCATTAAATTCACTCCGGCTGGTGAGGTGAGCATTTCTATCTCAACCTCAGCATTGAATGAAAACAACCTAACCTTATTATTTGAAGTAAAAGACACCGGCGTTGGTATCCCTCAAGAAGTTCAAAATAAAATTTTCACTGCCTTCTCTCAAGCCGATAACTCTACTACTCGAGAATATGGTGGAACAGGCTTAGGGCTTGCCATCAGCCGACAGCTAGTCACTATTTTTGGCGGTGAAATGGGCGTAAAAAGCAAAGTTGGTAAAGGCAGCACTTTTTGGTTTACTGCTAATTTTACTGTCGACATGCAAGCCGAAGCCTTTGAACTATCAAGCGCTGAAATATCACCCACTCAACCTAATGTTTTAACGGTTAGCGATGATGATTTTTCTCACCGTTTTATCGTTCAACAATTTCAAGCATCACCTTTTCATGCCGACCATGTCACTGATGGGATGACAGCTATAAAGAAACTACGTCAACACGAAACTTTATCAAAGCCTTACGATTATATTTTAATTGATAATCTTCGTTCAAACATTAGCCAAACAGCCTTAATTCGTATGATTAACGCTGACCATACTTTAGCCAACACAAAGATAATTGTCCTCATCGCTAACCAGTCAAGTCAGCTTAATGCAACAAAAGAGCTCAACGTATTTGGGCATATTACTAAACCAATTAAACAATCTGATTTATTATTGCATTTACGCTCAACCGTTGAATCAAAACCAACATTATTACCTGAACAGCAAGCACTCAAAGAACCCCTACCAGACTATTCATTTAAGAAAATTCTTGTTGTTGAAGACAATAAAGCGAATCAACTGGTTGCTAAAGCCATGCTAGAACGCTTCCACTGTAATGTAACCTTGGCTAACGATGGTCTTGAGGCATTAGAGCTTTTTTCCAGCCAGTCCTTCGACCTTATTTTGATGGACTGTCAAATGCCAGAGATGGATGGTTATGAAGCAACATTCCAAATACGTGAACTTGAAACTGTCGACAAACACACACCTATCGTTGCACTAACAGCCAACAAACAAAACGCTGACCGAGAACAATGTATCGCGGCGGGAATGGATGACTTCATGTCAAAACCATTAACACTGCCCACATTAAAAACCACCTTACTGAAATGGGTTACGCAAGAAGCTGCACAAACCAACCCTATCGAGGACAGTGAAGACAAACCTCTCATACAAACAGTCTTGGATGAAAAAACATATTTAAAACGGCAACAAAACCTTGGAGCTGAGTTCAAAACTACTTTACAGTCTTTCCTTGAGCAAACCCCTCTCAGCTTATCCCGCTTAACAGATAGTGTCTCAAAGCTCGATAGGATTGCTATAAAACGTCTTGCAGAATCTGTTAAAAATAGCGCTTTCGATATTGCTGCACTACGCCTTTCACAAGCCTGCAAGAAATTAGAAAGTGCTTGTGATGATGGAGAAGCTAAATTTCTAGGCCTTCAACATAAAATAATTCTATTTGAGGCTGAGTTAGTTATCAAAGAAGTCTCTATAAGACTAAACAACAGTGAGACTGAAAACCCAGTCGTCAGTCAACACCTTAACCCTGCTAGGGTTTTATTAATAAACGCTGACAAAAGAGACCGCTTTTTAATCAAAAATGCCTTGGAAGATAGTGGCCACAATGTAGATGAAGTAATTAACAATTATCAGGGGATGCTTTATTGCGAACGAAATAAACCTGATATCGTTATTTTAAATCATGATTTATCTCATGATGACATTGAGCTTGTCAAAACGTGTGAGGTTTTTAATAGCAGCGGTATTCCTTTCACTATCACCTCAAACTTAGAGAGTGAAACCTCGATTAATAATGCATTTAAAATGGGAGCACTCGATTATTTTTCAACACCATTAAACTTGTCTCTTTTTATTCATCGGATTAATCGAATATTAGCCACCAAACAAACTGAAAAACAAATATTTAACTTAGCGCATAAAGATCATTTAACAGGCCTAATGAACAGGTCTTTATTTACTAAGAAAGTTTCTGAGCTGATCAACAAACACGAGCGCGAGCATAAAATAATGGCCGTTATTTTCCTCGATTTAGACCGTTTCAAATTAGTCAATGATTCCTATGGCCATGAAGCCGGCGATTTACTGCTTAAAATTGTTGCTGAGCGCCTCTCAAGAAGTGTTAGAGATGTCGATATCATTTCAAGGTTTGGTGGTGATGAATTTGTTGTCGTTTTAACCGATGTTAAATCACATCAAATAATCGAAACCCTAGCACGTAAAATACAAAACAACCTCTCAAGGCCCTTTGTTTTCTTAGAGAAAGAAATGCACGTTAGCGCCAGTCTTGGCATCAGTGTCTATCCAAGTAGCGGCAAGACGGTCAGTAACCTGATAAAGAACGCCGATATTGCCATGTATTTATCCAAGCAATCAAAAAGCCCTTACGTCTTCTTTGACGATACGATGTCCGAGAGCATTAACCAACGTTTAGTCATAGAAAATGAACTACGTAATGTTATTTTACGCGATGAATTAAAGGTTTTTTATCAGCCACAATTTAGCGCCACAAACGGCGAGCTTATCGGTATGGAAGCCCTCGTCCGCTGGCAACACCCTAAAAAAGGCCTAATTCCACCGAATAACTTTATCGGTTTAGCTGAAGAAACAGGGCAGATTCATATGATTGGCGAGTGGGTTATGGAAACAGCCTGCAAAACGTTAAAAAACTGGATTGACCGAGGGGCAAAACCAATTAGAGTTGCCGTTAATTTATCTACACTTCAGCTAGAAGATGACGGCATCGTAAACAAAATATCGTCTATTCTAGAAACCACTCGGCTTCCACATAAGCTTCTTGAATTAGAAATAACTGAAAGCTCCGTTATGAATAACGAACAACTGATGATTGAAAAGCTAAACACATTAAAAGAGTTAGGTATCAAACTTGCCATTGATGACTTTGGAACGGGCTACTCTTCTTTAAGTTACTTAAAACGTTTGCCAATTAATTTATTAAAAATTGACCGCTCATTTGTTAATAACTGCCTGCTTAACTCAATAGATTCTGACATTATACGGACGATTATTATTTTGGCTCACAGTATGGGTATCGATGTCATTGCAGAGGGAGTTGAAACAGAACAGCAAAGCACGCTTCTAAAAAGCCTCAATTGTGATTTCGTACAAGGCTATTTATTTGGCAAGCCAATGCCTAGTGAAGAGTTCGAAAAGCTTATTTTCAACAACGTAAGAGATAACGTATACCCGATCACTTTGTTACAATAAGTTTTTTAACCAAACAGGGTGTTTTAATGACCATTATCAAACAAAATGACCTTATTGAAAGTATCGCAGCTGCTTTTCAATTTATCTCTTATTATCACCCAAAGGACTACATTCAAGCGTTAGGCCAAGCGTATGAGTTAGAAGAGTCACCCGCTGCAAAGGATGCAATGGCACAAATTCTTCTTAATTCACGCATGTGTGCGATGGACCACCGGCCCATCTGTCAGGATACCGGTATAGCAAATATATTTTTGGAAATCGGCATGAATGTCCAATGGGACAGCAGCATGAGCGTCGAAGATATGTGTAATGAAGGAGTAAGACAAGCTTACCTCCACCCCGACAATGTATTAAGAGCCTCTATCGTCTCTGACCCATTAGGCGCAAGAAAAAACACAGGCGATAACACGCCCGCCGCTATTCACATGAAAGTAGTGCCGGGTGATACCGTCAGCATTCATGTTGCCGCTAAAGGCGGTGGCTCTGAGAATAAATCTAAATTTGTCATGCTGAACCCGAGTGACAGCCTAGTAGATTGGGTACTTAAAACGGTACCTACCATGGGGGCTGGCTGGTGCCCACCTGGCATTTTAGGTATTGGTGTTGGTGGCACTGCGGAAATGGCCATGAAACTAGCCAAAGAATCGTTAATGGAGCATGTTGACATTCAAGAGCTTAAAGACCGTGGCCCCAGCAATCGTGCCGAAGAACTTCGCCTAGAGCTATACGAAAAAGTTAATGCTCTCGGTATAGGTGCACAAGGCCTTGGTGGTTTAACAACAGTGTTAGACGTAAAAATCAACCATATGCCCACACATGCCGCGTCTCTACCTGTCGCAATGATTCCAAATTGCGCGGCAACTCGTCACGCACACTTTGTTCTCGACGGATCTGGCCCATCCTATATAGAACCACCCAAGCTTGAAGATTGGCCAGAAATTGCCTGGGCACCCGATGCAAAAACTAAACACGTTAATCTGGATACTGTCACTGAAGAAGAAACGCATACTTGGCAGCCTGGCGACCGTCTACTGTTAACTGGTCACATGTTAACCGGCCGCGATGCTGCACATAAGCGCATTGCTGACATGTTTGCCAAGGGTGAAAAGTTACCAGACGGTGTTGATTTCAAAAATCGTTTTATTTACTACGTTGGCCCAGTTGACCCTGTGAAAGATGAAGTTGTTGGTCCAGCAGGCCCAACAACAGCAACCCGTATGGATAAATTTACCGAGATGATGCTCGATAAAACCGGCTTACTGGGTATGATTGGAAAAGCTGAACGTGGTCCTGATGGTATTGCCGCCATTAAAAAACATAAAGCCACCTATTTAATGGCTGTTGGAGGCGCTGCTTATCTTGTCTCTAAAGCAATAAAAGAAGCTAAAGTTATCGCTTTTGATGACTTAGGAATGGAAGCTATCCGAGAGTTTTATGTTGAAGACATGCCCGTAACCGTAGCAGTCGACTCTACCGGTGAATCAGTACATAAAACAGGCCCTGCTTTATGGCAGTCGAAAATTGCTGGTATTCCGGTCGTTAGTGAATAAAAAGTTCGACACACAAAAAAGCCAAGCGTTATGCTTGGCTTTTTTGTGTTTTCTCTTTTTTCTATCACTTAATTCTTGTTAAGTAATTCAATGGAACCTGGGTTTTGAAAACCACGTGGTAATTTAACACCACGCTGGGCCCGTTTTCCTTTATAAGCATCTAAATCAGATAATTTCAAATTAATATGTCGTTTACCCGCATTAATACGAATAGCTTGCTGCTCATTGACCACACAAAAACCGATCACTTTATCATCCCCTGATTTTAAATCTTTAGTCGGGATTTGAATCAGCTTATTTCCTTTACCGCGGCTTAATACCGGCACTTCACTCACAGGGAATATTAATAACCGGCCTTGTTTACTGACAATCGCAACCCAGCCCTCTTCAGCCTCGTATAACGCTGGTGATAGTAGCTTTGCACCTTCTGGTATTGTTAATAAAGCCTTACCTGCTTTATTTTTAGTTTGTAAGTCATTCAGATTTGTAACAAAACCATAGCCAGCATCAGATGCCAGCATAATATGCTCATCTACACCTGCAATAACATCCGTAAACATAGAACCGGCAGGTGGTTTCAAACTACCGGTGATCGGCTCGCCTTGCCCACGTGCTGATGGCAACCCATGAACTGGTAAGTTATATACCCTGCCTGTTGAGTCTAAAAAGTAAACCCAGTGATTGCTGCGGCCTTTTGCCGATGCTAAGTATTCATCACCTGACCTAAACGTTAAACTCTTTGGGTCAATATCATGGCCCTTAGCGGCACGAACCCAGCCTTTTTGTGAAATAACAACCGTCATAGGCTCATTGGGAATAAGCGCTCGCTCATCTAACGCCTGTGCTGCTGACCGATTGACAATCGGCGAGCGCCGAACATCTCCATACAATTGAGCGTCTGCCTGAATTTCTTTTTTAACCAATGTCCGCAAACGTTGTTTTGAGCCTAGAATTTTTTCTAACTCATCACGTTCCTTCGTCAATTCTTCCTGTTCTGCACGAATTTTAAACTCTTCTAACTTTGCTAACTGACGCAATTTAATCTCAAGAATCGCATGTGCCTGAACATCAGTAATATTAAATTGCTGCATTAATGCATCTTTAGGATGATCCTCTTCTCGAATAACCCGAATGACTTCATCAATATTTAAATAGACAATCAATAACCCATCTAAAATATGTAAGCGATCATTTACTTTATCTAAACGATGCTCCAAACGTTTTCTAACAGTTTCAAGCCGATAAGTTAACCACTCTGCTAATAATACTTTCAAGTTTTTAACTTGCGGTTTTCCACTTAAGCCGATTACATTGAAATTGACACGGTAGGTTCGCTCTAAATCGGTTGTTGCGAAAAGGTGCGACATTAATTGCTCGACACCAACTCGTTTAGAGCGCGGCACAATAACTAATCGTGTTGGGTTTTCATGGTCTGACTCGTCTCGTAAATCTTCTACTATAGGTAGCTTTTTGGCACGCATCTGTGACGCAACTTGTTCCAGCACTTTCGCCCCAGATACTTGATATGGCAGCGCAGTCACAATAATTTGACCCTGCTCCATTTCATAACGCGCTCTTGCACGTAGACCACCTGAGCCTTTTTCATACATTGCACGAATCTCATCACGCGACGTGATTATTTCGGCCTCTGTCGGAAAGTCCGGTCCTTTTATATGTTCCATCAGCGTATCGATATCTGCCTTTGGTTCATCCAATAGGCGGATACAAGCGCTCGCCACTTCATTTAAATTATGTGGCGGTATATCTGTGGACATCCCTACGGCAATCCCTGTCACACCATTTAATAACAAATTGGGTAAGCGTGCAGGTAACAACTTAGGCTCTTGTAAAGTGCCATCAAAATTATCGGTCCACTCAACCGTGCCGTGCCCTAACTCGCTCAACAAACTGTTTGAATAAGGCGCTAAGCGTGATTCTGTATAACGCATCGCCGCAAAAGACTTTGGGTCATCTGGTGAGCCCCAGTTTCCTTGCCCATCTACCAATGGGTAACGGTAAGCAAACGGTTGCGCCATGTGCACCATCGCTTCATAGCAAGCGCTATCACCATGCGGATGGAATTTACCCAGTACATCACCCACTGTTCGCGCTGATTTTTTAAATTTTGCGTTATTAGATAGGCCTAATTCAGACATCGCATAGACGATACGGCGCTGAACAGGTTTAAGACCATCTGCGATATGTGGCAATGCACGGTCTAAAATAACGTACATAGAATAATCCAAATACGCTTTTTCAGTAAATGTTTTTAATGGCAGCGTTTCAATGTTTTCAAAAGATGTTGTCGTCATAATGTTCTCTTATATATCTGCCAAATTACCACTTTCTTCTAACCATGCTTTACGGTCTGAAGCACGTTTTTTTGCAAGTAACATATCCATTTTGGCATGGGTTTGATCACCCGATGTCATATCTAGTCTCACTAAGCGACGTGTATCCGGGTCAAGTGTAGTCACCCGAAGTTGAGCAGGGTTCATTTCACCTAAGCCTTTGAAACGCTGTACATTAATTTTGCCTTTTAATTTTTCAGCCGCAATACGATCTAACACACCTTCTTTCTCGGCTTCATCTAGGGCGTAAAACACCTGCTTACCCACATCAACTCGGTATAAAGGCGGCATCGCCACATAAATGTGCCCTGCTTCGACCAATGCCGAAAAATGCCGAACAAATAAAGCACATAACAGAGTGGCAATATGTAGCCCATCAGAGTCCGCATCGGCAAGAATGCAAATTTTATTGTAACGTAAGGATTTTAAATCTAAGGAGCCGGGCTCCACACCGATTGCTATTGAAATATTGTGTACTTCTTCCGAGGCTAAAACATCAGCAGGGTCTACTTCCCAGGTATTTAAAATCTTTCCTCGTAACGGCATAATAGCTTGAAACTCACGATCACGCGCCTGTTTAGCAGAGCCGCCTGCAGAGTCCCCCTCAACTAAAAATAGTTCAGAACGATCGGAGTCTTGGGATGAACAGTCTGCTAACTTTCCTGGCAAAGCTGGGCCGCTGGTCACTTTTTTACGAATAACTTTTTTACCCGCACGTTGCCTATTTTGTGCACGTTGAATAGCAATCTGGGCAATTTCTTCACCTATAGCGGGGTGTTGATTTAACCATAGACTAAAACTATCTTTAGCCGTTCCCGAGACAAAAGCTGCACATTCTCTAGATGTTAGCCTTTCTTTTGTTTGGCCTGAAAACTGTGGGTCTTCTAACTTGATAGATAGCACATAATGACAGCGCTCCCAGACATCATCTGGCGTAATTTTAACCCCGCGCGGGAGTAACGATTGGAATTCGCAGAACTCTCTAACCGCTTCGGTCAATCCTGTGCGCAAGCCATTAACATGCGTACCACCTTGTGATGTAGGCACCAAGTTTACATAACTTTCAGTAATTCCTTCACCGGCATCGGTTGACCAAGCAACCGCCCACTCAACCGATTCGCGTTCGCTACTCGCACCCGACACAAAGCCTTCTGGCGGCAATAAAGTTAAATGTTTTAATTCACCTAATAAATAATCGGTTAGGCCATTTTGATAAAACCACTCTAATTTTTCAGCATTGATTTCATCCTTCAAATAAATATGCAAACCAGGGCAAAGGACGGCTTTGGCTCGAAGTACATGTTTCAACTTAGATAACGAAATCACAGCCGAGTCAAAATAAACAGGGTCTGGCTTAAAATGAACAGATGTACCGGTGTTTCGCTGTCCTACTGTTCCAAGCTCTGTCAAATCTGCTACTTTGATACCATTCTCAAAAGCCATGTGCCAACGCTTACCAGTACGCTTAACTTCCACATCAACCCGAGATGACAACGCATTAACCACAGAAATGCCGACGCCGTGCAAACCACCAGAAAATTGATAGTTTTTATTTGAAAACTTTCCGCCAGCATGCAAACGGGACAGAATTAATTCGACACCTGGAACACCATGTTCTGGGTGAACATCCACTGGCATCCCTCGCCCATCATCGTCAATTTTGACCGAGCCATCTTTATATAAAGTTACGACTATTTCACTTGCAAAACCTGCAATTGCTTCATCGACACTATTATCAAGTACCTCTTGTACTAAATGATTAGGTCTCACCGTGTCGGTATACATCCCCGGTCTTTTTTTAACTGGGTCGAGCCCCGTTAGGACTTCAATGTCAGAAGCTTCGTATTGACTATTCATAAACTGGGTTAATGACTCGTTAAAGTATAAATGAAGGCCGGATTCTAACCATTAAGTCTAATTCTAACAAGCTCACATGCCGGCTTATAATCATAATTGCTGGCGCGAATGATCACACCTCTAATTGATTCAAATGTTCACTTGAATAATAAAGGTTTTGAACTAGTATACATTGATAAAAAAAATTATTAACGTTAGGGAGATAGTTGTTTTGAAGGATAGGGATGAACTTTTTAATAAAATCCATGACACTCTGAAGTTGCCTCTGTCCGGATATCATCAACTTACAAAGTCACTCGAGTTAGTTCTAGAGTACTTGGAGGTAGATCGTTGTTCATTACTCTATCCTTGTACAGCCAATGCTTCAACACATATGATTCCTATTGAAGTAACCACAGCCAACTACCCTGGTGCCAATAAATTAAAAACCGACCTCTCAACAACCTCACTTTTTAAGCATATTAGCCAAACTGTTGAAAATACAACCGAGCCGGTCTCCTTTGACCTTAAAAATATCGAGTCAACTCAATTATCAAAGGTATATAAAGACTTCTCTATAAAAGCACAAATCGTTAAGCTTATTGAACAGGCTAATGGTGAAAAGTGGGGTCTCTCACTTCATCAATGTAATTCAACACGGATTTGGGACGCTGAAACGAAAGATATAATAAATACAGTCGCCGAGATGATCCGCCCTATTCTTTCAACGCTTGTAGATATTCCAACACTCTTAAGTCTTGTTGAGTCTGCAACAGAGGCGATAGACAATTCCTCATTGCCGCAAGTGCTATACAACATGGATAGGGAAATTGCTTATGCTAATGAAGCCTATTGCCAATTGCATAAACGCGATTTAAATGATTTGCTACACCAGCATGGTAAACAATTTTTCTCCGAAGAAGAGCACGATAGGTACGATCAGCTTTTTGACGATATTTTAAAATACGGTAACGCAAACAATAATAGTACAAAAACCACAGGGGATGGTGAAACTATTCACACCGAATTTCACGGCTCCTTATTGAATTATAATGGTAGCCGACACTATCATGTTTCGCTCTATGACCAGACCGAAAAAATTAGAAACCAGCAACAACTCCAATCATACAGTGATATCCAACACGCTATTATGGAAGCCAGTGATGACGGTATGCTGGTCGAAGATACTGATAGAAAAGCTATCGCCATTAACCAGACTTTTTTTAATACCTTTGATATTCCACCCAGCTTACTAAAAGAAAAGAACAACCAAACACTAGAAATGTTAAAGGCTGGCATGGATAAAATGCAAGACGCTGAAAAGATCGCGCAAAATGTGTTGTCCTTAAGCCCTTCTTCAGAGGTTAAGACATCAACACTCATTTATTTAAAAAATGGCACGATATTAGATTTAGCGTCTTTCCCTTTAATTCACGACAAGACCATCAAAGGGCGTGTTTGGTACTTTAAAGACATCACAGAAAACACACTCCTTACACAAAAGCTAGGCTTCGAAGCAACACATGACCCCCTAACAAAACTCGTTAATCGTCGTGGTTTCGATGAAGAACTTAGTCGCTCTATTAATGACTTAAAAGACAGTAATGCCGTTCATGCTTTACTCTACCTTGATTTAGACCAATTCAAAATAATTAATGATAGTAGTGGCCATGCAGCAGGAGATATGGCACTTATTGAAGTCAGTCAATTACTCTTGAAACAAGTCCGCTCGGCCGACCTGCTCGCAAGAGTAGGTGGAGATGAGTTTTGTATTTTATTAAAGGACTGCCCACCCGATGTAGCTCATGCATTAGGTGAACAAATCAGACAAGATATCGAAGACTTTATTTTCATATCCGGCGATAAAGAATATAACCTAGGCGTCAGTATTGGCATTGTTACCATTGATCAGAGCTTTAATTCATATGAAGATGTTCTCAAACTGGCTGACACATCGTGTTACCTTGCTAAAGAGGCAGGGCGTAACCAAATTCACATCCACACGAATGCAGATCAAGCAGTTGCGTTACGATTACAACAAAATAATATAGTCAGTCAAATAAATGATGCACTTAAGGCCAATCGTTTCGAGTGTTATGTACAAAAAATACGCACTGTTTCTAACGAAGACTCCAATACCAAAAATACGCTCTCAAATTATGAAGTATTGGTTCGTATGCTCGATGCAGATGGCAGTATTATCGCACCCAATGTGTTTTTGCCTGCTGCAGAACGCTATAAGTTAATGTATAAAATTGATCATTGGGTTATAAAAAACTCGATTCAGGCAATGGCAACCATTCAAGAGCAAGTCGACTGGTTTAGCATCAATCTATCAGGGCAGACCATCGCCCACCAAGGTAGCTTTGAGCTCATCAAAAAGTGTATCGATGACGCCAACATCCCTCCCCAAAAGATTTGTTTCGAAATAACTGAAACAGCCGCGATTACTAACCCTGAGTTTGGAGTGAGTTTCCTAAATAAATTACAACAACTAGGTTGCTTAATTGCCTTGGATGACTTTGGCTCCGGTCTATCATCGTATGAGTACCTCAAGCGATTGCCCGCTGACATTCTTAAAATTGATGGTCAATTTATTCAAAATATGCTCTACAATCCTTTGGACCTTGCGATGGTGAAGTCTATTAACGAAATTTCACACATCATGGGGAAAAAGACTGTAGGAGAGTTTGTTGAAAACGAAGCAACGCTCAAAAAAATGAAAGATATTGGGATTGATTTTGCACAGGGCTTCTATCTTGATACCCCAAAGCCTCTTCGCACCATACTAGAAGCCCACCCCATGCAAATCACTCTAGAGTAAACGTAGCGTTTACTTATTAATCCAAATCACTCGCCAACGAGTTTCGTATATTATCAGGCACCGTCACCTCATGTTTATATGCTGGGTGATCAACACCTGCATTAATAATCGCACCGTTTTGCACCGCTTCCACCATCGGTTGCGTCAACTCAAAGCGTAAAAAATGAACGGAAGATGTTTTCTCATTCGTTTCACGTTCTAAGTCTTCATTAGCAATGGGGTAAACCTTATCAAAACCCGCTACTTGAACCCACGTCGCACGTTCAATACCAATCAATTTTTCCAGCGCCACTTTACGATCACCAGCATTATCAAACTGAATCATCATTGTTGCTTTCCAGTTTTGCCCGTCAGGAATCAATGGGTTATAGGTTTCAATTTCTTCGATAATGCCCGCCGAGTCAAAGATTTTTTCGGCACGTAACATTTCTTGAACCTGGTAGCGCATGGTTAAATAGTCTTCAAAATGTAGGCTGACATTCTCCCCGATTCGCACTATTCGATTAAGTTTATGAGCACGAACCTTTTGCCTATATTCATCACGTTTATTCGAATACTCTTCAAGACCATACAGTTCTTCTTTAACTAGCTTTTTCATTTTCAACCTCTAATGTTCAAATGCCGTACGCTTGCTTTAGCAAACTAATAGGGCTCTTTACGTTTGACTCATCTTCCAAGCCACTTGCAATGTGATCAGCTGCCATAGGGCAATCGCTTGAAAACACATCGGCTTCAGCCTTTTTCACTCGGTTTACAACCGGCTTTGCAATTTTTTTAGCTATATCATGGAACTCACTTTTTAGCGCATACGTTCCATCATGCCCAGAACACCGTTCTATCGCATTTACTGATGTATTTGGAATTAACTCTAATACCTCTTTCGTCTTTAATCCAATATTTTGAACCCGTAAATGACAAGCAACTTGATAAGAGACCTGCCCTAATTCACCTTTAAATTCTGTTTTTAATAAGTTCGATTTATGGCGAAGCATCAAATACTCAAATGGGTCGAAAATAGCATCACGCACTTTTGCTACATCTTCATCATCTGGAAACATTAACGGCAACTCTTGTTTAAACATCAACACACATGATGGCACAGGGGCAATTACATCCCAGCCCTCATCAATCAATTTAACAAGTTGCGGAATGTTATTGTTTTTTAAACGCTCTACCTCTTTAAGATCACCCAGTTCAAGCTTAGGCATACCACAACAGTTCTCTTTACTTGCCATCGTTACCGCAACATTATTATGCTCTAGCACATCAACCAAATCATTTACTAAATCTGGTCGATTATAGTTACCATAACAGGTGGTAAAAATAGCCACTTTTCCGGTTGTTTCTCCGCAAGCTTGCACCCCCGAAGCATCATGTTTTTGCTGGGCAAATTTTTTCCTTGCTGTTTCGGTATGATAGGCTGGGATAACCGCTTCGTTATGAATCCCTAATTGGCTGTCTAAAACTCGTCGAATTGTCTTGTTCTGGTTCGCTGCATTCACCACATTAACAACGATGGGGATAGACGCTAATTTACCAATTCTATCGGTAGATGTAATTAATTTATCGCGTTGTTTGACTTCATTTTTTTCAAACTTAACGGCCTTCGCACGAAGCATTAAGTGTGGAAAATCCAAGTCCCATTCATGAGGAGGCACATAAGGGCATTTTGACATAAAGCACATGTCACATAGATAGCAATTATCGACCACATCCCAATAGACTTTTTTATCGACGCTATCGAGTTCCATTGTTTCTGACTCATCAATGACATCAAACAATAATGGAAACGCATTACATAAATTAAAACAACGACGACAACCATGACAAATATCAAACACACGATCTAATTCGTTGAATAAATTAGCCTCATCGTAAAAACTAGCGCCTTTCCAATCTATTGGATGCCTTGTGGGGGCCTCTAAGCTACCTTCTCTCATTTATTTATCTCCAAAAAAAAGGAGAGCACATGCGTACCCTCCTTTTGATCTAAATCAACACTTAAGCGTTTAAGCTATCTAACGCTTTTTGGAAACGATTCGCGTGTGAACGCTCCGCTTTTGCCAGTGTTTCAAACCAATCAGCAATTTCATCGTGACCTTCGTCACGTGCTGTTTTTGCCATACCTGGGTACATATCAGTGTACTCATGCGTCTCACCGGCAATCGCTGCTTTTAAGTTATCTTCAGTTCCACCAATTGGCAGACCTGTTGCTGGATCACCTGTTTCTTCTAAATATTCTAAGTGACCGTGTGCATGGCCTGTTTCACCTTCTGCAGTTGAACGGAAAACAGTAGACACATCGTTGTATCCTTCGATGTCTGCTTTGTTTGCGAAGTATAGGTAACGACGGTTTGCTTGTGACTCACCAGCAAACGCATCTTTTAAATTCTGTTCTGTTTGAGAACCTTTAAGTGACATAGTAATTCCTCTTAATAAGTTGAATGATATCAATTCTACCTTTAGACTGGGTCTAATAGTAAGCTCAAGATACGTTACCATCTATTTGATGTCAATATGATTACTTCGTGCTAACTAACACGACAAGCATTTTAAAAAAATAGTGACCCTATCCAGTCTAGTTAAGGTAACGTATTTCCTTTTACAAAATCAACGACAAAACTAATGGCCAAAGCAAAAAAACTCGATTTAGAATCATCCCTTCAATCCTTAGAAGAACTTGTTGACCGTATGGAAAATGGAGACTTGAGTCTCGAAGAATCACTAAAAGAGTTTGAATTAGGCATCAAGTTAATTCAATCCTGTCAAAAGTCACTTACAGACGCTGAACAAAAAGTTGAAACTCTATTAAACAGCTCCGCCTTGGCAAAACCCGTCGATTTCGATTAAATATTTAATTTACCCACAGCCATGACTGCTTTTAAAGACTTCCAAAGCGCCAAAACACAACAAATAGAAACCGCGCTAGCGCGCTATCTTCCCGCGAGTCATATTGAACCCAAGCGATTGCACGAAGCCATGCGTTATTCAACTCTTAATGGTGGCAAACGTATTCGAGCGATGCTCGTCTATGCGACTGGGAACTTACTTGAAATACAACAACCTATATTAGACAGCATAGCTAGCTCAATTGAGCTTATTCACGCTTATTCACTCATTCATGACGACCTTCCATCGATGGACGACGACGATTTACGTCGTGGCAAACCGAGTTGTCATAAAGCCTTTGACGAAGCAACTGCTATTTTAACCGGAGACGCGTTACTAACACTCGCCTTCAACGTGCTGGCAAAGGCGGATTGCAGCAATGAACAAAAAATAACCTGTATTCAACTGTTATCACAAGCTGCCGGTTCAAGAGGCATGGTCGGCGGCCAAGCCATTGATCTGGCTAATGAAGGAAAGTCCATTTCCATTGCTGAAATTGAAAATATGCACCTACATAAAACAGGGGCCTTGATCTGTAGCTGTATCACTTTAGTCGCAAGTTTAAAGTTTCAAACAACAGATAGCCAGTATCGCCACCTAAAACATTATGCAGAATGTATCGGACTGGCGTTTCAAGTACAAGATGATATTCTTGATGAAACCTCATCCACTTCAACACTCGGCAAAACACAAGGTAAAGACCGGCAAGCTGAGAAGTCCACCTACCCTTCTATTTTAGGCTTAAGGGCTTCGAAACACTTAACCAAAGATTTATATGACGAGGCTATACAAAGTCTTTCTAATTTTGACCACCGCGCTAATTACCTTAGGGATATCGCACAGTTCACTATCTCACGGATATCTTAAGCACATGGTCCTTAGACCAGTATTCACTTGCATAGTCTTTGCTTGCAAACGATAATACGCAACCTTAACCTAACGTATTATGAGCATTACGTGACGCCACTGGCAAAATACCCTATTCTCGATAAAGTTGATATACCAAACGACCTTCGTAACCTTACGGAAGAGGAGCTTATTGGTTTATCACATGAGCTGCGTGAGTTTCTAATTTCCTCCGTCAGTAAATCAGGGGGACATTTATCAGCCGGGCTTGGTACCGTTGAACTGACCATTGCCTTACATTATGTTTTCGACACCCCTTCTGATAAATTAATTTGGGATGTTGGACACCAGGCTTACCCACACAAAATTTTAACTGGGCGTAAAGATAAGATTTCAACAATTCGTAAAAAACACGGCGTTACCCCTTTTGTAACACGTGCAGAAAGTGAATACGACGCATTTGGCGTTGGCCACTCGAGTACATCAATCAGTGCCGCTTTAGGTATGGCCATTGCCGCCGCTATAAATAACGATGAAAAACGCACAGTTGCTATTATTGGTGATGGTGGAATAACCGGTGGTATGGCTTTTGAAGCGCTAAATCACGCCGGTGCCTTAGATGCAAATTTACTGGTTATTTTAAACGACAACGACATGTCTATTTCGCCAAATGTCGGGGCGATGAAAAACTATTTAGCTAAAATCTTATCCGGAAAATTCTACACAACCGTAAAAGAAGGTAGCAAAAAGGTGATGGCTAACATGCCCAGTGTTTGGGAGTTGGCAAGACGAACTGAAGAACACGTAAAAGGCATGGTTATACCAGGGACATTATTTGAAGAGATGGGCTTCAACTATATTGGACCTATTGATGGTCACGACCTCCCCACTTTAGTTAAAACATTATCCAACCTAAAAGACTTACAAGGCCCACAATTCTTACACATTGTGACCCAAAAAGGTAAGGGCTACTCCCCTGCTGAAGCGGACCCGATTGGATACCACGGCGTTTCAACCTTTGACCCAAGTAAAGAAAAGTTACCAGAAAAGGCACCTAGTTCAGCCACTTATAGTGAAGTTTTTGGCCAATGGCTTTGCGATATGGCTAAAGAAAATGACAAACTCGTTGGCATTACCCCTGCTATGCGTGAAGGCTCTGGCATGGTGACATTTGAACAGCAATACCCAGAGCGTTTTTTTGATGTTGGTATAGCTGAACAACACGCTGTTACCTTAGCGGCGGGAATGGCTTGCGAAGGCTTACAGCCTGTTGTTGCTATTTATTCAACGTTTTTACAACGTGGATATGATCAACTTATTCACGACGTTGCCTTGCAAAAACTCCCTGTTCTTTTTGCTATTGACCGTGCAGGCTTAGTTGGCCCTGATGGCCCCACTCATGCTGGTTCGTACGACTTTAGCTACCTACGCTGCATCCCAAATATGGTTATTATGGCGCCCGCTGACGAAAACGAATGTCGACTTATGTTAACAACAGGGATTCAACATAAAGGCCCAGTTGCAGTACGTTATCCACGTGGTAAAGGTCCTGGGGTCACTATTAGTAATACACTTGATAGCATTCCAATTG
Source organism: Cycloclasticus sp. P1 (assembly GCF_000299965.1). Taxonomy (NCBI): domain Bacteria; kingdom Pseudomonadati; phylum Pseudomonadota; class Gammaproteobacteria; order Thiotrichales; family Piscirickettsiaceae; genus Cycloclasticus; species Cycloclasticus sp. P1. The sequence goes on from NC_018697.1 coordinate 1,520,949, forward strand.
GCAAAGCCGTTACTCTAAGGGAAGGCAAAGATATCGCCTTATTAGCATTTGGCTCATCGGTAACACAAGCACTTGAAGTAGCCGAGGAATTTAATGCAACGGTGATCAACATGCGCTTTATAAAACCCTTGGATGAAGACATGATCAAACATATTGCTAGCACTCACAACACGTTGGTGACACTGGAGGAAAATGTTATCAAAGGTGGCGCAGGCAGCGGTGTTAACGAGTTTATTAACCAAGCTTCAATCGATACCAAGGTCTTAAACATTGGCTTGCCAGACCTTAATCTTGAACACGGTTCAAGAGAAGAACTATTGCAAGAAGCAGGTCTCGACACTCAAAGCATAAAAAACTATATAAGCAGCCGCTTAAATAAAACAAACACCTGATACAACACAGCCTACTTACTAAATATGACCATCGAAGACGTACAAAACCACCCAGATTCTAGAAATATGCCCATTAATAAAGTCGGCATAAAGGATATCCGCCACCCATTTGTTTTTGTCGATAGGGACGGTCACCAACGAGCAACTGTTGGCACCTTTAACATGTCTGTCAACTTACCTCATCATCAAAAGGGCACTCATATGTCACGTTTTGTGGCCCTTTTGAATGAAGATTGCCAGCAATTATCTATTAAGGGGTTCAATGCATTATTAGAAAAAATGACCCACACCCTTGAAGCGGAAACAGGTTACCTAACCACAGAGTTCCTATATTTTGTTAACAAGTCTGCCCCTATTACTGGCGTTAAAAGCTTATTAGACTATCAAATAAAGCTTGACGGGCACTGGTCAAAAAGTGATCAAAAAATCAAAATTACAGTAGTCATCCCCGTTACCAGCTTATGCCCTTGTTCAAAGAAAATTTCTGAATATGGCGCGCATAACCAGCGTTCTCATATCACCGTTACCGCAGAAATTGGTGACAATATTTGCGCTGAAGACATTATCCAGCTGGTTGAAAAGCAGGCATCGAGTGAACTTTTCAGCCTGTTAAAAAGGCCTGATGAAAAATACGTAACAGAGCTCGCCTACGACAACCCTAAATTCGTAGAAGATGTCGTAAGGGATATTGCTAGTGTACTTAACGATGACCAGCGAATTTTAGCTTATACCCTAGAAGCTGAAAACTTTGAATCCATACACAATCATTCTGCCTACGCAGTAATCGAAAACAACAAATTAACTTAATAATACCGGAGCTCCAACAATGTCTAACACCATAGACCTCACCCAATACGGGATAACCAACCCTAGCGAAGTTATCTACAACCCTTCTTTCGACCTTTTATTTGAAGAAGAAACTCGAGACGATCTAACAGGCTATGAAAAGGGAACTGTAACTAACTTAGGTGCTGTTGCAGTCGATACCGGTATTTTCACTGGACGCTCACCAAAAGATAAATACATCGTGATGGATGACGTATCACGTGATACCGTTTGGTGGTCTACCCAAGGCAAAAATGATAATAAACCCTTATCAGAAGAAAACTGGGGACACCTTAAAAATATTGTCACTAAACAATTATCTGGTCAGCGATTATTTGTTGTGGACACCTACTGTGGTGCCAATAAAGATACCCGTTTGGCGGTACGCTTTATTGTTGAAGTCGCTTGGCAGGCACATTTTGTAAAAAATATGTTTATTCGCCCAACAGAAGAAGAATTGGTTGATTTTGAACCAGACTTCGTTGTTTTAAATGGTGCCAAAACAAATAACCCCGATTGGCAGGAGCACGGCCTTAACTCAGAAAACTTCATTGCTTTCAACCTAACCGAAAAAATGCAGCTTATCGGTGGCACTTGGTATGGTGGTGAAATGAAAAAGGGCATGTTCAGCATGATGAACTACCTGCTTCCACTGCGCGGTATAGCCTCAATGCATTGCTCTGCCAATGTTGGTAAAGATGGCGATGTTGCAGTGTTCTTCGGTTTGTCTGGAACAGGCAAAACAACACTATCCACCGATAAAGACCGTCAATTGATTGGTGATGATGAACATGGCTGGGATGATGATGGCGTGTTTAATTTTGAAGGTGGCTGCTATGCTAAAGTTATCAATTTAAGCGAAGAAGACGAACCTGAAATTTATGGTGCTATTCGTCGCGATGCTCTTTTAGAAAACGTTACTTTATCTGAAGATAACGTCATTCAATTTGCTGATAATTCTAAAACCGAAAACACGCGTGTTTCTTACCCAATTGATCATATTGACAATATTGTTAAGCCAGTTTCAAAAGGTGGCCATGCTAAAAAGGTTATTTTTTTAACCGCCGATGCGTTTGGCGTAACACCGCCGGTCTCAAAATTAACAGCCGCGCAAACTAAATATTATTTCCTATCTGGCTTTACTGCAAAGTTAGCCGGTACTGAACGAGGCATTACAGCGCCAACGCCAACATTCTCAGCGGCCTTCGGTGCAGCATTTTTATCATTACACCCCACCAAATACGCACAGGAATTAGTGAAACGTATGGAGGCTGTTAATGCCGAAGCCTACTTGGTTAATACTGGATGGAACGGCACGGGAAAACGAATTTCAATTAAAGATACCCGCGCTATCATTAATGCAATCCTTGATGGTTCAATTGAAGAAGCAGAAACAACACATATTCCCTACTTCAATTTAGAAATACCAACCGCGTTACCAGGCGTTAACACGGACATTCTTGACCCACGAAACACCTATGAAAATGAAGCTGATTGGGAAAAACGCGCCCATGAGCTTGCTCACTTATTTGAACTAAATTTCGAAAAGTACACAGATAACGAAGAAGGGAAATCTCTCGTAGCTGCTGGGCCGCAACTAAAATAATAACGTCAATCACAAACGTTAACCTCAAAGGCCATGCTCATGCATGGCCTTTTTTGTGGTATCTTTGATAGCTACGTCACCACTGATCTCATCATTATTTATGCCCAATGATCCAAGCCATATCGTCAGACCTGGTAATAAAAAAAAGCGTAAAGGGAAATTTACTGAGAAAGGACGTCAACTCGATGCCAACGCTCAACAAGCGATAAAGCAATTACTTGCTAACAAACCACATCGAAAAGACCTTCTTATTGAGTACTTACACCTTATACAAGATACTTGGTCCTATATCAGCGAACAGCACTTAATGGCCTTGGCAGATATACTAAAATTACCTCAAGCGGCGGCCTATGAAGTCGCCACTTTTTATCATCATTTTGATGTCATCAAAGAAAATGAGGCCGCACCACCGCCTATCACAATTCGTGTATGTCAGTCCTTAAGCTGCTGTCTGGCCGGTGCTGATAATTTAATACTTGAATTAACCAAGCAAAACCCAGAAAACATTCGAATAACATCCGCCCCATGCATGGGTTTATGCAACCAAGCACCCGCTGCTGCTGTCGGCAAAAATTATCTCGGTCAGGTAACCTCCAGCTCGCTCCTGTACGCTGCACAGAACAACCAGACACAGGCCAATGTGCCTACATACCAACGTTATGAACAATACATAAACGCAAACGGGTATCAATTACTCGCATCGCTGAGCAAACAAACTCTCAGCGTCACTGACGCTATTAACGAAATTGAAAAAAGCAATTTAAAAGGTTTAGGTGGGGCGGGGTTTCCTACTGCCAGTAAATTACGTCTTGTAAAAGCCGAGCCCGCTCCTAAGTATTTTTGTGTAAATGCCGATGAAGGCGAACCCGGCACATTTAAAGACAGACATTACTTGTCCACCGCGCCACATCAATTTTTAGAAGGCCTGCTCATCGCAGCATATATTATTGATGCTAATAAAATCTTTATTTATTTGCGCGACGAATACCCTGCTATCCATCAATTATTGCACAACGAAATTCAACTCCTCGTTAATCATAAGATCATTAAAGAAGATTATATCGAGATTAGGCGCGGCGCTGGCGCCTACATTTGCGGCGAAGAATCTGCAATGATTGAATCAATTGAAGGTAAACGTGGCATTCCCCGCCAACGCCCGCCTTATGTTGCTCATCACGGTTTATTTGGTCGGCCGACCTTAGTACAAAACGTTGAAACCTTGTACTGGATTCCCACAATTTTAACTGATGGCGGTGAGCACTTTGCACAACAAGGTAAAAATGGGGCCAGTGGCTTGCGCACATTTTCAGTATCAGGTCGTATCAACAAACCCGGTGTCATTGTTGCCCCCGCTGGCAGCAATATTCGCGAATTAATTCATTTAGCAGGCGGTATGCTTAAGGGACATTCATTTAAAGCTTACCTACCGGGCGGTGCCTCTGGTGGTATCTTGCCTTCATCCTTAGACAATATTCCGTTAGATTTTGGCAGCTTAACAGAGCACGGCTGCTTTATAGGTTCGCATGCCATTATTGTTTTATCAGACAAGGATAGCATCAAGGCAACGAGTCAAAACCTACTTGCATTTTTTAATGATGAAAGTTGCGGTCAATGCAGCCCCTGTAGAGTTGGCTGTGAAAAGGCCAGCTCCTTGTTATCCGAACAGCAGTGGAATAAACCACTATTAAAAGAGTTATGTACAACAATGGCTGACGCATCAATCTGCGGACTAGGCCAAGCCGCTCCAAACCCAATTTTATCGAGCATTAAATATTTCGGCGATGAGGTCTAAATGAGCAATTTAGTTTCATTTGTAATAGATGGCAAAAAGGTTTCTGCTGAACCTGAAGAATCAATTTGGCAAGTCGCTAAACGACTCGGCACCACTATTCCGCATTTATGTTTTAACAATAAGCCCGGTTATCGCTCCGATGGCAACTGCCGGGCCTGCATGGTTGAAATTGATGGCGAACGCACACTCGCCGCTTCGTGTTGCAGACACCCTAGCGATGATATGGTCGTTCACACACAGAGTAAACGTGCCACAGCAGCTCGTCGGCTTGTCATCGAATTATTAAGTACCGATGTAAATCAGCAGACGGTTGCGGGATCAACTTTCGATAATTTGGTGCAATCCATGGAGATTGGGCCTTCACGATTTCCAAAAAAAGTAACTAACACCCCCGACTTATCTCACCCAGCCATCTCTGTAAAGCTTGATGCCTGTATTCATTGTACGTTGTGCGTTCGTGCCTGCCGAGAAATTCAAGTTAATGGTGTGATTGGTCTAGCTGAGCGAGGTCATGATGAAAAAATAATTTTTGATTTTGACGACCCAATGGGGCAATCCACCTGCGTTGCTTGTGGTGAGTGCGTTCAAGCCTGCCCAACTAATGCACTCTCACCTGCTTCAGCCAAAGTCACTAAGACAGACAAACAAGTACAATCCGTTTGCCCCTATTGCGGTGTAGGTTGCCAAGTTAGCTTAAAGGTTAACGATAACAAAATCTGCTCTGTCGAAGGTGCTAATGGCCCCTCTAACCAAGGCCGCTTATGCGTAAAAGGCCGCTTTGGTTTTGATTACATTACATCTGAACAGCGACTTACCGAACCGCTAATCAGAAAAGAGGGTATCGAAAAAGGCGTTAATATCGACCCAGCTAACCCCTACTCGCATTTTAGAAAAGCCTCTTGGGAAGAAGCACTTAATCTTGCTGCGAAAGGTTTTTCAGACACTAAACAACAGCATGGTGCTGATTCTCTGGCTGGCTTTGGCTCTGCAAAGTGCTCTAATGAAGAAGCTTATATTTTCCAAAAACTAATTCGAGCCGGCTTTGGCACTAATAACGTCGATCACTGCACACGTTTATGTCATGCTTCCTCCGTTGCCGCACTCATGGAAACAATTGGTTCAGGGGCCGTTACCGCACCATTTATGGCAGTTGAAGACAGCGATTTGATCATCGTTATTGGCGCGAATCCAAGTGAAAACCACCCCGTTGCAGCAACCTTTTTTAAACAAGCTGTCGAGCGCGGTACCGAATTGGTTGTGATGGATCCTAGGGCTCAAGCGTTAAAACAACAAGCAACGCATATGCTACAGTTTACACCGAGCACAGATGTTGCCTTACTGAACGCCATCATGCACGTGATTGTTGATGAAAAACTTTATAATCAACATTATATTGATCAACACACCTCTGGTTTTAAGCTGTTTGCTACACACCTTAAAGACTATGCGCCTGAAAAAATGCAGAGTATTTGCGGTGTAACTGCCGACACCATCAAAACAGTTGCAAGGAAATATGCAACCGCCAAATCTGCCATTATTTTTTGGGGTATGGGTATCTCACAGCATACACACGGAACAGACAATGCGCGTTGCCTTATTTCATTAGCCTTAATGTGTGGTCATATAGGACGCCCCGGCACAGGCCTCCACCCTCTACGCGGCCAGAATAATGTTCAAGGCGCCTCGGATGCTGCTTTAATCCCAATGTTTTACCCCGACTACAAGCCAATAAGTGACTGTGAAACACAAACCTTTTTTGAATCCCTATGGGACACACCCTTGAACCCCAAAGAAGGCTTAACAGTCGTTGAAATTATGCATGCGATACATCGCAACAGCATTAAGTCCATGTACATCATGGGGGAAAATCCCGCCATGTCAGACCCTAATTTAAACCATGCCCGTGCAGCACTGGCTAAATTAGAGCACCTTGTTGTACAAGATATTTTTCTAACCGAAACAGCTATGTTTGCAGACGTTGTTTTACCTGCTACCGCCTGGCCGGAAAAAAATGGTACTGTAACAAACTCAAACAGACAGGTACAAATGGGGCGACAAGCTGTTGAACCACCAGGCAATGCAAAAGCTGACTGGTGGATTACACATCAGATCGCTCAGCGTTTAGGTTTAGAGTGGCCCTATTCAACACCAAAAGATATCTATCAAGAAATGCTGTTAGCCATGCCCTCATTAGCTAACATCAGCTGGGAACGTCTTGAGCAAGAGCATTCCGTCACCTACCCTTGCCCGTCCCCTAAGGAAGCTGGTCACGATATCGTTTTTGCCGATGGTTTCCCCACTGAAGACGGACGCGGAAAATTTATCCCTGCAAGCTTTTTGCCGGCTAATGACAAATTAGACACCGAATACGACTTTATTCTGACAACAGGCAGACTACTAGAACATTGGCACACTGGCGCAATAACTCGACGCAGTGAAGTACTCAACACACTCGAACCAGAAGCTTTTGTTGAAATGAGCCCCACCGATTGTTCAGCGCTTAAGGTACAAGCAGGCGACATGGTTTGCGTTTCAAGCCGCCGAGGATCTATTAACATCAAGGTTCGTGTTGACCATAAAGTACAAACTGGCCTCATATTCATCCCCTTTGCTTACGTCGAAGCAGCGGCTAATTTATTAACCAGTCATGATCTTGATCCCTTTGGAAAAATACCTGAATACAAGTTCTCAGCTGTCAAAGTAGAGCCAATTTAATGCCCAGCAACTCAAATAAAATTATCGGCGTCATCCTATCAGGTGGTCTCTCGAGAAGGATGAACAACCAAGACAAGGGCTTCATTCAACTCGCTCATAAGCCTCTTTTTGAACACGTATTAGAGCGATTGTCTCCTCAATGCGACTCAATTATTATTAGTAGCAACAAGGAGAGCCAGCAACTGTCTTCTTATGACTTACCTATTATTAAAGATTCATTAGAAGGGTTCTTAGGACCTTTAGCCGGGCTTTTAGCCTGCATGCAGTGGGTAAGAAAGCATCAACCCGGTGTACAATGGATTGCCTCTGTGCCCGTTGATACGCCTTTTATACCCCAAAATTTAGTCTCCAGGCTTTGTCAATCAATGCTTGAAAACACCGCCGATATTGCCTGCGCTACTTCAAATGGTCGCACACACCCCGTTATTGCCTTATGGCCAATTAGGCTACTTGATGACCTGGAAGCTGCACTAAGCAAGGAGAATATACGTAAAATTGATTTATGGACATCTCGCTACAAAGTCTCCCTCCCAGACTTCAGTGATAGCTTGCTTGACCCTTTCTATAACATTAATTGTCATGAGGATTTAGTGCACGCCGAAGCGTTGCTACGTAAGCCGAATGAAAATACAGCCTAAACTTAAGCTGTTACATCAAACACTATCTGCTCGGCCCCATTCAAAACTTGAAAATGTTGCCCTTTTGCTCGCGAAATTAATGTTACACCAAACTCACAGGCAAGCTCAAACCCCATCTTAGTGGCCCCAGAACGAGACAATAATATAGGCACACCCATTTGCGCGACCTTGATAACCATTTCAGAGGTTAAACGCCCTGTTGTGTAGAAAACACAGTCATCACCTTTAATACCCTTCAACCACATATGGCCAGCAATTGTATCAACGGCATTATGACGCCCCACATCTTCAACAAAGAACAATACCTCCTTACCTTTACAAAGCGCACAACCATGAACAGCACCCGCCTTTTTATAGACTTGGTTACGTTGCCCAAAATGATTAAGCAAATAATACAATACAGATTGTTCAATACTACGTTTGGCTAACACCTGCTCCTTTAAACTCTCAACAACATTACCAAACATCGTGCCTTGTCCACACCCTGAAGTAATTGTTCGACGTGCTTTTAATTTCTCAATATTAGGGTTCTTTTTACTCGATACAATCACTGCAGCATTGGTTTGCCAATCAACTTGAAGTACCTTTATATCTCCGATAGTCTCAAAGAAGGTTTGATTTTTAAGGTAACCCAACACCAACAATTCAGGAAAAGACCCCATCGTCATTAAGGTTACTATTTCTTTTTTATCGATATAGATGGTTAGCGCACGTTCTTCAACCAATTCAATTTCAATCGACTGCCCCTTCTCGTTGACGGCAAAAACACAAGATGAATCCTTAATTTTTGACGCTGTCATCTCGATCATTATGTTTTCTCTTTTAGAATTACCCCCTTATAACACGCAAAAAAAAAGCCATGCAAATGCATGGCCTTTTTAAACGCATAGAACAATTAAAGCAGGTGCTTTACACCATCACGTTCTTCTTTAAGCTCATTTTCCGTTGCGATCATTCTTTCACGACTGAAATCATTAATTTCAAGACCTTGAACGATTGAATAGTCACCGTCTTTAACAGTCACAGGGAATGAGTAAATTAAACCTTCTTCAATACCATAGCTTCCATCACTTGGAATTCCCATACTCACCCAATCGCCGTCTGCTGTTCCTTGCACCCAAGTACGCATATGGTCTAATGCAGAACTGGCAGCAGACGCTGCGCTTGACAAGCCACGTGCTTTAATAATGGCAGCGCCACGTTGTTGAACAGCAGGAATAAAGTCATCGGCATACCAGCTTGCATCGACCTTAGATAACGCATCTTCACCGTTGATTAAGCAATTGTGAAGGTCTGGGTATTGTGTTGCTGAGTGGTTGCCCCAGATTGTCATCTTAGTAACGTCCGTATTATGATTACCCGTTTTTTCGGCCAATAAGCTCATCGCACGATTATGGTCTAAACGTGTCATTGCTGTGAAGTTACGTGGGTCAAGGTCTGGTGCATTATTCATCGCAATCAATGCATTTGTATTTGCAGGGTTACCCACCACTAATACACGAACATCACGTTTAGCAACTTTATTTAAGGCTTTACCTTGTACCGAAAAGATGGCCGCATTTGCTTCCAACAAGTCTTTACGTTCCATACCAGGACCACGTGGACGAGCACCCACTAAGAATGCAAAATCGATATCTTTAAAGGCAACTTCAGCATCATCAGACATTGAAACACTTTGTAATAAAGGAAATGCACAATCGTTCAATTCCATAACCGCACCCTCAAGCGCACCTAAAGCAGGTGTGATTTCTAATAGGTGTAAACAAATTGGCTGATCTGGGCCTAAAAAGTCGCCAGATGCTATACGAAATAATAATGAGTACGAAATTTGACCAGCGGCGCCGGTAACGGCTACATGAACAGGTGCTTTCATTTCTAACAATCTCCTTAATAAAAAAGATGAATTATAGCTGATATTCGACTTTTTTTACTTAAAAACCATCATTCCTTATTAGCTAGGCGGTATTAAGCTATTCTTTTTCTCGAGATTTAAGAATTTTTTTTAAATCGTAATGATAGATAAAGCTCGGCAAAGCAAAGACAACAAATAAACATATTGTAACCACGTAGAACTCCCAGTTCTGCGCAGTATTTGTTCCCATTATTTTGTATTCCAAAGCAAAGCCAACACTGAACGTCAGCACATACCAACATAGCCATTCAAACCAGCGAAACCAGCCTGATTTATGCGCGATTTGTCTAATACAAAAAAGTTTATCGCTTAACCATGGCAAATTAGCCATAAGAATCGAAAAAATCAGAAAGATAACAATTGTTAATTGATTACTCATCAATGAATTTTAATGCTTATAATTATTGGTGCCGAGAGCGGGATTTGAACCCGCACGTCCATAGGACACTACCCCCTCAAGATAGCGTGTCTACCAATTCCACCACCTCGGCAAATCCATTCAGTTAATCAGGAATGGGCAGGTCATCAGCAGGCTTCATACCATTTTGCTTAGCCAGCCCATCTGTTGGTTCCACAAGGTTGTTGATTAAGTCCGCAGGCGTAGCTTCTGTTGATTTTGCTGGTTGTGAAACCGTCAAGCCATCAATAATATCATCAGGTGCTGCTCTATTGCCTCCTAGATAAGCAAGCGCTAGACTTGTTGAAAAAAACAATGCGGCCAAAATAGCTGTCGAACGACTTAAAAAAGAGCCGGAACCTTTAGCACCAAATACCGTACCGGATGCACCACTGCCAAATGCTGCGCCAGCATCAGCGCCTTTACCATGCTGAATCAAAATCAACCCTATCATCAATGCTGCAATAACCACATGCACTGATAAAACTATTCCAAACACACTCATTCTCTTATCCTTCTATACCTAAACGGTATGAGTTTTATTACGGCAGAACTTACCCACCAAGTTTATTTTTACGCTTTTTGGCAAATTGAAACAAACGCTTTTGCATCCAAGGATGCGCCACCTATCAAACCACCATCAATATCTTTTTGTCCAAACAATGACATTGCATTATCTGGTTTTACACTTCCGCCATATAAAATGCGAAGCATGTTAGCTGCATTTACATCTCTCTCGCTAACCAATGCTCTTATAAAAGCATGCACCTTTTGAGCTTCTTCAGGGGAGGCCGTTAACCCCGTTCCAATGGCCCAAACGGGTTCATAAGCCAGAACCAGTTGCGTCAAATCTACAGCGCTATTATTTAATAACGCCTCAACCTGATCGTTAATTACATCAAATGTAGCACCAGACTTGTATTCTTCCTGTGTTTCACCAACACAATAAACAGGAGTAACTCCAGTCATTTGGGCTGCCAGCACTTTCTTAACCAGCTGCGCATTTGCTTCATTAAATAGTGTTCGCCTTTCTGAGTGACCTATTAGTACCCAGCTACAGCCAACATCTTCCAACATATGCGCCGACACTTCACCGGTATATGCCCCAGACTGATACTCTGAAACAGTTTGAGCACCTATGGTTATCACTGTCGGTTTAGTTATTTCTTGTGCAGCCGCTATATAGACGAAAGGCACGCAGACTCCTATATCACACGTTATTTTATCATCAATTGTCGTTTCAATTGCACGTAAAATTTCACTTGTTGAGTCAAGTGAACCATTCATCTTCCAGTTTCCAATAACCAGTGATCGACGCATCAAACTTCTTACCTTAAAAAACGAGCAAGGTTAGCGGCTATTCAGCAATAAATCAATCTTAATTAAGCGAGCACTCACGCACAATTCACCCCTTAAGCGTCAAGTAGGCCTTCGACTGTTTTACTAAGGTCCATCGCCAGTTTTTCCACTAACTTCACATCTTCGCCTTCAACCATTACCCTAACTAATGGTTCTGTGCCAGAAGGCCTTAACAATACTCTTCCTGCGCCTTTTAAAACCTTCTCGATAGAAGCAACGGCTTTATTAATATCATCCGTCATCGCAAACTTTTTAGCACCACTTAGCTTCACATTAATCATACATTGAGGATACTTTTGAATATCACTTTTTAGTTCATTCAAAGAGGTGCTCTCGCGCATCATAATCTCAATCACTTGTAGAGCTGAAATAATTCCATCACCTGTTGTCGTTCTATCAGCACAAATTATATGCCCAGACCCTTCACCACCCAAGATTGACTCTGATTCGTTCATCAACTGAATAACATGCCGATCTCCTACTGCTGAGCGTAATAAGTCAATACCTAATCTATTGAGTGCATGCTCAACGCCTAGATTAGTCATCAATGTTCCTACAACAGATGAACCTGAATAACCATTTGATTGACGACCTTTGGCTAAAATATACAAAATATCATCACCATCCAACACTTCGCCTAAGTGGTCAACCATGATTAATCGATCGCCATCGCCATCTAATGCCACACCAAAGTCAGCATTATTGGATAAAACCGCCTCGGTTAACGCCTGAGGGTTAGTTGCTCCACAACCATCATTAATATTAATGCCGTTTGGCTCAGCACCTATTTTAATCACCTCCGCACCTAATTCACTAAACACATAAGGAGCAATATGATAGGTAGAGCCGTGTGCGCAATCGACAACCATTTTTAAAGAAGATAAGTCGATCATTGAAGAAATCGTGCTTTTACAAAACTCTATGTATCGACCCGCCGCATCATTAATACGGTTAGCTTTACCTAACCGAGACGATTCCACAACGATGAGTGGCTCGTCCATTTTTTGTTCTATCGCTTGCTCTATCTCATCGGCAAGCTTTTCACCTTCACTAGAAAAAAACTTTATACCATTATCATAATGAGGGTTATGTGAAGCACTAATGACTATTCCTGCATTGGCACGGAGCGTTCTCGTTAAATATGCAATTCCTGGGGTTGGCATAGGGCCTAATAACTGAACATTTGCGCCTGCTGCAACTAAACCAGCCTCTAATGCTGATTCAAACATATAACCAGAAATACGAGTATCTTTGCCAATTACAATTTTACAATGCCCTTGTTGCTCGAACACTCTCCCGGTCGCCCAACCCAGCTTTAAAATAAATTCGGGAGTAATGACCCCTTCCCCAACTAAGCCTCTAATACCATCGGTACCAAAATATTTTCTTGTCATAGTTTCCTCATTTGGCAGCCTGAACAGCCATATAGACTTTTAACGCATCAGCTGTTTCAGCAACATCATGCACACGAACAATAGACGCACCATTAGCCACTGCTAACAACGCGGCACTAACACTGCCAATTAATCTCTCATCGACTTTTTTATCTAATAACTGACCAAACATTGATTTTCTTGATAGGCCGGCCAATATTGGGCAGCCATGGCTCTCAAACTCTTTAAGTTTCGCCAATAATGTCAGGTTATGTTGTAAGGTTTTACCAAAGCCAAACCCTGGGTCTAATATAATCTTCCCTTTAGCAATACCAACTTGCTCACAGGCCGCTATACGCTGAGCAAAAAAATCATTCAGTTCTTCAACCACATTAAGGTAATATGGTTGATCTTGCATCGTGGTAGGGTCTGCTTGCATATGCATTAAACAGACAGGCACTCCTAAAGAAGCCGCCATATCCAGTGAACCCGGTCTCTGTAAGGCATACACATCATTGATAAAGTCCGCTCCGGCCTCTATGGCAGCCTTCATAACATCAGCTTTGCTGGTATCAATTGAAATGGCAATATCCGATTTAAGTCGAATCCCTTCAATAACAGGAACCACCCTTTGGATTTCCTCGTCTGTAGAAACAGGTAATGCATTAGGCCGTGTAGATTCACCGCCAATATCAATAATTGTGGCGCCTTGCTCAGCCATCTTCAAGGCATGTTGCACCGCTGATTCTATCTGTGTAAAAGAACCTCCGTCAGAAAAAGAATCCGGCGTAATATTAAGAACCCCCATAATTTGGGGGCTCTTTAGATCAAATATTTGGTCAAGACGACTCTTCACAGCATTAAGGTTGTTCAGCAGGGCCTCCAATAGTCGGCTTTGACTCCTTATCTGTAGCGTCTTTATCTTCTATCGTCGCTTTCCCTGAACCAGATTGATCATCATTTTCCCAATCTTTAGGTTCACTCACTGGCTGACGAGCCATTAATTGGTCTAATTGATCGCTATCAAGTGTTTCATACTTCATTAACGCTTCTGACATAGAGTGTAAAATATCAATATTTTCAGTCAATAAGCTCTTAGCACGCTCGTAGTTTCTATCAATAAACACTCGAACTTCTTTATTAATAAGCTCGGCTGTTTCATCCGAAATCATCTTAGTTTGACCACCAGAATGCCCCATTGCATTTTCATCTTCTCCGTAATTTAATGCGCCAAGTTTTTCTGAAAAACCCCATTGAGTCACCATATTTCTAGCAATAGCGGACGCTCTTTCAATATCATTTGATGCACCAGTTGTTACCGCTTCTTCACCAAAGATAATTTCCTCTGCTAAGCGACCACCATATAAGCTTGATAATTGGCTTTCTAACTTCTGTTTACTGATACTAATTTGATCTTGCTCAGGTAAGAACATTGTGACACCTAACGCTCGCCCACGTGGAATGATGGTCACCTTATAGACAGGATCGTGCTCAGGCACTAAGCGACCAACAATTGCATGACCTGATTCGTGATATGCCGTGCACCTTTTTTCGTCTTCACTCATCACCATAGAACGACGTTCTGCGCCCATTAACACCTTATCTTTAGCGTTCTCCATGTCGTTCATATCAACTAACTTCTTATCAGCTCTAGCCGCAAATAATGCCGCTTCGTTTACCAAGTTAGCCAAATCTGCACCTGAAAAGCCCGGTGTGCCTCGTGCAATCACATTAGGGTTAACACTGTCACCGAGAGGCACCTTTTTAAGGTGCACTTTTAAGATTTGCTCGCGCCCTCTAATATCTGGTAAAGGAACAACCACTTGTCGATCAAAACGACCTGGGCGTAATAAGGCCGGGTCTAAAACATCAGGACGGTTAGTCGCGGCAATAACAATCACCCCTTCATTACCAGAAAACCCGTCCATCTCAACCAATAATTGGTTCAAGGTTTGCTCACGCTCATCATTACCACCACCAATACCAATACCACGGGCACGGCCAACCGCATCAATCTCATCGATAAAAATAATACACGGTGCATTTTTCTTGGCTTGTTCAAACATGTCTCGAACACGTGAAGCCCCTACACCAACAAACATTTCAACAAAATCAGAACCCGATATGCTGAAAAAAGGCACTTTAGCTTCACCAGCAATCGCCTTCGCTAACAAGGTTTTACCTGTACCAGGCGAACCCGACATTAAAATTCCGCGTGGGATTAAACCACCTAATTTTCGAAACTTACTAGGGTCTGTTAAAAAATCAACAACCTCTCCAACCTCTTCTTTTGCTTCTTGAACACCCGCCACATCAGCAAACGTTACTTTTATTTCATCTTCACTTAATAGTTTCGCTTTGCTTTTACCAAAGGACATTGCTCCACGACCACCGGCACCGCCTCCGCCACCTTGCATTTGGCGCATAAAGAATATCCACACACCAATTAACAAGAGCATCGGGAACCATGATATTAAAATTGACATAAGCACCGATTGCTCTTCAGGTGGTTTGGCAATAATTTCAACACCATTTTTTAGTAAGTCATCAACAAGGTGAATATCACCAGGACTACGTGTTGTAAAACGCTCACCTAACGTAGTTTGACCACTAATATTAGGCCCATCTATGGACACTTTACTAACCTGGCCTGCATTAACAGCACTGATAAACTGCGAATAACTTAAATTACTAGTTGATGATTGTTTTGATCCACCAAAATTATTGAATACGGACATCAGCACGACGGCGATTACCACCCACATAATAATGTTCTTAACCATTTCGTTCAAAGTGTTACTCCCTCGTGATGTTTATGACAGTGCTCAATTAAACTGTTATTTTTAAAATTCATTCAGTAATTTATGGGGTTAGATTACTACAATTTCAAGCCCTTTGCCAAAAGGTAAACCTCTCGACTACGTGCGCGTGAAGCTTTGGGTTTGCGAATCAGTACTGTCGAGAAAACTTTTTTAGCCTCTTGAACATACTGGTCAAACCCTTCACCTTGAAACAGCTTTATCAAAAACGAGCCCCGGCTATTTAAACTGTTTTTTGCAAAATCTAATGCCAATTCTGCTAAATACATGGATTTTGGTTGATCAATCGCCTTACTACCACTCATATTAGGCGCGATATCAGACATCACTATATCGACTGTTTGATAACCGATTAAGTTTTGTAAGCGCTCAAAAACCTCGTCGTCACTAAAGTCACCTTTAATAAAGTCAACACCATCAATAGGATCAATATCTAATAAATCTAACGCGATGACTCGCCCATCGCCTGCGATTTTTTTTATGGCATATTCTGACCAACCACCCGGCGCGGCACCTAAGTCCACCACAATTTGTCCAGGCCTCAATAACCGGTCTTTTTTGTCAATTTCTTCTAATTTAAATACGGCGCGCGAACGAAGCCCCATTTGTTGAGCTTTTTTTACATACTCATCGTTAAAATGCTCATCCAGCCACTTTTGTTTGTTTTTATGCTTGGTCATACCTTTGCATTATTATTTGTTTACCCACTGTTAACATAGGTACATCTACAAAACAGACGCACCTTCTTGTATCTTTTAAGTGTAGAATGCGCGACCTAACTTAACAGAATTTAATGAAACACTATGGCATTATCAAATCAGCAAAAAAAGAAACTAAAGGCACACGCACACTCTTTAAAGCCTGTTGTTCGTCTAGGTCAGTCTGGCCTAACCAGTAATGTATTAGACGAGATTGAGTCTGCGATCACGCACCACGAGCTGATTAAGGTAAAAGTGTCTGCTGATGATCGAGATGACAAAAAAGCGATCATTCAAGAGATTGCTGATAAAACCGCCTCAGAACTCATTCAAAGCATTGGTTTTATGGCTGTTTTTTACAGAGAAAACCAAGATAAAAAAGCTTATTCGTAACGAACATCCAAAATTTCAAACTCTGTGACTCCACCAGGCGCTCTTACCTCAGCAACATCCCCTTCTTCCTTTCCTATCAATGCTTTTGCAAAAGGGGATGCATAGGAAATTAAGTTTTTCTTTATATCTGCTTCATCTTCGCCAACAATCGTATAGACAACCAACTCTTCTGTCTCGATATTTTCTAGCTCAACGGTACAACCAAAAATAACTTTGCCGTTAGCGTCCATGGTAGAAACGTCTATAATTTGTGCATTTCCTAATTTGCTTTCAATATCACGAACCCGTGCTTCTATTAAGCCCTGCTCTTCTCTGGCCGCATGATATTCAGCATTTTCTTTTAAATCACCGTGCGCGCGAGCATCAGCAATCGCTTCGGTCACTTTAGGACGCTTTACATTTTTTAGCTCGTCCAATTCTTTTTTAAGGCTTTCTGCGCCTTTTTTAGTTAATGGTACCTTACTCATAAATAATCCTTAATTTTTACAACTTAATGACGTGCTTGCAATGCGTGAAGCTCTCTGACTTCTTTCACAGTAATATCTGCTAATGCATCAATTGTCGCTTTAGCACCCGCCATAGTAGTGCAATATGTCACCTTATTTTGTAACGATTCACGACGGATTGAAAATGAATCAAGAATCGCTTGTTTACCTTCTGTGGTATTAACGATTAGCTGAATAGGTTCATTTTTAACCACATCTACAATATGAGGACGGCCTTCGTTAACCTTGTTGACTAGCTCACATTCAACCCCAGCTGCCTTTAAGGCATCTGCCGTCCCTTTTGTAGCCAGTATTTGCTTCCCGCGTGAAACCAATACTTTGGCTAAATTAATCATTTTATCTTTGTCAGCATCTCTAACGCTAAACAATACTTTATCTTTATTTGATAATTCAATACCAGCAGCACGCTGTGATTTACCGAATGCCTCTCCAAATGTATCCCCTACACCCATCACTTCACCTGTTGATTTCATCTCAGGGCCTAATAACGGATCTACATTAGGAAATTTAACAAAGGGGAAAACCGACTCTTTAACCGAGAAATACTTAGGAATGATTTCTTGAGTGGTGCCCTGATCTGCTAATGACTGCCCTGCCATACAACGAGCTGCAATTTTCGCTAACGGGTACCCCGTCACTTTCGATACAAAAGGAACTGAGCGTGATGCACGGGGGTTTACTTCTAAGATATAAATATCATCCCCTTTAATAGCGAATTGAATATTCATCAAACCGACAACGCCTAATTCACGAGCAAGGTCTTTAGCCTGTACACGCATTCTATCTTGCACCTGCTGACTCAAATCAAATGGAGGTAATGAGCAGGCCGAATCGCCCGAGTGAACACCCGCCTGCTCGATATGTTCCATAATGCCGCCGATTAACAACTCCTTACCATCGAAAATAGCATCTACATCGACTTCAACAGCATCATCTAAGAAACGGTCCAATAACACCGGTGAATCATTTGAAACACTAACTGCTTCTCGCATATATGTACGAAGTTCTGCTTCGTTATAAACGATTTCCATCGCACGACCACCCAATACATATGATGGCCTTACAACTAGCGGATAACCAATTTCTTCTGCATGAAGTACGGCTTGTTCTGGATTTCGCGCGGTTCTATTAGGTGGCTGTAAAAGCCCTAGCTTTTCAACTAATTGTTGGAAACGCTCACGATCTTCTGCCAGATCAATAGCTTCCGGTGATGTTCCAATAATTGGGACGCCTGCAGCTTCTAAATCTTCCGCTAGTTTTAGCGGTGTTTGACCCCCGTATTGAACAATCACGCCCTTTGGCTTTTCAAGGTGTACGACTTCAAGCACATCTTCCAGTGTTAACGATTCAAAGTACAAACGGTCTGAGGTATCAAAATCAGTTGATACCGTTTCAGGGTTACAGTTAACCATAATGGTTTCATACCCGTCTTCACGCATTGCCAACGCTGCATGGACACAACAATAATCAAACTCGATTCCCTGTCCTATACGGTTTGGGCCGCCACCCAATACCATAATCTTTTCACGGTCACTTGGCTGTGATTCACACTCTTCTTCATAAGTAGAATACATATAAGCTGTAGAAGACGAAAACTCACCTGCACAAGAATCAACCCGTTTATAAACAGGGCGAATATTCATCTCGTGTCGGGCTGCCCTTACGGCACTTTCTTTAGCGCCCAGTAAAGCAGCTAATCGCGCATCTGAGAAACCTTTTCGTTTCAATCGATACATTGTTAAATTATCAATTGAAGCAAGCTCACTGTTTGATAAAACAGCTTCTTCATTTAACAAATCTTCTATTTGAATCAAAAACCAGCGATCAATTTTTGTTTGCTCAAAAATACTTTCTAAACCAAAGCCTTTCCTAAACGCATCTGCCAAATACCAAATACGATCAGCACCTGGTTGTTGTATTTCACGCCTTAAAATAGCATCAACCCCTTCTTCGTTTAAATCAACGATTGGGTCTAATCCATTCTTACCTGTTTCAAGCCCGCGTAAGGCTTTTTGTAGTGACTCTTGAAATGTTCGCCCTACAGACATTACCTCACCGACAGATTTCATCTGCGTAGTAAGACGGTCATCTGCCATTGGAAATTTTTCAAAGGTAAAGCGAGGAATTTTCGTAACAACATAATCAATAGACGGCTCAAATGATGCGGGTGTTGCGCCCCCTGTTATTTCATTACTTAGTTCATCCAAGGTGTAACCGATCGCCAATTTTGCAGCCACTTTAGCAATAGGAAACCCCGTTGCTTTTGAGGCTAACGCTGATGAACGGGAAACTCGTGGGTTCATTTCAATCACAATCATCGCACCATTTTCTGGATTGATGGCAAATTGAACATTAGACCCGCCTGTATCCACACCAATTTCACGCAATACATCGATCGATGCATTACGCATAATTTGATATTCTTTATCGGTTAATGTCTGGGCGGGGGCAACCGTAATAGAATCCCCTGTATGCACTCCCATTGGGTCAAAATTTTCAATGGAACAAATAATAATACAGTTATCTTTACGATCACGTACCACTTCCATCTCGTATTCTTTCCAACCTAAGACGGACTCTTCAATCAACAACTCATTAGTGGGTGATAAGTCCAAACCTCGCTCACATATCTCTACGAACTCTTCTCGGTTATATGAAATACCGCCACCACTACCACCCATCGTAAAAGATGGACGAATAATTGTTGGAAAACCGATATCATCCAAGGCTTCAAATGCTTGCTCCATATTATGTGCAACAAATGAACGTGGCGTCGACAAACCGATTTTAGTCATCGCCTTTTTAAACAGATCCCTATCTTCTGCTTTATCTATTGCTTGTTTTGACGCGCCAATCATTTCAACATTATGTTTTGCAAGCACGCCATGCCTATCCAAATCTAGCGCACAATTAAGTGCCGTCTGCCCACCCATCGTTGGTAACAGCACATCTGGCTTTTCTTTTTCAATAATTTTTTCAACCGTCTGCCAATCAACCGGCTCGATATAAATTGCATCGGCTGTTTCGGGGTCCGTCATGATTGTCGCTGGATTTGAATTAACCAAAATCACGCGATAACCTTCTTCTCTTAGCGCCTTACAAGCCTGCGTTCCTGAATAATCAAACTCACAAGCCTGACCAATAACAATAGGGCCTGCACCTAATAGTAAAACGGATTTTATGTCGGTTCTTTTTGGCATAATTCTCTTTATAAATTTTTATGGCTAATTGCCAGGTGTACACAAAAGGGTGTCAACGTTTTCATTGACCGCTCGCTTAATTAAGCTTTATATGAGTCCATCATTGTCGTAAACCGGTCAAACAGATACACAATATCTTGCGGACCAGGGCTCGCTTCTGGGTGCCCTTGGAATCCAAATGCGGGGCAATCCGTTCGCTCTATCCCTTGTAGGCTCTTATCAAATAATGAAGTATGCGTTGCCTTTAAATTAGCTGGCAAAGAATCCGCATTCACAGCAAAGCCATGGTTTTGACTAGTGATCATAACCCGTTGCGTTACTAAGTCCTGTACCGGATGGTTAGCGCCATGGTGACCAAATTTCATTTTTACTGTTGAGGCACCACTGGCTAACGCCAACAATTGATAGCCTAAACAGATACCAAATACGGGGACTTTCTCTTTTAAAATAGTTTTGATGGCCTCAATGGCATAATCACATGGCTCTGGATCGCCGGGGCCATTTGATAAAAACACACCATCTGGTGACATTGCTAACACCTCTGAAGCTGGCGTTTTCGCTGGTACAACACAGACTTCGCAGCCCGACTCCACCAACAACCTAAGAATATTTCGCTTAACGCCAAAGTCATACGCGACAACCTTGTAGTTTGCTTTCTTCGTTGCAGTCTTGCTTGTTTGCCCTAACTGCCAAACTGGGCTTGTCCAGTCATAAGGTTTTTTGCAGGACACCAGCTGCGCAAGATCAAGCCCTTTAAGTGGCGTCACTTCTTTTGCTGATGCTAAGGCATGCGCCTCATCAACTTCCTCACCGGCTATGATACAGCCTCGTTGCGCGCCTTTTTCACGTAGAATTCTTGTCAACCTACGCGTATCAATATCAGCAATTGCAACGATATTATTTCTAGCTAAATATGCAGATAAGGACTCTTCTGAACGCCAATTACTATGCAGTAACGGTAAATCCCTAATAACCAAGCCCTGCACATGAACTGCGGCAGACTCTTCATCTTCAGCATTTGCGCCAACATTACCAATATGCGGGTACGTTAGCGTTACAATTTGATGTGAATAGGATGGGTCAGTGAGAATTTCTTGGTAACCCGTCATCGACGTATTAAAAACAACTTCGCCTGTTGTCAGGCCTTGAACGCCAATTGATTGGCCGTGAAACACACTACCGTCTTCGAGAACCAGTATCGCTTTGTCAGACAAATTACACCACCTTTAGATATACAAAACGGGAAGAACCTTTACTGGCACCACCCGTTTTGATTGTTAATATGTATGACCGCGAATTTTACTGGATTAAGTGCCTCATTGTCCATTCCAACACGAGCATATTTTTTAGCAAATTATTTTGCGACATCCAGCGATTTCGACAAATACGCATTCATTATTAGCGTGGGGTCTTCTTTTAACCTTTCTTTCCATTCCCCTAAAGGTATTTCCGATTGAATCAATCCTCGCATAACACCAATAAAATCCGTACGACCAACTGTGATAGCACCCACCAGCAAATCATCTTTAAAGTTTAAACGAATATATTTATAGTTATCTTTATCTAGCAAAACTGCACTGTCACCACCTTCTACTCCGCCCCAACTGCCAAATGAAGTTGATACTAAACCAGATGTATCAAGAACATTCATGCTTAAACTACCTTTATAGGTAGAGTTACCACCCATCATATTAACCGCAGCTATCCGCCCATGATCAACGGCTGTTGGCTGAATAGCGTGCACTGAATTTCCACCTGTTGAAAAGTCTGGCCCCTGAGCAACATCACCAGCAGCAAAAACATCTTCAACACTGGTATGCAGCCCCGCATCGACAAGAATACCGTTATCCGTTTCAATACCACTGCCTTCTAAAAACTCAATATTTGAATAAACCCCTGTTGCAACAATAATCAAATCGTATTCAGTTAAGCTGTCGTCATCACGCTTCAAAGCTGGGCCAGGCTCAATTGATTTAATACTACTGGGCAGGATCATCTCCACCCCTTTTGCTTCACACCAAGACTGAATCATTTTGCCTGCGGTTTCATCCATCATCCGGCTAACCATAAAGCCAGTACGCCCCAGCATAACAGTCAGATTAACGCCTTTTTTTAGCATTGCCTCAATAATAATAGAGGCAACAAAGCCAGCCCCTAATAAAGCTACTTTAGAGCCTGGTTTAATTGAATCAAGTATTCGTCGACCATCCGCTAATGTCCAACAATTCACCACACCATCTGTTTCCGATCCCGGGAAAGGGCAATTTGCAGGACGCGAACCAGTCGCAATCATCAACTTGTCATACTCAAAGACATCACCACTATCAATAACAACCTGATGGCTTTTAGTCTCTACCTTTTCAACCCTTGCAATAACATGGTTAATATTCAAATCATCGAAATGGCCCGCTGTTTTTCTAAGGTGCGTGCCCGTATCTTGTATCATTCCACTTAAGTAATATGGCAACGCCATACGGGAATATGGTGACTCTTTTTCTTGACCAATCATCGTGATTGAACAATTTGCATCGGCTTTTCTCAGCGTCTCTGCTGCCCTCACAGAGGCTGGCCCAGCACCAATCAGAACGTACTTTTTAATATTCGATGAAGCCTGCGCCGGCTCAACTGTTTTAACTTGTGACATTACTTTTCTCTCCTATGTGTCGGCATCCGGCTTTATACTTTTAATTACCAGCTCCCAACAGTATTGATGTCCTGCTTTATTACTGATTCTTATAACAGTATTTACATAAACCCTTACGTTATCTTTAAATATTAACAGAAAACTATCAATACAAAAGACGGCATTTAATCTTTCAGACCTAGTACGTCTTGCATGTCATATAAGCCAGGAGGTTGATCGGCAAGCCAACAAGCCGCCCTGATTGCACCAGTAGCAAAAGTCATTCGACTTGTTGCTTTATGACTGATTTCAATGCGCTCACCTTCATCGGCAAACATAACAGTGTGCTCACCTACAATATCCCCACCTCTGATGGTAGAAAAACCAATGGTTCCCTCTTCACGCTCACCAGTAATACCTTCGCGCGCATAAACTGCACACTCATCTAATGCCTTACCCATTGCATTTGCAACCACTTCGCCCATTTTTAAAGCAGTCCCGGATGGCGCATCCACTTTATGCTTATGGTGTGCTTCAATCACCTCAATATCAACAGATTGGCCGATTGCTTTTGCCGCCAACTCTAAAAGTTTTAACGTTACATTGACACCAATACCCATATTAGGCGCAAACACAATTGGGATATTTTTTGACGCTGACACTATCTGCGCTTTATCCGCCTCGCTAAATCCGGTCGTGCCAATTACGATTGCTTTTTTCTGTGACTGACAAAAAGACACCTTATCCAAACAAGCCTCAGGCCGAGTAAAGTCAACTAAAACATCAAAGTTAGGCGCTTGGTTTGAAAAATCTGAAACAACGTGAACTTGCTGCTGGCTCAACCCTGCCATTTCACCTGCATCTTTACCGATTGCAGGAGAGCCATCACGCTCAATAGCGACACCCAGTGTTGCCAACTTATTTTGTTGGCACGCTTTAATTAAGTTAAGTCCCATTCGGCCACTTGCGCCAGATACCGCTATTTTTGTCATCTTTTCCCCTTATCAACATCACCTAGGCTATACACATCACTACAGCCTTTATTTTACTTTATAGAAACTCTAAACCTGTTAAGACTTCATTTTGTCAAAAAAACTTTTAACACCACCTAACCACGAATGCTCTTGTGGATTGTGCTTAGTGCCACCCGTTTTAAATGATGCTTCTAACTGTTCAACCAACGCCTTTTGTTCAGCTGTTAAACTAACTGGCGTTTCAACATTAACGCGACACATTAAGTCCCCGACAGGTCCTCCTCTTACAGGCTTAACACCTTTACCGCGCAACCTAAATAACTTACCTGTTTGCGTTTCGGGCGGAACTTTTAATTTAACTTTTCCAGACAAGGTAGGCACCTCAAGTTCGCCACCAAGTGTTGCTGTTGCAAAGCTAATGGGCATATCGCAATACAAATTTGCACCATCACGTGTAAATATGGCATGTTCACGAACATTAACTTGAACATATAAATCACCAGCAGGCCCACCATGATCTCCTGCTTCTCCTTCACCACCCAAGCGGATACGATCGCCAGTATCAACACCGGCAGGAATTTTTACCGATAATGTTTTTTGCTCTTTAGTTTTCCCTGTACCCCGACATTTACCACAAGGGTCTGTAATTTGCGATCCTGACCCATGACACGTTGGACAAGTTTGTTGAACAGAAAACATCCCTTGTTGCATACGCACTTGACCATGACCAGCACATGATGAACAAACACCTGACTTACCACTTTTAGAACCGGTACCCTTACAAGTCGTACAACTAACAGAAGTAGGGATTTTTATTTTGGTTTCCATACCAAAAACAGCCTCTTCTAAAGACAAATCCAAGTTATAGCGTAAATCCGCACCACGAGTCACTTGGCTACGATGACCGCCTCCACCACCGCCAAATATATCGCCGAAAACGTCGCCAAATACATCACTAAATGAATCGCCACCAGAGTGTCCTCTGCCGCCACCCATAGAAGGATCCACGCCCGCATGACCGAATTGGTCATAAGCGGCGCGTTTTTGCTCATCACTTAAAATAGCGTATGCTTCTTGAATATCTTTAAATTTAGCCTCGGCATCTGGGTTATCAGTATTTCTATCCGGATGATACTTCATCGCCAAACGTCGATATGCTTTTTTTATTTCGCGCTCACTGGCATTTCGAGCAACGTCTAGTGTTTTGTAAAAATCTGCTTTTTCCATGACTCTCAAACCTTTAATACGTCAAAGCCACCGATAAATCGGCGGCCATGTCGTAGCCCAACACGGGCTATAGTTAAGTAACTTAAAACTAATGTTTTAAGGCTTATTTTTTATCGTCTTCTTTTACTTCTTCAAATTCAGCATCAACGACATCATCAGCATTTGCATCAGAGTCAGACTTTGCTTCAGCAGAAGCGCCTTCTGCCGCCCCTTCAGCGCCTGCATCAGCGTACATTTTTTCAGCTAACTTAGCAGACAATGTTGTTAAGGCTTCAGTTTTTTGCTCAATCGCTTCTTTGTCGTCACCTTTAATAGCTTCTTGAAGGTCCGCAATAGCCGCTTCAATATCTGCTTTTTCAGAGGCATCAACCTTATCACCCATTTCTTCAATGGATTGTTCAGTTGCGTGAATCATGCCATCCGCTTGGTTTCTAACAGTCACAAGCTCATGCAATTTTCTATCTTCTTCAGCATGCGCTTCAGCATCGTTAATCATTGCTTCGACTTCCTCATCAGATAAACCACTTGATGCTTTAATAACAACAGATTGTTCTTTACCTGTGGCCTTATCTTTAGCAGATACATTTAGAATACCGTTTGCATCAATATCAAAAGACACTTCAATTTGCGGCGTACCACGACGTGCAGGCGGTATATCTTGAAGGTCGAAACGGCCTAAAGATTTATTGCCTGATGACATTTCACGTTCACCCTGTAGAACATGAATAGTAACCGCTGTTTGGTTATCTTCTGCTGTTGAGAATGTTTGACTCGCCTTACTAGGAATAGTCGTGTTTTTCTCAATTAGCTTTGTCATTACGCCACCCATTGTCTCAATACCCAATGAAAGTGGTGTTACATCTAATAAAAGCACATCTTTAACATCGCCAGCTAAAACACCTGCTTGAATTGCAGCGCCCACGGCAACGGCTTCATCTGGATTAACATCTTTACGTGGTTCTTTACCAAAGAATTCAGCAACAACTTCTTGAACTTTTGGCATACGTGTTTGACCACCAACCAAGATCACGTCATCAATCTCAGAGGCTGATAAACCAGCATCTTTAACAGCTGTTGCACAAGGCGCGACCGTACGTTGAACTAGATCATTAACAAGAGACTCAAGTTTTGCACGTGTCAATTTAACATTCAAATGTTTAGGCCCTGACGCATCTGCCGTAATGT
Organism: Cycloclasticus sp. P1; assembly: GCF_000299965.1. Classification (NCBI taxonomy): domain Bacteria; kingdom Pseudomonadati; phylum Pseudomonadota; class Gammaproteobacteria; order Thiotrichales; family Piscirickettsiaceae; genus Cycloclasticus; species Cycloclasticus sp. P1. Next base: position 1,547,583 of record NC_018697.1, read on the forward strand.
AAGGCAAGTTAACATCTGTTTGTTGATTAGATGATAGCTCGATTTTTGCTTTTTCAGCGGCTTCTTTTAAACGTTGAAGTGCTAATGGGTCGTTGTGTAAATCTACGCTGTTTTCTTTTTTAAACTCATCTGCAAGGAAGTCGATAATACGTAAATCGAAATCTTCACCACCTAAGAATGTATCACCATTGGTTGATAACACTTCAAATTGGTGCTCGCCATCAATTTCAGCAATTTCAATAATTGAAACGTCGAAGGTACCTCCACCCAAGTCATAAACAGCAACCGTACGATCACCACTTTTCTTATCCATGCCATAAGCTAACGCAGCCGCTGTTGGCTCGTTAATAATACGTTTAACGTCTAAACCGGCAATCTTACCTGCATCTTTCGTTGCTTGACGTTGCGAATCGTTAAAGTAAGCAGGCACAGTAATAACGGCTTCTGTTACCTCTTCACCCAAATATGCTTCAGCATCTTTTTTAAGCTTCATTAAAATACGCGCGGCTATTTCAGGCGGCGCCATTTTTTTACCCTGTGCTTCAATCCAAGCATCGCCATTATCGGCAGCTAGAATTTTATAAGGCACCATGCTGACGTCTTTTTGCACAACATCATCTGTAAATTTACGACCAATTAAGCGCTTGGTAGCAAATACTGTGTTTGATGGGTTTGTTACCGCTTGACGTTTTGCTGATTGACCAACAAGCACATCACTTTCTGCTGTAAACGCTACAATTGAAGGCGTTGTTCTTGCACCTTCACTATTTTCAAGTACTTTCGCGCTGTCGCCATCTAATACGGCAACACACGAGTTCGTTGTTCCTAAATCAATACCAATAATTTTAGCCATTTAAATATCTCCGAAATTTAATTTATTCTATTCTGTTAGTTACGATATAAGGGCGTGAAATTTAATTTTCAAGCCTGCTCATCAATTTTCTTTGTCTCTGTAGGTGCTTGAGGTTGCGACACAATAACCATTGCAGGACGTAATAAACGCTCATTGAGCGTATAACCTTTTTGAAAGACTTGTATCACCGTATTAGGCTCATGATCAGGACTTGGAACCATAGAGATAGCCTGATGTAAGTCTGGGTTAAAACTTTCACCTTCTGGGTTAATTTGCTTAACGCCGGACTTTTCAAGCGAAGCTAGCAACTGCTTGTGTGTCAACTCCATCCCTTCTTTTATGGCTACAACATCACCTTCTGCTGCATCCACTGATGCCAGCCCCATCTCTAAACTATCGACTACTGGCAACATCTCTTTAGCAAACTTCTCAACAGAAAAACGGTGCGCCTTTTCAATATCTTTTTGTGTTCGACGGCGAATATTTTCCACCTCTGCCTTTGCCAGCAACAATTTTTCCCAGTTTTCATCAGCACGAGTGGTCGCCGCATCTAGCGCCGCCTGCAAATCAACCTCTTCTGAGGCAGCAGTTTCCCCTTCCGCCTCATCTTTCAATGCATCCTCTACTATTTCACCAACAATACTTTCTTCCGTTTCAACCGCTGGTTGTTCAATATTCTCTTGATCTGTCTGTTCTTCAGACCCCATAGCCTTTCCTCTTTTTTACACTTAAATTTGATTGATAGCGACTTACCATTAAGGCAAGCGCATAAACTGTTTTAGTTAAATGGTGATAGTTTTCTAAATTTCAAGGTTCCAACCAAAACTTTTACAGCAAAACCAAACAATAAGCCCAATTTGCCATAAAATTCACCGATTACTCCACCCTTCGGCACTTTGTATAGAAGCCAAACAGTCGAGTGGCATTCAGCAACGCATACCTTATCAATAAAGCAATAGAAATGATCTCCAGCAATTAAAATTGGATATCTAACACACGCTTAGCACGCGTAAAATTCAAATTGATCCTTAAAATGCCGACACTCAGTAAATAAGCCGTCATTTAGATTTAGATTCTGGTGTAAATCGCTACATTTCGTGTAAACTTTTACCTTCAACTGAGGAGTAAAATGAATACAAAATTTAAACGAATTGGGCTGATTTCCAAGCCTAATGCCACGGATATATCTGCAACAGTTCAAGCATTATATACGCTGTTAATTGACGCCAATATTAACATCGTTGTTGATGAAGAAACGGCTCACCATATCTCATTGCCCTCTGAGCACATCATGAGCATCAGTGAATTAGCCGACCAATGTGATCTCATCATGTCTATTGGCGGTGACGGGACACTCTTATCAGCTGCTCGCGCCTTGGTTGACAAAAAGGTTCCTCTCGTCGGTATAAACTTAGGTCGCATTGGTTTTTTGGTTGATATATCACCAGAAGAGATGAATGTTCAAATAAGGCAAATCCTCGAAGGCCATTACCATGAGGAAGAACGTATTATCCTCAACACTCAAATCATCCGTAACAATACGCTTATTCACGAACAGTCAGCGTTCAATGAAGTCGCCATTCACCGATTAAAATCCCCTGGTTTAATCGACATTGAAACCTATGTTAATCAACGTTTTGTGAATGCTCAGCGCTCTGATGGATTAATCATAGCAACCCCAACTGGCTCAACAGCTTATGCACTATCCGGTGGTGGGCCGCTAATGCACCCCTCGCTGGATGCCATTGTGCTGGTTCCTATTAACCCACACACCTTGAGCAACCGCCCACTGGTGGTAGATGGAAAAAGCGAAATTGGTATTCGCTTTAGCCAACGAGATAAGCACGAGGCGCAACTAACATGCGATAACGTCATTCTTCCAAGTATCCTTGAAGATGACCTTATAAACATAAGTCGCCATGAAAATAAAATTCATTTGTTACACCCAACGAATCATGACTTTTTCAATATTCTGCGCGTAAAACTTGACTGGAGCAAAGCTCCTCAAACATAAAATTTAGGTATGCTTAAATCCATCGACATAAAAGGCTTAGCTGTTGTTGATCAATTAAACCTCGAGCTTGAGCAAGGGATGACCGTGCTAACCGGTGAAACAGGTGCGGGTAAATCCATTTTACTGACAGCAATGAAACTGTGCCTAGGCGAACGAGCAGATGCTTCGTTATTGAGACCTGGGGCTAATAAGGCGGATCTTAGCTTAGAGTTTGACATTACCGATCTACCGGCCTCCCAGCAATGGCTTATAGACAACGACCTTGATGATCAAGGAGATTGCTTCATTCGAAGAACCATCAATGCTGACGGCCGTTCAAAAGCTTATATCAACGGTCAAGTCGTTAATTTAAAAGCCCTACAACAACTTTCTAAACACCTTATTAACATCCACGGCCAGCATGCACACCTAGATTTATTACACCCCGGCAAGCAATGTGAATTAGTCGATTCATCCTTACCCTCTCAGGCCTTGCTTCTTGAATGTCGCAAACAGTACTCACATTGGAAACGATTAACCGAAGAGCTTCACCACCTAACCGATGGCAATGAAGACAATGAGAGTGAAAAACAACTACTTAAATATCAAATCAATGAATTAGAGCAAGCAAATATTATCCATATTGACTACGATGAGTTGGTGCAAGAACACGCGTTAGCATCCAATATGCGTAAAATCATTGAGACCTCAGCACACCAAATAGACATATTGTATGAAAACGAAAACGCTTCTATATATAGTCAAATTAATAATGTCTCGCATGAATTAGAGTTACTGGCTGACTTAGCGCCTGAATTTACAAGCGTGGGCGAACAAATCAAAGAAGCCAGCATTCAAATTCAAGAAGCCAGTCGTGATTTGAGGCATCAAATTGATCAACAAGAAGATGACCCAGAAAAACTCAGCTTGCTCGACCAGCAATTAAGCAGCATTCATGAATTAGCTCGAAAACTGCATGTTGAGCCCTCGCAACTTTCCGACAAATATAATCAGCTCACTGCACGACTTGACTTGCTTGAAAACCGTAACGAGAAATTAAGCGCGCTTCAACTAGACATCGCTGAGGCAGAAACACTTTACCGCAAGCAGGCCGAACTTCTCCATAATGAGCGCAAGCAACATGCTTTAAAGTTAAGCCGTAACATTACCAACACTTTAAAAACACTTGGACTTCCGGATGGAAAACTAAACATAAGCGTTAACCATTTGGCGAAGCAGCCTCCACAAAAAAATGGTCTAGATGATGTCGTCTTCCTTATATCAACAAACCCAGGCATGCCAGATTCGCCGATTGGAAAAGTGGCATCAGGGGGCGAGCTTTCTCGTATTAGCCTAGCCATACAAGTGGTCACTAGCCGCCGCAATACGACACCTACCTTGGTGTTTGATGAAGTTGATGCAGGTATTGGTGGTGGTGTTGCTGAAACAGTTGGAATACGCCTACGCGAGTTAGCTTGCGACCGTCAGGTCCTATGTGTCACCCACCTGCCACAAGTCGCCTCTCAAGGGCATCAGCATTTATTAGTCAGCAAGCAAAAAAACCAACAACAAACCACAACGAAAATTGATAGCTTAAATCAAACACAGAGAATTAATGAAGTAGCCCGTATGTTAGGTGGTATTGATTTATCAGATAAAACCATCGCCCACGCAAAGGAAATGGTGGAAAAGGCTATTTAGCGCATGATGGGCAGACCCCATAGATATATAAACTATGGTCTGTTATTTTGTAGCCTTTTTCTTTAGCGATCACTTTTTGACGCTGCTCAATCATCTCGTCGTAGAACTCATCAACCCGGCCACATTTCACACATAAAATATGGTCATGGTGCTCATCTTGGCATAATTCAAAAACTGAGTTACCACCCTCAAAATGATGACGATTGACTAAACCCGCCGTTTCAAATTGCGTTAACACACGATACACCGTAGCCAACCCAATTTCTTCACCATCGTCTAAAAGAGCCCTATACATGTCCTCAGCTGACAGATGTTTATTCTCAGTACTTTCCAACATATCAAGAATTTTTAACCGAGGTAAAGTAACCTTTAAACCAGCAGCCCTTATATCTTTTGACTCCATTTCGACCTCTAATTTGGGGTGGATATAAAAGTGAGATGATGTATCATCTCACCATTGCAATCATACACAGAAGATCTTAAATGCGAAAGCGTCTCATTCTAATAATGATATTCATTTCAAGCTCAACCTTGGTGGCTTGTTCAACGACAGAAACCCTAAACGACAAGATGCTTGACGTTGCTGACACCCTACCCGGTGTTTATAAAATTGATGTCCATCAAGGAAATGTGGTGACTCAAAAAATGATTGACCAACTCCGTCCGGGCATGGATAAGCGGCAGGTAAAATTCATCTTGGGCACCCCTTTATTGGTGGATCCATTCCATCAGGAGCGTTGGGACTATTTCTACGATATAAGAAAGGCAGGCAAACCACATAAAAGAGAACGGATTACCGTTATTTTTAATGAAGGCAGTCTTGCTAGCCTAAAAGGTAATTTCAAACCTAGCAATGAGTTTAAGCCGATGACCATCGATACCAAGGTGATTGATGTCCCCAAACGAGAAAAAAAGGAAGTCGGTATTATGGAAAAAATACTTAAATTCATCGGCATCGAACCAGAAGCAAAACCCTAGCATGAGCATCCAATCTTATTTAAAAACAATTAACCAAACCCCTCACGCTAAAAAATTAAACATTACCTTGGTGAGCCATGGTGAAACATCCACCACATTAAAGCTTCCTTTTAGCAAACAGATTATTGGCGATTGTGTTAACAACTACATCCATAGTGGCGCTGTTTCCACTGCTATTGATACAGCCTGTGGCGCTGCTATTTTACAGGCACAAAACAATTTACGTGCTATGGCAACACTGGATCTAAGAATAGACCATATTCGCCCCGCTGCCTCCGGTGCCGATATAAACGTATATGCCGATTGCTACCATTTAACTCACACCATTGCTTTTGTTCGCGCCAGCGCCTATACCGATGATATAAATAGCCCTATTGCAACCGCCGTCGGTAGCTTTATGCGTTCTAACAAACAATTCCCAGTACAATAAAATGTCCTTAGTAGAAAAAATAAATGACATCAAACTGCGTCATGATTATGAGGCCATTGTAGAACTTATTCCGTATGCCAAAACAATCGGTGTAGAAACCAGCATGGTTGGCGAAAGCATCGTATCCAGCTTGCGCTTTATGGAAAGCAATATTGGCAACCCTGCGGTCCCTGCTTTGCATGGCGGCGTTATTGCTGGGTTTATGGAAAATTCCGCCCTGTTACATTTAATCTGGGAAATAGAACTCGTTAACATCCCTAAAATTATTGATGTCTCTATAGATTATTTACGCCCTGGGCAAACCACTACCACCTACTCAAAGTGCGATATTGTTCGCTTAGGAAGTCGTGTTGCTTTATGTAATATTATTGCTTGGCAAGAAGATATCAATAAGCCTATTGCGCAAGCGCGCGGACACTTTTTACTGTCAGAAAATAGACCTCTTTAATGCTATAAAAAAGCCTTGCTATCTATAGCAAGGCTTTACAGGTATCGACTTACTGTTTAACGCCTATACATCCATCATTTTCCTATACCCTTTCCACAAAGATCGTATCGCTCCCTCTGTCACAAAGTGATCATCTGTACCCGTTCCAACGCCACCCATTTCAAGTACATTAGTATAGTTTCCATCTCGCACAATAGCTTTTTGACACAACTCTGTTGATTCCCCATCTTCCATTGATATAAGCCCAGCAGGCCCGACAAGATTCAATTGTTTTAAGCGGAAGTTACGCATTTCTTCGGTATCATCGGCATAACCAAAAAACGTCCAAACTAGCTCAAACTCATTTTCATTCTTTGGCAGAATCTGCCGGAAAGCTAGTGTGTTTTGAATTTGGTGTACCACCAACGATGGAAAAAGCGAAAAAATGACGGTCGTGGTGTCATCATCAAATTCTTTCGCCCCGGCTAACAAAGACGGGTCAGCTAACTGGTAAGTACCTTCTTGATAGGTTCTTGTGTTATCACTCTTAACATCAGATAACTTACTTTCATCTTCTTTACTATTTTCCACCCACAACACGGAGTGCACATCATTATTTACGATAGTACCACCACCTAATGAAGCACGATAAATACCAAACGTTGGGTGAAATAAATGTAACAGACTCGCATGATAAGGGTCTTTAGTATTTTCTGAATAAAACTTCCAATTACCAGCTATGTATTGACGAGTATGCCCGATCACTTCAATAGGCCCTTTTAAGATGCGCTTGAAATGATACGCTACATCTTCGCCCATATAAGTTTCAATATCAGGCGTTTCATCACTAAAGGTGCCAAAAATAACGCCCAGGTGATTAACAACACGAACTTTACGTAAGCTGTGTTGATCCTTAGCAAAGTCTTTTGGCATCCCTCCCTTGCCGCCAAGGCCACGTTGAAAAGGGACTCCACGCAAATCACCTTTAGCATCAAATGCCCACTGATGGTAGACACATGTGTAAGCACCATCTTCTGATTTGCCATGGCGCTCTCGGCAAATTTCCGCACCTCGGTGAGCACAGCGGTTCACCCAAGCGTAAATTTCATTATCTTGACCACGGGTAACAACCACCGGAGTGTCACCAATATAAGTAGACTTAAAACTGCCTTTTTCAGGCAACTCTGCTTCCGTCGATAAATAATTCCATGTCGGGCCGTTATGTATCTTTTTTTGCTCAAGATCGTAAACTTCACGACTATTAAATATTGAGTAAGGAACCGCCGTATGGTCTGTGCCAGCTGGCCATTTTAAATGTGGGGGTGTTATTGCATTCATCATCTTTCTCCTGACTTAAATAGGGATAACCATCAAGGTGGTAATTCTATGCGTGTCATAAATGACTACACGTTCTTTAAATTTAAGAACGCCATTTTCGCGAACAAGGAGGTCAACATAGCGACCTACGTTATAAACGGTACTTTCACCATCATTACAGGTTTTAAAAACTGCGTAATTAGACTGCACCTTAATAGTGTCACCATCTTCTGTACTGATAACAGGGTTACTTGTGATATGGCGATACCATTGAACTTGATAAATATTAGCGTGCCTTAACGCCGTAATTCTATCTTGCAACATACCTTGGCTATCACACCACATAATAGCTGTCGGCATACCTATTTCATGGTTTTCTCTTGGAATAACCTTATACAAGCAATTTTCAGTAAAAAAATCTGGCCAACGTTCTAAATCATCATCATCGATACATTGAACGTAAGCATCAAGCAATTGACTGACTTCATGTTTTAATTCTGGCTCAATACTAGTACTTCTCATACCTTCTCCTCAATCTATTGGGTGCGCTAAAAACACCGGCGCGGATGAGTATCGCATTGAGCCTTAAATGAAAAAATGATCGAGATCAGAAAGGACGTATTACCTTTAATATCTTAAAATAAAAAAAGGCGCTCTGTTTAAATAACAGAACGCCTTTCGCGTGTGTTGCAGCGTTGCCAGCACATTAAAATATTAGTACTACTCTGCAAGCAAAGCCTCTAGTTTATTGGGCAGTCGATTCAAACCCCTTCATAGGCTTGAGGGTGAATCCGCACACTATCACCAAACAATCGATTGAGCGCATTGATATAGGCTTTTGCTGAGGCAATCACAATATCTGTATCCGAACCGTGGCCATTCACAATACGCCCTGCTTTTTCTAGCCTAACGGCAACTTCGCCTTGAGAGTCCGTCCCTTCAGTAACATTACTGACAGAATAAAGCTGAAGCGTCGCACTACTTGTCACGATTTTCTCAATGGCCTTAAATGTAGCATCAACAAGCCCACCACCTTGAGAGGTTTCTGTTTGCTCAACCTCATCTACCATTAACGTAATACAAGACTCAGGCATTTCCCCCGTTTCCGAACACGCTTTAACGGACACTAACTTAATCGCTTCACTAAAAGCTTCTTCCATTTTGAAGTCCGACACCAGGGCTTGAATATCTTCATCAAAAATTTCAGATTTTTTATCGGCTAAATCTTTAAAGCGACGAAAAGCATTATTTAACTCTTCTTGGCTATCCACCATTATGTTTAGCTTTTCTAAACGATCCTTAAATGCACTCCGCCCAGATAATTTCCCTAATACTAATTTATTAGAATTAAGACCAACATCTTCAGCCAACATAATTTCGTATGTTTCGCGCGATTTCAACACGCCATCTTGATGAATACCCGACTCATGGGCAAACGCATTAGCACCCACAATCGCTTTATTCGGCTGCACAGGAAAACCGGTTATACCCGACACCAACCGAGAGCAGGTCATAATCTGAGTTGTATCCAAGCCAACATCACAGGGAAATAAATCCTGCCGTGTTCGAACCGCCATCACAACCTCTTCAAGTGCTGCGTTTCCTGCACGTTCACCTAAACCATTGATTGAACACTCAACTTGGCGCGCACCATTCATAACACCGGCTAACGAGTTCGCCACTGCCAAGCCTAAGTCATTATGGCAATGTGTTGAAAAGATAGCTTTATCTGAATTAGGTACATTTTCAATTAACTGTCGAATCGTGTTGCCGTATTGGTCTGGCAAGTTATAACCCACAGTATCTGGAATGTTAATGGTTGTCGCACCCGCGTCAATAACCGCCTCAATAATCCGACACAAGAAATCAAGGTCTGAACGCCCCGCGTCTTCAGGCGAAAACTCAACGTTATCTGTGAAGTTTCTTGCCAATTTAACCGCATCAACAGCCTGTTCAAAAACCTGATCGGGGGTTAATAGCAACTTCTCTCTCATATGAAGTGGCGAGGTCGCAATAAAGGTATGGATCCGCGATGCATTTGCATCTTTAAGTGCTTCACCAGCACGTTCTATATCTGCTTTGTTTGCCCGCGCCAAACCACAAACCACACTGTCTTTAACGGTTCTTGCAATTCCTTGAACAGCGGCAAAATCGCCTTCACTTGAGATAGGAAAACCTGCCTCAATAATGTCAACCTTCATTTTCTCTAATGCTTTAGCGATACGAAGCTTCTCTTCTGCAGTCATTGCTGCACCGGGGCTTTGCTCACCATCACGTAAGGTTGTATCAAAAATTATTAACTTCTCTTTACTCATTTCTAAACTCCAAATGTCATCTTGATGACAAATTTTTACTTATACAATTAGCTAATTGCGTTTCACCTCGCCAGGTATATTCATTAGCCGCGTTGCGGCAGTCGAGCTAGGCTGAGAAGAAAAGACTTTGCAATGACAAAAAGGCGCACAGACACTTCACCAAAAGCGGCATTTAATGTTTTATTATTATCTGTGACTATCATAGTGACTAATATAATCCATTTCCTTGGTATTTCAAGGCAAATCATTCATTCGCTGAACGCGCACCTTTTTTGGTAACTTTTCCGGCTTCAGCACGTTGGCGTCTAACTTCTTTAGGGTCCGCAATTAATGGACGATAAATTTCAACGCGGTCTCCCACTCTCAATAGCGTATCTAGTTTACAAGGCTTACTGAAAACTCCCACCGCATTGTTGTCCAAATTAATATCCGGAAAATGTTTCAAAATCCCAGAGGCATCTATCGCTTTTTGAACAGTCAACCCATCATGAAAAGGGACAACTAAAATTAATTGTTTTTCTGGCGTTGCGTAAGCCACCTCTACATTACCCATAAACCTCATCTGCCCTTTTGATAAAACAATCCATTAGTGAACCACATATTTGACTAAATATGGCACTAAAAACAAAATTACTAACGGAACTTTTAAACTCAAAGTCCACTTCCATTGTTATTTTACAAGCATCTTCACGAAGGTGCTTAAAACGCCATTCACCAGTCATAGACTTAAAAGGCCCTTCTAACAACTCAAGTTTAATGCTTTCACCTGCCGCTAATTGATTTTTCGTACTAAAGACTTTGTGCAACACCTTCCAAGCCACTTCAAGTTCCGCCGTCATACTGTCTTGCGTTTCAGACAGTACTTTACTACTTTTACACCATTTCAAAAACAATGGATACGATGCCACATCATTGACAAGGTCAAACATGTCTGCAGCTGAATGCCGCACTAAAGCACTGCGTTCTACTTTATGCATCGCCTTAGATCACATCAATTGATTTTAAGAAGACAATAACGACTGCCAGAGGCGATATAAATTTTACTAAAAACAGCCAAGTTTTATACAGCCACTGCCGCTTAAGGCTTAATTCCTTTACGCTATCTTCTTCACTCATCACCCAACCGGCAAAAACAGCTATGCATACACCACCCAAAGGCAACATGATATTTGCTGTTAGATAATCTAAAATGTCAAAAAATGTTTTACCAAAAAAAGTAACATCTGCAGTTAGGTTAAAGGATAAAACCGTACCTATACCCACGCCCCATGTGACAAGACCCGCCCAGATACATGAACGCATGCGGCTCATTTTTTTATTTTCAACCAACCAGGCAACAGCTGGCTCTATCAGCGATATTGATGAGGACCATGCTGCAAACACAAGTAATATAAAAAACAGCGTACCAAATATTGAACCATACGCCATATGCCCAAAGGCAATTGGCAATGTTTGAAAAATAAGGCCCGGTCCACTAGCTGGTTCCATACTATTAGCAAAAACAATGGGGAAGATAGCCAAGCCTGCCAATAACGCAACCATCGTATCCGCCAACCCAATCAGCATAGTGGTTGAACCAATTGAAACCTTAGACGGTAAATAAGAGCCGTACACCATGATCGCCCCCATGCCCAAACTAAGCGTAAAGAACGCATGTCCCATTGCGGTCAACACACCTTCACTGGTCATTTTCGTAAAATCTGCCTTAAATAAAAACGAAACGCCTTCTTCAAACGCACCACGCTCCATGGCGTAGCCCACCAATAAAATCAAAATAGCCAACAACGCAGGCATCAAGAACTTCACCGTTCGTTCAAGTCCTTTCACACCTCTAGCAACCACAAGCATCGTCACAATCATAAACAAACTATGCCATGCTAGTAGCTTTTCTGGGTCTGCCACAAAGGTGGCAAAGATATGACTAACTCCGTCAGCCGTAGCACCTTCAAAAACGCCCGATGCAACACGTACAACGTAGGCCATAGCCCAACCAGCAATAACACTGTAGTAAGACAAAATTAAGAACCCTGCGATAACACCCAGCCAGCCTAACCACGACCAATATCGGCTCGCTTTCGCTTCTGTTGCCAACGTTCTCATTGAATTAATGGGGCTTTGTCTTCCACGACGGCCCAACATTATTTCAGCCATCATAATGGGGATGCCTATGATCAAAATGCACAATAAATAAATAAGCACAAACGCACCACCACCATTTTCACCTGCAATATAGGGAAACTTCCATATATTGCCTAAGCCAACGGCCGAACCTGTAGCTGCCAAAATAAAGGCCAATCGGGATGACCATTCTCCATGTTGCGATATCTGTCTCATAAACCTTGAACGTTTGTTATTGATAATAAATTAACCCAACTTTACTATTTAACCAAGTTATTAGCTGACTTTTATAGCGATAAATCAACGCCTCGCTTAGAATATCGACATGGCAAGCAAAAAGAAAAAAACACATCCTAATTCCATCGCATCTAACAAAAAAGCGACACACGATTATTTTATCGAACAACGTTTCGAAGCAGGCATGGTCCTTGAAGGCTGGGAAGTTAAAAGCATCCGTGACGGACGCGTTCAATTAAAAGAAAGTTATGTCGTTATAAAAAATGGTGAAGCCTGGCTGGCCGGTGCACATATATCACCACTTTTGTCTGCCTCAACTCATATCGACCCAATGCAAACACGTTTACGAAAGCTCTTATTAAATCGTCGTGAACTTATCAACCTTGTTGCACTAGTCGAACGTAAAGGCTATACGATTGTTCCCTTATCAATGTATTGGGTTAAAGGCCGCGTAAAACTAGAAATCGGTTCGGCTAAAGGTAAACAGCTACATGACAAACGCGCCTCGGCTAAAAATAAAGACTGGCAGCGTGAAAAACAGCGCATCATGAAGCATTCAGGCTAGGCATACCAGCTACTTCACTTAAAATATCTAAGGCATGCTCCCCTTTTTTCACCTTTAAAAATTAGAACTTGGCTAAAACACATCCTCCCTGTGTTAATAACGGGTTGACATCCCTGCTATTAAGCCTACATAAACGCATAACCACCTGTTTTTTCTTCTCAATGAAAGAATTATTCACTATATTTGTGAACCTTTCATAATGTATAGTATCGAACCATAACCAAAGGGGGTGACCTGGCTTCGACGTGGGTAGCAAAACCTTAGGTGCATGCCGAGCTTTCAGGAATCTCGTAAAACATCTGAAAAATTATAGTTGCAAACGACGACAACTACGCAATCGCTGCCTAAACACCAGTAGATTGCTGTCTGACTGGAGCCGTGCTTATGCGTCCAGCGATCTTCGGATCATCTCAGGCATCATAGCTCATAAGATCGTATTGAAGCTTGTTCGGGGCGGATGTACTAAAACTTAACCGAAATCGTCTTTGGTCTTCCTAGCCTATCGGGTAGCCACTGATTAAACTAAAAGTTATAGGATAAGCATGTAGAGCCGAGGGCGGAGTGCTTGCGGACGGGAGTTCGATTCTCCCCACCTCCACCAATTTTTTAAGCCCTAATGAGCCCTTACTGGCCTTTAGGGCTTTTTATTAACCCGCAAATTGAGTATGAAAAAAATTAACGAGCCAATTTCAAGTTGATCACTCTATTGGCAAATGCCCCGTCTTGACCAAAATGACTGTCACCTCATGAACATAAGAGTGATGTTGGCTCATGTGAGGGTTGCGAATCCATGTTTGCTCCGGATACATGCCATGCTCATCTCTAAATGTTCCCGAGAGAACCAGAATTTCTTCTCCACCAAAGTGTCGGTGTGGCTCAAACACCTCCCCCGCTGGCCACTTAACCAAGGCGACATGTTCACCTTCAAAACTGTGCAAGTACATTACGTCTAGGCTACCTATGCCCTGTTGCCAAGGAGATGTTTTTGTATCGACCCGAACTTGAATTGAATCTTTCTGATCGAATTGATTCAGTTTTACGAAAATAGTGCAGCCCTCTTTACTAAAAGGGGCGTGAACACTTCCTGGTGGATTACGAATATAAGTGCCCGGTCCGAAGTCGCCTGTTTCGTCCGAAAACACTCCCTCTAGCACATAGATTTCTTCACCCAAGGGATGTACATGCTCTGAAAAACTGGCGCCCGCTTCGTACCTCACAATACTTGTTGTATGCCCAGACTCTTTCGCCTCTCTTTCAAGTGGTTTGCGTGATACACCTGAAATTGGGCTTTCAGTCCATTTCATAGCTGCGGTTTCGATTACCAAGCGTCGGGAAAAATCCATATTGATCATTCTTCCCCCTCCTTATGCTTACCTAATAAAAAAACAAAAAACGGAACAATATAAGTAAGTGCAGCGGGCAACCAGCGAAAGGGCTGATCAGCAAAAATAGCATTAAATTGATTGATGATTAACAATATCGTTCCCACAATGAGAGCCACCTTAGCAGCCTTAAAACCGTGATTCCTAACTAGCTCTTGCAATTGAAATTTCATGGCTTACCTTTAATAAAATTTTCCGCCAGATAGCGCAAGTTCAACATCAGAGTTCAATAGAAATCCTAGCAACCTCTTCTCCTTCAACCCTAGCCGGAACCGAGCAGCACAATAAAACCTCTCCATCGTCCACCCCCTCGGGATATGCCGTTTCATAAGCGACTTTGCCTGACCTCAGTTTCACTTTGCATGCACCACATTGCCCGCTTCTACAACCAAAGTCAGGAGTAAACCCATGAGCTTCTGCAAATTCCAATAAGTTGCCATCTCCTTTCGACCAGGCCTGTTCAACTTTAGAACTGGAAAACTCAACAATAGCTTGATCGGCAACTGGTTGTGATACGACGCTTTTCGATGCCCCATCAGCACTTCGTTTCAATGACGCAGGGCCAAATGCTTCGGCATGAATACGAGAATCGCTGACACCTAACGAGCGCAACAAATCATAGCTTGCCTGCATAAATCCGGCCGGACCACAAAGATAACAATCGTATTCATCCAGTGGCAATATTGCTTGAAGCAGGTCTTTTGAAATATGACCGACGTGCTGAAAGTCTTTTCCGGGTTTTAAATCTGGACTGACTTCACTTAAAGCCCAATAGGCTTGTATCTGATTTTGAGACGCCTCAGCAATCTTATTAAATTCGTCAAAGAATGCCCTGTGTTGATGACTGCGCGCGCCACCAATGAAGGTGATCGAGCGCATTTTTCGTGTTCGAAGCCCCTCACTCAATGCATGTCGCGCCATCGAGATCATCGGCGTAATGCCGACACCACCAGCAAGAAGCAGAGCCGGACGATCACTCTCTGGATCATATTGAAATGCACCCGTGGGGGCTTTTGCGAGTATCGTATCTCCTACATTTATGCCTGAATGTAAGTAACTGGAAAAAGTCCCTTTAGGGCGTTTACTATCCAGTGAATCTTCGCGCTTTACACTGATTCGATACTGATGATCAGCAGGCGCACTCGACAAGGTGTAAGTACGTATTTGTTCTTTACCTTCAAGTTCAGCCTTCAGGGTAAGAAATTGCCCAGGGATAAACTTTAGTGCCTGATGCCCCACAGCAGAGAGATAAAAGGATTTGATGACACTGCTTTCCCGAACAATCTTTTCAACTTTGTAAGGCCGCCATTCGTCTTTAAGTCTCGCTGCATCTTCCGACGTTTTGGCTTCTTGCCAAGTACCTGTCAAAGAGGTGTTAGGAGAAAACGCCTGCAATTTCCATCTAAGTGGAAGTGCGTATTTAAGTTTTCGCCCATGATCAAGGTGGAATCTCCATAGCCGCTCTGCACCGTCAAAATACTTTATCTCAGGCGACTCCCACAGAATCTCTACGGTACCTGTCAGTGTAAGAAGATCACCATTTTCAAAATCGAGAAAGAGTAATCCTGCCTTACCGTTTTCAATGAAGTTTCCAAAGGTATTGTAATGGTTGTTACCTAAGTAATCTGGAATGGTCAGCGTCTTGTCATCATCCACCCGGACAAAACCTGGCCGACCTCCTCGATGAGAAACATCTGCACCTTCGCTGGCTTCTCCGCTACCATTGGCAAGGTAGCTAGCCACAAAAAAGGTATCACTATTTGAGATCAGCGCCTGCGCATCCTGATCAAGCAATGTTATTTCTTGAACTTCTGGCTTGGGCATTGAACCAGCATCCAGCCACTCCAATTCACGAGTTTGAATATATTGTGGACAGTTGCCAAACGCTTGATCTACCTTCACTTCGAACCCCTGTTCCGTTTTACGCTCAATCTGTGCCGCTAATCGGTTCCTCCGCCGTGTAGGCAATTCTATTCCGAGTAAACCGAGTCGAGTCATAGGCTCAATGGCTTCCTGGAGAGGGTCGCCTTCTACAGGCAGGGCATTAATCGATAGCGAGCGTTCATTTTTCGAGTGCATAAAACCAGGTGAATTGAACAAGATGGAAGCCCACGGCCAACCTTCACCATCGGCATGCCCGACAAAGACAAACGGCAACTGATTATAGAACTCTCGATGCTGATCTGGCATAAAGTCTCGAATGACCTTTCTCCCAAAACGTTCCATTTTTTCCCTGACGCCCATGCGAGCCTGGATTTTTTGCTCGCCCGAATGAAAGGGTGAAGGTTTAATATCCTGTATTGAGTTTGTCATAAGGTAATCCTCTCTACGCAGAATTTAACTGAACATACACTTAACTGACCAAGCATATGTACAAGATTGTTATTGGACCGAGCATCGAGGAACTACGCCTTAGCCCGACCCTTTGTGCAGTATTGGGTAAACCGTTTATCGGATAGGATTTATGTGAAAAGTGGAGCACCCACCATCACAATACCTATGACGCCGGCAAACCATGCAAGCGTACGAATCCAAGGTACTCCAAGTGTATAGACCACCGCATGCACAATGCGACTCACCAAAAAAATCTGAGCACCCAAGGCACTGAGGTCATTATTTAATCCTAGCCCGTGCACTGCTAGCACAATGGGGGCAAATATCGCGATCGCTTCAATCAGGTTTCGAATGGCTCGATTCAGCCTATCATTCCAACCTGACCAAGGCGCAATATCGTGTTGATTTCCAGCAGCAACCGGAAGCCCTAAGAGTATAACGTTGCGAGTACCCTGAATTAGGGTCAACGCGAGTAAAAGTCCAGCAGCAGCAGCAAGCATTTGAATTTCAGTGATCATAATTTCGTCTCCTAATCGTTTCGATATTTTGATTGTCTTACTGATTGAGGCCAACGGCGGTTCTTTGCATTGGCACGAATCCTTCAAGCGCTTCAAATCTATTCAACCACGCGACGATATTCGGGTAAGACTCAAGTGACACATCACCTTCGGGTGCATGAGCGATATATGCATAGTTGGCAACGTCAGCAATAGTCGGCGTACTACCCACTAACCAATCCTGCTCCGAAAGATGTGCATCAAGTAGCTCAAAAGTATGGTGTGCGATAGCTTTGGCGTTTTCATGATCCAAGCCAGCACCAAACACGTTAACCAGTCTTGCGGCTGCCGGACCAAAGGCGATCTTTCCTGCCGCTAGAGATAAGAAGCGTTGAACATCTGCAGCTGCCTTTGCGTCTTGAGGTAACCATTGGTGGTTAGCGTCGTACTTACTGGCCAAATAAACCAAGATGGCATTCGAATCTGAAATCGTGACATCTCCATCCTCGATTACCGGGACCTGACCAAAGCGATTCTTTTTCAAGAAGTCCGCTTGTTTGTGTGCGCCGTTTGCCAAATCCACATTCACTAATTCGGTCGGTAGACCAAGTAGTGACAAGAGCACCTCTACGCGATGAGAGTGACCAGAAAGTGGATGACGATGTAATTTGATTGTTGACATGTTTTAGCTCCTAAATGAGTTTGCGATTAAAAAGTTTTTACTTAAGTTTCTGTTGCTAGCGGCTTACTTTGCTTAGGCAATCTATTCTGCTGTTCAAGCTTTAAAAGGTCCTCAAACCCTCCTATGGCACAATCATCAACAAAAATTTGAGGAAAGGTTCGGGCTTGAGTGCGTCTACGTAACTCCTGGAATTTTTCCGGGTGTATGTAAGTGTCGTACTCGCTGTAATCCAAACCTTTGCTTTCAAGAAGGCGCTTAGCATGTGTGCAATAGCCACATCCTGGCCTTGTATAGATTTCAATTTTTTTCATATATCTGACCTCTTGTTGTTTCAGCACTCAACTTGTTGCTTACTGCTGATGAAAGTCAGTATCCAAAAAATCGACTTTAGGAAAAACAGCCTTGCTGTTGAATAATTATCAATGATATATTGACAATCATGGATACATTAGATGGATTAAAGACCGTTGTAGCCGTGGTTGAAACCGGCTCTTTTACCGCAGCAAGCGACCGACTAGGGCTTTCGAAAGCCTTGGTCAGTAAATATGTCGGAGAGGTGGAAAAACAATTGGGGGTGAGGCTATTTAACCGGTCTACCCGTCGATTAGCGCTAACCGAAGCCGGGCAAAATTATTATGAAAACGCACTTCCCCTGATTGATAGCTTTAATGCACTTATCGACGATGTCACAGGAGAACAGAGATCACCAAGGGGGTTGCTTAGGGTTAGCGCCCCGCAAACCTTTGGCGAAATGAAGCTATCTCCTGCCCTCCCCCGTTTTCTCGATGAACATAAAGAGATGCAGGTCGACCTGCTTTTGGGTGACAAGGCAGTTGATATGCTTGAAGAAGGAATTGATGTCCGTATTCTGATCGGTGGCGTTGATGATTCCAGCATGGTGGCAAGATCCATCAACACCTTGCCTTTGATTCTATGTGCGTCACCCTCTTATTTAAAATCAAAAAAAGCACCAGATTCTCCAAGTGATCTGAAAAATCACACTTGCATCATCGACAGTAATTTCCGTATTGGTAAAAAGTGGCCTTTTATCTCACCAAACGGCGAAACGGCATCTATTGATGTGATGTCTCGCGCTTCAGCAAATAGCCCGAGAGCCGTGAAGGAAATGACGTTAGCGCATGGAGGCATTGGTATGATTCCTCGATTTATTGTCGAAGAAGAATTGAAGAGTGGCACGTTGACTCAAGTATTACCCAATTACAGAACACTTGAATTTGGTCTATTCGCCATCTACCCCCATAGGAAGTACCTATCGAAAAAAGTACGCAGTTTCATTGATTTTTTAATGGATGAATTCGGATAGTTAGCGTTCGGCGATAAAAGTAAACTCACACTCAAAATAGGCTACACCTACAAACAAGTATTGTTCGGCTGTGTCAATCGAGTTTCTGCTAGGTTCTGACAAACAGAGTTCCGAAGCTGCTGCGTAAGCATAAACCCGCATTAGCTTACTCAAGCAATTGATGTTCAAATTCAGTTCCCATTGTGGGAACCAAACCCGCGTCCCGACCCACCACCAAAAGATAGTCCCATAAGGACTTAGAAAAACCCATAAAACCAATAGAAACAAGGTTTTGTGGGTTTTTTTATGCCTATAACATTCTAGGGGAATCCACCAAACCCTGGTTTTTTAATGACACTCGTAGTAACATCACGCCAAATACTTAACAATATCCATACTTTGATGAGGTATTCCAATAATCTCGACCTGATTGTTATTAATAACGTAAAAAATAAGGTGCATGCCTTCAGGGTAACAATAGTACCCTCTCTTCACATCATCTCTTGGTCTGCCTAACAAGGCATTTTCAGCTAACCACTCGAAACGTTTAATTAATGAGCCAAGGTAAGTATCTGCTTGCGTTATGCCCCATTCCTTATAGGTATAAAGCCAAATAGATTCCAGGTCATCTTGCGCAAGTGACCTTAACCGATAGGGGGTTGTCATTTATGGTGCTTGCTACGCAACCCCGACATAAACTTTTTACCATCAAAGTCATCGACTAGCGGGCTGTTTTCACCTGCTTGTAATTTATCTCTAAGCACCTGTAGCTTTGTTTCATCCTCTTCAAGTTTGCGTAGCCCTGCACGCACGACCTCACTTACCGATTGAAAACGCCCTGAATTAATTTTCTCATGCACGAACTCATCAAAATGTTCACCGAGTGTTACTGATGTATTTCTTGCCATAACTTCACCTCCATAAGATGCTGTATTAAATATTAATATAGCATGTGCTGCCGTATAAACAAATTAACGTGAGTGATTAGCAGTCATATCGATTACAGGTATTTTTGAGACTTAAAAGAACATCTTTACCATTTAACCTGTATTTCAATTAGTTAGATCTAGATTTCAATTCCTTTCGCCTTTCCCAAACTCCTACAACCTGCTAAATAAGCCTGAGTTTTCTATTTAAGTTAACTCTTAACCCTTCCTTAACCCTACTTTTGACATACTAAACTCAACAAAACTTTAAAACATGGGAGTGTTTTATATGAATAGAGTGATTCAATCGCTCGGCCTATTCGCAATATCTTTGGTATTAAACGCATGTGCGAACTTAGGTAATAAACAGCTTAGCGAATCGGCTCTGAATACAACGGGGCAAATGGTGACATGGCAAGCACAGGATGCTACTGCCGAAGATGCCAGCCAACTAACTGATTTGGTTGATATTGAGGCAATACCAAACCTTACGAATTTTATTCAAGAGGCATTAAACAATAATGCCAATTTACAACAAACATTAGTGACGTTACGAACGGCTCAGGTTGCTATAGATACCGCAGAAGCAAACCAAAATGTTAATTTAAGTGCTGGAAGCAGTGCTAGCAAAGCAAAGAATGAGAATTCTGGCTACAGCAACAACTTTAATATCAGCTGGGAGCTGGACTTATGGCAAAAGATCAGCAATGGTGTCAGCGCTGCTAACTTTCAGGCAGCAAGTGCTGAAGCTGCTTACCAATCAGCTCGCGACAGTTTGGTGGCCAATGTTTTACGTGAATATATTAATATTTTAAGCCAGCAACAGTTATTAAATATAGAACGCGCTCGGCTAACAGTATTTAAAAATAATGAAACAGTTATTTTAAACCGTTACCGCACGGGCTTAGGCTCATTAGACGATTTGGATACGGCCAGAACGAGTAATGCCACCATACAAGCGACACTTGCTCAATATGAATATAACTTAGCAACGGCTAGGCGTATGCTTGCGGTGTTGTTAGGTCGACAAGATCAAAGCCTAACTGAGCTAGATCAATCCTCTAGTTTTCCTGATGTACTGCTACCTTTAGCGAACCTACCTAAACAAAATCTATCGCGTAGACCAGATTTACAAGCGGCTTATTACACACTCAAAGCATCTGAATTTGAGGTTGATGTTGCTTATAAAGCTTTATTGCCCAGTATTAACCTGTCAGCGGCATTAAGCGATAGCGCTAGTTCTGCTACTGACGCCTTATTTACTAATCCATTATGGAGTTTACTTGGGCAGATGACGGCGCCGTTGTTTCAAGGTGGAGCACTACGCGCGCAGGTGGAAATAGAAAAACTAGCCTCTGTGAACGCTTGGTGGCTATATCAAGAGTCGCTATTAAACGCGGTACAAGAAACACAAAACGCACTAGACAATGAACGGGCATTAACTGAAAGAAAAAAATATACCAGCATGGCCATTGATAATGCCGAACGAAGCGTTAAAACCACTGAGGGCCAATATCGTCAAGGACTGGCTAACATTCTTGATTTAGTGTCGGTGTACAACAGCCGATTCGACTTACAAAGCCAGCTCATTCAGCTGCAAGCATCACAACTTCAAAATCGTATTAACTTAGGCCTAGCACTAGGCCTTGGAGTGCCCTATGAAAAATAAAAAACTTTTTGTCAGTTTAATTGCACTAGCAACTATTGTTATCGCCATCACTTATACCCTGATGAATATGGACGCTGGAAAAGCAAACAAGCCTCGGGGTAATCAGCCGGCAAATAAGGACAATAGCCGTGTTGAAGTTGATAGAAGCACAACTTCTGCCAAGCCGCCGCGAAACCTGTCAGCGCAAACCGAAAAGGATCGCAATAACAACGCTAGCGAAACCCAAGCTGATGCAACTAAAAGAAACAGTGATAACTCTCAAGCGCAAGTTGGTGTTTATAAAGTGTCTGCCGCTAGCTATCATGCCGTTGTTAAAGGCTATGGCGAAGTTCAACCCGTTGACAGCTTAAGCTTAATCGCCCAAGTAAATGGACAGATCGATAAAATAGCCGCTAACTTTAAAACCGGCGCTTTAGTAAAAGCAGGTGAAACACTGGCATTTATTAATAAGACTCCCTACTTAAAAGCCTTAGCAAGCGCTCAGTCAGACTATCAAGCAGCCGTTGTATCGTTGGAAGAAGAGCGTTTACTAGGCATACAAGCTCGTGATGAATGGAATCGTTCAGGTCTAGATGGTGACCCTGCGTCAGATCTGGTTTTAAGAGCACCACAATTAAAAGCTGCTCAGGCGGCATTAGAAAAAGCTCGGCAAAGCGTGGCATCGGCAACACGTGATGTAGCGTTAACTGAGGTCACAGCACCCTTTGATGCACTGGTTATTAGCCGAGAGGTATCACCCGGTAGTTATATTCAAACTGGAGGGGCTGTCGCAAAACTATATTCTGTCGATAGTGCCGAAATAGCCATTGGTTTATCGCCTAGTCAATGGACATTGCTACCCAGCTATACCTCGCAAGCTGAACTAGACTGGCCGGTTACCTTGTTGGATGCTTCAACAAATATTCAGTGGCAGGCCAATGTATCTCGTGTAGAACTTCATCAAGATATGACCACCCGACAACGAAATGCGATTGTTAGTTTAAACAAGCCACTTACCCAACAACCCCCACTACTTTTGGGTAGTTTTGTTAGTGCTCAAATACAAGGTATTAAGTTAGATAATATTTGGAAAATACCCGCTTCAGCTGTCTCTCAAAAACAAGAAGTCTGGTTTATTTCACCGAGCAACAACACCTTGCAAAAATTTACCCCAAACGTGTTATTTGAAAATAAAGGTTTTGCATTTATCAGCCCATACCAACAACTTAAAAATGCGCTCATCGTTTCGCGGCCCTTAAACAGTTATTTGGCAAACACTCGGGTACAAGCTGTTATTGAAGCAACAACTGGAGAATCAAATAATGACTGAGCATAAGGGCATTATTGCTTGGTTTACTCAAAACCCTGTTGCAGCCAATTTACTGATGGTTAGTTTAATCATTCTTGGTTTGGTCTCCATGAATGACATTCGAAAAGAAGCCTTTCCGAGTATGGAGCCTCGCTTTATTACCATCTCTATGGTCTACGATAGTGGTGACGCAGAACAGGCCGAAGAAGGCATTGCAATAAAAATTGAAAATGCTCTAGAAGCCCTCCCAGGTATCAAACGGATCACCTCAACTTCTCATGCCAACGGCTCAACGGTGCAAGTTGAAAAAGAAACCGAATATGACCTCGATGAGCTTTTTACTGACATTAAGGCCGAAGTAGACAGTATTTATAATTTCCCATCCGATGCAGAAAAACCTGTTATAGAAAAAGCCCGCCGTCAACAACACGCCATTTGGGTGCAACTTTATGGCGATGTAGACCACAGCACTTTGCAATATTTAGGTGAACAACTTGAACGTGACTTGCTTGCAAAGCCTGACATCAGAGACGTAAATGCCAGTAGCTTTATTGACCCTATGATCTCCGTTGAAATCGACGAAGCCAAACTACAGGCTTACGGTTTATCCCTTTCTTCGGTGTCGGAGATTATTAACCAAGAGTCTAATACCACACTAACCACCAGCTTGCGTAACAAAGAAAAAGTCATTCGCTTAAAAGCATCAGAACAAGCCTACTACGCCAAAGACTTTGCTGATATTCCGCTGATTACCCATTCAACTGGCGTGGTACTGACGGTTGGCGATATAGCCAAAGTGACTGATATATTCGCCGATGACAGCTACAAACTATCGCGCTACAACGGCAAAAATGGTTATGGCATTCAAGTGATGATGGATGAATACGGTGACATCACTAGTATGGTAAAGCAAGCCCATGAAGTGGTTGAAACATGGCATCAAAAAGGCTTGTTACCTGAAGGCGTTGAGCTGGAAACTTGGTACGACAAAAGCATCATGATCACCGAGCGTTTAAGCCTGCTAACCAATAATGCTTTAATGGGAGTAGCGCTGGTTTTTATAACCCTCGCGTTATTCCTAAATTTACGTGTCGCTTTTTGGGTTGCAGCCGGGTTGCCGTTCATCTTCTTCGGCACCTTGTACTTCATGACCGGCAACTACACCGACATGACATTAAATGAAATGACGACCTTTGGCTTTATTATGGCATTAGGTATTGTGGTGGATGATGCAGTTGTTATAGGCGAAAGTGTTTACTCTACGAGAAAACAGCATGGCGACACCGTGGATAACACCATATTAGGCACCCATAAAGTTGCTATACCGACGTTATTTGGTGTGCTAACAACGGTCGCCACGTTTTTTGCCTTATCTAATGTGTCGGGTGGTTTAGGTACCTTGTATTCACAATTCGGCACGGTTGTTACCCTGTGTTTATTGTTATCGGTGGTTGAGTCAAAACTAATTTTACCGGCGCATTTAGCCCATTTGCCCACCAAACAGCAAACAAGAACCGGCTTAGCAGGCATCTGGAATAAAATACAAACAGCCGCTGACAATGGCTTGCAGTGGTTTAACTATCGAGTATACAAACGGCTGCTTAAGCTTACTATTGCGTATCGTTATGCGGCCATTCTATTTTTTATTGCTTTTTTTATCATTGTTATCAGCTTGCCGCTTACCGGTGCGGTACGTGTTAGCTTCTTCCCCAGCATGCAAGGTGATACCGTCACAGCCAATATGGCTTTGCACAGTGACGCGAGTTTTGGTCAAAATGAAAAGAACTTATTAACGCTAGAGCAAGCAGTATTGGAAGCTGACAAACAATTATTGCAAGAAAAGAATAAATCAGGAACCGGCATTGGTAGTTTGCAAATATTAGCAAATGGCGACCAAAGTGGCAGCCTCACTATTTCGCTAGATGAAGCCAAGCCCTATTCTTTGGATGAACTATCCGCACGCTGGAATCAACTAGCGGGAAACTTAGAAGGCGTAAAAAGTTTAAAAATTCGCTCTCGTCGTGAAATGGTGGAAGGCTTTAAAGTTGAGCTTAAAAGCATTAATGAAGATACCCTGACGGCGGTGAACAACGCCTTTATAGAAAAGCTATCTGAAATCAATGGCGTGTATGCCATCGAAAGCTCTTTAACGCCAGGCGAAGCGATGATGCGTTTTGAGCTAACGCCTCAAGGACGCGCCATGGGGATGGACACCAGAAGCCTGTCCCAACAGCTGCTAAAAGCATTTGGCGGTGAAGTTGTTCAACGTTACCTGCGTGATAAAAATGAGGTTAAAGTGAGGGTGCGTTACCCAGCAAAAGACCGAATGAATCCCTCTGATGTATTAACAACGCAAGTACGGTTAGCCGATGGCACGGTTGTTCCTTTAAGTGTTGTTGCCAGCATTATTCCCGATGTACAACAAAAACAGGTGGTGCGCATTAACGGGCTACGAGCACTCACTGTAAGCGCATCGGTTGACGGCGACCTGATTACCTCTACTGAACTGGTCAACGACATAAAAGAAAGTTTTGCTCCTCAGCTGGAACGACAATATCAAGATTTATCCTTGTATTTTGCCGGAGAAGCCGAAGAGCAAGCCGAGACACAAAGCTCAATGCAAAGCGTATTTATTCTCGCTTTATTGTCTATTTTTGCGCTGTTAGCTATTCCATTAAAATCATATGTGCAGCCATTAATAATAATGACAGCCATCCCCTTTGGAATAGTTGGCGCCATTATTGGTCATTGGTCTAACGGGCTCATGTTGAGCTTATTATCACTCAATGGCGTCTTGGCGCTAAGCGGTGTCGTGGTGAATGATAGTTTATTACTGGTTTCGCGTTTTAATACCTTACGTCAAGAAGGTTTAGCGATAGAAGCCGCTGTTATCGAAGCATGTACAAGTCGTTTGCGCGCTGTACTGCTCACCTCTATCACCACATTTGCAGGCTTATACCCAATATTGGGCGAAACATCGATGCAGGCACAATTTTTAATCCCAGCGGCGGCATCACTGGGCTATGGTATTTTATTTGCCACGTTTATCACACTTTTATTAACCCCCGCTTTATTGTTAATTTACGATGATATCTTTCGTGTCTTTAACCGTGCGTTATCTAACCAGCCGTTAAGCAAAATGAAGCTGCCAACTACAGAAAATAACCAGAGCTAGAACGATCAATGCACACTGGAGAGCAGATGATACGAGTATTATTGGTAGAAGATAATTTAGGCCTTGCAGGCAATATTATTGACTATTTAGAGTTGGAAGACATGGCCTGCGATCATGTCGCTAACGGTATTGCTGCTTTGAACTTAATGAATGCACAAAGATTCGACGTTATCATCCTTGATATCAACCTGCCAAAAATGGATGGGTTTCGTGTCTGCGAACATGTAAGAAATCAAGGTGATGACACCCCTATCATTATGCTAACTGCCAGAGACAAGCTGGAAAGTAAACTAGAAGGCTTTCAAATGGGGGCTGATGATTACTTAGTGAAACCTTTTGAGATGGCTGAGTTAGTCGCTCGCGTGATCACACTGTCGACACGACGTTCTGGACAAATAAGAAAACTCCAATTTGGTAATGTTTCTTTAGATCTAAAAGCACAAATCGCCTCTGTTAACGAGAGCCTTTTAAAGCTCAGCCCAACCACCTTTAAAATCCTTCAAGTACTACTTCGTGAACAAGGTAATGCCGTCAGTCGCCAGCGCCTTATCGATGCCGTTTGGAAAGATGAAGCGCCCGAAAGTAATACCTTAAAGGTGCATATTCATAACCTACGAAAATTACTGGCTCAAGGCGGCTCTAATATAGAGGTAAAAGCACTTCCAAACGCTAGTTTCTGTATTGCTTTAACAAGCACCCCATCCTCAAAGAAGGTTGCAGACGATAATGACATTGAGCAAACCGATAACAAGCAGGAGCGCAGATAGTATGGTGAATGATTTACGACTTAGTTTACGCCGTTATATTTTGTGGTCATTATTTAGCCTTGCAGCCATTTTGATCATTCTTTTTTCAATTCAAAACAGTGATAGTTTTTTTGATGGCATGGACGGCATGCTAAAAAGAACCATGATTCGTGTCGCTGAAAGAGCTGAATTAGATACCAGCGGTAGTGCAAAAATTCTTGATTTTTACATTTCAGATCAATACAACGAGTTACCTGAAAAAATTCGCTCAAGCTTTAAACCAACGGACTTTCAGCCATACGTATTGTTAAAAAACATTAACAAACCGAATTGGTTTAAAAGACCGGAATCTGCACAGTTTGCCTTGCTGGCACGCTTACCAAATGGCGATATTCGCTATGTATCACAAGCTTTTGAGGCCCCACCCACTCGTCAAGCCAGACCTTTTCATATCAATCGCATTATTTATAACATACTGCTTGGCCTAATTGCTCTGGCTTCTTTTGCGCTTGCTTTGCAGTTTCTTATGCGCAGCGTCACAAGGCCAGTAGAAAAGCTTCAACAATGGGCCGCTAAGCTTGACGAGAAACAACTCGACTCACCCATTCCTTCATTTAAATACAAAGAACTAGATGCCCTTGCACATATTATTCATAACAGTTTGCAAGATGTTCGCACGACGTTATACCGCGAAAGAGAGTTTGTTAACCATGCCAGCCATGAATTACGCACTCCTATTGCCGTTATTCGCAGCAGCAGTGAACTTTTGCAAAGAGTCGTCGATCCTGACAATATTAAAGGCAATAATGCCATTGCTCGTATTGATCACGCCTCAAAAACGATGGCCGATTTAACCGAAACACTGTTATGGCTAGGAAGGGATACAAATGAAACCCTGCCGCTAAACGCCATCAATATTAAGTCAATGATAGAACAGATCAGTGAAAATTTAATGTACCTACTGTCAGGTAAAGAAGTCACCGTTAACTGTCATTTAGAAAACTGTGAGCTAACTTTGCCTAAAACAGCCACTGAAATAATCATAGGGAATATCATCCGTAATGCATACCAACATACTTATTGTGGCTCGGTAGAGATAAACCTTAATAGTCAAATACTTACTGTTATAAATAAAGAAAAAAGTAGCCCACATGCACCCAACTATATTGAAAAAGAAAATCTAGATGATGGCTATGGTATAGGTATTAAACTGATCGATAAATTAGCGACTAAATTGGGCTGGTCTTATCAACATCGAGCGTTGAATAACGGTTATCAAGTGGTTCTTTCGCTCAGCGATTAAGCAACTTAAAGTAAGCTTCGTGTCTGCCAAAAATAAGCCACTAAAACTGCCCAAACCCTCACAGCTACAAAAACCTAGTTTTTTAAAGACACGAATAGTAGAATCTTACTTTTAATTTTGGTTATTTAGTTAACATTAAATCTTCATAACCAAGCTTCATAGCGAATACCTCTCCACAAAAAAAGGACAATCATGGAAAAAATCAAGTGCGCATTGATTGGATCTGGCAATATTGGCACAGATCTTATCTATAAAATTCAAAGAAGCCCTTATCTTGAACCTGTTTGGATGGTAGGTATTGATCCAAAGTCTGAAGGTTTGCTCCGCGCTAAAAATATGGGCCTCAAGGTAACCTCTGATGGTGTCGATGGTTTATTACCTCATGTGCTTGAGGACAATATTCAAATAGCCTTTGATGCAACCAGTGCCTATGTTCACGCTGAAAACAGCCGTAAACTTAATGAGCTTGGCGTGTTAATGATTGATTTAACACCAGCCGCTATTGGCCCCTTATGTGTCCCACCCGTTAACTTAAGCCAGCATACTGAAAAGCTTGAAATGAACGTAAATATGATTTCATGTGCAGGGCAAGCCACTATTCCTATTATCAGCGCGGTATCAGGCATTCAATCTGTTGAGTATGCAGAGATTGTGGCCAGCCTTGCTTCAAAGTCTGTTGGCATTGGTACTCGTGAAAACCTTGACGAGTTCACCTATACAACCTCCGGCGCTATTGAAACGGTTGGCGGTGCTCGTAAAGGCAAAGCCTTAGCTATTATTAACCCTGCTGAGCCGCCACTTATTATGCGTAATACTATTTACTGTATTACCGATGATAAACCACAGGAAGACAAGATCGTTGAGTCCATCCTAAATATGATTGAAGAAGTTAAAAAGTACGTCCCAGGCTACAAACTTATTAATGGGCCTATTTTTGATGGCAATAAAATTTCTGTGTTTATGGAAGTTGAAGGGCTTGGTGACTATTTACCCAAATACGCTGGCAACCTTGATGTAATGACTGCTGCTGCCACTAGAACGGCAGAGATGTTCGCGGAAGAAATTCAAAATGGAACAATAACTCTTAAACCTGTGGAGGCTGCGTAATGTCAGAGTCAACAACCGAAAAACTAAGCTCATTAGATGGCCGCAAAGTTATTTTACATGACATGTGCCTGCGTGATGGCATGCATGCCAAGGGTGAACAAATTTCTGTTGAAGAAATGGTTCGCGTTGCAACCGCATTAGATGATGCAAACGTTCCATACATTCAAGTCACACATGGTGCAGGGCTGGGTGGTAATTCATTGCAGCATGGCTTTTCAATGGCCACTAATGAAGAATACATTTCTGCCGTCGCCCCTTTAATGAAGCAAGCTATTGTGTCGGTTTTGCTGATTCCTGGAATGGGCACGATGAAGGAACTTCAATCCGCTTATGATGCTGGCGCACGTAGTGTTCATGTCGCCACGCATTGCACGGAAGCAAACACATCACCTCAACACATCGCTTTTGCTCGCAAATTGGGCATGGATACTACCGGCTTTTTAATGATGGCCCATTTAAATACTGCTAAAGGCCTTGCCGAACAAGCAGCATTGATGGAGTCTTATGGTGCACAAACTGTTTACCTAACCGACTCGGCTGGTTATATGTTGCCTGAAGATGTTACGCGCTGTATTTCAGCCTTACGTGATACGTTAAAACCTGAAACAGAAATTGGCTTTCATGGTCATCACAACCTTGGAATGGGCATTGCAAACTCTATTGCAGCTATTGAAGCAGGCGCTAGCCGAATTGATGGATCAGCAGCCGGTTTGGGTGCTGGCGCAGGCAATACACCATTAGAAGTTTTTGCCGCTGTGTGTGAGCGCATGGGCATCGAAACAGGTGTTGATTTATTTAAGCTCATGGATCTGTCAGAAAATATTATTCTGCCATTAATGGATCATGTTATTCGTGTTGATAGAGAGTCATTAACCTTAGGTTATGCTGGTGTTTACTCAACTTTCTTATTGCATGCAAAACGTGCAGCTGAACGCTTTGGTATTCCTGCTCGAGATATTCTCGTTGAACTAGGCAGAAAGAAAATGATTGCAGGCCAAGAAGATATGATTGTTGATACGGCGATGACAATGGCTAAACAACGAGGCATAGAAATTACTACCAGCGTGTAAGAAACAACGCTAGGAACAGTATAAAAAAAGCCTTGCCATTAACATGGCAAGGCTTTTTTATTAGTTAATATAAAACTAAATTTAAAATACTTAAACGCCTAAAGCATCTCTGGCCAACGAACTGCCCGACCCTTGCAATGGCCCTAATGGGTTTTTGCGTGACTTTTCAGAATCTAGAAACGGCACGCCACTCCAAATTTTATAAACAGCTACGCCATTATCTAACACAATCAGCGCATCAAAACGCCAACCCGTTTCTATTGTTTTACGCTTAAAGCCCAACAAATCATTAAACACGCTACCCACGCGTTTTCTTTTAATAATACCCGGATGCGCCTCATAGGCAATACAGGCCTCTTGCTTCATCAAACAATTTCTAACACTTACTGGTAGGTGCTCCAATTTAACAGAATTAGTTGGCATAAATTTTTGCAGAATATCTAAGTACGACAGTATTTTTACATTTGGTGTTGAGTAAGGATTAAAACCCAATTGCTGTAACTCTTCGATTGTTGTTTGGTTAAGAATAATTTTATCGTATGCAGACATGGCCTGTTTGAAGCTATTCCAAGGCGATTTAGTCACATCTTCTGTTCTAGGAAGCGGGCTGCCGCAGGCTGTTAGGAAGAAAAAAACCAATAAACAAAGCAATAAACGATGCTCTCTCCCATTTTCCATTTTGCTAACCCTTTTTTTATTTGAATTTTATTAACTGCTTACCTTAAAGAATAGCTGATTCTTATTAATTTGCGCATCCTTTAAGCGCTTAATTCATCAACAAAATGGGTGATTACTGCTCTTGTTCGGTTAATCTCCAATTTTTAAGCATAAAAGTTTATAATAACCACTTTATCTCTGATAGAAGGTTTAGATGAATGCAATCTAACACCCCGACTATCCCAATTGAAGGCTCTAAAAATGACATCCCAACCTACCTTAGGCTTCGCTGACTTAGCGTTGTCTACTCCTGTAATGGACGCTCTAAAACGCATCGGTTACGAACAACCCTCTCCTATTCAAGCTGAAGCAATACCACATTTGCTAGATGGCCATGATTTAATTGGTACAGCACAAACGGGTACTGGTAAAACAGCCGCATTTGCTTTACCCCTTTTATCAAAAATTGACTTAACAGTCAGCGGCCCGCAAGTATTAGTGCTAGCACCCACACGTGAACTAGCCATTCAAGTTGCTGAGGCATTTAAAACCTATGCTAGCTCAATGAAGGGCTTCAATGTGTTGCCAATTTATGGCGGCCAAGCGATGGATACCCAATTAAGGCAACTGCGCCGTGGCGTACACGTTGTTGTTGGTACACCAGGCCGTGTAATGGATCATTTACGCCGTAAGACGTTAAAACTAGATAACCTAAAAACCATCGTCTTAGATGAAGGCGATGAAATGCTAAGAATGGGTTTTATTGAAGATGTAGAGTGGATTTTAGAACAAACACCAGAGCAACGACAGGTTGCCCTATTCTCTGCAACCATGCCTGCCCCCATTCGACGTGTTGCCGACAAATATCTAAGCTCACCAAAAGTCGTTAAAATTATTTCTAAAACATCAACCGTTGAACGCATTGAGCAACGTTTTTGGATGGTTAGCGGCTTACATAAACTAGATGCTTTAACGCGAATCCTTGAGGTTGAAGACTTTGACGGCATTATTATGTTTGTCCGCACAAAAGCATTGACCGTAGAGTTAGCTGAAAAACTCGAAGCCCGTGGCTATTCCGCCTCGGCTATTAATGGTGATATGACCCAAGCGCTTCGTGAACGAACCATTGGTCAATTGAAAAAAGGTCAAATTGACATTCTGGTTGCCACCGATGTCGCGGCCCGCGGCATCGATGTTGCCCGTATCAGCCATGTTGTGAACTATGACATCCCTTATGATACAGAAGCCTATGTTCACCGTATTGGGCGTACTGGTCGCGCAGGTAGAACAGGCAAGGCGATTTTATTTGTTGCACCACGCGAACGTCGCCTACTACGTGCTATTGAAAACGCTACCCGTCAGCCAATCAAACCCATGGAGTTACCAACTCGCCAACAAGTTAATGAAAAACGAGCTAACGACTTTAAAGCAACACTGACACAAGTGATGTCGAATAAGAAATTAGATTTTTTCCACCAGCTTATTCAGTCCTATATAGAAGAACACGATGCTGACCCGATTCAACTAGCAGGGGCATTGGCCTATTTGGCTCAAAAAGACAAACCATTGATGCTTGAGGAATCTTCTAAAAAATCATCAGCCAAAGAAGGGAAAAGCCCTCGTCAAGACGCCTCAATTAAAGGTGAAAGAAGAAGCAAATCATTGCGCCCAGATAAAGATGATTTACCCAAAAGTAAACGTGGCAACCCCAAAGTGCCGATGGACAACTACCGCATTGAAGTTGGAAAAAACCACAATGTTATGCCGGGTGATATTGTGGGCGCCATTGCCAACGAAGCAGATGTTGAACCAAGACACATCGGCCATATAGAGCTCAATGAAGACCACAGTTATATTGAATTGCCCGTTGGCATGCCAAAAATTGTTTTTCAAAGCCTGAAAAAAATTCGCGTTCGAAATCAGCCGCTTAATATCGAGCGAACCGATCATGTAGCAAAGCCTGCCGCAACCTCGGCGAAACCCGCTAAAGGTAAGAAAAAAACGTACACTAAAAAACCTAAAAAGAAAAAAACCAAGTCGTTTTAAACTTAAGTATGGACGAAAGAATTACAGAGCTTGAAATAAAAGTGGCATATCAAGAAGACACGATCCAACAATTGGATCGTGTTCTTTGTCAGCAGCAAGATCAAATAGACTCGCTCAAAAAACAAATCAAAGAGCTAACAAACCGCTCTCAAGACACATCCACGGACACGAAAAGCCTATTTTCCGCCTTGGATGAAGTTCCGCCACATTATTAGAAACAACCGATACTCAACTAACAGATAAACCTAATCATGAGCATAAACTGGTATCCAGGGCATATGCATAAAGCCCAAAAGGAGATTAAACAGCGCCTCCCCGAGGTGGATATGTTTATTGAAGTATTAGACGCAAGGATTCCATACAGCAGCGAAAACCCCATGCTGGCTAGTATTCGTGCTGATAAGCCTTGTATTAAAATTCTAAACAAAACGGATTTAGCTCAAGCTGATAAAACAAAAGCTTGGCAGGAATACTTAGAACGCAACAAAAACACAAAGACACTGGCATTAAACTTAAATCAACCGAATAAAAGTGAACAAATATTCTCACTTTGCCAAAAACTAGTGCCAAACAAAGGTACAAAAATATCCCCTATTACCTGCCTTATTACAGGTATTCCTAATGTTGGAAAATCTACATTAATCAACACACTAGCAGGAAGAACCATTGCCAAAACGGGCAATGAACCCGCCGTCACTCAAACACAACAACGGATTGACCTAGGCAATAATATAATCTTATTTGACACACCCGGCCTACTTTGGCCAAAAGTAGAAAACGAAGACAGCGGCTATCGTTTAGCCATCACAGGGGCCATCAAAGATACGGCTATTGAATATGATGATATCGCTTATTATGCCGCTGAGTATTTTCTAAAAGAACACTCCGATGCCTTAATGGAACGCTACTCGCTAGATGAGCCACCAAAAAATGAAACTGCCCTACTTGAATCCATCGGTAAAAAAAGGGGAGCTTTAGTCTCTGGAGGTCGTGTCAACCTCAATAAGGCTTCTGCTATTTTTATTCATGATTATCGAAGTGGAACCTTAGGCAACATCACACTTGAAACACCTAAAATGATTGAGCTTGAGATCGCTAAAACTGAAAAAATACTAGCCGAAAAAGCTGCACTAAAAGCCGCTCGAAAAAAGAATTGGAAAAATAAAAAATAATAGCTGATCTTAGTTTCATCTAATAACGCTTGTTAGATCAGTGCGCATGTTTTTCATTTCTTGCAGTTACCCCATATCCACCTATTTATAATGCCCTTTCAATGGCCGTTTGCGCCTATTACACAGGCTCAAAAACAAACTTGCCTACGTCGCCTGATCAGGTCGGGCACAATTAAATTCAGAGTCACATTTGCTAATTAGGGTTTGCGATCCAATAGCCTGTCAATGATATAATATGCTTTTCATCTCTATCCTACCCACCTGTATTACACCTAAGGAATCAATGAACTTATCTACACGCTTTGCTTACCTACTATTTATATTTTTTGTACCCACCATAGCGTTTGCTAGTAATACCAGCGAAACAAGTCATCTTGATCTAACCGACAATATAATTGGCTATTTAGCCCTTGGCGTATTTGCTATTGCCTACCTATTAGTTATTTTTGAAGAACAGCTTCATTTACCCAAATCAAAGCCTGTTCTTTTAGCAGCAGGCATCATCTGGATCATGATTGCCATTGCTTACCAACAACATGGTTTTGATGACTCCGCTGAAATTGCAATACGACATAACTTTCTTGAGTACGCAGAGCTATTTTTCTTTCTCCTAGTCGCCATGACCTACATAAACGCCATGATAGAACGAGGTGTGTTCGATGCGTTAAGAGGTTGGTTAGTTGAGAAAAACTTTAGTTATAAATCGTTGTTTTGGCTTTTAGGGATACTCGCTTTCTTTATATCCCCAATAGCTGACAACTTAACCACCGCGCTTATTATGTGCACAGTTGCCTTGACGGTTGGTACCAAAGAACCAAAATTTGTGGCCATTTCATGTATTGCTATCGTTGTTGCAGCAAACGCTGGAGGTGCCTTTAGCCCGTTTGGCGATATTACAACACTGATGGTTTGGCAAAAAGGACTTGTTCGTTTTACCGAGTTTTTCACCTTATTTTTGCCGTCTTTTGTTAACTACCTCGTGCCTGCGGCCATCATGCATTTTTTCATTCCAAGCGGCTCCCCCGACAAAGTTGACGGCGAACAACTTGTAATGCATCGCGGAGGAATAGTCATTGTCGTCCTATTCTTATTAACCATTCTAACGGCTGTGAGCTTCCACAACTTTCTTCATTTACCCCCTGCTATTGGCATGATGACCGGTTTGGCGTATTTAAAGTTTTTTGGCTACTATCTCAAAAGAACCTATCGTTTTAGCGGCAACCCCACAGAAGACCGATTTAACGAGGGCATGAAAGCGAGAAATACTGACTATACTCGTGATAAAGACTTTGATGTCTTTAAAAAAGTGGCTGGCGCAGAATGGGACACCTTATTCTTCTTCTACGGCGTTATTATGGCTGTCGGTGGATTAGGCTTTATTGGTTATCTAGGCATGATTTCTGAAACGATGTATGGTGAGCTAGGACCAACGGTTGCCAATGTCATCGTAGGCGTACTCTCGGCTATTGTCGATAATATCCCTGTTATGTTTGCGGTACTCACGATGAACCCAGATATGTCACATGGCCAATGGCTGTTAGTCACTCTTACAGCTGGTGTTGGTGGTAGCTTGCTTTCCATTGGCTCGGCTGCAGGTGTAGCTTTAATGGGGCAGGCTCGTGGCATTTACACGTTTGCTTCTCACCTTAAATGGACACCGATTATCGCGTTAGGCTATATAGCCAGTATCTATGTTCACCTATGGGTTAATGCATCACACTTTTAACCACATGAAGAACTCGCACACAGCGGATAACTCGTCACCACCCGCGCCTATTTTAGGTTTTGTAGCCAATAGCGGTACTGGGAAAACAACGCTTATCAGCCAACTCATTCCTATATTGAATGAACGAGGGCTGAAAACTGGCTTAATTAAGCACAGCCACCATGATTTTGAAATCGATCAACCAGGCAAGGACAGCTATCGCCTAAGAAAAGCTGGGGCCTCCCCTGTTGTGTTGGTTTCTAGTCATCGTCGCGCGGTGATTACCGAGTTAGACGGAAACGAGCCCACTCTGGCAGAACAACTGGGTTGCTTTCCTCCAGGCTCTGTTGACTTGGTGATTGTTGAGGGCTTTAAACACACGTTTTATCCAAAAATTGAACTGCATCGAGCTGAATTAAACGCCCCTTTTCTATACACTAATGACCCTTCAATTATCGCTATAGCCAGCAACACAAACTTATCGACAGAGCTTCCACACTTTGACATAAACAAGCCTGAACAAATCGCTAACTTTATCATCGACCAATTTTTAAAGGCCACAGAATGACTGACTGTTGTAGCACCCCTGGGGTATTAACACTGGAGCAAGCATTAACTCAAATTTTACAAACGCTTCAGCAAACTGATCGTTATGAGCGTGTATCGCTAAAGGACTCGCTTAATAGAATCACCTATGAAGATATAAAGTCTTCTGTAGATGTTCCTAGTTTTAGGAACTCATCCATGGATGGTTATGCCATTCGAACCGGTGACCAACAAGGTCACTCACTAAAAGTGATTGGTGTTTCTTGGGCCGGCAAACCTTTCACCAAAAAAGTGGCTAAAGGGGAATGTATCCGAATTTTTACCGGCGCCTATGTTCCAGATGATTGTGATTGCGTTGTCATGCAGGAAAATGTTCATCGAACCGGCGAACAGATTCAAATAACACAGCAACCAAAACACGGTGAAAACATCAGAAACATTGGAGATGACACAAAAAAGAATCAAGCAATACTCAATAAAGGCAAGCTCTTAAAGCCTGCCGACATAGGGCTACTTGCAGCTTGTGGCATTGCAGACATTAGCGTTTTCAAACAACTCACCGTGGGGTTCTTCTCAACCGGTGATGAACTCATTTCTATTGGACAACAAGCTCAACTTGGGCAAATTTTTGATAGCAATCGCTACACCTTGCAAGCCTTACTTGAACAAGCGGGTGTTACACCCATAGACTTAGGTGTCATTCCAGACAACCGCCTTGCTGTTGAAGAAGCGTTGGTATCCGCTTCTAAAAACTGTGACCTGATCATTACCACTGGTGGCGTTTCGGTTGGTGAGGCCGACTTTATTGCTGAAGTTCTGGCTAAAATTGGTACCGTTAATTTATGGAAAATTGCCATTAAACCAGGCAAACCGCTAGTTTTTGGTACTATCGGCGAGGCTGCTTTTTTTGGCTTGCCGGGCAACCCTGTCTCAGTCATGGTGACCTTTCAGCAAATTGTGCTGCCTGCATTACATAAAATCATGGGGCGAGCGCCACAAACAAGTGTTAATTTACAGGCCAAAACAACTGAAATCATCAAAAAACAGCCTGGGCGTACCGAATTTCAACGTGGGTTTGTTGAAAACAAATACGGCGAGCTATTGGTTCATTCAACCGGCGGACAAGGCTCACACATGCTAAGCTCTATGTCTAAAGCTAACTGCTTAATTGTCTTAGAGCAATCAGCTAGCGACATTGAGAAAGGCCAATATGTAACCATTCAATTATTGGAAAACACCCTATGACAGCAAAATCCATTTTAGTGACCGGCGGCGCAGGCTATATAGGTAGCCATGTTGTTAAGTTGCTTGGCGAACGAGGCGAAAACATCATCATATTAGATGATTTATCAACTGGTTTTGAACACTCAATTTTGTACGGTAAATTCATTCAAGGTAACACCGGCGACAAAAAACTTGTAGACCGCATCCTACAACAACACAATATTGATTCTGTCCTACATTTTGCAGCTCACACCATCGTCCCTGAGTCTGTTGAAAACCCACTGAAGTATTATGAAAATAATACCTGTTGCACGCGTAACCTGTTGGAGTGCTGCTCTAAAGCGGGCATAAAAAATATAATCTTCAGCTCTACTGCTGCTGTATACGGCGAACTTGAAACCGGTTTTGCTTCAGAAGAAACCCCTACCGCACCGATTAACCCGTATGGCAGTTCTAAACTGATGAGTGAGCAGATGATTCGCGACTTATCTAAAGCCACAGAACTCAATCACGTTATCTTGCGCTATTTTAACGTTGCCGGTTCGGACCCCGATGGAAAAATTGGTCAATCAACAAAAAATGCGACTTTACTCATTAAAGTCGCCGCTGAAGTTGCTGTTGGCAAACGTGAAAAATTATTTGTTTTTGGCACTGATTACCCAACACCCGATGGCACCGGTATTCGTGATTACATCCATGTGTCTGACTTAGCTGAAGCACATATTAACGCTCTGGATTATTTAAGAAATAATGGCGAATCAACAACCCTTAATTGTGGTTACGGCCATGGTTTTAGCGTTAAAGAAGTCATTAACGCTATTAATGAAGAACATGGCGTACCCATCTGTGTCGAAGAAATGCCCCGTCGTGCCGGTGACCCACCAGAACTCATCTCTGTGGCTGAAAAAATCCGTCAAACCATTGGCTGGCAACCTCAGTACGATGATTTAAACCTGATCGTTAAAACATCCTTAGCCTGGGAAAAGAAACTAATTACACACGGTAGCTAATAGGTTCAAGCGAGCCAACCCTGCACTATGCAGTTAATCTTAGCTACCACGTTCTGCTAAGAAGGTTTTAATTCGCTTTAAGCCCTCTTCAATACGTTCAATTGATGTCGTGTATGCAAACCGAAGATACCTTGCAGGTTCGCTAGAACCAAAGTCTTTCCCTGGCGTTGTTGCTACACCTGCTTTTTCCAATAACTCCAAAGCAAACGCATAACTATCATCCGTAAATAATCGGCAGTCCGCATAAATATAAAACGCACCTTGTGGCTTAGCCATCATTACAAACCCCAATGACTCCAAACCCTCGTAAAGCCTATCTCTACGCTGCTCGAACTCATCTCTACGTTGATTCAAAATCACTCGTGTATCCTCATCAAAGGCAGCTAAAGCGGCATATTGCGAAGGCGTTGGTGCAGAGATATATAAGTTTTGCATAAGCCGATTTGCAGCTGATATAGCGTATTCAGGCACCACCAACCAACCCAAGCGCCAGCCTGTCATTCCAAAAAACTTTGAAAAGCTATTTAAAACAAACACATCATCTGATATTTCTAATGCTGAAATGGCTCGTTGCCCATACACAAGCCCATGATATATCTCATCTGAAATTAAAAACCCTTCTCGCTCTGTTATTGTTTGAACAATATTTTGTAACTGATCAAAATTAACCGTTGCTCCAGTTGGGTTTGAGGGTGAGGCCATCATTACACCACGTGTTGCCTTCGACCATGCTTGTGCAATTAACTGCCCTGTTAGTTGAAAACCATGTTCCTCACCAACATTGATAGAGGTTGGCTGCCCCCCAAATAAAGTAACTATATTATTATTACAGGGATACCCCGGGTCGCAGGTCAGCACCTCATCACCTGCATCTATCAATGATGCTAAGGCAACCGTTAAGGCCCCTGATGCACCTGGCGTAATAAAAATACGTTCAGGCGATAGGTCAACGTTATACTCATCACGATAATACCTTGCTATTTTTTTTCGTAAGGCAGGTAAGCCTTGCGCTTTAGTATAGTGAACATCTCCTTTTTCCAAAAAACCTTGAGCAGCCTTTAAGATCGGTTCAGGGGTTGGAAAGTCTGGTTCCCCTACTTCCATATGAACAACATTTTCCCCTTGCTCTTCAAGCGCTTTAGCTTTCTCCATAATATCCATCACATAAAACGGAAAAACCTGTTCAACGCGCTTAGAAACTTTTCCAACATTCATCAAAAAACCTTTGTAGAAACCTGAAATAAAGTCTATATTTTAGAGCAATACAACTGAACGTACGAGCATTCAAATCGACGAAAAACATTGCTTATTTCCGCAATATCTGATATTTATGCGCGCTTGATTTTTTTAACCATTGGTAACAAATAAAATAATGGCTACAAACAAAGATAAAAATTTAGATGCAAGTCACCTAGAGTTTAAACCTTACAAAGCAAAGAAAGGTGAGGAACACATGAGTCCTGCTCAGGTTGAACACTTCAGATCTATTCTAATGCAGTGGAAAGAAGGCCTAATGGATGATGTAGACCGTACCGTTCATCACATGCAAGATGAAGCTTCAAACTTTCCAGATCCAACAGATAGAGCCAGCCAAGAAGCTGACTTTAGCCTTGAGTTAAGAACACGCGATCGTGAACGTAAACTGGTCAAAAAAATTGATGAGTCCATTAGCATGTTAAACGCTGGTGACTATGGGTTTTGTGAAACATGTGGCATAGAAATAGCTATTAAGCGTTTAGAAGCACGCCCAACTGCCACACAATGTATTGACTGTAAATCTCTTGATGAGATAAGAGAAAAACAAAAGATTTGATGCCTTTGCCTTAAGCCTATCTTTTGGTTGCTTTGGACCCAGCTTATAGGGGGCGATTTGCCCCCTCTCCAACCGGCCCTTTACATTACGGCTCTTTATACACGGCTATTGCTAGCTTTTTACAAGCACGATCTAAAGGCGGCAAATGGCTTGTAAGAATAGATGACTTAGACTCCGCTCGCTGTCAGCAACAGTATTCCAGCAAAATACTTAAAACACTCGAGCAATTCGGCCTTACATGGGATGAGCCTGTTTTCTACCAGCACACTCGCCATCATGACTATCAACAGGCGTTAGAACAACTCCTTGAACGTCAATTACTTTATCCCTGTCAATGCTCTCGCAAAGATTTAGCCAACAGAGGACTTCACGCAGGTCTTTATGACGGCCATTGTCTAAGCCATCCGCTAAAACCCAATCAACCTTCTGCATTACGTATCCGATTAGCAAATAAAAAAATATCATTTATCGATGCCGTGCAAGGTCCCTCCCACCATAAACTACAAACACAGCATGATGATTTTGTAATGTTTCGTAAAGACCGTGTTTATGCTTATCACCTTGCTGTTGTTATAGATGATAATACACAAGGCATTACTGAAGTATTACGAGGGCATGACCTTCTAGACAGCACCTACCAACAAATTCATTTACAACAATTATTGAACATACAAACACCTCATTATGCCCATATCCCTGTTATTACAGACACTAGCGGCATTAAATTGAGCAAACAAACTTATGCGAGCGACATCTCATTATCACCTGTTAAACCCACACTTTTAAGAACATTTGTTCATTTAAGCTTAAACCCACCCCAAGAACTGTTAGAATCAAGCACAGCAGACATTCTAAATTGGGGTATTAAGCATTGGTCACTTAAACAGATTATTGCGCAACAATCACTCCCCTTACAAAGCAACTAAACATCAAAGCCAGCATTACGTTTTAGTTTTATTTCAATATAATCATAGCTAGTTCATTAGAAACAACACAAATGACCACAGATACTAAAAGCCCTTATACTCAGTTTTTTACATTAATGAACAGTAAGCTGCCAGATGAGTACAAGGCCGTTTTGCAAAAGTTTCAAGAACATGGCGACTTTTATCAGCAGCTAATTAACAACGTAAATAATAACGAGACTGATTTATCAAAATTTTGGGACTTACCCAGCACTCTCGGATTTAACACAGCATCAAACCCACAAACTAAATGGCTCCAAAGCTTTTTTAGCCTCAATAACTTTCAATCAAGCACTGATACCCAGCTGATACAGCAATTTACCCAAGCAATCTGCGAACTTCCATTACAGGCCCAAGAAAATCTCTCTAGTATTCAAGCAGCGCTGTCTAAATTAAATCAGCTTTATGCCAAGTTAAGCCAATCAGCAATGAAGCACTTTCAAGCTTTGAAAGATGAGTCTCCAGACGCATCGAATGAACAGCTATGTATTTTTTGGTTAACTGCTGGAGAAAAGGCGTTTAGTGAGATCAGTCAAACAGATGACTATATAAATGCGCAAAAAAAATTGTTTGAATCATTAAATAACTTAAAAAATACACAACATGCTTTTTCTGAACAAGCAGCTGAGCTATTCGGCCTTCCAACACAACAATCATTAGAAGATTTACAAAATGGCCTGCATAAACTTAGAATGGAGTTTGCAGAATATAAAGCACAAACCGAC
Source organism: Cycloclasticus sp. P1 (assembly GCF_000299965.1). NCBI lineage: Bacteria > Pseudomonadati > Pseudomonadota > Gammaproteobacteria > Thiotrichales > Piscirickettsiaceae > Cycloclasticus > Cycloclasticus sp. P1. Next base: position 1,589,862 of record NC_018697.1, read on the forward strand.
GAAGTCATTAACGAACTTAGACAAACCATTTATCAATTAAAATAACGCCTGTTGAGCCGAGCAGATGCCGAATAAAACCAAAGATCACGAAAATATCTGGCAAGATGAGTTTGTGCTTCTTATGGAGAAGCTAGCTGACAAGGATAAACAACCCCCACCTGAAGTCGGCAGTAGCCTCAAAGAACTTATTTATAGTGAAAATAAGCTGCAACTTTTTCACTATAACCCTCTTGATGTTGCGCAGAAAAAACTCCCTATCCTAATAACCTACGCTCTGGTTAATCGCCCTTATATTATGGATCTTGAGCCTAAAAGATCCCTTATATTACGTTTATTAGAGAAAGGTTACCCGGTTTACCTCATCGACTGGGGATACCCCGATAGTAGTGATCGTTTTACAGACCTAAATGACTATATTAATGGTTATTTACACCGTTGCGTTCAGCAAGTAAAACACCACTCTAAAGAAGAAAAAATAGACCTCTTAGGTGTTTGCCAAGGCGGCGTCTTCTCCTTATGTTATACCGCGCTTCACCCAACTGAAATTCGCAAGCTCGTAACCCTAGTGACGCCCATAGATTTTCATACTAAAAACAACCCCTTAACAAGTTGGACCAGTCACTTAAATACACAAGCATTAGCATCTCATACAGGCAATGTGCCTGCTGAGCTTATAAGCCAACTTTTTAAAGCCATAAAACCTTTTCAATTAAACCGAGAAAAGTACCGTCGACTCAAGCATATTATTAACAACGCTGAAAGCTTAAACACGTTCCTACGCATGGAAAGGTGGTTACATGACGGACCAGATTTAAACAGAGCGGCTGCCGATGAGTTTTTAATTAATTTTTATCAACAGAACAAATTACATGAAAACACATTAACCATTGCTGGGCATGCTGTTTTACTGAACAAAATCACGTCTCCGGTGCTAAACCTTTACGCAACACAAGATCACCTTGTCCCACCCGAAGCAACACGCGCACTAAAGCAACATATAAAGCCGGAGCTTTATCAAGAACAAGCACTTGTTGGCGGGCACATTGGTGCATTCACTAGCCCAAGAACTCAACAGACACTGATCCAATCACTGGAACAAGGACTAGCTTAGGATTTGCCTTTGTCTGTCGATGTTGATAGCTCAACCGTTTTCATCATCGCATCCCACATAGTCTTTTGAACACCTTCCATTGCCAACATTTGTTCAGGCATTGGCATATATAGTTTCATGAGTTCAACCATATCACTCGACTCAATACCAACTAGCATTTTATTACGAATTTTCTCTATCGCTTCGCGCTGAATAGCTTGAACATCAGGCAGACCCAAGAACTCTCTCATTTCTTGAGGCGTTGCCTCAATTTCAATCGTTGCTTTCATATACTTCCCCACCTCATACCGCTAAGGTCTACCTAACATTGTAGACCTTAGCGCGAGACATAATTATTTTTTAGCATCACCTTCTGTTACAGGGCGACCTGATGGATTTGGTAGTTGAGTGCTTCTAGCTGTTGCTTTAGGTGCCGTTTGCTTGACAGCGGGTTTTGGTGCGGCTTCCTTAGCTGTAGGCTTCGGTGCGGCTTTCTTAGCCGCCGGTTTGGGGGGAGTTTTTTTAGCGGCAGGTTTCGGTGCTGTTTTCTTAGCCGCGGGTTTGGGGGGAGCTTTTTTAGCAGCAGGTTTCGGTGCTGCTTTCTTAGGCGCAGGCTTGGGGGTCGCCTTCCTAGCGGCAGGTTTTGGTGTTGTTTTCTTAGCCGCGGGCGTCATAACCATTGAAGGCGCCTCTGCTAAGCCTTCTTGGATAAGCTCGCCCATCGCCTTCCTTGTCTCCATTGCAACTTTGACTGACGATTGCGCATTTTTCAATACTTTTTCTGATAGCTCCTTGTACAAACTAGATTGTAAATTCATCAATTCTGTCATTGACTCAACTTTGTTCACTGAGGTAACTTTTTTTATACTTCCTTCAAGACAACTCGACACCAAATCCATTTGTAATTGGGTTAGTTGTTTTACCGATTGGGTATTTAACGTATTAATTTTCTTTAATGATTCATTGGCTTTTTTACTTAATTGAGCCCACTGTTTGATAAGGTCATTTTGCATTTTCACCGCTCCCTGAATTATTTAAAAAATAAAAACCTAGTCCAGTAATATCGATTACTTAACTAGCTGTCAATAAAAAAGGCAACCAAATGGTTGCCTTTTTCTCTCTAAAGAAGTATTTCAGACTCCTTAGAAACTAGTAAACAAGCCACCATTAACAGGAATATTTGCCCCTGTTATATAGCTTGCTTCGCTTGAGGCTAAAAAGTTGACCGCATTGGCAATCTCAACCGGTTCAGCCAAACGTTGCATTGGAATTTGCGAAATTAATTCATTACGAATGCCTTCATCAATCGCCATAACCATGCTAGTCGCTACATAACCTGGGCTTACTGAATTAACAGTAATCCCTTTACGAGCTACTTCTTGTGCTAACGCCATTGTGAAACCGTGCATGCCGGCTTTTGCCGCAGAGTAGTTAGTTTGACCAAATTGGCCACGTTGGCCATTTACTGAAGAAATATTAATAATCCGTCCATGTCCTCTTTTCAACATAAAGTCTAGAACATTTTTAGTCATGTTAAACACGCCATCTAAATTAGTAGATAACACAGCATCCCAATTAGACTCATCCATGTTTTTCAAAAAGCCATCGCGAGTAATGCCGGCACAGTTAACCAACACTTCAATTGGGCCGACTGTCTCTTCAACGTGTTTAATCATCTCAGCACAAGCGTCAAAACTTGTAACGTCTGCTTCTTCAACTAAAAAATCAAACCCTTCTTTCTTTTGAGCAGCTACCCATTCGTCTGCTTTTTCAATTTCTTTGTTAAACGTTGTTGCAATAACAATATAGCCGTTCTGTGATAACTTTTTAGATATCTCAGACCCAATACCGCCAATACCACCTGTTACTAAGGCTACTGAATTACTCATACTCTGGCACTCCAAATAATTAATTAAGAATAAACTTGTTTATTGCATTGCAATATAGTTAAAGTAACTGGCTAAGTCAATTTTTGGCCCGCCAACATACCCTCGCTGCGTGTTTATTATTATTTTGCTCATCACGTTTTATAATAGAGAGCCCTTATAAATAAAGCTTCTTTTCTCACTTAACTGAACCAGTATATTTACCGTACAATACGAACACACATCACTTAAAATGAGTTAAGGCTATGTTATTGATTATTTCTCCTGCGAAAACCTTAGATTTCGACACCCCGCCCGCTACAACAAGCCATTCACAACCGGCATTTTTAGATGATTCAGCGGAGTTAATTGATCAACTTAAAACCCTGTCACCATCAGACCTGTCTAGTTTGATGAGTATTAGTGATAAATTAGGCGTGCTCAATAGCAACCGGTTTATTGAGTGGCAACGACCTTTCACCGATAAAAATAGCAAACAGGCATTATTATCATTTAAAGGTGATGTTTACGAAGGCATGGATACAAGCTCATTTTCAGAGGACGATTTAGAGTGGTCTCATAAGCACCTACGTATTCTTTCTGGTTTGTATGGTTTACTTAAACCTTTAGATTTGATCCAGCCCTATCGTTTAGAAATGGGCACAAAATTTAGCAACCAACGAGGTAAAAACCTCTATGAATTTTGGGGTCATAAAATTACCGACAAACTGAATCAAGAACTTACCGAACAAAAAAGCCCTGTTCTTATTAATCTAGCTTCTAACGAATATTTCAAGGCTGTCAAACCAGCTCAGCTGAATGCTCAAGTGATCACCCCGGTTTTCAAAGACTGGAAAACTGATAAATATAAAATTATCAGTTTTTATGCTAAAAAAGCGCGCGGTATGATGAGCGCCTACATTATTAAAAATAGACTGGAAAGCCCCAGCGATATCAAACAGTTTGACACCGCTGGCTACGCATTCTCAGCAGAACAATCTACAGACAAAGAATGGGTGTTTTTAAGAAAAGTGGCTGTTTAATTTTCTATCGCTTTTGCTACTGTCATGCCAAAACCGGTTATTCAAGCCGCTGTTTTAGTGTCTCTGGTTATCTTTAAATATAATCACAAGGCAGCAGACTTGCTCTAAGGTAAAACCCCACTTCGGCTCCAGCTCATTATAGACTGCTCCAAATCAGGCGACTGGTTAACTGGTCAATAAATTATTAACGCTAAAACCTATTAGAGGGTGCCTTATTAGTACGATACCTTTCGCCCTAGTCAGCTAGTCTGTGGTCAAGATAACGCGAATTGCATCTAACTTAAATGAGGCTCTTTTAATGTAGCTACCTAAGTCGTTAATATTGGCTTTTAGTTGAGTAATCTCGCTATCGCGAATATTTGGGTTTACCCGCGCCAATGCAACAAGCCTTTCTAGATTCAACGATTCTTGTTGTTGCATCTCTTCAACACTTTGTTTTACTAACGCTTCTTGGTGAACAACAACCAGTTTCTCAGCTTTTTCAATCAGTGTTTTAATCGCCTCTTGACCATGCTCAATAATATTCAGTGCAATTGACTTTTTAACAAACGTCACCCTAGACTCAATATGCTCTGGCTTTAAAATATCAGTCATATCCAAGCCATTTGAGCCGACCACAATTCGCTTTACCGTTTTCGGCAAATAGCGGTGCAATTGTAAGCGTTTAGGTGCGGGACAATGCGTTGTAAAAATAGCTTCGAGAATCACCGTTCCAGCAGGAATAGGCGGTAATGCCATGGTACAAAACGTTGAATTACCAAACTCACTATTGATAATTTGCTCCATCGCGCCGGTCACCATGGGGTGTTCCCAGGTTAAGAATTGAAAATCTTCACGTGACAAGGCAATCTTTCGGTTAAACGTCGCCGTTAAACCGTCTTCAGGCAAACTAGGGAAAGCATCACTTTGCAAATGACCACTTGGCTTAATAACAATGCTGTCTTCGCTATGGTATTGCTGCTCAACACCAAAACTTTCAAAGACTTCTTCCATGTAATGAGACAGTTCTAAGTGGCTTGATGACAAACTAATTTCATCAATAATTTCTTGTGCCTGCTCTTTTCTGCAAGAGTTTAATTCCAACATCAAGTCACGGCCTGCATGCATATCCGCTATGCTCTGTTGCATTAACGTACTGGTTTTTTCAATGATCGCTGCAAATTCATCATCAGACGCATCACCCAGCAAGGCTTCTTTTAAATCCGCTTTAACAATCGCATAAACATGGTGCCCTGTTGAGCAGACATGGCTAAAGGCGTTGAGTCCTTTATCATACCAATTCATCAATCGATGTTGGCCGGTTCCCTCTATACATGGCACATGAAGGTGCACCGTATCGGTTTGACCAATTCGATCTAGGCGACCTATCCTTTGTTCTAACAAGTCTGGATTAAGTGGCAGGTCAAATAATACCAAGTGATGCGCAAACTGAAAATTTCGACCTTCACTTCCAATTTCAGAACAGATAAGAATCTGAGCTCCTTCCTCTGCATCAGAAAAATACGCCGCAGCCCTATCTCTTTCTATTAAGCTCATACCTTCATGAAAAACGGCAGACGCAAAAATTGTGCGCATTTTTAAATATTCATGTAACTCCTGCGCCGTTTGTTGCTGCGCGCAAATCAACAATACCTTTTCATTTTTATGCGTATCCAACCATTCCATCAACCAGGTGATACGTGGATCTAGCGTCAACCAGTCTTCGCCCAATAACATTTCAGGCAATAGCGTTTTGGCCAATGCAAGATCGGTGTCTAGCTCAAACTCATTTTCTACGCTAAGCGCAGGTAATTGATACGCGTGTAATTGCCTAGATGAAAACGCATCTATATTTTCTCGCGTGTTCCTAAACAACACGCGGCCAGTACCGTGCCGATCGAGCAATGCATCAATGAGCGAGTCCACAGATATATCGTCAGATAAAACCGCTTGCTCACCCAGTAGCTGCAACAGCGATTGCTTTAAATTAACATCAGCAAGTACCCCATCAATGGAGTTTGCCGCCATCAACTGTTTAATAAGCTGATTAATCTCCTGGTAACCGGCTTGTTCTTCACGAAAAGCGGCTAAATCGTAATAGCGATCGGGGTCTAATAAGCGCAACCTTGCGAAATGGCTCGTGACCCCTAATTGCTCAGGTGTGGCAGTCAATAACAATAAGCCCGGCACATGATTTGCCAATTCTTCAATACAGCGGTATTCGTTACTAACGTTATTCTCGTTCCAGAATAAATGATGTGCTTCATCAACAATCATCAAGTCCCAATTTGCTGCTACCGCTGAGGCATGATAATTCGCATTTTCAGATAAAAAAGATAATTGGCAAAGTACTAATTGAGCCGTTTCAAACGGGTTTATGTCACCCTCTTCTCTAATCGCATCACAACGTTCACGATCTAGAATTGTAAAAGACAAATTAAAACGACGTAAGAGTTCTACCAACCATTGATGAATAAGTGCATCGGGGACAACAATCAATACTCGCTCAATCGAACCGGTTAATAGTTGCTGATGTAAAATTAAACCCGCTTCAATTGTTTTCCCTAATCCGACCTCGTCGGCCAGTAAAACACGCGCTGCATTTCGCTCCGTTACTTTACTCGCTATATAAAATTGATGGGGTAGTAACTGAACACGTGGGCCCGATAAACCAAACCCTTTAAACTGATCTAGTTTGCGTTGAAAGTCTAATGTTTTAAGGCGCAAATCAAACAGCTTGTTTTTATCTAGCTGCCCAGTAAATAAACGACTTTGAGGTTTATTAAACGCCCCGGTACTATCCAAATCAATTTCGTGTAGCACCACTTGCTCACCCTGCCCATCAATACACAAATAAATCATGCAATGGTTATGCTCTTGGGTTTGCTCAATAGTTACTTCTTGACCACCTTGGTGGCTTACTGTGTCACCCACATTGAAAGTCACCCTACTTAGCGGTGCATTATCCAATGCATACACCCGAGGCTCTTCAACAGCTGGGTAAAACAATGTCACGTGGCGCCCTTCTATGCTCTCAACAACCCCTAGGCCCAATTCAGTTTCAGAATGACTAACCCAACGTTGCCCAGGATAAAAAATATGTTGACTCATCGACTGTTGACCTCACCACGGAATATAAAAGGCGTGGATGATAAAAGTAATCCCCCGTACTCGCAACCTAAGTTACACCTAAAATCATAAGATTACTTAAAGCCAAACAGGATTTCCATACTCGTTGTTAAAAATGTTTCACATCCAAATCTTTAGTTAAACGAACCTGCGCCGCAATCTCCTCAATCGAAATAGAGGTTACATTCAAAAACGGCACATTTTCCATATGCAATAATTCTTCTACTTGTGAAACTTCTCTTTGACAGGTTTTTAATGAAGCATAAGGACTACCTGGTCGACGCTCTTCACGAATCCTGCTCAGCTGCTCCGCGCTGATGGTCAAGCCAAATAATTTTTTCTTATACGGTTTTAATGCTCTAGGAAGCTCACAGTTATCTAAATCACTGTCTGTAATCGGGAAGTTAGCCGTAAAAATGCCATATTGAAGGGCAAGAAATAAAGACGTTGGTGTTTTCCCCGTTCTTGAAACACCAATTAAAATGACATCAGCCTGATCATAACGGTCTAAACGCGCACCATCATCATACTCCAGCGCATAATTAACCGCCCGTATGCGTGATTCGTAAGAGCTTGTATCACTCAAACCATGACTTTTCCCGACCTCATGAGATGACTCTTGTCGCAAATCATTTTCCATTCTAGTAATATAATCATTAAACAAATCATAGAAAATACAATTACTTTTAGACACTATCTCACGCAAATCATCATTAGTGAATGTGCTAAAAACAATTGGGCGGCCTTCATTAACCGTATAAGCTGCATTAATTTTATTACACACAGTCTGTGCCCTTGATACCGTATCTATAAAGGGAATAACGTGTCGTTCACGCTCAACACCTGTAAATTGTGTCATTAGACTATTACCCAGTGTTTCTGCTGTAATAGCCGTTCTATCTGATATAAAAAAGATTGTTCTGCTTTTCATTGAATATAGCGGTGCATTTTTTGTTAAAATATTGGATTAATTCGAATTTTAAACCAAAAGGTAGCTTCTCAGCAGATAGATTTGCAGTGTGGAAGGTATCAACATTAGGGGATCAGAAGTTGGAAGATTATATTGTTTGGCTAGACTCAACAGGTATGGACGACGTCGAGCACGTTGGTGGAAAGAATGCATCACTCGGCGAGATGATTAGCAATTTAGCCTCTGTAGGCGTTGATGTACCCGGTGGCTTTGCCACAACAGCAACGGCTTTTAGAGACTTTCTTTCGCAAAGTGGTATCGATGATAAAATTCACGAAAAGCTCAGCACATTAAATGTAGATGACGTTAATGCCTTAGCCGCAGCCGGCAAAGAAATTCGCCAGTGGATTATTGACACGCCCTTCCAACCAAGCTTAAAAACGGCTATTGAAAAGGCCTATGCAAAAATGCAAGCTGATGCAAATAGTGAGTTTTCTGTTGCCGTTCGTTCCTCTGCAACGGCTGAAGATTTACCCGATGCATCATTCGCGGGGCAACAAGAAACATTCCTAAACGTTGATGGTATTGACAATGTAATGCGTTCAATTAAAGAGGTATTTGCCTCATTATTTAATGATCGAGCCATTTCTTACCGTGTACACCAAGGATTTGAACACAGTGGCGTTGCCCTTTCCGCTGGCATTCAACGCATGGTTCGCAGCGACATAAGCGCTTCAGGTGTTATGTTTACACTCGATACCGAATCAGGCTTTCGTGACGCAGTTTTTATCACCTCAAGCTATGGTTTAGGTGAAATGGTCGTTCAAGGTGCCGTTAACCCAGATGAGTTTTATGTTCATAAGCCAACCTTAGAAGCTGGTCGGCCTGCTGTATTACGCCGCAACTTAGGTAGCAAGTTGATTAAGATGATCTATAACGATGAAGCAGGCGACCCTGTTAAAATTGTGGATACTGACCCATCAACACGCGGCGTTTATTCCTTGACCGATGCCGAGGTGGAAAAACTTTCCAGCATCGCTATTACTATTGAAAAACACTACCAACGGCCTATGGATATCGAATGGGCTAAAGATGGTTTAGACGGTCAGCTGTATATCGTTCAAGCTCGTCCTGAAACGGTTCAAAGCCGCGCCGGTAAAGAAATTCAACGTTACTCTTTAAACGAAACAGCTAAGGTACTTGTTGAGGGTCGTAGTATTGGCCAAAAAATTGGTTCTGGCCCTGCTCGCGTTATCGATAATATTTCTCAAATGGACCAAGTCCAAGAGGGCGACGTATTAGTCACCGACATGACCGACCCAGACTGGGAACCGATTATGAAACGCGCCTCAGCGATTGTAACCAACCGTGGTGGCAGAACCTGTCATGCCGCCATTATTGCCCGTGAATTGGGTATTCCTGCTGTGGTTGGCTGTGGTGATGCAACAGACCATATTACCCAAGACACTGATATTACCGTTTCTTGTGCCGAAGGAGATACTGGCTTTATTTACGAAGGTCTACTGGACTATCAAGTAGACACCGTTAACTTAGACGCCATGCCTGACATTCCAGTTAAAGTCATGATGAACGTCGGCAACCCTGATCGAGCCTTTGATTTCGCCTCATTACCCCATGAAGGAGTTGGCCTAGCACGCTTAGAGTTCATTATTAACCGAATGATTGGTATTCACCCTAAAGCACTCTTAGAGTATGAACAATTACCAAGCGACCTAAAAGAAACCATCAGCAAACGAATTTCTTGTTATGAAAGCCCTAAAGACTATTACGTTAAACGTTTAGTCGAAGGCATCTCAACCATCGCTGCAGCTTTCTCGCCTAAATCCGTCATTGTTCGCATGTCCGATTTCAAATCGAATGAATACGCCAACTTAATTGGCGGCGACCGTTATGAACCGGAAGAAGAAAACCCAATGCTTGGCTTTAGAGGCGCATCACGCTACATCTCTGACTCATTCCGCGAATGTTTCAATATGGAATGCGAGGCCCTAAAGTTTGTACGCGACCAGATGGGACTAACAAATGTCTGGGTGATGATTCCTTTCGTACGTACCCTAGACGAAGCCAAGCAAGTCACCGAGCTACTGAAAGAAAACGGTATTGAAAGCGGTAAAAATGGCCTTAAGCTCATTATGATGTGCGAATTACCTTCTAACGCTTTAATGGCTGAAGAGTTTTTAGAGTATTTCGATGGTTTCTCAATTGGCTCAAACGATTTAACACAACTAACGCTAGGGCTTGATCGTGATTCCGGCTTAATCGCTTCTTTATTTGACGAGCGCGACCCGGCCATTAGAAAACTTCTTTCTATGGCTATTCAAGCATGCCGCAAACAAAACAAATACATTGGTATTTGTGGACAAGGACCATCTGACCATCCTGATCTTGCCAAATGGTTAATGGAACAAGGCATTGAAAGCGTCTCGCTAAACCCAGACAGCGTTATTGAAACCTGGATGTTTATGGCGGGCCAAAAAATCGAAGGCTAAAAAAAACCATGACGATCACAACGTTTAACCCACCCGTTCGCACCTTGATGGGCCCCGGCCCATCTGATGTTCACCCACGTGTCCTATCGGCGCTTGCACGCCCAACGATTGGCCACTTGGACCCGAGCTTCAGCACCATGATGGATGAGGTTAAAACCTTGCTTCAATATGCATTCCAAACAGACAACCAATTAACTTTCCCGGTATCTGCGCCCGGCTCTGCTGGTATGGAAACTTGTTTTGCAAACTTATTAGAAGCAGGTGACAGCGTTATTGTTTGCCAAAATGGTGTTTTCGGCGGACGGATGAAAGAAAACGTTGAACGTTGTGGTGCTATTGCCATCATGGTTGAAGATGAATGGGGAAAAGCGGTTGACCCGCAAAAAGTTGAAGATGCTCTTAAAGCCCATCCTGAAGCTAGCGTGCTGGCTTTTGTTCACGCAGAAACTTCTACGGGCGCTTTATCGGACGCCAAAACTTTATGTGCATTAGCGCACCAATACAATTGCCTCACTATTGTAGATGCCGTCACTTCTGTGGGCGGTTCAGAATTACGGGTGGACGATTGGGGTATTGATGCCATTTACTCTGGCACACAAAAATGTCTTTCCTGCGTGCCTGGCTTATCCCCTGTTAGCTTTAGTGAACGCGCACAAGAGCGTATCAAACAACGTAAGGAGCGAGTACAAAGTTGGTTCTTAGATTTAAGCCTTGTTATGGGCTACTGGGGTAATGACGGCGGACGCTCATACCATCACACCGCCCCAGTTAACAGCCTATATGCCTTACATGAATCACTATTAATGCTAAAAGAAGAAGGCTTGGAAAATGCATGGGCTCGGCATTCAATGCTGCACCAGGCCTTAAAAGCCGGTCTAGAAGCAATGGGGCTTAGCTTTATCGTTCCCGAAGGCTCTCGGCTCGCCCAACTCAATGCTGTCACTATTCCTAGCAATGTTGATGATGCTGTCGTTAGAAAACGCTTGCTACACGAATATGACCTAGAAATTGGCGCAGGGCTTGGTTCCTTAGCCGGTAAAGTATGGCGTATTGGCTTAATGGGCCAATCTGCTAGCGCTAGTAATGTGATGTTCTGCCTTGCCTCGCTGGAGTCCGTCTTGAATGACATGGGGGCAACTATCAACACTGGTGTTGCACTACCTGCAGCACAAAAAGCAACTTTCGGATAACGGTATTTAAAATGGATAAACTCTTTATACTCCTTCAGCACATTTTGCCAAAGCATAGTTTATCGGCCTTAATGCATAAACTCGCCCGTTGTAAAACGCCTTGGGTAAAGCAATTTATCATCAATACTGTTATTAAACAGTTTGGCGTCAACATGTCTGAGGCAGCACAGCCAGATCCAGAAGCCTACGAAAGTTTTAATGCCTTTTTTACCCGTCAATTACGTGAAGATGCTCGTCCCCTAGAGCACGACGATACAACGATTGCCAGCCCTGTCGACGGCACCATCAGCCAAATGGGCAGCATTGAAAACGGCGAATTATTTCAAGCAAAAGGCAAATCATTTAACCTGTCTGCTTTGTTGGGCAATGACAGCCTAAGTAGCGAATTTGAAGACGGCCAATTCACCACGGTTTATTTATCCCCTAAAGATTATCACCGCATCCACTTCCCTGTCGATGGAACACTCAAAAAAATGGTACACGTACCCGGTGAACTGTTCAGCGTTAACCAAACCACTGTTGAAGCAATAGATGAATTATTTGCCCGTAACGAACGGGTTATTGCTTTTTTTGATACCCCTGCTGGCCCTATGGCGATGGTCATGGTTGGTGCTATTTTTGTGTCGAGTATTGAAACCGTTTGGTATGGAGAGGTTACCCCGCCTCGCCACAATCAAATTCGTCAATGGCAATATAGCGATAACAAGCAACAATATAAAAAGAATGATGAAATGGCTCGTTTTAATATGGGCTCAACCATCGTTATGTTATATGGAAAAGACAAGATCACATGGGCTGAAAATTTAGCAGCAGGGGACGCCGTTCAATACGGGCAAGTGATCGCTAAAATTAATAAGTAAACAAGCAAATTGAAAACCAACACGGTTTACACATCGGCTTGGCTTTTTATTTTTTTCAGCACATTACTATGGTCTGCCATAGCACCCAATGATGCCCTAACATGGTTACTTGAGGCCCTTCCGGCAATTATTGCGTTAATAATTTTAACCTTTACCCGCAAGACCTTCCCACTCACCACGCTGGCCTACCTATTAATCTTAATACACGCTGTCATTTTGATGGTTGGTGCTCATTATACTTATGCTGAAGTCCCTCTTTTTGATGCCTTGGCTGAGCTAATGGGCTCAGAAAGAAACAATTACGATAAACTTGGGCACTTTGTTCAAGGCATCACCCCAGCGATTATTACTCGGGAAATTGTCATACGACAAGATGTTATAACGTCATCACGCTGGATGAATTTTTTTGTCATCTGCGTGTGCTTAGCCGTGAGTGCATTTTATGAGTTAATTGAGTGGTGGATTGCATTAGCGTCAGGCAAAAGCGCAGACGCTTTCTTAGGCACGCAAGGCTACATTTGGGATACACAGTCAGACATGATGTTTGCACTAATTGGCGCCATCACTGCCCTGCTCACCTTATCTTATTTACACGATAGACAATTAAGCTCGATCAATCGGAAACGTTAAAACATCATCAATGGCGTTCGCGCCTGTCATTAACATCAACAGCCTATCTAAGCCCAAGGCAACGCCTGAACATTCGGGCATTCCATGTGCAAGCGCGGCTAATAAATTTTTGTCCATCGGCAAACCATCTAAGCCACCTTGCTCTCTTTGTGTTAACTCATCTCGAAAGCGCCTAGCTTGTTCAGCAGCATCGGTTAGCTCCTCATAACCATTCGCTAACTCCACATTATTAAAGTACACCTCAAAACGCTTAGCGGTCACGGGCGGGCCTTCATCTAATTGGGCTAACATCGCCATGCATTCAGGGTAATTGGTTACAAAATAAACAAGGTCTTTTTTAAGCTTCGGCTGAACATATTGACTGAATACGTAATCTAGGCCGTTGGATAACTTCCCGCCACAAATATCACTCGCCTCTGGGTTGCCTTGCGTAGTCGCATAGGCCATTAAATCACTGTAGGTAAGCTGATGAGGGTTTAACCCGGTTAATTGCTGAAATAGTTGTTGGTACGTGACCGTTCTATACGCCAAATTTTGCCCGAAACAGAGCATCAACAACTCAACCATTTCATTGATTAAATCAGCCAGCTTAAAACCCACTCGATACCATTCTAGTAACGTAAACTCAGGGTTATGAAAACGCCCCCGTTCAGACTGTCTAAATGATTTTGCTATTTGATAAATAGAACCCGAGCCCGCAGCCAGCAAACGCTTCATGGCAAATTCAGGTGACGTTTGCAAGTACAGTTTTTGAGACGCCGACAGGGCCGTACAAAAACTATCTAAATTAATATCACAACTTGCTGCTGCTGAAAGCACCGGCGTTTCGACTTCCAGAACAGCTTTTTCTATAAAGAAAGCCCTGATCGTTCGATAAAGCTCGGCACGCTGATGCAATAAAGCCGCTGAACAAGTCGGCGGCCATTGCTTATTGTTAAGGTCAGTCAATTAAAAACTAGTTTTTCACACGTGAAGTGTATTCGCCTGTGCGAGTATCAACCTTAATCACTTCGCCAATTTGCACAAATAAAGGAATTCGAACAACTGCACCTGTTTCTAATGTTGCGGGCTTACCACCACCGCCAGAAGTATCGCCTTTTAAGCCAGGGTCGGTGTCGGTCACTTCAAGCTCTACAAAATTTGGTGCCGATACCAATAAAGGCGCCCCATTCCATAAAGTCACAATACATTTATCTTGTTCTTTTATCCACTTTGCAGCATCGCCAACTGCGGTTGCATCACCGGATACTTGTTCGAACGTTTCATCATCCATGAAGTACCAAAAATCCCCATCGTTATATAAATAAGACATTTCAGTTTCCATTACGTCAGCCGCTTCAACGGTTTCGCCCGACTTAAACGTGCGGTCAATGACCCTACCTGTTTTTAAATTACGAATCTTTACTCGACTAAACGCAGGCCCCTTACCGGGTCTCACGAATTCATTTTCAACAATCGTGCATGGCGAATTATCCAACATAATTTTTAATCCGCCTTTAAATTCATTTGTACTGTAAGTGGCCATGTAAATTCTCGTTAATTAATATAGTTAAATTATAAAGTTCTTCAATTAATGGTCATTATAATGGCTAATATGATGAACACAGAAAAAACTTCTTTAATTCCGAGCTGGCAGCAAGAACTCCAATCGGCCTTTACAAACATCAATGACTTATTGTGTTTTTTAAACCTTAATATTGACGACCTTAGCCTTCATACTGAAGCAGCTAAAGATTTTCCACTTCTGGTCACAAAAAGTTACGCACAGCGCATTAAAAAGTCTGATTGGGATGATCCGCTGCTTCGGCAAGTTCTCCCCGACCCTAGTGAGCTTTTAACAAACCCAGATTATTTAAATGACCCAGTTGGTGACAGCCAAGCCAGTGTCTTGCCCGGCTTGTTACATAAATATTATGGTCGTATTTTACTGGTTAGCACGGGGGCCTGCGCAATACATTGTCGTTACTGTTTTCGTCGTGAGTTTCCATATACTGACAATAGTGCAAACCGCTCACAGCTTGACTCTATTAAACAGTACCTCATTGAACACCCAGAGGTAACCGAGGTCATTCTCAGTGGTGGCGACCCGTTAACACTAAGTGATACCAGACTTGAGCACTTATTTGACTTGTTCGAACAGCTGCCACAAATTGAGCGTATTCGTATTCATTCAAGAATACCCATTGTGTTGCCTAGCCGGATAAGCAAAAAATTATTGGAAATACTTTCCTCAACAAATAAAAAAGTCATTATGGTTATTCACGCCAACCACCCAAACGAGTTAGATGATAGTGTTTCTAACACTTTGTTTGCTATAAAAAAAGCGGGGCTTACTTTACTCAATCAAACGGTATTATTACGGGGCATAAATGATAATGCAAAAACCTTAACTAAGTTAAGCCACCGTCTATTCCACTGCGACACCCTCCCCTATTACTTACACGTTCTTGACAAGGTAAACGGTGCTATGCATTTCGATACACAGATGGAGCATGTGTTTGATGTATACCAACACCTTCAAAAAAAACTCCCAGGTTATTTAGTACCTAAGCTGGTACGCGAAGAAGCCGGCAAGCCTTATAAAACATTATTATCTACAAATATTAACTTTCCTTAAAATAAGGCGCATAATCAAACCTAACTTATAAAAAATAATTTAAAACACACCTTAAATAAATACTGACTTAAGAAACACCACATGGATATGCACAAAAAATTCACGGATAGAATTGGGCCTGTCGCAACTAAATCTCACGTAGATTTGCCTTTTGAGCCTAATACAAGATCCTGCCAAGAGTGGGTAGACGACTTGCCGATCTTAGACGCCGCATCGACAGCAGGAATGATGTTGACAGCAACGCAAGGGCTATTATCAACGACCGTTGCCCCCTACACTGAATTTAAAATTTCTGAGGTAGTTAGCCCTTATGTTATAAAACTAACAACTCTCTACCTTAAAGCAACAGAGGGAACCAAGTTACCGTTAAGCCAAAAGCAGGCTGAGCTTTCAACACAAACATTAAAGGTTTTAACAAACGCCCAAGCTGTTTATCAAAATATTATATGCTCCGCATACTTTGCTAAAAACAGCGCTGATGAGAGCGGTGACGATACTCCTATTTTTTCTAAACACCAAAAGGGCCTTATTATCCATAGGGCCGTAGAGCTACTGGGTATTATTCAGTTTTTTGAGTCCCTAGTTTACAAACCCACTGACGCTGGCTTTTGGAATGCGCTCAACGCCTTATTTACTCTCGCTGAAGACTTGCAAGTACATCAACTTGATTACCTTAAAGTAAACGGTAACAGCCACACTACGATAGAAAATGAATTCAAGAAAATTCATTTTTTTAATTTAGCTCGCCCTAACCGGTTTAGACAAGGTGATATCAAAACGATCCAACGTATTTTATCCTTGCAAGCTAATAATATAACAATGTCCTCAAACCAAGAGGTATCAACAAGCTTTTATATTGACCTTTCATCATCTAAACCGATTTCCCATGTGGCGACTTTAAAAGCGCATGATCAATGCCGTTTTATAGACAATAAGCTTCTTGTTCAATTCATACAAAGTGATCAACTTGTCGCCCCAGAAAGACAGGTCACTATTTCAATGACTCCTGAGAAACCTATTTTGTCAAAAAAAGTAATCCAGCAACTATTACCTAGCTGGAGCACTCAACAAAGCCGACAATCACCGAGGTATGAACAAACTGAGGAGTTAACCGTTTACCCTGGTTTCGACAGTGTTATTAGGGCGTTGGTTCTTAAACAAAACCCCGATTACTTTGGCAAAAAACCCGCTCAAACAACAAAACCTCGTCACGACTTCGGTATAGATAACCTACACTTAATACCAATAGAGGAACGCTACAAAAGCCAACATACAATAAATGATACCGACGTAAACAAAGCGCTTAAAGCTTCCGCCGAAAACTCACTGTCTGCAAACAGCATTTGGACTAAAAACCTTATAAAGCCAGGTGAAAAAGGTCACTCAATGGAAGCAACAATGAACGATATCAGCTTACAAGGGCTAAGGTTTCAAATTGCTGCTAATAACCAAGCCCTTTTAAATGCAAATGACCTTATTGGCATCCAAACAAAAACTGGCCCCCTTCAACTCGCTATCATTAGGCGCATCAATAAACTTGAGGACGGCGATATTTCTGTTGGTGTAGAAATGATGTCGCCTAATCTTAAAATTGCCAATATCAAGTTCCATAATAAGGAGCTCCCCCCTAAACCGGCTATTTTCCTCCAAGGCATTCCTAGTATTCATCAACCAGACTCAATTATCACCCCTCTACTACTAAACAATACAGCTAAAAGCATCATCTTAAAAACAAAGGACACCCTTAACACTTACCGCCTTGATAAAATAATAGAAACAAATCAAGTTTTTAACCATTACACAGTGTTAAAAGAATCAGATCTAGATTATGGTAAGCAGTAATCTAATAATTGGCTGAAAGATGACTAAGCGGACTGTATTAACTGTTGGTTTTTCAACAAAAGAAAGTAAGGCTTTAGAGCTTGCATTGAACACAACTAAAACCGATGTTGTTTTAACACCAACAACTGCTAGCCGCCTAAAATCTGAGTCATACGCTGATGCGAACTTAGTTGTTGTAAAACTAAACGACGATGACTCAAAAAACGAAGATTTAATACGAAAAGTAAAACAATACTTTCTTCACTTCCCCGTCATTCTATTGACAGAAAAACACTTAAGCAGTGATGAAGTCAAGCGTTACGATGCTAACAACATTATCGATATTCGCAGCTTTAACCCTGTTCTTTTGGTCGCTAAGTCTATCGCCCGTGAAGTAACCCTACAACATAATAAATATTTATTACACCAGGTTAATTCACAGTTTAAAAATGAATCTTACCGATTCGAGTCTTTTCTAAAACATACCGAAGACGGTGTCGCGCTTATCTACGATGGGCAATATTGGGCGACCAACTCAGCCTATAAACGTATTTTTAGCATCCCTGATGATGAGAACATTATTTGCACACCCGTCATGGAGTTCAGTAGCCCAACATCATGCCCTGTGCGTGGCAACCTGCCTAAAAGAAACTTCAATACGTCGCTAGAATCGTTACCCGATGAAACCGTCTTATCGGTTCTTATACAAACTCGAGATGGCGACTCATTTGTCACCACTCTCTATAAGACGCATTGCTTTGTTAAAGAGCAGCTTTGCACACAAATCCTGGTTCATAACCCAGATGCATGGAGTAGCGTAGAAAAAGGCTTCACCGACCTACGAACCTTTGACCATGAAACTGGCTTGTACAACAAAAGATTTGTGACTGAATATATTGATAAAGAGATAGCCAGTGAAGAAGCACATGGCTCGCTGGCCATTATTCTGATTGATGACTTCCGTACTATTCGAGAACAGCATGGTATTAATTATACCGACGACGTTATTCGCTCCCTAAGCCGCACGATTAACGAAACCTGCTCGCAAAATGATATTCTTGCGCGCTATGGTGATGCTGTCTTCACCTTGTTTTCAGATGAGCTTGGGCGCTCTGAATTTTTGTTAAGCTGTCAAAAAATACTAACCCAAGTTAACAACACCCTCTTTGGCGATGATAGCCAATACATTAAATTAACCTTAAGTATTGGTGTTAGTTTTATTGACCCGCGAGTCACCACCTCTAAACAACTCACCTCACAGGCTGATAAAGCCTGTGACAAAGCCAGTTCTCATGGTGGCAACCAAATTCATGTCTTTGATTCTGTCACGACACCCTTAACCGTTATCATCGATGAGGCAAAAAACACGCATTTGATACAATCTGCTTTAGAACAAGACAGACTTCACCCGTTATACCAACCCATTGTGGAACTATCCCAGAAAAAAACTGAAAATTATGCGGTGCTACTTAGGATTCTTGATAGCAAGAATGCACATATCCCACCTGATCATTTTATTTTAACAGCCGAAAAAACCGGCTTAATCAGCCAGCTTGATGAGTGGGTATTGAAAAGCACCCTAGAACAAATCAAAGAAGCCTCTCGCCAAGGGATTAAAAGAAAATTCTTTATTTCTATCTCTAATATTACCTACCGAAATACACCGTTCATAGAAACGCTTGTGAGTGAATTAAAGTTCTATAATATAGATGCCAGTTTATTGGTTTTCCAAATCAGCTTTTCCGATGTAAAAATTGAACCTACTGTTTTAAAGAATTTCATCACCGTCATTAAAAAAGAGTGTGGTTGTCAAATCGCTTTTGACCAGATTGGTTTTAGTCAAATCACTGACAGCATATTAAAAGAGTACCATGTTGATTACTTAAAAATAGACGGTACGTTTAGTCAAAACTTACTTAACAATGAAGAGTCACAACAAACCATTAAAGATCTTATTCAAGTTACTCGCAGAAATAACGTAAAAACAATTGCAAAGTCGGTTGAGAATGCAAATACACTCGCGCTACTTTGGAACCTTGGTATTGACGCAGTACAGGGCTATTTCTTACAAGAACCCTCCGACATCATGCGTTTTGACTTTGACCTTAACAACTAATCTTCATTTGCCACGCCATGAGGCACATGTCCAGTAGCAACGTGTAGTTGAGCAGACTCGCAGTGCGCTGCTTGATCATCAAAGAAAATATCAGCACCAAATGATTTTAAAAACTCACCTTTTGCTAGCCCACCTAAAAAAAGCGCCTCATCAATTCTAATATCCCAAGAACGAAGCGTTCGAACAACACGCTCGTGGGCTGGCGCTGAACGAGCCGTTACCAACGCTGTGCGAACAGGAGATATTTCTTCAGCAAACTGACTTTGTAAATTATGCAAGGCAGATAAAAAGGATTTAAAGGGACCGCCAGACATCGGTTCTTTAGCTGATACCTGCTCATTTTCAGTAAACGCATCCAGCCCTTTTTCCTTATATATTCTCTCCGATTCATCAGAAAAAATAACCGCATCACCATCAAAGGCTATCCGTAACTGATCATTAGCAGCATCCGTGCCTTTACCAGACAAAATAGTCGCTGCAGCATGCCCTACCTCCAACGCCTTACGTACATCTTCTGGAGAGGTTGAGAGAAACAAGTCCACTTCAAAGGCTGAGATATAACCAAACGGGCTATTACCACTGGTAAAAGCAGCACGCTTTATATCTAAATCATGTTCGCGTATTGAGTTAAATACCCTAAGTCCAGTATCGGCGCTATTTCTTGATAATAAAATCACCTCAACTGATGCCTCAGGTAATCGCTTGTTCAAGCCCAAAAGCTTTTTCACCAAAGGGTAAGCCACCCCGGGGTTTAAACTCTCATCCTCCCTAGCAATTTGATAAGCGCAGTACGCTGCTTTGCCTTCTGTTTCAAACACTTTATTCGATTCGACTAAATCAAATAATGCCATTGAAGAGATCCCAATCGTTAATTTTTTAGAACCTGATGATTGCATGATGAATACCCCTATTTCGCTCGTCCATATTAAATCATGTAGATAAGCCCCATAAAAGAAGCCCTTTACCGTGTACAACTAGTTGAAGATTCCAGCAGTACTGACGATATTAGTTGTTTATAAAGCCTCTATCAATAACACATATAAGCATAAACTAACTGCTAGTTTATTTGTTCATCTGTTGAAATCATATCAGCGCTTAATTAGACAGAACTAATGCCTTCGCCTGTGGCTGCTAAGTCCTCAGAATTACCTCGTTCCACCCAGTTCCATGCAACAAAAAATGCTATTGCACTCAAGAAAGAGGCCATAGTAAATACCCATTGCGAACCAAACCCATCCCAAAGAAAGCCCGCTAGCAGCCCACCAAACATGCCACCTGCCCCATAACCAATACTCGTATATAAAGCCTGGCCTTTATCTTGCGCCGCACCTTTAAAGTAGTGATGTGTTAACTGTATGCAAACAACATGAAATGAGCCAAAAGATGCGGCATGTAATAGTTGCGCCACTAACAGCGCGACCAAACTTTCTGCTAGCCAAGCAATAATTAACCATCTAATAATGGTTAAAAATATACTTAACAATAAAACAAACCGTAATTGAAGATGATGAAAAAGCTTCTGAATTATGATAAATATCGCAATTTCAGCAAAGACGCCTAACGACCATAACAGGCCTATTTCAGTTTCGTTGTAATCTAGCTTATCGAGTAATATCGAAAAAAATGCGTAATAGGCTCCATGTGAGGCTTGCATTAAAAAAACCACCATAAAAAATGCGACTATTGCCTTTTTGCTCAAAATGGAATAAATCGTAGGTCCCTTTGTTGGATGTTTTTTTCGCCCTTTTTCACTCAGCAGCAAGCTAGATAAAAAAATCATCACCAAGCACAGACTGACCAAGAGCGGCCATTCATCTAAACCGATGACTGTCAGCACATAGCCAACACCCAACACCGTCACAACAAACCCCACCGAACCCCATAACCTTATTCCGCTATATAGGTTTGTTCGCTGCGCCAATTTAGTTAATGTCACTGCCTCAAACTGCGGCAACATGGCATTCCAAAAAAAACTAAAAACAAAAAATATCAACAAGATAGCAACAAATTCTTGCTCAAATAGCACACAGGTATAAGCCGCCGCGGATACAAAAGAGGCCAACTGGATCAGTCTCATTCGGTCATTAAACCCTGAAGATATCCAAGCTAAAATACTCGGCGAAACCAGCTTAGTTCCCTGCATCACAGCAAAAACTAAACCTACTTGCACAGCCATATAGCCAATAGAATTTAAATACAGGCCTAAATACGGCGTCAGCGCACCTAAGGATGCAAAATAAAAAAAATAGAACCCAGATAACCGCCAATAAGGCAATTTTTGATTAGCCAACGAAATAAACCTTATGCCAGACTATTAGTGAACACTATAACGAGCTGTCTCCCGCTGGAATAATAGGTGCCGCTGATTTCACATCACTGTTTTGTCCTGTGTGTCTTAGCATATGATCCATTAACGTAATGGCCATCATCGCTTCTGCAATAGGGGTTGCTCTAATGCCTACACAAGGATCATGTCGTCCTTTAGTAACAACTTCTATGGGCTGCCCATGTATATCGACAGACTGACCAGGAATTCGTAAACTGGATGTGGGTTTCAAGGCGATACTGGCCGAAATCGCCTGACCAGTAGAAATACCTCCTAAAATACCGCCGGCATGATTACTGAGGAACCCTTCTGGCGTTATTTCATCTCGAAACGC
The DNA here is from genome assembly GCF_000299965.1 of Cycloclasticus sp. P1. NCBI lineage: Bacteria > Pseudomonadati > Pseudomonadota > Gammaproteobacteria > Thiotrichales > Piscirickettsiaceae > Cycloclasticus > Cycloclasticus sp. P1. The sequence continues at coordinate 1,612,282 of NC_018697.1, forward strand.
CGTACCTAGCGCCTCCACACAGCCAAAGCCCCCTCCAATTTCAACACCTTTGACGGCATTAATACTCATTAAAGCATGCGCCAGTTCGGCATCAAGGCGATCAAAAATCGGCTCACCCAACCCTACAGGGACACCTGTTGCACTAACATTGACCCTTGCACCAACAGAATCGCCTGATTTTCTCAATGCATCCATATAGTTTTCTAATTCACCTACTTTACTGGGATCTGGACAAAAAAATGGATTTTCATGGACATAGGCCATATCAACCACATCAATTTTAATTGGTCCTAGTTGAGCCAAATACCCTTTAATTTCAACACCAAATTTCTCTCGCAAATATTTTTTTGCAATACCGCCAGCGGCTACCCTCATTGCCGTTTCACGGGCAGAAGAACGACCACCACCACGATAGTCACGAAAACCATACTTTTGCTGGTAGCTATAATCTGCATGCCCAGGTCTAAAGGTTTCTTTGATATTCGAATAGTCCTTAGAACGCTGGTCTGTATTTTGTATCAACAGTCCAATAGAAGTCCCTGTTGTTTTCCCCTCGAACACACCCGATAAAATTTTTACTTCATCAGCTTCACGTCGTTGTGTTGTGTGTCTTGATGTACCAGGTTTTCTTAAATCAAGATCACCTTGTAAGTCTGCCTCGCATAGCTCTAAGCCCGGAGGACAGCCATCTACAATACAGCCAATAGCCGGACCATGACTTTCTCCAAAACTAGTCACCGTAAAAATTTTTCCTATTGAATTTCCTGACATATTCGTATTATTACTGTTAATTAATTACGCTAGTTTAGCTTGAAATAGCGTGTGATATTTTAATAATTCTTCTTTCGTTAACATGAAAACACCATGTCCACCATACTCAAACTCTTGCCATAGAAAGGGGACTACTGGGTAACATTGTTGCAAAGCCTCATCTGTGTTTCCAACTTCAACATAAAGCACCCCACCTTCTTTTAAATATTCTGGAGCCTTCACAAGAATGTTATGCACCAATTCTAAACCTGATACTCCACCATCCAAACCAAGTTGAGGTTCTTTATAAAACTCGTCAGGTAAATTAGAAAGCTCCTCATGCCCAACATATGGCGGGTTACTAATAATCAGATCATATTGCCGATTCGCCAAGCCTTCAAATAAATCTGACTCTATAGCCTCTACCCTGTCTGCAAGTTTATGCCGCTGTATATTTTTATTAGCAACATTTAACGCCAACGCTGAAATATCAGCCAAATCAACCTTTGCCTCAGGAAAGCTAAACGCACTAGCAATCCCTATGCAACCGCTACCGGTACATAAATCTAGAATACTATTTATTTTTGAGCTATCCACCCAAGGAGCAAACCGGTCTTCAATAAGTTCTGCGAATGGCGAACGAGGGACAAGAACATTATTATCAACAAAAAAAGGTAGGCCAGCAAACCACGCTTCACCCACTAAATAGGCAGCAGGAATTCTTTCTACTATTCTACGCTCAAAAGCATCTAAAACTTTTTGCTGTTCATCAACACTCACCTCTGAAGATAATATCTGCTCATTATCTAACGGTAAATTCTTTGTGATGCCCAGCACAATATAACTGGCTTCATCTAGTGTATTATCTGTCCCATGGCCAAAATAAAGCCCTGCATCAGCAAATAAATTAGCGCCCTCAGTAATGAGTTCATTAATTGTCTTTATTTTTTGTATTTTAATTGTCATAAGGGCATAGAAAGGGCTATATTTAACTGAATAATAGGATGATTGGTGATTAATGATAATTTTAACTCAAATCATAACTTACAAAGCAGTTTAAAAAAGCAGTATAAAAAATGTCCATTAGAAGCTTAACAAACGAAGAAGTTAACACCTTATTTCCTATCAGAAACTTCTCTGATAATAGCAAGCAGCAACTTAAAGAAATGGTGAAAACGGAACAATATGATTCCAATAGCATATTGTTTTCTGAGGGTAGTAGTGATGACAAACAAACTTACTTATTAGAAGGTAAAATACAGCTAACGTTTAGTAACAAAAAAGAAAGAATTATAGAAGGTGGTCAAATGGAAGCCCGCTTTCCCATTGATAATACATCTCCTCACCAAGCCACAGCCGTTGCACTTGGAGATGTCACCGTTTTATCTGTTAAGCGCAACACATTAGATGATTTATTAAACGAGGTCCTGCCCAATAACAACGTTGAGATTCTTGATAATAGTCAGGACTCCTTACTGTATAACCAACTTTACTTTGAAGTTACCCAAGAAATGCAAGCGGGTAAACTAATATTGCCATCTATTCCAGAAACGGCGGTAAAAGTTCGCGCTGCTATCACAGACCCTCATGCAACGTCAGACACGATTGCAAAAATCACCCAACAAGACCCCGCTATTACCGCTCAGCTAATCAAAGTTGCAAATAGTCCCTTATTTAGGGGACGAGAAAAAATCGAAGCCCTCCCGCTTGCGATCACTCGATTAGGAATAAAAGCCATCAGCAACCTCATTACCACTTTTACCATGAGGATGGTTTTCACAGCTAAAACAAAAGACGTAAAGGATTTGATCTCAGCGTTATGGTTACATAGCCGAGATGTCTCAGGAATTTGCGCTGTCATGGCAAAAAAGCTTAAGGGATTTGATACTGACAAGGCTATGTTAGCCGGCTTGATACACGATATCGGATCCATACCTATTTTAACTCATGCAGACAAACACCCAAATTTAATACATAACAAAACCGAAGTACAACAGACGCTTGAAAAGCTCTCCCCTGTTATCGGCAAGATGGTATTAGAAAAGTGGAATTTCACTGAAGACTTCGTTGAGTTAGCCGTTAATGCTGAAAACTGGGAGCGCAAAAATGATCAACCCGCTAACTATACGGACTTAGTCATTGTTGCCCAATTACTCAGTTTTAAAAACACCCCTCACAAAAGTCACTACCCAGAAGCATCTTCTGTACCTGCTTATAATCGGCTGACCAAGTTGCTCCGAGACCCTAACGATTCGCTTGATGTGTTGGAAAATGCGCAAGAAGAACTGACTATCGTCAAACAACTTTTCAATTAAATAGCCACTAGCTTCATTGGAAATACCTAGCCTCCCAACCCACGTAACAACAGCAACTAGGGAGACAGCTTTAATTATAGACAAGCTCCAAACCGGTCAACCCTTACAAGTAAAAATAGTCGATCAATTAGCCAATAAGCATGACGTTATTATCCGTTTGGGTAATCAACTGATAGCGGTAAAAACAAATATTCCCGTCACTGTTGGTCAAACGATTAACGTGATAGTCGACAGAACGCCTACTGAACTGATCCTAAACGTTAAACAGCCACCACAAGCCAATCAACAAATACCGTTAAGCTTACGACACTTACTTCCAAAACAAACTCCCGTCAGTGATTTCCATCAGCCACTCGGCGAAGTGCTTGCTGGGATTAATAAGCAAACAGTTCAATCAGCGCTGACTCAGTCAAAAGAACTGGCGCTGCAATTACTTCAGCTTCGGCGTTTAGCCAATAATATTATTCACACCTTGCCCAAGCAAAAAAATATAACAACAGCTGCGGGACTAAAAGACGCAGTCCAGCACTCAGGTGTGTTTTTAGAACCAACCTTACAAAAAATGCTGTTGGACAATAAAGCCGCTTTAAAAAACCATTCTGATAACGCAACAACCAGACATCAGCTTCCACTCGAACATTTAGCCACTAAAGCATTAAACCAACAATCTACTGAGCTCTCTCGCGTTGATATAAAGGCAAACCTTATTAAACTCATACAATTATTGAATGCCTGGCCAAACTCCACAGCAAGCCAACAAAAAGCGCAGCCACAAAGACTAACGCAAGAAGCGGCACCATCGTCCTCAGTAAAACCTACCGTTATGACACAACAGGCAAGCGCAGCGCAATTATTCGACCAACAAATAAAGGCCTTACTCAATAAAACAGAAGGTGCGCTTTCTAAAATAACGCTAAACCAACTGGCAAGCAGCAATATCGATAACAGTACCGGTCGCCAAACATGGCAAATTGAAATTCCGTTTCTAAACCAACAAGCTACGGAGTCTGTTTTTCTAAAAATTGAACAAGAAGACCCCTCTCGTAAAAAAACGAATGAGACGAACCCTCAATGGGTCGTTTCGCTTGAAATGAACCCTCCAAAATTAGGCCTCATTAAAAACAAACTCACACTTCAAAACCATCAAATCAGCAGTCATTTTTGGGCAGAACAACTCGAAACACGGCAGCTAATTGATCGTCACTTAAATACCTTCAAAGAACAACTTAACCGCGCCAACTTAAAGACCGATAGTATTCAGTTACAAGAAGGGCCAGGCCCGATAATGCAAAACAACAAACCTAGCGAATCTATTTTAAGTGAGAAGGCCTAATGACTGACATAGTAAACCCTGCTGATATTGCCATTGCTTTAAAATACGACGGCCAACATGCACCTACTATAACCGCAAAAGGTAGGGGTGATCTTGCACAGGACATTATTGACCTTGCTATTGCTAATGACATCCCCTTTGATCACAACCCAGAATTAGTCAAAATACTCAGTAGTATTCCTCTCGGAGATGAAATTCCCGAAGCACTTTATATAGCCGTTGCAGAAGTCATTGCCTTTGCTTATTTACTATCCGGTAAAGTACCAGACAACTATACAGGGCAAGCAGACTAAGCCTTATGTAAGCGAATCAGTAAACTGGCTTCATCAACTGTTAGGTGGCACTTTTCAACAATTTCATCAGCGCTAGCCCCTTTTTGCGCCAACTCTATCGCACCTTGGAACTCTTGTAAGTGCTCAAACGTATCGCTTTCTTCTAATTCTTCTATACGGCCCATTAAACTACGAACACGCCGCTCTGCCCCACCCACGCGCTCATCAACACCTAAACCACTCGCACAAAGGGCTGAAATATCATGTTGAACCGTGTTAAGTTTCTTACCAAGGTGGCTAACTGTAGACTCCAGTGCTTTAGTTCTACACCATTGTTTATAGGTTAGAAAAAACAGCATCACCACCGCCAACAGCAGCGCGGTAACAACTATAGGTATATAAAATTCCATCAAACCCTTTCGTCTATATGTTTAGGCACTGAGTCATCCTCAGTATCTTTTGGTCGTTGCTTTTCAATTTTTTTATTTGTTTGAGCGTCTGGTTTATTTTTATTGTTCGGCTTAACAGGACGAACAGCTCTACTTGGTGTTATTTTATTTATACCGGCCATCTTTACTAACCCATATATTAATTCAAAAATTTATTAAACCGACTATTTTTGGCTTTCTCAAGCTTCTCTATTTTTTCAGCTGTCGATTCATTTGGTTCACTCACATTACCCATTGGCAACTCAATCGCTTCTTGCAATTCGACCGCTTTCTTCTCAACAACCATAGGCTCTTCAATAACCGCCTGCGCTGATTTTCTTTTTTCTGCAAAACGTGAAATAGCATTCGATTGAACCACAATAACCACTCGTCTATTCCTTTCACGCCCTTCTGGGGTTCGGTTATCCTCAACTGGATGGTGTTCGCCATAACCAACCGCCGCCAAACGTTGCGGATCGATCCCATATTTAGTCAATAAATGAACAACACTGGCTGAGCGTGCGGCAGATAATTCCCAATTAGAAGGGTATTCAAATGAATTTATCGGAATATTATCCGTGTATCCTTCTACTTGCACCGTATTATTTAATTTTCTAATTGGCTTGGCGACCTGCCATAAGACTCTTAACGCTTCATCAGACAAGCTCGCATTACCACTTCCAAATAACATTTTGCTGTTCAATTCAATTTCGACCCAAAGGTCATTTTTTTTAACCGACACAAGGTCACTATCTATTAGTGGGGACAAACCAGACTCCAAATTGTCGGCTAACTGGCCTAAGACTTTCGCTTCACTTATTGTTTGATCACTGTCAATGTCACTATCAACAATTTTAGCTGTTTGTTGTGGTTTGGCCTCAGAAAATAGCTCAGGAATCATTTTATCGCCCCCTCCTTCCAGCTCCATCAGCCTTTCAATCAGCGCTTTATTTTGCAGCACATCGCCAATTTCTATTGGATTCATGGTTCTAGGCTGACCTTTAAAAGCGCCATCTAAAGTGCTTGATAACACTCTATATTTCCCTTCATTCACCGACGAGACCGAATACATCACCACAAAAAAGGCAAATAAAAGGGTAATGAAGTCCGCATAAGAAACCATCCATCTCTCATGGTTTTCAACCTCTTCAAGCTTTTTTTTGCGTCTTGCCATTGACTATAAATACCCTTGAAGCTTTATCTCAACATTCCGTGGATTTTCACCTTCGGCTATCGCCGCAATCCCCTCTATCATCATTTCTCGAGATTGCGAGTATGCTTGAATTTGAACTTTTAATTTGGAGGCCATAGGAATAAATAATAAGTTAGCTAAGCCTACACCATAGATGGTTGCAACAAATGCGGTTGCAATACCAGCTCCTAATTTACTTGGGTCGGACAAGTTTTGCATAACATGAATAAGACCCATAACAGCACCAATAATGCCGATTGTTGGTGCATAACTACCCATCGACTCAAACACTTTTGCACTCAGCAACTGCCTTTCTTCTAGCGCTTCTAATTCAAGCATTAATATATCGCGTATTACTTCTGGTTCAGCTCCATCGACCAATAATTGCATTCCTTTTTTAGCGAACTCATCTTCTTCATCATCAACAACCGCTTCAAGACCGAGTAACCCTTCGCGTCTTGCAATTTCGCTCCATTCAATAATTTTAGTGATTGACTGTTTTAGCTTAAGCTCAGGAGGAAAGAGCACCCAGCTTAATAACTTAAGTGAACCAAAAAATATTTTTGCGGGTGATTGCAGCAAAACTGCGCCAATGGTTCCACCCAGCACAATCAAGGCTGCCGGGCCATTAATCAACGCAGACAGGTGGCCACCATCCATAAAATTGCCACCTAAAATAGCACCAAAGCCAATAATTACGCCCAAAATGGTCAAAATATCCAAATTACACTCTCCTGGTTTAGGGCGAATAACATCGAATGAAAAATCATCAATACAGCTCCCTTGTCTTAATTATTAGGCTTAATACCTGATGCTTATGAGGGCGCATAATTTACCAAACGTGATTTCAAGCGAAGCATTGCTTGATTATTAATTTGACACGCTCGTGATTCACTTACCCCTAATACACTGCCTATTTCTTTTAAATTTAGTTCATTATCATAATACAATGATACGACCATTTGCTCTCTTTCCGGCAAGCTAGAAATGGCCCCTGCTAGTGCCACTCTAAAGTCTTCTTCATTGATGTTTTCTAAAATATTTTCTGTAGAGACTTGGTCGCTTTCTCCCTCCATCTCATCGGTACTGAATAACCGACAACATGTACTATCTTGCAATATTTTATGATATTCCTCTATTGTGATATCTAGCAGCGCGGCTATTTCTGTGTCACGCGCATCTCGCCCAGTTTGCTGTTCAATACGTCGCATCGCTTCAGTAATTTGACGCGCTTTTCTATGCACCGACCTAGGCGTCCAATCGGTGCGCCTAACATCATCCAACATGGCGCCTCGTATGCGAATTCCAGCATACGTTGCAAAACTAGCCCCATAGTTATCTTTATAGTTATTAGAGGCTTCTAATAAACCTATCATACCTGCTTGAATAAGGTCTTCTACTAAAACAGTATCCGGTAGTTTCGCTAATAAGTGATAAGCAATGCGTTTAACTAAAGGCGCATGCGTAGCAACCAGTTCCCCAGCAGTTTTTGCTTGAAGGTTGGTATACATCGCAATGCCGTTCACTCCGTCAACTCTCCTATTTAACTCGCCTGAATAAGCCGTTCTACAAAAAACTCTAGATAACCTGCCGCACCCCGTTGTACAGGCCATCGATCGATTTTATTTGCTAGGTTTTTAATCGCCACGGCGGCGTGACTATTTGGCGCAGACTCAAGTACTGCTTGTTGTTTTTGAACTGACTTACGGAGACTTGGATCAAATGGAACAGCACCTGTAAAATACAGCGCTACATCAAGATATTGATCCGTGACTTTACAGAGCTTTTGGTACAGCATTTTCCCATGTTGAAGCGACTCCACCATATTGGTAATAATATGGAAGCGAGACAAGCCATGATCACGGTTTAACAACTTAATCAACGCATACGCATCGGTTAATGACGTTGGTTCATCACAAACAACAATCAACACCTCTTGACAAGCCCTTGCAAAATTAATCACACCGCCATGAATGCCCGCTGCGGTATCAACCAATAATAAATCAATTTCTTCTTGAAATTCGCTGAACGCATTAATAATCCCAGCTTGTTCCAGCGTGCCCATTTCTGCCATATGCTGAACACCTGATGAGGCTGGAATGACTTTTAAGCCCTGAGGGCCTTCAACAACAATTTCGTCTAACGTTTTTTCCCCACTTAACACATGGGTTAAATTAAATTCCGGGTGCAGCCCCAGCAAAATATCAACATTGGCTAACCCCATATCTGCATCAAGCAGCGCAACTTTTCGGCCTAATTTACAAAAAGCGATTCCCAGGTTTACAGATAAATTTGTTTTACCCACCCCACCTTTACCACTGGCTACTGCAATCACTCTCACAGGTTTTTTATTTGTCATCTGTTTCATTCCTGATGCTTGATTCAAGCCTTCTTTAAACATTCGCATGTCGCGAAGACCCATCTAATAACACAGATAAACCAATATCTTCTTCATCTGCTAATAATTCACTGGGTTCAATAAACGTTGCCATAAGCTCGCTGGCAGATGGGTAATGGAGATCTTCAGGTACTCGTTGCCCATCTGTTACAAAACCCAAGGGTATTTGTTGTTCAATAATGGCAGATAGTGCACTGCCAGGGCAATCTGTTTCATCCAATTTACTAAGAATGCAGCCTTTTGGCTCTGCATCTGCAAACGTTTTAATCACTTCGCGCATAGCCCTAGATTCGGTAGTCGCCGAAATGACCAAATAATTATCTATCTCAAACTTATCGTCTTGCAATAATTTGAACTGTTCTGTCATCCGAATATCTCGTTGACTCATCCCAGCTGTATCGATCAATACCAACCGTTTATCGACGAAATCCGTTAATGCATCTTGGAAATCCTCTTCGGTAGAAGCAACACGCATAGGCACACCTAAAATTCTAGCAAAATTACTCAATTGCTCATGAGCCCCAATACGGAAATTATCTGTTGTGATTAATGCTAATGAATCAGGCCCGTGACGCATTCTAAAACGTGCAGCAATTTTTGCGATAGTGGTGGTTTTACCCACACCTGTAGGGCCCACTAAAGCGACCAAACCACCGTCATCAAGTATTTTGTTCTCCATGATAGGTAGTGAATCGGCAGCTAGTGTTAAGCAATTAAGCCACGCCTCTTCAAGCTCTGTTTCTGTAACAACCGTTTCGGCCAACTTAACACTTAGTTTTTTTGAAAACCCGGTATCCAACAATCGTCTAATAACATCAATTCGTACTGGGTTTTGTTGCGTCCGGTCTGACCAAGACAATTCGTTTAATACGGTTCTAAACTCATGCCGCATCATGTCTAATTCATGTTTAACTGCCTTAATAGCTGGGTCTTCAACCCATGTTGGCTCGACCCCTGCCGGTTTGTTTTTTGCTGGTTTTGGTTTAGCTAACCGTTGTTTCAGCGCCGGTTTTTTGTGGCCCGGCGTATAGTCCTCTCTAAACGCCTGCTTAGGCGGCTCATTCCAGTCTATTGACACCCTGTCATCTTTTAGCTCCTCATCCAACCTAGCATCTAGCAACGTTTCTTTCTTATCGGCCGCTGCTTGAATGGCTTGCTCATCATAATCCTTAGCCGCCACAATTTCGACGCCACCGTCTACTCTATTATTTGATAGGATAACCGCATCCGCACCCAGCTGCTCTTTGACCAGCTTAAGTGCTTCACGCATATCAGGAGCAAAAAAACGTTTAATTTTCATCGAATATAACCTCGTAAAGTCTATTATCCATTTTGCCCAACACTCCCAACAACACGAACTTGTCTATCCTCAGGGATTTCGTTATACGACAAAACATTTAATGTTGATATTGAGTGGCGAACAAAATGAGCTAACCAAGGGCGCAAAAAGCCAGAGACTAGAAGAACGGCACTTTTCCCTTCCATTTCTAGTTTTTGAGTACTTTCTTGCAATGCATTTATCATTCTTTCTGCTAACCCTGGTTCCAATCCTGCGCTACCATCTTCTGACGCTTGTAAGCTTTGTTGCAATAGCGTTCCAAATCTGGATCTAAAGTAATCACTGACAGTTCACTGTCTAAGCCACTGATTTTCTGGACTATTGAGCGGCCAAGGGCAATTCTAACGGCCGCTGTTAATGCGCCAGCATCTTGACTGCTACGCCCATGTTCAATCAGTGTCTCGGCAATTGTTCGCATATCTCGAACCGGAATATTTTCCTGTAATAAATTTTGCAGCACTTTAACAACTGTACCTAATGAAATGGTTTCTGGTACTAAGTCTTCAACCAGTTTTGGCGCTGACTTTTTCAGCGTATCGAGCATTTGCTGAACTTCCTCATGGCCTAATAACTCATGCGCATGTGTTTGAATAATCTGACTTAAATGTGTTGCCACAACAGTCCCAGGGTCAACAACGGTATAGCCCATTGTTTGTGCTTGGTCCTTTTGCGATGAGTCAACCCAAACCGCGTCTAGACCAAACGCGGGGTCTTTTGTAGCAATGCCTTGAATATCACCAAATACTTGGCCTGGATTAATCGCCAATTCCCTATCAGGGTGAATTTCAACCTCGCCAATATTAACGCCCATCAATGTTAGGCGATACACATTCGGTGCCAAGTCTAGGTTGTCACGAATATGCACAGATGGAATTAAAAAGCCTAATTCTTGCGAGAGCTTTTTCCGTACCCCTTTAATTCTTGACATCAGCTCACCACCTTGCGTTTTGTCAACTAAGGGAATCAACCGATAGCCCACCTCTAGGCCAATCATATCGACTGGGGCCACATCATCCCAAGACAGTTCTTTTGGTTCATCTGGCAATGCTTGTACAGGCGAATCAAGCTCAACAGGCGTTAATTCTGCCTGTTGCTGTTTTTTATGCACTAAATAAGCAACATAACCTAAGGCACCGGCCAATGACATAAACACTAAGTTGGGCATTCCTGGAATCAACCCTAATACGCCAATAATCGCACCAGCAATAGCCAATGCTTTCGGGTTACTAAGTACTTGCAGTGACACCTGCTCACCCATATCTTGATTACTATTCACTCGCGTCACGATAATGGCTGTTGCGGTAGAGAGTAATAAGCCGGGGATCTGCGCCACAAGACCATCACCAATTGTTAGCAATGTGTAATATTCCATTGCTTGAGAAAAAGCCAAGTCGTGTTGCAACACACCCACACCAAGGCCGCCAACAATATTAATTAGTAGAATCAAAATGCCTGCAATAGCATCACCACGAACAAATTTACTAGCCCCGTCCATCGAACCATAAAAATCAGCTTCCTGACTAATCTCTGCTCGTCTGTCACGTGCTTCATCTTGGGTTAACAGCCCCGCATTTAAGTCTGCATCAATAGCCATTTGTTTACCCGGCATTGCATCCAAAGTAAACCGAGCGCTCACTTCTGAGACACGGCCGGCACCCTTTGTAACTACCACAAAGTTAATGATAATCAAGATGCTAAAAACTACTAAACCAACCGCGTAGTTACCACCAATAACAAACGCACCAAATGCTTCGATCACTTTACCGGCAGCATCACCACCATTATGCCCCTCAAGTAAAACCACCCGCGTTGATGCAACGTTTAAACTAAGCCGTAATAACGTAGCTACCAATAAGAAGCTTGGAAAAACAGCAAAATCCAGTGGCCGTAATGCATAAACCACTACCAATAAAACAATCAACGACAACGCAATATTAAAGGTAAACAGCATATCCAATAAAAAAGGCGGCAATGGCAGCACCAACATCGCCAAGATGACCATAATCAAAATGGGTGCACCTAAACCATTTCGCGCGAAATCTAATAAAATTTTTGAAATGTCGTTAAAATTCATCGTCTATTGCTACCTTGTTAAACGCTAATCGGTGTTGTTTGTATATTTTTTGTATTCATCTGGAATAGAAATATCACTTGGCGCGACTGGTTTCTTCCAGCGCTTTTGTGTTGCAATTCGTAATTGATAAACATATGCCAAGACTTGAGCTACCGCTAGGTAAAGCCCTTTAGGGACTTCTTGATCAATTTCCGTCGTAAAGAATAAAGCCCTAGCTAAAGGTGGCGCTGAAACCAGCGTAACCCCATTACCAACCGCAATATTCCTTATTTTCGCGGCTATTAAATCCGCACCTTTAGCAACAACGATGGGGGCATCGCTTCCACCTTCCTCGTATTTAAGTGCTACTGCAAAATGCGTGGGGTTGGTCACAATAACATCAGCCTGTGGTACCGCTTCTAGCATTCTTCCTTGTGACATTTCTTGTTGCAATTGACGTATTTTACCTTTTACTTCGGGCCGCCCTTCGGTCTGCTTCATTTCATCTTTCACTTCTTGAAGCGTCATTTTTAGCTTTTTCTTGTATTCCCATAAACTAAACGGCACATCAATCGCCACGACCAATAATAAAGACGAGCATAAAATGACAAAAGATAAGGTCATCACATCGCTGGCTCGAAGCAAGGCATTTTCTAACGGTAATTGACTAAGATAGATAAACTCGCGCAAGTAGATATCCACTAACAAAGCCATAATGCCTAATATTAAGCCAAACTTAAGTAAAGATTTAACCAGCTCTATTAGACTGCGCATCGCGAACATTCGCTTAAAGCCTTCAAGCGGATTCATTTTGCTTGCCTTAGGAGCAAAGGCTTCAGCACTAAATGACCAGCCCCCCATCGCAATAGGAGCCGCTAACGCAGCAACCACCATCGCCGCTAAAAAAGGGGCCACGAACATTAGTGCCTCCTGCATAGCGAACTGAAGGCTGTTAATTGATGCTAAAGGGTCAAACAAAGTGCTTCTTTCTATCGTAAAAGCCTCTTCCATCACGCGCCACATGCCTTTCATGATGCGCTCACCGGTCATCCAAATCATCACCGAGCCCACCATTAAAACAACGACCGTATTCAGTTCTTTAGAGCGTGCAATATCACCCTTTTTTCGGGCGTCTTCCTCACGTTTGGCGGTGGGTTCTTCGGTTTTTTCTTGGTCGTTATCAGTCGCCATATCAACGCCTTATCCGTAAAAAGTCGCCAATCACACCATAACTTTCTGCCAGCAAATTGGTAAAATTTCCAAGTACTGACGGAAGGGTAACCCACATTAATAATGTTCCTAAAATGAGTGTAATGGGAAAACCAACCGCAAAAATATTAAGTTGTGGCGCTGCTCTTGTAACAACACCGAAGGCAATATTGACCATTAATAACGACACAATGGCTGGTAATGCCATTAATAGCCCAGCTGAAAAAATTCTGCTTGACCAGGCAATAATGGACCAAATGTCCGAACGCTCCATGCCGATAGCACCAATCGGTAGGGTATTAAAACTATCGATCAACATTTCAATTAACACCAAGTGCCCCCCAAGTGTTAAAAACAAAAGAGTAGCCAGTACCAAATAAAATTGACTAACCACCGGTACGCTGACGCCGGTAGTTGGGTCCATCATCGAGGCAAAACCTAGGCCCATACTGTAAGCAATTCCCTGTCCTGCAAAAATAATAGCACTGAATACCAACTGCAAAACAAACCCCATTGACAGGCCAATCAATAATTGTTGCAACCCCGTCATAATGCCTTCATGACTCAACACATCAATCGCTCGGTGTTCAGGTAAAAGAGGAAGCGTAAAAAATGTCACCATCAATGCTGCGCCAACAAGAATTTTGTTATCAACAAAACGCCCACTAAACACAGGGATTGCAATAAACATGGCACTTATGCGAAGCAAGGGCCAAAAAAAACTCGATGCCCAAGCCATGATTTGTTGTTCACTATAGACCACGCTTAGAGTATCCGCTTAACCGATTAAATCAGGAATACTTAGATATGTTTGGCGCGTAAAATTAATAATTAAGCGCAACATCCATGGCCCGGCAATAGATAAAACAACAACGGTGATCAATAACTTAGGAACAAAACTTAATGTCTGCTCATTAATTTGTGTTGCTGCCTGAAACATCGCAACAATAAAACCTATGGCTAAGGCCGATAATAAAATAGGTGCCGATAAAAGGACCGTTACTTGCAAGGCTTGCTCGCCTAAATTCATCACGCTATCAGGTGTCATTAGTTCTACCTCCTAAGTAAAGAAGCTCGCGGCTAAAGTCTCCATAATCAGCGACCAGCCATCTACTAAAACAAATAACATCAGCTTAAATGGCAAGGAAATAATCAATGGAGATAACATCATCATACCCATCGACATCAAGACACTGGCCACGACCATATCGATGATAAGAAAAGGAACAAAGATCATAAACCCAATTTGAAACGCTGTTTTCAGCTCACTGGTCACAAACGCCGGTAATAACAGCGATAACGGCACATCTGACTCATCTGTGATAGGCTCCGCTCCAGAAATTCTGGCAAACATTTCCAAATCATCACTTCTGGTCTGGAGCAACATAAAGCCACGAAACGGCTCTATTGCTTTTGTAATAGCAATATCTGCCGCTATCTGATCGTTTAAATAAGGTTGCAGAGCCTCTTCATTCGCCTTTTCTAACACTGGCGACATAATGAAAAAAGTTAAAAATAAAGCCAGCCCCAACAAAATTTGATTGCTAGGTGTTTGTGGTGTGCCCATCGCTTGTCGAAGAATGGAAAAAACAATAATGATTCGTGTAAACGAGGTCATCATTACTAACAAGCTTGGTAAAACTGTCAGCAATGTCATAACTGCTAATATTTGCAGCGTGACCGAATAACTTTTACCGTCTCCAGCGATAGTAATGGCCTCAATGCCATTCGCCGCAAAACTCGTCATGGGAACAAGAGAGAAAAAAATAATAAACAATAGTGGCCTTTTCATTCTGCGCCCTTTTTGTTCATTACTTTTTTTAAACTATCTTGAAAAGCTGTCGGTACTGCTTCTTCCTGACTAAGGCTTTCAGATATTTCACCGGCCTCAAAGGTATGCAAAGTCACCACCCTACCCGGTGCAACGCCAAGTAGCAGGTGTTGATTACCCGCCTGTATCAAGACTGCTTTTTCTCGATGCCCCAACGACACACCAGACAGTACTTTCAAATGACCTTTATGACTAGAGGCTAGCCCTGTAAAACGCTTTGCCGCCCAAGCAACGATAAGAATCAGCAATAAAACAAAGAACAAACCTATCGTCCACTGCGTTAGATTCGCTGTAGACAACGGATCTACGCTATTCGAACCAATAGCAGTTGGCACCGATGAGAAAGCAGCTGTTGAAGTGAACATCAATGATAAAGCCCGTAAGTAGTTCATTACTTCAGCTTCTTTACTCGCTCGGCGGGGCTGATAATATCCGTTAAACGCAGGCCAAACTTATCATTCACAACCACTACCTCACCACGCGCGATAAGCGTTTTATTCACCAGCACATCCATCGGTTCACCAGCTAGGCGGTCTAACTCAATCACCGAGCCTTGGTTTAGCTGAAGTAAGTTACGAATACTGATCTTTGTATTACCCACTTCCATTGAAACAGTCACTGGCACATCTAAAATAACATCCAGGTTTATTTCGCTGTCCATGCTGCTAGGCGCGCTGGTATCAGAGACAGGTGCGAACGCTGCCGCTTGTGCATCATCATGTTCATTAGTACTCTCATCGCCCCAATCAGCATTGTTATCTGATGGCTCATTTGCTGTCCCACCTAGGTCAGAAGTGTCATTAGTATTATCTTCATCACTCATTTTCTTTATTCCTCATCATTGACCAAAATCTTCACTTCTTCACGTTCCATCTTCTCTTGAAGTTTCACCGCAAAGTGTCCATTACTTTCACCAAGCTTGCCTCTAAACAATGGCATTTCTCCAGACTCAACAATGACCTGCTCTGGTAAGGTAATCGGTAAAATATCGCCTTCCTTAAAGGATAAAACCTCTTTAAGTGAAACTTCTTTCTTTAGTAATACACAGTTAATATCCACATCTGCTGTTTTAATGTCGTTCCTTAATGCAGACTTCCAACGTACATCAATATCACCACGGTCACTTTGAATACCGGCATCTAACAGTTCACGAATCGGTTCTAACATGCTGTATGGCAAACTAAATTGAATATCTCCGCCACCCCCTTCAAGCTCAAGATGAATAGTCGATACCACCATCACCTCTGTCGGGCTAACGATATTGGCAAATTGGGGGTTTACCTCAGAATTAACATACTCAAACTCAAGTTTTAAAACCGGCTCCCATGCTTTCATCAAGTCTTCAAAAACAATGTCCAAAACAATTCGAACTACGCGTATTTCTGTTGCTGTAAATTCGCGTGCTTCGCTCGTATTATGAAATTTTCCAGAACCGCCAAAATAACTATCCACAATCATAAAGACCAAGCTTGGGTCAAAAACAAACAAGGCTGACCCACGTAAGGCCTTTATTTTTATAATATTTAAGTTAGTTGGTACAAACAGGCTTTGAACGTATTCTGAAAACTTCAACATTTGAATGCCTGATACAGACACCTCTGTTGAGCGCCTTAAGAAGTTAAACAGGCTAATGCGGAAATAACGTGCAAAGCGCTCATTAACCATTTCAAGTGTTGGCATTCGCCCACGCACGATTCTATCTTGGCTATTAAAGTCATAATTGCTCGCCTCACCGTTTGGCGCATCAACGCCTGTTTCTGTTTCAACATCGCCACCATCGACACCTTGCAATAAGGCATCAATTTCATCTTGCGATAATAAATCCGAATCAGACATTTACTGCATGACCAAGTCTGTAAAAAAAACTTCTTTTACGTTAGAAGAGACACTTCTCTTAACTAAAATTTTATTAATTTCTTCTTTAACATCTGATTGCAGCTGTTCTTTTCCTTTTGATGTTTTAAGTACTTCAGGATCTTGAGCAGACAGCATCATTAGAATATTGTTTCGAATCACAGGGTCATGTTTTTTTACCGCATCAATAACGCCTTCATCATCGACCATAATACTGATAGCCAGTTTTAAGACCTTTATATTGCCGTCTGAAAAATTAACCATAAACGGCGGCGTCAATGCTTGATAAACGGCTACCGCTTCAGCCTCATCAGCATTCTGTTCATCTGCTTTTTCTTCAATAGCTTCTGTTGACTCACCCACAACCGGATCTTTTTCTGCTTCAAAAAAACCTGTGAAATACAAGCCAGCGCCTAGCAGTATAATGGCCAACACAACACCGCCCGCGATCATGATTAACTTCTTTTTAGAACCCGCCGCATTTTCAACTGCTGTTTCTTGCTCTTGCTCTTCGTCTGCCATAATATTTACGTCCAAAAGTTATTACATAAAAACAGTATTAGCAATTGCTGTGCCATATATTAAATCGATATTTTTCAATGACTTGCAATAAATTAATACTCGGACGTCAAAATCAAGTCATTAAGCAACGTAGTATTTTTGGTGTTTGTCAAAATTTAACCACCCTAAACGTAAAAAAGCCTAAGTGTTCTTAGAACAACTTAGGCTTTTAAAACATCCTAACTAACTGTCTATTTAAACGTCAGGCAAAGTCACTAAATAAACCAGTGTATCGTCGTACTTGTTCAGCATCTTGTGAATCAAACATTGATTCACCGGTGTCCCGATTAAACTCATCTGATTGAGCCATTCCACCTTCTTGGCTATTGGAAGCTTGTTCACGTTGATCACTAAATGAATGTTGCGATACATCAATATCCACCACGTTGACGTTTTGCTCATTCAACATATCGCGTAAGCGGGGAAGAGCCGCCTCAATGGCTTCTCTTGTTGCACCATGTTGTGCAGTAAATGACACCATTGCTTGATCATTTTGCATTTGGACTCTGACCTCAATAGGCCCCATATGCTGAGGGTTCAACCTAATCTGTGCGCCCGACATGGATTGGCCCACTACCCACTGTACTCGCTGGGTGAAGTGCTCCCCCCACTTCTGACTGTTCATTGGCGTATCAAGCTGCAAATTTGCCTTATCAATTACGGCATGTTGTGTTTGCCCAGCAACCGGTGCCCCTACATTTAATAACAAGCCTTCTGTTGCTGGTAAAGCTTTACTGCCTGCCGTTTGCTGAGTAAACATGGAGTTTACCGTATCAGACACTGTGTTTTTTAAATCACCTACAAGTGCATCAGGCAGACTTGTAGATTGAGGCTTATTTAAGGATGGCAGCGTAGCCGACGAATTCAAAAAATTCACTTCGCCACCTTTCCCATTCAATCTACCCCTCTGGTCCGGCAACCGTCCGGCCGTTAGTGGGTCAAACACTATATCTTTGTCGCGCACATTAGCATTAGCCAATATATCGCTGTTTAATGGGCCGCCCAAAGCTGCCGCTGGTGGCAATTCATTGCCGCTAATCGCAGCCATAGCTTCCCCTGCTTCAAGCTTAGGCTCAACTAATATTACGCCTACCTCTGTGGGTATCTCAGCTGTATTTTCTACGATAATGACGTCTTCATGCAGTTGCCCTGAAGCGTTAGATAGCACCTCGGTAACCGTTGCCGTTTGTTCTGATTGAGTTTCATCAGCCGTTACAATCTTGGAGGATGAAGCAGCTTCCGGCGCATTAGTCTTATTAACAACAACCGCCGTGTTACCAGTGTTTTCAGCATGTTTATCCGATGATGCTGGTTCATGAGTCTGCCTATTAAGACGGTCTATATTTTTTTCAAAATGTTTTGAAAACCCGTCATCGTTTGAGCGACTGGAATCACTTATAACCGAATCAGCAGCACCCTTCGAGGCGCTACCCATCTGTGGACTTAATATAGCTGGTACGTCCATTGCCATCTCCATATTGCTTTAAATATGTTTACAACAGAGCAATTGGCATGCCAGATCAATAAAAGCCTTAACAACTAGGTCTTAGCTTTAGTTTTATCAAGCTTATTTTTAGATTACTACCGCCTACATATTCCGGCGGTACTGTCCGCCGACCTCAAAAAACGCCTCTGTAATTTGGCCCAATGAGCAATAGCGACCTGCCTCCATTAACACCTCAAAAACGTTCTCATTATTTTGCACCGCCTGTTGTAAATCATGCAGTGCTTCTACGGCCTTATCTTCGTTTGCTTCGTGGGTAGCCTTTAATCGATGCAATTGACTTTGTTTTTCTTCTTCCGTGGAGCGCGCCAATTCGATAGACGTTACGGACTCATCAGCCGTTGGATTTTTAAACGTGTTTACCCCAATAATTGGCAGCTCACCTGTATGTTTCAACATTTCATAATTCATTGATTCATCTTGAATTTTCCCACGTTGATACCCCGTCTCCATTGCACCGAGCACACCACCACGTTCAGAAATGCGTTCAAATTCGCGTAGCACTGCTTCTTCGACTAAATCAGTCAGCTCTTCGATAATAAAAGCCCCCTGCAAGGCATTTTCATTTTTTGCAAGGCCGTACTCTTTATTGATAATAAGTTGAATTGCCATCGCACGGCGGACAGACTCTTCGGTTGGTGTTGTCACCGCTTCATCATATGCGTTGGTATGAAGGCTATTGCAGTTGTCATTAATGGCAATCAATGCCTGCAAAGTAGTCCGAATATCATTAAAATCCATCTCTTGAGCATGTAATGAACGGCCCGATGTTTGGATATGGTATTTTAATTTTTGTGAGCGATCATTTGCCCCGTATTTAAAACGCATTGCAACGGCCCAAATTCGCCGCGCTACTCGGCCCATAACGGTATATTCCGGGTCCATACCATTAGAAAAAAAGAATGACAAATTAGCGGCAAAATCATCAATATGCATACCTCGTGACAAATAGGTTTCTACATAAGTAAAGCCATTTGACAAGGTAAAGGCCAACTGGGAAATAGGGTTCGCGCCCGCTTCAGCAATGTGGTAACCCGAGATCGAGACTGAGTAGAAATTACGGACTTGTTTATCGATAAAATATTGTTGGATGTCACCCATCATTTTCAGGCTAAATTCTGTCGAAAAAATACACGTGTTTTGACCTTGATCCTCTTTAAGAATATCTGCCTGAACGGTACCTCGTACATTCGATAAAGCCCAATCTTTAATCTCATTGCGTTCGTCCTCTGAGGGGCAGCGTCCTTTTTCCTCTTCAAATTTATCGCACTGTTGATCAATAGCGGTATTTAAAAAGAACGACAATAAGGTTGGCGCTGGGCCGTTAATCGTTAGCGAAACGGATGTTGTTGGTGCGCATAAGTCAAAACCATCAAACAAAACTTTCATATCGTCTAAAGTAGCAATAGAAACGCCTGAATTGCCAACTTTCCCATATATATCGGGCCTCACACCTGGGTCATTGCCATACAGTGTTACCGAATCAAAGGCTGTTGATAGCCGTGTTGCCTCTGAACTTTCAGACAATAATTTAAAACGTCGATTGGTTCTGAAGGGGTCGCCCTCACCCGCAAACATACGGGCTGGGTCTTCACCTTCGCGCTTAAAACTAAACACACCGGCGGTATACGGAAAGCTTCCCGGTAAATTTTCTTTTAATAAAAAGCGTAATCGTTCGCCATCGTCTTCATAAGCGGGTATTGAGACTTTTGGAATACGGGTGCCTGACAAAGAGTATGTTGCTATATTCGTTGTCACTTTTTTATCCCGAATAGTGTTCACATAGGTGTCTTCTTTATAGGCTTTTTTTGTATCTTCCCAAACATCAAGTAACCTTTTACAGCGTGGATCGAGCGCATTTTCACGCTTCAAAATTTGTCTATTGAAGGCTTCGTCGCTTGCAGGCTCACCCAACATACGTTGCACTTGTTTCAATTGCTGACGTTCTCGTGCAACGGTGACTTGCTGTTCGATTTTTTTATGGTAATCACGCACTGTTTCGGCAATTTCAGCTAAATAACGTTGCCGTTCAACAGCAATAATCGCGCTACTTGTTGTTGAGCGTTTGATGGCTACTTGAGCAAAAAAGGCACCTTCCCAGGTGTTAAGCTCTTTGCTCTCGAAGATTTTTAATAAGCCCTGATACAACGCCGTTACCCCATCATCATTAAATTTTGATGCGATGGTGCCATAAATTGGCAGTTCTTCGATCGGGGTTGTAAAGAGTTCGTAATTACGTTGATACTGCTTTCTAACATCGCGAAAAGCATCGTCACTGCCTTTGCGATCAAATTTATTAATTACCACCACATCAGCAAAATCCAACATATCAATTTTTTCTAACTGACTGGCTGCCCCAAACTCAGGCGTCATCACATACATCGATACATTAACAAACGGAACAATACCCGCATCACCCTGCCCAATGCCTGGGGTTTCTACAATAATTAAATCAAAATTTGCAACTTTGCAGGCATCTATAATGTTTGGTAATGCTTCAGGAACTTCGCCTTTCGTGTTGCGCGTTGCGATCGATCGAAAATAAATATTCGGGTGATTAATCGCATTCATACGAATACGGTCGCCTAATAGGGCACCACCCGTTTTACGTTTGGTAGGGTCAATGGCAATAACCGCAATTTTTAAATGCTCAAGCTCAATATTAAAACGTCTAATAAGCTCATCTGTTAAGGACGACTTACCAGCACCACCGGTTCCCGTAATACCCAACACAGGGGTTTTTGAAAACGCCTTAGCGCGCACATTGATTGCATCAGTAGATTGTTTTGAAACCGTATTTTCATCGAAGCCTGTAATAAGACGTGATAATTTTCGATACCCGTGTTCATTCAAATCATCAAAATCATCAGGTATACCTACCTGTGCAAGGTCATAGTCCGATGTTTCGATCATCTCATTGATAATCCCTTGTAGCTGTAATGATTGCCCATCGGCTGGACTAAATATATGAGACACACCATAGGCATGCAACTGTTCAATTTCTTCTGGCACGATAACCCCACCGCCGCCTCCAAAGACCTTGATATGCGATGCCCCCTTTTCTTTTAACAGGTCAATCATGTATTTAAAATATTCAACATGTCCGCCTTGATAAGAGCTTATTGCAATACCATGCACATCCTCCTGAATAGCTGCATTAACCACTTCTTGTACCGAACGATTATGCCCTAAGTGAATAACTTCAGCCCCCGTTGATTGAAGAATACGGCGCATAATATTAATCGCCTCATCATGACCGTCAAACAAACTGGCTGCGGTAATAAAACGCACGTGGTTATTAGCTTTATATTTTACAAGTTTACTGGGGTCAACGACCGTCTCTTGTGCTACTGACATGCTATAACTCCTAACTGTTTTGCCTTAGTTCAATACGCCTTATTTTTCCTGAAATTGTTTTTGGTAATGACTCAACAAATTCAATTTCTCGTGGGTATTTATAAGGTGCTGTCTGTTTTTTCATGAAGGCTTGAATGTCTCGTCTCAGCTCATCACTAGGTTGATAGTTACTGGCTAAAATAATAAACGCTTTAACTACTTCGCCACGTGCTTCATCTAGCTTTCCAATGACCGCTGACTCAAGAACGGCAGGGTGTTCTAATAAAGAACTTTCTACTTCAAATGGGCTAATTCTGTATCCCGATGAATTAATCATGTCATCTGAGCGCCCAACAAACCAAAAATACCCGTCTTTATCGACGCTACCATTATCTCCCGTATAGTACCAACCGTTTTTGAAACACATTGCCGTTGCTTCATCATCTTGCCAATAGCCCTCAAACATACCCGGCTGAAGCGGCTCTGTTAGTTCAATGGCTATACTGCCAATGCAATCTACCGCACAAATATCACCTTTTTCATCAACAACTTGCACATTAACACCCGGTACCGGCTTACCCATAGAGCCTGGTTTAACAGGCATGCATGGGTAGTTGGCAACAATATTAATGGTTTCGGTTTGACCATAGCCATCGTAAATTTTTCCACCCGTGGCGTTATACCAAACTTTAATCACTTCCGGGTTTAACGGCTCACCTACTCCTAACGCATGACGAACTGAACTTAAGTTATAGCTTGATAAGTCCATTTGAGCAAATACTCGGTAAACGGTTGGCGGCGCGCAGAATGTTGTTACTCCTAACTTTTCAATTAATTTCAAGTGTAATTCGGCATCAAAACCCACACCATCAAACAACACCATTGCAGACCCCATTTGCCATGGTGAATACAACATTCCCCAGGCTGCTTTAGCCCAACCCGTGTCAGACAACGTCCAATGGATA
Source organism: Cycloclasticus sp. P1 (assembly GCF_000299965.1). NCBI lineage: Bacteria > Pseudomonadati > Pseudomonadota > Gammaproteobacteria > Thiotrichales > Piscirickettsiaceae > Cycloclasticus > Cycloclasticus sp. P1. Next base: position 1,635,622 of record NC_018697.1, read on the forward strand.
TCATTTTCTTGCTGATCCATCCAATATTTACCCGTAATCGTATGGGCGTGTGCATAGGCGTTATCTCGGGCACCATTTTTGGCATTCCTGTCGTACCAGAGGTAAAGTAAATCATCATTAAATCTGATGCTTTGCTCGGTGCTAATTGCGACCTATCTAAATGAGTGCTTGCAGGTTGAGTAAGTGATTCAAATGTACACCAACCTTCTTTTGGTTCTCCAATAACAATCAGCGTCTTAAGACTAGGGCAGTTCTTTTTAATCGCCTCAACCTTATCTGCGTTATTGGCACTCACAATTGCCATACTGGCCTTTGAGCGATTGATACGATATTCAATATCTTGCGAGGTTAACAAATTAGTACCTGGCATCGTTACCACACCTAATTTGCAACAGCCCAGCATTACTGAGTACCATTCACCAACTCGGGGAATCATAACAAAAGCCAAGTCGCCTTTTTTAGCACCTAAGCTTAGCAAGCCATTTGCAAATTGATTAGATCGTTTAGAAAGATCGCTAAATTGATAATATCGAATATTCTCGCCCGTACTATCGACTTCGATATACGCCAATTTATCGGCTTCTTGCGCTCTTTTATCAATGACATCAAAAGCAAAGTTATAAAGTGCCGGCGTTTCTAATGTGAATGATGCTTTGACATCATCATAATTTGTCATATTAAACATACGCTTCCCCTATTTTTATTATTATTCTTTTAATCAGTTTAACACTGACCAATTATGAGTCAAAAATAGTAAAACTAATGCTTGAGCTATGTATATAGTCCATAGATCACTAATGTCGTGCAAAAAAAAGCCCTTATAAATATACTTTATAAGGGCTTTATGTATTAAGGCATCAATTGTTTAGCATTAACTGAATGGGTTATTCAGAACAATCGTCTCTGTCCTTTCTGGTCCTGTGGAAACAATATCAATAGGCACCTCTACGAGTTCCTCTAATCGTTTAATATACGCTAGCGCTTCTTTTGGAAAGCCGTCTAACGATTTACACCCTTCCGTTTGACCTTGCCAGCCAGGCATTGTTTCAAAAATTGGCTCACACTGTGCATAATTTTCAGCACCAATGGGTGGTACGTCAATAATCTCACCGTTTAACTTATATGCGGTGCATATTTTTACTTCCTTGAGTCCATCCATTACATCCAGTTTGGTTAAGCAAATACCCGTTAAACTGTTCAAGCGGGCAGAGCGTCGAAGTGACACAGCATCGAACCAGCCACAACGCCTTTCACGACCAGTTGTTGCACCAAACTCATGCCCTTTTTTACCTAAGTACTCCCCCACTTCATCATTTAACTCGGTCGGAAACGGTCCGCTGCCAACACGCGTTGTATAAGCTTTAGTGATGCCTAAAATATAATCCATATCACAAGGCCCCATTCCACTGCCACTGGCCGAACTACCAGCAGTAGTGTTAGACGAAGTAACATAGGGGTAGGTGCCATGGTCAATATCTAATAATGCGCCTTGTGCGCCTTCAAATAAAATATTTTGACTGTCGCGACTGTATTTATGCAGTTGATCGGCCACATCAATAAGCATTGGCTTAATGATCTGTGCCTGCTCCATTACTTGGTCATACATTGTTTGAAAATCATACGTTTCGGCATTGAAATAATGCTCCAACACAAAATTATGGTACTTCAATAGTTCTTGCAGCTTTTCCGCAAAAATCTTTGGTGTTAATAAATCGCCGGCACGCAAACCTCGTCTTGCAACCTTATCTTCATAAGCAGGCCCAATTCCACGTCCTGTGGTGCCAATTGCTTTATTACCTCGTGCTCTTTCGCGCGCTAGATCTAAACCTATATGCACAGGTAATATTAATGGACAGGCTTCACTAATCTTCAAGCGTCCATCCAACTTAACACCGGCTTTTTCTAAAATATCCATTTCAGTCAATAAAGCTTCGGGCGATAACACAACACCGTTACCAATTAAACACTGAACATTTTCTCTTAAGATACCTGATGGAATCAGATGCAATACTGTTTTTTCATTTCCAATCACTAAGGTATGGCCAGCATTATGCCCCCCTTGAAAGCGCACAACTGCAGCAACATCATCAGTTAATAAATCAACCAATTTACCTTTGCCCTCGTCACCCCACTGGGTGCCAATTACGACAACATTTTTTCCCATTTTATGTCTCTATCTAAACTATGATTATGAATTGATACAAGTGCGTTATTCACTCACTTGCCATTGACCGTTTATCTGTTTGATGGTCAACGTATGATCGGGTTGTTGCGTATCACCGGGTAGCGCTTGTATAACAATTCGGCCCGATGCTCGCAATTGACGAATAAGATCATGCAAATCAGCATCCATTACATCGGGCGCTAAAATAACATTGTCAGTTTGTTCTTCGCTTAACTGACTTAAGCGTGATAACACTTTGACATCTGCACTAAACCCAGTGGCTGGTAGCAAATCGTCCATTTGTTCTGTTAAGTTATCGTATCGGCCACCACGCGCCACTTCTGAGCCAAAGCCCGGCACAAACGCAGCAAACACAATACCTGTTTGATATTGATAACAACGCAGCTCACCTAAATCAAAGTATAAAGGTAACGCGGGGTAAATATTCTGCAGTAATTCAGCGGTCCGTTGAAGCTCGTCTATCGCTTGTAAAACATCAGCGCCGCCAATTGCTAAATTAGTTTTTGCATCATTAAGAACAGATATATCACCATTTAGGTTTAACAACTGATAAAAAGCCTCATACCAAGCTTTATCTAACTGGAAGGTTGATAGCAATTCTTCTAGCTCTTCCGTCGCTTTTCGTTGCAATACTTCAAATAACTCAGCTTCTTGCTCAACCGTTAAGCCGGCGTTTTTGGCAAGCTCTCTAAAAATGGCCACGTGACCTAAATCTAAGTGAACTTCTTGTAAGCCAGCTATTGCTAAGGTTTCGAGCATCAACCGTATAATTTCCACATCACTTTCAATGTGCTGGCTGCCGTAAAGCTCTACCCCTACTTGAATTGGGCTACGTGATTTTTCAATCTTAGCACCTCGCGCCTGTAGTATTGAGCCGAGGTAACAAAGCCTAGTAGGTGCCTCTTTATAAAGGTGATGTGAGGCCATACGAGCCACTTGCGGCGTCATATCGGCTCTAACCCCTAAAGCTTTACCACTGATCTGGTCAGTTAAATTAAACGTCTGAAGCGCTAATTCACTGCCCGTTCCTGTTAGCAAGGTATCGCGAAATTCAACCATTGGTGGAATAACATACTGATACCCCCAAGATCGAAACAAATCTAACAATTTGCGCCGCATGGTTTCCAAACGAGCCGCCTCATTCGGGAGTAAGGCATCAATACCTTCTGGTAACATCCAATTATTTTTCTTAGCCATTAACTTGTTAACCTTATCGCACCAGCGTTAATAAAATAACACCCGCAATCATGCTTAAAAGCCCTGACATGCGAATCGTTTTATCATCCATTTCTATTAACCGCTGATAGGTTTTGCGTAGTGCATCGGGGCTTATAAATGGAACAATCCCTTCTAAAACCAACACCAATGCCATTGCCGCAAATAGTTCTTGCCACGCCATTACAAAACCCCATTAGCAATTACTGCTTATATAAACTTACTGTTTCTTAAAATATTTAAAGAAATCAGATGTCGGTTCAAGCACAATAAGGTCATCTCCTGCCCCCATACTTTTACGATAGGCATCTAAACTACGGTAAAAAGCGAAGAACTCTTTGTTCTTATTATATGCACCGGCATAAGTTTCAGCCGCTTCGGCATCACCCCTACCACGTAATTCTTGCGACTCCCTATAGGCTGTCGCTAAGATAATTTCACCTTGTTTATCAGCATCCGCTTTAATTCTCTCAGCTGCCTCTTTACCTCTTGATCTAAAGTCACGTGCCACACGCTCACGCTCTGACTCCATTCTTTTGTATACAGACGCGCTAACTTCCTCTGGCAAATCAATTCGTTTAATTTGAACATCAATAATATCGATGCCTAGACCATTTGCTAACTCATTAATTTCTTTAACAAGCCCTAAACGGATTGTATCTCTACCTACCGAAATTAACTCTTTAATTGTTTGCTTACTAAACGCTGCTCGCATGCCTTCTTTTACAAATTGATTTAATCGTGTATCAACTTGCCTAGGGTCGCCACCAACAGCTCGATAGAAATTATCCACATTGGCGATTCTCCATTTCACGAAAGTATCAACAATCACATTTTTCTTTTCAGAGGTTAAAAAACGCTCTGCCTTAGAATCAAGCGTTTGAAGACGACCATCATATTTTCGAACGTTATTAATAAACGGAAATTTGAAGTGTAACCCTGGCTCTAGGTCTGTTCGAACAATTTCACCCAAGCGAAAAACGATTACCCGCTCTCGTTGATCGACCGTAAAAATACTTCCAGAGCCAATAAAAAGAACCGCTGCTAAAACAACCAACATCATTGGATTCATTTTCATTATCTTCCCCTCCCTCTATCTCTGTAACTTGTATCTCGCCCTGTGTTATCAGGCGTGGTTTTTTCTGGCGGTGTAATAAAGCGATTCGGGGCAGCCGATGCTTTAGCAGCGGTTGATTCCATCAATTTATCAATAGGCAAATACATTAAGTTATTGCCACCTTTAACATCCATGATGACTTTTTTAGAATTACCCAACACATCTTCCATTGTTTCTAAATAAAGTCGTTTACGAGTCACTTCTGGAGCTGCTTCGTACTGAACAAGCAGTTGATCAAAACGTGAAGCATCACCTTTCGCCTCTGATTTTACACGTTGTTCATAGGCTTGTGCTTCTTGCACAATTCTTGATGCCGCACCACGTGCTTTAGGTATGACTTCATTAGAGTAGGCTTGCGCTTCGTTGATAAACCGCTGCTCATCTTCTCGAGCCCGAATAGCATCGGAAAACGCACCTTGGACTTCTTCAGGGGGTTGTGCTTCGACAAGGTTCACAGACAAAATGATCAGACCGGTTTCATATTCATCCAGCATGGTTTGCAGCTTTGTCTCAACTTTTGCGACAACCTCACTTCTACCTTCAGTTAAAACAAAGTCCATTTTATTTTTGCCGATAACAGATCGTAAGGCACTTTCAGCAGACTGTTTTAGCGTAACCTCAGGCGCTCTAACGTTAAAAATATAATCTTGTGGATTTTTAACTCTATATTGCACTGCTAAGCGAACATCAATGATATTTTCATCTTCTGTCAGCATTAATGCTTCTTTTCGGACACCGCTGGCTGCTTGCTGGTTAGCACCAGAACGGTAACCAATTTCAATAAATCTTTGCTGATCGACATTAACAATAATCGCGCTATCGACTGGGCGAGGGAATCGCCAGTGGGGCCCGGGTAATGTTGTTTCATGATATTTACCGAAACGTAATATAACGCCTCTGTTACCTTCATCAACGATATATATCCCTGTGGCGAGCCAAATTAAAGCGGCAATTCCAACCAACACACCAAGGTTAGCGCCTGATGGGCCATTTGAAGGTTTCTTATTAGACGTTCCTTTTGAACCGCCCCCACCAAACAAGCCACCAAATTTTTCTTGTAAGGAGCGTACTAACTCGTCTAGATCTGGAGGAGTTTGTTGTTCTTTTTTACGCCCACTCCATGGGTCTTCCTTCTTTTTATCGTTACCTGAGTCATCCCAAGACATAGTTAAAACCTCAACTTTAAAAATTTATTTATTTCAGCACACAATTTTAGGGTGCTACGCCATGCTAAGCAAGAATTTAAACCACTAATTCAATGATGCCCTGCTAGATGGTCGTCAGCAAATGTTTATATTTATTGGATATATTGAGCTCTATAACCCAGCAACCATCATCCCGGTTTTCTTCTTTAAGAATTTGTGCAACTTGGAATAACTTCGCTCGTAGTTTAGCCTGCTCGGGCTTTAAAACGACACTCATTCGTGTGTTTTCATCATGACAAAGCGTCGATAGTGTCTCTAACAATAGGTTTATTCCATCACCGTCCATTGCTGATAACCAGACCGCGTTGACACTGTCTGTTTCGTCTTTATCTACATGCGCATCGACGGCTGGTAAGCAATCAATTTTATTGTAAACCATCACCTGTGGGATGTTGTCTGCTCCAATTTCTTTCAGGACAGAATTTACTTCGTGGATTTGTTCTTGCCTATTAGGACTACTTGCATCAACTACATGTAATAGCAGGTCAGCCTCAATCGTTTCTTGCAGGGTAGAACGAAAAGCTGCGACTAATTCATGCGGTAAGTTTTGAATAAAACCAACTGTATCAGCTAATACAAGCTCACCGTAATCAGGCAATTTCACTTGACGTAATGTTGGATCTAATGTGGCGAAAAGCTGATCCGCTGCATAAATAGCAGAGTTTGTCAGTACATTAAAAAGCGTTGATTTTCCGGCATTTGTATACCCCACTAAAGACACCGTGGGCACATCAGCGCGTTGCCGACTTCGCCGCCCTTGATCGCGCTGCTTATTAACTTTTGTTAACCGTGTTTTAATTTGACGGATACGTTGGCCTATTAGTCGGCGGTCTGTTTCTAACTGTGTTTCGCCCGGCCCACGCAAGCCTATCCCACCCTTTTGTCTTTCTAGGTGAGTCCAGCCTCTAATTAAACGCGTCGATAAGTGCTGTAATTGCGCCAGCTCGACTTGCAGCTTACCTTCAAAAGATTGTGCTCGTTGGGCAAAAATATCTAGAATTAAGTTCGTCCGATCTAATACCCGAACTTCTAATTCTTTTTCTAAATTGCGTTGCTGACTTGGACTTAGGGTATGGTTAAACAACACAATATCAGCGCAAGTTTCATGCAACTGATGCTTCACCTCGTCTAACTTACCCTTCCCCACAAAAAATCTAGCGTCTGGCGAACGTCGTGAGCCAGTCACCGTTGCCAGCGGCTCAACATTGGCCGATATAACCAATTGCTCAAACTCGCTTAGATCATCTTCTGAAAAACTTTCATTAATCGATAAATGAACAATAAGCGCCCTTTCACCCGTACCGGGGCGATCAAACAACTCCATTAATTAGGCCCAGCGCTAATCATTAAATCAACCGAATAAATAAACTAAGCCTCCTCACCAGCACGAGGCATCGTAACCGCTCTAGCAGGCACAACTGTGGAAATAGCATGCTTATAAACCATTTGATTAATCGCATTTTTTAAAATGACGACGTATTGATCAAATGACTCAATTTGCCCTTGCAATTTAATCCCATTAACTAAAAAAATCGCCACAGGAATATGTTCCTTTCTTAATGTATTTAGAAAAGTATCCTGTAAGTTATGCCCCTTAGACATCTTGTTTCTCCTTATTATTTTGAATATTAACTTAATGACTCCAAAACGATCGAATCCATTCTATCTTGCAGTGCAACAAATTGTACCTCAAAACATCTCAATTTTGTTTATTAATATTGTCTATTGCTTATAGATGATGACGTCATCACAATATTTCAAGCCTACCGCGTTGTTTTTTTGTTAACCTCGCTCAACACCTGCTCTAACAACCTTGGAGCGGCTATGTCCAAAAGGGTTGTTTTAGTCTGTTGTCGCAACCAGGTAAACTGCCTTTTTGCCAATTGTCGTGTGGCTATAATCGCTTTTTCACGAAAAGTCACTTCGTCATATTCGCCCAATAAGTGTGACCATGCCTGTCGATATCCAACTGCTCTAATAGCCGGCAATGATGCCGTTAAATCACCTCGTTCAAACAAGCAACGAACCTCATCAAGAAACCCGTTTTCAATCATCTTATCCATTCTTAAGGCGATCTTGTTATGTAGCTCTATACGATTGCTTGGCATGATAGCAAATTTAAATACTTCAAACGGTAGCGGTTGTTTTGCCTGTTCTAACAACCAATCGCTTTGACTTTTACCCGACACCAAAAACACTTCAAGCGCACGTTGTATTCTTTGCGTGTCATTCGGGTGAATTCGCTTAGCCGCCTCCGGGTCAACTTTTTTTAAATGATCATGAACCGCCTCCCAACCTTCACTCGCTGCTTGCTGATCAATCTCTTGACGAATCGCTGCATTAGCATCGGGCAACTTAGCCATACCATTTAATAAAACATGAAAGTACAGCATGGTACCACCAACTAAAATCGGCATTTTCCCTCTACTCGCTACCTCATTAATCAGCCCGAGTGCCTGCTCTCGAAATTGCCCTGCCGAAAAACTTTCAGAAGGGTCTAAAATATCAATTAAATGATGTTTAACACCTTGCCTTTCAGCTAAATCTGGCTTTGCTGTGCCAATATCCATCCCTCGGTAAACTAACGCCGAATCAACACTGATCACTTCACCATCTAAGGCCTTTGCTATTTCAACCCCCAAGGCTGTTTTACCAGAGGCAGTTGGCCCCATCAACATGACCACACGAGGTAAAATTGACATACGTTTATTGACCTCTTAAAAACAATGAGTCTAATTGTTGAACATTAAGTAGCACCCATGTTGGTCGCCCATGATTGCATTGACCGCTATTCTCGGTCTGCTCAATGTCTCTCAACAAGGCATTCATTTCCATTTCTGTTAGGCGTCGATTGGCTCTAATGGAACCATGGCAGGCCATATTACCCAAAACGGTATAACACGCCTCTTGAATACTTTTTGTTTCCCCTGTTTGTGCCAAATCTTGAATTAGTTTCCTAACCAACACCTCAGCATCATCTTGTGCCAGCAAAACAGGTATAGCTCGAACCAAAAGCGTATTTGGGCCTGACAAACTTAAGTCTAACGCTAAGCCTTCAAGCATGTCTTGGTATTGCTCAAAAGCCACCACCTCTTCATCCGATAAATGTATCTTCTGTGGAATCAACAACGGTTGCGATGGTATCTCACCCGCGTCATATTGTTTTTTCATCTTTTCGTACACAATCCGCTCATGGGCCGCATGAGTATCTACCAATACCAAGCCTTGTTCCGACTCTGCAAGAATATAAGTATTGTGCAAGTGTGCAATGGCATACCCTAGCGGAGGCGCACCCTCTGCTTGCTGAACACGATTATCAACTGCTGGAGCCGCCATTGACATTTTTGGAGCGGTGTATGATGTTCCTTTAGCGTAATGAACAGGCGATTCAGAAACTGACATTGGCATTTGACGCTGCTGCATATCGCTGTAACTGGGCACAGTATTTGACGTAGTCGGCGTTAGTGTTTTAACCGAATGATGGTCTGAGGGCCGAACATCCGTCAATAATTGTTTTATTCGCCGATAAACAAAGTCATGAACCGCTTTACTTTCGCGAAAACGCACTTCTAATTTAGCTGGGTGCGCATTGACATCAACTAACCTAGGATCAATACTCAAATACAAGACATAAACCGGGTGACGCCCATGAAATAAAACATCCTGATAGGCTAAGCGAACCGCGTGATTAATCAATTTGTCTCTGATCAAACGGCCATTGACATAAAAAAACTGCATATCTGCCTGCGACCTTGAATAAGTTGGTAAACCAGCCCAACCTTGCAGACCTAAGTCTCCATTGATGACATCCACTTCTAGCGATTCATGGACAAAACCATCACCACACAATAAGCCCACTCGTTCGCTCTTTTCAGCATTAGATAAGGCCGGTTTTAAATCCATAATTTGACGCTGATTATGCCTAAGGTTAAACCCTGTATCAAAGCGACTTAACGCCATCCGCTTAAGCACTGTTTCAATATGGCCAAATTCTGTCTTTTCTGTTTTAAGGAATTTTCGGCGTGCAGGCGTATTGTAAAAAAGATCACGCAGTTCTACGCATGTGCCAAAAGGGTGTGCGGTGGGCACAGGGTCTAGTTCTTTTTCTGTACCGTCTGCCTTAACAGACCAGCCTGCATTATCACTTTCTTGTCGTGAGGTTAACGTTAATCGTGACACCGAACTCATACTCGGTAAGGCTTCGCCGCGAAAACCAAAGCTAAGCACTGACTCTAAATCATGCAAGGAACCAATTTTACTGGTTGCATGACGCGATAAAGCGAGCTCTAGATCCACTTTAGCAATACCTAAGCCATTATCGGTAACACGTATTAACCGCGACCCACCTTCTTCAATTTCTATCAAGATTTGAGTAGCACCGGCATCCAGTGAGTTTTCTACTAATTCTTTCACTGCAGAGGCGGGGCGCTCGATAACCTCACCTGCCGCAATTTGGTTAATCAGCTGTGGAGGTAGTTGCTTAATGAGCATAAGGCATTCGATACGTTTGTTGTTTTGCGTCTATATGAAGGTAGACACATTGTATCGAAAAAAAACTAACTGGGTATTTGAATAACTTGACCAACTTTAATTTTACTGCTGCGCATGTCATTGGCTTTTTTCAAGGAACTAAGAGAAACCCGATGGCGTTGCGCAATGCCCGACAAAGTATCACCTCTTTGAATTTTATAAGTTGCCGCAGCCATACGAATCGTTGGTTCTGACGGTAAGCGTTGATGAGCAAAATATGTCTTAACGCCTTTCATAATGGCATTCGCCATTTTCATTTGATGCCTTGGGCTTCGTAGCTTAGCTTCTTCATCTTTATTTGAGATGAAGGCCGTTTCAACTAAAATCGACGGTATATCTGGCGACTTCAATACCATAAAGCCCGCTCGCTGGACTTGTTTTTTATGTACATGGCCAACGCCTTTTAAGTTTTTCAGCACCTCACTTGCCACTTTTGCACTGGCATCTTCAGTATGGTTTTGCGATAAATCCAGCAGTACAGAGGCCAACATGCCGTCTTTATCATCCAAGCTAACACCACCCACTAAATCGGCTGCGTTTTCACTTTTAGCTAACCACCTCGCCGCTTCACTACTAGCACCTCGGGTAGACAACACATACACGGACGAACCTCTCGCACGTTGGTCTTTAAACGCATCGGCATGAATAGATACAAACAAATCGGCTTTAGCCTTACGAGCCTTTTCCATTCGCTCACGCAAACCGATGTAATAATCCCCTGAACGAACTAAATAAGCTTGCATATTGGGCTGTTGGTTCACCAGCGTCGCTAATTTTTTAGCAATCGCTAACACCACTTCTTTTTCACGCGTCCCTCTATGACCTTGTGCGCCCGGGTCTTCTCCACCATGACCCGCGTCAATAGCAACAACCCACTTGTTATGCTGAGCAGAACTCACTGACTTTTTGACGACTGCCGACGGCTTAGCCACTGCATTTTGTTTAGGGTATAAATCAACCACTAAACGATGTCCATAATTATCATTCGGTTTTAAAACAAAACTTTTTGCCTTAACCGCTGTTTTCAAATCAATGACAACACGCAAATCATTTTTATTACGAGACGCTTGGCGTATTTGGTTTACGACTTTGTGATTGGTCGTAAATGCTGGCACTACCGCGTCAAACTTTGCGTTATTTAAATCAACCACCAACCGAGAGGGGTTATCGAGTGAAAACACTTTATGCACAACCGGTGACGACAAACCAAACACTAAACGCGTATGATCCGGTGCAGTCCAATAACGCAGTGAGTCCACTTTTTTACTTGCAGCGGCGATTGCCGTAGTACTTATTGATAAGGCAAAGACAACCAACATCAGCATTGACACATGCTCTATCAGTTTAAAATTATTCGAGAATAGTTTCATAACCAACTGTTTTTATGAGTCTTTATAGTTAGATATTAACAGTTCTCTCTCCGTTCCGTAAATATTTATTTTAATCAGTAAATCTGGTTCTGTTAATAAGTCTCCGCCATTAACTGGCCATTCAACAAAACAAATTGATTCGTTATTAAAATAATCACGTATCCCCATGTACTCGAGCTCTTCAGCATCCTTTACTCGATACAAATCAAAATGAAAGACTGGTTGATCGTTGATGATGTAGGGTTCAACTAAATTATACGTCGGGCTTTTAACGGCTCCTTGGTGCCCCAGGCCTTGTAAAACACCTCGAACTAAGGTTGTTTTTCCTGCACCTAAATCACCCTCTAAAAAAACAATCATTCCCGCTTTCAACTTCAATGCCAGCTGCTTTCCCGCTGCTAACATGCCCTGCTCATCTTTAATAATCATTCACTAACTCACGAATTGGTTGCATCAAATCACTTGCCAACAGGCCTCTTTGACCCTTTTGAGCCGCACAATCGGCTGCCATCGCATGAACCATTACAGCCATTTTTGCGGCGTCTAAAATCGTTAAGCCTTGAGCCATTAAACCTGAAATAACCCCTGTTAAGACATCACCCATACCGCCTGACGCCATGCCTGGGTTACCGGCTTTACACATGTAAATATCATCACCGCCGCCATAAACTAAACTACCAGAACCTTTTAAAACAACCACCCCTCCATATTCATTCTGGAGCTCTTTAACAGCTGCTTGCCGATCTAGTTGAATATCCGCAGCTGAACAGCGCAGCAGGCGCGCAGCCTCACCGACATGCGGCGTTAATACCCAATTGTTATTTTTCCGAGGCGACCTAGACAATAAATTCAGCCCATCTGCATCAACCACTGCTGCTAGCCCCGTTTCTAAGGCCGCTTCATAGAGACTGCTTGACCACCGTGTTTGACCAAGCCCTGGACCGATACCAATAACATCACAGGCCGTCGCTATTCGCCTTAATTCTCTTTGATCAGCGACCCCATGGCACATTAATTCAGGTCGTGACAAAGTAAGGCTTGCCGCATGTTCTTTTTTTGTCGCAATACTAACTAAACCACTGCCAACTCTTAGCGCTGCTTCTCCAGCCAACCGTATCGCACCACAAAACCCACGATGACCACCCACTAGCAAAACATGGCCAAAATCACCTTTATGTGATTCCTGTTCACGAGGCGGCAATAAGGTCATCAGCTCAGCATGTGCCAATACCGATATTTTATTTTGTACTTTTTCGGGCATATGAGGACATTCGAAATTGAGATATAAATTCACTGATCATTTTAAGGTATCCTACCGCAGATGAACGAAAACAACATCGACTTACAACAATTAGCCAAGGAAATAAAATCACTTGGCCAGTCCCTTGGCTTTCAACAGGTCGGCATTACTGACACCGAATTATCTGACGCTGAAAAACAGCTAAATCATTGGCTTGAGGCGGGCTTCCATGGCGACATGGATTATATGCACAAACACGGTACAAAACGTACACGTCCCAGTGAGTTACATGAAGGCACGATACGTGTTATTTCATGCCGCATGGATTACTTACCAGAGCACATGGAGCGCACTAAAGACTTAATGAAAGACCCCGTTCGCGCCTATATTTCACGTTATTCGTTAGGACGAGACTATCACAAACTCATCAGAAAAAGACTTCAAAAACTGGCAACCCTCATTGAACAAAAAATAGGCCCTTTTGGCTACCGTGTGTTTGTTGATAGCGCACCAGTTATGGAAAAAGCAATTGCTGAAAAAGCCGGCTTAGGTTGGATTGGAAAACACAGCAATGTATTAAATAAAGAGGCCGGCTCTTGGTTTTTTTTAGGCGAACTCTACATCGACCTGCCACTGCCCATTGATACAGCCGCCGAAAAACATTGTGGCCGTTGTACCGACTGCATTGATATTTGCCCAACACAGGCTATCGTCGCCCCTTACACCGTTGACGCTAGACGCTGCATATCATACCTGACTATCGAACTGAAAGGCTCGATCCCAGAAGAATTTCGCGCTCCAATGGGTAATAGAATATATGGTTGTGATGACTGCCAACAAGTTTGCCCATGGAATCGATTCGCCAGTTTAACGAACGAAGAAGACTTCCTAGCACGCCAACATTTAGATACCACGTCTCTCATTGACATCTTTCGCTGGGATGAACACACTTTTTTAAAAAACACCGAGGGCTCTGCTATTCGTAGAATTGGTTATGTCAGCTGGATTAGGAATATTGCCGTTGCCCTAGGTAACGCGCCCCACGATAAGAAAATCATTAAAACCTTGAACGAAAAACAACATGACGACAACCCAATTATTCAAGAACATGTGCAGTGGGCCATCACACAACAAAAACAGAAAAAGCCTTTAAGTAATTGCTAAGCAAAGTCACTTAGCCAATTTTTATAAAATGCTCTCTGTAGTACTTTAATTCTTCTATTGACTCGATAACATCGTCTAAAGCCTGGTGCGTCGCTTTTTTCTTAAAGCCCTTCATTATTTCTGGTGCCCAACGGCCTGCCAATTCTTTTAACGTGCTCACGTCCAAATTTCTGTAATGAAAAAATGCCTCTAGCGTTGGCATATAGTTCGCCATAAAACGCCGGTCTTGGCAAATACTGTTTCCACACATAGGTGAAGCACCTTGTGGGACCCATTTCTCCAAAAACTCAATGGTTTGCTGTTCAGCATCGCGTTCTGATAATGAACTTTTTAAAACGCGCTCAATCAAGCCAGACTGGCCATGATGTTGCTGATTCCAATCATCCATTGCATCCATCGTTTGTTTTGTTTGACGTACTGCTAACACCGGCCCTTGTGCAAGCACATTCAGTTCCTTATCGGTGACAATCGTTGCTATTTCAATGATAGAATCGCTGGCAGGTTCTAAACCCGTCATTTCAAGGTCTATCCATATTAAATTCTGTTTATCTTGAGACATTTTATTACCTTATATAAATTACAAATATTAATAACACCCAGCATGCTAGTAAAATTATGAATGAGTTTAGCTATATTTTTTTATTTTTCTTAGTCGCCTCAACACTACTAACACTGTGGTTGAATAAACGCCAAATAATGCACATCATGCACCACCGGAATAGCGTACCCAGTGATTTCAGTGACAAAATTGATTTAACCGCCCACCAAAAAGCGGCTGATTACACCATTGCTAAAACAAAAATAGACAACTTACAAACCCTGCTAAGTGCTGGCATTTTAATCATTCTAACCTTAGGCGGCTTGATTAATGTCATTCTTGAAACAAGCCAGACTTACCTCTATAGCGATATTTGGGCTGGGGTGAGCTTAGTTCTTTTTGTTTTTGTTCTCTCCCATCTTATTGGTCTACCTTTGAGCGTCTATCAAACCTTCAAGGTCGAACAGTACTTTGGTTTCAATCGTACAACGGTAACGCAGTTTATCAAAGATCAGTTTTTACAACTGAGCCTAATGTTTGTGATCGGCATTCCGCTGCTGTACGCGCTGTTATGGGTCATGGATAAAATGGGTACATATTGGTGGCTGTATGCTTGGATACTAACCATCAGTTTTACATTTTTTATGACTTGGTTAGTTCCTACAGTTATCGCCCCCTTGTTTAATAAGTTCACCCCGCTTGAAGAAGGCGAATTAAAATCAAAAATCACACAACTTTTTGAACGGTGCGGTTTTAATAGCAAAGGCATTTACATCATGGACGGGTCAAAACGTTCAGGGCACGGTAACGCTTACTTTACAGGCATTGGAAACAATAAGCGTATCGTTTTTTTTGATACCTTAATTGACGCCCTAAGCCCCGATGAAATAGAGGCCGTACTTGCTCATGAGCTCGGTCATTTTAAATGCAAACATATTCTCAAGCAGATGCTCACATCAACGCTCATTACCCTGATAGGGTTTGCTATCTTGGGCGTGTTAAAACAACAAAATTGGTTCTTTGAAGGTTTGGGTGTCTTGCAAAATAACAACGCTGTCGCGCTACTACTTTTCATCTTAGTGATGCCGGTTTTCACTACTTTTTTACAACCATTTAGCAGTCATCTTCAGCGTAAGTTTGAGTTTGAAGCAGATGCCTTTGCAAGCACAATGGCTAACCCAGAGCACCTAATTCAGGCCCTTGTGAAGCTCTATCGAGAAAATGCCAGCACACTAACGCCAGATCCACTTTATTCAAGCTTCCACCATAGCCACCCGCCTGCTGGCGTGAGAATTAATCACTTAAAAGAATTAGCCCATAAAGCTTATTAACGCTGCCTATGAACGTAAACGCCCGCTGCACGCTGTTTTTGCCTGTTAAGCCTTACTTTGTAAAAATGCTAACAAGCATTCAACGAATTGTTTCGCAAACAGCTTATCATTCACCTAAAACCCGTATTCTGTGAAGACTAACAAACGCGCGCAACACACTAAAAAGGAGCAACAAAAGCTTCTTAAAGGTCGCATTATTGCTCACTTAGGAAAGGCGTTAATTGTAGAGGACGAGCAAGGTCGAACGGCTCGGTGTAAAAAACGCACACAGCTACAACAGCCTGCTGTTGGCGACTATGTAGAATGGATAAAAACTGAAGATGATGCGGGGCGCGTTGAAAATGTATTAGAACGTCGTTCGCTACTGTCTAGACCTGCAAAAAATGGCCAAACACGGCCTGTCGCTGCTAATCTTGACCAAATTGTTATTATTATTGCCGTTAAACCTACAATAGATCCGCTGCTACTCGATCAATACTTGATTGTTTGTGAGTTCCAAGAAATAAAACCACTTATTGTATTGAATAAAGTTGACCTGCTTGATGAGGGCTCGAGGAAAAGCACTGATGAGTTGATCCTACTTTATCGAAACCTTAGCTATGAAGTTATCGAGGTTAGCGCTGTAGAAAAAAGCGGGCTAGACAAACTAAGAAAACGGCTGAAAAATGAAACCAGTATCTTAGTTGGACAGTCTGGCGTGGGCAAATCAACCATCACTAATTCATTACTACCTGACCTAGACCTTCAAACAAAAGCTCTTTCCACGGCATCAGGCTTGGGCAAACACACAACCACCTCATCCACTTTGTACAAACTACCTGAGGGTGGTGACATTATTGATAGCCCGGGTGTTAATATTTTTGGTTTAGCGCACATTACCGAACAAAATTTGGCTTATGGCTATCGAGAAATCAAGCACTTAGCAGAGCATTGTAAGTACTCAAACTGTCTGCACCTAAAAGAGCCCAAATGTGCCGTTAAAGATGCCGTTGAAACAGGTGATGTTTCAAAAAAACGCTATTTACGATATTTAAAATTACGCGATAAACTTGCTTACTAGCCTGGAGGCCACTGCATTGCTCTTCCACCTAGCACATGCAGGTGAATATGGTAGACCTCTTGGCCAGCATCTTGTTTACAGTTAAACACGGTTCGATAACCTGACTCCGACAACCCCTCCATCTCAGCCACTTTTTTAGCCGCCTGCATAATTTCACCCATTAACAAAGTGTCCTCCTCGCCCATATCTGCCAATGTCGGGATATGCTTTTTAGGAATAACTAATATATGCGTTGGTGCTCGCGGATTAATATCTCTAAACGCTAAAACAGACTCGGTTTCATACACAACATCCGGTGTTATTTCACCATTCACCATCTTACAGAATAAACAATCCGTCATTTATTGCTCCTTTAAACTTCACTACGTCCACTAAACGCGTGAGACAACGTACCACTATCAATATATTCCAACTCGCCGCCAAAAGGCACACCGTGCGCTATACGCGTAGCCCTAACGGAGTATTTTTTTGCCATCTCACTAATATAATGCGCTGTTGCTTCACCTTCAACCGTTGGATTAGTCGCCAAAATAATTTCTTTAATGACGCCCATTTTCAGTCTATCAACCAATTTATCCAAACCGATGTCCGCTGGTCCCAAGCCATCGAGCGGAGACAAGCGGCCGTTCAACACAAAATACACCCCTTTAAAAGAGGTTGCACCGTCTATCGCCATCACATCAGCAGGTGTTTCCACAATACATAATAACTGTTGATCACGGCGATCATCTGAACATAATCCGCAAATATCAGCAGACGACAACGTTTGACAAACCGAACAGTGTCCAATTTTATCCACCGCTTCTGCAAGGCTTTGCGCCAATTTAAAGGCGCCCTGACGGTCACGTTCTAGTAGATGAAACGCCATTCGTTGGGCCGACTTTTGACCGACACCCGGTAAACAGCGCAATGCCTGAATAAGGTCTTGAAGAATGGGTTCAGATTGCATTTAAAAAGGTAATTTGAAGCCAGGAGGTAGTGGAATGCCTGCGGTCATCCCCGCCATACTCTCTTTATTTTCACTTTCAACTTTACGCACCGCATCATTAATTGCTGAGACAATTAGATCTTCGAGCATTTCTTGGTCATTATCAGCGATCAAACTTGGGTCTATCGATAACCTTTTGGCTTCGTGTTTTCCTGTCAGTACGACCTTAACAAGACCTGCTCCGGACTCGCCCGTCACTTCAAGTTCTGCCAGCTTTTGTTGCGCCTCTTGCATCTTTTCTTGCATTTTTTGCGCTTGTTGCATTAAGTCGCCTAATTGGTTCTTCATTTCTTTCTCCGTACTATACCGTGGTTAATCTATTGGCTTAATTGAGCCCTCTATAATAGTAGCGTCAAACAACTCCATTATTTTCTTTACTGCGGGGTTGTTTCTTACTTCTTGCTCTGCCTGACGTTGCCTTTCAGCCACTTTATCATTAGCAATACTATTCGGTGTAACAATGTCTTTAGCCCCTTCGGTGAGCTGAAGCTGCAACTTGCGCCCATAATAATCAGACAATGCCTGTTCTAAGTTTAGCTCTGATTTTTTATTTAGAGAAACATGCCCGCCCATTAACATCAACTCACAGACGTGCTCGTCCAGTTTCACCAATGTTGCATTATTCGCTAACTGAAGTGTCATGGGATCCAAGCCTAATGTTGGCACCAACTCATGCCAAGGCAGATCTACATTAGCAGCTGGTTTTACTGTTTCAACAGGTTGTATAAGAGCCGTGGGGGCTGCTTTTTTAGCGACAGAAACCGGTTCTACCGGACGCTTTGTTACTGGCGCTATATTTTCAGGTGTTTTTTTTTCAGGAATAATCAGTTTAGGGGCTTTTTTAGCTTTGCCCGTCTCTTTGCTGTCCTCTACTGTGACCTTTTTTGGCACCGCTGCTACTTCTGTTAATTTTTGAGCCGCCACTGGTGGCTTTGGCTTAAGGCTAGCTTGTGCGATGGGTTTATCACCCCCATTAGCAATATCAACCGGTGCAAAGGCTAGCATCCTCAATAACACCATTTCAAACCCAACTTTTGGCGTAGGTGCCAACGGCAAGTCTTTTTGGCCCATCAGTGCTATTTGATAATACAGCTGCACATCTTCTTTGCTTAACTGCTGGGCCAACATGGCCAACGCTTTATCTTCTGCGTCAGTTCCAACTATTTGACAGACTGCTATTTGATGCAGGTGAATCAATAACGACTGCAACACTTCTGCATAGTCTGGGGCAAATTCATCCAGTGTTTGAATGCTAGCTAGCACTTCTGATCCTTGCTGAGTTAATAATGCCTTTAGTAAATCTAATACCGGTTCGCGTGCAACGCTACCCAGCATATCAATTACATCAGCTTCATTCAGCTCACCGTTGCCGTGAACAATCGCCTGATCTAATAAACTAAGACCATCACGCATACTTCCGTCAGCTGCACGTGCCAATAACTCAGTTGCTTGTTGTTGATATGCAATGCCTTCGCTTTCAAGAATTAGCTTAAATTGACCTTCAATTTGATCTGGCGATAAGCGCTTCAGGTTAAACTGCAAGCAACGAGATAAAACGGTCACTGGCATTTTTTGTGGATCTGTCGTTGCTAAAAGAAACTTAACATGAGCAGGCGGCTCTTCTAATGTTTTAAGCAGCGCGTTAAAACTACTTTTGGAAAACATATGCACTTCATCGATCAGGTAAACTTTATATTTACCGCGACTCGGCATATATTGAACGTTTTCTAACAGGTCTCGCGTGTCATCGACACCGGTTCTAGACGCCGCATCAACTTCAATTAAATCGGGGTAACAACCTTGATCGACTTCTAGGCAAGTTTCACACTCGCCACAAGGCTCTGCATTAGTAAGATTAGGGCAATTTAATGCTTTAGCTAATACGCGGGCAATTGTTGTTTTCCCTACTCCGCGTGTTCCTGTGAAGAGATAGGCATGATGCAAGCGGTCATTTTCTAAGCCATTGACCAAGGCACGCACGATATGCTCTTGCCCAACCACTTGAGCAAAATTTAACGGGCGCCATTTTCTTGCAAAGACTTTATAACTCATAAGTTTTTATAGGGTAACAAAGGCAATGGGATTGTGCGAATTTTTAGCCCTTTAAGCTAAAACTAAAGAAGCCTCTAAAAAATGGGTGGTAACCCATGCCAGCCGCACCCCGGCACATGACTCCATCGCTACCGTTGCTCCCTTCCGGGCCTGGCGGAGTTC
Organism: Cycloclasticus sp. P1; assembly: GCF_000299965.1. Classification (NCBI taxonomy): domain Bacteria; kingdom Pseudomonadati; phylum Pseudomonadota; class Gammaproteobacteria; order Thiotrichales; family Piscirickettsiaceae; genus Cycloclasticus; species Cycloclasticus sp. P1. Next base: position 1,655,779 of record NC_018697.1, read on the forward strand.
ACGACTTCACATTGCGAGGGGACCAACATGAGTCACCATTGTTCGTTGCTTTCAATCAGGGTGGGGATTGTCCATCATTGTGTGCGATCAATCAAGAAGGGAGAATAAAGTTTATTCATTATTTTTAAACCAGGAAGCCTCGTTATGCTAAATATGCTTAGTAAGAACTTCCTTTAAATGCTAATTTACCGGAGAGTAGAAGTATACCTTGGCCCAATTCTGCATTATTGCGCATGAAGAACTCACCAAACTCCCTCTTATTACAAAATTTAAGCTACAGCACGCTAATGCCTAACTGGCCGCTTTGCTAATTTACGCTGCAAGGTTCGCCGATGCATATTAAGTCGCCTTGCTGCTTCCGAAATATTCCCATCACAGTCCAATAAAATTTTCTGCATATGCTCCCACTCAACGCGTTTAACAGAAAGCGGTTTATCAGATGGTGCGACATCAGAGTCTGCCTTTTCTTGCGCAAAGGCCGCTAGAATCTCATCCGCATTTGCCGGTTTAGTAATATACTGAATAGCACCCAATTTAACCGCTTCTACTGCTGTCGCAATACTTGCATAGCCCGTTAACATCACTATGCTTATGGCCGCGTCTTTATCTTTCAAGCGTCGAATCAGTTGCAAACCAGAACCGTGCTCTAACCGCAAATCCACTACTGCCATATGTGGTTTAAACACCTCTGCCTTATGAATAGCTTGCTCTTTTGTCTGTGCCGATGCCACCTCAAAACCACGACGCGTAAAGGCATCACATAATACTGAACAGTAAACTTCGTCATCATCAATAATCAGCATTCGTTTATGAGTGTCTTCCATGCTCTTTGCCTATGCTATTACGGGAATACAAATACTCACACAAACACCCTTTGGCTGGTGATTTTCCCATTTAATACTCCCTCCTAATCGTTCTAGAGTTGCCTGCGTAATATAAACACCAAGACCTAACCCTTTGTCTTTAGAACTCATCATATGTTTGCCTAATTTAAGTAATTGCGCTTCATCTATTCCGCAGCCTCTATCTTCAATACGAATATGTATATTGCTATCAGTCCAGCTCAATACAAGTTTCACATACTCTGGGGAGACTCTTGCTGCATTGTCTAACACATTGATTAATGCACGCGTTAATGCAAGATCGGTTATCAACTTTGGGGCGTGCCCAACTCCTTTAACCTTTTCAATTAAAGGCACATTTAAATTAGATATTCGCCATTGGGCAACAACATTAGCCAAGTATTCATCAATCTCTAATAATTGCCCAGAGTCATATTTTTCAGACGTTGCTCTTTCAGTAATCGTCGACAGAACCTTTTTACAACGTTTGATTTGTCCTTGAAGAATCGATAACTTAGAGCTCGCAGCCTTATCTCCCGCTGCCTGAAAATCAAGCTCAAGCTCATGTGCCAACACGTCCATTGTCCCTAATGGCGTTCCAAGCTCATGAGCAGCGCCTGTCGCTAAGGTCCCCAGCGCAATTAAACGCTCATCTCGAAACATGCGTTCCTTCATAGTCGATAACAGCTCGTTTCTCTTACGTAATGATTGTGCCATCCCTGCTACAAAATAAGCCAGTAAGAATATAGACAATAAAAACCCTATCCACATACCGATCACATGGTCTTTAAAATGCCCACCTGCTTCCACTTCCACGGGGTTATTAATGTGAACAAGTGGCTGATAATAAAACACAATTAAGCTATACGATAGTGATGTCAATAATGCCATTAGCCAAACATAACGTTGTGATAACAGTGTTGCCGCAATACTGTGGGGGACTAATAAAAACCAAGCAAAGGGGTTTGTCGCACCGCCTGTGAAATACAAAATACCGGTTAGCGCAACCACATCACTAATCAATTGGTAGAAAAATGCCTCATCTGTAATTCTTGATGAATCCTTTAATAAAAAAAGAGTCGATACACTCCAAATAACTTGACCTACTAATATCGCCGCTAACGGTTTAACTGGCAATGCCATTTCTAAATAGTAAATCGTTGTTAAAATAGCAATCAATTGCCCGCTTATATTCAGTGCTCGTAACGATAATAAACGCTTTAGGTTCTCACCAGGTGCTGAGGTTGTTGTATTGGCCGACAAAGTAATCATTAAAATATTTAAAAAAATAAGCGCTTCTTACTTTAACAGCTAAATCTATTAACGAAGAGTCCTTGCGTCAATTTGACTCAGTTAATCACTCATTATTTTTTCTTTCCCATCTAGTAAATTCTCAATATCCTGCCATCATTAATGTATTTATATTTGGAACTTAACTTATGACCCTTGATCAACCAGAAAGTCGTTGCTCTATTACTGGCTTGCCCGATGCTGCGACTTTTTCAGAGCAAACAGAACAACTACTAGAATTTTGTACCCGTACTCATGCTAACGCCCTTATGCTTTTTATTACTTTTGATACGAGTGTTAGCGAGATCAATGGCCAACAAAATGACCTCGCCCTTAAAGCCATTGCAAAGCGATTACTCTCTAAAGCCCGTGATTCAGATATTTACGCCCATTTAGGTGAAATGAACTTCGCTAACCTAACTATTGAAACCAGTGAAAAACATACGCCGATCTTAATTGAAAAGCTCAAAATAGAACTCGCACAACCGATCACGTTAATGGACGGCTCTTCTATCAAACTAAACACTAAAGTGGGCCTTGCCGAGTATCCTAAGCAAGGAAAATCTTATGCAGAGCTGATTGAGGTTGCTAGAAAAAACACTCAAACGTTATAGCTTAGAAAGCAACATACCCCAGATACAAAAAAACCTGGCACCTATTGAATTAGGCGCCAGGTTCAACTCAATATTAACTACTTAAGTTGTTATTTCAATGAAGCAAGCGCCTCATTAAATATCTCTGAAGGCCTCATAACCTCACGCACTTTATCAACATCTGGCTTGTAATAACCACCAATGTCTACTGCATGCCACTGCTCTGTAGTTAATGTACCAACAATTTTCTCTTCATTCTCAGTTAGTGATGCTGCTAATGGCTGAAAATGAGCTTGTAAGGCTTCATCTTCTGTCTGTTCAGCAAGTGCCTGTGCCCAATACAACGCAAGGTAAAAGTGACTACCACGGTTATCAAGCTCCCCCGTTTTACGTGACGGCGATTTGCCAGTATCGAGTAATTTAGCCGTTGCTTCATCTAATGTTTTTGCCAACACAGCTGCCTTCGCATTGTCATCTGATATCGCTGTATGCTCAAGTGAGGCGCACAGAGCTAAAAACTCACCTAGCGAATCCCAACGTAAATGATTTTCTTCTATCAATTGTTTAACATGCTTAGGCGCTGAACCACCTGCACCCGTTTCAAATAAACCACCGCCTGCCATAAGCGGCACGATAGACAACATCTTTGCACTCGTCCCTAACTCAAGAATCGGAAATAGATCGGTTAAGTAATCACGCAAAATATTACCCGTCACAGAAATTGTATCTTTACCACGTAAAATACGCTCAAGTGTGTAACGCATCGCCCTTGTTTGCGACTTAATTTTAATATCTACGCCGGTTAGATCATGATCTTTAAGGTATTTTTCAACTTTTTTAATCAATTCATTTTCGTGCGGACGGTACTTATCTAACCAAAAAACAGCCGGCGTATTTGATAAACGTGCGCGCTTCACAGCCAATTTCACCCAGTCTTGAATAGGTGCATCTTTAACTTGGCACATTCTCCATATATCACCTTCTTCAACATCCATTTCAAGTAAGACATTGCCTTCTTCATCAACAATACGGGTGCTGCCATCCGCCTTCATCTCAAAGGTTTTATCATGGGAACCATATTCTTCAGCTTTTTGAGCCATTAGGCCAACATTAGGGACTGTTCCCATTGTGGTTGGGTCAAACTCACCATGCGTTTTACAAAAATTGATTATTTCTTGATAAATTCGAGCGAAAGTACTCTCCGGCATCACTGCTTTCGTGTCTTTCATTTTACCGTCAGGGCCCCACATTTTGCCGCCTGCGCGAATCATTGCAGGCATTGATGCATCAACAATCACCTCATTAGGCGTATGTAGGTTAGAAATCCCTTTAGCGGAATCCACCATAGCAAGCTCTGGGCGCTTTTCGTAACAGGCATGCATATCACTAAGAATTTCTTCTTTAATCGATGCAGGTAGCTTCTCAATATGTTCATAAACACTGCTCAAACCATCATTAGGGTTAACACCTAATTCATCAAACAGCTTGCCATGTTTTTCAAACAAGTCTTTGTAATACACTTTTACCGCGTGTCCAAAAACAATAGGATGAGACACTTTCATCATGGTCGCTTTTACATGAAATGAAAACATCACACCGGTTTCTTTCGCGTCGTTCATTTCATCTTCTAGATACGCACACAATTGCTTCTTGCTCATAAACATACTGTCTATGATTTCACCTTCTTGTAGCGCTAAACCCTTCTTTAATACGGTGACTTCACCATTCTTAGCAACAAATTCAATGTTCACCTTGCATGCTTTGTCCAGCGTTAAGCTTTTCTCACTAGAATAAAAGTCACCTGAGCGCATATGAGAAACGTGTGTTCTAGACGCCTGACTCCACTTACCCATAGAGTGTGGGTTTTTCTTGGCATATTCTTTAACTGCCTTAGGTGCGCGACGATCAGAGTTACCCTCGCGTAGTACCGGGTTAACCGCACTTCCTAACACTTTACCGTACTTTTGTTGAAGAGCTTTTTCCTCATCAGTTTGAGGATCTTCTGGATAATTTGGAATATCAAAACCCTTTCCCTGCAATTCATTAATAATTGCTTTTAACTGAGGAACCGATGCACTGATATTCGGTAATTTGATAATGTTCGTCTCGGGATTTTGCGTTAAACGTCCTAATTCAGACAATGCATCGGGGACCTTTTGATCATCAGGTAGCTGATCAGCAAACGTAGCAAGCACTCTAGACGCTAACGAGATATCACTCACCTCAACGTCAATGCCAGCTGCTCCTGCGAACGCTTCAACAATAGGAAGAAATGAAGCAGTCGCTAATAAAGGCGCTTCATCCGTTAACGTATAAATAATTTTGGACTTTTTGACAGTCATTCTCTCTCCGTGCATTGATAGGGTAATTTAAAGATGCCTGATTATACGACATTTTAAAGCCCTTCTAACTGTTTAGAGCACGAAAATTCAGCAATGACTAGCTGAGTGTATTCCAGCTAGTTTGAACTTAATGCAAAACATCATCATCAAAAACCGCTTAGCTTTGGTATTGTAATTGAAATACGAGTAACCTTTTAGAGACACCGTTCTGTTTTAATTCCGACATGGAGGCTGAGAGCGGAATCGAACCGCTGTACACGGCTTTGCAGGCCGCTGCATAACCACTCTGCCACTCAGCCAGAGAGGACTTTATTGATAAAACCGTGGTGGTATCACGGCTTAAAATTTGGAGCGGGAAACGAGATTCGAACTCGCGACCCCAACCTTGGCAAGGTTGTGCTCTACCACTGAGCTATTCCCGCTTTGAGGCCGTGTATTCTATCTTTCGTAGCAACTCTGTCAAGTCAGAATCCCTACTATTTTCTAAATTGGGGTAAAGCAAGCTGAATATATTGCCACATTGACCAAAGCGTCAGCACTACAGAGATATAAATCAACACCACTCCTAACATCCGAACCGGAATCCCATAAAGGTCTGCGTTAAATAACAAACACACAATCGAAACCATTTGGAACCCTGTTTTATACTTTCCAATCCATGAAACCTTTACAACAGAGCGTTGCCCAACCTCTGCCATCCACTCACGTAATGATGCCACTGAAATTTCGCGACCTATAATGATGGCGACTGGTATTGCGATATAAATAGCTGGATCGGCTTGCACAATAAGCACCAATACAACCACCACCATTAACTTATCAGCCACAGGGTCGAGAAACTCACCAAACGCGGTCTGCAAATTCAACTTTCTGGCTAAAAACCCATCAAACCAATCTGTGATGGATGCCACTATAAATATTAGCGCACACCACAATCTAGGCTCTTCAATTGGCAAGTAAAAAATCACCATTATTACCGGTATAGAGGCAATACGGAATAAGGTCAAAATGGTTGGAATATTAAGAATCATTCAACTAAAAAGTATTGATGTAGCCACATATAGTACCACTTTATCCAGCTGGTCCGTCATGATAGAAGTTATACACTCTTTGCGCTAATGATTTACTGATCCCCTCAACCGTACAAAGGTCATCCACCCCAGCAGATTGAATTTCACGCAAGCCTCCAAACTGTTTAAGTAATTGGCGCCTACGTTTCGGACCTAAGCCATCAATTTGCTCTAGGGTCGACTTTTTCTTCTCTTTACCACGCTGTTGACGATGGCCACTAATAGCGAAACGGTGCGCCTCGTCTCTAATTTGCTGAACAACCAATAAGGCCGGTTCATCTGCTGGAAAAATAAGCACCTTACCGTCCTTTGCACGATAAATTTTTTCCATCCCAACTTTTCTATCACTACCTTTTGAGATGCCGATAACAAACACTTCAGGGCTATCAATATCGTTTAGTGCTTTTAAAACAGCATTAACTTGGCCTTTCCCACCATCAATTATCAGCAAATCGGGCACTACATGTTCATTTTTTTTGGCACGAAGGAAGCGACGTGATACTGCCTGAGACAGTGCAGCATAGTCATCACCCGGCGTAACTCCGGTGATATTGAAGCGACGATAATCTGATTTCAAAGGGCCCTCCTCATTTAAAACAACACATGAAGCAACGGTTTGATCCCCCTGCAGATGACTAATATCAAAACATTCCATACGCGCAATACCTTTCTCAACGCCTAATAGCATTGATAATTTACTGAGTCTATCCCTTGTATTTTCTCTACTTTCTAGGCGCTGAGTTAAGGCCGTTATAGCGTTACTTTTCGCCATCTTCAGCCAACGCGCCCTTTCCCCTCTGGGGTTAGTAACTAGACTTACTTTCCTCTCTGCTTTCTCATTGAATACTTGTTGGATTAATTCTGCTTCAAGCAAGGCATGACTCAAAATAACCGCCTTAGGTAATTTTTTATCTAAATAAAACTGCAGCAAGAAAGCATTTAACACCTCTTGCTCTGTTTTTCCCTGCGGAATTTTAGGATAAAACGTACGATTGCCTAAATGTTGACCTTTTCGTATGAAAAACACTTGAACACAAGCAACATGCTGCTGTATTTCACACGCAACCACGTCAAGGTCCCCATCATTACCACTAACATATTGGCGCTCCATCACCTTTCTTAACTGAGCAATTTGATCACGGAATTGAGCTGCTTTTTCGAAATTCAACTCATTTGCTGCACTTTCCATTTTCTTAACTAGATCACTGATTAGTTTGCTATTTTTGCCCTCAAGAAATAACACCGTGTGAGCCACATCATCATGATAATCTTGCTGGCTAATAAGGCCAACGCAAGGGGCTGTGCAACGTTTAATTTGATGCTGTAGGCACGGTCTAGACCTATTTTTAAAAAAACTGTCATCACATTGCCTAACGGGGAAAAGCTTCTGCAAGACGTGTAAGCTGTCGCGAACCGCGCCTGCACTGGGGTAGGGACCAAAATACTGCCCTTGCTTTTTTTTAGCACCCCGATGGAATGTAAGTTTGGGAAACTCTTGATGTGTTGATAAATAAATATAAGGGTAACTTTTATCATCCCTTAAACAAATATTATATCTAGGCTTCAATTTTTTGATGAGTTGATTTTCTAACAGCAGCGCCTCACCTTCAGTATGCGTAACAACTATCTCGATCTGTTGCACATAAGACAACATCAGTTTTTTCTTAGCGTCTTTATCTGTTTTATTAAAGTAACTCGACACCCTTTTTTTTAGGTTTTTCGCTTTACCTACATAAATACACACACCACGATGATCGAGCATTTGATAAACACCCGGTTTTTGGGTCAATGTTTTTAGAAAATGCTCGCTATCAAAAGTCGTTAATTTGTCCTTACCTTCCATAACAATCAGTTTACTTATTTATTCAACTTAAGGGCAGCCATATTCATTTTAAATTAACCCTACAGGGTATTTTTATACTAAATGAACAGCCAAAAAAAACCTCGTAAACGAGGTTTTTTCTTTTAGCTATTAACTGCTTATTTCTTTTTGCTGGCTTTAGCAGGCATCACACTTTTGAACAGCCCTTCTTGCATTTCTTTAAAAACTTCCATATTTCTATTTGCTAATGAGGTCATCATTGCAAAAGGATCAGCTGCTTGCTCCAGTTTGCTCCTTACCTTGGCTCTTTGCTCGGCGATTAACTTCACCGAGTTTTCAAGGTAACTTGCAAAATTATGTTGAAATGGATCACCATAAAAACGAATCAATTGCTCTAACATTTCAGCACTCATTATCGGCTCACCATCCTCTTCTTGCTCAAGAATGATTTGCAATAATACGCTTCGAGTTAAATCTTCTTTTGATTTCGCATCAACAACTTTAACAGGTTCCCGTTCAATAATAAGCTGACGCACATCATTAAGCGTTACATACTTACTAATCTCCGTGTCATACAAACGACGATTAGGGTACTTTTTTATGATTCGAGAATTAGCCATAGTTATTAACCGTGAACTGATGAGTCGTTAATCTATTTCCTTCATGCTTAATCTAACACGTCCTTGGCGATCAACCTCAAGAACTTTCACATTAACAACATCACCTTCAGAAAGCTTGTCACTAACCTTCTCAACACGCTCTTCAGAAATTTGTGAAATATGCACAAGGCCATCTTTGCCTGGCAAGATCGATACAAATGCACCAAAGTCCATTAAACGAACAACTTTACCTTCGTAAATTTTGCCCACTTCAACTTCTGCAGTAATATCTTCTATGCGTTTTAACGCTTTTTCGCCAGCTTCACGATCAACTGAAGCAACTTTTACGATGCCTTCATCAGTAATATCAATAGATGCGCCTGTTTCTTCGGTAATTGCCCGAATAGTGACACCACCTTTACCAATAACATCACGAATTTTTGCTGGGTCAATCTTAAGTGTAAGGATGCGCGGAGCAAAATCAGACATCTCTTCGCGTGCTTGTGAAAGATCAGAATTCATTTTTTCTAAGATATGCAAGCGGCCTGCCTTTGCTTGCTCCAACGCATTAGACATGATTTCATGCGTAATCCCTTGGATTTTGATATCCATTTGAAGTGCAGTCACACCAGAATCTGTACCAGAGACTTTAAAGTCCATATCACCTAAGTGATCTTCATCGCCCAAAATGTCAGACAAGACCGCAAATTCATCACCTTCTTTGATAAGGCCCATCGCGATACCAGCAACAGGTGATTTAATCGGCACACCTGCATCCATTAGCGCCAAACTAGTACCACATGTGCTCGCCATTGAGCTTGAACCATTTGATTCTGTCACTTCGGCTACAACACGTAGTACATAAGAGAAATCTTCTTGGCTTGGTAGAACCGCTTGAATACCACGTTTTGCTAAACGACCATGACCAATTTCACGTCTTTTTGGTGAGCCAACAAAGCCTGTTTCACCAACACAATATGGAGGGAAGTTATAGTGCAACATGAAGTGATCACGGTACTCACCTTCTACTGCATCAATCATTTGTGCATCACGGTCTGTGCCTAACGTTGCAACAACCAATGCCTGCGTTTCACCCCGAGTAAATAGTGCCGAACCGTGTGCACGAGGTAAAACCCCTGTACGCACATGGATAGGACGAACAGTTGACAAATCACGTCCATCAATACGTTTTTTAGTCGATAGTACTAACTCACGAACATGTTTCTTTTCTAGAGAAGAGAAGATTTCTTTTACTTCTTCAGGGTCTTCGTCTTCAAGTTGGGCTAATACACTTGTACGTAGCTCTTGTAATTTAACTTGACGATCAAGTTTAACAAGAATCGTATACGCATCTGCAATGCCAGCTGTTGCAAGATCAGCCACTTTTTCAAGTAACGTTTGATCTTTTTCGGGTGCAACCCATTCCATACGTGGCTTACCCACCTGTTCAGCTAGCTCATTAATGGCCTGAATAGCCGCCTGCATTTGTTCGTGGCCAAAGGTCACGGCGCCCAACATAATATCTTCAGGCAAACAATCAGCTTCTGATTCAACCATTAAAACAGCATCTTCAGTACCTGCAACAACTAAATCTAATTTAGACTCAGCCAAAGCATTTTTTGATGGGTTTAATGCATATTCACCATTTATATAACCTACTCGTGCAGCACCAATTGGACCTTCAAACGGTAGACCTGAAATAGCCAATGCAGCTGATGCACCTAATAAGGCAGGAATATCTGGATCAACTTCTGGGTTTAGTGAAATAACAGTCGCAATAACCTGAGTTTCGTTTTTGTATCCTTTTGGAAACAGTGGACGAATAGGACGGTCGATAAGACGAGAAGTTAGAGTTTCTTTCTCACTTGGTCGCCCTTCTCTCTTAAAAAAACCACCCGGTATTTTACCAGCAGCATATGTTTTTTCTTGATAGTTTACGGTAAGCGGAAAGAATGAATTATTTTCTCCCCCTTCACGTTTACCTACTGCTGTTACTAAAACAATCGTACCGTCTATTTCTACTAGTACTGCTCCGTCTGCTTGACGTGCAATCTCACCTGTTTCAAAAGATACAGTCTGATGACCGAATTGAAACTCTTTTTTTACTGAATTCACTATTTATGCCTACCTATTATTTATCTTTTACTTTCTCAATCCTAAACGCGCAATCAATGCACGGTAACGTTCTACGTCTTTGCCTTTTAAATAGTCTAATAACTTACGGCGACGGTTAATAATTCTTAATAAACCTTGACGTGAATGGTGATCTTTTTTGTTCTCAGAAAAATGCGGTGTCAAATGATTGATTCTCCCCGTTAACAAAGCAACTTGAACCTCTGGAGATCCTGTATCACCTTCTGATAACGCATATTCTTTAACAATTTCTTGCTTTTGTTCTGTACCGAACGACATATTTCTTACTCCACTTTCTATTATATTAATCTTAAGTAACAGTTCATTGTACTCTTCGTAATGTATGCTAACAAGCTTTAAGACAAATGCTTAAGCAAGCTTATTATGCAAAAATCCTGATAGGCGCCAAATAGTTACCCTCACTCCACTTACCAAGGCCAAAAATATTTCCCTTTGGGTCATTTAAACGAATAATAGGGGTATTTTCTAGACCGTCGACGTATATTTGCCGACCCAAACATAAATCACTCACCGCTTTATCATTACAGTTGATGATAGGGTATTGTTGAAGCGCCAAATCTAGACTATTCAACTGGCAATCTAAACTAGCCAAATCACCTTTATCAGCCTCTAATTGCTCTATGGTAACCGCATCATTAAGGTCAAACGGACCAGTTTTAAGGCGCCTTAAAAAGGTCACGTGAGCCCCACACCCTAACTGCTTACCAATATCTTCTGCCAAAGTGCGAACATACGTACCTTTAGTACACGACACTTCAAACGTTAGGGTTTCTTCGGATTGTGACAGCAAGCTCAATGAATTAATCGTCACCTCACGAGCTGGCCGCGGCACTACCTGCCCTGCGCGTGCTATGTCATACAACCGCCGACCGTTATGTTTAAGCGCCGAATACATTGGAGGGATTTGTTTAATCTTTCCGCTAAATGTTTCCAAGATTAAATTGAGATCATTTTTATTTATAGATGGCACAGGGCGCTCGGCTAGGACCTCACCCTCAACATCACCTGTAGTGGTGGTTTGCCCCAATCTCATTGTAAATTGATAGGTTTTATCTGATGCCAATAAATATTGCGACACTTTTGTTGCATGGCCTAAGCATATCGGAAGTACACCAGATGCAAGCGGGTCTAAACTGCCGGTATGCCCTACTTTTTTTGCCCCATATAGACGTTTAATAATTTGAACGGCGCGACTGGATGAAATATGAAGTGGCTTATCTAAAATTAGAATACCGCTGATATCACGGCCTTTCTTTTTTCGTTCTGACACTCGTTATTTCTCGTTATCTGGGTTTGTTGCTTTCAGCAGCGCATCCATTTTAATACCTTGTTCGATAGACTCATCTAGAAAAAAACGTAATTCTGGCACCATCCGCATGCGCATCCGCTTTGAAACGATACCGTGGATGTAGTTTGACGCACGATTTAAAGCCGCAACACTAGACTGCTTATCTTCTGCTTCTTGCGTTGTTAACACGCTGACAAAAACTTTGGCGACCGCTAAATCTTTCGTGACTTCAACATCACTAACGGTGACAAAGCCAACGTCAGGGTCTCTCAAGTCACGCTGAATAATTTCAGCCAACTCTCGTTGAAGTTGACGTGAAACTCGTTGGAAACGTAAAAACTCTCTAGGCATTAATCACTGCTTATAATTTGCGTTTAACTTCTATGCGCTCAAAAACTTCAATTTGATCGCCATCTTGTACGTCATTGTAGTTTTTCACACCAATACCACATTCCATACCCGACTTAACTTCCTGAACATCATCTTTAAAGCGCCTTAATGACTCAAGCTGTCCTTCATAGATAACAACATTGTCACGTAACACACGAATAGGTAAATCCCTCTTAACGTAACCTTCTGTCACCATACAGCCTGCAATTGCGCCTAATTTAGGTGATTTAAATACGTCTCGTACGTTTGCAATCCCCACAATTTGCTCTTTAATGTCTGGAGCTAATAGGCCTGACAATGCATCACGTACATCATCAATCACATCATAAATAATACTATAATAACGAACCGATACACCTCGGTTTTCAATCATACGCCTTGCACTTGCATCGGCACGTGTATTGAAGCCGATAATTAACGCATCTGACGCAGCAGCAAGGTTAACATCACTTTCATTAATACCGCCAACACCTGCGGCCACAATTGAAACCTTCACTTCATCTGTTGAAAGATTTGTTAGTGATGATTTAAGTGCCTCTAAACTGCCATGTACATCTGTTTTAAGTAGTACATTAAGTGTAGCGCTATCCCCATCTTCCATTTGTGAGAATGCTTGCTCTAGTTTCGCCGCTTGCTGTTTTGCTTGCCTTGCTTGTTTCGATTTATTTTGGCGGAATTCCGCAATTTCACGTGCTTTTCGCTCGCTTGGTGCAGCATATACTTCAACGCCAGCTTCAGTTGCACTTGAAAGACCCAGCACTTCAACAGGTACCGCTGGCGTTGCTGATTTCACTGCTTTAGCATGTTCATCAAACATCGCCTTAACTCGACCATGCGCCTCACCGGCAACTAGATAGTCCCCCATATTCAAGGTGCCTTTTTGCACAAGAATAGTTGCCACTGGGCCTCGGCCCTTATCTAGTCGTGACTCAATTACAACGCCTGTAGCCGCCACATCAACTGGTGCAGACAACTCTAATAATTCAGCTTGTAGCGCAATTGCTTCAAGTAACTCATCAACACCGTCGCCTTTTAATGCTGAAATATTAACAAATTGCGTATCACCACCCCAATCTTCAGGTGTCACCTCAAGTTGAGACAACTCATTCCTTACTCGATCAGGCTGCGCCCCTTCTTTGTCCATCTTATTAACAGCAACAATCATCGGGACACCCGCTGCTCGCGCATGCTCAACGGCTTCTTTTGTTTGCGGCATCACTCCATCATCGGCAGCAACCACTAAAATAACTAAATCGGTTATTTGCGCACCCCGTGCACGCATTGCAGTAAACGCGGCATGCCCAGGTGTATCAATGAAAGTCACCATGCTATCGCCTTGTTTAACTCGATAAGCACCAATATGCTGAGTAATACCACCTGATTCACCCGCTGCTACACGACTTTCGCGAATATAATCTAATAGCGATGTTTTACCATGATCTACGTGCCCCATAATCGTCACAACTGGGCCACGCGGCTCTTCTTTACCGTCTTTTTCTATGACATCTGCTAATAACTCAGCTTGGATGTCTTCATCGCTGCGTAAAACAACCTTATGACCCATTTCTTCAACGACAATTACCGCTGTTTCCTGGTCTAATGGTTGATTGATGGTAGCCATAGTGCCTAAGCCCATCAATGTTTTAATAACTTCTCCTGCTTTCACATTCATGCGCTGAGCAAGGTCAGAGACAATAATGCTTTCAGGAATTTCTACACTATAAACAATACTTTTTGTTGGTACTTCAAAGCCGTGCTTACCATCGGATTCTAGTCGTATATCACGTGTCTTACCGCCACCTTTCTTTTTATTTCGACGTGGTTTCTTGTCTACGTGCAAGATGCCTCCACCGAACTTAGAGCCCGCCTTCTTCTTGTCTGTCTTGCGGCCCAGTTCTTTTGCTTTTTTAGCGTCAGCTTCTGCCTTCACTCTGGCCATAATCTCAGGTGAGGCTATTTTAATCTTAGGCTCCTCAACTGGCTCACTTTTTGGTTCTGGTTCTGGCTGCGGCTCTGGTTTTTGCTTTGCTTCTAACTCAGCACGCTTAGCCGCCTCTTCTGCTTCAGCCGCTGCTTTTTTTGCAGCTTCTTTAGCTTGTTCAGCTTCTAAAATTGCTTTTTCTTCAGCTAACTTAGCCTGTTTTTCAGCTTCAATTTTATCTAAGGCTTCTTGTTTTTTGCTCGCTCTTTCTTGTTCTTTTTCACGAGCGGCACCTTGTTCCTGCACTAAGTCTTGATGTGCTTGGGCCGCTCTTTTTGCTTCTTCAAGTTCATCAGAACTCAACCCCGTCGCAATTTCTTCAGCGGAGCGTCCAAGTGTTTTCTTTTTTCTAACCTCGATACTAACCGAACTTGCGCCACGGCCTTTTGCTTGCTTCAGCTCTGTGACGGTAGTTTTACGTTTAAGAGTCATCTTTTTTGGTGCGGAGATGTCTTTTTTAGCTTTCCCGTGACTCTCACGAAGATATGTGAGTAATTTTACTTTATCGTCTTCACTAAGCGTTGAGGTTATTGTCTTACCTTTTACACCAGCATCTTTTAGTTGCTCCACTAGCTTTTCAGCGGAGGTACCAACTACTTTTGCTAAATGTTGAACTGTAATATCTGCCATACTTCTTTCTCCAGAGAGTTTATTGCTTACTCAGCGAACCAAGGTTCACGTGCTTTCATAATTAATGTTGTCGCACGCTCTTCATCAATACTTGCTATTTCGAGTAGTTCATCGGTTGCTAAATTAGCTAAATCTTCCATTGTGACAATTTCTTTGCTCGCTAATTTAAAGGCTAACTCACGATCCATCCCTTCCATATTAAGAAGGTCTTTGGCTGGCTCATGTTCTTCTAAGACTTCTTCAGAAGCAATTGCTTTTATTAAGTAAGCATCCTTAGCACGTTGTTGCAGCTCTTCAGCAATATCTTCATCAAATTCTTCAATATCAGTTAGATCATCTAAATCTGCGAAATTTATTTCTTCAATTGAGGTGTAACCCTCTTGCACTAAAATGAGTGCAACATCTTCATCAACATCAAGATCAAGCATTAATTGTTGAGCATAACCATCTGCTTCTGATGAATTTTGCTCATCTGCTTGCGTCTCGCTCATCACATTAAGCTTCCAGCCAGTTAACTCACTTGCCAAACGAACATTTTGTCCACCTCGACCAATTGCCTGCGAGAGACTATCGTCTTTAACTGACACATCCATGCTGTGCTTATCTTCGTCCACGACAATCGCAACCACTTCAGCTGGCGACATCGCATTAATCACGAACTGCGCTTCGTTTTCATCCCAAAGAATAATATCTACACGTTCACCTGCCAGTTCATTTGATACTGCTTGAACTCGTGAACCACGCATCCCAACACAGGCACCCACAGGGTCTAGACGTTGGTCTCGTGTACGAACGGCTATTTTTGCTCTTGAACCTGGGTCACGCGCAGCCCCCAAAATTTCAATTAAACCGTCTCCTACTTCAGGCACTTCTAGTTTAAAAAGCGCTGTTAGTAATTCTGGTGCGCTTCTTGAAACCGTCAGCTGCGGACCACGTGTTACTTCTTCTACTGACTTTAAGTAACCACGAATCCTATCGCCTGTTCTAACGGGCTCCCTTGGAATCATTTCTTCACGTGGAATAATGGCATCCGCTGTCCCTTCTAGGTCTACAAACACATTACCACGCTCAATACGCTTAATAACGCCTGTGACCAGCTCGCCCACTTTATCTTTATAAAGTTCGTATACTTTTCTTCGTTCAGCTTCTCTAACTTTTTGAACAATCACTTGCTTTGCAGCCTGCGCACCAATTCGGCCAAAGTCAGCCGACTCAATTGGCTCTTCTATAAAGCTACCCACTTCTAAAGTTGGGTCTTTTTTCTGTGCATCTTCCAGTAGGATTTGAGCATCTGGGTTTTCTAAACCATTTTCAAACTCAGGGTCAGCTTCAACAACCTCCCATTGACGGAAAGATTCATAATCCCCACTCACGCGATCAATAGCTACACGCACTGCAATGTCGTCACGGTATAGTTTTTTCGTTGCCATCTCTAAAGCAGCTTCAATTGCTTCAAAAAGAACACTACGATCAATTTCTTTTTCGTTAGAAACAACGTCTACAACCATTAAAATTTCTTTATTAGCCATCTTTAACCCTGAAATATTTTTTAATAATTAACTACTAGCCTAGCTTTCTTTATGAGAGAAAACGGAATTTCTATTTCCTCGTCATCAACATGTAAGTGCACTGTCTCACCTTTCACTTCTAGAATTTCGCCTGTAAACCGACGTTGCCCTTCAAGTGTTGATTGACGCAACTCCAATTTGACTGTTGATCCTTTAAAGCGTTCAAAATGAGCCAACTCAAACAATGGACGTTCCAAACCAGGCGATGAAACTTCAAGCCTGTATTGCCCTGTTATTGGGTCTTCAACATCCATAATACCGCTAATTTGATGACTCACTTTAGAACAGTCATCCACCATAATTCCTTTTTCCGAATCGATATAAACCAATAAAGTCGCCGCCTTACCTTGCCCGGTAAACTCCGCACCAACAAACTCATAACCAAGCCCAGTAACTGCGGGCCTAATCAACTCTAATATTTTAGCGGGTGCTTGATTCATCTCTATCCATCACGTACAAAAAAAGGGCCAAAGCCCCATTCAACACTTTAATTTTTGCCTTAAATCTTTTAGTCTTATTTAGATTCATAAGGGGCCAAACAAAAATACCCCAAATGGGGTACCGTATATTCATTGGTAGCGGGGGCAGGATTTGAACCTACGACCTTCGGGTTATGAGCCCGACGAGCTACCAAACTGCTCCACCCCGCGTCCATTTAAGAGAAGAATAATACTGGATTTAGCTTTCTTTTACAATCACTATTAACGTTTTATTTACTGTTTTTAATTCTTCGTTTTAAAGCAAGCCTGTTAATACGTATAAACAGCCGGCAGACATCAGCCCTGCCAATAGATCATCGACCATAATACCGAGGCCACCTTTTACTTTTGTATCTAACCAATTAATGGGCCAGGGTTTCGCAATATCAAATAGACGAAATAAAACAAACCCCAGTATTACGTTTTGCCAACTAAACGCCACCCAATACATTGTTAGTAAATAACCAGCAATTTCATCCCAGACAATACCACCATGATCATGCACACCAATATCATCCGCCGCCTTACCACATATCCACACACCTGAAACAACGACCAATATCAACGCCGCTGCATAACCATTTTCAAAAAACTTGATTAGTACATAATAAAAAGGAATCGCCACTAATGTTCCCATCGTGCCGGGTGCTTTTTTAGATAACCCAGAACCAAACCCAAAAGCCAACATTTGCACAGGGTTAGCTAATAATTGTTTAAATGACGGGGTTTTATCAGCTCGCAAAATGATCGTACCCCTTATTAAGCGTAAATATTTTTCCGTTTTTCACTTCGACTCTCAAGCCCGCCTCTTTCTCAATAACACCAATTTTTGTAATGTCATACTTATGTAATTTACTTAATTCATCAGCATTTAGGTTCGAGGGTAATGTAAAGCATAACTCATAATCATCACCTGTCGAATAAGGCCATAAATCGTCACTCAGCTTACTTGCATGTTGGCGAACGGACTCAGTCACAGGTAAGCACTCATCCCATACGCTTGCCCCAACACCGCTTGCTTTAAGTAGGTGACTCAAATCTGCAGACAAGCCATCTGAAACATCAATACAAGATGTCGCTACATTGAGCAGCTCGCGCCCTAATGCCACTTGAGGATTTGGCTTTAAATATGAACCCAGTTCTGAGTCCATCATGTTGAGATAACCCTGGCGGGCTTTTTCTAAGCCTAAGCCGGCGCTACCAATATGACCGGACACATAAATATCATCACCAACGTTTGCGCCTGAACGCATCAATCGTTGCTGTTTAGGTAATAGGCCCATCACATTCACTGTAATAGAAAGGGGGCCTCGAGTAGTATCACCGCCTATTAACTGTAACGAATATCGATCAGCCAATTCAAAAAAACCTTTTGCAAACGATGCAAGCCAAGCTTTATCTATTGCTGGTAGTGTAATCGCTAACGAGGCCCATGCTGGGGATGCCCCCATCGCGGCTAAATCACTTAGGTTAACAGCCAGCACTTTATGCCCTAACAATTCTGGTTCACTATTCGCTAAGAAATGTACATTTTCAACCAGCGTATCCGTGCTAACAGCTATTTGTTTATGGCTAGGCACATCGATTACAGCGCAATCATCCCCGATACCTAGCACTAAGGATTCGTTAGGGCCACCTGCTCTTGAGGCAAAGAACTCTTCAATAATCGAAAACTCGGGGGACGACATCTTGCAAGGTTAACCGGTTTTTTTCTTGCCTTTTGATTTTGCGTTTATTTCAACGGCTCGACTTTTTTGCGCTAATTTGTCCATGATGCTATTTACATAAGCATGACTTTTTTCAGAACCAAATTTTTTCGCCAAGTTTATCGACTCATTAATAGCCACTCGGTACGGTACTTCTGGCTTGTAAAATAGCTCATATGCACCCAAGCGTAAAACAGCCTTTTCAATGGGATCAATCTTTTCTAAATTTCGCGTAGTGAACTCACTAATTGCTTCGTCTAACTCACCCAGTTTATCAACGACACCGATCAATAGGTGCTCAAAATAGGCTGTTTGATATTTAGGCGTTTCTGAGTCTTCTTCAAATTGTTTACAAATTTCATTAAGGTTTTGACCCGTAATTTGCCACTGATACAAAGCTTGTAACGCGACTAATCTTGCATTGCTTTTTGGTGAACTCATTCGGCGTCTATCACCTTAAGCACATTAACCATTTCAATGGCCGCAAGGGCCGCTTCTGCCCCTTTATTTCCAGCCTTTGTGCCCGCACGTTCTATCGCTTGCTCGATAGAGTCAACTGTTAACACACCAAACGTAACAGGGATATTCGCTTGCAATGACACAGTGGCTAGGCCTTTGGTGACCTCGGCTGAAACATATTCAAAATGTGGCGTACCACCGCGAATAACCGCGCCCAAACCAATGATTGCATCGTAATTTTGCTTCGCTGCTAGACGTTGCGCTGCCAAGGGCATTTCAAATGCACCAGGTACTTTGACAATATCAATGTTTTTAATATCCGCACCATGTCGAACTAATGTATCAATTGCACCGCCTTCTAGTTGGTCAACAATAAAACTATTAAAACGCCCCACCAATAAGCAGAAACGTGCATCACGCACGACCATATTCCCTTCTATTACCTTTGCATCTGACATATAAAACCCTTGTTATGTGTACGTATAAACTTAAATTTAAAGAACCATTTGTATCGTTCGAAAAGCGCTTAAGCTGCTGCACTCTTCATTTATCAGCAACTTAATCTAATGGCACATGCTCAACAATCTCAATATCAAAACCAGTCAGTCCTGAATATTTCGTTGGCGTACCAAGCAATTTTAAGTTTTTAATACCGAGCGCTGTTAAAATTTGACAACCTACACCCACTTCTCTTGAGTCAACCAAGGGTTGTGGCGCCAAATTAGACACCCCTTTTTCTTTTAATTCTTGCTCGTGAATAAACTCAACAATCGATTGATTATCTTCTTTATTACGAATTAAAATCAACGCACCTCGCCCTTCAGCAACAATCTTTTGCATCGCACTTGGCAAGGGGTAATGATCACTCTCTTTCGCGTGTAATAAGTCGGCTAATGTGCTTTTTGCATTAATTCGAACCATTACTGGCTCATCTGTGTTGACATCACCATACGTTAAGGCCAAATGCAGCTTATTATCTATTTCATCTTGAAAAGCATGAAGTCTGAAATCACCGTATTTAGTCGGATAATGGCAACTACTGACAAGCTCTATCGTTTTTTCATTTTGTATACGGTAATGAATTAAGTCGGCAATCGTCCCCATTTTTAATTCATGTTTTTCAGCAAAAACGCTCAAATCTGCTCGTCTTGCCATCGTTCCATCATCATTTAATATTTCCACAATAACAGCAGCAGGCTCTGCACCTGCCAGACGCGCAAGGTCACAGCCAGCTTCAGTATGCCCTGTACGATTTAAAACCCCACCCGGTTGCGCCATCAGCGGGAAAATATGCCCCGGCTGAACAACATCGGTTGGCTTTGCAGTTGGATTAACCGCGGCTAAAATAGTTTTTGCACGATCAGCCGCTGAAATACCGGTAGTTACGCCTTCGGCCGCTTCAATTGACACCGTGAAATTGGTTGAGTAGGCTGCTTGATTATCATTAACCATTAACGGCAACCTTAATTGCTGGCAACGCTCACGCGTTAACGTTAAGCAAATCAAACCGCGGCCATAACTCGCCATAAAGTTAATGTCTTGCGGGCGCACATGCTCAGCAATCATTAGCAAGTCACCTTCATTTTCACGATCTTCATCGTCCATTATGATGACAATTTTGCCTTGCTTTAGGTCATCAATAATTTCTTGAGTCGTATTCATAAGTATTTTTAGTTGGTCAGTGGCACGTATTGTAGCCGATTCAACTCAGTTTCTTTTCAGATTATTTAACAAAGCCACTGCTTTCAAGTAATTTTTTATAATCAACTGATGACGAGTCCTGCGCATCCCCCATCATTAAGCGCTCTATGTAACGCGCAATAACGTCTACTTCAAGATTCACTGAATCGCCAATTGTTCGCTGGCCTAATGTTGTCATCTCTAACGTGTGCGGCACAATATTAACGGAAAACGAAGAATCATCCACGCTATTCACCGTTAAGCTAATACCATCAATACAAATGGAGCCTTTTTGCGCAACATAACGAGCTAATTGTTTAGGCATACTAAAACGAAAACGAACTGAACGTGCATCGGTTTTGCGCTCAAGCACCTGCCCAACCCCATCAACGTGGCCACTAACCATATGCCCACCTAAGCGAGTGTGTGCTTGTAACGCACATTCCAAATTAACCGCCGTACCGACTGTTAGTGCCCCCATCGTTGTTGCCGATAATGTTTCATTTGAAACATCCGCAACAAACTGGCCTGCCGCCAATTCAATGGCCGTTAAACAGACACCATTAACAGCAATACTGTCACCAAGCTGTGCATCATTCAAATCTAAATGAGCTGTAGCAACCGTCAAGCGCACATCACCTTGCTGTTGTTCAATACGCTTAATTTCACCAACTGCTTCGATAATTCCAGTAAACATTTAGCCTTCCCTTTTAACCCGATAAGTTAATTTAATATCGCTATCAAGCTCATGCATACCCACATAGTGTAGTTGAACTCTATCTGACAACGTTGATACTTGAGGCATAGAAAAAGCACCTCTTGCATCCGACCCTAAGGCACTTGGCGCCATATAAATGATTAACTCATCAATAATACCTGCTTGCAACAGTGCACCATTTAACAATGCACCGGCTTCAACCATTACACTATTAATATCCTGCGACCTTAGCCACTCATGAACGGCGTATAAATCAACTTGTCCCTGAGCATCGGCAGCAATCACCTGCACAGTACAGCCAGCTTGCTGCAAAGCCGTCATAGCGTCTTGATTATTACTACAGGTTAAAATAGTGACCTTAACGTTCGACTTAAAAATACGAGCATTCACTGGGGTTTTTAACTGCGAATCTAGAATAACTCGATGCGGTTGCTCTACCGCTATATGCTCCAAACCATCTCTCGCTGTTAACTGGGGGTCATCAGCAAGGATTGTTCCTACCCCTGTTAAGACAATATCACTTTCAGCACGTAGCTGATGTACATCCTTTCTCGCCGCTGCTCCTGTTATCCATTGGCTTTCGCCCGATGCCATCGCTGTTTTACCGTCCAGACTCATTGCCACTTTACTAAAAATATACGGCTGGCCTGTAGTCATCCTATGATAGAACGCTTGATTTAGCGCTATTGCTTGCTCTTCAAACAAGCCAACAGCCACCTCAATACCTGCAGCCTGAAGTTTAGCAACACCTTGCCCGGACACAATAGGATTAGGGTCTTGCATAGCAATAACCACGCGAGATACCCCCGCGTTAATTAAACCATCAGCACACGGTGGTGTTCTGCCATGGTGGCTGCAAGGCTCTAATGTCACATACGCAGTTGCACCTTTCGCTGCTGCAGCAGCACTCTGTAACGCATATACTTCAGCATGTGGTTCGCCAGCTTTTTTATGCCAACCTTCAGCAATAACGTGCCCCTCGTCAACAATAACACAGCCGACACAAGGGTTTGGTTTTGTGCTGTACCTACCAAGCGCCGCCAGTTCTAGCGCTCGGTTCATATGGCGTTGATCATCAGACGTAAACGTCATAGCATCATATTATTTTTTGCTAACAACGGCTGATAACATCAGCTGTTCGCTTTTATCTTCTTTTTCAAGCTCATCAATTACTTTTCTAAATTCATTGATGTCTTCAAAACTTTTATACACAGACGCGAAACGAACATAAGCAACATGGTCTAGGTTTCCTAGTTCTTCCATCACCAGCTCACCAATTTTCATCGAGGGGACTTCGCGCTCGCCCAGTGACAGCAAGCTTTTTTTGATGCGACTCAAAGCAGCATCAATATCTTCGCTGCTAACAGGCCGTTTCTCTAACGCACGCAATACCCCGACACTAAGCTTTTCTTCCCAAAAGGGCTCGCGAACACCATTACTCTTCACTACCCTCGGCAGATTCAGCTCGGCTGTCTCAAAGGTGGTAAACCGCTCTTTACATGCTTGGCATTCACGACGCCTACGCACGCTATCCCCTTCACCCGCTAAGCGCGAGTCAATAACACGTGTATCACTGTCATTACAAAAGGGGCATTGCATATGGCTTAAACCTTAATCTGCGTAAACAGGTAAACGTAAACAAATGGCCAATACTTTTTCCTTAACCGCTTGTTGAACGCTTTCGTTTTCAATGTCATCAAGAATGTCACACATCCAACCAGCAAGGTCTTTGCTGTCTTGTTCGCTAAAGCCGCGTGTTGTAATTGCTGGCGCACCTAAACGAATACCACTGGTCACAAAGGGTGACTGAGGGTCATTCGGTACAGAGTTTTTATTAGTCGTGATGTTCGCCGCTTCTAGGGCTGCTTCAGCTGCTTTACCGGTTAAGCCTTTGTCGATTAAATCAACCAAGAACAAGTGATTGTCTGTACCACCTGACACGATGTTATAACCACGTGCGATAAAGGTATCGGCCATCGCACTAGCATTTACTTTAACTTGTTTTTGGTAAGCTTTAAATTCAGGTGACAACGCTTCTTTAAAGGCCACTGCTTTCGCTGCAATCACATGCATCAGTGGGCCGCCTTGAGTACCTGGAAAGACCATTGAGTTTAATTTTTTCTCAATCTCAGGATTGGATTTGGCCAAAATTAAACCACCACGTGGGCCACGTAATGTTTTATGTGTGGTTGATGTAGTAACATCAGCAATCCCTACTGGGCTTGGGTATTCACCCGCCGCCACTAAACCGGCAACATGCGCCATATCTACAAATAAATACGCACCAACAGAATCCGCAATATCACGGAATTTTTGCCAGTCCATTACACGAGAATACGCAGAAAAACCGGCTACAATCATTTTAGGTTTATGTTCGTTTGCCAGTGCTTGAATTTCTTCATAATCTACCTCGCCGGTTACTTCATTTAAGCCGTATTGAACGGCATTAAATATTTTGCCCGAGAAGTTTACTTTAGCTCCATGCGTGAGGTGCCCACCGTGTGCCAAACTCATCCCTAAAATGGTATCGCCTGCTTGTAAAAGTGCGAAATAAACTGCTGCATTGGCTTGTGAGCCCGCATGAGGTTGCACATTGGCATAATCTGCACCAAACAACTCTTTAACACGGTCAATAGCTAACTGCTCAGCAATATCCACATACTCACAACCACCATAATAGCGTTTACCTGGATAGCCTTCTGCATACTTATTAGTCAACATAGAACCCTGCGCCTGCATCACACGAGGACTCGCGTAGTTTTCAGATGCGATCAGCTCAATATGGTCTTCTTGGCGTTGCTCTTCTTGTTGAATAGACGCCCAAAGTTCGTCATCAAATCCTTCAATGGTCATGCGCTTGTTGTACATTTAGTTTCCTCGTGCCGTTTCCAACGTCGTTAATTAAATAAAAAAGCGAATTCTACATCATATTGTGGTTACAAGGCTATTTTTAGCAGAAAGCACACAAGAACTTTGAAAAACCAACACCAATTGGCATCCTAAAGCCTGATCAACGCATGCTCAAGTTCTTTAATGTATATTATTAACATCATAAACTACCGGACCAATGTTGTATGAGAACGGCCTACATCACGCATGCTGATTTAATTAAACATGACATGGGGGATGGACACCCAGAAAGGTCAAGTCGCCTATATGCCATTCAAGATCAATTAAAACACCAACAGCTTTGGGACCTTTTAGAGCATATTGAGGCGCCAAATGTCGAGCAAGCCGCTTTATTGCGAGTTCATAGCCAGCAACACCTTGAATATATAGTTGATAACGCCCCTGGCAGCAGGCAAGCGCTCTTTCAAATCACCCCTGATACGCTAATGAACGAACATAGCCTAGACGCTGCGCTAAAAGCTGCAGGCGCAGGCACCACTGCGGTTGACCTTATTATGGACAAGCACATAGAAAATGCTTTTTGTGCTGTTCGGCCACCGGGGCACCATGCGGAAAGATCCAAGTCGATGGGCTTTTGTTTTTTCAACAATGTTGCTGTTGCGGCTGCGCACGCTCTTGAAAAACACACACTAGATCGTATTGCCATTGTTGACTTTGATGTCCACCAAGGTAATGGCACACAGGACATTTTTGAGGCAGATGATCGCGTGCTATTTTGCTCAAGCTATGAGCACCCTCTGTTTCCATTTTCTAATCGCCCGAGCATCCCCAACAAGCTCATTAACACGCCTTTAAAGTCAGGCTCAACAGGGGCAGAGTTCCGCGCTCAGGTACAACAACATTGGTTACCCGCCTTACATGCTTTTAAACCACAGTTTATTTTTATATCGGCCGGCTTTGATGCACACTGGGAAGATGATATCGCGACCCTGTGTTTTCAAGATCAAGACTTTGCTTGGGTAACACAGGAAATTATAGCGATTGCACGGCGCTACTCGCACAATCGCATTGTTTCTGTACTCGAAGGCGGTTACGCACTAAAAGCATTGGGACGTAGTGCCGAACAACACATACGTGCTTTAATGCAACTGAGCTAAATCAACTGTTTGACGCTTCGCGATTTAATAACAGCTTCACCGTCACCACCCCGGGTTCATTATGCTGACTTTGCATCGTAAAGCCGGCTCTTTTACACAGATCTAGCATGACTTTGTTTTCTGCCAACACTGAACCATACACCTCCTTAAGCCCTCTTGATTCGGCGTAATGAATAATCCTCTTCAACAATAACGTACCCAAGCCTTGTCGGCCAACGACATGATTAACAATTAAAGAAAACTCGGCCCTTGGTTCAAATGCTTCTGATATTAAGCGCACCACGGCGTACAGCTTCCAGTTTTTTTGTGTTCTTGGGTCCGTTATAACCAACGCCATTTCACGGTCATAATCAATTTGCGAAAAACGTGCTGCCATGGGGTGACTCATCGTCTTTATTGCATTAAAAAATCTAAACCGTATCTCTTCTTTGGTTAACTGATTAAAGTTTTCTATCAGCGCCGGTTCATCCTCTGGTCTCACCGGTCTCAATTCGTAGGTTTTACCGGACGCAAGCGTTATTTTCTCTTCAAGATCATGTGGGTAAGGGTGTATAGCCAGCCTGTTCGTCTTCACCTCACTTTTTATAGAAATACGTATGCGGGCATCGAGCGCAACAACACCCTGACTATTAACCAGCAACGGATTAACATCCAACTCAACTAAGCGATCAAAATCCACAACTAATTGAGAGAGTTTAATCAGTGTTAGCAAAAGTGCATCCATATCAACAGCTTCTCGATCACGATAACCTTTTAGCAGATGATAAATTTTCGTCCTCGCCACCATATCTTTTGCTAACTTAAGGTTCAATGGAGGC
This sequence comes from Cycloclasticus sp. P1, assembly GCF_000299965.1. Taxonomy (NCBI): domain Bacteria; kingdom Pseudomonadati; phylum Pseudomonadota; class Gammaproteobacteria; order Thiotrichales; family Piscirickettsiaceae; genus Cycloclasticus; species Cycloclasticus sp. P1. Next base: position 1,682,215 of record NC_018697.1, read on the forward strand.
AAGGCTAGCACTTTATCGTTATACACTTCAACCGCTGTACCCCCCTGGCCAAACATTAAAACCGGACCAAATGTTGGGTCATTTAACACACCTAAGATCACCTCATGCGCGTCTTTATAATTAGCCATATTTTGAACAAAAAAGCCTTCTATTTGCGCATCTGGCCGGTGATGTTGAACAGTATTTTGAATATCCAACACAGCTTGTTTTACCGCTGCTTCACTCGCCAAATTCAGTGCCACCCCTTGAACATCCGACTTATGAAGAATGTCCGGAGAACATATCTTCACCGCTACTGGATAACCCAGTTCTTTTGCAAAGCTAACAGCTTCTTTCGCCGTCTTGGCCAAGCGTGTTGTTACCGTCGGAATACCATAGGCTGCCAACACCTGCTTTGCTTCCATTTCATTAAGCCATTCGCGCTTTTGCGCTACCGCTTTGTCAACAATAGACTGTGCTGTCTTAACGTCAAACTCTAAATCTTCTGTCAGCGCGGGCGGTGTTTCCATCAAAATTTTCTGGTTTTGACGATAATGTACTAAATACATAAATGAATTAACCGCCGATTCAGGCGTTGCATAACTCGGAATACCTCGCTCAGCAAACAAGGAACGACTTGCTTCGGCGGTTGCACTACCCACCCAACTGGTGAGCACACATTTTTTACCTGTTGCAGCAATATCAGCCACAACCTTCGCTATATCAATGCTTGATGAAACAGCCGTCGGACAATTCAAGACCAATATCGCACCAATATTTTCATCCTCTTGAAGAACACCCAAGGCGGCAGCATAACGGTCTGGTCCAGCATCACCAATAATGTCGATAGGGTTTGCACCCGACCATGTTTTTGGCAACACCTTATCAAGCTTTTGTTTGCTGACATCTGACAGCTGCGCTAACACCCCACCTGATTGAACCAATGCGTCTGTTGCCAATACACCCATACCACCACCATTTGTCAAAATGGCTAAGCCACTCTTATCCAGTGGTTTAACCGATGTCAGTGATGCAGCAGCATAAAAAAGCTCACTCATCCCATTGACCCTAAGTAAGCCTGAACGATCAAAAACAGCTTGATAGACATCGTCAGAACCTGCCATTGCTCCCGTATGAGACGCTACTGCTTTACTGCCCGCATCTGAGCGACCCACTTTCAGCACAACAATCGGCTTCGTCCTAGAGGCGGCCCTTGCTGCTGAAATAAAGCGCCTCGCATGCTGAACCGACTCCATGTAAATAACAATAGCTTCCGTTTCTGAGTCCATTGACATCGCATCTAAGACCTCTCCAAAATGTAATATCAGCCATATCCCCCAGCGACACTAGATGAGAAAAACCGATACCGCGACCACATGCCCAGTCAATAATCGAGGTTAACATGGCGCCTGATTGAGAAATGACCCCAATCTTTCCTTTGTTAGGCATTAAATGACTAAAACTCGCATTTAATTTGTTAATCGGTGAGATAACCCCTAAACAATTCGGCCCTATAATTCTCACATTATATTGACGCGCCTCTTTCAACATTTGCGCCTCAAGATCTTTACCACCGGTGCCATTGCCTTCAGAAAACCCAGCGGTAATGACAACAACACTTCTTGTCCCTTTTTGCCCTAGTTCAGCAATTAACCCCGGTACAGTCTTAGGTGGTGAAACAATAACCGCTAAATCCACTGCAGATTCAAGTTCATCTACCGAGGCACTACAAGGAAGGTCGAGTACACGTTTATACTTAGGGTTAACAATACTGATATTGTCTTTCGCCATACCGCCAGACAATAAGTTTTGAACAATGATCTTACCGAGTGAGCCATCACGTGAACTGGCGCCGATAACAACAATTGTTTGAGGAGCAATAAAGCTCGACATTCTGTTTTCAGTCATGTTCCTTCCTTAAAATAAAATTATTTGTGCAATGCAATATAATAAGATTGTAATACGCATTTATCTAATTTATAAGAAAAAACCACCTATATCGCTACCTAATCTGATATTTACGCCTATAACGCCATCCAATCATTGTATAAAATATCTATCAATAACTATGCGCGCCAACTCGCCATTAAACGAGCCGCGCCATAAACGATTAATACGCGTTTAACTATGTTTACTACCCTTAGAACAAGTCTTATTTAAATAATAAACGGATTACAAATGGCTCAATATATCTACACCATGAACGGCGTTAGTAAAGTCGTTCCCCCAAAACGTAAAATTCTTACTGATATTTATTTATCGTTTTACCCCGGCGCTAAAATTGGTGTTTTGGGTCTAAATGGCTCAGGTAAATCGACCCTGCTAAAAATTATGGCTGGGTTAGACACCGAAATAGAGGGCGAAGCGCGCCCACAGCCAGGCATTAAAATTGGCTACCTCGCCCAAGAACCGCAATTAGACGAAAGCAAGGACGTACGCGCTAACATTGAAGAAGCGTTAGGTGACCTCACCAATGCTCAAGCTGAATTAGACGCTGTATATGCCGCTTATGCCGAGCCCGATGCTGACTTTGACGCCCTAGCAAAAAAACAGGCCGAGTTAGAAAACATCCTGCAAGCTGGTGATGGCCACGACACCGATCGCACCATGGAAATTGCCGCAGATGCCCTACGCCTACCGCCATGGGATGCCGATGTTAGCAAACTATCAGGGGGTGAAAAACGCCGCGTTGCGCTGTGTAAATTATTACTTTCAAAACCCGATATGTTGCTGCTTGATGAACCAACCAACCACTTAGATGCTGAATCTGTGGCATGGTTAGAACGCTTCTTGCACGATTTTACCGGTACCGTAGTTGCCGTTACCCATGACCGTTATTTTTTAGATAACGTTGCCGGGTGGATTTTAGAACTCGATCGCGGACGCGGCATTCCTTGGGAAGGCAATTACTCATCATGGTTAGAACAAAAAGACGCACGACTAGAGCAAGAACAAAAAGCCGAAGCCTCGCAAAAACGTTCCATTAAAAAAGAGCTAGAATGGGTGCGTTCAAACCCGAAAGGCCGCCATGCTAAAAGCAAAGCACGTATGGCACGCTTTGATGACTTGCAATCCAAAGAGTTCCAAAAACGCAGCGAAACACAGGAAATTTACATACCACCCGGCCCACGCTTAGGTGATTCGGTGATAGAAGCCGTTAATATCAGCAAAGCCTTTGGTGACCGCGTGTTATTCGACAACCTAAACTTTAATCTGCCACAAGGTGGCATCGTGGGGATTATTGGTGCCAACGGCGCAGGTAAATCCACCCTATTCAAAATGATGGGCGGGTTAGAAGAACCCACCAGTGGTGATATTAAGATAGGTGAAACCGTAAAACTCGCCTACGTAGACCAATCACGCGAAAACTTAGACGACAACAAAACCGTATTCGAAGAAATATCAGAAGGTAACGACGTGATTACCGTTGGCACCTATGAAACCCCATCACGCGCTTATGTTGGACGCTTTAACTTTAAAGGATCTGACCAACAAAAACGCATGGGCGACCTATCCGGTGGTGAACGTAACCGTGTGCATTTAGCTAAAGTACTGAAAGAAGGCGGTAATGTATTACTGCTGGATGAACCGACTAATGATTTAGACATTGAAACCCTGCGCGCACTAGAAGAAGCCCTACTCAGCTTCCCCGGTTGCGCCGTGGTCATCTCGCATGATCGCTGGTTCTTAGACCGCATAGCCACCCACATGCTTGCCTTTGAAGGCGATAGTAATGTAGTCTGGTTTGAAGGAAATTATGAAGAATATGAAGCCGATTTAAAACGCCGACTGGGTGTAGAAGCAGATCAACCTAAAAGGTTAAAATATAAAAAGTTGGCGGGGTAGAAAAATTCATTCATGGGGCTATCGAATATCAATTTGATTGCCCCTATGATTTCGCACCATAAACACCATTAAAAAAGGACGATTAATGCTCAACTCATCCAAAAGCCGTCAAATAATCTATGCTTTATTTGCTTTAACGGGCGTCACGTTAACGTCGTACTTTAATATTCAATATATGCTTGAACAGGGTGGGTTTTCACTTAGTCATTTTATTCATCAGGCCTATATTAACAATGCCTCAAGCTCTTTAACCAATGATGTGCTGGTTATCTGGGGCGCTTTTATTGTTTGGTCATTTGTTGAAGCTCGCCGCCTCTCAATGGCTCGATGGTGGGTGTATATTCTACTAACGGCTACCGTTGCGGTCGCTTTTGCAGTACCCGTTTTTCTATTAATGCGCGAGCGACGCTTAGCAGAGATAAATATCGATTGATAATAAATGAAGAGTACGAGGCTGTTTAAAACGGAGATTGGGTGCTGAGATGGATCAACCTAGACGGCTTAAATATAAGAAGTTGACTGGGTAAAAAAGCTTATTGATATGTGGGATTAATTCCCACTATTTAAACTCAAGAGTCCAATGGAATGGAAATAATGTATAAATATTACAAGAAGTTAAGCTCCTTTATTAAAATCAACCAAATAAAACTATCGGGATTCCCGGTAATACTGTTTTGTGGGATGCAATCCCATAAAACATGCTGTTAAGCCTCTAGAGTCACTAAGGAGATAAAGTGATAGATATCAATAATCCAGCTGGTCGCTATTACGAAATTTTGCGTAAAGCGAAAAGCAAAGGAGACGACCTAAAAGTTCGTCAAATGTGGGCTCAGGTTCTAGATGAAGACGAAAGTGATGACTTTGCGATTACCAGAAAGGTAATTGAGGTGTATCAGCTCGGCGAACAGGTTAAAAGTCTTGTCAGCATGGGTGAAGGTGTGAACAAAGAATTGTACCTTTCTTCATTCCCACAAATTGAAAGGGCAATATTTCCCCTCAATCTCAATACAACATGGAAAGCGCAAAAGCAGCAGTTAAATGATGGCGTAATGACAAGGCTCCAATTTTGCTCCGAACTTTTGTTATCAATTTATAATGAAGAGCAGCTGGAAGATGAAGACTTAGCGCAAGTTGCTAAGTTAATCGATGAGTTATTTAATTCAGTTCTAAATAGTTCATTAGAAGGAGGAATAAGAATTACCCTCCTAGAAGAAATAGAACGCTTGCGCGCGGCCCTTTCTATGTATCAGATCAACGGTGCTAAGGGCCTTAAACAGTCTCTTCAGTCAACCATAGGCATGGTAGTCGCCAACCAAACAGAATTATCAAATGTGGCTGATTCAGAGCCCGATGTCATAGAGCGACTAGGAAAGCTAATAGACAAAGTTGATTCATTTACAGCTAAAGCGCTGAAAGTTCATAAGGCACTTACAAAGCCAGTGCAATTTCTCATTGGCCTTGTCACTGACAATGAAGAATCATCTCCAGAGCAAGTCGAACCTGAAGATGCTACCGAGGCTTAACAAGCGCATGTTGTCGGACTGGTTTTCCGCTGCGCTCCAAACCAGCCGCAAATGCGGGCGTTAAGCATCTAAACGAAATAATAGGGTCAGGTCTTGCAATCACGCATTTCTGTTTTCAAATGACACGACGAAATCAAAGGGGTGGCCAGCTTGATTTTCTTCAAAATAAGCTGCCTTTTACTCTCAACTTAGCGTTAACGTTTTGGTTTTAAAAGACTTGAATTTGCGTACGAAAAAATAATAGGGTTCAGGTCTTGCAATCACGCATTTCTATTTTTCAAATTACTCGACGAAATCAAGGGGCGGTCAGCTTAATTTCTTCAAAAATAAGCTTCCCTTTACTCACAACTTAGCTTTTAACGCTTTGATTTTTAAAAGACTTGAATTTACGTACGTTTAGGCGTACGCTTAGCTTGGAGGTAAAATATTATGACCATATTAAACGTTACTGAGGCTAGATCTAAACTGTATAGTCTTATAGATGAGACTACTGAAACACACCAACCTGTCATCATTACAGGAAAAAGAGGTAATGCCGTTTTAGTGGCAGAAGAAGACTGGAACGCCATCTCTGAAACGCTTAACTTGTTATCCGTTCCAGGCATGCGAGAATCTATCCAAGAGGGATTAAAACAAGACTTATCCGAAAGCTCTAAGGAGCTTGATTGGTGACTTGGGAGCTACTCTATACAAAACAAGCTCAAAAAGATGCTAGGAAACTTTCTTCTTCTGGGCTTAAGAATAAAGCAAAATCTCTTCTAAATATAATTCAAAAAGACCCTTACCAAAACCCACTACCCTATGAAAAGTTGGTTGGCGATTTATCTGGTGCATATTCGCGTCGTATCAACATTCAGCATAGGTTTGTTTATCAAATACACGAAAAGGAACATACTATAAAAGTAATCAGGCTTTGGACTCACTATGAATAAAGGTGCATTCAAGTTGCAAGCGCAACACTCAATAAACTAAAAAAACATCGCAAGCATCTGATAAATTTAAAATCACTACAACTTAAATATCTGGAACTCACGATGTCTTATACTCATTTAACAATAGATAAGCGCTTCAGAGAGACTAGCCTATCAAACCCTTAAGCGTTCAACGCTTCCTCAATCGCGTTAATAAGGCTTGCATCATCAGGCTTTATATCAGGCGCAAACCGGCCTTTAATTGAACCATCACGCGCCACTAGAAATTTTTCAAAATTCCAGCTGACATCGCTTTCTACCGCTGGCGATAAACCCTTTTCTGCCAGCCGGCTCATTAACTGACCACCTTCCAGCTGTTTGCTTGTTGGCTGGGCATTAATAAGCCATTCGTATAGCGGATGCCTTGGGCTGCTATTTATGTTTACTTTACTGTACAGCGGAAAATTGACGGCATAGTTTGTTGAACAAAATGCTTGAATTTCAGCCTCACTGCCCGGTTCTTGCCCTGCAAAATCATTACAAGGCAAACCCAATACCACCAAGCCTTTGTCTTGATATGCTTGATAAAGCGCTTCTAAACCTTCATATTGAGGGGTTAAGCCGCATTTAGAAGCCACATTAACAATCAGCATAACCTTTCCCTGGTAGTCAGAGAGGGTTGATTCGTTACCGTCAATTTTAGTTAGCGCTATATCGTAAATTGAGTTACTCATCATCTTTTCCTTGTTCGTTTAGTTGTCGTATCTTAACCATTATTTTGATAACTTGTACCTTATAAATGCAGTTATTCCTAGTACCCTAAAAGAACGTGAATATCAAAATAGAGTGAATTATGGGGGTCAGTCTAGCTAGCGCCCACTCTTAACAAAGAACCAATAAGTTCTTTAACGGTTATTGGTTAAATTAATCATTAAAAAACATGCAATCAGACCCCCAAAAACTAATTGAAAAACACCCCAGCCTTACTCACTCAGAATTAATGAAGGTTATGTCACATGTTCAACGCCCTCAAGGCGACTGGGTTTTACATACGTTGATGGTAGAAGGTTGCACTGTGCCCTTTAAATTCAAGCGCAAAGGTCAATACCAGAGCTTAAAAGGCGCCCGAGTAAACATGACGTATTACCCAACAGAAGAAACTGTTGCTGGCATTGATTTAGAAATTATGAAAGTAGTGCGTATAAAAAGAGGCTGACCTACAACTTAAAGAAGGCGCTAGTTTAAGTTCGTGATTGTTATGCCTAACACAAGTTTTAGCAAAATTGCTTGCAGCTGTACCCAACAGGTCCTGTATCGGTTCTTGATAGGTAAAAAACAGTTGAAAGATAACAAGAACACCAAGGCTAACCAGCACATAACCGTTGCCGGTAAACCTTGCCCAGTTAAATACCGAAGCCATGGTATAGATGGGGTAGCCAGTTTGATTTAACTCAATTAGTCATTTTTTGACGCGACTTTTAACAGGCGATTTTTACTCTTGAGACGATAAAAAAAATTCGGCTCGCTGATGACATAAATATCACCGTCTTTGTCCATTGTTATACCTTCAGCCTGCGGTACATCATCGTGCAAACCAGCATTCCCTCTACTCAAGTCCAATCGGCTGATTTCAATCCCTTCTTTATTGACTTCAACCATTTGACGAGATTCGTCACTTAAGAGTATTAGGTGGCCTGTTTGATCGTCATAATGCACCCCTGAGTAATCCTCACCGCCAAAAGAGGTTTTTTCTAAAGAAAACGGCGTTGAAATAGCAATATCAGATGATTCAACAAAACCCGACAGCTTTATCAGTTGACGAGGTGTTTTCTCGTTAATGATAAATAAATCCCCACTGTCTTGGTTATAAGTTAACCCTTCAAATCCTTTGTTTTTACCTGATGTTATGGCCAACTGAAGGCTCTTTAAGCCCGCCCTATTAACAACCTTTGTTTGCGCATTAATATCGAACATTACCAAGGTTCTTTTTCGCTCTTCAACCACGGCATATCGTTCGCCGCCGAGATACATCACCCCTTCTGTGTCTTCGAAGCCAATTAAATCAATACGACGAATTAGCTCACCGTCTTTTGTCAGCTCCAGTAGCGTTTCTGGGTTATTAACAACAGCAAATAATGTATTGGTATTGCTGTTATAGGTTAGGCCAGATGCATTATCTTTAACACCCGCTATCATCTTGGGCGTTGCGTGAATTTCATAGCCACTTAAGCCAATTTGCTGTCCAGCAACTATGGGGGTTTCTTCACCGCTGAAGAGGCCGAATGAAATGACTAACATTAACAAGAGATAGATCAGGTTTTGCTTATTACAAACTTTTAAATCACCAATACGAGACTGCTCCAAAACAATTTTGAAGCAATAATCTAAACGAGATATTCGTGTGGTATTCAGCATGGCATTCATCCTTAGAATTTGCAGTGAATGTAACCAATGATGATGACAACGAAGTGTCAGAACGATGACAATATGCAGGCGCAAGGCACAAATACCCATCCCAGCCCTTTCCGTGTAACAGGAAAATTTCGCCCCATAAAATCAAAGGATTAGATACTGTCACGAACCTGTCATCTTGCCTCTACATAATAAAGTTTTAGTAAACAGCTTAGGTGGGTGAGGTGATCAAAAAATTAGAGGCGAAATATATTGCGAAAGAACTCAGCTGGCTGTCCTTTAACGAGCGCGTGCTACAAGAAGCAGCTGATAAATCCACACCTATTATAGAAAGAGTCCGGTTTTTAGGCATTTTTTCAAACAACCTAGATGAGTTTTTTAGGGTGCGCGTTGCCAATGTTAAGCGTCGGGTTCTTATTGAGAAAGACCTTGATGAACAAACACCGACCAAAAACTTGTTACGTGATATACAAAAAAAGGTCTTAAAGCTACAAGAAGAATTTGATGTCACTTACCATGAGGTATTGAAAGGGCTCGCGCATAAAAACATTTTCTTAATTAATGAAGATCAACTGAGCCCCGAGCAAGGAAACTGGCTACAAAAATACTTTACCAATCATCTACAAGGTTTTATTGAGCCTATTATTATCAATAAAAATACTAATTTAGCGGCCTTATTAAAAGATGACCTCAGCTATTTAATTTGTGAAATGCTGGGTGGTAAAAACATACAGTATGCAGCCATTGCGATACCAACCACAGACTCTCCTCGTTTTATTGAATTACCACGTGAAAAAGGTAAACGACGACGAGATATTATTATGTCCGACAATATTATTCGCTATTGCATAAACAATATTTTTGCCGCCTATTTTAATTACAAGGTCTGCAATGTTTACGCTATGAAGGTAACGGGAGATGCTGATTTCGGTCTAACCGATGATATTGATTTATCGGTTTTAGAAAAATTATCTATCGGTTTAAAGCAGCGCCTACATGCTAAGCCTGTGCGATTTGTGTACGAACGAGCCATGCCCGATCATGCTATCGACATGCTGAAATCTAAACTTGGCATTACACGTCATGATAGTGTGGTGCCAGGTGGCCGTTATCATAATTTCCGAGACTTTATTGACTTCCCTAATGTGGGGCGTAAACACCTTGAAAACCCTCCGTTAACACCTTTGGTTTCTAGGCAATTTTCCCGTCATGCCTGCCCTTTTGATGCAATAAAGCAGCAAGACATTTTGCTTTGTTACCCTTATCATAAGTTTGATCACTTTACCGAATTGATACGTCAGGCAGCTTTTGATCCAAATGTATTTGAAATAAAAATCTGCCTCTACCGTGTAGCCAACAACAGTAGGCTTATCAAGTCACTGATCAATGCGGTTAGAAATGGCAAAGAAGTTTTTGCTGTTATTGAGTTACACGCACGTTTTGATGAACAAGCCAACATGGAATGGGCGCGTATCTTAACCGAGTCGGGTGTTAAGGTTCACTTTGGCTTACCCTCATTAAAATGCCACACTAAATTATGTTTAATTGGCCGACATGAACATAAAAAACAAACCTATTACGCTCACGTTGGCACCGGTAACTTTCACGAAAAAACAGCTAAGGTTTACACCGACTTTAGTTTATTTACCAACAAACAAGCGATTACCAAGGAAGTTGCGCTTGTTTTTGACTTTATTGCGCACAGTTATAAAAAAACCACGTTTAAACATTTAATTGTTTCCCCTATCGGCACAAGAGATTGGATTAATAAATCGATTGAGAATGAAATAAAGATGGCCAAAAAAGGGCATAAGGCTGAAATTCTTATTAAAATGAATAACATTGATGATAAGCAAGTTATTGATAAGTTGTACGAGGCCAGTAGTGCCGGTGTGAAAATTAAAATCGTCTTGAGGGGAATGTGCAGTTTAGCTCCTGGGGTTGTAGGGCTTAGTGACAATATTGAAGTTATTTCTATTGTCGACCGATTTTTAGAACATACACGATTTACGATTTTTCATAATAATGGAGACCCTCGCGTTACCATTAGTTCGGCAGACTGGATGACGCGTAATATAGAGCGGCGTGTAGAGGTTGGCTGCCCTATTTATGACCCTGCCATTCAGCAACAAATTATCCATATCTTTAACCTCCAATGGTCCGATAAGACAAAGGCCAGAATTATAGATAAGAAACAACATAACAAATATTTGCCACGAGGCAATAAGCGAAAAATTCGCTCTCAAATATCGGTGTATAACTATCTAAAAGACCTTGAGTCTAACAAGAAATGACTAGCCTTAACGCCGATACCCAATCAGAATTAATTGCTGCCTTAGATTTAGGCTCTAATAGTTTTCACTTAATTATTGCTCGCTTAAATGCCGGTAAGCTTGAACCTCTGCATAAGGTAAAACATCGAGTACGCTTACGAGCGGGGTTAAATAAGGCTAATGAATTAAGTTACGAGGCGATGCTAAGAGCAGCAAGCAGTCTTAAAGAAATGGGCGCTACAATAAAAACACATCAAATTAAAAAATGTCGTGTCGTGGCCACTCATACCTTGCGAGAAGCTGTTAACCGTAATGCTTTTCTCTCACTGGCTGAGTACTCATTGGGCTTTCCTATTGAAATAATTTCAGGCTCTGAAGAGGCCAGATTAATCTACCAAGGGGTCGTTCGTAGCGAAGAAATCAAAGACTCATGTTTGGTGGTTGATATAGGTGGTGGCAGTACTGAAATAGTGCTGGGTGAAGGCACTGATACTCAATATAGAGACAGCAAAAACATGGGCTGCATCAGCTTTACAGAACGTTACTTCAGTAAAGGCGTGAATCAAAAATCATTTAAACGGGCCGAGGTATCCGCACTGCAAAAACTTGAGCAGTTTTCCCATCATTTTAGGACAAGTCACCCAAATAAGGTCTTTGCAACATCAGGCACCGCCAAAGCCCTTTTTAAGGCGATCGGTTTAGTCAGCGAAACAACCGACCATCTAGAATTAAATACCTTACTCAAATTACAACATTTATTATGCCAAATAGACGGTGTCTCTAAGCTCTCATTAGTTGGTATTGACGAAGCTAGAGCCATGGTTTTACCTGCTGGCTTAGCCATTATGATTGCCCTTATGAAGAGCCTAAACCTAACTGCTTTGACATTCTGCTCTGCTGCCTTGCGCGAGGGCGTCTTGTTTGAAATGGAGCAACAAAATAAACAAGGAGACACACGACTGCGTACTCGCCAACATTTACAACGTCTTTACAACGTTGACCGTAGGCAGGCCCAACAAATAGCAGAAACTTGCGAGCAATTTTGGCACCAAACTTCAAAAAGCTGGAGTCTAACCTCAACGAAACTTAAGACTCTATTACTTGAGGCCGCTTATTTATATGAGGTTGGCCAGCAAATTAATGTGACTGACTTTCAGCAACATTCAGCTTATATTTTGGCTAACAGTGACCTTGCGGGCTATAACCAAGACGAGCAGCTTCTGCTTTCAACCATCGTCATTGGGGCTAGAAAACGGTTTAGACGAAGACGGCTTCCCGACATTCGAATTATCAGCCATAAAATGTTAACGCGGTTAATTCGCCTATTTCGCTTAGCTGTTATTTTAAATAATAGCCGCCAGCCCTTAGTTATCGATTTATTATCACTTCAGGTTGATGGGCGCGAAATGATGCTAAGCATTGATAAACAGTTCTTTCTTGAACAAGACGTGACCATGGCTGACTTAAACAAAGAGTCCAGTGTTATGGCAAACCTAGGCTACACCCTGTCTTGCCAAATCATATAGCCAGCTACTTTAATAGTGATACTGGCTTTGTACGTTATTTAGCTAGGCTCTATGGCTTTACCTTTTTATGTAGCGCTTTTTATGGCTAAGATCTAACATTCAAGTAAACTCAATGACGCAGTCGTTATAAAAACCAAATAACTTGGATTTGTATTTATGCCATTAAACTGTCTAATTCTGTTGAGCCTAAATCAAATGCAAATTTTTGAGACGTTACTTCCTTGCTATATGCAGTACTCACAAGCGTCCCATCTAATTCGTAAACGGGACCTAGCGTCGGTGTCGAGTAACTAACCGGACCAGCATTCAGTGTAATATTCCCTTTCAAAATATCTAACTCGTCTTGTAGACCAACTATTAAATTTGTCTCTGTTTCAAACAGAGCATCAGGTGTGAGTGTCAACGCATATTCAACCACCCCATCACCGTTGAGATCATGTTGACTCGCATCAAATACATCAATGGTGTCACCAAATTCAAAGAAAATTTCTGACTCATCCTCCAGGGTTAATAGGCCATTCAAGCCCTCAAGATCCAGCTCATAGTCTTGACCAAATTTATATGGATTGACCAAGTCATAGTCGACCACTTCAACATTAAAGTCCGCTGATACTGTGTCATTGCCTAGCTTATACGTTAAATCAAGAGGGTTTGGCTTACCGGCAAGAGATGCAGCAATACCATCCAAATCGTAACGAAGCTCTAAAAAATCATCTGAATTGGAGCCGTATAAAGATTGATCGCTATAATTAATACCACTACTACTTGTGCTGAACTGTGGGGCACTGAATTTCCATTCAACCAAGGTATTTTGCAAGGCATCATCAATCGTACCAGAGAGACTGTCTTTCGTATAAAGGCCATTTAATAAATGCAGTTTGTCACCATCAAAGCGAACTAAGCTCTGGTTATCAATTCCAAACGAGGGGTATAAATGCATATCAGCAAAAGGTTGTTGATTAAAAATGTCATGCGAAGAGCCTCCCGTATGAACTTGCATATACGCAGCGCCACTTATTTGAATATCGGCCGCTGCTGCAAATTTAAGTAACTCTTGCTCAAAGGTAAGCTTAGGTGTTGAGGCCCAAAAGCGACTGCTCATTAAATCGGGGGTTGCTGATGTCTCAAACTGTAACCAATCGGTCGTGTGATTATAAAAACTGTTAATGTTGCCATCATATTTCACATTAGCATCAACGGTTCCACCATTAATATTAAAGGTGTTTTTTATACTCACTTCAAAATCTAGTTTTTCTGAAATTTGCCCACTGGCCGCGGCTGTTACCCCTACGCCAGCTACACGAGTATCTATATCCTTATAAGCGCCTATTGTATCGGTAGGCTTGAAATCATCTATTTTTAAACTCGCCGTATACGATGCGCTGGCATTAAAGGCATCACCACCATGCCAAATACTGTGATCATCAGCAATAAACGTTTGGCTAAACAGTTGAGACTGTGCATTCGACGAAATATGAAGCGATGCATCAGCATATTGCTCATCTGCGTTGCTCTTTTCTTTGGCTATTGCACGTATATTTAGATTAAAGTCAGTATCACTAAATTTTGGCAGGCTGATCAAAAAATCATGTGTTTCAGTAAGGCTTTCAGCATCAGGGTTATATATGGTTTCGGCTATATACGAAGATAAATTAAAGCTAGAACCATCAGGGTTAGTAGCGGTTAACTCAAAACGATCAATAAATTCAGAGCCATCCGCATCCGTTTGCGCGCTATCAACTCGAAGAATAATTTGATTAACTGTTGGCCCCCTCAGCACTTGATAACTTAGATCTGGAGTATCGGCAACGGCTTCAATGTTCACGCTCACAGTAGCAAAGTCAGTTCCGCCATTGCCATCATCAATGAGGTACTGAAAGCTATCTACACCACTGTAATCTTCATCGGGTACGTATAAGACAGCATCGCCAACTAAGTCATCTGCATCATTACCATCAATAATCGTCACTGTGCCGTGTTGAGCACCACGTGTATTTATGATGGTTAGCTTGTCTCCATCAGCATCTGTATCATTATTTAATACATTAAATTGAATACCATTTGGCACGGTAGATGGGTCACCTAACCCAATCGCTCCATCTTCAAAAATATTTTCTACGTCATCGTTAGCATCAGGCGATGCCGGCGCTACTACATTTATTTTTGACGATTGATGCGTTAACCCATTCACTCGAGCCGCAAACTCAACATTAGCAATATCATCTAATGTTAAGTCCCCTGCACTGTTCGACAAGTGAAATTCTGTTTGAGTAATCGCGTCTTTAGCTTTACCAGCGCTTCCAAACTCTATCCCAATATCAAAAGTGTCTGCTTTACCTTTAACATTAGCGCCGTTACCTAAATCGTTTGCCCCACCTAATTGCTGATCACTAACATCATTACCAGTAGCAACTAATCCAGACAGTTTTAAGGCGTCATTGATATTAAAAAACAACCCCCTTACATCGGTGGATTTCCCTGAGCCGTCCAAAGTGCTAACGATAAAACTTAAACCGTCTTCAACTTCTTTAACAAGAATATGTAGGCCCGAGGTGGGCGCATCTCCAGGAATTGTAAATTCAATTTTACGAACATACTCGAAGCTTTCTGACTCTATAGCTTGGGGTACAAACAAAAGCTCCTCGTTTACAAGCAAATCTGTCAAATCGTTTGATAAATTCTTACTTTTAAGCAACGCATCCGTTTTAGCCATCCTTAA
This sequence comes from Cycloclasticus sp. P1, assembly GCF_000299965.1. Lineage (NCBI taxonomy): Bacteria > Pseudomonadati > Pseudomonadota > Gammaproteobacteria > Thiotrichales > Piscirickettsiaceae > Cycloclasticus > Cycloclasticus sp. P1. The sequence continues at coordinate 1,697,404 of NC_018697.1, forward strand.
TCTTCCTGTGATAATAAAGTATGTTGAGCATTATTTCTCAAAAATAAAACTCCGTCAAATTACCCCATCACGGTGCTGCGCGCCTGTTACCTATGGTTAAATTAACTACCTTTTAAATGTTGATAAGGTGACGCTTTAAAGCCCCCTATTTGTTGCTTTTTTAGATTTTTCGCATACCAAGCAACCAACCGACAATGCACGACTTGAATTTAAGCTTTATCAACCCCAATATACGTCTTACATACAGTTTAAGGATCTTATTATCATGACTCGAATTGCTTTATTTTTAGCCACTAATGTAGCCATTATGGTCGTTATCAGCTTGGTATTTAGCCTATTTGGTTTATCAGGTACTTTGCAGGCAAATGGGGTCGATTTAGACCTGAATGCTTTATTAATTATCTCTCTGATCGTTGGCATGACCGGTTCGGTCATTTCCTTGGCCATGTCAAAATCCATGGCAAAACGCTCCATGGGTGTTCAGGTTATTGATCAGCCTAAAAATTCAACAGAGCAATGGCTTGTTTCTGTGGTCTCAAAACAGGCGGAAAAAGCAGGCATTGGTATGCCAGAAGTCGGCATTTTTAATAACCCTACACCCAATGCCTTTGCAACTGGGATGAATAAGAATGATGCTTTAGTGGCCGTGAGTACTGGTTTACTTAATGCAATGAACAGAGATGAAGTAGAAGCCGTGCTTGGGCATGAAGTCAGCCATGTTGCCAATGGTGATATGATCACGATGGCATTGATGCAAGGTGTGGTGAATACTTTTGTATATTTCTTTGCCTCTGTCATTGGTCATATTGTGGATAGGGTCATTCTTAAAAATGAACGTGGGCATGGCATTGGTTATTTTGTGACCCAAATGTTAGCTCAGGTCGTGTTATCCTTTTTAGCCTCCATGCTTGTTATGTGGTTCTCGCGCTATCGTGAGTTTCATGCCGATAAAGGCGGCGCCAATTTAGCCGGCAAACAAAAAATGATTAACGCATTAAAAGCCCTACAGCGTAGTCATGAGCCAACTGATATGCCAGAAGAATTAGCCGCTTTTGGTATTAATGGTGGACAAGTCAAAAAACTCTTTATGTCTCACCCACCGCTTGAAGAACGCATCGCTGCGCTACAAAGAAACTAAGCTATCAAATAGATAAGGCAAACTGTACACATTATTAAACTAGGGAGCACCTTAAATGGATAGGCGATCTTTTATTAAAAAATCCAGCAGCTTCGCCTTAGCAAGTAGCTGCGGCGCCTCCTTATTAGTGGGCTGCCAAACATCACCCAATATCAAAACCACTCTTTTAAAAACGCAGCAAAACAATAAAATAATTGCTCATAAAACTGTATTAGAAAACGATGACTTTGCTATTTTGCAGGCCACGACTGTCAAGGCACCGATCTTTCTACATCAACAAAAAAATGGAAAATATGTTGCCTTGCTCTTAAGCTGTACACACCAAAAGTGCACCGTTTCTGTGGCGCCAGACAAGCTAGTTTGCCCCTGTCATGGTGCTAAATTTGATAAACAGGGGACGGTTCTTCAAGGGCCCGCTGATAAAAACCTTCTTGCGCTTGAACTTTCTGAACAAGGCAATGAAATTGTTATCTCACTTCCTTAATAACTGCTTTTAAAAGGCCAGGCTCAACACGATTGCCGATGAGGTTTGCCATTTATCCTTTTGCTTTGCCACTATTTTAAAAGATAGTTGCGGCACCAATGTTTTGAATTTATCGAAGGTAACACCCATGTCTACCCGTGTTTGCGATAATTGATGCGCCGTTAAATCATAATAATATTCATGGCTCACAAACGGTTTAGCATTAAAAATTCGCTTGGGTAATACAACCTTAGCTCTCACTCGGCTGCGTTTAGAGTGTCCTTTTCCTTCTCGATCTCTAAATTCTTGGCGAACTCTCAATCTCCAATCAAGCTTATTGTTCCCTTTGAATTTTTGCTCTAATTGAACATAGGGCCTATTTTCTAGCGCCCAACCATCTTCTTCTAAGCTATAAACCCTTCGATAATGAACACCTAGTGTTAAGTCTTTTATCGCCAAAGGAAGTCTCACGCCAATATCTGCATGCTTTCTATGCAATATGCCTTTATCTCTTCGGGCTTCTATATCACCTTTAAAAGCCACTCCTTTTATGACGGCTTTTTTATTCACTTTTAACTGGCTTTCAGTTGCTAAGCAGCTAAAAGAAAAGCACCAAACAACAAGGCTCATTAATATGAATCGATTTAAGTTAACGAACATATAAACACCAATCTTTTATCCTGCAGTGTGTGTTATCCGCTTTCTGCTTCTTTTTTTAAAATGCATCGTTAAAAACAAATATAGCCCCGTTACCCACAAAACAAATAAAATCAATGAGCTAGGTAAAAAAACCCATAGCTTTACAGCATCATGAAAGAACGTACCATCATGAATTGACTCAATGAAATCTGACCGGCGATGGGCCACTTGCAATATTTCATTAGATTGAGTGTCTATTTGAATTTCCCAATCGCTCTTCGCTCGAACTTTAACAATGCCTTTATTGGGCCTTACATCCAGTCGGTCAATATCCGCCCAACCGTTAACCTTTGCTTGTTTTACTGTTTTTGAAGTTGCTAGAATTTCATCAAAAGTAATTGAAGGAACAGAACTCACTCCGCGAGTGCTGGGCGGCTGGATCCAATCTACATCTTTTTTGAGCAGCAACAAGACGCCTGAGCCTATAACAACCAAAATAGGTAAGGCACATAAAATTGATCCCCAATAATGCGTTTTCCGATTAAATTTTTTCCAATTTACTTTCATTATTTCGCTTTTCATTTTTCTGTTTAACTTTCAACAACACATGAAGAGATAAACTGACAGGCAACACGAGACCTATCGCTAAGTGGGTGTACTCAAGCCATTGTCGTAACGTATCTTCTGCTACGTAATACAATAAATAGCCACTAATTATCAAAAGGCAGGGCATGGTAAGCAGCAAAATACCTGTCTTTCTTTTCTGTTTTGTTTTCCAACTTTTGGGTAGGTGGGCTCCTATAACAAAGCCCACGCCAATCATCATTAAAAATGCCATTGCACCGTGAACTTGCAATGCAGGGTATTGCCAAGCATGTTTTACCAGTCCATATTTGCCTTCTTGAAGAAACCAGGTTTTAAGAATAAAAAACCCACTGCCCGAGAACCAACTTAAGAAAAACAAACTATAAAGGCCGTAACGATATGGTTTAGGGAAATAGACAGTTACCATGACGTAAATAACTCATATTTATTACTAAATTAATTGTTAAACGAGTAGGTATTACAAGTGCTGTAAGACTTGTTGCCAAGTATGCGTCCAACGGTTTACTCCATCGGTAATATGTCGGCATGACAGCGTTGCACCCGAAATATTGTCAATCTGCTTATCTAACAATAATTTTTCAGAACTATCCCGACCATTAAACTGATCTAACCATTTAATATATCGAACTTCACTGCCATAACTTTCAACATAACGCAGTACCCTAAGCCCCTTTATCTTGCCTGAACTATCGATACCCACAGCCATATCAATCATTTCATGCTTACCAATAACTTGGTCTACAAGAAACCACTCGTTGCTTTGTGTTTTCCATGCATTCAATTTATTACTCAGCACACGCATATCCGACGCATCTTCTATTGCCTCAACTTGAGCGTTAGATAATGTTAAATCCATTTTTTTCATCGGTGTGTTAGAAAATAACTCACCTTTTGCTTGCTCAACCGTTAAAAAAGTTTCCGCGTGTCCTGTTGAAATCAGGCTTAACAGCATAAAGCCGAGTATGCACTTTACGTTTAACGCTTGCATTAAAACTCATAACCGAATGATACGCCGGCATGGTATTTCTCATGCTCATCAAAGTTTTTACCATCTTCACTAAAGCCGCCGCCCCCTTGGAACTGAAACAACACACCGCCTGTTGCCCACCATCGCTGAGTCGCATAATGAAGCGTTGGACCTATGTATTGGCCACTTTGATACCTATCGCCTAATCTAAAATCTGTTAAATCAAAACTAGAGCGCTGCACACCTTCTTCGAATTCTCCGTTTTCTTGCACACTTAAATAATCAGATTGAGAGCGATACTCAAGGCCGACCGTCCATTTAGGCATAAATCGATATGAAACAGCCGCCATCAACTCTAATGAAATCTCTTCCTCTAATACATCGGGGGACTTTCTTCTTTCAAGCTCTACCTTAGGGTTAACAACAAATATAAGTGTGTCATCTAAAAAGTCTTTTTGAAAATAGAATGTCGTTGTTAACGAATCTTGATCGATATCTGCGCCATCTAATCTGTACGCATCTCTATGCTCAAAAGCCAAGCCTACAGATAAACCCATGACATCTTTATAAGGGCTCAAAATATTATATTTAAGCGCCGCTTCATACCCTGCAAACTGAAATTTATCAAAGCGCTTGCCAGCCCCTCCCTGTGTACTAAACATAGGGTCATTGTCTGAATTATTCAGTGAGTAGTTATGATCAAAAAACACCAGCTCAGCGCTTACAGTTAATTTATCCGTTATTCCATACTCAATTTCTGGCCTAATATCATGTGCAACATAATCACCTGAGTTTTTTCCAACTTTAATTGTGTCACTCAGTTTGAACTCATAACTCCCTTGCGGCCTCGTGTCTGTACCTTTTGCATATAGCCATTGGTTTTCTCCTGCCACTGAAGCACCACTGGCTAACGTCAATAGACTGACTGCATACAACTTTTTCATAAAATTAATCCCTCTCCATAATTTTAATGAATAGGAATACGAATCATTATCATTAGCAATAAGATTATTAAAAGTATTCTCTTGACAGCGCCAATCCATTTGTTTTAAATATTAATGATAATCATTCTCATTAACAAAAAAGGTATTTGTATGAAATCCAATAGCACACCATTAGACCCTTCATCAAACATTGCAGATATGGCGACAAACATAAGCATTGAAAAACTACAGACGACTGTTTTGTTTTTAACAACCAAATATGCACAAACTAGGGAGTTAAAATTTGCTCAAGCAACCTATCAACACCTCTGTATGATTAATGATCACACCGATGCCAGCCCTGAACTAAAATACTTTGCCCAATCTTTAATTATGAAATGGCGGTTAATCGCATGTAATACTAGTTCACGCTTTTCATCACTTAATTAGCCCTGCTCTACCCTAATACGGTTTGCTTATTTGGGTGCCTATGCCATGCGACTCCAGCTGACCAAGCATTTATTAAGCAGGCCGTATTTAATAGCATTGAACATATGATGTAGCGATTTTCTCGGTAGTGCCGGCTGTGTTAGTACAGCTAAACGAAAAGTCTTATCGCTTCACTCTATCGCCGGTTGCTGACAGGTATAATGGAGGCCTAACCCACCTGATTAAGACAAATATCATGAATGACCCAATTGATTACACAAATAACCCGCTGCATGGCCTTAGTTTAAAGAACCTGCTGCTCGAGATCGTTGAGCATTACGGCTTTGAGATTCTCTTTGCTTATTTGAATATTAATTGCTTTAAGACTAACCCGAGTATTGCGTCGAGCCTTAAGTTTCTAAAAAAGACAACTTGGGCGCGTGAAAAAGTTGAGGCATTTTATCTATATGAATTTAAAAACCTGCCCAAGGTATCATCTAAAGAATTCTCAATACCACCTAGAGACCGACTTGTTCCAGCAAATCAAACGCCCGGGAAACCAGCTGACCTAAGTTTGGAAGACGCGGAACAATTACAGACTAAACGTGTTAATAAAGCCTCTACCTATAATAAAGGCCAACACACAACGCACGAGAATAAGCGCCCGCCCGTCGAAGATAGCTATAGCCCTGAAAATACTGAGGATCCTTGGGCAAAATGGCGATAAAACCCAGCTAGGCTATCGTCTATTTAGGTGACATAAAATGGGCTGGCTGACTGCTTTATATTACCCTTAAAGCTCGATGTCTAAACCCATGTGGCGTTGAACAGCACTACTCAACTACTAAAAGCGAAATATGCTAATTACACGCCTAGACTAAGGAAACCAGTATCATTATTTGCAACAAACACGCAGCCTGCCAGTGTGTTTGGGTATCGGCTATTCGCTATTTTTTTTAAACGAATCGGAGATGGCTGAACCGTACGCTGTTTCTTGTTCACGGCCTGCAGCCTGTTCTTGCTGGTGCTCAATGTCACGTGCCTTAGCCCTTAGTGGGTTTGAGCCCATACCATCTTGTCCATCACAACCGATCAAGAAGGAACTTGTTACGATGATAAATAATATCTTTTTCATACTTAAATACAGTTATTGATGAGCCTAATGACCTATTAGTATAACCGTTATTCCCACTAAAATTTTAGCGTGAAGGGCTATTTTAAAAAAATACTTTTTGAGTGGTTCAACTGCTTAAGCGCACAGTATTTTTAAACTACTGCATACACAAAGCAACCAATACTACAAGCTCAGCTGCTTGTTATAAGCCTTGTCTATATTGCGCCATCGTCGAGACAGGAACCATTTGATTAAGCTGTTGTTTTGCTGCCTTTTGACCGCTTATTATTTGCTCAAAAGAATCTATCAATTGTCTTTTGTTCTGCTCTTCTTTTGACCCTGCACCGATATTGGTTAAATCTATAAAAAATTCATCAAATAAATCAGCCAAATCATTCACTACATCTAGGTTCAAAAACTGCTCATCATTGTAAATGCTGGGGTAGCCACCTTTTTGCTTATCAATGGCAAACGACACACCTTTTACATTGGTAATAGTCGTTGCCTTTTGACACTTAAGCATGCAGCCATCTTCAATGCTCGGTTTTTTACACCCCACAGTTTGTTGAAAGAAACATTGTCGACTGGTCATCATTAAAATGGGGTGATAAATACTGTAGAGCAATTTGAAATTTTTGGGTCGCGCAATATTTTTAATTTGCATACGATTAATTTCATTAGAAATAAACGCACCCGAACAGTTAAGCGTTTCTTGCAAGGTTAACAAAGCATATGAATTAGTGGTGTTTAAAAACGGTCCGGCAACCCAATCTATTCCCATTTCAAACGCTTTATAGGCAATACCCGTATTATTAGTAACAATACGTTTAGGGCGCACATGTTTTAGGACATTAACGGCTTCTTGGTAATCTTTACCAATTAAAACAGCGGGAAACCACGGTATTAAACGTGGGTTTTGAAGAAATAAATCAATGTATTTCGTACAGCCTTTTTTAAAGCTTTCTGGCAACTTAAAGTAAATGTCCGCCTCTGTTACCTCACATAAATGCAGGTCTTTCTCATCCGCTATTAAAATAGACATAGACGGCTTCTTATCTATCGATGAACCTTCTTCTACTTTTGGGTGATTGAGCAGTGGCGGCACATCGACATCCCGCAATATCTCAACAGAATCATTCAGCAGGAAAGCGGCTTTATTTTTTAGCCGTGCCAGTTCTTTGAATGGCAGGCTAATATTGTCTGCTAAACGACTAAAGTCTATGGCTTCAATCGTATATCTCGCCTTATTGAAGCCTTTAAAACGCTTCTTGATCGCATTGGTATCCAGTGTTGACTGTGTTGGGTTTTTCAGTGGCTCTGCAGATTCGATCACATGTGTTGTCTCATCTTGCCCATTTGCAGTCTTTACCTGAATAGTTAGCACTAATGGCTCACCCACTTGCCCAGAAAAAACCAAATTCAATTGCTGCTTATCGATATTTAAGCCTTTAATTTTGTCGGCTAATTCATCACCAATTTTATTTTTATCTTCATACAAATCTTGTTTTGCTTTATGAATATGGACAATCGATACAGCCTGGCTTTTCGTCACTGCGTGTTCAACACTGTGATCTCTGGGATTATCAATAAACATGTCTTTGGTCAGATCACCCTTTAAAAAGGAATTGGTGAAATCACGATTAAAGACCTTATGTAAATTTGAATCGTCTTCTAATAAGCGCCCTGTTTGTTCAAATTTATCCATTTGTTTACGCCAGCTATCCACCACCGTATAAACATAATGCGCACCCTTAATACGTCCTTCTATTTTTAACGAGTCGACGCCCGCGTCCACTAATTCAGGTAAATCAAAATAGGCTGAATTGTCTTTTAAATTAAGTGGGAAATTATTGCCCGTGGCAGTGGTTTCATACTCATCTCGGCACGCTTGGCTACACCGCCCACGGTTACCAGAGTTGCCGACACTTACCGAGCTTGAATAACACTGACCAGAAAAAGCTATACAAAGCGAACCGTGTACAAAAACTTCGGTTAATACATCATGATCATGTGCAAAACGGGTCAGGCTTTTCACCTCATCAAGGTTTAGTTCGCGCGATAAATTAACCCGAGAAGCGCCAATTTTGCTTAAAAACTGTATTTGCCCTTCATTGTGCGTCGTTAACTGCGTTGAGGCGTGTAAATCAAGACTTGGAAAATACTTCTTTACTAAATTAAATGTGCCAAGGTCCTGCACAATAATGCCATCCAGACCGCTATTCACTAATTTATTCAACAGTTTGATTAGGCTTGGTAATTCTTGCTCCAATATAACGACATTGAGCGTTAAAAATACCTCGCAATCGTGCTGATGCGCTAAACGTAATACGCCACACAACTCATCAAAAGAAAGGTTGGTTGCGCGATTACGTGCATTAAAAACATCTAAACCGCAATAAACAGCATTTGCACCGGCAACAATGGCCCCTTTAATTGCTTCTACATCGCCGCCGGGTGCTAATAACTCTATTTGCTTATTCATTCAATTCATCGTGTCTGACTATAAATGCTCATTCTACTGTATCCAGCACTTGCACCGGCTATTAGTCGTCACTCTTCAACTCATTGCTTGATAAGCAAAGCCCTAGTCGTGAGACCAATAATGAATTAAAACTGATAACCCGGTGTAGACTTAGACACAGCTATTTCATCCTCTGACATCTCAATCGAAATATCATCAAACAAAGGCGTACTTAAGTAACGCTCGCCAGTGTCTGGCAACATACATAAAATATTCGCACCTGGCTTCGCTGTTTCGGCTATTTTCAAAGCACCAGCCAAGGTAGCACCTGCTGAAATACCCACAAAAACACCTTCTTGTTGCGCTAAATCTTTCGCACACTGAATGGCCTCTTTGCCATCGATAGATAGCAGTTCATCAATACGTGAGCCAGCATCCACCACTTCTTTTGTTAACACGGGAATAAAGTCTGGCGTCCAACCTTGTATTGGGTGAGGGCTAAAGCTGGGGTGGCTTTCGTTTTCAACTTGCGCAATACCACCACCTAATAAGGCGGCATTAACCGGCTCACAGACAATAACTTTGGTTGCTGGGCTTTTTTCTTTTAATACGGCTGATACACCGTTTAACGTCCCGCCTGTTCCATAACCGGTGACCCAATAATCAAGCGTTACATCGGAGAAATCTTCTAGAATTTCTTCTGCCGTCGTTTTCATATGCATTTGTGCATTTGCTGGGTTTTCAAACTGTTTTGATTGCCACCAGCCATTTTTAGCCGCGAGTTCTTCCGCCTTTTTAACCATGCCCGTGCCTTTTTCATGCGCCGGCGTTAGCACCACTTTTGCGCCTAAAAAGCGCATCAGTTTTCTGCGTTCCACGCTAAAACTCTCGGCCATGGTTATCACCAATGGGTAGCCTTTTTGTGCACAGACCATTGCTAAACCAATACCGGTATTGCCACTGGTCGCTTCTACAATCGTTTGACCTGGCGTTAGCTCACCTTTACGCTCAGCATCTTCTATAACACCGAGGGCCAGCCTATCTTTAACCGAGCCCATTGGGTTAAACGCTTCTATTTTGGCAAAAACATTCACCCCTTTTGGGCCAAGCTTATTGATCCGTACAACCGGCGTATGACCTATTGTTTGTAAAATATTATCGTAGCGTTGAGCCATATCAATCTCCTTATTTAAGAACTACTTTAGTTAGTATTAAATGCGTGCCTGAGCAATTTCAAGCACTTCATTGACCAAATCATCAGCATGATGCCAATCTGTTCTAGCACCCAAAAAGCACGGCCGGATAACCAGCTTATTATCCACCATGGTGGTGCTCGGAATATTGGCACCATTTTTCATTAGTTGACGGTGAATTTTTTTATTTAAGCCATTTAAATCATCTACTTTTTCATTAACATAACGGAAACAACATACCGATAACGTCGGCTTTAATGCTAATTCTAAATGAGGGTGTTTTTCTACACGTTCAGCAACACGTCGCGCCATAGCATTGTGTCGACACACACGCGCCTTCATTCCCTCTACACCAATTTCACGAATCAAAGCCCATACAATGGCACCTCGAGCAGGTGCAGATAGCTCAACACCTAAATCATGATACGGAAAACCAATGGTATCCATTGAGTTCTCAATGTGTTCATTTTTTACCGTTGTTGTTTCTAGGTAAGCTGCTTCGCCTTGGTTAAAGGTTTTATATTGCGCTTGAACATCGCGCACAAAAGTCGCCCCAATACCAACCGGTGCACCTAACCATTTATGAGCATCAACAGTAATAGAATCGGCTAATGCCAGCCCCTTATATAATTCATGTACTTGTGGATCTAATGTGCCGGGTAAACCATAAGCACCATCAACATGAAACCAAATATTATGTTCACGTGCAATTTCGCCAATTTCTTGCAAAGGGTCAATCGAGCCTGTGTTCGTGCTGCCTGCATTAGCCACAATAGCCACTGGTAATGCATCGGACTTTTTATCTTCTATTAATAAACGTTTAAGCTCTCTCGGTGAAAGCCTCATCATATTATCAACAGGCACATGCACCATCGCCTTTCGCCCCATACCCAACACAGCAGCTGCACGGTGTATGGTGTGGTGACTATGCTCAGTGGCATACACTTTACAATCGCGCTGAACACCGTCATTTGCTGGGTCTAAACCAACTTTTTCAAAGGCAGACTGCCTAGCCGCGCCTAAGCCTATTAAATTAGCCGTAGAGCCGCCACTGCTAAAAACGCCTTGCATACCCTTTGGCAAATCAAACATTTCAGTTAACCAATTTAAGGCAACCTCTTCTAAATGGTTAAAAGCGGTCATGCCAACACGTTGTGGTGATGCCACTATTCCAGCCAATGTCGCAATAGACCCCATATCCGTCGCGGCTGTTGTTATATAGGATGTACAACCGGGTTTAGCCAGTTGCGACCCATTCGGCATCACATGTAAACCCAATTCACTAATCACCTGTTTTGCACCAATACCTTGCGTAGGTACTGGACGATTTAATGCTGTAGTCCAACTGTCCACGGTTGACATGGCATCAGGCTGTTCAAATCGCTGGCATTGTTCGATGGCACTGCTTAACTGTTGCAATAACTCAGGCAGGTGATTACATTCTGCTTTTTCTTCAAACATTAAAATATCAAACGTTCCGAGTTTTAAAGGGCTACTTTACCATTGCAGCATTCATCGCCAACATAGTTTTTTATTATCAGTTTCGCAAGACATGTTATAGCCTTAAATGACCCTTTATCGTCTCCTTTATCGCACTAATGATGGCAACACAGCTGTCCTTTTAGCCCCCACTTAAACCGATACTTGCTCTGCAAACTATTTACAAACCTCTTTATGGGATCGTTACTTGAACAAGTGTTATCGCTTGATTATTGAAGTATTCATCAATATTGAGCCCGTTGCTGAATTGGAATACTAGTATTGATTGGCGTAACCCTAATTAATACCCACGAGCCTATTTATCGTTAAATTCAACTTTAATATGACTTATAGATAGTCTATGGTTATGTGATAAAAATAATATCAAAGGAGCCTCATGAGCACTCAAGCAGCAAACCAGTCACTTTCATCTACCCTACTATCAGGGAGCATGGGTATCATTGTTGTATTAACCCTAGCCGCTCTTTGTATTGCACCTTTTGAGCAACACTTTTTTACCGGTTGGGTGGGTATCGCATTTATGTGCGCAACACCCACACAAGTCATTTTAAATTTGTTTTGGCATAACAACTTACCCAAACGAATCGGCGATATGCCACAGCCACTAAAAGGCATTTGCTTAACCCTTATTACTGTTGCTGCAGGTGCATTCTTCACCTTGTTATTGTCTGTCTTGGTTGGGCAAAATTATGGCGATACCCCGATGTTTATCCAGTATACGATACTAACGGTTGTGACTGTTTTGTGGCTTATTCCGATATGGCATGCTTGGCCTTTTTCTTTACTGAGTAAAAACCCTGTCATCATTGGGCTTGTTACTTTAGTGGCCACGTATGTCATAGCCTATATAGTCTGGTTTATCTTTTTTGACTACACCGCATTAGCACATATTCCTACACCCAACGGCGAGATTGTTCACCCGCTTTACCACCCAGAAATTGACCCGAAAGGCTTATTCGACTCATGGGTTGCTATGACATTTGCCGTCACAACGGCAGGGGTGATCGTTATTCATTCTTTATTTGACTTTTGGCCTATTAACAAGCTGTCGATGGGCCGCCCGCAGCCTATTCGCGGCCTTATTGGAACGATCTATGTTTTACTTTTTGCATTCATCGTACGCTGGTTTTTTACTGATTTTATCGGCATGGAACAGGTCAGCTATATGATTCAAGTACCGGTCTGCATGCTTTTTGGTGCCTTTTTGGTTAACAATATGATGCAATTTAGCCTCTTCCCTAACCTAAAGCAGCCTTACCGTGGTTTTGCGCTATTAGCTTGTGCGGTTATAGCAGGCTTAGTTATGTACCGAGTCTACAGTTATGCTGGATATTTATTCGTAGGGCATGAGCTAATCTCTGGCCCAACTGGTGGCTGGGAACTTGAATTATGGATTGCCACAGCCATGTTAGGTGTAACCTTTCCTATGGTATTCCTCGTATCCGGTTTTTTTGATTTTTGGTTACTTAAAAAAGCAAAATAAAACCAGCCTTTAACTAAAAAACAGCGTCACCAAAAGAAATAACAGTGCCTTCTCTCAAGAAGAAAGAAGGCACTGTTTCTCAACAACTCAACAATCTGGATTCAAGCTTAATTAATTTTATGGCTTAGTTAGTTTATGACTTATTAAGTGGCTATATTATGTACTGGCAGCCCAGCGAGCTAGATTTCAAATCTCAACATTATTTAATAACATCACCAGCAGCCGAACAAAATCAGTGTTGATACATCAAAATCATCAACTGACCTCAGAACAAACGTCATCAATCAAAAACAACCCTAGAGCATGTTAACTCATCACTCTGTTTGATTTTATACCCATTATTCTTGGCATAGTAGTATCACCATGTCAGCCATTTCAATACAAACCGATTCTCGCGCCTTACAAATACTCGCCGTATTTCATCCGCAATAATAATCGTAATGGCAAACGGAATGCTCAAACTTAACTCCCATAATTCCAGCGGCGCGGTACCAAAGAACGTATTCATCAAAGGTACATAGGCAATTAAAGCCAATAAGATCAACTCTGACACAACACCCAGTAACACGAGTTTATTGGCAAAAATACCTACCGTTAAGATACTTTGTCGTCGTGTACGACAAATTAATACATCGGCAATTTGGCAGATAATGATGGACGCAAAAAAAGCAGTAATCGCTTGTCGATACAGCGGATCGGATACGGCCAACGCCTCGCCCCATTGCCAGCCGCCATCCAGCAGGATATAAAAATAACTAAAAAAGCCGGCAGCCGCTTGAATCATGCCGACAATGCCATAGCTCATAAACAATAAATTTCGCGTTAAGAGCCGCTCATGTCTCGCACGTGGCGGTTTATTCATCACATCGGTTTCAGGCTTTTCTGAACCTAAGCCCAGCGCTGGAATAATATCGGTGCCTAAATCAATCGCCAGTATTAACACCACGGTGAGTGGCAGCGGGATATCCAACAAAACATAGGCGATAAAAGGCAGAATTTGAGGAATATTACTGGTTAAAATATAAGCGATAAACTTTTTGATATTATCAAAAATAGTCCGGCCTTCTTCAATCGCCGTCACAATGGTGGCAAAGTTATCGTCCATTAACACCATATTACTCGCTTCTTTCGCGACATCTGTCCCCATCAAGCCCATTGCTACGCCCATATCTGCATTTTTAAGCGCAGGCGCGTCGTTCACCCCATCACCGGTGACCGTGACAATTTGATCTTTCTTTTGCAAGGCTTGGACTATTTGCAACTTTTGAGCTGGTGTAATACGCGCAAATATCAACTCATTTTCATCCAGCAAGCTCGATAAGCCAGCCTCATCTAATGCTGATAATTCATCACCATTTAGCACCTTGCCTTTATCACTAAACAAGCCAATTTGTTTACCTATCGCTTTAGCTGTAGGCCCAAAGTCACCGGTTAGCATAAACACACGTATGCCAGCCTGCCGACACTTTAAGATCGCCTCAGGAACTTCTGCCCGAGGCGGATCAATCATGCCAACAACCGCCACAAATACGTAATGATCGTCTGGGATGCCATCACTATCGAGGTTTCTATAAGCTAAGGCTAAGCCACGCTCTCCACGCTCAGCCAGCGACATGTATTGCTCAACAACCTGCTTTCGGTAAGCATCGGTAAACGCCACCTTTTGACCATTTAAATGAATCTGATCACACATCGCCATCACCACTTCAGGCGCCCCTTTTAAATAGGCATGAAAATGATCGCCCTCTGGTGATTCATTAACCGTCACCATATATTTATCTTCAGAGGTAAACGACTTTTCAGCTAGGCGTTTAGTCTGCACAATGTCTTTAATTGAGGTTAGCTTTTCTGCGTAAGCCAGCAGCGCCACTTCTGTTGAATCACCACTGTATTTCAGCTCACTGTCTAGGTGTGCGTTATTACAAAGGGTCATCACTCGACGGGCTATTTGTAATTCCACATCATCAGCAGTCAACGATAGCTCCGTATCGTATTCACGTTGGTTAGTAATCAAGCTGTTAACACTGATTTTATTCTGCGTTAGGGTGCCAGTTTTATCGGTGCAAATAACGGTGGTGCTACCCAGTGTTTCAACGCTTTCTAAATTTTTAATCAGCGCATTTTTACGCGCCATTCGTTTACTGGCCATGGTGAGTGCTAATGTGACCGTTGGCAATAAGCCTTCGGGTACATTCGCGACGATGATCCCAATCGCAAAAATAAGGCTACTGATCTCCCCTTTCCCAATCGCCACGCTCACGGCAAAAAAGCTAATACCAAGCACTATCGCAATACTGCTGATTATTTTTATGAAGTAATTTAGCTCTTTACCAATGGGAGTTTCAACGTTTGAGGTCTGCTTGGTTAACTCAACTATTTTACCAATTTGAGTCGCCATACCTGTTTCACAAACCAGCACCTTAGCATTGCCACTTTGTACCAAGGTACCTGAAAACACCATATTTCGGCTTTGATATGGGTTCTCGCTATCAGCCTCTAACTGTAAGGTTTCGGGCGTACTTTCACCCGTTAAACTACTCATATCGACTTGCAGTTGATTAACGCGAATTAAGCGCCCATCTGCCGAGACTTTATCGCCCTCATACAGCAACATGATGTCACCAGGAACCACTTGGCTAGCGGCGATCTGCTTAACCTCACCTTCACGTTCAATATTAACCATCGTTGGTAACATTTTCTGAAAGCTTTGCATGATTTTTTCACTTTGATACGCCTGTATAAAGGTGAAAATAGCGTTGAGTAATACCACGCCATACAGGGCACAACCAATATAAAAGTTACCTTGCTCTGGGTCCAAGTAATCAGCAAAGAAAGCTAAACTGCCCCCAACCATCAGCAAGATGGCAAAGAAATTTTTAAATTGTAAGAGGAATTTTATATAGCCAGGTGTTTGCTGCCGAACGTGTAGTTCATTCGTACCAACAATTTTAAGCCGCCGCTCAGCCTCTTCATCTGACAAGCCTGTTTCATGGCTATCAAGTGATTGATAGAGCTCACTAATCGGGCATTGATGAGGCTTTTCCATAATCACACTCTTAGCAATTTACACTCAATTAGCCGCGAAACTAACAAACCATTATGATTATCTTGGCAGTTTTATCGTTCAACTCAGCCATCAATAAACGTTAACTTAGCTAAATAATCATAGTGCGGCCCTTGCTGAACTATCTCGCAACTAAAGCCATTTCTGTCAGCTGCATCTTGTAATAATTCCTCAGCAACATATAACCAATTAAATGGCTTTCCAGTAATATCTTTATAAGACAAGTTAAACTCGACCTCACCATGATATTTATCATTTAAATCAATCAGGTAAGAACCATCGTCTTGTTCGTAAAGGTAGATAAGATCTGAGCTATCTAACAATATTTGTCCATTCGGTGCCAACAAACTTTTTGCTTTTGAAAAAAAGGCATCAAAGCCCTCTAATGTTTCAACTAAGCCGATTCCATTCATTAATAATAATAAGGTATCAAACGGTTCTTCAGGTAAATCATAAAAGTTACACAATTTAACCGTTGATAAACCGCGCTTTTTCATCAACGCCACTGAATGAGGCGATATATCTAAAGCAGTCACATCGAGTCCTTGATTCTGCAAATACAAACTATGTGAGCCTGCACCTGCGCCTACATCTAACACTTTTCCATAGGCTAACTGAAGGGCTGCTTGCTCTAACGCGGGGCACTGCTCATAGGAACGGAAAAAATAGCTGGGCGCTAGCGTATCTTGCTCTGCAATATCCATATCAACGAAGATAGGCGTATCATCTTGCGTTTGATAAAAATTTATCAGCGCAGACCCTATCGGGTCCTCATTTTTATTTATCAACACAGTTTTAAGAAGGGTGTTTTCATTTAAGTGTCCTGTGTTTCGCTGTTGGCTTCGCGTTTCTTTTTAAGTTTATCTTGCCGATGCTGCTCAATCAATTCAGCCATTTCACCACCAATATGTTCCTCGCCGCGTTGTTTTGCCAGTTCAATTTGATGTTGACGTTCAATAAACCGTGCTTTTTGCTCCTCATCCGTTTTATCAAAACAATGATGGCAACTGATTCCCTGCTGATAGTGCGGATGCAATTTATCTTCTTCGGTAATGGGCATTCTGCAACCAAAACACTGATCAAAACTGCCTTTTTCTAATTGATGATCCACCGACACGCGGTTATCGAAGACAAAACATTCTCCTTCCCATTGCGTTTGCTCCTCTGGCACTTCCTCAAGGTATTTTAGTATCCCACCTTCCAGGTGATACACCTCATCAAAACCCTGTTGTTTGAGATAAGCAGTCGATTTTTCACAACGAATACCGCCGGTACAAAACATCGCTACTTTTTTATGCTTCGTTGCATCTAAATTTTCTTTTACGTAATCAGGAAATTCGCGAAATGTTTGCGTTTTAGGGTTTAGCGCCCCTTTAAATGTACCAATCGCCACTTCATAGTCATTGCGGGTATCCACCAATAACACATCAGGGTCGTTAATCAGTGCATTCCACTGTGTTGGTTTAACGTACGTACCCACTATATCGTTAGGGTCAATATCCTCGACACCCATCGTGACGATTTCTTTTTTAAGCTTCACCTTAGTGCGGTTAAACGGTTGCGAATCGACATACGATTCTTTGTGAACAAGGTTTTTAAACGCTTCTTGATTTCTTAGCCACCCTAATAGGTGGTCTATCCCATTGCGTTTTCCTGCAACGGTGCCATTAATGCCTTCAGCGGCGAGCAGTAAAGTACCCTTAATACCCTGATGTTGCATTAGCTTAAGTAAAGGCTGTTTTAATGCGGCGTGGTCAGCTAATCTAACAAAGTGATAGAGCGCACAAACAACGTAGTCTTGATTTTTCATATGTATCCTCAATGAGCTGGCTGGAACGTAAATCCAGTGCCTTGGTTGATTATTATATCAAACCGGCCAAAAACTTAGCGCAAACTCTTAAGAACCCACTCTGTTTAATAGCCTTTTAGGTTAACTATTTGATTTAAGTCATTATCACTTAAGTACATTTCACCGTCTTGGATATTACACTGTAAATTCATCGTTCGGCCCGCCAATGCTTCTACCCCACTGGCTGTAATGTGCACGATACTGAGATTTTTAAACCGTGCTAACTTTTCGCCGTGTTGTTGCCACCAAACAGTCGCCTTACCTTCGTGATAGGTATAAATAATCACTTGTTGTGCTCGTCCACAAGCCTTACGGATACGTTTTTCATCTGGCTGCCCAAGCTCAATCCATAATTCAATCTCACCTGTTAATGATTTTTGCCATAATTCCGGCTCATCATCGGTTGATAAGCCTTTGGTCAATGTCAGGTTTTCATTAGCATTGGCTATAAAGGCAATTAATCGAACCATCAACCTGAAATCATTTTCTGATGGGTGTTGGGCTACTGTTAACTCGTGAGTTGCATAATAATGGCTATCCATATTAGCGATACTTAAAGACACTTTATTAATGGTTGATCCGATAGCCATCTACGTTAATAATTTTTTTTAATCACAAAAAAACAGGCTAACAGATTAAATCATTTTTGACACAGCTCATTGACGCATTCCCCTCTAATGATTGATAGTTATTACACCTTTCAATCATTAGCTCCAAACACAATAGAAAACCTACCAACGAAAACTATAGCGTTATTAACTAATCAATAGCCATCATGACACTAGCTGAAAAAAAAACCATCCATAGAGCAAGAGAAAAAACTCTTGGCGTGCCAGAATTAATTGCCATTGCATTGGGAGGGATGGTTGGCGGAGGCATTTTTACCATTTTGGGCATTTCTGTTTCAATGGTCGGTGCGTATACACCCGTGGCTATCTTTATCGGCGGAGGAATTGCCTTATTAGCCTGTTATTCATATATAAAGCTGGGCGTTTACTACCAAGATGAAGGAGCTACGTACTCGTTTTACAAAAGAACCTTTCCCAAATCGCGGTTTGCCGCCTCATTAATTGGTTGGTGTGTGATTTTTGGTTATATCAGTACACTTGCTTTATATGCCTATACTTTTTCTTCTTACGCCGTTAGTGCTGTTGATTTTGCAAACAATGAATGGGGGCGAAAAATCGTTGCTGGACTGATCATTTTAAGCTTCACACTAATCAATATATGGAGCGTTAAAGGTATGGGTAAAATTGAAGACATTATGGTCTATAGCAAATTAATTATCCTAATCGTGATCTCCTTTGTGCTGATTAACAACAGCCAGACCTCCCTGCCTGAGCTTCTGCAAAACGAACAAAACACTAGCCTTCTATCAATACTTATTGTGGCATCACTGACCTTTGTCGCCTACGAAGGGTTTCAACTAGTCATCAATGCGGTGAATGAAATGGAACAGCCTGAGGTCAATATTCCAAAATCAATTTATTCTGCTATTTTTTTAGCTATTTTGATTTATGTTGTGATTTCACTTGGCGCCATTTTAGCTATCTCATTTGAAGAAATTATCGAGAACCAAGAATATGCACTCGCTGCTGGAGCAAATCACACACTCGGCCACTGGGGCACAGACCTTGTTATTATTGGTGCACTGTTAGCCACCAGTAGTGCAATTAGTGGCACCTTATTCGGTGCTTCAAGGCAAATGGCCGTCATTGCTCAAGATGGTTACTTTCCTGCCATTCTCGCCAAACGCTCTGGCCAAATACCCACTGCGTCCATTATCGGTATGTCGATAATGGCATTTTTATTAATATTAGCTGGAAGTCTGCGCATTATTCTTGAGTTTGGTAGCATTACGTTTTTGCTTGTCTCTGTATTGATGGCTTATGCAAACTTTAAAATTCGGCAGCTAACAAAGGCTTCCCCGTTAATAACAATAAGCTCCATCGTCGGGCTTGTTTTAGCCACCGCACTGATCATTTATTATGAGTTTACGCATCAACCGCAGCAATTAGCTTTTATCGTAGGAATATATGCTTTGCTGACCTTAAGCGCTTGGCTTTATTCTAAAAAAAACCAACCTTAATTAAGAGCTACACGACAGCATAGAACAACCTACTTTATGCTTCGCCCAATCTGGCCTTTTTTGATTGAGGTGTTCTTTATCAGGTTGTTCATCATATGGGTGCCTTAAAACCTCTAAGAGCTCATTCACCATGCTGTGATCGCCTTTCTCTGATTTATCGATCGCCAGTTGAGCTAAATAATTACGTAATACATATTTAGGGTTAACGCTGTTCATTAAGGCCCTTCTTTGCACCGCATTTTGCGGCTCTTGTTCGCACCGTTTCACATAGCGAACTAACCACTCGGTGATCGCCTCTTTCGCCTGCAGCTCAAGCTCATCAATATAAAACGCTGGCTTTAAATGCTCTATCGCTGTTGCGACGTTAAAGTCATCAGAAGTTGTCTGAATATCTGCTAATCGCCTAAAGAAAATCGTCATATCTGTTTCATGCAAACTAAAAAATGACAGCAATTGTTTAACCAACTCACTATCAGTCTCTTCTTCAAGCTGCGAGAAACCGAGCTTTTTAGACATCATTAATAACCATTGTTGACCGTAACGCTCAGCATACTCGTTAAGCGCTTTTTCCAACGGTTCTGCCTCCTCAATCAACGGATAAATCGCATTTGCTAATTGATATAAATTCCAGTGCGCTATTTTTGCTTGTTGAGCAAAGGCATAACGATGATGTGTTGCATCGGTGGTATTAGGTGTCCAGTTAGGGTCATACGATTCAAGCCAACCATAGGGACCATAATCAATGGTTAAACCGAGTATCGACATATTGTCGGTATTCATGACCCCGTGAACAAAACCAACTCGCATCCATTCTATGACCATATCGCAAGTTAATCTGCAGACCTCTTCAAACCACTTCAGATAAATCTGCTTAGACGGCACTGAGTCTTTTTCTAGTAAGTGCGGAAAATCGGTTTCAAGCGTGTAATCAACAAACTGTTTTAATAGCTCTGTGTTTTGCTGAGCATAATATTGAAAATGCCCGAAACGCGTAAAGGATGGTGCGAGCCTACACACGACAGCCCCCGGTTCAGGCGCTGGGTTACCGTTGTACATCACATCACGCATAACATGCTCGCCAGTACTTGCTAGACTAAGTGCCCGCGTGGTTGGCACGCCAAGATGAAACATCGCTTCACTGCACAAAAATTCTCTAATCGAAGAGCGTAAAACAGCTAACCCATCTGCCGTTCTAGAGTACGGTGTTGGCCCGGCTCCTTTAAGCTGCAAAGCCCAACGTTCACCCTTTTTATTAACAATTTCTCCTAAATTAATTGCTCGCCCATCGCCCAGTTGCCCTGCCCAATTTCCAAACTGATGGCCGCCGTAACAAGTAGCATATGGCTGCATGCCATCGAGTTGTTCATTCCCTGAAAAAGTATTGAGAAACTGTTCTGATAAGCAATCGTCTTCATCTAAGTCTAATAATGCCGCCGCTTCTAGAGAGTAAGAAACCAGCGATGGCGCCTTCATCTGTTTTGGACTAACCCATGAAAAACAAGCTCCCTGAACCTGCCGCGGGTAATTCTCGCTAACATTATCGGCAGGTAACTGGCTTACAAATTTATTACTAAAGGTTAAATTATTCATACTGCCTCCTCGGTTGGCATTA
Organism: Cycloclasticus sp. P1; assembly: GCF_000299965.1. Lineage (NCBI taxonomy): Bacteria > Pseudomonadati > Pseudomonadota > Gammaproteobacteria > Thiotrichales > Piscirickettsiaceae > Cycloclasticus > Cycloclasticus sp. P1. Next base: position 1,718,934 of record NC_018697.1, read on the forward strand.
AGTCGGCAAATACAAAGCCATCACGTTCCACGACTTCACCCAGCAACACCCCAATGGAGTACTTAAACATCGGGCCAGCATACGCAAAACTATGAAACTCACCATTTTCACCGCATGGATCAACTCCAATCGGTAAGTCATCTAAAAACTGTTGGTTAAAATCACGCCCTACAAAACTGGCTGGCAACTGCTTAGGGTCAATACAAGTAATGTGCGTTTTTAAGCCAGCTGCTAACATCTGTTGAGCTAGTTGATCGGTCGGTTTCAACCAGAGTGGGAATAAAGGCTCTATCCCAGTTGGTTTTAAGTTGTCTATTCGGTATTGGCGAATATCCTCTAAAAATAAGTCGCCAAAGGCCATATGCGTGGCACCCAGCTTTTCGATGGATTCAAAAAAAGCACTCATTGCTCGGTTATATTCATTATTACTACATGGCGATGGAATGGGGATAATATATAAGGGGAGGTCTGCCGCCGCCGCTTGTTGCTTTAGCAGTTCCACACGAACTGCATGCATCGCAACACGTTGGTGTGTTTGATTGACCGTTGTTACTAAACCAAGCAGTTCAATATCCTCATCTTGCTGAAGTTGATAAAGTGTCCACGCGCTATCTTTACCACTACTCCACGATAATAAGGTTTTTTTCTTTGTCATGGTAGCGTTACACCTTCTACCGATTGTTCAAAAGAAGCAACTTTTGCTTTAATATCGTTGGGAATTGGGGCTGTTTGTTGACGTTTCATATCAAACCAAACTATCACTCCTCGGCTTGTTAGTACGGGAGTATCCTCACCTTTGTGATAAATATCGACTAACATTGTTGCGCTTTTATTACCCATTTGACTAATGCGCGTATGAACCTCAAGTAAGGCTGGATAATGGACTTGTTTTAGATACCTACATTGCATATCCGCTAATACCCAGCCCGACTCTATACCCGCTTTAAGGGTTAAGCCCATCACCTCTTCGCAGTAAGCAACTCGACCGGATTCAACATAACGAACAAATTCAACATTATTAATATGTCCATAAACATCTGCGTCACCCCAGCGAACAGATAATGGAAAGACATGGTTAAATTCTTGTTTACTCATCAACAGCCCTTTGAACCTTATAAATTATTCATTACGTTTGTCATTATAACGACTTGGACACCGCCGCTTTAGGACAATATATTTCAATATTCTTAACGCTTAGAGCTATAGAAAACATACCCATCATTTAAGTGCCCTATTGAAAACAACCATAACAGTCGAACTATTGAACACCCCTTTCTATTTCACCGCGCTTATTTAAAACCCGCTTCACGATCTTACCAGCACCATTTTTAGGAAGTGTATCCATAAAAACGACTTTTCTTGGCACTTCATAACTGCCTAAGTGTTGACGACACCAACGACGTATATCGGCTGAGCTCGCCTCAACGCTCTCTTTTAACACGACATAGGCAACGGGGATTTCACCATGTAGTTCATCTGTTTGCCCAATTACCGCTGCTTCTAATATTCCGTCATAGCGATACAGCACCTCTTCAATAATCCGCGGATAAACATTCATACCGTTAACAATAACCATATCTTTTTTCCGATCGAGAATACTAAAGTAACCCTCTTCGTCAACGTTACCTAAGTCACCGGTTAAGAACCAATCTTCATAAAAAGACTCTTTGGTCGCCTCTGGCAATTGCCAATAGCCTTTCATCACATTATCGCCACGAACGGCAATTTCACCAATTTCACCTACCGGCAACTCCACACCCTGTTCATTAAGAATTTTCATTTCAACATTGGGTACAGGCAGACCAACCGTGCCTATTTTTCGAATGCCGCCTACTGGATTTACACAAGTTACCGGTGAACACTCTGTTGGCCCATCGCCTTCATAAATGGGCACGCCAAATTTTTGTTCAAAACGATTTAATATGTCTACCGGCATCGACGCGCCACCAGACACACATAACTTAATTGAACGAAAGCGTGCACACTTATCGTCACGAGTATTCAGCAACACGTTGTACATACTAGGCACACCAAGAAAAACGGTACTGTTAGTTTTTTCGATGATGGTAAGCAAATTATCAGGTTCAAACTTGGCAACGGGAACAAAAGCACAGCCATGGGTCAGAGGGGTCAGCATGCCCACAGTCGCTGCAAACGCATGAAACATTGGTAACACAAGAACAATCACCTCTTTACCTGCTTGCCATTTCATTGCCTGAAAGACACTAGATGTGTTGCTCACTAAATTGTGATGTGTCAGCATCGCACCTTTTGGTTTCCCCGTAGTACCGGACGTGTATAAAATAGCCGCTAAGTCATTAACTGGGTCAATTTTTATATTTGGTAATGAGCCATCATTATCACAAAGTTGCTTCCAATCGGCAGATTCTTCACGATTAGCGCGGATACAAATATTAAATAACGGTGCTGATATCTCTGCAGCAATGTCATCCATATTCGCCTGAAAAGCTTCATGGTAAATAACACCTTTAACCTGTGCATTTGTCATCACATAAATGATTTCAGCCGCTTTTTGAAGTAAATTAATAGGAACCACAACAGCTCCAGCCTTAACGATACCCATATAAGCTATCGCAAACTCAATACTGTTTATGCAATACAAGGCGACTGTGTCGCCTTTTTTAATACCCCGTTTTAGCAGCCCGTGAGCAAATTTATCTGAAGCAGTTTTTAACCCTATGAAAGTACATGACGTATCATTATCAATAACCGCAACACTATTAGCATAGGTGCTTGAAGTGGTGTTAAACGCTTCTATTAAAGATATTTTATGGCTCATTTATGCTCTCTTTTATTGCCATTTAATGGCTTATATTTATTAATGAGTAAGCGGTAAGTTATTTACTCTACGATGTTAGTTATTTATCACACATATTATTAGCAGCCAACCATAACGTGACAATATACTGATGGCAACCTAGAAGCGCTAAAGCAAGCATTTCATTTTAATGGACTAAAAAAATAGTTTAAGTAGGTTTAATGATTGTCGTTAGCTTTTTGATCGAACAGCTCTGTTTAACAGCAAGTAATTACAAGGTAGCTTACCGATAAGACTTAGCCGAACCAGATGATAAGAAAGCTAGATTAGCACTGAGATAACAGGGTAGTCTATTAAATGGACTTTAGTGAATAACCCGTAATCCCAACTGATGAGCAACCGTAAAATAAACACCAGCAGGCAAAGCATTTTGACTGATACCGTTATTACCACGAATAGATTAGCAATAAGTGCTACTTACCACTGAGGTCGAGAACTGAGATGGTTTTATGTCTAATTCATGCCACTACGTTTAAGTAGCCGGCATAGACATTATTTAACTATTTTTAACACCGGTTTTTTAGTTTCTTTTTTTGCCGGCGATTTATCAGGATCTGGTGGCACGTCATCTTCAAAGCGTTCATCAAACATCATCCCTTTACCATTTTCTTTTGCATACGTCGCTAAAACAGCATTGATCGGGATATATAGGTTTTCAGACTGACCAGAGAACCGAGCAGAAAAAGAAATAGCCTCATTATCTAAAAACCAATTTTGTACTGCGCTCGGGTTAGTATTTAAAATAATACGCTCATCCGATACATATGCAGTCGGAACAATGACCCCCTCATAGCTTGCATCAACTAAAAGATAGGGAGTCATTCCGTTTTCAAGTATCCACTCATGTAAAGAGCGTACTAAATAAGGCTTGAGTGGCGTCATTGATAATTAAGAGGCCATTAATATATGACTTTCCATCATATCAAGCTCTTCTTTGCTCATGCTTTCTTGGAAGGTGTCACGTTTTGTGACTCGAGCAATATAGTCCTTAATGGCCTTTGCTTCTTTAGGTAATTCAATACCATATAGTGGTAGACGCCAAAGTAAAGGAGCCAATACACCATCTACCAATGTAAACTCATCACTTAAAAAGTATTTATTTGATTCAAACAATGGAATAGAAGCGATTAAGTTTTCTCTAAGTAGTTTCTTTGCTTTTGCCGCTTTTTTCTCACCTGCGTTAACAATATCATCAAGTAGGGTATACCAGTCTTGATCAATTCTATGTATTAACAGACGAGAACGTGCACGGGATACAGGGTCAATAGGATATAACGGTGGATGCGGAAAGCGTTCATCCAAATATTCCATAATAATTCTTGAATTAAATAAGGCTAAATCCCTGTCAATTAAAATAGGTAAGGTTCCATACGGGTTCAACTCTTGTAAGTCTTCTGGAAACTCCTTGCTATCTACAAATTCAACTTCAGCTGATGCACTTTTTTCGCACAATATAAAACGAGCACGGTGACTATAGTGACACACAGGGTCTGCAAAAAGCGTCATGATGGATTTTCTATTCAGTGCATTTATCATTATTTTGTCCGTTTTATTATATGTGAAAGAGCTTTGTGTTAAATACAAAGCTCCTCAACTAGTACCGCTTATTATATTTTTAGTGAACGTCTTTCCAATATTCTTTCTTTAAGAAATAGAACACGACAATCATCAAGAAGATAAACATCAAGACTTTCCAACCAAGGCGTTGACGTTCAAGTTTTGCTGGCTCGCCCATGTAGGTCATAAAATTAACAAGGTCATTCATCGCCTTATCAAATTCTTTTTCAGTCATTCGACCAGGCTCAACGATTTCTAATCGATCTATCACTTTACGAATAGAACCATCTTCAAGCTCAACATCTTTATAGACTGCTTGCTGCATACCTTGTAAGTCTGCCAATACATGTGGCATCCCTACTTTTGGAAACAACGCATTGTCCACTCCAAACGGGCGCGATGCATCTACATAGAAGCTTTTTAGGTAGGTGTATAACCAGTCAGAGCCACGAGACCTAGAAATCAATGATAAGTCTGGTGGGTTAACACCAAACCACTTTACTGCATCTTCTGGACGCATTGAAATGGTCATACCATCAAATATTTTTTCACCCGTGAACATTAGATTAAGCTCAACTAATTCAGGCGGGATTTCTAAATCCTTCGCCATTCTTGAGTATCTAAGTTGCTTAGCTGAATGACAACTTAAACAATAGTTAACAAAATACTTAGCACCCCGTTGTAAAGACGCCTTGTTATCTAAATCTATCCTCGCCGACTCAAGTTCAATTGCCCCACCTGCAGCAAACAATTGTGATGAAAATAGTACTAATAAAACCAAACTTAGTTTTTTCATTTCTCTTCTACCCTCTCTGGAACATATTTATCTTGGCCAAGGTTTGAATAAAATGGCATTAATAAGAAAAAAGCAAAATAAACAATCGAGAAGAGCCTAGAAGCTATGGTGCCTATTTCTGTTACAGGCTGCATTCCAAAGTAACCTAAGCCAATGAAACTAACACAAAATGCAACTATCGCCGCTTTAAATATAGGGCCTCTATAACGTATTGATTTATTCACACCCCTATCTAACCAAGGCAATAGGAATAAAACAAAAATTGCACCACCCATTGCAACAACGCCTAGGAACTTATCAGGCACCGCTCTTAAGATTGCGTAAAACGGTGTGAAGTACCATACCGGGGCAATATGCTCAGGTGTCTTCAATGGATCCGCAGGTATAAAGTTTGCGTGCTCAAGGAAGTAGCCTCCCATCTCCGGCATATAGAAAATAATTAATGCGAAGACAAACATGAACACCGCGACACCTACTAAGTCTTTGACTGAATAGTATGGGTGGAATGGTATTCCGTCTAACGGTACACCTTTATCATCCTTGTGCTTTTTAATCTCGATACCTTCTGGGTTGTTAGAACCCACTGCATGCAATGCCACAATGTGCATAAACACCAAAATAACCAGTACTAATGGAATCGCAATCACATGAAAAGCAAAAAAGCGGTTAAGTGTTGCATCAGAAATAACATAGTCACCACGTAACCATAGTGCTAAATCTTCACCAACATAAGGAATCGCTCCAAACAAAGACACAATCACTTGTGCTCCCCAATATGACATTTGGCCCCATGGTAATAAATACCCCATAAAAGCTTCAGCCATAAGAGCGACATAAATAATCATGCCGAATACCCAGACTAATTCACGAGGTTTTTTAAATGAGCCATAAATCAAACCACGGAACATGTGCAAATACACAACGATGAAAAAAGCAGATGCGCCTGTTGAGTGCATATAGCGAATCAACCAACCCCATTCGACATCACGCATGATGTACTCAACAGAGTCAAACGCTAACTTTGCATCTGGCTTGTAGTTAATTGTTAAGAAAATACCGGTAATAAATTGATTAATTAGCACCAATATCGCTAACGAACCAAAGTAGTACATCCAGTTGAAGTTTTTAGGTGCATAATATTCTGCAAGATGCTCATTCCACACTTTGCTTAGTGGGAATCGTTCATCCACCCACCCTAACGCATTTTTTAACATGCCACTCATTATGCTTGCCCTCCTGATGAACCAATTAATATTCTGGTGTCTGTTATATATTCATGAGGCGGCACCACAAGATTTAATGGTGCAGGTACGCCCGCGTAAACTCGACCGGACAAATCAAACAACGAACCGTGACATGGGCAGAAAAACCCACCCTTCCACTGAGGACCTAAGTCTTCTGGAGCCACTTCGGGTCTATAGGTTGGAGAGCAACCCAAATGTGTACAAATACCAACTGCAATAAAAACTTCTGGCTTAATAGAGCGCGATACATTTTTACAAGACTCTGGTTGCTCAGATTCATTTGAATCTGGATCCCTTAATATATCGGTCATTTCAGCCATCTCAGCGAGTGCTTCTTGACTACGTTTCAACACCCAAACCGGTTTCCCACGCCATTCAACACGAATCAGCTGCCCGGGTTCTAACTTACCAATATCAGCCTCAACTGGAGCACCCGCCGCTTTTGCACGGTCACTTGGGTTCATTGACGCTATAAATGGAACCGCCACATAAGCCGCACCCACTCCCGTTACCGCAGTAGCTGCAGCGGTTAAAAAAAGACGCCTGCGCTTATCTACTACTTGTTCGCTCATCTAAATCTCCATAAAATCATCGTAAATTACACATGCACATTTTGCACGGCACTTATTCGCAGGATTTTAGCATATTTTATTTTTTTAGGGTCAGCTAACAAAGCCTAGAAGAGAAATTGTATGCCATATACAACTCTTTTTTGATTTACTGCTTTAGTATTGAAGCAAATTTTTCAATAAATAAATCATTTTCCGAACGTGTGCCTACTGTGACGCGAAGACATTCCGCCGGCAAACCGGGATTACTAGCCATTTTTTTAATTAACACACCGGCTTGCTTTAATTGCTCAAAAACACGCTCCGCAGAATCGGATAACAATGAGAATAATATAAAGTTGGCATCACTCGGGAAAACTTTCACCCCAGTAAATGACGTTAAGCCGCTCAGTAACCGTTCGCGTTGTTCGCGAATAACGGCGGCTTGCTGATTTAGAGTATCAATGTGTTTAAATGCAAATGTAGCCGTTAATTGTGTAAAAACATTAATATTGTATGGCAGGCGTATTTTTTCAAGCTCGTCTGTCAGACATGGGTGGCCCACTACAAAACCAAGCCTCAACCCTGCCAAACCTAATTTAGACACTGTCCGCATCACTAATAAATTTTTAAAATCTGGCGTTCGATTCATAAACGTTTTGCATGCGAAAGGCTGATACGCCTCATCAATCACGACTATGCCATTAGCCAATTCTAAAATTTGAATTAAATCATCATCATCAAATAAGTTTGCCGTCGGGTTATTTGGGTATGATAAAAATATAACAGCCGGGTCTTCTTGTTTAATTGCAGCCTTCATAGCCGACATATTCAAGCTAAAGTCTTCGTTAAGCGGCACACCGGTGAAAGGCAAACCGAGAGAATTTGCAATGTGCTGGTACATAACAAAACTTGGTGTTGGCGCTATGACAGCACTTCGATCGTTCATCGCCATTAAAATAAGTTGTATCAGCTCATCAGAGCCATTACCAAGCACTACCCCTAATTCTGCTGGCACATCAAAGCAATCACGCAACCCAGTTATCAATTCCCTAGCTGATGGATCTGGATATCTATTAGGCTCAACATTTGAAAGTAGTTGTAACCACTCTTCTTTCATTGCCTTAGGCCACGGAAATGGGTTTTCCATCGCATCCAACTTAATCAGCCCTGTTGCTTCTGGCACATGATAAGCCGCCATTTGCTGTATTTCTGGGCGAATTAAGTCTTCAACTATTTTGTTTTTTTTTGACATCCTACTAGCCGTTTATTTTACGGTATTCTGCAGATTTTGCATGGGCTGTTAAAGCCTCACCGCGCGCCAAAATAGACGCTGTATCAGAGAGTGCTGAGGCCCCAGTTTTACTGCAATTAATCATGCTAGTGCGCTTTTGAAAATCATAAACGCCCAGTGGTGATGAGAATCTCGCTGTGCCAGATGTCGGTAAGACATGGTTAGGTCCAGCGCAATAATCGCCCAGTGCTTCCGGCGTGTATCTACCTATAAATATTGCACCCGCGTGTTCAATCTCTTCAGCCCACTGCTCAGCATTATCTACTGATAACTCAAGATGCTCTGGCGCTATTTTATTAGCAATGCTTATCGTTTGTTCTTTTGTTTCTGCATAAATAAACCCACCCCTACCTTCTAATGAGGCTTTTATGACCTGTGAACGCTCAAGCGTAGGAAGTAATTTTTTTATGCTCGCCTTAACCGCTTCAATGAACCCTTCATCTAGTGAAACGAGTATCGACTGCGCTTTTTCGTCATGTTCTGCTTGCGAAAAAAGATCCATCGCTATCCAATCTGGATTGGTTTTTCCATCACAAACAATAAGAATTTCAGACGGACCAGCAATCATGTCTATACCTACTTGGCCGAAAACCATCTTTTTTGCTGTCGCGACAAAAATATTGCCCGGCCCAACAATCTTATCAACTCTCGGCACGGTTTCTGTTCCATAAGCAAGCGCTGCCACGGCTTGCGCCCCACCCACTTTAATCACCTTATCTACGCCCGCAAGCCAGGCAGCCGCAAGAACTAATGCGTTTAGTTCGCCCTTAGGAGTCGGGGTAACCATTACAATCTGTGATACGCCCGCTACTTTCGCAGGAATAATATTCATCAACACTGAAGATGGGTATGCCGCTTTACCGCCCGGCACATATACACCAACACGTTCAAGTGGGGTAACTTTCTGACCGAGCGTATTACCCATCTCATCGACAAAATCCCATGATTGTGCTTTTTGCTGTTCGGCATAGTGACGAATCCTATCAGCGGCGACTTTAAGTGCCTTTGAGTGCTCATCCGGTAATTGATCCCAAGCACTAGCGAGCTGCTCTTGTTCAACAACAAGGTTATCGGCGCTGGCTTCCCATTGATCAAACTCTTGAGTATATGACAATAGCGCCGCATCACCATGCTGGCGGACAGCCTGTATTATTTCACTGACGGTTTGATTAACCGAGCTATCTTCTACATCATCCCAAGCCAACAAATCAGCAAGTGATTGATCAAAATCAGTACTCGATGCGTTCAACGTTTGTATATTCATTTATTAACGCCTGTTATCAACAGCCACTTCTAATGTCTTAATCAGCGTTTTAATTTGTTGATACTTCATTTTCATTGAGGCTTTATTAATGACCAGCCTAGAGCTAATGTCCATAATAAAGTCTAGTGGCTCCATACCATTAGCTTTCAATGTATTACCAGTATCGACTAAATCCACAATACAATCGGCCAAGCCTACAATAGGTGCCAACTCCATAGAGCCATATAACTTAATAATTTCTACTTGTTGGCCTTTTTTAGCAAAATATTGTTCCGTTAACGACACGTATTTAGACGCCACTCGAATTTTACCGATTGGTAGTTTTTTTCCCGTTACAATCGCCGTCATTAAACGACATTTTGCAATATTTAAGTCTAACGGCTCATAAAGGTTATCGCTACCATGTTCAACCAGCGTATCCTTACCCGTCACGCCGACATCTGCTGCGCCATACTCTACGAAGGTTGGCACATCAGTAGCCCTTATGATGACTAAATTAACCTTACCACAAACACTTGGCACAATCAGTTTCCGTGTTTTAGATAAATCCTCAGATGGCTCGATGCCCGCCTCAGCCAACAACGGGAGCGTATCTTTTAAAATCCGGCCTTTTGAAATTGCTATTGTTAACATTGAACTAGCTAGGTACTCGGCGTATTTGACCGCCTAATAAAGCGGTTTTTTCTTCAATACATTCATAACCACGGTCGATATGGTAAATCCGCTCAATAATTGTTTCGCCTTTAGAGACTAAACCAGCAATAACCAGGCTCGCAGATGCTCTTAAATCTGTTGCCATCACTGTTGCGCCTTCCAGCATTTCTTTACCGACACAAATAGCTGTATTACCTTCTAATTTAATATCAGCACCTAAACGCTGTAACTCATGAACATGCATAAAGCGATTTTCAAAAATCGTTTCTGTAATAACCGATGTCCCTTCAGCCAGTGTATTAAGCACCATAAATTGTGCTTGCATATCTGTTGGAAAACCTGGGTATGGCGCTGTTTTAAAAGACACAGCTTTAGCACGTTGGCCCTTCATATCCAACTCAATCCAATCGTCGCCTATGGTCAATTCTGCACCGGCTTCTTGCAATTTTGACAACACCATATCTAAGGTACCAGGGTCAACGTCTTTGATTTTAATCTTCCCCCCGGTTGTTGCAGCCGCCACCAAATAGGTGCCCGCTTCAATCCTATCTGGAAGAATGTCATACACTAAATTTTTAGTTGCTAGCGATTCAACACCTTCGATGGTCAAGGTGTCTGTTCCAATACCTGATATTTTTGCACCTAATTTATTTAGAAAGTTGGCTAAATCACTCACTTCTGGTTCACGTGCAGCATTTTCTATAATGGTTGTTCCTTCTGCTAACGTCGCAGCCATCATCAAGTTTTCAGTCCCTGTCACTGTCACCATATCTAACACAAGCCTTGCACCTTTAAGCCGATCGCATGACGCATGAATATACCCATTCTCAACTCGAATATCAGCGCCCATTGCCTCTAAGCCTTTTAAGTGAATATTCACCGGTCGTGAACCAATTGCGCAACCACCTGGCAAGGAAACTTCTGCTTTACCAAAACGCGCTAATAATGGGCCTAAAACAATAATTGATGCCCGCATTGTTTTTACCAGTTCGTAAGGTGCTTTAAAGCTGGAGATCGTAGATGAATCCACTTCAATTCTTACTTTTTCATCGACCGATAAGGTAACACCCATCTGTCCTAGCAGACTCATGGTGGTTGTAATATCATGCAGATGAGGAACATTCCCAATAATAACTGGGTTTTCGGCAAGCAACGCACCTGCCAAAATTGGCAAGGCCGCATTTTTTGCACCTGAAATACGTATTTCTCCTGAGAGCGGCCCACTGCCTTGAATAATCAACTTATCCATTTTCTACCTACCTATTATATTTACTAACGCCACTAAACGATTGGCAGAATTCCATCAAGACCACTAACTCGGGCGATTTCTAACATTTGCTCAGGTATTTCTTGAAAACAAATACCCTGACCAGACCTCTGCGCCATGGCCATCCACTCAACCAATAAAGCCAAGCCTGCGCTGTCTGTTTTTTCAACTGAGTTTAAGTTAAACGCTAGGTCAGCCTGACCGGCAAAAAACGGCTCAGACGCTAATAACAACGCCGCAACATGATCAAACCCTAAGGTACCTGAAACACATATTACACCTTCATCATTTTGCTCTAGTCTTGCATTACTCATTGATAAATCCAGCCTGCTGTAAAACTTATTATTCTTCGGAGCTACTGCTAAACAAAAATTGACCAATAATCTGTTCAAGCACTAACGCTGATTGCGTCATCTCAAGTTGACTGCCGTGAACAAGTACTTCTTCTTCACCGCCAGGCTCAAGCCCAACAAACTGCTCACCCAACAAGCCTGCTGTTAAAATACTCGCATTACTGTCAGAAGGTAATTGATTGTACTTTGCATCGATCTTCATCGTGACAACAGCCTCAAATGAGTCTGGGTCAAAATCAATCGCCTTTACTCGGCCTATGTTGACGCCAGCCATTGATACTGGCGCACGCACTTTTAGGCTACCAATATTTTCAAAGTTAGCAATAACATCGTAACCTTCGTCACTATTTGCATTGCTTAAATTGCTCACTTCCATAGACAAGAAAAACATCGCAACAAAGCCAATGGCTACAAAAAAACCTACTAAAATCTCAATCGATCTTGATATGTGCATACCTAGATATCTCCAAACATCAATGCAGTTAAAATAAAATCTAACAATAAAATAGCAAATGCAGAGTGAACAACCGTTCTCGTTGTTGCTCTCCCCACTCCTTCAGAAGTAGGCACCGCATCATAACCTTCAAAAATAGCAATCCATGTGACTACCCAACCAAACACTACACTTTTAATTAAGCCATTAATAATGTCTTCGTTGAAATCAATCTTAGCCTGCATTTGAGACCAAAAACCACCTTCGTCAATGCCAAGCAAGCCAACGCCGATAAAGTATCCACCTAAAACACCAACCGCACTAAACAATGTCGCTAAAATAGGCATTGAAAGCAAACCTGCCAAGAAACGTGGCGCCATAACCCTTTTGACCGGGTCAACAGCCATCATCTCCATTCCAGACAATTGCTCAGTGGCTTTCATTAAACCAATTTCTGCGGTTAGTGCTGACCCCGCACGACCAGCAAATAACAATGCCGTTACCACTGGGCCTAACTCTCTAACCAGTGACGCGGCAACCATGACGCCCAGCATGCCTTCTGCGCCAAAGTCTGACAGCGTATAAAACCCTTGTAATGCCAGCACCATACCGACAAAAACCCCTGAAATAATAATCAAAGAAAAACTCAGCACACCAACCGAATACATCTGTGCAATTAACAATCGCGGCCGCATCAAAACACTTGGGATGCTCAGCAAAATGTTAACAAAAAAAACAGATCCTCGACCCAAACGCTCAAGCATACTCAATGATGCAGCCCCTAAGCGTTGCAAATAATCTAGCATGCTAAAGTCACCTTCATTCTCACGTCTCTATTCCCATTAAATCTTTTGCATACTCTTTGGCTGCATAATGAAAAGGAACAGGCCCATCAGCCATTCCCTGCATAAACTGTTGCGTCCATTCAGAGTCTGATTGTGCTAATTGCTCCGGCGAGCCGTGCTCAACCACTTTGCCCTTTGATACCAGATAAACATAGTCTGCAATGGCACAGGTTTCTTTCACATCATGTGACACCACAATACTCGATAGGCCTAATGCATTATTCAACAAGCGAATTAACTGCACCAACACACCCATCGAAATGGGGTCTTGCCCAGTAAATGGCTCATCGTACATAATCATCATTGGGTCTAGTGCAATAGCTCGAGCCAATGCAACACGTCGTGCCATACCACCGGACAACTCGGCCGGCATCATATCCCTTGCGCCGCGCAAACCAACCGCATTTAACTTCATTAATACTAAATGGCGAATTAACGACTCGGGAAGCTGAGTGTGTTCACGTAGCGGAAACGCCACATTGTCAAACACCGAAATATCCGTTAGCAATGCACCACTTTGAAAGAGCATTCCCATTTTTTTACGCAGTTGATAAAGGTGCTTATGTTTTAGCTGATGAACATTCTGCCCATCTACTTCAATAGAACCAGATGAAGGTTTCAACTGACCACCGATTAACTTCAACAAGGTAGTCTTTCCTGTCCCACTAGGCCCCATAATGGCCGTGACTTTTCCACGCTGAATATCCATATCCACGCCATCAAAGATAAGCTTTGATCCGCGAGAAAAATGGACATCTCTAACTTTTATTAATGAAGTCGTTTCCGTCAATGACGTTTCCCTAGTTTCTTTCAACACTATTATCAGCGTTATTGAAGATAAAATAAATCAGGCATTGTCCCTACCTTATCAATGCACGTCAATCCGAACTTTCACTATTTATGGCGCAATCTTTTAAAACCCAATTGTTTTTTTTCGCTTAAACTATCCACTTTTTATGCGACAATAAATTTCGCGTTAACTTAACCTATTCTCCTTACCTTAATCTTATGCTTGTATTTTCTGTTGCGCTGCTTGCAGGCTTTTTCTTTTTAATTTTTTCTGCTGATTATTTTGTTAAGGGCACTTCCGCTATTGCGCGAAATATTGGAATATCGCCGTTAATTATTGGTCTCACCATCATTGGCTTTGGCACTTCGGCCCCTGAAATGTTGGTTGCTGGAATAGCCTCTGTTCAAGGCAACACTGGTCTTGCAACAGGCAATGCCGTTGGCTCAAATATCGCTAATATTGGTCTAGTACTCGGTGTTACCGCGTTAATCAGCCCCATTTTGATAAAGTCATCTTTACTTAAACGCGAACTACCTATTTTATTGGTCATCTCTATAATCAGTTACCTTTTACTCGTTGATGGCCACCTATCAAGATTTGACGGACTTATTTTAATTGCTGGGCTCATTGCTTTCCTTTACTGGTTATTACGCAGCGCTCAACAGAACAAGCAGCAAAAAAAAGACATCTTAGCAGCCGAGTTTGATGACGAAATCCCAAGCGACCTAAGTACAAAGACTGCCTCTTTTTATGTCATCATCGGTCTTACTATCCTCATTATTAGTTCAAAACTACTAGTTTGGGCAGCCGTCAATATTGCCATCCTCTTTGGTGTTAGTGATTTAGTCATTGGATTAACCATTATCGCCATAGGAACTAGCTTGCCAGAATTAGCAGCTTCTATTATGAGCGTTATTAAAAAAGAGCCTGATCTTGCTGTAGGAAACATTATTGGGTCGAATGCCTTCAACTTATTAGCTGTCTTATGTTTACCTGGGCTTCTTCACCCTGGCAATGTAGATCCACAGCTCGTTTCACGCGACCTCCCCATTATGCTTGGCTTTACTTTATGCCTATTCATTTTTTCATATAGTTTTAATGGCCAACCTAAGATCAACCGTTTTAAAGGTGGGGTTTTTATGCTATTTTTTGTCGCCTACCTTAGCAAGGTATACTTAGATACTCTTGGAATTTAGCACAACTGAACACCGACCTAATGCCTGATAACCATCATCGAACTCAACTTAAGCAACTAGGCTTGGCCGTTGTAAAAACCGAAGCAGACGCTATTGCTAATCTCGCCGGACACATTGACGAACATTTTATCGATGCGTGTGAACTGATGCTTAAATGTGACGGCAAAGTTGTCGTCATCGGTATGGGAAAATCAGGCCATATTGGTAATAAAATTGCTGCCACGCTAGCCAGCACCGGAACACCTGCTTTTTTCATTCACCCAGGGGAAGCCAGCCATGGCGATCTTGGCATGATCACTAAAAACGATGTGGCTTTAGCGCTTTCAAATTCAGGCGAAACCGGAGAAGTGCTCACCATTTTACCCATTCTTAAACGTTTAGGCATTCCACTCATTTCTATCACAGGCAATACAAGTTCAACCTTAGCAAGCCTTTCTGACGCACCCATTAATGCCAGTGTTGCTAAAGAAGCTTGCCCATTGGGCCTTGCGCCTACCTCCAGCACCACAGCTGCGTTGGTTATGGGCGACGCCTTGGCCATTGCGTTACTTGAGGCACGCGGCTTTACCGAAGCGGACTTCGCTCTTTCACACCCAGGCGGCAGCCTAGGAAGGCGTCTATTACTTCATGTTAGTGACATTATGCATCAGGGTGATGATATTCCAATCACTGAAGAAACAGCGCCGGTAAGCGCCGCCTTGCTTGAAATGACAGAAAAAAAATTAGGAATGACGGCTATTACAAACCAACAAGGTGATTTAACCGGTATTTTCACCGATGGCGATTTACGACGCATGCTTGAAAATAATATTGACATCCACGGCACTGAAATCAAACAAGTGATGACCCGTGGAGGCGCGACTATTAGCTCAACACAACTGGCCGTCGAGGCCTTACAACTGATGCAAGATAAAAAAATTAACGCATTATTGGTCACCGATAACAACCAACTGGTTGGTGCTCTTAATATGCACGATATGCTAAAAGCAGGGCTATCATGATTGAGCTAACTGATGATTTTCAGCAACGGGCACAAGATATCCGATGCGTTATTTTTGATGTCGATGGAGTGTTAACAGACGGAAAATTGTTTTTTGACCTAAAAGGCAATGAGTACAAATCTTTTCATGCACAAGATGGACAAGGCTTAAAACTACTCCAGCAAAATGGTATCGATGTTGCCGTTATTTCTGGCCGCTCATCCCCCCTTGTCGAGCAAAGAATGAAAAACCTTGGCGTGACAAATATTTACCAAGGCCAAGAAAACAAAACCGCCGCGTTTAACCATTTACTAAAAAAACTTAACATTACCCCAAATCAAGTGGCGCACGTTGGTGACGACTTACCCGACTTAGCGCTAATGACACGAACTCGCTTAGCCATTGCCGTTAAAGACGCAAACCCTTCCATACTTGGATACTGCCAAGGCCAAACAGAACGACTCGGGGGACACGGTGCCGCTCGAGAAGTCTGTGATACTATTTTAAGCATTCAAGACAAACTCACGCCTTCTGTGCAACTGTTCTGTGACACCTAACACCCTAATGAAACCCCTTAAAATCCTTGCCTTGGCTCTATTTGCCGCTGGCACTTGGTGGATTGCCTTCACACAAGAGCCAGAAGCGCCTGTACAAACGGCAAAACCAGGCCATAAAATTGATTATTTTTTAAAGCATTTTGAAGCCCTCAGCATGACCTTATCGGGCGAACCAAAACAACGAATAAAAGCAGAATACATGCAACATTTTGTTGATGACGACAGCACCGAGCTTACTCGCCCTATCATGACCATGTATTCATCAGACAAACCTGATTTACACATTAATTCGGAGACTGGTTATTTATCTTCAGACGGTGAACTTGTTTTACTCAATGGTGCCGTAAACATCAGACGAGAGGCATTAAAAAATATTGCGCCACTTGAAATCGACACGCATAATCTACGCATTCAATTGCCCAACGATTTTGCAGAAACCGATGAGTTTGTGAAAATAAAATCTGGCACTAACGCCATTGAAGGCATGGGCTTACGTGCCCACTTTCGAGAACCCATTAATATTAAAATACTAGAACAAGTTCGAGGCCGCCATGAAATCAACTAAACAAACGCTTCTTTTTTTAACACTGACATTAATCTCAGTGACAACACCCTTGTGGGCGCTCAGTACAGATAAACAAAAACCGGTAGAGGTTGAGGCCGATAACTTTAATTTAGATGACGCGAAAAAAATTACCGTCTATTCTGGTAACGTTATTATCACCCAAGGCAGCATGGAAATTATAGCTGATAAAGTCACCATTTATGGCGTTCGCGGTACCACCGATAAAGTTATTGCCATTGGAAACCCAGTTAAATTCAAACAACAACCTGATGGTAACCAAGGACTTATTCGAGGTGAAGCTAATCGGTTTAACTACTTGGTAACCAAAGACACTTTGGTGCTATTAGACGATGCCACTTTATGGCAAAACGGTAACACCTTCGCCAGCGATCGAATTGAATACGACAGCAAGCGCTCTATCGTCAAAGCAGGTGATAAAAAAGCAGGCTCTAAACGTGTAAAAGTAACCTTAGAGCCTGCAAAAAAATAATGAGCACCTTAAAAACACATAATATCTGCAAACAATTCAATAATAGAAAAGTTGTTGATAACGTTAGTATTAACGTAAAAAGTGGTGAAGTTGTTGGTTTATTAGGCCCAAATGGTGCAGGCAAAACAACCTCTTTTTACATAACCGTTGGCCTCATTAAACCTGACAGTGGCGATGTCTTTCTTGATGACGAAAACATTACTCAAAGCCCTATGCATGTTCGCGCACGTCAGGGTCTTGGCTATTTACCACAAGAAGCCTCTATTTTTAGAAAATTAAGCGTAGAAGACAATATTCGCGCCGTTCTACAAACACGAAAAACACTCTCACCCGGCCAGCAAGAACTGGTTCTTGATGAGTTATTAAATGAGTTTGCAATCGATCAATTACGTACTCAAAATGCCTTAGCACTTTCTGGCGGTGAAAGACGCCGATTAGAAATAGCCCGTGCGTTAGCCACTGAACCTCGTTTTGTATTGTTAGATGAGCCTTTTGCCGGCGTTGACCCCATCTCTGTTATTGATATTCAAAAAATCATCCATCACTTGACCGAACGAGATATCGGTGTCCTCATTACCGACCATAATGTTAGGGAAACCTTAGGTACTTGTGATCGTGCATACATCCTAAATAATGGTCGTGTTATCACCGAAGGATCAGCTGAAGATATCTTAGAACACCGCGAGGTACGGGACGTTTATCTAGGGCATGAATTTCGCATGTAATTTCCAATTAAAAGTCATTCTTTTTGTTGAAATATGGGCTAAACTTACAACATGAGATGTCAGCAAGTTTTTAATTCTTTTGTACAACAGGCGGTATAAATGAAGCAGTCATTACAGCTTCGAATAGGTCAGCATTTAACAATGACCCCTCAATTGCAACAGGCTATTCGCTTGCTGCAATTATCGACAGTAGAGCTTCAACAAGAAATCCAAACCGTCCTAGATGGCAATATGATGTTGGAAGTTCCGGACGAAGAGCTTCCTGCTAATCAAGATGCTATAGACAAGAAAAATCTCCCCGCCGATGAAAAAACCAGCGAAGGTTCACAGGATCTTCTACCTGACGAGTTAGCCGTCGACACTTCATGGGATGACATTTACGACCTAACCCCCTCACCCGGACTTAATCAAGCTTCAGACAGTATCGCCCCTGACCCTGGTAGTATCAATTCTGCTAAGCAGACTTTACATGATCACCTGACGTGGCAGATGGAGTTAACCAATTTCTCAGATACTGACCGTGTCATAGCCACCACCATTATCGACAGTATCAACGACAACGGTTATCTAAATTCAAGCCCTGAGCTTATTCACCAATACCTGTCAGAGCAACTAGACAATTTAGATCTAGATGAAGTTATTGCTGTTTTACATAAAGTGCAGTCATTCGACCCCATAGGTGTTGGAGCACTTGATTTACAAGATTGCTTGCTCATTCAATTAAAGCAATTGCCAGAAAATACGCCGTTTTTGTCACTTGCTATCGAACTGGTCAGCAACTGTATGCCAGCACTTGGCTCTCAAGATAGTACAAAACTTAAACGCCAGATGGGCGTTGATGACGATACATTAGGGCAGATTATTGCTCTTATTCAGCAGCTCGATCCACGACCAGGGTCAGGTGTTGAAGAAACCAGTACCGAATACGTCACACCTGATGTTTATGTTAACAAAGTAAAAGGTCGCTGGCAGGTTTCTATCAATGGAGAGATCGCGACAAATATTCGTATTAATCCTTATTACCAAACGCTGATTAAACACGGCGATAAAAGCACCGACACTCAGGCCATGAAAAACCACTTGCAAGAAGCGCGTTGGTTTTTAAAAAGCCTACAAAGCAGAAATGAAACGTTGATGTTAGTCGCACAAGAAATTGTTAACCGGCAGCATGAATTCCTTGAGCATGGCGCTATCGCCATGAAGCCGATGGTATTACGTGACATCGCTGAAACCGTTGAAATGCATGAATCAACCATTTCACGCGTTACGACAAACAAATACATGCATACACCCAACGGTATTTTTGAACTCAAGCATTTCTTTTCAAGCCATGTTTCAACTGACACAGGTGGAGAGTGTTCCGCTACTGCGATTCGAGCCTTTATTAAAGAACTTGTTAGTAACGAAAACCCTAAAAAGCCTCTTAGCGACAATAAAATTGCCGTTATACTGGGAGAAAAAGGCATTAACGTTGCGAGAAGAACGATCGCCAAATACCGCGAATCCATCTCAATACCCCCTTCTAGTCAAAGGAAGCGAATTCTTTGATTTTTTACCACCAAAACAGGAGAGTTATATGCAATTAGATCTATCTGGACACCACGTTGAAATTACCGATGCAATTAGAGAATATACAAATACAAAATTTGGTAAAATTAAACGTCATTTTGATAAAGTTATCGATGTACATGTTGTTTTATCCGTTGAAAAACTTGAACAAAAAGCAGAAGCGACTATTCAGCTAAACGGCTCAAAAATTTTTGCTGAAGATACGCAAGAAAACATGTATGCAGCCATCGACAACTTGGTTGACAAGTTAGATAGACAAGTTATAAAACACAAAGAAAAGACTAACGCTCACCGCTAATTAATTAAGGCCGACTTCACCGTCGGCCTTTTTACTGACTTATTATGAAATTTATTATCGTTAGTGGTTTATCCGGATCAGGAAAAAGCGTCACTTTAGATACCTTGGAAGACGCCGGTTTTTACTGCACGGATAATTTACCTGTTGCCTTATTATCAGATTTTGCAACATTGCTGACAGATTCAAAAAAACCTCTCTTTAGCAAAGCCGCTGTTGGCATCGATGCACGTAATGACCCGTCGTCCTTGGAGCAGTTTAGCGGTTTTATTGAACAACTAAAAAGCAATAATATCGATTATGACATTATCTTTCTTAGAGCCAGTAAAGGCAGTTTAATTAAGCGTTTTAGTGAAACTCGACGAAAACACCCCTTATCTGACAGCAACACCTCGTTAGATGAGGCGCTAGACTTAGAACTTAACCGACTTAGCTTAATCTCAAGTCATGCAAGCATCCAAATTGATACAACGCACAGCAATGTGCATGAGTTACGCGGAATCATTCGTGAACGTGTAAGCTTTGATAACAGCACAGGTTTGTCGCTTCAAGTCATGTCCTTTGGGTACAAACACGGGGCACCCAATGACGTCGACTTTGTATTTGATGCTCGATGCCTCCCTAACCCATATTGGGAACCAAGTTTGCGTGAATTCACCGGGTTAGACAAACCTGTTATCGAGTTTCTAGATGATAAACAACTCGTTCAAGATTTTCTTCAAGATACCGCTAAATTCTTGACTCGCTGGGTGCCAGAGTTTATCAATACAAACCGTAATTATTTATCCATTGCTGTAGGCTGTACCGGTGGACAACACCGCTCTGTTTACCTCACAGAAAAGTTAGCAAAATACCTTACTTCTCAATCACTTAACGTAATCACTCGACACCGCGAATTAACCTAAGTCTATTCGGCCTTGACAGTTCGCATAAATAACAAAGCAGTCAACAAATGATTACGCTAGAATATTAGGTGTTTACAGTACCTGATTTTTATTATTGATATGTCAGCTTCTCCACAACATGAGAACACCCATGAGCACCTACGTTTACTCGCCGGTAACCTCGACAGCGGTGCTTTATCAAAAATTGAAGCCCAACTAAACGAACTTCATCCTGCTGAAATAGCTAACCTTCTCGAATCACTACCACTACAAAACCGACGTATTGTCTGGGAGCTTACCAACCCTGAACTAGCCGGTGACATTTTAGTTGAAGTAAATGATGAGGTACGCCTAGGGCTTATCGAACATACCGATGAAGACGACTTAGTTGCAGCTGTCGGCTCACTAGATACTGATGATCTGGCTGATATTTTTGAAGACCTTCCGAAGGTTGTTTTGCATCAGGTTGTCCGTGCCATGTCAAACCAAGACCGACGACGACTACAGTCTGTCATGTCTTATGATGAGGATAGCGCGGGGGGGTTAATGAACCCTGACATGGTCACTATTCGCCCAAATGTGGATCTTGGTGTGGTTTTAAGGTACCTAAGACAACGCAGTGAATTACCGGCGAATACTGACAAATTATTTGTTGTCGATAGAGATGATCGTTATTTAGGTATTTTGAACATCTCAGACTTACTGACAACCAATTCTAAAGAGTCGGTGAGCAACACCATGATCACTGACCAAAAAGCCTTACTGCCTACCTTATCTGCTAATGAGGTGGCCCTATTCTTCGAAGATTACAACCTCGTTTCAGCGCCTGTTGTTGATGAGGACAATCGATTACTTGGGCGCATTACCGTTGATGATGTTGTTGATGTTATTCGTGATGAAGCCGATCGCTCCTTGTTAAGCTTAGCCGGTCTAGATGAAGATGATGACATGTTTGCACCTGTCACAAGGAGCGCTAAACGTCGTGCAGTTTGGCTAGGAATTAATTTATTCACCGCTTTTCTAGCCGCTTGGGTTATCGGTATATTTGCAGCAACCATTGAACAGGTCGTTGCCCTTGCGGTTCTTATGCCAATTGTTGCCAGTATGGGTGGAATTGCCGGTAGCCAAACATTAATGCTGGTAATACGAGGCATTGCACTGAATCAAATTGGCACTACCAATGCTCGTTGGCTATTATGGAAAGAATTAGCCGTCGGCAGTTTAAATGGTATTCTATGGGCTTGCGTTGTCGCCGCAATAACTGGGTTTTGGTTTCAAAGCCAATCCCTCGGCCTTTTGATTGGTGTCGCTTTGGTTATTAACTTAATCGTTGCTGCACTGGCCGGCGCCACCATTCCGTTAACGCTAAAGAAAATGAATATAGACCCAGCTATTGCTGGGGGCGTTATTCTGACGACGGTCACCGACGTTATCGGCTTCTTTTCTTTCTTGGGCCTCGCAACCGTTTTTCTAATTTAAATCAGTCCAAACGCTGACTTACGAACCAGCAATGGTCATTTCACTAACTAAAATAGACCCTGTCCGCGTATTCCCTCTAAGGTCTACATCATTACCCACAGCAACAATAGATTGATAAATATCTTTTAAATTACCCGCTATCGTCACCTCTTCTACTGGGAACTGGATGACCCCATTTTCAACCCAAAAACCTGCGGCTCCTCTGGAGTAGTCACCGGTCATTGTATTCACTCCCTGACCTATCAATTCAGTCACTAGCAAGCCTGTATTCATTTCTTTAAGCATGCCATTAAAATCCAGCTCACCGGACTTAACGGTCAAATTATGTACGCCACCAGCATTAGCCGTGGTTTTCATCCCTAGCTTACGCGCTGAGTAACTACTTAAAACATAACCTTCGACTACGCCTGCTTTAACAATGTTCCTTGCCGATGTGGCCACACCTTCAGAATCATACGTTGCACTACCCATTGCTTGAGCTAACAAAGGCTGCTCATAAATATCAATAAATGAAGGAAAAACTTGCTGACCTAAACTGTCCAAAAGAAATGATGATTTGCGATATAAATTTCCACCTCTAATGGCTGATATAAAATGGCCGATCAGGCCACCGCTGACTTCAGCAGCAAACATAATAGGGCTTTTTCTAGTGCTAATGGCTTTAGCTCCAAGACGGTTTATGGTTCTTTTAGACGCCATTTCACCTACTTTTTTAGCATCATCCATTGCACTAGCCTGACGAGCAACGGTGTACCAATAATCGCGCTGCATAGTTCCATTACGTTCACCAATAACTGAGCAGCTCATGCTATGGCGACTAGCCGGATAACCATGATTAAACCCAAGGCTATTGGCTAGCACACGGGTGCCCTCAAATGTTTGAATACTGGCACCCTCTGAGTTGCTAATGTCTTTATCATAAAAACGTGCGGCATCTTCACACCTTACCGCCATTTCAATGGCTTCATCCGCACTAATAGTCCATGGGTGATATAACGATAAGTCAGGAAAAGTTGTTGCCAAATACTGCTGTTCTGGCAGCCCAGAAAATGGATCTTCTTCAGCATACTTCGCAATTGCACACGCTGCAGACACCATTTCTTTAATTGCCGCAGAATCCAATTTTGTGGAACTAGCAGAGCCCTTCTTATGGCCCTTATAAACGGTAATACCAATACCCTGATCACGATGATGCTCTATCGTTTCAACTTCCCCCAAGCGTGCATTCACAGAAAGGCCTTGCCCAACACTAATAGCCGTTTCTACTTGGTCTGCACCCTGTTTTTTTGCTTCTAATAAAATATCGGCTGCAATATTTTTCAATTGCTCCGTTTTTTGTTCACTGTTAGTTGATGTATCCACTGACTTAGGCATGCGTCCCTCCTACTGTCAAGCCATCAATTTTTAGTGTTGGCTGGCCGACTCCAACCGGAACACTTTGACCTTCTTTACCGCAGGTTCCAACCCCTTGATCTAATTTGAGATCATTCCCCACCATGCTGACTTTGTTCAAGACATCTGGGCCATTACCAATTAACGTTGCGCCTTTGACGGGTTGGGTTATTTTTCCGTTTTCAATTAAGTAGGCTTCGCTGGCTGAAAACACAAACTTACCCGAGGTAATATCCACCTGCCCCCCTGCAAAATTGACTGCATACAAGCCATTTTTTACCGATGACACTATCTCAGCTGGCTCACTTTTACCCGGCAACATATAAGTATTTGTCATTCTAGGCATTGGTAAATGTGCATATGACTCACGTCGGCCGTTTCCAGTTGCTGCATGCCCCATCAGGCGCGCATTCATTTTATCGTGCATATAGCCCTTCAATACACCATTTTCAATTAATGTTGTACACGCCGTCTTAGTACCTTCATCATCCACCGACAGTGAACCACGCCGACCTTCCAACGTTCCATCATCCACCACAGTGCATAATGGCGAGGCCACCTTTTCACCAATTCGGCCACTAAACGCTGAGCTGCCTTTGCGGTTAAAATCACCCTCTAAGCCATGCCCTATTGCTTCGTGTAGGAGAATCCCCGGCCAACCAGGCCCCAATACGACTGTCATGGTACCTGCTGGAGCCTCAACTGCTTCTAAGTTCACCTGCGCTAAACGCACAGCCTCTCTTGCATAACTCATTGCTCGGTCTTCTTCTAAGAAGTATTCATAACCTTGTCGCGCGCCACCACCCGAACCACCTTGCTCACGTCGCCCATTTTCTTCTATGATAACCGACACATTCATTCTTACTAAGGGTCGGATATCGCTGCTTAGACTGCCATCATCCGTTGCCACCAGTACAACTTCGTAAACACCCACCAAACTAATAACGACTTGTTCAATACGTGCATCCAGTTGACGTGTTTGCTGATCAATACGTTTTAATAAAGCCACTTTCTCTTCACGAGTCATGGTATTTAATGGGTCAATGGGTGCATACAAGCTAGGCATATCATTGAACATAGTAGCCTTTAAAATACCCGAACGTCCCCCACTCGCTATTGCTTTGACGCTGTTCGCGGCGGCTAACATATTCGGCAGTGTTAGTTCCTCACTGTAGGCAAAACCTGTTTTTTCCCCGCTCACCGCTCGAAGACCAACGCCTTGTTCTATATTGTAATTGCCATCCTTCACGATACCATCTTCAAGAACCCACGACTCACTGCGTGACGATTGAAAGTAAATATCTGCCTGATCAATGTTAGTCGACAGTAATGACCCCATCACATTGTCTATATCGTTAATTGATAAACCGACAGGTTTAAGAATCAAACTTTCTGCTTGTTGAATTAAATCGCTCATAATGTCTCGTTATTAAAGTCGTCTATGCTGAATCGCCGGTAGACTTGTTCTGACCTTGTTTAGTTCTGATTTTTTGAATGTCGCTAGGGCAATACCATTGTCGATGTCTAAGCTCGATAGCACATCACCCCAAGGACCGACAATCATACTATGTCCGAAGGTTGAACGGCCATTATTATGCTGACCACCTTGGTTAGCCGCAATCATATAACACGAATTCTCAACGGCCCTAGCCCTACATAATAATGACCAATGTGCTTGACCTGTGAGTTCAGTAAAAGCCGACGGTGCGACCATAAACTCCGCCCCTTGGCGTAACAGTTCACGGTAAAGTTCGGGAAAGCGTAAATCATAACAAATAGACAACCCCATCTTACCAAACGGCGTATTAACTACCACTGGGGAATCACCTGCTAAAAAGGTCTCTGATTCACGATAACGCTTCTTGCCATCCGCTATGTCTACATCAAATAGGTGCATTTTATGATAATACGCCTGTCGCTCACCCTTAGCGTTATAGACCAAACACGTCGCATATACTTTGTCTTGTACCGGCGAGCTTATCGGTAAAGAACCCGCCACTATCCAACACGCCGTCTTTTTTGAGAGTTCACTTAAAAAACTCTGGATTGCCCCCTCCCCTAACGTTTCAGCAATCGATAGAAGTTGCCCCGAGTGCTTGGCCATTAGTGCAAAGTTTTCCGGCAACACAACCAGTTTTGCTCCCTCAGACACCGCTTGGTTCACCCAATATTCAACGGCTGTTAAATTATCTGCAAGTTGGTCAGATGATGTCATTTGAACAGCCGCCACCGTTAACTCTTTTTTCATCATGGCATTACGGCTCATTAGCCTTCTGCCCTGAAAGAGGTAACTGGCCAAGTGTTGCATCAAAAACAGGCGTTAACACATTATCCATCATGCCAAATATTTTACCCCCAGGTTGACTAATTTGTTCTATCGTCGGGTCACGCCATGGCCCGGTAACACGATATTGATAGCCGGCCAATTTATTCACTGTTTTGCCAGCAATTTTTTGAGCGATAAATACCGCTGCGCCGACCAAAGGACCACCAGCGATAGCACCGGCTAAAGGTAAGCTTTCCGTTGTTTTTGGTGTCACCGTAATCAACTGATCTAATTGTTCGTTAACTAAACTAACATCCCCTTGAAAATCTAAGCGAGCCGACGGGCTTTCTAAATAAAAACGCTTTGTAGATGCCTCGCCTTTTAGCAAGTTAAAGCGCCCTTTTATTTTATCAAAACTCAAGCCTTTTTGTACCAAATCACTAAAGTCGAGCTGCAAGCGCCTTTGCAGTGTATTTAGACTCAACAAACCAAAAATCCGCCCAATGCCAGGCTCGACATCTAACAAACGCCCTTGACCTGATTTTATCTCTGCATACCCACTGAGCGTATCTTTTGAGAAATCTTGCGGCTCGCCTAACCAGTTCAAATCAAAATAAAACTCGACGGGCGCATCTTTCAGTTTCTTGGTGATGTGCATATCCGCTAACAAAGAACCTAATGACTGACTATTAAGCGTTCCTTTTAAACCCGTTATACTTTGCCCATCCAGAACTTCCCACGCGCCGCCCGCTTTAAAGTCATCACGATCTGATTTTAAAGATAATGTTTCAATCACGACTCCATTATCTTTTTGACGAAGCTGCAATGTCAGCGTTCCTAGTTTTGAGCGCCCAATAAAAAACTCTTTGCTACTCAAATCTAGATTTGGGATATCAGTAGGGCTCATTGGCGGTATTTTGCCGCTATATACCTGCCCCTCATTAGAGAGTAGTTTCAAGGTATCTAACTCTAGACTTATTGTGCTTCCATCAACAAATTTGTCCGGCACTTTATATCGACCTATAACAGTTGGGCTGTTGACCTCGCCCGACCAAGTTGAGTGCTGATGCGTGCCACTAACAAGCACATTATCAAAAATTCTATCTAGCCATTCTAGCGTTCGAATATTGAGGTTAAATTGGTTGATCATGGGCGGCTCTGATATACGACTTGTGTCAACACCAAGAGCTTGCTGCCACTGTGTAATATTTAACACCTCGATTTCCCCAGATAACTGAACTCCCTGCTTTACCGGTAGTTTCGACTCGTCTTTACCAAAATGAATATCTGCTTTTTCTAGGGCCAGTTTTTTATCCTGACTATTGGTTAATCGTATATAGGTTTTAAGGCTGTCTCCATACCAGGCTTTAATTGGTAATGAGGACTGACCCAGCTGCACTATCGCCTTAAAGGGCTTTACTTGATTTTTTTGCTTACCTACCGGCGCGGGTAAGTCCACCCCTACCCCTTTGAGAGAACTGCTTAATGTGATCGTCGATAACCTTCCAGTCGCTAACCCCTTATGCGGTAACTCAACCTTTACCTTGGCCAAACCAGCACCCTTAATATGCCTCCAAAAGTCTGACGGGTACTGTTTTGCAAGACGCGAAATAGTTAACGGGCCCTTACCTTCAATGACCGTACTATCTTTTTCCGTCTTGATCGCTAGACTAAGTTTTTCATCTAAGAAATGCCCAGTAATTGAGTCCCCACGTATGCCTTGGTCGTCATATTCAATTTCACCTTCAATAGCATTAATAACCAGCCCAACATCAGGAACCGTTAGGCGATTATCTTTTAATTGCGCTTTCGCTTTCACCTTTGTTTTAAGGTTTTTCCTAAGCGGTATATCAAGGTTTAAATCTAAAACCGAGGACCCAGACACAGTGCTGTAGTCTAATAAGCCACTCATCTGTTCATTAAGCGGTGACTGCTTAAAAAAGGTATATAAGCCTTGAATATCATTCTTAACCTTACCGCTTAGGTGTAAGTATTTATCTGTTTTAAAATCTGCGATATTAACAAGAACATGATCAATTTCATTACCCGCTATTAAGCCTTCATGCCCATCAATCTTCATCCCTTCATTTTTAAATTCAATATCCGCTGACACGCCTAACGCATCTGGCCACTTATCTGCATAATGTAAGCGGAGATTTTGTGCGCTAAATAGCACTTGAAAAACACCTTCATTTTGACGATATGGGAAACTTGATAATGGACCGCTAAGTAATAACCCACCTCCTTGAACCTCACCTTCTATAAAAGCTGCATCTAACCAATTAACAACCTGTTTGCCCATGATACCAACCGGTAAATAAAGCGCTGTATAGCGGCTATCCGCTGCACCAAAATTTGTTTGCAAGTCGATCGAAGGTTTTTCATCGCCATCAGGTAACGTAACGTTCACCCGTGTTTGTGTCGCAATATGCGGTGAATTCATCGTGATATGATCAGACTTTATTGACCAGCCATACGCGTCTTTATGCCACGTTAATTGACCATTTAGCTGATCAACCTTTATCGGTTCTCTAAACAGCGGCGTAAAGTGTATCGAGCCGTTATCCACATCAAGCTGTAACCAACCTTTATCTTGCGTTGCACAGCCTGTTCCAGAAAAATTATTAATACTTGGAAATGCTTCATACGCCTCGCTCGTCAAGCCTTGAAGCTCGCCGCAAGTAGCCCAGCTAAGCTGTGTGTCTCGGCGTTGAATAGAAACACTTGCATGATTTAATAAACCCGTTGGTTTAACCTCTTTAAGAATAGGTAAGACAGAATCGTCTGTCACATTAACAGACTGAAAAATACTGGTAATGGCCTTTAAATTAAGCCCATTTGCTGTTACATCAAAGGAATAATTATCCGCATTATCCGAGCGATATTGCACATTAAATTGGCTTTCCTTCTGCATGCTGTTCTGTGTTTTAAACACAACATCTTGGGCTTTTAATGTCCAACCATTCAAAATGGTTTCCCAAGCAAAATGACTACTAAAGTCAGACACATTGATTTCATTATCGCCCTGCCTAAGGCTGGCTCTTCGTACCAAGGCATTGCCTTTAACCTTTGACAATTTAGCGGCTTTCCACGTACTCCAAAGCTCAACATCACCTTCACCTTGGTCAATAGACAACGTTTCTACTTTTAACCGCGTCAGGTATTCAGCTATATCAATGCCTTCTGCCTTAAAGTAGCCTTTAGCATCCCAGTTTGTTGTTGATAAAACATCCCCTCTAACTTTAATAGCTAAAACAAAGGTTCCCCCTTTTTCTGTTGGCAATGCCGCAGTCACTTTGAGTGCATGTTCTGGCCCCTTGTTTTGAAAAATGATATTTGCCTTTTCAAGGGTAATGTCTGGCAAGTCTCGTAAATCGTCTTGCCATATGATCTGACTATCCATTACTTCATAACGTCTACCCTCTAATAACCAAGAAAAGTCACCTGATGAAGCATCCGTGTTTTTTGCAGTTGTCAAACCAACGAGAGAAAAACGCCCATCAGCAAGCCGCTGTATTTTAATATGACTATTAACGATGGTTATTTTATTTGGCTTGGTTTCCCCCGTCACCAAATCAAGTGGATTAAACGATAAGCGAATTTCACCCACCTTGAGTGCGTTTGTTTGTTTGTTCAGCCCATTTATTGTTATCCCTCTTAGGCTTAACTGTGGATTGAAACCAGACATTCTCGCCGACAAGCTGGTAATACCAACCTCAGCACCTATTTCTTCAGACAAGTACACTTCTAAATCATGTTTGTACTCGGGCACCTCTGTTAAAAAAAATCGTGCCGTCATTAGCAATACCGCAAGCACACCAAGACTTACGGTAAAAAACCATAATAAGGAATGTCCAAATAAACGTACTTTACTCACTATTAATACTCTAGTTTTATACTAGCACCACATCATATTGTTCTTGGGTATATTCATTTTCTGCTCTAAAACGAATGCGTATACCAACAAAAGATTCTAAGTCTGCCAATGTTGTTGATTCTTCATCGAGCATCATGTCGACAACTTCATTTGACGCCAACACCAATAGCTCCTTTGCTTCGTATTGCCGAGCATCTCGTATAATTTCACGAAAAATCTCATAACACGTCGTTTCTGGTGTTCGCACCATCCCCGTGCCTGAACACGTAGCACAAGGTTCACACAACACTTGCTCCAAACTTTCCCGCGTCCGCTTACGTGTCATTTCGACCAAACCTAACTCGGAAACATTACTAATTGTATATTTTGCATGATCCTTAATCATTGCTTTTTCTAAGGCATTCAACACCGCCGCTTTATGCTCTTCGTTATGCATATCAATGAAATCGATGATGATAATGCCACCCAAGTTTCTCAGCCGTAACTGGTGTGCAGTAACTTGAGCCGCTTCCATATTAGTTTTAAAAATAGTTTGCTCTTGATTACCTCGTCCTAAATAACTGCCAGTATTAACATCAACCGTTGTCATTGCTTCTGTTTGGTCAAGTATCAAATGCCCACCTGACTTTAACGGCACTTTTCTTTCCAATGCTGCCTTTATGTCACTTTCAATGCTGTACATATCGAATAAGGGCCGATGGCCTTTATACAATTCTAATAAGTGTTCTACTTCCGGCATAAACTTGATTGAAAAATCCAGCATTCGATCAAAGTTACTCTTCGAATCTATAACAATTTTAGTGACTGATGTTTGATACCAATCCCGTAATATCCTCAAAGCCAAAGGTAAATCTTCATAAATAAGCCCAATAGGCACTTCTTTTACTTGAAGACTGATCACTTCCCAAAGTTTGTTAAGAAACAGCATATCAGCGCGAATACTCTCTTCACTAACCCCTTCTGACGCAGTTCTTGCGATATAACCACCTGAGTAACCTTGCTCTTTAAAAATCTCCATACACGCTAGCAACCGTTCTCGCTCGGCTTCGTCTTCTAATTGTTGGGACAGCGCTAATTTTTCAGAATAAGGCAAAAAAACTTGGTAACGAGATGGAATTGAAATACTCATCGTTAAACGCGGGCCTTTTGTACCAATGGGGGCTTTCAAAACTTGTACGACAACTTTTTGACCTTGCTGCAAAAAATGCTCGATGCCTTTGTCTTCCGAAGGAGTTTCCCCCGCCACCAACACGTCAGATGCATGTAAAAAACCAGCCCGGCCGATACCAATTTCCACAAAAGCCGCTTGAATACCTGGCATAACACGACATATTTCACCACGATATAAATTTCCAACAACATCTCGTTTACGCTGGCGCTCAATAATCAGTTCTTGCAAGACACCATTTTCAAGCACCGCCACCCGTGTCTCAGGCGGCGTGATATTTATCAGAATTTCATCGCTCATTTTTTCTAAACCATTGGTTATTTAGTATTGATGAATATAGTTAGGGTATCGACCACTTTACTATGAAAAGCCTTTTTTACTGCGTTGATTTTACGCTTATTACACCGCCGCATTTATCAATTTGCTGATAAAAACAGATAACCAACTTGCAAATAAAAAATGTAAAAACTAGTCCCACACAAACATTAATAGTTTTACCGCTATGGGACGGAAAAGTTGCCGATAAACCTGAGGCTGACTAAGGCTTTTGTGTTATGCCTAATAACGACCCTCTATAAGCGCCTGTCATGGAGCCATTCAACAATAGCATCACGTTTTGCCCCTATCATTCCAGTTGAAAAAATTAAACAGTTTTACCTTGGCTTACATCAAGTCCATGTTGTTTAAGTAACTGAGCTGTTTCATAGATAGGAAGCCCCATAACACCTGAAAAACTGCCATTCAGTTCGGTAATAAAAACAGCGCCTTTACCTTGTATTGCATAGGCGCCGGCTTTATCTTTTGGCTCCCCTGTTAACCAATACCATTCAAGCTGATGATCTGAGAGAGTTGAAAATGTCACCGTGCTTTCACTAACGACACACGCATTTTGTTGCCCCATAACGGCCACCGATGTTAACACTGTGTGTCGCTTACCTGACAGTTTCCTTAACATTGCCAAGGCATGTTCTTTGCTATCTGGTTTACCTAAAATCTCCCCCTCGATAACAACGGTCGTATCCGACCCTAGCACCAATACCTCTTGTTCCGGATGAAAAACCTTTGCTGCTTTGGCTTTCTCTATTGCCAAACGCTGAACATAATCATATGGCAACTCACCCTTTAACGGAGTTTCATCTATATCGACAGGTTTTACATTAAACTCAACACCCAACTGACGCAGCAATTCAGCCCGCCTTGGTGATGCCGATGCTAATATTAATCGCTTCATTCTCTATGGTAGGGATGGTTATTCATCAGGCTCCAGCCTCTATATAATTGTTCAGCAAGAACAACACGCACAAGAGGATGAGGAAACGTCAAGGCGGATAAGCACCATTGTTCATTGGCTCTTTTTAAGCACTCGGCGGAAAGACCGTCTGCACCACCTATAATAAAAATTATTGACGGTTGAACACCTTGCCAAGCAGATAACTTATTTGCAAGCTCTTCTGTTGACCACTGCTTTCCTTTCACCTCAAGGGCCACGACATAATCAACATCTTTAATCATGGATAAAATCTTTTTCCCCTCCAGCTCCACCACTTTCGACACATTACTTTGCTTAGTCCTTTTTACAGGAGGAATTTCAATCATTTCAAGTGAGCATTCCCGAGGCATTCGCTTTGCGTACTCCTGATAGCCATGACTCACCCAGCTGGGCATTTTTTGCCCTACTGCTAAAATTTTCAGCTTCATATACGACCTATGATTTATGAAAAAGGCGGCTCAACTGAGCCGCCTTTATACTTTCTTTTGAGCCCTTATCGTAACAAGCTCCTTAAAATACGCTGTAAGCTAACGCCCACATAAAAGGCGGAGCGTCAGCGACGTCCAGCGCAACAAAGTGGAGCGGTTTTTCATGTGCTTGTTATGTGCCATTAATGCTATCCCTTCGCATGATAAGAGTTATCCTATTTGTGATGATTGTTGATATCTCAAAGATAAATCTTCTCTTAGCGTATCTAGTTTTTTTTGAAATTTTTTAGACGGAAGATAACTGAGTAACTTAGCCAGTAGAATTAATAGCACAATTCCTGGAATCAACCCTATAAGAATTGCGATGAACCAAGCACTAAAATCGTACAAACTACTAGTCGAGACAAATGTAAAAAATCTAATGTATAAGATAGGTAATAGCACGGCGGCGATGGCATACAATGCGTTAAGGACGAATAGTTTTTTTGTTTCTGTTAGAGTGAAATATCTATCTAATGTATGATTTATAAAAAGCACATTACGTTGACTGCCACCATCAGA
Organism: Cycloclasticus sp. P1; assembly: GCF_000299965.1. Taxonomy (NCBI): domain Bacteria; kingdom Pseudomonadati; phylum Pseudomonadota; class Gammaproteobacteria; order Thiotrichales; family Piscirickettsiaceae; genus Cycloclasticus; species Cycloclasticus sp. P1. The sequence continues at coordinate 1,752,520 of NC_018697.1, forward strand.
AATAGCTCTTATTAGGCTAACATTGTGACCGTCTCGTGCAGGGAGGTCTACAAATAATTTCACATATTCCTCCAAGCCTTCCTTTGTCTTGATAATAAAGTCTAACTCTGTATATGAGTCGTGACGAACGTGGCTAGTTTCATACGTTTGATCATAAGTGACTCTGGACGCTACTTTATTCTGCTTCTCTCGACCGACCACTACTCCATTAACATGCTCAATTCGCCAATTAGAAAACCCCGACTTGAAGTCGAAATCATGTTCGTATAATCCCATAAAGCTATTCTCCTATCGATCAATCGATGAGGTTGGTTTTAAAATTTTCGAGCCAGACGATACATAACGCATTGCTACCTAACATTTAATGGTGTTAATGTTATTTCCACTCGCCTGTTTTGTGCTCGCCCTTCTTTTGTAGAGTTACTTGCAATTGGACTTTGCTCACCATAGCCCATTACATTAAACCGTTGGCCAACCACACCTTGTGAGCGTAGGTAGCTCGCTACACTTTGTGCGCGCTGTTCAGATAAACCTTGGTTATACGCTTCATCACCTACACTATCTGTATGGCCAATGACCGTAATGGTCGTATCTGAATATTCTTTAAGAATAATCGCCACTGAGTCCAGCACTTGATAGAAGCCTGCATTAATACTTGAGTTACCAGTTGTAAACGTAACATTGCCGGGCATATTCAATATAAGGTTGTTTCCAACACGGCTAACGCTTACCCCTGTTCCACTTAGACGTTGACGTAATTTCGCCTCTTGCACATCCATATAGTAACCAACACCACCGCCTGCTGCCGCACCCAAGACTGCACCTTTCAATGCCGTTTTTCGGTCCCCTTTCATTGCGCCTATTATAGCGCCTGTTACAGCACCCGCTCCTGCACCCATCGCCGCTTTACTGGTTTGTTGTTCTTGTGTATATGGGTTTACTGTCGTACAACCAGCTAATGTAAACATTAAACCAGCTGCAATGCCTGTTACTAAGGTTTTATTATTCATCCAAAATCTCCCTATTAATACGTATGGTTAAAAACCATTGATTCATAAAATCGAGCATTTAAAATCATTGCCATTTCTTTGTTTTGTTCCTTATCTTAACTCACTTAAATGAACAAACAATGAACTTAAATCAATCTTTAAGTATCTGTCTCGACCGTCCAAAGCTTTTCAAGTTGGTAGAACTCACGAATATTCGGCTGCATAACATGAACAATCGTATCACCCAGGTCTATTAGCACCCATTCACCCGCATCCATTCCTTCAACACCGAGGGGGATTAATCCGTGCTTTTTAGAAACCATCGATACTTCCATTGCAAGAGACTTTACATGTCTATTTGATGAGCCTGTCACAATCACTATATGATCAGCAAAAGAGCACTTACCGCTCACATCAATCACTTCAATGTGCTGACCTTTTTTATCATCCAGCGCTTCGGTGACTTTTGTTAATAACTGCTGAGCCATATTTTCTATACCTTATTTTCTAATTATTGAGTTATCTATAAAAACTGTTTTTGTTAATCACGTCTAAACACTGACTCGTCAGCATTTCTTTTACAGTTTTTTTATCTTTAATGCGTTGTCTAATCTGTGTTGCCGAAATATCGAGAGGCTTCACTGACTGACAGTAAATTTTACCATGTGTTTGCTGCTTTAGTTGCGACTTATCCTTTGTTAAAAAAGGAGTAATATAACTTTTTACTGCTGCTTCAAACTGGTTATCAAACCCAGCACGATCGGTCACCACGATATGCGTCAATTTTATTAGCTCTTCCCAGCGATGCCACGACATCAAACCATTAAAAGCCTCCATGCCTAACACCAACACCAGCGAGTCATTTGGATACTTTCGACGAAAATCCGATAACGTATCTACCATATAACTCGGCCCACTTCGCTCCATTTCGCAACTATCCGCCACTAGCAAGGGGTACTCACTCACTGCCAACTTCAATAAAGAGAATCGTTGTTCCGCTGATAACACCGGCGCAATACGATGCGGTGGATTAGCTGATAAAACCATTCTCACCTCATCTAAGCCTATCTCTTTTTGCACTGCGCTTGCCGCTGTCAAATGCCCCAAATGAATGGGGTCAAACGTCCCGCCATATATTCCAATAAATTTGGCCATCACTCACAGCATCTCAAAACAAGCAAACAACAAGCCCATTAATGAAGCAAAACTACTGACGAATATGCCCATCACCTAACACAATATATTTTTGCGTCGTCAAACCAATCAGCCCAACAGGGCCACGCGCGTGCAGCTTGTTGGTGCTGATACCTATTTCACCACCCAAACCATACTCAAAGCCATCTGCAAACCGTGTCGAGGCATTGACCATCACAGAGCTCGAATCAACCTCACGTAAAAATTGCATTGCCTTAGAATAATCGGCCGTCACAATTGACTCGGTATGCCCAGACCCATGCTGATGAATATGATCCATAGCAGCTGTCATATCATCAACAACCCGAATTGACAAAATAGGGGCAAGGTACTCTTCGTCCCAATCAGCCTCAACAGCTTTCTCGCAACTGGGTATAATTTGACAAGTTTTTTCACAGCCACGTAACTCCACTCCCTTATCAGTGTAGAGTTTCGCTAATTCCGGCAAGATATCTTTTGCAATACCTTCGGCCAGCAATAAAGTTTCCATTGTATTACAGGTACCATAACGCTGTGTTTTTGCATTGAGCGCAATCGATTTCGCCATTTCTTTATCCGCCAAATCGTCAATATAGACATGACATACTCCATGCAAATGCTTAATCACTGGCACCCGTGCTTCTTTAGTGACCCGTTCAATCAGGCCCTTACCGCCTCGTGGGATAATAACATCCACAAAATCTTCCATACGTATTAACTCACCAACCGCATTACGGTCCGTTGTTTCAACAACTTGAACCACCTCGGTTGGTAAGCCTGCTTGATTTAAACCTTTGGTAATACAAGCTGCAATGGCTTGATTTGAGTGTTTTGCTTCCGAGCCGCCACGTAAAATACTTGCGTTACCTGACTTCAGGCATAACGCAGCCGCATCGGCAGTTACATTAGGACGTGACTCATAAATAATACCGATCACACCTAATGGGACACGCATTTGACCAACTTTTATTCCCGAAGGTCGTGAGTTAATTTGACTGATTTCCCCTGCAGGATCAGGTAAGGCGATTATCTGCCTTAAGCCTTCTGAGATGGCCTGTACACGTTCTTCATTCAACGCTAAACGATCTAATAAAGCAGCATCAAGGCCACTGTCCTGGCCAGCTTTTACATCTAGCGCATTGGCCTGTAAAATAGCACTTTGTTGATGTTCTATTTCATCAGCTATAAACGCCAGAGCTTGATTTTTAACGCCAGTATCTGCATTAGCAATAACACGGGCAGCACGTTTTGCCCGCTCACCCACGCTATACATATAGTCTTTTAGTTCACTCATTTTTTTCCTATAAAAATCATTATTTTTGACATTAATTATACTACGGTTGGTTATTGAAACGTTTCGGCTCACAAAACGCTAAACAAATTTGCTCAATCATCAGCCATTCATCCCCTGTCTCAACACCTTTTGTCACCCGTTCGGCCTTTGCGCAAGCCTGAATCATCGCTTGCCACTGACCAAACCCTCCTCTAGATAGAGCCTTCATATAAGTGTTTTTTTTACTGTCCCAAATCCGGTGCTTTTTAAACGTTGCGTCACGTCGACCCATTGTTTTTTCTTCAAAGCTTAAGCTGGCAAGAATCCGTAATTCGCGCATTAAAGCCCATAAAACGACAGGTGCCGCCAGCTTTTCCCCTAACAAGCCTTTTAATATTTGAAGTGCTCTTGCCGCGTCACCCAACAGCAAGCTATCGGTCAGCTTGAAAACATCATACCGTGCATTATCTGCCACCGTATTTGAGATGTCTTCTATTGATAATTCTACTGGGCCAAATAATGTGTGAAGTTTTTCAATTTCTTGATCAGCAGCCAGCAAATTCCCCTCAACACTGTCTGCTAGCAATTTAACACCTTGGGCGCTTGCCTTTAAGCCTTTTCGCTTCAGACGATGGTCCAACCATCTCAACAATTTATCATCAACCAGAGGCCACACTTGCACCACTACCCCATGTTGATCTATCGATTTAAACCATTTTGACTTTTTTGCAGAACCATCTAACTTGCCGGCGACAATAATCAGTAGATTGTCGGCAGACAAATCATCTAGCATTTTTTCTATCGCTTGTGATCCTTCTCGCCCCGGTTTAGCCGTTGGTAAATTTAATTCAATTAGGTTCTTTTCGGCAAATAATGACTGGTTCAAACTAACGGCATAAAGCTGGTTCCAATCAAACTGCCCCTCAACATGCAACACCTGACGGTTCACAAACCCCGCGTTTCTGGCCTGCTGACGAATTAAGTCAACAGCCTCACCTTGCTGTAATGGCTCAGCACCGGACACTAAATACACCGGTGCTAGTTTTTTATTCAGCGAAGAAGATAATTGATTAACGTCTAACTGCATAGGCTCTGGCCCAACACAGGCCAGCTAATTGAGTTAATGAACCACCGCGTCTACTTTTACTGCTTGTATATGCCTTAAAATTTGTTGGGCCGCATCTCGTTTTAAATCACGCGCAATAACCGCTGACTCATTGGTTCGACCTATAATGTCATTTTCATCGTTGATGAAATCACGCACTAATAATAGCGCTTGGTCATCTAAAAGCACCTGACCATTCGCCATCACCAAACTATAAATGACGGAGTACTGCATTTCTGACTCACGAACTTTACCTCTTGAGTCCACACTCAAGGTTCTATTTTCTGACTCTTCTTTTTTAATCGTTAATATCGCATCGGCATCTGAACGCTGGCTTACCACTTCTGCGGAGTACCCAAGCAGCTCTTTCAAATCTCTTACTAAGTCAGTGTGCTGAGGGCCAGCCACATAAATTTTCTGAAGTTCAGCAGGTAGCTCGAAAGCTCCTCGTAATTTAAAACCGCACGCCGTTAATGAAACTGACAACAGGCAAAGTATTGTCATTAAACGCAGTATCACAAAAAAGTGTGTTCGAGTGTTCATCATATTTTAGTCCGCTAAATAACAATATTAACCAGTCTCTTCGGCACAATAATAACCTTTCGAACAGGTTTTCCGTCAATAAATTTATTAACATTGTCCTCTGATAACGCTAACTTTTCTATGCTTTCTTTAGATGCATCGGCCGCCACCATCAGCTTAGCTCTTAATTTGCCATTTACTTGCACCACCATTTGCACTTCGTCCAACACCAACGCCGTCTCATCAAATTCTGGCCACGTTACGTCGATCAGTGGATCCTGATGACCCAAGGCTTGCCACATCTGATCACAAACATGAGGAATAATCGGCGACAACATCAATACAATGCTTTCTAACGCTTCTTGTAGCAAGGCTCGAGAAGCATCCGTTTCGGCTTTAAATTTAGACACTGAGTTTAACAATTCCATATTAGCCGCAATGGCTGTATTGAACGTTAAACGGCGACCATAATCATCATTGACCTTATTTAAGGTTTCATGGACCTGTCGACGAAGCACCTTATCTTCACTGCTTAATTGATCAACTGTATATCCGCTGATTAAGCCGCCATCGACATGCTCTTTGACTTGACGCCATAAGCGACGAATAAATCGAAATGAGCCTTCGACTGCGCTGTCAGACCATTCTAATGATTGCTCTGGAGGCGCAGCAAACATAGTGAATAGGCGCACCGTATCGGCACCGTACTTTTCAATTAAACCTTGCGGATCAACCGTATTGCCTTTCGATTTTGACATTTTCGTGCCATCTTTAAGCACCATCCCTTGCGTTAACAAGTTCTTAAACGGCTCATCGCAAGACACCAAGCCAAGGTCACGCAATAATTTTGTATAAAACCGCGAATACAGGAGATGCAAAATAGCATGTTCAATACCACCGATATATTGATCAACCGGCAGCCAATAGTTAGCTCGTTCATCTAACATCGCTTGATCATTATCTGCACAACAATAACGTGCAAAATACCATGAAGACTCCATGAACGTATCAAACGTATCGGTTTCTCTTTTAGCTTGCTGACCACACGTTGGACAGCTTGTATTAATAAATTCTTCGTGCCTTGCTAAGGGCGACCCGACCCCTTCCAAGGACACATCCTTAGGCAAAATAACCGGTAACTGCTCATCGGGCACTGGCACAGTACCGCAGTCATCACAATAAATAACCGGCACAGGTGTTCCCCAATAACGTTGACGTGAAATACCCCAATCACGCAAACGAAAGTTAACCGTTTTTTTGCCCTTACCCTTGGCACTTAATGATTCAGCAATTGCATCGAAGGCCTGCTGAAAATCTAAACCATCAAATTCCGCTGAATTAAGTAACGTTCCTTTGCCCGTATACGCTTGCTTTGTAAGATCAATCTCACCAGGGTTATCGGTAGCTATAACTTGCTTGATTGCTAAGCCATACTTGTTCGCAAACTCGAAATCACGCTGATCATGAGCAGGCACTGACATCACTGCTCCGGTTCCATAATGCATTAATACAAAATTTGCGATCCAAATAGGTACCGTCTCACCCGTTAATGGATGAATCGCCTTAAGCCCCGAATCAATGCCCTTTTTCTCCATTGTCTCCATCGCAGCTTCCGATGTTTCCATGGTTTTACATTGATCTAAAAATTCAGCAATATCGGTATTATTTTCTGCCGCTTGGAGAGCCAGAGGGTGCTCTGCCGCAACCGCAACATAGGTAACACCCATTAAAGTATCTGGTCGTGTCGTATAAACAGGTAAGGTACTATCACTGCCTTCAATATCAAACGACAGTTCAACACCTTCTGAACGACCAATCCAGTTTTGCTGCATAGTGCGAACCTGCTCAGGCCAGCCTTCCAACTCTTTCAACGAGCTCAATAATTCGTCAGCATAGTTTGTAATTCGCATAAACCATTGTGAAATTTCGCGTTTTTCAACCTCGTTATCACAACGCCAACAGCAACCATCAATCACCTGTTCATTTGCTAACACCGTATTACAATCTGGACACCAGTTAAGCGGTGCTGTTTTTTTATACACCAAGTCTTTTTCAAGTAAGCGCGTAAAGAACCACTGTTCCCAACGATAGTAATCATCATTACAAGTGGCTACTTCACGCTTCCAATCATAGCCAAAACCCAATTGTTTAAGTTGGGTGCGCATATAATCAATATTATCTGAGGTCCAGCCACCAGGGTGCACTCCATGTTTCATCGCTGCATTTTCCGCCGGTAACCCAAAGGCATCCCAACCCATCGGTTGCATCACATTTTTACCTTTCATCCGCTGGTAACGGCTAACTACATCACCAATGGTGTAATTACGAACATGTCCCATATGTAACCGCCCACTCGGATACGGAAACATAGACAAACAATAGTATTTTTCCTTTGTTGTGTCCTCGGTTACTTCAAAAGCCCCCGTTAATTGCCATTTTTCTTGAACACTCTTTTCAATAAGAGAAGGTTGATATTCTTCTTGCATTTTTTTACCGTCGGACACACTATTTAATAAGGTGGGTAGAATACCTTAGCTACCTATAAATCTAAAGTTGAATTAAATAGAAGGTTACATCTTCTGTTTGTATAAACTTTAAGCCCAATGGGTCTGAAGTTGAATTGAGAAGACTAGACCTTCATACAGGGAGATCTTATGAACAACTCAATACAAGATAAGTTACTTCAAGCCTACGATAAGATGATGCAACGCCTCCATGACACCGTTGAACGGGCTGAAAAAATTGCTATTCCAACTCTTAGTGAAAACCTAAAACATGCACAAGAAAAAGCCGTTGAACTAGGCGAACTGACAAAAGAGGAAGCAAGTAAAGTTGCCGACTATTTAAAAAGGGACTTAGAAGACGCCTCAGCCTATCTACAAACCACAAAAAAGGAGTTCTCTGACTGGCTATCTTTTGAGTCAAATTTGATAGAGGGTAAAATCGGTGACTGGACCCATTCGGTCGTCGATAAAGCAAAATTAGAGTGGGAGAACTTAAACTTAGATACCATAAAGGGAACGCTTTACCATTCAGGAGAGCTTACAGGCCCTGGCACTCTTGAGTGCACCCAATGTAAACAGACACTGAACTTTAAAAAAACCGGACATATTCCCCCATGTCCAACCTGCCATAAAACTGAATTTAAACGTCGCAAAAAGAAGGTGGTTAAAAAATGAACCGTGTTATTTTTAATAAAAAAGGTGGTGTTGGCAAATCTACTATTACCTGCAATTTAGCCGCAATTAGTGCGTCGAAAGGTAAAAAAACCTTGGTCATCGACCTTGATACACAAGGCAACTCAACTCACTATTTACTCGGCCAGCAATCAAATACGCTTGAATCCACATTGGCAGATTTTTATACCAACACCCTTAACGTAAGCCTATTTCCAAAAGATTTCAGCGATTTTATCTATGAAACTGGTATGCCAAATTTATATGTCATGCCATCACACCCAGACATGGACAATCTACACGCAAAGCTTGAATCTCGTTACAAAATATATAAATTGAAAGAAGCGTTAGACACCATGGGAGAGTTTGATAATATTTTTATCGACACGCCACCAGCGCTCAACTTCTACACCCGTTCGGCACTAATCGCCGCAAATAGCTGCATCATTCCCTTCGATTGCGATGTTTTTTCAAAACAAGCCTTGTATTCCTTACTCGATACTGTCGCCGAAGTTAAAGCTGACCATAACCCAAACTTGGCGATTGAGGGTATTGTTGTCAACCAGTTCCAAAAACGCGCAAAACTACCGACCCAGCTACTAGAAGAACTTATTGACGACAATTTAAAGCTTTTCAAAAGCATGATCTCCCCTTCTGTAAAAATACGAGAATCCCATAGCGCAAGCCAACCCATGATCCAATTCGCGCCAAACCATAAAATCACCGAGGAGTTTAAAAGCCTTTATCAGGAATTAAAGAAAAAATAATTGGATTCTCCCCTAACGTTAGGTTTACACTCTACGGCGGTTATAAATTACCTACATTTAACACTTTTTAAAATCAACACAGCAAACGTAAGGTCACAATGAAAAAACTATTTGGCTTATTTGGTGGGGCAAAAAAAACCCCTTTAAAGGCAACTATTCAGCCATCTGGCAAATCATTTGAAGTTCCAAAAAACAACACTTTGTTACAGACTGCGCTCAATGAAGGGGTTAATTTTCCGTTTCACTGCACGGTGGGCACCTGTGGAAATTGTCGCTGCAAATTACTCGATGGTGAGGTTAAAGCCATCATGGATTTTTCATACACCTTATCAGAACCAGAACTTGATGAAGGCTACATTCTTGCCTGCCAAAGCTTATTGAAGACCGATGTTATCATTGAGCTTGAAGCCGACGCTAACCAACCCAAACACTCAGTAAAAACCTATAAGGGAACCATTACTGACACCCACATGCATACACATGACATTATGGAAGTGACGGTGGAATTAGACCAAGCAATTTCATTCACCGCAGGGCAATTTGCCGATATAGGACTTGAGGGGTTTTCTCGCCACCGCAGTTACTCTTTCGCCAATGCGCCGGCTGCTAATGGCCAAAAAACGCTAAGTTTTCATGTTAGAAATGTGCCCGGTGGCGACTACACCCAATGGCTGTTTGAAAAAGACCGAAAAGGCGAAGCCTTTGAACTGCACGGCCCTAGCGGTGCGTTTTGGTTAAGAACTTCAGATGCGCCAATTCTCGCCATCGCAGGTGGTAGCGGCATGGCACCACTAAAATCTATTTTAGAAGATGCCTTAAAAAATAACATTAATAGACCCGTTACCTATTTATTTGGTGCCCGTGCTCAACGCGATCTCTATTGTCTTGATGATATGAAAAAACTAACAGAAAAGTGGTCCAACTCTTTTAAATTTGTACCCGTGCTGTCCGAGGAGCCTGAAGATTCAGACTGGACTGGAAAACGTGGTCTGGTCACCGACTTTATTGACGATGAAACTATCGGTTTTTCGGTGTCTGATAGTCACGCCTACCTATGTGGCCCGCCAGGAATGATTGATGCAACACTGGTAAAGCTTGAAGAGGCTAATATCAGTTTAGATAATATTCATTACGACAAATTTTTGGACTCTAGGCAGTTAGAGAGCTGATTTTCGAACTACCCTAGAGTTAAATCTGTTTCGCCTTCAGCAAACCAGCATAAGAGCGTCATGTTCATCTGGCCGCCTTTAGTCTGTTAAGCACTGTAGGCGGGGCGATTTTTTATACGGTCCCTTTTTAAAAAACTCACCAGTACCATCACCACAACAAAACCTAAAAAGCCCCACCAACCACCTTGGACAAAAGGGGTAGCGCCCTTTAACGGCGTTATCTCCCCAGTTAATGCAGTGCGTCTAAACATCGGCGCTTGTTTAATAACTTGCCCCGCAGGGTCAATAATTGCCGTAATACCCGTATTGGTAGACCTTAATAAAAAGCGCCCACTTTCCAACGAACGCATCCGAGCCATCTGAAAATGTTGGTACGGTGCAATCGTGTCGCCAAACCAGGTATCGTTACTCACGTTCACTAAATACGCTGCCTCAGGAAGCCCATCAATGGATGTTTGCTGAAAAGCATCTTCGTAACAAATAGACGATGCAAACGGAAAACCCGCCCCTTGTAAAAGCGTTTGCTGATCACCTCCGGCTGAAAAATCGGACATGGGTATTTTTAGAAAATTTAAAATAATGGTCGATAGGGGCTTCAATGGCATATATTCACCCAGAGGCACTAAATGACGCTTAAGGTAAAAATCATTCGAATATCGAACACTGTATAAGCCATTATAATAATCGCTGCCATCAGTAGACATGACGGGTAGCCCTAGAACAATATCTATATCACGTTCATCTACTTCCCTTTTTAGTTGTGGTATCAACGTGTTTTCCACCCGATGCAAAAAAGCAGGTACAGATGTTTCAGGCCAAACAATTAAATCAACACCATGCTGTTGCCTTGTCATTTGCAGATAAATGTCGATGTTTTTTTGCTTAAATGACGGCAGCCATTTTATTTCTTGTGGGATATTACCTTGCAATAAGGCTACTTTAATCGGCGCTCCTGCAGGCTCCGTCCATTCGATGTTTTTAAGCATAAATCCACTGAGCCAAACGGACACAATTAAAGTACTAGCAAACATCATCTGCCTTTTTCCTAACTTATGAAGGCAGTATGAAATCGCCCCAACCATTACGACTAACAACCAAGAAACCCCCAACACCCCAACGATAGGGGCCCAAGCAGACAGCCAAGTATCGACTTGGCTAAAACCCAGTGACAACCATGGAAACCCAGTAAACAAGACGCCTCGTAACGCTTCTAACCCAACCCATAAACTGGGCAACGCCAATAAATACCGAACCGCAAGGCGCCGGTAAAAAAATCGGTTCATCAAATATGCAAATAACGCCATATAAAGCGCAAGAATGGCCACCATTCCTAACATGATAATGATGGCTAACCACAATGGAGCATTTGCAAAGTGGTGAATACTAAAGTAAACCCAATAGACACCATGAGCAAAATACCCCCAACCAAAGGCATAGCCCATTAACGCTGCTGTTGATGGCCTTAATTGGCGTAAGGTCAATAGAAATAAAACGGGAGACAGCACCGCCATAAGCGGAAGGTCGTAAGGTGAAAACGCTAGTGGGAGTAAGGCACCAGAAAAAATTGCAGCAATAACACGCATGCCCTGCTTAGGATTCATCAGCATTATTCGCCCTGCATTTTCCTGACTTTATTCTTCCTCAACCGCATCTAGAATGGTCATACGAAGTAAATGAACACGACGATTATCAGCCCTTAACACCTCAAATAAAAAGCCATCAATTTGTGTTTTTTCACCATGTTCAGGCACATGACCGAAGCTTTTAACCACCATACCACCCACTGTATCTACATCGTCTGGATAATCGGTTTCAAAACGTTCATTAAAATCGGCAATTTCGGTTAAGGCTTTAATGTTGTATTCATATTCGCTACGCTGAAGAATAAACGCTTCTTCTTCAAAATCATGCTCATCTTCAATCTCACCAACAATTTGCTCAAGCACATCTTCAATCGTGATAAGACCCGCAACTGAACCATACTCGTCAATCACAATCGCCATGTGATTTCTATTCGCACGAAACTCATGCAACATCACATTTAAACGCTTACTTTCAGGCACAAAAATCGCGGGGCGCATGACATCCTTTACGTCAAACTTTTCATCCTTATTAGTAACAACATAGTTCAATAAATCTTTCGCCAACAAAATACCAGCCACTTGTGAGGTTTCTTCATCTTGAACAGGAAAACGAGAGTGTGCTGACTCCGTCACGCGAGGAAAGATATCTTTCAATTCTGCTTCTCGAGGAATAAAAACTATCTGCGAACGAGGAATCATAATATCTCGCACCTGTAACTCTGAGACTTGCAAAACACCTTCAATCATCGCTAAGGCATCCTGCCCTAATAAATCTCTTTTCTCCGCATCACGCATTAACTGCACTAGGTCTTCACGATCTTTTGGCTCGCCCATTAGCGCCTGCCCTAATCGTTCTATCCAAGATCGATTTTCAAGTGTGTCATTTTTTGTCTGGTTCATATTATTGCTCAACCCTCATAAGGGTTCTTAATCCCGATACTATTCAAAAGTTTTATTTCTAACAATTCCATGACCTGAGCATCATCGTCATTAATGTGATCATAACCTTGAAGGTGTAAACAACCATGGATCACCATATGCGCCCAGTGTGCAGCCGCTTGCTTCCCCTGCTCTTCCGCCTCACGCAACACCACAGGTGCACAAATAACTAAGTCGCCTAGGGTTTCTTCCGATAAGGCACCGTCAGGCAAACCACTTGGGCTTTCGAACGGAAAGCTTAAAACATTCGTTGGCCCTTTCTTTTGACGATAGGCTTCATTTAAAGCAGCTGACTCATCTTCGTCTACCAATCTTATAACGACTTCAGCATCTTTTTGCTGTTGGAGTCCAAGTTTAACCCAATCAATCAACGATTGTTGCTCAGGCAATTCGCTACAGTCACTGGCTATTTGTAATTCAACACTCATGATTTAGCGTGCTTTTCATAGGCCGACACAATTTTTTGTACGATCGGATGCCTCACCACATCTGTATTTTTAAACTGCGTAAAACTAATGCTGTCTATGCCCTTTAAAATCTTCATGACCAATTTCAAACCCGATTCGGTATGCCCTGGTAGGTCTATCTGAGTAATATCACCCGTCACCACCACTGTAGACCCATAACCAATTCGTGTTAAAAACATTTTAATTTGTTCTGGCGTTGTATTTTGCGCCTCATCTAAAATAATAAATGCTTCGCTCAATGTTCGGCCTCGCATAAAAGCCAATGGCGCAATCTCTATTACATTTCGTTCAATAAGTTTTTCGACTCGCTCGACACCTAACATCTCATATAAAGCATCGTACAAAGGTCTTAAATATGGATTAATTTTTTCACTTAAATCGCCCGGTAAAAAACCCAGTCGTTCACCCGCCTCTACCGCTGGGCGAGCTAGAATAATTCGTGATACTTTCTCTGCTTCTAAGGCTTCTACTGCACAGGCTACAGCCAAATATGTTTTACCCGTCCCTGCCGGCCCAATGCCAAAAACAATATCATTTTTTGGAATACTTTTAACGTAAGACTGTTGGTTACCACCACGTGGCTTAATTACTTTTTTTCTAGTATGGATAACGGCGGTGTCATCTAGATCCACCGGTTGCTCTACAGACATCTTTGTTTCCTGCATTAATAAATGTACCTTTTCAGGTGTTAATTGATCGCTTTCGGTACTTTTATACAGCGCTTTTAACGCCGTAATCGCTACTCCAACCCCAATCTCCAAACCGGTCACGCTAAAATGATGCCCTCGATGTTTTACATCAACATCTAAACGCCGTTCTAACTGTGTGATATGCTCATTAAATTGGCCGCACAAACTGGCCAAACGTTTATTGTTGGCTGGCGTTAAGATCACATCAGTGGTTTTAAGTTTGCTACTCAATTTATGAAGCTGTACGCCTTTCTTGAAGAGACTGACTAGCCTCCCTATCTGCTGCTGTCACTACCCGTCCCCTTAGAGAGTATGGCAAGGCTTCTGTAATTAACACATCAACAAATTGCCCTTTTAGCCGAGTATGGCCAGCAAAGTTTACAACGCGATTATTCTCTGTACGCCCGGTCATTTGTAAAGAATTCTTCTTTGACTCACCTTCCACCAAAAGCCGTTGAACAGTGCCAACCATGCTTTTCGAAATATCTGCCGTTTGCTGGGTAATAATATTCTGTAGTCGCTCAAGACGTTGCTTTTTAACATCCATATCAATATCATCTGGCATTTCTGCCGCTGGCGTTCCTGGACGAGCACTAAAAATAAAGCTAAATGAAAAGTCGAAGCCTATTTTTTCGATTAGCTGTATGGTGTCTTCAAACTCCTCATCGGTTTCTTGTGGAAAACCAACAATGAAGTCTGATGAAAAGCTCATATTCGGACGAATCTTTTTAAGACGTTGAAGTTTTTCAATATATAAATCTATTTCATGCCCGCGTTTCATTCGTGCCAACACGCTATTGCTGCCGCTTTGCACTGGCAAATGAAGGTGATCAACTAACTCTGGAATATCCTCATACGCTTGAATTAAACTTTCTGAAAACTCCTTTGGGTGTGATGTGGTATATCGGATACGATCAATACCATCAATTGCTGCAACGTAATGCAGCAGTAACGCAAAATCAGCGATATCTCCATCGCTCATTTCTCCGCGATAGGCGTTAACATTTTGCCCCAATAAATTAACTTCTCTAACCCCTTGCGACGCTAAACTCGATACTTCTGCAATCACATCATCTAAAGGTCTACTGACTTCCTCGCCGCGTGTATAGGGAACAACGCAAAAGGTACAATATTTACTGCACCCTTCCATAACTGATACGAAGGCTTTCGGCCCTTCTGCACGAGGTTCTGGCAAATTATCAAACTTTTCAATTTCCGGAAAAGAAATGTCCATTACCAGTTTCTTTTTTGTTTGCGCCTCTTTCAACATCGCTGGTAAACGGTGCAAGGTCTGTGGACCAAACACTACATCAACATAGGGTGCTCTTCGCCGTATAATTTTGCCCTCTTGACTGGCAACACAACCACCTACGCCTATTAATAAGTCGGGGTTCTTTTCTTTCAATGGGCGCCAGCGCCCTAATTGATGAAAAACACGCTCTTGTGCTTTTTCTCTAATTGAGCAGGTATTAAGCAGCAATACATCTGCTTCTTTTTCATTATCTGTTAACCGTAGGTCATGCGATTGCGCAAGCACATCCGCCATTTTTTCAGAATCATATTCATTCATCTGACAACCATGGGTGCGTATAAAAAGTTTTTTAGTCATATTCGTTAATTTTAACACGCAACGAGAGGCCGTTGCTCAACTTGGTCCACCAGCTTTTCTTACCATCATGCCCTTTGATGGGTTATAACCCCAAACGGCCACTAACAAAAACACAATAAACGCCACTAAGGTATACACAAAAGCAGCTAGGTTAAACTGCCCATACAGCGCAAATCGAAGCAACTCAACCGCTTGTGAAAACGGATTATAACTTGCCAAGGTATGCAATAACTCGCTTGATTCTTTAATTTTCCATAACGGATAAAGCGCCGTAGACATAAAAAACATTGGAAAAATAACAAAATTCATCACCCCTGCAAAGTTTTCTAACTGTTTTATAAAAGACGACAGCAACATTCCTAACGCTCCTAGCATTAAACCCGCTAGGACCAACGCCGGAAATAAAGTCAGATAGCCCAGCCATGGTGCTTGAATGTCATAGAACCACGCAATCAGCAAAAACACATACGCTTGAAGGATCGAAACAAACGTCCCGGCCATTAATTTTCCAGTGAGTAAAAACCAACGTGGCAAAGGGCTAACTAAGAGTGTTTTCATGCTACCCATTTCGCGATCATAGACCATCGATAAGGAACTTTGCATGCCATTGAAGAGTTGAATCATGCCAATCAAACCAGCAGTAATATACACCTCATACAATATGTACGTTTCATACGGTGGCATAATCGCAATTCCCAAGGTAGAGCGAAAACCCGCTGCAAAAACAAACAACCAAACCAAGGGCCTAACTAACGCCGCAATAAAACGTTCACGTTGAAGCAAAAATCGCCACAACTCTCGTTTTATAATACCTTTCAATGCAATAAAGGCATGCTTAAGCCTCATGATGATATCCCCTGTGTTAAGCGCTTAAACGCACGGGAGATGTCATCTGTAGAGTCCCCACCACATACTTGGCTCACCGGCCCTTGTGCTTTGATTTCCCCTTGATGCAAAACAAGCAACTTATCAGACGGATACACCTCATCGATCAAATGCGTTGCCCAAAGAACCGACAACCCATCATCTTTGCATAACGCATGCACGTGCTCAACAATCCCTTTACGGCTTGACACATCCAAACCAACAGTGGGCTCATCTAATAACAATAAAGATGGCTTATGTAACAGCGCTCTGGCTATTTCCACACGCCGACGATGCCCGCCATTGAGCTGACGAATTTTTTCATCTTTACGCGCCAACATACCCTGCCTTTCTAGTTCTTCACTTACTCGAACGGAAGCCTGTTTACGCGACATACCGTGCAACGAGGCGTGATAATAAAGATTTTGCAGAACACTTAAATCCATATCTAGTGTTGTTTGCTGAAACACCACCCCTAAATTCGCCAAAGCCTGACAAGCTTGCGTCTTAACGTTAAACCCATTAATGCTAATTTCACCGGAACGACTGTCGTACAAATGCGTTATCAACGAAAACAAGGTCGACTTACCCGCACCATTAGGCCCTAACAAAATAGCGCACTCACCAGCTGCTATTGAAAAATTAATGTCCGATAAGGCTGCTGTATTTCCATACGCATAACTTAGCGTTTTAACAGCTAATGAAAGACTCATTATTTAACCGCAATACCCCAAGGGTAACGACCAACCCGTACAGATTTTGTTACTGTTAAGGTTTCCACATCAATAATCGAAATGTCATTACTGGCACCATTAGTTGTATACAACCGCTTTAAGTCTGGCGAAAACGCAAGGTTCCATACCCGCTGGCCAACTAATAAATACTTGATGACCGTCATTGTTTCAATATCCAAAACAGCAACACGGTTCGCAGGACCCAACGCAACAAATAAAAATTTATTATTCGGGTGCGCCAACACACCGACCGGTTGAATAAGCGCCTTATCAACCCCGGCTATTTCAAACTGTACTTTACTGACAATTTGCTTCGTCGACACATTAATACGAGACAAAGAACCTGCTATTTCAGAGCTTACAAACAGCGCTTGACCGTCTACAGAAAACTCTGCTGCCCTAGGACGTGAATCGACCAAGGTATTCTCTTTTATCGTTTGCTCTGTAGGATCAATCCAATGGACCATATTAGTTGTTTCAGATGTATTAACTACCCACTTTCCATCAAGAGACACAGCAATACCTTCAGGTTCCACGCCAACCGGGATCTCAGCAATTACGTTCTTTGTTTGCAAATCAATCACTGTGACAATATTGTCATCTTCATTAGATACGTACAACCAAAGGCCATTAGGGTGAATCTTGAACAATTCCGGGTCATCACCTGATGGCAGCTCACCCACCACCTTTAAGCTTGCGGTATCTATAACCTGAATGGTGTCATCGTCACTCGCTGCGACATAGAGTTGTGTTTTATCGTTGTTGAAGGCTACACCACGTGGGCGCTGACCCAACGGCACTGTTTGCAACAACTGCCCTGTTTCACCGTTAACCACAGCCAAGGCGTTGTCTTTTTCTAATGTTATATAAAGTGTATCTGCAAAACTGACTGTCGAAAAAATTATTAAAAACGCGAAGAGGTATTTATTCATTATTATTTTTAGCGTAATTCACATGTTGATTCGAGCTTATCATACCCTAGCGTATCTAAATAAGTCCGCGGGTGTAAAAACTCTTTAAGCGGCAATACCGAGACAATTGAGCGTGGCGTTGCCAATAAAACAGGCTGACGTAACTGTTGATTCCAACGCCTAAATGTAAGCTTTACACCTTTAAAACCGGCCAAACTAAAACGATCACTGAGGATATATTTTTTTACTTCAGCTGGCTCCATTTTATTGGCTCGTGTCACCGCCTCACCTACCGTACGAACGGCTAACCATGACGAGTAATCAACATCATTCATCCAGCGGCCAGCTTGCTTATAAAACCTATTTTGCATTTGAACTGCGCCCCATCGCTCGTGGGTTCTATGCCAAGCACTTGGCACTAAACCCTGCGTGCCAATAATAGGTCGAGGTAACCAAGTATTCATCGTTAAGTATTCACCAAATAAACCTTTTACATCCGCTACCGCTAAAACATCATACTCAGCGCCCTGAGTAAATACAGGGATTTCTGCTTGCGCTGTGCGACGAGCATCATGATCAAAATTCCACGTTTTTTCTTTTACGATTTTTATCCCAAAACGTTTTGCAGCACGCTTAATAGCATTAGCAAAGCGTTGGTCTTCTTCATCGTTCCCCTTAACCAAAAACCAATTTTGCCAGCGTTTTTTCAGCATCCATTGAGCAAGTGCATCTGCTTTCATAGCATCACTTGGAATAATATGAAAGATGTTTGCACTACAACTGTTATTCCTTAGCCTGTCATCTGTCGATGAAACATTGAAGAGCAATATATTCTTCGGCTTGGCCAAGGCAGAGATTTTTTCCAGTGTTGATGCTTGAACATCGACGAGGATATAGCGATAACCTCCTTCTACCAATAGATTGAAGGCGCTAATTACATCAGCATGAAGAGGCACCTCAATGTGCTTCAAGTCATAATGATGTCCTGTAAATTGCCCTGTGGTATTATTATCCTTGATGCCTAAGGTGGCTCCTTGAATACCTTCATCCGTTAGTATTGGGTCAAGGTTTGATAAGGCCGGCGGCACTGCTCTTTTTTCCGTAAGCAAGGCCAAACTCACCTTAACATCATTTGCTAGCACATGATTGGAGCCCATCACCATTAAGCAAGTTAAGAAAAAAACCACGCGCTTGTTTAATACCATATTATTCATTTTTTAACCGGCTCTTTAGCAATGGACACTGCCCTTTCAAGCGCTTCATGCGCCATCTGTGTGCAGCTTGACTTGTTTTTGATTTTATTTTGATTAAAACAGCACGTCTAGTGCAATTAAAGTCTAGAATGTGAGGCAAAAAAAAGCGACTCATAAAGAGTCGCCAAGAGGAGGAGAACATTATTACATTGGGCAGCGATCTGAGAGCAGAGCTGCAGTAACAATGTGATATGAATATTATATTGCTTTGCAGCATACGTCAAGACTTATTCTAAAATTTACACATAAAAAGTTAGCCCGCTTTAAATAAAAGGAAAATAATGATTAATACATCTAAATATAATCGAGGTAGCAATGAACATTGAATCCTCGGCAGAAAACCCAGCTTTAGATGTTATTGAGCGCCACCCTAACAAAGCGACTCGCAAACCCATCTTATTTATTCATGGTGCGAACATGTCTGCATGGTGTTGGGACGAATACTTTATGCCTTTTTTTGCAGACCTGGGGCATCCAACCTATGCCATCAATCTACGCGGCCACGGGAAAAGCGGCGGAAGCGCCATGCTCGCTTCAAATAGCATTGCCGATTATGTTAATGACATTCAACGAGTTATCGATGAAATTGGCGAACCCCCAATTCTGATTGGTCACTCCTTAGGTGGGCTGATTATTCAAAAATATATAGAAAAGGAAACCGTTCCTGCCTGCATACTGATGGCTAGTGTTCCTGTTGACGGTCTTATTCCATCAATTATTGATTTGGCCTTGAACCCAACTTTTTATATGCAAATGAACCTTGGCGAACTTATCGGCACGTGGTTTTCACCGGTTGATCTAACGCGTAAATCTATATTTGCTGGCCACGTTAATGACGATGTTGTAATCCGTTATTGTGCTGAAATGCAACAAGGCTCTCCAAAAGCTTTGCTTGATACCTTATGGCTTGGTCTGCCTACGTACAAAAACCCTTTCGAGATCCCGATGTTGGCGCTCAGTGCTGATGAGGATACTTTCTTTAGGCCCGCACACATCAGAAAAACAGCAAAGGCATACAAGGCAGACTTCATTAATATGAAAAAAATGGGGCATACCATGATGATTGACGCTCACTGGCGTGAAAGTGCTGAAACCATTCAGCATTGGCTAGAAAAAAACCTTTAGCCGCTCATTAACGACATATACCTTAATAAAAAGGGCTGAATACACAGCCCTTTTTACGATCACTTAAAGCACCACAGCGATTTAAGATATCATCGCTTTGCTTTTCTCAACAATTAAGTGAAGTTTCTTCAAAATGACTGATAATTGCTCAATTTCCATTTCACTTTCAGCTTGAATTAATGACACCAAGTGCAAATAACGATCAATATCAGCGCGTTGAGTAGAGCACCACTCAGTGAGCCTTTTTTCCGTAGTATCGCCTTTATCAAATGATTTAAGTATAGCCGTTAACAAGGCACGATTTTCAGCATGCAATTCATCTCGTAAAGCCGACCGAGCCAAGGATTGCCAGTAATTTTTCCGCGGTAAATAACTAATACATCCATGCAACCAACTGAGTTTAAGTTCGTTACTAACCACCGAATACACAGACAGAACATCCTCTATACCTCGATCAACAATACTGTTCACCGCAATAATATCTAAAGCAACAAACTCCAACTCTAGACAGGCAATCTTGTTAGCTAATACCTCATCCACGCCGCCTTCTTGGTAGTAAGCAGCTCGCTGCTCAACATGCTCTTTTTCAACGTCTGAAGCATGCGTTATCATCTTTTCCCCTATTAGGGAAACATTCTTAGCAAACTCATCAGTCACGTCGGTAACTGAAACGACTTGCGAACGGTTTCTCTGCAACCAATACATCGTACGTTCAACCAGCTTTCGTACATTCATCAACATATCGATCTGCACTTTGGGCGATACTTTATTATCTAGCGCCTCAATCTCGCTCCATATCACTTCTATATTAAAAATCTCGCAAGCAATCTTATAATTTTTAATAACCTCATCAATACAGGCACCCGCTTCATCTTTCATTCTAAAGGCAAATGATGGCCCTAGCCGGTTTACCATACTGTTAACTACCTGATTAACAATGATATCGTCTCGTAAGCGATGCTCCTCAATAGCGCTTACAAATTTATCCCGTAAGTTTGATGGGAAGTATGCCAATAACTCTTGTTTAAAATTTTCATCTTGTATAACTGAAGCGCCCTTCATTAAGTCCTTTAAAAGTAACTTGCTATAGGCAAAAATCACCGCCAACTCTGGGCGATGCAAGCCCTCGCCTTTAGCCTTCCGTTCTTCTATTTCTTCTTGGTTTGGTAAGAACTCAACTGTACGGTCTAACCGACCCTCTTGACCAAGTTGGTTGATCAAACGCCCATGCACTTCCAGCATGTCTGAGGATTGGCTTTCAACCATCGTAATGGCTTGTGTTTGCAGGTAATTATTTCTTAGTACCAACGTACTGACCTCATCGGTCATCTTGGCAAGAAGAGCATTACGCTGCTTAATGGTCATATCGCCTTGCTCAACCAATTTATTAAGTAAGATTTTAATATTCACTTCGTGGTCTGAGCAATCCACACCTGCAGCATTATCAATAGCATCGGTATTAATGCGCCCTTTAGCCGCGTATTCAATCCGGCCTAATTGGGTAAACCCTAAATTTCCGCCTTCACCCACCACTTTGCAAGCAAGCTCTCGACCGTTAACCCTTAGTGCATCATTGGCCCGATCTCCTACATCAGCATCCGTCTCGATGCTAGATTTTACATACGTTCCTATACCACCGTTCCACAACAAATCTACCGGCGCTTTTAGCATCGCTCGAATAAGATTATTAGGCGTTAACACCTTATCGCTAACGCCTAATAACTCCTGTATTGGTGGCGTGAGGGCAATAGATTTATCTGCCCTTGAAAAAACACCTCCACCCTTCGAAATCAACGCCTTGTCATAGTCACTCCATGATGAACGTGGCAATTTAAATAACCGCTTACGCTCTTCAAATGAAGCACTGATATCGGGGTCTGGGTCTAAAAAAATGTGCATATGATTAAATGCACCGATAAGCCTAATCTTTTCAGATAACAACATTCCGTTGCCAAACACATCTCCGGCCATATCGCCAATTCCGATCACGCTAAAAGGAGTTGTTTGAGTATCGACGCCTATCTCTCTAAAGTGTCGCTTTACCGACTCCCAAGCCCCTTTGGCGGTAATGCCCATTTTTTTATGGTCATACCCGACAGAACCTCCTGATGCAAATGCATCACCCAGCCAAAAGTCACGCTCAATAGCTATATTATTCGCAATATCAGAGAACGTTGCTGTCCCTTTATCTGCCGCCACCACTAGATAAGGATCATCATCGTCATACCGCACCACATCATGTGGCGGTATCACTTTTTCACCTTTCAAATTATCAGTGATATCTAACAAGGCACCAATAAAAATACTATAACAAGCAACCACTTCTTCCATCATCTCGTCACGCGTTAAGCCGTCTAGAGAACGCTTAACGATAAAACCACCTTTAGCGCCAGTTGGCACGATCACCGCATTTTTTGACATCTGCGCTTTCATCAAGCCTAAAATTTCTGTTCTAAAGTCCTCTTTTCGATCTGACCAACGCAAGCCACCACGCGCAACTGAGCCCCCTCTTAAATGTACCCCTTCAACACGAGGCGAATAAACAAATATTTCAAATTTTGGTCGCGGAGACGGCAACTCGGTCAGCGCTTCTGGGTTTAGCTTAAACGAGAGATACGGCACACCCGTACTATCGACAGTGCATTGGTAATAATTTGTCCGTAATGTTGACTGAATTAAATTCAAATACCGCCGTAGAATTCGATCTTCATCTAGCGACACGACCGTCTCAATTTCAGCAAGAATCTCTGCTTCCTGCTGCCCAATTTTTGTTTTTTTAGCGTTAATAGATGGGTCAAATCTAAGCTCAAATAAGCGCACTAAATGCCCCGCAATAATTGGGTTACTTTGCAAAGTTTGCTGAACATATGCCTGGCTAAAGGTTATTCCTGCTTGCCGCAAATACATATAATAGGCACGCAGTAACATAATCTGTTTCCAATCAAGGTTTGCCTTAATGACAAGCTGATTAAATCCATCGTTCTCAATATTTCCAGTCCAAACCTTTTCAAAAACCAATTGAAAGTTTTCTTTTATACTTTCTATGTCAGGCAGTTCTGTGTTGTACACCAAACCAAAATCATGCACCCAGTAACTCGACTGTGATGATAGATCAGTCACTTCAAACGGTCGCTCATCAAACACCGTAACACCCATGTTTTCTAGTACCGGTAACGTTTGCGATAAAGGAGCTGGCACCCCCTTATTAATTAACTTAAATTGTAAACCCTCGCCGTGCGACTCTAATGGTTGATACAAAGACATTTGAATTTGTTGGTCGGCACTGACTTTTAAACGTTCGGCTTTTTCAATATCGGCCACAGCAAACCTAGCTGGATAGTTATCTTTATAAGCCGAAGTAAAACCATCACCATAACGATTCCAAAGCTCTGTGCCTTTCGTTTCCCCATGTCGATGAACTAAAGAAGATAATAAATCGTCCTTCCAATCTCTGAGCGCTTCAATGATTTCACTTTCCACTTCAGATACATCAAACTCACCCACCCAATCAGTATTGGTATGCACCATAAAATGAATCCGTGCAAAAATAGACTCGCTAAACTGGACATTAAAATCTACGCTATCGGTTTGCAGTTTAGCGCAAATGATCTGCTCCATTTTTTTCCTAGCCATCGTGTTGTAGCGATCTCTAGGCACATAAACAAGCATTGATACGAAGCGCCCATACGCATCAATTCTTGCAAACACCCGAGTCCGTTGACGTTCTTTTAATTTTAGAACCCCCAGCGCTAAACTCAGTAATTGCTCATCATTTGAATGAAATAACTCATCTCGAGGCAAATCTTCTAGCACATTCATTAACGATTTGCCGCTGTGACTATTTTCCTTGAAGTTTGATTTAGCAAAAACTTTGCTGATTTTTTTGCGTATTAAGGGGATTTCTCTCACCCTGACAAGGTAAGCGGCTGATGTGTATAGCCCTAAAAATCGATACTCGCCAACCACCTCACCGTGTTTATTGAATTTTTTTACCCCAACATAATCCATATACGCAGGACGATGAATAATAGATTTTGTGGTTGCCTTAGTCACAATTAATGGGCATGGCTCACTCATAAAGTCGCATGCCTTATCCGTTATAGGAATAACATCAGCTTGTGGGATAGCCGCTAGCTTATCTCTTAATATGCCTTTACCGGAACCTTCTACAATTTTAAAACCATCCGATTCATTACCTTTAACCAACTCATATTCCCGACAGCCAAGAAATAAAAAATTATCGTCTTTAAGCCAGCTTAAAAAGGCTAACGATTCGTCAATATCTTCATTATTATCTTTTGGCGAAAACTCTTTTAGCATCTCGGCAGACTGCTGAAGTGAATTAATACTAGCTTTCCAGTCTTCATTAACCGCCGTATTGTAGATGATCACTTTTTGAACTTGATCTGCCAACACCTCAAGCCCGCCTCCCTTTGAAGCCTGGCGATCAACTTCTAATCGAATCATTGACTCACTGACAGTGCGCTCTTTACTTTGCCCAGGCTTAAGAAGGCCATTTTCATCACGCACGACTTCAATAATGGGGTGAACAACCAAGTGACAAGTTAAGCCGCTTTGATTTAAATTCATTGTTAACGAATTCAATAAAAACGGTCTATCCATGGTGACTATTTCTATGATGCTATAAGGGGATTGCCAGCCATGAGTTTCAAAGTCAGGGTTATAGACATTGACTTTAGACTCTTCACCGTGCCTAGACTGCGCTAAATTCCAATGCGCAATCGCCGCTCCATACAGGTCATCCAGCTCTCTTTCTGCTAAATCCTCCCAAGCCACGTCACGATAATATTCGTTAATAAAGCTCCGAATAATAGGCTCTTCTTTTTTATCAAAACGGTGATTGATAATTTTTTCTAGCTGAGAAAAAATTTGTTCTTTTTCTTTTAACTCTGTCACCATTAACAGCCTCTCTATTGATCGATAAAATTAAGTATAGGAGATTTTCTTTAAGATGTGCTTATTTTGCTGGCTACTGGGTAATAGATAAGCTTATCGCCCCCTACAACCGTTGCTGCTGTATGAAGTTTTCTAATTGTTGCTGCCCCTGTTGTTCAAGCCGTATGAACTTAAGGTTAAAACAAAATAAATCCTGTGCTAAGCGGTAACTATTTTGTATGCTGCACGTGGCTTTAAGCGAGTTATCTTCCATCTCAAATTCAACACCCAAGTGCAGTGGTTTTGCTGGATTTAATTGATAGCCTTTCGGCATAATCATTTGCGCGGTCATTTGGTCACAGCAGATGCCTAACCCACCTACAGAAATATTTTCCCCTCTCACTATCAACGTTATACGCTCGGCTGTTTCCAACTTCACCTCTTGTTGATAGTCAACTCTTACATATTGTCGTTCATAAACTCTCACTGTAGATCCACCTTACTCTAAGTAAGTCGCAATTAAATAGTTTCTAAGGTTTTCGTGTACAACAGTTTTAGCTCTGTACCTGCCCAACCAACAACAATACAGATCACCTTACCGCTAATGTTAATAACCTTATTGTGTTTTTCTTCATACCCTCAGCCATCTATTGTACAGGCCTGCAAATAAAGACAAAATACCTTAACAACACGGCTAATTGCTGCGACTAAGCGATAAAATAATGCTTTCCCTTGCTCCGTTAGCATCCCAACGTTAACATTGAATTTTTAAACTAAAGACTCTCTATATAAAGTGAAAAAAAGCTGTCTACTTATCACTCTTCTATCGCTGATTTTTAGCGCCATAAGTTATGCTCAAGACCCCTTACGCCTAGCAACGACAACAAGCACTGAGAATTCAGGTCTTTTGGCACAATTACTACCCGCCTTTACTCAGCAAACAGGCATCCAAGTTGATGTAATTGCCGTAGGAACCGGCAAAGCACTTCAAATGGCCCGCAAAGGCGATGCCGACGTTGTGATGGTTCATGCAAGACAAGCCGAAAATATTTTTATTGCCGAAGGTTTTGGCGTTAATCGACGTGATGTGATGGAAAATGACTTCGTCATCGTCGGCCCTGTTACCGACCCTGCTCATATTAAAAACCAGAAAAACACACTGAATGCACTCAAGCAAATTGCCGCTAAGCAAGTGTCTTTTATTTCTCGTGGAGATAATTCTGGAACACATAATAAAGAACGCTCCATATGGGGCCAAGCTAATTTGAAGCCCCGTGGCCCTTGGTATAAGGAAGCAGGACAAGGCATGGGAAAAGTATTGTTAATGGCTGATGAATTGGGCGCTTATACCTTAACTGACCGAGGCACTTGGCTGGCCTATAAAGACAAACTGTCACTCACTATTTTAAATCAAGGCAGTGTTTTACTAAAAAACCCTTATGGCATTATTGCGGTAAATCCTGCTTTGCATAAAGACATTCAATACTTAAAAGCCATGTCACTTATCGCTTGGGTAACCTCGCCAGCAGGACAACGCCTTATCGATACCTTTCAAAAAAACGAGCAACGTCTTTTTTACCCAACCGCCATTAAAGACGTCATGACCAGTGAATGATTTAAGCCAAGCTTGCATAAATGCCTTTCAGTTGTTACTGAGCGGTCATGATGATATTTGGGAAATTATCTCGCTCTCATTTGGCGTATCTATGTCGGCTATTTTGATTGCCACGCCCTTTGCGATGCTGATTGCCTTTATATTGGCTTTTTTCGAATTTCCCTTGCGTAG
The DNA here is from genome assembly GCF_000299965.1 of Cycloclasticus sp. P1. NCBI lineage: Bacteria > Pseudomonadati > Pseudomonadota > Gammaproteobacteria > Thiotrichales > Piscirickettsiaceae > Cycloclasticus > Cycloclasticus sp. P1. The sequence continues at coordinate 1,779,550 of NC_018697.1, forward strand.
AGTGCTCATTTCTTTATTCAATACCTTTATGTCTGTCCCCGCCGTCATTGTTGGCTTAACACTTTATTTAATTTTATCGCGTAGCGGCCCATTAGGAGATTTGAGGCTTTTATTCACCAGCCAAGCAATGGTTATCGGCCAAGTTATGCTGAGCTTTCCATTATTAGTCGCAATGGCTCATGCCTCTTTTCAAGCTGCAGACCGGCGCGCTTGGGAAACGGCTATCACCTTAGGCGCAAAGCCTTGGAGGGCTTTTTTCACACTAATATACGAAGTACGTTTTGGCTTAATTGCTGCTGTTGTTGCCGGCTTTGGTCGCGTGGTTGCTGAAATTGGTTGTTCTATGATGGTTGGCGGTAATATTCTTCACTCCACACGTAACATTCCTACCGCTATCGCCTTAGAAACCAGCAAAGGCGAGTTCGCTCAAGGCATTGCACTTGGCATGGTTTTACTGTTACTGTCCTTAAGCTTGAATGCAGGCATTTCGATCTTTCAAGGTAAAGGGGAATTAAAAGCATGAGCACATTAGTTAGTTATAAAAACCTCGCCATTACCTTGTCTGGAAAACTGGTTTTAAATATCAAGCATCTCGATATACCCGCCCACCAATGCACACTCTTAACTGGTCAAAATGGATCGGGAAAAACCACGTTATTAAAAATAATGAGTGGTTTATTAAAGCCTGATTCAGCCAGCATTAACTACCAAGGTTTAACGCTCAACTGGAAGCAAGCCAAAGCTTACATCCAAAAAGACATCATCTATTTACATCAACAACCGTATTTATTTGATGCCAGCGTTACTGACAATATTGCTTATGGACTGTATCGATCAGGCGAACGCAAAAGCAATGTGCATAAAAAAGTCACGCAAGCATTAGATTGGGCAGATTTATCGCATCTTGCCCACCGCCCAGCCAAACAATTATCTGGCGGTGAAAAACAACGTGTTGCGTTGACTCGCGCACGTATTTTATCGCCGCGCTTATTGCTGCTAGACGAACCAACCGCAAGTATGGACAGTACTGCAAAACAACAAACAGCCAAGCTATTACAGCGACTCAAAGATGAAGGGGTTACCATTATGATCAGCAGCCACGAAGCACATACTGTTGAACATATTGCCGATCACCATATTCATATTGAGCATGGTAATGCCCTAATACGTCCACCTAATTCAAATAACGTGACAATGATAAACACCGCAAAAAAAACTTCATAATATGAATAGAGTAGACGTACAAAGTAGTTGTAGCGACGACAATGAAGCAGACACCTTAAGCGTCGATGCCGCCTTGCTGAAAATGTTAAACGCTGTTGCAGAAAAAAGCGGCAGTGAACATATTCCATTAACTTCGGCTGTTGACCGAATACTCGCAGCCCCCATTCTTTCGCCAATCAACGTTCCTTCACACCGCAATGCAGCCGTTGATGGCTATGCAATAATACATACTGATTTACCCAGCAGCGGGGAAATCAAAACATTAAACATTGTTGGTCGTATTGTTGCTGGGCACCCTTATAAAGGTCGCTTAAAGCAAGGCGAGTGCCTACAAATAATGACTGGCGCACAAATGCCTGACGCTGCCGATACCGTTATTATGCAAGAACATGTAGAAATACATGACAACACCATTCATATTGATGCACGGCATAAAAACGGACAAAATGTTCGCCAAGCAGGCGAAGATATCCAACAAAATCATACTGTTTTGGAAGCAGGCATTAAATTAACACCGCCACAAATTGGTCTCATTGCCTCTTTAGGTATTTCAGAAGTTCATGTTAAAACGCCACTAACCATTGCTGTTTTTTCAACCGGTGATGAACTTCTTAGCCTTGGAGAGCCTCCACGTGAGGGCTGTATTTATGACAGTAACCGCTACAGTATGATTTCTGCATTAAAGAAAATAGGCTGCAAGGTATTAGACATGGGCATCATTGCAGACGACCCCGAACAATTACGCAGCGCTTTTAAACTAGCATCAAACAGTGCCGATGTTATTTTCACCTCTGGCGGCGTGTCTGTTGGAGCCGCCGATTACACCAAACAAATACTCGCAGAAACTGGCTCTATCAATTTTTGGAAAGTCTCTATAAAACCCGGTAGGCCCATTGCCTTTGGCCATATAGACAATACAACGTTTTTTGGCTTACCCGGTAACCCTGTCGCAGTAATGGTCACCTTTTATCAATTTGCCTTACCCTGCCTACAAAAAATGATGGGGCTAACAACACCATTAATTTGCCCAACTATTCAAGCCAAGAGCACACACTCTATTCGAAAAATTGCAGGACGTACTGAGTTCCAGCGTGGATTTTTATCAAAGAACAATAACGGCGAATGGGAAGTCAGCACCACAGGAAAACAAGGCTCTGGTATCTTACGATCAATGAGTGATGCAAATGCCTTTATCATTCTTGAACACGAGCGCCCCTCCATCAATAAAGGCGACTGGGTAATAACGCAGCCATTTTCGGCCCTTTTTTAAGGCTTTATAAGCCCATAAAACATGCTAAGTCTCAATTAAAATCTGGCTTGAGTGAATGACGTTAATTGACCACAACTGGCCTCTCTTTCTAGGCCAACCACGAACCTCAAGTTGTTTACCTTTATAGCTGTCTAACGTTAAAAAATAACGCTTGTTTTCAACGCTAATCCAAATATACACTTCATCAGATAGCCACAACTTTGCACCTTTTTTACCCCTCGTTATTTTTTGGACTTGCCCACTAAAACGCCCCCAGCCCTGAGCTCTATTTTTTGCAATATCCTCAACCGCCTTTTTCTGATAAGCCTGCAGGGACCATAAACCAATTTTCTTTTTCTCGGCCTGTCGTTGCATCGCCTTAAAACGATGGGCATATCGAAGATTAGGTGGATGAATACTCAAGGTCGCTTGACCACTACGAAGCATTTCTAAATTAATGTGTTGGCCATCGTCTAAAAATAGATGCGCCAATATACGACCATAGCGATCTTTTTGTTCGACATCGTATTCAACTAAAACCATTTTGTTTAATACCCATTTTTTCAACGCCTTTTTTGCCGCAACGGCCCCTGCTTCAATAGCCCGTCCCTTGTAACCCATTTCAGGCGTATTAATGCCTAATAAACGAACCGTCAAACCATTTTTAAGCATAACAGTATCACCATCAATAACATTGATTACTTTTAATAACGACCCAGCCTGAACGGTAGAACACGCGACTAGATACAGCAGCAAAAAAGTAACGAATGTAAATTGCCTGATAGAAACAACGCTAAAAGCCCGACTGATAATGTCTTTTTTAATATGATCAATTAACATATTGCACCGCCCATTAGCCTATAATTAGCTCAGCCATAATACCTATGGCTATTAACTTTTTAACAATAAATAATAACAGGTAGGTGTAGGTTGTATTTACGCATACAAAAAAGACTCAAAAAATTTCTTGATCACCAGCAAGGTGACGCACTTTGTGACGGATTAAAAGGTATTGAAAAAGAAAGTTTGCGCGTAACCCCTGAAGGGAACATAGCTCAAAGCCCACATCCTACTGGCCTTGGATCTGCCTTAACAAACCCTTACATCACCACTGATTATTCAGAGGCATTGCTCGAATTTATCACCCCACCTTTTAGCAAGACGACCGATACCTTAAACTTTATGGAGGCCGTACATTCCTATACTTACCAACACCTTGGTAATGAAATGTTATGGGGTACCAGCATGCCGTGTATTGTTGATGGAGACATGAGTATTCCTATTGCCAATTATGGCTCATCCAATATTGGCCAAATGAAACATATTTATCGAATTGGCTTATGGCACCGTTATGGCCGAAGCATGCAAGCCATCGCAGGCATACACTTTAACTACTCTCTGCCAGAGAAGTTTTGGCCCATTTACCAATCTTTAGAGCAAGACACGCGGCCTAGGCAAGATTTCATTTCACAGTCATATATGGATATGGCACGAAACCTACACCGATACGGCTGGTTAATTTTATACCTATTCGGCGCCTCACCTGCTATTTGTAAATCGTTCGTTAAAGGTCAAGAACACGACGATTTCGAAGAGTTTGATGCCGGCACACTGTACAAACCTTATTGCACCTCTCTTAGAATGAGCGATATTGGCTATAAAAATGACAGTCAATCGAACATCAACATTTCATACAACAGCCTTGACAAGTATGTCGCTCGACTAATAGCTGCTACGCAAACGCCTTTTGCTGAATACGAGGCCTTTGGCGTTAAAGACGCTAATGGACAATACCAGCAACTTAATACCAATATTTTGCAAATTGAGAATGAGTACTACAGCAACGTTCGCCCTAAACAAATTACTCGCTCAGGGGAAAGCCCTAGTCAAGCGTTAAAAAAGCGCGGTATACGTTATGTTGAACTTCGTTCAGTGGACTTAAACCCATTTGACCCTGCCGGTATTAATGAACAACAGTTACACTTTTTAGAAGCCTTTATGATCTTTTGCTTATTGGCTGACAGCCCTTCCCTTTCATCAGAGGATAAAGCTTGCGTAGATAAAAACTTAACCTTAGTCGCCTCTGCTGGTCGACAGCCAGGGTTAAAGTTACGCCGTAATGGTGACAGCATCAGCTTAAAAGATTGGGGATTAGAAATTTGCCAAGAAATGACTCTGCTTTGTGAGACGCTTGATGCCGATGATAAAACCAAACCATACAGCAATTCACTCGCCGCACAGATCGCTAAATTGAATGATGTGGAACTTACCCCTTCTGCAAAAATACTCAAGGCCATGAAAGAGCAAAAACTTCCATTTTTCAAATTTGCAATGAAACAGGTCAAGAAACATCATACCTTCTTCAATCAGCACAGCATCAACAATGAGCAACAGCAGTGTTTTGAAAAAGCAAGGCAACAGTCTATCGACGAACAACGAGAGATAGAAAGCAGTGATACAGTCGAATTTGATGAGTTTTTAGAACGCTATTTAGCGCAAACTAAAAATGTTTAGTTATTTTATCTAATATCAACACACCATTACTTCTATTCATATCTCATTTTAGAATTTTTGAAATAGATGATTCTTGCTACACTGACAGCTAGCCATTTACTAGAGCCTTAATATGAACATCCAAACACTCCAAAGCCAACTGGACAATAAGCAACCACGAGACATTCTTAAAACCATTTACACGCAGCTAGATGACCTCGCTATTTCATTCAGTGGTGCCGAAGATGTAATATTGATTGATATGGCATGCAAACTTGGATTAAAACCAAATGTCTTCACCTTAGATACCGGACGACTTCACCCTGAGACATACCAGTTCATCCAAACAGTGATGGACCATTATAAAATTAAAATTACCGTTTTATCCCCCAACCAAGATGCTTTACAAGCTTTAACCCACGAAAAAGGCTTATACAGCTTTTACCAAGATGGCCATAAAGAATGTTGCGGCATTAGGAAAGTTCAGCCATTAAAGCAGCATTTAACGGCTTATTCTGGCTGGATAACAGGCCAACGACGTGACCAAAGTAAAGCCACTCGTGATAGCCTTAATATTGCTGAAATTGACACTGCTTTTAGCGGAAAAAACACGGAACTGCTAAAGTTTAACCCCTTGTGTCATTGGACTTCAGAACAGGTCTGGTCGTATATACGTGCTCTGGAAGTCCCGTTTAACCCGTTACATAACCAAGGGTTTATTAGTATTGGTTGTGAACCTTGTACAAGGGCCACCTTACCGCACCAAGATCCTAGGGAGGGGCGATGGTGGTGGGAAGCTGCAGAGAGTAAAGAATGCGGATTACACTCAAGTTTAAGCAAACCTCGCTAGAAAGTTATTGCCCCTTAGAAATGAGGCAAGCTTACACCCTCAAATAGCTTATCAATAGCCGATTGCTCCTTAAGTTCCATCGCTTGATTGATAACTGCTTGTGTTAGATGCGGCGCAAATAAATGAATAAACTCATACATATAGCCACGTAAGAAGGCATCTTTACGGATACCTATTTTAGTGATGCTGGTGCCAAAAAGATGTCCAGCATCTAATGCCACCAGATCATTATCTACTTGTTCGTCATAGGCCATCCGCGCAACAATCCCTACCCCAAGTCCAAGCCTGACATATGTCTTAATGACATCCGCATCTACCGCTGTTAAAGCAATATCTGGACTTAAACCTTGTGCTTTAAATGCATCATCTAATTTAGATCGCCCAGTAAAGCCAAACACATAAGTTATCAGCGGGTGTAGCGCAACATCAATAAGGCTTAGCCGATCAATTTTAGTTAACGCATGGCCCTTCGGAACCAATATGCACCGTTCCCAAGAATAACAAGGCATCATGACCAAGTTATCAAATAACTCTAAAGCCTCCGTTGCAATGGCAAGATCCACTTTCCCTTGCGATACCATTTCAGAAATTTGTACCGGCGTACCTTGTTGAATATCTAAGCTAACATCTGGCATTTCTTGCATAAATGTTTTGATGATAGACGGTAAAGCATAACGTGCTTGAGTATGTGTTGTTGCAATCGATAGCAAGCCCTTTGTTTGATTTTTATATTCTTTAGCAATATTTTTGATATTCTCTGCCTTCATTAACATTTCGCCCGCTATGCTAATAATTTTTTTTCCGGCCGGCGTCATGTCAGTTAAATGCTTGCCATTACGAGTGAAAATGGGAATACCTAACTCATCTTCTAAAATACGAATTTGTTTACTTATACCCGGTTGCGAGGTATAAATTGTTTCAGCTGTCGCTGACACATTAAGATTGTTTTTTGAAACTTCCCAGATATAACGGAGTTGTTGTAACTTCATAGATTAATATTCTTTTGTTATAAATATAGAAATATATATTCCTTTTTATTATAAGAGAATTGATTTATATTACAAGGTTATATTAATAGCTCGGTTTCTCCCATTGGATTACTTATATATATTAGCAGGCGCAGCTGTAGGCTTCGTAATTGGCCTAACGGGTGTAGGTGGTGGTTCTTTGATGACTCCTCTACTTGTTCTTGGCTTCAACGTTCAACCAGCGATTGCTGTTGGCACAGATCTTTTATACGCAGCCATTACAAAAGCAAGCGGCGTTTGGTCACATCAAAAACTTAAAAATATTGACTGGATGATTGTAAAAAATCTATGCCTAGGTAGCATCCCAGGCTCAATATCTTGCATATACATCATCCAATACTTTAATTTATCAGCAGAAGCATTTGAAAGCATTATATCGATTAGTCTAGGCATCATGCTAATCTTGACCTCAGCAGTTATAGTTTTTAAAGACAATATAGCAAGGCATTTCAAAAAACCTGCTGACTACACACCAAGCCCATTTATTATTATCTGCTTAGGCCTTGTGCTAGGCATACTGGTCACCTTATCGTCAGTTGGGGCAGGTGCTATTGGTGGTGCGCTTTTATTACTCCTCTACCCTCGTTTAAGAACCAGAACCATAGTAGGCACCGACATAGCACATGCCGTACCGCTAACTGCAGTAGCTGGCCTAGGACATTTTCAATTAGGGCATATAGATTTCCAATTATTAATCAGTTTGATCATTGGCTCATTGCCAGCAATCTATCTAGGCACTATGGTCGGTGAAAAATTGCCTGAGAAAACTTTAAAATATATCGTCGCAACCATTTTATTATTAATTGGCATTAAGTTTGCGATTTAACACGGCAATTAAATCACAGTACATTCAATTTTATGTGAGCTAGATTCTCAAATTGAATATAATAACAACAGAAACAAACCAACAAGGATTATAAAATGACATTCGTAGTAACCGAATCATGTATCAAATGTAAATACACCGATTGTGTAGATGTATGCCCAGTAGATTGCTTTCATGAAGGGCCAAACTTCCTAGTCATCGACCCAGATGAGTGTATTGATTGCACACTATGCGAACCTGAGTGCCCTGTAGAAGCCATTTATTCAGAAGATGAATTACCCGAAGGGCAAGAAGAATTTATTCAGATTAACGCCGACCTATCCCAAACTTGGCCTGTTATCACTGATGTAAAAGATGCACCTGAAGATGCTGATGAATGGGCAAACAAAGAAAACAAATTAGACTATTTAGAAAGATAAATAAATAGTTAAGCATAAAAAAACCGGGCTAAGCCCGGTTTTTTTATGCTTATCAAGCAGATCAAGATTCGATAATTTCTTCCGAACCAGATTCCAAATCACGATCAACTAATTCAACATACGCCATAGGCGCAGCATCACCAGGTCTGAATCCACATTTAAGAATTCGTAGATAACCACCAGGGCGATCTTTATAACGAGGAGCTAGATCATTAAACAGTTTCGTAACACTGTCTCTATCTCTTAACCGTGCAAAAACTAAACGTCTTTTAGCAACGGTATCTTCCTTAGATGATGTAATAAGAGGTTCAATGAAACGACGAAGCTCTTTGGCTTTAGGTAATGTTGTACGAATAACCTCATGACCGATGAGAGAGTTAGCCATATTTTTAAACATTGCTTTACGGTGGCTGCTATTACGATTAAGTTGCCTACCTGATTTACGATGACGCATAGTTAAATCCTTAAATTAAATTGAACCTACAGCTCTATCACTAGTAATTAAACTAGATGGTGGCCAGTTTTCAAGACGAATACCTAAAGACATGCCCTTTGAAGCAAGAACATCCTTAATTTCTGTTAATGATTTTTTACCAAGATTTGGTGCTTTTAATAATTCAACTTCAGTACGTTGAATTAAGTCACCAATGTAGAAAATTTGTTCAGCTTTCAAACAATTTGCTGATCGAACCGTCAGTTCTAGATCGTCAACAGGACGTAATAGAATAGGATCGAACTCAGGTTCTTTAGGTTCCTCAGGAACTTCTACAATGTCTTTAAGGTCAACAAAAACAGCAATATGATGATGTAGAATCGTTGCAGCCGCTCTAATCGTTTCTTCAGGATCAGTCGTACCGTTTGTTTCAAGCTCAATAATTAGCTTATCAAGGTTAGTACGTTGCTCAACACGAGCTGTATCTACATTATAAGAGATGCGCTTAATAGGGCTAAAAGAAGCATCTAATAAAAGCGTACCAATCGGCAAATCTTCATCATCTTGTTTACGTGAAGCGGCTGTCTGATAACCTGAACCCCGCTCAACTTTAATTGACATGGAAAGCTTACCATTAGCAGTTAAATTGGCGATAACAAGTTCTGGATTCGCTATTTCAACATCATGATCAATTTGAATGTCAGCAGCAGTAACTTGACCTTCTCCAGATTTTTCGATTGTCAAATAGGCTTCATCTTTTGCATTAAGATTAACCGCAAGATTTTTAAGATTCAACATGATATCAATAACATCTTCTTGGACGCCATCGATTGTTGTGTACTCGTGTAAAACACCGTCAATTTTAATTTCGGTCACTGCGCAACCTGAAATTGAAGATAAAAGAACACGTCTTAAAGCATTACCTAAAGTGTGACCATATCCGCGTTCCATTGGTTCTATGGTAACTTTAGAACATGTAGGAGATATAGATTGAACTCCTGTAACCTTAGGCTGTAAAAAACCTGAAAGTAAATTTTGCATTATATTTCCTCTTTAAAGATTACTTAGAGTACAGCTCAACAACAAGATGTTCATTGATTTCTGCAGGTAAGTCAGAACGCTCAGGTTTGACTTTGAAAATACCTTGCATTTTTTTAATATCAAGCTCTATCCACTCAGGCACACCACGTTGCTCAACAAATTCAAGAGCAGATTTGATACGGTTTTGGTTCTTTGAGCTTTCCATTACTTCGATAACATCTTCAGATTTAACCTGAAACGAAGGAATATTCACACGAACACCATTAACAACAATTCCGTTATGTCTAACAAGCTGCCTTGCTTCAGAGCGTGAAGCAGCAAAGCCCATTCTGTAAACGACATTATCAAGACGGCATTCTAACAATTGCAATAAGTTTTCACCTGTAGAGCCTTTAATACGGGCTGCTTCAGCATAATAACCACGGAACTGTTTTTCAAGTACGCCATAAATACGACGTAGTTTTTGTTTTTCACGAAGCTGTAATGCATAGTCTGACAAACGAGTACGACGTTGCCCGTGTTGACCAGGAGGGTATGCTCTTTTTTCCATTGCACATTTAGCTGTGTAGCATTTTTCGCCTTTCAAGAAAAGCTTCTCGCCTTCACGACGACATAAACGACATTTTGAATCAGTATATTTAGCCATAATAATTTCCTAGTTATACACGTCGTTTCTTTGGCGGACGACAGCCATTATGTGGAATAGGTGTTACATCTTCAATAAAAGTAATATTAAAACCAATATTGTTTAATGCACGTACTGCAGATTCACGACCAGGACCTGGACCTTTAATCTTAACTTCAAGATTTTTCATTCCAAAATCTTTCGCAACTTCACCGGCACGTTCAGCGGCAACTTGAGCTGCAAAAGGTGTACTTTTACGTGAACCTCTAAATCCAGACCCACCAGCAGTTGCCCAAGATAGTGCATTGCCTTTACGGTCTGTTATGGTAACGATCGTGTTATTAAATGTAGCATGTACATGGACAATTCCATCAACTACATTTTTTTTAACTTTCTTCTTACTACGACTTGGTTTAGCCATACTTCAAATATCCTTTAATTGAATCTTACTTTCTAATTGGTTTCCGAGGGCCCTTGCGGGTTCTAGCGTTTGTTTTAGTACGCTGGCCTCGAACAGGTAAACTTCTACGATGACGGATTCCACGGAAGCAACCCAAATCTAGTAAGCGTTTAATATTCATAGAAACTTCACGACGTAAATCGCCTTCTATTAAATATTTTCCGACTTCTTCACGTATCAGTTCTAATTGATCTTCAGATAGTTCGCGAACTTTAGTTGTTGTATCAATTCCAGCTGCAGCACAAATAGCTTTTGATCTAGTAAGACCAACGCCATATATAGATGTCAGTGAAATAACAATGTGCTTATTATCAGGTATATTAATACCAGCGATACGTGCCATTAATTCTCTCCGTTATTTTGGCCAGTAGAAAACCGGCAATTTTAATCTTTATTTCGAATAACTACAAGCTTAAATATTAGCCTTGACGTTGCTTATGTCGCCCATCTTTGCAGATAATGCGTATTACTCTATTACGACGAACAACTTTACAATTGCGACAAATTTTCTTTACTGATGCTCTTACTTTCATAATTTACTCCTACTAACCTTAACTTATTTGTTTTTAAGGTTCGCTTTTTTCATTAAACCTTCATATTGCTGTGACATAAGGTGACTTTGCATTTGCGCAATGAAATCCATGACAACAACAACGATAATTAACAATGATGTTCCACCAAAATAAAACGGCACATTCCAATAAACAATCAAAAACTCAGGTAACAAACAAACAGCCGTAATATACATAGCACCAAGCAACGTTAATTTTGTAATAACCGCATCTATATATTTAGTAGTTTGCTCACCAGGTCGGATACCAGGAATAAAAGCACCTGATTTTTTAAGGTTATCCGACGTATCTCTTGAATTAAATACTAATGCAGTATAGAAAAAACAAAAGAATATAATCGCTGCTGCATAAAGCAACACATAAATTGGCTGCCCAGGAGATAACATACTAGATACATCTTGCAACCAACCCATTCCTTCACTGTTACCAAACCAACCTGCAATAGTTGAAGGAAATAAAATTATACTTGAAGCGAAAATGGGTGGGATCACACCTGCCATATTAAGCTTCAACGGTAAAAAACTAGACTGACCCGCCATCATTTTATTACCTTGCTGACGTTTAGCGTAATTTATAGTGATTCTTCGCTGAGCACGCTCAACAAAAATCACAAATGCCGTCACAGCAACAGCTATAAAGAACAGCATAATAACCATAAATGCGTTCATTTCGCCTGTTCTAACTAATTCGAGTGTACCACCAATAGCACTCGGTAATCCTGCAACAATACCACCAAAAATGATAATTGATATACCGTTACCAATTCCACGTTCAGTAACTTGTTCCCCTAACCACATAAGAAACATCGTCCCACTGACAAGTGTAACTACTGCAGTAAACATAAAAGCAAAACCTGGATTAAATACCACCGGTAAGCCGCCAGCAGATTGCCCTTGAATTGCTGTAGCAACACCAAACGCTTGAAACGTTGCAAGTACTACCGTGAAATAACGTGTATATTGAGTTATTTTACGTTTTCCAGATTCACCTTCTTTTTTAAGTTGCTCAAATTTTGGAACAACAGACGTCATTAACTGGATAATAATAGACGCAGAAATATACGGCATTATTCCAAGCGCAAAAATACTCAGTCTTTTGAGCGCACCACCTGAGAACATGTTAAACATATCAAGAATAGTTCCAGCTTGTTGCTCGAACATTAATGATAGTGCCTTAGGGTCAATTCCAGGAACTGGCACATGCGCGCCAATACGAAACACGAACAAAGCACCAAGAACGAAAAACAATCGTTTTCGTAGTTCAGGTAATTTGCTTAACCCGCCAGTTGCGCCTGAGGCTGATGAACCAAGTACAGACATTGATTAAGCTAAACTGCCGCCAGCTGCTTCGATTGCCTTAACGGCACCAGCAGTTGCAGAAATTCCTTGTAATTTTACCGCTGAAGTCAATTCACCAGATGAAATAATTTTAACTTTTTTAGTAAAAACAGGAACAATATTAGCGGCGATCAATGATTCAATTGTAACAATCTCATCATTTAAGTTATTTAACTCATGCAACCTAACTTCTGCTGTTAATTTCTTTTTAGCAGAGGTAAATCCAATTTTAGGAAGCCTACGCTGTATTGGCATTTGACCACCTTCAAAACCGATTTTAGGCATTCCACCCGATCGTGATTTTTGACCTTTATGACCACGACCACAAGTTTTACCTGATCCAGAGCCGATACCACGGCCAACGCGTTTTGCAGGTTTTGTACTACCAGCAGCTGGTTTAATTGTATTTAGTAACATTTTAAATCTCTTCTACGTTAAGCATGTAATGAATTTTATTGATCATGCCTCGATTTTCAGGTGTATCAATAACTTCAACTGATTGATTGATTTTGCGTAAGCCTAAACCAGCAACACATGCTTTATGTGATGCTAATCGACCATTCTTACTACGAATCATTGTTACTTTGATTTTCTTTTCACTCATTATTATTACCCGATGATATCAGCGACTGATTTTCCACGTTTCATAGCAACTTGTTCAGCATTCGTCATATCAGACAAACCTTTAATAGTTGCTCTAACAACGTTAGCAGGATTGTTACTTCCAACACATTTTGCAAGCACATCATGCACACCAACAACTTCAAATACAGCACGCATTGCGCCACCAGCAATAATACCAGTACCATCAGAAGCAGGTTTCATAAAGACTTCTGCAGCGCCATATTTAGCAGTAATTGGATATTGCAATGTATGCTCACTTAAATTAACTGTAACCATATTTTTGCGTGCTTGTTCCATCGCCTTTTGTATAGCTACAGGAACCTCACGTGCTTTGCTAATACCAAAACCAACACGACCGTTACCGTCACCTACAACAGCAAGTGCAGAGAACCTAAATTGACGTCCACCTTTAACTACTTTAGAAATTCTTCTAACGGTAATTAATTTTTCTTGTAAATCGTCTTGTTGATTATTTTGTCCAGGTTGTGATGCCATAATTGCCTCTAAAATTCCAATCCATTTTCACGTGCAGCGTCAGCTAGTGCTTTAACGCGGCCATGATATTTATATCCAGAACGATCAAAAGCAACTTCTTTTATACCTGCTTCTACGGCACGTTCAGCAATAGTTTTACCAACTACGCTGGCTGCTTCAATATTTCCACAATTTTTTACTGATGATTTAATATCACTTAATAGTGTAGATGCGGAAACAAGCACCTTAGATCCATCAGCAGTCATTACTTGTGCGTATATATGACGTGGTGAACGGTGCACGCTTAAACGTGCTTTTCCACTTTCTTTAATACGTGACCTTGTTTTGGTTGCTCTACGCAAACGTGAAGTTTTCTTATTCATTATTCCGCCTATTTCTTCTTAGCTTCTTTCATAACAACGTGCTCACCAACATACCTAATACCTTTACCTTTGTATGGTTCTGGTGAACGATATGCACGAATATTAGCAGCAACTTGACCAACTAATTGTTTATCACAACCCTTGATAACAATTTCAGTTTGAGAAGGTGTTTCAATCGTAATACCTTCTGGAATATCATATTCAACAGGGTGAGAAAAACCTAAGGTTAAGTTAAGAGTTTTTCCTTTAACCTGTGTTCTGTAACCAACACCACGTAATTCTAATTTCTTTTCAAACCCATCAGTTACGCCAACGACCATATTGTTAACAAGCGCTCGTTGAGTACCGGTTAATGCGATAGAACCTTTCACTTTATTATTTGCTTTAAAGGAAAGAACGTTATCGTTAACATCAATATCAACACACTTAAACAATTCACAGCTAAGCTCGCCATTTTTACCTTTAACAGATAAGTGACCGTTAGCATTGTTGAACTCTACACCTGCAGGCAATACAACTGGATTATTCGCAATTCTTGACATAATAAAACCTAACCTAACTTACGTAACAAAGAACTTCACCACCATGACCTTCAGCTCTCGCTGTACGATCAGCTAACAAGCCTTTAGATGTAGAAATAATAGCCACACCTAAACCACCCTTAACTTTAGGAAGTTCATCTTTTGATTTATAAATACGTAAACCAGGTTTGCTGACACGGTCGATTGTCTCAATAACTGGTTTACCTTGAAAATATTTCAACGTAATCTCTAACTCAGGCTTACTTTTTGAGTCTTCGATTTTAGTCGAACCACTTACAAAACCTTCTTGTTCTAAAATGTTAGCTAATGCTTGTTTTTTAGTAGAAAAGGGCATTCTAACTACAGCTTTTTCAGCAGACTGCGCATTACGAATGCGAGTTAACATATCTGCAATTGGATCACTCATACTCATTTTAATACTCCTTCTTTACCAGCTAGCTTTAGATAAGCCCGGTACATCACCGCGCATCGTAGCTTCACGTAACTTGTTACGTCCAAGACCAAACTTTCTATAGTAGCCATGTGGTCGACCGGTCATATTACAACGGTTACGAACACGAGACGCACTTGAATCACGAGGTAAAGACACTAATTTTGTTTGTGCCTCTGTTACTTGTTCAAAAGTAGACTTAGGGTTTCTAATAATTTCTTTAAGCGCTGCTCTTTTGGCAGCATATTTAGCCACTAAACGAATTCGTTTATTTTCTCTAGCTATCATTGATTTCTTAGCCATTTCTTAACCTTGTTGTTTAATGGGAAAATTGAATGCTTTCAATAAAGCACGACCTTGCTCGTCATTCTTAGCACTTGTCGTAATAGCAATATCCAGCCCACGTAGCGTATCAATCTTGTCGTAATCAATTTCAGGGAAGATTATTTGCTCAGTTACACCAAGAGAGTAGTTACCTCGTCCATCAAAAGATTTATCACTTAAGCCACGAAAATCCCTAATTCTAGGAATTGCAATTGAGATAAGTCTCTGAAGAAAATCATACATACGCTCATTTCTTAAAGTGACTTTACAGCCAATTGGCATATCGTCCCTTATTTTGAAACCAGCGATTGATTTTTTTGAAATCGTAATAATTGGCTTCTGGCTTGAAATCTTTTCTAGGTCAGAGACAGCATTTTGGATAATTTTTTTATCAGCAACAGCCTCACCAACACCCATATTAAGTGTTATCTTAGTGATCTTAGGCACTTCCATAACAGTCTTAAGATTCAATTCCTTTAATAAAGCAGGAATGATTTCTTTTTTATAGCGTTCTTCTAAATTTGACATAAAATTCTCTATTTCTTAAGCGTCAAGCACTTCATTATTTGATTTGAAGTAACGAACCTTCTTACCATCTTCAAGTACTTTAAAACCAACTCTATCAGCCTTGTTAGTTTGAGCATTATAGATAGCAACATTAGAGACATTGATTGGCATTTGCTTCTCAATAATCCCACCTTCAATACCTTTATTAGGATTAGGTTTTTGATGTTTTTTTACTGAATTAATTCCTTCAACCAAAACTTTTTCATCAGAAACAACAGAAAGAACTAGGCCTTTTTTACCCTTATCTTTCCCTGTTAAAACGATTACTTCATCACCTTTCTTTATTTTATTCATAATTAATTCAATCAGTTAAATCACTTCAGGCGCTAAAGAAATGATTTTCATAAACTTTTCATTTCTTAATTCGCGAGTAACAGGGCCAAATATACGAGTTCCAATTGGTTGCAAGTTTGCATTTAAAAGCACCGCCGCATTACCATCAAAACGAATAGCTGAACCATCTGGACGACGTATTGCTTTTCTTGTTCTAACGACGACTGCATTATGAACATCACCCTTTTTTACTTTGCCACGTGGGATCGCATCTTTAATGCTGACTTTGATGATGTCACCAATTTTAGCATAGCGTTTATGAGAACCACCTAGTACTTTAATACACATAACATTGCGGGCACCGCTGTTGTCTGCCACATCAAGTCTTGTCTGCATCTGAATCATTACTTAACTCCCACTCACTCTATTTAGTTTTTTCAATGATTTCATGAAGTTTCCATGATTTCGACTTTGAAACAGGTCGACAAGAAACTAAAGAAACGATATCGCCTTCAGAGCATTCGTTACTTTCGTCATGAGCATTATATTTAGTTGATCGTTTAATCACCTTGCCATACAAAGGATGTTTAACTTGACGAGTGACTTTTACAGTGATGCTTTTATCACCTTTATTGCTTGTCACAACACCAGATATAGTTCTTAGAGTCTGCTCTTTTGCACTCATTTAGATTCACCTGCTTGATCATTCAAAATAGTTTTAATACGAGCAATATCACCACGTACTTCACCAAATTGATGAACTTGATTTAATTGACCAGTAGCATTTTGCATACGTAAATTAAATTGCTCTTTTCTTAATTCAAGCAATAATTCGTTAAGCTCCTGAACTGTTTTTTCTCTTAATTCTGATGCCTTCATTACATTATTGTCCGTTCAGCAAATTTTGTTTTAAAAGGGAGTTTTGCAGCAGCTAAATCAAAGGCCTCAACTGCTAACTCTTTTGATACACCCTGCAATTCAAATAACATAGTTCCTGGTTTGATTTGCGCAACCCAGAATTCAACACTACCTTTACCCTTACCCATACGTACTTCAAGAGGTTTTTTTGTAATTGGTTTATCTGGGAACACGCGGATCCAAACCTTACCACCACGCTTAATATGACGTGTAATAGTACGACGACCAGCTTCAATTTGACGCGCAGTCATTCTACCGCGTTCAATAGATTTCAAGCCAAATTCACCAAAACTAACACTACTACCACGATGTGCAAGTCCAGTGTTTCTGTTTTTATGTGCTTTTCTAAATTTAGTTTTTTTTGGTTGTAACATATCGCTTACCTATTCTCCCGTCGCTTCCTTATTACCTAAGATTGGTAGGGCAGACTTTTCGTCAAAAACTTCACCTTTGAAGATCCACACTTTGATACCTAAAATACCATATGTAGTTAGTGCTTCAGTAAATCCATAATCAATATCAGCACGAAGTGTATGTAGTGGAACACGTCCTTCTCTGTACCATTCGTTACGAGCAATATCTGCACCGTTCAAACGACCACTTACTTTAATTTTGATACCTTCAGCACCTAATCGCATGGTGTTAGTAACCGCTCTTTTCATTGCACGTCTGAACATAATTCGACGCTCAAGCTGTTGCGCAACACTTTCAGCTACTAAAAGAGCATCCAGTTCAGGCTTACGAATTTCCTCGACGTTTATCTGGACAGGCACACCCATGATATTACTTACTTCCGCACGTAGCGAATCAACATCACCACCTTTTTTACCAATAACAATACCAGGACGAGCCGTATGTATTGTAATTTGTGCATTACCAGCAGGACGATTAATTTGGATTTTGCTTACAGAAGCTGCCATTAATTTCTTTTTTAAGAAATCACGTGCAATTAAATCTTGTTTTAACATGTCAGGATACGCTTGTGAACTAGCATACCAACGCGAATTCCAATCTTTAACTATACCAAGGCGTATACCAGTTGGATGTACTTTTTGACCCATATTTATTTACTCTTTTATTTAGTATCACTAACTTCAATAGTTAGATGGCAGTTTCTTTTAAGAATTTTATTACCACGACCTTTAGCACGCGCTTTAAATCGTTTGTAAGTAGGTGCTTCATCAACAAATACTGTTGAAACATATAACTCATCTACATCAGCACCTTCATTATGTTCAGCATTAGCAATAGCAGAATTAAGAAGTTTCTTGAAACTATCTGCTGCTTTACGTGTACTAAAACCCAATAAATTCAAAGCACTCTCAACATCCATGCCTCTGATTTGATTTGCAACTAATCGGCCTTTTTGGGCTGAAAAATTAGCGTTTTTTAATTTAGCTTTAACTTCCATCACTGCACCAATGTTTATCTGGATTTTTTGTCAACAACATGACCACGGTATGTACGCGTTAACGCGAACTCACCTAATTTGTGGCCAACCATATTTTCAGTAATCAATACCGGCATATGCTGTCTTCCGTTGTGAATAGCTATCGTCAAACCAACCATAGTTGGCGAGATCATTGAACGTCTAGACCAAGTTTTAATTGGTCTACGATTATTACTTTCTGCGGCTGCTTCTACTTTCTTCATTAAATGAAGATCAACAAAAGGGCCTTTTTTTATGGATCTTGGCACAATATATCCTTAACGTTTTGTTCTATTTCTAACTATTAATTTATCAGTACGCTTATTTTTACGCGTCTTATAACCCTTTGTTGGCATACCCCATGGAGATACCGGGTGGCGACCACCAGAAGTACGACCTTCACCACCACCATGCGGGTGATCAACAGGGTTCATAGCAACACCACGTACAGTTGGTCTAACACCTCTCCAACGTTTTGCCCCGGCTTTACCAAGGGAAATCAAGCTATGCTCAGAATTACCAACTTCTCCGATAACTGCTCGACAACCAGATAAAACCTTGCGCATTTCGCCAGAGCGTAACCTTAACGTAACATGGTCACCATCTCTCGCAACAATTTGCACAACAGCACCTGCACTACGTGCTATTTGGGCACCTTTATTTGGTTTTAACTCAACACAGTGTACTTGTGTACCAACAGGTATATTCCTCATTGGTAAACAATTGCCTACTGTAATTGGGGCTACTTCAGAAGAAATCACTTCATCACCAACATTTAAGTTTTTTGGTGCAATGATGTATCGTCTTTCGCCGTCATTATATAGTATCAGCGCAATATTGGCAGATCTATTTGGGTCATATTGCAGACTTTCTACCTTACCAGGTACATCGAATTTGTTTCTTTTGAAGTCGATAATACGATAATGTTGCTTGTGACCTCCACCACGATGTCTTGTAGTGATCCTTCCGTTATTATTGCGCCCGCCTGACTTGCTTTTTTTAGCTAAAAGCGGCCCATGTGGTGCAGACTTACTAAGCTCAGCATTTTTTAATCTGATTACAAAGCGTGAGCCTGGTGAAGTTGGTTTTGATTTTACAATAGCCATAAGATTAATTTATCTTCCAGTTA
This sequence comes from Cycloclasticus sp. P1, assembly GCF_000299965.1. Lineage (NCBI taxonomy): Bacteria > Pseudomonadati > Pseudomonadota > Gammaproteobacteria > Thiotrichales > Piscirickettsiaceae > Cycloclasticus > Cycloclasticus sp. P1. The sequence continues at coordinate 1,799,200 of NC_018697.1, forward strand.
GGCAGAAACAAATTCTATTTCTTGCCCAGATTTAATACGAACATACGCTTTTTTTACATCTGATCTTTTACCAAAACCTTTACCAAAGCGTTTAACTTTTCCTTTTACATTCAATGTTTTTACAGACTCAACATCTACACTAAATAGTTTTTCAACGGCAGCTTTGATATCAGCTTTATTAGCACTGCTATCAACCTTAAAGACATATTGATTATTAAGGTCAGCAGCAATAGAGCTTTTTTCCGTAACAACAGGCGCAGTAATTAACTGCAATAAGAATTCCTGATTCATTTTAAGCGCTCCTCTACTAATGCAATTGCATCAGCTGTTATACAAACTTTTTCATATGCTAGTAAAGAAACAGGATCAATTTCATAAGCAGTACAAACATCAACTTTATGTACGTTTCTACTAGCTAATTGCAAATTAACGTCTTCAGCCGCTAAAACGATTAAAACATTACTTAGGCCATTTTCAGCCAATTTAGCATTTAATAATTTTGTTTTAGGTTCTTCAATACTTAGCTCATCAACAACTACCAATCTATCTTGACGGATAAGCTCAGATAAAATTGACTTCATACCAACAGCGTACATTTTTTTATTTAATTTTTTGCTGTGATCTTGAGGTTTAGCTGCAAACGTTACACCACCAGTTCTCCAAATAGGACTTCTGATTGTTCCTGCACGAGCACGACCAGTTCCTTTTTGTTTCCATGGCTTGATACCACCACCGCTTACTTCTGATCGAGTTTTTTGCGCACGTGTTCCTGCTCTAGCATTCGCCATATAAGTAACAACAAGTTGATGAATTATCCCCTCGTTATATTCTTGGCCAAAGACCGCTTCAGAAACATCTTTACCTACGACAGGCGTTTGAATATTCATAATTTTGCCTATTTATTTGTTTTAATAGCAGGTGTAATAACAATGTCACTATTCTTTGAACCCGGTATCGCACCTTTAATTAATACCACAGACTTGTCTGTATCAATTTTTACGATTTCAAGGTTTTGAGTAGTCACTCTTTCGTCACCCATGTGACCTGACATTTTTTTACCCTTTAAAACACGACCTGGTGTTTGACATTGCCCAATTGATCCAGGCGCACGATGTGATAAAGAGTTACCGTGTGTAGCATCTTGCATTTGGAAATTATAGCGTTTGATAACACCCGCATATCCTTTACCAATACTTTTACCACGCACATCAATTTTTTGACCAGCTTCAAATATATCAAGTGATAAATCAGAACCTACTTCAAGGTCAGAGTCTTCTTCAAGTCTAAACTCCCATAAACCTCTTCCCGCTTCAACACCAGCTTTTTTGAACTGGCCCGCCTCAGCTTTATTAACTCGAGAGTTCTTTACATCACCCGTTGTTACCTGCACTGCAGAATAACCATCGGATTGTTCATTTAAAACACGTGTAACACGATTTGGCAAAATTTGTACTACAGAAACAGGAATTGACTCACCTTCTTCTGTAAACAATCTTGTCATTCCGCATTTACGGCCTACTAAACCTAAAGACATGATTTATCCTTTATTTTATATATTTAAAACTGATTTAATTCAGTTTAATTTGAACATCAACACCAGCTGATAAGTCTAGCTTCATCAGCGCATCAACAGTTTTATCAGTCGGCTCAACAATATCCATCATACGTTTATGCGTACGAAGCTCATATTGATCCCTTGCATCTTTATTAACATGCGGAGAAATAAGCACTGTAAAACGTTCTTTTTTTGTTGGTAAAGGAATAGGACCCATTACTTGAGCGCCTGTACGTTTCGCAGTCTCAACTATTTCACGTGCCGCATGATCTATTAAACGGTGATCAAAGCCTTTTAAACGAATTCTTATGGATTGTTTTGACATTTCAATTACTCAATAATTTTAGCAACAACACCGGCACCAACTGTTCGGCCACCTTCGCGAATAGCGAAACGTAAACCTTCTTCCATGGCAATCGGGTTGATTAATTTGACGGTCATTTGCACGTTATCACCTGGCATCACCATTTCGATACCTTCTGGCAAGTCACATGCACCTGTTACGTCTGTCGTTCTAAAGTAGAACTGTGGACGGTAACCGTTGAAGAATGGTGTGTGACGACCACCTTCATCTTTACCTAACACATAGACTTCTGCTTCGAAGTGTGTGTGAGGTGTGATTGATCCAGGCTTAGCTAATACTTGACCACGCTCTACGTCTTCACGTTTTGTACCACGTAGTAAGATACCAACGTTATCGCCAGCTTCACCTTGATCTAATAATTTGCGGAACATTTCAACACCGGTACACGTGGTTGTGACCGTGTCTTTGATACCAACGATTTCAATTTCTTCACCAACGTTGATAACACCGCGCTCAATACGACCGGTTACAACTGTTCCACGACCTGAGATTGAGAATACGTCTTCAACTGGCATAATGAAGTCGCCGTCTACAGCACGTTCTGGTAATGGGATGTATGAGTCAAGTGCTTCAACTAGTTTAAGCACAGATGGAACACCAATGTCTGATGTATCGCCTTCTAGGGCTTTAAGTGCTGAACCTGTTACGATTGGTGTGTCATCACCTGGGAATTCGTACATGTCTAATAGTTCACGTACTTCCATTTCTACTAGTTCTAATAGCTCTTCATCGTCAACCATATCCGCTTTGTTAAGGAATACGACGATGTATGGAACACCCACTTGACGTGATAACAAGATATGTTCACGTGTTTGAGGCATAGGGCCGTCTGCAGCTGAACATACTAGAATGGCACCATCCATTTGCGCCGCACCTGTGATCATGTTTTTAACGTAATCGGCGTGACCTGGACAGTCTACGTGAGCATAGTGACGTGTATTTGATTCATATTCAACGTGTGATGTTGCAATGGTAATACCACGCTCACGTTCTTCTGGTGCATTGTCAATTTCATCAAAGGCTTTAACTTCTCCACCCATGGCTTCAGCCATAACTTTCGTTAACGCAGCCGTTAATGTTGTTTTTCCGTGATCAACGTGGCCAATTGTGCCTACGTTTACATGGGGCTTATTTCTTTCAAATTTTTCTTTAGACATTGTAAATACCCGTCATTACTTAATATTAATAAAAAATTCTGCTTTTAATCTTTTCTTCTAACGCTTTAGGCACTTCAGCATAACTATCAAACATCATGCTGTATGTAGCCCTACCTTGCGTTGCAGACCTAAGGTCTGTTGCATAACCAAACATCTCGGCAAGCGGCACATCTGCATCAACCATCTTTCCAGCAGGACAATCATCCATACCATGAATAATCCCCCTACGCTTATTTAAATCTCCAACTACGTGACCCATGTACTCTTCTGGTGTCACCACTTCTACTTTCATCATTGGCTCTAGCACTTTAGGATCTGCTTTTGCTGCGCCATCTTTAAAACCAAGTGAGCCGGCTATTTTAAACGCCATTTCATTTGAGTCAACATCATGATACGAACCATCGTACAAAGTAACTCTAATATTTATCATGGGGTACCCTGCTAAAACCCCATTTTTCATTTGTTCTTTGACACCAGCCTCGACCGCACCAATATATTCGCTTGGTACTGAACCACCGACAATCGCATTTACAAACTCAAACTCTTGATCTTCTAGTGGCTCAATCTTCAACCATACATGGCCATATTGACCCTTACCACCAGACTGCCTTACAAACTTGCCTTCTTGCTTCACGACTTGACGGATAGTCTCACGGTAAGCAACTTGTGGTGTTCCAACATTGGCTACCACATTAAACTCTCTGAGCATACGATCAACGATTATCTCAAGATGAAGCTCACCCATTCCAGAAATAATTGTTTGCCCTGACTCTTCATCAGTATGCACTTTAAATGATGGATCTTCTTGTGCAAGCTTTCCCAATGCAACTGCCATTTTATCTTGATCTTGTATGGTTTTAGGCTCTACCGCAATTGAAATCACGGGATCCGGAAACTCCATACGCTCAAGTGTAATGGGTGCATTAATTGAACATAAAGTATCACCAGTAGTAACATCTTTTAGTCCAATTGCTGCCGCTATATCACCAGCATATACTTCTTTAACTTCTTGCCTATCATTCGAATGCATTTGCACCAATCGACCAATACGCTCTTTCTTATTTTTAAGTGGGTTATAAACAGTATCACCTGCTTTTAACACACCTGAGTACACTCTAAAAAATGTTAACGTTCCAACAAATGAATCCGTTAAAATTTTAAATGCTAATGCTGAAAATGGTGAGTCATCATCAGCACTTCTTATTTCTGGCTCTTCACCCTCAGATACTACTGAGGAAATAGCCGGCACATCTATCGGTGATGGTAAAAATTCCACAACCGCATCCAGCATTGCTTGTACACCTTTGTTTTTAAATGCACTACCACATAATACAAGCACTAACTCATTATTGAGAGTTCGTAAACGCAGTCCAAGCTTAATTTCTTCTTTAGATAACTCGCCAGAGTTAAGATACAGCTCCATTAACTCATCATTACCTTCAGCTGCTGCTTCAACTAACTGTTCACGAAGCGCTTCACATTCATCTTTTATTTCTTCAGGTATTTCACCTGTTACATGTGAAACACCCTTATCACTTTCATTCCAATAGATCGCTTGCATACTTATTAAGTCTACAACGCCTTTGAAAGCATCTTCAGCACCAATTGCATATTGCAAAGGCACTGCATTACAACCTAATCGAACTTTTAATTGATCGACCACACGCATAAAATTTGCGCCAGCCCGATCCATTTTATTCACAAACGCTATACGAGGCACTCTGTATTTATCTGCTTGCCGCCAGACCGTTTCCGATTGCGGCTCAACACCACCAACAGCACAGAAAACAGCACATGCTCCATCTAAAACTCTTAACGAGCGCTCAACTTCAATGGTAAAGTCAACATGCCCTGGTGTATCGATAATGTTGATACGATGCGTATCATACTGCTTATCCATCCCAGACCAGAAACATGTGGTGGCCGCTGAAGTTATCGTTATACCACGTTCTTGTTCTTGTTCCATCCAGTCCATGGTAGCTGAACCATCATGAACCTCACCCATTTTATGCGACACACCCGTATAAAACAAAACACGCTCTGTTGTTGTTGTCTTACCAGCATCAATATGAGCCATGATGCCTATATTCCGATAACGCTCAATTGGAGTACTGCGAGGCATCTTTATTCCTAAATTATTCTAAATATAATTACCAGCGGAAGTGAGAGAATGCTTTGTTCGCCTCAGCCATACGGTGAGTATCTTCACGTTTTTTAAATGCAGATCCTCTACTTTCTAAAGCATCAATAACTTCACCTGCCAATCTAGCAGACATAGATCGCTCACTACGTTTACGAGAAGCATCTATCATCCAACGCATTGACAAACCCATTCTACGATTTGGACGTACTTCTACGGGCACTTGGTAGGTAGCACCACCTACACGACGAGACTTAACCTCAACTGCAGGCTGAACTTTCTCTAACGCCTTAATAAGCGCATCAACAGGTTCCGCATGACCCTTGCCTTCAATCGTATCAAGAGCGCCATAAACAATCTTCTCAGCGATTGATTTCTTACCATCAACCATGATCATATTCATAAACTTTGCTAACACTAAATTACCAAACTTTGGATCTGGGAGGATTTCGCGCTTTATCGCTTTTTTTCTTCTAGACATTATTTAAACTCGTTTAATATTAGTTTTTAGGGCGCTTAGCACCATATTTAGAACGGCCTCTACGACGCGCTTCTACACCAGATGTATCCAGGCTACCTCGGACTACGTGGTAACGTACACCAGGTAAATCTTTCACACGACCACCACGAATAAGTACAACCGAGTGCTCTTGGAGGTTATGGCCTTCACCACCAATATAGCTAGTTACTTCTGCGCCATTGGTCAGCCTTACACGAGCTACTTTACGAAGCGCTGAGTTTGGTTTTTTTGGTGTTGTTGTATAAACACGCGTACAAACACCCCGTCTCTGAGGACAAGCCTCTAGTGCTGGCACATTGCTTTTTTCTACTTTACGCTTTCTAGGTTTACGAACTAGTTGGTTAATAGTGGTCATATCTAATTTAGAGCTCCAAAAACTCGTGCAAAACATTTTCCACACATCCTATGACGTGCGTTTAAATTCTTATTTAGGTTATTTCAGTAAATATAAAAAATCCAATCTACCGAAGAGCGGGAATTTTAGGCAGATATCACTTATCTGTCAAGCATAATGAGTGCGTAATTATTCTTAGATAAGAAAATGCCAACCCATGGTTCAGGTTGGCATTCTTTAATCCCGCTACAATAGAATAATTAATTATTCTTGCATGTTAAGCGCTTGCTTCAACGCCTCTTCTGCCTCGTCATGTGCTGCTGCTGTAGTCACTTCTTCAACAATCTCTGGGCTCATCGATGCTGCTTTATTTTTTCTGCGTTCTAGGTGATGAGCCAAGCCTGTTCCAGCCGGTATAAGTCGACCAACAATGACGTTTTCCTTCAAACCATGCAAGTCATCTCTGGTACCTCTTACAGCTGCATCTGTTAGCACTCTTGTTGTTTCTTGGAAAGATGCTGCAGAAACAAACGATTCAGTCGCTAAGGATGCCTTTGTAATACCGAGTAGTACATTATCAGCTGTCGCAGGTACTTTACCTTCTGCTTCTAGTTGATCATTAACTTCAAGGAAACGAGTCTTTTCAACTTGCTCACCTTTGATGAATGAACTATCTCCACCAGACGTAATTTCAACTTTTCTTAACATTTGCCTAATAATTACTTCAATGTGCTTATCGTTGATCTTCACGCCTTGTAAACGATAAACATCTTGAATTTCATTTACCAAGTATCTCGCTAACTCAAAAACACCTCTCAATCTTAAAATATCATGTGGCGTTAATTCACCTTCAGCAATGGTTTCACCTTGCTCGACGTGCTCACCTTCAAATACTGTGATGTGTCTCCATTTTGGTATAAGCAATTCTTTAGTTTCACCATCTTTATCAGTGACCACTAAACGACGTTTACCTTTAGTCTCTTTACCAAAACTTACTGTACCAGTCATTTCAGCTAAGATAGCCGGATCTTTTGTTTTACGAGCTTCAAATAGATCGGCCACACGAGGAAGACCACCGGTAATATCACGAGTCTTACTTGATTCTTGTGGAATTCGCGCCAAAATATCAGCATTTTCTACGCTCATTCCATCAGTGACATTAACAACAGCGCCTGCAGGCATAACATAATGCGCAACAATGGTTGTACCAGGAATATAGACCGGCTCACCTTGTTCATCAACCAAGGTAATAGCTGGTCTTAAATCTTTACCGCTACTTCCACGCTGTTTCGCATCTGTCACTACTAAAGATGTTAAGCCTGTGATTTCATCCGAATGTTGTTGAACAGATACACCTTCTACAAAATCGGTAAAGATAACTTTACCATTTACCTCTGTAATAACAGGGTGAGTATGCGGATCCCATGTTGCTAAGACCGCACCGGCTGATAAGGTGTCACCTTCCTTAGCTGATAATTCAGAGCCATAAGGTATCTTATAGTTTTCACGAGTACGACCATATTCATCAACAACACTGATCTCACCGGAACGAGAAATAACAATCAGTTTATTCTCTTTGTTCTCAATTGTTTTTAGCTTGTCATTAAACGTTAGTGTACCTTCAGATTTTATCTGAATACTATTGATCGCAGCTGAACTAGACGCCGCACCACCAATATGGAAAGTACGCATAGTAAGCTGTGTACCAGGCTCACCAATTGACTGCGCTGCTACCACACCTACCGCTTCACCTAGGTTAACTAATTGTCCTCGGGCTAAATCGCGGCCGTAACACATCTTACAAATACCCTTACGATTTTCACAACTAATCGCAGAACGGACCATCACCTTATCTACACCCATTTCTTCAAGACGTTCTACCCATGCCTCGTCAATTAGTGTATTCCTTTCAACAATAATTTCATTAGTTGCGGCGCTAATGACATCTTGCGCGATAACTCGACCCAGTATTAAATTACCCAGTGGCTCAACAACCTCTCCACCTTCAATTAGCGGTGTTACTTCAAGGCCATTTTCAGTACCACAATCATCTGTTAAAACGACCATATCTTGTGCCACATCAACCAAACGACGAGTAAGGTAACCAGCATTCGCAGTTTTTAAAGCCGTGTCAGCCAAACCTTTACGAGCACCATGTGTAGAAACGAAGTACTGTAGAACGTTCAAACCTTCTCTGAAGTTAGCTGTAATAGGTGTTTCAATAATTGACCCATCTGGCTTAGCCATCAGGCCACGCATACCAGCAAGCTGTCTAATCTGCGCTGCTGAACCACGAGCACCAGAATCAGCCATCATGTAAACAGAATTAAATGATTTCTCCTTAACTGTTTCACCTTTGGCATCAACGACATCATCGCTACCTAAGTTATCCATCATTGCCTTAGCAACTTGCTCATTAGTATGAGACCAGATATCAATGACTTTATTGTAGCGTTCGCCATTAGTCACAAGTCCAGATGCATATTGACTCTCAACATCTTTAACTTCTTTTTGCGCTGATTTGATTAATTTACTTTTACTTTCCGGGATAACCATATCGTTAATACCAAACGATACCCCTGACTTAGTAGCATTTGAGAAACCAAGATACATAAGCTGATCAGCGAAAATAACCGTTTCTTTATCACCCAATTGGCGATAAGACGCATCAATTAACTGCATAATCGCTTTTTTAGTTAAATCTTTATTAACTAAATCAAAGTCTAATGATTTTGGAACAATATTCCATACTTGAGCACGACCCGTTGTCGTTTCAACAAGACGTCTGGTCACTGTGGTTTCACCGTTTTCATCGGTGTGCATTTCTTCAATACGAATTTTAACCTTTGAATGAAGACCAACAACGCCTGACTGGATAGCACGTGCCGCTTCTTCTACATCACTGAACGCCATGCCTTCACCAAGACCATTGATACGTTCGCGTGTCATGTAGTACAAACCCAACACAACATCTTGTGAAGGCACAATCACTGGCTCACCGTTTGCTGGAGACAAGATATTGTTTGTCGACATCATTAATGTTCTGGCTTCTAACTGTGCCTCTATCGATAATGGAACGTGGACAGCCATTTGGTCGCCGTCAAAGTCAGCGTTAAACGCAGAACAAACTAGCGGATGTAATTGAATCGCTTTACCTTCAATCAAGGTTGGTTCAAATGCTTGAATACCAAGACGGTGAAGTGTAGGAGCACGGTTCAGCATGATAGGATGCTCACGAATCACTTCAGCAAGAATATCCCAGACTTCTGGCCCTTCACGTTCAACCTGTTTCTTAGCTACTTTAATGGTTGTTGCTTCACCACGTAATTGTAATTTGTTAAAGATAAATGGCTTAAATAATTCAAGCGCCATTTTCTTAGGTAAACCACACTGATGTAATTTTAAGGTAGGTCCAACAACAATGACTGAACGCCCAGAATAATCAACACGTTTACCTAGTAAGTTTTGGCGGAAACGACCTTGCTTACCTTTAATCATATCAGCTAAAGATTTTAACGGACGACGGTTCGTACCTGTAATAGCACGGCCTCGTCTACCATTATCTAACAATGCATCAACAGATTCTTGAAGCATACGCTTCTCATTGCGAACAATGATGTCTGGCGCACTAAGGTCTAATAGACGATGTAAACGGTTATTTCTATTAATAACACGGCGATAAAGGTCGTTTAAGTCTGATGTCGCAAAACGGCCCCCATCTAATGGCACCAAAGGTCTTAATTCAGGTGGAAGTACAGGAAGCACTCTTAAAATCATCCATTCTGGTTTGTTTTTAGATTCAACCAGAGCCTCTAAAACTTTTAGACGCTTAGATATTTTTTTAATCTTTGTTTCTGATTTAGTTGCATTAATATCTGTACGACACGATTCCATTTCAGCGTTCAAATCAAGGGCTTTCAAAAGCCCATCAACCGCTTCCGCACCCATCAGCGCTGTAAATTCATCACCATGCTCTTCAAGGGCATCTAAGTGCTCTTCTTCTGTCATCAAAGTACCGGCTTCAAGCGCAGTTAAACCCGGATCAACAACAACAAATGATTCGAAATACAATACTCGCTCGATATCTCGTAATGTCATATTGAGTAATAAGGCGATACGTGATGGTAGCGACTTAAGGAACCAGATATGAGCAACTGGAGAGGCAAGGTCAATATGACCCATACGTTCACGTCTCACTTTGGACAATGTGACTTCTACACCACATTTTTCGCAAATAACACCGCGATGTTTTAGACGTTTATATTTACCACACAGACATTCATAATCATTAACTGGGCCGAAAATTTTTGCACAGAAAAGGCCATCTCTTTCTGGTTTAAATGTACGGTAATTAATCGTTTCAGGTTTTTTAACCTCGCCATATGACCATGATCTGATCATATCAGGTGAAGCTAGACCTATACGAATGGCATCAAACTCTTCAGTTTGGTTTTGTTGCTTTAAAAAATTGAGTAGATCTTTCAAGACCGTATCTCCTTGTTATCAGTTTTTGTTCAGCTAAATGCTAATAGAAAAAGAAATTAATCTTGTTCTAACTCTATATTGATACCCAGCGCTCTAATCTCTTTAACTAACACGTTAAATGACTCTGGCATTCCTGGATCCATTGTATGATTTCCATCAACAATGTTTTTGTACATTCGTGTACGTCCAGAAACATCATCAGACTTAACTGTTAGCATTTCCTGCAAAGTATATGCTGCACCGTAAGCTTCTAGTGCCCATACTTCCATCTCACCGAAGCGTTGGCCACCAAATTGTGCTTTACCACCAAGTGGTTGTTGAGTCACTAAGCTATAAGGTCCTGTTGATCTAGCATGCATTTTATCGTCAACCAAGTGATTAAGCTTTAGCATATACATGTAACCTACCGTCGTTTCTCTATCAAACGCTTCACCTGTACGGCCATCATAAAGTTGCACTTGACCCGTGTCTGAACGTCCACCAAGTTTCAACATTTGCTTCACTTCTGTTTCTGATGCACCATCAAACACTGGCGTAGCCATCGGAACACCGCCCTTTAAGTTTTCAGCCAATTCTAGAATCTCATCATCACTAAATGAGTCTAAATCTTCTTTACGACCACTGGTGTTATATACTTTATCTAAAAATTTACGCACTTTATCGACATTGGCTTTTGCTTCAAGCATTTTACCAATTTCATTACCTAAACCTTTAGCAGCCCACCCTAAGTGAGTTTCTAGCACCTGTCCAACGTTCATCCGCGAAGGAACACCCAATGGGTTTAGGACAACATCTACAGGGGTACCATCTTCCATATAGGGCATATCTTCTTCAGGTACAATCATTGAGATAACACCTTTGTTACCATGACGACCCGCCATTTTATCACCCGGTTGAATGCGTCGTTTAACAGCTAGATACACCTTAACCATTTTCAATACACCTGGCTGAAGGTCATCACCCATTGTAATTTTCTTACGCTTTTCTTCAAATAATTCATTAAGATCAATTCGTTGCTGTTCAATTTGTTCAGCTACTGCTTCAAGTTGAACATTAAGCCCTTCATCTTTGAATTTAATTTTTAACCAATCATGATTAGAAATACTAGATAGGTATTCTTTCGTAACTTTAGTGCCTTTTTTCAGTTTCTGTGGCCCAGAAACGGCCTCTTTGTCTAAAATAAGCTTTTCAACACGTAAAAACGTATCACCTTCAACAATCCTTAATTGATCATCAAGGTCTTTCTTAACACTGGCTAATTCTGCATCTTCAATTTCAATTGCACGTGCATCTTTATCAACTCCATCACGTGTAAATACTTTTACATCGATGACAGTACCTTGCATGCTTGAAGGAACGCGTAATGAAGTATCTTTTACGTCAGAAGCTTTTTCACCAAAGATCGCTCTTAACAATTTTTCTTCAGCAGTTAACTGACTTTCGCCTTTAGGTGTTACTTTACCAACAAGAATGTCGCCACCTTTAACTTCGGCACCGATATATACAATTCCAGATTCATCAAGCTTAGATAATGCACCTTCACCTACATTTGGAATATCAGCTGTAATTTCTTCAGAGCCTAATTTCGTGTCTCGTGCAACGCAGACTTTTTCTTCAATATGAATGGTAGTCAGGCGATCTTCCTTAACAACTTTTTCAGAAATAAGAATCGAATCTTCAAAGTTATAGCCATTCCAAGGCATAAACGCGACCATCATATTTTGACCAAGCGCTAATTCACCCATGTCAGTCGATGGACCATCTGCAAGAACGTCACCTTTAGCAATCAAGTCCCCTGGTTTAACCAATGGACGTTGGTTAATACAAGTGTTTTGGTTAGATCGTGTGTATTTTGTACAATTGTAAATATCTACACCCGATTCACCTGTTAACGTTTCTTCATCATTAACACGAACGATAATTCTTGACGCATCAACGTCATCGATTACACCACCACGCTCTGCAACAATTGTTACCCCTGAGTCAACAGCAACAGCACGCTCCATACCGGTACCTACTAATGGCTTGTCTGCCTTAAGGGTTGGAACTGCTTGACGTTGCATATTAGAGCCCATCAACGCACGGTTAGCATCATCATGCTCGAGGAAAGGAATAATAGAAGCCGCAACAGATACAATCTGTTTTGGTGATACATCCATATAGTCAATTTTATCAGCTGTAGCAATGGCAAACTCTTCTGCATGACGACATGTCACCATGTCTTCTACAAACCGGCCATTTTCGTCAATTTCAGCATTCGCCTGCGCGATATAGAAACGACCTTCTTCAATAGCTGATAAAAAGTCAACCTGATCAGTTAATTGGCCATCAACAACTTTTCTATACGGAGTTTCTAAGAAACCGTACTCATTAGTACGCGCATAAACAGCTAATGAGTTGATCAAACCAATATTTGGCCCCTCAGGTGTCTCAATAGGACACACTCGACCGTAATGAGTTGCATGCACATCTCGAACCTCAAAACCTGCTCTTTCACGAGCTAAACCACCTGGGCCTAAAGCAGAAACACGACGTTTATGTGTGATTTCTGATAACGGGTTATTTTGATCCATAAACTGCGACAATTGGCTTGAGCCAAAAAATTCTTTAATCGCAGCCGCTACAGGTTTTGCATTAATGATTTCCTGAGGCATTAAACCTTCAGAGTCTGCAATTGAAAGGCGCTCTTTAACAGCTCGTTCAACACGAACTAAACCGACTCTAAATTGGTTCTCAACCATCTCACCAACAGAGCGAATACGTCTGTTACCCAAGTGGTCAATATCATCAACTGAGCCTTCACCATTACGGATACTAATTAGCTCTTTAAGTACATCAATAATATCTTCGTTACTCAGTACGCCAGGACCTGTTATTTCTTCACGGCCAAGACGAAGATTAAACTTCATACGCCCAACTGTTGAGATGTCATAACGGTCTAATGTGAAAAACAAGTTCTGGAATAACTTTAGCGCTGATTCCTTCGTTGGTGGCTCACCTGGTCTCATCATACGATAAATTTCAACCAAGGCATCTAGTTGATCTACGGTTGAATCAATTTTCAACGTATTTGAGATAAAAGCACCTTTATCAAGATCATTTACATACAGTGTCTCAATAGTCGTTGCACCGCTATGTACAATATCGTCGATATTATCTTCAGTAACCTCTTCATTCAAATCGACAATAATCTCACCTGTTTCTTGGTTAACTATGGGCGTAGCCATAATTTTACCAATCAGGTATTCACTCGGCACATCAATTTGTTTAACACCAGCTTTGCTTAAGTCACGAATGTGTTTAGCTGTTACTCGACGCCCTTCTTCAATAAGGGTTTTACCATTAACCTTAACATCAAAACCAACAATTTCACCACGTAACCTTTCAGGCACGAGTTCCATTGTGAGTCCATTTTTGTTTAGGTGAAATACATTCTTTTCAAAGAACATATCTATAATTTGATCGTTAGTAAACTCTAACGCTTTAAGTAATACAGTGGCCGGCAATTTTCTACGACGATCGATACGTACATATACGATATCTTTATGATCGAATTCAAAGTCTAACCAAGAACCACGGTATGGAATAACACGGGCAGAAAAAAGTAATTTTCCAGATGAATGCGTCTTACCTTTGTCATGATCAAAGAACACACCAGGAGAGCGGTGCAGCTGCGACACTATAACGCGTTCAGTACCATTAATAACGAACGTACCATTATCAGTCATTAAGGGTAATTCACCCATATAAACTTCTTGCTCACGTATATCTTTTACGCGCTTAGAGCCAGCAGGAGAGTCTTTATCATAAATGACAAGCCTGACCTGTACTCTTAATGGTGATGCATATGTAGCACCACGTGATTGACATTCTTTAACATCAAACTTGGGCTTACCCAATCGGTAACTCACATATTCCAAAACAGCATAACCGGTATGACTAGTTATTGGAAACACACTACCTAACGCAGCGTGAAGACCAACAGAGTCAAGTTCATCTGCTTTTGCAACTTCGGATTGAAGAAAACGTTTGTAAGAACTAATTTGTGTTTCTAACAAGTAAGGCGTTTCCATTGCACCTTCTTGTCGACCAAATGTTTTACGAATACGTCTTTTCTCAGTATATGAGTACGCCATTTTTAAACCCTTTTTAATCAATTACTTCTAAATTTAGACTACATTCCAATTTAGAAACTTAATACCCTACAACGGGAAATAGGCCGACAGTTAACAACTGCCGACCCTATTCTTTTAAAAGCTTTTATAGCTTTTTAGTAACAACAAGAATTACTTAATTTCAGCAGCAGCACCTGCTTCTTCAAGTTGTTTTACTGTTTCTTCAGCTTCATCTTTTGACACTGCTTCTTTAACTGGAGCTGGAACACTTTCTACTAATGTTTTCGCTTCTTTCAAGCCTAGGCCAGTGATACCACGTACCGCCTTAATAGCAGAAACTTTGTTATCACCGAAGCTTGTCATAATAACGTCAAACTCAGTTTTTTCTTCTACGGCAGCCGCTTCGCCACCCGCAGCTGGTGCAGCCGCTACAGCAGCCGCTGCAGACACACCAAATTTTTCTTCCATCGCTTCAACTAGTTCTACGACGTCCATTACACTCATGTTTGAGATTGCTTCTAAAATATCTTCTTTGGAGACAGCCATTGTCTTAACCCCTATAATTTAAATTTGTTTGAAAAAATAATACCTATGCAGCCTGCTTTTGAACGCGGACAGCATCGACAGTTCTAACCAATTTCGCATGTGGCTCAGCAAGTGTTCTGACGAATTTCTCGACAGGTGCTTTCATCACAGACATCAACATACTGATTGCTTGGTCTTTTGTCGGTAGTTTAGATAGTCGTTCGAGTTCTGAAGCCTCAAGTAATTGGCCACTGACAGAAACAAATTTTGTTTCTAGCTTTGCATGGTCTTTACTAAAGGTTTTCACCAATCGAGCCGCACAACCTGGATCTTCCATCGAGAACGCTACAATTAGCGGGCCCGATAAAGCGTCTTGAATACATTCAAAATCTGTATTTTCAACTGCTTTTCGTACCAACGTGTTTTTTACCACACGTAAATACACACCAGATTCACGAGCTTGTTGACGAAGCTCAGTCATCTCAACAACAGTCAAACCACGGTATTCTGCTGCAACCACTGAAAATGCATTTGCAGCTACCTCAGCCACTTCAGCAACTACCGCTTGTTTTTGCTCAAGATTTAGTGGCATATATACCTCCTGACTACTGTATGTAATAACCTAAGTTATTACGGTTTATAAAACCCAAAAAGGGCACCCTAACGGGGCCATCCTTTAAAATAAAATTAAGGACTTTACCGCCTGCGTAGGAAATTAAGCAAAATCTGCTCCTACGGTCTTTGACGATTGTTAATTATTTTAACAATCCAAAGTTTTGCTTCGAATACGAAGCTTCTAGCCAATAGAAACGCTAGATTGATCAACCATCAGACCAGGGCCCATTGTGGTTGACACACTAATTTTCTTTAAGTAAACACCTTTAGCAGCAGCTGGTTTAGCTTTGATCAAATCAGACAACAGTGCTTCCATGTTTTCTTTAAGTGCATTTTCATTAAACGTTGTTTTACCTATACTGCAATGGATAATGCCAGCTTTATCAGTTCTATAACGCACTTGACCACCTTTAGCATTTCTTACAGCGGTTGCCACATCTGCAGTAACTGTTCCAACTTTCGGGTTAGGCATCAAACCACGTGGGCCCAATATCTGCCCAAGTGTACCAACAACACGCATAGCATCAGGTGACGCAATCACAACATCAAAATCCATCTCGCCCGCTTTTACTTGGGCAGCCAAATCATCCATACCTACAACATCTGCACCTGCTTCTGTTGCAGCTTCAGCATTTGCACCTTGAGTAAACACTGCAACGCGAACAACTTTACCTGTACCATTTGGCAATAATGTAGACCCTCTAACATTTTGCTCAGATTTACGTGAATCAATGCCAAGGTTGACGCTTACGTCTACTGATTCTTCAAATTTACTGATGGCCAGTTCTTTTAGAATTGAGAACGCATTGTTTGCATCATATGCTTTTCCGGGCTCAACTTTCTCTTTAATTAGTTTTGCTTTTTTGGTTAGCTTAGCCATTTACACACCCTCCACATCAATACCCATACTACGAGCACTACCCGCAATCGTTCTTACAGCAGCATCCATATCAGCTGCAGTAATATCTGCATCTTTTACTTTGGCAATTTCTTCAAGCTGTTCACGTGTCACCTTTGCAACTTTTACAGTATTTGGTGTACCACTACCTTTTTGAATACCGGCTGCCTTTTTTAATAAAATTGAAGCTGGAGGTGTCTTGGTGATAAATGTAAAGCTTTTATCAGCGAAAACTGAAATAACCACAGGGATAGGCAAGCCTTTTTCCATACTCTGAGTTTTAGCGTTAAACGCCTTACAAAACTCCATGATATTTACACCGTGCTGACCCAACGCTGGACCCACTGGTGGACTTGGATTTGCTTCACCTGCTTTCACCTGTAACTTAATATAGGCATCAATCTTTTTAGCCATCTTACTCTCCTAATTGGGTCAAACGCCTTACGGCTCCCCCGTTAATAACAATCAGACCTTTTCGACCTGACCAAATTCTAAGTCTACCGGTGTGGCACGACCAAAGATCAATACGGATGCGCGTAACGAGCTTTTATCATAATTGACTTCTTCGACTGTACCATTAAAGTCTTTGAATGGCCCATCGTTAATGCGAATAACCTCACCTACTTCAAAGAGTACTTTAGGTCGTGGCTTCTCAACACCTTCTTGTATTCTATTAAGTATTTTATTTGCTTCAGCTTCTGAGATAGGTGCTGGACGATCACTTTTACCACCAATAAACCCTAATACTTTATTTGTGTCTTTTACCAAGTGCCAAGTATCATCATCTAGTTCCATTTGAACCAATACATAGCCTGGAAAAAACTTGCGCTCACTTCTTTTTTGCTGACCTTCACGCATTTCTACAACTTCTTCAGTTGGCACTAAGATCTCACCGAACTTATCTTGCATACCTTCACGTTCAATCGCCTCTTCCAATGAGCTTTTTACTCTGTGCTCAAAGTTTGAATAAGCGTGAACCACATACCAACGCAACGTCATATTATTAGCCTTAACCTGTTATATAGCCAATGCCCCACATAAGCAGGCCATCAAACATCCATAATAAAATTCCAACAAACAAAACCATCACTGCAACAATTAACGTCGTCTGCATGGTTTCTTTTTTAGTTGGCCAAACAATCTTTTTAAGCTCAATTTTAGAGCCCTGAGCAAATTGCCACAATGATTGCCCTAAGCCTGTGCTATACACCAAACCAACTGCAAAAGATAACGCAACAAGCAAGCCTATTACTCGAAACAACAAAGACTCATCTGCGTAATAATAAAACCCAGCTATTGACGCGACTATAACTACAACTGCTAACGCTAATTTTGCTACATCCAGTTGACCAGAGCCTTGATCTGTTTCTGCATTCATAGTGATTAATTTCTCTCGATCAAAGTAAGAAAGGTCAGCACCTTCCAAATGGCAGGCCAGGAGGGAATCGAACCCCCAACCTGCGGTTTTGGAGACCGCTGCTCTGCCAATTGAGCTACTGACCTATACTTATTGAATTAAATTTTATTATGTTATTACTCAATAATTTTAGCAACAACACCGGCACCAACTGTTCGGCCACCTTCGCGAATAGCGAAACGTAAACCTTCTTCCATGGCAATCGGGTTGATTAATTTGACGGTCATTTGCACGTTATCACCTGGCATCACCATTTCGATACCTTCTGGCAAGTCACATGCACCTGTTACGTCTGTCGTTCTAAAGTAGAACTGTGGACGGTAACCGTTGAAGAATGGTGTGTGACGACCACCTTCATCTTTACCTAACACATAGACTTCTGCTTCGAAGTGTGTGTGAGGTGTGATTGATCCAGGCTTAGCTAATACTTGACCACGCTCTACGTCTTCACGTTTTGTACCACGTAGTAAGATACCAACGTTATCGCCAGCTTCACCTTGATCTAATAATTTGCGGAACATTTCAACACCGGTACACGTGGTTGTGACCGTGTCTTTGATACCAACGATTTCAATTTCTTCACCAACGTTGATAACACCGCGCTCAATACGACCGGTTACAACTGTTCCACGACCTGAGATTGAGAATACGTCTTCAACTGGCATAATGAAGTCGCCGTCTACAGCACGTTCTGGTAATGGGATGTATGAGTCAAGTGCTTCAACTAGTTTAAGCACAGATGGAACACCAATGTCTGATGTATCGCCTTCTAGGGCTTTAAGTGCTGAACCTGTTACGATTGGTGTGTCATCACCTGGGAATTCGTACATGTCTAATAGTTCACGTACTTCCATTTCTACTAGTTCTAATAGCTCTTCATCGTCAACCATATCCGCTTTGTTAAGGAATACGACGATGTATGGAACACCCACTTGACGTGATAACAAGATATGTTCACGTGTTTGAGGCATAGGGCCGTCTGCAGCTGAACATACTAGAATGGCACCATCCATTTGCGCCGCACCTGTGATCATGTTTTTAACGTAATCGGCGTGACCTGGACAGTCTACGTGAGCATAGTGACGTGTATTTGATTCATATTCAACGTGTGATGTTGCAATGGTAATACCACGCTCACGTTCTTCTGGTGCATTGTCAATTTCATCAAAGGCTTTAACTTCTCCACCCATGGCTTCAGCCATAACTTTCGTTAACGCAGCCGTTAATGTTGTTTTTCCGTGATCAACGTGGCCAATTGTGCCTACGTTTACATGGGGCTTATTTCTTTCAAATTTTTCTTTAGACATTACGCACCTTTTATTCGAATATTAATTTAAATTAAAAACCACAATCACTTCTTAACAACTAGATACAACTGGAGCCCATAATCGGAATTGAACCGATGGCCTCTTCCTTACCAAGGAAGTGCTCTACCCCTGAGCTATATGGGCTTGACCCATGCCGCAATGGAGCGGGTGATGGGAATCGAACCCACGTGTTCAGCTTGGAAGGCTGACGTTCTACCATTGAACTACACCCGCGGTCATTTCGGCTCTACCAAAAATGGTGGAGGGGGGAGGATTCGAACCTCCGAAGGCTGAGCCGTCAGATTTACAGTCTGATCCCTTTGGCCGCTCGGGAACCCCTCCGAAATTAGCCGACTATTGTCTTTGATTTAATTTTGGCTGTCAACAACCAATATACTTCTTAATAAAAGATTTTAGTCTGTATGTAAACTTTGCATTACCGACTGGATATCACCGGCACAAATACCCGGTATTTTCTCAATTGCACGATCCATTGCAGCCTCAATTAATACATTATCCGCTTTACTGGGCGCCTTTAATACATAATTTACAACTTTATTGCGATCACCTGGGTGCCCCACCCCAAGTCTAAGCCTATAAAACTCTTTGGATGATAAATGCGCGATTATATCTCGAAGACCATTATGCCCGCCATGACCCCCTCCTTTCTTCAATCGCACTATGCCAGGCTCCAAGTCCAACTCATCATGCACAATCATGACATTTTCTGGCTGGACAGAATAATACTTTGCATAGGCCGATACTGACAAGCCACTTTTATTCATAAATGTTTGCGGCTTGATTAACCTAACCATGCTGTTACCAATTACGCACTTTGACACATCGGCTTTAAATTTAGCGTCATAATTAAAGCGCACACCTTCTCTTTGAGCCAAAGCATCTAACAATAAAAACCCGACATTATGTCGGGTTTTTTTATACTCATCGCCCGGATTGCCCAGACCGACTATTACTGAAATCATTTATTACTCGCCAGAACCCTCTTCGGACTCACCTTCAGCTGATTCAGCACCTTCAACATCTTCGTCTACTTCTGCTGCTCTGTTGGCATGAATTGCAACCACCTGCAGATCGTGGTCTTCACCTTGCAACAAGGCAACCATTTCTAGACCATCGGCCAACTTAATGTCGGACAAGTGCAAACTATCACCAATTTCTAGAGCCGATACATCCACTTCTATAAACTCAGGCAAATTATTAGGTAAACATTGGATCTCAACATCCACTAGGCTATGCGTTACCACACCACCCTGTTTAGCGCCTGGAGCCTCTTCTTCACCAATAAAGTGAATAGGCACATGAACTTTTAATTTTTCCTTCATGCTGACACGCATAAAATCCGCATGCATTAAAATATTTTTCGCAGGATGACGCTGTAACGCTTTGATAATAACGCTTTCTTTCTTTCCATCCACATCAATAGATAAAATATGCGAGAAAAAGGCTTCATTTTCCGTGCTATGCATTAATTGATTATGGCCCAAAGTTATCGAAACAGGTTCTTCACCCGCCCCATAAATTACAGCTGGAACCATTTCTTGTTTGCGTAAACGACGCGTTGCACCTTTACCTAAGTCATTACGAATCGATGCCGCCAATTCAAAGCTGATACTCATCTAACTTTCTCCAAAAATAATATTTAATTTGCGCTAAACAGCGTATTTTGCCACATTTTTTAATCTACGTATAGCGAACTTACTGAATCGCCTTCTACCATTCGACGAATTGTTTCTGCCAGCATCTCAGCAATACTCAATTGTCTTATTTTTTCACAACCCAATGCTGTTTCACTTAAAGGAATTGTATCTGTAACAACCAATTCATCAAGCACTGAACCTGATATATTTTCTATTGCCTTTCCTGATAACACAGGGTGCGTACAATACGCCTTTACACTTATTGCGCCATTATCTTTTAGCGCCTTTGCAGCCAAACACAAGGTACCCGCTGTATCCACCAAATCATCAACAATAACGCATTCTCTGCCGCTTACATCGCCAATAATATTCATCACTTGCGAAACATTAGCCTTTGGGCGACGCTTATCTATTATTGCCAAATCTGCATCGTCTAAGCGTTTTGCAATAGCCCTTGCCCTTACTACACCGCCGACATCAGGCGACACAATCATTAGGTCTTTTGTTTTTCTCTTCCATATATCGCTCAACAAAAGAGGTGACGCATAAACGTTATCAACCGGGATATCAAAAAAACCTTGGATCTGATCGGCATGCAAATCAACTGTTAGTACATGATCTGCACCGGCAGTATCAATCATTTTTGCTATTAATTTAGACGTTATAGGCACCCGCGCTGAACGTGGGCGGCGATCCTGTCTAGCATAGCCATAATATGGAATAACCGCAGTGATACGATTTGCGCAAGCTCTTTTCAGCGCATCAATCATCACCAATAACTCCATCACATGGTTGTTTGTTGGTGCGCATGTTGGCTGTATGATGAACACATCTTTACCACGAACATTTTCGCCAATTTCAACCATTACTTCGCCATCGCTGAATATCTCAACGCTGGCACGGCCAAGCCTCATATTAAGATGACGAACGATATCTTTAGCTAACGATATATTTGCGTTACCAGTAAACACCATGATGCCATTATCTAGCACTATGAACTCCCACTAAAGTATTGAATGATATAAGTATAAAGAATGGCTGGGGCGCCAGGATTCGAACCTGGGATGCGGAGATCAAAACCCCGTGCCTTAACCACTTGGCCACGCCCCAAACTTTATGGCTGCAGATTATACCTGATTTAACCGATTAAAAAACTGTTTAAGCGACTTCTGTAAAGGTGATTCGCTTACGCCCTTTACTACCCACTTATTCCAGCCATCAGGTAACCTTTCTGACAGCAGCACCGCCTCTTGCCGAGTATCGCATTTAGCAAACATACTCGAGCCAGTGCCTGTTAAATAAACCTTAGAGAATTCAGAAAATTGCAGATAAACAGCATCCAACTCTTGACTTATTTCTCTAACAACCGGCAAGCAACTATTATCTTCTTGCCCGTCTAAAAAGTCGCGTATTGTGATGGCTGAATTATCCCGTGTCAAACTGTTATGTGAAAAAACTTCTTTTGTTGAGCAATGATAAGGAGGATTTACCACAACAAACCACTTTTCAGGCAAGTCAATCACTGTCATTTTTTCACCAATACCTTCCGCCCATGCTGACAAGCCCCTAACAAAAACAGGCACATCCGCCCCCAGTTTAAGGCCCAACATTTCCAACTCTTCAACTGAATAACCGAGCCCCCAAACTGCATTAAGCACAATCAACGTAGTGGCCGCATCAGAGCTACCTCCTCCTAAACCGGCACCCATTGGTAATATTTTCTTAAGTATTATCTTTGCACCTAAACTTGCATTTGCTTGCTGCTTTAGTAAATTAGCCGCTTGAACAACCAAATTAGTATTTGTTGCAAGACTGACCGAATTGCAACTTAATGTGATCTCACCATCCTCTGTAGGCACGACGTTTAACCAGTCAGAAATACCTATTAACTGGAAAACTGTTTGCAACTCATGGTACCCATCAGGTCTTTGTCCAACAATATTTAGCATTAAATTTAACTTTGCCGGTGCTGGCCACCAATGCTCTTCCCACTCTGTCACCGCTATTTTTCCATCCACCATTTATCTACAACCAATTTAATTTTTAAGTCTTCTTTTATAAGCGTCACCCTAGCGGGCAATACAACTTCCCCATA
This sequence comes from Cycloclasticus sp. P1, assembly GCF_000299965.1. Taxonomy (NCBI): domain Bacteria; kingdom Pseudomonadati; phylum Pseudomonadota; class Gammaproteobacteria; order Thiotrichales; family Piscirickettsiaceae; genus Cycloclasticus; species Cycloclasticus sp. P1. The sequence goes on from NC_018697.1 coordinate 1,822,385, forward strand.
AGTCTGAAACCGTTCTAATTGCACATTCCAGCCACCCTGCTTAAACAACACGGTATCATCGAGATATTCCCTGCTTGATGGTCCTTGAAACTCGGGGGATAACACACCTCTCACCCAATATTTCATATGCTTTAAAGGTGCTGAATACCCCAATAATGAAGCCAACTCCTCCTCCGAAACATGCTGTAAAACACCCTCTTCATCGGTCAGTAAAATACCTTGCTTTGAATACAATATTTTTGCAACCACGCCCCCTAATGAGGTGCTTAAGGTCAGGTCATCTATACCCTTTCGATGATTCCACTCTAGCGTTGTAAACCAAGACTGCCGCATATTTCGAACAGATAAACGACCCAGCAAACGCCACTCATTAATAGCTAAAACCTTCTCTGCGTTGTGTAAGGTCGGTAAAGAACTTTCCTCAGTTTTTATAATGCTTGTAGAGGCACAGGCCATCAATTGCGAAACTAACAGAAGACAAACAAGACAACGGGTCATTTTAGTTTCTGCAATACTTCAAGTAGGTAACGGTTATCTTTATCCCGTTTTAGTGCTTCCTCCCAGATGGTACGCGCTTCTTTTTGACGCCCTAGCATCCAAAGAGTCTGACCAAGGTGAGCAGCTATTTCACCTTCAGGTGTTTGACTGTATGCTCTTTTTAACAAAACCAGTGCGCTTTCGTAATGACCTTCACGATAATCCAACCACCCCATACTATCTAAAATAGCGGGGTCATCTGGCTTTAATGAAAGCGCCTGCGTTAGGTAACCCCTCGCTTCTTTAAAGCGAAAGGTTTTACTCGCCAATGCGTAACCCAATGCATTTAAGGCATTAACATCCTTAGGCTCTTTTTCTAATACAAACAATAAGTCTTTCTCTGCAACGGACAATTTATCTAGCTCCGTGGCTGCGATTGAGCGCGCATATCTGAGCGATAAGTTATCCACATTTTCACTAATTGCCGACGATAATAAGTCATAAGCCAGCTGATAATTCTGAACATCCACCAAAAGCTCCGCCTCTAACAGGTAAAACCGTGCTGTATTTTTTGGGTATTCATTGCGCAACTGTTGCAAAACACTCCTGGCGCCTTGCAAATCTCCCATTTCTGACTTAATCATCGCGATTGAGACCCAAGAATCTACATGGTGAACACCATTATCCACCTTCTCAAACCACAACAAAGCATCTTGGTACTGTTTCTGATAATAATATATTCGCCCTAAATAAAAGGCTGACTTCGAAGCAAACACCTCTTCGTTATATAAATTTTCAAATACTTTCGCCGCTTCTATAGGGTTATCCAACTTTAAATAAACAAGGCCCAATGCAAAACTTGCCTCTGGGTAGCTTTCCCCATCAGACAACAACTTTAAAAACTGCTCTTTTGCCTCTTCGTACTGTTCATTCTTGGCTAACAACTGACCATAACCCATCAGCAAAGGTTTCGCTTTAAGGTTCTCGACAGCGTTTTTTAAAACCTCTAACGCACGCTCTGTCTCACCTTTTTGCTCCAACACTAGGGCAAGCTGAGCAAACCCCACAGGCCAGGTCGAATCCAACTCAGTAACCTTCACCGCATCCTTTTCGGCTTGAAGCAGTTGCCCTAAATGAGACATCATTTGCGAGCGAGCAAGATAAGCTCCAGCCTCTTCAGGATAATAACTCACCAACTCATCGATCAGATGACCAGCCAAGTCTTTAGACGCATGACGGGAAACAATGTCGCCAATGGCCAGCAAGGTATTTCGTTGAGGCATATCGCTTTCTTTAAGGATTGAAGTAATCAAATCCAAACTCTTCTCTGCCTCACCCGCGCGCAAGTAAACTGTTAGAGCAAGTCGTTGCGATTGAAGCGATAGCTTTCCTTTTGCCACCAATATATCAACGGCTAACTTAGCTCCAACGATATCATTACTATACAACGCTATTTGTGCAGCCCTAAGCGCTACCAGTGGATCATTCGAGCGCTTAGCCGCATCAACATAGAATGCAGAAGCCATTTTGACATCCCCACGTTGACCTGCCACCTCGCCACCTAACAAACTATACAATAAAGCAGCATCTAGCTGGCTCGGTTGTACCTGCTTCGTTTTAACCTCAGGCGCTTCTTGCACAAGATTCGATATTGCTTTGCTTGGCTCTACCACTTCAACAGCATCGTTTTTACCTACGTGTGTACAACCTATAGATAAAACAACAAAAACCATCATCACGAACTTTAGAATCATATTTTTCTCACCCACACCCTAATCAACATCAGCCGCCTATAAAACTAACACCTCATTCTCTTTTTACAAGGCAAATCGAAAACTACCTGTTTAAACATATAGAACATTCATAGGGCTAAAACGCTTATAATAACCCAATTAACCTAAAGTAAAACTACCAAAAGCGCATGCTGCTTACGCTCGGACTCAATCACAACACAGCACCTATCGAGATTCGAGAGAAACTCGCTTTCTCTCCTGAGCGCCTCGGTCAATCGCTTCAGTCATTAGCGCAGCTTTCATCCATTGAAGAAGCCGCTATTTTATCCACCTGTAATCGCACCGAAATATACTGTGATATAGCAACGCAACAAACAGATGAACTGATCGCTTGGCTTGCCAGCTACCATCGCCTAGATGAAAGTAGTATTAGAGACTATCTATACAGCCACATTGGTCCCCAATCAATAAAGCACATGTCACGAGTCGCCTGTGGGCTTGACTCCTTAGTGCTTGGCGAACCACAGATTCTTGGTCAAATGAAAACGGCTTATCAACATGCCTCTGAGGCCGGCACCCTGGGAAAGTATCTTGGTCGCTTATTCCAGCACACCTTCCAAGTCGCAAAGAAAGTGCGTACCGATACAGCCATTGGCTCTAGCCCGGTATCGGTTGCTTTTGCTGGCGTAAAATTAGCACAACAAATATTTGGTAAATTACAAGATCAAACCGCCTTACTTATTGGTGCGGGGGAAACTATCGAACTATCAGCCCAACACCTAAAAGAGCAAGGCATTGGTCGATTAATTGTTGCTAATAGAACCCTTGAAAAAGCACACGCCATTGCTTCTCAAGGTAATGGATACGCCATTGAAATTAAAGATATCCCTGAGCATCTCGCCGAAGCAGACATTATCATTTCATCAACGGCTAGCTCGCTACCCATTCTTGGCAAAGGGAGTGTTGAAACCGCCATTTCAAAACGTAAACACAAACCCATGTTTATGATGGATTTGGCAGTACCACACGATATAGAAAAAGAAGTTGGTTCATTAAGCGACGTCTATCTTTACTGCGTAGATGACCTAAAAAATATAGTTGATGATGGACTTCAATCACGTCGCGAAGCGGCCGAACAAGCTGAAGATATAATCGACATTCAAATCTCGCACTTTCAAACATGGCTACGTGCGCAAGATGCTTCAAAAACCATTTACCAGCTTAGAACCCAATCGGACAATATACGTGAGGAACTCCTTCAAAAGGCGATTAGTGCGGTAAAAAACGGCCAGCCCGCTGAACAAGCCCTAGAACGTTTAGCAAACGATCTCACGAAAAAAATATTACACGCACCTAGCAGCACCCTGAAGAAAGCTGCATCCGAAGGTAACAACGAATTACTATTAGCCGCTCAACAACTTTTTAACTTAAATAAATAACGTGAATATAACTATCCTACAAAAGCTAGACACTCTGTCTGAACGTTTCGAAGAAATTGCTGGGCTACTCTCTGAACCCAGCATACAAAGCGATCAAAATAAATTTCGCTCTTTGAGTCAAGAGTATGCCCAATTAGATCCCATTGTTAGCACCTACCAGAACTATCTAGCGACACTAGAAGATAATGAGTCTGCAAAAGCCATGCTGAATGATAGCGACCCGGGTATTAAGGCTATGGCAAAAGATGAGTTAAAGGACACTCAAGCAGCCCTTGAAAAACAAGAAAATGAATTGCAAATCCTTTTGTTACCTAAAGACCCTAACGATGGAAAGAATGCTTTTCTTGAAGTTCGTGCGGGAACAGGCGGTGATGAAGCAGCTATTTTTTCAGGCGATCTTTACCGTATGTACCTACGATTTGCTGAGAAAAAAGGCTGGAAGTTTGAAATCATGAGTGAAAACCAAGGCGACCACGGCGGATACAAAGAAATTATCGCTCGAATAGAAGGTCACGACGTGTATTCACAACTGAAATTTGAATCCGGTGCTCACCGTGTTCAACGTGTCCCAGAAACCGAATCTCAAGGCCGCGTTCACACCTCTGCATGCACGGTAGCTATCATGCCTGAAGCCGATGAAAAAGATGATATTGAAATCAACGCTGGCGACTTGCGTGTCGACACTTTTAGAGCATCAGGATCTGGCGGGCAACATGTTAACAAAACAGACTCTGCTATACGTCTTACTCACCTTCCCACCGGTACAGTTGTAGAGTGTCAAGACGAACGTTCACAACATAAAAATAGGGCTCGCGCGATGTCCTTATTAAAAGCCAGAATCATGACCGCTGAACAAGAAAAAGCTGATGCTGAACAAGCTGAGTCTCGTCGTTCGCAAGTTGGTAGCGGCGATCGCTCTGAACGCATTCGAACCTATAACTACCCACAAGGCAGAGTTACCGACCACCGCATCAACTTAACACTGTATAAACTAGATGAGATCATGCAAGGCGCACTAGATCAGGTGATCGACCCATTAATTCAAGAACACCAAGCAGAACAACTAACACAGTTAAGCGCAGAAGAATAAACCCTCGTTTTGAAGCCCCCCTTGACAATAAAAGAGGCTCTTACAGAAGCTGCAAAAACACTGGTTAGCAGTGACAGCTGCGTGCTTGATAGCGAAGTATTACTAGCCTTCGTACTGAATAAAAACCGTAGCTATTTTAGAGCTTGGCCTGACGAGCTTCTAACTACCGAGAAGCTGGACAGGTTTCAGCGACTTGTTAAACAGCGACAAAAAGGGCAGCCGATCGCTTACTTAGTTGGCGAACGAGAGTTTTGGTCACGACGATTTATCGTTTCAAAAGACGTCTTAATTCCTCGACCCGACACCGAGCTACTCATAGAAATTACCCACGAAACGTTCGCTACCGACCAATATTTCTCAGTATTAGATTTAGGGACTGGTAGCGGCGCCATCGCTATCACCTTGGCATTAGAGTTTCCAAACGCCTCGGTGACAGCCGTTGATAACAGCCAAAAGGCCTTAGCGATTGCTGAAAAAAATGCCCTGCAACATAAGGTCCACAATATTCAGTTTTTGCGTAGCGATTGGTTTGAAACAGTGCCCAATACGAGGTTTGATTTAATAATAAGTAACCCACCTTATATTTGCCCAAATGACCCTCACCTTTTAGAAGGCGACCTTCGTTTTGAACCCTCTTCGGCATTGATTGCTCAACACGAAGGCCTACAGGATCTTGAGCATATTACCTCGCAAGCAAAGTCTTTCCTTAAACACAACGGACTTATCTTGTTTGAGCATGGCTTTCAGCAAGGCACTTTGGTCAAAAACTTGTTAGAATTGTACGGATTTAAATCAACCCAACATTTCCAAGATATTCAAGGGCACGTTCGGGCAACATTAGGCACAAAACCATAAACATTAGGGTTAAAAATGCACGAAAAAGAAATTGTCTTACCAAGAAAACTCGTTAATGAATTACTTCATAACGCACAATTATCAGAACACCTCGAGGTCTGTGGTTTTATCAGTAAAAACAAAACGGGGCAGTACACCTGCCATCCTGTTCAAAATATAGCTGAAACACCTAGCAAGCGTTTTCTAATGGCGCCTGAAGAACAAATCAGCGTAATGAAAGAAATCCGCGATAAGGATGAAGAGGTTTTTGCTATCTACCACTCGCACCCCACCGCACCCGCTAGGCCTTCAATAAGCGATACTGAAATGCCTTCACACCCCGAAGCCTATTATTTAATTATTTCGCTAAACACCAAAGGTGTCTTAGAGATGCGCTGTTTCAAATTATTACACGATGAAAATATTGTTGAGATAACCCTAAGAATGGTTGAGGAATAACAACCAGACCGGGTTATCCCTTATTGGCTATTTACTTAACGCTATCGTTGCCAAAAACATTGCTCGTTTTAGTTTTCTTTTGGGCTCCTCTGCATAGTCGCTCAATATATATGCTTCTCTGTAAGCTGAAACAGCTTCATCATATCTTTTCAAATACATGTTTCCATCGCCGACTAACAACCAGTCTTTAACCGTTGGTTCATCTTTTAGTTCTTCAGATATACGCGCAACCTGCTGCTCAACTTCCGCTTCCTCTGCTGACAAAGTCTTAGTCGCCAGCCCTTCTTGAGTTGGTTCCACGCCATTTTTAGTCGCGTGGCCACAGGCAGCCAACCATAACGCGATAATAAAAACACTCAACGCCTTCAATATACTCATAACATCCTTGCTATTTATTCTAATAATTAACGTAACACTTTAAGAGAAACTACCCTTTTAGTTTACTTTCCAGCAATTTATTTAATTCTTGTGGGTTCGCCTTACCCTGGGTTTGCTTCATCAACTGACCAACAAAGAAGCCTATCATTTTTGTTTTACCGGCTCTATATTGCTCAACTTGCTGAGCGTTATCAGCCATTAGCTGATCAATCATTTTTTCTAAGGCACCTGTGTCAGAAATTTGTTTCAAACCTTCTCGCTCAATCACGTCGTCTGCAACATCCTGACTATTCCACATAAACTCAAGGACTTGCTTAGCGATTTTTCCAGAAATTGTCTTATCTGCAATGCGTCTAACCAAGCCTCCTAATCGTTCAGCACTCAAGGGACTTTGCTGGATATCTAAATTATTGTTATTCAAGTTTGCGCTCAATTCGCCCATCACCCAATTAGCAACAAGCTTCGCCTCTCCATCTGAAAAGTTAACAGCATCTTCGTAGTAATCTGCCATCGCCCGTTGTGTTGTTAATACGTCGGCATCATACTCACTTAAACCATACTGCTGTTGGAAACGTTGTTTTTTAGCCGCAGGTAATTCTGGCAAGTCATTACGCACTTCATCCAACAACTCTGCTGTGATTTCGACTGGTAATAAATCAGGACACGGGAAGTATCGATAGTCGTTCGCTTCTTCCTTAGAACGCATAGAGCGTGTCTCATCTTTATTAGCATCATACAAACGAGTCTCTTGAACCACTTGTCCGCCTGTTTCGATCACATCAATTTGGCGCTCAACCTCATGTGCAATGGCTTTTTCAATAAAACGAAATGAGTTTAAGTTTTTTATCTCTGCACGGGTTCCAAAGGCTTCTTGCCCTACTGGTCTGACTGATACATTAACATCGCAACGAAAAGAACCTTCCTGCATATTGCCATCGCAAATTCCTAAATACTGCACAAGAGTATGTAGTTTTTTAACATACGCTACTGCTTCTGCGGCAGAGCGCATATCCGGCTCAGAAACAATTTCAAGCAACGGTGTTCCTGCTCGATTTAAATCTATTCCCGTCATCCCATGATAGTCTTCGTGCAACGATTTACCCGCATCTTCTTCTAAATGAGCCCGCGTAACACCTATTGTTTTTGTTTTACCATCCACCTCTATATCTAACCGCCCTAAACCAACAATCGGCTTATCAAATTGACTTGTTTGATAACCCTTAGGCAAGTCAGGATAAAAATAGTTTTTCCGTGCGAACACTGAATATGGAGCGATATGCGCACCAATGGCCAAACCAAATTTCACCGCAAAACGAACGGCCTGCTCGTTCAACACCGGCAATGTACCCGGTAAACCAAGGTCCACCGCACAAGCCTGCGTATTAGGTTCTGCGCCATAAGCCGTTGAAGCACCCGAGAAAATTTTAGATTGAGTCGCTAACTGAGCATGAATTTCAAGACCTATAACTGTTTCCCACTGCATCCTTATACCTCCTGCTCGTATCCAGCCGGCACCGCAAGATGCCAGTCAGTCAGTTGTTGATATTGGTGCGCTACATTTAACAAGCGAGACTCTTCAAAATAATTTCCTATCAACTGCATACCTACCGGCTTGTTCTCCACAAAACCACACGGCACTGACATTCCAGGCAAGCCTGCTAAATTAACACCAATGGTAAAAATATCTGAAAGATACATTGAAACAGGGTCTCCCTTCTTCTCATCTGATTTAAAGGCAACAGAAGGTGCTGTTGCACTAGCGATCACATCTACTTCTTTAAACGCTTCTACGAAATCTTGTTGAATCAAACGACGAACTTGTTGAGCTTTTTTATAATACGCATCGTAATACCCCGCAGACAAAACATAAGCGCCAATCATAACTCTTCGTTTTACCTCGTCACCAAACCCCTCTCCACGCGAACGCTTATAAAGATCCTCTAAGTCTTTTGGCGATTCGCAGCGATACCCAAATCGAACACCATCAAAACGAGACAAATTAGCAGAACATTCAGCGGGGGCAACCACATAATAAGCAGGCACTGATAGGTTAATATTCGGTAGGCTAATTTCTTTCACATGTGCCCCTGCAGACCGAATGGTATCAACCGCTTCTTCTACTTTTTCTCGAATATCACTATCAAGATCATCGGTAAAAAACTCTTTGGGCAAGCCAACGGTCAAGCCTTTGATCGAGTCACCCAAGCCGCTTAACAAATCATCAACGGGTCTATCAACACTGGTTGAATCCCTCTCATCAAAACCAGACATCGCTTGTAGCATGATCGCTGCATCTTCAGCACATTTCGCCATCGCACCACCTTGGTCCAAACTAGAGGCGAACGCAATCATGCCGTAACGTGACACACGGCCATAGGTTGGTTTAATGCCCGTCACCCCACAAAAAGCTGCTGGCTGACGGATCGATCCCCCTGTATCTGTACCACTAGCCAACGGCGCCAAACGTGCCGCTACCGCCGCTGCTGATCCACCCGATGAGCCACCTGGAACCGTTTCCAAATCCCAAGGGTTTTTTACTCCACTATAAAAACTGGTCTCATTTGACGAGCCCATCGCAAACTCATCCATATTGGTTTTACCCAACATCACCGCACCAGCTTGTTCTAATTTACTAACCGCTGTTGCCGAATAAGGGGCAATAAAATTATCCAGCATCTTTGAGCCACAGCTTGTTCGTAAGCCTTGTGTACAAAAGATATCTTTATGTAACAAAGGAATCCCCGTTAACAAGCCGGCATCCCCTGATGCAATTAGTTGATCCGCCTGTTGAGCTGCAAGTAATGCGCCGTCTTCATTTAATGTAATGACGCTATTTAACGCCCCATCGTATCGATTGATACGCTCCAAAAAGTATTGACTAAGCTCAACACTGGATATTTGTTTGTTGTGAAGGTCGCTGGACAGTTCTTTTAATGATTTGTTATACATTGATTACCAATACTGTTTAAAAGACATATATGCTTATCGCTATAAGCCTTTGTTTTAATAAATATGACACCGCCTCGTTAAAGGGCGACTAATCGATCACTCGCGGCACTAAAAACAAACCGTCTTCAATAGATGGCGCATTGTCCTGCAAAATATCACGTTGATTGCTTTCTGATACCACATCCGCCCGTAAACGTTGAAACTGATCAAGTGGGTGGGCCATAGGTTCAATATCAGTTGTATCAACTTGATTCATTTGCTCAACTAACAGCATTATATTCGACAAGTCTGACGCATATGACTCAAGCTGCTCGTGCTGAATACCGAGCCTCGCCAAGTGTGCGATTTTCAGTACATCTTCTGACTGAATTGGCATAAAATAACCCCCTTGTTTTATTCATACTTTAAAACAGTGCAAATTAACACAATTCGCGCCTTGCCCAAAGAGGTAAAGGGTTGTTAAAGTACAAAATTCTCACCACCTACATTTATAAAATTCATGTTTAAAAAAATACGCGGCATGTTTTCCAACGATTTATCCATCGATTTGGGCACAGCGAACACACTAATCTATGCACTTGGCAAAGGCATTGTGCTAGATGAACCCTCTGTTGTTGCCATTCGAGAAGATAAAGTGCGTGGCGAAAAAAGCTTTGCCGCTGTCGGCAGCGAAGCAAAAGCAATGCTGGGTAGAACACCTGGTAATATCACCGCGATTCGCCCAATGAAGGACGGTGTTATTGCCGACTTTACTATCACTGAAAAAATGCTTCAGTACTTTATCCATAAAGTACATGAAGGTAAATTTCTACGCCCTAGTCCTCGTGTGCTTATTTGCGTACCGTGTGGCTCTACTCAAGTTGAACGAAGAGCCATTCGAGAATCGGCATCAGGTGCTGGTGCACGTGAAGTATATTTAATTGAGGAGCCAATGTCAGCGGCAGTTGGTGCAGGCTTACCGATAGATGAGGCACGCGGCTCCATGGTGTTAGATATTGGTGGCGGCACATCAGAAATCGCCGTTTTATCACTCAATGGTATCGTCTACTCGGAGTCAATTCGCGTTGGTGGTGACCGTTTTGACGAAGCGATTATCAATTACGTTCGACGTAATTACGGCACTATCGTCGGTGAATCGACCGCCGAAAGAATTAAACACACGATTGGCTCAGCTTACCCAGCGAATGAAGTTAAGGAAATGACCGTTACGGGTCGAAACCTAGCAGAGGGCATTCCCCGAAGCTTTACGCTTAACAGCAATGAAATTTTAGAGTCATTACAAGAACCTGTTACCGCCATTGTTAGTGCTGTGAAACAAGCTCTCGAGCAAACTCCCCCAGAGCTAAGCGCTGACGTTGCTGAAAATGGCATTGTGCTAACCGGTGGCGGTGCATTACTGTATGGTTTAGATGAGCTTATCCATGAAGAAACAGGCGTACCTGTTCGCACAGCTGACGACCCTCTAACTTGCGTTGCGCGAGGTGGGGGCAAAGTACTAGAGTTGATCAATGAAAAAGGGCCTAATACGTTTGCATTAGAGTAAGAATAAGAGGTTATTCGCCATAAAACCAATTTTCTCAAAAGGTCCTGCTACCAGCACACGCTATATTGCCGCCGCCGTTATTTCTATTTTGCTTTTGCTACTTGCACAGCAAACGAACCAACTCACGCGCCTTAAAGACAGCCTTTCTTTTATCGTTCACCCTGTTCTCATCGTTGTGGACCTGCCTAGCCAGCTCTATGCCTGGCTGACTGAAAGCACAACAGAGTTATCTGAATTAGCTGACGAAAATCAACGCCTAAAAGATGAGTTATTATTTCTTAAAGTCAAACTGCAAAAATTTGAGGCGCTTGAAACAGAAAATACCCGGTTGCATAGCTTATTGGAGTCTTCATTCAAAATTGGAGAACAATTTATTTCAGCGTCTCTTATTAAAGTAAACCAACACCCAAACACAACCAATATTGTGATTGATAAAGGCAGTCGTTTCGACCTTTATAAAGGACAAGCCGCCCTCAACGAAGACGGTGTACTCGGTCAGATTACCAACGTTCACCCGCTCACTTCGTCTATCATCCTGATTACTGACCCCAATCATGCTATACCTGTTGAAATAAACCGAACAGGCTTAAGAACCATTGCCTCTGGTAGCGGACTAAAAAATACATTAACGCTACCATACCTACCCCATAATGCTGACATCAAGATAGGCGATTTATTAACGACATCTGGACTGGGCGGTGTTTTCCCATCTGGTTACCCTGTTGCCACCGTCACCAAACTGGCCCCGCTGCCAGGAGAAGCTTTCATGCATGCCGAGGCTAAAACTGTCGCCAAAATAGACAGCACTCGTGACATTTTATTGGTATGGAGCCAACAACAGCCCATTCCTATTTTATCAGGCGCCCCTGAAGAACCAGAAGTACCCACAGACAATGCACGCTAAATCCTCTGGCGGTACCATCATTGGCTTAACTTTATTTTTTTCCATGGCCCTTAGCATTGCACCTTGGCCTGACCATTTGGCTATATTAATGCCCAGCTGGACGTTGCTAACATTAATCTACTGGAGCATCGCTTTACCGCATAAAGTTAGTATCTTGACTGGTTTTTCAACCGGCCTACTGTTCGATGTTTTAACAGGCAGTTTGCTCGGACAAAATGCGCTAATATTCAGTACCGCTTCTTTTTTTAGCCACTCTCTTTATTCACGCCTAAGAAATTATCCTGTGTGGCAACAATCTACGCTTATTTTAATGTTCTTAGGGTGCATAAAACTACTCTCTTTATGGCTTAACCACTTTATTGTTCACATTGAGTATACTTACCAACATGGGCTTCAAGTTCTTTTTAGCGCGCTGGTATGGCCTGCTATATTTGCTGTCTTACGCCTCATCAGAAGACACTTTAAAGTACAGTAACCTCACATGAACACTCGCTTCGACCTCAAGAGCTCACTCCAGGAAAATCGCCTTTTCCTATTGCGAGCCACCACATTGATCGTTTTTGTTCTTATTTTATTTTTTGCGCTGATTGCCCGTCTTACCTATTTACAAATTGCAACACATGAGAAGTATGTAGACCTCGCTCAAAATAACCGCGTAAAACTATCAGTTATTAGTCCTGTTCGTGGTTTAATTTTCGATACAAAAGGTCGCGTTCTTGCTGAAAACAACCCTACTTATAGTCTTGAATTAGTACCGGAACAAACGCCAGACCTTGCGAACACCCTCGAACGCTTGAGCGCCTTATTACCCATTTCTAAAGATGAACTGGCGTTATTTGAAAAACGTAGAAAACAGCAAAAACGCTTCGCTAGCGTCTCCATTAGAAATCGATTAAACGATCAGGAAGTGGCTATTTTTTCTGCCAACCGTCACTTATTTCCCGGTGTTGACATACAGGCACGTCCATTAAGACACTACCCTTTCCCTGAGCTAACCGCACATGTAGTGGGTTATGTCGGCGCCATTAATGAACAAGAGCTGAAAACTATTGAGCCAGCCAACTACCGAGGGACTCGATTTATTGGAAAAACCGGCATTGAAAGAACTTACGAAACTGAATTACATGGTTATGTTGGATACCAGCAAACCGAAAACACAGCACAAGGCAGATCATTAAAAGTCCTCAGCTACACACCACCATTATCAGGTAGCGATCTAACTTTGAATCTAGATATTGAGCTACAAAAAATCGCTCACGACGCACTCGGTGATTACACCGGAAGTGTTGCCGCAATAGATACTCGTACTGGCGCAGTTCGCGCCTTGGTGAGCAAACCAGGCTTCAATGCTAACTTGTTTGCTAAAGGTATCGATCAAGCCTCATACAGCCAATTACAAAACTCTTCAAAACGCCCTTTATTTAACCGCTTTCTTCGAGGGCAATATCCCCCAGGGTCTACCTTAAAGCCATTTTTAGCGCTCGCCGGCCTCGATTACAAAACCGTTCACCCACATCAAAGAATCTTCTGCCCAGGCTTCTATCAACTACCCAAACAAACACATAAATACCGTGATTGGAAAAAAACTGGGCATGGTATGACCACGCTTCATGACTCAATCGTTCAGTCGTGCGATGTTTATTACTATATATTGGCCCATGAGTTAAAAATTGATCGGATGCATGACTTTCTGCAAAAATTTGGTTTTGGGCAAAAAACAGGCATTGACATTCTGGGCGAAAGATCGGGCTTATTGCCCTCAAGAGAGTGGAAGAAACGCACACGAAATCAGGTCTGGTATCCTGGCGAGACATTGATTGCTGGCATAGGGCAAGGTTTCAATTTAACCACACCCCTTCAGTTAGCCCATGCAACGGCTCTTATTGCTAACAAAGGCTCCACACATATTCCATCACTCGTTGCTAAAATTAATGATAAGCCTCAGCAAACATCAACCACCCCGCCAATTACATTAAATAACCCTCAGCATTGGAATACCATTATTGATGCCATGTATGATGTCGTTAACGGTACGCGTGGCACTGCTCGAAAAATTAGCGAAGGTGCGCCCTACAAAATAGCTGGCAAAACGGGAACTGCTCAAGTGTTTACCATCAAACAAGATGAAAAATATGATGAGGAAAATGTGCAAGAACACCTCAAAGACCATGCCCTTTTTATCGCTTTTGCACCCGCACGTGAGCCTCAATTAGCCGTTGCTATCGTGGTAGAAAACGGTGGTCATGGTGGCTCCGTTGCTGCGCCTATTGCCCGTTCTATTTTCGATCAATATATACAAGTTACCCCATGAATTGGTCTTTCCAAAAAGCCTCACAAATGAGCCTCTATCATCATCGCAAAGAGAGCCTCTTTCAGCGATTGCATATTGACCTCACCTTGCTCATTCTACTGGCCCTCTTATCGTCTATTGGCATTCTTATTTTGATGAGCGCCGAACACCAAAATATTGGATTATTAAACAGGCAAGCCACTCGATTAGCTGTTGCCTTTTTTGCCATGTTTATCATTGCTCAAGTGCCACCTCATGCGTTAAAAATGTTTGCTCCTTGGTTATTTTTTCTCGGCACGCTCTTATTACTGGGCGTGTTATTTGTTGGTGATATGGGGAAAGGCGCTCAACGTTGGCTAGACCTAGGCTTCTTTCGCTTTCAACCCTCTGAATTACTGAAACTGGCAACCCCCATGATGGTGGCTTGGTACCTAGCAGAACGGCGACTACCTCCCAGTCACAAACATGTCGGTCTCGCCACTGTTTTTATAGCTATCCCTACCGTCTTAATTGCCAAACAACCTGACCTCGGTACCGCTATCTTAATAGCCAGCTCGGGATTAACCGTGCTGTTTCTTGCCGGCATTTCATGGAAGATCATCATCGGCGTCATAGCAACTGGCGCAGGACTCGCCCCTGTTCTATGGAGTTTTATGAAAGACTATCAAAAACAACGGGTTCTTACCTTTTTGAGCCCAGAAGAAGACCCATTAGGGGCTGGTTACCACATTATTCAATCAAAAATCGCCATTGGCTCAGGTGGTATCAATGGCAAAGGCTGGATGCATGGCTCGCAAGCACGCCTAGAGTTTTTACCCGAAAGTTCTACCGATTTTATTTTTGCCGTCTTCTCTGAAGAATTTGGCTTGATGGGTTGTGTCGGCTTATTAACCATTTATTTGATTATTTTCATCCGCTCCATTTACATTGCGATTCAGGCACAAGACACCTTTTCACGACTGCTTGCAGGTAGCTTATCGCTAACATTTTTTATCTATTTATTTGTAAACGTCGGGATGGTCACGGGTATTTTGCCAGTCGTTGGTGTACCCTTACCTCTAGTGAGTTATGGCGGTACATCAATGGTGACATTATTACTTGGATTTGGCATATTAATGTCGATACATACTCATCGAAAATTACTTTCTTCTTAAGGACAAACGATGCGCAACATAAAACTTTTTTCTTTTCGATTAGCATTAACCCTTCTATTAACGCTAGTCTCTATTAGTGCTTGCGCCTCAACATCGTCGTCGCCTAGCAACCCTAGCCTTTATCACGACTTTATTGAAAAAATGGTCGAAGAGCACCAATTTAATCGTGACGAATTAACAACCTTATTAAATAAATCGGTTGTTAAAGAAAGCATCTTAAAAGCCATGTCATCACCGGCGGAGAAACGCCTAGAGTGGCACAGTTACCGTAATATTTTTCTTAAACCTAATCGCATTAATGGCGGTATAAAATTCTGGAAAGAAAACAAAGACCTATTGGATGCCGCCACCGAAAAATATGGCGTACCAGCAGAAATCATTGTCGCCATTATTGGTGTTGAAACACGTTATGGTGGCAACACAGGGTCTTATAAAGTCCTCGATGCCCTAACAACCCTTGGTTTTCATTTTCCAAAACGCGCTAAGTTCTTTCAACGTGAGTTAGAGCATTTCTTATTACTGTGTCGTGAAGAAGGCTTTGACCCTTATGAACCCAAAGGGTCTTATGCTGGAGCCATGGGGAAGTCTCAATTTATTTCAAGCAGCTACCGTGCTTACGCTGTTGATGGTGATGGCGATAACAAGCGGGACTTGTGGAATAGCCAGGCTGATATCATTAACAGCGTGGCCAATTACTTTTCAAGACATGGTTGGAAAAACACAGACCTAGTCACACAACAAACTAACGTTACAGGTGATGCTTATAAAACCTTACTCAATCGTTCACTCAAACCAAAGAACACCTTAAAACAACTGGCTGAACATCAGGTGCAAACACCACCTAATCTTGCAGATGACACTATCGTCAGATTATTGGAACTTAAACAAAAAGACCAATCGGAATTTTGGCTAACATTTCATAATTTTTATGTCATCACCCGCTACAACCATAGTCACTTATACGCAATGGCCGTTTATCAACTTGGTCAAGAAATTAAAAAGGGCTTTATAAATAACACATGATCCGCCTTCACTTTTTTTTATTATGCTGCTTGTCTGCTTACTTTTTAATAGGCTGCACAAGCCAACAACCTTTCGTTACCGATAGCGCCCCATCCGTTCACCCTGCCGGTATTGAACTAACCCCAGATGCGATCCCTAAAATAGAAGCTAAGAGCCGTGGAGGCAACCCCAGCTCCTATGAAGTTTTTGGCAAAAAGTATTACGTACAAGCGTCCAGTAAAAACTTTGTTCAACGCGGCCTCGCCTCTTGGTACGGCACTAAATTTCATGGCAATAAAACTTCGAACGGTGAAACCTACGATATGTATGCAATGACTGCCGCGCATAAAACCCTGCCTATCCCAACCTATGTCGAAGTCACTAATCTTTCTAATGGCAAAAAAATCATTGTTCGCGTTAATGACCGTGGCCCTTTTCATGATGAACGAATTATAGATTTATCGTATGCCGCTGCCGCTAAACTCGGCACCCTTAAAAACGGCACATCAATGGTAGAAATCAAAGCCCTCGACCCTCACACCTATCTTTCAACCTCTTTAGATGAGCCACCTGCCGCACCAAAAAGCGACCTCACCTTAAGGTATACTGTTCAGCCACCCCAACCCTCTACTGAACAAAAGGGTTTGTTATTTATTCAAGCGGGGGCCTTTAGCTCTGAAGAAAATGCCAATAAACTCAAGTATGAATTGACCAATTTACTAAAAACCCCAGTCACCATAGAGTCTGGTGGTAGCACGTCAAAACCCTTGTATTTTGTGCGTGTCGGCCCTTATATACGAATGAAAAGTGCCGACTCAACAAGATCAAAACTTTACGAGTTAGGCTATAAGAGCACTTTTTATACCTCTAAATAAGCCAGCTAAAACAGCCTTCCTCCTAGCCCTTAATGATACGTTTTGCATGATATAATCCGAGCTTATCGTTACCCTAATACCTAACATTGCATTAATATGAAAAGAATTATCCTGCTGCTGAGCTTTTTTCTCTCTTCTCAAGCCATCGCGTTACCTATTCCTTCCGCCCCAAATTTAAAAGCGAGAAGCTACCACCTGACCGACTTTCACAGTGGAACAGTTTTAGCCTCTAAAGACCCTGATTTAAAACTAGCCCCCGCCAGCATGACAAAAATCATGACTGCGTTAATTGTCTTTCGTGAACTAAACCATGGAAATTTGAATTTAGACGATCAAGTTCGTATTAGTGAAAAAGCATGGCGAACTCCTGGTTCTAGAATGTTTGTGGAAGTTAATAAATTCGTTACGGTCGATGATTTAATTCACGGAATGCTTGTGCAATCAGGTAACGATGCCACTGTTGCATTAGCCGAACATATCGCAGGGGATGAATCAACTTTTGCACAATTAATGAACCAAGTTGCTAAAGACCTTGGCATGAAAAATAGCCACTTTACTAATAGTTCTGGTCTGCCCGACGAACAGCATTACACTACCGCTAGAGACCTCTCAGTTCTAACTCGCGCCTTAATCATTGAGTCTCCCGAGTTATATAAAATAAATGCGATCAAATCATTTTCTTTTAACGGTATTACTCAACAAAATAGAAACAAGCTGTTATGGCGTGATAGCACAGTAGACGGCGTTAAAACAGGGCATACAGAGGACGCTGGTTATTGTTTAGTTTCATCTGCTGTTCGCGACAATATGCGTTTAATTTCTGTCGTTATGGGCACAGACAGCGTAGCTGCACGAAATGATATCAATCAGGCCTTGCTGAATTATGGTTACCGTTTTTATAAAACTCACTTGCTGTATAAAGCACAACAATCACTAACCACCACCCGCGTCTGGAAAGGCGCGATTAAATCTTTACCAGTAGGCTTGGCGAAAGAGCTTTACCTGACTATTCCTCGCAATGAATATAAATCATTAGATGCGAGCCTAGAGTTAAACCCCCAGCTGATTGCACCCATAAAAAAAGGCCAACTTGTTGGCAACGCGGTTATTCAACTTAAAGGTGACATTATTGCCAAACGCCCACTCATTGCTTTACAAGATATTCCGGAAGGGTCATTTATGGACATCCTAAAAGATGAAGCATTGTTATTGCTTGAGTAGGAGAATTGATGGTGTCGCACAAAACTGATGTTTTCCTTAATGGCCAATTTCTGCCACTAGCTGAGGCTAACGTTTCTGTATTAGACCGTGGTTTTTTATTTGCCGATGGTGTGTATGAAGTTATTCCTGCATACGGCGGCAAGCTTTTTCGCCTTCAACAGCACTTAGACCGCCTCAATAGTAGCTTAGCCGCTATTCGCATGAAACCGGTCATGAGTGATCAACAATGGACAAAAACACTCTCCCAACTGGTTTCACCGCATACGCAATCTGACCAATCGGTCTATGTTCAAGTAACACGTGGTGCTGGCACAAACCGTGATCACCAATTGCCAACTGAGTACTCCGCAACAACTTTTGCAATGTGCCAAACAATAGACCCCAAGAGTCTCGATTCTATTGCTAACGGCATTAACGCTATCACTTTAGATGATATTCGCTGGGATTGGTGCCATATAAAATCCGTCGCCTTACTTGGCAATATATTATTGAAGCAACAAGCCAGTGATCAAGGTTGTACTGAGGCTATTTTATTACGTGATGGTTTTGCAACCGAAGGGTCTGCTAGTAACTTGTTTATCGTTAAAGACCAGCAACTTATTACGCCACCCAAAAGCCATCATTTATTGCCCGGCATTACACGTGATCTTGTTTTAGAGCTTGCTATCAAAGAAGGCATTTCATGCATTGAGCAAGAAATATCAGAACAACAACTGTTTGATGCTGATGAAATTTGGTTAACCAGCTCTACCAAAGAAATTATGCCTGTAGTTAAATTAAACCGCCAAGCGGTCGGCAACGGACAACCGGGGAATTTATGGCAACAAGTCTCAACCAGCTATAGTCAATTTAAGAACCAATTGAGAAACCAGTAAAATGACTGATAACCCAGACGATCAACATAATGCATTAATGGACTACCCTTGTGAGTTCACCATCAAAACAATGGGGCTATCAAACATTGAGTTTGACGTAATCGTTGTCGAGATTGTGCGTCGCCACGCGCCTGATCTGAGTGAAAATGCGGTATCGTCGAAATTCAGTAAATCTAAAAAATACGTGTCTGTTAGCATCACCCTTACTGCTCAAAATAAACAGCAAATGGATGCCATTTATCAGGACTTAACAGACTGCGAACACGTTTTAATGTCTCTGTGAGCATTGACACAACACCCCCAGATTTACCATTAGTTATTCGTCAGCTTAACAAGCAGGACTACCTAGCAACCTGGGAAGCGATGAAAGCCTTTTGCATTGATCGTACCGGCGAAACACATGATGAAATTTGGTTTGTTGAACACCCCTCTGTTTTCACCCAAGGGGTGAGCGGTAAACCCGAACACGTCTTGAGTGCCAGTGATATTCCTATTATTCAAACAGACCGTGGCGGTCAAGTCACCTATCACGGACCTGGGCAATTGGTCATGTACGTTTTATTGGATTTACGCCGCCTAGGAATAGGTGTTCGTGCACTGGTTGATGTGCTCGAAAATATTACTATCTCAGGGTTAAAGAAATACGGATTAAAGGCTGCTGCACAAATAGATGCGCCGGGCGTCTATCTTAATGATAAAAAAATTGCTTCCTTAGGTTTACGGGTAAAAAAAGGCTGTAGTTATCATGGACTCAGCATAAATGTTGATATGGACCTAACACCCTTCAGCTTTATTAACCCCTGTGGTTATAAAGGTCTCGAAGTTACCCAATTATCCAAACATGGCGTAAAATGCACTACTGCAGACTTTTCAGCCGTTTTATTGCATGAATTAAAAGAACAACTCAATTATTCCCAATTAATACTCGGCCCCAATACACTACACGTTTAACACTATGTCACACGATACTGATACTTTAAAAGCGCCCTCTCGCGCTACGCCCGAAACACATCAACGCAGTGAAGCAAAGTTGGCTCGCATTCCGATTAAAGTTGAGAAAAAAGCTGACATTTTACGCAAACCCAAATGGATACGTGCAAAAGTACCCAGTGGAAACCGCGTTAACGCCATAAAAAAGGCTCTTCGTGAACACGGTTTATATTCCGTTTGTGAAGAAGCGGCTTGCCCAAACCTTGGCGAATGTTTTAATAATGGCACCGCCACCTTTATGATTATGGGTGATATCTGTACGCGGCGCTGCCCATTTTGTGACGTTGCTCATGGTCGGCCAAACCCGCTAGATAAAGATGAACCACAAAAACTCGCCGACACCATTAAAGATATGAAGCTCCGTTATGTGGTCATTACATCGGTAGACCGTGATGATTTACGTGATGGTGGCGCCGACCATTTTGCCCAATGTATTAGTGCCGTGCGTGAAAAAAACCCTACTATACAAGTTGAAGTGCTAGTCCCTGACTTTAGGGGCCGTATGGATATCGCGGTCAACATATTAGCGCAAACACCACCAGATGTTTTTAATCATAACCTAGAGACCGTTCCACGTTTATATAAAAAAGCGCGCCCCGGCTCAGACTATCAGTGGTCGCTTGATTTATTAAAGCGTTACAAAGACGCCCACCCTGATATTCCAACTAAATCGGGACTTATGCTTGGTTTAGGGGAATCCAACGAAGAAACCTTAGCGGTAATGCGAGATTTACGCGCGCATGGATGTAACATGCTGACATTAGGCCAATACTTACAACCTAGCCAAGGGCATTTAGCTGTGGAACGTTATGTCACCCCAGAAGAGTTTGATGAATTAGCCAAACTGGGCAAAGAGATGGGCTTTTCACACGTCGCCAGTGGACCGATGGTTCGCTCTTCTTACCATGCCGATCAACAAGCCTCCGGGGTCATCGACTAGCCTAACGTTTGAGTGGCGTTAACGCTGTTTAAGCTTTAACGCCAACTCAGCAAGCCTTTCCGGTGTTCCTACATCAACCCACTCCCCCCGATGAAGCTCGCTGCTCACTCGCCCTTGTGCTATAAACTGACGAATAATCGGTGCTAAAGGAAAAACACACTCTGTTTGCTGTTCAAAAACAGCGCGGCTAAACACGCCGATTCCACTGTAGGTATAACGTTGACTGTCTTGATTTTTTTGCTCGCCATCCAGCAAGCAAAAATCACCGTGTTGATTATGATCAGGGTTATTAACAAGCACCAGATGAATATCTTTCACTGTCTTTTTTCTTAAACGCTGGAATGGAAAATCAGTCCATACATCCGCATTGACCAATAAAAACGGTTCATCACCTAATAAAGGCAAGGCCCTAAAAACCCCACCGCCTGTTTCTAAGGCGTTATCGCCTTCATCTGAATATTCAATGTGAACGCCCCACTGCTCCCCTTTTCCTAAGGCCGTTTTTATTTGATCGCCCAAATAGGCCACATTAATAACAAAGTCATTAAAACCTTGCGATTTTAACGCCAATAGGTGATGCACAATTAACGGCTGACCCGAAATTTCAAGCAGCGGTTTCGGGCAATTGTCGGTTAAGCGGCCCATTCTTTCGCCTCGACCTGCCGCTAAAATCATGACCTTCATGCTTCTTCACGCTCTTGTTGAAGCGTTGTAAATCTCTTCATTAATTGGTACTTATTAATCAAATCTGCTAATGGTTTTAATGTTTCATAACGTGAACACACACGGGTTATATACGCCAGTGTGCGCGGTATATCCTTTAAGTAGCCTTTTTTACCATCCCTTAATAGCAAACGAGAAAAGATACCTACTGCTTTCATATGTCGTTGAACACCCATCCAATCAAACCATTGGTAAAAACGAAGCGAGTCAAAATCATCGCTACAACCACGTTGCTTACGTTGTTGTAGAAACGCATCCAGCCAAGCATAAATTTTTTCATCTGGCCAATTTATATAACAATCCCTGTATAAAGAGACTAAGTCGTAGCTTATTGGCCCGACAACAGCATCTTGAAAATCAATCACCCCTGGGTTGTTCTTCTGTGTCACCATCAAGTTTCTTGAATGGTAATCTCTGTGTACAAAAACCTGTGGCTGCTCGAGAGCAGAGCCTGTTAAGGCGTTTTTAACAGTCACTAGTGTTTTCTTATCTTCAGATGATAACTCTACACTTAATAGCTGACTGATAAACCACTCATCAAACAAGCCCATTTCTTTGTGAAGCAACTGAGAGTCATAATGCGGAATTGACAGTTCTTTCAGCGCTATAGCATGCATCTTATGTAGAACAGTCGCAGCATCTTGGTAGAGCCCATTAACAGACATTTCGTTCAATTTATCCAAATAGCTGTCTGTTCCTAAATCACTGAGCATGAGAAACCCTTCTTCAAGCGATTTGTAAAAAATTTCCGGTGCATAAATGCCGTTTTCGCGTAATACCTCAGCTATCATGATAAAAGAGGTACAGTCTTCTTGAGCAGGGGGCGCATCCATCACAACAAAAGATTGTGCCTGACATTTAACCCGAAAATAACGTCGAAAACTTGCATCACTTGAAGCAGGCTCACAACTAAAATCATCGGTTAAGAGAACCCCCGACAACCATTTAATTAAACGCTGCTTACGCTCATCTCTTACCATAAAAAATACTCTATCAGACCTAATTAACGCAGACCGAAAGTTGCGTGTTAATATATCGAAAAAATTACATGCTATCGTTGAAGATAAGCACCATTCTATGCGATTTTATACAACTTACGTTAGACTCAAGCAAAAAGGTTCAGCCATTATCTGCTCATACAAACACTTTCTTTTAGCCCTAGTGCTTTTATTGATGGCAAGCCAGGCATTTGGTTTCAGTAACTCTCAGTGGGATTGTAAATTAGCGAATGATGGTCAAACCTGGGATTGTTCCGCGTCTACCAAACCGATTGAAAAAAGTGCCAAAGTAGATAGTCCGCAACAACCCTCTAAGGATCAAACAACCGTTGCAGACAACACGACTGATAAACCAGCGCCCCCCTCTGTTCCAAGGGTTCGAGTTGCTGGCCAACCAAAAGTCATACAAACAAACAAAAAAGCACCGACTCAGACTCAAGTCACAACATTAAAAAACACTGGCTCATGGGATTGCAAAACTGGTGAGAATGGAACTTGGGACTGCTCACAAACCAGCGCGCCTTCTACAATGGTAGCCACCCTAGATAATAGACAGAGCATTGCCTTGTATGATGATAATGCAGGCCGGGTTAGAAATAATGCGCTGTTTCATCAAATGGTTAGGCAACTTAAAGTTGACCCTTGGGACACTTGTGAAGTCACTACCGACTCACTTCGCGAAAGCAGAAACAGCATTCAGCAAAATCGTTTAAATTCTGAGGTAAACATACAATCAGACTACGCCGAAGTCCTTGATAAAAGTAATGCCAAATTTAGCGGCGATGTCTTGGTTAATCGTGCTGATCAATCTATTACCGCCGACCAACTGACATATAATAATCAACAAGAAAGCGCCTCTGCTTCAGGTGATGTTTTCTACCAAGAAAATGGTTTCGCCTTGCACAGTGACCAAGCTGAACTACAGCTTGCTAAGGATACCGGGCAATTTAAAAACAACCAATTTATTCTTGAAACCACACACGCTCGCGGCAGCACCCAAACAACAACACTGGTTAACCGTAATATCACCCAGTCAACAAACGTTACTTACACCACCTGCGCACCGAGTGTTAGTGACTGGGAGTTACAGGCAAGAACACTTGAGTTGAACAAGGAAACTGGTCGCGGAACTGGACGTGACGTATGGGTTGAAGTATTTGATATTCCATTGCTTTATACGCCTTACATTAGCTTCCCTATTGATGACCGACGTCAATCTGGGGTCTTGACACCGACCTTTGGAAGTTCTGACACAACAGGCGTTGATTTCTCTCTCCCTTACTATTGGAATATTGCGCCAAACTATGATGCAACTATTACTCCTCGCATCATGAGCAACCGAGGGTTTATGCTCGGAGGCGAATTTCGCTACCTAACAGGTAGCAGTGAAGGACAGGTATCTGCTGAAATTCTAAGCGATACAGAGACGAGCGACTTACGAGGTCAATTTTCATTACAAAACCAATCAACCATTACATCTCGTTTGAGCTCAGATATAGACTTAAACTACATCTCCGATGATGATTATTTTGAAGATTTTGGTAATAGCCTCATCAGCTCTAGTAACCGTTACCTAAAAAGCCAAGCCAGTTTAAATTACCGTGCCGATCACTGGAGCTTACTCACTAAAATAGATAACTATGACTCTATTGATGAATCCCTCTCTAGCACCGCACGTCCTCATCGCCGTTTACCTCAGGTGCTGTTTAATTTACGTGAAACAGACGTATTTGGTATCGCTAAAGTCGATATGCGCAATGAGTTTGTTTACTTCGACCATAGTTCAGATGTTGATGCCAAACGTGTAGACCTTCACCCAGGCATTAGCGTTCCTTTAAGAAACGCCAGTGGCTTTATAACCCCTAGACTAAGCCTAAGACATACCGAATATCGGCTGAGCGATCAAGCCAGCACCATTAACAGCGGTCAAAGTAGAACGCTTCCAATACTCTCTGTAGACTCTGGATTGTTTTTTGAAAGAAACCTTAATTTTGCCAGTGGCATGATACAAACACTGGAACCACGCGTATATTATTTATACGTTCCCCATGAAGACCAAGATGATATTCCATTGTTTGATACCTCTGAATATGACTTTAGCTTTAATCAATTATTTAGAGAAAACCGTTTCTCCGGCGCTGACAGAGTAGCCGACGCTAACCAGCTTACCTTAGCAGTCACTTCACGTTTTATTGAGTCTAATACGGGTAATGAACGCCTAAGAGCCAGTATTGGTTCCATTGTTTACTTTGACGACCTAGATGTACAACTTAAACCAACCAACAAGCCTATTACCGACGATACTTCTGACTTAGTAACAGAAGTTTCCGCAAAAATCACAGATACATGGTCCGCTCGTTCAGCCTTGCAATACGACCCACATGCTGGCAAAACAGAAAAAGCAACTCTGGGTCTTCACTACCAAGATGGGGCAAATCGTTTATTTAACGCAACCTACCGTTCACGCTATGAAGGCACTACTGACTTCAGAGGAAACTCTAATGATATTGAACAAACCGACTTATCATTCAAATGGCCAATTAGCAAAGAATGGAGTACGGTTGGCCGCTGGAATTACTCACAAGAGCATAACCTAGCACTTGATACCTTCTTAGGGTTAGAGAAAGACACCTGTTGTTGGCGCTTAAGAGTCATCGCTAGGCGCTACGTTAACGACGCAATAGACGAAGAAGCTAAAGAAGGCATTTTCTTTCAATTTGAACTAAAAGGCCTTACCAGCTTTGGTGAAAAACTAGACTCTTTCCTTGAAGAAGGCATATTAGGCTACCAAATACCCGAGCAATAACGTTCAGAAAAATCACTCTCAACAGTAAATAGAAGGTTACATAATAGCAATCCAAATGTTATTTTAACCTTCTATTTAAGCCCCTTTTAACTTGTGAATCTTTCCATCATGAATAATCTTAATCGCGCTCTCTTTATTAATGCAATCGTGCTATGTAGCTTCCTTTCGCCTGCTGTCTTCGCACAAGAGTCTATGAACCGCATTGTCGCCATTGTTGATAAAGGCGTTATTTTAAAAAGCCAATTAGACGAGCAAGTTAAACAAACCTACCAACGCCTACCCGCTGAACAACGTGCCTCAATATCAAGAGACGATATTGAAAAACGCGTATTAGACCGTATGGTACAAACCGAACTACAACTACAAATTGCTAGACGAAGTGCAATGAAAATCTCTGACGCGGAAATCGAAGACTCCATGCAACGTATCGCAGCCGCCAATAAACTTTCAACAGAAGAATTTTTAGACGTTCTACAAAAAGATGGCGTTACGCTGAAGTCTTTTAAGAACTCAATTAGAGATCAGATGTTAGTCAGACGTGTACAAGCAAGTTATGTACATCATGAAGTTAAAGTTTCAGACCAAGAAGTCGCCAGTTTTCTAAACTACCTAGAACAAAGCGAAGGAGATCAGTCGACAGAGTATCATTTAGGACATATCCTCATTGCTACGCCTGAAAACGCATCACCACAACAAATAACAACCGCTCGTAACAAGGCCGAAAAAATTATTACTAGCCTTAAACAAGGAAAGAAATTCTCTACGCTGTCCATTGCAAATTCAGACGCCAGCAATGCATTGGATGGTGGTGACCTTGGGTGGATGAAATTAGCGCAAATGCCGTCATTATTAACGCCCTTCGTTGAAAAAATGCAAGTCAATGAGTTTTCAGACCCTATTGAAAGCCCTAGTGGGTTCCATATTATTAAACTGTTTGGGACACGTGGCCAACAAAAGGTAATGATTACTAAAACACATGTTCGTCATATTCTTATTAAAATTAATGCATTGATTACCGATCAAATTGCGCAGGACCGATTGCTTAATCTTAAACAGCGTATTGAAAACGGCGAAGACTTTGCTGCATTAGCAAGAACAAACTCCGAAGATAGAGGGTCAGCCATTAATGGCGGCGACTTAAATTGGGTGCAACCCGGTGCTCTGGTGCCTGCTTTTGAAGCCGCCATGAACACACTCGAGATCAATGAAATTAGCCAACCTGTACAAACCCAATTCGGCTGGCACTTAATTCAAGTGTTAGGTCGCGAGGAACAAGATAACACCCAACTGATGCGCGAAGCTCAAGCACGTTCTCAACTTCAAAAACGTAAAGCAGATGCTGCGATTGAGTCGTGGTTAACTAAGTTAAGGGATGATGCTTACATTGAATATCGCTTGGATAACTAATTATCTTTTTTATCCAGTGATCATGTAATCATGCCATTACCTCGAATTGTTATTACACCTGGCGAACCTGCCGGTATTGGGCCTGATATTTGTCTGCAAATCTGCCAGAAACCATGGCCCTGCGAGCTTATTTTTGTCGCTGACCCTAACCTGTTAGCCCGTAGAGCTACTAAACTAAACCTTTCCATCGACATTCAACAAGCAGACCTAAGGCAAGCCTCTAGCGCCCATAAACCCGGCACTATCAACGTGTTTCCTATTAAACTCGCTAAGCAAGAAATTAGTGGGCTCTTGGATGTCAGCAATGCCGCGTATATCGTTGAAACGCTCAAAGCCGCCGCTCAACTTTGTCTCGACAATCAATGCCAAGCACTCGTTACTGGGCCTGTCCAAAAGAGTGTTATTAATGATGCTCATATACCCTTTTCTGGCCACACTGAGTTTTTAGCTGATTATTGCGGCAGCTACCCAGTAATGATGCTAGCGACCAAAACCTTACGAGTTGCTCTTGCAACAACGCACCTTCCACTAAGCAATGTTAGCGCAGCCATTACCCCTACTTTACTGGAAAAAACGATTACAATTTTAAACCATGATCTTCAACGGCAATTTGCCATCGCCAACCCGCGAATCGCCGTCTGTGGGCTCAACCCCCATGCAGGTGAAAATGGTCACTTGGGCAATGAAGAAATTGACACCATTATTCCTTCACTTGAAAAATTACGCCTAAATAATATCTGCCTGACTGGCCCCCTGCCGGCTGACACCGCGTTTACACAACCCGTGCTTGAAAAACATGATGTGGTGTTAGCAATGTACCATGACCAAGGCTTACCAACCCTTAAGTTCTCTGGCTTTGGCGACGCTGTTAATATCACCTTAGGTCTACCAATTATTCGCACATCTGTTGATCACGGCACAGCTCTTGATTTAGCCGCTACAGGAAAGGCCAGCGCAAGCAGTTTAGCATCTGCTTTAGACACTGCCATACAACTCGCACAAAGGTCAACCCTTGAACAAACAACATAAAGCTCGTAAACGCTTCGGCCAGAATTTTCTACAAGATAGCCAAATTATTCATCAAATAATCATGGCCATAGACCCTATAGCCACTGAACACCTTGTTGAAATTGGACCAGGTCAAGGCGCTATTACAGAACCACTCCTTGATGCTCAATGTGAGCTTGATGTTGTAGAGTTGGATAGAGATTTAGTAGAGCAACTAACTAGCCGCTTTTCTCATATCGACCGCTTTACCCTTCACAGTGCAGATGCCTTAACCTTTGATTTTGCTGCTTTAGACCATGGCCAGCCATTGAGAGTTATTGGTAATTTACCTTACAATATTTCAACGCCCTTATTATTCCATCTATTAACCCAAGCCTCGCATATCAAAGATATGCATTTTATGTTGCAAAAGGAAATTGTTAATCGGCTTCAAGCACAGCCTGGCAGCAAGCAATTTGGTCGCCTAAGTATCATGGTACAACTTCATTGTCAGGTTGAAACACTATTTGATGTCGAACCAGAATGTTTTCACCCACAACCTAAAGTCATGTCGAGTATCGTCCGTATTACTCCTTACCGCCAACAAAAATACCTGATTGATGATATGCAGCTATTTGAAACCATAGTAAAGGCCGCCTTTTCTCAGCGTCGTAAAACCATTAAGAACACATTAAAAAATATTTGTGATGACAACGCACTTGACGCCGCTAACATCGCCCCCAGTCTTCGAGCAGAAGCCCTAACAATTGATGACTTCGTTAACCTTAGCAATCAACTCAGTCGTGCTTAAGTTAAATTACTGAGCAACCAACGCTGCTTCAACAGGATATATCAGCTGTATTACGTGGTAGGACAAGTACAAGTAACAAAACGTTAATAATAAACTCACACCCAAACTCTTTTGTATTGTTTGTCGAATAATATTTGCCAGCACAGCAAAGCTCCAACAAACAATTAGAAAGACGACCAAACCCAGCACGCCGGTTGAGCCTTCACTGCCAGTCATACCACCCATCAAAAAAACAAATGGAGCACTGATTACGGTAATTAAAGCACCGCTTCCGTAAATCGCTGTTACTGATTGATTAAAACGATTCTTGAGTGCAAAGAAACTCAATAATATATAGACGAATAAGCCCAACAATATGGTTTCAATGAAGGATTGAACAACTGCCTCACCGAATGCCATAGAACTTGAAAGCAGTAAACTACCTGATAGAAAATAAATAAAAAATACGGCTTTCAATAATATTGTAGAGTCCGGCACATCTTGCGGTCCTTTCTTGATGAGACAAAGATCAACAAATAGCCGTAACACTGTTTTAAAATCATTATTCATGCCGCAAGTATGCTGTACCATAGGCGTTTATTCAATGCGCTTTGTGTAAATCGAAATGATATTAAGTGAAAATGATCAAATAGAGCTCAGGATTATTGAACTCAACCAAGAACATCAAGATTTACACTATATCATCGACCATTTAAGTGAACAAATTCAGCCTGATCAACTGAGGATTCGTCGATTAAAAAAAAGGCGCCTATTTATAAAAGATCAAATCGTACACTTGAAAAGCACCTTAATCCCCGACATTGATGCCTAATGGAAAAAATTAGTTACGAACAATACCTACAACTGATTGACGGTGCGCAGGTAATAGAAAAAGATGGCGCCGGTATAAAAGTACTGGATACTCAGCAAGGTGAAATCATTAAATTATTTCGCCGAAAACGATTCTTTTCGACTGCTCTTTTAAAACCTTACGCAGTTCGTTTTGTAAACAACGCTCAACAGCTTGACACCCTTGGTATTCCAACGGTTAAAATTAATCGACTACTTTGGTGTCACAGCATTAAGCGTCATCTCGTTGTATACCAACGCTTAGACGGCTTATTACTGCGCGATGTCTTAAGCGATAGCACACTCAATAGCGATGCCCTCTTTCGACAATTTGGAAGCTTTATTGCCAAGCTACACAATAAAGGAGTTTATTTTCGCTCTGCCCATTTAAAAAACATTCTTGTTTGTCCTAATGGGGACTTTGCACTGATTGATATTTCAGATATGCAAATCAAGAAAAAAGCCCTCAAGTTAACGTTACGCATACGGAATTTTCAACACATACTTCGTTATCAGGCAGATAAAGACTTACTCAAAAAACACACTGAAGCCTTTCTTTCAGCTTACCTTGAGGCCAGCCCGTTAAACAAAACCGATGCAGCAGCTCTAAACCGTGGCTTACAGTCTAATTTGAGTAATACCTCAGCGACGTAAACAAAGTACTGCAAGAACACATCACCTAGTCGACGTTATGTTTTCTCACTAAAATATCTTCCATCACTAAATATTCCAAGTCAGACCCATAAAACATATTTAGGGCATCGGTTGGTGAACACACCATTGGCTCTCCACGACGGTTTAGCGAGGTGTTTAACACGACCCCATTGCCGGTGAGCTTTTCAACTTCGCTAATCAGCGAATAATAACGAGGGTTAGTTTTTTCAGTGACAATTTGTGCCCGTGCTGTTCCATCTTCATGCACTACTTCCGGAATACGTTGTTTCCAACTTTCTGCCACATCAAAGGTAAACGTCATATAAGGGCTTGGGTGATCGGTTTGCAATATATCCTCAGCCACTGTATCTAAAATACTTGGGCAAAAAGGTCGCCAACGTTCGCGGTATTTGATCTGTGCATTAATTCTATCTGCCACACCTTTACTACTGGGGTTACCAATAATACTTCTATTACCTAACGCACGAGGGCCAAACTCCATACGGCCTTGGAACCATGAAATAGGGTTACCCTCAGCCAACAACTTAGCTGTGTATTGCGTCGTATTTTCCAACACTTCATACTTTGGTTTATTCGGGTGATCTAAACAGGCCTGAATACACTCTTCATTGGTGTATTTTGGCCCAAGGTAGACATGTTCCATTTTTTCAATCTCATCACCTAATTCTTGAGCCGCATAACTCGCCGCACCAATCGCTGTTCCTGCATCACTTGCAGCAGGTTGTACAAACAGTTCCTTAACATCAGGTCGAGCAATAATGCGCTGGTTCAATTTAACATTAAGAGCAACTCCACCGGCGTAACATAACTTGCCAGTTTCTTTTAAGGTGTCGCCTAGATAGGTATCAATTAGGCCCAGCGCTACTTTTTCAAGCAAGGCTTGAATGCTTGCAGCATAATCAATATACGGGTCATCAATCTCATCACCTTCACGCTTTGGCCCCAGCCACTCAATCAACTTTGGACTAAAGAAATAGCCTTTGCCATTTTCTTTATAACGACGTAAGCCCAAGCAATTAACCAACTTAGTATTCACTCGGAAATCCTTACCATCGGTTTCAATTAAACGTGAAAAATCAAACCGGGAAGGGTCGCCATAGGGTGCCATCCCCATTACTTTAAACTCGCCATCAAGCATTTCAAAACCGAGAAATTCGGTAATTGCGCCATAAACACCGCCCAGTGAATCAGGATCATAAAATTCTTTTATTTTATGAATTTTTCCATGTTCACCGTAACCGAAAAAGGTGGTTGCGTACTCACCTTTTCCATCAATTCCAAGAATAGCCGTTTTTTCTTTAAAACCACTTAAGTGATACGCACTACTCGCGTGCGCTAAATGATGTTCAACTGGAACATACTTAACACGCTGAGAGCCAATGCCAAGGTCATCGAGCATTTTCATAACACTATTGAAGTTGCGCTCATATCGACGGTTACCATTAAACAATGCCATCAGCGCACGATCTGGCGCATACCAATGCCGTTTTGCATAATGCCATCTCGCTGGACTAGATAAGCCTATTTTCGCGTACGGAAACGCCACTACGTCGACATCGCTTGGTTTAATACCCGCGTACTCTAGACAGAACTTGGTAGATTCGTAGGGAAACTGACCTTTTGCGTGTTTATCTCGTAAAAAGCGCTCTTCTTCAACCGCCGCAACTAATTTCCCATCAATGTATAACGCTGCTGATGCGTCATGACTAACTGCACCCGACAAACCTAAAACTATCATAAACAATCCGTTTTCAATTCCTGTTATTTCACCTAGCTTGGTGATTCTTTTTGCAGCATTTTACAGGATCCAAGGTTCTTGCTGTTTATAATTTTAACCCACAAGACAGCCTTTTCAGCGCCCATTAAATTTATTTTTTATTCAACTTATTCCAAAGCCGTTTTGAAGCACTGCTCAAATAGCTCTCACCTTGGTAGGTCTTATAAAATGCTAACTTATCTTCATCACTCCACGTCTTAGCATGTCGTAATAAGGTATCTAAATCCCTATACATAGCTTGCTTCTTTGTCAGCACTTTTTTTACTTTTTCCAAGTCTATAACGCGTAAATCCACCCCACCTGTTGCTAATTGCTTTGCGAAAACATGCTTTGGATATAAGCAGTTATGCTGAAACTTATGCTTATGCATGCTATGGAGTAGTTCAGCCAGTTTTTCAAATAGTGCCGTTTTTTGTTGTTCGTTTGCTAACAGTGCCGAGCCCATCCTATAGTCTTCGGACGATAGCGGAGCATAGCCAGACAATTCCTCGGTCATAATAAAAGCACGTTGATGCCCATCTTGCTTCCATTGTTCAAAAAAAACGACTTCTAACGATGGAATATTATGCTGCTGAAAAGCACGAATAACATTGAATTCTCTAGCAAATGTGGAAAACCCTTTAATGGGGTGCCCCAGTGTACGCGTCACATGGTCCTCTTGACGTTTTAAAAACACCCCGACTGAACCACCTAGCGGCAACTTTAACTCAACCCTAGAAACTCCGCTCCAACCACCTCGGCGGTAATTAGGCTCTTCAAACCAATCTGCTTTCAGTGCCCATACTTTTTCATAACTGTCTAAGTCATTAAAAACGAGTATGTCCCGCCATTTTTCAGCTATATAATGTTTCATTTGATCACCAACTTACACATCTAATGTCCTCTAGGAAATCATTATATCGGTATATTTTTCACGGTACTCGATTAAATATAGTCCCTCAATACCGCTCCACTTTATCGACTATCGGGCTCAATGATGCATCGAACTGGCTAACGTTTAATACTGGTAAAACTTTATCATCAGGCAAAACCACCTGCCTAAAAATTACTCTGCCAAGCAATCAAGGAGTTTTTTATTTCAAAAGGTATGTCTATAAAAAAAATCGCTGGGAATTTTTCTTACGCCGAAGCAAAGCCGCTAATGAGTCAATTAACTACCAACGTTTTAAGAATCTTGGCATTCCTACCTTAGATACAATTGCCTTATATGAACAACGCTCCTTTGGTCGCTTAGATACTGCTTGCATCGTGACAAAGGAACAACCTGATACCATGCAATTA
Source organism: Cycloclasticus sp. P1 (assembly GCF_000299965.1). NCBI lineage: Bacteria > Pseudomonadati > Pseudomonadota > Gammaproteobacteria > Thiotrichales > Piscirickettsiaceae > Cycloclasticus > Cycloclasticus sp. P1. The sequence continues at coordinate 1,855,831 of NC_018697.1, forward strand.
GATCACTTTTTCAAAAAAGTCCTGTTAAAAATGCCCAACAGTGAGCGCAGACTTATACTTAATAGTCTTAAGGAGCAATTATTCCAACAAATAAGAACCGCTCATGACACTGGGCTGTTTCATTTAGATCTCAAATGGCGGAATATCCTTATCCAACAAACAGGACAGACTTACACACCTATATGGATAGATTGCCCACGAGGCATTCAGCGTAAATTTTTTAATTACCGCCTTAAGGTGGCCGACTTAAGCGGCTTAGCCCGCAAAGCACTCTCCTTCTTTACCACCCAACAATTATACAGAATGCTTTATTCTTACCTTGGTCCCTCCGCATCAAAAGCAGAGGCTAGAAAGCTGTTTTTGGATATTGCCAAGCATTTAAGCCGCCGCCCACCTAAAAAGATAACGCCTTAAGCTTTTATCGGTTTAGCTTTTAAGATCCGTGCTTTTCTTTTTACTTCAGCCCAAAACTTTTTGTTCCCGGTTAATTCTTTAGTCGCTTTATTCCCAGTGTAGTGATGAATAAAGTAAAACAAATCCTGACGACTGAGGCCAAGATCCATACTTGAAAACCACAAAGCGGCCAAATCTTTTACTAACCAGCGCATCGGCGTTTTAGCTCTTATTTGTACCCGATGTAAGTCTATTAAATAAAGATCAACATCTTTATTGCCATTAAGGGCTTCAAGTTCATTCTCTTTCAATAAAAAATGGCAAATATACAAATCTCGATGATTAATGCCATTTTCATGCATTTTCCGCGTTATGCTAGCCACACGTCTAATCAATGCTCGCTTTAATTTTAGCGAAGGCTTATCTACTGCCCAATTTGCACAGAAATCTTCTAAGCTTATGGCCGGTTCAAGTGACCGTGTTAGCACAAAGGATTCTTGCTCGGCGATATTCCACCCACGCCGCCCATAAGCTGCAAGTGTCATCGTCTTAATGCCAAGCTTTGTTAGAGCACGAATGGCATCATATTCATTTTCGGCACCCAATATAGGTAACCGCCCCTGAATAATGTTTTTTAAAATCTCCCTCCAACCAACACCGTGGTGAATTTTTGCAAAGTAAAACGTCTCCTTAAGAAGAAACTTAAATGTTTTACGTCGTGCCACTTGTCGATACATTTCACCGTCAAGTGCCATTAACTGATCAAAGCTAGGGGTGTCGCCCCAGTCTTTTTGAAACTCTTCCGTTACTTCAAGTTTCATTCCGTTTCCTATTTATGACAGTTTCAATCGCCTCTACTGCTTTTTCAGGCATGCTGTATAAGTCTTCTTTGTTTGCAAATGCTAATGCATGGTCACGCCGTTCATTGGTTTTACCATCCGTTAGCATGCTCACTAACTGTTCATTAAGTAACTGCTGATTAAAGGGTGACGACATTACTGCACCTGCTTTAGACTGCGTAACATACTTTGCATAACCACACACATCCGTTACCAACATGGGTAGACCTGCAACCATTGCTTCTAAAATAACCGTTCCCGTATTCTCCTTACGCGCAGGATGTAACAGCAGATCAGCCGCTAATAAAAAATCAGGCACATCTGACCGCCCTCCCATTAAGTGAACCCGTTCACTTACCTTGTTTTCTCGGGCCAAACGCTCATAGCTAGAAAGGTCATCTTCACCAACAACCATTAAAGACGTTTTACTCTTCAACCCTTCAGGTAACGCCGCTATTGCTTTTATCGCTCGGTCAACGCCCTTGGTTTTAAACCCAGTTCCAACCATCAAGACCATTAAATCTTGCTCAAACATGCCTAGCTGTTGACGAAAAGCTGCCCGTTTATGTATTGCATCTAATGGTCTACGTCGGTTGATATCAATGCCTGGCGGTAACATCACTAACCTTTCAGCAGCAGTCTGGTAGTGCTTTTTAAACAGTGCCATTTGCACATCTGATATCATCAAACATACCGTACGACTGGGCGCTTTGAAAACAGCTTTTTCCACCCCAGCGTAAAAACGATATCGCGGATTGAGTTTATTGAAAAACGACCGGGCAGAAAAGCGATCGATGTAACAAGGATCCGCGGCATAATACACATCAACACTAGGAATTTTATTAAAACCGATCACTGCCTCATACGATTGTTGCTCCAACCTTGATCTCAATTGCTGGTGAAAGTCAGCAACTTTGGCATGATTACTCCACCCCGAGGAACGCAACACAGAGACATTATAGCCAGCCTTTTGATCACCTTGCCATTCCATTACATACACATCAACTTGGTAACCTTTTTCAAGGCAAATATCCGCAATACGCATAAAATCACGCGCTAGTCCGCCGTACGGGAAATACTTATAAAGTGCAAAAGCTAAACGCATGGAAGCTAAAATAAAATCCTATTGAATTAAAATAATTTTACCCCTAAACACCCTACCAATGGTCAAACTATGCGTTAAAATGTTGGATTGTTAAGCGCAACGGTTAAACATTGAACAAGCAAACTAAAAAAGCCCCATCAAGCACTAGCATTAAAATTTACTTAAGGCTGCTTGAATACGTTTGGCCTTATTGGAAACCTTTTTCCGTTAGCCTCTTAGGGTTTCTCATTTTCGCCCTCACGCAACCCGCTCTTGCTGCCTTGATGGAGTACTTAGTCGATTCATTACAGGCTGAAAATAGATCGGAAATTTACTGGGTACCTTTAGCAACTATCTGTATTGTCTTTTTTAGAGGCATTGGTTCATTTTTAGGTAGTTATTACATTGCAAAAGTCGCTAACAACGTCGTACATAATTTACGTTGTGAAATATTCAACAAATACACTGCCCTGCCTAACTCATATTTCGATGACCAAAACTCTGGGCACTTGCTCTCACGTGTTACCTATAACGTCTCTCAAGTCACATCTGCTGCAACAGATGCCATTAAGGTTGTGGTCAGAGAGGGCTTAACCATTATCGGTCTACTCGGCTATTTGTTGTACATGAACTGGGCTTTATCTTTAATCTTTTTAGCCATTGCACCCATCATTGGCTTACTTGTAAGGTATGCCGGCAAGCGCTTTAAAGCCATTAGTAAACGCATTCAAACCTCAATGGGCGATATCACCCATGTCTCGTCCGAGCTGATCAACAATTACCGCGTTGTTCGAAGCTTTGGTGGAGAAGACTACGAAAAAAAGCGTTTTAAAGAAGCCAGCTTTTCAAACTTCAAACAAGCAATGAAAATGGTACAAACAGGTGCTATTAACACACCTGTCCTACAGCTTATTGTTGCGTCTGCCTTGGCCTTAATGATCTATTTAGCTTTATTGTTCATGACTAATGCAACTCCTGGGGAATTCATTGCTTACATCACTGCCGCCGGTTTAATGCCCAAACCCATCAGACAGCTTAGTGAAGTCAATGCAAACATTCAAAAAGGCATTGCTGGAGCAGAAAGTATTTTTGAAATCTTTGATACACAACCAGAACAAGACGATGGTGAATATAGTGTCAACAAGGTTAGCGGACACATTAAAATCAGAAACTTAGACTTCTCTTACCCAGGTACAAATAAAACCGTTCTGAAAAATATTAATATCGATATTAAACCGGGCATGATGGTTGCGTTAGTTGGTAGGTCCGGTAGCGGAAAAACAACGCTAGCAAACCTCATTCCTCGTTTCTACACACATCAACAAGGTGATATTTTGCTAGATGATGTCGACATTAATCAATATACCCTTAAAAATCTAAGGCACCATATTTCTCTGGTTACTCAGAACATTACCCTCTTTAACGACACTATTGCCAATAACATCGCCTACGGCACCCTTAAAAACACACCGCTAGACGAAATTAAACAAGCCGCTAGAGATGCGAATGCCGCAGAATTTATCGAACAACTGCCAAATGGTTGGGATACCTTAGTGGGGGAAAATGGGCTAAAGCTCTCTGGTGGTCAGCGTCAACGTATTGCAATTGCTAGGGCCTTACTAAAAAATGCCCCCATTCTCATTCTTGATGAAGCAACATCTGCTTTAGATACCGAATCAGAACAACTGATTCAAAATGCATTTGAAAAAGCCGTAAAAAACCGTACGACTATCGTCATAGCCCATAGGTTATCAACCATTCAAAACGCCGATGAAATCTTAATTATGGATAAAGGCAAGATTATTGAATCTGGAACACATAGTACTTTGTTGGCAAACAACGGCGCTTACACAAAGCTTTTAAAAAACCAAGTGACTACCCCCTAGACACATGAAGGAAAAAACCATTCACTCGTTAACAGCAGCGAATGAAATAACTCACGTTGAATTACGAAACCTTCTTATATTTACAGTCGTCATAAGTCTATTCTTATCATTATCACAACATATAGCTGATTCAGTAATAAATAGTGACGGAATACTCTATCTATACCTAGCATCACTCATTCAAGAAGGTGACTGGCAAAGTGCGACAAAAGCCTATAATTGGCTGTTTTACCCCTATCTAATCTCACAAATTTCCACACTCACTACCCTTTCTTTAGAATATTCCGCCTATATTTTAAATTCTTTCTTAACAGCGCTGACCTGCGCTGTATTCATAATCATCGTAAAAGAATTTGCTGGTAAAAACAAAATACTCCTATATTGTGCCAGTCTCGTGATTTTATGTTACCCAAATTTAAATGAATACCGTAACATGGTGATTCGCGATCACGGTTATTGGGCATTTTATTTACTAAGCGTTTACTTCTTCCTTCAAGCCTACAAAAAAACAACGCTAAGGGCCGTTATTTCATTAACTTTCTTCACTACTTTAGCTACTTTATTTAGGGTAGAAGGCATTATTTTTCTTCTTCTTCTACCGCTGCTATTATTATTCCGTTCTGTTTCCTCAGCAGGCAAACTGACCATAGCAACCACTTTAATACTGCTAGTAACGTTACTTAGCACCCTCATCTATAGTCATAACTATGAACACATAAACCTTAGGGGCTTTACAAAATTCGATCAAATTGAACATATATTAAGCTCATTCGGTACAAGCGTTTCATCCGCTTTAAATTCAACTGAAAAATTCATTAACACCCTTTCCCCTCAAGGCTTTTCCAATGATTATGCCTTTGCTGTTCTTGCCTTTCTTTTCATACTCATTTTACTGACTGAAATTGTTTCCGCGACAAGTCCTCTTTATGCCATTTTCTTAGTTCCCGCACTTTTCTTCAGTAGAACCACTGTAAACCATCAAGTTATACGTCCTTGGGCTTACTTAATAGCGATTCATATTATTATATTAGTTGGCTTTTTATCATCCAGATACTTTCTTGCTGGAAGGTACCCAATCCCACTAGCTCTAACGCTCATCATTCCCTTACCTTTTTTGCTTCAACTAGCTTATCAACAACTACAAAAAAAAGCTTTTTCACCAATTCAAGCTAACATTGTAAAAATTACAACAGTGCTTTTTATCATCTTAACTCTTGATAGCCTAATATCGACCGGCGCAAGCAAAGCGTATCTGAAAGATGCTGGACAATGGATTGCTGCTTCAAATAAAAACCAAGACATCTCGTTATTTACCAACGATCAATTTGTCAGCTTCTACTCTGGTCATCAGAATGGGAAACGAATTAGAGAACCGCGCTTTAAAGCTGTTATTCAAAAAATAAACAATGGAAAATTAAATCAATTTGACCTTTTAGCTATACAAGTAAGCCGAAAAAACACCACCGGGGTCTCAACCTTGCTTAATTCATTAAAGACAAAACCAGTAAAGATTTTTAACAACCGTAAGGGTGATAGCGTTTTAATTTTTAAACAATAAAATTATTTATGCTCTTTAATAGCTACGAATTTATTTTTGCTTTTCTACCCGTGTCAGTCATGGTCTTTATTCTATGTCAGCGGGTTGGCAACAAGGAGCTGACATCACTTTGGCTTATTGCATGCTCACTTTTCTTCTATGGCTGGTGGAACCCAAGCTATTTACCTTTAATTCTTCTTTCAATTTTCGTTAACTTCAGTCTTGCTAAGAAAATACTTTCTTTAAATACAAGCAATAACGCACTATCTTCAAAACTCTTTTTATTACTGGGCATTAGCCTAAACCTAGTCTTATTGGGCTACTTTAAATATGCTAACTTTTTTATTGAAAATATTAATGCAGTCATCGATACAGAACATTCCACACTGAATATAGTCCTTCCTCTAGCAATTTCATTTTTCACCTTCCAACAAATAACTTATTTGGTTGATACATATAAGAAAGAAGTTGAGTCTCATAGAGTTTTAGATTACCTGCTTTTTGTTACATTCTTCCCACAATTAATTGCAGGCCCTATCGTTCATCATAAAGAGATGATGCCGCAGTTTTCCAACCCAAAATTTTTAATACTCAACACATCAAACATTGCCAAAGGCCTCTCTATTTTCAGCTTAGGTTTGTTTAAAAAAGTAATTATCGCCGATTATTTCGCTTCTCTCGCTAACCCTATCTTTAATCAGGCTAGCGCTGATATGATTGCCAACTCAACCACAGCTTGGACAGGGGCAATAGCATACACATTACAACTATATTTTGACTTTTCAGGGTATAGTGATATGGCAATAGGTTTAGCCTTAATATTTGGCATTACACTTCCATATAATTTCAACTCTCCATACAAAGCAAAAAATATCATAGATTTTTGGAGGCGTTGGCACATGACCCTTTCACGCTTCCTAAAAGATTATGTTTATATCCCGTTAGGTGGAAATAAAAAAGGTGATGCAAGACGTTATATCAATTTGATGATAACGATGCTTCTAGGAGGCCTGTGGCATGGTGCAGGGTGGACTTTTATACTTTGGGGGTTGTTGCACGGAATATATTTGACCCTTAACCACAGCTGGCAAACACTAGTAAACTCAAAGCCTCATCGCTTAAGTTTCCTCTCCTCAACTTTTGGAAGGTTATTAACATTTCTTTCTATTGTTCTTGCTTGGGTTATATTTCGTTCAGAAAATATACCTACCGCTATCAATATCATCCAGCAAATGCTTATTATCAATCCCGAAGGCTTCAGCCAACATCTCGAATCAATCTCTTCACTTATAATTGGACTCTTTTTAGTATGGTTTGCACCCAACAGTAACGATATTTTTTCTAATAAAGTCAAACCTGACGTTTACCGGCTTGACTACCGCTGGCATCCAAGTAAAGCGTCAGCATTAACCTTCTCCATCATCGGCTTTATTTCGGTTATCTATTTAGCTAGAGCTCAAGAATTCTTATACTTTCAATTTTAATATGCAATATAAGCAATACCTTTTAATTTTTCTTAGTCTATTTTTTCTACTTTGCTTGTCTGCCCTATCACTCTCTTTTTACGCCAACCCATACGATATAGACTCTTTTTTGTCTCCAAAAGGCTCCATTAGTTATTTTGGAGGGACAAGAACAGCTAAAGCAGTTCATATTGTTAAAGGTGATTACGATGCTTTTATTTTGGGTTCATCACGCTCAGAAATCGGCATTAACCCTAGACACCGACTTTGGGGCTCACTCAAAGCATATAATGCATCGTTAGCTGGTAGTAACTTTATAGAAACACATAAAGTATTCCAGACCATTATCAAGCACAAGCAACCTAAATTAATCATGCTTGCTCTCGATTACGGCCTTTTTTCCGAAGCACGTTCAACCAGCGCAGATTTCACTCTCTCTAGATTTGACGATTCAAACAACGCTTTCTCATCATTTTTCAAAGAGCATTTCAGCAAAGAGTCTATCGAAAAATCATTTCGAACCTTAAAGTACACCGCAAAAGGATTACCCGCTAAACATAAGCAAGGCCAAAAGTTAGGCGAACTCACTTTTTCAGATACGATTGATAACGGTGAGCAGCACGAACTAATTCTCAATACCCTAGAAAAAAAAGTCATCAATAATAATGAAACTTATTCTTCAAAGGGCTATTCCAGTGATAGGTTAAGATTATTAAAAGAATTAATAAAAACCTGCCTTGATCATGAGATTAACCTTATGATCGTTATTTCACCGGTCCATACTCTACAATTAATGACTTTTAAACAAATGGGCATATGGGAGAACTTTCTTACTTGGAAACAGGAGATCGTCTCTCTAACAAGCGCCCCCAATAATATTCCTCTTTACGATTTTACTGATTTAAGCACGGTTATATCTGAAACCGTTCCAACCGAGAAAACATCAACACCGATGAAATGGTTTTGGGAAACATCTCATTACAAAGAATCGATGGGCGATCTCATCTTAAGTAGAGTCATGGCACCATCATCGCCAATAGAGCCAAGCTTTGGCGTCAAATTAACAAGTGAGAATATTGATTTTGAAATTGCCAAACAACGTATCAAATTAGAGGAGTACGAACAAAAAAATAGCGAGTTATACTCAACGGTTCTTTCATTAATAAAACCGAACAGCTAAAACTCGTTTTTTACATTAAATTTAAAATTTCAATCTTTCGTAGCCAAAAAAATTAAAGTCTTCTTTATAACGCTCATACACTTTTTCTTCTAGCTCCCTAGAATACTTCATACGATAATCATCAATATTTAGACTTTTTGTACTATTTTTATGTACTGGCTCCCCTAGGTTAAATCGCTTATCTAATGACGCCCAATCTTTTTCAAAGCACTCTAATTGCCCTATAAACTTTGGGATAACGTTTCCTTCATAACTTAGAAACCATGCCTGCGAGCGTAAGTGTCTATCTATTCTGTTGTCTGTTAAACCACAAACAATATCAACAAACTCATCAAACTCCATTGCTAACCTAACACCATGATTACTAAAAATATTTTTGCCCCCTATTTCTAGTGGCTGTAATACCTTGTTTTTATATGCCGAATATAATCGATCGTAAGGGTTTCTCACAAAAGCAAAAATATAATTTTCTTTTGATAGCAGACTTAGTACTTTCTGTGATGCATGAAATGCAGTTTTTTCTTCAACCTTTTTGATTGTTTTTTTATCCCACACTATTGGCCTATCAAGAGATTCCTTTTCAACATAGTAATTAGCTAAACACTGTTGAATTGACCGCGTTGCTACTTTAGGGATTTGAATATAACCCACACGTATATCTTTCATAAGCCACACTTCTGGCTTTTCACGCTGGATTTTATTATTACGCTTCCAATGCTCAAACCTCTTTTTTAGTGTTAATTTCATTTTAATAATAAGTGTGTGAATTTAATGAAATAAGGGTTTTCTTTCCACTTATCCGGCCAACTTATCTGAAAGCGCCGAAGGTCTTTAGAAATTTTTTTCTGAAATCTTTTAAAGTTCTGGTTTGACTTAAGACCGTCTAAGTCTATAAAAAAAGCGCCTTCAGCGGAGCACAAAATATTATGTGCTTTTAAATCACCATGGCTGATCTGACTGAGTTTTAACAGTAAAAACAATTCGTAGATTTTTTTTGCCCACTGCTTTTTATTCTCTTCATCATATTGATCATCTTCATAAATATCCCACGCTCTAGGCGCATCAATATATTCTGACAACAGGTATGAGCGCCGTCTTAGTGCCCTCTTACGCTCCTCAATCATCGCATACGATTTTGCAGTTGGGATGCCCAACATTTCTAAGAGCAGACCGTTCTTCCACGATATTGCCGCTCTAGACCAACAAAAACCTCGTAATAAAGCATGAATAGGTTTTTTTATATTGTAACGTTTTAACACATACGGCTGTCCAGCAATCTCCACCTGGGCTACCGTGGCAGTGGCGCCATCTTTCAACAATCGGCCCTTAGCAATAAGCTTGTCTGGATCAGATAGCGCTACGGCCATTTGTTCAGAGTAATCAGCCCGTTTAGCCATCAAAAAACGTGATGTATTTTGCTCACAAATATAGGCTGTACATGAGCGAAAAACCTTTTTATTAATAAATCTTTTTTGTCGCCAACGTCGTTGTTTAAGTAACGCTTGCCGCCAAGATTGTTCGCTCAAGCCGTTCCAGTCAGCCAAACTTTCTAACATTTTTGTTAACAATTGATACGCTTGTTGATCTAACGTTACCGGTAATTGCGCATAAAATAATGCTAAATTTTGCATCGCTGCTTGAGCGCTAAGCTTGTTTTTTACTTTTTTTATATCACCTGCATCAATAAGATACACATCACCTTGGCAACATAAAAAATTATCTAAATGAGGGTCTTTAATCTCAAACCCTGCCTGTTGGCACAACAACACTAACTCAGTAACTGCGAGTAATTTAGTCTCAAGCTCGGCTTGTTCAGGCTGCGACCAAAAAAAGGAAGAAAGCGTTTGCACGTGCTCTATATACTGAATAACGAGCACCCCATAATCAGTATGTTGTTCACTATGCAGTAACTCGGGCACCTTGATAGATGACTTCTTTAAAGCCTGTAACATTAACGCTTCTTTAAACATTAATGCCTTAAAACCAGTACCGTAAAAAAACTTCGCGATCACTCGCTTATTCTGCCATTGCGCACGACACGTTAATCGTCTTGTAGGTAAGTGCCTTAAATTCGCCTCTAACTGAATAGGTCCATGCTGAGTTGTTAATGCCAACATGTCAGCTGAACTGTTCGCCCAATTCTCAAGTTCCTTCACTGTATTTAGCTTTTCTATATTCATACCATTAGCTCAACTAAGTTTTGCCAAACCAAGTCCGCTGGTAAAGTCTGATAACAGGCGGGGGTTACAGTTGTTTGTTGATTGTAACAACAAACCTTTTTCAAACATGGTGAGCAAGCGAAATTTGTTTGTAAACAGGCGTTTTTTTCTCCCATGGTGCCGGTTAAGTCAGCACTCGTTGAGCCGTAAATCGTCACTGATGGTGTCTCACATGCCGCCGTTAAGTGCGCTAAACCACTATCCACACCCACTACCCCGCTGGCATTCATTAGGATTTCAGCGAGCTGTTTTACGGATGAACGTTTTAACACATATGCTTTTTCTGATAAGCGAGAGAGTTCATCAGCACGCGTTTTTTCAAACTCGTTCCCCCAAGGCAAATAAATATTGAAGCCTTTAGCGGTCGCCAGTGAAATTAATGTTTGCCAGTATTCATTAGGCCAATGCTTGCTTTCCCATGTGGTGCCATGAAGAAAAACCAAATACGGTGCTTCCAGACCCGACGAGTCACTTATACTTGCTTTATTCAGGCCATATGAAAAAAAGTTACTTGGAACGTCATAACCTAAGCTTTTTGCAAATAACTGCCGAACACGGTCAATCGCATGCTGCCCTTTTGCGACATCGACCTTATATTGGTAAGCCAGTGCTGCTAGCGGTTCTCGACAACTTGTTTTAGACAGACCGTACCTTTTACCTTTTGCATAACGTGTAAAAAAAGCACTTTTTATTAAACCCTGTGCATCAATCACAGCATCATATTCACCTGCCTGAATATCGCGAATACTCGCCTTAATTTCAGCACGATATTTCCAAAAGTTCTTTCGCCAACGCCGAACAGACACCGGTATCACACGCTGCACATTAGGGTGTAAGGCTGGAATATCTTGAAATGATTCTTCTACAACCCAATCAAATGAGATACCAGGAATAGCGTGTACCGCATCGCTTAACGCTGGTAAGGTATGAACAACATCACCCAAAGACGATGTTTTAATGATAAGCACCTTCATCAAGGCACTGATGCCACGTCCAAGAGCGCTAACACACGCTCTGGTAAAATTTTTGTAAGACAATCTAAGTGCCCAAGTGGACACTCCCGCTTAAAGCAAGGCGAACACTCCAATCCTAACGTAATCACCTGTGCATCTGGGTGCAATGGTGGAGTAAACGTTGGGTCGGACGAACCATACAGTGCAATGGTTTTAATGTTAAGGGCCGCGGCCACATGCATTAAACCAGAATCGTTGCTAACGACCGCATCACATAGTGACATAAGGTCTAACGCTTGAGTCAAACTTGTTTTACCAGCAAAATCACTACAGGCTCCACCACTTAGTTCATTAATAGTTGCCGCTACGGCCTTATCTTTTGCTGAGCCGAATAGATACACTTGCCAGCCATTTTCTATGGCTTTTTTTGCCACCTCAGTATAATGCGTTTCAGGCCAACGTTTTGCCGGGCCATATTCTGCACCTGGGCAAAGCCCAAGTATTTTCCCTGCCTTGGTGGGCAATAAAAACGTTTCAGTTGTTTTAGCAACACTCGCTGGATCAACTAATAAACGTGGCTGTGGAATAACCGGCAAAATAGCACACGGCTCGGTGGCCAAGGCCACAAAACGTTGCACCGTTTTAGTCAAAAAATCTTTATTAAGCTTGCGTGCATTATTCAACAAACCCCAACGCATCTCACCTAAATAACCGGTTCGTTTCGGTATCCTAGCAAAGTAAGGAACTAAGGCCGATTTCCATGAATTTGGCAATACAATCGCTTCGTCATAATTTTCATCACGTAGCGATACACCCAAATTTTTGCGGCCCTTGAAATTAAACTGTCCATGCCCCAATGGCATAACAATCGCTTTACGTACTTCAGGCATCCGCTCCATCAACGCTAATGACCATTGCGGTGCCAGCACATCTATTGAGCAATGTTGATATTGCTCTTTAAGTGCTATAAATAAACTTTGTGCCATCACCATATCGCCGACCCACGAAGGACCTACGATTAGTATGCGATAAGGGTTACTCAAGCCTATTATACGTAAGTTAGCCAGTCACTATGCTGAGCGGAGCGACCTTGGACGGCATCAAAATACATTGTTTGCAAGCGTTCGGTAATTGGGCCACGACCCCCATTGCCAATGGTTCGATCATCCACTTCACGAATAGGCGTCACTTCAGCAGCTGTCCCGGTGAAAAACGCTTCATCGGCGACATAAACTTCATCACGTGTGATTCTTTTTTCAACGACTTCTAAGTTACACTCCTCAGCCAGTTGGAAAATTGTTTCGCGCGTAATCCCTTCTAATGCAGAGGTTAAGTCGGGCGTAATTAACTTACCATTTCGAACAAGAAAGATGTTTTCACCGCTGCCTTCTGCCACATAGCCTTCGTGATCGAGCAACATCGCTTCATCGTAACCGCATGAAATAGCTTCTTGCAGCGCCAAAATAGAGTTCATATAGTTTCCATTTGCTTTAGCTTTGCACATCACACTATTCACATGGTTTCTGATATAAGAAGATGTACGAATGCGAATACCTTTTTCTATACCGTCTTCACCAAGGTATTTACCCCATTCCCATGCCGCAACCATGACGTGAACTTTCAGGCTATCGGCACGTATACCCATTCCTTCAGAACCGTAAAAACACATCGGACGCAAATAAGCAGACTTTAACTTATTTTTAGCCACCGCCTCGCGCTGCACCTGGTTTAGCGTAGCTTTATCAAACGGAATTTGCATATTTAAAATATGAGCCGAGCGGAACAAACGGTCAGTATGATCCTGCAATCTGAAAATAGCGGTGCCTTCATTTGTTTCATAGGCACGTGTGCCTTCAAACACACCCATACCATAATGCAGAGTATGCGTAAGCACGTGGACTTTGGCGTCGCGCCAATCTACCCATTCACCGTCCATCCAGATGACGCCATCTTTGTCATCCATTCCCATAGTTAACTCCTAATTTATTTGTGAAACTAAACGACCATTCGTTTAGTTATTTATCATTATTTCATCCCAAACTAACGCCACCTGCCGAACCTGCTCTTCAACCACATCAACTGGTACCATTGTTGGCTGTTCTGCTAATGAAGCATGATGCGAGGCTTCTCGATAGGCTTTGTATGCCCCATCAAGATTCTGCTGTTGTAACGTCGATAAGAAACCAATCTTGTTCAATTCATGTAACAGACGAATATTGTCTGTATACGTTAATAGACTGTCATGTTCATTAGCATTAGCCAATACACCGAATTGTACAATAAACTCAATATCGACAATACCTCCAACACCATGTTTAAGATCAAAAAAGCCCTGCTTTTTAGTCAGTAACGTTGAACGCATTTTTTCTCGCATTTCAACCACCTCATTTCTCAAGGTTGTTATATCTCGTCGAAGCCCTAACACCTCACTTCGAATCTTGTTAAATCGCTCAGCTACGTCAGAACATCCAGCAACAAATCGCGCACGTACTAGAGCCTGATGTTCCCACGCCCATGCGTTTTTTCGCTGATATTGCTCAAATGATGACTCACTGCTAACTAACAGACCAGAATTTCCATTCGGCCGCAGTCGTAAATCCATTTCATACAATAAACCAGAAAAAGTGCGCGTTACCATGTAAGTAATAATTTTTCGCCCCAAGCGCATATAGAACTCACCCAATGAAATCGCACGATCACCCACTGTCATCTCATCTATTTGAGCCTCTTTATGCAAAAAAACCACATCAAGATCTGACCCAAAGCCCAGCTCAATACCCCCCATTTTTCCAAAGCCAATCACCGCAAAACCACTCACCGACTGCGCGCTTGCATTCGCGGGCGTTCCATATTGTGCGCAGATCGATTTCCAACTCAATGTCACCACTTTTTCAACAATGACCTCTGCTATCTCCGTCAGTTTATCGCTCACCACCATGACCGGCAAAGTACCTGTTAAATCTGAGGCGGCAACATGTAAAACACTGGTCTGCTTAAACAACCTTAATGCTTCCATCTGAGCTTCAATATCGTCCGAGTCTATAGATAATAAGGCATTATCTAAATCAGCTTGAAGCTCATCTTTTGACGGCACCTGATATAAACTATGAGGATCAATCAATTCATCCAATAGAATGGGCGATCTTGTCACCTGCGTTACAATCCAAGGGCTCAATATCGCCAACCGAGTTAACTGATTAAAGACACTTGGGCTTTCAACCAAAAGAACTAAGTACGCAACACGGTTACAAATCTTTTCAAGCATAGCCAGAAAAATGAGTACTGTTTTTTCTTCTGGCTCCACTATGAGCAAACGCTCTAACAACATGGGCAATAACCGAACGATGTATTGCCGACCTTTCTCCTGTAATTGTCTAACCGGATAACTGTGGCAAAAATGGATAATGCCTTTTCGCGTTTCCTCACTCACTGAGCCACCTTTGGCGGCTAAAAAGCTATCCAGCCCCTCCTCAGTTAAGTCTAACCAGTCGGTATTATCAGTTTGTTCGGTAGGCTCATCAAAATCGACCAGCCTGTCAAAATATTGATGTACTCGCTTCATCGTTTGTTGTGTTTTTTCAAGCAGCTCAAGCCAGCTTGAAAAGCCCATTGAAAGTACTAGCTGCAGTTGGTTTTTAGTATCGGTGGGTAAATCATGTGTTTGCCGATCATCTATCTCTTGAATATGATTTTCTAAACGACGTAAGTAGCGATAATCTTCGCTAAGTTCTTGCGCTGCTAATGGTGAAATTTGATTCCTATCAGCCAATAAGCCTAACACTTTCAAAATACCACGCGCTTGCAACGCTTTATCCCGACCACCTCTAATCAGCTGAAACGCCTGGCCAATAAATTCAATTTCCCGAATACCACCCGGCCCTAATTTAACATTATGCTCAACACCCTTTTTTTGTAACTGCGCTTCAATCTGTCGCTTCATCACGCGAATAGAGTCGAACACGCCATAATCTAAATAACGGCGAAAAACAAAAGCCTTTATCATCGTCGTAAGTTCAGCCTTACCTTCTTTACTTCCGGTGATCAGCCGTGCCTTCACCATCGCATAACGCTCCCACTCTCGCGCATGGCTTTGGTAATAAATTTCCATGGCATCGTGGTTTAGCACTAATGCCCCACTTTCACCAAAAGGGCGTAACCGGGTATCTACGCGAAAGACAAAACCATCCACTGTAACCTTGTCTAGCAAGCGAATAACCATTCTGCACATTTTAGTAAAGAACTCTTCATTACTTGTAGGCCGTGTACCATCGGTTTCACCCCTTGATGGGTAACAAAATATAAGGTCTATATCCGAGGAAAAGTTAAGCTCCTTCGCACCCAGTTTCCCCATACCAATCACTATTAACTGCTGCTCTTTGCCTTGCTCATCACGGGGAATACCCGAGCGTGCACAAGCCATCGAATACGCCCATTCCACTGCACATCGGATCAACGCATCAGCCAATGCAGACAAATACTGCAAAATTGAATCGACCTCAGCGCCAGCGAGATCAAGCCAAGCAATCTGTAACATGTATTGATTGCGAAACTGGCGAAGCAGGGGCATCATAGTCGCTTCATCAGTAACTCCATCGACCCTGCCCGTTAACTCTTCAAATAGGCTATCGACACACCAGTTAATTGGGTCTACCCCTTGCAATAGCTTCTCGCTTATCTCAGGAAAGCGTACTGCTTGGCGTTGAATAAACGAACTACTCGCCAGAACTCGGCCAGCTAAATGAGCATCCATTTCTGCAAGCCTACGTTGATCAAATAAATCCGGCAGCTCACTGACCATATGCGTTATATCTGCATGTAATTCGCTAGGCAATTGAGCCAATAATTCACTACTGTCTAATATTGTCATAAAGTTACTTTAATCGTAAATATCTCTGTCATAGTCTAATATCATATCCTTTCTATAAATTTAGTCTAAAATCATTGTACTTCTTTGCGCCCTGGTTTATAACGGAGTAATAAATCAAAACTCAATAAAATCAATCATCTATTGAGAATCTTGTCATTTATAAGGTTACCCACATGATCACTACATTAGCTGTACAGGTTGCTAAAAAAACCACTCAAAACTGTGCCGCTGCGTTATGGCACCTTAAACATAACTAAGCCAATGAAAGACGATATGTTTAACCAAAAGGGTTTCTTAATAAATGAACAAAAGCCTCTTTCTAACCCTTCGTCAACCGTTAAGGCTCAAAAGAAACTGAAAGACCAACAGGCTCGCATTAATCAACCAGAAAAAGAGACTTCAAACATTAAAGAAAAACTAAGCATCGAGAGAGATTTTCTTCAAGCAACGATGGAGTCAGTGCATGAAGGCGTTATCGTTACCGACCTCAACGGTATCATTCACTATAGCAACCCCGCTGCCCATAAGTTATTAAACACTCAACAAAAAGACTGTACCCACCAAGCTATTGATGAGGTTTTAATATTAAAAACCAATGAATCGTTGCCCATTGAGTTGGTTAATATCAATAAAGAAACGTTGGAAGCAAAACAACAAGTTGCTTTTATTGAGCACGAAGATGGCAACAAATCCACGATTGAGTGGTCTCGCACTTTTATAACCAACAAAAATGCCGAACGTTTAGGGCTTGTCTTTACTATTAACGACATCACAACGGCTTATCATTTAACCAACCAATTAAAGCATCAAGCCTCTCATGACACCTTAACCGGCTTATTAAACCGTGGTGAATTTAGCCGCCGCTTAGCAAACTGCCTATCTGCAACTCAAGAAGCCAATATTAGGCATAGCCTGATCTTTATAGACCTCGATCAATTTAAAATAGTTAATGACACCTGTGGACACCAAGGTGGAGATCAATTACTCAGGCAACTCTCCTCCATTCTTTCGCCTTTAGTCCGAGGACGAGATACCTTAGCGAGACTTGGTGGCGACGAGTTTGCCATTTTATTGGAAGCGTGCCCGAAAGAGGCTGCACTTAAAGTGGCTAACGACGTCTTATCCACCATACAAAAGTTTCGTTTCACCTGTGATCATAAAACGTTTAATATCGGCGCCAGTATGGGCATTGCACACTTTTCTTCCGGATTACAATCTGAAAGTGACCCACTAACAGTCGCTGATGCTGCTTGCTATAAAGCAAAAGAAGAAGGTAGAAACTGTATTATAGAAATGGATATCTCAAATGTTCAGCAACAGCCGGGCATACCTCAACACCAAATGCAATGGCTTAACAAGCTAAACACTGCGCTCGACACCGACCAATTCATTCTCTATCAACAAAGAATAGCCCCAACCAACCCTGGTAGTAACCAATCTTTACATTACGAAGTCCTACTCAGAATAAAAGATAATGAAAGACTCATCAGCCCCGGCGCTTTCTTACCACCAGCTGAACGTTACGGGCTGATACACCGAATTGATCATTGGGTCATTAAAAACACATTGGCATGGCTGTCTGAACACCCTGATGTGTTAGCGAAAACAAAATTATGCAGCATTAACCTATCAGGCCTATCGTTGTCAGACGAGGATCTTTCCCATTATGTCACTCGATACCTCAAACAATATGCGATTGATTGTAAAAAAATATGCTTTGAAATAACCGAGTCATCGGCCATTCAAAACTTATCGTTGGCATTTGAGTTCATACACAATATGCACGAGTTGGGCTGCTCTTTCTCATTAGACGACTTTGGTACGGGCATGTCATCCTTCTCTTACCTTAAGCAATTACCCGTTAATCATTTAAAAATAGACGGTAGCTTTATTCGTCATATTGAGTCAGACCCCATTGATTTAGCGATGACCCGCTCCATCAATGAAATTGGTCATGTCATGGGCATGAGTACAATTGCTGAGTTCGTTGAAAATGAAGAAATTTTTCAGCTGCTTAGGCAACTCGGGGTAGATTATGCTCAAGGCTACCACATAGCTAAACCCGCACCCCTAGATGAACTGCTTGATCACCTAACTTAAAGCCTTACTATTTTTAACCGCAGCGCATTGGCAATCACTGATACAGAGCTTAAACTCATCGCTGCGGCGGCAATCATCGGCGACAATAAAATCCCTAAGAAAGGGTACAACACGCCTGCTGCAACCGGCACACCTAAGCTATTGTAAAGAAAAGCAAACACAAGGTTTTGCCTGATATTTTTCATCGTTGCTTTACTCAATTTACGCGCGCGGACGATACCTCTCAGATCACCTTTAACCAGTACAACACCGGTGCTTTCAATAGCAATATCCGAACCGTTGCCCATTGCAATACCTACATTTGCTTGCGCCAGCGCGGGGGCATCGTTAACACCATCCCCAGCCATCGCTACCACATGGCCATCAGCTTGAAGACTTTTAATAACATCCGCTTTTTCTGCCGGTAAAACACCCGCTTTAAATTCATCAATCCCCAACTGATTGGCTACCTGCTCAGCTGACGTCTGCTGGTCACCCGTTAACATCACGACTTTTACACCAGCTTGGTGCAGTTGATCTATCGCCTCATGTGTTGAAGGCTTTATTTCATCCTTTAATAAAAACACTGCACAGGCCTGATCATTTACCGCCATATACAATAAAGTTTCTCCTGCACTGTTATCAGATAACGACAAGCTATTAAAATCACCCGTATCGATCCCGTTATCATCCAGAAAACGTTTATTCCCCAACAATACAGGCTGCTGATTAATCTCACCAGACACTCCTTTTCCAGTAGTAGCATTAAAATCAACCACCTCAAGCAGAGTTAACTCTTGCGCTGCATTCACAACCGCCTCCGCCAGTGGATGTTCACTGACTTTTTCAAGGCTTGCCGCCAATAAGAGCGCCTCGTCAGTCGTCATCTTCCCTAGTGTTTTGATACCCGTTACACTGGGTTTCCCCTCTGTTAATGTGCCGGTTTTATCAACCACCAAGGTATCCACCTTTTCCATCAACTCTAACATTTCAGCATTTTTGATTAACACGCCCATGTTCGCACCACGTCCCATACCCACCATAATCGACATCGGTGTCGCTAAACCTAGGGCACACGGACAGGCAATAATTAACACCGCAACGGCATTAACAACAGCCAAACTTAGCGCATATTCGGATGCCAAGGCATACCAGGCAAAAAAAGTCACCACAGAAATACTAACAACAATCGGGACGAACCACGACGCTACAACATCCGCCACACGCTGAATCGGCGCACGACTACGCTGTGCCTCGCTAACCATATGAATGATTTGTGACAACAACGTCTCATTGCCCACGTGCTGCGCCGTTAAGGTAAAGCTGCCAGTGCCATTAACTGTACCGGCAATAACTGAGTCTCCTGCTGTTTTCTCCACCGGCACAGGCTCACCGGTGACCATCGACTCATCTATTGAGCTACCGCCATCGAGTAAAACACCGTCCACAGGCACTTTATCGCCTGGGCGAACACGCAGCACATCACCGACAACAACATCTTCTAATAAAATTTCCTCTTCATCGCCATGCCCATTCACCCGTCGCGCTGTATTAGGTGATAGCCCCACCAACAAATGAATTGCTTTGTTGGTTTGACCGCGTGCTTTTAATTCCAACACTTGACCCAACAATACCAAGGTAATAATCACTGCAGCCGCTTCAAAATAGACAGCAACAACACCCTGTGCATTGAACATTGAGTCCGGAAAGGCATTAGGGAAGAACACCGCCACGAGGCTATACAGCCAAGCGACGGTTACACCCAAGCCGATCAAGGTGAACATATTAAGGTTCCATGTTTTTATCGACTGCACGGCGCGTTCAAAAAACGGCCAGCCCGCCCATAATACAACCGGGGATGCCAGCAGTAGCTGAATCCATTGCCATGTTTTGGCCGATAAAAATGATAAAAACAAATCCCCTACCACCATTTCTGACATGGCTATAATAAATAACGGCACCGTAAATATAAGACTAAAAGTAAACCGTCGACTCATATCATCTAATTCTGGGTTTTCCTCTTCCAAAACCACCGTTCGCGCTTCTAAAGCCATACCGCAAACCGGGCATGAACCCGGTGACTCTTCCACCACCTCTGGATGCATAGGGCAAATATACTCGGTCTTTTTAGATGGAGGTACAAAGGCTTCCGGCTCCAATGCCATACCACATTTTGGGCAAATATCTGGGCTATCACTTTCAACACCCGGACACATTGGACAGATATATTTAGCCCCTAGAGCAGCAGTAGGTTCAGGTCGTGCTTGACCCGACAGGTACATGTCTTGATCTTTGTTAAATTTTATCAGGCAGCCTTCACAACAAAACCCATACCATTGGCCCTTATATTCCGTCTGGTACTGAGTATCTTTAGAAACATCCATGCCACATACAGGGTCTTTATGGCTCATTCCCTTCTCCTGTTGAGCTTCATGACAACAATCATGCATGTTAGCAACTCCTCATAAAAAAACTGATCAAGATTATTTATAAACTATATTCACACATCTAAGGCTTTAGCGTTCTTCCAGACCACAAGCCCTGTTGCGATAATAATGACATGAATAACCAGCGTAATCAGTGCCACAACAACATCCTCATGGTTCATCGCACTGTAGATATCCCAAATGCCAAAGATCGTTTCTGTGATAAACACCACAGGAATCAACGCAGGATAGTAGCGCATTGGGTTTCGTGCGCCAGCAATCAACACCACGCCTATTGCTGCTAAACCAAGCCCTACAATCAACCAAGCATCTAGCAACAATTGAAATATAACCTCATCTTGATATAGCTCAACACCTGGATACATCAAAGGTACTTGCGGCCCCCAAAGGCTTGGCCACAATAACACCAAGTTTAATATATAAAAAATACCAATACCGACCATCCAAACTTTTAAGCCTTTCATCAGATTGCTCTCCTAGATTTTGATTAATTTTTTAAAGCACGAATACACTAGCATTTACTTAACAATAATCAAAGAACGGCGTTACAATAAAACTAAGCATATTGATGCTTTTAGTAGACAATGACCCACATTTATTTTGGGATTTTTAACTAACGATAATTATAAGGAATAACACGTATGAAACTTTATTACTCCCCAGGATCATGTTCTTTATCTCCACATATTGCTATTCATGAAGCAGGTTTAACAGCTAAAACAGAGCTAGTAAAAGTAGACTTGCAATCACACACTCTCGAGAATGGTGATAACTATCTTGACATTAACCCTTGCGGTTATGTGCCTGCGTTACAGCTTGATAGCGGTGAATTTTTATTCGAAGGTCCTGCTATTGTGCAATACATCGCAAGCTTAGCACCTGAAAAAAACCTAGCACCTGCTGCTGACACGTTTGAACGTGCAAAGTTACAGCAATGGTTAAACTTTTTATCAACAGAATTACATAAAGGACTTGCGCCTTTATTTAACCCTGCTCTTTCTGATGATACAAAAGGTGTTTTTATTGAAGGTTATAGCAAGCGCCTAACTCAATTAGTTGAGTCAATGGGTGATAGTGAGTACCTAGTAGGTGATCAGTTCTCAGTAGCAGATATCTACTTATTCGTTATCTTAAGCTGGCACCCATACTTTGAATTTGATGCCTCACCTTGGCCATCACTTAAAGCATTCCAAGAGCGTATTGGCTCTCGCCCTGCTGTACAAGAAGCACTTAAGCATGAAGGTTTAGCTTAAGTCTTAAGCAAGTAATCGAGGTGCCCATAAGGCACCTCGGTTATTTCATTACAATTTAACGCAAACATTCCGTGTTTCAGTATAAAACTCTAAGGAATGAACACCACCCTCTCGTCCAATACCTGATTGCTTAGAGCCACCAAAAGCGGTTCTTAAATCACGTAAGAACCAGCTATTAATCCAGGTAATACCCACATTAATTTTGGCAGCCACGCGGTGAGCGCGTGACAAATCCCGTGTCCATACGGTTGTTGATAAACCATATTCTGTATCATTGGCCCAGTTAATCACTTGTTGCTCATCGTCAAATGGCGCAATGTGGCAGCAAGGACCAAAAATTTCTTCCTTCATGACCGTTGCATCTTCTGCAAGCCCCGTCCAAATGGTTGGCTCCACCCAAGCACCCTCTTTTAATTCTTCTGGCATGCTGGGAACGCCACCTCCCGTGACAACTGTTGCGCCTTCCTCAACTGCTTTTGCATAATAAGACAGTACCTTTGCTTGATGCTCATGGCTAATCATTGGGCCAAAATTACAGTTTTCATCATCCGGCCTACCGTGGCGCACTTTTTCGACTTTTTGCTTCAGTGCTTCCACAAATTTATCAAAAATGGGCCGCTCAACATAAACACGCTCCGTGCCTAAGCAGACCTGCCCAGAATTCAAGAATGAGGACTTGTATATCCCATCAACCGCTTTATCAAAATCACTATCTGCAAAGACAATACCCGCATTTTTACCACCCAGCTCAAAGGAAACATCTCGCATCCCCTCCGATGCGGCTTTCATAATAGCCGCTCCTGTAGTCGTTTCACCGGTAAAGGTAATAGCGTCTACCTTTGGATGATGTGTTAAATACTCACCGGCAGAGTCAGGCCCAAAACCGTGAACAACATTAAACACGCCTTTTGGTACGCCTACTTTATTCATGACTTCACCCAATAAAGCAGTGGTTAATGGCGTCTCTTCAGAAGGCTTAACCACCACCGTATTTCCACAAGCCAGCGCCGGCCCTACTTTCCACGTCATTAACAAAAAGGGTGCATTCCAAGGCGACACCACACCAACAACCCCTTTTGGTACACGAATAGCATAGTTCAGCGCACCTAAACCATCGGGTGTTGTCGTTTGAAATGACTCATTCGGAACATTCTTAATGACATCAGCAAAAATTTTAAAGTTTGCCGCGCCTCTAGGAATAAACGCATGCGTCATAATACTTTTAGGTTGGCCCGTATCTGCCATTTCCGCTTCTACAAAATCATCAAAACGTCGGGTAATCTCATCGGCAACACCATATAAAATCTCAACGCGTTGCTCCATGGTAAAAGCTCCCCATTCACCATTTAAAGCTGCACGCGCTGCTTGGACTGCACGATCAACATCAACCTTACCCCCTTCAGATACCTGAGCGATAAGGCGCCGGTCAACAGGGGAGCGTTTTTCAAATGATTTACCGTCAACAGCGGATACAAACTCGCCATTTATGAAATGATTAATATGTTGCATATGCCTTCCTTAAATAGTTAACTGAATGATAAAATAATTTATTCTACCGTGGCTAAATACACCACGCATTGATCATCATCAATCATAGTCTTTAAACGACTTAAAATTAATGTCATCAAAACACAAGCTTATCTAAAATAAGCCAATATCTGAGTTTTAATACCTTACTTTAAAGCTTTAAACCCTGCATTATCAAACAACCTGTCGCTCAAATCTAACTAAAGATAGATTTTTTTAAATTTTTTAAACTACAATGACTTTAATCAATATTTTATTCTAAAGAACTTAAAAATCACTTTTGGAGAACAGTAATTCATGAATAATGAGGAAAAAAGCACGTCTAATTGGTCTATCAATGAGATCAAAAAGTTAGTCAGCGACAAAAACGGAATTATAGATGCACGCATCTATAATGATGAGGCACTCTATGAACTTGAGCTTGAACGTGTATTCGCTCGTTCATGGATCCTACTTGGACACGAGAGTCATGTTCCTAATACCGGCGACTTCCTAAACACTTATATTGGTGAAGACCCTGTCATTCTAGTGCGACAAAAGGATGCTAGCCTTCGTGTTTTCTTAAACCAGTGCCATCATCGAGGCATGAAATTATCCCGTGATGACGCAGGCAACGCCAAAGCATTTGTTTGCACATACCACGGCTGGGCTCACGACATTTCTGGCCAGTTAATTGATATCCCCTTCGAGAAAGAAGGCCATTGTGAGCCCCTAGACAAATCAGAGTGGAGCCCCTTGCAAGCACGTGTTGAAACCTATCGCGGACTCATTTTTGCAAACTGGGATGAACAAGCACCTTCGTTAGACGAATACCTATCTGACTCAAAACCTTATATCGATGTGATGTTTAACCGGACCGAGGCAGGCACAGAAGCCATCGGCGGCATTCAAAAGTGGGTTATCCCCACCAACTGGAAATTTGCTGCCGAACAATTTTGTAGCGATATGTATCATGCTGCCACTATGTCTCACTTATCTGGTTTTACCGCTGGTTTACCTGAAGAGCTTAACTTGAACGATATTGATATCCCAACTCAAGGCAACCAGTTCCGCGCTAAATGGGGCGGTCATGGCACCGGGTACTATGTAGATCAACCCGGTCTTTTGCAGTGCATTATGGGCCCGGCCATTACTGAATATATTACCACCAGCCCGCAGGCCGAGATAGCTTCAAAACGCCTAGGCCCTATGTTTGGTCAACGTATGATGGGGCAACACATGACCATCTTCCCTACTTGCTCCTTTTTGCCGGGCGTTAACACCATCCGTACTTGGCACCCTCGTGGCCCTAACGAAATCGAAGTATGGGCATTTATTGTGGTTGATGCTGATGCACCTGATCATATTAAAGAAGAGTTCAGAAAACAGAATATTCGCACCTTTTCTGCCGGTGGTGTTTTTGAACAAGACGATGGTGAAAACTGGATTGAGGTTCAAAAGCTTTTCAGAGGCAATAAGGCTCGAAAAACTAAGCTTAATATGCAAATGGGGTTAGGTGACTCAACTACCGATCACCCTGACTTCCCTGGCCGCATTAGTGGTGTTTACAGTGAAGATGCCGCTCGTGGCATGTATCAGCACTGGTTAAGAATGATGACTGAGCTCAGCTGGGACACCTTAAAACCTTAACTTTAAGAGCTGATCTTAACCTAAAAATTACTTTTGGAATCGACTATGGCCTCACCTATTAACATTAAAGAAATTATTTCAAGCCCTGCGGCTGACCTTGCACTACAAAACGAAATTGAGCAGTTTTATTACCGCGAAGCGCTACTATTAGACAACATCAAATACGAAGATTGGTTTGCCTTATTAGATGACGACATTCACTATTATATGCCCATTAGAAGAAACGCTATGCAACGACGTGGACGCGTTCGAGCTAGTGATTTAGTTGAATATACTAACCAGCATGAATTCGCTCATTTCGATGAAGACAAAACCACAATGAACGGACGTTTAAGAAAGCTTCTCAGTGACTTTAGTTGGTCTGAAAACCCAGCTTCGCGAACACGTCACACCGTTTCAAACGTGATTATTACCGAAGGTGAACAGAAAGACACCTTCAATGTTTGCTCATCATTTATTGTTTATCGAAACCGCTTAGAAACGCAGGTGGATATTTTTGCAGGCGAACGTCACGACGTGCTGCGCCGCTCAGATAATACATTAGGCTTTAAAATAGCCAAACGTACCATTTTAGTAGACCAAAGCACCATCCTATCAAACAATATTAGTATCTTTTTCTAGTTAGATAGAAACCAGACTACCATGAGGTTGTTGCCAATATTCGCAGCGACCTCATGGCATAATAAACTCTGCTCTAAAATACCCTTGATCCAAAGAGTAGCCGAACCGACAGCCAGATTCTTTCGGCCTTAGCGCATCACCACTAAACCCTCATATACCTGCCACAGCAACCGCTAACGAGCCAAACATTAGCAAACCGCCTGCTAGTCGACTAATTAATTGTTTACGCGTCAGTTTTTCCATTTGGCTCAAACCAAACCGGGCTAATACATAAACCACACCTACGGCAATAAAGCCTCTTGACGCTTGCACAATATTTATCATGGTTGCCTCTTGCGATAACTTAAACGCATACATCAAAATAATAAGCCCCATGAAGTGCGCTAACGCATATATAAGCAATGATTTACCAAACGGTTTTGAAACCTTCCAGTCATTTTTAAACAAAATTGGTGAAAGTGGCATTAATAATACGGCTGGAACAACAAAAACAAACACCGCCAATTCCAACCCCCCCATGCCATTTTTCAATACATGGACGACAATTATATCGGCCAAGGCAAAGAAGAAACACGTTAACAATACAAAGAACAATGCCAACGGCGAGCCATGTAATTTACCGTCATTTAAAAAAAACAAACTAACGAAAGCACCTAGCCCTGCAAGATAGACACTCGGCGGATAGGTTTGTTCAAAAAACAGTACCGACAAGCCAGCCACTGCAAAAATTTTACAGCCCAACATCGGCACTACAAATGACGCATCACCATGCCGCATTGCATTGAGATAACTTGTTTGTCCCAATAGCACGAGCACACACATCGATAAGACTAGCCAAAACTGCTCCCATAATTGTGCTAAATCAACAAACGGCAATAATAGTACCGCTAGAAACCCCACTGCATACTGACTGTAAAAAGCTAACTTTTGGCGATTCAAAGAATGCGCTAAGAACTGTTTAGTATACGTAAAGCTAAACGCATGAAAAACAGATGCCAGCAATGTTAGCCAGACATAGGAGGGGATAATTGATATCAAAATGATGTCCTAGGTAGGAATAAACCAGAATATTATTACAAGCTAATATAATACCAATATTCAGGCTCTGTATCAGCTTTATTAATGACAGTTTACCTTAACATCCGCATCAATATGACTGACTGTGATTCACTACTCATTCGCTAACACTTTTAATACTTAAACAGCATATACAAATTTATTTAATACGAACCAACCATAGCCACATTAGCCCATAACAACAAGGCGCTGGGTTAAATGAAAGAGCGACCTCCTTTAATATCACCTATCTCATTTAAATTTTTCATGGCGCATTAAAAAAGCTTATGAGCACATCACCCATAAGCTTTTTATAAAACAAGAAAAAGGCTAATCCTTATTAAAGCGATCTAGCAAAGAGCCAGCAGCTGCCTTTAACAATAAGGTATCTGCTCCAATCAAGAAAAAACTAGCTCCCATTTGTTGGTAGCGCTCTGCTTGTTCAGGATCACCACAATAAACACCCACCGGCTTTCCAAGTTCATGAACACGCTTAATTGATCGCTCAACGACCTTACAAACTTCAGGGTGTCCAGGTTGACCTATATAGCCCATTGCAGCCGCTAAGTCTGCAGGGCCTATAAACACCGCATCTACACCATCAACTTGAGTAATCGCATCAAGATCCGCAATGCCTTCTTTACTTTCTAGCTGTAAGACTAAACAAATATTATCGTCTGCTTGTTGAAGGTAATCTTTGATGCTCCCCCAGCGAGTTGCTCGGGTCAAAGCCCCTCCCATACCTCGCACACCCTTCGGTGCATAACGTACCGCGTCGACTAATTGCTTCGCTTGCTCAGCCGTGTCAACCATAGGAATAAGCAATGTTTGCGCACCAATATCAAGCACCCTTTTAATATCGCCAACATTATGATCTTGCAAGCGAACAACTGAGTTAACGTCATACGCACTCATCGCTTGCAGTTGATGCATAATATTTTTGATATCATTCGGGCCGTGTTCGGCGTCGATCAACAACCAGTCAAAACCGGTCGTCGCCATCAGCTCTGCTGCCGTAGAATCGGCCAGTGCCATAAAGGCGCCCAGTTGTTTTTTATTCGCCTGTATCGACTGCTTAAATATATTCTTTGTCATCGGTAATGACATATTTCTCTACCTCTTAAATATTTAATTAGACGAAACGGAATCCAATGCTACCCAAAGTGCCAAAATCAGCATGAAAAGTATCTCCACGTTCGACTGACAAAAGGCGCGTAAATGAGCCACCTAATATCACTTGCCCCGGTTCCAGCGATATACCATGCGGAGCAAAACGCTTTGCCAGCCATACAATCCCATTACCTGGGTGATTAAGCACGCCCGCAGAAACGCCCGTTTCTTCGATTAAACCATTACGCGAAATGACACCACCTATCCATCTTAAATCAACATCCATTGGCTTTACTGGTCGGCCACCAGTAATTAAACCAGCACAAGCAGCATTGTCCGCAATAGTATCAAACACTTTGCGTCGTTTGCCGGTTTCTGGGTCTACACGTATTACCCGTGAATCAACTATTTCTACAGCTGGACAAACATAGTCAGTAGCTTTCAGCACATCCGTTAGCGTAATATCTTCACCAACAAGGCGTTTCCCTAAAACAAATGCTATCTCTACTTCAACCAACGGCGCAATAAAACGGTCAAATGGAATTTCAGAGTTATCTGAAAATACCATATCATCCATTAACGTACCGTAATCAGGCTCGGTTATTTGCGATGCCATTTGCATAGCACGGGATGTTAAACCAATTTTTCGCCCTACAATTTTTCGCCCTTGAGCCAACCTAATTTTTGTCCATTCAGCTTGGATGGCATAACCATCTTCAATGGTCATTTCAGGATACAGCTGAGAGAACTGCGGGATAGTCTCACCACTGGCTAGCGCTTTATCAAGCGCTAGCGCAGAGGCTTCTAATATTTTTTGGTCTAACACCTGATTTCTTTACCCAAGAAGTGAGACATAATAATTGGATACATACCGTCCCAACGTTGCGTTTGAGCCCAGTGACCACAACGATCCAATACATGTAGCTCAGCACGTTTCAAATGCTGTAAGAAGTACATGCTAGTTTCTAGTGGTACCACTTTATCTTGACGACCGTGAATAATCGCCCATTCATGGTCCATAGAAGCAAGGATAGGTGGTGGAATAACGAGCACTGTATTCATCTCTTCATTCATCGCTTTAAACATTACTTCTTGAATAGGACGCATTTTAGGGTCCATTGCTTTATCAAAACGATCTTGCATCACTGCTTCTAAATCTTCAAAGATACTTGGATCATAAACAAAGCTTTGAATTAACTCACGGTAACGCGCTTTTCTTGGATCATCATAAAAAGTCATCATACGTGTAAGCGTGGATGATTTTTCGAATGGCGCACCGATAGCGCCCATCAACATACACTTATCAAAACGATCTGGCATTTCAACAACACACTGCATAGCAAGCGCACCACCCATTGAATTACCAATAATATGTGTTTTTTCAATGCCTAACTCATCAAGCAAGCCTTTAATTTGCTCCACGCGATAGCCCATCCATCTAGCAATTTTTGTCGGCACTTCTTTCGGTAATTCTGATTGGCCAAAACCAATCGCATCCGGTGCAATCACATAAAAATCTTTTGCTAAAATAGGAGCACATTGCGCCCAATTTGACATCGCACTGGCTCCTGGGCCTGCACCATGTAATAACAATAGCGGTGGATTTTTAGGGTTTCCCGCAATAATGCAGTTACTTGCAAGCTCCCCAGAAGGGATCATTTTCTCAACCATTTCAAAACTCATATTTCTCTTCCTCTATATTAATTTATAAAAAACTTCTACAACTCTAAAAACGATGGCCCTTAAAAGGCCCTTTAGTTTATTCACCACTATAAAATAACAGTATTCATTTAACGTCTGCTATAACACTGGTCCACCACGTTTAAGCCAATCTTGCATATCCCAATACTCACGCCACGAACTTATTTTGCCATTATTATCAAACTCAAATATACCTAATACTGGCAGTTCTTCCATCATCGTGCCATCTTTAAAAGCAAAGGTATCGACTCGTTCGGTTACAACACGCTTACCATCTGCCACCAAGGTTAATATTTTAAATTCAGTGCTTGCTGTCATCTTTAAAAAACCTTCTACAGAGCCTGCTATTTGCTCGCGGCCCTTTAATGGCCCTAGCGGTAAGTTATGGTAAACAGCATCATCACTCATTAACGATAAGATTGTATCCTGATCCATTTCATCCCAAGCCTCACAGAATCGCTTAACCGTTTCCTCATTATTGGTTACCAGCATGCCCCTCCTTCTTATTTATGAGAACCGCGCTTTTCATACCACTTAGGGCTAGCATTCAACATGCATGACACAAAACGCAGATGTTGGCGACTCAAAAGAAAACTAACACTTGTTATTTTTACAGATCGGCATAATGCTAACCACTTACAGCGACTAAATCAATGCTTTTTATGCTTGAGATTTAGTAAAAATCTACTCTTAACTTTAATCTAATTCTCAAGTCGAAGCAAAGCTAGTTGATTCTCCTCATTATTGTATTTTTTTTAAAACTTTGGCAGGCCATCATCATTCAGCTGTTCTTGTTTTAGACTGAGCTTTTAAAAAGCAATGTCAGCTATAGTTTCGATAGAACCAAGTTACCTATATGATCAACCTGACATTGCCAACCAGCGGCTAGGTACGTGGTTGCCACCTGTTCAACAATGAGCGCTTCCCCATTAATTACGTCATTCGACATTAACTCTTTTCGTTGGTAAATGTGCATTCCATCATCCATTTCAACAGGCACCTTACCGTCTTTATCACGTGAACACTGTTCAACTAACCTAGGCTTCGGCATTTCACCCGATAATGACACCCTCAGATTAACTAATTCAACGGCCAGCTCTAGATCATGCCCATAACGGCTCTTATGCATCGTATGAAAGTCTTTAATCACTGTCGCCGAATCACTCCATTGTATTGGCAACGTATACGACTGACCGACATACCTTAGATCAACCAGGTAGTTTATTTTTATATCGTCTAAGGACACGCCTTCCGCCATTAACTCTGCTTGGCCTTGCCTCACTAAAGTTAAAAAACCATGCTCTATTTGCTCAACAGCTACATCATCCAACCGCCCTAGTAAGCTTCGGGACAACTCACGCGAGCGTGGCGCTGCTAACATCCCAAAGGCAGACAGCACACCCGAGTTAACAGGGACTATGGCTGTTTGCATTCCCAAAGCCTCCGCTAAAGCACACACATGCAAACTGCCTGCCCCACCAAACGTCATTAAGGCATATGGCCTTGGATCAATACCACGCTGAATTGAAATAACACGTAACGCTCGTGCCATATGTTCATTCGCTAACTTAATAACCCCTTGCGCTGCCTCTTTAGGTTCACATCCCAAGTCTGCCGCTAAGCTCTCCATTGCTTGATTTGTCGCCTTTATATCTAAGGGCATATCACCACCAAGAAAATAACGCGTATTAATTCTAGCCAAATATACATTGGCATCAGTTACTGTTACTGCCTGCCCACCTTTGCCATAACAAGCTGGCCCAGGTGAGGCACCCGCAGATGCAGGTCCAACACACAGCAACCCACCTGCATCAACAGATGCAATAGAGCCACCGCCTGCACCAATGGTATGCATATCCACCATTGGAACCGCAACGGGATAACCCTCAATTTGCCCCTCGTTTGTTAACGCTATCGCACCATCTAATAAGGCCACATCCGTAGACGTCCCCCCCATATCCAACGTTAACAGACGATCAAACCCTGCTTTTTCACCTATGTGTAATGCGGCCATTAATCCACCAGCAGGGCCAGACAAAAGCATTCGAACCGCTTGTTTACCTGCCTGTTCTGCGGCTATCGTTCCACCAGAACTTTGCATCACAGAAACGGATGATGCTTTAACTGCTGCTCTTAGTCTATCTAGATAACCAATGACTAACGGCCCAACATAAGCATTCAACCAAGTCGCCATACCGCGTTCATATTCTTTATATTCAGCCAAAACCATCGATGAACGCGATACAAATAAACCTTCAGGCATGGCCGCCTCTAATCGCCTTTCTGCTGCATCATCTAAAAAAGAGAATAATAAATTAATCGCAACTGCTTCTGGTTCTGGTTCTAGATAATTTATTTTTGAAATCAATGTTGCGATCTGCTCATCGCTTAGCGGTTCAATCACTTCACCCTGCGCTGAGACACGCCCGCCCGTTTCCAAACACAAGTTTGAGGGCACCGGCGGCTCTTCCGGTTTTGGGTTTAAGTTGTAAAGCTCTTTCCTTGCTTGGCGACCTATCGTTAACATATCCGCTAAGCCATGGTTTGTCACAAAGCAGCAACGGACACCTTTTTTTTCTAATACAGCATTGGTCGCCACTGTTGATCCATGCACAATCAACAAACTTTCATTATCAACGCCTAAGGCATTAATGCCTTGCAAAATAGCTTTTTCAGGAGCCTCTGGGGTTGAAAGCACCTTATGAATACGCACGCCTTGATCGTCTATGTAAACAAAATCGGTGAAAGTGCCGCCAGTATCTATACCTAATAACATGAAAAAAGCTCAACCTTTTAAACCTGTATTTTTACATGCCTCTATAATAGATTCATCCCTATTTATCTGACCATCGTTGCTTGAAAGGAAGTCAGGCACATATTAGACTCCTTCGTTTAACCCCCTAAACTAAGATCACAGATACTAAATTTGATGAGCAGCCTAA
Source organism: Cycloclasticus sp. P1 (assembly GCF_000299965.1). Classification (NCBI taxonomy): domain Bacteria; kingdom Pseudomonadati; phylum Pseudomonadota; class Gammaproteobacteria; order Thiotrichales; family Piscirickettsiaceae; genus Cycloclasticus; species Cycloclasticus sp. P1. Next base: position 1,888,617 of record NC_018697.1, read on the forward strand.
TAGAAGTTAACCATTTATCGCGTCAATTTGGTCACCATTGTGCTGTTGACGATGTAAGCTTTTCGCTTAATAAAGGCGAGGTTCTTGGCTTTTTGGGGCCAAATGGGGCTGGTAAATCAACCACCATGAAAATGATTTGTGGCAACTTAACACCCACCGTCGGTGAAATTAAAATTAATGGTTATGACATTATCGACCAACCCAAACTTGCCAAAGCTGAATTAGGGTTTTTGCCTGAAATACCCCCTGTTTATCCAGACCTGACGGTAGATGAATACCTGCGCTACTGCGCCAAACTGCACGGTTTACGTAAACACGCCATTAAACTCTCTGTAGAACGTGGAAAGCTAAAATGTGGTTTAAGCGACATGGGGCATCGTTTAATTGGCAATTTATCAAAGGGTTATCAACAACGCGTTGGTATTGCTCAAGCTATTTTACATAACCCATCGGTGATTATTTTAGACGAACCCACGGTTGGCCTAGACCCTATTCAAATTTTAGAAATTCGTGAACTCATTCGTGAACTTGGCAATGAACACAGTGTCATTTTATCCACTCATATACTGCCCGAGGTTCAGCATTCATGCAGTAGAGTACAAATCATTCATCACGGAAAACTGGTATTAAATGAGCCTGTTGAAGGCTTATCTCGCAGAATGACGTCTTCGAGCTTAATAGTGCGCTTTCGTCAACAACCGAACGAGGAAGTACTGCAAAACGTGCCCAACATAACAGCCCTTGAAGCCCTCGACACCGGGCAGTACCTGATTCAGCATACCCAAGGCACTAGTATCTCAGAAACGATAGTCGAGCTGTCGGTAACAAATAACTGGGGCTTGCTAGAGTTGACACCTCAGCAACACGATATGGAACAAATTTTCCTTTCACTCACTCAACATTCAAATAACCATGAATAGTTTCACGATTGCCAGCCGAGAACTGCGCAGTTTATTTCTGTCACCACTTGCGTGGACCATTCTCGGTGTTAGCCAGCTTATTTTGGCCTACATGTTTTTAACACAAATTGATTATTATTTAGCGATACAACCCAAACTTATTGGTATACCGGGTGCGCCTGGCGTAACCGATCTGATTGTCGCACCGCTGTTTGGTAATGCTGCTGTCATCTTGTTACTTATTATTCCACTGCTAACCATGCGAACCATCAGTGATGAACGCCGCAACAAAACCATTAGCTTGCTGTTTTCTGCTCCCGTCAGTCTAACTGAAATTGTGCTTGGTAAATTCCTTGCCATTTTTGCTTTCTTACTGATTATTCTTTTATCCATCACCCTAATGCCGCTCTCGTTATTGACTGTAGGCGAACTCGATATAGGCAAGCTTTTCGCCTGCCTACTTGCCATGGTCTTACTGATGGCTTCGTTCAATGCGCTAGGGCTTTACATGTCTGCTATTGCCTCTCAACCAACGGTTGCAGCAATCGGAAGTTTTGGCGCTTTATTACTCTTATGGATTATTGATTGGGCTGGTAACAGCAGCAGTGTGCTTGAATATATTTCTATCATGCGACATTTCGAAAACTTACTACGCGGCTTAATACACTCGACTGATATTTTTTACTTTATTTTGTTTATAGCCGGGTTTTTAATTCTCAGCATTCGTCGATTAGATAACGACCGTTTACAAAAATGAAAATATCCCGCAAAGCACACCAATTTATTCGGCTGCAAAATGTCGTTTTCACACTTTTATTTCTTGGCGTACTTGGCCTACTCGCTTGGCTAAGCACACAATATACCGCCCAATTTGATTGGACAGCCAATAGTAGAAATTCGTTATCTACCCCGAGCATCCAATTACTGAAACAATTAACACACCCCATAGAGGTAGACGCGTACGCCACTGAAAATGATATTTTACGCCAACAAATCTCTGAGCTTATCGATAAATACAGCCACCATAAAACAGATATTACATTAACCCTTATTAACCCCGATATACGCCCTGACCAAGCACGTGAAGAAGGTATCACCGCCGATGGTGAGTTAGTGATTCGCTATAACGGTAAACGCGAATCACTACAACAGTTAAACGAGCAAGCCTTTACCAATGCCCTACAAAGGCTTGCTAATAGTGATCAGCGTTGGGTTGTTTTTCTCACCGGGCACGGCGAGCGCAACCCAGCAGGCCATTCAAATTATGACTTTGGCCTATTCGCAAACGAATTAAAAAACAAAGGCATTAATAGCCAAACCATTAATCTAATGGATACGCCATCCATACCAAACAATACATCCTTGCTCGTCATCGCTGACCCACAGGTAAATTACCTAGCCGGAGAAATCGACGTGATAAAACAATATCTTGCTAAAGGTCGGGCATTATTATTGTTGGGCGAACCTAATCAATCCGAGCCTCTTAAGCCTTTAACTGAACTGTTAACGATTCAACTCTTGCCCGGCACTGTGGTCGACGCCACTACCCAAGTCTTTGGTATTGATGACCCAACCTTTGCCTTGGTCACCGCATACCCTAACCATTTAGCAACCAAACATTTAAAGGCTATGAGCTTGTTTCCAGGCGCCGCTGGACTCAGTCTATTAGCTAACAGCCCTTATCAAGCCGCCCCCTTATTATCTACGCTGGAACGTTCATGGACAGAAACAGGTGATATTGAAGGGCAAATACAATTTGACCCCGATACGGATGAAAAGCAGGGCCCCATTACAATTGGTTATGCGCTGAATAAAAAAGATGACAATACCAAAGAGCAGCGCATTATTGTTTTGGGCGATGCGGATTTCTTATCCAATACTTTTCTTGGTAATGGCGCTAATTTAGACCTTGGTCTTAGCCTGATTCAATGGCTAAACCACGATGACTCCTTTATTGATATTCCTGCAAAAACAGCGCCTGATACCACACTAGAAATAAGCCAACAGTGGTCGCTTATTTTTGGTCTTGGGTTTTTGTTTCTGCTACCGACCCTCTTTATCGTCAGTGGCCTGCTTATTTGGCTTAAACGCAAAAAACGTTAAGCTATGAAAAATCGTCTACTTATCAACTTGCTACTAATTACCTTAGTGGTCTGTCTAGGCATGATTGCCTGGCTAAAGCCCGGGCATGAAGCCCCTAAAAAAAACAACCTAGCTGGGTTAGACATCAACACTATTCAGCACATTAAGATCGAACGAACAGCGGCTAATACCATCGAATTAAAGCGCCTACAAAACCAGTGGTACTTAACCCAGCCTGTCAACACACTAGCCTTAGCAGGCAAGGTAGAAAGGTTACTTAAAATATCTCAAATCAAACCAACCACTAGCTACCCATTAGAAAAACAGCCACTCAGTCAATTTGGCCTAGATACACCAACAGTTAAGGTCTCTTTTAACAAAAAAACACTCCATATTGGCAAAACAGAAAGCGTTCAATCACGTCGCTACGTCAGCAACGACACACAATTATTTTTATTAGACGACACTTTTTTACATCATCTAACCGCGCCTGTTGATGCTTATATTGACACTCGGCTGATACCCAATAACGGTCAGATTATTGGCTTAAAAACACCCGAGATAACGCTTCAACGACAAGAAGATAATACTTGGAAAAATATCCAATCACCCACTGACGAGCTCTCATCAGACGCGGTTCAAATGCTTCTCGATGAATGGCGATTTGCCCGCGCTATTACTGTTACTACAAAATTCGACGCCACACCTACCGAACAGATTATTATTTCTCTCTACGAGCAGCCAAACTTGACCTTTCATTTAATAAAGCAAAAAGACAGCGTCTTGCTAGTCTCCAATGATAAAAAACTTGCATATCAGTTTAGTGATACAAAATATAAGAAAATGACAACTCTACCGAGATTGGAGACACCCGATGCCTGAGTTACCAGAAGTCGAAACGACTCGTCGCGGAATTGCCCCTCATATTGAAGGCAAACAAGTTTCACAGGTCATTGTCCGACAAGCAAAATTACGTTGGCCCGTTAGCCCAGAAGTTTCCACCTTATTACCGGGTCTTTGCATTAACCATGTTAAACGTCGTGCAAAATACCTATTGCTTGAAACCGATAAGGGCACGTTAATTATCCACCTGGGCATGTCGGGTAGTTTACGCATCGTTCAGGCTTCAACGACACCAGAAAAACACGAGCATATTGACATTATTTTTAGTAATAACACCTGCTTGCGCTATAAAGATCCGCGCCGTTTCGGTTCGCTGTTATGGTCAACAGATGTCATTGAAAATCACAAATTAATACAACACCTTGGGCCAGAGCCTTTATCCGACGCATTTAATATTGACGATTTTTACCCAAAGGCTCAATTAAAAAAAACACCCATTAAAAGTTTTATTATGGATGGGCAAGTCGTTGTCGGCGTTGGTAATATTTATGCTAGCGAAGCATTATTTCAGGCAGGCATTCACCCTAAACGTGCCGCTAACAAGGTTTCTAAAAAGCGCTTGATTAACCTCGTTTTTGCCATTAAAAAAATCCTAGCGCAAGCTATACAACAAGGCGGCACAACGTTAAAAGATTTTGTTAACAGTGACGGCAACCCTGGTTATTTTCAACAAACACTTAATGTTTACGGGCAAAAAGACAAACCTTGCCCAAGGTGCAAAGCACCCATTAAACAAATCATTATTGCTCAACGATCGACCTTTTACTGCACCCACTGCCAACGTTAAATACTTGACGAGCTAACGCCTGCCAATAACGTTTTTTAATTCTTTATTAGGCATACCCTCCTAATTCCTATAGAGTTATAGCTCTAAAGGGAGTTTGCTTGTTTCAGTTAAAAAATAAATTTATTAACCAATTATTCGGCAGTTTTATGGACCTGCTGCCAATTTTTTCAGTGGTTCTTTTTTTTCAGTTATTTATTCTGCGCCAACCCATCCCCAATATAGCGGATATAGCTATTGGTACAGCTTTTGTTGTACTCGGCTTAACGCTGTTTATTCAAGGTCTTGAAAAAAGCCTATTCCCCATTGGTGAGACCATGGCCTATGCGTTTGCTAAGAAAGGTAGCTTATTGTGGTTACTAGTCTTTGCCTTTTCATTAGGCTTTGGCACCACTGCAGCCGAACCCGCCTTAATTGCTGTTGCCGACGAAGCAGCACGTATTGCAGCGGAAGGTGGCATGATCGAGAAAACTAACAAAGCAAAAGAATCTTATGCTTTTGGTCTTCGGTTTACCGTTGCCTTCTCTGTGGGCTTTGCCATTTTGTTAGGGGTACTAAGAATTATTCGTGGCTGGCCTCTGCATTATTTGATTATTCCAGGCTATATCGGCGTTGTGGTGATGACTTTTTTTGCACCCGAATCAATTATCGGTATTGCCTACGATTCAGGTGGCGTTACTACGTCTACTATCACAGTCCCCTTGGTAACCACTCTCGGCGTTGGCTTAGCCTCAGCCATTCAGGGCCGCAACCCAATGACTGACGGTTTTGGCTTAATTGCCTTTGCATCACTCACCCCGATGATTTTTGTGATGGCATACGGGGTCATTTTATAATGATATTGCTGGCGGAATTGTGGAGCACTTTCTTAAGTACCTTACGTGATGTCGCGCCAATTATTTTTGTTATCCTTTTCTTTCAATTGGTCATTATCCGACGACCATTTAGTCATTTGAATAACTTAATAACCGGAATGGTTTACGTAGTTCTAGGGATGACTTTCTTTCTTGTGGGTTTAGACAAAGCCCTTTTTCCTTTAGGCACCAGCATGGCCGAACAATTAACCAGCCCAGACTTCATCAACCCAACAACCGATCAACGTATTTCTATTGCTTGGCAAGACTATTATTGGGTTTATATTTTCGGGGGCTGTATTGGCTTTGCTACAACATTAGCAGAACCTGCTCTTATTGCTGTTGCTATCAAAGCTCAACAAATTTCTGGTGGTACTATTAAAGCTTGGTACCTAAGGTTGGCTGTGTCTATTGGTGTTGCAGTTGGTATTTCACTAGGGACATTTCGAATTGTAAGCGGCATTGATTTATATATGTTTATTATTGCTGGCTACGTCGTTGTCATTATCCAGACTATTTTTTCACCAAAACTCATCATTGGCCTTGCTTATGATTCAGGTGGCGTTACCACATCAACCGTCACCGTACCGTTAGTTACCGCATTAGGTATCGGTTTAGCTTCAAGCATTCCTGGCCGAAACCCATTGATGGATGGTTTTGGCCTTATTGCCTTTGCCAGCCTGTTTCCCATCATGGCTGTGTTAGCCTACGCACAATTTGCTGAGTGGGTAAATCATCGCGCACAACTTAAACAAGCAGACCAAATAGGAGAATAAAATGCACTTTAAACTCATTATCGTCTTTGTTGATGACAACAAAACTGACAAAGTCCTTAAAGCGGCTAGAGAAGTAGGCGCCACCGGCGCTACTATTATCAATAATGCACGCGGCGAAGGTATTAAACAGCAAAAAACATTCTTGGGTCTAAATTTAGATACTCAACGAGATGTTTTGCTTTTCTTGGTCGAAGAACATTTAAGTCGAAAAATTATCGAAGAGGTATCACGAGCGGGTTTATTCGATGAAGAACCGGGCAGCGGCATCGCCTTACAAATAGATGTTGAAGATGCTATTGGCGTGCTACATCAAGCAAAAAAAATTACCCAATCAATAGAGACAGAACTATGAATGATGCAAAACTTATCACCGTACGCGATGTGATGAAAACCGAGTTTTATATGATTGATGGGACAGCCACCATCACAGAAGCTATTAGAATGATGAAAAAAAATAAAACCTCGGTTTTATTTGTCGATAAATTTCACGAACATGATGAGTATGGCGTGATTAATGCGGGCATTATTGCAAGACTTGTTTTAGCAAAAGATAGAGCTCCCGACCGTGTCAATGTATACGAAATAAATGAAAAGCCACTCATTAACGCACACCCCGACATGGATATTCGTTACTGTTCTCGTTTATTTGCGCGCTATAATTTGATGCGCGCACCGGTTATGGAACAAGGCAAAATTATTGGTGTTGTCAGTCCTATTCAGCTAGTGCTTGATGGTTTATGTGAAATTACTGGCATTTGTTAATTAGCCGTATAAAAAGCTCATCAAAAACGCAGCAACGCGATTTATTTTGCTGTGCTTAAAGGTACTGACTCAACAATAGCTGCCCCAGATCCTCTACGGTCACTGGCGGCAACAAGTTTATTAGACTTTTTATCCCACAAGACTGCGTGCATATTGCCATAATGCCTTCCAACAGACTTTAGTTTGTGGCCTTTTTCGGTCAACTCCAGCAAAGTTTCTGCTTTAAAAGTATCTGGCTCATGTTGAATAACATCCGGTAAGTATTGATGATGATAACGTGGCAAGTTGACCCAAGATTCAGGACTATGTCCTTGCTCGGCATCCAAAATACCCAATAACACCATACTAATAATTCGGCTGCCTCCTGGTGTACCCAAAACGCCCACTTTTTCCTCTGTTTCAATAAAAGTTGGAGACATGCTCGATAACATTCGCTTACCTGCTGCGATTGCATTTGCCTCTCCGCCCACCAAGCCGTATACATTTGGCGTGCCTGGCTTAATAGAAAAATCATCCATTTCATCATTCAACAAAACACCCGTCCCTTGAGGCACAAATCCAGAACCAAATGGGTAATTAATCGATAAAGTTGCCGCCACACGGTTACCCCTTTTATCGATCACAGAGAAATGCGTTGTATCATGTCCTTCAATTTCGTTTAAACCACTAATGTGTTGACTGGGTGTAACCTCATCTAGCCTTAAATCTTTAGAGATAGTATGAGCATACGACTTTTCACTCAGCTCACTTACTGGCACGCTGACAAAATCACTATCGCCCATATGTAATGCGCGATCACGGTACGCTCGTTTCATTGCTTCAACCACAACATGAATTCGTGTGGCTTCGTCCATCGTTGACAAGTCATATTGTTCTAAAATATTTAGCGCAATAGACAACACCAATCCACCCGATGAGGGCAAAGCAGCACTGGTCACCTTGATATTTTTATAATGCGCAACCACCGGCAAACGCTCTTTCACTGTGTATCGAGCCAAATCCTCTTTGGTCCATATGCCCCCAGCTTGTTGCACACCTTTTACTAACTTATCTGCAAGCTCTCCACTATAAAACCCATCAAAACCTTGTGTTGCCAATAACTGCAAAGTATTAGCTAAATCGTTTTGTATAATGTTTGCGCCCAAGGCAGGTACCTTTCCATCACTTAGGAAAATAGCCTTCGCAGAGTCATTTGACGCTAAAACCGCCTGACGAAATTTAGCCAATCGCTGGTAATGCTCGTTAACTAAAAAACCGTCTTTAGCCAGCTTTATCGCCGGCTGCAAACTATCCGACAGTGCTAATACTCCATAATGCTTTGCTAAATGATCTAAAGCAGCTGGTAAACCCGGAATACCGGCAGCTAATGCCCCATCGACCGAGGCATTCTTAATTGGCTCACCCTGACTGTCTAAATACATATCACGTGTGGCGGCCAAAGGCGCTACTTCACGCCCATCTATCATCACTTGTTTACCATCATGTTGGCGATGTAATAACCAAAATCCACCACCACCCAGTCCAGAACCGAAGGGTTCGACAACTGCCAGTGCCGCACTAACGGCAATGGCTGCATCAAAAGCATTACCTCCTTGGTTGAGCACACTAAGTCCTGCTTGAGTTGCCGCCGGGTGTGCACTTGCTACTGCTTGTTGATGCAGCTGTGTGGCAGGGGTTGCATACGCTGTTATTGCAAATAAAATACTGGTGAAAAAAAGAATTTTTTTCATTTTTTTAATCCTCATTTGTCGCCATTAATTGCTGATATTTCAATAAAAGCTGATCGTTAGTTTCTTCGTTATTCGGATCTTTTGGTATACATTCAACGGGGCAGACTTCCACACACTGAGGCGTATCAAAATGCCCGACACACTCTGTACAAAGGTGAGAGTGTATTTCGTAAATTTCTTCGCCCATAAAAATCGCATCATTCGGGCATTCAGGTTCACAAACATCACAGTTGATGCACTCATCGGTAATAATTAATGACATTTTTCTAATTCACCTTAGCTAAAATAGCTTTTTCAATCTCATGCGGAACAAAATCACTGACCTGCCCACCAAGCCGTGCAATATCGCGCACCAAGGTCGAGGAAACATCACACCAGTCAGGGTCGGTTGTTAAAAATACCGTTTCTAATGCTGGCATCATTTTTTTATTCATACCTGCCATTTGTGATTCATATTCAAAATCCGCAATGCTGCGAATGCCTCTAACAACAATATTGGCTTTATGTTCTTTTGCTAAATCAACCAGCAGGCCATCAAAAAACACCACATCAATATTGTCATATTCACATAATGCTTGTTTTGCCATATCCAAACGCTCTTGGCTTTCAAATAAAGGTGACTTACCTGCACTTTTTGCAACCGCCACCACTATCGTATCGAATAATTTGCTGGCTCGCTGGATACTATTAATGTGTCCATTTGTCATCGGATCAAACGTTCCAGGGTAAATTGCTTTTTTAATCATTTGCTTCTCGATGATATAGGTAATAGGCCACTTGACCTGTTTTTTTTTGTCGGTGCTCTGTCCAGTTTTTTGGCAGAAAATCTAAATTTAGCGCGTTTTCGCATTCCAAATAAATAACAGCATCATCCGATAAGCAGCCACTTTCTTCAAGCCGTTTCACGCATTCACTAAGTTCACCTTGCTTAAACGGTGGGTCAAGAAAAACAACATCAAATAGCGCATCTGTTTGTTTACGCTTATCGTTTAAAACATCCAACGCCATTCGTTGCATTAATTGAATATTATCTGCTTTTATCAGTTCTTTATTCGTCCTTAGTGCCTTTATTGCCTTAATATCTTTTTCCACCATTAAAACAGAACGCGCACCACGCGATGCCGCCTCAAACCCTAATGCACCACTACCTGCATATAAATCTAAACAATTAGCTTGCGGTAAGTAAGGTTGCAACCAGTTAAATAGTGTTTCACGAATTGGGTCTGTAGTTGGACGCAAACCGTCAATACTAGGAAATTCGAGTTTACGCCCTCGCCATTGTCCACCAATGATACGAACACGGTTTCCCTTAGCAGCCATTAATCTTTTTGTACGACAGATTGGCCAGCAGTTACCATGACCATTTTTTCCATCTTCAGATGTCTTTGGAAAGCTTGTTTTATTTGCTGCTGTGTGACCGCTTCTATTTTCTGCATATAGCTATTTAAATAATTTAAGGGCGCACCACTAACAACGATTCTCACCACATTTCCTAACAATTTTTTATTGCTGTCTAACTTAAGCGCGAAGCCCCCTATGATATTTTTCTTAGCGGCCATTAGCTCTTCATCTGTTGGTCCGTCCTGTATAAAAGTTCGCAACGTTTGTTTAACAGCCATTGACGCTTCCTTTGCTTTTTCATTACGTGTCTGTAGGCCCATTACAAACGGCCCCTTTTGAATCATCGGGTGAAAGTAACTGTAGGCACTGTAGGCCAGCCCTCTTTCTTCACGAATTTCTTTAACAATGCGTGAGCTAAACCCGCTGCCACCGAGAATATGGTTACCCACATACAATGGAAAGTAGTCTGGATCATTATGCTGTAATACCGGCAAACCATACAGTAAGTGCGTCTGCTCAGATGGATATTCTAGATGAATAACCTTACCTTTTTGCGGCGTCAGCACCGCTTCAATCGGCGCCGCTTTTTTACCCGCTAACAAATCAACCACCAACTCCTCCACCATGCGTTCGGCCTGATCACGCGAAATACCGCCGACTAAAACAACCGCAAGGTTATTGGCTACATAATACTGCTGATAAAACTGCTTTAAGTCGTTAACTTGAATCTCTTTCACCGTACTTTCGACACCTTGTATTGCATGCGAATAAGGGTGGTTTTTATATATTTCTTGGTAGAGCGCCAATTGCCCCAGTACTCCCGGTGACTCTTGGCGCTGCTTAATCCCCAGTAATGTACGAGCCTTAATTCGATTAAAGTCCTGCAGAGGAAAGCTCGGTTTGCTTAATACTGCTTTCAATAACTGCCACGAGGTTTGTAGCGCTTTTTCATCTGTTAAGCTTCGGTAACTAATTGTTGTTAAGTCACGCGATGTTGATGCGCTGAGTTGCGCCCCAACACTGTCTAGTCGCTCTGCAATATCTTGCGCATTAAGCCCCGCTGCACCTTGAGTCAGTAAAGCACTGGTTAACGCTGCCACGCCATTTTTATCTCCGTCCGCTGAACTGCCTGCCCGCAAGACTAGTTGTGCGTCTAAAATTGGCAACCCTTCAGTTGGCACAAAATATACCTGAACGCCGTTATTTGTTTGCCAATGTTGAATACTTGGAAGAGCCAGCGATAACGGGCTGAGTAACAACAGAACACTGCTGACTATAACCTTTATTTTAATTTTCATTAGCGTCCCCCATCGGCAGCATATGAACGACTGTTAAATGATCTTCAATCAAATATTGTTGTGCAACGGCACGAACTTGCTCAGCCGTCACAGCGTTTACTTTTTCAACATAATCATGCGCTTTTTGCCAACCAACACCTACAGTTTCAAGCATACCCAACTGCATCGCCTGATAAAAATTGGAATCTTTTTCATACACCGATGCAGCTATCACTTGCGCTTTAACCCTGTTCAATTCTTTTTCCTCAATTAAATCCGTTTGCAAGTTTGCTATTTGCTCCACTAAGGCCTCCTCAAGCTGTTGAATGCTTTTATCTGCAGCCGGCGCACCATCAAACAAAAACAATGTCGGTAGCCGAGCATTCATGTCGTACCCTGCACTGGCACTGGAGGCAACTTGAGAACCCCGTACTAAATTTGAGGGCAATCGTGCGCTACTACCGCCGCTTAAAATACCGGATAACACCTCTAATGCGTACACATCCTCTTCATTCTGCACAGTGTTGAGCACAGGTACTTTATAGCCCATCAATAAATAAGGGACTTTAGCATTCTGCTTCACAATACTACGTCGCACACCCACCTGTGGCACTTCTGTTCTTTTTTTAATCGGCTTAAACGCGACCGCAGGAATAGGCTCAAAATATTGTTCTGCCAACTGAAAGACCTGCTCATGCTGAACATCACCGACAACCACCAGTGTTGCGTTATTTGGCGAATACCACTGTTTATACCAAACCGCTAAATCCTCTAGTTCCATATCTTTTAAGTCCTGCATCCAACCAATGATAGGGTTTCGATAGGGACTACTGGTGTAAGCCAGTGCTTTAAAGTATTCGTACGCCTGACCTCGTGGTTTATCTTCAGTACGCATACGGCGCTCTTCCATAACCACTTGCAGCTCTTTGCTGAACTCCTTTTCTTGCAACTTTAAATTTTGCATCCGTTCTGCCTCAAGCCGCAGACTTACCTCAAGGCGTGAGGCCTCCATGGTTTGAAAATACGCCGTATAATCAGCACCGGTAAAGGCGTTTTCACGACCGCCATTTTCAGCAATTATTTTAGAGAACTCACCCGGCTCTAGGTTTTCTGTTCCTTGGAACATCATATGTTCTAGTACGTGCGATACACCGGTAATACCATCATGTTCGTAACTAGCCCCAACTTTATACCAAATTTGCGACACCATAACGGGTGCTCGCCGATCTTCTTTAACCAACACTTTTAAGCCATTTTTTAGCACTTTTTCGTGTACCATATCAGGCAGAGTTTCTGGCGAAGCAAAACTGTTCAGCGAATAAACGATATTCAGAATAAAAAGTGCCACAAATAACTTCTTCATTTAGTTCTCACTTAACTTTAAAACGAATTTAGAATAGGGATTTTACGATAAAGTTCCCACCAATAGACACAATATCATGTTTGGATTTGGCAAAAAAAAAGATACCGACACAACTAAGCAGCCGCCTGTCGAAGAACCTAAAGAAGGTTTTTTTGGCCGCTTAAAAAACCAGTTAACAAAAACACGCAGCGGATTGACCGGTGGTTTAGGTAATTTATTTTTAGGGAAAAAACAAATCGACGACGATTTGTTTGAAGAATTAGAAATGTTACTGCTAACAGCTGATGTCGGCATTGAAGCCACTCAACACATCATTTCAAATTTAACTCAGCGAGTTGCGCGCAAGCAGCTAGCCGACCCACAGGCTCTCACCCAAGCACTTCAAGAGGAGATGCTATCGATCCTTGAGCCAAACCAACAAGCTTTAACCATTCCTGACAGTGACGGCCCTTTCGTTATCTTAGTGGTCGGCGTTAATGGCATGGGTAAAACGACGACCATTGGTAAACTGGCTAAACGTTTACAAGCCGAGGGCAAAAGTGTCATGTTAGCGGCTGGCGATACATTTAGGACCGCTGCGATTGAACAACTACAAGAATGGGGAAAGCGTAACGACGTTGAGGTTGTTGCTCAACATACTGGGGCTGACTCTGCTTCGGTTATTTACGATGCCTTTGAGAAGGCAAAAGCGCGCAACATTGACGTCTTACTGGCAGACACTGCTGGCCGCCTACATACCCAAACAAACCTAATGAATGAGTTAAGCAAAATCAACCGTGTTATTAAAAAACTGGATGACAGCGCGCCACACGAAACCATGCTGGTTCTTGATGCAGGCACCGGACAAAATGCCCTCGCCCAAGCTAAGAATTTTGATAAAGCCACTCCACTAACTAGCATCACTCTTACGAAATTGGACGGCACCGCAAAAGGTGGTATTATTTTCGCCATTGCCAATCAATTCAAACTACCCATTCGTTTTATTGGTATTGGTGAAGGCATCAATGACCTACGTCCTTTTGATGCCGCCGAGTTCACAATGGCTCTATTTGAAAAATCTGAAACTGACCATTAGCGCTCATGCTTCAATTTATCAACGTCAGCAAACGTTACCCTGGTGGTGCCGATGCGCTTAAAAACGTTAATTTCGAGTTAGAAAAAGGCGAAATGGCCTTTCTTACCGGCCACTCTGGCGCGGGTAAAAGCACCTTGCTAAAACTTATCGCGATTCTTGAACGTAGCACGCAAGGTCAAGTGATGCTCGACAACCAAAACATTGGCCGCCTTTCCAAACGGCTTGTTCCCTATGCTCGACGTAAAATTGGCATGATATTTCAAGATCATCGTTTACTGCATGACCGTACCGTTTTTGATAATGTCGCCTTACCTTTAATTATTGCTGGACTGGATCGTCATGAAATTCAACGCCGTGTTCGCGCAGCGTTAGATAAAGTCAATTTACTTGGAAAAGAAAAGCGCTACCCCATCACTTTGTCTGGCGGTGAGCAACAACGTATTGGTATTGCACGGGCAGTTGTTAATAGGCCGCCAATGATTTTAGCCGATGAACCAACAGGAAACTTAGACCCTGCTTTATCCGAAGAAATAATGCAATTGTTTGAACAGTTTAACCAAGTGGGCGTGACTGTACTGGTCGCAACTCATGATATTGCCCTTATTGAACGCATGAATTATCGAACATTAGTACTTTCTCAAGGTGAAATAGTGAGCAATCATGGCTAGTCGTCGACAAAACGTACAAAGACCTACTAGTCTATTTAGTTTACGTGCTTACGTGCTAATTCACTTGCATACTTTTTTTGCCAGCCTTGGTCGTTTTTCAAGAGCACCCTTTAACTTTATGATGACGGTCAGCGTCATTGCCATAACATTATCCCTGCCGTCCGGTTTATTAGTTTCTATTAACAACCTTCAATCACTTAGCGGGCAAATTGACTTAAACAACAATATTTCATTATTTCTTGATCAGTCGGTCAGCCTTGAGCAAGCGTCGAAACTCAGTCAGGCACTACATGAACATGATCAGATCACCCAATCGCTTTTAATTAGTAAGCAAGCAGCTCTAGAAGAGTTTCAGCAATATAGCGGATTTGGTTCAGCCATTAACGCACTTGACAGCAATCCATTACCGCATGTTATCCAAATCACCCCTATTATTCAGCTAAACAACCGTGAGGCACTAGAGGCCCTGGTTAATGAACTTAAACAACGAGCCGATATCGAACTGGTCCAACTGGATATGGGCTGGCTCGACCGGTTAAATGGCATCCTCAACATAGCCCAGCGTGGTGTTAGCATTATCACTGTATTACTGGGTTTTGCTGTACTCTTAATCGTTAGCAATACTATACGATTAGAACTGCAACACCGTCGTGATGAAATTGACATCACTCGACTAGTGGGTGCAACACGCAGTTTTATTATGCGCCCATTTATCTATAGTGGTTTTTGGTATGGTTTTCTGGGTGGTATTTTCGCTTGTTTGCTGGTTAATTTATCTGTGTGGCTAATTGATGGTCCCACCAGTTCTTTATCTGCCTTATATAATAGCTCGTTCAGCCTTAGCTTTATGCCTTTAGGGCATGCTATTTTATGGGTTATCTTCTCTATCAGCCTTGGTATTATTGGTTCATGGCTGGTGGTTAGTCGATACTTATCAGAACTAGAAAACTGAGTATCATAAAGCCTTTAAATTGCTTTATAAAATGAACCTTTGTTATACTTGCTGGTCTTATATTGTGAGTGTTAAGTTATTCAAGCACACAAAAGGAGGGATAGTATGACTCATGCTTTAGCATTACCTAATCAATTATCAGCTGGATCTTTAGATGCTTATATAGCCTCTGTTTCCTCTGCGCCTGCGTTAACGGTAGAGCAAGAAAGAGATTTAGCAAATCGTTTACGAAATGAAAATGATTTAGAAGCTGCTCGCATGCTCGTTTTATCTCATATGCGTTATGTTATCCATATTGCCAAAAGCTATAGTGGCTATGGCCTTGCACTGCCAGATCTCATTCAAGAAGGTAGCATTGGCTTAATGAAAGCCGTTAAACGCTTTGACCCTGACATGGGGGTTCGTCTTGTCTCGTATGCCGTACACTGGATTAAATCTGAAATTCATGAATTTGTAATCAAAAACTGGCGTATTGTTAAAATTGCGACGACAAAAGCTCAGCGCAAACTGTTCTTCAACTTAAGAAAGCACAAAAAGAACCTAGCATGGCTAGACGAAAATGAAGCTGACGCTATTGCAAATGACCTGGGTGTCGATAAATCTGCCGTTTATGAAATGGAAAAGCGTTTGAGCAATTTTGATATGGCTTTTGACGGCCATCAAGATGACAACACAGAATCAGACGAATTGATTCATACGCCTGCGACATTTGTGACTAAAGAAGAACACGACCCTGCTACTTTACTAGAAACATACAACGAAGAGGCTCACGATGCTTCTCGCTTAAATACTGCCCTTAGCAACCTTGACGATAGAAGTCGATCAATTTTAGCAGAGCGCTGGTTAAGCGAAAAGAAATCAACTTTGCATGAGTTAGCAGATAAATATCAAGTCTCTGCTGAACGTATTCGTCAATTAGAAAAAAATGCGATGAATAAGGTAAAGCAAGAATTAATTGAGTATAGAGCCTCTTAAAACCGCCTAAAGCCCAAGAATATCACCTTGGCTTTAGGCGTAGAGTCAGCTGTTTCCCGACTTGTATCATCTCGACCTGCTTTAAAAAACTCATCCCTAATAAAACAACCTCACCATCCATATGTGGGTTGATATGTGCCGCAACATTTTTTAGTTCAATCGACCCAAGGCTAACCGACTCAAGCGTAACCCGATACACCACAATATCACCATTGGCGGTTCGCGTTCTTTGCGGGTAACCTTCCGGCAATCCCATCTGTTTAGCAACTTTAGCGGGAATACTGATATTGGTGGCTCCAGTATCCAAAACAAACATAACCCAATGACCATTCAATTTGCCATTCGCTACATAATGACCTTGTTTATTTTGTTGTAACGTTACCTCAGCCACACCATCCAAGTCATAGATAACATCAGGGCGCTCGTTGGGGTTCGCTTGCAAGTCAAGGTATCGATCGAAGCCTATCACTAACATGGCTAAAAGGCCCAACCATGTTAGCCAGACCATTATTTTTGAAAGCTTAGTATTCGGTTCTACACTTTTCATTAGCAAATATTACACACACTTACGGCTCACCGCATTATGACAGGTAGTTATTTAACTCGCTGTTGTGTAACGGTATTAAATATTTTGCTTATTTAAATCAAAGATAATGATCGATAAGTAAGGCGGCGAATAACAGCATTAAATATAGAATTGAGTATTTAAATGCTTTCATTGCAATAATGTCATCCGCTGTTTTCTTAAGCAGCACCGCATAATATAAAAAACCGAAACCTAAGCCGATAGCACTAACCAAATAGAGCATGCCACTCATGCCTGTCAAATACGGCAATAAACTCACTAATATTAATAAAACCGTATAAAAAACAATGTGTAACCTAGTAAATTCGGCGCCATGAGTCACCGGTAACATCGGAATATCTGCTTTAGCGTATTCCTCTCTTCGCGCAACAGCCAGTGCCCAAAAATGTGGCGGCGTCCAAATAAAAATAATTAGGAATAACAATAAAGCATGTGGGTCAATTGTCGATGTAACCGCACTCCAGCCCAATACAGGAGGCGCTGCACCCGCAGCACCACCAATAACAATGTTTTGCGGAGTAGCATGCTTCAAATAAACGGTATAAATAACTGCATAACCAATTAATGAAAGAAAGGTTAAAAAGGCTGTTAACTCATTTACCAGAAAGATTAGCACTAGCATTGCAATAGCACCAATCGTAAAGGCAAATCCAAGCACCTGTGTACCGTTCAAATCCCCATGTGGTAATGGTCGCCCTTTTGTACGAGCCATTTTGGCATCAAATTTTTGATCTAGGTAATGGTTAATCGCTGCTGCTGAAGATGCTGCCAAACCAATTCCAATCGTGCCGAATACCAATGGTTGCCAAGGCACCATGCCCGGCACTGCTAAAAACATTCCAACCACTGCCGTAAAAATAATCAGCAGGACTACCTTAGGCTTACATAATTCGTAATAGCTTTTCCAACTAATAGTGTTAGTGGAATCATTAATCATCTGTTCACTCAAAATATAACCCTAAATTATAGTACTGGCTTACCAAGCCTAAATCTTACATACACTACACTTAATAAAAGTAATGCTGCTACTGCATTATGCGCGACAGCAACGTGTAGAGGCAAATTTAGCAACACATTTAATATGCCCAGCATTACTTGCATAAATAATAAAGCACCAAGCATTATTGCTTCTTTGATGGCACTTAAACGGATCAGTAAATATATCAAGAAACTAAATAATATAGTCGTTATTAAGGCGCCTATACGATGCACCCAGTGTATAGCTGCACGCGCTTCATTACTTAACACACCAAACTCATAGTCCACACCCAAGCCACGCCATAACACAAACCCTTCTTTATAATCCACAGCTGGGGTCCAGCTAGTACCAAAGCATGTCGGAAAGTCTGGGCAGGCCAACGCTGCGTAGTTTGTACTTGTCCAGCCGCCTAAGGCAATTTGCACGACTAGTACTAACAGAGCAACTGATGTAACACTCCTGACAGTGTTTTTTTTGTCTGTCTGTGCTAACCGTTTTGTCTGAATACGCAACAACAGCAACAATAACAAACTAAGTGTTGCTAACCCACCGAGCAAATGACTCATAACAATCGCCGGTTTAACCAACAAAGTTACTGTCCACATTCCAAGCGCCCCTTGAAACATAACTAACAATAATAATAACGTCGTTAAGCCTCGCTGACCAAGCTCTGGTTGCCTCCAAGCCATAATCGTTAATATTAGTATGACAAGACCTAGGCCACTAGCAAAATAACGGTGTATCATTTCCTTCCACGCTTTAGATACCTCTAGAGGGCGCTCAGGGTAATGCTCAGCGGCATGCGCAACACCTTCATGCGATTCGTCGACAATGAGGCTTCCGTAGCAACCAGGCCAGTCTGGGCAACCTAGCCCTGCATCTGATAAGCGAACATATGCGCCCAATACAACGACAAACAAGGCCAAGAGTATTGCAAAAATAGTTAAGTTTCTGAACATGTTATTAACCTATTTGGGAGGCCTTAAATAAAAGTTTAAGGTCTTTTTGAATACCATATGGGTCTGCGTCTTGCGAATATTTCATCATGATGTTCCCAAGAGGATCCAACAGCAACATATCACCATCGTTGATGTTTTTAACATTAGCTTGTAACTTTGCAAGATGCTGATCACTCCAACGTAAAACAAACAACTCAGGAGCCTGTGAAAGAAACACATTATCTTGATGTTCGGATTTGTCTAAATATACTCTTTTTAATCGCTTCGCATCTTTGTTTAACAATACGTGCAGTTGTTGAACAATATGAACAGACTGTTCACACAATTCAGAACACTCCCCATCCGTATCAATATGCACAAGAACCCATCGCCCCTTCAAGTCCTTGATCTCATCTTCTGAACCAACAAAGTAGTCACTTAATTCAGAAGGTATTGCTGGTACAATTAATTCACCATAGTTTTTAGTACTGCCACCGTCAAGCCATTGTGGATTATTGAACAATAGCCAGGCCGTTAAAACTGGCACAGCAAACATACTTGCAATAAATATAAGTTTAAGTCTATTTTTAATGACGTTATCCATTCTTTTTTCTACCTAGTTTTATGGTTAATACAAAATAAATAATGACCCAAGCCGTCGCTAAAGCAAACCATTGAAATGCGTAGCCATGGTGTTTTTGTGGGCCCATCTTCATTGGAACCCAACGACGATCATAGCCATTAGGTTCTTGTTGGTTTAATAACAGTTGATATGGCAAAACAGTATAACCTAAGCGTTCCGACACCTTATCGACATCAATTAATTGCGTTACCGAAGGCCAACCATTAGACAGTGTATCTGCTCCATCTAGCTTTATACCAACACTGGGGAAATGATCTAGTTTCCCACTAATTGTAACCCCATTAGCCGGTAAACTGACATTTGGTAAAATATCTCTAGTCGGTCCAGCAGGCACCCACCCTCGATTCAATAAAATTGCTTCTGAAGCATTTAATTTTAAAGGTGTTAATACAAAGTAGCCCTGTCGACCATCTTTCACTTGATTATCTATTAAAATTTGTTGATCTGTGTCTAACAAACCAGTTGCCTTAACTGGCCAGTAACGTAAGCCTTTATTAGCTCTCAACTGCAACGTTGACAACTCAACAGACTCCATGTTCATTCTGATGGACTGCAAATCTAATATATCTTGCTTTTCTTGAGCTCTATTAAGCTGCCAATTACCCAAACTTAGAAGCAATAACAAAACCAATATGGCAAGTATTGTTAAATATATATTCGCTTTGAATTGCATAATAAAATATTGTTAGTCTTTACACTAAGTTTAAATGACAATAGGAACATTATAATTTGAGAAATATGCAATGAACCCCTTCATTAAATACCTAATTGTTTTTACATTATGCGTCATTATTTACAGCCTCTTTAAAGCTTTCTACCATTTGTCTCGTAGAAAATCTTCCCCTAAAGAAGTGGTGAAGTCACTCGCACTACGAATTGGCCTATCATTAACGCTATTCATTTCATTATTATTATTTTCTTATCTTGGCTTTATTAAGCCTCATGCTGCCATACCCACCCAGCAAAGTAATCAACAACCATTAAATCAATGACAATAAAAAAGGCGCTATCTTGTAGCGCCTTTTTTAAATAAACCTCAGTCTCTATAGCCAATAGACAAAGACAAATAGTCCCAACCAAACCACGTCAACAAAGTGCCAATACCAAGCCGCTGCTTCAAAAGCAAAATGATTTTCTGGCGTGAAGTGTCCCTTCATACTACGAAAAAGGATAACTGCGAGGATAATAGCACCCATTGATACATGAAACCCATGGAAACCAGTCAACATATAAAAAGTAGAGCCATAAACGCCCGAAGCCATGGTTAAGTTCAAGTCATTATAACCGTGACTGTATTCAAGGGCCTGTAAAGCAACGAATACGAAGCCCAAAATAACCGTTAACGCCAATCCGATAATAAGCTGTTTACGTTTATTAGCAATTAAACCCCAATGTGCCCAAGTCACCGTCACACCACTTGTTAACAGAATAAGTGTGTTGATCGCTGGCAAACCCCATGGGCCCATTTTCTCATATTCACCACCTACATTTGCTGGTCCATTTGTTGGCCACATCGCCTCAAAGCCATCCCAAATATATTCATTGGTACTCGCTCCTGAGCCTTCGCCGCCTATCCAAGGCACTGAAAATGTTCGAATATAATACAAAGCACCAAAGAATGCGGCAAAAAACATTACTTCAGAAAAGATAAACCAAACCATGCCGCCACGAAAAGAAGCATCTTCATTGCTTTTATAAGCACCCGATTCACTTTCATTAATAACTTCGCCGAACCACCCAAACATCATATAAACCAAGACTAAAAAACCTACCGTCATGATAATAGATGCAGAAGGTGCATTATTTAGCTCGGCAGCAAAACCACCAAAAAATAACATCAAACCAATAGAGCCAATAATCGGCCATTTGGCATCGTGAGGTACGTAATACGCGTTTTCAGAAGACATAAATTTACCTATTCTAATTATTTATTCTGTAAGGAACATAAAAGAACCTATATAAAAGCTTAATGCCATAGCGACCAAAATAGCCACTGTGATTAATTTTTTTTTGCGTTGTTCTTTCATATTAATAATGCGTCTAGCCCTTAAGCTAGACGCTCATACCTTTATTTAATTTCAGGTGCCGTTGAAAAACTATGATACGGCGCTGGAGAAGGCAATGTCCATTCAAGACCTTCAGCCCCTTCCCAAACTTGATCCGTTGCTTTTTCCCCGCCTTTGATTGTTTTATAAACAATGAAGCAGAAAAATACTTGCGACAGGCCAAAGGCAAAACCACCAATACTCGACCACATATTAAATTCTGCAAACTGAACTGAGTAATCAGGAATACGACGAGGCATTCCAGCAAGCCCTAAAAAGTGTTGAGGGAAGAACAATACATTCACAGATATCGTAGATAGCCAAAAGTGCCATTGGCCCAATTTTTCGCTATACATATTGCCTGTCCACTTTGGAATCCAATAATAAACAGATGCCATGATTGAATACACCGCACCGGTCACCAATACGTAATGGAAATGAGCGACAACAAAATAGGTGTCATGGTATTGAAAATCAGCAGGGGCAATCGCCAACATTAAGCCTGAGAACCCACCAATCGTAAACATAATGACAAAACCAATCGCAAATAACATGGGTGTTTCAAATGTCATCGAGCCTTTCCACATAGTGGAAATCCAGTTAAACACTTTCACCCCTGTTGGTACCGCAATCAACATCGTTGCGTACATGAAAAACAATTCACCTTGCAGCGGCAAGCCCACTGTGAACATGTGATGCGCCCAAACAATAAATGAAAGGAATGCGATCGACGAGGTCGCGTATACCATTGAGCTGTAACCAAATAGAGGCTTACGAGCAAACGTTGGAATAATCGCAGAAATGATACCAAAAGCTGGCAAAATCAAAATATACACTTCTGGATGACCAAAGAACCAGAAAATATGCTGGAACAACACAGGATCACCACCACCCGTTGCACTAAAGAACGTTGTATCGTAAAAGCGATCTGTCAAAAGCATTGTGATTGCCCCTGCTAACACAGGCATTACGGCAATTAATAAATAGGCTGTAATGAACCAAGTCCATACAAATAAAGGCATTTTCATCAATGTCATGCCAGGAGCACGCATATTAAGGATGGTAACAATAACGTTTATAGCGCCCATCACAGATGAAATACCCATCATATGAATCGCAAAAATCATAAATGGAAAGCCGTTACCACCTTGTAGTACTAACGGTGGGTACATAGTCCAGCCACCTGCTGGCGCACCACCATCCATAAAGAATGTTGCCAATAGCATTGTAAATGCAAAAGGTAGTATCCAAAAACTCCAGTTATTCATCCTAGGTAATGCCATATCAGGGCCGCCAATCATAATGGGCAACATCCAATTGGCTAAACCCACAAAAGCCGGCATAACAGCACCAAAAATCATGACTAAAGCATGAACAGTTGTCATTTGATTAAAGAAGCCTGGATCAATAAATTGTAAACCTGGTTGAAATAATTCCAAGCGTATAACCATTGCCATTGCACCACCAACCATAAACATCACTAGTGCAAATACTAAATACAGTGTGCCAATGTCTTTATGGTTTGTTGTTGTTACCCAACGCATAAAGCCTTTTGCTGGACCATGATCGTGGTGATCATCATGTGAATC
The DNA here is from genome assembly GCF_000299965.1 of Cycloclasticus sp. P1. Lineage (NCBI taxonomy): Bacteria > Pseudomonadati > Pseudomonadota > Gammaproteobacteria > Thiotrichales > Piscirickettsiaceae > Cycloclasticus > Cycloclasticus sp. P1. Next base: position 1,911,838 of record NC_018697.1, read on the forward strand.
TATAACAGTCGCCATTATCTGAATCTCCTAATTATCTTTTAAGTCTCTTGGATTAAGCGCGTCAAGTGCTGCTATTTTCGCTCCCTTAACCCCTGATTTCTGTTCGGCTAACCACGCTGCATAATCTTCTTCAGATTTGACTTCAACAACGATAGGCATAAAACCATGGTCACGACCACATAACTCAGCACATTGACCTCGGTAAATACCTGGTTTATCCACTACAACCCAAGCTTCATTAATATAACCAGGGATCGCATCTTTCTTCCAGCCAAAATCTGGTACCCACCAAGAGTGGATAACATCACTTGCTGTTAATAAGAAACTTACTTTTTTGCCCACAGGCAGCACCAATGGGTTGTCGACATTTAACAAGTAATTCTCAACAGTGGCTGGATCAATTTCTGAACCAACTTGACGTGCTTCGTTACTGGCAACATCTAATGTGCTAAAGAAGTCTACGCCTTCACCGACATACTCATAACGCCATTTCCACTGGTAGCCGGTTACTTTGATTTTCATATCAGCTTCAGACGTGTCATGCATTTCAATCAACACTTTCGTCGCTGGAATAGCCATAACAATCAGAATGATGAATGGAATAATTGTCCACACCAATTCTGCCGCCATGCTTTCATGAAACTGTGATGCCACTGCACCGCGTGATTTACGGTGATAAATCATCGAATAAATCATCGCACCAAAAACAACCACGCCAATCGCTACACAGACCCATAGGATCAACATATGCAAATCATGAACTTGCTTGCTCGTCTCAGTTACACCCACCGGTAAATTCAACCCATAGTCCGCTTGGGCGATGCCTGACATCAACGTCAATACAGTGCCACCAGCAAAAAGTTGCTTTAGTTTAATCACAGAAACTGCCTCCCTTATTTTTTATCTTTCAAAACTAATTTGATATTGACACGATTAGCATTTTCAAATGTCGCATCACCAACTTTTCGTTTACTTTTAGTTACAAAAGCATCCGACCTCAATTTAATGTTACTACCTTGTAAGACAAGGTCTCTGGGCGTCAGTTATATAGTGACGTCTCCAGTAATATTTATTTAACAACTAACGATTTTACTTTTATCCGAGTGAGTTAGTTCTCCTTCACTCACTTAAAGATATACAAAGTAAAATCAATTAAAAATATATAGTATTTTCAGAATACCCATGAAAATCTGAGTGTTAGTGTCAGGCATTCTATCAATGACTTCTACCGACTTAACCCATTAATTTTCATCTATCCAAGCATAAGACAGTATGGCCTCGCAATTTAACGAAATTCAATCAAATAATCAAGTAGACCCTTTATCTTTCTTTGATCCACAGCACTCTTTTTGTCTTTATCTGGTTGATATTCAATATTGCCTATAAATTTAGATTTCATTCGCTGCTTTAATGTCCGTATATTTTCATTTATCTCCATAAACTGACCGTTTAGGTCATTACCGATCCAACCTGCAATCCGACACCCCTTGTTCAAAATTGCAGCCTCGGTCAATAACGCATGATTAATACACCCAAGCTTTAAACCAACGACTAGAATAACCGGAGCATTAAGCGCTAACGCCAAATCATCAAAACCAAGCTGATCATTTAGCGGAACCATCCAACCTCCGGCTCCCTCCACTATCACCATATCAGCTGCCAACTTATGTTTTGCGTAAACCGCCTCAATGGCTGGCAAGTTAATGACCACGTTTTCTTGTTCCGCCGCAATGTGCGGTGCTATGGCTGGTTCAAAACAATAAGGGTTTACATCCGAATAGCCGAGCCCTGCCGTAGATTCCCGCATTAAATCAATTGCGTCTTCATTTTTAAATTGACCATCCTGCCATGTAGCACCAGCAGCAACCGGCTTAAAACCAGACACCGTCAACTGACGCTCTGCTAAACCCCTTATTAAGGCAGCCGCGACATAAGTTTTTCCAACATCCGTATCGGTACCCGTAATAAAAAAACTCTTTAACATTAAACTTTACTCACTTTTTTTAGCATAAACATAAACTGCCTGAAAAGTGGCAGGGACCCCTTGCTCTGTTCGTAAACTTTCATACACTTTGAGCATAGCCTTAAATGATTTAACACCTGTTAAACCAAGCCGTCGTCCTTGATTCATATTGTGTGCTCCCATCCCTTTCAGGCTTACCATCAATTGTTTTGGTGATGAGTAATAATTCACAATATTATCCGTCAGTATCGTTATGTCGTAAAAACCAGCACGTTGAAGCGCTTGCCGAATCACTTCTTCACCCACAAACGAATTAACGTGTACCGCCTTATCACTTTGCTGCCATGAGCTTTTTAACTCAGTCAATGTTGCAGGCCCAAATGTGCTGAACACAAACAAACCTTTCGGCTGTAACACCCTATGTGCTTGAGCAAACACTTTCTCCAAGTTTTCACACCATTGAAATGCCAGATTAGAATAAATCACATCCATAACGCCATCATTCAGTGGTAACTTTTCAGCATCGGCACATATAACGCCTTTCGCCTGCAAAGTCCCTAAATAATGGCGTGCATGCTTCAACATACCAATTGCAATATCTAAAGCATACACATCCTTCACTTCATTTAACTCAAATAATTTCTTGGTTAAATAGCCCGTTCCAGCGCCAATATCAAGAACACTTTGATTCGCATGATTTTGAGCTTTTTTGTGTAAAAGTAAGTGATCACCAATCAGCCGTTGAAGAGAGGTATGTTCGTTATAGTTTTGTGACGCTGAGTCGAATGATTGACGCACCATTTCTTTACTATAAGTAACTTTTTGAAACCCGCCAACGCTCATAACTCCCTATCTCCAGCAGACATAAATCGTACTAACTCTTGTGATACCTCATTCGGGTGTGACAAAAAAGGAACATGTGTGGCGCCCTCTATGACACACACAGCAACACGAGGATTAATTTGTACGAACTCATCTGCTACCTCAACTGGCACCAATTGATCCTTCTCCCCAAGCAACAGCATAGTCGGACAGTTTAGTTTTTTTAACGCAAGCCGATAGTCAGCCTGAGATAAAATATCCAAACCGCTAATCAATCCTTTTGTTGATGTTTCACTGCGCACCTGTAACACCGACTTTAGAAACCTCTCGATTGTTTGAGATGGTTCACCACCGCCTGTTTGCAATTTAACAAAGCGTTTCATTGTCGGCAGCGGCTTTCTTTTCAAGTGACTAGAAAAAACATCAAATACTGCTTTAGATTGGGCAGGCTGCCAGTCGGCAGATTGTACGAATTTTGGTGTGCTCGCCAGCATGACAAGCCGATTAACACGCTTCGGGAAGTGATTTGCATAAGCCAAAGCAACCAATCCACCTAACGACCACCCCAAAAAACTACACTGCTGAGGTAATTGTGCCGCCATCATCTCCAGCAAGTCACTCATCTGCCATGGCTCGTTATACTCGCTGTTTCCGTGCCCCGGCAACTCAACACAAAAAACACGAAAGGACTGCTCCAAAAGAGCTAACCAATTATTCCAAACCAAGTTATTCATGGCCCAGCCATGTACTAACACAAGATTTGGCCCTTCACCCGATTCTTGTATATTTAATGCTGTTAACAGAACAATTCCTCCAAACCCAGCAGTAAATTATCAACTTGTGAGTCCGTATGGGTTGCCGATAACGTAATTCTTAGCCGCTCACTCGCTTTTTTAACCGCTGGATAACGAATAGCGCCCACTAAAATACCTTTCTCTTTTAAATACTCACCCGCAGCCATGACCGCCTCATTACTACCAAGAATAATCGGCTGGATAGGTGTCTGCGAAGGCATCAAGTTAAGCCCTAATTGCTCGGCGCCTTTCCTAAACCTAGCGACCAAATGCCGTAACTTTTCTCTGCGCCATGTTTCTTGTTGGCAAATTTTTAAACTTTGTCTGGTGGCTGCCATTACCGCTGACGGCATTGCAGTGGTAAAAACGTAGGTACGCGCTTGCTGTATCAACGTTTCGATAAGTTCTTCACTACCTGCAACAAAAGCCCCTGATGTTCCCAAGCCCTTGCCTAACGTCGCCATCAAAATGGGGACTTGTTGCTGATTTAAGTCGCATGCTTCCAACAATCCACCACCTTTTTCACCCAACACCCCTAGCCCATGCGCATCATCAATCATCAACATTGCATTTGAGGTTTCCGTTAGACCAACCAAGCCCTGCATGTTGGCTTCATCACCGTCCATACTAAACACGCCATCACTAACGACCAACTTTCTGCGAGTTGATGAGCCTTCGAGCAATTGCTTTAACTGCCCCATATCACCATGAACAAACCGTTTAACCTGAGCACCAGAAAGTCTTCCGCCATCAATCAGCGATGCATGATTAAGTTTATCTTGGAAAATCTCATCGCCTTTATGAGCCATTGCCGATATTGCGCCTAGATTTGCCATATAGCCAGTTGAAAAAATCAACGCACGATCACGCCCGGTAAATTCTGCCAGTTCTTCCTCAAGCGCATGATGTTCGGCACTATGGCCACAAATCAAATGCGCAGAACCACTTCCAACACCGTAACGTTCAGCAGCTTGTTGAAATGCTTTAATAACCGACGGATGATTTGCTAACCCCAGGTAGTCATTGCTCGAAAAGTTATCGAACATTTGCCCGGCCATTTGAACACTTGCACCTTGAGGACTTTCAATTGTTTTGCGCAAGCGATAGCGCTGCAGACGCTTTAAGTCATCGAGCTTTGTTGCTAACTCCCAAGGGTCCATACAAAAAACTACACCGTTGCAGGATAAATACCTAATCGCTTAAACAATTGATGGTCTGCACTTTCTTCTGGATTTTCTGTGGTTAACAGTTGATCACCGTAAAAAATGGAGTTTGCGCCTGCAAAGAAACACATCGCCTGCATTTCATCGGTCATATCAGAACGACCAGCAGACAACCTGACTTGAGAAGTTGGCATTAAAATTCGAGCCACTGCGATCGTTTTTATAAATTCAAGCGAGTCTATCGCCTCGGCACCGTCTAATGGCGTTCCTTTTACTTGCACTAATTTATTAATCGGTACGCTTTCTGGCGGATGCTCCATGTTCGCTAATGTTTGCAACATCTTTGCTCGGTCATCACTGGCCTCACCCATGCCGACAATTCCGCCGCTACACACGTTAATGCCGGCATTTCGAACCGTATCAATCGTATCTAAGCGATCTTGATAGGTTCGCGTCGTAATCACCTCTTTATAGTAGTCTTCTGACGTATCAATATTATGATTGTAATAATCTAGCCCAGCGTCTTTTAACTGTTGCGCTTGGCCATCTTCCAACATTCCCAAGGTAACACAGGTTTCCATTCCCAAGGCTTTTACCTCTTCAACCATTTTGGTGACTTTATTTAAATCACGATCTTTAGGGCTACGCCATGCCGCCCCCATGCAAAATCGGCTTGCACCATTCGCTTTAGCTTCTTTAGCCGCATCAACAACTGCTCTAATTTCCATTAATGCTTCTTTTTCCAGCCCCGTATCGTAACGAACACTTTGTGGGCAATAGGAGCAGTCTTCAGGGCATGCGCCCGTTTTAATACTCAATAAGGTGCTAATTTGAACCGCATTTGGGTCAAAATTCTCACGGTGGATAGTGTGCGCTTTAAAAAGCAAATCGTTGAATGGCAAATCAAACAGTGCTTGAATTTTCTTTAACGGCCACGTGTTCCTAACTATATTAACGGCAGCTTTTTTTTGCTCGCCAATCGCTTCTGATGCTATGCTCATTCAAAAATACCTTTTCAACTGGATATAAATTGACAATGGTACATTAGGTTAAAAAGTTGTCAAAATTAATTTATACAAAAATGGACAACTGGTCAAATATTATCCAATTTAACCTTTACCCGCCCACTTGTTTTATTTGTGATCAGCCAGGGCATAATGCATTAGACCTATGCACTGAATGCCTACAAGAACTAAAACCATCAACACACGCATGCCCAGTCTGCAATATAGAGCTCAGCGCTGTATCATCCATTTGTGGCCGCTGCCTACAAAGGCCACCCTGTTTTGACCATGTGTTTTCGTTATACCGATACGAAGGTATTGCACAATTTTTAATTAAATCATTAAAATTTCAAGCAAAACACAGTTGCGCAAGAACCATCGGGCACTTAATGGGGCAGCACTTCAAAACTCTCGAAAAACTACCTGACGCCCTAATAGCTGTTCCACTACACCCAAAACGCCTAAAAGAACGAGGGTTTAACCAAGCAGAACTTATCGCTCAACATATACATAAAGAGCTCAACATTCCTCTGGTTTCGCCCGACCTGACTCGAATCATTAATAGCACGAGCCAAACCAGCCTTAAAGCCAGCGAACGTCGAAAAAACTTAAAAAATGCTTTTTGCTATGAGCCATCAATAGAACTTAGATCCATCGCTGTTATTGATGACGTGGTCACGACTGGATCGACAGCAAACGAAATTGCCAAAACGCTGAAGAAAAAAGGAGTGCAACAGGTTGAAATTTGGGCTTTTGCTCGGGCTTAAGCAACAATACCTTTTACTGCATAGTCCGCAGCTATACCTACAAAAACGATTAAACCGAGCCAGTTATTATTTAAAAACGCCGCCATACACTTTGAGCGATCTCGATCTTTGATCAAATACTGATGGTAAATAGACAGTAAAAACGCAATGAAGACGGCTGTAAAATAAAGGCTGCCCAAATCTGCTTTTTGCCCAATCATAATCAACGCTATAAAAAATAATAACTGGAAAAAACCAATCAATACTTTATCCAAATCACCGAACAAAATGGCCGTAGATTTAACCCCAATTTTTAAATCATCATCACGGTCAACCATTGCGTACATCGTATCGTAGATCACTGCCCATATCACTGTAGCGGTAAAGATCAGCCAAGCCATCGCAGGCACAGTATTTGTTTGAGCAGCAAAAATCATAGGAACGGCCCAGCCAAATGCCATGCCTAAGAATATTTGCGGCAAATGAGTATGGCGTTTCATAAAGGGATACAACGAGGCTAAAAAAACAGCACCCAATGATAAATAAATTGTCAGCATGTTCATCAGTAACACCAACAGCGACGACGCAAAAACCAAAACAAAAAATAATTGCAATGCTTCAGTGGGCTCTACTTGCCCTAAGGCTAGCGGTCGATCTTTTGTTCGCAACACATGCGGGTCAAGTTTTCTATCTGCATAATCGTTAATCACACAGCCAGCCGAACGCATCAACACCACGCCCAACGTAAACACGATCAAAACCAGAATATCCGGCTTGCCATTACTGGCGATCCAAAGCGCCCAATACATCGGCCAAAGTAATAATAGGCTACCAATTGGCTTATGCATGCGTGTTAAACGCCAATACGCCTCAATGTTTTCTTTTTTTAATTCTAATTTCATCATTAATTAAACAAAGCTGGTAAAAAAAACTCGCTAACCAAAAACACGTGTTTATTAAGCTGATAAGCATTACGACGTGCCCAGATATGCGGCTGACCTTCAAGCATTTTTTGAGTTTGTAGGTTTAACTGATGGCAGCCAATTTTAGCCAGGTCAAGCCCTACTCTTTTTAACCTTGGGTCACTAAAAATGACTTCGCCCAGCGGTTTGTCCCCTAGGTGTGTTAATTCTTGCAAGTGATGGGCCGCTTTTCTTGGCAAAGTGGTCCGTGCAAATACAAACGGTTGATTATTAATATTCAGCTGCACCTCACGAATAAGCGCATACCGATACGGGCGCTGATTTAAATAGCGGGCATCCGCCAATAAAGGTTTTGCCAGTCCTTGCCCTAACACATTGACACTAAAAGGCTCATCAAATGTATTTTTCATTCGCACAGTAAGTGAATTAGGCTCTAATAACCAGTCTACCACCTGTTGCGGCATCGAGTGTATTGGCCATCGGCTTAACGCACGCCATACGGGTTCTTGTAGGAAAAAGTTATTAATGTTCTTCAACACAGCCTGACTCAATTAAACTTGCGCATATTCTACTGAATTCGCTATCCAACGGTGAACTAATGGCTCAACTAACTCCGGCTGTATTCGCAAAACCTCCTCCGCAGACAGTGCCACTTGATCTAACAACTCAGCATCTCGCACTAAGTCAGCCACTTTAAACCGCATAAAACCAGCCTGTCGCTGACCTAATATTTCCCCTGGACCACGCAATTGCATGTCTTTTTCGGCAATTTTAAAGCCATCCGTTGTTTCACGCATAATTGATAACCGCTCACTGGCGTTTTTTGACAACGGCGCCTTATACATCAGCACACAATGACTTTCTCGTTGCCCCCTGCCGACCCTACCTCGCAGTTGATGTAGTTGCGCCAAGCCCAAACGTTCGGCATTTTCAATGACCATTAGACTTGCGTTAGGCACATCAACACCTACTTCAATAACCGTTGTCGCCACCAGAACCTGTAATGCTTGCTGCTTAAATTGCATCATCACAGTCTGCTTTTCTTGTGCTTTCATCCGACCATGTACCAAGCCAATTTTCAACCTTGGTAAACACTCTCGCAGCAAATCAGCCGCTACTTCAGCTGCCTGACACTGTAAAGCCTCCGACTCTTCAACCAGCGTACAAACCCAATACACTTGCCGGCCATCCTCAACCCCTTTTTCAATTCGCTCAATAATTTGTTCTCTTTTAGAGACCGGAAGCACCGCCGTGGTCACTGGTGTTCGCCCGGGTGGTAGCTCGTTAATAATCGACAAATCTAAATCTGCATACCCTAACATTGCTAGGGTTCTTGGAATGGGGGTTGCTGTCATCACCAACTGATGCGGATAAACCCCTGTCTTCGCTCCTTTATCGCGTAACGCTAATCGTTGATGCACACCAAACCGATGCTGTTCATCAATAATGACTAGACCTAGGTTTGCAAAGATTACTTTTTTTTGAAACAAGGCTTGTGTGCCAATTACGATGTTAGACCGACCTTCGGCAATATCGGCAGTAATTGACTCGTATGTTTTACCCTTATGTTGCCCAACAAGCCAATCCACTTGAACACCTAGATCTTTTAGCCACAATTGGAAGTTTTTGAAATGTTGCTCTGCTAATAGTTCTGTTGGTGCCATCATTGCTACCTGATACCCCGCCTCTGTAGCTGCTAAGGCAGCACACGCTGCAACCACTGTTTTCCCTGAACCAACATCCCCTTGTAATAAACGTTGCATCGGGTGTGAACGTGCCAGATCTGACAATATTTCTTGAATCACTCGGTTTTGTGCATTAGTCAGCTCAAAACCCAATGATGTTAAAAAACGCTGTCGACTTTCCCCAGTCGATTTAAAACTCGGCGCAACATCACAACGAACGCCTTTTTTTAACCGACTTAAACTAAGGTGATGAGCCAGTAATTCTTCAAATATTAAGCGTTTAAATGCCGGTCGCTGACTGGCATCCAAGCTTGGCATTGTGTCTGGGTAGTGTAATTGCTGCAAACTGTCTACTAACGTAGGCAGACCGCGTTGACTCAACATGGACTGCGGCAAACAATCACGAATGCCCATCCCTTGTTGAAGGAGCAAAAAAGCCTGCCTTATCAGTTTCCTAAATGATGCTTGATGTAAGCCATCTGTTACTGGGTAAACCGCAAGCAAACCTTCTTGAATTTCACCGCGTTGCGCTTCATTAATCAGCTGATATTCAGGGTGGACCACATCAGCAACCCCTTGTTTACTATAAGATTTAATATCACCAAAACAACGTAGCCACTGACCACGCTGCATAGCTTGTTTTTGACTGTTTGAAAAGTGAAAAAAACGTAATGTGACAAAGCCCGTCCCATCACTCAAGCGAACGAGCAAAGAGCGTCGCCCCCTAAAAACCACCTCTGCTAACTCAACTTGACCTTCAAATAAAGACGACTCCCCTGTTTTCAACGAGCCTATCGCAACCACCTTGCTTCTGTCTTCATAACGAAATGGCAAATGAAACAAGATATCTGCAACACTCACGATCCCTAGCCGACTTAATTTTTCGGCTACTTTTTCGCCAACACCTTTAAGGTAAGTTATGGGCAAATCATCCAAATAACTATCCACCACTATGACAGCCTTCTATGCAATAGTATTAATCGTCAACCAATACCATGACAGCGTCCATTTCGACACGACTATTTTTTGGTAATTCAGCCACGCCTATTGCCGCTCGTGCTGGGTAGGGCTGCGAAAAGTGGGCCGCCATTTTTTCATTGACCACCGGAAAGTCCGCCATATCAGTTAGATAAATATTTAGTTTTACAATATCTGCCAAACCACCGCCTGCCGCTTGTGCCACAGCGGTTAAGTTTTTTAATACTTGTTCAATTTGCTCTTCAATGCCGCCGCTAACCAGCACCATAGTTTCTGGCAATAGTGGAATTTGACCGGATAAATAAACCGTTTGGTCCACCTTAATCGCCTGCGAATAAGTGCCGATAGCATCTGGTGCTAAATCTGTATGAATGACTGTTTTTTGCAAAGCGCCCTCCTTAGTTCCTAATTCGTGCTATTTTTATAACCGATGCAAGTGCATGTAAACGACGCATCACCCTTGCTAAATGCTTCCTATCCCGTACCGTTATGGTAAAAACATCACTAGAAGCATCTGCAGAACGTGAGGCTATTTTGATGTTTTCAATATTACAATCATACGATGATAATATTGACGCAATCTCTGCTAAAACACCCCGCTCATTCTTTAACTCTAAGCCTATATCGGAACTAAACTCGCCTTCCACAATATTGGCCCACTGAACACTTAACCAATTTTTGTGTTTGCGTTTATATTCCCGTGTGTTTTTACAATGCACCCGATGTACCACCACACCACGCCCAGGGTTAAAAAAACCAATAATTTTATCGCCTGGAATTGGCCTACAGCAGGTACCCAAATTAATCAGCATCCCATCTGCACCGTGGATATTAAGCGTGGCTGTTGCTTGCTTACCCTTGGCAATGTCGATGAAGGAGTCTTCATCCCCAGCTGCTGCAATTAAATGTTGCGCAACCAACAAAGGCATTCGATTACCAAAGCCCAAATCCATCAATAAGGCATCAAGCGAACCAATTTGCTGTTCGCTTAAAAACTTTTGTAATTGTTCAGGGTCAACATCATCAAAATTTAAGCCGACACTTTTAAACTCTGCATTCAACAGTTGACCACCAAGACGAATAGCATCACGCTCTTTAAATTCTTTAAGGTGATTTCGAATAGCGTGCCTTGCTTTGTTGGTTACAACAAAATTTAACCAATTGGGGTTACAGACTGCGAAATCACTGGTCATAATTTCAATAGTTTGGCCATTTCTAAGCACTGTGTGCAACGGCTCCATTATTCTATTTATCTTCACGCCAGCACACGCCATACCAATATCGGTATGAACCGCAAAGGCAAAATCAACCGCCGTAGAGCCTTTAGGCAATTTAACAATTTTGCCTTTCGGCGAGAACACAAAAATTTCTGTCGGAAACAGATCCACCTTTAACGTATCAATAAACTCAAACGAGTCATCAGAACCCTTTTGCGTTTCTAACAGGTTCCTTAACCATTCATGCGCTCTCACTTTTGCATCATGCGCAACATCTGTTGTTTTATAAAGCCAATGTGCGGCAATCCCTGACTCAGCCAAACGATCCATTTCTAAGGTTCTAATTTGAAGCTCTATTGGCACTCCAAAGGGCCCAACTAATACGGTATGTAATGACTGATAACCATTCGTTTTTGGCAAAGCGATGTAATCTTTAAACCGACCCGGTACCGGTTTGAATAAATTATGCAGCAAGCCTAAGGCTTGATAGCATTGCTCAATTGTCTCGACAATCACCCTAAAGGCATACACATCAAACACTTCGTTAAAGGGTATGTTTTGCCGTTTCATTTTTCGATAAACGCTGTATAAGTTCTTTTCACGCCCGTAAATAACGCCCGGAAAGTCGGTGTCTAAAAACTTTTCTACCAGTAATTTCTCTACTTTATCGACGACCTCTTTTCGGTTGCCTCGAGCTTTTTTAATACTTTTATTGATAATCGCTCTGCGACGAGGGAACATTGCTTCAAAACTAAGGTCTTCTAATTCAAGCCGAAACTCATGCATCCCTAGCCGATGTGCAATAGGCGCATAAATATCTAATGTTTCTTTGGCAATCCTCCGTCTGCTAGCGGGTTTCATCACCTTAATTGTTCGCATATTATGCAAACGGTCAGCTAATTTAATAATAATCACTCGCAAATCTTTTGCCATTGCCAAAAACATTTTGCGCATATTTTCAGCCTGCGCTTCTTCACGAGTTTTAAAGTTGATTTTTGTGAGTTTACTCACTGCATCAACAAGGCCAGCAACATCATCATTAAATAACGAGGCCAATTCCTCATAGGTCGTGTCTGTATCTTCAAGAAGATCATGCATTATGGCAGCCATAATGCAGTCAACATCCATTTTCATATGACTTAAAATGAGTGCGACAGACACTGGGTGACAAATATAATCTTCACCACTCAATCGGTATTGTCCAGCATGTGCTTCACTGGCCACTTGGTACGCCTGATGAACCTGATCCAATTGCTCCTGCGATAAGTACTCAGACAACACTGACATTAGCTCTGCTAACAAGGCCGTTTGCGGCAATTCAACGTTTTCTTTTTCTACATCCATCTACAATTATTTTCTTTTTCACATAAAAAATGCCCATGAGAGCATCATGAGCATTTGAGTCTATCACCAAAACTCTATTGGCGAATAGGCAGCGTTTCTAATTTTTTAGTTGGCCAACCTTAGTTTTCTTCAACAGTCACTTGCTCAGTTGAATCAGCGTCTTCAATAAACAGCTCTTCAATCGGTGGATTATCAACCAAGTCCAACGCTTCTTCGGTGATATGACCGGCTGCGATTTCTCTCAGAGCAAGAACAGTTGGTTTATCATTTTCAAGCTCAAGGCTTGAATCAGCACCATCCATTATCTGGCGCGCACGTCTTGAAGCTAATAAAACCAACTCAAAACGGTTGTCTAATTTTTCAAGACAGTCAGAAACTGTTACACGTGCCATTTGAACCCCTTTTAAATATGAAATAATTTGAATAGTCGAACATTATACTATATTTTTAAATAATTAATTAAGCAACTGATTAATCAAAGCCGAGTGGGTGAGTTTTCCCCTTTTCATGGCTAATCGTTGAGTCTTTACAATCATGGCTAGCTCGTCCAAAGCCACTTCAAAATCATCATTGACCACCAAGAAATCATATTCTTCATGATGCACCATTTCATCCACTGCTGTACGCATTCGTTTATTGATAACCTCGTCGCTATCTAACCCACGTCCTCGCAACCTTTCCTCGAGAACCTGTTTGGACGGTGGCAAAATAAATATTGAACAGCTATCCTTCATCACACGGCGAACTTGTTGCGCCCCTTGCCAGTCAATCTCTAGAATAATATCCACCCCTTGTGCTAACTTTTCATCAACTAAGCGCTTGGACGTTCCATATGAATTGCCAAAAACAGTCGCGTATTCTAAAAAGCCATCTTGCGCAACAACCTGTTGAAAGCCTTCCTCGCTGATAAAGTGATAATCAATACCACTCACCTCACCTGACCGTGGTGCTCTCGTTGTACTTGAAACAGACACCTCAATATCTGAGAGTGTCTCTAATAACGCCTTCACTAAACTTGTTTTACCAGCCCCCGAGGGTGCAGATACGATAAATAATTGCCCTGTTCTCGTCACTTTTGTCCTTTATTCTATGTTTTGAATTTGTTCTCGCATTTGTTCTATCAGAACTTTTAACTCAACAGAAACATTCGTTGTTTGGATATCTGCCGACTTTGATCCCAAGGTATTCGCTTCTCGATTAAGTTCTTGCATCAAAAAATCTAACCGTCGTCCAACCGGTTCTTCTTGGTGCAAAATCCTACGTACTTCCTTAACATGTGACTCAAGCCTATCTAGCTCTTCTTCAACATCCATTTTTTGTAAAAAATAAACGAGTTCTTGCTCAAGCCTTGCTTGCTCAGGCTCATCCATCAAGTCCTTAATTTTCTTTTCTAGCTTTTCACGCAGTAAGCCCTGCACTTCTGGTAACCGTGTTTTAGCTATGTCCATTTGTTCTTGAATCAGCTCACAACGCGAATCAACCATTTCCAATATATTGGCGCCTTCTCGTTCACGCGAGTCAATCAATTGCTCTAACGCTTGATTTAATAATAACATCGCACCATCATGCACCGGCTCTAAGTCCTCCCTTACCTCTGCTTGCACACCCGGCCAACGTAAAATATCTAACGCAGACAGCTTCTGAAACTGTTCCATATTCGTTTCGATCTTCGAGGTTGCTGTTAGCAACTGCTTCAAGCGTGCTTGATTTATTTCAATGCTTTCTTCGCCTTGCTTTTGTTTTCTGTAAACCAAGTTACAATCAACTTTGCCACGCTTTAGCCGCTTGCCAACTGCCTCACGAACTAATGGTTCAATCGTACGAAATATTTCAGGCAACCGAGGTGAAACATCTAAATAACGATGATTAACTGACCGAATCTCCCAAATCAACGTGTATCCTTCAACTTCACACTCACTACTTGCAAAAGCAGTCATACTTCTTATCATTTTGTCGCCTATACTTAACGTTAAACAATAAATATTAGGCTGTTTTTAAAAAGATTAATACCCTGATGACAAAAAACACCTTCTCACTTCCTGCACACGCAACAACAAATCATACCGAGACCTTACCCTCTGGCACTGTTGTTGATGAATATATTATCGAACGCGTCATTGCACAAGGCGGTTTCAGCACCGTCTATTTAGCTCGCCAACTAAAAGATCAGCAACAAGTTGCTATCAAAGAATACAAGCCTAAACACCTAACTAGACGCGATGGCAACGCTGTCATGCCTATTGACTCGGCGGCACTAAACTTATTCCAACGTGGCCGCCAGTTATTTATGAAAGAAGCCACCTTATTAACAACCATCAAACACCCAAACATTGTTAGCGTGCTTAATTTTTTCCTCTGCAATAATACCGCTTACTTAGTGATGAATTATGACTACGGTATAACCCTTGGAAATTGGTTAAAAGATTCAACAAATATCGCGACCACTGAGTTTTTACTGGACGTTTTTCTACCCGTAATGCGATGTATTAAAAACATGCATAACAGAGGGGTACTTCATCTCGATATTAAACCCGATAACATTCTATTAAGACCCTCATGCAACCCTCTCATCCTCGATTTTGGTTCAGCACTGTCTTACAAAAACCAACAACAGCTAAATTCACATAGCATGACAAAGGGTTACGCTGCACCAGAACAACACGAGCAAAGCAAAACATTAGGCCCTTGGAGTGATTGCTATGCAATAGGCGCTAGCATGCGCACTTGTTTAGATAGAACCGCCCCTATAAGCTCATCAGACGTTGTCGCTATTGAAAAAAGGCAATCGGCCCACCGTCTTTATAAGAAGCAAATTAATGAAAATATTCTTTACGCTATCGACTGGGCCATGCAAATGTCACCCTCTAAAAGGCCCCAGTCCATCGACGACTTATTGAATATCATAAACTACCGCCAGAATTCTTAATTCAGTCAGATAAAGTGATTTTTCTGGCCTATAATGCGCATATTATCAAACGTGGCATTTTCAACGTTGCCCGTCATTCAATATTATTATCATAGGAAAAAACATGAGACCCAGTGGACGTAACCCTGACCAACTTCGCGAAGTAAAAATAACAACCAACTTTACGATTCACGCCGAAGGGTCTGTATTAATTGCCTGTGGTGACACCCAAGTCCTATGCACCGCTTCGGTTGAAAGCCGTGTACCAAGGTTTTTAAAAGACAAAGGTCAAGGCTGGGTCACTGCTGAGTACGGCATGCTTCCGCGTTCAACACACAGCCGTATGGGTCGCGAAGCTGCGCGCGGCAAACAAAGCGGTCGCACACAAGAAATTCAACGTCTCATAGGTCGTTCTTTGCGTGCCGCCGTTGATCTAAACGCACTAGATGGCTACACGATCACTATCGACTGCGATGTTCTTCAAGCAGATGGCGGGACACGCACCGCCTCTATTACGGGGAGTTTTATTGCTTTGTCATTGGCTATTGAAAAATTACTCGATGAGAAAAAAATCAAGAAAAACCCAATCCATGGTCAAATTGCTGCTGTCTCTGTAGGCATTTTCAACGGCGTGCCAGTACTAGACTTAGACTACCCCGAAGATTCCGAAGCGGAAACTGACATGAATGTCATTATGAATGAAGCAGGTGCCTTCATCGAAGTTCAAGGCACTGCGGAAGGGCATGCTTTCCGTCGTGAAGAACTGGATGAAATGTTAAACCTTGCCGCATCTGGCATTAGCGAATTAATGCAGCAACAGCGTGACGCCTTAGCAAAATGATCCAACAACTTGTGCTGGCCAGCAGCAATAAAGGGAAAATAGCAGAAATTCAGGCGATGCTTAAACATCAAAACATTGAGATTGTTTCACAATCACATTTTGATGTGCCTGATGCCGAAGAAACCGGCACTACGTTTATTGAAAACGCTATCATTAAGGCTAGACAAGCAACAAAAATTTCAGGTTTACCTGCCATTGCGGATGACTCTGGACTAGAAGTTGATGCCCTTAATGGCGCGCCTGGCGTCTATTCTGCCCGTTATGCAGGCTTACCCAGCAACGATAAAAAAAATACCGCAAAGTTACTCAATGCGTTAGCCGACGTAGCTCAGGAAAAACGTACAGCACGCTTTCATTGCGTGATGGTTTTCATGGCACATGCTAATGACCCTTCCCCTTTGATCTCTCATGGTGTTTGGGAAGGGCGTATCGCATTTCAAGAAAATGGCGATAATGGTTTTGGCTATGACCCCGTTTTTTTTACCCCTGAACACCAGTGCCTCTCTGCTGAGCTAGCGCCCTCTATCAAAAACACAATCAGTCATCGCGCCAAAGCATTGAACCAACTCATGCCTCAAATTTCTGATTACTTCACGACGCAAGCATGACAAAAGGCTCAACAGATTATAGCCTCTATATTCATATCCCTTGGTGCATTAAAAAATGCCCCTATTGTGACTTTAATTCACATGAAAAAAAAGGCGACTATAACGAAGAACTGTACGTTAACGCGCTGATAAAAGATCTCTCAACCGAAATAGAAACTGTTAACAATAAGTCATTAAAAAGTATCTTTATCGGTGGCGGCACACCCAGCCTCTTTTCCGCTGCTAGTATTCACCGCATTCTAGAGGCAACCGATAATGCGCTGGGTATTAATAAACAGACTGAAATTACCTTAGAAGCTAATCCTGGTACAGCCGAAGCCAAGAAATTTTCTGACTTTCACGCAATTGGTATTAACCGCCTATCCATTGGCGTGCAAAGCTTTAATAACGAACATTTGAAAAAACTGGGCCGTGTTCATGATGCTGAGCAAGCGCATAATGCCATCCAACTAGCACAAAAAGCTGGTTTTAATAGAATCAATCTTGACCTCATGTTTGGCTTACCCGGCCAGAACATCCAACAAGCCATTGACGACGTTGAAATGGCACTAAGTTACCACACAGGCCACCTGTCTCATTATCAACTCACCCTTGAAAAAAACACCTTATTTTATAAACACCCACCAGCGTTACCGCATGATGAGTTAATTTGGGATATGCAAGTTGCCTGTCAAACAAAAATTGATAACGAACTTAACCAATACGAGGTATCTGCCTATGCTGCCGAGGGGCAGCAGTCTCGTCATAACCTAAATTATTGGCAATTTGGCGACTACATTGGAATCGGCGCGGGCGCACATGGCAAGTTAACCGATGAACAAGGTACTATCTCACGCTATTGGAAAAAAAAACTGCCTCGAGACTACATCAAGCTGGCGGGCACTCAAGATGTTATAGGTGGAAAAAGTATCGTTAAAGACGCTGAGTTACCTTTTGAATACATGATGAATGCTTTGCGCTTAAAATCAGGCTTTACAGTTGACCACTATCAACAACAAACACATCAAAACGCTTACCAAATACAAGCCATCTTAGACTCACTGGTTAACAAGAAATTATTACAGCGGAACGCTTCAAGCTACCGCTGCACCGAGCAAGGATGGAACTTTCTAAATGATACCGTAGAACACTTTTTACCCAGCGAATGAACGAATTACTGATTAACAAAACTTACAGTTGTCCATACTGCGGAGAACGAATCGATACCTTCATCGACACCTCTCAAGGCAACCATCAAACAGTCGAGGACTGCAGTGTCTGCTGCCGCCCGATTGAGTTAAACATAGAAATTGATATCAGCAGCCAAGAAGTTAACCTAACTGCACAAACTGATTCAGAATAATATCGCGCCAAAAGATTGCTTCGTTCCTACGAAATAGAGCACCTTTCAGTATAAAATAGCCCAACATTAACCCAGATAATCAGACCATGAAAAATTACAAACGCGAGTTTATTGAATTCGCCCTGCAATGCAACGCACTCAAATTCGGACAATTCACCCTAAAGTCTGGCCGAATTAGCCCTTACTTTTTTAACACCGGGCTATTTAACACGGGCTATCGTTTACGAAAATTAGGGCATTTCTATGCACATGCCTTGATAGACTCTGGCATGGATTACAATATTTTATATGGCCCCGCTTATAAAGGCATTCCACTTGTTTGCGCTGTGTCTATTGGCTTATCTGAGGTGTCAAATCAAGATATACCCTATGTTTTTAATCGTAAAGAAGTCAAAGACCACGGCGAAGGTGGCTTGTTAGTCGGCTCAGAACTGAAGGGTAACGCTATCATTGTTGATGATGTTATTAGTGCCGGCACCTCGGTTAGAGAGTCTGTCGATATTATTCGATCAGCTAATGCGACTGCATCCGGTGTTCTAATCGCGCTTAATCGGCAAGAAAAAGGTCGTGGCGACACCTCAGCAATCGACGATGTGGAAGAAAGCTATGGCTTTAAAGTCGCTTCTATTATTGGCTTAGCAGACATTATCGATTACCTCAAAGAATCAGCTGAACCTGAGCATTTAAACAGTATTCTTAAGTATCAGGAAACTTACGGGACTGGCTAGCCCCCACCACGAAGAAACTTAAGCAAAAACACGTCCATAAACTGCGCTTGCTTTTCATCATCCATCGTTGAAAAATCAAAGCTCACGGGCAACATTGGTAGGCGCGTAGAGGATACTTTATGCGTACCCTCATGACCTAAGCTAAGACGCGCCTGTTGATCAGCCACTGTAAAGATAATGAGGTTTTCATCGCGTTTATAAACCAACTTATTTTGGTTCTCGAGCAATGAAAGAAACTCTTTGCGCGAGAACCCCATGTCTAATGTAAATTGTTTTTTTTTAAATAGTTTCATTATTCAGCCCCACTTGTTGTCAACTCAAAGAACACTGGCTTTGCTGTTCAGGTTGCAACTTTTCGATTCATCACACGTTCCTTTAAAGCTAAAATCAAGCATAAAAAAAGCGAGACTTTTGTCTCGCCCTTTCTATTAGCACTTTGATCAGCTAATGGATATCAAACGCCGATGAATGCCATTTATCTTATAACGTCAGTCGTTATTTTGCTGGCATCGCTTTCGCCGCATAACCTTTCATTTTGTCATACCCAGTCCAATTCGCATCTTGATAAGTAATAGCATCCGTTGGGCATGCTTTTGCACACTCTGGGTCACCGCCACATAAATCACATTTAATCACTTTGCCACTGTCTGCATTATAGTTAACCGTTCCGAATGGGCAGGCAATCGTACAAACTTTACAGCCAACACATAAATCATTAACAATTTCTTTTGCGCCTGTTTCTTTATTCAACTGAATCGCTTCAACAGGACAAGCATGCATACACCACGCTTCATCACATTGGGTACACGTGTAAGGTACAAAAATACCTTCTTCATGAAATGGGAAGATTTTAATTCTGGATTTTGCTGGGTTAAAAACACCCTCGCCTTCATAAGAACAAGCCATTTCACACTGCAAACAACCCGTACATTTATTTGCGTCAATAACTAATGACATCTGCATAACACCCTCCTGTGGGTTCTATTTACTTTTAATAACATTAACAAAAAATTTATACCGTAAAGACATAAGGCCTAATTTGATTGGTAAAACTTACCTCTTTGCCACACTCACACTTAACCGCCCGTAACACTCATATGTCGAAAAATAACAGGTTGTTCTGTCATATCAAAATCATGCCCTTTAGGCTTTATGTCCATTGACTCTATAAGCGCTTCTTTGACCTTATTTAAATCTGTTGGGTTCGCTCTTAGTACCTGCTTTAAATCCATTGAGTGCTCTTGCCCCAGACACAATAACAACAAGCCCGATGCTGTAACACGCACTCTATTGCAAGTATCACAAAAGTTATGGCTATGTGGAGAAATAAAACCTACCAAATTATCATAACCTTTTACGCCGTAATAACGTGCTGGACCACCCGTATTTTTTGTACTTGGTAGCAATTCAAATTGTTGTTCTATATCGCGCTTAATTTCATCACTAGAGTAATACGCCTCTTGTCTCGAGTGACTTTCTATGGCCCCTAAAGGCATTTCTTCAATAAAGCTGATATCGAGCCCCTCTTTCATTGCAAACTGAACTAAGCTGTTTACCTCATCGTGATTCCTATTTTTAAGAATCACCGCATTTAGTTTAATTTTTTCAAAGCCCGCTTTTTTAGCAGCTTGAATACCTTCTAAGACAGTATTAAGGTCACCCACTCGCGTTACTTTTTTGAATTTATCCGCATCAAGACTATCTAAGCTGATATTGATTCGTTTGACGCCAGCCTCTTTCAATGGGTGTGCTAATTTAGTTAATTGCGAACCATTTGTCGTAATAACTAATTCTTCCAAGCCCTCTAACTTAGCAACATCTGCCAGCATATTGACGATATCTTTTCGTACCAAAGGCTCACCCCCTGTTATACGAATTTTCGTCACGCCCATTTCTACAAAAGCCTTCGATAAACGAGTTATTTCCTCTAAGCTCAATACCTCTTCGCGCGGTAAAAACTCCATATCCTCGCTCATACAATACACACAGCGAAAATCACAACGGTCTGTCACAGAAATTCGCACATAGGTGACTTGTCGACCAAATTTGTCGATTAACTTATTTGTGTTTATTATTGGCGATACGGCATTCATACAATCTAAACTGCTTCTCCTAATTTTTCTTAAGAAACTCCCGCACTTCAAAAGGTTACGAGCTTCTTGAGAATTACTTTCAATTGAAAATTATTCTCATTTATAATTAATGACTTACAGCCACATTCGTACTTTGTACACCTTACCGCAGTTTAAATTTATAGGTCAATAAATTAGTTCATAAAGCTAACTCCAAACTAGGGCTTTTATATACCTCCCAAGGCCTATTTCATCATTCACTTCACCTTCACCGTAATTAAGATAAACTAGCTTCTATAACAATTATTACAACAGCCCCCCTTTACTATAGATGCGACTATCATTAAAAACATACCTCACCAGCTACGTACTGATTACTGCATTTATTTTATCTTATAGCGCTGTCGCCGATACAGGCACGCCGATAAAAATATCTGTCCTTAAGTTTGGTACTGTTAACTGGACATTAGAAACCATAAAGAAAAACCGACTTGATAAAAAAAATGGTTTTGAACTCATCATCCAGCCTTTAGCCAACACTCAAGCGGGCAAAATTGCACTGCAAGCAGGTGCCGCCGATATTATTGTCTCAGATTGGACATGGGTTGCGCGCCAACGCCAATTCTCATCTGATTATTTATTTGCCCCCTATTCATCCGCGGCAGGTTCTATTATGGTGCCTAATGACTCAGCTATTCATTCCATCAAGGATTTGAGCGGTAAGAGATTAGGGATCGCAGGAGGCGAGCTAGATAAAAACTGGCTGTTACTCCGAGCATTAGCATTAAAAAAAGGCATCGACCTTCAAACAGGCCTCGATACATTTTTTGGCGCCCCACCGCTGCTCAATAGCCTCATCAAACAAGGCCAGTTGGACGCCCTAATCAATTATTGGCACTATAGTACGCGTTTAAAAGCAGATGCTTATCGTGAAATTATTAATACGCATGAGATTATTCAGCAACTCGGTATCAACAAAACCGTTCCCATCCTTGGCTACGTTTTTAGTGAAAAATGGGCACGAGAGCAGTCAATCAGCCTCAATAATTTTCTCACCGCTAGCCATGATGCCACTCAGCTCTTATGTACTTCCGATAAACACTGGAAAGCCATCTTGCCGCTAACCAAAACACACAACACACTGACTCAACAACTGTTACGCAAGAGTTATTGCGAAGGACAAATTAAAAAATTTTCAGCTGAAGAGAAACAAGCCATTGCTGATATTTACTCTATATTAGCCGATATTGGAGGTGAAAAACTTGTCGGGACAGTCAAGCAATTTGACCCTAATTTATTTTGGAATAGCGGCCATTAATTAATCAACCTCATGATGCTACGCTCCTCATTCTTAAACTCGGTGTTATCATTAGGGCTGCTGATATTAATTTGGCAACTTGCCGCGGTCACATTTAACAGCCCCGTCTTACCCTCACCTTTACTGGTTTATAAGACACTGGCACATGCTATTCAAACCCATGAATTACCACATCACCTTGGCGTAACTTTATATCGGTTAATAATTAGTTTTTTTCTGGCCATGCTTATAGGAACCGCCATTGGGATTCTTTTAGGGCGGCACAATTCACTCAATCAATTTTTTGATAGTTGGCTAATCATTCTGCTAAATATCCCTGCTTTGGTGACTATTATCTTGTGTTACATTTGGTTTGGTTTGGTTGAAACAGCTGCTATTTTCGCTGTCGTTATCAACAAGATTCCCAACGTTATCGTCACCATTAGAGAAGGCACTAAAAACCTAGATGAGCACCTTATGGAAATGACTAGGGCTTATCGATTTGGGCGCTACAAGACATTGCGTCATGTAATTCTCCCCCAGCTCTTTCCTTACATTATGGCTGCCGCCAGAACCGGGCTTGCTCTAATATGGAAAATAATTTTAGTCGTTGAAATGTTAGGCAGAAGCGATGGCATGGGTTATCAAATACACCTGTTTTTTCAACTTTTTGATATCCCCAGCATTATGGCTTATACCGTTTCTTTTATTATTGTTATTCAATTGATAGAAAGCATGATATTAAAACCCTTGGACAAAAAATCTCAACGCTGGAAATAACGTACGATGAGCTCTCTTACCGTCGATATAAAAAAGAAAAACTTTCCAAAAAGTGGGCTTAAGGAAACGTTCACTGTCATAGAAAACCTTTCTTTCGATATAACAAATAATGAGTTTGTCTGCCTTGTCGGCCCATCAGGCTGTGGCAAAACAACGCTGCTTAATATTATCGCGGGCCTTGATAGTGATTATGACGGTACTATTAATAGTCAAAGCAGCAAGCTTCGACCCAGTTACGTTTTCCAAACTCCCCGTTTATTACCATGGCGAACTGTCTTGGAAAACATTCAATTAGCAACCCAGCCCGATGCTTCTTTAGCCAGCATAATAAAAACTCTTCAATCCTTAAACTTAGGCGACCATCTACATAGCTACCCCCATCATTTATCACTGGGAATGCAACGACGGGTTTCACTTGCAAGAGCTTTTTGCTTACCAAGTAACTTGTTGTTAATGGATGAGCCTTTCGTTTCGCTCGACCAGGCCAACGCGAACAAAGCCAGAGGGGCTTTATTAAACTTATGGCATGAAAAACCAAGGTCTATATTATTTGTTACCCATGATTTAAGCGAAGCGATAACACTAGCCGATCGCATTTTATTTTTATCCTCCCCCCCTAGTCATATTATCGCCGAGGTCAACATTAGCCTGACGAGAACTGAACGCACACCCAATCAAGTTAACGCATTTAAAGAGCATCTGAAAACCAGCCAACCAAACATTCGCCCATTTCTGTAAGTTAAACGCCTAAACTGGCTATAAAAAATATAACCTCTGTTTTCTTAAGATACTCATAAACAAAAAAAATCCGCTACCAAATTTGGCAGCGGATTTTTATAGCTATTAAACCATCCTCAAAAAGAGGACTTCTCACAAATGGTCAAGCAATTAGTTTCACTTTAAGCTGCTTTTTTAGCTGCTTTTTTTACAGTGTCTTTAACTTCTTGAGTTACTACTGAGTTGCTTTCTTGAACAAGCTTAATCACTTCTTCGTTATAAGCCTTAACCTCTTCAATCAATTCTTTACTATCAGCTTGTACTTTTTCAAAGCTACTTTGGGCCAGTTCAACCTGATCTTTAACAAAAGCACTTAGGCCTTCAAGATCTGTAATGGCAGTAGCCGCTTTAATGCGTGCTTCAGTGAGAGCAACATATTCTTTAGCTGCAGCTTGTTGTGCGGCAATAGCTTTTTCGAACTGTGCTTTATTTAATTCAACTAATTTTTTAGCAGGAGCGAATAAAGTTTCTAGATTATTTAACATGTCATATCCTTTTATTTGTTTTAAGGTATAAGCAATAACTTCTTCTTTGCTGAGTTGGATTATACAGTGTTTTTATTGCGGTGCAACACTTATCTAACTATCGCATTTTGCACGCACTGTCAACACCCCTTGAACCACTAGTGGTATTAGTCCCCTTACTAAATATTTATATTGCAGTCTTAAAAGAACATACGCTAACCTCTTTAGTTAACGTATCATTAACGACGACGATATCCATTTAATAGTCTCGATTATTCAGCGTAATGAATGGTAAAAAAGTCTTATTTAACCAAAAAGGAGCAGTGTTATGTTTATCGCAATGAACCGCTTTAAAGTAAGCCTTGGCAAAGAAAACGAGTTTGAAGAGGTTTGGCGTTCACGCGAATCTCGCTTAAATGAAGTCCCTGGTTTTAAAACATTTCACCTTTTACGTGGCCCAGCACTTGAGGATCACACCCTATTTGCCTCACATACAACATGGCAAGATAAAGCGGCTTTTGATGACTGGACTCACTCGGACGCGTTTAAACAAGTGCACGCTCAAGCCGGGCAAACAAAAGGTTTATATATTGGGCACCCTAACTTTGAAGGGTTTGAAGTCGTTTTATAGCTTAGGTGGTTTAGTTGTTTTTTTTGTTACATCAGTCTCGTCTTCCCGCTTGAACTCACCTTCGATGATATCCCCATCCAACGCGTCTTCACGGCTGCCTTGTTGAAACGGGCCATCTTGTTGGAAAGAGGCTTGGCCCATTAACGAGCTCTGCAGAATAGAGCGCGCAAAGCGATATCGTAACGACGGCACTAAACAAAGAAAACCAATAATGTCCGTCAAAAAGCCTGGTGTTAACAGCAAGGCTCCACTGACCAGCAACATAGCACCCTCGACCATCTCCACTGCTGGTATCTCAGCTCTAGACAGGCTTGCCTGTATGCGCTGTAGTGTTGCTAGGCCCTGCAATCTAAACAGGTAAGCACCTAATACCGCTGTCAGCAAAATCAACACAACGGTAGGAAACGCACCGATTATGCCTCCCACCTGAATAAGAAAATAAATTTCCACCACAGGGACAACAATTAAGAGTAACAAAAAAACAGAAAAGGGATTCATAGCCAACAGCTTACACAGGAACGATGCCTTTGTAAAAACTGGCATACAGATAAACAGCACAATAACAACATTAAAAAGAAAGATATCAGGAGCTCTTCAGGTCCTAATCTCTATGCAAAACAAAATCAGCTCCTTTGTATTACCGGTGGCGTTATAATGCCTACAAATAACAATGAACAACAAGCACCTGAGCAATGCTTGATATTTCAAGTTAGCATACTGACCCAATCAATTACTCAATGAAAACAAGAAATGTAATTATTTTATGTCTTCTCCTTTGCGCTGTATTTTCTACATCAATGGGGCTTGCAGCTGAGGCAGACCTTAATAAAAAAAATATTGCCGATACAATAGGTGATTTATTTGATCGATTCAGTACTTCCCCCTCTGATGCATTACTGGAACCAGATGATGCCTTTAAATTTTTTGCAGAGGTAAACGATCAACAACACATTATCTTAAATTGGCAAATTGCTGACGGTTATTACTTATATCAACAACAGGTTGAGGTAACAGTAATCACCCCTCAAGGCGTTCAGTTAGAAGCAATAAAATTCCCAAAAGGCAAGCGCAAAGTAGATGAGATATTTGGTGATACGGTGGTTTATTACCATGATCTACGACTCACCCAACGCTTAACCAATCCACTTGTTAAACCCACTAACGTAACGCTCAACATTCAATTTCAAGGCTGTGCTGATACTGGGGTTTGCTACCCGCCCATGAATAAAACGGTGAGCTTATCCCTGCAACCGACAAACCACCTAAATATTACCCAGCCGACAAAACCTACCCCTAGCAATATTTCGGAACAGGGCCGAATCGCCAAAGCCCTTGTGGACAATACCGTTTGGTTGACCGCTTTAACCTTCCTTGGGTTTGGTCTATTACTCTCATTGACGCCTTGTGTATTTCCCATGATCCCTATTCTGTCTGGCATTATTATCGGGCATGGCAAAAGCCTTACTACACGTAAAGCCTTTTATTTATCCTTTAGTTACGTGTTTGCCTCGGCAATAACGTATGCGCTTTTCGGCATATTAGCGGGCCTATTTGGTAGTAACTTACAAGCCACCTTTCAAAACCCTTGGATTCTCAGCATTTTTAGTGGGCTTTTTGTGTTACTCGCTTTATCGATGTTTGGCTTGTATCAAATACAGCTGCCTAATGCACTCCAAAGTAAACTATCTCAACTGTCACAACACCAAAAACACGGCTCCTTATGGGGCAGTGCAATCATGGGTATTTTATCGACACTTATTGTTGGCCCCTGTGTTGCTGCGCCACTCGCCGGGGTGTTGATTTATATAGGACAAACGGGCGATGCTGTATTAGGCGGCCTTGCACTATTCTCGTTAGGCCTCGGTATGGGCATTCCCTTACTAATTATCGGTGTTTCTGCGGGTAAATTATTACCTAAGGCCGGGCACTGGATGGAACCCATTAAGTACTTCTTTGGGGTGTTATTATTGGCTGTCGCTATCTGGCTTGTTGAGCGCATTTTACCGGCCAGCATCACACTCCTTTTGTGGGCAAGCTTATTTATTATTTGCGCGATTTACCTTAACGCACTGGATCGGTTACCAGAAAATTCTTCGGGTTGGCAAAAACTATCCAAAGGAGTCGGTGCTATTTTGATGATCTATGGTGTTATTTTAATGCTCGGTGCAGCCTCCGGCGGAAGCAACCCCTTAAAACCTTTAGCCAACTTTAGTCTTTCGCAAAAAAATAACACTCTACAGCATAGCCTGCCATTTAAGAGAATCCAAAATATTGACGACTTACAGGCTGCTTTACAGCTTGCCTCTCAAAACAAACAATTCGTCATGTTAGATTTTTATGCTGACTGGTGTGTTTCCTGTAAAGAAATGGAAGCCTTTACCTTTAGTGAACCATCTATCCAACAGGCTTTAAAAAACACCCAGCTGTTACAAGCAGATGTCACCAAAAATAATGAAGAAGATCGAGCATTATTAAATGCTTTCTCACTTATTGGGCCACCAGCCATTTTATTTTTTTCGCCTAACGGCACTGAAATAAAACAACATCGAGTCATCGGCTATATGGCAGCTGACGATTTTCTAAAACAACTACAAATACTGAAATAAATGAAGAAGAAGGCTCTATTTTCAATTGGTTTTATACTTATCTTCGCTACCGTTGCTATCACTTTGTTTAGCAAGAACCCTTTAACTATTAGCTCTAACGACACAACAGCTACTCAGCAGGCCCCAACCATGCGGCCAGAGTTTTCTTTTCCCGACCTTCAAGGCCAGTTACGAAACATTAAGGAATGGGACGGCAATTATATCGTGCTTAATTTCTGGGCAACTTGGTGCCCACCTTGTCGTGAAGAAATCCCTGAATTCATTGCCATGCAAAAAGAATATGGTGCAACCAACCTACAGTTCATTGGAGTTGCCATTGATAACACGGTCTCAGTTAACAAATTTGCTTTAGAAGTAGGCATCAACTACCCAAATTTAATTGCCGAAATACAGGGTCTGGATCTAGCAAGGCAATACGGCAACACCATGGGCGCCCTTCCTTTTTCTGTTATTATCAACCCTGAAGGCCGCATTATTACTCGTCAAGTAGGGCTTCTTGAACGATCCAAAATTCTTAAATCCATTCAGCTTTCAAAAGGCTAACTCCTGCTAACTTGCTTATATTTGTCTTTATCTTTCGCGAAATAACATTTTATATAGACTTTATCCAAAAGCTTTGGCAAAATCCCCCCTTATTGCAAGATGAAATTGCATAACCAATTATTTTTAAGTTAGTACATTATGGCAATTATTTCAGTCATCAACGGCCCAAACCTAAATATGCTAGGCACACGAGAACCTGGGATTTATGGTGCTCAAACTCTCGCAGATATAGAGCATTCCTTAACTCAGCTGGCCGAACAACACGGACACGAATTGCTTTTCTATCAAAGTAATGCAGAGCATGACCTTGTTAATAAAGTACAACAAAGTAAGCATGATAAGGTTGCTGTTATCTTATTAAACCCAGCGGCTTTTACGCATACAAGCGTTGCCTTGCGTGATGCCCTATTAGCAAGCGACACACCTTTTATTGAGCTTCACTTATCAAATGTTCATGCTCGCGAGTCATTTCGCCAACACTCTTATTTTTCAGATATTGCCAAAGGTGTTATCTGTGGCTTCGGCCCCGACAGTTATAAATTAGCGCTGCTTGCAGCTCTCCCATTAATACAAAAACCATCAAGAGATTAATTATGGATATAAGAAAAGTTAAAAAACTGATCGAACTCATCGAAGAGTCCGATATTGCAGAAATTGAAATTCACGAAGGTGAAGAGTCTGTACGTATCAATCGTTACTCTTCAACACAACCTGTTGCCGTAACACAAATGCCTGCACCTGCTGCCGCTCCAGCCGTTGCCAGCGCTGCGCCTCAAGCAGCTGCAAGCGACAATACTGAACAGCCGTCTGGACATGTTATTACTTCTCCAATGGTCGGCACGTTTTATGACGCACCTGCGCCAGGCTCGGCCCCTTTCGTCAAAATAGGTCAATCCGTTCAAAAAGGCGATACCTTGTGCATTATTGAAGCAATGAAAATCCTTAACCAAATTGAAGCGGACAAATCTGGTGTTATTGCATCAGTGTTGACTGAGAATGGCCACCCAGTCGAATTTGATCAGCCACTTTTCATCATCGAATAACCGCCCCTGAGACGAGAAAAATATGTTCGATAAAATTCTTATTGCCAACCGTGGTGAAATTGCTTTGCGTATTTTGCGTGCCTGTCGCGAAATGGGCATCCAAACAGTTGCCGTTCACTCCTCTGCCGACCGTGATTTAAAACACGTTCGTTTAGCAGATGAATCCGTTTGTATTGGCGGTCCTTCATCTACAGAAAGCTACCTAAACGTACCCGCCATTATTAGTGCTGCAGAAATTACCGATGCCCAAGCTATTCACCCCGGCTACGGCTTTTTGTCTGAAAATGCGGACTTTGCTGAACGCGTAGAACAAAGCGGCTTTACATTTATTGGCCCTCGCTCGGAAACAATTCGCCTAATGGGTGATAAAGTCTCAGCGATTGAGGCAATGATTAAGGCTGGCGTGCCTTGCGTTCCCGGTTCAGATGGCCCGTTAAACGATGACAAAGAACGAAATGTCAGATTAGCCCGTGATATTGGCTACCCCATTATCATTAAAGCTGCTGGCGGTGGTGGTGGCCGCGGGATGCGTGTGGTTCATACAGAAGCAGCCCTTTTGAATGCCATTTCACTGACCAAAACCGAGGCTAAAAACTTTTTTGGTAACGATATGGTGTATATGGAGAAATTCCTTGAAACGCCACGCCATATCGAATTCCAAGTGCTGGCCGACCAACACGGTAACGCCATTCACTTGGGAGAACGTGACTGCTCAACTCAGCGTAAGCACCAAAAAGTAATTGAAGAAGCGCCCGCAATTGGCATCAGCGAAGAGGTTCGCCAAGAAATTGGTACTCGCTGTGCGAAAGCCTGTACAGATATTGGCTACTATGGAGCAGGAACCTTTGAGTTCTTATATGAGAAAGGTGAATTTTATTTCATTGAAATGAATACACGGGTTCAAGTAGAACATCCAATTACAGAAATTGTCACTGGTGTCGATATTGTTGCTGAACAACTGAAAATTGCCGCTGGTCTACCACTTGGTTACACGCAAGATGATATTAAAATTTCAGGTCACGCTATTGAATGTCGTCTAAATGCTGAGCATTCTGAAACCTTTATGCCTTCACCAGGGAAAATTACACAGTTACATATCCCAGGCGGTCCTGGCATTCGCTTTGATAGCCATATCTATAACGGCTACACCGTGCCTCAATACTATGACTCGATGATCGGCAAACTGATCGCATCAGGCCCCTCTCGCGACTCTGCACTTGCTCGCACAAAAACAGCTCTTAACGAAACGGTTATTGATGGCATTCACACCAATATCCCGTTATTAAAGGACATTGTGGTCGACAAAGATTTTGCCTCAGGCGTCTATAATATTCATTACCTTGAAAAGAAACTGGGGATGTAATCGGCATGGCATGGCAACAATTGACCATTGCAACAACTCAAGAGTTAGCCGCAACGATTGAAGGCTTATTAGAAAACCTTGGCGCTCTGTCTGTGACCATCACAGACAGAGCCGACCAACCTATTTATGAGCCGCCATTAAATAGCACGCCTCTATGGCAACATGTCTCCATTACAGGTTTGTTTGACGAACAAGACGACCTTAAAAATATCGAGCAATTTTTTAACCAACAACTTGGCCATCAGGGCGAGTGGCAATTAACTATTGAGCGTCTAGAAGACCAAGTCTGGGAACGTGTTTGGCTTGAAAATTTCCAACCCATTAAATTTGGCGATAACTTTTGGGTTTGCTCTACCGAACATGACGTTGCAGATTCCAATGCAACCTTATTACGACTCGACCCTGGTCTAGCATTTGGCACCGGCACACACCCTACGACCGCCCTTTGTCTCGATTGGTTAGCCAAACATGATCTTACAAAAAGCAATATTATCGACTTTGGATGTGGCTCTGGCATACTCGCTATTGCAGGTCTTTTATTAGGTGCAAAAAGTGCTATTGGCATAGACATTGACCCTCAGGCACTTATCGCCACAACGAGCAATGCCGAACAAAACAATGTACTTGATAAAGTCAAAGTTTATGCCGCTGATCAATACCCTCGAAAACCCCAAGCCATTGTTATTGCGAATATTTTAGCTGAGCCGCTTATCTCACTATCAAGCGATATTTCAGCCTTAGTTAAACCCAAAGGCCATTTATTATTGTCTGGCATCCTTAGCGAACAAGTAACGCAAGTTATTAGCGCCTACCAACATGAATTCATCTTCTGCCCTGCCACCATTAGAGACAATTGGGCTTGCCTCCATGCCGTTAAAAAAACTTGAGCAATGCCTTATGCACTTTGTCCTTTTTGTTTTAGTACACTACATGTCACCCCTGAACAATTAGCAGTTAAGTCAGGCGTTATTCGCTGCGGCCATTGCCATAAAGTATTTAATGCACGGGAAAATGAACTCAGCGCCGATATTGAGCGAACTGTTCCCATTAAGCCCAATGAAGACATCACTCAGTCATCGACTGCTACCCAAGAGCACTCGTCTGAAGCTGATTCTCCTCCAATTATTGCGGCATGGGAGTCTACAAAAACCACCCATCACTATAAACTGCCATACGGTCTGCTTTCATTTGTATTAGTGTTAGTGCTTCTCACTCAAATTGCCTTCATTGAATCAACACGATTAACTCAAAACACACAATTACAACCCTTCTTCAAAAAACTCAATAACACCTTCGACTTATCAATTCCTAGCTACCAAAACCTGGATGAAATTCACATCATTGCACGCCAGCTTACGCCTCACCCAAAGCTAGATGAGCTGCTGTCTTTTCAACTCACAATCAAAAATTCCGCCTTAGCCGAACAACCCTATCCAAGCATAAAATTGCTACTAACATCGACTCTCGGTGAGCCAATAGCTCAAGGAGTTTTTACTAAAAATGATTACCTAGCAGACAGTGAAATCAATGATTATTTCGCACCTCAATCCCTAAGGAACATTACGCTTACCTTCCAAAAACCTAGCAAAACTGCCTTTGGTTTTGAAATATCCTTTCAACCTTAAGGTAAAATGCTTGCGATAAATCGCCGCTAAGGATTGACTCAAGATCAGACAATAGCGACACTAAACACCTGAGAGTGTCGCATAAAACTCTCAACTCAACCCCTTTAAGTTCTTATGAAAATTGGTCCGTATACATTAAGTAACAACTTAGTCTTATCCCCCATGGCTGGAATAACCGACAGACCTTTTCGTCAACTTTGTCGGGAATTAGGGGCTGGCTTAGCGGTGTCTGAAATGACTGCGTCAAACCCTGCTTTACGCAAACACCGACGAACCTTATTGAAACTCGATCATAATGGCGAGAACGAGCCTCGCTCGGTACAAATTGTTGGCACAAATCCCAAACAAATGGCTGAAGCGGCTCTCTTTAATCAAGCCAATGGCGCACAAATTATTGATATCAACATGGGCTGTCCTGCTAAAAAAGTATGTAATGTCGCTGCTGGTTCAGCCTTATTAAGAGACGAACCTTTGGTTGAAGAAATTTTAAAGTCTGTGGTTTCTGCCGTCCACATTCCGGTAACGCTAAAAATAAGAACCGGCTGGGATCCACTCAGTAAAAACGCCCCCACCATTGCTAAAATTGCCGAGCAAGCCGGCATACAGGCCCTTGCGATTCATGGTCGGACACGTGCTTGTAAATATGATGGAAACGCTGAATTTGACACCATTAAACTCGTTAAACAATCCATCAACATTCCGGTATTTGCCAATGGAGATATAACTACCCCTCAACGAGCACGTGACGTATTACATCACACCAATGCAGATGGTCTGTTAATAGGCCGTGGTGCCCAAGGGCGACCTTGGATTTTCAGAGAAATTGACCATTTCTTGAAAACAGGCGAGACCTTAGCGCCACCTGACTTTGAGGAAATAAGACAGGTTGTTATTCGCCATATTACGCAGCTACATCAATTTTATGGTGATATTATGGGCGTCAGGATTGCCAGAAAGCATATAGCTTGGTATTTTAAACACCTAGATACATCATTACTGCCTCTTGTTAAGAAAAGTTTTTCCATCCAAGAGCCTCAGCAACAACTAGATTTTATGGATAAAATTTTTCATGCCCTTACACAAACACAACACCAAGTAGCATGAGTTTAGATAAATCAAAACAACCTTTATGTCACCAAGTGACACAAGCACTCGAAAACTATTTTGCACAACTTGACGGTCAAGAAGTCGTTGACCTACACGCACTAGTCATCAGTGAAGTTGAAAAACCATTATTTGAAGCAGTGCTAAACCATACTAAGTCTAACCAGTCTAAA
This sequence comes from Cycloclasticus sp. P1, assembly GCF_000299965.1. Taxonomy (NCBI): domain Bacteria; kingdom Pseudomonadati; phylum Pseudomonadota; class Gammaproteobacteria; order Thiotrichales; family Piscirickettsiaceae; genus Cycloclasticus; species Cycloclasticus sp. P1. Next base: position 1,945,379 of record NC_018697.1, read on the forward strand.
GCTGCGAAGATGCTTGGTTTAAGCCGTGGCACGCTGAGAAAGAAATTAGCCAGCTACAACTTGGATATTTAACCCTAGTTCAGTTCTAAGCCGAGTAGCAAAAAGCTCAGCAAAAACACACGACTTTCTATAGAATACCCTGTTTTCAGATAGGCCAATTAGGCCTGACACTCTTTCACAAACAGGTCAAAAAATGAGCAATAAAATCACTCGCGCTTTAGTTAGCGTTTCCGATAAATCAGGCATTATTGAGTTCTGTCAACAATTGAGCAGCTTAGGTGTTGAAATCATTTCAACCGGCGGCACCGCTAAATTACTACAAAACAATAATATTCCTGTTGTAGAAATCAGTGATTACACCGGGTTTCCAGAAATGATGGATGGCCGCGTCAAGACGCTGCACCCAAAAGTTCATGGTGGTATTTTAGGTCGCCGTGATATTGACCAAACCATTATGCAAGATAATGATATCAAGCCGATCGACCTAGTTGTTGTAAACCTATACCCTTTCCAACAAACAGTGGCAAATCCAGATTGTGATCTTGCAACGGCCATCGAAAATATCGATATTGGTGGGCCCACTATGATTCGCGCTGCTGCTAAGAACCATAAAGATGTCACCATTATTGTTGACCCTAATGATTACCAACAAACCATTGAGTCTATTAAGGCAACTGGCGGAGTCGATGCGCCTAGTCGTTTTAATTTTGCCGTTAAGACGTTTGAGCATACTGCTCAATATGACGGCGCTATCGCAAATTATTTAGGGACCATTCAAGAAAACGGCGATAAAGCCGACTTTTCTCGTACTATCAACCTACAATTTAAACAAAAACAAGTGATGCGTTACGGTGAGAATCCTCATCAAAAAGCAGCCTTTTTTACCGAAGAGGCCTCTCAACCCGGCACAATTGCTTCAGCAGTTCAGCATCAAGGCAAAGAGTTATCCTATAACAATATCGCCGATACCGATGCGGCGCTTGAGTGTGTTAAACAGTTTGATGATTCGCCAGCCTGCGTAATCGTGAAACATGCAAACCCCTGTGGCGTAGCCCTTGGTGATAACATTCTGGACGCATACAACCGAGCTTACCAAACAGATCCTGAATCTGCGTTTGGCGGCATTATTGCGTTTAACCGCCCACTTGATTTAGCAACAGCTAAAGCCATCACAGATCGTCAATTTGTTGAAGTCATTATCGCCCCAGGTGTTAACGAAGATGCCTTGGCCGTCATCGCTGGCAAGAAAAACCTTCGCCTACTGGACAGCGGACCATGGGAAAAAAGCGACGAAGATCGCTATGATTTCAAGCGTGTTAATGGCGGCCTACTTGTCCAAACTATTGATAAAGAGTTATTCACAGATCTAACCGTTGTTACCAAACGACAACCCAGCAAACAAGAAATGCAAGATTTATTGTTCAGCTGGAGCGTTGCTAAGTTTGTTAAGTCAAATGCTATCATCTACGGCAAAAACAACATGACTATCGGCGTAGGCGCCGGTCAAATGAGCCGTGTTAATTCTGCGAGAATAGCCGCGATTAAGGCTGAACAAGCAGGTCTAGATGTTACTGGCTCTGTCATGGCATCTGATGCATTCTTCCCCTTTAGAGATGGCCTCGATAATGCTGCTCAAGTGGGTATTCGAGCAGTGATTCAACCTGGTGGGTCAATGCGTGACGAGGAAGTTATTCAAGCGGCTGACGAGCACGATATTGCCATGGTCTTTACGGGCATGCGCCACTTTAGGCACTAATCAAGGAGTTCTATAATGAATGTACTAATCGTAGGCGGCGGTGGGCGTGAACACGCCTTAGCGTGGAAAGCAAAGCAATCTTCTAACGTAGATACGGTCTATGTAGCACCCGGTAATGCAGGCACCGAACAAGAACCCGGCATTACCAATATTGACATTCAGGCTGAAGATATTGATCGCTTATTAACCTTTGCCTTAGAAGAAAAAATTGAATTGACCATTGTTGGCCCCGAAGCTCCGTTAGTGGCCGGTATCGTTGATCAATTTACCGCTAACGGTTTACGTTGTTTTGGCCCGACCCAACTGGCTGCACAACTTGAAGGATCCAAAGCCTACTGTAAGGACTTCTTAGCACGCCATAATATTCCTACCGCTGACTATCAAAGCTTTAGCGATATCGAACCTGCTTGCGACTACATTCGCAGCAAAGGCGCTCCTATTGTTGTAAAGGCTGATGGTTTAGCCGCTGGCAAAGGCGTTATCCTTGCGGAAACTGAACAAGAAGCCATTGACGCGGTCAACGACATGTTAGCTGGCAATGCCTTTGGTGAAGCAGGTCATCGCGTTGTGATCGAAGAATTTTTGCTCGGTGAAGAAGCCAGCTTTATTGTCATTGCCAATGGTAATCAAGCACTGCCCATGGCCTCATCTCAGGACCATAAAGCACGTGATAATGGAGATTTAGGTCCTAACACGGGTGGTATGGGTGCTTACTCACCTGCACCTGTTGTAACACCTAAAATGCATGACCTCATCATGGATACCATTATTCAACCAACATTGGATGGCATGATAAAAGACGGTATTCCATACACCGGGTTTCTATACGCAGGCGTAATGATTGACGCTCAAGGAACACCCAAAGTACTTGAATACAATTGTCGATTTGGCGACCCAGAAACCCAACCCATCATGATGCGCTTGAAGAGCGACCTGACTGAGCTGTGTAATGCCGCCCTTGATAATAAATTAGATACCATCTCAGCTCAGTGGGATACTCGCACAGCTATTGGTGTGGTTCTTGCCGCTGGTGGCTACCCTTTCGACTATCACAAGGGTGACATTATTACTGGTATTCCAACGGAAACCGATGATGCTAAAACCTTTCATGCTGGTACCAAAATGAGCAATGGTGATATCACCACTAATGGCGGCCGTGTCCTGTGCGCCTGTGCCCTAGGTAACAGCGTACTCGACGCGCAATTAAAGGCCTATGAGACGGTCGGTTCAATTCAATGGGACAATGTATACTTCCGAACTGATATTGGCCACCGCGCTATAAAGCGCGAACAATCGGCCTAGCCTAATAAAATATCAACACGCAAAAAAAGAGCGTTTAAATATAAACGCTCTTTTTTGTTTCTTAAAATTATTAATTGCTAACGCTTCATTGAATCAAAGAACTCGCCATTTGTTTTTGTTTTCTTAAAGCGTTCTAACAAAAACTCAATCGCACCCATTTCATCCATTGGATTAAGAATTTTGCGGAGAATCCAAGTTTTTTGAAGGATATCAGCGTCCACTAAATATTCTTCTCGACGTGTGCCTGAACGGTTAACGTTAATCGCTGGGTAAATACGTTTTTCAGCAATTTTACGCTCAAGATGAAGCTCCATATTACCCGTGCCTTTAAACTCCTCGTAAATCACATCGTCCATACGCGAACCGGTTTCAACGAGAGCTGTTGCAATAATTGTCAAACTACCGCCTTCTTCAATATTACGTGCCGCACCAAAAAAACGTTTAGGACGTTCAAGTGCATTAGCATCCACACCACCAGTCAAAATTTTACCTGATGAAGGCGCTACAGTATTGTAGGCTCGACCCAAACGGGTAATAGAGTCTAACAAAATAATAACGTCTCTTTTGTGCTCCACCATTCTTTTTGCTTTTTCAATAACCATTTCGGCCACCTGAACATGGCGAGAAGCAGGCTCATCAAATGTACTGGAAATCACTTCACCTTTAACGGTACGTGACATCTCTGTCACCTCTTCAGGCCGCTCATCGATCAATAGAACCATTAAATGGCTTTCTGGATTATTTGCAGCAATAGAGTGCGCTAAATTTTGCAGAATCATGGTCTTACCAGCTTTAGGCGGTGACACAATTAAGCCACGTTGCCCCTTACCAATGGGTGATACCAAGTCAATAACACGGGAAGTTAAATCTTCAGTGGTACCATTCCCCATTTCTAAAGTTAAACGTTCATTGGGGAAAATAGGCGTTAAGTCCTTAAACGCTATTTTGTTTTTTGCATGTTCTGGTTTTTCATAATTAAGCTTATCGACCTTCAATAGTGCAAAGTAACGCTCACTATCTTTAGGTGGGCGAATTTTTCCCGAAATGGTATCCCCCGTTCTTAAACCAAACCGACGAATCTGACTCGGCGAGACATAAATATCATCTGGACCCGCTAAAAACGAACCATCTGCCGACCTTAAAAACCCAAAACCATCTGATAATATTTCAAGAACCCCATCACCATATACATCATCGCCTTTTTTGGCTATTTTCTTAAGAATTTGAAAGACAGTGGTTTGTTTTAATGATCGTCCAGTGTTATCAACACCAAGTTCTTTCGCAAGTTCAAGGATTTCAGTTGCGGGTTTACGCTTCAGCTCAGTTAGGTTCATATAGATTTAAGGTTGGAATAAAAAGGTATAAACGTGCACATTTAGCACTAGAGGTTTTTTAATTGATTTTTTTGATTGTTTGCACGGCAAGTGGCGTGCTTAAGGGGTTCTTACTTATGGAAGTAAAGGTAGCATTAAAAAACACCCTCGTCTACCTTTAAGGCGAAGGCGTTGTATTTTTTTAGATATTACTGTCAATAAATGCTGATAATTGTGATTTAGTCACGGCTCCTACTTTGGTCGCTTCCACTTCACCAGCTTTATAAACCATTAAGGTTGGAATGCCTCGCACACCAAAACGCCTTGGCATCGCTGGGTTTGAATCTATATCCAACTTAACGACTTTCAACTTACCGGCATATTCGTCTGCAATTTCATCGAGGATCGGTGCTACCATTTTACAAGGACCACACCATTCAGCCCAAAAATCTACTAATACTGGTTGTTCAGACGCCAAAACGTCCTGTTCAAAACTATCATCGGTGGTATGAACTACATTTTCACTCACTATTTATCTCCGTTCGGTTAATACTACGCACTATTACATCATAATAGAGTACGATATCAGATGCATAGCTTACCATGAATATTTCATTCCTAACTAAACTTCCAATTCACTCCTCTATTTCTTCAACAATTACATAACTTATGTCCGACACCCATCTTACTGATACTCAATTTTCTTCACTTGGGCTCACTGCCCCTTTAATTCAAGGTTTAGACGAGGCTAATTTCATAAAGTGCACGCCTATTCAGGAACAAACCTTACCCATCAGTTTGCTCGGCAACGATGTCGCAGGACAGGCGCAAACAGGCACTGGAAAAACCATTGCTTTTTTACTCGCCACGTATCACACCCTACTAACAAAAACGCCTGCCGATAATAAAAAAGGTGTTAGGGCGCTTATTCTTGCTCCAACGCGTGAACTGGCGATACAAATTGCAAATGATGCAAAAATTATTGGTAAACACACTGACATTAAAGTCGGCCTTGCCTACGGTGGAACAGATTACGATAAACAACGTAAAACCATAGAGGATGGTGTGGATATTTTAATTGGCACCCCGGGACGAACCATCGATTTTTTCAAACAAAAAGTATTTAACCTTAGAAACACCGAGGTCCTAGTACTAGATGAAGCAGACAGAATGTTTGACCTTGGGTTTATAAATGATATTCGCTATTTATTACGACGATTACCTAAACCTGAAAACCGTTTAAACTTATTGTTCTCGGCAACACTTTCGTTCAAAGTTACCGAATTGGCTTACGAGCATATGAACAACCCTGTAATGGTTCGCGTTGAACCCGAACAAATAACTGCAAAACAAGTGGTTGAGTCTGTTTATTACCCTGCTGATAATGAAAAAATCCCCTTACTTCTTCATCTGCTGACAAATGAGAAACCCGAAAGAGGGATTATTTTCATTAATACCAAACACACTGCAGACCGTTTACATCGTTACCTAAAGGGCAACGACTTTGATAACGCCGTGCTTTCAGGCGATGTACCACAAAAAAAACGACAAACCATTTTAACTCGCTTTCAAGACGGCAAACTACCTTTATTAATTGCCACTGATGTGGCCGCTCGTGGATTACACATTCCTGCTGTTAGTCATGTATTTAATTTTGACCTACCTCAAGATGCCGAAGACTATGTTCACCGAATTGGTAGAACCGCCCGCTCAGGCGCCAGCGGTAAAGCCATTAGTTTTGCCTGTGAAACCTATGCTTACTCACTGCCTGACATTGAAGCCTATATATCACACAAAATTCCTTTCGAAAATATTGATGGCGCCTCCTTACCGGATGTTAAACCAGCTACTAAAAGAACCGCTAAACCATCTACTCACAAACGCCCAGCAAACGCTCGAACACAACAAAAATCACGCTCACATAAACGGTAATTAAGCCGTTTATTTTGGCTGAATAGCGCCAAGACTTTCGACTGCTAAATAGTCATGTACGATACGCGGTGGCTCAGCGCTATCGGGTTTAGTAATAGCGACGATGTATTGAATGCCAAATGTATCGGCTGCCTTCAACACACTTAAACTATCATCCACCATCACGGTTTTAGATTTATCAAACTGCTCCAGCTGATGAAAAGCATGCCAAAAACTTTGCTGCTCTTTGGGGTAACCAAAATCATGCGCAGAAACAATCGCATCAAAAAACTCTACCAAACCTGTTTTTTGCATTTTTAGGTTTAAACTCTCTGCATGTGCATTTGTTACCAACACACAGCGTTTACCCGATGCTTTTATAGCTCCTAAAAAATCGCGTGTATGCGGCAATTCTTTAATATGTTCCTGTGTTTCAACTTTTAGCTTAACAATATCAATACCTAATGCCTCGCTCCAATAATCTAAGCAATACCAATTTAACAAGCCTTCTTGGGCTTTAAAAAGAGGCTCTAGCTGTTTAATTGCTTCATCAAATGAAATACCTTCCTTATTAGCAAAATAATCAGGCACAACACGTTGCCAAAAATGGTTGTCGAACCGTAGATCCAACAAAGTACCATCCATATCCAATAAAACAGTTTCTATATCCGACCAATTAATCATCTGGTAACCTAACCTTTACAACGTTAAACTTTTCGACTTACCTTCAAAAGGCATACCGGTATGTTAAACCATTTCAGCAAACGCTTATCCCTTTTCCTAATAAGTGGTTTATTGCTTACCATCAATGCCTCTCAACATTCCCCCACCCATGCTATTTAAGCGCTAACAAACAGATACTTACACAATAACTCAACTCACTTATGAACAAAGCTAAACGCCTAGAAATATTCGAGCGACTCGCTCAAGCTATCCCTGAACCTGAAACCGAACTTAATTACAGCTCACCTTTTGAGCTTTTAATTGCAGTTATCCTTTCTGCTCAAGCTACCGACAAGGGAGTTAACAAGGCGACCGATAAATTATTCCCTGTTGCCAACACGCCTGAAGCTATTTTTGCACTCGGTGAAAAAGGACTCAAAGAATATATTAAAACTATCGGGCTTTTTAACACCAAAGGCAGCAACGTTATCAAAACCTGTAAAATGTTAATGGAACAACATAATAGCCAAGTCCCTCAAACTCGCGAGGAACTTGAAGCCTTACCGGGCGTTGGGCGAAAAACGGCAAACGTTGTTCTAAACACTGCCTTTGGTGTTCCGACTATCGCTGTTGATACGCATATCTTTAGGGTCAGTAATCGCACTAAAATTGCCACCGGTAAAAATGTCTTAGAGGTTGAAAAGAAACTTGAAAAAAACGTACCAACAGCACACAAGCTTGATGCCCATCATTTACTGATTCTTCATGGTCGATACACGTGTATTGCTCGAAAACCACGCTGCGGTTCATGCGTCATTGAAGATTTATGTGAATTTAAAGACAAAACCATCTATTAGATCATTTTTAAATCAAGCTTATTAATTCTAGTAAAACTAAAACAAGCTGTAAGTTTTTTAAACTTTGCTTGGTCTATTAAAGCGCATATAGTAAACTGGCTTACTCTTGTCGGTACTGCAGACAAACGCACTGAAATAAACAGTGACCCGAGAATAAAAAAACAACAGGATATTCTTATGAAAAACCCTACAAAAAAACCAATCATCACCGCGTTAGGGGCTGCCTTTGTCACCTCAATGGCATTTACTCCAGTCGTAAACGCAGACACAAACCCATTTGGCGCAACTGAATTAAAAACTGGCTACATGGTGCTTGCCGAAGGTAAATGCGGTGAAGGCAAATGCGGTGAAGGTAAATGTGGTACTGAAAAAGCTGCTGACAAAGTAAAAGAAGCAAAATGCGGTGAAGGTAAATGTGGCGCTGAAAAAGCTGCTGACAAAGTAAAAGAAGCAAAATGCGGTGAAGGTAAATGTGGCGCTGAAAAAGCTGCTAACAAAGCAAAAGAAGGTAAATGTGGCTCTAAGAAGTAACGCTAGCTAGCAATGATTAATACCTTTCCCGTTCATGGAGTTGGGCTTGGATTAAGGCGGGCCTTTATAGGCCCGCTAGTTGAAAAGCCGCCTAGCAATATAGATTTTTATGAAATCGCTCCTGAAAACTGGATAAAAATCGGTGGTCGATATGGTAAGCAGTTACGCGCCTTAACCGAACAGTTTCCTTTTGTAGCACATGGTTTGTCACTCAGCCTAGGTAGCCCAGACCCACTAGACGTTAAGTTCATTCGCGACATTCGAGATTTTATTAAACTACATCAAATTAAGGTTTATACCGAACATCTCAGCTATTGTAGTGATGGCGGTCACCTATACGACCTGATGCCCATCCCGTTTACTCAGCAAGCAGTTGAATACGTAGCTGAGAGGATTCTCCACGTACAAGATATTCTTGGCCAACAAATTGCCATTGAAAATGCCTCTTACTATGCTGCCCCTGGTAAGGAAATGGAAGAAATTGATTTCATTAACGCAGTGATAAAAAAAGCCGATTGCAAGTTACTGGTCGATATTAACAATATATATGTCAACAGCGTAAACCATAAATACAGTGCGGAAGAATTTTTGAAAGCACTACCCGGTGACCGCATAAGCTATGCACATATTGCAGGACACTATAACGAAGCCGACGATATTATTATTGATTCTCACGGTGCTAATGTCATTGATCCTGTCTGGCAATTACTCGATAAAGCTTACGACAATTTTGGCCTATTTCCCACCCTATTGGAGCGTGACTTTAATATTCCACCACTACCTGAGTTACTCGACGAGGTTCACCTTATTCATCAAGCCCAATTAAATTATTCACCCCAATCAGGTCAAAAACGTGTCGCAAAATAACGCGCCTTCTTTCATGCAAACTCAACATGCATTCACCCGCTATATTCGTGACCCAAAAAATGCGCCAAAACCGAGTGATATTGAAGAACGACGCATAAATATATACCGCGACCTTCTGTTCACCAATATTGCCAGCGCGCTTAGTGATGGATTCCCGGTTGTTAAGACTATTTGCTCTGAACAACAATGGGAAAATATCTGTAGAGATTTTTATCATCGTCACCCAAGTCAAAGCCCCTACTTTTCTGACATTCCCCAAGAGTTTATCCACTATTTAGAGCACGAACGCACAAGTAATTCAGACGCCATTGATGATACTCCATTCCTACTAGAGCTAGCTCATTATGAATGGCTTGAGTTTATCGTTTCCATTACTGACGATGAAGCCTACCCTCCCATTAGCGACCCTTTCAATCAAGCTTTAACCGTTGCGCCAACAGCCTTAGTTGCTGCCTATACCTACCCCGTACATAAAATTTCGCCTGACTTTTTACCCGCCGAACCACCCGATCAGCCAACATACCTAGCCGTTTACCGCAATATTGAGCACACAATATGCTTTTTAGAAATAACACCAACAACACATGCCTTGCTTATCGCATTAGCCGACAACACAAGCCAATTAACCAAAGACATTTTGTCAACATTAGCTAAAAACCTTCAACACCCAGACCCTAGCGTTGTTATACAAGGAGGGCTATCCATAATTAATGACTTTATTCATCGTGGTATCGTCGTTTCTGCCCCTAATTAATTTAACCCTCAGCACTTAAAACGAGCTTGCGATAGCCGCCTGAGCTATTTTCAAAACTTTTTAACCCGCTAATGCCTGCTTTTTTTAAGTCCTTCATCTTTATTGCTTATAATGTTCCGTTATTCAAATAAACCACCCATTGATATGAGCAACTCTTCTCTTTTTGATCAAGCACAACAATCTATTCCTGGCGGGGTTAACTCACCGGTTCGCGCCTTTAAAGGTGTCGGTGGAGACCCTGTTTTTATCGACCATGCAAAGGGCGCATACCTTGTTGATACTAACAATAAACAATATATCGACTATGTTGGTTCCTGGGGCCCTATGATCTTAGGCCATAGCCACCCCGATGTTGTTAAAGCCGTCCAAACAGCGGCCGAAAAAGGGCTTAGTTTTGGTGCACCCACCATTATTGAAACCACGATGGCAGAAAAAGTGTGCCAACTAGTACCATCCATTGAAAAAGTACGCATGGTCAGCTCCGGAACAGAAGCCACCATGAGTGCTATACGTTTAGCTCGTGGTTACACAGGCCGTGACAATATCATTAAATTTGAAGGCTGTTACCACGGTCACTCCGATTCATTATTGGTAAAAGCCGGTTCTGGCGCACTCACTTTTGGCGTTCCCAGCTCACCGGGTGTACCAGCCTCACTGGCCGACCACACCCTAACGCTTCCCTATAATGATGCTGAAGCGGTCTCGCAATTATTAAAAACCAACGGCAATGACATCGCCTGTATTATCGTCGAACCAGTCGCTGGCAATATGAACTGCATACCTCCAGAAACCGGCTTCCTTGAGTGCTTACGAACATTATGTGACCAATACGGCATTGTGCTGATTTTTGATGAAGTGATGAGTGGCTTTCGCGTCGCGCTTGGTGGCGCACAACAAGTGTATGGCGTAACGCCCGATTTAACCACACTAGGCAAAGTCATTGGGGGTGGTATGCCTGTCGGTGCTTTTGGCGGCCGCGCTAAAATCATGGCTGAACTTGCACCTGATGGCCCTGTCTACCAAGCTGGCACCCTATCAGGCAACCCCCTAGCTATGTCTGCTGGGCTCGCAACACTTGAGCTTATTAGCCAACCTGATTTTTACCACCAACTATCACTCCGTACCACGCAGTTATTGGATGGTCTAAACAACATTGCTAAAGAAGCCAACATCCCTTTTTCTACCAACCAAGTGGGCGGTATGTTTGGCCTATTTTTCTCTGAGCACAAAAATATTCGCCGCTTTAGCCAAGTCATGGCATGCGACCAGGCACGCTTCAAACAATTCTTTCACCTTATGTTAGAACAAGGGATCTACCTCGCCCCTTCTGCCTTTGAAGCTGGGTTTGTCTCTGCTGCGCATAGTGAACAAGATATTAACGACACACTTCATGCTGCCAAGGTCGCCTTTGAGAAATTAACATGATTGACACATTAAAACCTGGCCAAACCTATAAACTCACCCAATACGAAAAACTAGGTGGTGAAACAGGTATTCGTCAACTTGTTAAGTACTTTTACGAGGCCATGGACAACAACACTGACGTTAAAACAATTCGTGACATGCATGCGGCCGATTTAACGGAGGCTGAAGACAAATTATTTCTTTTTTTAAGCGGGTGGCTCGGCGGCCCTTCGTTGTATATTGAAAAATATGGTCACCCACGATTACGAGCGCGCCACTTACCTTTTTCCATTGGCATTAAAGAGCGTGATCAATGGCTACACTGCATGGATAAAGCTCTCCACAAAATGAATATCGAAAAAGCCATGCACGATGAATTGATGCAAGCATTCTTTAACACCGCAGATTTTATGCGCAACCAAACTGAGTAACAACTGAACTGAATGTTTGCCGAACTACTTGACACCTTCACACAGCTAATTAACCAGCACCCAACTTGGGCAGGCCTTATTGTCTTTCTAGTTGCCATGGTTGAATCACTGGCTATTATTGGGGTAGTTATACCAGGTGTCGCTATTATGTTTGGAGTCGGCACACTTATTAGCAATGGCACATTAGATATGGCTAGCACTGTTATGTGGGCGGCAGCAGGCGCATCATTTGGCGACGGACTAAGCTTTGCCTTAGGTAAGCACTACGATAAAAAAATTTACACCATCGCTTGGTTTAAAAACAATCCGGATGTATTAAAAAACGGCCACGAATTTTTTGAAAAGTATGGCGCAATTAGTATTTTGATTGGGCGTTTTATTGGCCCTATTCGCGCGATTATTCCACTTATTGCTGGTATTTTAGACATGCCTACTAAACATTATATTCCTACTAACCTTATTGCTTCGGCTTTATGGGCGCCTGCTTATCTCATACCCGGCTTTTTTTTTGGAAAATCGACGACCCTCATCACCACTAACCTTGAGAATGGATGGCCTTTCACCCTGCTCTTTGTTGTGCTTATCTGGGCTTTTTACAAAATACTCAAACAACGTTAATAAACTGATGGCTTAACCCTTACTAAAACCCGTTAAATCGTACTATCAAAAGCCAACCCTTTGCTTGTCAGCCTTTATAAAACAACCACATTTCTAAATAATAAATCATCCATCTCTTTTGCTGGCATTGGTTTGTGAAAATAATACCCTTGAAAGACAGAACACCCGTGATAGGTTAAAAAGCTCAATTGGCTTTCCTTTTCAACACCCTCGGCGACCACATCCAAGCTTAAACTTTTAGCCATCGCAATAATCGTAGCGGCAATTTCCGCATCCGATTGATCGACGTGCAAATCTCGAACGAATGACTGATCGACTTTTAATTCACTCAGCGGCAGCTTCTTCAAATACATTAGCGACGAATACCCCGTCCCAAAATCATCCATCGAGATTTTAAAGCCGAGATCTGTCAACGCATGCATTTTATCAATAGTCAGATGTATATCTTTAACAGTGATGCCTTCAGTCATCTCTAACGTCACATAACTTGCAGACACACCTGACTCATTCAATAAACTTGTTATGGTCTCAAGAAAATTATCCTGATCGAATTGATATGGACTGATATTTATTGATAACCTAAAGTCTGGGGTAATGTCGGCTTGCTTCCATTTTTTCAATTGCCCGAAGGCTTCTTTTATAACCCACTCACCAATCGGTAAAATAAGACCTGTCATTTCAGCTATTGGTATAAACTCCGACGGAGACACTATTTCTCCATCTTTTTTAAACCAGCGTAACAATGCCTCAGCCCCTGAAATTCGGCCAAACTCATCTACCTGAGGTTGATAATATAATTCAAACTCATTAGCACTGAGAGCATGTCTTAAGTCCGTCTCCATTTGCAATTTAGCATCTGCATCTGCTTGCATCTCAAGCTGGTAAAAACGATAACCATCACGACCACCTTCTTTGGCACGATACATTGCAGTATCAGCCTGCTTCATCAGCCCTTCAGGGGTCGTGGCCATATTTGGGAATGTGGTAATGCCAATACTCGCTGTTAAATGATAAACCTCACCTTGAATAATGAATTTTTCACTTAAAACATGTCGTAACTTCAACATTAACGAATGAATTTGGTTAATGACCGCCTCTTCAGAGCCTTCCAGCTGACCTGACAAAATAACAAACTCGTCTCCGCCCAATCTAGCAATCGTATCAACCCCACGGAAAACCTGCTTCAAACTAGCGGCTACTTTTTTTAGTAGTTCATCCCCGGCTGCATGACCACGTGAATCATTCAGTGTTTTAAAGTTATCTAAGTCAATAAACAGTAATGCACCGTGCCGGTGTTCTCTGATAGCAATATCGAGAATGTACTCCATGTGTTCTGTTAACAGCCGTCTATTCGCAAGGCCTGTTAATTCATCATAATAAGCCAGCTCCTGAGCCACTTTTTTTGATTGTTCAACCTCATTCAACGTTGCATTCATCCGTTGCAATAAACTATTAAAGTGCTTCGCCATTTCAGCATACTCACTGCTATCTGCCTTATTGACGAAGATTGTCTTGGCATAAGCCTGTTCAAGTGTAATGTCTTTGATATCCTCCATTAAATCCTGTAATGGCTTGACGAAAATACTTTGCAACCAGATAGACAAAAGAATTGCCAAAACAAACGCGATAGGAATTGAGATCACAATCAACTTCTTTAGCGCTATTAGAAGCTTTTCAGAACTATCAGTAGAAATGGCATAAGTGACAGCACCTACTTCCTCATCTCCAGACACTACAATACTTTTGTATAACAGTAGGTTGTCGACTGCTTTTATTGTATCCGGCTCAACAAGTTGAATATTTTGATGTGGTTGCGCAGATTTTGAATAATGCAAAATAGTCTGCCCAGCCCCCCCCGCAAGGTCGGCATGCTCAAGAACAGGAAACTGTTGCCATTTGCGCAATAATTCCTCACGCAAATTTGGAGCCCCATTCAATACCAAGGTAGCATAATCATTTTCTAAGACCTGAGTGATAGCTTTCAGTTCGCTAACTGACTCTTTAGCATACTCAGCCTTTTCATGCTGATAGGCAAACACAGAATAAAAAACAATCAGTGCTGACGCCATCACCATCATTAACAAGATAAATTGATACCTGACAGGGAGATAAGAAAGCTTCACTGTATTTAACAAGCTTATCCCCTTTAATTAATTGCTTTTTGTAGTAAACAGACAGCAGATTGCTGCCACTCAAAAAAGGGGGTCAGATTGGCGCGCACAGGTACAGCTATTAGGCAACGACCCACATGATTAACAACTGGCCACCTAGCCTTGCTCTCATAAGTGGCCACCATCTCAATATGCCACGCTTTCATCTTGTGTGCGCAACTCACCAATGGCTTTAGAGCTTGAGCAAGTGTTCAAGCATAAATATTGCCCCTGAAAAAATCTATCCAAGCAAAACAACGAGCAAGATATTCTCGATCGCTCATTGCCTTCATTACTCCTTGTTTTCACACACATACCCAAAACCACCCGGTCATAAATTTTTTTAACCTTTAAAATATAGCAGATAAAAACTCTTCTACAAGTCGATAAACAAAGACAATTCAATGGGCCGATAACAAACCCAAAATCACCTCTAATCGCTCGGTAGGATTGTCTATTTCAAGCAATCGTTGGCGCATAATATTTTCCATTGGAAATACTTCTGTTAGGCGGCAACTTACCCAGTTTGCATCTTTAAACCTTGTTTCATCCAATGAGTTATTGGGCTGATGCTTTTTAAGTATTCTTTTTAACATCGTGATTAACTCAGAGCACTCAGCAGGAATCGTTGCGCCCACAGGTTCCTCTAAAATTTTAATACTGGCAGTTCTTAACTGTTGATCAGACACTTGGCTATCTACTATGCTGAATCGCTGACAACCTAATGCCTCGATTTGCAGCACGCCATCGGCTGACTGATCCCAATTGATGATTTTAGCTAATGTGCCTATTGCATAACACTTGGCTGCATCACCTACCTCATGACCATCTTCAATCATATTAACGCCAAAAGGCATATTTTGTTTTAAACAACGGCTCACCATATCGAGGTATCGCGTTTCAAAAATTCTTAGCGACAAAACCCCTTCTGGAAAAAGGGCTACGGATAATGGAAAAATAGGGACATTGTTTGTTGAAATTTGCATGGCCGTGTTACGAATTTAATCTGTCTTCAATTATTTGATGAATACCGCTAAAACTACCATTGCTCATAAATAACACATGGTCATTTGATTGCACAACACTAACGATGGCTGCCACTAAATCATCAATGGTTTTAAAAAGCCTAATATTGGGATAATTACCCATCTCCATTTGCCAGTCCATCTCATCCGGCATAAAAACAAAAGCAAGGTCTGCTTGCTCTAACGAGGGTAACAAGGTCTCTTTGTGCACGCCCATTTTCATAGTGTTGGATCGTGGTTCAAGCACCGCTATTATCCGTTGATCTGCAACCTTTCCTCGCAAACCCGCCAAGGTGCTAGCAATGGCCGTTGGGTGATGGGCAAAATCATCGTACAAGGTAATATTATTTACAACCGCTCGAACTTCCATTCGACGTTTAACGTTTTGGAATCGCGCCAGCGCTTTAATTGCGGTGGCCGGCTTAACACCCACATGAGCTGCCCCTGCAATAGCAGCTAAGGCATTTGATACATTGTGTTGCCCGCTTAAGCTCCAACACACACGCCCCATAAAATCACCTTGATAATACACATCAAACTCGCCTTCACCTGCGTCAAGGTTATCGGCAAACCAAGTCGCTTTAGCTGATGACTGTTTAGCAAATTTTTCTACCGGAGACCAGCAGCCTTGTATGAGCACCTCGTCTAAGTTTTCATCACCGGAAGGGGAAATCAACAGCCCATTGTTTGGCACCGTTCTTACCAAATGATGAAACTGGCGTTTTATCGCACCAAGGTCATCAAAAATATCAGCATGGTCAAACTCAAGGTTATTTAAAATACAGGTCTTTGGCCGGTAATGTACAAACTTCGAACGTTTATCAAAAAAGGCCGTATCATATTCATCCGCTTCAATCACAAAGTAATCAGATTCTCCCAACTTAGCAGATATAGCAAAATTTAGCGGCACACCACCTATTAAAAAACCTGGTTTTAAACCAGCGTCCTCTAAGATCCACGCTAACATCGAACTGGTTGTCGTTTTGCCATGCGTGCCAGCGACAGCTAACACCCAATGATGTTGCAATACATGCTCGGCCAACCATTGTGCACCTGATGTGTAAGGCAGATTTAGATTCAACACCGCTTCAACCTCTTCATTGCCTCGCGACAGTGCATTACCTATCACAACAATATCTGGCTTTACCCTTAAGTTATCAGCACTATACCCCTGCATCAACTCAATCCCTTCGGCTTCAAGCTGAGTACTCATGGGAGGGTAAACACCTGCATCTGAACCAGTAACGGTATGGCCTAAACGTTTCGCCATAACGGCAAGCCCGCCCATAAAGGTGCCACAAATACCTAAAATATGTACTCTCAATTCACGTTTTCCTAGATAATATCGCTGAAGACCATCTTACTTCAGATACTGTTTATATTTGAAGGTAAAGGCCAATTTATTATGAACAACCACCCACATTGGGCAAACGCTATTATTTATAAAAACCATGAGTGATATAAAACGTCAAAAGATTCAAGTCGATGTAGACACTACTTACATCGCCTCTTCATCTGAACCAGAAGCAGCACGTTACGTCTTTGCGTATTCTATAACAATTAAAAATACCGGTAATATTGAGGCACAACTCTTGAGCCGTCATTGGATTATCACTGATGCTAATGGCAAAGTTCAAGAAGTGCATGGCGAAGGCGTCGTTGGCGAAAAGCCTCACCTACAACCAGGCGAGTCTTTTCAATATACTAGCGGTGCGGTTATTGAAACATCGGTAGGTGCGATGCAAGGCAGTTATCATCTACAAGATGCTGATGGCGAAAAGTTCACCGCTACCATTGCGCCCTTTTCTTTATCCACGCCAAGAACCTTGCACTAAGGCGCTGTTATGACAACCTACGCCATCGGTGATGTTCAAGGTTGTTATGATTCTCTTCGCCGGCTATTGGATAAAATTCAATTCGATCCTAACAAAGATCAACTATGGTTTGCTGGCGACCTCATCAATCGAGGTCCCAAATCATTAGAAACATTACGTTTTATCATCTCGCTAGGCGACAGCGCCCACAGTGTATTAGGTAATCATGAGTGCCATTTTTTAGCATCCGCACGTGGTCACAAGAAAGCACATCGCACAGATACATTTGCTAATATTTTAGAGGCTCACGATGCCGACCAGCTTATTCACTGGGTTCGGTCGCTTCCATTCTTACATCACGACAAAACACTCGGCTATACAATGATTCACGCAGGCTTGCCTGCCCCATGGACACTTGAAGATGCTAAACGATATGCAAAGGAGCTGGAAGCAGCCTTTCAGAGCGACTTATTCGATCCCTTTTTAGCAAGTATGTACGGTAACAAGCCTACCCACTGGGATAACAGCTTGTCAGGTCATGCACGTTTGCGCTTTATTATTAATTGTTTTACCCGAATGCGTTTTTGCGATGAACAAGGACATTTAGAGTTTAAAGAAAAAGGTTCGCCAGCAGATAGTCCGCCTCACTTAATACCTTGGTTTGAAGTACCTAAGCGGCAAACAGCCCAGGAAAAAATAGTGTTTGGTCACTGGTCAACTTTAGGCCTCAATAAACAAAACAACGCCTTTTGTTTAGACTCTGGCTGTCTTTGGGGTGGCCAATTAAGCGCCATGACACTGGATGGAACTGAGCGCATAATCTCGCTAGATTGTGACGCTTCATTAGAACCTTATTAGATTCGTCGATAGGTTATAAATGAATACGGGTAAGCGTGCTTTTCATCCGCTTCATGCTTAACCTGCTCAACAACCTCCCAATCTTCGGCTTTGATCTCAGGAAAAAAAGCATCTGCTTCAAAATCTTGATGGACCACCGTTAAATATAATGTCTCTGTCACCGGTAACATTTGCTCATAAAAACTTGCGCCACCAATGACCATCACATCATCAAATTCTTCCGTCGCCTCTAACGCTGCTGTAATTGAATGAACAATGACAATACCCTCAGCCGTAAAGTTATTATCACGGGTAATAACAATGTTTTTTCTGCCCGGTAATGCCTTTCCTATCGATTCAAACGTTTTACGCCCCATTAAAATAGGCTTTCCCATGGTGACCGACTTAAAATGCTGAAAATCTTTAGGTAAATGCCAAAGCAGCTCATTATTTTTCCCAATGGCTCTGTTTTCAGCCATTGCAACAATCATAGAAATCATTAAATCGCGACCGGTGCTTTAATCCCAGCATGGGATTGATAACCGATGATCTCAAAATCTTCATACCGATAATCAAATAATGAGGCGGGCTTTCTTGCTATCTGTAATTGAGGCAACGCTAAAGTATCACGTGATAGCTGTAAATTTGCTTGTTCAAAATGGTTGCTGTAGAGATGCACATCTCCCCCTGTCCAAACAAAGTCACCAACCTCTAAACCTGCTTGCTGAGCAACCATATGGGTTAACAAGGCATAGCTGGCTATATTGAACGGCACCCCTAAAAAGAAATCAGCTGAGCGCTGGTACAACTGACACGACAGTTTCCCATTAGCGACATAAAACTGAAACAATAAATGGCATGGTGGTAAGGCCATATCCGGTATCTGCCCCACGTTCCATGCACTCACTATCATTCGGCGAGAGTCGGGGGTGTTTTTAATTTGCGCCAACACCTCACTGATTTGGTCAATATTCTCGCCAGAAGGAGTTGGCCAAGAACGCCACTGGTGACCATAAACTGGGCCTAAATCACCCTTATCATCTGCCCATTCATCCCAAATACTCACCCCGTGATCTTTCAAATAGCGTGTATTTGTATCGCCATTTAAAAACCATAACAGTTCATGAATAATAGATCGCAAGTGTAATTTTTTAGTTGTTACCAACGGAAAACCTTTCGATAAGTCAAAACGCATCTGCCGACCAAACACTGACCGCGTTCCAGTTCCCGTTCTATCTTCTTTATCTGTCCCGTTATCGAGGATATCTTGCATTAACTCTAAATATTGTTTCATTAACTTAGCCTTTTTGTTTTGCTTTCAGCATTAAGACGGCTCCTAACAGCAACATTGGCAAGGTCAAAATTTGCCCCATGGTTAGCCAACCAAATGCTAAGTAGCCTAAATGCGCATCGGGTAGCCGGACAAACTCAACCGCAAACCTAAAGGCGCCGTAACCGATTAAAAACAGGCCCGACACGCTCATCCTTGCTCTTGGTTTGCTTGAATAAATCCATAAAATAAAAAATAGCACAAAGCCTTCTAGTGCCGACTCATACAATTGTGAAGGGTGCCTAGGCATATTACCTAACCCTGGCACTAGCATGCCTAGCGCAAAATCAGTCGGTTTACCCCACAACTCCCCATTAATAAAATTACCAATTCGTCCCGCCCCTAAACCAATCGGTACCAAGGGGGCAATAAAGTCAGTCACTTCAAAAAAGTGATGCTGGTATTTTTTGCCAAACAGGTACATGGCAACAAGCACACCTAATAAGCCACCGTGAAAAGACATCCCGCCTTGCCATATTTTTAACAAAATAACAGGGTTATCGATAAAAGCAGGGAAGTTATAAAATAACACATAGCCAATACGGCCACCCAATACCACACCCATCGCCGCGTAAAAAATAAGGTCATCAATTTGCTGAACACTCCAGCCCACCTTTTTAGCCCTATACCGACCTAACAACCATGCACCCACAAACCCAACAAGATACATGAGGCCATACCAGTGAACAGCCAACGGCCCAAGGTTGATCGCAACGGGGTCTATTTGAGGGTATACCAACATATTATTTAATCCTTAAAGGGAGTAAATATTTTAGCGTGTGCACGCCAAGACATGCATCTTTTATTTAACGCAACCTGATTAACAAAAGTTATCGATATTTTTAACATTTTTCTCATGTTAAATAAGACATGAAATCTAACAACAAAAATAACTATTGTGGCTACTCGAACAACTGACTAATATAAGAAATATAAAATAAGCATGATGAAAGGATTTACTGTACAAAGAAATGCCGTTGGTATGGTGATTAGCATCATCATTCGCACGGCTTGTAGTTAAGGACCCTTTCATCATTTTTAGCTGACAGGATTATACCATCCACAGATGAATTACTTCTTCTCGTCACTATTCAAGAAGCTGTCAGCGAAGTACCTGCTGCGGTCATTAAATACGCTAGTTTTTATTTATACGGTGGTCGATTTTATAATTATTGCTTTCACTATTTTCATGGTTGTGAAGGCTATTAACTCAACAAAAATAAACGGTGCTTATCAATGTTGAATGAATCTAACTTGTTAATTGGCGGCAACCTTACTGATCAAATAAAATTGAACCCTAAAATGGGCAATCGACACGGGTTGATTGCGGGGGCTACAGGCACTGGAAAAACCGTGACACTTCAGGTGTTAGCTGAAGGGTTCTCCAAGCTTGGTGTCCCTGTCTTTATGGCTGATATTAAAGGGGACTTATCTGGACTTGCTAACGCCGCATCAGCACACCCAAAAATCGAAGAGCGTATTAAGAAAATCAAAATAACAGATTATCAATCGCAAGCTTCACCAGTAGTTTTTTGGGATGTTTATGGAAAACTTGGTCACCCATTACGCACAACTGTCAGCGATATGGGCCCGCTACTTCTATCTAACTTACTCGAATTAAATGATACTCAAACGGGTGTCTTATACGCCTGCTTCAAAATTGCAGATGATAACGGATTATTGTTACTCGATTTCAACGACCTTAGATCAATGCTGACATGGGTGAGCAATAACACCAAAGAACTAAAAGGCGAGTATGGCAATATCACCTCCGTCAGCATTGGCGCAATACAGCGTGATCTGCTCATTTTACAACAACAAGGAGTAGAAAATTTTTTAGGTGAACCAGCCTTAAGGCTTGAGGATTTAATGCGTATTGACTGGTCAGGTCGAGGATTCATCAATGTGATGGATGTAACGCAACTCATGCAAAAGTCACCTCGTTTATACGCCACTATTTTATTATGGTTACTGTCTGAATTATTCGAAAACTTACCGGAGGTCGGTGATGCAGATAAACCAAAGTTTGTTATGTTCTTTGATGAAGCGCATTTGCTCTTTGACGATGCACCGGAAGCACTAACCGACAAAATCGAACAAATTGTAAGACTCATCCGGTCGAAAGGTGTTGGCGTCTATTTTATCAGCCAAAGTCCTATGGATATTCCGGAAAATGTCTTAGGGCAATTAGGCTTACGTATACAACATGCCTTACGAGCATTTACACCTAAGGACCAAAAAGCTATCAAACTGGTGGCTCAAACATTTCGACAAAACCCAAACATTGATATTACAACATGCCTTTCTGAGCTAGGTATTGGCGAAGCCTTAGTCTCCACACTTGACAAAAACGGTAGCCCTACACAGGTTGAGCGAACGCTCATTCGCCCACCTGAATCACAAATTGGCCCGATAAAGATGAAAGAACGCGCAGAAAAACTTGACCGTTCTCCTGTATCCGGAAAGTATGACACGCCAGTTGATCGAGAATCCGCTCATGAGCTCTTAAAAATAAGGGCAGAAGAAGCAGAAAAACGTGCGCTCGATATTGAAGAAGAAAAAGCCAGAAAAAAAACCACTCGTAAGAAACCTCAACGCTCTACCAATAGCCCAATGGACGCCATGATAAAAAGCGCCGCCCGAGCCATTGGAACTAAAATTGGCGGTAAACTCATACGCGGTCTCCTAGGTTCATTACTAAAGTAGTTTTAAACAAGGACAGATGAGTGTAAAGTTTTTAACGTCAACTCGACAAAACAACATAGGGAGAGAAAGATGACCGCATTATCTGATATAGAAGGAATTGGACCAGCATATGCAGAAAAACTAAGGGACGCCGGTTTAACATCAATTGAAAATTTATTAGAGGTTTGCTGTACAAAAAAAGGACGCAAAGAAATTGCCGAAAAGTCTGGCTTGAGTGAGAAACTTATCCTAGGCTGGGCCAACCGCGCAGATTTAACGCGTATTAAAGGTGTCAGCACACAATATGCAGACTTATTGGAATGCGCTGGCGTTGACACGGTACCAGAACTAAAACAACGAAACGCCGAGAACTTACACGCTAAAATGGCACAGGTGAATGAAGATAAAAATTTAGTCCGTAAAGTTCCCGCCTTATCACAAGTAGAAAGTTGGGTTGAGCAAGCTAAAGACTTACCTAAAAAAATCACACATTAAAAGCTTCCAGCACCCTATATAAAAGCCGTATATATCGTTAATGCTATGTACGGCTTTTTTTTACCCCAAAACAATCCTTTGTAAACTTTACATCCATGAGAAAGTATCTTGTTCTAATAATAGCGATCATTATTTTTTTCACCTTCTTTAACAAACAGCATCAACCCCTTGATACACCTCATGACTCAAGCTCTTCTACGTCCACGTATTCAACTGATGCGTTAATAAGCGCTTATAACAACAAACAAAGCGATAAAATTATCACTGCCACAGGCACCGTGAGCAAATTATTAGCCGATGATAACAATGGCAGCAGGCATCAAAAATTTATTGTCCGTATTTCACCCGTATTAACAGTCTTGGTTGCGCATAATATTGACCTAGCTCCTCGAGTAAAGGCCTTAAAAAAAGACGACCCTATTACATTTAAGGGAGAATATGAGTGGAATATAAAAGGTGGTGTTATTCACTGGACCCATCATGACCCTAGAGGCATACACCCAGCCGGATGGATCAAATATCGTGGTAAAGTTTACCAATAAGATGAAAAATTAGAGAACATTATGAGCAAACCAACAAAAAGCAAAAAGATTCCAACAAAAGCAGAACCATTACTTGGTTCAAATTTAGTCAACGTAGACATTGGTCAAATACACTCATGCGCTCTTTCAGAGGATGACACCCCTAACTTACAAGAAAGTAATGAGTTTAGAAGTGCCGGTGTGTTAATGAAAGCCATTGCTGATGAAGCCCTATCTTGGCGACAATCACTTGAAGAAGGCCTACAACCAGCTATTGTGGCCGTTCTACAAGGTGGCATTCAAATTGACGTGTTAAAACTCTCTCAAGTCAGTTTCCACGGTATTAGAATTGAAGGCAAAATGGGCGGAAATAGCTGCGTGATGTTTGCTCACCAATCCAGTGTACAAATGCTCTGTCACGCGATAGAAATAAAAGAAGAAGCCCCCCAACGATCCATCGGATTTATCTGGCCGGATAAAGAGGTTCACATATAAAAAAAAGCGGCATGTAAGCCGCTTTTTTTATACCCTTTTACGCTCTACCCGAGCAACGGCGCAATAACCAAACTTACAATCGCCATTACATTAATCAAGATATTCATTGAAGGGCCTGATGTGTCTTTAAAGGGATCGCCTACCGTATCGCCTACCACTACGGCAGTATGGGTATCAGAGCCTTTACCGCCTAAATTCCCTTTTTCAACGTACTTTTTAGCATTATCCCAAGCACCACCGGCGTTCGCCATCATCAATGCTAACAACACGCAACATAGCAATGCGCCTGATAACATACCGCCTAAGGCTTCAGCGCTTATGAAAAAACCAACTAAAGGAGGCGCACTCACTGCAATCACACCGGGCACAATCATTTTCTTAAGTGCTGCTGTTGTTGCAATATCAACACAACGAGCGGTGTCTGGCTCGGCTGTTCCTTCTAATAAACCATCAATCTCTTTAAATTGGCGACGAATTTCCTTAATCATCTCAAATGCCGCATCACCGACAGCTGTCATCGTCAACGCGGCAATAACAAACGGAATAACCCCACCAATAAATAAACCAATTAATACTTGCGGGTCATTTAACTGCAAAGAGAAATCTGGCACATGTACCGATACTGTTTCTATAAACGCAGTAATAATCGCCAATGCCGCTAATGCTGCTGCACCAATAGCAAAGCCTTTACCTATCGCTGCTGTTGTATTACCCAGTTCATCTAACGAATCTGTGATTTTACGAGTTTCCTCGCCCAAGCCCCCCATTTCAGCAATACCACCGGCATTATCAGCAACGGGGCCATAAGCATCTATGGCCATAGTTATGCCAACAGTCGCCAGCATGCCCACCGCAGCAATACCCACACCGTATAAACCAGCAAAGTGGCTGGAAACTGCAATCACTCCACAAATACTAAATGCTGGGATAGCGACTGATTGCATACCAACAGATAAGCCTGTAATCATCACCGTTGCAGGGCCCGTTTCACCTGATTTAGCGATATGTTTAACCGGCGCTCCTGCAGTGTAATATTCTGTCACTAAGCCAATTACCATACCACCTACTGCACCGGCCAAAACCGCTACCCAAACATAATTACTCACATCCATCATCAAAATAAGTAGCAAAGCCACAACAATAAATAAAGCAGATGCCCCCATGGTCCCCATACGCAGTGCTTTTTCTGGCGACTTAGACGCGTTGTTTTTAACAATGACAATACCTCCAATTGAGCACAACAAACCAATTGAGGCCAATGCCAAGGGTAAAAACATTAAACTGGACTGTGCGCCCAGCTCTGACAACAAAACAGCAGACATTGTTGATGCAATCGCAATGGTCGCAATCATAGACCCACAATATGATTCAAAAATATCTGAGCCCATGCCAGCAACATCGCCCACGTTGTCGCCAACATTATCAGCTATCACGCCCGGATTACGCGGATCATCTTCTGGAATACCCGCTTCAATTTTCCCCACCAAATCCGCACCAACATCTGCACTTTTAGTAAAAATACCGCCACCTACACGAGAAAACAGCGCAACAACTGAGGCGCCCATCGCAAAGCCATGTATAGCATGTGAGCTTTCGGGGTCACTGCCAAAAAATAAATACATCAAGCCTAAACCCATTAGGCCAAGAGAGGCTACCGCTAGCCCCATAATTGAACCACCAAAGAAAGCAACTGAAAGAGCTGCCTCGGCGCCATCTGTATGAGCGGCCGTTGTTGTTCTAACATTCGCTTTGGTGGCTGTATTCATACCGATGTAACCAGCCGCACCAGAGGCCAACGCGCCCACTAAGAAGCAAAGTGCTGTTGCCCAACCTAAAAATATAAATGTTAAAACAAATAAAGCGGCCGCAAAATTAACCAGCATTTTATATTCGCGCTTCATAAAAACCATTGCGCCTAAATGAATTTGCTCAGCAATTTTTGCGACAACACCCTCACCTTCCGGGTACTTCATTACCAAGCTATATACATATTTCGCTGCATACAAACCAAAACACCCAATAATAGGGGGCAATAAGTGACTCAACTCCATAGTTTTCTCCTGATGATTATTCTATTTCCCGCTGATTAGCTTCATAAAAACATCACGCCCTCTCTTTTTTACTCTGCCTACTGGTATGGTGCAAGCAGAAAGCTTAATTAAATCAAATCCTCCCTGTATAATGCGGCACAACATTCAATCCAACATAAAAACATAGGAAAAAACATGAGCCTTAACCTAGTCCCTTCTGGGGAAGATCTACCCCATGACGTTAACGTTATTATCGAAATACCCTCTCACTCTGATCCTATTAAATATGAAGTCGACAAAGAATCTGGCGCATTATTTGTAGACCGATTTATGGGCACTGCTATGCATTACCCATGTAACTATGGATACGTGCCGCATACACTTTCTGATGATGGTGACCCAGTGGATGTGCTCGTTATTACACCCATTCCTTTGATGAATGGCTCGGTTATTCGCTGTCGCCCTATTGGTGTTTTAAAGATGACTGATGAAGCAGGTGAAGATGCCAAAGTATTGGCTGTGCCTGTATCAAAACTGACACCCTTGTATGATGATGTTAAATCCTATGAAGATATCTCACCGGTTACCTTAAAACAAATCGCTCACTTTTTTGAACACTATAAAGATTTAGAAGCGAATAAATGGGTAAAAGTTGAAGGATGGGAAGGTGTTGATGGTGCCGCCAAAGAAATTACAGAAAGTGTTGCTCGTTACAACGCTATAGAAGAAAAGCCTAACTTCTAAACGGCTTGTTCTGATCAATAACCGCTGGTGTTTTTTTCAACCCAGCGGTTTTTTTCTGCCTGCAAAGCGGTAGAACTAAGGTTCTCTTTTTTCCAAAAAGGTGCCTTACTTTTTAAATCTTCCATAATAAAACGACTCGCCTCAAACGCATCTTTACGATGTACCGACCAAGCAGCCACCAAGACTATAGGATCATTTGGCAATAGCGCCCCTACTCGATGAATAACTAATGTTTCCAGCAGGTCCCACTGTTTTTTTGCCGATTGAACGATCTTTTCCAAGTGTTTTTCGGTCATTCCAGGATAATGTTCAAGAAACATTCCGTTGACGGCATCTCCCTCGTTAATATCACGCATCGTTCCAATAAAATTAGCACAAGCACCAAACTCACCTTCTCGCTTCATTTCTCGCTGAAAGGTTGATAACTCATGCCAAGGGTCAAACGCTTTTTGAATAATTTTAATCATTCTCAACCACCCGTAACTGGAGGAAAAAAAGCCACTTCATCGCCAGCATGTACTAACGAGTCCGCCTGCGCATATTCATGATTAACCGAATACAGCACCTGCTGGGATACATCGTACCCCTTGCTCACATGCTTCCAAACATCTTCGACCGTTTTTAGGCCGTCAATATTAAGCTGTTGCTCGCTACGCCCGAACAGCTCTTTTAAACTGGCAAAATAAAGTACTTTTACAGACATCGCTTCTTCATACATCTGACTATTTGATTGTGTCATAATTGATTATATTATCATGTTAACAAACGAATCGAGCCACTAGATTATGTCTGAACTCACACATTTTAACACCGCCGGTGATGCTCATATGGTCGATATTAGCGCCAAAGCCGATACCGACCGGACAGCCGTAACTGAAGGCTTTATTGAAATGAGCGCTGCCACCTTACAACGGGTGATGA
Source organism: Cycloclasticus sp. P1 (assembly GCF_000299965.1). NCBI lineage: Bacteria > Pseudomonadati > Pseudomonadota > Gammaproteobacteria > Thiotrichales > Piscirickettsiaceae > Cycloclasticus > Cycloclasticus sp. P1. Next base: position 1,972,833 of record NC_018697.1, read on the forward strand.
ACGGCGATAATAAAAAAGGCGATGTGCTGGGTATTGCACGGATCGCTGGCATTATGGCCAGCAAAAAAACAGCTGACCTTGTGCCCTTATGCCACCCCTTACCAATTACCCATGTGGACATTAAACTGGAACCTGATACGCAAAATAACTTGATTGCTTGCCAAACCACCGTCACCACATCGGGCAAAACAGGTGTTGAAATGGAAGCCCTTAATGCTACTCAGGTAGCCTTACTGACAATTTACGATATGTGCAAAGCGGTTGACCGCGGTATGACTATTCAAGGTGTTCGTTTGCTTGAAAAGAAGGGCGGGAAATCAGGTCATTGGAAACGTGAGGAGCCATAAGCATGGACTTTAAATTACATCCATGGCTTGCTGAAGATTGTTACTACCTAGGCGATTTTCCTTTGTGTGCACTTTTACTGAGCAAAGACGCCAATTACCCTTGGTACATTCTTGTGCCCCGACAAGCAGGCATTGTCGAAGCATTTCAGCTCAATAAGCAGGACCAACAAACACTACAAGATGAATCCTTACAATTCAGCCAAGCGTTAAGCGCAGCCTTTTCCGCTGACAAGATGAATATCGCCGCATTAGGAAACATGGTCCCGCAATTGCACCTTCATCATATTGTTCGTTATAAACATGATGCCGCTTGGCCAAATCCTATATGGGGCCATGTGAGCGCTAAACAATACACCCCTTCTGCATTACAAGACCGTATTCAAAAAACACACCAATTGCTCGGTCAGATGCACTTCACCCCTAACTTACAAACCAGCTAAAACAGGGCTTATTTTGAACCAACAAACCACCGCCATCTTATTAGCAGAATGTCCTGATCAAGCTGGCATTATCGCAAAAGTTACCAATTTTCTTACTAAGAATAATGGCAATATCGTCGATTTAGAACAACATGTCGATACTGCAGATAAGCACTTCTTTATGCGTGTTGAATGGCAACTAGAAAACTTTTCTATTGACCGCGAACAGATTCAAAAAACCTTTTCGGAAGAAGTTGGCTCGGCGCTTAATATGAACTGGCAGATAGCATTTTCTGACATTAAACCTAAGCTTGCACTGTTTGTTTCACAGCATGGGCATTGTTTGTTTGACATTCTTTCTCGCTACCAATCCGGCGAGTGGGACGTCGAGATCCCCCTGGTCATCAGCAATCACAAAAACCATCAATCACTTGCTGAAAACGCAGGCATTGCTTTTCATCACATACCCATCACTGCCGACAACAAGCAGCAGCAAGAACAGACGCAACTTGACTTACTTGCCAAGCATCAAATAGACACTATTGTGCTGGCTCGTTATATGCAAATATTAAGCGCCAACTTTATAGACCATTACCCGCATCAAATTATTAACATTCACCATTCTTTCTTACCCGCTTTTCCAGGCGCTAGGCCGTATCATTCAGCGCATGAAAGAGGGGTCAAGATTATTGGTGCCACTAGTCATTATGTCACCACGGAATTAGATGCAGGCCCTATTATTGAACAAGATATTGTACGCATCAGGCATAACGATAATATCGAAGATTTAAAACGCAAGGGCCAAGACAATGAAAAAATTGTGTTATCTCGCGCTATCCGACATCACCTAATGCACAAAGTATTAGTTTACAAAAACCGTTGTATCGTCTTTGTGTAACAACCTAATCAACAGCGGCTTAGTTGCCCAGTTGGTTTTGCGTAAATAAGCAACCGAGTCAAAAAGCCATTCCCAACCACGCTCTACTTAGTTGTAACAACAGAGCTACTTAAGCTGGGACGTTTTGCGCCGTCAGATGATGCACCAACCTCATCAAAAACAAACCAATAAAAAACCCCAACACCCAACAAGACGGCCACCACACTTAAGACAACCATCATATAAGCAAAGCGGCTTACTGCCTTTTTATTCGCTCTCACTGCATCTCTCCTTCATCTACAAAACAGAGTAAATCTGCATAAGTAAACGGCCAAGCCAACACTTGCTGAACAGCATCTTTCATCACAACGGGTATGCGCGTTCCATACTGTTCAACTAACTCTTCTGAGTCAATAATATCCACCACTTCGATTTGAAAACGCGTTGGATACTGCACTAATAACTGCTGTAATAACCGCTGTGCATCCTCACATAAATGACATCCTTCGGTTGTATAAAAGGTTAACTCAATTATCATCTGGGTCATACGCAAGACTTGGGGCCAGCCAACGTTCTATATATTCTAACGATTCACCCTTACGCACCGCATAGTCTTCAACTTGGTCTTTCTTTAGTTTTCCAACATTAAAATACTGCGCCTGCGGATGCGCAAAGTACCAGCCGCTCACTGCTGCAGTTGGGTACATGGCAAAACTTTCTGTTAACTCAATACCTGCTTGCTCGCTAGCATTAAGCAATGAAAACAATGTGGCCTTTTCAGTATGATCAGGACAGGCAGGGTAGCCTGGAGCAGGACGAATACCCGTATATTTCTCGCCAATAAGCTCGTCATTTACAAGTGATTCATCAGCGGCGTACCCCCAATAATCTTTTCTTACATGCTGATGTAAGCACTCAGCAAACGCTTCTGCTAAACGATCAGCTAACGCCTTGACCATAATCGATTGATAATCATCATGATCTGCTTCAAATCGCTTAATATGCTCTTCAATGCCAATACCCGCCGTTACTGCAAATGCGCCAATGTAATCATTAATGCCTGAACCCTTTGGTGCAACCATGTCCGATAAGCAGTAATTTTTACGTCCTGGTGGCTTGATATTTTGCTGACGTAAATGATGTAAAACTGCTGCTTCATTAGAACGCGACTCATCTTCATAAACAACAATATCATCCACTTGACTATTGGCTGGATAAAAGCCAAAAACCCCACGAGCCGTTAGCCACTTCTCATCGATAATTTTTTGCAGCATGATTTTGGCATCTTTTAACAAGTCCTTTGCATGCTGACCGACTATTTCATCTTCTAAAATTTTAGGGTAGCTTCCAACCAGCTCCCAAGTTTGAAAAAAGGGTGACCAATCAATAAACTTTGCAATTTCATCCAGTGGAAAATCATTCAACACCTTGGTACCCAAGAAACTCGGCTTTACCGGTGTATACTGACTCCAATCAATCGTGCTTGCATTCTGCCTGGCATCGTCTAAATTAAGCTGGCGTTTTGTAGACTGACGACCCTTATGACGCTCACGAACTTCAGCATATTCCTCACGAATTTTTTGCTGATAATCATTCGCCGCGCTTTTATCCATTAAATTACTCAACACACCAACCGACCGAGACGCATCGGTAACGTACACACTTACACCATGATAGTGCGGTTCTATTTTTACCGCTGTATGCGCACGCGATGTCGTCGCACCGCCAATCATTAACGGTATATCAAACCCTTGGCGTTCCATTTCTTTTGCCATATGCACCATTTCATCCAAAGATGGCGTAATCAGGCCGCTTAAGCCAATCACATCAACATTGTGTTTACTGGCTTCTTTCAAAATAGTATCTGCAGGTACCATTACACCCAAATCAACTACTTCAAAACCGTTGCATTGAAGCACAACAGCAACTATGTTTTTACCGATGTCATGCACATCGCCTTTGACTGTTGCCATTAAGACTTTTCCGTTAGTCTCCACCACATCACCCTTTTCTTCTTCCATAAACGGCATTAAATAGGCGACCGCTTTTTTCATAACACGCGCAGACTTTACGACTTGCGGTAAAAACATCTTACCAGCGCCAAACAAGTCACCTACTACATTCATACCATCCATCAGCGGCCCCTCGATGACGTGTAAAGGACGCTCAACTTCTTGTCGAACCAATTCGGTATCTTCTTCAATAAATTCTGTAATGCCTTTAACCAGCGCATGCTCTAAGCGTTTTTTAACCGGCCAAGATCGCCATTCGGCGGCTTCTTTAACCGCTTCTTCTGAATCACCCTCAAGGTATTTTTCAGCAATGGCTAATAAGTTCTCTGTCGCAGAGGTACCGCTTTTAGGTGTCCGGTTTAAGATGACATCTTCGACACTCTCGCGTAGCTCATCAGGAATATCGTCATATACTGCTAGCTGCCCTGCATTGACAATGCCCATATCCATGCCTGCTTGAACCGCATAGTATAAAAATACCGCATGAATCGCTTCCCTGACTTTGTTATTTCCTCGAAAGGAGAAGGACACATTCGAAACACCACCAGACACCATAGCATGTGGCAAAGTTTGCTTAATAACACGTGTTGCTTCAATAAAATCAACCGCATAATTATTGTGCTCATCGATGCCTGTGGCAATGGCAAAAATATTAGGGTCAAAAATGATATCTTCGGCTGGGAAGCCAACCTTTTCAGTCAGCACTTTATAGGCACGTGTACAAATTTCAACTTTACGTTCAAATGTATCTGCTTGCCCGGTTTCATCAAACGCCATCACTATCACTGCCGCGCCGTAACGCATAATGGTTTTAGCTTGATTGATAAAATTTTCTTCGCCTTCTTTCAGACTAATCGAATTGACGATCGCTTTGCCTTGCACACACTTTAAACCGGCTTCTAAAATATCCCATTTAGAAGAATCGATCATCACGGGAACCACCGATATATCTGGCTCTGCCGCTATCAAACTTAAAAAACGTATCATCGCTGCTTTCGAATCCAACATGCCTTCATCCATGTTGATATCGATCACCTGAGCGCCACTTTCCACCTGCTGACGCGCTACATCGAGTGCTGTTTCGTAATCTTGCTCTTTAATTAGGCGTTTAAACCGAGCCGAACCGGTCACATTCGTTCGCTCACCCACATTGACATACAGAGAGTCTTTAAAAATATTCATCGGCTCTAAGCCAGACAATCGACAGGCAACCTCAAGCTTCGGTATTTCCCTTGGTGCACTATCGCTCACTGCTTCTTTCATTGCCGTTATGAATTCAGGTGATGTTCCACAACAGCCACCAATAATATTCAAGAAACCACTTTGCGCCCACTCCCGAATATGGCCGGCCATATCGTCTGGTGTTTCGTCATAACCACCAAACTCATTCGGTAGACCTGCATTGGGGTGTGCACTGATATACGTATCGGCAACACGAGACAACTCTTCTACATATTGGCGCAACTCTTCAGCACCAAGAGCGCAGTTAAAGCCAATACTAATCGGCTTGATATGTCTTAGCGAATTCCAAAATGCTTCGGTTACTTGACCTGACAACGTTCGACCGGAGGCGTCGGTTATTGTGCCAGAAATCATGACTGGGTATTCAACATCATGTGTTTCAAAATACATTTGAATCGCGTACAGCGCCGCTTTCGCATTGAGCGTATCAAAAATGGTTTCTACCAAGATAATATCGACCCCACCTTTTATCAGCGCATCAATTGATTCTGTATAAGCCTCCGCCAATTCATCAAAGCTGATATTTCTAAAAGCAGGATCGTTTACATCCGGCGAAATACTGGCCGTACGATTTGTTGGGCCTAAAACACCTGCTACAAAACATACTCTGCCAGGGTATTTTGCCTCAATCTCATCTGCCGCTTTTCTTGCAATACGAGCCGATTGTTCGTTAATTTCATACGATAACTCTTGCATATCGTAATCAGCCATAGCGACACGTGTTGAATTAAAAGTATTCGTTTCAACAATATCCGCACCCGCTTCAAAATAAGCCAAATGGATAGCACGGATAGTATCTTCTTGAGTTAACGATAATAAATCATTATTGCCTTTTACATCGCTTGGCCAGTCAGCAAAACGCTCTCCACGATAATCACTTTCGTTAAAGTCATACGACTGAATCATCGTACCCATAGCGCCATCCAGTAATAAAATGCGTTGCTTTAATAAATCTAACAGCTGTGTATGTTTTTCTGTTTGTGCCATTGTTTCGGTACGTTTGTTTTTAAATAATCAGCCATTTTACTCGTTTGCTACTGAACAGGCACTTGTTGTTATAAATTTATTCCTCTACCATCCTTTTTAAATGTAAAACGCACCCCACTCTTTTGTCTCATTCGCCAAAAAATCTAGACACAAAACCTGCCGTACTAACTATTTCTGGGCATGACCCAACTGGCGGCGCCGGCATTCAAGCGGATATCGAAGTACTCACCCATTTTGGCTGCCACCCTTGTTCAATCATCAGCTGCTTAACGGTACAAGATTCCAGCACGGTTCATCGTTTAATACCCTTAAAAGCGGACGATATCATTGAGCAAGCTAAGGTGTTGTTTGATGATCTGTCTATTGCTGTTATCAAAGTTGGGCTAACTGGGTCAGTCGACGCCGTTAAAGCTATCGTCAAGATCATTCAGTTACACCCTAATATTCCTGTGGTTTTCGACCCCGTCCTTGCTAGTGGCGATGGCACATCATTGGCCAATATTAAACTGCTCGATGAAATTAAAAATACGCTTCTTACCCTCACAACCGTGTTGACACCCAATACTATCGAAGCGGCTCAACTTTCTGGTTTACAACACGATAACAATGAAGAAAGCCTTGGCAAAGCACTGCTTAACACAGGTACAAATTACGTTTTAATAACGGGCGGGCATTCACCAGGGGCGGTACTGCGTAATCACTTATTTTTTAATCCTGAAAAACAAATAACTTATGAATGGGAACGCCAAAGCGGCCACTTTCATGGTACCGGTTGCACACTGGCCTCAGCCATTGCAGCCTTAGTCGCGCAAGGTCAATCAATACCCAATGCCGTAGCGTTGGCACAAACATATGTTAACCAAGCCATTAAATTAGCTAACCGAGTTGGTAAAGGGCAACTTTTCCCCAATCGCATTCAGCAATGACTCCGTTACCTAAAAATGGCCTATACGCTATTACACCAAATATAGCCGAAACAGCTTTATTATTAGAAAAAGTAGAACAAGCACTTCAAGGAGGTGCAAGCCTTCTGCAATACCGAGACAAAATCAGCACGCCTGTTGAAACACTGCTGCGAGCACAGGCTATTCATCAATTGTGCTTAAATTATAACGTTCCATTGATCATTAACGACAATCCTGCCCTTGCACTAGCCTGTCAGGCAGAGGGTGTCCACCTTGGTCAATCAGATGGCAGCATTCTTGAAGCGAGACAACGATTAGGCAAGGATGCACTTATCGGGGTGACTTGTCATCACCATTTATCGCTTGCCTTACAGGCTCAAGAACAAGGTGCAGATTATGTTGCATTTGGTCGATTTTTCAATTCAACCACAAAGCCCGGCATTCCTTTAGCAAACCTTAAAACCCTACAGGATGCGAAAGCTGCTTTATCTATCCCCATCGTTGCCATTGGCGGCATTCAACACAACAATGCAAAAGCACTGATTAATCAAGGTGCAGACTTTATCGCCGTTGTAGAGCAAATTTTCAGCGCAGATAACATCAGCGAAAGCTGCCAACACTTCAGCGCTTTATTTTAGTATTGCAGTGCCCACCTATCCACGACCTGTAGAGCATTTGCATCAGCTGCCACTAACTCACGCGCGCAAGTCAATAGTATTTGCTGGCTCACGATAATTCTCTTTAACTATGCTCTGACATTCAAAATGCGCATATTACGCTCTTTCATTTCTAACTAAACCTCGTAAAAACCCGAAGAGTAAGGTTCGGCGTTTGTATTCTAAGTACTACTTGGGAAGTCGCATCACCGCTTTAAGTGTCACGCCTTTCTCTGAGTCTTCCGCTGCTTGGTTTATTTGATCAAATTCGTAAAATTTTATTAATTTATCAAATGGAAATTTACCCTGTTTATACAACTCGATTAAGCGTGGGATAAAAATATCAAAGTTAGATTGGCCTTGTATAATCCCTCGTAGCGTTCGGTTATCCAACATAAAACTAACATCTACAGGTATCGTTACACCTAGCGCTGGTGAACCCACGATGCCTATTTCACCCCCTGGTTTTGAACAAGTAATTGCTTGAACCAATACATTTGGAACCCCGCTTGTTTCAAGTACATAAGCAATACCTGCCCCACCCACTATTTTCTTAATTTCCTCAACAGGGTCTACCTCAGCGGCATTAATAACATGGGTCGCCCCAAGCTCTTTTGCTAACGCTAAACGGTTTTCCTTTACATCAACCGAAATTATCGTTGTACAGTTTGCAATAACAGCCCCCATAACAGCTGAAAGACCGACTGCACCCGCACCATAAATAGCAATTGCACTTCCTGCAGGTGGGTTCAAGGCATTGAGCACCGACCCTGCACCTGTTTGCACGCCACAACCTAACGGCCCCAATAGCTCCAATGGGACGTCTTTAGGCACTTTTATGGTATTTCTTTCATAGGATAGTGAATAGCTAGCAAACGATGATTGGCCAAAAAAACTCGAGCCGATTGCTGCCCCCGAGTGATCATGAATCGTACAACTACCATCGACTGCTCGACCTAAAAAGTTCGGCTCAAATGCTGCTTCACATCGCGCAGGCTCACCATTCAAACAAGCTTCACAGTGGCCGCAGGTATAAAATGTAAGAACAACATGATCGCCCGGTTCAACCTTCGTCACATTTTTACCTACTTTTTCTACAACGCCAGCCCCTTCATGACCAAACACCATGGGCAAGGGAACGGGATAAGCTTGATCACGACAGGTTAAATCCGTATGACAAAGCCCTACTGCGACTATTTTTACTAAAATCTGATCAGCTGATACTTCTGCTAACTCCAACGATTCAAACTCAAAAGCCCCTTTACTTCCCCTTATTACTGCTGCTTCTATTTCCATGGAATGATCTCCTTTAGGTGATTATTATTTTTTATAAAATGCTAGTGTTAAAAATATGAATGAATGCTTTGCCTACCTAGAGCAAGCTAGAAAACGTTGTGCGTTGACAGACTGAAGGAGCGACATATCATGCTCACTAAGCCCCAAAGACTGTATCCTCTTGCCGGGCGACTTCTCACGAATGACAAAGGGGTAGTCAGTACCCACCATGAGTTGCTCTATGCCAAATGAGTCAATTAAATACTGAAGCGTTTGATTATCGTACACCAAGGTGTCGTAGTAGAGTCGTTGTGCAATATCTATCGGCGACTCATCAAATAGATCACGCCCCATTGTTTCCCACCCTTGCATCATTCGCGGCAACATCATAGCAAAACCACCGCCACCATGACTTAACCCAATACGTAACGCTGGGTACTTGGTCAACATTCCCCCACTGACTAAAGAAGCCGCCGCGAAAGCTGTTTCATTTGGGAATGCGACCAAAGCTGACATGGCTGGCGGGCCTGTAACTCTTTCCACCCCAGCTGGGTGTAACGGATGAATAAAAATTGATAATCCATTCTCAACCGCTGCCGCAAAAATGGGCTCAAAGAAAGGGTCGCCAATGGGCCGTCCATTAATATTTGTACCCACCTCTATACCCAATAAACCATAATCAGCACGTAAACGTGACATTTCACTGGCTGCACGCTCAGGGTCTTGCAAGGGAACCATTCCTAATCCATAAAAGGATTCAGGAGAACTATTAACCATGTTAGCAATCGTATGATTCATATGCCCACACATACGCACAGCATCATCCACATCAAACCAATAGGATAAAAGCTCAGGCATTGGCGACAAGACTTGTCTATCAACCTTTTCCACCTGCATATCAAGCAGACGTTGAGAGGCATCCCAGCTATGATGACTGACTTCTCGAAATGTTTTGCCAGCAATTAAAACTGACCGATGATGCGGCTGATCACAACAGCCCATTGATGGCCATCGAGTGGCTACATTATTACCAGAGTATGCAGGGAAATACTCAGGAACCACATGCGTGTGTACATCAATAATCACTTTGAACCCCTATAAGGCTAATCTGGTTTTTAAAGTAACTGGCCTATCAATTGTGGTTTAGCCGGTAAAATATCGCCAGCCTGAGCCCAATCTTCTTTCGGTACACTTCCCCAATAATCACCAGAATCTGGACGAGGCTCTAACGACCTTGGTTTCCGTGGGTTTTCTTCAGGAAATTCTTCCATGCCAAAACTGTATTCAACCGTCATTCCATCTGGATCTAAGAAATAATAAAAAATACTGCCTGAGGGTGGATGCCGTCCTGGCCCAAATACAATAGGAATATTATTTTCTGGCATTCTATTCAGTGCGCGCCCAATATCATCCATGTCTGTCACCATAAAATTAACATGATGCAAGCCTGGTCTATCGCCTCTTAATTTCGCATTACTCACACCCAACGTATGGTGGTATGGGTTAGGAAAACACCGCATAAAGTTTATAAAACCATCAATCGAGTCAGAGGTATCAAAGTTCATGACTTCTCTAAAGAACTTGATCGAGGCATCCCAATCAGAAAAACTCACGACCACATGACCCAAACGGGCAATTTTACTGACGGTTGGCTGATAACTTGTTGCTCTCTTGTATTGCTGGTTATAGAGTTCAAAACATATACCATCATTAGGCTCTATAAAACGTAATGTTCGTCCTTGGAAAATCCCCTTACTTTCTTCGGTTGGCAATTCATACACATCGAGGCCATGCTTTTTAAACGTATCAGCCGCGTTATCTAATTCGGCATCACTCTCCATTTCCCATGCAATGCGCTTTAACCCCGCAACATCATTTTGGTAAAGCACTAGATTATGATGGTCATCACTGCAAGAGAAATATGCCACCCCCTCTTCTTGCAAGTTAAGCTGCAAACCAACTAAATCACGGTAATAAGTAATAGACCTTTCCAGATCGGTGACACCCAACGCAACATAACCTAATTTTTTATAACGGATCATTACATTTCCTTTTGTGTTTAAACCTAACGGCTGACTTAATTAAAGCCCTTTCATTGAAATTAAGAATAAAGACCTTAACTCAAGCTCTTAAAGCAATCAATAAAAAATAACATCCGTTAGTTATTTATTTTCTTTTGTGCTAGGGTGTTGATTCCAATAAAAATAAAATCAATCGTTACAGGAGGGAGTTATGGATTATTTACGATACTACTTCGGAACCATTCTTGTTTGCATTGCTATTTGGGGCTTTGCTCATGGAGGCCACTGGGTTTGGGTCGGCGTCGGGCTGCTGATACCCATCACTATTCTTGATGTTTTAGCCAAACCCGATCTGAACATGCGCAAGATAAATCACCCGTTTATCGTCAATATCCCTCTGTACCTTCACCTCTTCTTTATGATTGGTTTATATGCAAGCTTTGTACATTGGGTCAACACGACGGTCCAGGCTACAGGCTCTATCCCTGTTATAGATATGGTCGGCGCAGTACTTTCTCTTGGATTGTTAGGCGCTATGCCCAACGTACCTGTTACCCATGAGTTACTACACCGCAGAGATTATGGGCGTTATTTTGCCACCTTATTAGGTACTTTTTTTCTAGATCCCACTCGTGACGTCGCTCATATCCACAACCACCATGTTAACCTAGCAACACCTCTGGACTCTGATACCGCAAGACGAGGTGAAAACATTTATAGCTATATGTTTAGGGCCTCTTTTGGCAGCTATAAAGACTTTATTCATGCAGAACGTGAAAAGAGTAAAAAAACTAATAAAAGCATATGGTCTCCGAGTGGTCGCTTAGTACGTGCTATCGTCCAAGTGTTTATCCTCATTGGAGTCGTTACTTGGTTCGGCGGCGTTTATGCGATGGTGATAAGCATTTTCGGCTTAATGCTAGCTAAACTATTTGCTGAGGGTTTTAACTACTTCCAACACAATGGTTTAGTTAGGGTTGAGGGCCAACCTTATGAATCACGTCATATTTGGAATCACTTGTCCTACATTATTCGCCCGCTCGCATATGAAATTTCAAATCATAACGATCATCACCTAGACTCATATATCCCGTTTTATGAACTAAAACCAACACCTGATGGCCCACAAGGCCCGAGCATGTTTTTATCCTTCAATGCAGCCCTAATCCCGCCCATTTGGTTTAAGTTTCTTGCTCAACCTAAACTCAAAGAGTGGGATCTGACTCGCGCTACACCTGAAGAAAGAGTGCTTGCAAGGGAAGCTAATAGAGCAGCTGGTTGGCCTGACTGGCTGGGTGAACCAACAGAAGAAACTGTCAGCGCGTAATTTTTCCTCTTACTCAGAAAAAAACCGAGTAGCAATTCTACTCGGTTTTTTTGAATAATAAAGTAGCCTAATTTAGTTTAGCGGATCAATCACATAACGCCGCTAATTATTCGTAGTAACAATCGCCACACTCTTTTGAAAATGAAGCTCCACTAGACACATGATCAGTTCTTATTGGCAAACCAAGGCTGGAACGACGTCACTGCCTGAGAACATTATATTACTCAATATAATGTCAGCATTAAATAGCTAGCATGCTCTAGGTTAAAACGTCATAGAAATTAACGCGCAGCATAAAATAAATATGACTAATGCACAGGCAACAATGCCATACCAATACAAAAATATCAGACATAAAAAAACCGGCACTATATATAACGCCGGTTTCTTAATACCCTACAGGTGACTACTTAGGAAGACGCATAATCGCTTTTAGCGTTGTTCCTTTTTCTGAGTCTTCCGCTGCCTCGTTAATTTGCTCAAGATCATAGAACTTAACCAACTTATCAAACGGGAATTTACCCTGTTGATACAGGCTAATCAACCGAGGAATAAAGATATCAGAATTTGACTCGCCTTCTATAATTCCACGCAATTTACGATTAAATAACATGTGGTTAACATCTAAAGGAACCGTTGTGCCCATTGCAGGTGCACCTACAATACCAACCTCACCACCCACACAAGATGACATAATAGCCTGGCTCAACACAGGTGCCACACCGCTGGTTTCAAGCACATAAGCAATACCTGCACCACCGGTTAGTTTTTGAATTTCTTTAATTGGATCAAGCTCTGCAGCATTGATGGTATGTGTTGCACCAAGTTCTTTAGCAAGCTCTAAACGGTTTTCTTTAACGTCAATTGAGATAATAGTTGTGCAGTTTGCCACTACCGCGCCCATCACCGCTGAAAGGCCAACCGCTCCGGCACCAAAAACAGCAATCGCACTACCCGCAGGTGGGTTTAGTGCATTAAGTACAGAGCCTGCACCCGTTTGCACACCACAGCCCAGCGGGCCAAGTAGCTCAATTGGTGCTGATTTATCTACTTTAACTGTATTACGCTCATAAGCTAACGCATGGGTAGCAAAGGAAGACTGTCCAAAAAAGCTACAACCCACTTCATCACCAGCATGATCATGAATGGTACAGCTACCATCAAGAGCACGCCCCATAAAATTAGGGCCAAAAGAGTTAGCGCAACTAGTAGGATCTCCACTAAGGCAAGCGTCACATTTTCCACAAGTGTAGAAAGTTAAAACGACGTGGTCACCAGGGGCTACTTTACTAACATTTTTACCTACTTTTTCTACCACACCCGAGCCTTCATGGCCAAACACCATAGGCAGTGGTACTGGGTAAAGCTGGTCACGACAAGTTAAGTCGGTATGGCATAAGCCAACACCAGCAATTTTGATTAAAATTTGATCATCAGATGGCTCTGCTAACTCAAGTGTTTCAATTTTAAAGTCACCCTTACCTTCTCGGACCACTGCTGCTTCAATCTTCATACACGTTCTCCTGAATTATTTTTACGTTATAAAAAAAAACAAAGCCACCTACTTGGTAGCCAATTTATCAATGGCACTATAAAAACATCATCTTTTTCTATCGTCAAACAATAATTGAGCTAATCGAGACAATTATCATTCTCTATATACTTTTAGCATTTTATTGCTTTCCAATACCGCATAAAAAAGCCTAGGCGTCACCTAGGCTTTTTACTACCATTGTTATGTAAAACTTAGTTCTTACAACTTACCATTTGTAGCTCGCTGTGACATAAAGATTGCGTCCTTGGCCTGGTATTTTGTCACCCACTGCAACATCTTCATTATTCATTGCCCGATTAACAGCTGAGGTATGATCTTCAAAATCTCTATCTAAAATATTTTCTACCCCCAACCCAACTTTAAGGCCTGCAATAGGTGCTATTTCACCACGAACATGCAGCAGCCCATAACCGGCTGATTTTTGCTCACCATTATAAGCAGCTACGTCATTTTGCGCACTGTACGCTTCGAGCTCTGTGGCTAATGACCAGTTATTTTGTTCGAACGTTAATTGCGTTCTCGTATTAAAAGGTGCTATCCGATAAAGATTATCTCCACCTCCATCACGGCGACGACCGCGCACATAACTGACCGTTCCATCCAAACGCCAGTCTGTCGTAAGTTCATAGCCCCACTCCACATCCACACCATACAGTTCAGCATCTACGTTGCTGAACTGTAACACCGTATCTCCGCCAAAAATACTGTTCGCGCCATCTGCTACAATATTTGCAGTTGTGCCAGTGACTTGCTCACCTTGAATATAATCATTCACACGGTGATAAAAAGCACGCGGCGCAAGGTATAACTCGCCAGCAGCATATTCTAGACCCAGCTCAAACTGATAGGCCGTTTCAGGCTCTAAATTCACATCGCCGATATACACTCGGTTATCCGCTAAACCACCCGTGGCTTCTAACGGTATCCATAAATAACGTTCTTGATAACTGGGAGAACGCATTTTACGTGCAAAACCTACTTCAGCTGTTAATTCGCTTGATATCGACTGCCTTAAAATAACATCAAAATCCCAGTTATGATCTGTTTGAGAACGATCTCCCTCATTAAAGCTATCAACCAATTCTGTGACTTGAGGCCCGATCATCATCATATTCCCGTACATGTGGTGCCCCACTTCGTCTGAATCCATTTTAACTTGGGTATATCGAAGGCCTGTTTCAAGCTCTAAACCCTGCTGGACGTCACCTTTCCATTCTGCAAACCCACTGTAACGATTGCGTTCAGCGCCGTTAAAATTATCCACGCCAAACATTGGGTTATTCGGATCAGTAATAAAACCGTCATGCGTCGATTGATCGCCTTGCACACCAAGGCTAAGGTGACCGTTTGAAAAAGGCATTTTATAAACAGCCGATAAGCCACCCCCATCAACTGTTGTTAGGTTTTCACGGGTGCGGCTACTACCTGCCATGGTGGTCATGTTCGTACCGTTAGAACGTAAGCTAAAGTTATTCATTAAATGACGCATATCTTGATAATAGTAATCGACTTCTAATGAACGATTGTCAGCTAACTGGACACTGTAGTCAGCAGAAAATATACCGCCTCTAACCCAGATGATATCCATCGGTAAAGAAGCGGAGCCAGTATGACCGGTATCATTATTACTGTAATTAAACCCTAACTCATGTGCACCAAATTTTGTACCGTAACCAATGGTATAAGCATCACGATCATATTGGCTAGGGTCAACTGTACGACTACCGTCAAACTCATAGTCATCGCCTTGTTCTTTGCTAATACTCGCATAAAAACGATGGCTATCATTCGAATATGCACTCAACACACTGCTGGTTAAGCCGTTATCTACCTCACTAAACCCCAGTGACGCTAAACCATGAAACTCAAATTCTTCACCATCGGTGAACTCTCCTTTACGAGACTCAGCGATCATTGAACCACCTATTGTTTCAATCCCGCTACTGATCGGCGCAATACCGCGATACACGGTCAGCTTATCGGTTAATGCTGCTGGTATATGGCTTAATGGAGGATCCATGCTGTTTGGCCCAACTTCTTTCCAAGACATGCCATCAACCACTGCATTAATACGACCACCAAATTGACCTCGGTATGAGGCTATACCGGTTAGCGGGCCATTACGATTAACATTAGCGCCAGGCACTCTTTTTAGAAGCGCAGCAGTATCTTTCAATGCTAACGATTCTGGTGCAATTCCGAATGCGCCCGGACGCATGCTAGCACCTTCTACAATGATTGTTTGATTTGTGTAATCAGCCGCCTTAACTGGCAAAGCTGCAATGACAGCTAATGATAATAAACTTAATTTAAACCGTTTCATAAACCCTCTAATTAGTTTTTTGTTTTTTTACAACAAAGTGGATTTTACCAATGAATCGGTTTTCAGAAATGTGACAAATTGTCACACCTCTATAGCGTCACACAAAAATAAACGTTAAAACCTCTGCGACAATTTGCCACATTCTCAGGACTCACATATCTCGGTAAGCTATCAGCAACTCTTAAAAGCTGATTGAGTAATTTTTACTTCAAACATGCTGATGCCCTATGGGCATAAAGCAGCCCGAATCTCCCTTCTATGGCTGCTTTTTCGACCTCAAATCTATTAAGAGTTCTTTATCGCCCTCTGTATCCCAGAGGGCTTTTTTTGACTATAAAGATTAAGAACGTTTCCTAGCCGCAATTCGCATGCGTAATGCATTTAATTTAATAAACCCTTCTGCATCTTTTTGATCATATGCGCCGCCATCATCTTCAAACGTGGCAATGTTTTCATCAAATAAACTATTAGAGGCTGATTCACGACCCACAACAATCACATTTCCTTTGTAGAGTTTCAAACGAATTCGGCCATTTACGGTAATTTGTGACGCATTAATCATTGTTTGCAACATTTCACGCTCTGGACTCCACCAGTAGCCGTTGTAAATAAGGCTAGCGTAACGTGGCATCAATTCATCTTTCAGATGGGTCACTTCGCGATCTAATGTTATCGATTCGATGGCACGATGCGCTTTTAGCATGATAGTGCCGCCTGGGGTTTCGTAACAACCACGCGCCTTCATACCCACATAACGGTTTTCAACAATATCTGCACGGCCAATACCGTTTGCCCCACCTATTTTATTTAATTCCGCTAATACGGTAGCCGGTGACATCGCTTGACCATCAATCGCTATAATATCACCACCTTTATACTCCAGTTCAATATAGGTCGGTTCACTGGGGGCTGCTTCTGGAGAAACAGACCAACGCCACATGTCTTCTTCTGGCTCAACCCATGGGTCTTCTAAAATATCCCCTTCATAAGAAATATGTAGCAAGTTCGCATCCATCGAATAGGGTGACTTTTTACCACGTTTCATTTCAACGGCTATCCCCGCTTTCTCAGCATACGCAAGCAATGAATCACGCGAGGTTAAATCCCACTCGCGCCAAGGCGCAATAATTTTTACATCTGGCTTTAACGCATAGGCACCGAGCTCAAAACGCACCTGATCATTACCTTTGCCGGTTGCCCCGTGTGAAATGGCATCCGCTCCTGTCTCATTAGCAATTTCAATTAAGCGTTTTGAAATTAGCGGGCGAGCAATAGATGTCCCGAGAAGGTATTCACCTTCGTAAATTGTATTCGCTCTAAACATTGGAAAAACAAAATCACGGACGAACTCTTCCTTTAGATCATCAATGTAAATTTCCTTAATGCCGTAGGATCGTGCTTTTTCACGGGCTGGCTCTACTTCCTCACCTTGACCCAAATCGGCGGTAAACGTAACCACTTCACAATTGTATACATCTTCTAGCCATTTAAGGATAACCGACGTATCTAATCCACCAGAATAAGCTAAAACAACTTTATTGACTTCTTGCTTTGACATGAGATCACTCGCGACTTAAAAATAATCCGCGAATTATACCCGATTGCATGACCACTTGGCGCTACCCTGAAATTGAAATATCCACTCGTCTGTTTAATTGACGCCCTGCAGGGTACCTATTACTAGATGTAGGGCGACTTTCACCATACGCCTTAGTCACTATTTGATCTGACTTAACACCCTTTGATAAGAGGTATTTTTTTATTACCTCAACACGCTTTTTGGAGACTGCCATATTAATCTGACGAGGACCTTGACTATCACTATATCCTTTAAGCACTATCTTCCCGTCTGGATGTTGTAAACGCCTATATTGTAATAAGTAGTCTAACTTTTTATTATCACGCTCATTTAAGCTGACTGAACCGGACCTAAAGTAGATATGCTTAAAAGGCTCAGGGCCAGCCACTTTCATCCGCACACTGGCGGCGGGTGTATCTAATGCTTCGGGGTCATCTAAGGCAATAACCTGTTCTTCAGGCATTCCTTCGTTAATTAAGAACTGGCGTAACGCCTGAACCCGCCCATCATAAACGCGCCGACCGTCTTTGACAGAAAAATCTTCTGTGCCACTAACTAAGTCAATTCTTTCTGTCTGACCAGCTTCTTTTACATACGTAACCGCTTTGCTTAACAGCTTGCGGTTTTTATGTGTGATTGTTGTACTTAAATAGTTGAATAACGACAATTGCTGGTGCACATCGTCCCTGCTAAAGGGGAGTAGATTTTGGCGGCATGACTCAAATTGCGCCATCACATCCAAAAAGTTAACCGATGATATCGCTACGTTAACCTGCCCACCTTGATTCGCCTTATAACTAAACTGTGGAAAACGGCCATTGGATAGTTCTTGTAACATACGTTCTGATACATCACTTTGAACCACCAATTCTTTGGTTTTCGTTTTAACCTTTGCTAATTTAAGTGAGGGCGCATCGTGCATCCATACTGGTGGCACAGAGCTCAACATAGCCGTGTGAATTGGTGGCACGTATGATTCTGCTTTTAAAATAAAATTAACCCGCTCACCTGACTTTTGCTCAAAAACACCCACGCCATATTGTGGAATAACATGCGTTATATAACACCCAACTTTGTTACCAGAGAACGTCCATTGTGAATGCGTAACTGGCGCCTGATACTGCTGAGCCAAGGTGCTCGCACTAAACAGCGTCATTGCCAGTAAGAATATATAGTGTTTAATCGTCTTCATACCGCCTATATCGGCAGATAAAAATAGAACTTTATATTTTTCTTCTAACTTAAAAAACTATTAAGCAACGTCATAAATTCCACAGGTGATTCAATATGCGGCCAATGGCCAGACTTAGCTATGGTTTGAAATTCGGCGGCTGGAAACATTTCTTTCGTCGGTTCTCGGTAGCGTGACGTCATATAGGTTGATTGACCACCATTAATAAACAACGCACGATTCGCATACTGCTTCTTAAGGCTATTTGCTGGAAACCCCATAATATCAGGCATGCTTTTTTCAATGCTCGCAAGGTTAACTCGCCACTGATAACCCCCTGATGTATTCGCCACCAAGTTTTGTAGTAAAAACTGTCTTAAACTGGGCGTACTTAGTTTTTCAGCTAAGTACTGATCAGCTTCTTTTCTTGAGCCGACGCTGTCAAGTGGTACATGATATAGGCCCAACAACACATCATCGAAATTATGCGAATACGTCACAGGTGCCATATCCACAACAATTAATTGACTCACCTTTTTTGGCTCTGAGAGGGCCAGTTGCATCGCAACTTTCCCACCCATGCTATGGCCTAGTACCACCGCTTCTTTAATGTCTTCAAGCGCCATAAACGCTAGCACATCAGCCGCCATTGATTCATACCCCATCTCATCAGCATGTGGAGATGAACCATGATTACGTAAATCTAAGCTGTATACCGTGTCGCGTTCTGCCAATTGCTTTGCAATTCCCTGCCAATTACGCGCGCTACCAAATAGCCCATGTAAAATAATTATCGGCCTACCCGCTTCACCGTGTCGTACAAAATTCAGTGATACGCTCATCGCCTGACCCGACTTATTTCTTTTTAACGTATAAGTCGGTAATTGAACCCGCCTGCATTTCTGCTGCAAAACACAAGGTCTCAGATAAGGTCGGGTGTGGATGAATGGTTAACCCCATATCGTCAACATCTGCGCCCATTTCCAATGCTAAAACCGCTTCGGCAATTAATTCACCTGCGTTGGTGCCAACAATACCTGCACCTAAAATACGTTTTGTTTCAGGATCCCAAAGGATTTTGGTCATCCCTTCATCGCGGCCAATGCTCAAGGCGCGACCACTCGCTGCCCATGGGAAAACAGATTTTTCGTACTTAATACCATCCGCTTTTGCTTTTGTTTCGGTCAATCCCATCCATGAAATTTCAGGGTCGGTATATGCTACCGATGGAATCGTCATAGGGTCAAAGGCTGCTTTTTCACCCGCTATCACTTCAGCGGCTACTTTTGCTTCATGAACTGCCTTATGCGCTAACATAGGGTTACCAACGACATCACCAATCGCAAAAATATGTGGTACGTTGGTTCTCATTTGCTTATCGACCGAAATAAAGCCGCGCTCATCTACATTCACACCGGCTTTATCTGCCGAAATTAAACTGCCGTTAGGACGACGACCTACAGACATCAACACTCGGTCATATACCGCTGAGTCGGGCACACCTTCGCCTTCAAAGCTTACTTTCAAGCCATCATCTGTTGACTCAATAGCCGTTACTTTTGCTTTCAAGTAAATATTTTCAAGCTGTTTCGATAATCTTTTATGTAAGGGCTTAACAAGGTCTTTATCACAACCGGCTACCAATTGATCCATTAATTCAATCACACTAATTTTTGAACCTAAAGCATGATAGACCGTCGCCATTTCTAAACCAATAATACCGCCACCGATCACCAACATTTTTTCAGGAACATCGGCCAGAGCGAGCGCACCTGTTGAGTCCATCAGACGATCATCGTCGTATGGGAAACCAGGGATTTTAATCGGCTGCGAACCGGCTGCAATAATTGCATTATCGAAGGATATCGTTTGGCTACTGCCTTCATTTTCAACCACAACAGAATGACTGGATGCAAAATTCGCATACCCTGTCACAACCGTAACATTTCGTTGTTTTGCTAAGCCTGCTAAGCCACCTGTTAAGCGCTGAATAATGTTCTCTTTATTGCCACGAATGGCATCGATATCCAACGTCGGAGGTTCAAAAGTAACGCCATGTGCTGACATTTCTGCCGCCTCATGAATAACCTGCGCTTGGTGCAATAGTGCTTTTGATGGAATACATCCAACATTCAAGCAAACGCCCCCTAACGAGGCATGGCGTTCTATAAGCGCCACTTTTTTGCCGAGGTCAGCTGCGCGAAAGGCCGCCGTGTAACCACCAGGACCTGCGCCCATAACCAGTACATCCACATGCAGATCAGCACTTTCATTTGCGCTTACAGGCGGCGTGGAAACAGGTTCTGCCACTGGAATATCGTCAGCAGCTGACGAGTCCTGCGTCGCCATAGCCTCAGATGCTTCAAGCTTTATCAATAAATCACCTTCAACCACTTTATCGCCTAATGCAACCATTATTTCTTTCACAACACCGGCTGAGGTACTTGGAATATCCATCGACGCCTTGTCGCTTTCCAAGGTCAAAAGACTGTCTTCGACCGCAACGCTATCACCCACAGCGACCTGAATATCAATTACCTCTACGCCGTCATCAAACTCGCCAATGTCTGGAACTTTTATATCTATTAGATTAGCCATCATATCCTCCTACAACAACACACGACGGATGTCATTGAGATAACGTGAAAGCGCTACCATAAAGGAGGCAGCATCCGCACCATCTATCACGCGATGATCATAAGTGAGATCTAATGGAAGCATTAAGCGGGGGATAAATTCACTACCATTCCAGACCGGCTGCATCTCTGCACGTGTCGCACCTAAGATCGCCACTTCGGGGGCGTTAACAATTGGTGAAAAAGCAGTACCGCCAATTCCACCTAGGCTTGAGATCGTCATACATGCGCCCTGCATTTCCTTTGGCGAAAGCTTACCATCCCTTGCTTTTTTACTGATCACGCCCATTTGTTCAGCCAACTCAAAAATACTGACCTTATCAACATCTTTAAAGACAGGTACAACAAGCCCATTTGGTGTCGCAACAGCTATACCAATGTTGTAATATTTTTTATAAATCAAGCTATTACCATCTGGCGATAACGAGGCATTAAACTGTGGAAACTCTTTTAATGCAGCCACTAAAGCCTTCATCATAAATGCTAAAAACGTGACCTTCACACCCCGTTTTTCAGCATCTGCTTTTAATGATTTACGGAACGCTTCCATATCAGTAATGTCTGCTAGCTCATGATGTGTCACCATCGGCACATTCAGCCAAGCACGCGTTAAATTCGTGCCTGTTAAGCGCTTAATCTTACTGAGCGGTTTTTCCTCTATTTCACCAAATTTTGTAAAATCAACCTCTGGAATAGGTGGAATCCCCGAGCCAACTGATGAAGACGTCGCTGATTGGCCGGCAATAATTTGCTTAACGTGTTGTTTAATGTCTTCTTTTAAAAGCCGGCCTTTAGGCCCTGTTGCCTTGGTAACCGTTGATAAATCAACACCCAACTCTCTTGCAAACTTGCGTACCGTTGGACTTGCATGAATATGTCCCATTGGTTTTGAAGTCACCGGTGCCGCTGCAACATTGGTATTGGGATTGGTATTCGTTTGCGATTTCGGCGCTGGCTTTGCTGGCGCTTTTTCTTCTGCTTTTGGCTCAGACTTTGCCGGACTCTCAGCCTTCACTGTTGCAGCCGCTTGGCCGGATAAAACTACAATTAAATCACCTTCTGAGACTTGCTCACCGACGGCGACTTTAACCTCTTTAACGGTACCTGCTGAGGTCGAAGGAATCTCCATACTGGCTTTGTCACTTTCTAAGGTTAACAACGATTGTTCTTCTTCAACCACATCGCCGACAGCGACATTCACTTCAATAACTTCAACGGCATCAAAGTCACCAATATCTGGGACATGAATATTAATTTCGCTTTCTGTTACTTCTTCTTGTACTGGTTCAGCTGCTGCTTCTTGAGCTGGTGCCTTCGCTTGCTCTGACGAGTTAAGCTCTTTTAGGCGAACGACAACAGTGCCTTCTGCCACAAAGTCGCCAACCGTCACTAAAATTTCTTCGACCACCCCTGCTGCTGATGAAGGGATTTCCATACTTGCCTTATCACTCTCTAACGTCAACAAGGCTTGTTCTACCTCAACTGAATCACCGATAGAAACTAAGACTTCAATAACCTCAACAGCATCAAAATCACCAATATCTGGCACCGCTACATCTATTAAATCACTCATTCAATTCTCCTATCGCTCGCTCTACACTAACCATGGCGCAGGTTTTTCAGTGTCTATTTCATATTTTTCTATGGCCTGCTGAACAACCTCAGCCTTAATTTGCCCTAAGTCTACCAGCGCATTTAGTGCGGTAATGGCAACATAATAACGATCAACTTCAAAGAAACGACGTAGGTTCTCACGGGTGTCTGATCGACCGAAACCATCTGTACCCAATATTGAACAATGCTTGCGAATAAATGGGCGAATTGAATCTGCTAATAAACGCACATAGTCTGTCGACACAATAACGGGGCCTTGACGTTCATTTAAACATTCAGACACATAAGGTATCCGTTTTTCTTGCGTTGGTTTCAAGCGGTTTTCACGCTCACAGGCCTGTCCCTCGCGGGCCAGCTCCGTAAAACTGGTACAACTCCACAAATC
This sequence comes from Cycloclasticus sp. P1, assembly GCF_000299965.1. Lineage (NCBI taxonomy): Bacteria > Pseudomonadati > Pseudomonadota > Gammaproteobacteria > Thiotrichales > Piscirickettsiaceae > Cycloclasticus > Cycloclasticus sp. P1. The sequence continues at coordinate 1,996,164 of NC_018697.1, forward strand.
AGCTTCAACACCCCAATCAGTTTTCAATAGTTCTGCCGCGGCAATCACTTCGTTAAAGATCGTACCAGAACCCAATAACTGCACACGCAGTTTGCTCTTCGAAGCCCCTTCTTTAAACAAGTACATGCCTTTAATAATGCCTTCTTCTGCACCGTCTGGCATTGCTGGGTGCGCATAGTTTTCATTCATAACCGTTAGGTAATAGAAAACATCTTCTTGCTCTTGGAACATGCGTTTTAAACCATCATGCGTGATGACGGCTAATTCATAATTGAACGTTGGATCATATGAAATACAGTTCGGCACAGATGAGGCCCATAACAAACTATGCCCATCTTCATGCTGAAGCCCTTCACCATTAAGTGTCGTACGCCCGGCTGTTCCGCCTAATAAGAAGCCACGTGCACGCTGATCAGCCGCAGCCCATATCAAGTCACCAATGCGCTGAAAGCCAAACATTGAGTAAAAAATATAGAACGGGATCATTGGCACATCACTGGTTGAGTAGGACGTACCTGCTGCAATCCAGTCACACATTCCACCGGCCTCATTGATGCCCTCTTGCAATACTTGACCGTTCTTATCTTCTTTATAAAACATCAGCTGATCTGAGTCTTGTGGTGTGTACAACTGACCCACGTGCGACCAAATACCTAACTGACGGAATAAGCCTTCCATACCAAACGTACGCGACTCATCTGGCACGATAGGCACGATACGTTTACCAATCTCTTTATCTTTCAACAAAATGTTTAATAACCGAACAAAAGCCATCGTGGTGGAAATTTCACGGCCTTCCGATGTCCCTTTCATCATCGGCTCAAATACGGCTAAGTCTGGAATCGTTAAAGACTCTGACTTTTCACGACGCGCAGGTAAGTAGCCGCCTAAATCTTCGCGCTTCTTCTTCATGTACTCTTGTTCTGCCGAGCCTTCTGGAAAAGTAAGATAGGCAAGATTATCAACATCTTCATCAGAAATCGGTAGCTCAAATTTATCTCTAAAGTGAAGCAATGAGTTATGACTCATCTTCTTCTGCTGGTGCGTGGTATTTTGCGCCTGACCTGACTCACCCATGCCATAACCTTTGATGGTTTTTGCTAGGATCACAGTCGGTCTATTTGTTTCTTTGCAAGCTGCATCATACGCAGCATATACTTTAGCGGGATCATGTCCACCACGATTCAAATCCCAAATATCTTTATCGGACCAGTCAGCCACCATTGCTTTTAGCTCTGGCGTATTAAAGAAGTTCTCACGTACATAAGCCCCATCTTTGGCTTTCATGGTTTGGTAGTCACCATCAACGCACTCCATCATACGTTTACGTAGATGACCTTCAGTATCACGTGCTAACAGGGCATCCCAACGATTACCCCAAACAACTTTAATGACATTCCAGCCAGCGCCTCTAAACTCTGACTCTAGTTCTTGAATAATTTTCCCATTACCTCGAACCGGCCCATCTAGTCGCTGTAAATTACAGTTGATAACAAATACCAAATTATCAAGATTTTCACGACCAGCCATACCAATGGCACCTAAGGATTCTGGCTCATCGGTTTCACCATCGCCCAAAAACGCCCAGACTTTTCTCTCTGAGGTTTTAGCAAAACCTCGGTCTTCCAGGTATTTCAAAAAGCGCGCTTGGTAAATCGACATGATCGGCCCCAAGCCCATTGAAACCGTTGGGAATTGCCAAAAATCGGGCATTAACCAAGGGTGCGGATAAGATGACAAACCACCACCATCAACTTCTTGACGGAAGCCGTCCATCTGCTCTTCGCTCAAACGACCCAGCATAAATGCACGTGCATAAATCCCAGTTGCTACATGTCCTTGCACATAGACTAAGTCTCCGCCATGCGTTTCACTCGCTGCGTGCCAAAAATGGTTATAACCCACATCATATAATGTAGCTGATGATGCAAAGCTGGCAATATGCCCACCAACATTAGTATTTTTATTCGCTCGAAGCACCATCACCATGGCATTCCAACGAACATACGAACGAATTTTATGCTCTAAGGTTCTATCACCAACATATTGCGCTTGTTCTGCAATCGATATCGAATTGATATACGCCGTTGCAGCGCTAAACGGGATATCCGCTCCTGCAGATCTGGTTCTCTCTATCAATGTTTCAAGTAAAAAATGGGCGCGATCTTTACCCTCATGTTCAATGACCGCCTCAAGTGCCTCAAGCCACTCGTTGGTTTCTTGCGGATCCGTATCATTCGCATCGGCGATGAAAGGGAAGTTATCGGTAGGCATACATACTCCAAAATGAATCAAATATTAAAAAAACCAGCATCTGTTTACATTCCCACAAATACCACTTTCTAAACTATACTCACTAACAGGCACATTCGTTATATAACGAAAAATGGCATATAACCATAATGAATGTTATTCACTCTGATACCTAAGTTTTCAGTCTATGCCTATGATAACCATTAATTGATTTAATCTTCAAAAAAAATAGACCTTTAATTCCCATGAGAAAAAAAAACCGTTTAATTTTATCCATCCTTTTATTGACTCTCTCAAACCCAACCTTTGCTGGAAAACTATATAAGTGGGTTGATAAGAATGGAAACGTATCCTTTTCGGACAAAGTGCCACCTGAAGAATCAAGGCGAGAACGAGAAGAACTAAATGAAGAAGGCCGCACCATCGCTGTAAAAGATGCTGCTAAAACCCCGGAAGAAATTCAGCGGCTGAAAGAAATCAATCACTTACAAGCCTTACAAAAAGAGCTCTTACAGTCACAATTGGCTAAAGATAGCGCTTTATTAAAAACATTTCGCTCAGAAGAAGATATCGACACGCTGGCAAACAGCAAACTTGAGATGCTTGATTCACATATAACAATCGCTACAAGTCAGTCTGAGACACTTAAAAAACAACTTATTCTTCACCAAGCGGCGGCTGCAAATTTCGAACGTTCAGGAAAAAAAATACCGCAAAAAAACCTTTCTAACATTCAGTCTGCTCAAGCACAATTTGATAAAAATCAACAAGAAATCGCTGACTTTAAATTACAAAAAACACAGTTAAGCGAACAACTCGCGAACGATAAATTACGCTTCAACGTATTAAAAACTCATTCAGTTGAAACACCTACCATTGATTCAGAAACCATTCCTAGCCTCTTTCTAGGCCAGTTAACATGTGACGCAAATACCTGCGAAACACTATGGGACAAAGCATCATCCTTTATCACTGACGCTGGCGCTACCATTGTGTATCGCTCGGATGAACTCATCCTTACCAGGACACCAAGGCTTAGCAAAGACATCGGCCTTTCATTAACTAAAGTTAACAATAAAGCCGAACTAAATATTATGCTGGATATCCGTTGTGCTAATTCAAAAGGCGGAAAAGCTACCTGTAAAAGCGAACAAACTGCCCAGCTCATCGAGCAATTTAATCAGCTAACACCTTAACTTCTAACCAGTAAAGTACCCATACCTTTATCAGTTAATAGCTCTAGCAAAACAACATGTGGAACACGCCCATCAATAATGTGGGCGCTGTTCACACCACCATTCAGCGCATCCATCGCACATCGAATTTTTGGTAGCATGCCACCAAAAATGGTGCCATCGTCTATCAACTTATTTACCTCATCAATAGACAAGCCTGTTAATAATTCACCTTCCTTACTTAGCAAGCCTGATGTATTGGTCAACAACAACAGCTTTTCTGCAGATAAAATTTCGGCCATTTTCCCCGCAACAAGATCCGCATTTATATTGTAAGAAGCCCCATCCTTACCCACGCCAATAGGCGCAATAACAGGAATAAAATCACCTTGAACCAGCATATCAACAACTGCAGAGTCAATGCTATCAACATGACCAACATGTCCCATATCTATCAGCTCTGAAGCCTCTTCTGTTGCTGCTTCTTTACTAGAAATTTTCTTCGCTCTTATTAAGTCACCATCTTTACCTGTTAGGCCAACAGCTGAGCCTCCATGCTGATTGATAAGACTTACAATTTCTTTATTAACTAAACCGCCAAGCACCATCTCAACAACATCCATCGTGTCACTATCTGTCACGCGAATACCATCTACGAATTGGCTTTTCATACCCAATTTTTCGAGATGACGACCAATCTGTGGTCCACCACCATGAACAACAACCGGGTTTAAACCCACCTGCTTTAGCAACACAATATCTCGTGCAAAACCACTTTTTAAGTCTTCGTCCACCATGGCGTTTCCGCCATATTTGATGACAATGGTTTTACCCGAGAATTTTTGAATATACGGAAGCGCCTCACTTAAAACGTGCGCTGTCTGAATTGGATCAATTTTATTATTTTCCATCATGCCTCATCTACAAATCATATTGATAAATAGTACGGTTAAAAAGGTAACGCTATGTCCGCATTAATTTTCAACATTTGTTCTCTAAATACATCTTTTATACGCTCTAACGACACCTCATTATCCGCTTCAAAGCGCAATACTAACGAAGGCGTTGTATTCGATGCTCTGACCAGCCCCCAACCATCTTTAAATTCAACACGGATACCATCAATGGTAATAACCTTAGCTTCGTCAAAGGTTGCCTGAGACTGCAATTTTTCAACAAAACTGAAGTTTTCACCTTCTGCCAAACTAGTATTTAATTCGGGGGTGCTCACACTGTCAGGTAGTTCTGCAAAAATCTCGGCTGTTGACCTAAACTCTGCTGTCACAATTTCTAATAGTCGTGCGGCGGTATATAAAGCATCATCAAAACCAAACCAACGCTCTTTGAAAAAGATATGCCCGCTCATCTCACCTGCAAGCTCTGCTTTAGTCTCTTTCATTTTAGCTTTAATCAGTGAATGCCCTGTTTGCGACATAATGGGCTTCCCGCCATGTTTGGCAATTACTTTGGCAAGGTTCCGTGTACATTTCACATCATAAATAATGTCCGCGCCTGCTTGTCTAGATAGCACATCAACCGCGTACAACATCATTTGCCTATCCGGCCAGATAATATTGCCATCCGAGTCAACCACGCCTAAACGATCGCCATCGCCATCAAAAGCTAAACCCAGCTCCGCCTCTTCCTCACGCACCTTGTCGATCAGCGTTTGTAAATTCTCTGGCTTGCTCGGGTCGGGATGATGGTTTGGGAAATTACCATCAATCTCACAATACAACGGAATCACTTCACAGCCTAACGTCGACAGTAGCATTGGGGCAGCCTCTCCAGCCACTCCATTACCGCAATCGACCACTACTTTCATCATTCTGCCTAAACGAACATCGCCAGTAATAGCACCAATATATTCAGGTAACATCATTTGCTCTTGGTAAGCGCCTTCACCAGTTTCCAAGTTATCTTGCTGAATGCGTTGATATAACTGCTGAATCGCCTCGCCTGACAACGTATTACCCGCAATAACAATTTTCAAACCATTATAATTTGCTGGGTTGTGGCTACCCGTTATCATTACCCCTGATTGGGTGTCTAGTTGATGGGTTGCAAAATACAAGACGGGGGTTGGGACTTGGCCAACATCTATCACATTACATCCCGCAGCTTGTATGCCCTTGGATAGTGACTCGCTAAGCCTTAGACTGTGCAGCCGGCCATCACGAGCAATCGCTATAGTCTGCTGACCTACACTTAACGCTTCGCTAGCAATCGCACGTCCAATCAAAAACACACCCTGTTCTGTCAATGTCTTATCAACAATCCCTCTAATATCATATGCCCTAAAAATAGACTGCGGCACTTCGGCTTGGGTTACCACATCAATTACATCGTCTTTCATAAAAATTGGACTTGATGTTGAGTCACCCGCATCAACACTTTCTTCCTTAATGCTATCGACGATTTGTTTATGTTCACGCGCCTCATCTTCTGGTGGGGAAATATCATCATCTTTCAAAACCAGCGGCTTTTTAGACGCCTTGCTTGTGCTTTGCTTTATCACCTCAACCCATTCTCGACATTTATCTTTATGTTTCACAAGGGCAAGCAACACCCCTGCAAGCAGCACCATTACCAATGCTCCAACAAGGTAGGTAAACAACTCTGCTTTAGTAATAGGCGCTGCTAACGCTTGCCTTTTTATACTTATGCGCCAATGCGTTCCTGCTACTGGCACACTGCCAATACTCTCACCCATCTGATGCATTGAAGCGCCATCACCAACAAGCTTCAACGCACCTTGCTTAAGCGTTAAAAAACCCTCTTTCTCACTGCCTATGGCCACACTAAATGCCGTCTGTATGGCCGGCACCTCAAATGCGCCGAGCATCACTGCTCGCAGTGTCTCGCCGTCTAATACAGGTAGTGCTATTACAACATGTTGATGATCTGTCTCCATCATATGAACTTCTGGCATTTGAGCTTTCTTTGATGACTCTACTTTTCTAATTAGATCCAGCGTTGCATAGCCCAAGGGCGGCTTACTCGTCGGATCAACCTGCATCAGGTCCGGCTTAACAACTCGTAACGATACGATGTCATCTATCAACGCTGCTTGTGCTGCCACCCAATTTGTTGCCGCTGTTTCACCGCCGTCCAAGCCTTCAATCAAAGCTGGTGCTTTCGCCACATCCTCTAGGGCCTGACGCCACGCCCTTACTTTTGCTGATAAAGTATCACTCGCCTTTTCTGTCCGCTTGGTTAACTGTTCGGCTTGCTCAATATTTTGTTGGTCAATCTGACCGAGGTAAACATAGCCCGCACCACCCAAAGCAATAACAAGCAACATCAGCACAAGTATTGTTTTATTTATCATTTTTTACCCTTGTCCTGTATGGCCAAAACCACCTTCGCCACGATGGCTGTTATCAAAATGATCTACTTGCTCAAACTCAACTTGTTCCACAGGCACAAAAACCAATTGTGCAATCCGGTCCCCAACCTCAATATTAAAGGCCGTATCACCGCGGTTCCAACATGAAACAAATAACTGCCCTTGATAATCAGAGTCAATTAAACCAACTAAATTACCCAATACTATGCCGTGTTTATGCCCCAAACCTGATCTAGGCAAGATGACTGCCGCCAAATTAGCATCGCTGATATGAATGGCCATTCCGGTTGGAATTAACGTTGTTTGCCCAGGCTTCACCAATAACGATTCATCCAAACATGCACGTAAATCCAACCCCGCAGAACCACTTGTCGCATATTCCGGTAAAGGAATTGATTGACCTAAACGATCATCCAGTAATTTAAGTTGTATTTTTTTCATGGTACCTTTTTGCTATTAATGTCACTAATTCACGAGCCAATTCAGACTTGGGCATGTAGCCGAGCTCTTGCTCACCACCTTTCCAGTAGACCGATAAGGCATTATTTTCACTGTTAAAACCAACGTTTTTCCGGCCCACCCAATTTGCCGCAATCATATCCAACGATTTTTTTTCTAACTTGCCTTTAGCATACGCTTCTAAGTTATCCGTTTCTGCCGCAAAACCAACACAAAACGTTGCGCTGCCTTGTGTTGCGACACTGGTCAAAATGTCTGTTGTTTTAACCAGAGTTAGCTGCATCTGCGATGCGTTTTTCTTTATCTTATTCTCGGCAATTTCAACTGGGGTGTAATCCACAACTGCAGCTGAGGCAATAAAGATATCGGCTTGCGCCGACCTTGAAAGCACAGCATCCGCCATCTCGCGCGCACTCACCACATCAATTCGTTCCACACCAGACGGTGTTGGCATATATACAGGTCCCGCCACTAACGTCACGTGCGCACCCGCCTCTACACAGGCTTGCGCCAATGCAAAGCCCATTTTCCCAGAACTGTGATTGCTGATATAGCGAACAGGATCAATGTTTTCTCTTGTTGGCCCTGCGTTTAATAAAACATTTAACCCTGCCAACTCACCTGTTTGGAAATGTTCGACAACGGCTTGCGCCAAATCTTCCGGTTCGAGCATTCGCCCTAAGCCAACCTCACCACAGGCTTGCACGCCTTCGCCTGGCCCTAAAATAACCACGCCTTGAGACTCAAGCTGACGGATATTGTTTTGTGTATTTTGATCATCAAACATCGCACGATTCATTGCTGGCGCCAACATCACTGGTTTTTCTGTTGCCAGCAAAAGCGTTGTCAACAAATCATTCGCCATACCGGAAGCTAAGCGAGCAATAAAGTCTGCGCTGGCTGGCGCCACTAAAACCACATCAGCCCAACGAGCCAGGTTAATATGCCCCATACCTGCTTCTTCTTCGACATCCATCAATTGAGTATGCACAGGCAAGCCTGACAACGCCTGAAACGTTAACGGGGTAATAAATTCTGTTGCCGCTGGGGTCATCACAACACGCACCTCAGCACCCATATTTTGACATTGGCGCAAAATTTCGGCGGCCTTATAAGCGGCTATTCCGCCCGTCACGCCCAATAACACACGCCGATACTGTAATTCATTCACAATATTTTCTGCATCTTTATGTAAGTAATACCCCATTATGTCACACAACACGATATATTCTATGATCCAAGCCACTATCATTATCAAGGATTGATTATGTCTATTACTGACTGGCCTGAATTGGAAAGGCCCCGTGAAAAATTATTAAGTCGAGGCGCCGCCTCACTGTCCGATGCAGAACTTCTCGCCATTTTCTTACGTACAGGCACTCAAGGCTTGACCGCCGTAGACCTATCTCGCCGCCTTCTCAAGCAATTTGGCTCATTAAACTCGCTAATGCACGCATCGCAACCTGAGTTTTGTCAGGGGCATGGGTTGGGTAAGGCTAAATATGCACAATTGCAAGCCGTGCTAGAAATGGCACGTCGATATTTACACGAAAACATCCGCCATAAAAACGCGCTCAACACCCCCGATGACACCAAACAGTTCTTAAAAAGCAAACTAGCTCATCAGCAAAGAGAGGTATTTGCTTGTCTCTATTTGGACACCAAGCACCACGTTCTTGCCTTTGAAGAATTATTCTTTGGCACTATTGATGGTGCTAGTGTACACCCACGAGAAGTTGTTAAAGGCGCTCTTGCTAACAATGCCGCAGCAGTTATTTTTGCTCACAACCACCCATCAGGGAATCCAACACCCAGTCAAGCCGATATACAGGTTACCCACCAACTAATCGAGGCATTAAAGTTAATCGATATTCGCGTTTTAGACCATTTAATCATCGGCAGCGGCGATGCCTCCTCACTCGCTGAACTAGGCCACATCTAAGAATAGAAACGAATTTTTTCTTTACTCAATTATCATATTCTGGTATAAATTCGCACCGTTTCGCAGTAAGTTGCCAATCAATTAATTTTAATAGAGGTTTTATCATGTCTAAAGTATGCCAAGTCACTGGCAAGCGCCCTATGTCGGGAAACAATGTTTCTCACGCGAAAAACAGAACTCGTCGTCGCTTTGAGCCGAATCTTCATCACCACCGTTTTTGGGTAGAAAGCGAAAATCGTTTTGTTCGCTTACGCGTTTCAGCAAATGGCATGCGTACAATTGACAAAAATGGCATCGACGCTATTTTGGCCGACATTCGCTCACGTGGCGAAAAAGTTTAAGGACTGAAAAATGAGAGATAAAATTAAATTAGTTTCAAGCGCTAAAACAGGCCATTACTACACAACAACAAAAAACAAACGTAATATGCCAGAAAAAATGGAAATCAAAAAATTTGATCCAACCATTAGACAGCATGTTATGTATAAGGAAGCTAAAATAAAATAAGTCTGAACCAATCAGCACTTAGCTTTCTGCACAGGCCATAGTCTGCGCAAAAATACCTTAAAAAGCCCGTCAAATTGACGGGCTTTTTTCGAGATCAAGTAAGGCAATATAAGACATTCCGTCTTTTTCAATAAAGCTCAATGCCTTTAACCACTTCCCGTTACATGGCCCAGCAAAACACTCGCCATCTTGTGTTTTAAACATCGCCCCATGAATAGAGCATTGAATATATAAACCAGTTCGACTTAAAAACTGGTCTGGCATCCAGTTCAATGGCGCCCCTGTATGGGGACAGTTATTCTTATACGCTCTCAGCGTCATGTCTTGTTCGCGCACAAAAAAACCACTGCAAGCACCTTTATCACCCAAGTCGACTTCAAATGCTCTGGAACTTAGGCTTGCTAGCGTTTCAACTTCAACCGCAGCCACATATTCAACACCATCTTTTTGTATTATTTCCACCAGCCCTTTTTCTTTTCTTTTTGTGTTTTCTCAGGAAGCACTTCTTGGTTTGCTAACGTTTGCATCGTCAAGATCTTTTTCTTCAGCGCCAAATTCATTTTTTCACTATTTTCTACTTTTAGCTGCATTGCTTGGATATCTTTTTCTGTTTGCTCCCGAACTAAATCTAGCTCTGACTGAAGTGCTTTAAGAGCATTTTTCTCTTCTTCACTGGATTCTTCTACTACATCGCTAGAGGATGTCTCTAGTTTTATCTCAAGATCCAGCAACATAGTTGACGCCTCATCTAACTGTTTTTCCAACTCTTTTATTCGTTTTTCTGCTGGATCATTCTCGACCGCACTAGACGCATTTCTTTCCATCTTTTCAAGTTGATGCTTCAACTCATTATTGTTGTTATTAATATCCGCCAGCTTCTCTTGCAGGGCCGCTTTTTCGTGCTTATCGGTCTCAAGTGAGCTCATCAGCTGATCTAACCTTTTTAATGTTTCTTTCTCTGCATTTTGCGCCGTTAATAGTTGCTCAGTTAACTGAGCAGTTTTTTCATCTGCATCATTATGCGCTTTGATCAACTGTTCTTTTTCCACTTTAAGGCTTTTTAGCGATTGCTCCAGCTCAGCCATTTTTTGCTGTGATACGTTAACAACCTTATCACCCGACAATTTAAGTTGCTCTAACTCTGATAAGGCGACGCGCATTTCTTCTTTTTCACTAACCTTGGAAGATAAGTTTGTTTCCGCTTTTTGTAGAGCAATACGCTCTTTTTGGAGGTCATTTTCTGTCTGCTGAAGCTGGTTTTCTAACGCCTTTAACCGCTCTTCAAACATCCGTTCTTTATCTTGCTGTTTTGACACTTGTAGAGCTAAAGCATTATTCAGTTCCTCACAACGCTGCTCAGCGCTGTCCGCTAAAGTACTCAGCGCTTTATGCGCCTTTTTAGACGTCAACAACTCTTCTTCCAGTTCTTTTTTTAGCGATACAAACTCATCCATTTCAGTTTGTTTTAACTCAACCGTTCGTGTTAATTCCACAGACTCATTGCGCGCTTTTTCTAGCTGCACCAATAATTCTCGTTGATCACCCGTAGCACTCGATAAAACTGCTTCCGCATCAAATAGTTTCTGTTGCAACTCATCTTTCTCAGCTTGCACTGACATCAGCTGCCCTTCGCTAAGCTCCTGCTGCTGTTTGACTTTTTTTAGCTCTGTGTCCAATTTGTTAAGTTGTTGAACATGAGCTTCATCGAGCTGTCGCGTCTGTTCGAGCAATGACTCTTCTAATGCTTTCAACTGGCCTTTGAGCTGCTCTAACGAGTCTGCTAATTTAGCATTCTTAGCATCCTTTTCTTGGATGATCATTTTCGTTTCTTGACGCTCTTGAGACAGCTCTGCGGTGACTTTTTGTTGCTCAATCAACAGACTATCAAGCTGAGATTTAGTGACTAATGACGCTTGCTCTGCAGCTTCTTTTTCTGACGCTAATTTATTAAGTTCCTGCGCGCTTTCAGCCTCAGCTCTTTGCAGCATGTCCAACTCGGCTTCAAGCATATCGGCCTTTTGTTGTAACTGCCTAACATCACCCTCTTTTTCCTTAGTCAACGAATTAAACTCTACGTTTCTTTCTTGAAGTTTTGATTCGGCCTGCTGTAGCAACTTCGTTAAACGTAATACTTCAGCTTCTCCGCCTTCACGCAGCTCTTCAAGCTTTTCTTGCGATTCATCTAACTGTTTGCTTAATTGTTGCTGCTCACCCTGCCTCTGCGCCAACTGTTTTTCCAAGGCTATTAGGCTTTTTTGGATAGCTTCCTTTTCACTCACTTCGCGATTCAGTTGCTGCTCAACATCTTGTTGCGTTGTTAGTGCTACTTTGGCATCATTTTGCGCCTCGGCAAGGCGCTTCTTCAACTCACTCTCTAACGACTCTTTGCCTGAGCTTATTTCACTCAGAGAGCTTTCTAGGGCAATCACCTGCTGACGTAGTTTTATCGCTTCTTTTTCAAACTGTTCTGTTCGAGCCTCTGATTCATTAAGCGACTCAGCCAACGCCTTTTCTGCTTGCGATTTTTGTTGTTTAAGACTGTCAACCTCTGTTAAGTAGTTATCTTCGTTACTCTTTAGCTCATCGGTCAGTTCTCGCAATTCATTTAACTGTTCAGCTAAAACTGTTTTTTCAGCCAACACATTCGATAAATGACTGTCCGACTGTGCTAGCTTTTCTTCTAAAGCAGCTTCCTCAGCATTCATTGCAACAGACTGTTCACGCCATTCAGCCAACAGCGTATCTTTTTCTAACACAGCGGACTCTAGGTCCTCTCGTTCTTGACTAAACGTCTCAAGTTTTTTCTCTGCCGTTTCTAATGCCTTTGTCAAAGCCTCAAGTTTAGTTGTCTTTTCATGCAGGGTTTGGTCGTACCCCCTGCTTTTCTCTTTCAATGATTCACAGGTTTCCGCCAAGAAGCCTAACGCCTCTGTTTGCTTTTCTAACGCTGTATCTTTTTCTTCTACTTGTTGTGTTAACGCGTTTATATCGCTTTCAAGCTCTTGGCGACGAGCATCAGCCTCTGCTTTATTTTTTTCTATCGCATCGTTTTGCTTTTCTTTTAACTGCTCTAGTTCATGCCTAGTCTGTGAAAGTTGGCTCTCTAATTGTGTTTGCAACTGGCCCGAGCTCTTTATAGTCGAACGCATTTCAGACAATTGGGAATTTAACTGCTGAATTTGATTATCTTTCTCTAAGTTAGCCGCTTCCTTATCATTAATCCGCTGTTTATTTTCTTCTTCCAGTTTAGTTTGAGATTTAAGTAACCCGCCCATTTCGCGCTCAGTCGCCTCTACTTTTTCTTCCAAGGCCTTTTTTTGGTTTCTTAATTCGATGGCTTCTTGTTTTGCCATCGCCAACGTTTCCTTAAACGTTGTTGTCGTTTCTGCCTCTCGAGTATTAATATCACTGATCGTTCGTTTAAGCTCATCGAGCTCCTTATCCTTCGCCTTAATGTCTTCGCCTAACAGGCTAAGCGATTCACGAGAACTCTCCATCGCTTGCTGCGCCTTATCCAGCGCTAGGGCTTTATCTTCCAGTTCTTTTGAAAGCTGCAAACCTGCTTCTTTTTCAGCAAGCAGCGCCTGGCTCATTTCCACCTCACGGTCACCATGACCATTGCGCAGCGCTAGCAGCTCGTCTGACACACGCTTTGATGATAATTGCAGCTCAGCGACTAGGGCTGCTTGTTGCTCATATTGTTGCTGTAAGCCCCTACGCTCTAACTCAAGCTTATTAGACCTTTCATTTGATTGCGCGCATAATTTTTCAAGCTCTGCTATTTTACGTTGCGCCTCTTCTAACTGCTTAGCATTCAAACTGTCAGCATTACTAACCGTCGCACCTTGATTCTCATTTGATGTTGTCGCAACGGCTGATAACGGCACCTCTTTTAAGGACAATTCTGGTGCCTTTTTCTTGCTCTTACTGGTAGACCTGCTAGCGATTCCTCCTTTCAAAATCAGCGCATTAAAACCAAACTTCAATAGTAGAAATGCTGCGGCCTCACTGGTTCGACCATTGGAGCAGACCAATACTTGTAATTGATCGTGACGCAATTCAGCGATTTTCATTCGTAACGAAAAGAAGGGGATATTTACACTGCCGTCAATATGATCATCAACATATTCATCGACCCCTCTTACATCTAACCAATTAGCACCCGCACTGACTTTTTCCTGCCCTTCTTGAAAGTTTACATATTGTAATACTGGCTCTTTAACCAACTTGATGAAGTTAGCTTTTGATAGGCGAAGCATTTGCCCCTTGCCTTTCATTTGAACCGTTACATTCCTTGGGTTGCCTGATAGCAGCGCATCTTCGCCAAAAGCATCACAGCTATGTAACTCACCCAACTTGATTAACCGCGCACCTTCAGAAGGCTGACGTATCAATTCACAACTACCTGTTTTAATGATGTAATAAAAATCCGCCTCATCCCCTTGTTTAACAACAACCTCACCCGGTTCAAAAGCGATCTCTTCCATCTGCATCATTACTTTTTGTAAATTTGATGCGGGCAACCGTTGAAAGACCGGCGATTGCAACATCGTTGTCATCCAATCGCCACTATGGTCTTCAACGTCATCTACCAAATAGGTTTGCCCATTATCTTCGGGGTTATCCATATCCAGCATATAAGTAGGAACTCGCACAATCCTCGCTTTAGACTTCGTCACTGCTCGAACTTTACGGGGCAATTGGTGGGCGATTGCAAAACGCGCCACTTCCGAACCTGTTACGATGGTTTCCATTTCCATCTCACCGGCAAATAAGCTAATCATTCCGCTGATCAAATAGATAAACTCTTTAGCATCATCCCCTTGCTCAAATAACACCGTTCCCTTATCGCACTCTTCAATAAGACATTCATTGCAAATAGTCGAAAAGTGGCCGCTTGGTAAGGTGTTTAAAGGAATAAATTTCCTTAAAATATGTTGGTTATCTTGATGTGGTCTCACGCTCATTTAATTCGGTTTGATCAATTAATTATCTATATATACAACACAGTGTAGTGCATGCAATAAAAATGGTCTGATTTCAGCCATAGAAATTAGTGTTTTCCAATTACGTCACACTTGCTACGCTTTTTTCAAAACGCTTTTAAAGCGTTCGTAAAGAAGTTAGCATTTTCAGTTAGAATACGTCTCATCAAGGTGACTCATTAAGGATAATACATTGAAAACAAATCAGTTCTCGGCCACTAATTTTTTCATTCGTTTAGCCATTGCAACAGTACTCGTCTTTGCAAGCTACAACCCCGCTGGCTTATCTTATTACCATTGGGTCGTCACAAAAACACCCGATATAACACCCCTTATGGCACTTGCCGGGCTGATTTTAATAATTGGTTGGGTCATTTATATACGCGCCACTTTACGCTCCCTTGGTGCTATCGGCATTGCCTTGGCAATTGCTTTTTTTGGCACCATATTCTGGATGATTGTTGATTGGGGGCTTGTGCCAGCTGATAACATCGATGCGGTCACTTATATTATTCAATGTATTTTATGTTTTATTATGACAACAGGTATGTCTTGGTCACACATACGTCGTCGTATGAGCGGACAAGTTGACGCCGACGATGTAGATCAATAGCATAGAGGTTTATGATGTTAAGACTTAAACAATTTGTACTGATCGGTTTATTAGTCCTTGCTACGAGTTTACCTGCGCACGCTGCACTGCCTGCTTTTATAGGCGAAAAACCTCTGCCTAGCTTAGCGCCCGTTTTAGAAAAAGTAACACCTGCTGTTGTTAATATTGCCACTAGAAGTATGGTTCAACAGCACGAAAACCCTCTATTACAAGACCCTTTCTTTCGACGTTTTTTCCAGCTCCCCAACACACCAAGAAAGCGTTCCACGCAAAGCTTAGGTTCAGGCGTCATCGTCGATGCAAATAAAGGACTTATCATTACTAATCACCACGTTATTGATAAAGCCGACAAAATAACGGTGACTTTGCGCGATGGCCGCTCATTTAACGCCAACGTGGTCGGCAGCGACCCTGATTCTGACGTTGCGGTTATTCAAATTAAGGCCGATCGGCTCACCGATTTACACATCGCCAACTCTGACCATTTACGGGTTGGCGACTTTGTTATTGCCATAGGCAACCCGTTTGGCCTTGGGCAAACCGTCACTTCAGGTATTGTTAGTGCGCTTGGCCGCTCTGGCCTTGGGATTGAAGGTTATGAGGATTTTATTCAAACAGATGCGTCTATTAATCCTGGTAATTCTGGTGGCGCGTTAATTAACTTGAAAGGCGAACTGGTGGGGATTAACACCGCCATCCTGGCACCGAGCGGCGGCAATGTTGGTATTGGTTTTGCGATCCCTAGTAATATGGCCGTTAGCCTAAAAGACCAATTGGTTAAGTTTGGTAAAGTCAAACGTGGGCAGTTAGGTATTAGTGTTCAAGACTTAACCCCTGAACTGGCGAAAGCATTTAGTCTTAGGGTCAAACATGGCGTTATTATTAGCCAAGTTGCTGCCAACTCCCCGGCAGAAAAAGCCCGCTTACGCCCCGGCGATATTGTGTTAAGCATAAATGGCAAACCGATAAAAAATAGTGCCAGTTTACGTAACAGCCTAGGACTGCTAACTATTGGCGACAATGCCAAACTACAAATCTTACGTAACGGCAAGCAACTACCTGTCTCTATCACCATCGCTCAACATGAAGTGGTTTCTATCGATGGGGCGCGTATTCATAATCAATTGGTCGGGGTAACACTGTCTAACTTATCTGATGGTGACCAACTGTACAACATCAAACACGGCGTCAAAATTGCCGACGTCGCAACCAACTCTATTGCTTGGCTAAACGGTTTACGTAAAGGTGATATCATTAGCCAAGTAAACCGCATTCCCGTTCGTAACATCCTTGAACTAACCAATGCCATCAAACAACGTAGATCCAACTCGCTACTACTGAATATTCAACGCGGTAATAGTGCCTTCTTTTTACTTATTCGGTAGCCAAAATGCCCACAAATTCTCGTCAATTTATTCCACTTAATATCGCCATTATGGTGGTCTCAGACTCGCGTACAGAAGAAACCGACACTTCTGGAAAAACACTGGTTGATCGACTCGTCGATGCAGGCCACCAGTGTGCAGAAAAAGTTATTGTTATTGATGATATCTACCAAATTCGCGCAAAAATATCCGCTTGGATTGCCGACCCAGCTATTAATGCCATCATTACCACTGGCGGCACTGGCGTCACTGGCCGTGATGGCACGCCTGAAGCTGTAAAACCTTTACTAGATAAAGAATTGACAGGCTTTGGTGAAGTTTTTCGCACACTTTCATACGATGAAATAGGTACCTCAACCATGCAATCAAGAGCCATTGCTGGCGTTGCTAATGGACATTATATTTTTTGCGTACCCGGCTCATCAGGTGCTTGTAGAACCGCATGGGACAAATTAATTAGTGCACAGCTTGATTACCGCACACGACCCTGCAATCTGGTTGAAGTAATGCCACGTTTACTAGAAAAGTAACACCTTATGAAAACCTTACCGTTTATCACCTTAGGGGCCTTCTTTGCTTTCTTGGCCGTAGTAATAGGAGCCTTTGGAGCACATGCTGTTAAAGGCAGCTTATCGCCTCATTATTTAGCCGTTTACCACACCGCTTCGGATTATCAAATGTGGCATGCCATCGGCCTGATTCTCATCGGCGTGTTACACCAAAACAATCCATCTAATTTATTACGCATAGCGGGTTGGTTTATGCTTGCCGGGATGCTAATTTTTTCTGGCAGCCTATACATCCTCAGCTTAACAGGCATCACCATTCTCGGCGCAATCACACCCATTGGTGGCGTTGCCTTGCTCATCGCATGGTTACTGTTTGCCTACCACTCCTTTAAATCAAAATAACCTTATGTCTACTTCCGAACAAAAAACTATTTACTTAAAAGACTATACCGTTCCTGAGTTCCTAATTAGCAAAACTGAGCTTCATTTTGACTTATCGGCTGACAAAACCCATGTCAATTCTCGCCTCAATATTTACCGTAACCCTGATTGTAAAAAAACTAACCCTGATTTGGTATTAATGGGTGAAGAGCTAACGCTTATTGACCTTAAAGTTGATGGTGAAAGACTTCACCCTGAACACTATACACTCGATGATAAAACACTCACTATTCACAACCCTAGTGCTCGTTTTGTTTTAGAAATCAGCAATCACATCAACCCAAGCACCAATACAGCGCTTAGTGGTTTATATAAATCAAACACCATGCTCTGTACCCAGTGCGAGGCCGAGGGCTTTAGACGTATTACCTGGTTTTTAGATAGGCCAGACGTCATGTCTATCTTTAGCGTCACGATGGTGGCCGACAAAGATGAATACCCCGTTTTATTATCCAACGGCAACCGCACTGGTAGCCCAAACATTGCCCTAGCAGATAATAAACACGCTGCCCGTTGGCATGACCCTTTCCCCAAACCTAGCTATTTATTTGCGCTTGTCGCTGGAGATTTAGCTTGCTTAAAAGACTCTTTTACAACCTGTTCGGGGCGAGAGGTTGCGTTAGAAGTGTACGTCGAAGAGCATGATTTAGATAAGACGTCACATGCCATGCAGTCTTTAAAAAATGCCATGCGTTGGGATGAACAAGCCTTTGGTCGCGAATACGACCTTGATATCTATATGATTGTTGCTGTGAGCCATTTCAATATGGGGGCAATGGAAAATAAGGGCCTCAATATTTTCAACACAAAATATGTTTTGGCCAGTGAAAAAACCGCTACTGATGCCGACTTTGAAAATGTCGAAGCTGTCATTGGCCACGAATACTTCCATAACTGGTCTGGCAATCGCGTTACCTGTAGAGATTGGTTTCAACTGAGTTTAAAAGAAGGCTTTACTGTTTTTCGCGATCAACAGTTTACCGCCCATCAAACTTCTGAAGCGGTAAAACGTATTAAAGATGTCAATATGCTTCGCACACATCAATTTGCTGAAGATGCGGGGCCATTGTCACACCCTATTCGCCCCAGCTCCTTCGTTGAGATCAATAATTTTTACACCCTTACTATCTATGAAAAAGGTGCTGAAGTTGTGCGAATGCTTCATACATTGTTAGGTGAAACCGGCTTTAGAAAAGGCTGTGACTTATATTTCGAACGTTATGATGGACAAGCTGTCACCACCGAAGACTTTGTCACTGCCTTAGAAGATGCGAATAACGCCAACTTTGAGCAATTTAAACAGTGGTATAGTCAAGCAGGCACGCCGACGGTTACAGTAACAACAAGCTATAACCAAAACGAAAAAACCTACACCGTAAGTTTCGAACAACACAATAACTCCCCCTCAACTCAAGCCAATAAAGAGCCTCTAGTCATCCCCATTCGACTGGGTTTACTCGATGACAACGGCAAAGAACTTAACCTGCATGGCGAGCAAACATCAACGGTTCTTGAGTTAACTAAAGCGGAGCAATCATTTACTTTTACTGATATTAATACAGAGCCCACCCCCTCTATACTCCGTGGATTTTCAGCACCGATAAAACTGCAACAAACACTTAGCATTGAACAGAAAATCCATTTATTTCAACATGATAAAGATGCCTTTAATCGCTGGGAAGCAGGACAAAACTGCCTAAGCTATTTTATTTTTAAAACCATTGATGCGATACAGAACCATCATAAGGTACCGCCCTTACCCGATGAACTGGTGGGTACATTCCGTGCCATTTTGCAACAGCCTTTAGCAGATCTAGCTTATCAATCATTATTATTAAGCCTTCCAAGCAAAGCTTACCTGGCCGAACAAATGAGCACTATTGATATTGATGCCTTATACCAAGCACACCGCATTGTTAAGCAAACCTTAGCCTCATCTCTACAAGACCTATGGCTAGCACGCTATCACGCTAATCATCACGTAGGCGCTGGCACCGATTCACAAAGTATTGCTCAACGGTCATTTAAAAACCTTTGTCTCGATTATTTAATGGCGTTAGAAACCGATGAGGTTCGTTCAATGTGTATTCAACAATTTGAAACGGCTCGGAACATGACCGATCAAATTGCTGCGCTAGCCGAATTAAGCCACCTCGATACCCCACTCAATGTGAGTTATTTTGATGCTTTTTATCAACAGTGGAAAAATGAAGATCTGGTCATCGACAAATGGTTCGCCTTGCAAGCTTGTTCAGAAAAAACCGACGCATTACACAGCGTAAAAAAGTTAACTCAGCACCCAGACTTCGACATGAAAACACCCAATCGAGTTCGGAGTGTGATTGGCGCTTTTGCCACAGCCAACCCTTTGCACTTTAACGCAATAGACGGCTCTGGGTATGAATTTGTAGCCGATAACATTCTTCTGCTGGACAGCATTAATCCTCAAGTGGCGGCTCGATTAGCTAATTCACTAAGCCACTGGAAAAAATTTGATAGTACGCGACAACAATTGATTAAGGCGCAACTATCGCGCATACAAGCTCATACACCACTGTCAAAAGATGTGTCTGAAATTGTTTCTCGTAGCCTAACCGCTTAATTCACTGGGCTATCGCTACAAAGGACTAAATCCCATAGCATGCGATCGCTAAATGAAATCCACATCCAATCATACGATAGCCCACTAGGTGAACTACTGATTGGCTCCTTTGAGAATCAACTATGCCTATGTGATTGGCAACAGCGGCAAAAACGGGCGAGCATTGACAGACGTCTACAAACGCGCCTAAACGCGCATTATGTCAACAAAAAAACAGCTATCATCGACACGGCCTTTAAGCAACTCAATCGCTACTTTCGACAAGAATTAACACAATTCGACTTACCCATTTTAATGGTAGGCACTGATTTCCAACAACGCGTATGGCGTAGCCTACAAACCATCCCATACGCTTCAACTACTTCTTACCAAACAATCGCTAGCACTATTCATAATAAAACGGCTGTTCGTGCTGTTGCTAATGCCATAGGCGCTAATGCTGTCAGTTTAATCATTCCTTGTCACCGAATTATTGGCAGCCATGGCAGCCTGACCGGTTATGCGGGAGGCTTAGCGGCCAAAAAACAGTTATTGGCCTTAGAACAAAATCAATAAAGCTTCGTCACTGTAAAACACCTATTATTCGGTTTACTTTTTCAGCGCATACAAAAAATGAACTACAGGCGCCCACGAAGCTGTAAAATACTCTCACCAACCAGACCAAACCATTCTAGGAACCTTTGTGACCAATAACGATATTTTACGCCGCCTTCGCTACACCTTCGATTTCAATGATGCAAAAATGATCGATATTTTTAAACAGGCAGATCACGAGGTGACACGCGAGCAAATAAGCAACTGGTTAAAAAAAGATGACGACGAAGCTTATGTAAGCTGTGGAGACACCTCATTTTCAATATTTTTAAATGGGTTGATTATCGACCGACGAGGAAAACAGGATAGGCCCACACCTGAGCCCGATAAAAAAATCACTAATAATATCGTGTTACGTAAACTTAAAATCGCCTTCGACATGAAAAATGAAGACGTTTTAGCGCTGTTATCAAACAATGGCGTTTCCATTAGTAAACATGAGCTAAGCGCATTTTTTCGTCGCACAGACCATAAACATTATCGTCCTTGTAAAGACCAAGTCCTACGAAATTTCTTGCAAGGCTTACAAAACAAGTACCGGCCCAGCTCAGCCAAAAACTAGCAAATTAGGTGTTTTTCGCCACCCTTAAACGGCCAGCAAATGCATACAGCATAGCGGCTGTTGCACCCCAGATTTGAAAGCCGTCGTACATCAACTCCCAATACATCCTATTTTGACCCTTCCAGACAACTTCTTTTCTTTCATAACAAGACTGGTCTGCCAAGATTGATAATGGCACCTCAAACACATCAGCCACTTCAAACTCATCAATATTGAGAGTAAACGAAGGTTCCACAAAACCCACAATGGGAACGACTTTAAAATTAGTTACCGTTAAAAAGGGCTCGATAATTCCGGCCACTTCTATTAAGTCCTGTTGAATCCCCACTTCTTCCTCGGTTTCTCGTAACGCCGTCTGTAGTGGCGAAAGATCAATGCTGTCAGCACGTCCTCCAGGAAAACTAACCTGTCCAGCATGATTATTAAGATGTTCGGTACGCTTAGTTAGCAAAACTTGCCATTGATCACGTTCAACCAAAGGAATCAGAACAGCTGCATTACGTAAACCATCTTTACGCTGTTGCTGCGACCAACCTTGAAGGCTGCTTGCCGGCTCTAGGCATTGAATAATCTGTTCTCGTTTCATTTCACACCCATGGCTAAATGGTTAACGAGATAACGGTCTTGTAATATCTGCAGACCTAAACTTAAAACAACCGGACTGTCTATCCTGAAAATAAAACTCTAGCGATTTACGCATGGTTTCAAAAGCCAGCTCATCCCAAGGAATTTCATGCTCCGCAAATAAACGCACCTCTAAACTTTCTTCACCACTTGAAAACTCTGGCTTTAATAATACTGAACGATACATCACATACACTTGGTCAATGTGTGGCAAGTTAAAAACCGCGTATAGCTCTTCAGTTTGGACAACCGCCTCGGCTTCTTCCAAAGTTTCTCGTACAGCCGCCTGCTCGGTCGTTTCACCCAGCTCCATAAAACCTGCTGGCAATGTCCAGAATCCTTTTCTAGGATCAATAGCGCGCTTACATAACAAAATTTTATCTTCCCAAACAGGAATACAGCCGGCAATAATTCGTGGGTTTTGATAATGCACAAGGTCGCAGGCGTCACAAACATCCCGAATCTGGTTATCCCCCTCGGGCGTTTTTGACTCCGTTTTATTACCACATTCAGGGCAATACTTTATCTGTGGTCTAGGCAAGCATTTCGCCTATTAATTGATCTTCTAACTCAATTCGGTTTGCCAGATTTTCACCGACTGAGGATAAGTCGCTAGCCAATTCATTTAAAATCATTGCTGGCGTTAACGTCTGGTACTTGTCATTAAAGTCTAAAACAGTTTCAGTAGCTTTAGAGATACTTGGGTAGATGCGCTCAGCGGCGGCCAGTACAGACTTACGTCTTTCATTACCCGCTAAAATGCGTTGATACACGCCAAAATGTCCTAATGAAATATAATCAACCGTCAACTGACAAAAATCTTGAAGCAGTTCCTCGATTGGTTTTTGGCCTTTATGTTCCTCAATGCCCGATACTGCACAGTAAGAAGACCAGACTTGTTTTCGTTCTTCGAGTAACTCACGGATCAAACCACTTGTTTGGGTTCGTTCCTTCTTTTGAGCCATACTTTCGTTAGACATATCCCTATCCATCATGTTTTTTTTGTAAAGAATACTCTATGCCATTGTTTACTTTTCGACAATATATAATTCCAGTATTTAGCTTTACCGATTTATTCTTTAAAAACCCTATCTGAACTGCTCAGCGTCAGCGTTTTAGTGGCTTGTTATCGCCAATGGTTCTCATAATAGCTAGCCATAACAGCGCTAGAAACGACTACAATGGCATGCGCCTTAATCATTATTTTTCGTTAACCTTAACACTATGAATATTAAATTTCTCTCTAGCATATCTAAGGTATCAGACACACACTGGAACAGTGTATTTGAAACTGATTATCCGTTTATTCAACATGCTTTTTTATCTGCACTTGAACAAAGCGGCTGTACCCAAGCTTCTACCGGCTGGACCCCTCATCATATAATTGTCACCGATAGAGATGACATTATCGCTGCCATGCCTTGTTACCTTAAGACCCACTCGTACGGCGAATACGTTTTTGATTGGGCTTGGGCCAATGCCTATCAGCAACACCAATTACACTATTACCCTAAATTATTATCAGCCATCCCTTTCACACCATCCACAGGCCCTCGTTTAGCTTTTCACAACCGCATTCAATTGACACAAGAAAAACAGACCATCATTAAAAATATCCGACAGGCTGCTCTCGATTCAGTTTCTTCAGTGGGGTTATCGAGTTGGCATGTGCTTTTCCCTGACACCGAAATGTCTTCCTTACTGGAGGACTCCGAGTATAAACAACGCAGTGGCATTCAATACCATTGGTTCAACCATCACTACACGTCTTTCGACGATTTCCTGCAAACATTTAAATCACGTAAACGCAAAACATTACGTAAAGAACGGCTGTCAATTACTCAACAAGGTATTGAAATGACGGTGGTCGATGGTCGTGATATTAGCAAACAATTAATGGCTGAATTTTATCGTTTTTATCATTTCACATACTTAAAGCGTAGCGGGCAACAAGGCTATTTAAATTTAGAATTTTTTAACTTATTACTGTCAACCATGGCTGAGAACTTGGTGATGTTTTGCGCCCAAAAAGACAATAGGCTCATTGGTGCTGCACTGTGTTTTAAAGATCATCAAACACTGTATGGTCGCTATTGGGGCTGTGAGCAAGAATATGAGTTTTTACATTTCGAAGCTTGTTATTACCAAGGCATTGAATACTGTATTAATCATAAACTCATGCGCTTTGACCCGGGCGCTCAAGGCGAACATAAAATCTCACGTGGTTTCAAGCCCGTCAAAACCTTGTCAAACCACATGATATTACATGCCGAATTTCGTCAAGCCATTGAACAGTTTATTGACGATGAAAAAATACAGGTTAACGCACAGATAGACCACCTCACTAGTTTCCTACCTTTTAAATCGGCGTCGTTATAAACAAAACATCAAGCATTATCAATGAAATACGCGCTTTTAAAGAAGGGCTTAAACGTTTATTGCCAACCACCACTAACCTTCAAGACAAACTTGAAGGCACAAATACTGCCAACTACTTATAAATTGTGGCGATAACAAAAACCTTCACGAAAAAATAAACATTCGAGCAGATCTGACAAGCCAACAATTACAAAGAAACTTAATCTATTCTAAAGTCCGGCATATCGCTGTCTAAAAACCACTGTTTTGACTCCTCATCGAACCACCAAACTTGAGTATGTTTTACTTGATAGACACGCCCTGTTTCATTTTGAATATAACCAAATAATGCCTGCGCTATGATGGTGTCATCCTCCTCGTTGGGCACAGAACCTATCAAATCATAAGAAGTCACCGTAATTTTATTAAGCCCATCAATTGGAGCTAATTTGCGCGCTGGATTTCTATAACGAATAACACTTGCCGCCGTTTCATACGACTTCCAGCGTAACGCTTTCATAAACAGTTTTTGTTTAGCATCTAGATGCTCTAACTTTTTTTGCTCTGTTATATGCGCGCAAGCCGACAGCATCAGTATTAGGCCAACACAAACCCATTTTATATTTTTCATTCAAC
The DNA here is from genome assembly GCF_000299965.1 of Cycloclasticus sp. P1. Classification (NCBI taxonomy): domain Bacteria; kingdom Pseudomonadati; phylum Pseudomonadota; class Gammaproteobacteria; order Thiotrichales; family Piscirickettsiaceae; genus Cycloclasticus; species Cycloclasticus sp. P1. The sequence continues at coordinate 2,021,158 of NC_018697.1, forward strand.
GCCTTACTCTATATCTAACGTCAGTCTATTATGCCTAAATTGTCCTTTTCCTGTTGCAGTCTTAGTCTATTTTTAACGGATAAACAATGTTTTTACATTAAAGAATGCTAATATTCAGTTTGAGAAGCCTTCTTTGACGGCGTATACTTAGGCCGCTAGCAATCAATTCAAGCATCATTACGGAGACCCCCTTGAGTAAAAAAATACTTTTACTAGCCATTATTATTATCGTGATATTTGGTGGCTTATTCGGTTCGAAATTCCTTCAAATCAACAAAGCAATGTCATCCCGCAAAGCACCACCGCCGCCTACAGTAACAACGGTCGAGGTGATTAAAGAGCAGTGGGAAAACACCTTGTCATCAGTCGGCACCATTAACCCTGTACGAGGCATTGTTTTAAGCAATGAAATTGCAGGCATCATTTCCGTTCTGCACGTAGACTCAGGCGCCACTGTGAAAAAAGGCGATTTGATTCTCGAGCTTGATACCTCAACAGATAGAGCAAACCTTGATGGTTTAGTCGCAGCTGAAAAGCTTGCGACAATAAAATTTAAACGTCAGGTCACTTTGTTAAAAAACAAAGCAACCTCCCTATCTAGTCATGATGAGGCCCGTGCTGAATTAGACATCGCAAAAGCGGCCGTTATTTCGCAACAAAGCATTATTAACAAAAAGAAAATACGTGCTCCATTCTCTGGTGAAATAGGTATTCGACTTGTCAGCCTTGGACAATACTTAGACAAAGGCGCTCAAATTGCCCAACTCGTGTCCTTATCGCCCATCATCGCCGATTTTTCATTTCCTGAACGCCACTTTGCACAACTTAAAACAGGGCAATTGGTAAAGGTTAAGGTTCAAGCCTACCCCGACGAAGTCTTTACAGGTAATATCCAAGCGATAAACCCAAGCCTACATCAAGAAACCCGTTCTATTGGCGTTAGAGCCACTATCGACAATCCTGATGAAAAGCTTAGAGCAGGAATGTTTGCTGAAGTAACCGCTATTACCTCAAAAGCCAGTCCCGTTTTAACATTGCCTGAAACCGCTGTTTTATTTAATACCTATGGTGAGAGCGTTTATGTCGTAAAACAACAGGACGGCCAACATAGTGTTGAGCTACGTAATATTGAAACCGGCGCCCATCAAGAAGGCCGCGTTGAAATAGTTAAAGGACTCCAACTAAACGATATAGTCGTTAATGAGGGTCACGTAAAACTCAGAAACGGTCAGGTAGTTACCCTTTCCAATAACCAACAATAGGCATTGCTTTGAACTTTACCAGCATCTTCGTTAAGCGACCTGTATTAGCCAGCGTTGTTAGTTTAATTATTTTGGTGTTGGGCTTGCGCTCAATAGCTTCACTAGAAATACGTGAGTACCCAGAAACCAAAGATACCGTCATCTCTATTACTACGTCTTACCCTGGCGCTAGTAGTGAGCTTATAAAAGGTTTTATTACCACTCCCTTACAGCAGGCCATTGCCCAAGCTGAGGGAATAGACTACCTTTTTTCTTCCAGCACACAAGGTCTCTCATCCATTGAGGCTCATATGCGCCTCAATTATGACGCTAATGCCGCAATAGCAGAAATACAAGCCAAGGTGGCTAGTCAAAGTAGTGTATTACCTCAAGAAGCACTAGACCCTATCATCACCTCCAAAACAGGGTCTACCACTTCGCTGATTTATATCGCTTTTGTTAGTGACACCATGAAAGATATTCAAATCGCCGATTATCTATTGCGTGTCGTTCAACCACGATTACAATCCATTGAAGGTGTTGGCCAAGCAAGCCTCTTAGGCAATAGCACATACGCAATGCGTATTTGGCTAAAGCCAAAAAGGATGGCTGCTTTAGGTGTGAGCGCTGAAGATGTCTCTGCCGCCTTACGCAGAAACAACTACCTTTCCAGTGTTGGTAAAACAAAAGGCACACTGGTCAGTGTTGAGATGGGCGCTACAACCGATGTCGCTAAAGAAGAAGATTTCTTAACACTGGTCGTTGGCAAACAAAACGACACCCTAATTCGTTTATCTGATATAGCCGATGTTGAACTTGGCGCCGAAGGTTACGAAAGCGAAAACCTCTACAGTGGAAAGCCTGCTGTTTTTATGACGGTAGATCAATCGCCCGACGCAAACCCGCTTGATGTAGCTAAACGGGTTAACCTTGCCATGGTAGACATTAATAATAACTTGCCCGAGGGACTTGTGTCTCACATGCCCTATGATGCGAGTAAATTTATCAGCGACTCCATCAACGAGGTAGGAAGAACCTTACTTGAAGCCATCAGCATTGTTATTGTTGTTATTTTCCTATCGCTAGGCACCATGCGTGCTGCGTTTATACCGGCAGTCACCGTTCCTTTATCACTCATTGGTGCAACTTTCATTATGCTAGCGTTTGGTTTTTCATTAAACCTACTGACCTTGCTGGCGATGATCTTAGCAATTGGCTTAGTGGTGGATGATGCTATCGTCATGGTTGAAAATATTCACCGCCATATCGACATGGGAAAACCACGTATTCAAGCAGCCATAGATGCCGCAAAAGAACTCAGCTTGCCTATCATCGCAATGACAACTACCCTTATTGCCGTCTATTTCCCTATAGGCTTTATGGGTGGATTAGTTGGTACATTGTTTACTGAATTTGCTTTTTCTTTAGCTGCTGCTGTCCTTATTTCTGGCATTGTTGCGCTAACACTCGCTCCTATGCTGAGTGCTCGCATTCTAAAAAGCTCTGAAAGTGCCGGCCGATTTGAAAAGTACGCTGAACACTTTTTTGAAAAATTAGCCAGTGGCTACAAAAAAACTGTTTCGCCTTTATTATCAACCCCATCTATTCCCGTTATATTTGGTTTGGTTGTGTTATTAAGCCTTTACCCGATGTACCTGTTATCAAAATCAGAATTAGCTCCCATTGAAGACAGGAATTTGCTTATCGCGATGGGTACGGCACCGCAGACATCTACTCTTGACTTTTTACAACAACAAGGCAAAAAGCTATCAGATATTTTTGAAGCCATGCCTGAGTATGATCATAGCTTCATCTTGCTGGGGCTAGGGAATGATACGACTAAATTACTTGGCGGCCTAAAAATGGGCCATCAATCCACCCGCGAACGTACTCAGATGGAGATACAGCCCGAGCTCCAACAAAAAGTGGCCTCGCTTACAGGTGTGAGAACAGCTGTTGTACAGCCACCAGGTCTTCCAGGCGCAGGCGGTGGATTGCCTGTACAGTTTGTTGTTATTTCTGACGCTGATTATAGTCAAATTAGTGATGTAACAGGTGAGCTGATTGGTAAAGCTATGCAAAGCGGCAACTTTATTTTCTTACAAAAAAGCATAGAATTTGACAGACCTAAGTACAATTTGATGGTTGATAAAGACCGTGCGGCAGATTTAGGGATCAGCATGGAAGAAATAGGCCGTAACTTATCGGTTTATTTTAGTGAAGGTTATGTGAATCGCTTTAGCATGCAAGAGCGAAGCTATAAAGTGATTCCGCAAGTAGCCGATATTAGTCGCTCAGATATTGAAAAACTTGATAACATTTACCTAAAAACCTCATCAGGCAAGAAGGTTCCTATCAGTTCAATCGTCACCGTATCAACGCAAGTTGAACCGGCTAAACGCACACAGTTTCAACAACTTAACAGTATAACTATTGAGGGCTTATTACGCCCAGGTGTGACCATGGGAGATGGCTTAGCTTATCTTGAAGAAGAAGCTCAAAAATCTTTCCCTAGAGGCTTTAAGTGGGACCACACGGGTAGTTCACGACAATACAAACAGCAAGGTAGCGCGCTTGTTCTAACTTTCTTTATGTCATTGTTAATTATCTACTTAGTACTAGCCGCCCAATTTGAAAGTTGGCGTGACCCGCTTATTATTTTAGTGTCGGTGCCTTTATCGTTGGCCAGTGCAATGGCTTTTATTATGCTAGGGGTCGCAACGATGAATATCTATACTCAAGTTGGGCTTATTACCTTAATTGGGCTGGTCGCTAAAAATGGTATCTTAATTGTTGAGTTTGCCAATCAATTACAAATTACGGAAAAGCTTTCTATTCGAAATGCCGTTGAGGAGGCAGCTACAGTACGTTTAAGGCCGATCCTAATGACAACTGCATCGATGATTGTTGCGATGGTTCCGCTGCTACTTGCATCAGGCCCTGGTGCGGTTAGTCGGTTTGATATTGGGTTAGTTATTGCTACTGGCTTAGGTATAGGCACTATATTTACACTTTATATTCTGCCTGCTTTTTACTTGATTTTTGCTAGGGATCACTCAAAAGGCAATGATTAGAGCCATTCTACTGCGTTGCTGGCAAATTCCTCGTCTGGTATATCAGTCGCTGTACCAGCTAAGACGGCCATCGAGCCATTTTTCAATGGCTTAACCCAGCCATGTAAACCGGCATAATGGAAAGGTAGGGTTTTATCTAGACTGATGTCTGGCATATAAATAATCGTTATGGCTTGCTGATGGTATTGATACACCATGTGCAAGCCATAACTATCTCCAATAGGGCACTTTTTTGCAAAGCTAATATTTTTAGCTAACCTCACCCGTATACCAAACTCTTTACTCAACTTTATGAGCTCTTGCTCATTAAGCGGGTAAGCCACATGCGTTGAAGATGCCCCATCGTGTGAAAAGTGTTCGTAAACTAACTGATCTATTGGCAACACTGACTCTTCGTTTTGCGTTGGTATAAACGTTACCAAGCCTACCGCTAATAGTAACGATGCCGCAAAGGCAATCGGCTTCATTTTAGTCGCACTCCAAAAAGGTGCCTTATACACATAGTCTCTTATCGAATGCTTTAAACCGCTTGGAACACCTCGGTTAACAACCTCTTTTAATTGCTGCTCAAACAAGTTTTCTTGCGCTGCAAATATTTGACACTGCTCACAGGATGCTAGGTGCTCTTTGGCCTCTGTCCCAACCTCATTTGCTGCGACTGTATATTCAAATTTAAAATCATCACATTTCATCATTCACCTGCCCGGCCCGCTTCGGGCCTTAAAACACTTCTTAACTTCTGTTTTGCCCTAAACAAACGGGTCATGGTCGCACTTTTAGAAATATGACAAACCGAGGCGATTTCTTCACAGCTTAATCCAACAATTACCTGCAACAACAGCGGCTCTTTATATTCATTCGCAAGCTCATTCAATGCCTGCTTAAGAGCAAACGCGTCAGGACTCGTATCATTGTCTACATCCCTCAAACTCAACATATCTATATCGAAATCAACTATCTCCGGCCGGAAGCGTGCATATTGACGGGCATGTTCATTTCGCAAGATCGTCATCAGCCACGCCTTACTGGATAAACTATCACGTAATTTATCCAATGACTTCCAAGCACGCATACAGGTCTCTTGAAGCAAATCTTCAGCCATGTTTTTATCGTGACATAGCCAAAGCGCGTAACGAAAAAGTTCATCACTATATGCCAACACTAAGCGCTCATATTCCAGTTTTTTACGTTTCTGTTGCAATATTAGACCTCGATAGCACCGGCTATCTTTCAAGTTAAAAAATGATGCCACACCCAGCAGAAAATTCTTCCTGATTAACTATTATCATCTTTGACAACCTTATTCTGGTACACCTACACCAATAACACAACGAATGGTCAATCTCACGCTATGGCTAATAATTAACACATTAAGCTGAACAAAAAGATAGTGATAAACATTGATAGTCTAAACAAATAACAGGAATATAAAGACATTCACGGCAACACTTAACTTGACCTTCTTATTTGTAATAATTTAGCTGAAAGGCGCCTTAAGCCCTATACACAAAGACTTCTTATTCACAAGCTAAAAACACTAGATTAGTCGCCATAAACATATTGCGACGCAATGATTAAAATAACCCTTGCATTATATAACTTGTTGTTTTTTATAGATATGTTAACAATGGTTTATTTTGTTACAATTTGATGTCAGCCCTTTTTGCATGGGCTTTGAGAGCTATTATAAATAGATAATCCACATAGTTATCCACAGAAAATGTGGATAAAATAAAAACCATAGTTAACTCATTAAGTTAGCGATTTATTGTAGATTTTTTTAATCTTTTCAGGCTAACTGATACAAAACAAATAACGCTTTTACTTGATGTCTGATTTTTACCTCAATATTGCTGTCGACACCCCCCTGCACCGTATTTTTGACTATCTCCCGATAAAAAATTCGGCTCGCTCTGATTACCAAATCGGCCAGCGTGTTTTTGTTTCCTTTGGCCGATTAAAAAAAATTGGCGTTATTCTTAACATTTCTTCGTCAACCGAACTTAGCCGAAAACAACTCAAACCCATCTCCCAATTAATTGATAGACAGCCTCTAATATCGCTTGATGACTTAAAACTATATAAATGGGCTGCTAACTACTATCATCACCCTATCGGCGAGGTGCTTGCTCAGGCCTTCCCAAAACAGCTTCGAGCCGGATTAACACCCACTATAGAGCTCACCACGCGATACGCATTATCCAAACATGGCCTGACACTCGATGAAAATTCCTTAAAACGCTCCCCAAGGCAGCTAGGCTTATGGCATCAACTAAAAAACGCCGATGCACCTGTTGATCGTGATTTCTTTTCCACACTTGACTGGAACTGGCGCTCGCCCCTTAAAAGCATGATCGAGAAAGGCTGGGTCACTGCCTCACAAGAACACAACACAGCCACACACTCTCCGACCACACCTTTATTTGACCCAAACCCGGCCCAACAAACTGCCATCGACTCAATTGCTAAGGCACTCGAAGGCTTTCAAGTATTTTTATTAGATGGCGTCACCGGTAGTGGAAAAACAGAAGTTTATCTTCGACTTATTCAGCACGTCATTAGTGCTGGAAAACAGGTGTTAATTTTATTGCCTGAAATCACCCTAACACCTCAATTAGCTCAGCGATTTAGGCAACGCCTAACAGCACAGATGGTCATTTCACATTCCGGCCTTAACGACACTCAACGAGCTCAAGCCTGGCTTAGATTAAAAGAAGGCCTTGCCAATATATTGCTGGGCACCCGCTCGGCAGTATTCACGCCGATGCGTACGCCCGGCCTGATCATTATGGACGAGGAGCATGACATATCATTCAAACAGCAAGAAGGCTTTCGCTATTCCGCTCGAGATATTGCTGTTATGCGTGCAAGAGACTACAGCATCCCTATCGTATTAGGCACTGCAACACCCTCGCTCGAAAGTCTATACAACGTACAACAAGGTCGTTTCAAACAATTAGTGTTGCCCGAGCGTACCGCAGGTGCCTCACACCCTGATATTCGTTTATTAGACTGCCGAAACCAAACGTTAGACAATCATTTAAGCCAATCGCTTTTAAAAGCGATTGGCAAAACACTTGAGCGGAACGAACAAGTCATACTCTTTGTGAATCGCCGAGGCTTTGCACCCGTGTTAATGTGTCATAGCTGTGGTTGGGTTGCACAGTGTCGTCGTTGCGACTCTCGTCTAGTCATTCATAAAAATGCCAATTTACTTCGATGCCATCATTGCGGAGTTGAACATGCCATTCCGAATACCTGCCCATCGTGTCAACAAGCAGAATTATTTCCATTAGGGCTTGGGACTGAGCGCGTTGAAGAAACATTGAGCTCGCACTTTCCTGACACCCCTGTGAGTCGAATTGACCGCGATAGCACACGACAAAAAAATGCCATGCAGTCAGTCATTGACAAAGTACATGAAGGCGGCGCTCAAATTTTAGTCGGCACGCAAATGCTTGCTAAAGGACACCACTTCCCAAATGTGACCTTAGTAGGCATTGTTGATATTGATGCAGGGCTGTTTAGTTGTGATTTCAGAGCTAGCGAACGTATGGCCCAGCTTATTACCCAAGTCGCTGGCCGTGCAGGACGCGAAGAAAAACTCGGCCGGGTACTCATTCAAACCCACCACCCCGAGCACCCCTTATTAAACACCTTAATCACGCACGGCTACACGCGTTTTGCAAAAGAGGCACTGGATGAAAGGCAGCAAGCCCAATTGCCCCCCTACCATTATCAAGCTCTATTACGAGTGAACGCCATCAATGAACAAGCGGTTCTAAACTTCCTAAACGATGCTAAGGAGTTGATCTCTACGATTCAAGCACCGCTGATTCAAATTCTAGGCCCCGTTCCAGCCCCCATGCTAAAAAGGGCGGGACGGTTTCGCTATCAATTATTAATTGAATCGGCCCAGCGAAAACCCCGCCATCAATTTTTACAGCAGCTTTTACCGAAACTTGAAAAACTCAAATCCTCGCGTAAGGTACGTTGGTCCATTGATGTTGATCCCATTGACTTGTTTTAACAGCGTTTAGACTTGCAAGTTTTACCCCACAAGCGATAATACGCAATGACAACGGTGTTCAACACCGAACAGCTATTCAGCGCATCAATCAACGATCTAAATTTACTATGAAAACACGTTTGGCCTCTTTGCTTCAGCAAGCCATTTCATCGCTACAAACTCAAGGCGAATTGCCTGAAGAGTTAACGCCTACTATCAAAATTGAGCATACTCGTGACCCATCTCATGGTGATTACGCCAGTAACGTTGCAATGATGTTGGCAAAGCCTGCAAAAAAGAACCCTCGCCAAATAGCCCAAGCTATTATCAATAGCTTGCCAGAAGACAGCGACGTATTAAGTGTTGATATAGCCGGCCCAGGCTTTATTAATTTTTTCATCAACCCGCTTAGCCAACACGCCGTCATCAAACAGATTCTTGAACAAGGTTCTCGCTTTGGCACCTCCAATATTGCCAAAGGTAAAAAGGTACAAGTTGAATTCGTTTCAGCGAACCCAACCGGGCCCCTTCACGTAGGGCACGGAAGAGGTGCGGCCTACGGTGCAACCGTTGCTAATCTACTGACAGCCATTGGTTACGATGTCCATCGCGAGTATTACGTTAATGATGCTGGCCGCCAAATGGACATCCTAGCTACCAGCGTATGGCTACGATATTTAGAACTTTGTGGTGAAAGCATCCCGTTTCCAAGTAACGGTTACAAAGGTGGCTATATTGCTGACATTGCAACGCTGATTAAACAGTCACATGGCCAAACCTTTAACATGCCTGTCAGTGATGTGTTTCTTGATATCCCCGCCGATGAGCCTGATGGCGGCGACAAGGAAAAACATATTGACGGCCTTATTGCGCGTGCTAAAGAGTCCTTAGGGGATAAAAACTACCGCATTCTTTTTGACGCCGCATTAACATCCATTCTCGGCGATATTCGTCAAGACCTTGAAGACTTTGGCGTTCATTACGACGATTGGTTTTCAGAACGCTCACTTATGGACAAAGGAGCCATTGATCGAGCCATTGAAAAGCTTAAAGCTTCTGGCTATATGTACCAAAAAGAAGGTGCTTGGTGGTTTAAATCAACCGAGTTTGGCGATGAAAAAGACCGTGTTGTTATTCGCGATAATGGCTTAACCACGTACTTTGCCTCCGATATAGCCTATCATTTACACACCCTCGAACGTGGTTACGATATCATCGATGTATGGGGCTCTGACCATCACGGCTATGTGCCACGTGTTAAGGCGGCTTTGCAAGCGATGGGCGCAGACCCCGAGCGTATGAAAGTCTTGCTGGTCCAATTTGCCGTTTTGTATAAAGGTGGCGAAAAAATGCAAATGTCGACCCGTTCTGGTCAATTTGTAACACTTAGGGAGTTACGCGATGAAATCGGCGCTGATGCTGCACGCTATTTTTACGTCATGCGTAAAGCCGAGCAGCACATGGATTTTGACCTTGATTTGGCTACCTCGCAGTCCAATGAAAACCCCTTATATTACGTTCAATATGCTCATGCGCGTGTTTGTAGTGTGATGCGATTACTGACAGAAAAAGGCCTCAGCTATAGTGCACAGGAGGGTTTAAAGCATTTAGATCAATTAGCGCAAACGCACGAAACCAACCTGATTGATACCTTAAACCGTTACCCAGAAAAACTGACGCAAGCCGCTCAGCAATACGAACCACATCAACTTAACCATTATTTACGTGAACTTTCTACGCAGTTTCACAGTTATTACAATTCACACAAATTCATTGTTGATGATGTAGCACTGATGCAAGCTCGCCTAGTTCTTATTAATGCAACAAAGCAAGTCCTAGCCAATGGTTTACAGCTACTGGGCGTTAATGCACCGGAGTCCATGTAGTGCCTAGAGATTACAAAAACCGAATTAACAGCAATAACGCGCGCAAAAAAAAACGCCCTATTCCCGGTTATTGGTGGCTAATTACTGGCCTATTAATTGGCGGTTTTGCGATGTTTTTATCTGACTTGGAAGAAGCGCCAAATAAACCCGTTACTGATGTGAAGCGACCTGTTAGCCAACAAGACGTACGTGATGTAAAAAAGCCCATCGCAACAACTGCAAAACCCATCGACAGCACTAAACCACGTTTTGATTTTTATCAAATATTGCCCGACATGGAAATTGTTATTCCTGAGCATGAAATTGAAGAAAGGCGTCGGCTAGAAGGCACTGGAAAAAGCAAACCTGGCACCTTTATTATTCAAATAGGTTCTTTTAAAAAAGCTCAGCAGGCTGATACTCTTCGCGCCCGCTTAGCATTGTTAGGTATTGAATCGACCGTACAAACAGTAAACCAAAGCGGTAGCATTTGGCACCGAGTTAAATCGGGCCCGTACACTTCCTTTAGAATGGTCGATAAAATTCAAAATCGCTTGCACCGCAACAATATAGACAGTATCGCTATCAAACTAAAATAACGTGTAAATCAATAGACCAGATGCAAGTACATTCATAACATGGATATAACAAAGGTCTTTTATCGACTGTTATTTTCCCTTAGCCTCTGTCTTTTAGGGCTGTTTGCCTTAGTGTGGTTTAGCACATACCACCCACCAGCTCTTCAACAAGAAGCGGTATACTGTGGCGAAAACACACCCCGTTTAACGGCGGGCCAAACCCTTAAGCTGTATAACCAAAATGTTCAATTTATGGCGGGGAAAAACTATGTTTTTTTCTATGACCTGCCTAATAATACCGGTCCCGACGAACGCCCTTCTAGCGACGACATCACAAAAACCCTGAAGGGTTTAGCCAACCTAATTACACAGCAAAATCCGGATATTATCCTCTTACAAGAAGTCGATGAAGGTGCTCAGCGAACAGATCATGCCGATCAATTAGCTCAATTACTTGAGTTGCTTCCCAGCGATTATGCCTGTCATACCAGTAGCTTTTATTGGCAAGCCCGTTATCTCCCTCACCCACGTATCATGGGCGCTGTGGGCACCAAGTTGAGTATTATTTCAAAATACAAAATAACCACGGCTACACGCACTCAACTCAGCCTTATCCCACAAGACCCCATCACGCAATTATTTAACCTTAAGCGTGCCTTACAGGAAGTTCACCTGCCCATAGAGGGTGCAGATAAACTGGTGCTTTTGAACACTCACTTATCCGCCTTTTCCAAAGGCTCCGACACCCTTGAACGGCAAGTAACACAAATTAATCAACAATTACATTCGCTTAACCAGACTCAAACGCCTTGGGTTCTTGCTGGCGATTTTAATTTACTGCCGCCTAATGCCTATCCATTACTCGCACAAGAACAACGTCGCAATTACGATCAACAATCTGCAATAGAAACCTTGTACCAACAACATTTAGCGGTACCCAGCCTTGCAAACACGCAATCCGAGCAACGCAAAGCATGGTTCACCTATGCCCCCAATAGTTCATCAAGCCGAGACCCTGACCGGACAATCGATTATTATTTCTACAGCCCAAATTTATCTGTACAAAATGCGTTTGTAGAACAAGCTCAGTCACTCACTTTATCTGACCACATGCCAGTAATTGCTTCCTTTACCTTGCCGTAAAAACGATTAAAATGCGCATAGCGCTTAAGTTTTTACCGCTAAGGACCCAGCCTTCTTAGTTCGTTGCAAATCAAGCACCACTAGCCGACCCACCTTAAAAAGGATATCCATGCCACAACTCAATAACTATTTCGCGACAACCGCCAAAGGCATGGAGCTGATCTTAGCCGACGAACTGGAACAAATCGGCGCCTTGCAAGTAAAACCAGCTGCCGGTGGAGTTTATTTTGAGGGTGAATTGGAAATGGCTTTACGCGTTTGCCTATGGTCTCGCCTTGCTAATCGCGTCTTAGTGCCCTTGGCTCGATATGCAGCACAAACACCTGAGCAATTGTATGCCGGTGCCTTAAAAATAGATTGGTCCAAGCACTTCGATGTCTACAACACTTTTGCCATTGACGCTTCTATTAGACGTTCAAAAATTAACCACTCGAGATATGCCGAGCAAGTTATCAAAGATGCTATTGTCGACCAATTTAAAGAAGCAACAGACGAGCGGCCAAACGTCCAGCGTGAGCAACCAGACATTCGCATTAACGCATATATCAATGAAGATAAAGTAACGCTTAGCTTAGACTTATCTGGCGACAGCTTACATCGTCGTCATTATCGTACTGAGTCTGTAGAAGCGCCATTAAAAGAGAACCTTGCCGCGGCTATTTTAATTCGCGCAGGCTGGTCAAAAATAGCCGCCGAAGGCGGTGCTTTATACGACCCCATGTGTGGGTCAGGTACCTTTTTAACAGAAGCCGCCATGATGGCCGGCGACATTGCACCTGGCTTGCTGCGTGAGTATTTTGGCTTTCAAGCCTGGAAACACTTTAACCCCACAATATGGCAACGACTGATAAAAGAAGCCGAATATCGCCGAGAAAAAGGCCTACATAACATCCCACCCATCACCGGCTCTGATATCAGCATCAAACACGCTGGCATTGCTAAAGCCAATATTAAAGCGGCTCATCTTACAGACGTTATTAAGGCCACCAGCTTACCGCTTACAAAAGTAGCCCCCGATCCGTCATGGAAACCTGGCTTGTTTATCGTTAACCCACCGTATGGTGAGCGACTCGGCGACATTAAACAACTCAAACCCTTATATCAAGAAATTGGCAGCATCCTAAAGGCCCGCTTTAACGGCTGGCAAGCCTCTGTGTTTACCGGTAATGTTGAACTTGCATTTAATGTTTCATTAAAGTCACATAAGTCGTACCAACTATTTAACGGCGCTATCGCTTGTAAAGTCTTTAACTTTTCGGTGACCCCAGAACGGCACTTTGAAGGACAGCATGCCAGTCAGCAACAACACATTGGCGACAATTTAAAAAAAGCCTTACTACCGACACCCGGTGATTGGAGCGACGGCGCTACCATGCTGGCAAACCGCCTGCGCAAAAACATTAAAAAACTCTCCCCTTGGGTGAAGAAAAACAACATCCATTGTTACCGCTTGTACGATGCAGACTTACCCGAGTACGCATTGGCCATTGATGTTTACCAAGGCGAAAAAAAGTGGGTACATGTACAAGAGTATGAAGCCCCAAAAACCATTGATGAGGCTAAATCTATTCTACGTCTTCGTGATGCCTTAGCCGTTATGCCAGAGGTATTAAACATCCCTCCCCAGCAATTATCACTGAAAATTCGTCGTCGCCAAAAAGGTCACACACAATACGAAAAACAAGGCACCGACGGTGGTTTCCATGAAGTCAGCGAAGGGCAGGCAAAGTTTCTCGTCAACTTCAAAGATTACCTCGATACAGGTTTATTCTTAGACCATCGCCCGATACGTTTTTGGATTGGCGAACACGCCGGCGGTAAACAGTTTTTAAACTTATTTGCCTACACAGGCGCGGCAACTGTACATGCGGCACTGGGCGGTGCCACCACGTCTACAACTGTGGATATGTCAAAAACCTATTTAGATTGGGCAAAAAATAATTTTGAGCTAAACCATTTAAACTTAGACAAGCACCAGCTTATTCGAGCTAACTGCATGGAATGGCTTGATACTGCCGTAGAAGAGCAAAAAAAGTACGAGCTTATCTTCATTGACCCACCCACTTTTTCCAACTCAAAACGGATGGACAATGTGTTTGATATTCAACGTGATCATGTTGAATTAATTAATAAAGCGGCAAAGTTACTAAGCAAAAAAGGCACAATGATCTTTTCAACTAACTTTCGAAAGTTTAAATTAAACGAAGCCTCGCTCACCCACTTGGCTGTTCAAAATATTAGTCAAAAAACAATATCAAAAGACTTTGAACGAAATCCAAAAATACATTATTGCTGGTCACTAACACACCGTTAACCCGTTTTAAATATTCAAAAACGTACACGATAAAACAGCTTGCTTACTCATTTTACTGTTAGGCCAGTTTATTAGTCGCTGGTTTTGGCCTGATTCTCGGTTTATAAGGCCTACTCCCAAATATCGAGTTTTTTCGTTCTTCACAACGCTTTATTCCCTTATGTAACGGTGAATAAAGCCCAGTCTCAGGGTATTTCCTCATTCTTGCGGGCTTTAGTTTATAGGCATATACTGGACAGTCCTACGGGCAAACCATGTAAAAGGTATCGCTATGACAGTTGATGTTATTTTAGATTTACAAGTTAACCCTGAAAACCGAGAAGAGCTATTAAGCGTTTTTATGTCGATCCTACCCGACACACGTGCCTTCAAAGGCTGCAAAAGTGTTTCGGTAACCAGTGATGAGGACGATAGACACCATATTGTTTTACTTGAAAAGTGGGACCAACGCAGTGACTACGAAAGCTATATGGCCTGGCGGACGGAGCGTGGCGATATTGATAAACTCGCCAATTTATTATCATCACCGCCTACTACCCACTACTTGACCACTGTCCCAATCTAACCCCACTCGACCTAGTGGCGGAATACCCTTAAGGCCGATAAATCGTTCATACGTATGAACACGATAATTTTCTGCCCGCCAGTATACAATCAACCAATAACCATTACGTTTAGCCCCTATTCTTCAAATCAATGTTTCATATATTTTTTTTAAATTCGCTCGTTGTCGCCATTGCTGTGATCATCCATTACGAATTTTTATACCGTGTTTCTCGATATATCCCAAAAATGAAATTAAAGCATCGACTGAGAATACTGTTTGGCGTTTTTACTGCGCTTATTGCGCATGCGGTAGAGGTTTGGGTCTTTGCCTTTGCGTTTTACTTTATGCATCATGCTGAAGGCTGGGGGCATTTAGAAGGCAATTTTGATGGTAGTTTGCTTGATTGCACGTATTTATCTTTCACCACCTTTACAACCTTAGGCTTTGGGGATATTCAACCCATCGGTGATTTGCGCCATTTAACCGGCTTAGAGTCATTAACCGGACTGGTATTAATCACCTGGACGGCCTCATTCTTATATTATGAAATGCAACGTTATTGGGATAATCGATGACGCAGTAATGTTAACCTTCGGTCACGCCGCTCTTTGGCAAACACAGCGTCAATAAAGCGTCTTGATGCAAGGAAGCCATCTGTTTTAATCATCTAAACTGTCAACGACCTGTATAATTGCCAGCACACCGAATATTAGGAGTACACCATGGTTACGCTAGGAAAAACACATCAATTAGAAGTCATCAAGTCGCTCGACTTCGGCTTTTATTTAGATGCTAAAGAATTAGGTGAAGTTCTCCTGCCAAACAAGCAGGCTCCAAGTGATTTAACCGTTGGTTCGTTGATTTATGTTTTTTTATACCTCGACTCAGAAGACCGCCCGATTGCCACCACAAAAAAGCCCAAAGCTCAGGTTGGTGAATTTGCCTACCTAACAGTCGTGGCACGTACACATGTGGGTGCTTTTTTGGACTGGGGGTTAGAAAAAGATGTTCTTGTACCATTTGCTGAACAACATCGACCAATGGATGTTGGCAAATCCTATTTAGTCTACTTATACCTCGACAAGAATGATGGGCGCATTGTCGCTTCATCAAAAATAGACAAGTTCATCGATGATGAAGCACCTCATGACTTTACCCCACAACAGCAAGTTGACCTTATCATTGCGAACAGCACCGACTTAGGCTTTAAAGCCATCATTAACCATTCACATTGGGGGGTTTTATACAAAAATGATGTCTTCCAAAAATTAAGTTTCGGGCAATCAAAAAAAGGGTTTATTAAACGTATTCGACCCGACGGTAAAATAGACTTAAGCCTCCAAGGCGGCAAAGAAACACGCGATAAATACAGTAAAATTATTCTTAATTATTTAAAAAAGAACCATAACTTTGCACCGGTTCACGATAAATCCAGCCCAGAAATCATCTCTGACACCTTCGGGATGAGCAAGGGTGCGTTCAAAAAAGCCATTGGTGGTTTATATAAGCAGCGCATTATCAATATCGAAAAAGATGGCATACGCTTGCTAGAAACAGATTCTTAAACTCAAGACAAACTTATACTTATGAGCATTACTAAAAAGTACACTTTTCAAACTTCCGCAGAAAAAGATAGCTGGAGAGCCGACATCATTCGTCGCGCCAGTTCAAAAAACACGGTTATTTCTAAAACCCAAACGGGGTTTAAATCAGAAGCTGAAGCCGTCCAATGGGCAGAAAAAGAACTCGCCTTGTTTTTAAAAAAGCAAAGCGCTCGAAACAAGCGCCAAGCAGATAAACGCACCTAACTAATACAGTTAACAGCGATTAGATGGGACACGATATTCAAAATATTCCTCTGTTAAATCTAGCGCTATCTTTTATCCCTGTTCTTTTCGCCTTGGCTATTTTGTTTAAATGGTCATTAGAGTCAAGCAACGCACTTTATGCCCTAGCACGCATGTTGGTTCAGTTGCTTTTAGTCGGCTACCTGTTGAGCTACATTTTTAACGCTGATAATGCTGCCATTGTTATCACTGTTCTAGCTATTATGGTCTTTGCCTCCAGCTGGATTGCTCTAGGCACGATCCCGATAAAGCGTAACCTATTGTATAAACAAGCCTTTCTCTCCATTATTGTTGGTGGTGGTTTTACCCTGCTGGTTATCACTCAAGGTGTACTTAATTTAAAACCATGGTATTTGCCTCAAATCATCATTCCATTAGCTGGAATGATTTTCGCCAATGCGATGAATAGCGTTAGTTTAGCCGCTGAGCGTATCCATGCAGAAATAGATCGCCATGTCTCTTACTTGGAGGCGCGGCGTATTGCACTTCATGCCTCACTGATCCCGGTTATAAACTCGCTATTTGCGGTTGGCCTAGTCTCTTTGCCGGGCATGATGACCGGGCAGATACTATCTGGGGTATCACCACTGATTGCTGTGCGTTATCAAATTATGGTGATGTGTATGATTTTCGCCTCTTCGGTACTCTCGGCTGCCTTTTTCCTTGTTTTGGCTAAACCAATATTTAGCACCCGTTTTACTAAACCGCAATAAAGTTCATGTTAGTCATCACCCCTCATATCACCCTTGCTGATGATGAAATTAAGCTTACAGCTATCCGCGCGCAAGGAGCTGGGGGGCAAAATGTAAATAAACTCTCATCGGCCATTCATTTACGTTTCGACATTAACGCATCCTCCCTGCCTGAGCTTTTTAAACAACGATTATTAAGTCGACAAGATCACCGTATTAATAATATGGGTATTATCATCATTAAGGCTCAGCAATACCGCACCCAAGAAAAAAATCGTGCCGATGCGCTAGAACGCCTAAAACAGATCATAAAAAGCGTAACGGTTAGTCAAAAAGCTAGGCGAGCAACCTCGCCTAGCAAAAATGCTAAGAAAAAACGGACTGATAATAAAACTCAACGCGGCCAATTAAAAAAGCTACGTGGCAAACTAACCGAATAACCTAAAATCATTAATCGCTAAACACCCCCTTAGTCCTTTTAACTGGCCAATAAGACAGGTAAAAACTTATAATGGTATTTCCCCCATTAGCTCACACAAAAGGATCTAACATGAGTGCTTTACCTAATTGCCCCCAATGCAACTCAGAATACACCTATGAAGACGGGACTGTGTATATCTGCCCTGAGTGTGCTCATGAGTGGTCCGCCAATTCAAGCGAAACCGACACTGACAAATTAGTCATAAAAGACTCAAACGGTAACCTTTTACAAGATGGTGATAGCATCACTGTTATCAAAGACTTAAAGGTTAAAGGCTCTTCATCTGTTGTAAAAGTCGGCACTAAGGTAAAAAATATTCGCTTAGTTGAAGGCGACCATGACATTGACTGTAAAATCACTGGTATTGGCCCAATGAAGCTGAAATCTATATTTGTAAAAAAAGCATAGCCGTTATATATTGCCTAGTTGTTTAGAATGACTCTAAAATCAGCTGTCGGTATTAACCTTCAGCACATATTCCATTTCAATAAATGAAAAAACGGCAACAAGTCTTAATACCTATTGCACTGATAAGCATGATGCTTATCAGTCAAATGGCTGCGCTTGCCCATTCTGTAGAGCATTCCTTTCACAAAGCCAGCCATTCGTGCACGGTATTTGTCCAGTGTGAAAAGTCTAGCAATGGACTCGTTTCGGCTATTCGACTCCCCGCTGTTCCACTATTGTCTAAAACACATGTTGATGGCATTCCCACTCAGCAAGTTCCTCTACTAAAAACAGCTTATTTCGCTCGCGCACCTCCCTTTACTTTCTTGTAAACCACATTTTAACGTTACGCGATGGACTGACCTTGCGTGACTACCTTTTTGTTACAGGAGAGTTACTTATGCGTAAAGCATTTACTATGGCTGCAATAATCGCCAGTTTAATTATTTCTACCCCGGCACTTTCTAACACTGAAATTGCCTTATTAAAACAACAGCTAGACACCCTTAAAAAGAACTATGAACAACGCATTGAGGCCCTTGAGTCTAGATTAATAGAAACCGAAAAAAGAACGCAATATGTCGAACTTAAAACACAGGAAGCAGCAGTTAAACCGAAACAGAGCAGCTTCCTGACCCAAAATTCTTTCAATCCAGCCATTAGCCTTATTCTCGATGGTCGTTTTGCCGACATGAGCAATGACCCCGATGATTACGCATTGCCCGGCTTCATGCTCGGTGGCGAATCTGGCCTAGGTAGCCAAGGGTTTGCAGTGGGCGAAAGCGAACTGGTCATGAGCGCTAATATTGACAACACGTTTTATGGCAAAGCCACTCTTGGCTTTCATAATGATGACGGTAGCACCGAAGTAGACCTAGAAGAAGCCTATATACAGACATTAGGTTTAGGGAATGGCCTAACTATCAAGGCCGGTCGTTTCTTTTCTGCCATGGGGTATCTGAATGAACACCATGTTCACACTTGGGATTTTGCCGATGCGCCGTTAATTTATCGCGGCTTATTTGGCGACCAACTTAGGGATGATGGTATTCAACTAAGTTATATAGCACCGACCGAAACTTTTTTACAGTTAGGCGCAGAAATTATGAGTGGTAGCCAATTCCCATCCGCTGGCGAGCAAAGTGGTATTGGCGCAGCAACAGTATTTGCTAACATCGGTGGTGATATCGGCATCGAACACAGTTGGCAATTGGGTTTAAGTCATTGGCAAGCTAATAACATAGAAGGTCGTACAGGTGGTGGCCATGCCCATGGTGAAGAAGATAGCGCTGAAGAAACCCCATCTTTTGATGGCGATAGCAAAATAAACGCTGTTGATTTTGTCTACAAATGGGCGCCCAATGGTAACCCTAAAAACCAACATGTTAAGGTACAGTTTGAATATTTTGACCGTAAAGAAAACGGCACCATTAGCATGCTAAACAGTGGCCCACCTCTAGAAGAAACCAGCTTCGACGGCCATCAAAAAGGCTGGTACGCACAAACTATTTATCAATTTAAACCTCGGTGGCGAGCAGGGCTTCGTTATGACCAGTTAGAAAGTGATAACACTGGCTTCGATGACGATGTGTTAATGGAAGCAGGCTTAGATAGCGACGGTTTTAAACCTAAACGTATGAGTGCAATGATCGAGTGGTTACCGAGTGAATTTTCTCGGATACGGCTGCAATTTAACCGTGATAAATCCTACCAGGAATCAGATGATCAGATTTTCTTACAATACACTACTAGCCTAGGCAGTCACGGCGCTCATCAATATTAAAAACAAATCGCACAGGCCTTTTGTGCCTGTGCGGCATTCATTTGTTTGGAGACAATTATGTTACATCCATGGAAAAAAAAATTTATTTTATTACTCACTCTGCTCAGCCCATTTTACGCCCACGCTGAACTCAATATATTTGCATGTGAACCTGAATGGGCAGCGCTAACTAAAGCTCTCGGTGGTGATAAAGTACACGTCAACAGCGCTACAACTGCGATGCAAGACCCTCATCATATACAAGCACGCCCTAGCCTGATTGCCAGAATGCGCCGCGCCGACCTGTTAGTTTGCACAGGTGCAGACCTCGAAACAGGCTGGCTTCCTTTATTACTACGTAAATCTGCTAACCCTAATGTGCAGGTCGGTCAAACAGGCTATTTTATGGCTGCTGACTACGTTAGCCTGATGGACAAACCAACCGTGCTTGATCGTAGTCTCGGTGATATTCATGCTGCCGGAAACCCTCACTTTCACCTAGATCCTAAACGCATCGCTCAAGTCTCCGTGGCCTTAGCTGACAGGCTAGCAATGATTGATCCCTCTCATCAAGCATATTACCAACACAACCTAGCAACCTTTACTCAGCAATGGCAACAGGCAATGCAGCAATGGGAACAGCGAAGCAAACCATTACGCGATAAACCTATCGTTGTAAGCCATAATAATTGGGTCTATCTATCAAGCTGGTTAGGTTTAAAGCAAGTAGCAACTCTAGAGCCAAAACCCGGTATTCCAGCAAGTAGCACTCACCTTGCTAAGGTACTAAGCACATTGAAAAAAGAACCTGCTCAGATGTTACTTTATGCTAGTTACCAAAGTGATAAATCGGCACGTTGGCTAAGCAGTAAAACGGCGCTCCCCGCCATTGCTTTACCCCTCAGCCCTGATAATAATGAAACTCTAATTAATTGGTTTGATCGACTCCTCAGTCAATTATTAAATGTTACATCATGAACATTGAAGGACTTCAACTTTCGATTATTGGGCCGGCATTTATTGTCGGCCTACTGGTCCTCGCAACGCATGTCCCCCTTGGGCAAGAAGTTCTAAAACGCGGCATTATTTTTATTGATCTAGCTATTGCACAAATGGCTGGTTTAGGGGTTATCGTAGCCTGGCATTTTGGCTGGGAAGCACATGGCTGGGAGGTTCAAGTCGCCGCTTTATCTGCTTCTTTAATCGGCGCATTAGGCTTAAGCTGGGCCGAAAAGCACTGGGGAAAACACCAAGAAGCCCTTATTGGCATTAGTTTTATCTTAGCCGCTACCGCTAGTATTTTGCTGCTTGCTAATAACCCACATGGCGGTGATTCACTGAAAGACTTACTGGTCGGTCAAATATTATGGACCACTAGTGATCAACTTTTACCTACGGCCTTGGTAACCTGCTTAATTGTCTGGCTATTATTTAACTTTCGAAACCGCTTAGGTAATCTTGTTTTTTACATTTTATTTGCGTTAGCGGTTACCAACTCTGTTCAACTGATCGGGGTGTATCTAGTGTTTGCGAGCTTAATTATTCCTGCACTGGGTAGCCTGGGGCATAAAAAACCACTCTTAATTGGTTTTCTCATTGGTGCCACCGGTTATGGGTTTGGCTTAATTGGCTCATCATTATTTGATTTACCCAGCGGTGCTGTTATCGTCTGGAGCATTGCAATAACTGCCTTATTATTCAAATTTATTGTCAAACCAGCTTCATAGCAGCTTAATTAACAATTAATCGCTCATTAAAGACCTAAAAGGTAACTGTTCTTCAGTCAGCTCTTAACTTTAACTTTCAACGGAGGCTCTAGTATTTAAAGAGCCTCCATTTCTATCAGCACAGCCGATTAACCGCCATTTAAGGCTGTGAAAACTACTGGCTAGGCTAGCCTCAGCAAGCTGTTTTCATAAGCTAACTAGAGACCCAGCACGCCAATAAAATTTATATTCTTGTGTTGACATAAAAGATATAGCATGAGATATTGTGCACCGCATCATTTAACAAAGGAACAGATTATGACAACCATAGATGAACTAGAAACCAAGTCTAAAGAGGCCATTACACACGCAACCGAGCTAAACGAAACGCTTGTTGAAGGTGCCTCTAAAGCAACAAAAGAAACAGGTATTTTCTATAAACGAATTATTGAAGGCAAACCAACAGACCTTTATCACATTACTAACGCTTTTAAGAAAATAATGGCAAACAACATTGAAGCAACTCAGCAATTTTTTAACTCATTTAAAAAATAAATGACCGCTTCGCTGTAACAATAGCTAATATGAGTCGTGTATTTCGCGACTCATGTTAGCCAATACTGTTAACCAGCCGTTGATAACGGCTTGGTTAGCTTTAGGGCTTAATCTCGTCATTGCACGACGATATAGGTCGTCCTACACCCCTTTTATAACAACTTCTTTAAAATGAGCCGCCAAACTGTTCTGCATACTGCATTTTGAGCTCATCTAGCGTCACAACATGGTTTTGCGTACCCGCATGGGCTATTTTAATCGCCCCCATTAGCCCCGCAATACGCCCTGTTACTTCCCAATCCAAGCCATTCATCAAGCCGTATAGCAAGCCACCGCGATAAGCATCACCACACCCTGTAGGGTCGACCAATGCTGTTGCTTTTGCAGGCGGAATATCGATACGCTCCGTCTTGGTATAAACCAACGACCCTTCTGCGCCTTTAGTAATAATTAATGCCTCTACTTGCTCAGCTATTTCATGTGGTGAAAGGCCCGTCTTTTCTTGCAACATCGCCGCTTCATAATCATTTAAAGTCACCCATGTTGCTTGTTCAATAAACGTTTTTAATTCATCGCTATCAAACATTGGCATACCTTGACCCGGGTCAAAAACAAATGGAATACCCGCTTCAACAAATTGCTTAGCATGTTCAATCATCCCTGCTTTACCATCCGGGGAGACTATTCCAATGCTTATATTCGCATCGCTAGGCACCTTGTTAAGCTCGGAGCGTCCCATTGCACCAGGATGAAAAGCAGTAATTTGGTTATCATCCATATCACTGGTGATATAAGCTTGACCGGTAAAGTCATCTTCCAGCACTTTTAGATAGTCTTGCTTTACGCCTGTTTTAAGCATCCATTGCGCATAAGAAGCGAAATCTTTACCCACTGTTGCCATGGGCAATGCGTTTTCACCCAACAAGTGTAAGTTATAAGCAATATTGCCTGCACACCCACCAAACTCACGGCGTAACTCAGGTACAAAAAAGGATACATTCAACATATGTACTTTATCGGGCAATATATGGTGTTGAAATTTATCAGGAAACACCATAATCGTATCAAATGCCATTGAGCCACAAATTAATGCTGATTGAGGCTTAGCGTTCATGTCAGCACCCGCTTCGGCATTTATATCCTTTGACTCTACAGCACTCATTAATTTAACTCCTGCCATACTACATCCAACTGTTTAACCGCTTTGACATCATCTAAGCGTCTTACAGGTAGACTATAAGGCGCATTTTTTAAGCTTTCTGGCTGCATTTTTGCTTCATCTAAAATTTTCGCCATCGTGTCGACAAATTTATCGAGCGTTTCTTTAGCTTCAGTTTCTGTTGGCTCAATTAACAAACACTCAGGTATTAACAATGGGAAGTAGGTTGTTGGCGCATGGAAGTCATAATCCAAGAGACGTTTCGCCACATCCATCGCCGTTACATCAAGTTCTTTTGCTTGTTTTTTAAGCGTTAGAATAAATTCGTGTGTAGCACGCCGCTCAGGGTATGCAGCGTCATAACCTGCCGCCATTAAACGTTTCAATAAATAGTTTGCATTCAAGGTCGCAAAGTCTGCAACACGTGACATCCCCTCTCTACCGAGCATTTTTGCATAGATATAAGCTCGTAACAAAACACCCGCATTACCTGCAAAAGCAGACAAGCGACCAATCGTCTTAGGGCAATCTTGTTCATCTAATAACACGTACTGCCCTTCTTTCTTACCAACAATTGGTACTGGCAAGTACGGTTTCAAGCGCTTGCTGACGCCTACTGGCCCTGCCCCTGGCCCACCACCACCATGTGGTGTAGAGAACGTTTTGTGCAAGTTCATATGAATCACATCAAAACCCATATCACCGGGGCGTACTTTACCCAAAATGGCATTCAAGTTAGCCCCATCGTAATACAACAACCCCCCGGCATCATGCACAATGCCAGCGATCTCTTTTATTTTACGATCAAAGACACCTAACGTACTTGGATTTGTCAACATAATGCCCGCAGTTTGCGGGCCAATCGCCTCTTTTAGCGCCTCAATATCAACATCACCATTCTTTCCAGTGGGAATTTCTCGCACTTTATAACCACACATAACAGCCGATGCTGGGTTAGTACCATGTGCCGCATCAGGGACTAAGATTTCACAACGCGCCGTATCGTTACGCTCATCGTGATAGGCTTTAATCATCGCCACACCCGCGAACTCACCTTGAGCACCGGCCGCAGGAGACAAAGAGACTGCCTGCATCCCTGTAACCTCTTTTAACATGCCTTGTAGTTCATACATACACGATAAAAACCCCTGACCGTGCAAGCTAGGCCCAAGTGGGTGCCGCCCAGTAAATTCAGGTAGACTCGCTAGCGTATTGCAGGCACGTGGGTTGTATTTCATCGTACAAGAACCCAACGGGTAAAAATGCGTATCTATCGAGAAGTTTTTCTGAGATAAGCGCGTAAAATGACGCACCACCTGCATTTCTGAAACCTCAGGTAAATTTGGCTTGGAGGTTCTTAAGGCGTCTGCAGGCAATGAAGCCAAAGCATCATTATCTTGCGGCAACTGAGCGTTTGACGCCCGCCCACTGTGCGATTGCTCGAATATCAGCATGTCAAATTTATCTCTTTTATAGTGCGGCTAATGCTGTCTCGTAATCCGGCTCATCGGCAATTTCAGCCACCAATTCTGACGTTTTTACATTATTGTTTTCATCTAAACTAATTAACGCTCTCGCTGTAATACCTTTCAGCGGTCCATCACCAATCAGCACACCATAATCTTTTGCAAAGTTACGATCGCGCATCATTGACAAGGTAACGACATTTTCTAAGCCCTCGTCGCCACAAAAGCGCGACATTGCAAATGGTAAATCCGCCGATACAACAAGAATCACTGTATTAGGGTGGCTCTTAGCGTATTCATTCAATTTTTTGGTTGATAGCTGACAAGTTGGTGTGTCCAAGCTTGGCACAATGCTAATTATTTTCTTTTTACCGGCATAATCTGCGAGCGATACATCGGCCAACTCTTTAGTTGTTAGGCTGAAGTCTGGCGCGTTTGAACCCACTGCAGGAACATCGCCGTTTGTATGAATCTCATTACTTTGTAGTGTAATTGTTGCCATGGTTATTTCTCCTATCCGTTTAATAATGTATCGAGCGTCGTTGCAAATTGCTCAATG
The DNA here is from genome assembly GCF_000299965.1 of Cycloclasticus sp. P1. Lineage (NCBI taxonomy): Bacteria > Pseudomonadati > Pseudomonadota > Gammaproteobacteria > Thiotrichales > Piscirickettsiaceae > Cycloclasticus > Cycloclasticus sp. P1. Next base: position 2,046,603 of record NC_018697.1, read on the forward strand.
TCGTTTTCTGTGCGTGTTTCAGTAGCACAAACCATCAAGGCATTACCTAATTCAGGGTAATGCGCAGACACTTCAAAACCAGCCAAAATATGGTGCTCTCGCGCCAACGTATCAATTAATTGTTTAACGTCCATGTCTAACTGAAGAACGCATTCATGAAAGTTGGGAGCATTAAACACTGTTTTCACACCCTTTATAGTTTGCAAGCAATTGCGTAAAAGTTGGGTGTTTTTATGTGAATTGAGTGCTACTTTTTTAAGTCCCTCTGGACCAAGCAAGGACATATAAATAGTTGCCGCTGTTACCAATAACCCTTGGTTTGTACAAATATTTGATGTCGCTTTTGAACGCCTAATATGCTGCTCGCGGGCCTGCAACGTTAAAGTGAACCCTTCTTTACCATCTAGATCTGTTGTCCGACCAATAATTCGACCAGGCATTTGTCTAACATGCTTTTGTTTACAGCACATAAAGCCAAAATACGGCCCGCCTGACGCCAACGGAACACCCAGTGGCTGGCCTTCCCCACAAACAATGTCAACTCCTGTTTGCCCCCACTCACCTGGTGGCTTTAACAATGCCATGGCTACTGGGTTAACCACAGCGATTGACAGCATTTTATTCTCAGCTGCCCATGCAGTTAAAGCATCTACGTTTTCTATCACACCAAAAAAGTTAGGCTGGGGAATCACCAAGGCAGAAAAATCTTCGCCTGAAAACGAGTCGAGCGCATTTAAATCAGTTTGGCCCGTTTCTGAATCATACGGCACGGCCACCAGCTCAATATCTTGATTGTTGACAATCGCCTCTGTTACTGAACGATAAACAGGGTTCGTCGTCACCGGCATTAATATTTTCCGTGATTTAGACTTTTTATTCGCACGCACCGCCATTAGGACAGCCTCAGCGAGTGCCGAAGCACCGTCATACAGCGATGCATTTGATACATCCATGCCCATTAAACTGGCCATCATCGACTGAAATTCATACAACAACTGCAAGGTTCCTTGCGAAGCTTCGGCTTGATAGGGTGTATACGCACTATAAAACTCACCGCGCGTGGTTATTTCCCAAACAGCAGCAGGTATATGGTGTTCGTAAGCACCGGCACCTAAGAAGCATAATGGCAAGCCATCTTGTGCCGCACGGTCTCGAAGTAGACGAGTCACTTCCATCTCGTTCATACCTTGTGGGATTTTCTCTAAATCACCACACCGTAAATCTGCCGGGATTTCATCAAACAAGTCTTCAATACTATCCGCGCCAATGACCGATAGCATTTGTTCGATATCTTGCTCTGAATGGGGAATAAAGGGCATATTATTACTCGTCGTCGATTAAGTTTTCGTAGCCTTCAGCAGCCAATAAATCATCCAGCTCACTGGCATCAGTTGGTTTTACGACAAAAATCCAACCCTCGTCATATGGTGACTCATTAATTGCTTCTGGACTATCTTCTAATGCGTCATTAACCGCTACAATTTCCCCTGTTACGGGGCTATAGATATCTGACGCCGCCTTTACCGACTCAACAACACTGCACTCATCGCCTTTACCAACAGCTTGGCCAACCTCAGGTAACTCAACAAAAACTAAATCCCCCAATAGTTCTTGCGCATGATCGGTTATCCCAACGCGAATATTACCATCGGCTTCCAGTAATGCCCATTCATGAGAATCCGCATATTTTCTATCATCAGGTGTATTTGACATGTTTTTTCCTCTCTTTGTCCCCAAGGGCACTTATTTCGTTTAAGCGATCATTTCGCTTGATGTTGTTATAACGTTACCTGTACGTCCCCATGACGAACAAAACAAGGGCTGACTACCCTTGCCGTTTTAAGTTTGCCACGAATATCAATTTTACATGTTTCAGCAATATTTGCTGGTACACGTGCCAGCGCAATAGAACGTTCCATTGTCGGCGAATACCCGCCACTGGTTATTTCGCCAGTAGAGCCATCTTGCAAGACGACTTTTTGATGCCCTCTGAGAATGCCTTTATCTTCTAGCAGCAGACCTACAAACTGATCGCTGACACCGTTAGCGTTTATCGTTTCAAGCGCTGAACGGCCAATAAAGTGACGGTTTTCAGGTTGAAAGGCTACCGTCCATGCTAAGCCAGACTCTAGAGGATGTTTGCTTTCATCCATATCTTGACCGTATAAATTCATACCTGCTTCCAGCCTTAACGTATCTCTTGCGCCCAAACCACACGGTTTAACACCCACTTCGATTAACTGTTTCCAAAAACCTTCTGCTTTCTCTTCGGGCAGTATAATCTCAAAGCCATCCTCTCCGGTGTAGCCGGTTCTGCCAATAAACCACTCACCATACCAACAGGCACTAAATGGTTTAATTTCAGCTGCCGACAGCCCTAACCGCTCCGGTAATAATGGGCAAACTTTTTGACGAGCCTTTGGACCTTGTACTGCAATCATTGCCAATTGAGGCCGCTCAGTCACGGTCACTTCAAATGTATCGGCTTGCTTTTCAATCCACGCTAAATCTTTCTCTCGCGTTGAAGCATTAACCACTAGACGATAATTATTATCGTCTAAAAAATAAACAATAAGGTCATCAATAATGCCCGCTGCTTCATTCAGCATGCAACTATATAAAGCTTTTCCCTGTCGAGCTAGCTTCGCCACATCATTCGCTAACAGGTATTGTAAAAAAGCTTTCGCTTGCGCGCCATTAATATCAATAACAGTCATATGCGACACATCAAACATGCCAACCGATTGTCTGACCACATGGTGTTCATCTATTTGCGAACCATAATTTACTGGCATATCCCAGCCGCCAAAATCCACCATTCGGGCACCCAGTTCACGGTGCGCATCATTTAAAATTGTCTTTTTAGTCATCTAATTTCTCCGCACAAAAAAAGGGCGGCACGCGGAAACCACATGCCGCCCCTCTGTCCAAAACCTGAAAGTTTAAGAGCTTTTGCCCTCTTGCCTCTTCGGTGGGCTAAACGTATCCGCCTAACCTCTCTCCAGAGTCAACTGATTACCGGCAAGCCGGTAAATTCTCTTATGGTCCATTTGCCTGAGCGATTCCGAGCGAATTGCGCCTTCGGCGTCGGTGTTATACCGATCTCTCCCAAAAGAGGTTAATTGATAATCCATTGTACCCTGCTAAAGTCACTATTTCCATCAACAAAAATTTTCAAGCCATCGGATCTTTTTGCCCACACTGAAAAATAGTGTTACTGTTTCACCCACATTAAAAAGAATGTATGCGGTCCAACTTAGGGGGATTAATAATGAAATTCAACCAAGAACTCATTGATGAACTTAACATCCTTATACAGTACGATCTTAGCAATACCGAGCAGGGCATAAAAATACATCACGACGCTAGCCCAGCAACTATTGATGCCGCCGCTCGCTTATTCGATAAAGGGTTAATCGACAAAAAAGATGGCGGATATTTAACGTCTATTGGCAGAAAGGCGGCCGAACACACACTGTCTATTTCGGGCCTACTGATAACTGATTGAACTTAAACCCCCATTGCATATTTGCAAATTTGGTTTTTCAATAACGCCGACTGGTTAATCAAACCCATACCCGAACTTCTAGTCAGCTTAATAAGTGATTGATCTGCAGCGAAAAGCCGTTTAAAGCCATCCATAATGCCCATCATTAACAAATTGTCGCCCTTACGCTGACGCTCATAACGTCGCAATACCTGCTGACTGGCTATATCGCGTTTTGCTATATGTGCTTTTAACACCGCATCGGCTAATACCGTAGCATCTTTGAGCCCCAAATTTGCGCCTTGCCCTGCAAGCGGATGAATGGTGTGAATCGCATCACCAATCAAAACCATTCTCTGCTGACAATATTGCGATGAAAACTGTAACGCTAATGGAAATGCTCCGCGTTGGCTTACCAACTCAAGCTTACCAAGCTGCTGCTCAGACGCCTCTACTAACGCTCTACAAAAATCCGAGTCCGACAAGGCTAAGTAACCTTCTGTTGTTTCCACCGACGATGTCCAAACAATAGAGATCAAACCATCTCGTAAAGGCAATAAAGCTAAAGGACCTTCTGGCAAGAACCGCTGCCAAGCAGTATTTTGGTGTGGTTTTTCCGGTTTAATTGTCGCCACCAGCGCTTTTTGCTGATAACTCCAACCATAGTGCTCTATTCCACTTAGTTGCCGTATTTTAGAATTTGATCCATCAGCGCCCACCAATAGCTGGGCGTTGATCTGGGTATTCTTTGACAACTGAATCGACACACCATCTTCATTAGTCTCAAAACTCATCAATTGCGTTAATTTAAAAACATCGCAGCTTTTTAACTGCTGTAGTTTTTTCCATAACGCTAAGACAGTAATGCGATTTTCCACCACCGCACCCATCTGCATTTCACCAGCCTCGGCCGAATCGATGGCTAACTCACCACTACCGAAATGATCCCACACATACATTTTTTCAATTGGTTGCTCACCCAATTGAACAATCTCGTCCCAAACCCCTAATGATTTAAACACGTTAATCGAGGCAAGGGTGAGTGCAGAAACACGTAAATCATAACTCTCCTGAGGCCATTCAGCAGATGGATCACCAGCATCCACCAGGGCAACCGAGATGCCTTTTTCAGCCAACAAACAAGCCATTGTTGCTCCCGTTATGCCGCCACCAATAATCGCTACTTGGTATTTTTTTTCGCTCATTAACTGACCTTTAACCTTGCGATTGGAGCGCCTAAGCCCATAGCCTGTCGCGCAAACTCGTTCTTCAACAAGGGGATGTTGTCCAACATTAACAAACCACTATTTCGCATCACACTCAGCGCCGCGTTATCTGTTGAAAATAATTTAATCACACTGTCGGTAAACCCTGTTATTAATGCTTGGTCTGTTTTGCGATGTCGCGCATAGACTTCAAGCACATCATCAAGCTCCTCATCTTGCTGCGCTGAGATGATCACCCCTGCTAACATGGCTGCATCACGCAGGCCAAGATTAAACCCTTGCCCTGCCACTGGATGAAGTTGGTGTGCAGCATTACCAATCAACACTACTCGATTTGAAATATTCTGCGGGACATGCGACAGACTCAATGGAAACATTTGGCAGCTTCCCGCTAGCGACAACTCCCCTAACCACTGCCCAAAGCGTAATTGCAACCTCTGCAGAAAAGCGTCCTCTGATAGGTTTTTCACCTGTTCGGCTATACTAGACGGCATTGTCCAAACTAACGAATAAAGCCCATCAAAATGCGGCAACATCGCAATTGGACCTTCGCTAGTAAACCGCTCATAAGCAACGTCATTTTCATCTGACTCAACATGTATTAAGCCCGTGATCGCTTGCTGATCGTAAGGATATTCTTTTAATTCAAAAGGGCCTAGTTGACGAACTTTTGACAGCCCGCCATCCGCACCAACTAATAGTTTGCAAGACAGTGTTTGCTCTTTCCCATTAACACTAACAATCACCTCTACACCGTTGTCATTAACCGTATAATCACTTAGCGTTGCCGGCGATAAAACATCAACCGTGGTAGCTGCCAACCTGGTCGAAACAACCGACTCAATGCACCTAGCCTCTACCACATACCCCAGCGCCTCAACCTGCTGGTTTTGTGCTGACAGTCTCGTTTTACCAAAACGTCCTTTATCGGAAACATGTATATGCCGTATTGGCATCGCTTCATCACTCAGCTCTTGCCAACTATTTAACCGTTCAAGAATTTCCCTACTACCCCAAGACAAGGCTATTGCTCTTTTCCCTACACTATCGGCTTGTTTTTCATCGATGGTCTTTGCCTCTACAATAGCAACACGGCGCGATGTCTGGCTCAGCGCCAAACCTAGACATGCACCGACCATCCCACTGCCAATAATAATAAGATCGTAATCAGTCGTCATTAACCTTGCTCATCAGCGACTCGATGTCTTTAATTTCTTTAGGCACACTATCAGTCAACACTTCATGCCCTTTTTTAGTGACAAGCACATCATCTTCAATGCGTATCCCAATCCCACGCCACTTTTTATCGACTTCATTAGCATTTGGGTGAATATACAAACCAGGCTCAACGGTCAACACCATGCCGGGCTCCAGCAAGCGCCATTGATCATCTAATTTATAATCCCCAACATCGTGTACATCCATCCCTAACCAATGCCCTGTACGATGCATATAATACGGCTTATAGGCCTCATTTTTAATCAATGTTGACAAGCTACCTTGCAATAAACCAAGCCTAACCAAACCTTTTGTTAACACCTCAACCGCAGCATCATGCGGGTCGTTCCAATGGTTACCGGGTTTAACTTGCTCTATAGCTGCGTACTGGGCATCTAACACTAATTGATAGAGCGCTTTTTGCTCTTCATTAAACACACCATTTACGGGGAAAGTTCGGGTAATGTCAGATGCATATTTTTTCCATTCACAACCCGCATCAATCAACAATAAATCACCATCATTTAATACGGCATTATTATCTATGTAATGCAGAACACATCCATTATGCCCACCACCGACAATCGCTGGGTAGGCTTCTTGCTGTGCGCCATGACTCATAAAACAGTGCTTAAGGTTTGCCTCAACTTGATATTCATACATCCCCGGACGACAAGATTGCATAGCCTTAATATGTGCTTTAACTGATATTTTTGCCGCCTTTTTCATCCATTTAATTTCTTGTGCTGACTTTATAAGCCTCATTTCATGCAAAATATGATCTGACGAAATAAACTCTGCGGGTGCTGATACCCCTGCCCTAGAGCGGCCTCTTACTTGCTGAGACCAATCCATCAATTGTTGGTCAAAATCAGGCTGTGCCCCCATTGGGAAATACAACCGATTTTTATTTTCCAATAAGCCAGGCAAAATATCATCGATATCATCAATCGGAAATGCATCATCTACAGCATAATCACGAACCGCGCCTTCTAAGCCCGCACTCGCCCCTACCCATAAAGCGGTTTTCTCATCATATTCTCGGCAAAATAAAACATACTCGCCTTGCTCCCTACCTGGTACAAACACAATCACCGATTCAGGCTCATCAAAACCGCTTAAATAAAAGAAGTCACTGTTTTGACGAAAATGAAATTCCACATCGCTATTACGTTGCATAATAGATGCGCTGGCGATCACCGCAATATTCCCTTCACCCACCATGCGTAAAAATTGCTGCCTTCTACGGGCAAATTCTTTTTGCTCTTCTATCACAAAGCCTCCTTTATATCTCGCTAGTGAAGCGTTGGTTGTTCCGTTGATGAATCGCTATCTGGTTGCAGTTCTTGCATTAAAATTTGCACGCCCATCCGCACGTATTCTTGTAACTCCATAAACGCTTGCTCATCTGACTCATCTGAGTTGTCGGCATCTAAACGTGAAATCTCCATTAAATCTCTTAATATGCCTCTACAGTCCTCACTCCAATCTTTATCATCACCGACCCCCATATAAGCCACGCCATATAAAAAACCCTGGCACCATTCACTCATGGCAACTGCCCGCACACCAATCCGTTCTTCCTCATCGGGTAGCAACAAGTCAAAAATAAACTCATCGGTTTTGAGCAATTCCAATGTACCTTGAAACAAACCAATTAAGCCTTGTTTATCCTCATTCGTTAAGGCTTTTAGCTGATCTTCCGTATCAAATATTGCACTTATCCAACGATTAAAGTCTGCATCAAATTGCACACATAGCATGCCTGACGCCAAGCCATGTGCTTCAGACACATTCATACCAGCATCATGCTCATCAAAAATTAACTGCAAATCCTCATAATTACCTAAACGTTTCACTGCCCACTCCAAACAATTTATCAATGTGGCTATGCTATCATTACGTGACCGAGGCACCAAAACTTACCGACTATATTACTAACGGTATTGACCTTCTCAGCAATCACACCTACTATTTATCTTGTGAATAAAGAACAAAACCCAGAAATTGACTTGCAACACCTTGAGCAGAAAATTGACGCACTTGTTCAAGTGTGCCAAAACCTGCATGAAGAAAACCAACAACTCAAGAGCCAGCAAGCCGATCTCATTCAACAACGCAGTGCTTTAATGGATAAAACTGAAAAAGCTAAAACGCGTATTGAGTCAATGATTTCTAGGCTTAAATTAATGGAAATATAAGCATGTCAACTTCCACGACTGTCACCTTACACCTACTAGATAAAGAATACCGAGTCAGCTGCTCTGAAAATGAGCGAGCAGGGCTTGAGTCTTCTGCTCGGTTTTTAGATGAAAAAATGCAAAGCATTAAAAAATCCGGACGAGTAGTAGGCTTAGACCGCATAGCCGTAATGGCTGGCCTCAATATCACACATGATTTTTTAGTTGAAAACCAAAAAAAAAGCGGCGCCTCTTTAAATATTAGTGACAAAATAATCGCCCTTCAAAATAAACTAGACTTTGCCATAGACGCCTTCGGTAAATAGTTTTCCTACTTTAACTTTAATTTGCCCTACTCATTAAATTAGATAGGCTTCATACGACATCAACCGCAATCTGTTTAACCTTAGCTGCAAAACGAAGCGGCTTTACACTCTTTAGAAAACATCTTGATCAGCTGTAAAATAATAAAAATATTTTTTATCTCTCTTTAAATGTAAAAAATATACTGTTAATTTTTTTTCATAGGGTTACACTGTCAGTGCGTTTCCTGCGGTGTTCGAGTTAAGGTGAAATGCCCTTGGACCTAATTACCTACCCGGGAAGACAGATCATTTTGTTGGTGTGCACGCTCTACATAGAGAAGCCTAATGCAAATGTCCGACTCCCACTTGAACCTATCGGTTCAAGGTAGAAACCTGAATACGGCACTGGCGGGAAGCGCCCTATTTTATGACCCAATTAATACCTTCCTTAAGACAATCATTACGACGCAGACGTAACACTATTTCGACCTCTGATAGAGCCCGATTTGATTACAGTATCAACCAACATTTGTTAAAAACAGGGCTTCTTCTTCGCTCCTCAAGTGTTGCGAGTTACCTCGCTAATGATGGTGAACCAACACTCGATTTATTCATACAAGCTTGCTCAAAGACCCGCTGCAAACACTATCTCCCGGCTTTAAATAAGCAAAGACTTAGATTCTCTTCTTATCTATGGGGCGATCCATTGGAAAACAATCGATTCAATATCCCCGAGCCTGCCAAACAGCTCTATTTACCTGCTAAATTATTAACCAGCATACTCATTCCTTTAGTGGGTTTTGACCAGCTAGGCCATCGCATAGGTATGGGTGGCGGCTACTATGACCGTACACTCAATTTTATGTTGAGTCCGGCATGCAAAAAAAAACCGCTCTTAGTGGGTATCGCTTATAGCCTGCAAATGGTTGATACTATTAAGCCTGAAGCCTGGGATGTTCCATTAGATGCCATCGTCACAGAGCTTGGAGTGGTCTGCTTTTCAGCCAAGGCAAAACAACGCCTACTAGGCGACTCATCCGATGCATTATAAAAAATGATGATTAAATAACTTCTAACTACGCTTAGATGCGATATATCATACGAATACTTCTTAACAACTAACGCCAATCTTTTACTCATGCAAAACGACTTAAAAAAACTAGCTGCACAAGCCGCTATCCCGTACGTAAAGAACTGCCGTATTTTAGGCGTTGGTACCGGCTCAACGGTCAACCACTTTATTGATTTATTGGTTCCTCTTAAGCATCAATTTGAAGGTGCCGTTTCAAGTTCAGAGGCCAGCACAGAAAGATTATTGGCTTTAGGCATCCCGGTTCTTGATTTAAATGCCGTGGGCACTTTAGATATTTATGTTGATGGAGCCGATGAAATTAATACGAATTTAGAACTCATAAAAGGAGGCGGTGGTGCCTTGACCCGTGAAAAGATTATTGCCGCCGCCAGCAAACACTTTATTTGTATTGCCGACCACAGCAAGTTAGTCTCTCGATTGGGCAAATTTCCGCTACCTGTAGAAGTCATTCCGATGGCTAGAAGTTATGTTGCTCGAACCATATCAGCACTTGGTGGTCAGCCCGTCTGGCGAGAAAATTTTATTACTGATAACGGCAACGTCATTTTAGATATTCACCGTTTAGATATTTTAGAGCCAATGAAACTGGAAAACACACTCAATAACATTACCGGTGTTGTAACAACAGGCCTATTCGCTAACCGGTCGGCTGATACTGTTTTGCTTGCCAGTGAACAGGGGACCCAAACCTTAACGCTTTAAACCAAAGCCTCCAGAACATTTATTTCAGGCAAAAAAAGGGGCTAAAAGCCCCCTAGTTTTTATTTTTATTATTATTTTTTATGCAGCTCTTCTAACTACAAAAGAAACTGTCTTTCCCCTCTCCTTGCTCTTAAAATGAATAATACAGTGTTTTTGCAAAAAAGCAACAATATATATTTTTTAACTGATTGATTTTATTATAATTTTATTGCATTGCAACAAAAAAAATGATTGAAGTCAATTTTAAACAACAGCTTAATAAAGTTATTATATATTTATGCTAATTTAATATACCTATAAATTCTGTCAAAGAACGTTACCCCTGCATTTAGCTCAGGTGCGTTACGAATGATAAAAATACGGCGCAATAAGGTTTTACATCATGCTTCTACCAAGCTGGATCAAGACGTACCAAACCGCTCAATTAAAGGGGGATTTAATTGCTGGCGTCATTGTTGCTATTGTCCTTATTCCTCAATCTATGGCATATGGTCTGTTGGCAGGCCTCCCCGCCGAAGTAGCCCTGTATTCATCCGTTCTTCCAATCATTTTATACGCCGCTTTCGGCAGTAGTCGAACATTGGCCATTGGGCCGGTCGGTATTATGTCGTTAATGACAGGCGCCACTATCGCCGAATTAGGCATCAGCAATATTGACGAAGTAATAAACGCAGCAAACACTCTGGCTTTATTAACTGGCATCATCTTGCTATTAATGCGAACAGCTAGGTTAGGTAGTATTATAAATTTTCTAAGTCACCCCGTTGTTTCCGGGTTTATTAGCGCCTCAGCTATCATTATCGCCTTAAGCCAAGTAAAACATATTGTTGGTTTAAACATCACCGAAGGGCTCGCCCCTTACCAGGCTATAACCCATATCGTTACCCAACTTCCCCAAGGACACCTAGTAACAAGCATCCTCGGAGTTTGCAGCTTAATGCTTCTATGGTGGTTTAAAGGCCCTTTAGCAAACCTCTTAAAGAAAAGAGCATTTAACCCAAACAGCATAAAGTTTATATCGAATTCTGGCCCTCTTATTGTTGCCGTTACTGGCACTCTTGTTGTTTATTATTTCCATTTAAATACACGATTTGAGGTATCCGTGGTTGGTTATATTCCACCAGGGCTTCCTCATATTATTCTGCCTAATTACGATGAGCAACTATTTAAACAACTCCTTCCCTCTGCTCTGCTTATCGCTTTAATTGGTTATCTAGAAAGTGTTTCTATTGCAAAATCCATGGCTGGGCAGAAACGACAAAAAATCGATGCGAATAAGGAACTCTTAGGACTCAGTGCTGCCAATGTCTCATCAGCTCTTAGTGGTGGCTATCCAGTAGCTGGAGGTTTTGGTCGTTCGATGGTTAATTTCACCGCCGGCGCTAACTCCCCCTTGGCGTCTATTATTACGGCTTGTTTAGTTGGTTTGACGCTGTCTGTTTTAACACCCTTATTCTTTTTTTTACCAAAGGCTGCACTCAGTGCAGTTATTATATTTGCCGTACTACCTCTCATTGACACACACACCCTTAAACACACATGGCGCTACGACCGTACAGAGGCCACTTTGATGTTAATAACTTTTCTTACTGTGTTATTTATTAATGTAGAAAGCGGCATTCTGGCTGGCATTATTATCTCTATTGGCTTATACCTACATAGAAGCAGCCAACCTCATATTGCTGTAGTTGGGCAAGTGGGAAACTCTGAGCATTATAGAAACATCAAGCGCTATAAAGTAAAAACGGATAAAGAAATTCTTGCCATACGCGTTGACGAAAACCTTTATTTTGCTAACACAAACTACCTTGAAGACAATATTATGGGGTTGGTTGCGGACAACCAGTCGATTAACCATATTGTACTTATTTGTCAGTCGATAAGCTTTATTGACACCAGCGCGCTACAATCCTTAAGTGACATTCTTTACCGACTTGAAAAAGCCAACATTCAGCTACACTTAGCTGAAATAAAAGGTCCGGTTATGGATAAGCTGAAAGATACTGAGTTTCTACAAAAGATAGGCACGGAAAATATTTTTTTAAGCACTCACCAAGCCATAACGACATTACAAGCGCGCCGCTAACTACGCCAAACATTTAAGGATTATATTGCCCGCTCACTCAAGCATTGGTTCCTTCCTAAACTTTTAGCTTTATACAAGGCCTGATCAGCCCTTCCATAGACATCACTTACCGTATCTCCAGGAGCAAACTCGGCACAACCAACAGACATTGTTATTGTAAGTCGTTTACCTTGATAACCAAACTTGCAATCTTCTACACTTTTTCGAAATTGCTCTAACCTTTTTAACCCACTATCAAGGTCACTACCTGTAAAAATAACAGCAAATTCTTCGCCGCCAATTCGACCAAAGAAATCACTTTCTCGTACCTGCTTATTAATTAACTGGCTAATCGTGCATAACACCTTGTCACCTACAGAGTGCCCATACGTATCATTAATTTTTTTAAAACGGTCAATATCTAACACGGCCAACACCAAAGGCTCTGCATTTCGTTTCCAGCGCTCGTACTCGAGCCTAATACGCTCATCAAACGCTCGCCTATTTGCAACCCCCGTCAACACATCAACCAGTGCTTCTTCATGTGCCTGTATTAGCGATAATTTCAGCTCTTGTACTTGTAACTCCATTTTTTTTAATTTATTCGCTACGGAAAATGCATACCCTTCGACTTCATCTACTCGACGCCTTTCTACCTCGGTAAATTCAGAGACTGTTTGACTAAACTCAGCAAGCCGTTTGGTCAGCAAGGTCTTTAATAACGCTAAATTATCTGCTTGCAACACCGACTCTTGCAATGTTTTAACCTGACCACCCATCAACTCAGTCAAACGCCATCGATCTTTTAATTCATCTGCTTCTTCAGCTCCTGCTTGCCTAAGATCTGAAGAAAGTTCAGCCAACTTATGAATAACTGTTTCAACAAGCCCAGAGAACTCAACAATGAGCTCATTCTTGTTTACAATACCGTTTCCTAGCACATCAAAAGTTTCTTTATGAAAAGTACTAAGGTCAGATAAGTTAGCAATCCTCTCAATATCTTTATGCAACCCAGCCACCTTAATCGACTCTGCAAGCCCGGCGTCTAATGCTTCAAGACTTCCTAATTGACGTGCTAGATCACCCTTTAATCCGTTTAAAGAAGCTTTAATTGAAGGACCACTATTATCAAAAAGCGCCCCAACTATTAAATTAACGACTTTTCGGGTAAAAGCTTTTAACTCATTTGGAGTACGAATCTTAGCGGCATCTTTTTGCAAGATTTCAACATCATCATCCAATACATCTGACATTTTTAAATTTTCTAACAGAATATCTAACGTGGTAATTGCTGAACGTAAATCGTCTTTATCAAAATAGCTTATCACTAAGTCTCTTACACGACTTAATGCTTCAACAGGTGCTCCTTCACCATTGGGCGTATTCCTAGGTAACGAGTTAATCGCTTTATCTATTGCCTTATGGTGCCCTTTAACTCCTTTTAATATCGACATTAGTACTTGATACAACGCCTGAATACTATCTGCCGCCTTTTGCTCGGACTCATCCAGCTCTTTTAATGCACGCCTATACTTCTCTTTATAGTCTGCCATCAATCAGTATCTAAATAATCATGTTTGAAGTATAGACCAACCTTTAAAAAGATACCAACACACCGATTTCTTTTCCTTTTGCACAAAAAAAGCCCATTTTAATAATGGGCTTTTTTTAAAACGGTAAGAACTTTCGCTCTTATTTGAAGCAATACGATTAACGTTTTGAGTACTGAGGACGTTTTCTCGCTTTGTGAAGACCAACTTTTTTACGCTCAACTTCACGTGAATCACGTGTTACAAAACCTGCTTTGCGAAGGGCAGGACGTAACTCGCCATCAAACTCCATTAATGCCCGGGTAATCCCCAATCTAATAGCACCGGCTTGACCTGATGTTCCACCACCTTTTACAGTGATAAGAAGGTCAAATTTCTCCATTGCTTCTGCTGTTTCTAGTGGCTGACGAACAATCATACGATCAGTTTCGCGGCCAAAATAAGTATCTAGCGTTGCATTGTTAATTTTAATCTCGCCTTTGCCAGGACGTGCAAAAACACGTGCAACTGAACTTTTACGACGACCAGTTCCATAATATTGGGTTTGTGCCATGATAATAAACTCTTGTTATAGTTCTAATGTTTTAGGTTGTTGGGCTTGATGCGTATGCTCAGCGCCAACAAATACTTTCATTTTCTTGAACATATTTCTACCCAATGTGTTTTTCGGCAACATGCCTCTAACAGCTGATTGGATGATACGCTCTGGGTGTGTTTCACGAAGCTTACCTAAAGAAACAGACTTTAAGTTACCAATGTAACCTGTGTGATGATAATACATCTTGTCTTTTTCTTTATTGCCTGTCACACCAATTTTTTCAGCGTTAATGACAACAATGTAATCGCCCGTATCAACGTGAGGTGTATATTCAGGCTTATGCTTACCGCGTAAACGGCGTGCTATTTCTGTGGCCAAGCGCCCCAGCGCTTTACCTTCGGCATCAACAACATACCAATCGTGTTCTACTTCTTCTGTTTTTGCGCTAAATGTTTTCATTTCTTAATTCCACTCACTCGAGATGCGGGTCTATCAAAGAGCCGCGTATTCTATCTATTTTTTATCTAAATCACAATGTTAAGTTACAAAACTTTATAAAATCGAACTAAAACCGTCTAATGCAGCACATTCGCAATAGCACATTGTGGTTTATAACCAACCACTGCTTCTGATAATACCGCTCTAATTTCAACATCATCATTGTCATTAATCGCTTGCTGCAAACGCCTAATGAGAACATTCAGCTCTTCCCAAGGAATCATACTTTCATTAGCCCGCATGATTTTTTCATGGTCTGTATTTTTCACATCATTACCGATCAATAACTCTTCATACAGCTTTTCACCCGGGCGTAACCCGGTGAACTTTATTTCGATGTCTCCGTGCGGCGTATCATCTCCTTTAACTTCTAGTCCACTTAAATGAATCATTCGCTTTGCCAATTCTAATATTTTAACAGGATCGCCCATGTCTAAAACGAACACATCGCCACCTTTTGCCATGGCACCCGCTTGTATAACCAATTGGGCTGCCTCAGGGATTGTCATAAAGTAACGAATAATTTTAGGGTCCGTCACAGTCACTGGACCACCTTCTTTTATTTGCTTCTTAAACAGAGGAATGACGGAGCCTGACGAGCCGAGCACATTGCCAAAACGCACCATCGCAAATTGTGTTGCAGATACGCCTCTATGCTTATTACTTAATGCCTGCAAAACCAATTCAGCCATTCTTTTTGAAGCCCCCATCGTATTAGTAGGCCGCACAGCCTTATCTGTTGAGATCAGTATAAAGTCCTTAACCTTCGACTTTAATGCTGCCTCAGCTGTATATAAGGTCCCCAGAATATTGTTTTTAATTGCTTCTCTTGGGTTTTGCTCAACTAATGGCACATGCTTATAGGCTGCAGCATGATATACCGTTTCAACGTGCGCCGCCTGACAAGCTAATAAAACTCGATCTGAATCCGTTACCGACCCCAAGACAGGCTTAATGACCACTTCTTCGCTGATCGGCTGATTTTTTAAATCATGCTCTATCATATAAAGTGCAAACTCACTATGTTCAAATAAAACAATCTCTTTTGGCTTTTGCTGCAAGATTTGACGACACAGCTCAGCTCCGATTGAGCCACCTGCCCCCGTTACCATCACAACTTTATTATGTATGTTTTTCGCCATCAAAGATTTATTAGGCAATACCTGATCACGGCCTAATAAATCTTCAATTTCAACGTCTCTTATATCATCAACCGTTACTTCACCCTCGGCAATTTCAGCTAATGTTGGTAACGTTTTCACAGTTACTGGGTAAGGCTCCAACAAAGCAATAACTTGGTTACGGCGAGACCGTGACACTGAGGGCATCGCCAATAACACATCCTTCACTCCATGTCGCTCAATAAGTCGGCTCAAATGTGAGAACGGGTGCACACGAACATCACCCATTTGCCGCCGATGAAGTGATGGCTCGTCATCAATAAAGGCCACTACTTTCATACCACTTTTTACATTTAGTTGCCCAAGCACTTGCATACCTGACGAGCCCGCACCATAAATGACCACATTACGAGCTGCATTTACATTCGCAGGAGCCAACCCTGCCAGCCACCAACGCACCACCATTCGACTTCCACCCACCATAAGGAGAGCCACCAACCAATTAATAATGTGAACTGAACGCGGCACAACTTCAATGTTCGCCAACACAACAAAAAAAGCAATAAGCAAGCTATAAAGAGAGACCGCCTTAACCACAACCCATAACGAGTGAAAGCCAATATATCTAATAATCGCTCGATACAAGCCCAATCTAATAAAAATAGGTGTTGCTATAAAAGGCGCAACAGCAAACAACCAAATTACGCTGCCTTCGGGCCAATAAAACTCACCTAGCCGTAGTGAGAAGGATACCCATAAAGCCAACGTAATAACAATAAAATCAAATAGCAGCGTAACCGCACGCTTTATCCGCCTGCTTCGACTAATGAACCAACCTGGAAGTGAAAAAATATCCATATTTAACTCACACCTCTACCGACCTACTCCTAAATAATAAAACCCGTGCTGTTTAACGACCTCTTTATCAAAAACATTCCTCCCATCAATGATCAAACGATCATTCATGCATTTAGCAAGTTGCTCATAATCAGGTGACCAATAAAGCGGCCATTCAGTAACGAGTAATAACGCATCAGCACCAGCTGCTGCATCCATCGGTGTTTTACAATAACGGATCAATTTTTCACCTGTATAATAACTTTTTATATTTGGTATTGCTTCTGGGTCATGGATATTAACTTGAACCCCTTGTGCAACCAGCGCATTAATTATTTTTATACTAGGTGCATTATCAATACTGGCTGTCCCTGGCTTAAATGAACACCCCCAAATTGCAACCATCTTACCGTCCAAAGCACCATTATAGTGCTGCCATAATTTCCTGAACAGCAATTCTTTTTGCACCTCATTTTCGTCAACAACTGCTTTTAAGAGTGATTGCTGCTTCTGCTGTTGAAAAATGCCAGAAAACTTAGAAACATAAGCATGGAAGTTCTGCCCTCCAAAACCACAGCCCGGCGACAAGTAATGCTCACCGATCCTTGTATCAGCCCTCATTCCTTCTTGAACAACGCTAATATCCACACCTAACTGATCTGCCAGATTAGCCAATTCATTAACATAACCTAAACGAATAGCGAGCATGCCTGTAATAGCAAATTTGGTAAATTCAGCTTCACGAGTTGTCATTAACTGCAGTGTATTCAAGCCCTCACTAAACGGCCTTAATAAAGCTCGAGCCTTAACTAATGCCTTATCATGATCTAGCCCCAAAACGATCCCGTTAGGTTGACTAAAACGCCGAACCTTCTTGTAAATTATCGGGGATATACACCACATAGCCTTTCCCTTTTAATCGAGTTTGCAGGTCACGTGTCGCTCCCACCGCAAAGTTACATTGATTAACGACCAGCATATCATTTTGAGCTGATTGAGAAAGCCGCTCCATCACTTGCTCAGCCTTGTATTGCTGGTCTGGCTGAAAGGCAAGCCAATGAATATTAGCCTCTGACTGCACTCCTTCGTTACGCCGACTAAGTCGGCCACTACTAATCTGCGCTTCTAACTGTTGCAATAAATTCGGCTCATCACGAACCGTCGGAATCTTTCCTAATTCACCTTGCGACACACCGCAAATAACTACATCGTTTCCTACTTTAGCTAGGCATGTCGCCGCAACCCAGGCAGAAAGCCCCGCACCATACACATTAACTTTCATACTGAGCCTGTTGACGTTGAACACGCTGAATCAATCCCCTAGTAGATGAATCTAGATCCCCACTCACCTGTGACTGAAACTCTGGTAATAATGATGAAGCTAGCTTTTTGCCTTTTTCCACGCCCCACTGATCAAACGGGTTTATTTCCCAAATCACCGACTGCACAAACACTTTATGCTCATATAAAGCAATCAGTCCGCCAAGCGTTTCCGGCGTTAATTCATCCAACATAATCGTGCTACTAGGCTGATTGCCGTCGTAATGCTGATAACCTAAATCATTTTCCGATTCGGCGCCCAAAGCCAGAAGCCTAGATTGCGCCAAGCAATTAGCAAGCGATAACTGATGTTGCAGCTGAAGCTCTTCACCTTCGCCTTCATAGCGTACCGCTGTGGTAATAAAGTCGCACATCACCAATTCGGTACCTTGATGTAAAAGCTGATAAAACGCGTGTTGTGCATTCGAGCCGACTTCACCCCATAACACTGGGCAGGTGCGGTAATTAAGCCGCTCTCCCTTGGTATTGACACTTTTTCCATTACTTTCCATTTCCAACTGTTGTAAATAGGATGGTAAATGTGAAAGACGCCCATCATAAGGCAAAATTGTGTGTGCATGAATATTCAAAAAGTTAATATTCCAGACGCCAACCAAGCCTAATAAAACGGGCAAATTTTTATCAAAGCTCGTTTCTCTAAAATGCCTGTCCATTGCATGAGCACCTTTAAGAATCGCACGAAAATTTTCCATACCAACTTTAAGCGCAATAGGCAACCCTATTACTGACCACAAAGAATATCGCCCACCAACCCAATCCCAAAATAATAATTGGTTTTTCTCGGGAACCCCCCATGATTGTGCCGCACGGATATTCCCAGTTGCTGCAATAAAGTGATGTTGATTAATTAAGTCAACAGACTTCCCACTTGCTTTTAACAACCATTCCCTAGCCGTATTAGCATTTGCCAAGGTGTCAATTGTGCTAAATGTTTTAGAGGCCACAATAAATAATGTTGTCGCGGGCTCTAATAAAGGCAGTAGCTTTTCTAGTTCACTCCCATCCATTGATGATACAAAATGGATATCAAGTTGCTTGCTTTCAGCAGGCGTATATTGCTCTAATGCATCACAAGCCATTAACGGCCCAAGGTTTGAACCTCCAACCCCAATATTTACAATTGACCGAATAGGTCGACCATCAAAACCTCGCCACTGAGCCTGCTGGATCTGCCTAACCAATAACGCCATTTTTTCTAAGGAAGCATGGATATCTTCCGTAATAACCCGGTCGTTAACCCTAAGGGTTTCCTCTTTGGGGAGCCGTAACGCAGTATGCAACGCAGAACGCCCCTCCGATACATTGACTTGCTCTCCAGTAAATAATTTTTCAATCCATTCGCCCAGCGCTTGCTGCTCAGCTAAGGCCATTAATTTACCCAATGTGTCTTTGGTAATCCGCTGCTTTGAAAGATCTAATAAAAAACTCTCGGTAGAAAAACTAAACTCATCAAACCTATCAGCCTCTAGACGAAATAACTCAGATAGGTGCAACCCCTTCATTTCTTCAGCGTGCGACTGAAGATCAACCCATGCTTTTACCTCACCACTATTCATGCTCATTAGCTAAGGCGTTGATAAACTGTCTCAAACCGTTGGCCGTGTCACTATGCTGTAAACCATACGCAAGATTAGCCTTTAAATAACCCAGTTTTTCCCCACAATCATACGTATCGCCCATCATTTTATAGGCCTCCACTGGCTCCAATTCTAATAGAGTATCAATAGCATCCGTGAGTTGTATTTCGCCACCCGCACCGGGCTTACCGTCAGCTAGCAAACTCATAATCTTCCCAGGTAGCACATAACGACCAATAACGGCTAAATTTGAAGGCGATTCGTCTTGCTTTGGCTTCTCGACGAGTCCTTTAATAGCTGTAGATTCGCCAAACGCTGGGGCCACACCTCCACAGTCGGCAATACCATATAGTTGAACTTTATCGTCTGGCACTTCGCCGACCATAATTTGAGCCGCACCTGTGTTTTCAAACTCAACAACCATTCTCATTAAGTCATTCGTTTTATCACCCCCGTTATTCACCAACACATCAGGTAAAATAACTACAAATGGTTCGCCGCCAACCGTGCTCGCAGCACAATGTACCGCATGACCAAGGCCTTTTGCTTCGGGTTGCCGAATTGAAATAATCGATACTTCTGGGGGGACAATATTTTGAATAGCCGCCAACAACGCCGTTTTATTTTTACGTGCTAACTCAGCCTCAAGTTCATAATGCGAATCAAAATGGTCCTCAATTGCCGATTTACCCGTGCGCGTCACCAAAATGATTTCTTTAATGCCAGCCGCAACAGCTTCTTCAACCACATATTGAATAACCGGCTTATCCACTACTGGCATCATTTCTTTTGGGATCGCTTTACTAGCGGGTAACACACGCGTGCCTAAACCTGCAACGGGGATTACTGCTTTTCGAACTTTCAACGTCCTTGCTCCTTAAAACTATCGATAATCGCTAAGTCTAGCAAAGAAAAAAGACTACCAGCTTTTTTCCTGACTAAATTCGTAAAAATAGCAACCCAGAATCACGTGCCCATTAAATTAATGGGAAACACCATCTCTTTTAAGCACCTTGAGAAACGTTAACCAAAGGATATAAATATCGAAGAAAAATGAGCGCCGATGCATGTATTCAACATCTAGCTCTACTTTTTTGGATATAGGCAGCTCATCTCGACCATTAACCTGAGCCCAACCTGTTAAACCAGGCAACATTTCATGAACACCATTTTTAGTCCGTAGGGCAATCAAGTCACCCTGATTAAACAACGCTGGACGAGGCCCCACGAAGCGCATGTCTCCTTTTAAAATACACCATAGTTGCGGCAGCTCATCTAGGCTTGATTTGCGCAAAAAACCACCAATTGGCGTTAACAAACTTTTAGGATCCTTTAGCAAATGAGTAGCAACTTCGGGCGTATCTGTTTTCATGCTACGGAATTTAGGCATTTTGAAAATAGTATTGTTAATACCTACTCGATCAGACCAATATAACGCTGGGCCTTTCGACGTTACTCTAACCAGAATAGCCACAATACAAATAGGCACTAAGAGAATAGCAGCGGCATTGATTGCCAAAAACAGGTCAAACAGTCTTTTCATTTAAGTACGCATCCGCTATTTTCTTCAACTGTTCATCCATTGTAATAACTGGCTTCCAGCCAAGTAATTCTTGAGCTTTGGAGCTATCCACCTGTAACGAACCAAACAAGCGATTCGCCACATCACCCTTACCTAGTAGCTTTGCTGCGAATGTCATCCAGGTAGCAGGAACAGGTAACAACAATGCCCTTTTACCAAAGGCATGAGCCACTTTATTTAATAACTCAGTTGTTGATACATCCTCATTATCAGAAATCAAAAATATTTCATTCGCCGCCTTTGGGTGGCCAACGCAATGAATAATGAAACTCACTAGATTATCTAACGCCACTAAAGAGCGTTGATTATTTATAGCTCCGAAGGGCAGAGGAACTCCTTTACTAATCCAGCAAAGTAGGCTCCCAAAATTGCCAGGAGCATTTGCACCGTACACTAGAGGTGGTCGAATAATTACCACGTCCATATTCGCTTCATTCGCAATAGCTCTCAGCCCCAACTCTGCCTCATACTTAGAAATAGCGTAGGGCTCTTGCGGGTTACAGCTGTCACCTTCTGTGTACGAAGAAAGACTATTATTCCCATTTACCCCTATGGAGCTTAAAAAAACAAACCTTCTAACTCCCGCATTAGCAGCCTGCCTTGCTAAAGTTAAAGTCCCTGCGGTGTTCACTTCACGAAATGCTAGCAACGGATCACAGGCATCTTCATTCATAATATGCGCACGGGCCGCACAGTGAACAACCACATCAACTTTCTTTAATGCTAAACCCCAATCTGAGCCTGAAGATACGCTATCGATAACAACCAGTTCAGCATCCTTGCTCACTAAAGGCGCGTCACTACGACTTGTTACCACAACATCATAATCGGAGGCACATAGGTAGTTGACGAGGGCCGTACCTACAAAGCCTGTCGCACCTGTTATTAATAACCTTAAACCCACAGCTTAAAGAGAAATCCCATCTAGCTTTATACCCTGATTTTAAATGTTAGCCATCATACCTTAAGCACTTTAGACGACCAACCGAAACAAAAAAGTACAGAATAGCCAAAATTTTAGCTAAGGGTGACGCTACCTTGAAAACTTATATAACAACTTCTTTACAAAGTTAGGGGACAAGCGAAGCACGGCTTTACTAACAACATTCAAGTACAATTGAAAACGGTTTATAAATCCTATTTTAGCAAGGTATCTAAATACCTTAACCTCACCTTCATAGAAAGCTCGTCCTCGCCGAGAAATAAAACCGTCACCTACACGCATCCTTACTAAAACTTCCTGCAAATTTGCCATCTTATATCCTTTGCTCAGCAATGTGCACCAAAGCGGGTAATCCTCAGGGTACAAGGAAGGGTAACCCCCAACACGCAATACGGCCTCTTTACGAAAGATAACAGCAGGGTGACTCATTGGACTGCGATATTTAGAAAACAGTAAAATTTCAGCGTGAGAAGAAGGAAGGCACCTCACATCTAGCTTTTTAGACATATCCTCACTCCATTCCTCAACAAAACCACTAGAAACTGCTATATCAGGATTATCATTCATAAATTTTATCTGTTTTTCAAAACGATCTGGCACAGATACATCATCGGTGTCCATGCGAACCACTAAATCAAACGAACACTTCAATAAACCCGCATTCAGTGCTGCTGCCAATCCTTGATTTTTATCTAATCGAACAGAAACTATATTGAGTTCGCTTTTGAATTGCTCTATTACACCTAAAAGTTCTACTGAAAGCGGGCCATCTTCTACTAATACCAACTCATCAACCATCATTGTCTGCCCAACCAAGCTATGCAAACACTCCGTCAGGTGCTGAGGTTTTTCGTTCACATAAACTGACATTAATACTGAAACCATACTGTTTATAATTCCTTGTAATGACTGCACCAAAAGTGCGCTTCCGACTTTAGTATGATTTTACTTGACCCTCACGACTAACCATAAATAAACTAACTATTAAGCCTAATTTAAAAAAACATTTACATGCAACTATCCACAAAACACGGGTTCGCATTTTTATGCATGCCCAAATGCGCATCTACCTCTATTGAAGCAGCTATAAAAGACTCATGCAATATTAGTTTTTCAGCCCCATCTAAACTTAAACACCTTAACGCTCAGCAGTTCTCTAGAATAATACTACCTGCTTTTCAAACATTACTTCCCACAATTAAGGTTGAATCGCTCTGCTTGATTAGAGAACCTTTAGAATGGATAGAAAGTTGGTATCGCTATAGATCGAGGTTAGCTTTGAAAGATAAAAGCCACCCGAATCATAAAAACTATACTGGCGACATAAGTTACAACACCTTTATAAAAGCCTATATTTCAAAAGGAAAAAGGCAGCCTTTCGCAAACATTAAGACCCAATACGACTTCATTAAGTTAAGCAACAATGACATCGGCATAGATCAAATATTTCCGATGGATAGGTTAGATTTAGTTGCTGACCTATTATCAGTAAAAACAGGCAAATTTATTTCTATTCCAAAGAAAAACACATCGAAAAAAAGACTCCTGAATCTGGATTCGAAGGTTGAAAAGCAGCTGCGACTTCATCTTGCTAGAGATATTGCTATATATGACTTTGTAAAAAAAACCAAACCTTTCATCGAAACATTCACGCAAGTAAGCTTTCAGCTATTATTCAAAACTCAACGGCCTGCTATTAAGCCAAGCTTACTATCTACATACCATCTTCTATATACCAAGGTCAAACACCTAAGCCCTAGCGACAAAGGCACTAACTAACAAAATACTTATTTCAGCTCACCATCAAGCTCCGTATCTAGCCATTTAATCAATTCAGCTCTACAATAACATCAACCTATGTACTCCCACGCACTTTTTCTATAATTAACTTTAACTCTTAAAAAAAACTAGATGGATTGGAGCAAATTAAAAAGACATAAAATATCTGGGTACTACAATCGACTAATCTACAGTGGCCACCCAAACAAATACACCGTAACTATTAGCGATAAAAGCAAATTTGTTTGGTATCAGGTAGCAAAAGTCGGAACGAGAACCATTCTTAATACTTTAAAAGACTCTGGGGTTTCTTTATCCAGAGAAGACGCATACAAAAACTATATTTCTCCTCGTAAATATAAAGACTATTACAAATTCGCATTTATCCGAAACCCTTATGATCGCTTAGTCTCTTGTTGGCTGAATAAAGTATATAGACGAAAAGACAATCGGTTTAAAGCAAGCGATGAAATCTGGCCTGCCATGCAAACATTTTCAGGCTTTATTGATTTTGTTGAAACCTTGGATTTAGACACTTGTGACGATCACATTAGGAGTCAAAGTAGTTTAATTGACCTTTCAAGTATCGATTTTATCGGTCGGATGGAGAGTTTTGAAGAAGACCTTGATGAGGTATTTAAGCTGATAGGAGTAAACCACCAAACACTGACTATCAAAAATGTAACAAAATCAAGAAAAGACTATCAGGCTTACTATACGGATACTGACATAGAAAGAGTCTTCCAATTATATAAAAAAGATATTCGCTTGTTTGGGTATGACTTTTAAGCACATATTACCGAATGCAAACAACCTTTAGACACCCATTTAAAAGCAAGAAGAATAATGTTCGAACCACCAAACAAAGACCTCCCCGTAAAGGCCGTTTTAATTTCAGGACCAAGCTGTGCTGGAAAAACGCATCTACTAAAATGTATTTCAGACGAAAATAAATTTTCGCAGATAACTATCTTTGAAATGGATTCTTTAGAATACTACCACCCAAAAAAACTAGAAGCGCAACTAGGACATGCAAAAATAAGGTTTGATTCATGGTTTCTTGCCCAAAAAAAAAGCCAGCCTTTAAATGCCCTTTATAACAACATTAAAAACTCTAAAGATGATGCACGCCTAATTAAATACACCCTGATAGAATTATGCATAATGCCGGAAAAATTCATTACTATCTTTCCTCAAACCCTAAGGAAGAATCACTCAGGTAGGAAGTTTATAGAATTAATAGAAAAGATTTTTTCGTTAAGAATTGCGCATGTTGCTGTTATTCCAAGCAATTGTAGGTATATTTTGAATTTCACCTATCGATTAAAAATACTTAACATTCCCTACATAAAACGTATGTGGAAGGGACGAAACTCTCTTTACTTACAAAAAAATAATTTCGATTATGCACACGAACCATGCCTTTTTAGTAACAAAGAACAAGTGACCATTAATGCTTTTCACCAACTATTAAAGACATAACTTGCTCTTCCTCAAAAACACTACCATCCCTAAAACCACGGCACGCACCTTTCCATCAAAGTCTCTTTTTATAGTCTTCCATTTTACGATTTATGAGCGGCCCATTAGGCCTTTTATTTTGCGCCAACTGCATCAGCTCATAGGCTTTATGGATATCAATATTTTCTAACAAAAGAGCCGCATCTCTATAAAGATTAATTTCTTGATCCGAAACTAAAGTCTTACCAGTTAAACTTTCAATTACCTCCGAAAGCGCATTAACTTGTTCTTCTTTTACAGGAGAACCACTTTCCAACGGAGGTGCATACATAAACAAGTTATCACGATAATTAAAGTATTTTTTATTTACTGCTTCGTTCGATTTTTTAAACAATGCTTGAATATTGTTATATTGTTCAAAAGTTATATTATTTTCATTCCCCTTAAAGGATTCTGATATCCGTTCAACTGCTTTTTTTCTATTTTTATTAACGAAACCATTATTATCATACCTCCCAACTTGGGCGTTTATTGCGCGCACAATCATTAATCCTATGTTTGAAAATGATTCATTGGCAACACTGACTTCCCTATTAGTGCAAGAGAGTAGACTCTGATCAATCGCTACACAAAAGTCATCTATTAGATTATTATTAAAAAACTCATCTTTTGAAAAAATTCGCACATTTAATGAGTCTGAAGAAAAAACTGTTGACCAACGATCCAATAGCTTCTCGAAATTATAATAGGTATTGTCTGGCGAGCATTTACGCAAATACGACTCAAAATCAACGAAAGAGCCCGATTTAATTGAGGTTGAATAACTGGATAATGCTAAAGCCGACTGCTCCCTAATGTAACAAATTATTTCAATGTCAGAAAAGTGCCCGTCGATTAACTCTTTAAATTTCTTAACAGCACTTATTTCCCTTAACCTTGAATGGAAGTGCTCACTAGTGACAATCACAGAATGTATAGAGCCATCTAAGGAAGCCATCTCCTTATTTAATGCTTCATACAACCCTTTTCTGAACTCCTCCTTCTTCTCCTTAGTATCAATTTTCCTATCTAAAAAGAAGTCATCAAATTCACTCTCCAGCATGCAATAAGATGGGATTGCCCGCTGGTTTTTTTTACCCCCACACTCTAAGACATGGTAACCGTTATCAGACAAGACCACCCTATTTTGATCCAAAAACTGCTGAATAGACGTTGTCCCTGTCTTTTCTATGCCTATATGTAGATAAAGTTTTCGCATTTCATTTCCAATATAAAATAATTAATAAACTAAGAATTTACACCCTAACAAACATAAGCGTCATAAAGCATTCATCTTAATAAAACCTTCTTGATCATCCAAATGCATTAATTTTTTTATATACATAAAATTCCTATACTCTTTAACTTTCCTTTCGCCTGTAAATGTCCCAGTAGACCAATGTGAAAACTCATCTTGTTTAACGTCTTTTAATTCGTAAGCTACTTGTGCTCTTAATGCCTTATTATGAATAGGAAACTCCATATGCAACTTCTCCCAATCCCAGGCTTTTACAAAAAAAACAGCTGGGCAATTAGGAAAGAACCTTATCTCTTGGTTAATTTCATTTTCTGCAATGAATTTATGGCCCTCCTTATCACTATAAACCGTTTGAACAGGAAGGCTTCCTGTAAGAAGGCGCCTTGAGTGAGCCAACCTAAGGGTATAGCGTTTAAATATCTCGCGCTGAGTCATACTAGAACTTAACAGCATATCAGCATCCCATTTACAGACTGTGTTGTATTGGCAGCGACTTACGCACCAGTTATAGTAATACGCGAGGCTACTTAACGAACTCTCCTTTGTTTCTTGATGCTCTTTACCACACTTTGCCACTTCAAAAGGATACTCATGCAAGCTAACTCGTTGACCTAGAGGATGTCCAATTTGAAAGTTTTCAACCAATGTAGCCGTCCCGTCCGTACTGCCATTATCTATAACTACAACTTCATCAAAGCACTCTACAATCGACTCTAAGCAGCTAACAATATTCACCTCTTCATTTTTCACCCGAAGCATGGCACTTACTCCACGCGGCTTAGCTTTCTTTGTTAAAGTAAAATTAAAGCTCGAAAGGCCTTCATCATTTTCAAAGATTTTATCCTGCAAGCGATAGCGCGCGAGCCTTCGCCTTAGCCCAATTTTCCCCGTCACTTTACCACTCAACCGTTTAAACTTTTTATAACCTTTTTTTGACAGACTTTTTCCTCTCCATTTGAGATAGCCAAGTCGCTTTCTAATACTACTTAAACTGGAGTCAGCTCCCTGCTTAGTTGCGAATCGACTTAAATACTCTTCCAACGAACCCAAGTCTTTTGCCAACAATAGACGCAACACTTTTTTTCCAACTGGGGACAACGACGCATTATTTAACAAATCCTCACCATCTAAATCACCTACCACATCAGAAACAAACTTCATATACTCCATCCTTTCTTTAACGCTTAAATCGTTAAAGGCCCTAGCCATCAACTTTTTACTCCAATAATGATTTAACCGAAAAGACCAGTATTTTCTATGTGCCTCTTGGTTATTCTCAATATTATTTGAAACAATTCGTGATGCTTCTTGTTCTTGCTTAAAGTTAATAAACCCCCAATGCTTACGCATTAAGCTTAAATTATCCACTCTATAAGCATAAAATGCGTTAGGGATAGACGAAATTCTATTGGCCAGCGGAAGTGCTGAAGATATGAATATAGCATCCTCCCCCAGCGTAAGGCCCGGCATAAACTGTAAGCCCCATTTATCTAAAAAGCTTTTTTTAAAAAAATACAAAAAAATGGACCTATAATTCCAAAACTCATGATTCTGAAATGTTCCGTTAACAACATTTTCCGGCGCTATAAGCAACTGATAATGCTTACCATTTGAGTAATGCAACCCATTGAACCTTAGGATTTCACACTCGTCTACTTCTGCTACACGATATAGCGTCTGCAACGCAGTTTTATCACACCAATAATCATCGCTATCCAAATGAACAAGGTATTGGCCTTGAGCAACTAAAACGCCACTGTTTCGTGCTTCAGGCAAACCCTTATTCACATCATGTTTTACATTAACGATCCGTGAATCCTTTTGTACATAACGATCTATAATCTCCGCTGAACCATCAGGAGAGCAGTCATTCACAACAATAACCTCAATATCTTCAAGTGTTTGACTTAAAACCGAATCCAAGCACTGCTCTAGATACTCCTCCGTATTATGCACAGGAATAACAACACTAACCTTTACCTTACACATAAAATCCTTCAACCTTTTGAATCCTAGTAAACAACCACCTGCTCCATTTGTTTAATAGCCTTTATATCTCGCTCGTAGATACTACGAAACTTATCTATGTCCACTTGATTAAAAGGCGCAAATTTATACCCCATATTGTTCCCATCCAACAAGTTGGAAACACCCTGAACTGCCCTAGATGACATTTTGGCAGAAAGCCCCCAACTGATTAAGGGCATCAACTGACATGCAAAATGATTCATTGATGACCGAGGCCTTTCTTCATGTAAAAAGTCCCAACCCTCATTATCACCAAAAACCCTCATTATTATTGAAGGCAAAACTGACACATAGTTTTCATAGCGCACAACATTGATCCTGGCTGTTGGAAAAACTTGACGGATAGACTTAACGACTCGAAGCCATGTTTGACTATAGTTTTGCGAATAAACCGTTTTAAACTTTTTAAATCGATGATGCCTAAGCGCTTCACAATAAATCGATGGCAAAAAACTATCCAAACTCCGAACACTGAACCACACTTCAATTTCATCAAAATTTTGCGTAAATTTTGCTAGGCTACCCACCCTTCTTTTTAAGCGTGAGTATAAAAATAAATCTTTATAAATATCAGTGGACTCTCCTATCAAATTTTCTTCAGAAATAATTACTGTTGAATTTAATTCTTTAATTTCATCCAAATATAGCCCACAAACTTCAAAATCAACTCTCCCACTCTTCCATTTTAGATTGCGCCGAAACTCTTCCATACTGACATAGCTAATGTCAGGCCGATATAAATGGCGGTTTACCTCAAGTACTTTTTGAAAATGTGTTGTCGCCGTTTTATGGGCACCTAAGTGCAAGTGTAACTTCAATGACTCCTCCTTAGTGAACGCCAACTTTATAAAGCTTCTTGCATCTTTTTAACTTTATCTTTTTTCTTTTTGAAAAAATGTCGGTAATTTTCCATTAATGTCTTTATCATCAAAATAGGGCTTGCACAAAAACAGTAAAAACACCGTCTGACTTTTATAAATAAGGAATATCTATAGTGAAAACTGGTTAAACAATATTTGTAAAGTATAATTTTTTTCGCATATTTAGTATCAATATCAGTGCACTTCTTAGTATAACGTAACAAATCCTGCATAGCTGTTTTGGCCTCTACAGCAGGCAACACATAATTTTCGTTATGCTTTTCGTGAACAAGAAAGTTGATATAACTCTGGTTTTGAAGTTTTAAGCTCTCGTTATCCAAAAATTCACTAAGAAATTCACTAACAATATCTCTACTACTGGCCATTTGAGCTTCATAATGAACCGATGAAACCTGCTCATCATGGTAACTATAAAAAAGAAGACTTTCTGCTAGATTATGCAACTTTCCATAAACAGCAAGCTCTTTCCACAGCATGTAGTCTTCTGCATGCGGGTATTTTCGTGAGTAACGAATATGGTGTTTATTAATGGTGTCAGACCGCATCATAACCCCTGGGTGTGAAATACTCCTGTGAAACAAATACAGTGCTGACATTATTTCTTCATGCGCTTTAGGGTACACAACTTTATATGGTGAAACTTTATCGCCGACGATTGTTATTGAGGACCCACATGCAACATACTCTAAATTCGCCTCCAAAAACTTAATTTGTCGCGAGAAACGCTCTGGGTGAGAGATATCATCTGCGTCCATTCTCGCAAGATACTTACCCTCTGACTTTGCAAGAGCTATGTTTAACGCATCCACTATCCCAACATTATCCGGCAAAGCAAGATACCGTATTCTATCGTCATCAAACTTCTTGGTTACAACTTCCTTTGTATTATCCGTTGAACCGTCATCGACAACAATTAATTCAAAGTTTCTATATGTTTGAGAAAGAATGCTATCAATGGAGTCACAAATATACTTTTCTGCGTTATAAACGGGGAGCAACACCGAAACCATAGGCACCTGTATAGCCGAATTATTAACTACCCTCCTCATTTTTTTTGTGACAAGGGTTTGTTATGCTCTTTCCCCCACTCATCCCAGACCGCCTCCTCTGAGTAGAAACCTCGGAGTAACTCATAATCTCTTTGATAGAAACTAAGCAGCCTTTGAACTTGAACCTCACTGAGTTCTTTTAACGTGAATTTAACCCCGCCTGTTTGAGTACGGTCAAATGAAACACTTTTCCCAAACACATTACACAATTCCACTTCAAAAGCGTGCAAATCTTCCATTTTATATACATCTGAAAAAAAACTTAAATTTTCCCCATCTAAGAACTCAACCATAGGCCGAGCGTGATGAAAAATCGTCTCCACTTTATAATAAACATCAAAATGCTCTATAAATTGATCCAATGTGGGATTATAGAAAGGAATTTTAATATTTTTATTATTTTCTAAAAACTTCCTCAGAGCATTTTCACTCAACTCATTATGAAACGTAACCCTATTAGAATATGCTGATAAGAATCGTTTAATCGGGTCCCTTATCACAACAAAGCGCCTTTCGCACTGATCAATTATCGCGACTTTTCTTTTACTTGTATACTTATGTACATGACACCCAACCAGCTCTCTAGAAAACTTTACCCCATTTTCTAACTCATAGAGTGCTCGTTTAATAGTTGTGCATGCAACTTTGGGGAAAAAACAGTAGCCAACTCTCCCATCATCTGAAACATACCCTTTCATTTAGGAACCCCCAGCTTAAACATCAAGTTTAGGGGCTTGTCAAGCTTTACAAGAGAAGAGCAAACCGAAGCAACTAACATGCTAGACTGCCTAATCAAAACCAACCCTACAATTAACTCTATAAAACTTCGGTTTACTTCATTAACAAGCACATCATAAACAATAAATAAAAATGAACCTATGAATAGAAACCTTGCTATCCCCCTAAATAATTTATAAGGAGGAACAACCTTTGCTTGAAATACAGAAAGCTTACCGTTCTTTTCCGCCAACAAAACAGTAAAAGAAACCAGCAACACAACCAGTAAAATATACACTAGGTCCCTATAGACAACTAGCTCGAACCCGACAAACAATATAAATAACACACTTGATGAACAAACTAACATGCAAGTATTAACTATGCTTGTCACTTCCTTTATTTTTATATTGTCTTCTTTTGATTTAGCAACAATCTTACGAACTTTTTTCTCAGCAATTTTGGTTACTAACTTTGAAAACCAATACGCTAAACACATAAATATAAACATACAAACACATAAAAAAATTACAAACTCTTCCTTGTTGTGAAAAAAATCAGCTACAACTTCTGGCACAGGACGGTTAGGCGCAAGAAACAAAAGTATCTTAATAGGAAGAAGTGCCGCTATAAGAGCTAACACCTGCATTAAAGACTGATACATCACACCTAATGTAAAGTCTTTGCAATCCAGCCTCAGTAAAAATTTTGAAAACATGAAAAAGAAAGCCCCCCCATTACTTAATTTTTGAAGGACAGCTTTAGATAACTCACTTTTCATATAATTCATTCCACTTTATAGCGAATAATTCAAAAAACACACCATTTGATATACTCACTTTAAATGCTGCTTTATACAAAAAAACGTGAAGACAATCATTAGCTTAACCCCTCTTTAATAACACGGCTCTTGCGTATACAACTTTCAAAAATATCATCAATATCTTCTTCGGTTTTATATTGATACCAAACTCCATCGGGGTAAATAACCAGCACAGGGCCTTGACCGCAGCGATCTAAACACCCTGCATTATTAACCCTTACACCACCTGGTCCTGCAAGGCCTGCTTCTTTAACTTTCTTTTTTAAATAATCACGCATTTCTTGTGCATTATGGTCTTGGCAAGATGCACGACCATCGCTTCGCTGGTTGGTACAAAAAAAGACATGCTGTTTATAGTAAGCCATATAAGTTTATTTGTTAGCTAATGGATGAAACAATAAAAAAAGGATTCAGTAAATTTTGCTTATTATATACAAGCGGTTTTGAGATCCCACCCTTATTAAACTCACATACCTTCATTCCAGCGCATAAAACAACCGCGTGTGCCGCAGCCGTGTCCCATTCCATTGTTGGTCCTAGTCTTGGATAAATGTCAGCTTCACCTTCTGCAACGAGACAAAGCTTTAAAGAACTACCAATGGATACTAGCTCTTTGACTTTTTCTGTTTTTATCTCATCAATGAATTGTTTTGTTTCATCAGACAGATGCGAACGACTAGCTACTACTTTATAGCTATCGCGCTGCTCAGCTCGTTTTAACGGTAGAGCCTGCCCGTCTTTAAAGGCCCCTTCGCCTTGCTTAGCCCAATACATTTGCCCCAGCGCTGGCGCATACACCACGCCTAAAACAGGCATGCCTTGATTTATTAAGGCAATATTGACGGTGAACTCACCATTTTTTTTGATAAATTCTTTAGTACCATCTACAGGGTCAACCATCCAGAAGTAGTCCCAATCCTTTCTATCCTGATAAGGAATATTTTTGCCTTCTTCTGACATCAAGGGGATTAGCCTATTATTCTTTTGATCCAGCTCTTTTAAGCCTTGTTCTATAATCTTATGCGCCGCCGTATCGGCCTCAGTCAGTGGCGATTGATCAGCCTTAAACTCAACCTCAAAATCTTTTTGATAAATATCCATAATGGCATCACCTGCTTTTTTTGCGAGTGCCACAATGTCTTCTATGTTTATATTATCTAACATTTTTAAATATATGCGTTCTTTTTAAGGTAAGCCACAACTTCCGTAGCCGCCTCTTCAATACTAATGCCGTCGTTAACAACATGCAGCTCAGGGTTTACCGGCACCTCATAAGGTGAGTCGATACCCGTAAAGTCTTTAATCTCTCCTGCACGCGCTTTTTTATATAACCCTTTAGGATCTCTCTGCTCACAAACCTCTAATGGTGCATCAATAAACACCTCCACAAACTGGCCTTGCATGGCCATATCTCGCACCATTTGACGGTCCTTAGCAAACGGGGAAATAAACGCAGTAACGACAACCAAGCCTGCATCACAAAACAAGTTAGCCACCTCACCTACGCGGCGGATATTTTCTATTCGATCTTCTTCACTAAAGCTAAGTCCTTTATTAAGCCCTTGCCTCACGTTATCGCCATCGAGCAAATAGGTGTGCTTCTTCATCGCAAACAGTTGATTTTCTACTGCATTAGCAACCGTTGATTTACCACTACCGCTTAAGCCGGTAAACCATAAAATACAAGGTTTTTGTTTTTTTAAAATAGAGCGCTGCTTTTGACTAATATGATGCTCATGCCATACCGTGTTTGTACTCATTTATTTACCCTTATTTGATGTAATGCTTTTTAACGTACTTAACAATTACTTCAACTGACTTGTCAACTGACAAAGCATCCGTATCAACGACTACTTCGGCATGCTCAGGTTCCTCATATACCTCATCGACGCCAGGAAAGTTTTTAAACTCCCCACTTAAGGCTTTTGCGTAAGCACCCTTATGATCACGCTTTTTACACGTTTCGATGTCTGCCTTTACGTAAACAATAATATTATTTCTGACCATTTCACGAATTGCTCTGCGTGATTCTTTATACGGTGAAACAAACGAGGCAACAGTTGACACTGAATTGTTCTGCAAGGTACAAACAAGGTTGCCAATACGGTGCATATGACGATTTCTATCGTCCCTTGTATAACCAATATTCGGGATGAGGTCCCGAATATCTTTTGAATCTATCCGCTCAATGGGGATATCAAGCTTTTCAAGTTGCTCAAAAACTTTATCAGCAATGGTCGTTTTGCCACTCAGTGGTAAGCCGGTAAACCAAAGATTAAAAGGCTCTATTCTTTTTTTCCCCCAGCGCACTTTTAGCCAAGCCTTTTCGTGCAGCCAAAAAAGTCCAATTTTTAAAACACTTTCCAGCAACCCCGTTGCAATAGCAAGATCCAGTCGACCAAAAAACACGTAGACAATCAGCATCGTTGTTGTTGTCGCAACAATACGCCACGTCACCCCTTTGATAAGAGAGCGCTTATTCGTTTCTTTATACATCCGTGTATTCTACGTCCTATCCCTAAGAATTTTCATTAACTATTTTCGTTAACTTATCGACCTTCGCAAGCCGGATTATGAGCCCTGCTTCCATGCAGTGACTAACACCAAGTGATTCTTTACGAGAGCAAATCATCAATCGATCGACAGCCCCATTCGGGAAAGTGCTGTCTAATCAATACATTTAAATCTTTTTCAAAAGCACTGTATTCTTTTGCTGATTGCCCGTTTGCGGCAACAGTAGATTTCTCTTGAATCATACCCGCCGCTAACGTGGCGTGAGTGTACTTATCAATCACAATAAAGCTACCCGTTCCCTTTACATCGGCATATGCGTCAAAAGCAATCGCTTGCTTCAGCGATAAGCGGCAACGAGCAATTTCATTGAGTTGCAATTCACTGGCTTCAATTTTTTCTAATGTATTAACATCGACCTTATGATGAATCTGCTCAAACCTACCTGGCACAACATTACTGGCCCTTTTGATTAGGTAATCCACCCCTGTATTCATCGCCGTTTCATTCATCCACACCAAGGTGACATCTAGCTGGTCAGCGACGTCTGGAAGATCAGTCGTTTTCACAATCATATCGCCACGACTAATATCCACTTCATCTTCAAGCGTCAAGGTGACCGCCATTGGCGCAAATGCTTCGCTAACATTCATTTCGCTTTCACTAACTGCCGGCTGAATTACCTGTTTAACCACTGACGTTTTTTGCGATGGCAGCACGGTAATACTATCACCCACCTGGATACTACCCGCCGCAATGGTGCCGCAAAAGCCTCTAAAGTCCAAGTGTGGACGGTTTACGTACTGTACTGGTAAGCGGAAGTTTTCAAGATTTACCGTATCTTCAAGCGGAATCGTATCGAGCTGCTCCATCAACGGCGCATCGGTATTCCATGGCATATTTTTGCTGGCATTAACAACGTTATCACCAGTCAACGCTGACACGGGAACAAACACAGGCGAGTTGATACCTACCTCTTTTGCAAACGACTGATACTCGTCTTTAATTTCATTAAAACGCTGTTCGCTAAATTCAACCAAATCCATCTTATTGACGGCTACCACAATATGCTTAATACCCAACAAACTTGTAATATAGCTATGACGTCGTGTTTGTGTTTGCACACCATAACGCGCATCAATGAGAATAATCGCTAAATCGGCTGTAGACGCACCGGTTGCCATATTTCGCGTGTATTGCTCATGCCCTGGGGTATCTGCAATGATGAACTTACGTTTGTCCGTGGCGAAAAAACGATATGCCACATCAATTGTAATGCCTTGCTCACGTTCAGATTGCAAGCCATCAACCAGTAAAGCCAAATCAACCGCTTCACCTGTTGTACCGTGCTTTTTAGAGTCATTATTAATTGCCGCCAACTGATCTTCAAAAATCATTTTACTGTCATGCAGTAAACGTCCAATTAACGTACTTTTCCCATCATCTACGCTACCACAGGTAATAAAACGTAATAATTCTTTGTTTTCATGTTGCTTCAAATACCCCTCGATATCAGATGCAATCAAGTTATTTTGCTCAACAGCCATTAGAAATACCCCTCAATCTTTTTCTTCTCCATCGACCCTGATTCATCATGGTCTATCAATCGCCCCTGGCGCTCGGATACTTTGGTTAGCAGCATTTCTTGAATAATTTCAGGCAATGTTTCCGCTGTAGACTCCACTGCCCCTGTTAGCGGGTAACAACCCAGCGTCCTGAAACGCACCTTCTCCATCACCGCCTTGTCACGTAACTCTTCAGGCATGCGCTCGTCATCGACCATTATTTTGGTTCCACCGTACTCAACCACTGGGCGTTCTTTTGCAAAATACAAATCAGGAATAGGTATCCCTTCAAGGTAGATATATTGCCAAATATCGAGCTCAGTCCAATTAGATAACGGAAATACCCGAATCGACTCCCCTTTTTGATGGCGCCCATTATAGGTATCCCATAATTCTGGGCGTTGCGCCTTTGGGTCCCAACGGTGATTTTTATCGCGGAATGAATAAATTCGTTCTTTAGCACGTGACTTTTCTTCGTCACGACGAGCGCCGCCAAACACCGCATCATATTGATAACTATCTAACATCTGGCGCAGGCCTTCTGTTTTCATGATATCGGTATGCATCGATGAGCCATGTTCAAATGGAGATATGTTTAGCTCCTTACCCTTTGGGTTAATATAGACAATCAAGTCCATACCCACTTCTTTGGCCCGCTTATCTCGAAACTCGATCATTTCTTTGAACTTCCAAGTGGTATCGACATGCACCAAAGGAAACGGCGGTTTGGCAGGAAAGAACGCTTTTTGTGCCAGATGCAACATCACCGAAGAATCCTTACCTACACTATAAAGCATTGCCGGGTTATCAAATTCAGCAATCACTTCACGTATAATATGCACAGACTCCGCTTCTAAGCGCTTCAAATGCGTCAGTTGTTTTTTACTTATAACCATAATGTTTATTTAAATAAAATTATATAATGTTTAATTATAACGAATTATCCGCACTCTTGCCTATTTTATTATTTTGACAAACCAAATCAACTATACCGATACAGACCTTTGCGTTAAGTGTGGATTATGCCTACCACAGTGCCCCACGTACAATTTAACTAAAAATGAAAACGAATCACCCCGTGGCCGCCTAGCCCTCATTCAAGGTTGGTCAGAAGGCCATCTCGAACTAACAAACACGCTTAGCGAGCACATTGATAACTGCTTAACGTGTAGAGCCTGCGAACAAATGTGTCCCGCCAAAGTACCATATGCTAGGCTCATCAACGACTTTCGTGGCGACACAAACACCACCGAGCATAATAAATTGAGCCTGTTAGAACGTTCATTCATTAGTCGCCTCAAAGGACAATACAGGAAAAGCCTAAACTTTTTTCTGCGTTTTTATCAGAAAGTTGGTTTAAGTAAACTCCCTTTACAACTAAATACTTATTTGCCCGCCAAAATTTCCTCTAATCAGTTTAACGAAACATACCCGACATTGGTTGCAGAAAGGCGAGGGCACGTTGCGCTCTTTACTGGTTGCGCCACAGAGGTGCTTGATTCTAAAACACTAGAAGATACTGTCTTCCTTCTTCAACATTGTGGCTTTGACGTTTCCATTCCCCCAAACCAACATTGTTGTGGCGCGATAGATTTACACGCTGGCAATCATCAGCAAGCACTAAAGCTCGCCCAAAACAACCAAAACACGTTTGATAATACACACTACGATGCCGTCATTACGGTCGCCAGTGGTTGCGGTTCTACCTTAGCCGAATATGACCATGCTCTATCAAAAAAAGTCGTTGATATCAGTGATTTTATTGCGCCTTATTTAAGCACACTCTCATTCAAACCACTGAAAGCATCGGCTTGGCTTCACACCCCTTGCACCTTAAAAAATGCTCACCCCTCAACCACCGATATTACTGAACTACTTGCTAATATCAATGAATTAAACATCCGCTCTTTCAAACCCAATCAAATGTGTTGCGGCGCGGCTGGTAGCTACATGCTCACCCACAAAGAAACCGCAACCACCCTACGCGATCAAACTATTGCTCCTTTAAAAGATCACACAACTGATTATTTACTAACCAGTAATGTAGGCTGCGCACTGCATATCCGCTCTGGTTTAAAACAAGCAGGGCTTAACACCACCACCTTGCATCCGGTATCATTACTAGCACAACAACTAAAGGTATAACCATGCAAAGAGCTTACTCCACCGCTGACAACCTCATTGCTCATGCCGACCGTGTGTTACGAACCTTAGCGGGGCATGCTAAAACAACAGGGCGAGAAAACCCGTCTGACGCCGTCGAAGATAACGACCTTAATGAAGACGAAGCTAAATTATCAGCGCAACTGATGCGTGTAAACCATGCTGGCGAAGTCGCTGCCCAAGCCTTATATCAGGGTCAGTCATTAACTGCTCGCAACAAGGCCGTGCAAGAAAAACTGACCCAAGCTGCCGAAGAAGAAAATGATCATCTTGTTTGGTGTCGCAAACGTCTTGACCAGCTTGGCGAAAAAACCAGCATTCTAGACCCTGCTTGGTATTTGGGCTCTTTAGCCATTGGCGCCACCGCCGGTTTAGCCGGCGACAAATGGAGTCTCGGCTTTTTAGCCGAAACCGAGAAACAGGTTGTTCAACATATTGAGAGCCATCTCGAAAAACTGCCCGATACCGATCACAAAACACGCGCCATCCTTAATCAGATGCACGAGGATGAAAGCCAACACGCTACCAGCGCCATCGAGCAAGGCGGGGCTGAGTTACCTGCCCCCATTAAACAAGGCATGCGGCTTATTTCAAAAATCATGACAAAAACATCTTTTTGGGTTTAGTCTTAAATGAGCAATAACTGGGAAGACCTTGTCAATTTTGACAAGCAACACATTTGGCATCCTTATACCAGCCTAAACCACCCAACACCTGTTTTCCCCGTAAAATCAGCTTCTGGCGTTCGATTAACGCTTGAAGATGGCCGTGAATTGATTGATGGCATGTCATCTTGGTGGGCGGCCATTCATGGCTACAATCACCCCACTTTAAATGCCGCTATTGAAAACCAACTCAAATCTATGTCACATGTGATGTTTGGCGGCTTAACGCACAAACCTGCTGTTGATTTAGCAAAAAAACTCATCGACATCAGCCACGATGATTTACAACATGTATTCTTTGCCGATTCTGGTTCAGTCGCCGTTGAAGTTGCAATCAAAATGGCCCTTCAGTATTGGTCATCACTAGGCCAACCGCAAAAACAACGCTTATTAACCATTAAAAATGGTTATCACGGTGATACTTTTGGTGCGATGGCCGTTTGCGATCCCGATAATGGCATGCATCATCTATTTAGTAACGTTCTCGCTCAACACCTTTTTGCAAAAAGCCCTGATTGCCGAGACCAAACTACATACGATCAAGCCGCCATTGATGATTTTGAGCATTTATTAAAAGACAATATAGGTACTATTGCAGCCGTGATTATAGAACCGCTGGTGCAGGGCGCAGGCGGCATGCGATTCTATAGCGCCGCCTATCTTAAAAAAGTACGCGAGCTGTGTGATGAGCACGATGTACTACTGATTCTGGATGAAATAGCCACTGGATTTGGCCGTACTGGAACCTTTTTCGCCTACGAACAAGCGCAAATTGCACCTGATATTTTATGCGTCGGAAAAGCGCTAACCGGTGGTTATGTAAGCCTCGCTGCCACGCTGTGCTCCAGCAAAGTAGCCGATGGTATTGGCGGAGGCCAACACCCAACCTTAATGCACGGTCCAACGTTTATGGCTAACCCTTTAGCCTGTGCAGTAGCTAATGCCAGTTTAGAGGTTTTATTGGCTTCGCCCTGGCAAACCTCGGTACAGAGGATTGAAAAACAATTACAATCTGAACTAGCGCCTTGTTCACAACTGAGCGCTGTAAAAGAGGTTCGTGTTAAAGGCGCGATTGGTGTCATTGAGCTGCATCAGCCCGTTGATATCCATTGGATACAACCCCGGTTTGTAGAACTCGGTGTATGGGTTCGTCCTTTTTCAACCCTCATCTACGTGATGCCCCCCTATATTATGACGACAGCTGATTTGTCAAAACTAACATCAGCTATGCATCAAGTGGCCTGCGACATCGATACAATTAATGACCAACCAAAGGCGGGTGGCAAATAATTTGCACCGTTACGCCGCTAGGATCATAACAATAGAAACTTTTTGCGCCATCACGGTGTTTGCGTGGTTGAGTTTTCATTTTAACGCCATGATGTTTTAAAAACTCAAACCAATCATCTACATCGTCTTCTCGGTCCAGAAAAAAGCCAATATGGTCTAACGCTGGAACCCCTGCCTCTTCTCCTGTAACAACATGCAGGGCCAAGTTATCATTCCCTGAGGTTAAATAAACGTTCTGTTCATCTGGTCGCCATTCAACAGACATTCCCATTAACTCAACATAAAAATGCTCAGCGGCTACTAAGTCTTGTACATTTAACGCAACATGCCGTAAGCCAGTTGTTGGATTAGGCCGCTTCATTAGGCAACATCCACAATTTCATAATCATGGGTTATCTCAACAGCCTTACTCAACATAATAGAGGCCGAGCAGTACTTTTCAGCTGATAAATTAACAGCACGTGCAACAGCTTTGTCGGTTAAGCCCTTACCAGACACGATAAAATGAACGTGAATTTTAGTAAACACCGCAGGGACCTCATCAGCACGCTCAGCATGAATTTCTGCCACACAATCGGTCACCTGTTGACGGGCTTTATCCAAAATCATTTTTACATCAAACGCTGTACAACCGCCCATACCAGTTAACAACATTTCCATTGGCCGAGGCCCTAAATTTCTACCTCCATTTGCTGGCGCACCATCCATTACAACGGTATGCCCACTGCCTGATTCGCCAAGAAACATCGCGCCTTCAACCCACTTTATTCTTACATCCATTTTCAAACCCTTGTTTTAATTTTAGGCGCAAAGAATATCATAAAACCAGCCAGCAACATGACGTTTGCTAAAGCGACCACCAAAAGGCTTACGACGTAGGTTATTTCAAATAATCTCTGTTACACTTTGGGGAATGAGCACAAAAAAAAACCTTCTTAATTTTTCTGGTATGTCGGATGAAACCTTTGCTAGGTTTATCCGCTTTTGCCACCGACACGAATACCCGAATAAAACAGATATTATTCAGCCCGGCGATGAGATAAACACTTTATATTATTTTATTGAAGGGTCCGCCTACGTATGCATCGATGAAGTCGATGGTCACGAATTTATTCTCGCCAATTTAAGTCGCGGAGACTTCCTTGGCGAAGCGAGTTTTTTTGAACCGACCCTGACACGTGACAAACAAAACGTTTACGTTCAAACCTCTTCTTCCTGTCAGCTTGCGGGCATTAGTTATAACCGCTTAAACTCTTTACTTAAGAATGAGCTCCAAGCAGATAGCAAAGAAATTATTACCGTACTAGGCCGCCAATTGGCCAAGCGTCTATTGCAAACCAGTCGCAAAGCTGGGCGTTTAGCATTCTTAGACGTCAGCGGCCGTGTTGCTCGAACATTAATCGACTTAACCGAGGCCCCTGAAGCGATGACCCACCCCGATGGCATGCAAATTAAAATTACGCGACAAGACCTAGGCCGAATGGTCGGCTGCTCACGTGAAATGGCTGGTCGAGTTCTAAAAACAATGGGCGAAGATGGATTGATTGAAGTCAGCGGCAAAACAATCTTGGTAAAAAAGGCTCGCTAAGCAATTAGCCTTTTTAAGGCCTCGCCAGGATCATCGC
This sequence comes from Cycloclasticus sp. P1, assembly GCF_000299965.1. Taxonomy (NCBI): domain Bacteria; kingdom Pseudomonadati; phylum Pseudomonadota; class Gammaproteobacteria; order Thiotrichales; family Piscirickettsiaceae; genus Cycloclasticus; species Cycloclasticus sp. P1. Next base: position 2,088,720 of record NC_018697.1, read on the forward strand.
AACGCATAAAGGCCTCACCTATCAAGAAGGTATGCACCTGATGCTCTTTTAGCATGCTAATGTCTTCAGGTTTGTGCAGGCCGCTTTCACTGACAACAATAATGCCATCAGGAATATGCTCCAATAAGTCCACCGTGGTTTTTAATGACGTGTCAAAGGTTCTTAAATCCCTGTTATTTATGCCAATCAAGGCTAAATCCAACCGTAACGCACTCTCTAACTCATCCGCATCATGAACTTCTACCAGCACATCTAAACCTAACTCGCCAGCTAATTGATACAAGCCCTGTAATGTCTCATCATTAAGCGCAGCAACAATTAATAAAATACAGTCTGCGCCGATCGCACGAGCCTCATACACTTGATAAGGGTCTACAATAAAGTCTTTACGAATAACCGGCAGCTTGCACGCTGTTCTTGCTTGTTTTAAATACGCTTCTGAGCCTTGAAAAAAATCCTTATCGGTCAGTACCGACAAGCAAGCAGCACCACCTGCTTCATAGCTGGCTGCTATCTCAGCTGGGTTAAAATTCTCGCGCAACAAGCCTTTACTCGGTGACGCTTTTTTTACTTCAGCAATCACCGCGGTTTCACCGTTACTCAGTTTTTTCTTAATCGATTTAACAAAACCACGAACCGGCGAAGCCTGTGCAATTTGCTGCTTTAAATCATCAATAGAAAAACGCTCAAGCCTCTCGGCAACCTCTTGGTGCTTACGCGCTACTATTTTTTTTAGAACGTCGGGGGTATCACTCATCTTTAAAGCCTTGTGTTTTCTCTTTTAGTTCAGCCATTTTTTGCAAAGCTTTACCGTTGTTTATGGTCTCAAGCGCCAATGCAACACCAGACTTAATGCTGTCTGACTTACCACAAACATATAGTGCGGCACCCGCATTAAGCGCAAGCATGTCCGCCGCCTTTTTACCTTCTGTTGTTTTTTGTAAGCCCAGGGCATCGTTTATTAAAGCCAGTGACTCACTAGCACTGTTGACCGTTAAGCCAATTAAGCTTTGACTCGCAACCCCCATTTCTTCAGGCGTTATTTTGTATTCAACAACATGTCCATTTTTTAATTCTGCGACGTGTGTTGGAGTGGCTAAACTAATTTCGTCCAGCCCATCTTGCGCATGCACCACAAGCACACGCTCACTGCCTAATCGCTGCAAAACATTCGCGATAGGTTGGCATAAAGCTTCGTTAAACACCCCTATCACCTGCGACTTTACGCCAGCTGGGTTTGTCATTGGCCCCAACATATTAAAAATGGTTCGTTGAGATAATTCTGTACGCGGCCCAATAGTATGCTTCATCGCACTATGGTGCGCGGGGGCAAACATAAAGCCGATACCCACCTGTTGAATACACTGAGCCACCTGCTCTGGCGTTAAACTTAGGTTGATGCCGGCTGCTTCTAGCACATCCGCACTACCTGTTGAACTGGATACCGAGCGATTACCATGCTTGGCCACTTTCGCGCCGGCTGCTGACACAACAAAAGCACTTGCCGTTGAAACATTGAATAAATTTGAACCGTCACCACCTGTTCCACAGGTGTCAACTAGAAAATCACCACTCACTGGCACAGTTGCTGCCAACTCACGCATCACAATAGCGGCACCTTCAATTTCGTCGAGCGACTCCCCTTTCATTCTCAATGCGACTAGAAAACCGCCAATTTGCGCCTCTGTTGCTGCACCTGACATAATCTGGCGCATAACATCGATCATCTCATCGGTAGCAAGATCTTGATGGTTAATAGCTGTTTCAAGCCCTTGTTTAATATCCATTGTTCAGACCTTGTATAAAAAGTTGTTTAATAAATCATGCCCGTGTTCAGTCAAAATGGACTCTGGGTGAAACTGTACACCTTCAACCTCTAACTCTCGGTGCTTAAAGCCCATAATTTCATCCATTTTACCTGTCTCCGTTTCCGTCCATGCTGTTATTTCCAAACAGTCTGGTAAGGAGTCTTTTTCCACCACCAATGAATGGTAACGCGTGGCTTTAAATGGATTACTTAAACCAGTAAAAACGCCGCTATTATTGTGGTGCATATCCGATGTTTTACCATGCATAATTTTCTTTGCGTGAACAACCTTTCCACCAAAAACTTCACCAATACTCTGGTGCCCTAAACAAACGCCTAAAATCGGCACAGAACCAGCCATTTGCTTAATAAGTTCAACAGAAATACCCGCTTGGGTTGGGGTACAAGGCCCAGGTGAAATCACTAACCGGTCGGCCTGCATCGCAATTACTTCATCAATAGTCGCTTGGTCGTTGCGCACAACATGCACATCGGCGCCTAGCTCAGCAAAATATTGCACCAAGTTATAGGTAAAGGAATCATAGTTATCAATCATCACTAATTTACATGTGGCCATTAACCTTCACCTTCTTCTAAACCATGTTTTGCCATCGCCACTGCTTTAAAAATAGCCCGTCCTTTATTCATTGTTTCAGCCCACTCGTTCTCTGGCACAGAATCATGCACGATGCCTGCGCCCGCCTGAATATTCAACTGCCCATCCTTTATCACTGCTGTTCGAATAGCAATGGCTGTATCTAAATTCCCCGACCACGACAGATAACCAACAGCACCCGAATAAATGCCGCGCTTAACCGGCTCCAACTCGTCAATAATTTGCATTGCCCTCACCTTTGGCGCACCACTAACGGTACCCGCAGGAAAGGTCGCTTCCAAGACATCAATAGCATTAAGGCCAGCCTCTAGTTGCCCTGTTACATTCGATACAATGTGCATAACATGAGAATAACGCTCAATCACCATTTTATCGGTTAATTCTACGGTACCTGTTTTGCAGACACGCCCCGCATCATTACGGCCCAAGTCAATCAACATTAAATGTTCGGCGCATTCTTTAGGGTCTGCCAGCAACTCTTTCTCCAAGGCCTCATCTTCTTCACGTGTCGCACCTCTCGGGCGGGTACCGGCAATGGGTCGAACCGTTACCTGCTCATCTTCCAAGCGCGTTAAAATTTCTGGCGATGAGCCAACAACATATGTATCGTCTAAGTTTAAATGGTACATGTATGGAGATGGGTTCAAGCACCGTAGTGCACGATACAAGTCTATTGGCGGCTCTTCATAAGGGATGCTCATCCTTTGCGATAAGACCACCTGCATCACATCGCCTTCAACGATATAGTCTTTTACCGTTTTAACCGCTTCTTGAAAGCCTTCTTGGGTGAACCCCGAAACGAACCCCGACTCATCAATCGCTGGTGATTGGCTTTGCCCAAACGTAGAACGTATTTCAGTAGTATTTAATTGAAGGCTAAGCTCTTCAAGACGACTCAAACCATCTTGGTAGGCAGTCTCCAGCGTTGGATCAACGTGAGTCACAATCATTATTTGATTGTTAACGTTATCAAAAATCAACACTTCTTCAGAAATCATTAATAAGATATCTGGGGAGCCTATTGGGTCTTCTTTTTTATTTTGCTGGCTGTTTTCTGCGACTTTTGGCTCGATATAATGAATAGTCTCATAACCAAAGTAGCCAACCAAGCCGCCACTAAATCGTGGCAGGCCATCAATATCCGGTATATTAAATGTCGATGCGTACTGTCTCACCCAATCTAAAGGGGCATCACTACTGAGGCTGTTTGTTAGTCGACCATTCGATTCCAAGCGAATGTTGTTACCCGTTATTTTAATCACTTCGTTACACGGTAGGCCAATAATCGAGTAACGCCCCCAATTCTCGCCACCTTGTACAGATTCAAAAAGATAACTATAAGGCCCATTAGCCAGTTTCATATAGGCGCTTAATGGGGTTTCTAGGTCGGCCAAAATCGTTTTCATCAGGGGAATTTTGCTATAGCCCTGATCGGCATATTGTTTAAATTTTTCGGGTGTCATCACACGGTCTCTTAATTACTTCATCAATGGTTTTAATGCTTCTGCTAAATCATTCAGCCGAACCGCCATCGTTTTTTCATTAGTTTTACATCACCCATATTTGGCACCTTCTCTTATGCGGCTTTTTCCAGCAACTGTGCTATTTCTGAAAAGTGTTGTATGACAACATCAGCACCTAATTGATGCACATCATCCTCACCGTGATAACCGTAACTGACACAAATGGAATAAAAACCAGCTGCTTGGGCCGCCATAATATCATTGACCGAATCACCCACCATAATAGACTGCTCAGGTAATACGTTAAAAAACTTCGCCGTCTCTAATAGTGGCATCGGGTGTGGTTTTCGGTGCTCAAAGCTATCACCGCAGACAACTTTATCAAAAAATTGGCTCAGCCCTATTTCCTTTAATAAAGGCAGCGTAAATTGTTCTGGCTTATTAGTAATACAGGCCATAGCTATTCCTGCCCGTTTGAAAGCAGCTAATGTGTCTTCCACCCCATTATAAAGCTCACTGTCGGTATTTAGGTTATCTGCGTAGTGCTTTAGGAATATTGGATAGGCTTTATCAAACAAGTCTTTCGGTATATCGCCATTAATATCCCCCGACAAGGCACGTTTTACTAGTACGCGTGCGCCATTACCAATCCAGCCACGCACGTTGTCTTGTTGTTGCGTTGGTAAATTTAACTCCGCCAATGTTAGTTGCACTGCTTTTGCTAAGTCAGGCACGCTATCCAATAATGTGCCATCTAAATCAAAGGCCACTAACTTTGTTTGGCAATTGTCACGCAATGTTTTCAAGCAACTGCCTTTGCTATTTTCTCACGCATAGCTGCAATAGTTTTTGCATAATCATCGGTGTTAAAGATGGCCGAACCAGCGACAAACATATCTGCACCGGCAGCGGCAATTTCACCGATATTATCAATCTTTACACCACCATCTACTTCAAGCCGAATATCAGCCCCACTCACATCAATACGTTGACGAACTTGACGTAATTTCTCCAACGTAGAAGGAATAAAGCTTTGCCCGCCAAAGCCTGGGTTTACCGACATCAATAAAATCACATCGAGCTTATCCATCACGTGATCTAGATAACTTAATGGCGTTGCTGGATTAAAAACTAACCCTGCCTTGCAACCTAATTCTTTAATGAGGCCTAAACTGCGGTCTATATGTTCAGATGCCTCAGGGTGGAAGGTAATATAGCTAGCCCCTGCTTTTGCAAAATCAGGAATAATTCGGTCTACTGGTTTGACCATTAAATGGACATCAATCGGTGCAGTTACGCCATGATTGCGCAGCGCCTCACACACTAATGGCCCAATGGTTAAATTCGGCACATAATGGTTGTCCATCACATCGAAATGCACGACATCTGCGCCTGCAAATAGCACATTGTCGACCTCTTCGCCCAAACGAGCAAAATCAGCCGATAAAATAGACGGTGCAATTAAGGGTGTTTTCATTTCTTAAGCAACTTTTTAATAAAGGAAGAAGGGTACCCGAATTTGCATTTTATTTCATCTCCATTAGCCCTATAGACCTTACATCGCGGCTTATCTTAACCGCCTAATAGATAAAAACTTTTGTTCTGCAGTAATAAGCATTTCAAACACACCATAAATTCCATCATGCGTTAAAAACTGTCGCACATTATCTGCCGAAAACTCTATTCGTCTTCCGTCGCTAGCGATGGTTGAGATTTTGTTCGCATGGCCTTTATAAACAGATAAATATTTTTCTGCTGAAATAGCCAATTTAAAGATTAACCGTTGATCTTGCATGCCCGTATTTTACCCATGTAAAAACTGTTTTCATATCTGACAAAAAACCATTGTATGAATTAGCAGTGCTAATACCTGCTTTAGTCTAGATTTTTTACGTACACTAATGCACCATGAGCACTTCAATTCATTCACATAATACTTCTCAACCATGCCTAAAAAACTATTACCTTTTTTAGCATTCAGTTTTGGTCTACTTGCTAGCGGTTTTGCATTTTGCGCAGACTTAGACAGAGAAAAGCGCATCGCAGAAAACGTCAAAGACAGTATTATCATTGGCGACATACTGACTTTAAAAACCGACAGTGTCGAGTTTTTGGGGCTACTTAATAATGAAGAGCCTGATCAGTTGCGCGGTAGTATTATTATTTTGCATGGCATGGGCTCAAACCCAAATGCACCACAAATCATTCGACCATTGCGTAGTCAACTGGCACAAATGGGCTGGGTCACCGCATCCATTCAACTCCCAATGGCTTCTGATGATGCCTCTATTAACGATCATTTAGCTTTAATTAAAGAAAGCGGCCCTAGAATCGAGTCGACCTTAAACTACATGCGTGAAAACTTTGACAACCACCCTTGCGTATTAATAGCACATAGCTTGGGTGGCATTATGGCAACAAATTTTCTAGCCCAACAAGACAAAAAAGCCTGTGATGCTCTTGTACTAATTGGCTTACCCACCTTGGCCTCTGACTTACCAGAAGCTCAAGCAACTGAACATTTAAGGGACTTATCCATCCCTGTTCTCGACATCTTTGGCAGCCAAGACCTTGATAATGTAAAAAAAACCGCTCCTATGCGAAAATTAGCGCTGGTTAAGAGCAACCCTCTTAACCGTCAAGTTGAAATCTCAGGTGCCGACCATCTCTTTACTGGTTTAAATGACACATTGGTTTTATCGATACATAATTGGCTTATACACGTTTTTAAACACCCTCTTCAATCACAATAAAAAAGGAATACTCATGATCTCTCTAGCAATTAGTCTGCACGCTTTATCTTCTGTTATTTGGGTAGGCGGAATGTTTTTCGCTTACCTTGTTTTACGCCCCAGTATTGCCACCCAACTTGATTCTCCTCAACAACTCAGCTTGTGGTCCACTGTGTTTGCCAAATTCTTCCCTTGGGTCTGGGTTTGCGTTGTACTACTACTTGGCACAGGTTTTTGGCTTATTTTCAATAAATTTGGCGGCATGAAATATGTTGCACCCTATGTTCACCTCATGATGAGCATGGGTATCATTATGGTGCTTATTTTTATGCATATCTTCTTTGCACCTACACGTAAATTAAAACGTGCCGTTACTGAACAGAACTGGGAAGGCGCGGCTAAAAGCCTAGGACAAATTCGTCTGTTAATTGCCATCAACCTTATCATTGGGCTGAGTGTTATCGTTATTGCTACCGCTGGCCGATACATGGTTGGTTAACGCGGACCTTTTGAGCAAAACCCTATCAATTAAAAAAACAGCCTGTCTTATGAACAAAAGTTTAGTCACCAATTTATTGGCAGTTGGCATTATTATCGCTAGTTTTTTTACCCCGCTATACACTGAGAATATTAGAGCCATTGGTGTCTTCGCGCTTTCTGGCGCAGTTACCAATTGGATTGCGGTTCATATGCTTTTCGAAAAAGTACCTTTTCTATATGGCTCTGGCATTATTCCTGCTCATTTCGAAGAGTTCAAACGCGGCATTCAAGACCTGATCATGCGGCAATTTTTTACGCAGGAAAATATACAACGTTTTCTACAGCGTGAAGAAGATGCCGCCCAACAGCTGTTTAATGTTGAACCACTTCTTGATCGGCTTGATTATGACCAGCTCTTTCAAGGACTGGTTGATGCGATTGCCGAGTCATCCTTTGGCAGCATGCTAGCCATGGTTGGCGGCGTTGCTGCGCTCGACCCTTTGAAAGAACCTGTGTGTAAAAAGATTCGCTTAACACTTGCACAGATGACCCAAAGCCCAGCATTTATCGACGCCATACATGAAGGCATTAATGCTCAGCAAATCAGCGGTGATTTAATCGATGACATTGAAGCTATTGTCGAAAAAAGGCTAGATGAATTGACACCCGATATGGTCAAAACCATTATCCAGCAAATGATTAAAGAACATTTGGATTGGTTAGTGGTATGGGGCGGCGTTTTTGGCGCGATGATCGGTTTTGTGTTTAGCCTTTTATAACAAACCGGTCACACCAATAATAGGTTACTCAGCAACCCGTAATACTAACGCTACGCGCCTATTTTTACTGCGCCCCTCGTCCTTTATATTGCTAGCTATCGGCCGAGTATCTGCATAACCAATAGCGCTTAATCGTTGTGGAGCAATACCACGACCGATTAAATACCGCGTGACACTCGTCGCTCTTGCAGATGATAACTCCCAATTTGATAAGAACCTTGGCGTAGAAATCGGCTGATTATCTGTATGACCTTCCACCAGAATATGCCAAGGGCGCTGCTTTAACATCAGCGCTATTTCATCTAGCACCCGCTCACCAGAGCGGCTTAACGTAGCATCTGCAGGGAAAAATAAAATACTATCGCTCATTGCCAGCTTAATAATATTTTGCTCTTCTACCACGCTCACCCGGTCTTTTAAATGACTAAGGTAAACCTGATCTAAAAAGGCACCGTTATCAACAGAGGGAGATATTTGCATGGCTTTAGCTGCCCGAGACTTTTCCTCTGCCGACTGAATGCCTTGTTGTTGATACCCGAGCAGCAAAACAAACAGTGTCACCATTAATAGCAATAGATCAATATAACTTACCGCCCACGACTCATTGTCCTCTACTGGAAGCAGCGTTTCACTAGACTGTGACCTTCGTTCAATCGACATGAGAGGCCATTAAAGGTAATAATTTAGACAGTCTACTTTTAGTGGTGGCTCTTTTTGTTTCAGGTTTTGTGTCTGCTGGTATTCCGTGTGCTTCTAACATGTCACGAATCACAAAAGGGTGTTTCTTTTGATACACCATCACCAAGCCTTCTAACAATACATTAAGGTGCGCGGCATGCTCTGCCGTAACTTTTTCCAATTTAATCGCCAGTGGCTTACATACCAAATTAGCAACAACCAAACCATATAATGTTGTCAGCAGAGCAAACCCCATTGTGACACCGACTTCATCCAAGCCTACATCGCCCAAACCATAAAGCATATGTATCATACCCAGTAAGGTTCCTAGCATCCCAAACGCAGGGGCATAACTCGACATTAAACGTAAAATCTGTGATTTTTCCTGATTGACTACTAGCAAACGAGCTCGCTCTTTTCGCAGGATAGTATCAATATCTTCTAACGAGGTTCTATCAAGAATAAGCTGGACGCCTTTCCTTAATAACGGCTGTTGCGCCAATTTAATTTCTTGCTCTAGCACTCGCAGTTGAGAGGAGCGATACAACTGCGCACAACGGAGCAATTGTTTAAACTCCGCACGCCCTTGAAACGCTTTTTCTTTCCCTTGAATAATATCAGGCAATTCGCGTAACAACTGCACTACTTTATGTTTCGGTTTGCTAAGCATCACAGCACATAAAGTACCACCTAACACTACCAGCAACCCAGGGACATTGATCAACGCAAACAAATGGCTAGGGGAAATCAACACAACTACCGAACCTAACAACATCAACAGCGTTACATTAAAAACCGACAAAAATCGCATCATCTAACCCTTTATTTATTAATCTTAATAAAAACAAAGCAATTGATATGCCTATTTATTTATTACATTAAAAAACAACTAGTTAGGAATTTTATTTACTTAAATAACTTATTTTATCTAGAGCAAAGAATATAGTCGCGGCAGCCGTTTGCCGGCCAGGCAATACTAATCGCGGAAATTCTTAAACTGTAATGGAATACCTAAGTCTTCCGCTTTTAATAAAGCCATTACCGCTTGTAACTCATCGCGCTTCTTACCCGTTACACGAACTTGTTCCTTTTGAATTTGCGCTTGGACTTTTAATTTTTTTTCTTTAATTAACTTGGTTATTTTCTTAGCCGATTCGCTATCCAAGCCTTCTTTGATAATCACTTTTTGGCGCACCCTTAAGCCTGATTCTTCGGCCTTCTGTACGTCCATACAGTCAACATCAACACCCCGACGAGATAATTTTATGCGAAAAATATCCAGCATCTGACCCAATTGAAATGTTGATTCACCACTTAGAACAACCTCATGTTGAGCTAATTCAAAAGAGGCATCAGTCCCTTTAAAATCAAAACGCGTACTCACTTCTTTGTTTGCCTGATCAACCGCATTGGTTAATTCGTGTGTATCGACTTCCGAAACCACATCAAATGATGGCATAGCACCTCCTGTTCATTGGATTAAAATACATTTAATTTTAACGAGTAGAGTCGTAGAACAACAGTTTTTTATCGCCCCACAAAGGCGTTAGCTTGAAAACACCTTTAATTGCAGTTCATCCAATATCGACAGCAATTCATCTTTGATCTCACGAAGTTCTGCACACTTTTCTTTTGCTTCTTGCTTATGATGCGCTTTATACAATTGTATAACTTGGTCGCCTACGCTGTGTAAACGCCGATGCAGCTTGTCTATAGCTCCAAAGTTGGCTAAGTGACCATACTGCTTTAACCCATCTGAATGATACCAAGCCCCAAAACGGCACCTATTTTCATCACTTAGTAGCGCTTTTTCAGCAGCTAATGTTTCGTCTTCAATTGGGTTCAGTACATTATTAACCCATTCACGAATGTCGTACTGCGCTACCAATAACGGAAACACCTTGAGATCCCATTCCGTTTCTGACCAAACGCTCCATCTCGCATCAGGTGTGAATTTTTCTGACCAAGCCATTACCGCTTCTGCCGGCATTGCCTTTGCGATCCCATCCCCTTGCGCAACATCACAGCCTAAACGCATCAAGAGCCCTCCCTGCTCAGCGGTTTCGACACCCTCTGCTAGCACCTCTCGTTCAAATGTCGTCGCTAAGCTTATAATCGCCTGCACAAGCGCCAGATCTTCTTTATCATTCAAAATATCACTTACAAATGATTGGTCTATTTTTAGCCTATCGGCAGGTAATCGCTTCAAGTAACCTAACGATGAGTACCCTGTACCGAAATCATCCAACGCAAAACGCACACCTAAGCCTTTACAGTTGTTAATAGCTGCCTGTACGTGTTGAATATCCCCCAGCGCTGCCGACTCTAGTATTTCTATTTCAAACTTATTTGGCTCCACATTGGCGTATTGTTTTAAGCTATCTCTCAATCGTCTATAAAAACTAGGCAAATGAAAATGTTTTGCTGCAATATTGACGCTCACCGTCCACTGCTTACCCTGCTTTTGCCAAACCGATAGTTGCTCTAATGCTGATGCTATCACCCATTCGCCCAAGCTGATGATTAACTCATGCTGCTCGATGATTGGCAAAAATTCCATTGGTAGTATCAGGCCTTTTTCAGGGTGTCGCCATCGTAGCAAACCCTCCATACCAACAACCTCAGCGGTTCTCATATTTACTTGGGGCTGATAATGCAGCTCAAACTCACCAGCCGCTAGTGCGCGCTCAATTCGCTTAATAACTTTTTCGGAATCATGCGCTTTTTGGTTCTGCTCCACATCAAACCAATGAATTCTATTTCGGCCTGATTGTTTAGCGTCATACATCGCCTGATCAGCTTGTCGCAATAACGTATCAGCATTTACTTTTTCACCCGAATAGTTTGCCACGCCAATACTGCAAGAGATTTCTATGGTTTTATTATCAATCCGATAAGGCGCAGACACCGCAGCTTTTAAACGATACAAGGCTTGCACTAACGCTGGTTTTTGACTTACCTCACCGATCAAAATAACAAATTCATCACCACCTAACCGGGCAACAGTATCCTCCTGGCGAAGTTGTTTTTTCAGACGGCTTGCCACTTCAATTAATAGTTTATCCCCTACTTCATGGCCATAAGTATCATTGACCGGCTTAAACTCATCTAGATCCATCATACAAACAGCCAAATTAGTGCCATGTCTCGATGCCAAATGAAGCGCCTGCTCAAAACGGTCTGTTAACAAGGCCCTATTAGGCAAACGCGTCAACATATCGTGCGTTGCATGCCATATCATTTCTTCACTGTAAGCTGAATGCTCGGTTGTATCGACGAGTGTAATGACACACCCCGTAGTAAACTCACCTGCCCCCTCTAGAGTAGACACCTTCCCATGCACAGGGACTCGTTGACCGCCTTTCGTCACAAGCATGACATTACGAGGGAGCTGTTCAACACTATTAAACGACCTACCTTCATCGCTAGAGTAATAACTCAGCAACGTATTCGAGGCTTTTTTTACTAAACAAACCACACGTTTAACCGGCACGCCTATCGCTTCTGAGTAATTCCAACCGGTCAATTGACAGGCCGCCTCATTTATATACGTCACCAGACCATTTTGTGATGCCGTTATGACTGCGTTATCGACGTGCTTCAACGTTAATTCGACGTGTTTTTTTTCAACCTGAAGCGCATTTTGCCAGCGCTGCTGGTGTGATAAGTCAGCCAGCGTCACCTGATATAAGGTTTGGTCGGACAAACCTAACAAGCTCATCACCATTTCCACAGGGAACTCGTCATCGCTATCAAATCTTTTACAGATGCATTGAATATTTGCACTACCTTTTGAAGTAGCCTCTTGCAGTAAATGGCTAAAAAGTTCTTTTGAAGCAACCCCATTCGGTTGACAGTCTGGCGCCAGCGAAAACAAATGAAGACCCAGTAACACATCTCGAGAAGCTGCATTAAACATCTGCAGCGCGGCCTTATTTAATTCAATCAAGCCGTCATCACAGTACACCATCATGGGGTTAAGGTTTAAATCAAATAATTGCTGATAATGACGAACATCATCGCTAAAGTATTGCGCCCCTCTCGTTGGTATTGATTGCAGATTGAGATTTTGTTCATCCATAAACGTTAAACCCTTAGCCATTCCATGGCGAAGCCTTATATATTTAGTGTATTGTCAATTGAATATAGCTCAAACATTAAAAAGCTCAAGCTGCCTTTCGAAGGTCTCTGATGGTATCGTAAGCTTCTGTGATTTGCTGCGTCTTTTCTTTTGCTATCTTCATCATCTCATCAGGTAAGCCTTTTGATACCAATTTATCGGGATGATGTTGGCTAATTAAGCGTCGATACGCTTTTTTTACTTCCGCATCGCTTGCAGACTCACTCACTCCCAGAATAGCGTAGGCCTCCTCTGGTGTTGATCGGCTTTGTTGATGCGCCCCCCGTCGTTGACTCGCTCCCAACATACGCTTTAGCTGCTCATATGCAAACTGAGGAATACCTAAACGTCCACAAATATGCGCTAATATTTGATCTTCCGCATCATCTAGCTCTCCGTCTGCATAAGCTGCTTGAAGCTGCACTTCAATAAACATGCGAATTAAGTTCTTTTGCCGCTGGCAGGCCTGTTTAAATTCATCCAGCTCGGCATCTAAATTAAACTCAGGGGCTTTTCCGCGATTAAATTCATTAACAGCCTCTTTTTTCATCGCCGCGGATAGCTCCATTTGAGCCATTACCTGCTGAGCCATTTGAATTTCTTCTTTAGACACCTGCCCATCCGCTTTAGCAAGGTGCCCCATGATCGCGAATGTAGATTTAAAAAATATCTTTTTTGTTCGTTGCTGGCGCTCTGGATCAAATGGATTCTGTGCCATACCTGTATCAAATTTATGACCAATATAGACACCCAGTAGCGCACCTAAAGCACCAAACGTCATATAACCAAAAACAGCGCCTAATAATTTACCCGTCCATCTCATCGTTTCACACCTTTTACTTGCAAAATTCTTAATAAAATTAGATCATTAGCAGCTTTTTTACTAAGCATACTAAATCAAATGACTATTCCAGCTTCCTTACTCGATGCCAACCTAAACAGCCTGCCACTTATCCATAAAGGAAAAGTTCGCGACATTTATGATATTGATGATAAGCACATGTTAATTGTTACCACCGATCGTTTATCTGCGTTTGACGTTATTCTACCCGATCCTATTCCTGGCAAGGGGATTGTGCTAAACGAAGTCTCCAATTTTTGGTTTGAAAAATTAGCCCACCTAATCCCTAATCAATTATCTAAATTAACACTTAATCAAGTATTAGATGATGAGAAAGACTGCCAGCGCCTTGAAAAACGTGGGATCATTGTAAAAAAACTAAAACCATTACCTATTGAAGCTATCGTTCGTGGCTACCTAATAGGTTCTGGTTGGAAAGACTATCAAAAGTCAGGACAGGTATGCGGTATTCAATTACCTGAAAATTTACAACAAGCCTCACAACTCTCTGAGCCGCTTTACACACCTTCAACTAAAGCAGCAGTTGGCGATCACGATGAAAACATTTCTTACGCAGAGACTATTCAACTATTAGGTGAAGATTTAGCGAAGCAAGTGCGTGATATCAGCTTAACCTTATATAAAACGGCTGCTCAATACGCCTTAGAACGTAATATTATTATCGCTGATACTAAATTTGAATTTGGTTTAGATGACAATGGCGTGCTACACCTTATTGATGAAGTGTTAACACCTGACTCATCACGTTTTTGGGATGCAAAAGAATATAAAGTGGGCACAAGTCCTGCTAGCTTTGACAAGCAGATCGTTCGTGACTACCTAGAAACCTTAGATTGGGATAAAACAAACCCAGGACCTACCTTACCAGCGGAAATCGCAAATAAAACAGCGGCTAAATACCGCGAAGCACAAACACTATTAACTGAGTAAGGTTTCTTTCAAATACAAAAAAGGGCGCTTAAGCGCCCTTTTTTGTATCACTTAAATATGTCGTTTATTTATTAGTAAACTCTGGATATGCTTCCATACCACATTCACTAAGGTCAACACCTTCATATTCTTCTTCAGCTGAAACACGAATACCCATTACAGCTTTCAACACACCCCAAACAACAAGGCTTGCAACAAACACCCAAACAAAAATAGTTGCCGCGCCGATCAATTGACCAGAAAAGCTTGAACCATCATTTGTTAACGGCACCAATAAAAGCCCTAATAGGCCACAAGTACCGTGTACTGAGATAGCACCTACAGGATCATCTATTTTTAATCGGTCAAGTGTCACAATTGATAAGACAACCAAAACACCGCCAGCTGCACCAAATAAAGTAGCTTGCAACGCAGTCGGTGTTGAAGGCTCAGCAGTAATCGCAACAAGTCCTGCTAATGCACCGTTTAATAACATCGTTAAATCAGCTTTACCAAACATTATTCTGGCCATGATTAATGACGCCATCGCACCACCAGCGGCCGCAGCATTCGTGTTTAAAAACACCATCGCTACGGAGTTAGCACTCGCGATATCACCTAGCTTCAACACAGAACCACCGTTAAAGCCAAACCAGCCCATCCATAAAATAAATGTACCCAATGTAGCTAGGGGTAAGTTTGCTCCGGGAATAGGGTGAATTTCACCATTAGCTCCATATTTTCCTTTACGAGCACCCAGCAATAAAACACCTGCTAACGCTGCAGCTGCACCAGCCATATGTACAATGCCTGATCCTGCAAAATCTGAAAAGCCAAGGTCGCCTAGGTTATACATGCCAAAGACATCTGCACCGTTCCATGTCCATGAACCTTCCATAGGATAAATCACGCCTGTCATCACGACAGCAAAGGCCAAGAATGCCCATAACTTCATACGTTCAGCAACCGCACCTGAAACGATCGACATTGCTGTAGCAACGAACACCACTTGGAAGAAAAAGTCTGAGGCATTTGAATATACAGAACCGCCATCAAACCCGGCTTCTTTTGATTCTGCTAAAACAGTAGCTGTCAAAGCATCAGCAGTTGCAGCGCCGTCTAGCTCAATACCACTTAACATGGCACCGCCACCATACATAATTTCATAGCCATACACTAAATACATAATGCATGAAACAGCAAATAACGCTACGTTCTTAGTTAAAATTTCTGCTGTATTTTTTGAACGAACAAGACCTGCCTCTAACATTGAAAAGCCAGCTGCCATCCACATAACAAGCGCACCACACATTAAGAAATAAAACGTATCTAGCGCATATTGTAACTCTAGTATTTGATCCACGTTGAGATCCTCCAATTATTTAAATTAAAGCGCTTCAGCGCCAGTTTCACCAGTACGGATACGAACAACTTTTTCAAGCTCAGTTATGAAAATTTTGCCGTCTCCAATTTTTCCAGTGTTTGCCGCTTTAATAATTGAATCGACTGCTTCCTCAACTTGCTCATCTGACAAGGCAATCTCAACTTTTACTTTAGGCAAAAAGTCCACAACATACTCAGAACCACGATAGAGTTCCGTATGACCCTTTTGGCGACCGAAACCTTTAACTTCAGTGACGGTAATGCCGGAAACCCCAATATCAGATAACGCTTCGCGAACATCATCTAATTTAAAAGGCTTTAATACAGCTGTTACTAGTTTCATTATTGTTCCTCTTTTCTTTGATGTCTTATTGACGGGGATAATAATGCATAGGGCATGCCATATTTAAAAAAACGTTAACATTCAAATAGTTAACTGATAAAAAGCCGAGCGAGGAAAACTCTAAAATCAAATATTGCCCCATATTAGTGCAGCCAATGAACCAGCTATAACCAGTTTATTATTTACGTTGGGCATAAAAAAACACCCCTCAAGGAGGGGTGTTTTTAAACTGCTTAACTCATTACCCGTTAGGGTAAAACAAGTTAAATAAGCAGAGAAGCTCTGCTTGAACTCAGTCTTATAGAGACTTAGAAACAGTTAATACATATGCAGCATCGTCAGATGCACCACGTGCATCGCTTACATTGTCTGAGTTAGTATCAACATCTGTGTAAGCAACTTCTACATCAACACCCATGTAAGTAGTAGATGCAGCTAATTTCCAATCCCAGTAGTCACTTGAGTCAGCTTGTAAATCATAGTAGCCAACATGAGCAGCAAAAGCGATACCGTTGTACTCGCCAAGATCAAGACCTAGGTCTGTGTAGTTACCTAAACGGTAATCACCAAGGTCATCGCTGCCTAAATCAACACCAAAATACTGAGTCAAAGAAGCAGGACCCATTGAAAGACCTACATAAACTTCCGTGAAATCTGTCTCTGTTCCTGATGTTGGGTATGCGTAATGGATAGCACCAATATCAACACCAACGCCATTGAACTCACCAGCCCAACCAGCATAAACATCAAATTCCATGCTTTCGTCAGAATCAAAATCAACATTTGAACCCCAAACACCAGCATATACGCCATTACCTAAGTCCGCATCAAATCCACCTTGAATCGCTGGTGAACCGTCAGTTTGAGACATACCACGCCAGATATAGTCTGTTGTTAAAGCAACGTTGCCGCTGATTTCGATAGCACTTGCTGCACTTGAAGCAACCAATAAGCCAGCAACTGCAGTTGTTTTTAATAATTTCATTTTCATTCCTTGTTGTTGATAAATTATGATACCGTCCAAGCTTTAAAGTGTTTTTTGCATAAACGGTATTTGTTGTTATTGTAGCACAAATGGCCAAAATCAAGCTTTTTTACTAAAAAAAAACAACAAAACCGCACTAATTACGGCCTTTTTTGTTTTTCACGCACCTAACCGGTGCATTAAATAAATTTCATATACCCTATATAGCTATGATTAACCCAACTATAATTGAAAGCATTACCCAGTCGCTGATCGACCACTTACCCAACGACCTTGCAAGCATTAAAAGTGAAACCGAAAAAAACTTTAGATCAATTTTGCAACAACAGTTTGCTAAGTTAGACTTAGTTACGCGTGAAGAGTTTGATGTACAAAGTGCTGTGCTTGCGAGAACACGTGAGAAGTTAGATGCGCTTGAACAAACTCTTAATGAATTGACGGAAAACAATAACACCTAAAGCTTCCTCATTAAATCATGCTGTTAAGGAAAGGATTCCACCATGTCACTAGCTACTACTCTAACGCGCAGCTCCACTGGCATTAATGCGCCATTAGTAACCGTTGAAGCGCACCTAGCAAACGGTTTACCCAGCCTAAATATTGTTGGCTTACCTGAGGCGGCTGTTAAAGAAAGTAAAGATCGCGTACGCAGCGCTATTCTCAATTGTCAATTTGAGTTTCCTGCTAAGCGCATCACCATTAACTTAGCACCTGCTGATTTACCCAAAGAAGGCGGGCGATTCGATTTACCCATAGCGCTTAGTATTCTTGCAGCCTCTGGCCAGATACCCAACGACAAGCTGCTTGATTATGAGTTTCTTGGCGAATTATCGCTAAGCGGTGAATTAAGAGCCATTAAAGGCGCATTACCCACAGCTATAGCCTGCCAAACAAGCCATCGAACACTCTGCTTACCCACCCATAATCAACACGAAGCAGCGCTCATCTCAAGTGTTGATATTATTGGCGCCCCCCATCTGCTAGCTGTTTGCTCGCACCTTCATGGACAGCAAGAACTGCCTCTTTTTAAACCTAAAAATGATGTAACCTCTCCCTCAATAAATACTCTCGACTTTTCAGACGTTCACGGTCAGCAACACACCAAACGCGCACTAGAAATTGCCGCTGCTGGACGCCACAGCCTATTAATGCTTGGTCCCCCAGGAACCGGCAAATCAATGCTTGCTGCTCGATTACCAAGCATCTTGCCGCTACTAAGCGAAGAAGAGGCCATTGAGACCGCCTCAATTTACTCTATTAGTCAGCACAACCTGGATACTCACCAGTGGCGGATGCCTCCTTTTAGATCTCCTCACCATAGCGCTTCATCTGTTGCTTTGGTCGGTGGTGGCAGTTCGCCAAAACCCGGCGAAGTATCGCTCGCGCATCACGGCGTTTTATTTTTAGACGAACTCCCCGAATTTGACCGTAAAGTCTTAGAGGTATTACGCGAACCTATTGAAAATGGAAAAATATCCATCTCCCGCGCTAACCACCAAACAGAATTTCCTGCTCGCTTCCAACTTATCGCCGCGATGAATCCATGCCCTTGCGGTTACCTTGGTGATACTTCTCAACGATGCCAATGTAACCCTGTTCAAATCAGCCGTTATCGAAACAAAATATCCGGCCCCTTGCTCGACAGAATTGATATGCATATTGAGGTACCCCGTATTTCCAGTGAAATGCTACGTAAAGGCACTAACGGAGGTGAGCAAAGTAGTGCACAAATTGCTTTACGGGTGCATCACTCGCAAATAAAAGCACTAAAACGACAAGGTCAACTCAACGAATTATTATCCACTGCACAGATCAAACAACATTGCCAAATAAGCGATGAAGATCATCAGCTACTAGAGCAAGCAATTGAAAAACTGGGTTTATCGCACCGTGCCTATCATCGCATTTTACGTGTCTCGCGAACCATCGCCGATATGGACCATCAAACTAATATTCAACGCCACCACTTAACTGAAGCCTTAAGCTATCGCCGCATGGATAAACGCGTCACATAAAGCGCTGAAAATATCATAAAGAACGAGTAAAATTTGCTCCCAAACTCATCTTTTAAGTCGCCGTGCCCAAACTAAACCCAGAACAACACAAAGCTGTTATCACAACGGACACCCCCTTACTTGTTATTGCAGGTGCTGGCAGCGGAAAAACCCGCGTCATTACCGAAAAAATATCACACCTTATTAGTAACGGTGTTGAAGCCAAACATATTACCGCCGTTACCTTTACCAATAAGGCTGCAAGAGAAATGCGATCACGTGTTGACAAACTCTGTTCGTCAAAAAAAACAAAAGGCATTCGCATATCAACATTTCACTCCCTAGGTCTTGATATTATTCGCAAGGAGTATCAAACACTTGGCTTTAAAAAGAACATTAGCATTTTAGATGAACAGGATAAATTTAAGGTCCTACAAGATATTTTAGATAATAGCCAACATCAGTTAGATAAAGCTCAAATATCACCTCTTTCGTGGCAAATATCCGACTGGAAAAACCAAGCGATCTTGCCAGCACAAGCCATGTCTTTAGCTGAAGACGCTCAACAGCAGTTTGCTGCTGCATTATATGAACAATATCAGCAATATAACCGCGTATGCAATGCGGTCGATTTTGATGATTTAATCTTAACGCCGTTAGTCCTTTTTAACGAACACCCGTCAGTATTAGAAAAGTGGCAAAACAGTACTCGTTACCTTTTACTCGATGAATATCAAGATACAAACACCACGCAATATGAGTTTTTTAAGCATTTAGTTGGCGCCATAGGACAATTCACCGTCGTTGGTGACGACGATCAATCCATTTACGCGTGGCGAGGGGCTAACCCAGAAAACCTCTTCACACTAAAAAAGGATTTCCCTAGATTAGAGATCATTAAACTCGAACAAAACTATCGCTCTAATCAACGTATTTTAAAAGCAGCTAACCAACTCATTAGCAACAACCCGCATTTATATGAAAAGAACCTTTGGAGCAACATTAAAAGTGATGAGAAAATTAACGTCATCAGATGTAAAGATGAGTTTTCGGAGTCACAACAAATCGCGGCCGAAATTTCTCGTATAAAATTTAAACACCGGGCCAGCAATGCTGACTTTGCTATCCTCTACCGAAGCAACCACCAAGCAAGACTGTTAGAAAAAAGCCTACGGGAATTATCGTTACCGTATGCCATCAGCGGCGGCACTTCATTTTTTTCCCATGCTGAGATAAAAGACACCCTGTGTTATATCAAACTGCTTATTAACCCAGATGACAACAGTGCTTTTCTCCGAGTTATTAATACACCCCGCCGTGAAATTGGCACCAGCACTGTCGAAAAACTCGCCCTTTATGCCAATAGTCGCCACATTAGTTTATTTGATGCTTGTTTTGAAATAGGGCTTGAACAACAGTTAAACGAACGAACCTATTACAAACTGCGCTCTTTCTGCGACTGGATTGTTAGCTTATCTGATAGAACACAACAAGAAGACCCGATTGCCATCCTTCATGAAATGCTTCAACACATTGAGTATTACGATTGGATTAAAACTCATGCCAATAGCGACAAACAGGCAGAAAGAAAAATAAACAATGTATTAGAGCTAATAAAATGGATTGAAAACAGCGCTAAAAAGTCACAAGAAGAGCGCAGCTTGGGCGATATTGTGTCACGCATGATGTTGCTCGACAGCTTAGAGCGCAACGAGGAAGAAGAAAAAACTGACCAAATAAAACTCATGACCTTACACGCCGCAAAAGGACTTGAGTTCCCTTACGTCTATTTAATTGGCATGGAAGAAGGCATCCTGCCTCATCAAAACAGCATTGATACTGATCAAATTGAAGAAGAACGACGACTGGCTTACGTTGGCATTACAAGAGCCCAACAACAGCTCACCTTTAGTTATTGCGCGCAACGAAAGAAATACGGTGATGTTTCATCAACAGAACCCAGCCGTTTCTTAACCGAACTGCCCGTCGACGATTTAGATTGGGCCGCCGTCCAAAAGAAAAACCCAGAAGAACAAAAGAAAAAAGGCCAGGAAAGCCTGGCCCTTATGAAAAGTTTATTAAATTAAGTTACTGACTTCTCTCAACCATATAATCAATAGCGGCGGTCACATCTGCATCAGATAATTGAGCAGAACCACCTCGTGCAGGCATGCCTTTAAAGCCTTTTGTCGCATGCTCAAAGAGCACTGATTCACCTTGTGCAATACGAGGCGCCCAAGCTGCCACATCACCTGTTTTAGGTGCGCCCGCCACTCCTGTTGAATGGCAAGCCATACACGCCGTATTATAAACTTGCTCTGCGGACATAGGTTCCGTTGCAACCACCACTGGCGGCTCAACAATTGGACTAGCTTTTTTAGCCTCGGCTAACGTCGTTGCTAACTCACCTAAAGGTTTAATTCTATCTAAAACCTTTTTTTCTGCTGCTGCAGACATCGGTTTCTCGTCAACCAGGCCAATCGCTACAAAAGAAATTACAATAGCAATAATAACTAACACACCTATCGTGACACCTAGGTCACTTAAAATTTTCTTATCTTCACTCACGTACTAACTCCAATTTAGTGATATTTTTTCAGGATTATAAACCCTAAGCCTATAAACCCGAAGTAAAAACAGTTCAATATTTCATCAACATATCACGTTATAATACCGCAACAATATACAAAGCGCTCGTAGCTCAGCTGGATAGAGTGTCGCCCTCCGAAGGCGAAGGTCGTGGGTTCGACTCCCGCCGAGCGCGCCATTATTTGAATGACTGATACTAATATTCTTTCATAAGTTAAGGACTAATTCTCATTCAAACGTAAATCAACACCTTCTGTTTAATGTTGCTTTAACTTTCAATAAAAAACTCATCAGCCCGATTGTGATTGATCAAGATCAGCTACTCATCAAGCTATACACCCATAAAAATAACTTTTTAACCATCCTATGATGTATTACTTGAGCTGTAATAACCGCCTCATTAACCCTTTAATAACGTCATTTCTTTAACACAGTGCTTTTCAACGCATTCAAAATCTTACCTAAAACCCGTGGTTATGATTATTTGCTCTAGAAGCATGCACAAAAGCAACTTTACTCGCTTTCACTGAAGAGCCATTCCTACCGATATGGAGGGCTCTCATTATTCAATAACGCAAAAAAGAAATCATTAGCTATGATGACTTAAACTATTTATATAACAACTAACTAATATCGCCGGCCTCCCTCCGGTTTTTAAAAATGCTCACCTCTAGCTGCTTCAATCACCCCTGGCCATAAACCGCCCATAGGAGTTTACAAAAAAACCAAAAATAACTTTATACCGTTATAAAAAATGATTACTCCTCTAACAAAAAAGCCTCGACATTACTGTCGAGGCTTTTTCTATGTTAGAAATAGACTAACTTTCGTCTACTGTAATATTTGTAGCGCCAAGATAGGCTTGTAAAGATGTAATATCATTTATTGCCCCTGTACCAATCCCTTCAAGAGTGACACTTCCACCATTAGTTAGACTAACAGAGATATCTCCACCAACACCGCTATCACTAACATTACTAATAGCATCAGCTAAATTGAAATCACCTGAATTGTCTACATCCAACACGTCGATAAAGTTTAACTTATCCGTATTTACTTCGAAGTCTTTGATAATGTCATCACCCGAATTAGCTGCCATACTGAACAAGAATGAATCTTCACCTGAACCACCTGTCAGCTCGTCATCACCAAAACCGCCAATCAACAAGTCATCACCATCAAGACCAAATAAGTCATCATCACCATCACGCCCAATGATGTAATCATCACTATTCGTACCATTTAGAATATCACCCGTATCGCCACCTTCAATCGTAGCGCCATCTGGATAAAGGTTTACACCCAGTGAACCGGTCACGCTGTCACCGTCAGTATCTGTACCGATAACATCGTAATCCAGCTCTATTGGTAGCCCATCACTTCCTATACCGTAACTAAATACACCCAGTTTGATATTTCCAACATCGACTCCAACAGTCACAGCACTAAACTCATCAGTGGTCTCAATTTGGTAAATCCATTTTTCTTGCAAACCAGCAATACTTGCAGAACCATCCGCGTTTAATGTGATAGTCACATTGCTAGTTTCATCAGTCGCAGTCCCTGCTTGAACATCAGCAAGCGTTCCTGAATAGACTTTGACACTCGTAATATCAACAAACGTCTCACCTGTCGTATCACCATAAAACACCTCATCAGCATCTGCCAGTATCGCTGAAATAGTAATGTTTGCAGACGATGTACAAGCCGTTGTTCTATAGACCTGTTGAGTAAAGGCATTTGTTAGGTTGTGTGAACCACCGTATTGATAAAATGCATTACCCCCATTACCGGTTACTTCACCATTGGTAAAATCAAAACGAATCGCCTCGCCAACAGTAACCGCATTCTGCGTCCCTATACCAATTGAGTTTGCGTTGGTATTAACTGTTTCGCCCGCTTCAGTCGTCATCACCACATCTTCTGAAGTACCATCAATATTAGAGATTGCTTTTAACTCAACATTACCACCACCAACACTCGACAAGTTTGTGGCTGTAACTGCTGTACCATTAATAATGACACCCTCTGAGTGCACACTATAAGTTTGTCCGTCTGCGCTAAGCTCAATAAAAAACTTCACGTTCGCTGTATTCAACGAACCATCAGTATTTTTAGTTACAAATTGAAGCTGGGTATTGTCATCAGAAAAGTGAACAAACAACGCTTCACCTGTACCGTTAAAAGTCAGCTCGTTTCCAAGTGAGTCTATAGCCGCAGTTCCCTCCATGCTCGTATCAAATACGACCTTCTCAACACCATCAGCACCTACAGCAAAGTTAAGAAGCTGAACGACATCAGGAGACGTCGCAGCATCTTTAAGGTGAGATGTTGTTGGGTTAAGGTAGGCAGGAATATCATCGACAACACCAACCTCTAAACCAAAGCCGATTTGGCTTCCATTACCATCTTGGCCAATCACATTAAATGTAGGTAGATTATCTGTTCCTTCTAAATTATCCCCAAAAGGTGTTGAGCTAATATTGCTCAGTAAGGTAAATGTGTAGTCACCCGTCGTAGCATTCACTGTCAACGTCCACTGTGGATCACTAACAGTAATAACATTACTGCTTGGAATGACACCATTAACACTCACGATACCACCAAAACCATCAGCCCCCCAATCAGCATTATCAGAGAAGGTACCATTGATTGTGTAACTCAACCCATCATTCTCATCATTCCCATTGATAGATGGAATTGATTCTTCTTCAACGGTGATAACGTCATTAACTGGAGTATCAGGAGTACTATCAACTACCAAGCTAAAGTTTTTATTATCAGCGCCGCCTTCATCGGTCTCGCCTGCTACATTACCCGTCACTGTGCCTGACCAGTCTGCGGCAATACCAACATCCGGTACGCCAGCTGTGCTTGTTCCTGTCCAGCTATAATCACCACCACCATCGTTAGCCCAACCCGTCATCACTGAGCCTTCTGGAACACCTGATAGAGTGACGGTGACTGAGGTCACTTGCTCAGAGGTATCCGCGTCGGTCTCTTCAACCGTTAGCTTGTCACTTAAGGTGAAGGTCACAACGGCGTCGGTTTCATCTTGTGCGGCAATCGTTGCTACTTCAACATTGATGTCGCCTTCAACGCCTACGGTAATCGTGCCACTTTCACTGTCGCTGCCTTCGTTTGTGGAGACCGCTACATCGAACGTAATGTCTGCTCCATTATTCGTTGTGCTGCCAGCAACGCCTGTCGTTGAGTAGTCTGTTGGTAGGGTTAAGCCGTATGAAGCCGGTAATTCTCCTGCCGTTAAGGTCACTGTTAAGACGTTGCCCACCAAGACACCACCAAAGGCTGTTGTGCCAGCTGGCAAGCCATTAAAGGTATACTCAACACTGGTGAACTGTTCTGAACCATCCGCATCGCTGATGCTCACGGTGCCCGCTAAATCAACAGCTACGGTGCTGTCCGTTTCAACGGTGTCGATATTAAGTGCATCAAGGTTAAAGTCGATGTCTTCAGTTGGATCAACGGTTAAGCTAAAGTTTTTATTATCAGCGCCGCCTTCATCGGTCGTGCCCGCTACATTACCCGTCACTGTGCCTGACCAGTCTGCGGCAATACCAACATCCGGTACGCCAGCTGTGCTTGTTCCTGTCCAGGTGTAATGACCACTATCAACACCTACTTCAGTCCAACCCGTCATCACTGAGCCTTCTGGAACACCTGATAGGGTGACGGTGACTGAGGTCACTTGCTCAGAGGTATCCGCATCGGTCTCTTCAACCGTTAGCTTGTCACTTAAGGTGAAGGTCACAACGGCGTCGGTTTCATCTTGTGCAGCAATCGTTGCTACTTCAACATTGATGTCGCCTTCAACGCCTACGGTAATCGTGCCACTTTCACTGTCGCTGCCTTCGTTTGTGGTGACCGCCACATCGAACGTAATGTCTGCTCCATTATTCGTTGTGCTGCCAGCAACGCCTGTCGTTGAGTAGTCTGTTGGTAGGGTTAAGCCGTATGAAGCCGGTAATTCTCCTGCCGTTAAGGTCACTGTTAAGACGTTGCCCACCAAGACACCACCAAAGGCTGTTGTGCCAGCTGGCAAGCCATTAAAGGTATACTCAACACTGGTGAACTGTTCTGAACCATCCGCATCGCTGATGCTCACGGTGCCCGCTAAATCAACAGCTACGGTGCTGTCCGTTTCAACGGTGTCGATATTAAGTGCATCAAGGTTAAAGTCGATGTCTTCAGTTGGATCAACGGTTAAGCTAAAGTTTTTATTATCAGCGCCGCCTTCATCGGTCGTGCCCGCTACATTACCCGTCACTGTGCCTGACCAGTCTGCGGCAATACCAACATCCGGTACGCCAGCTGTGCTTGTTCCTGTCCAGGTGTAATGACCACTATCAACACCTACTTCAGTCCAACCCGTCATCACTGAGCCTTCTGGAACACCTGATAGGGTGACGGTGACTGAGGTCACTTGCTCAGAGGTATCCGCATCGGTCTCTTCAACCGTTAGCTTGTCACTTAAGGTGAAGGTCACAACGGCGTCGGTTTCATCTTGTGCAGCAATCGTTGCTACTTCAACATTGATGTCGCCTTCAACGCCTACGGTAATCGTGCCACTTTCACTGTCGCTGCCTTCGTTTGTGGTGACCGCCACATCGAACGTAATGTCTGCTCCATTATTCGTTGTGCTGCCAGCAACGCCTGTCGTTGAGTAGTCTGTTGGTAGGGTTAAGCCGTATGAAGCCGGTAATTCTCCTGCCGTTAAGGTCACTGTTAAGACGTTGCCCACCAAGACACCACCAAAGGCTGTTGTGCCAGCTGGCAAGCCATTAAAGGTATACTCAACACTGGTGAACTGTTCTGAACCATCCGCATCGCTGATGCTCACGGTGCCCGCTAAATCAACAGCTACGGTGCTGTCCGTTTCAACGGTGTCGATATTAAGTGCATCAAGGTTAAAGTCGATGTCTTCAGTTGAATCAACGGTTAAGCTAAAGTTTTTATTATCAGCGCCGCCTTCATCGGTCGTGCCCGCTACATTACCCGTCACTGTGCCTGACCAGTCTGCGGCAATACCAACATCCGGTACGCCAGCTGTGCTTGTTCCTGTCCAGGTGTAATGACCACTATCAACACCTACTTCAGTCCAACCCGTCATCACTGAGCCTTCTGGAACACCTGATAGGGTGGCGGTGACTGAGGTCACTTGCTCAGAGGTATCCGCATCGGTCTCTTCAACCGTTAGCTTGTCACTTAAGGTGAAGGTCACAACGGCGTCGGTTTCATCTTGTGCGGCAATCGTTGCTACTTCAACATTGATGTCGCCTTCAACGCCTACGGTAATCGTGCCACTTTCACTGTCGCTGCCTTCGTTTGTGGAGACCGCTACATCGAACGTAATGTCTGCTCCATTATTCGTTGTGCTGCCAGCAACGCCTGTCGTTGAGTAGTCTGTTGGTAGGGTTAAGCCGTATGAAGCCGGTAATTCTCCTGCCGTTAAGGTCACTGTTAAGACGTTGCCCACCAAGACACCACCAAAGGCTGTTGTGC
The DNA here is from genome assembly GCF_000299965.1 of Cycloclasticus sp. P1. Lineage (NCBI taxonomy): Bacteria > Pseudomonadati > Pseudomonadota > Gammaproteobacteria > Thiotrichales > Piscirickettsiaceae > Cycloclasticus > Cycloclasticus sp. P1. The sequence goes on from NC_018697.1 coordinate 2,115,983, forward strand.
CAGCTGGCAAGCCATTAAAGGTATACTCAACACTGGTGAACTGTTCTGAACCATCCGCATCGCTGATGCTCACGGTGCCCGCTAAATCAACAGCTACGGTGCTGTCCGTTTCAACGGTGTCGATATTAAGTGCATCAAGGTTAAAGTCGATGTCTTCAGTTGGATCAACGGTTAAGCTAAAGTTTTTATTATCAGCGCCGCCTTCATCGGTCGTGCCCGCTACATTACCCGTCACTGTGCCTGACCAGTCTGCGGCAATACCAACATCCGGTACGCCAGCTGTGCTTGTTCCTGTCCAGGTGTAATGACCACTATCAACACCTACTTCAGTCCCAACCCGTCATCACTGAGCCTTCTGGAACACCTGATAGGGTGACGGTGACTGAGGTCACTTGCTCAGAGGTATCCGCATCGGTCTCTTCAACCGTTAGCTTGTCACTTAAGGTGAAGGTCACAACGGCGTCGGTTTCATCTTGTGCAGCAATCGTTGCTACTTCAACATTGATGTCGCCTTCAACGCCTACGGTAATCGTGCCACTTTCACTGTCGCTGCCTTCGTTTGTGGTGACCGCCACATCGAACGTAATGTCTGCTCCATTATTCGTTGTGCTGCCAGCAACGCCTGTCGTTGAGTAGTCTGTTGGTAGGGTTAAGCCGTATGAAGCCGGTAATTCTCCTGCCGTTAAGGTCACTGTTAAGACGTTGCCCACCAAGACACCACCAAAGGCTGTTGTGCCAGCTGGCAAGCCATTAAAGGTATACTCAACACTGGTGAACTGTTCTGAACCATCCGCATCGCTGATGCTCACGGTGCCCCGCTAAATCAACAGCTACGGTGCTGTCCGTTTCAACGGTGTCGATATTAAGTGCATCAAGGTTAAAGTCGATGTCTTCAGTTGGATCAACGGTTAAGCTAAAGTTTTTATTATCAGCGCCGCCTTCATCGGTCGTGCCCGCTACATTACCCGTCACTGTGCCTGACCAGTCTGCGGCAATACCAACATCCGGTACGCCAGCTGTGCTTGTTCCTGTCCAGGTGTAATGACCACTATCAACACCTACTTCAGTCCAACCCGTCATCACTGAGCCTTCTGGAACACCTGATAGGGTGACGGTGACTGAGGTCACTTGCTCAGAGGTATCCGCATCGGTCTCTTCAACCGTTAGCTTGTCACTTAAGGTGAAGGTCACAACGGCGTCGGTTTCATCTTGTGCAGCAATCGTTGCTACTTCAACATTGATGTCGCCTTCAACGCCTACGGTAATCGTGCCACTTTCACTGTCGCTGCCTTCGTTTGTGGTGACCGCCACATCGAACGTAATGTCTGCTCCATTATTCGTTGTGCTGCCAGCAACGCCTGTCGTTGAGTAGTCTGTTGGTAGGGTTAAGCCGTATGAAGCCGGTAATTCTCCTGCCGTTAAGGTCACTGTTAAGACGTTGCCCACCAAGACACCACCAAAGGCTGTTGTGCCAGCTGGCAAGCCATTAAAGGTATACTCAACACTGGTGAACTGTTCTGAACCATCCGCATCGCTGATGCTCACGGTGCCCGCTAAATCAACAGCTACGGTGCTGTCCGTTTCAACGGTGTCGATATTAAGTGCATCAAGGTTAAAGTCGATGTCTTCAGTTGGATCAACGGTTAAGCTAAAGTTTTTATTATCAGCGCCGCCTTCATCGGTCGTGCCCGCTACATTACCCGTCACTGTGCCTGACCAGTCTGCGGCAATACCAACATCCGGTACGCCAGCTGTGCTTGTTCCTGTCCAGGTGTAATGACCACTATCAACACCTACTTCAGTCCAACCCGTCATCACTGAGCCTTCTGGAACACCTGATAGGGTGACGGTGACTGAGGTCACTTGCTCAGAGGTATCCGCATCGGTCTCTTCAACCGTTAGCTTGTCACTTAAGGTGAAGGTCACAACGGCGTCGGTTTCATCTTGTGCAGCAATCGTTGCTACTTCAACATTGATGTCGCCTTCAACGCCTACGGTAATCGTGCCACTTTCACTGTCGCTGCCTTCGTTTGTGGTGACCGCTACATCGAACGTAATGTCTGCTCCATTATTCGTTGTGCTGCCAGCAACGCCTGTCGTTGAGTAGTCTGTTGGTAGGGTTAAGCCGTATGAAGCCGGTAATTCTCCTGCCGTTAAGGTCACTGTTAAGACGTTGCCCACCAAGACACCACCAAAGGCTGTTGTGCCAGCTGGCAAGCCATTAAAGGTATACTCAACACTGGTGAACTGTTCTGAACCATCCGCATCGCTGATGCTGATGGTTCCGGCTAAATCAATATTCACAGAACCATCTGTTTCCACAGACTCTTCATCTAATGATTCAAAATCAATATCTTCACCTGGTGCGATATTTACAGAAAATGTTGTACTGCTACTTGATACATTGTTACCCAGCACCTCTATAGCATCAACTGCGGGGTCTTCAAAACTTACACTTAGTGTTCCATCAAAACCACCATCAAAGCCTTCAGGCACTGTTACAAACAAGCTATCAGCTATCGCTTCTAACTCACTAGCAGTGCCTGTCAAAGTATAAGTATCTGTACTGCCAGCATCCAATACTAACTCACCATCAAATGACGACAGACTTACACCATCGGGCAACCCACCTGTTACAACGATCGTTAACTCACCTGTTTCATTAGTATCCCCAGCGCCATCATTTTGACCAAACGGGCTAAACACCTCAGCGATATCGCCACCCAGTTGTATGTCTTGTTCTGTATAACTTTCATCAGCAGTTACTACAATTGCATCAGGTTCGCTATCGTCATCTTCACCATCAACAAATCGAACAGCCTCATCTAATATCGCATCAACACCTACAGTAGTCGGTCCATTACTGCTAGTCGCAGACAACCCCTCATCTGTTGCCGTTGCGTTTATTATTAGACCTACATCGACATCACTATCTGCATTTGGAGTGACATCAACGGTACCTGTTACCACCACACCCGGTGTTGCACCTGTTACAAGTATTGTTAACTCACCCGTTGAGCTGTTATAAAAAACACTATCAACTGAGCCACCGGTCAACGTTACACTGCCAGCATCAACCAACCATCCATCTGGGCCGACTGGAAAACCTTCAATTGTAATGGCTGTAATTGTGTCATCACTTTCTACTGGTGTTGCTGTAAAATGGAGCGCCCCCTGTGTATCCTCCTCTAAAACACCATCTTCATTTGCGCCCACGCCAACTGAGGCCTCTGGGGGAGACGGTAATTGCGGGAAGCCAATACTAATTACAGCCCCATCACTAACGAAACCATCTGAGTCTGTCGTGAAATAATTAAATGTAACTGGCACAGGGTCCATAAGAACCGGTGCTTCTAATTGAACCCTGTAAACTTCATCTGTGATCTGACGCTCGTCACCATACCCATAATCAGCTTGCTGAAAATAGTACACTGAATCTCCCGATAAAACACTTAAACCTCCGGCAGGGAGCGGCGAAAACCCTTCGCCATAAATTTCTTCAATCGTGCCATCATCATTACGATCTATTAGTAGTAAGCCAATTTGGTGGTCATCAGCACTAGCCGGTAGGCTTGTTATTGTGAAATCAGCTGTTACGCCATCTTCAACATCTGTGCCATGAATATTGTCGATAACATTTTCTGATTCACCAACTTGAAATTCATATATGTATCCTGCGCCTAGCTCTGGTATTCCATCATCTCCACCAATATCATAAAGTACATATATACCAGTTGTAGCTGTCGCAGGATCAGCCGATGTTCCTTCATTAATTGTTACCGTAGCAGTCGGTGAGGCTATCGTAATCACAACATCGCCAACAAGGCTATTTGAATTACCACCAGAAACAGCCTCTGAGTCCAATAAACTGTAATCACTTACGGCTAAAATATAGTTTCCAGCAGGAAGAACCCCGACCTCATCTCCCGTATTGATAATTGAATTATCAAAAGAACCAGCGCTGGGACCGTCGTCGTCGTCTGTTGCTAACCAGTCACCTAGATCTAGACTACCATCATCCCTAAACAGATGAATCTGAGGATCTATTGTTGGGCCATCTGTAGAAATAGAAACAGCTGCATCTGCATCAAGTGTAAAGTAAACATATGCAACTTGGTTTTCTCCATTATCAACAGGCACACTAATACTTGTTGCCGGCCACTCATCGCCAACACTCCCAGCTGGGTTTTCTAAATTAAATTCAAACGGTGCCTCTTCAACAAATTGCGCAGTTACACTAGCGTCATAATCAACGGGTGGGTTTAACTCTTCCTCTATAACTGGGTCATCCTCTATAACCGGAGGCAATTCCTCATCGGGCTGTAGAAACTCTTGGCTAATACCAAGGGTATCGAATCCTGACTCTACCGGTGCTTTAGGGTTTAGGTAATCCACACTGACAATGCTGTGACCGTTATTACCCTCTGTTCCGCCTGCGGCCGGCCCAGCTGCTGTAGCTGGTAGCTCCGCTGTTGGGTCAAAGTCTGGGTTATTTGCTAATGCTTCTTGCAGTGCGGCAACTTCGTCGTTGGCATCTGCTCGGTTTTGCGCTATTTGCTCACCTTCTTGATTGAGCACGTCTTCGTTTAACACGATACTTGAGTTACTACCCAAGTCTAAGACAGTACCATCGGTAAAGGCAATCACGATAACGCCGTCGCCTGTGACAATCTTTTCATTTTCAGCGACTGTATCGCCTATGCTTAAAATGCGCTCCGTTCCGTCTTCTGCGATTGCTTTAACAATCCCTGTTACTGATTGTACTGTGCCTACATTAGCCATGGTGTTTCTCCGATCCGTTGGTTTTTACATTCTTAATAATAGTGAGTATTGCTTACGTTTACTGGTTTATCTATTGTACTAAAGTACTAAATTTACTTATTTTTTATGACTCTGGTGGTATATCGACCAAACAATGAAGGTCGGTTAACGTTACACCAGTTAATGTTGATGAGTAGGTTGCCGGCTGATCTTCCACCGTGGTGACACTAATTTTTGTGCCTTCACTCAATGCTTCTAATGAAATAGACACATAATCACTCAGAATATCATTGCTTTCGTCAACCAACAGATCCAGCAGGTCTAATGCCTCTGGTTCGTTACTAGTTACATCATTTGCCATAATCTTGTCCTATTTATGCGCCCGCAATGTCTCAAGCAATGTGGCGGTCATTCGACGCGTTATCCATGCCTCACCAGCATTCATGGCCGCCAATAGTTTATTGCTATATTGCTTTAATCCGCTTAATGATTGATAGCCTTGCGCACCAGCCAGTAAGCATGCTAATACCGTCTCTTCATCAAGCTTGTCAGCGATAACAACAACCTTGCTTTTTGCGTTAGTGTTAACGATTAACTTTACATATTCTTCAGTTTGCTCTTTTCGTACATTGTAATGCAGCAATACAACGACTGATGCCGCGTTATCAATGACATTCAATGCCTTAACCTCATCATCAATCGTTTGAATGCAAGCATTATCACCTAACAACAATGAGGTGATTTGATCTGTTGTGTCGATTACCAGTGCATCTATCATTGTTGAGGCCAAACGTTTATTGCTGCTAAGTTAACCGGAATTTTAGGTCAGCCGCTTGAGACTGGCTATTGTACTAAGGTACTAATTTTGAGTTTTTATACCTTAAGACCACAAGAAATGATTACAAGATATTATCGTCATCCCCAATGAGATTACTTAAGGCATTAACATCATGGCGTAATTTTTTACGTTTATTAAGCTTATCTTGCACCGCCTCTGGCAATTCAGTAAAAACGAATACCTGCTTTTCCATTAACATATCTACCAAATCCTCAACCACACGTACCATTTCACTATCAGAGCGGCTCAAAGATTCCTTAAGCTTATTGGCTTGAGATGGTTTTCTTAGAAACTCAATAACATCCGCATGGCCGACATCAAGCCACTCTCCATTAGCCTTATCGCAGACATCTAATAATTCCGTCACTTCGCCGTGCTCGTTGCGATTAACATAAGGCATATTGGTAGCTCCGATTGCATTTTCTGAAATTTGTTCTAGTATCACTAAATCAAAAACAATAATCAAACTTAGTGCACAAAATACGGATTTTTGTGCCTTATTTCGTATCAAGTGGATAAAAGATGACCGAAGCAACTTTAAAAAAACCGTTGGATAATATGGCAGGCATAACAAACCAGGATGACCCGCTGCTGTTAGCTTTATTGTCAGTCTGCAAACTACTCAACACGCCTCATTCTGCTGACTCGCTAACCGCCGGTTTACCGTTAGTAGACAATAAACTTAATGCGTCACTTTTCATACGAGCAGCTCAACGAGCTGGATTATCAACAGGGCTTATCCGCCGCCCACTGGCTGAAATATCCAATTTAGTTTTACCTGCTATCTTGCTACTAGATGACGATAAAACCTGCGTTTTAATTTCCAAAAATGATGATAACTGCACCATTATTTTACCGGAAACAGACAGCGGTGAAAAAACAGTCCGTCTTAGCGTATTAGACGAAATTTACACTGGTTCTGCTTTTTTTATTCAAGCAGAGCACACCTTTGATAGCAGAACAGCCAACTCTGTTATCCCTAAAGCAAAGCATTGGTTTTGGGATGTTATTTTTAAATCTTGGCCAATATATAGCGAGGCGCTAGCCGCTTCGTTATTGATTAACTTATTCGCTCTGGCGTCTCCACTGTTCATTATGAATGTATACGACCGTGTCGTACCCAATCATGCACTTGAAACACTATGGGTACTGGCGATAGGCGTCGCTATTGTATTTATTTTCGACTTTATTATGAAAGCACTTCGAGGCTATTTCATTGACGTTGCAGGCAAACGATCAGACATTATTCTTTCAGCGACCATCTTCGAAAAAGTTATGGGCATTAAAATGGAAAACCGCCCTAAATCTGTCGGTGCTTTTGCCAACAATCTTAGCGAATTTGAATCATTCAGAGACTTTCTAACCTCTGCCACACTAACCACTTTAATTGACCTCCCTTTCTTATTTATTTTTATTGCGGTTATTTATATGATCGGTGGTAACTTAGCGTTTGTGCCACTAACTATTTTGCCCTTGGCTATTTTGGGTGGCATAGCTGTGCAAAAACCTCTTAAGAACACTATTAACGAGCTGTTTAAACACTCTGCTCAAAAAGGCGCCACCTTGATTGAGTCGCTTAACAATCTAGACTCGATCAAAAGCGCTGGTGCTGAAGGGCAAATGCAAAGCAAATGGGAACAAAATATTGGGCAGATTTCTCGCCTAGGCCTTAAGTCACGCTTTTACTCATCTATTGCTGTCAATTTAACCACCTTCTTAACTCAGATGGCTTCTGTATCGGTAGTGATTTTTGGTGTATATAAAATATCTGAAGGTGAACTTACAACCGGTGGATTAATTGCTTGCACCATTTTAACAGGTCGTGCATTAGCACCTATAGGACAGGTCGCCTCATTGCTAACCCGTTACCACCAAGCTCGTACATCACTGGATACACTGACTAATATGATGTCGTTGCCGGTTGAACGCGAACCGGGTAAAAAATATTTACACCGCCCAACGTTTAAGGGTGATATTGAGTTTAAAAACATCTCATTTAGCTACCCCGAACAACCGGTTAAAGCACTGGATAATATTTCATTCAAAATTAAAGCCGGTGAACGAATCGCCTTTATCGGTCGTATTGGTTCTGGCAAAAGCACTATTGAAAAACTAATGCTCAGCATGTACGAACCTCAAGAAGGGTCCATTTTGATAGACGGAACAGATATTCGTCAAATTGACCCGTCTGACCTTCGTCGCCAAATTGGTTACGTGCCGCAAGACATCTCGCTGATGTTTGGTAGCGTTAAAGACAATATTACAATGGGTTCACGCTACGCTGACGACGCTTCTATTTTACACGCTGCTGAAATCGCCGGTGTTACCCAATTTGTCAATCGTCACCCCGAGGGATTTGATATGCCCGTTGGTGAACGAGGCGCGTCTTTATCTGGCGGACAACGTCAAAGTGTAGCCGTGGCTCGGTCTTTGTTACTATCGCCACCTATTTTCATTATGGATGAACCCAGCAACTCTATGGATAATAGCACCGAGGCGCGCTTCAAAGAGAAACTATCGGAGCAATTAAACAACCAAACCCTTATTTTAGTAACTCACCGAGCTTCTTTACTATCACTTGTAGATCGCCTTATCGTACTCGATGGCGCTAAAATCATGGCCGACGGCCCGAAAGATAAAGTCCTAGAAGCATTGAAAAAAGGACAAATCAAGGTTTCAAACTAATAATGTTAAATAAAATTTCAACCGTTAAAAAGAAATACAAGCAACACGCCGAAAATCAGACCTACGTAACTGATGTAAATGCAGCCAGCCTCTATGGCGCATCCATTCAAAGCCACTTGATTTTATGGATAAGTTTTATTTTTGTCATCATTGCCCTTATTTGGGCTAATTTTGCCGAACTAGATGAAGTGACTCGTGGCTCGGGCAAAACAACCCCCTCAAGCCATATTCAAGTTATTCAAAATTTAGAGGGAGGTATTCTGGCTGAAATTTTAGTTCGTGAGGGTGAAACCGTCGAAAAAGGCCAAGCCCTGTTACAACTAGATGCAGTTAGGTTTGCCTCCTCTTTAAATGAAACAAAACTCAAATATCACGAATTACTAGCAGCAACAGCTCGGTTAACCGCTGAGGTCAACAATACAACACTGGTTATTCCTGATGATGTATTAAAAAACGCCCCTGAGATTGCTAAAAATGCAGTGCAACTCTTTAAGTCTCGACGCAAAGAATTAAATGCCGCCACCCAAACAATAAAAGAACAAATAAGCCAATATACACGTGGCTATGCGTTGTTACAGGAAGAGCTGGAAATGTCTGCGCCTTTGGTAGATGAAGGCGCCATGTCTAAAGTAGAACTCCTTCGTATCAAACGAGAAGCGAACAGCCTAAAAGGCCAATTAACAGAGGCCAGAAATAAACTCCATGAAACCAAGGTGCGCTTCCAAACAAAGGCTCTCGAAGAGCTAAACCAGACCAAAGCAGAGCTAGATAGAACCAGCGAATCGACATTTGCGCTAGAAGACCGAGTAACACGCACACGTGTACTTTCACCTGTGAAAGGTGTTATTAAACAACTAAAGGTCACCACTGTTGGTGGTGTCATCCAACCCGGCATGGATTTAGTTGAAATTGTCCCCATTGACGACCAATTGTTAATTGAAGCGCAAATTCGCCCCGCCGACATTGCTTTTCTTCACCCAGGACAAAAAGCCATGGTGAAGCTAACAGCTTATGACTTTTCTATTTATGGTGGACTTGAAGCAGAGCTAGAGCATATTAGCGCCGACAGCATTACCAATGAAGAAGATGGTGAAAATTACTATATGATTCGATTGCGCACTAAAAAGAATTACCTTGAAAGAAATGGTGTAAAGCTAAGCATTATTGCTGGCATGACAGCAGATGTCGATATTTTAACGGGCAAAAAAACTGTGTTAGATTACTTGCTTAAACCCATTTTAAAAGCGAAAGAACGCGCACTCAAGGAACGTTAACATGTGGTTGCCAGGCAACAATCTTATTTATTCCAAGCGACTAGCACTGACCACCGACTCTAAAGAGGCGAGCTAAATGCACCGCATCGCTATTTATTCAGACAACCCTGATATTGTGAAACTCTGGTCTCACGCCTTAATCAGTCATTTTGACATTTTTACGGCCACCAGCAAAAAGGAATTAAGCAACGCTTCGGTTGTCGTCATTGACTCAAAAAAGGTCGACACTGACGCAGATTTAACCTCTACATTAACCTCAACTTCAGCACGCATTTTGGTGGTAGGGAAAAATTGGTCAGAAAATAAGCAAATTAATGCCCTCGTCCATGGCGCTGCCGGGTATTGCGGTGAATCTGAACCCGCAAAGCTTCTAGTGCAGGCCGTCAACAGTATAATAAAGGGAGACATATGGATTCAGCGTCACCTTGTGCCGCGAGTGATTGGTACGTTGGTCAAAATGAAACCTCAGCCACTTGAAGCAGTTAATAACACCGAATCGATTGAATCTTCTGCTCTATTGGCAACATTGTCGTCACGAGAAAATGATGTTGCGAATATGATTCGAGATGGGGAAAGCAACAAGGCTATTGCAACAGCCCTAAACATATCAGAACGTACCGTCAAAGCTCACCTAACATCCATTTTTAAAAAACTTGGTGTCTCTGACAGGTTACACCTCGCCCTATATATTAAAGAATATAGTTGACCTAACTTGGTGCTTACGTTAAATTCAGCCGTATAATTTGGTATAGATACCTATTTTTACACCACATAATAAAGCAAGAGGGAACTATGAGTCTTAAACTAAAAATAGCTGTAAGTGGTATGTTGGCACTCAGCTTAAGCACAGCAAGTGCTGAGACATTGCAAGATGCAATTCAACACACTATCAATGAAAACCCACAAATTCAATCTGCCAAATCTGAACGTTTAGCCGTTGAGCAGGAAATCAGTCAGGCTAAAGCTGGCTACTTTCCAACTGTAGACATTGCTGTTGGTGCTGGTTGGGAGCGCTCTTTCAACTCTTCAACAAAGGCAGATGGTTCTGAGTCAAAATCTCTTGGTAGAGATGAAGCCTCTATCCAAGTCAGACAGATGATCTACGACGGGTTTGCGACGGCCAGTGAGGTTAACCGCCAAACGGCTAGAACAAACTCTCGTGCTTATACAGTTTTTGGCCAAGCAGAAATTACTGCCCTCAACGCGGTTGAAGCCTATATTAATGTTTTACGTCGCGAAGAACTATTGGCATTAGCTGAAGAAAACTTAGCGGTTCACCAAAGCACCAACGAACAAATTTCCTCACGGAGTAGTCGTGGTGTTGGGCGCAGGGCAGATGTCGAGCAATCAACAGGCCGTTTATCACTAGCGCAAAAAAATGTTTTATCAGAAGTGGGTAATTTAAAAGACGCTCAGACCGCTTATTTAAGAATAGTTGGCCGCTTACCTTCCGAGTTAGAACCTATCACTCCACCTGAAGACGCCTTACCAGCCACCTTCGACCAAGCGGTTGATAGCGCCATTGCTAACCACCCCATTTTAAAGTCAGCAAATTCAGATATTAAATCCGCTATTGCACAGCACGCAACAGCAAAAACAGCCTTTTTACCACGTGTTGATCTTGAGCTCAGCGCTACGCACAACAAAGATATTGATGGTATTGAAGAGGTCAATGAAGATGCCTCTGCAATGCTTCGCTTGCGTTACAACTTATTCAACGGTGGTAAAGATGCTGCTCGTCGTAAAGAAACCGCTCAACTGGTCAATCAGGCAAAAAGTATAAGAGATAACACATACCGCCAAGCCGTAGAAAGTATGCGACTATCATGGATTGCTCATCAAACGGTGAAAAATCAAATGGCGTTTTTTGAAAGCCACCGTGATTCAAGCATTAAAAGTAATGAAGCTTACCAAAAGCAATTTAATATTGGTCGTCGTTCGCTATTAGATTTACTAGACTCTGCTAACGAAATGTTTGTTGCTAAAAGCGCTTACACTAATGCTAAATACGACGAGCTATTCTCACAATTCAGAATCCTTGCCAGCGCAGGCGCATTAAATAATTACCTCAACATTTCATTACCTGAAGAGACTGCCATCTTACCCGAGGTTCAACCTTGGATTGGCGCTTCACAAAGAGGAAAAGTAACGCCTACTTATTCAGCAGCCACTGAGTAGTTACTAACGTAAACAAACTAAAAAGCCATTAACTTTTGTTGATGGCTTTTTTTTGACTTACTTTTAAAACATATAATCCAAATTCCTATTAGAGAACTAGAATTTATTAACTCTCATTCTGCTTTTCAAACCTCCCCATTTATTTAAACGATCCGAACCTCCCAATTTCTTTCCGGTCCCTCGCGACTTTGCCAACCATAGACCCGAACCGTTAAAGCTATAGACAGGTAATAGGTCTCGCCGCATAGATGCCGGAGAAATAGCTGGTTTTAAATTATCTAACACCGCTGGAATACTGCCTGGTTTTTCAAAGTACGTCAGCACCATATGTGCTTGATCCAACTCAATGGCCTTCACATAGGTGATTCGCATCTTGCTGTCTGGGACACCCAACTCAATAAGCGTAAAATACTTAGCAATTGAGTAATCCTCACAATCCCCCGCCCCTTTAGATAAGGCCTCTAATGGTGTTGCCCAATAATCAACTAATCCCCATAACTCATCATCATCCACAAACTCAAGCTGTTGATTAAAGAAGTCATTAACCCGCTCCAGTTTTTCTTTTTCAGGTAGATTTTTTGCCGACTGAATCAGGCCTTGCCAGGCTAACACCCTGTTTGACGCATGCTTACCATATTTCATTTCCACCTTGGCGATAAGCTCTGAACTAAAATTTAGTGCCGCTGGAGAGACCACAACAACCACCAAGCAAAACAAAAAAACGATAAGCTGTAACCAAGCGCTGCACGGACGCTTAGAACCCCTGTTGGCAACCGCTTGTTGGCAGATCGTGTTCATATAGCAGATCAATCGTTTTATAGACTAACGACTAGCGCCTAAAACACCCATTTTTGTTAAACAGGCAATGTCTTCATCGGCCTGAATATTCTCTGCTAACACCTGAATATCTAATAACTCTCCTATTTCAAGCATTGTTTTTACAAACTCACGTTTCTCAACATCCTGCGCAATACCGTTACCAAGGTCTCGGGCCAGACGAATATAGTCAGGCTTTAACTCTTTAACTGCCTGGGGCAACATTGACTGCGTCTCGAATCGCTTAATAAGAACCTTGGCATTATGTTTACGTATAAAGTGAATAAATTCTTTATACACACCGATCTCTTTATTAACGGCATACGCCGACAAGCTAAAAACTAACTGACCTGCAACCGTCTGGTTTTGATTTAACAAAACTGTCAACCAGCCCCTAAAATCACTACTCTTTACCGTTCTGCTGGATAAGTTAATGGCTATTTGATTGGAAATATTACTCTCTTTGATATGATCAATGACTCGAGACACCACCCCTTTATCGAGGTCTACAATCTTTACAAACTTTTCGGCTATCGAAACAAAGGTGCCAATTGAAAGCACATCACCATTCTTATCAAGTGCTTCAGAAAAGGCATCTTGCATCAACACATCCGCCGTCTGGAGGTTCTCCGTTGTGCTGACATAGGAGACTTTAAAGTCATCATTATCAACAATATCAAACACCAACTCCTTCCATTCAGCCATATCCTTCGCTCGATCTTTACCTTTTCGAAGGTAGTAGCTATTAGCACCAATAAGCTGCGCTTGTTCATACGCTTCATTAGCAGCCAACAAAATATTGTTTTTCGGACTAAATGGGTCAAAGGCCGCAACGCCTATATGTGCGATATCTTTTTTATTATATTGCTCGCCCAATTCAGTAAATGAAGTGCTTAATGATCGAGCTAATCTTTCTGACTGATCAACTGTTGCACCGCGCATTAACAACACAAACTCTGAACCAAAAAAACGATATGCGTCGATATCCACCGAAGAGTCAACGCTCGTTTTTGATTTTAATATTTCAGCAAAATCCTTAATAAATTGATCTATCGTATCAGGGCCTAACTCTTTGACTAAACTTGTTAAAGCATCTATTTTTATCATAAAAACAAAAGCCTCTTCATGTGAGCTTTGCACTTCTTTCAGCCTCAGTTCAAAACTGCTTTTTTTACTTAACCCAGTCAACTCATCCAGTTGAAGTTTCTTACCAATGTTCTCCAGTTTTTTGTTCAGGTTTTGAATGACACGTTCTAACTTTTTAGACATTACATTCATCGACAAAGCCACCTTTCGAACCTCAGTTGTCCAAGGTAAGCGCTTAATCATATCGAAATGCCCTGTCGATATCGTTTCTGCCATGACGCCAATTCTTTTCAGCGAAGACAAGGTTATTTGCAACACCAACAACAACAAAACAATCGATGCAGCAAAAACCATAAGCGAGTAATAGAAACTCGTTTTCACTTGCTCATAAAGTTTAAAATACGCATAGCCAGGATTAATTGTTACCGAAATAGTGCCACTGATACTCCAACCAGAACTAATTTCACTGTCGGCACGAGCTGTTTGCATGGGCACAAAATCAATAAACCACTGAGGAACTGAAGCAAATGTTTTATCATTCCTCAGTGTTACCAAACTCTGCCCTGTCACATCAACCAGCTTAATTTCCTTGTAATAACCACGATCAAATATTGCTTTCATCATTGTTTCAAGTACGGGGTCTTGAGTGTCCACCATATAGGGGCTAAGTGATAAGCCCAATGAGGTCGCCGTATCTTGCGCATGAATTTGTGACTCCCCTTCCAAATAGCTTCTTATATTGTTTACACTCAATACAAAATTCACACTGAAAATAATCAGAAATAGCGCAGAGATAAGAATCAGTAATTGTTTAGATAACGACATGCTTATACACCTTCTCAAGTAGGTTTTTGATCGGCAATGACTCAATCGTTAACGCAAGTCAACGCATCACCGCCAGACGTTCTTAACTATAGCGCAAATCTGGCATTATTCCTTAAACGTTAAGCGCCAATTGTTTCTGTTATTCTAAACAAAAGTTCAGGCTAACCCGCATTACATAGCTTATTAATCACCACTGTTTTTCAAATATGCTGACGATATGATCATTCAGCATTTATAATGCGCCCTCTACAAATTATCTGGTGATATATGACCACTAAAAATGCTTTTTACGCTCAATCTGGCGGTGTCACCGCTGTTATCAATGCAAGCGCCTGCGGGCTCATTGAAACTGCACGTCAACATGGCGATAAAATAGGCAAGGTATACGCAGGCCGTAATGGCATTATTGGCGCCTTGACCGAAGACCTTATAGACACATCGTTAGAGTCTGATGAAGATATTGCCGCCTTACGTTATACCCCTTCAGGTGCATTTGGTTCATGTCGTTATAAATTAAAAAGCTTTGAAGAAAACCGCGCTGAATACGAACGTCTTATTGCTGTTTTCAAAGCTCATAATATTGGTTATTTCTTTTACAATGGCGGCGGTGATTCACAAGACACCACGCATAAACTCTCCCAATTAAGTCAATCATTAGGACATGACTTGCGTTGTATCGGCATTCCAAAAACTGTCGACAACGATTTACCGCTTACTGATAACTGCCCAGGATTTGGCTCCGTTGCCAAATATGTGGCAGTTTCAATACGTGAGGCTGGCTTTGACGTTGCCTCAATGGCACGCACATCAACCAAGGTATTTGTACTTGAAGTAATGGGCCGGCATGCGGGTTGGATTGCCGCAGCTGGTGGGTTGGCAGCTGAAAGAGAAGGTGAGTCACCACATATTATTTTGTTTCCTGAGATTACGTTTGACCAAGAAAAATTTCTAGCCAAAGTTGAGAGCACTGTTAAAAAACATGGCTTCTGCTGCATCGTTGTTTCTGAAGGAGTTAGGAACCCTGACGGAACGTTTTTAGCGGAAGCTGGCACCCGTGATGCCTTTGGTCATGCCCAACTAGGTGGTGTCGCTCCGGTAGTTGCTGACATGATTAAAACTGCCCATGGTTACAAATACCATTGGGCTGTGGCAGATTATTTACAACGTGCCGCACGCCATATCGCCTCTAAAACCGATGTAGACCAAGCCTATGCGATGGGCAAAGCCGCGGTTGAGCTTGCGCTTAACGGAAAAACCGCTGTCATGCCAACTATTGTTCGCACCAGCAATAATCCATACCAATGGGAAATAGGTGTTGGCGAATTAAAAGACGTTGCTAATGTTGAGCAAATGCTTCCTGCGCATTACATCAGTGAAGATGGTTTTGGCATTACCCCTGAATGTGAAGAATACTTGCGACCTTTAATTATGGGTGAAGACTCTCCTCCTTACGTTAATGGCCTCCCTCAATACGTTCGCTTGAAAAACTTACCGGTTGAAAAAATACTTAACGAGCCGTTTGACCTGTAACTAACGCTACAATACTTACCTTCTATTAGACGATGACGTTACCTGCCTATTTAAGCAAACTAATTATTTCTTATTAGGCAGAAAATCACTTAGTCCTCGATTCCCTGTGAGCACTATAAGCGCTTACAGCTAGCGACTGGCCGCTCATTAACCATGCGTAATCTTGGTTACAGGATGGCGAACCAGCCCGTCAATTGATGAAGGAGGCAGCTAAATTAAGCGATAGTCTTTTAATGCCCTTATCAACCGCCTTACTCTCTATTGCATAAACCACAGTCCACATACAAAATACTATCGAACCCACACTGCTATTGCTGCGTTTAATCCATAAATAGCTGTGTTATTTGCTGCTAAACACTTATCCTTAAGCCCATGAAACTACTTAACCTCATTTCTCGCGGCATGGCGCCATTAACGCTCATATGCGCTGTGATCGCATTTTATCAACCCGCTATTTTTTTAATTTTTAAAGATTATTTTCTCTGGTTTTTTGCCGCCTCTATGTTTGCCTTGGGCGTAGTGTTAAAACCTGATGAATTAAAAACAACAATAAAAACTCCCAAACCGATCTTAATTGGTATCTTAAGCCAATACAGTATTATGCCCCTACTCGGCGCGACCGCCGCTTGGTTGGCCGGTTTACCAGCAGAAATAGCTTTAGGCGTTATTATTGTCGGTTGCGCACCCGGCGCAATGGCCAGTAATGTTATCGTATTCTTGGCCGGCGGAGCCGTCGCTTTCTCTGTCACGCTCACCACCATAGCAACATTCTTATCGCCTGCCTTAACTCCATTATTAGTTGAATGGTTAGGCGGCACTTACCTGCCAATTCCCTTTTGGCCGATGATGAGAACCATCTTACTAACGGTTTTACTGCCACTCACCTTTGGCATGCTGATTAGAAAAACCCTAGGTCAACATGCAAGGCCGCTCATTGAGTTCGCCCCTTCTATGGCTTCACTGGCCATTATTATTATCTGCGCTTATGCCGTTGCTGCTAACCACGACCGTTTAAATAGCATTACCCCTGAGTTGTTTTTAGTTATTATTTCCGTCAATGCACTGGGTTATTTACTCGGTTGGAGCATTGCAAAGTTTTCTCACTTTAGCGCCCCTTATCGCTTAACACTCGCGATAGAAATCGGCATGCAGAATGCGGGCTTAGGCGTGGCACTTGCCCTTAAACACTTTTCCCCCGAAACAGCCTTACCCGGTGCGTTGTTTGCTGTTTGGTGCATCCTAACCGGTGCGGGTGCTAGCGCTTGGCTACGCCACAAACAACGGTTAAACGCGTTAACAGACGAGGCAGAAAGAACTTAGTTTATCAATGGGTCTATTTTACTGACCGAAATAAATTAAGGACTACCCATGATTAAATGTATTAACAAACTTCAATCTGTCTTAGATAGCACTCGTTCAGTGGATTTTTTGGCACCGTTGGCATTAAGGCTCTATCTTGCACCCATTTTTTGGCTCGCTGGCACCCAAAAATTAGCGGCTTTTGATAGCACTGTCGACTGGTTTGGCAATGCTGATTATGGCTTGGGCTTACCTTTCCCCTATTTTATGGCTGCTGCTGCAACTTGGGTAGAAATTATTGGCGCCGTTCTTTTACTTATTGGGCTTGCTGTTAGGTGGGTTTCTATTCCGTTAATGATCACCATGGCTGTTGCTGCTGTGACCGTGCATTTACCCAATGGTTGGTTAGCCATTGCTGAAGGCAGCGGCTTGTTTGCCAATGAGCGAACTCGTGGCGCTGTTGAGCGTCTCAACGTTGCAAAAGAGATTCTTCATGAACACGGGAATTACAACTGGCTCACCGAGAATGGTAGTGTCGTTATCTTGAATAATGGTATTGAATTTGCGAGCACTTATTTCATCATGTTACTTGTACTATTTTTTATGGGTGCGGGAAAATACCTTAGTTTAGATTTTTGGATTGCTAAAAAATTTAAGGGATAATTAAATTATGGATAGTCTATTTTCAATGAATGTTGCACTTTATTTATCAAGATCCATTGAGTTCTTAAGTGCTGCCTTTGTCTTTGCGTTGACCGCATTCCTCATACTTTCGGTTATTCTTTACGTCAAAGACCGCACGCAAAAAAAATCAACTATTTTAAGAAACTACCCGCTTATAGGCCGCTTTAGGTTCTTGTTTGAAAAGGGAGGCGAGTTTTTTCGACAATATTTCTTTGCCATGGATCGTGAAGAACTGCCTTTTAACCGCGCTCAACGAAGTTGGGTTTATCGGGCTGCAAAAAATTTAGATGCCACTGTAGCTTTTGGTTCAACCAAAGACCTACGACAGCCCGGTGCTATTATTTTCGTTAATTGCCCCTTTCCAAAACTGGAACATGAAAACGCTGCCTTAGGCCCAATCATGATAGGCCCCTATTGCAACAAACCATATTCAACGTCATCGGTTTTTAATATTTCGGGAATGAGTTTTGGCGCTATTTCCAAGCCTGCAGTACAGGCGCTTTCACACGGCGCTAAAAAAGCCGGCTGTTGGTATAACACCGGCGAAGGTGGCCTGTCCCCTTACCATTTGGAAGGTGATTGTGACCTGGTTTTTCAAATTGGTACCGCTAAATATGGCGTTCGCGATCAGCACGGACAATTAAGTGATGAGAAACTCGAATCGATTGCCCGACACCATCAAGTTAAAATGTTTGAAATTAAGCTCAGCCAAGGGGCTAAACCAGGAAAGGGAGGCATTTTACCCGGTTTAAAAGTCAGCCAAGAAATTGCCGATATTCGTGGCATACCCGCCGGTATGGATTCAATCAGCCCAAACCGTCACGTTGATGTTAATTCAACCACTGAGCTTTTGGATTTAATTGAACATGTCCGCCATGTAACCGGCAAACCGGTTGGCTTTAAAACCGTTGTCAGTTCGTGGCAATGGCTTGAGGAGCTGTGTGAATTAATCTGTTCTCGTGGCGAAGAATCCGCTCCCGACTTTATTACTATTGATGGTGGCGATGGCGGAACCGGTGCAGCGCCTATGTCATTAATTGATAATGTCGGACTAACGCTTACTGAGTCATTACCAGCGGTTGAGAATACCCTTCTTAAATATGGCCTTCGTAAACGTATTCGTATTATCGCTTCCGGCAAACGTATTAACCCTGCTGAGGTCGCTTGGGCTTTGTGCGCAGGCGCCGACTTTATCACCTCAGCACGTGGTTTCATGTTTGCTCTCGGCTGCATACAAGCCCTGCAATGCAATAAAAACACCTGTCCAACGGGCATCACTACACACAACCGTGACCTACAACGTGGTCTCGATCCAGCGAATAAAGCAAATCGCGTTGCTAATTATCAAAAGAACTTAGTTAAAGAGGTGTCTACTATTGCTCATTCGTGCGGTGTTTCAGGGCCAAGACGCTTACACCGGCACCACGCTCGTATCGTCATGCCAGATGGCATGTCCGTTCCATTAAACGAGTTACAGCCTTACCCTGACACCGCTATTAAATTACATTAATTGGCGTAAGTAGCTTGCAACGACCTCACTTGCAGGGCCATAGATTTTTTCTTTAAACTCTGACTCAACTTGAGAGGGCTCAAGGTTAAGCTCTACTGTATGGGCTCCGGCTTGATTAGCCATTTCTACAAAACCTGCAGCAGGGTATACATTGCCCGATGTCCCTATTGACAGAAACAAGTCACATTCGATAATCGCTCTGTAAATCTCATCCATTTGATAGGGCATTTCGCCAAACCAAACGATATCTGGTCGCAGGGTCTTTTGTTGTCCGCAGCACTCACACACCGAGTCTTCATTTAAATTTTCATAAACTGTAAATCGTTTTTCGCTCTGCTTACAAAAACACTTCAATAACTCGCCGTGCATATGGATAATATTTTTTGTGCCTGCTCGCTCATGTAAATTATCTATATTCTGCGTTACCACTAATACAGACAGTTCATTGTTTTTTTCTAGCTCAGCGATTGCAAGATGCGCCTCATTTGGTTTCACCTCGCCACTTAATAACTGCTGCCGACGCATATTATAAAAACGGTGAACCAATGCCGGGTTTCTTGCAAAGCCTTCAGGCGTAGCCACCTCTTCTATTCTATGCTCTTCCCAAAGCCCATCACTGGCTCTAAAGGTTTTAATGCCTGACTCCGCCGATACCCCTGCACCGGTTAATATAACGATTGATTTAGCGTTCTTCATTCATCAAAGCCTCATAGCCTTGTTCATAGCTCGCATACTTAAACTGGTAGCCGCCCTCGGTTAATTGCCGACTATCTATTCGCTTATTACGACTAGCCGTTTTATCTAATATCTTTGCACTACAAGAGGCTAACCCTAGTTTTTTTGTGATATAGCTTGCCACATTCCATTTTTCGGCAGGATCTAGGTCAGAGGCCAAATAAATACGCTCTAAGCCTTCACCATTCAACTGCTTAGTTAGCAAAAATTCAAGTACGCCGATACAGTCTTCTCGATGAATTCGGTTTGTATAATATGGAGGGACTTTTTGAATCTCTGTGCCTCTTTTAAGCTGATTTATAAAGTAGTTTGAACGCCCATAAATTCCAGAAAACCTAATCACTGTTGCATGCTCATTAAATGCTAAAAACAGGCCTTCAGCTTGCAACAAAAGCCGCCCTCTTTCATCCATTGGCTCTGTCGCTGACTGCTCACTCACCCACTCCCCTTGTTGCTGAGCATATACCCTTGTGGATGATATAAAAAAAATCGGTAGTGTAGGGTTTTGCTGTTTTGCTGCACTTAGCACATGCTCTACCCCTGTTTTGAACACATCTTTATATGCAGAAATGTCTCGCCCTGTAGGAGACAATATATAAACAAGGCCATCAACATTAAAGTCTAACGCACCCACCTGTTCAGCGTTTGTCAGATCCGCCTGAATAAAATGAATATCTGAGGACTGAGTCTGCAAGGTTCTTCTCACCCCAGTAACTTCATGCCCTGTCGCCGCCAGCCTTTCAGCTAACCCCGTACCTACATCACCACACCCCATCACCATGATTTTCGCCATAATTATTCTTTTCTTATATTTTTTTCTTCTATCCAAAGAGACATGTATTTTGTGCTTTTCATTAAATGATGTTTCAGCATAGCACCTTGAAAGTTATGCTGACGATGGGCGGCTAACTGATCTTTCACCGATATAATCCTTTCTATTAGCGGCTGCATAAACCGTGTTGATGAATAACACTGTTGCAATATATCCATACCTTGCGATTGGCATGTTTGCCACATCGACTTATTTGTATACAGCTTCACTGCTAAGTCTGCAAACGCCTGTGGCTCATCTTCAACAAAACCGTTCCATGGCAAATCTCCATGCATAGCCTCTGCCCCTACTGATGAGGTAACGCTCGGCGTACCGTTCTCCATCGCATCTAATAATTTGCCTTTCAAGCCCGCTCCAAAACGCAACGGCGCTAAACATACTCGCGCACGTTGCATCACGGTTTCCACATTATCTGCCCGTCCTTTTATATAGAAACCATCTTTTTCTTTATTCAGCTGAAACGCTTTGGGGGGTGGATAGGCACCATAAATGAATAACTCTGCTGCCGATAACTGCTGCCTAATACGCGGCCATATTTCTTGCTTTAAATACTGCACAGAGTCCCAATTTGGCGCGTGCTTAAAATTACCAATACAGATAAAGCCGTTGCGCTCTTCATAGCTAGGCCAATTGTTAGCCTTATTCTGGGCATCTTTAGTATCTACCATAAAGGGGTGGTAATGAATCAAGGACTCATCCACTTTAAATACGGAGCTCAATAACGTCATCTCATAGCTTGAGATAATTAATGTTAGGTCTGTACGCAAAATACTCGCAATCTCTCGATAGGCGACATCGTTCATTAAATCAGCCTGCTTAAACTCCCTAGCTTTTTTTACTGCTATCTCACGTGCACTGCGTAAACAGTGTAGGTCTGATGTTTCCAGCATCGACATCGCTGTTGGGCAATGCTTTTCTACCCGCCAGGAGAATTGCTCTTCCACCATAAAGCGGTCATACAGAACGATATCTGGCGATAAATTGCTGATAAATACATCAAATGTAGCATCATTAACCGCAATACTTTGTCGTTTAATATTGAGCGACTCAAGCGGGTAACAATGCTCAGACGCCATTGCTGTGCAAGCATAGGTGATGGACCAGCCTTGCGCGTGAAACTGCTTTAATAAATCCATCATTCGCCGGCCCGCTGCAGACGATGTAGGCTCTGGCCAAAGAGCGGCGACAATTAATACCTTCATACGTTTATTTTATAGTGTTGCATAAAAAAGGGCCGGTAAAAACCAGCCCTTTTATTATTTACCGCGTACTAACTTATTTATTAGCTTCACGCTCTTTGGCTTCTTTAATCACTTCTTCAGCCACGTTTTTAGGACAAGGCATATAGTGAACAAACTCCATAGAGAACTGACCACGGCCTGATGTCATCGTACGTAAGTCACCAATGTAACCAAACATTTCGCTAAGTGGTACTTCAGCCTTAATACGTACACCTGTTGCGCCCGCATCTTGAGATTTGATCATGCCACGACGACGGTTAAGGTCACCAATAACGTCACCCACGTGATCGTCTGGTGTGAACACGTCCACTTTCATGATCGGCTCCATTAACTGCGCGCCCGCTTTAGGCATAGATTGACGGTACGCACCATTCGCTGCTAATTCAAACGCAACGGCTGATGAATCCACTGCATGGAAACCACCATCCATCAAGGTTACTTTAACGTCTACACAAGGGTAGCCCGCTAACACACCTTTTGCCATTTGCTTTTCGAAGCCTTTTTCAACCGCAGGCCAGTATTCACGAGGAACATTACCACCGGTTACTTTTGATTCAAAACTAAAGCCTTCACCGGTTTCAGCTGGTTCTAGAACATAATCAATTTTACCAAATTGGCCTGAACCACCTGATTGTTTCTTATGTGTGTAGCTATCTTCTAAGCGCTTAGTAATGGTTTCGCGGTACGCCACTTGTGGTTTACCCACGCTAACATCAACACCATGGGTACGCTTAAGAATATCGATTTTAATATCTAAGTGAAGTTCACCCATTCCTTTAAGAATGGTTTCACCACTGTCTTCGTCTGTTTCAACACGGAAGGATGGGTCTTCTTTGATCATTTTACCGATCGCAATACCCATTTTTTCTGAGCCGCCTTTATCTTTAGGTGACACAGCAATAGAGATCACTGGATCAGGGAATACCATTGGTTCTAAGGTTGCTGGGTTTTTAGGGTCACATAATGTATGACCTGTTTGTACATCTTTCATGCCTACAACAGCCACAATATCACCAGCCACAGCGCCGTCTAGCTCAATACGCTCATCGGCGTGCATCTCAACTAGACGACCAATTCGTTCCGTTTTGCCCGTGAAGGTATTTAAAACAGTATCCCCTTTATTCATTACCCCTGAGTAGATACGGATAAATGTTAAGGCACCAAAACGGTCATCCATGATTTTAAATGCTAACGCACGTAATGGACCTTTTTCGTCAACGATCGCAAAATTACCTGTTTCTTTACCTTCGTCATCTGTTTCTGGTTGAGGTTTCACTTCTGTTGGATTCGGTAAGAAGTCTACAACTGCATCCAATACTAATTGAATACCTTTGTTTTTAAAGGCAGAACCACAATATGTTGGGAAGAAGTCAAGTGCGATTGTTCCTTTACGGATACAACGTTTGATGTCGTCCATAGAAGGTTCTTCACCTTCAAGGTATGCTTCCATCAAGTCATCGTCTTGCTCAACCGCCATTTCAATAAGCTTTTCACGGTACTCTTCAACCTTATCAGCCATGTCAGCTGGAGGCTCACTCACTGTGTAGTTTTCAGGCTGACCAGAATCATCCCAAACGTATGCTTTACGTGTTAACAAATCAACAACACCTGTGAAGTCATCTTCAATACCAATTGGTAACACCATGACTAATGGATTAGCATCCAGCACATTCTCAACTTGATCAACCACACGGTAGAAATCAGCACCCATACGATCTAGCTTATTCACAAAAATAACACGAGCTACTTCAGATTCATTCGCATAACGCCAGTTTGTTTCTGACTGAGGCTCAACACCACCAGAACCACAGAAAACACCCACACCACCATCAAGCACTTTTAAAGAACGATACACTTCGATTGTGAAATCAACGTGTCCCGGTGTGTCGATAATGTTCATGCGGTGACCGTTCCACTCACAAGATGTTGCTGCAGATTGAATCGTAATTCCACGCTCAGCTTCTTGCTCCATAAAATCAGTTGTCGCTTCACCATCGTGAACCTCACCCGTTTTATGAATTTTGCCGGTTAATTTTAAGATACGTTCTGTCGTGGTGGTTTTACCCGCATCCACGTGGGCGAAAATACCAATATTTCTGTATTTGGATAAGTCAGTCATAAGTCTACGAAGGTTAAGTTAATAAAATGTTATCCAAACATCGCTTCCACGCTTACACCGAAAGTTAAGTAGTTTGAATGAACTCACTATTGTAGCACCTAAGTTAAGTCTATGAATAGACCAGAATTTATTATTAATTCGCCGCCGTCTCTCTATCCACGACTCTACCGAGTGATGGCCTTGCGCTAATTCGGTCACGGTAAGCGTCTAACTCTTTAGAGCCGGTGGGCATATCAAACGCCTTTGCCCAAAGAAGCGTCTGCGCCACTAGAATATCAATTGCAGAAAACGACTCACCTAAGGCAAACGTTTTATTCTCTAAACGCTGCGCCAATACCTTACAAGCTTTTAAAAACTCCCAACGCGCAATCTGAAGAATTTCCGGTACACGCTTCTCTTCAGGAAAAACAAACGTATGCTTTCCAGTCGTCCATAACGGCTGCTCTAACTCTGTGAGCACAAAGAAACACCATTCGTCATATTTTGCCCTTTGCTTGCTATTTGGCATTGGCACTAAATTTGACGCAGGATACTTATCTCCCAAGTACGTCATAATAGCCGCTGATTCTGTTAGTACAAAACCGTCGTCATCAATCGCTGGCACCTTGCCATCTGCGTGAACCTTTAGATAATCCTCCGCCTGCCCAGCTCCTTTTAACAACTCTATTTTGATGTACTCATAATCGACACCTAACTCTTCCAGCATCCAAACTACACGCGTGCTTCTCGACCTTGGGTAACCATATAATTTAATCATCGTGCTCTCCTAATTTTTCTTATAGCGTGTCCAGACCTCGCATAAAAAACCCGGCTAAGCCGGGCTTTTTATCTCGCTTATTTTGTTTACAGGTTGTAACCCGTTTCCTCATGCGAAACAACATCCAGTCCTTGCTGCTCCGCTTCTTCATCCACTCGCAGACCGCCGGTTAAAGCACCAACAAGTTTCAAAATAATGTAGGTGGAGACAGCTGTAAACACGATGGTTGTTACTACACCAATTGCTTGAACAGATAACTGGCCTGCTATTGTTGTAATACCATCGGCAAAACCATAACCGCTAAAAACACCTAACTGGGTGGATGCAAACACAGCAACTACTAAGGACCCTAAAATCCCCCCAACACCATGCACGGGAAAAACGTCTAATGAATCATCAATCTTCAACACACGCTTAATGTACTGTGTGGCGCCAAAACAAACCATTCCCGCCAACAAACCAATGATAAGCGCACCACCTGGGCCCACAAAACCTGACGCAGGTGTAATCGTACCTAAACCTGCAACCATCCCGGTAACGGCACCCAAAGCACTGGGTTTACCAAATCTTTTCCACTCAATAGCCATCCAGGTAAAGGCCCCCATAGAGGCGGAAATATGCGTCACAATGATGGCCATTGCTGCATCACCATTGGCAGCCAAGGCGCTACCACCATTAAAGCCAAACCAACCCACCCAGAGCATACCTGCACCAGCAATCGTCATTGTTAAATTATGAGGAGGCATTGCTGTTGCTGGGAAGCCTTTCCTAGGGCCAATAACAAGTGCTGCCACTAAGGCCGCAACACCGGCTGTGATATGCACAACAATACCACCGGCAAAGTCATAAACACCCAATGCGCTTAACCAACCACCACCCCAAACCCAATGGGTAACGGGCACATAAACAACCAACAGCCAGATAGCACTGAATAACAGCATCGCAGAAAATTTCATTCTTTCTGCGAAGGCACCCACGATCAATGCAGGAGTAATAACCGCAAAGGTCATCTGGAACATTGCAAATAATGCTTCTGGAATATCGCCCGACAACGTTTCACGGCTAATACCAGAAAACATCACCCTTGATAAATCACCAATCCACGCATTACCTTCGCCAAACGCAAGACTATAACCGACAATTAACCATAATACAGACGAGACACAGGTAATCATAAAGCACTGCATAAACACAGACAGTACATTCTTAGTACGTACCAGTCCCGCATAAAACATTGATAGGCCGGGGATGGTCATAAAAAGCACAAGTGCTGTAGACGTTAAAATCCATGCAGTATTGGCACCGTTTAATTCCTCAGCACTGGCTAAAGTCGGCAAAAACAACAGACTTAAAAAGAGACAGCTATCAATTCCCCTGATCTTCATTTACAAAGCCTCAACGCCTGTTTCTCCGGTACGAATTCGAATTGCTCTTTCTAGATTCGTTACAAAAATTTTGCCATCGCCAATTTTTCCAGTATTCGCCGCATTAATAATTGCATCAATTGCACTGTCTAACTGCTCTGTCGAAACCGCAATCTCTAACTTTACCTTTGGCAAAAAATCAACGACGTATTCAGCCCCACGATATAATTCTGTATGGCCGCGCTGACGGCCAAAACCCTTAACTTCTGTTACAGTAATTCCTTCAAATCCCGCAGCAGATAGAGCCTCTCGCACATCTTCTAATTTAAACGGCTTGATAATGGCTGTTATTAATTTCATACAAAACCTTTTATTATTAATTTAATTTTTCGATTCTGCATCAAAGCCGAGCATTCATCAACCTATTTTGGTGCAAACTGTTGATAGCCGCCTCTTAGCAAAAGCGGCTATCAATTAAAAATTGGCAACAAGGGTTGATTAAAAGTGGCGTGCAAACTCCAGTTGAATAACATCGTCCTGGCGAAAAGGTGCAAGTGCATCATTGCTAGCAGCGGATATGAATCGCGCCTCTACACTTAATACCCAACTAACACCAATACGCCGGCTTCCCTCAAGGCTATAGAACTGAGTGTTTTGGTCAACATCAGCAATAACGCCAAATAATAGCTCACTTGACGCCGCGTCATTCATTGCTAAACGAGCACCCACAAATATATCATTATCAAAAGCAACGTCTGCACCGCGATCATCGTACAAATATTCCGCTATCAGACCAACATCAGCAGCAGACTCCATAACACCCACAAAAGTATATTCAAAACCACCTGTAAACGCGTTAAATGTTTCACCCTGTCCACTACGGTGTATCAATTCAACCTTCCAAAGCCACTCATCGAGCGTTGCTTGTACGTCTAGGCCGGTTTGATTAATAAGGTCGTAAAAAGGAACCAACGCGATACCACCCGCGGTCGCTGTAGGAATAATTCTTGGCTCACGGCTCGTGCCATAAAAGTGGGAGACCCCAACATCCCAATCATCAAACGTTTGACTCCAGCGCACAGCATAATCCACATGCTTATCCTTAGAATCAGATTGATAAGCGGTATGATCGTCTATCGCCGGTGTTGGGCGAAAACGCCCCTCATTGCCTGAAAAAGTTCGCTCTCTAAAACCCGGCAGTACAAATAAATCAACTGTTCCCCAGTCTTTAATAAGCGACAAGTTAAGCATGGTTTGTCCAAGCTTATCTTCACCGTCAAAGTTTTCAACCATATCGGACTGATTAATAATATCCACTAAGTGCTGTGATTCAGTCACCCCCCAAAACACTTTGCCAACACCTAAGCGCACCTCCCAGTCTCGCTCGGCATGAATCCACATCAGCTCACGCAAATCTATATGTGTGCGTTGAGGATCTTGCTCATCCCAACGAAAAAATGAGCTAAAGATAAAGGCATCATCGCCATCATTCCAACTGTGATAAAACTCCGGCGCGGCTGAAAACGATACGCTTGCGTCATTAAACTGCTGCTGATCTAGAGCTGACTGCGTGAAATAGCGATACTCCCCCGCTACATACCCAGACCACTCGCTTGCGAAACCGGACGATAAGAAGGCGACCCCGCCTACCAACAGGCCGCCTACCATTGCTTTTTTAAAGCTCATTGACTTGTACTCAGTTATTAGCGCGCTCGTTTTAAGCTGCTTTTATTAAAGTCACGATCAGACAAACCTTTTTGAAACTCGTAGTTTGAAAAATCCAAGCGCGTCTCTTTTTTTGTTTGATGGTTCACCGTGTTTAATGAATCAGGCCGCCAATATTTACCCATGTACTGCTGGTAGCCGGTTGCTGTCGTCGTTTTTAACAAGGTATTTTTACGATCATAATATTCAATTTTTAACGGTTGATACTTTTCTTTACTAATCCAAGCAATTAAACGCGTATATCCTGAATACTTATAGTTAGGCTTAGATTCAACAACAAACACCTCTTCACCATTAATGACTTCATCGCGTAAGTACAAATAGCTGAACTTTGCCACCTCACGAGATGATAAGTCTTCAAAGGCAAACTCACTACCCATAAAAGGGCCTGATTTGTTTTTAGATGAAATACGCTTTACTCGTTTTAAAGCTGGCAAATATAACCACTGATCATCTGCCTCTAAAATATGTGTGAAGGATAAAAAAGCGGTGCCTTTAATATCAGCTGGCTCATCAAAAATAGTTAAGCCCTTATCACCATCCCCTTCTACCTCAAGGTTTTTAGATCGCATTTTTCTAATACTGACATCACCATTTGCATTCTTTAGTGTCATCACCATATCTGACGTCATATCACCAAAACCTGCATCCCTCTTATCACCTTCTACCGCTATTTCCATGCCTTTTTCTTCCGGCGTTTGCGCGCTGGCCATTAACGGCAACAAAAGCACCAATAAACTGACTAATTTTTTCATGTTTTTTCCTTATCTAGTTTGAGTAATAAAATAGGTAACAACAGCAAGTCCACCACTAACGCAATCACAATAATCCATGTAGTTAACGTGGCCATGTCTGAATTAAGCGCAAAAGGTGACATCATTAAAACACCAAAGCCAGCACTAAGGATCAGTGTACTAATAGTTAACGCTTTGCCAACGTGGGTAAACGCATAGGTAATCGATTCTTCAGTGCTATAGCCCTTTTCACGCTTGGCACGTAAGTACTTACTTAAAAAATGCACCGTGTCATCTACCACAATACCCAGAGTCATACTGACGACCGATGCCAAGGCCATGTTCACCTCAACATACAATAAGCCCCACAAACCAAAACCAATAATGACGGGGACCAAATTCGGCACCAAACTTAAAAAGCCAATTCTGATAGAACGAAGTGCAAAAACTAGAATCATCGAGATAAGCACTAACGCCAATATAGAGCCACTAAGCATGCTTTTGATGTTTTTTTCTGTCAGGTGGGCGAATATTAAAATCGCCCCTGAACCTTTTGCTTGCATACTTGCGGGCAAATGGTCCTGCATCCATTGTTGCACACGCTGTTCAAAATCTAACAGCTCAACATTACTCATCTCCTCTACACCCGCTACCAAAAGGGTAGCTGATTTATCAATGTTGACCTGATTATTTAAATCTAAACCATAGGGCAATGACATTTCATATAACAGTAAATACTGCGCAGCCATTTCTCTACTTTCTGGCAACTTATACCAAGCGGGGTCATCCCCATGCATATTCTTATTCAACCGCTTTAAGGTATCGCTTAAAACATACGTATTAATAATTTCTGGTTGTTCTTTAAGCCACTGGGCAAACAGCGCTAAATGCTCTAGATATTGCGGATCACTAATGCCGCCCTTACCTTCAGCTGGTAAAGAAAACGATATTTGAAATAGACCACCAACGGATTGATTAGCAAAATCAGAATCACCTCTAAACTCTACAGACTCATCAAAATATTTAAGAAATTGCTCTTCTGGTTTATTTAACGTAGCAGCATAAGCTGCAACCAACACAACCCCTGCTGACAAAAACAATATAATATTTTGGTAACGAATAACAAACCTAGAAAAAGAAGCTAAGCGCTCTACAGCAATATCTTCTCCCGCTTTCACGCGGACTGGCAGATAACTCATCATCGCTGGTAAAAAAGTTAGCGACAGACAAAAGGAAACAAACACACCCACTGCCACTAAGTTACCTAGATCATTAAAAGGTGGGGATTCACTAAAGTTCAAGCATAAAAAACCAATCATCGTGGTGGCGCTTGTTAAAAATATAGGTTGTAAATTAATCCGTATACTCTCAAGCAAAGCCTCTTGCTTTGGAACTTTATGCTGCAAGCCATACATAAAAGTAACCAGCAAATGAACACTATTAGCAACCGCTAGTACCATAATCATTTGCGCCGATGAAATAGAAGCGGGTGTTAATTTTATGCCGGCATAACCGCCTAAACCCAAGGCAATAACATCGGAAAAAATAACGATCAATGTAATGCCTATTACTGCACTAAGGCTGCGCAATAACACAAACATAATAACAACCATCAAAAGCAAACTTACCGGCACTAACAAGGATAAATCATTCTCCCCCGCTTCAACAAAGGCATTATTTAAAAACGCTATGCCGGTAATATAAAAATTAACATTAGGGTAAGCCTTCTCAAACTTAGCCACCATGTCACGTGTGCTAGACACAACGTCTTTTAGCTCTTTATCCGCGTCAACTTTTGGGTATTCAATGGTAATATTCAATGCCGTAACACGGCCATCGGCAGAGACTAACCTCTTCAATAGTAACGGGTCTGACAAACCGACTTGCTTAATTGTTTCGATATCCACAGCCAGTAAATCTTCGGCTTCCTCATACAAGCTCTCAACAACTAAATCATCGTCTTCTGCATAGGTATTCTGGAAATTTTGCAGCGAATCCACACGTCTAGAATGTGGGGTTTGCCAAGCGGATGTTGTCAGCTCTTCGAGAAGCTTAAGCACCTCTGGCTGAAAAACATCGCCTGTTTTTGGCTCAATTAAAATGAAGACGTTATCTGACTTTGTATAGGTATTTTCAACCTTATCGTAAGCCAATAACTCAGGGTTATCATCGGTAAAAAAAGCACGGTAATCATTATCAAACCCTAAATACTGCACACCATTGCCAGCCGCTAGCAACACCAATAGGCTAACTGCAATAATCCATCCACGATACTTAATAACCCACTGACTAAAATAGCCTTCTAAACGTTCCATCTAACGGTTTCTCTCTAACATCTTTATTAACAAATCAAACACCCTCATTAGCGTCTTGCTGCAACACCTTCTCTTTGTTGTTATCAAACTTTAACAATAGACCCGGCAAGAATAAGAAGTTTGCGGCTAGGGCGGCGACAATAATCCATACCGTTAACAGCGCCATATCAGTCGTCATCGCAAAGTGCGATGCCATCAGCACACCAAAACCAGCTATTAAAACGAGCGTACTAATGCCTAATGCTTTGCCTACATGAGTAAAGGCGTATGTAATGGACTCTTCTGTCGAATAGCCTTTTTCGCGTTTGGCACGCAAATATTTACTTAAGAAATGCACCGAGTCATCCACCACGATACCCAACGTCATACTGACCACTACCGATAGGCCCATATGAACTTCGCCGCTGAGCACGCCCCAAAGCCCAAAACCAACCCCTGCGGGCAATATATTGGTCACCAAGCTTAACAGGCCCATTTTAACCGAGCGCAAGGCCACCATTAAAATACCTGAAATAAGAATCAGTGCCAGCACCGATCCAACGATCATGCTGGTGGTATTAGTATCAGCCAAATGCGAGAACATCATCAAGGTGCCGGTACCAATGGTCGTCATTGTGCTGGGAACATTTGCTTTTAGCCAAGCCTGTGCTCTTTCCTCAAGCGCCATCAGTTCGTTATTGGTCATATCCCTGACGGTCGCGACCATCCGCGTTGCTGACTTGTCCACATTAACCTGATTATTCAAATCCAAACCATAAGGTAATGACATCTCATACAGCAGCGTATACTGCGCAGCCAAATCACGACTTTCTGGTAATTTTTGCCAAGCAGGGTCATCCCCATGCATATTTTTATTCAGCCGCAGCATGGTATCGGTAAAAACAAAGACATTGATCGTCTCTGGCTGCTCTCGATACCAATCTGCAAATGCTTTTAAATTCTTAAGATATTCTGGTTCACTCACTCCGCCCTTTTCGTTGGCGGGAAGGGAGTATGTCAGCTGAAACGTGCCCCCCATAATATCCAGAGTTGCATCCGAATCAACGCGAAACTGTACGCTATGGTCAAAATACGTAGTGAAATGCTCTTCCGATGTATTCAGCGGTATCGCTGCGGCTGACAAAATGGCCACCACACACATTAACAGTAATAATGGACGATGAAATTTAATAGAAAATCTTGAGAATTTCTCTAAATAGGGGACTGCCGCATCCTCCCCGGGCTTAATTCGTACGGGCAAAAAACTCATGATGGCTGGTAAAAAAGTCAGCGAAAAAACCATCGATGCAAAAACACCAACCGCTACCAAATTCCCTAAATCTCTATACGGTGCTGATTCATTAAAATTCATCCCCAAAAAGCCAATCATCGTGGTCACACTGGTCAAGAAAATGGGTACTAAATTAATCCGTAAGCTTTCTTTTAACGCCTCTGTTTTCGCCACATTATGTTGCAAATCAAAAATGAAGGTGACCAGCATATGCACACTATTAGCTACCGCCAACACCATAATCATTTGCCCAGACGCCACTGATGCGGGTGCCAACAGAACCCCAGCATAACCACCCAACCCAAAGGCTACGACGGTTGACATAAAAATAACCAAGGTCACCCCGAACACTGCACTAACACTGCGTAATAATATGGTTAGAAATAAAACCATCACCACAAAACTGATCGGGAAAAGTGTTTCCCCATCCCCTTGACCAGACTCAACGAAGGCATTATTCATAAATGCCATCCCTGTTATATAAAACTTTACTGTGGGGTATTTTTCTTGGTATTTTTTTACCAATTCACGTGCATGAGCCACTACTTCACGTAACTCTTCTTCAGGCTCAATATCGGGGAATTCAATCGTTACATTAACAGCTGTTGCACCACCATCTTTTGAGATAATCCGTTTATAAAGAAGTGGGTCACTTAGCGCCACCGATTTAACCCGCTGAATATCGTCCTGTTCTAATGAGCTGGCCTCTGCATACAAATCCTCTACAATAAGGTCATCATCTTCTGCATACGTATTCTGAAAATTCTGAATTGAATCAACCCTTAAAGAATAAGGAATTTGCCATGCCTCTTCCGTCAGGTCCTCAACGAGGGTTAATATTTCCTTTTCAAAAACATCGCCTGCTTCAGGCGCAATAAGAATAAACACATTATCCGATTTAGAATAGGTTGCTTCATTCTCGTTAAATGCCATCAAATGTGGGCTATCGTCTCTAAAATAAACTCTATAATCCGGCGTAAACCCAAGGTATTGAACACCAAGCCCAGAGACAATGACGACTAACACGCTTAACACTATAATCGCTACACGGTAACGTATAACCCATTCACTAAAATTTGTTTCTAAACGATGCATGATTAGTCTCTTACTTTTAAACCTATAATAATTAAATTGAGCACACTGCTCAGGCGTTCTTCTAGCTGCTCTAATGTTTGATGATGCATAAAGGTGAGTGCACAAAAATTACCCAAGAAGCCGTAGTCACCAAGCCGCTTTCTATAAATTATCTATAGAGCAGCCATGCTGCTGTTAGTTTTTTAACAAAAAAAATGTGCAAATAGATAGTTCATCTTCCTTTTTATTAACAATTTCCATATTTTTCTCGCCTTAGGCCATAACCAAGGTATTAATAGCAAGGTGAGTCCCTAGCTGGTCAACTGTTAAAAGCAACAACTTCAATAATATTTGACGTACTTGAGACATAACCATATAAATTGGAAGCATACACCCCAAAGTCTTCCGTCATCCTCCCCGTTTTTTTAAACCCTAACATTAAAAAAAACGGAAAACCTAAAACTTACAAAGGGGCGAGCCCATTCCCACTGTATAGCTCTATCCCTCTAATCTATACCCAACCAGCTTTAATATTGGCTTCCTCAGCCAACTTTTTCTCAGCTTCATTAGCCATTTTTTCATCCCAAATAGCTAATTGAGGCTTAACTATTTTAGCTTCCCAAATAGGCGGCACAAATGCGCAAATAAAGCATAGCGCTATACTCGGTAGCTGTGGTGCTTCTGGGTATGGCTGCAAGTCCGTATAAAAACGCGTAGGTTTTAAGTGGTGCTCAGAGTGATTAGATATTTCGAATGAAAGCGCTCGGCTTAATGGCTTTAGTTGATTCCATGAATGTCGCGTTTCAATAGGCTCACCAATAACTCGGATCAGGCCATAATGCTGAGTATAGTTAAAGCCACCTAGCACTAGATAAAAAATAATCATAGTTAATATATACAATGGCAAGGCTTGAATACCTGCAATCGAAAACCAAATAATCAACCAAGTCGACATTAATATAACCGATTGAAAGAAACGGCTTTGAGGCGACCAAAAAGAAGTTTTAGTTTTTTTCAGACGGCCTTTTTCAATCTCAATCGAGTCTTTCATTTGTCCCCATAAAGACCTAAAGGCAAACGTATAAACCGACTCACCTCTGCGAGGTGTATCACTGTCTTCAGAAGTAGCGACCTTCAAATGGTGACCTTTAACATGCCCGAGATCATTCATCGGGAGTAAGAACACTGTGAGATACAAAGTACAGTAAAAGCGATCCAATGTACCATGACGATGCATCAGCTCATGAGCTGGAGGCAAACCACCCAGCGCAGTTAAAAAGGACAGTGAAAAAATACCACCCATAATCTCCAGCACACTACCACTCGACGTGCTCAACATATCGGCAAACATTAACCAGAGCATGACAATTAATGGTAACTGGCAATAAAGGACGAAATGCTGCAAGCCTGTCGCCCGAACATCATGCAACTGCTCATCACGAGGCAAACTTACATCCAACACAACAAGACAAATAAACGCCGCTGTGCCTAACCAAACCCAAAGGCCACCAAGATAAAACCCTAACACGCCCAACATTAACATTAACGACCCTGAAAAATAGCGTGGGGCAACCACTTTATTTTTTGTTTTTTCCATTTTCAGCTCTCCAACATCTAATGACTTATTAAAAATAGTATTTATATCATTTTTTTCTAATATATGCTCGTAACTAATACTATTGTTTACAAATATCTACTGTCTGGGGGCTCTATGCCGCAACAAGTTAAAGGCTATATAAATAACGAAGGTTTATTGGGGATGGGAGGCACCCTATAACACTAACTAAGTAGTATTTAGCCCGCTATTATGACCGGATTATTTGACGAATTCTTATACAGGGTTAACCTAAGGCGCTGTGTTTCCAATCACTTTTTACGCCAGCTCTAACTGATTATTCAATCTTTTTTTAACTCAGCCTCTTCTTCAACGGGTTCATCCGAATCTTCCGTTGTATCAGGGCTACGCAACACCTCAACATGTCCGTCAAGCTGACCTATTTCAAGCTCTTCTTCAGCCTCTGGCTCAATGGTTGGTGTCGCCGTATTAACACTCTTTACATCTGACTCTGACTGTTCACCAGCATCATCGTCAGCACTATCTGAGTCTGCTAGCGCATCGAGATCAAGCGAGACTTCAATATCATCATTTACTTGAACCGATTCTTGTTCGCTACCAACTGTTGTCTGCACAGGTTGAACTGGCTGTACCACTGGAGCAACTGGAACTTGTGTTGATGAAAGAATCTCAGCATTTAATAACCCCACATCCAAGTGCTCTGCTGATAAGCCATAAACGGCTTCGGAAAAGGAAGCAATATCCTTCGAGTCTAAACTAAGTTGCGCTACCGCAAACTTTTTAACACAATTGGCTTCCGCACCCACCAAGCGGTCGGCGTTTTGCCCTGCTTGATCAGCTGCAATTCCCTGTGCTTTGAACGTGTTTTCTAGTGTTTCTTTTCTGCCTTGCGCTTCTTTATCGACCTTTTTAACCAGCCCTGTGATCTGACTCTGTAGGGCTTCCTTTTTCTTATAGACTTTAAACAAAAGCAAGCCAACAATCGCTGTTAAAACAAATACCAACTCAATTAATAAAATTAAAAACGACTCACTCATTTAAATACTCCGTTTATTCATCGCGTTAATATTACTCGCCGCCTGGTTTGTCACAAGCCGCCTTAAACCCCTAACGTTTTGCTCAACTGCTCATCCTTAACGGTCATTTTCTTCTTAAATAACTTAAAGCCAAAAAAACCAGCCACAGCTAACACTATATTAACAAGCAATACGACCCCGCTGGTTAAGGCCCAATTTGATGCTTCCTCTACTGACTCAACAACAGGTTCAAGCTCACCCTCTTCGCCCGCTACAATACTGGACAAATCTGGACATTGAAAAATCTGCTGCTCTGTGAGCCCCTCTTCAGGCAGCACAATACCGGCTTGCTCAAGTACTTTATCGAACACCGGGTTGATTTCCACATAATTAACTTTAGGCTTTTGTTTGACATAAAAAGACAGCGTTTCTATCCGCTCAAAGGTATTTCCAACAGCCCTAACTATTAGCTCATAAGGGCCGACCTTAAGGTTTTTTCCAATATCAACAAAAAAATCCCCGCCGTTGATCATATCTAACTGCATTGGAAGCACTTCTTTGTCCCCTCGTTGATTTATAATCTCGACCGTCGCATCGATAACATCTAACAGATTGCTATTTTTCAGAAGCTTACCTTTGTCTGTCATGAGCATTCTAATGCGTGTATCGGAACCCGAAAAAATCTCTTTTGGCATGTTTTCAACAGCCATTTGCAAATTCGTGGTGATGAAGATTTCATTGTCTGGATCAGCCGCTGCAATCAACCTCCACTCACCAGCCATTGGCTTAGTGACTGTCACAATGTCATATTTCTTTTCACGGTGCCAACTAACACCGCTTCTATTACTGCTACGTCCAAAATCCATACCCTCCGGGTCATCCAACTGGGTAGTACCAAAGCCTTTTTTTCTAAAAACAACTGCGGTGAATTGTCTTACGGTTTCATCAACTGTAAATGTATTCGCAATTAATGGGATACTATTTCTCTCAACCAAGCGTTTACTAACCCTCAGCAATGCTCGTTCTAGCTGTGCAGCTGTTTTGGCCACATCAAACCAACCGAGTGTTTCATTAGCCACTGTTTCTAAAAAACCAAGATCCGCATCATCAGAAAATCCAACCGTATGAACACTAACATCAACTTCCTTTAAACGCGCTACCTGGTAATTGAGTATTCGTTCTTTAGACGCCACATTATCTTTCATGAGTTTTCCTGACGTTACTTTTCCGTCGCTTAAAAGAACAATGTGCCGACGTGCATTCTTGTCTTTTTCTACCCAATCCAGCGAAGCCACCGCAAGCGCTTTTTCAATATCCCCTGTTTTATTAGATGATTGAATTTTTTCTACATTCTTAAGAGCCTGCGTTTTCCACGAAATACCGGATTTACCCGCTTTCATGATCTCTGTTGGCATCTCATCAAACATCCAAATACCAACGTTTGCATTATTCGGCAAGAGATTGATGAACAGTTTGAGCGCCGATATTCTATGGTTTTCTGGGTCACTTATTTTCATCCTCTCGGACACATCGACCAAGACGCGAACTTCGATGGCATTATTTTTATTAAAATCTACGGCCTGAACAGATGTGACCATCAAGGCAAAAAGTAATAAACACGTTAGGGAAAAATGCGTAATCTTTTTCATAAATTCAGTTAAGCGCTATTTAAGCAGCCGTGAAATTGGTTATGTAGGTAAAGTGTATATCGGCAAGCGTTCAAATAACTTAAATATAAACCGTGCAGCAAGAATAGGCGCTCGCTAATGGCACCAAAATATAACAAGATTTTCTGAAATAACGTTGTTAAAGGCGCAACAACGCGCCAACGGCTCTGGTTTTAGGCGCTACGTTCAGCTAAAACTGATACCGCAGGCAAGGCCTTACCCTCTAAAAATTCCAAGAAAGCACCACCACCTGTTGATATATAAGAGACCTGATCGGCAATGTCGTATTTATCCACTGCCGCTAACGTATCGCCGCCGCCTGCAATTGAAAAACCATCACTGTCTGCAATTGCCTGTGATAATACCTTTGTTCCACCTGCAAATTGGTCAAACTCGAACACGCCCAAAGGTCCATTCCAAACAATTGTTCCGGCCGCTTTAACGATACCCGCATATTGGGCAGCTGTTTGAGGGCCAACATCTAGGATTAAGTCATCCTCTTCAACATCTTTGACTGATTTGACTGTCGCTTGTGCTGCTTCTGAAAATTTTTTACCGCAAACCACATCAACCGGAACCGGGATGCTCGCACCATTCTGCTCTGCTTTTAACATTAACGCTTTCGCCTCATCAATCAAGTCTGGCTCATACAATGACTTGCCAACCGAATAACCTTGAGCGGCAATAAAAGTATTCGCTATACCACCGCCAACAATTAGTTGATCAACCTTGTCTAACATCGAGTCCAGCACCGTCAATTTAGTCGACACTTTTGCACCACCTACTATCGCCAGCATCGGCTGAGCCGGTTCAAATAGTGCCTGACCTAAAGCATCTAATTCAGCTGATAATAACGGACCTGCGCATGCAATCGGTGCAAATTTGGCAACGCCATGTGTTGAGGCTTGTGCGCGGTGAGCCGTGCCGAACGCATCCATCACAAACACATCACATAGAGCGGCCATTTTTTTCGACAACACTTCGTCATCTGCTTTTTCACCAACATTGAAACGTACATTTTCACAAAGAATAATATCACCCGGCTGACCACTGACCCCATCCAACCAATCTTTTTCTAAGCGCACTGGTTTTCCCAACAAGGTAGACAAATGCTCTGCCACTGGTTTCAAACTAAAGGTCTCATCATACTGTCCTTCAATTGGGCGCCCGATATGTGACATTAACATCACCACCGCACCTGCATTGTGCGCCTGTTGGATGGTTGGCAGACTAGCCCTAATACGCGCATCACTGGTTACTTTCCCTGCCTTAATAGGCACATTCAAATCTTCTCTGATCAGTACGCGTTTGCCAGATAAATTTATATCTTGCATCTTTATAATCGTCATCTGAGTTCCTTTATGTTTCTTAATTCGTCATCATCGCTTGCGCGGTGTCCAGCATTCGATTTGAAAAGCCCCACTCATTATCAAACCAGCCCACGACCTTAACGAGCCGACCTGATGTCACCTTAGTTTGCGTAGCATCAAAAACACACGAAGCAGGATGAGCGCTAAAGTCTGTTGACACTGCATTTTCCTCACTATAACCAAGCGCCCCTTGCAGACTAGCACTGGCTGCCTGCCGCATTCGCTCATTAACCTCAGCGACTGTTGTCTGATTTTTACTGCTAAAGGTCACATCCAGCATCGCTACATTGATAGTAGATAAGCGAATAGAAAGCCCATCTATTTTTCCTTTCATGTGCGGCAACACTAGGCCAATAGAGTTTGGTGAATTTGTTTTAGTTGGAATCATGGGTATTTGCTCAACCATTGACTCATGCCTATCATCGTAAGCATGTAAAGTTGTGCTTAAACCGTACTCAACGCCCATCGCAGCATCTAAAACACTTACCATGTGGGCTAAACAATTTAATGTGCAAGAGCCATTTGAAACGACTTTATGTTCTGCTTTTAGATCTGCCTGGTTTACACCGTACACTATCGTGGCATCAACCTTATCATCTGATAGGGCAGAAATAAGGACTTTTTTAGCCCCTGCCAAAATATGCATATGGGCGGATTCTGCTTGAGTAAATTGCCCTGTACACTCAAGCACTACATCAATATTCAGCGATTTCCAAGGCAGTTTTACAGGGTTTGCCTGTGACGAATAATGCACATCCCTACCTGCCATCAGCAGGGTATTCTTATCAGTAGACAGCTCTATGTTCAGCCCAGACAAATCATTTTTTACATGCTCGGCTACGGTGCTAAATGACTCAATGTCATTAATGGCTACCACCTGAATCTGCTCTTGACGGTTAGACGCATACAGTGCCTTGAGTACACTGCGCCCAATTCGACCAAACCCATTAATGGCTATACGAATACCCATGAGTTTAGAAACTTATATTAAGTTCTTTGCTGCTTCGACTAACTTTTCCACTGTGATGCCAAAGTATTCAAACAATTCTTTAGCCGGAGCCGATTCACCAAAACGGTCTAAGCCAATCACCGCACCTTGCAAGCCCACGTATTTATACCAAAGGCTTGTTGATCCTGCTTCTATCGCTACCCTTGCTGTTACTGAGGCAGGCAATATAGATTCTTTATACGCCATATCTTGTCTATCAAAAAGGTCTGTACACGGCATAGATAGTACGCGAACCTTAACGCCTTCTGCTGCTAATACGTCAGCAGCGGTTGTCGCTAATTCAACTTCAGACCCCGTAGCCATTAAAATAACCTGCGGCTCACCTTCACAATCTTTAAGGATATAACCCCCTTTTGAAATAGCCGCCACTTGGTCAGCTGTGCGTGGCTGGTGCTGTACGTTTTGACGAGTAAAAATTAGCGCTGACGGCGTGCTTTCATTTTCAACCGCATACTTCCATGCAACAGCAGATTCAACCGCATCACACGGACGCCATACATCTAAGTTTGGAATTAACCGTAAACTTGATACATGCTCAACCGATTGGTGTGTTGGTCCGTCTTCACCCAACCCTATCGAGTCATGCGTGAAAACAAAAATATTTCGTAATTTCATCAATGCAGCCATACGCACAGCATTACGAGCATAATCAGAAAATGTTAAAAACGTTGCGCCATAAGGAATAAAGCCGCCATGTAATGCAATGCCATTTTGAATTGCGCTCATGCCAAATTCACGCACGCCGTAATGAAGATAGTTGCCGTTGGCATTCGTCCCATCAACATCTGTACACCCTGACCATTTAGTTAAATTAGAGCCAGTTAAATCAGCTGATCCCCCTAAAAGCTCGGGCAATAAAGGACCGTAACCATTAAGTGTGTTTAATGATGCTTTACGTGAGGCAATGGTTTCACCTGCCTGCTGCGCTGCCTGCACAAATGCCTCTGATTTTTCTGCCCAATCAGCACTTAACTCACCTGATAAACGACGCAATAGTTCATCAGCTAGGTCTGGGTATTCAGCCACATAAGCTTCTAATAACTCTTCCCATTGAGCTTCTGCTTGTTCACCTTTATCGTTTGCATCCCACGCATTCTTTACCTCAGCTGGAATTTCAAAGGCAGGCGCTGCCCAACCTAATGCTTTTCTGGTAGCAGCTATTTCTTCAGCACCCAATGGAGCGCCATGTACATGATGCGTCCCTTCTTTATTAGGCGCACCAGAGCCAATCACTGTTTTACAGCAAATTAACGTGGGTTTATTCGTTTCTTTTTGTGCTTGCTCAATCGCCTGCTTAATATCATTAGCATTATGCCCATCTACATCACGAACTACTTGCCAACCATAGGCTTCAAAACGTGCTGGCGTATCATCGGTAAACCAACCTTCTACATCGCCATCAATCGAGATACCGTTATCATCCCAAAACGCTATTAATTTGCCTAAGCCAAGCGTACCCGCATAAGAACATGCTTCATGCGAAATACCCTCCATCAAGCAACCATCCCCCATAAAGGTATACGTGTAATGGTCAACCACCTTGAAGTTAGGTTGATTAAATTGTGCAGCTAATACCTTTTCAGCTAAAGCCATACCCACCGCGTTGCTAATACCTTGACCTAAAGGACCTGTCGTTGTTTCTACCCCTGGCGCATATCCGTATTCTGGGTGACCCGGTGTTTTAGAGTGCAGCTGACGAAAATTACGAATGTCTTCAATATCTAAATCGTAACCCGACAAGTGCAATAACGAATATAACAACATTGAGCCATGACCGTTCGATAATACGAAGCGATCTCTATTCACCCAGTGTGGATTGGCTGGGTTATGCGACAAAAAGTCATTCCATAGTACTTCTGCAATATCTGCCATCCCCATCGGTGCACCGGGGTGTCCTGAGTTGGCTTGTTGGACAGCATCCATACTAAGGACACGAATAGCATTCGCTAGTGTTTGACGAGAAGGTCTTGGGCTCATGATCTTTGCTTATTGTTAATCGATTGATAATCAGCGCGTAACGCACTAATTTTGAAATGGTGAATTTTACACTGAAGCGTTAAGAAGATATAGCGTTAGTCAGTCTGTCTTATCTAACGTATTATCAAGTTTTTCCTTAACTTGCTGCTCATTCCATAGATCCAGTTGATTAAAGTAGTCCTCCCAAACGCACGGGCAACAGCTCCCTCCACCACAACAATCATCATTTTCTGGGCGTTTGGGTTTTAGTATTTTTTTTGGTATCACAGCCATCACCTTAATATTATGGCAGCTTAAATTAAGTTATCGATTACTCTTTTTAGGAAAAATGCCTTGGATCAATCTTTTGCCCAACCTCATCGTTTTTACCAACCAAGCGTTAGACAAGCATTGAACGATAAATATATACTAGATGGATAGTTATTAATCATCCTTCTCAAATTCAACACATAAGGGGAACATTATGGGTAAAGTGGACGTTAGCCAACTGGTCGACAATACAACTGGTCGACAAAGTAGATCTATTTTTCATGAACAAGACATCTATGAGCAAGAACAAGAAAGAATCTTTGGCAAATGCTGGTTATTTTTAGCGCACGAAAGCCAAATACCTGATCCAGGTGACTATTTTAGGACCTTTATGGGTGAAGATGAGGTCCTCGTTATTCGCCAAAAAGACCAATCAGTCAAAGCCTTCCTTAACACCTGCACCCATCGCGGCAACCGTGTTTGTAAGGCAGATAAAGGCAATGCCAAGCAGTTTACTTGTAGCTACCATGGGTGGAGCTTTGCCGCAGATGGCACGCTTCAATCTGTCCCGCTGGAAGAGGATGCTTATTACAATGAACTCGATAAATCCAAATTTGGCTTACACCCTGTTTGCAAGGTAGATAGCTATAAAGGATTAATTTTTGGTAACTTTGATCCAGAATCACCGACTTTGGATGATTATTTGGGTGATATGAAATGGTACTTAGATGTTTGGCTCGACGCGATGCCAGAAGGCACCGAGTTAATCGGCTCAACGCAAAAAGTTGAATACCCTGTCAACTGGAAACTGCCTGTCGAAAACGCCTGCGGCGATGGCTATCATATTGGCTGGGCTCATGCAGGTGTTATGACTGTTGCTACCTCAATGGACATTGAAAGCCTTTCTCTAGGCAATACTAAAGTAGATAGTTCAACTGCTATGGCTGGTGGTGGCATGAATGGTCACTCGATTATTTCATCTCTTGATGGG
The DNA here is from genome assembly GCF_000299965.1 of Cycloclasticus sp. P1. Classification (NCBI taxonomy): domain Bacteria; kingdom Pseudomonadati; phylum Pseudomonadota; class Gammaproteobacteria; order Thiotrichales; family Piscirickettsiaceae; genus Cycloclasticus; species Cycloclasticus sp. P1. The sequence continues at coordinate 2,159,490 of NC_018697.1, forward strand.
CAATCAGGTTATGCGTTCTACCCTGATCCAAGCCTACCTGTTAGCTACCTTGAAGAAAACCGAGAGACTGTTATTTCACGCCTTGGCGAAACGCGTGGTAAGCAATTTTGGGGCTCGCAAATCAACATGACTATTTTCCCCAATGTGCAAATGTTACCGGGGCTTAATTGGTTCCGTGTTTATCACCCAAAAGGCCCAGGAAAAATGGAAATGTGGACGTGGGCGATGGTTGATAAAGAGATGTCAGACGAGTTAAAACAAACTGTGCTCGACAATGTTTGCCGAACATTTGGCGCCGCCGGCATGTTTGATAACGATGACGGTGAAAACTTTGCCGCCTGTACTTCACAAAACAGAGGCCTACAAACCCGCCAAAAAGATGTATACACCAATATGGGCTTAGGCAAAGAGTACTCACACCCTGAAATGCCTGGCGTCGTTAGTGACGGCCTTGTGGGTGAACAAAACCAACGATATTTCTACCGTCGCTGGCAAGAAATGATGGCAGCAAAAGATTGGAGCGCCGTTCCAAACTACAACAGCCTAGAAGAAGCAAATGCAACAAGAGGACAAAACTAATGAGTCAACCATCTCCTTTTAAAAATGCTGTTGATGCGGACACCTACCAAACCTTCCAAACACTTCTGTATAAAGAAGCGCGTCTACTTGACCATGAAGAGTATGACCAATGGCTAGCGATGCTAACGGACGATATTTATTACTATATGCCCGTACCCGCTCGCTATTTACGTGAAGAAAAAAAGCAGGCCATCAAACCTCTCGACGCAAATATTTTTAATGACTATAAAAAACAATTAGAGCTACGTATTGCTCGCTTTGCGACGAATCTCGTTTGGTCTGAGAACCCTCAAAACATGATAAACCACGCAGTGTCTAATATAGAGGTGTTCCCTACAGAGGTTGAGGGTGAATGGAACGTTCTCTCTGTTGTTACCGTTCTTAGAAGCCGACTCGATGGCGTAGAAAAGCGCATGGTGGTATCGCGCGATGATATTTGGCGCCTTGAAGACAATAGCCTCAAGCTGGCTAAAAGAAGCATGTTGTTTAATCACACTGTCGTCCCAGATAGTAACCTTAACTTCTTCTTCTAATTCACCTAAATAAAAAAACGCCTATTGTTATTTTAAAACAATAGGCGTTTCTTAGACCAGCTCATTAAGCACTGCAACCGAGCTATCTCCATTACATCATATGTGAACTCTTACTCTTTAATCCCAAGGGCCTTTCGAGTCTTTTGGAATAAAGCCCAATGCTTTAAGAAAAGGCACAAAATCGACTGCATCCCACTCTTCAATATTCAACCCATCTTTTATTCGCATAATATGAATAGCGTCTAGGTCAACATATTCATTCGTCGGTGCAACACCATTAAACTCGCCAACATGTTTCATGCGTAGTTTCATTCTGCTAACCACCTTGTCACCTTCAGCAATTTGATCATAAAAGTGTCGATCAAAATCTGTCATTGACTCTTGCAGCTTCATATTCATAATCATATGTGCATCTTTATCCAACGGTTCTTTTGCCATCGGCAAGTGGAACAAATGATCTGGGTGCAGTAAATCTCTCATATCATCAAAGCGTTTGCTGTCCATCGCTGCAAAAAACTCCCTAACAATTTTTTTATTAACCTCAGACATTCTCTCTCCTTATTTTCTTATTATTGATTCATTAGCATAAAGTAATAATAGCGTTGGGAGGGGTTATTTATTTAATAAGTCTGCCAGCCCTGCAAAGGGGTGTTGCCTTAACTCTTCTTTAGTTTTATCTTCAGTTAATGAGCCATATTGATGATCAAGTTGCCTTGAATGCTCATTGTCATGGCAGTAAACGCATAACAACTCCCAATTACTCCCGTCCTCAGGGTTATTATCATGATCGTGATCTCGATGGTGTACCGTCAACTCATGCAGCGTCTGTTGAGAAAACTCTCTTGCGCAACGACCACAAATCCAAGGGTACATTTTTAACGCTTTCGCACGGTAACCAGTATCTCGTTGCTCACGATCTTTTCGAGCATTACTAACAACCTGATCCACTGTTTTACTCAACTTATCTGTTGGCATTTATGCCTCCTCAAAAGTTCTCAACAACCGATACCAACACTGTCTTATTGAAAATACTGTTATCACTTTAATTGGTGCTTGAGTATCAGCAAACTCACCGAGGCATTCTCGCCCAAATCCAGCCTTCTTTTTCTGCTAATGCTCGTTCCTGCTTGGTTCGCGGCCCCTCACTTTCAGCACGAATAAAGTGATAACCTGCTAGCACACAAACCACTGCATCCAAAATATCATCATCGGCGATAACTAATTCTTTATCCATTTCTGATACGTTCATTAACTGACTAAGACCATCAAAAATCCAGCTTCGTTCTTTGCTGATTTCTTTCTTATAACTTGTTGCCGGAAGAAGCTGGCAAGATTTCAGAGTTACCGCAGGGTAAACCTCTATCGCACTAATAGGGTCAACTAGTTCAGCGGACCAAGCCAAAGGGATTGTCGTCCCTAACTGATCCGTTAACTCATCTATTAACATCAAGGCAGCATGCGCTGTTCTAGCAATACGGTCAGCACCCACATCTAAAGATTGCTTCCCTGCTTTTTCTTTTATAAAAAAGTCTGTTCTGCGGCGAAACATCTGGTGGGCATCGGTACTCAGCGAAGCCCCCGCCATATGGCCGATTAACTCTTCGCCCAGTTTTACTGGCCAGCCTAAGGGGGAATCAAATGCTATTAAGGTCTTAACATTGCCTTGTTCTTTTATCCAATTGGACACGACATTAGCAACAGATTCGTTTTTAGCTACCTTTCTAGCCTTCTCTATGCTTAATATGCCGTTCGAAACAGAGCCTAACGCAAGACCCACTTTATTTGATTGCGTCGCGCAATCTATACCAATGATTGATACAGAATTATTAGTAGCCGCTAAATGCTCAGAACCTCTCGTCACTAAAACCTCTTTTCGCCAACTTAAGCGCCTTGAGTAAAAATAACGTGAAAGTTTAGTCTAATGCGTTAAACAGTAATATTCCACCCAGCACACCCAAAACCCAAGTAGTTAACGGCGCATCACCCAGCATTAACGGCGAAAAACCATCTAAGCCTAAAATAACCGCAGCTGAAATCAGTAAGCTCCCACCACAAATTGCCATAATACTCTTACGGTGATTTTTAGCCATTTGCTGCTTTATTTCTTCTAGTTGCGCTGATCTCCACTTAACCTCAAGCTCACCTTTTGAAGCATCACTGAGTACTTGGTACATCATCTCTGGCAACTCTGGTAATTTTTCCCCCATCATCGGCAGGTGTTCTTTTAGCTTATTGAAGGTCGCTTTTGGCCCTACTTTATTTTTATACCATTCCTCTAAATACGGTTTAGCGGTTTGCCATAAATCCAAATCTGGATAAAGCTGTCGACCTAAGCCTTCAATATTCAATAAAGTTTTTTGTAACAAGACTAGTTGTGGCTGCACTTCCATATCGAAACGACGCGCCGTTTGAAAAAGGCGTAAGAGCAAATGACCGTACGAAATTTCTTTTAACGGCTTTTCGAATATCGGCTCACACACTGCACGAATCGCGCTTTCAAACTCATCAACACGGGTTTCTTTAGGCACCCAGCCCGATTCAATATGCAATTGCGCCACACGGAGGTAGTCACGCTGAAAAAAGGCTAGGAAATTTTCTGCTAAATAGCGCTGGTCTTCAAGCGTCACGCTTCCCATAATACCGAAATCCACCGCAAGGTATTTTGCATCATCAGAGGCGAAAATATTACCCGGATGCATATCGGCATGAAAAAAATTATCCCGAAATACTTGTGCGAAAAATATTTCCACGCCCCGTTCGGCAAGTAACTTTAAGTCAACACCTTTTTCACGCAATTGATCTATTTTGCCTATTGGTGTGCCATAGATTCGCTCCATCACCATCACATTTTGGCGCGTATAATCCCAGTACACATCGGGCACATAAAGGTGCTCTGAATTCTCAAAGTTTCGTCGTAACTGCGAGGCATTCGCGGCTTCTCGAACAAGATCCAACTCATCATGAATGGTATGGTCAAACTCTTTAACCACATCTAAGGGTTTTAACCGTTTGGCCTCACCCCAGTATTTATTAGCAAGTTCCGCTAGGGTATATAACAGACCCACATCTGAATTAATAATTTTTTCAATTCCCGGACGAAGCACTTTGACAACAACATCTTCGCCGGTATGCAATGTTGCTGTATGCACTTGCGCCACAGAGGCTGATGCCAAGGGACTAGGTGAGAAAGTCGAAAACACCTCTTCTATCGGAACCTCTAACGAGCTTTCGATAATCTGGCGCGCTAAATCATCAGCAAAGGGTGGAACATTATCTTGTAAGCGCGACAGCTCTTCGCCAATATCAGGTGGCAATAAATCTTGCCGTGTTGATAAAATTTGGCCAAACTTCACAAAAATAGGCCCCAAATCTTCTAGTGCCTTACGAAGACGTTCACCACGTGAACCCTTTCGTTTACCTAAAAAATAGCTAGGGGATAAATAGGTTAAATAACGTAACGGCCTAAATAAATGTAAATTAAATACAAACTCATCGAGACCATAACGCAACAACACACGCTGAATTCGAATGAGCCGAAAGGCCGTTGTTGGGTTTATCACGTTACTTCCTTTTTCAGTCGTTTTCTAGGTTAAGCTTCGCCGCCATCAAGCGTTGGACTTTTGCCTCTAGCCGCTCAACAGATAACCGTAAGTCATCCACACCCACTTTAAATTTATTCACTTCAAATTTAGAGGGCAATATATTTTGTTCTTCTCGAACATACTCTGATGCATTAATGGCAGTTGTCTTCGTTGTTTCTCGAACCCAACCCGATACATCACGAACGAGGTTTCCAAATTGATGAGCCAATACATCACCTGTTATCTTCGATAATGGCTCTTCCCAGTCAACCTCTATCGCCTTAAGAAATGTTTGGAATTGAGCAGCCAACTCAGTATCGCCCTCTATCACCACATCGCCCGACAATAAGCTAGAGGTTGATGACTGTATATTCATCATCGCCAATGCTAATGGTGTGCCTGAAATAGTGGCATCAGCTTTGCCCTCAAAGACCTCTCGAATATCAAGCCCATCTGCGCTGATAATCATATAAAGGCTTAACTCTAGTTGCTGAAAATGTAATTCAATAACTCGACCTTCCATCCTAGCTAGCTGCTTAGGAACCTCTGGGTCGTAATCCAAATAACGGTTCACCGCTATTTGCAATGGTTTCAAAAAAGGGCTGACCAATGACACAACAGCTACAGCTTATATCCCGTATGAACTGCCACAATACCACCCGTTAAGTTGTTCACTTGGCAACGCTCAAAGCCGGCTTCTTCCATCATACCTTTCAACGTGGATTGATCTGGGTGCATACGAATTGATTCAGCGAGGTACTGGTAGCTATCACCATCTTTCGCAACTAATTCACCAATTTTAGGCAATAATTTGAATGAATACGCATCGTAAATCTTGTCTAAAAGTGGGTTGGTTGGTTTTGAAAACTCTAAAATCAATAAGCGACCACCCGGTTTAAGTACATCAAACATCGAACGCAATGCGGCCTCTTTATCTGTAACATTTCTTAGTCCAAAACCGATACAAACTCGATCAAACTGATTAGAGGCATAGGGCAAACACTCAGCATTTGCCAAATTGTAGGTAATGTTTGAAATATGACCTTTATCGATCATTCGATCACGGCCTACCCGTAGCATTGCTTCATTTATATCTGCTAAAACAACTTTGCCGGTTTTTCCAACTCGTTTAGCAAACAGTGCTGACAGGTCTCCTGTTCCTCCGGCCAGATCAAGCACCACATGCCCCGGCTTTACGTTCGCGATCTCTACGGTGAAGCGTTTCCACAACCGGTGAACACCCATCGACATTAAATCATTCATAATGTCGTACGACGGTGCAACCGAGTCAAAAACTTCTCGAACCTTAGTTACTTTTTCTGCAACGGGAACATCTTTAAAACCAAAATGAGTTGTCGTTTTATCTACCATAGTAAAACCCTTATAACCGCGCTGATTTATGATGTCTGACGTTGATGGCCGGCTGCTTCAAGCCTGTTCAAATAATCCTGCCAGTTTTCTTCTTTATTCTCTGCCAATTCAATAAGAAATGGCCATGAATACAAGCCTGTATCATGCTCATCACTGAATACAAGGCGAACGGCATAATTACCCACTGGCTCTATCGCAACAATATTGACCGATTCTTTGCCAACTTGTAACACTTCTTGCCCAGGGCCATGCCCACGTACTTCTGCTGAGGGTGAAAATACGCGTAAGTATTCGCAACTCAATTTTATTGTTCTACCATCATCAAAACTCAATGACAGTTCCCTGTTTTTTTGGTCTAGCACCAAATCTGTTATCGCTACCATGTTTTACCTACAAAATATAACGCGAAAGATCTTCATCTGAAGCAAGCTCACCTAAGTGCTCGTCTACATACGCCGCGTCGATCACTTCATCTATCGGTGAGCCTGCCGGTGCGCGGAATGAAATCTCATCCAATAAACGCTCCAAAATTGTATGCAGACGACGAGCACCGATATTTTCAGTGCCTTCATTCACTTGCCAGGCCATTTCTGCAATCCGTGCCACCCCATCTTCTGTGAACTGCAAATTAACTTCTTCAGTTGCCAATAGGGCTGAATATTGCTCTGTTAACGAAGCATTTGGTTCTGTCAAAATACGCACAAAATCCGCTGCTACCAACGCATCTAGCTCGACTCGAATAGGGAATCGGCCTTGTAACTCGGGAATAAGATCTGAAGGCTTCGACACGTGAAACGCACCTGAGGCAATAAATAAAATGTGGTCTGTTTTAACAGGGCCATACTTAGTCGTAACGGTACTCCCTTCAACTAAGGGTAACAAATCACGCTGAACGCCATCACGAGAAACATCGGCACCGCCACTATCACCTCGTTTACACACTTTATCCAGCTCATCTAAAAATACAATCCCCGTTTGCTCTAGGTTTTCTATTGCCTTGTGCTTTAGCTCATCGTCATTAACCAGTTTTGCCGCTTCTTCCTCGACCATCGCCACCAAAGCATGCTTAATGGACATTTTACGTTTCTTCTTTTTATCACCCGACATGTTTTGAAACATCCCTTGCAACTGGTTGGTCATTTCTTCCATACCAGGAGGTGCCATAATTTCCACACCCACGCTAGGCGCACTTATCTCGACTTCAATTTCCTTATCGTCTAATTCACCTTCACGCAGCTTTTTACGAAATTTTTGTCGTGTTGCATCACCCGTTGTATCGCTTGTATCTACGCTTTCAGCACGCGGCAATAAAAGGTCTAGCACTCTGTCCTCGGCTGCATCTTCCGCTCTACGTTTGACTTTTCCCATCTCGACTTCACGGGTCATTTTAACGGCAATGTCAGCAAGATCACGTATAATAGAATCAACATCTCTACCGACATAACCCACCTCGGTAAATTTAGTTGCTTCAATTTTTATAAATGGCGCTTTGGCTAAGGTTGCTAAACGCCGCGCTATTTCTGTTTTACCAACGCCTGTTGGACCAATCATTAAAATGTTCTTGGGCGTAATTTCACTGCGTAGATTCTCGGGTACTTGTGAGCGTCTCCACCGGTTTCTTAAGGCAATAGCCACGGCTCGTTTTGCCGCATTCTGCCCTACAATATGCTTATCAAGTTCATGCACAATTTCTTTTGGTGTCATTTGGCTCATATTACTTCTTTCCCTCGGACGTTAATTCTTCTATCGTTTGGTTATGATTAGTATAAATGCAGATATCGCCGGCAATATTGAGTGATTTTTCTACAATCTCACGGGCACTCAATTCTGTATTTTCTAATAACGCTTTGGCTGCTGATTGTGCAAAGGGGCCACCTGAACCGATGGCAATAAGATCTTGCTCCGGTTGAATCACATCACCATTACCCGAAATAATCAGCGAGTCTTTACTGTCTGCAATTGCCAGTAGCGCTTCCAACTTACGCAGCATCCGGTCTGTTCGCCAATCTTTAGCCATTTCAACCGCCGCGCGGGTTAAATTACCATGATGCTTTTCAAGCATGCCTTCAAAACGCTCAAACAAGGTGAATGCATCGGCTGTTGCACCCGCGAAGCCAGCAATAACATCCCCACTTGCAAGTTTACGAACTTTTCGAGCATTTCCTTTCATAATCGTATTGCCCAAGGTGACTTGCCCATCACCACCTATTACGACACTATCACCTCGTCGCACAGAGACGATTGTTGTTCCTCTAAAATCCACGATAATCTCTCATTTAAACTATTGACCCTTTATTTTACACAATAATCATGCCTTAGCGTGCATCCCTATTTGTTTAGCTAGTATTCATAGTTCTTATGATATTCTTACCCAATGTGTAAAACAGGGAGTGATTATTGTGGATGAATTAAACCAAATTTCTCAAACACTGGCCTTGAGCATGGGCGCAGCGTGGGGGAGCGGTATCAATTTATACGCTACACTCTTAACCCTTGGTTACTTAGCGCATACTGGTCATATTGATTTGCCGCCTGATTTATTGATTGTAGCGGACCCGCTAGTAATGACCGCTGCTGGATTAATGTATGCAGTTGAGTTTTTTGCCGATAAGGTGCCCGGCGTAGATACCGGCTGGGATACCATCCATACTTTCGTGAGAATTCCTGCTGGCGCTCTGCTAGCTGCTGGTGCTATTGGTGACATTGGCCCTGCCGCTGAAATTGCAGCAGCCATCGTTGGTGGAAGCTTAGCTGGTGCGACGCATGCTACAAAAACAGGTAGCCGTGCGTTAATAAACACATCACCCGAACCGTTCACCAACTGGACCGCCTCTATTATGGAAGATATCGCCGTTTTTGCAGGTGTTTGGGCATCCATCCAACATCCGACCTTTTTTATGGTCGGTTTAGTTTTATTTATCCTCTTGATGATTTGGGCACTACCAAAATTATGGCGCGCAATAAAACGCGTATTTACATTTTTAGGCAAGCTATTTGGCCCCTCTAACAATGATATCTTAGAGACACCCTCGGATGGTAAATTGCCAAAGCCAGACTAAACCAAAACTTATTTCTTTTTCGGCTTAGCTCTTGGGTGCGCTTTATCGTAAACCGACGCTAGGTGTTGAAAATCTAAGTGGGTGTATACTTGCGTGGTACTAATATTACTGTGACCTAATAATTCTTGCACCGCTCGAAGGTCTTGGCTTGACTCCAACATATGACTCGCAAATGAGTGTCGTAACATATGTGGGTGCAAGCGCCCTTGCAAGCCTTGGCGTTTTCGCCATCGCTCTAAACGCGACTGAATACTTCTTGTACTTAAGCGCAAACCTGTCTTTCCGACAAACAACGCCATTTCACCCGTTTTAACCTTATCCATCCGCACTGCTAACCATTTACGAATAGCGTTGACAGCCTTCCGGCCCAACGGTAATAAGCGGGACTTACCTCCTTTTCCGTTGACAACATGAACCGTTCGGCTACTTAAGTCCAAGTCCATTAAATCTATATTCGCTAATTCACTGACCCGTAGACCCGACGAGTAAAGCAGTTCCCACATCGCTACATCACGAATTTCCAGGTCATCATTGGGGACCGCCTCTAACAGACTATTAATCTGGTCGACATCCAACACCTTAGGTAAGGTTTTCGCTGATTTCGGCGCTCGAATACCAGACGCAGGGTTATTCAACAGCACATTGGTTTTAATGAGATAACTAAAAAAGCTCCGACAGGCCGATAATTCGCGCTGCAAACTTCGAGCACTCAAGCCTTTTCGGTGTCGCTGTGCGACAAAACGCCGAACATGGTGTGGATCAAGTTGCGACCATGAAACGAGCTCATTCTCATCACAATAATTAACTAATTGAGATAAGTCACGCGCATAGGCTTGTAACGTATTTAAAGAGAATCTACGCTCAACGTTTAATGCATCTAAAAACTGCTGACGTGCCTCAACAGCCGCTGGTTCCATCGTTACTCTTTTATCTCTTGCAGTGAGTTAAGCCGTTTGGCAACCAGCTCCCCAAGGTGCTCTAAAAACAAGGTACCCATGGTTGTGTGAAAACGGTCTGAATCCTTACTGCCTATGGCCAATATGCCATCTTGTTGGGCGACCTTGAGTGGGATCAGCGCAGCAGACTTAACCTCATCCGCTTGTTGATTAAATAATGCCTTCGCCTGTGCGTGTGTCGGCAAGCCACACTTAATCTTCTGTGACTCAAGCAAGCGTTTAAAATGCTCTAACTGAGGATTATCTTTTTGCCAGAGAACATCACTGATGGGGAAGACACTGTCGCTATTTTCGTCTACTAAGCGAATAGCAAAAAACTCTGCACCGAAACATTCTCGCAGGGTGTCATCAAGTGTTGCGAATACATCTTCCACACAACGAGCATCAATTAATGTGGTTGTTAACTGCTGCATTCGCCCGAATAAGGCATCATTTTCACGCGCAATCGCTAATAGGCCTTCAAGTTGCTTTTGAGACTTTTCGTTTTTATCTCGTAAAATTGCTAGTTGACGCATCGTAAGAGAAACCACGCCACCGTGCTGCTCTACCACTTGAATATCGTCGAGTAACTCTGGATATTGATTAAAAAAATCTGGTGTGGCTAACAAGTATTCACGTACTTGTTCAGCCGTTAACCCTTCTGTTGTTGCAGTTGCTTGTGTACTCATATATCAATCATACCATCAAAAACAAATGTCGCCGGCCCGCTCATCATTACCGGAGCCCCTTCACCTTGCCAATCAATCGTTAATTCGCCACCGGTTAGGGCAACCGTTGTTGGCGTGGTTACTTTACCCAATCGAACTGCGGCAACAACCGCCGCACAAGCACCGCTTCCACAAGCCAAGGTTTCACCGGCGCCGCGCTCATAAACACGTAATGCGAGGCTATCCGGCCCCGTTATTTCACTAAAACCAATATTCGCCCGCTCTGGGAAAAGGCTATGACTTTCCAGCGCGGCACCCACTGCCTCGACCTCTGCTGTCGCGACATTTTCAACTTGAAGTACTGCATGAGGATTACCCATTGATAACGCTGAAAACGCTACGGTCCTATCCAATACATCAACGCTGTATTGTAATTGTTGTTGCTTCGCTATTAATGGAACATTTGCCGGATCGAGTTTTGGAACCCCCATATCAACCGTTACCAACTGTTCCTCATTAACCGTTAAAACCAACTCACCGGCGTCTGTTTCCACTCGAATTGAGCGTTTATTGGTTAAACCTTTTTGTGTCACGAATAGCGCAAAACAACGTGCGCCATTACCACACTGAGAAACCTCACTACCATCTGCGTTATAAATAACATAACGAAAGTCCGCACCCATTTTTGCCGGTTCTACTAAGAGTAGTTGGTCAAAGCCAATACCGTAGTGGCGATCGGCTAAGGCTTTAATTTGCTCGGCCGTTAGCTGAACCGTTTGGTTTATGGCATCAATAACAACAAAGTCATTACCTAAGCCATGCATTTTACTAAAGTTAATTAACAACCTGCGTCCTCAGTTTCATTCGGTAATAGTGATTCGTTTTGCCATAAGCTTTCTAACCGTTGTCGTGCGCCAATTAAGTGGATCTGCTCTCCATCCACCATAACCTCAGCAGCACTTGGTCTTGAATTGTAATTCGAGCTCATTGTGAACCCATAAGCGCCCGCAGAACGGACCGCTAATAAATCGCCTTCTTCAATAGCCAGCTCACGGTCTTTTCCTAAAAAATCACCTGTTTCACAAACTGGACCAACAATATCATAACAAGCTGTTTTAGCTGTTGACGTTAAATTAACAGGCACAATATTTTGCCACGCTTGATATAGTGCAGGGCGCATCAAGTCATTCATCGCTGCATCTACAATAGCAAACCGCTTACCTTCTACCGGTTTAATATATTCAACCTTAGTCACTAAAATACCTGCATTTCCGGCAATTGCACGGCCTGGTTCTAATAATATTTCATAGGGCAGATCGCCTAGCTTTTGGTACAAGGCTTTTACATAGTCGGCAGGCAATGGTGGTTGCTCGTCTCGATAACAAATACCAAGACCTCCACCTAAATCCAAATGATCAATACGAATACCCACACCTTGTAACCGATCCAATAAACTTAATACCCGATCCAGCGCATCCACAAACGGCGCAACATCCGTTAACTGCGAGCCTATATGGCAATCTAAGCCCGTAATATTCAAATGCGGCAACGCATTCGCGCGTTGATACTCCATAAAGGCTGTTTCAATATCTAAGCCAAATTTATTTTCTTTTAACCCCGTAGAAATATAAGGGTGCGTTTGCGCATCCACATCGGGGTTAACGCGAATAGAAATATTCGCAATATGACCTAACTCACCCGCAATTTCATTGATACGGTCTAACTCTGCAGAGACTTCCACATTAAAACAACGAATACCAACGTCTAACGCCCTGCGTATTTCATCATGCCGTTTACCAACCCCTGAGAAAACAATTTTTTCAGGCTGCCCACCCGCTGTTAACACACGTTCTAACTCACCGATAGACACAATATCAAACCCTGAACCTAAGCGTGCTAGTACATTTAGCACCGCAATGTTCGAGTTCGCTTTAACCGCATAACATATTAAGTGCGGACGTCCTTCAAAGGCTTGATCAAATGCCTTCCAGTGGCGTTCCAATGTCGCCCGGGAATAAATATAGGTGGGGCTAGAGAATTGCTCTACGATTGATTGAACCGAAACATTTTCCGCAAAAAGTTGCTTATCTTGGTACTGAAAATAATCCATTACAAACCTAATTCTTGTGCGATTTGATTACTCGGCATATACAGCGGCCCTTTCTGTCCACAAGCAGCTAGCATGGCCAGTAACCCACAAATTAGCATCATTTTTAATAAACGCGACATTTTGTACCCTTTAATTATTTCAGTAATCGACAGTATAAACGTTTGGCATTTTTTGGCATACTCTAACCCTTTCTAGAAACCAATTGAACCTATCGCCATGCTAGCTACCCGACTTCCTGCCATTATCTCAAACCCAAACACACCTATTCGTTGTTCCGTTATTTGGCTACATGGCCTAGGCGCTAATGGCAATGATTTTGCACCCATCGTATCTGAGCTAGGTATTCAAGATGAACTAGGCATACGATTCGTCTTTCCTCATGCCCCTTCCATCGCGGTAACTATCAACGGCGGCGCTGTCATGCCCGCTTGGTATGACATTACCGAAATGGACTTAATGAAACGTGCCGACAATGCTGGCATTGTATCGTCAAGCAAAACCATTACTGACATGATCAATGACGAAATCGCGACAGGCATTGAGCCTTCAAAAATTGTTATTGCTGGCTTTTCTCAAGGTGGGGTCATCGCTTTTGACGCAGGCCTACGCTTTCCTGAAACGCTTGCAGGCATTATGGCTCTTTCAACCTATATTCCTATGCAAGATACATTGCCAACCGCTGAACAAAGCGGTCACGCTAAGATTCCAATTTTCTATGGGCACGGTGACTTTGATCCTGTGATACCAATTGAACAAGCAGACTCATCACGCCGCTTTCTTGAAGCGTCAGGCTATTGTGTTGACTGGCATGCTTACCCGATGGAACACTCCGTTTGCCCACAAGAAATTCATCACATTAAAGATTGGTTAACAACCGTGCTGTCTTGACAAGCACTGACTTTTTATCAAAAAAAAATTTCCTTCGATAACAGCACAAGCCCAATAAAGACGGAGACCCTCATTCACCCATTTCATTTGGACATCGCCACACTTTCAAACAAAACCCTAATATGATTTCCCCGTTTAAGGCTTCCTTAATATTACGTCACTACAATGCAAACCATGCATCTACTGATATAGGAACCTTATGTCATCAAACTTTAGTTGGAAATCGTTAGGCAAGCTTTACCTGTATTTTTTTTATTTCTCTGGGTTAAGCCAAATCTTAATTTATGCTGCAGGCATGTCAAATACAGTTGGCATACGGCAAGCTTTATTTATATCGACTATTTGGCTGGTTCCCAATTTAATTTGGCCTCAATATACGCGCAAAATGTCAGCCTTTATTGGCCTATTAATTTGGCCTGCCTCTCTAGTTAGCCTCAGTTATTTTTACATCTACGGGCAAGATTTTTCTCAAAGCGTACTTTTCATCATTTTTGAATCAAATGTCTCAGAAAGTAAGGAATTTATAGAATCATACCTTGATTATAAAATCATTCTCTTGGCTATCACTCATGCTCTCACGGGTATCTACTTATGGCGCCAAATAACGCCCGTTTATCTACCTAGATTAAATAAGCTCATTACTATTTGTATTGTTTCACTGATCTTTGGAGGTGGTTTTTTAAAACCCCTCATCGTTTATGGCAAAAGCTGGGATTATTCTATTAAATCATTTCAAGATAAAATTGAGCCTGCGGCACCTTGGAATATGATTGCTGGTTATTTTAAATACACAAAAGTGTTAGACGCAATGAATGAACAGTTGGCGGAAAGCACTCAAATACCGCCTCTAAGTAACCTTGTTTATTCAAATAATAAGCAAACCATGGTGCTTGTCATAGGAGAGTCAACTAACTCACAAAGAATGAGTTTATATGGGTACTCTCGCCACACAACTCCTCTGTTAGATAATATGCAGCACGAATTACTGACATATACCGATGTGATTAGCCCAAGGCCTTCTACAATTGAAGCTTTACAACAAGTGCTAACGTTCGCCGACCAGAAAAACCCTGATGTTTACTTAACCAAGCCAACTCTAATAAATATGATGCGTCAAGCTGGTTATAAATCGCTTTGGATTACAAACCAACAAACACAAACAAAGCGCAACACCTTATTACTCACCTTCTCCCAGCAAGCAGATGAGCAAGTATATTTAAACAACAACCGTGTTCAAAATTCTAGCCAGCTTGATGATGGCGTCCTAGAGCCTTTCAAAAAAGCCTTAAGCAATAGTGATGGCCCAACATTTATTGTCATACATTTACTTGGGACGCACCGTAAATACAATTATCGTTACCCAGAAAGTTTCAAACAATATACTGGTCGCGCTGGTATGCCAGAGTGGGTGCCAGATGAACACGCTGAGGAATACAATGATTATGATAACGCTATCTTATTCAATGACTACGTTGTCTCAAGCTTAATTAACATTCTAAAAGACACCTCAACAAACAGCTCTTTAGTGTATTTCTCAGATCATGGAGAAGAAGTTTTCGACACAAAAGGTGATTTATTTTGTGGCAGGAATGAAGGCAAACCAACACCCGCAATGTATACCGTCCCTTTTATTGCCTGGTTATCTCCTGAATGGAAAAAAACGCATTCAACCTCTTCAATTCAAAACACACTAAACCACCCTTATCAAACGTCTGACTTTATTTATAGCTGGGCTGACTTGGCAGGCATAGATTTCAAAGGTAATGACCCGACTAGAAGTATCTTTAATAAACATTTTATTGCTAGGAAACGTATGATTGGTTCACCATTCACCCCAAAGAAAATGATTAATTTTGTTTCTATCTCTCACAAACAAGAACTTACGCTAAATTAACCGTCAAATACTAACTTTTCTTAGGAAACCACCTTGGCCGGACAAAACTTAAAGGGTATACAACGGCTAAAAGCAGCTTGGAGCAACTCGCTGGCAGGAGTAAAGGCATGTTGGGCACATGAAGAAGCCTTTAGACAGGAGGTAGTACTGACTGTACTAGCCACCCCCTTAGCCTTTTATATCACCGAGATACCTACTGAAAGAGCCTTGCTTATCGGTAGTTTGCTACTTCTCCTTATAATAGAATTAATAAATTCTGCAGTCGAAGCAACGGTAGATAGAATCGGGCTCGAGTACCACGAGTTATCTGGAAAGGCTAAAGATATAGCTTCAGCTGCCGTATTATTCGGCAGCTTATTAGTTGCTTTAACCTGGCTTTTAATTCTACTTTAAATACAATAATCTATTGTTAACTCGCCTCTTTCACTAAACATACAAACCATGAACCTTCGGGATTTAAAATACATTGTTGCTGTCGCAGAAACAAAAAGCTTTGTTAAGGCCGCCGAACAATGCTTTGTTAGCCAACCCACGTTGAGCATGCAAATTAAAAAGCTCGAAAATTCATTAAATATTAAAATTTTTGAACGTAACAACAAACATGTTTTAGTCACCGAGATAGGCAAGCAGGTTATTGAAACGGCAAAGCGTATCTTGCAAGATGCTGAACACATCAGCATTTTAGCAAAACATGAACAAGACCCTTTCGCCGGTGATTTTACATTAGGCGCATTTCCTACCATCGCCCCTTATATTCTTCCCAAACTAATTCCACTTATTAAAAAAAAGCTTCCTAACCTGCGTTTAATCTTAGTAGAAGAAAAAACTGACATCCTGCTCCATAAACTAAAAACGGGGCTCATCGATGCAGCACTACTAGCCGGCCCTATCCATGATGAAAGCTTGATCGCAGAAAAATTATTTGATGACGAATTTAAACTCGCTGTGGCAACGAACCATCCGTTAGCCGAACAAACCATCATTAATCCGGATGAATTAACCAATCAACCCTTGCTCTTATTAGACGAAGGGCACTGTCTAAGAGATCAGGCCTTACAGTTTTGCCAGCTCAGCGGTATAGATGAAGAACAAAATGTAAGGGCCACCAGCCTTGAAACATTGAGACAAATGGTCATTGCAGGCACAGGCATTACGTTTATGCCTACGATTTCGATTCAAAACAATGATGACAATATTCGCTACATACCTTTTGAAGAACCTAAACCGAAACGCACTATTTATTTAGTCAGCCGACAAACAAACCCACGCACTGAGCTTATAAAACAGCTCAAAAACCTTTGTGTTAACAAAAATCAACTATAGATAATACCTATTAAATTAATAATAACAATTGATTTTGCCTGGTAAAAAATCAAGACTAAACTATCACTTGTAGCGATAAACCAACCATTTAAACCAATAGGAGATATCTATGACACAGTTAGTACCTCAGTGCACGTTCAAAACACGCGTAAGAGATACCAGCATTGAAGGTGACAACCCTTTTCGCTGGCAAGACCTCACAACAGATGACATCTTTGCTGGTAAAAAAATTGTTCTTTTTGCATTACCCGGTGCCTTTACACCCACTTGTTCAAGCACCCATCTACCGGGCTTTGAAGCCAAGTATGCAGAGTTAAAAGCAAAAGGTGTTGACGAAGTTTACTGCTTAAGCGTGAATGACGCCTTTACCATGTACCAATGGAGTAAAAACCTTGGTATTAAAAACGTGAAAATGCTACCCGATGGTAATGGTGAATTCACACGTTTAATGAACATGCTGGTTAAAAAAGAGAACTTGGGCTTCGGTGAGCGTTCTTGGCGCTACGCTATGATCGTTGATGATGGAAAGATCACTGCTTTATTCAGTGAACCAGGAAAAGAAGACAACTGCGCAGATGACCCTTTTACCTGCAGTGATGTTGATACTGTTCTTAAGCAACTTTAAATTAAGCCTTACAAACCCCCAGCCTTTTTAAAGGCTGGGGGCTCATTTCTTTAGTCGTCGTTAATACCTTAAAGCCTTAAACGTTTAGCTTTTTCTCTATGCGTTGCTTGTAATTTAGATAATGAACCATTTGCAGCGCATCATCACTGCTTGCCCCGAGTTCATAATACGGAACATCGATATCAGTAATATATATTGGGTACTTTTCTGCAGATTTTCGTGCCTGCACGATAAACCGCGATACACTGCTATACAGTTGATCACCCTGCTCAAGGCTTGAGAACACCTGATCGTTGCAATAAATATATGTCCCTTTGGTCTGTTCATCATAAACCACCCGAACATTTATCATATCCGGTCCTACCTTATCGGACACGAACACGTGCTTATGCCCCCAATGTTGGCCAATTTTCTCCAGTTTATAACACATTATTTCCGCATCAAAAGCGGTACTACTTAATTGCTCAGCACCCAGTCCTCGGCGATGAAAAACACTATCAATTAATACCCGATACGATTGCAATAATGACGTTTCGTACACAAATGTCTGCTCGTCAAAAAACATCGAACCGTTCTCATCTAAAATATAAACTTGCGCCTTATTATCACCGAGTTGACTGTAATAAAGGTTTGTATGACCTGCCTTATGATGTCTATAAATAACAGGCAGTAAGCCTTTTGGGTCAATTTTATTATCAAAATATACTGGACTAAAAACTGGCTGAGGCCTTGCTAGCTCTTCAAACAAATGATTTTCCGCTACGCCGGTGGCTGTCATTTTGCCATCGTTAACCTGCATAATATAGAACGAGCGAGCCAGCTGAATAACAAAACGTGGTGACACACCATGCGCATATTGTCTAAAAACAATCGCCACTTCTTTAAACAACGCTTGTATTCGCTTAGCGACACTCATCGCTCTGGGCGAGTTATAACTAGCACTGACCAAACGTGGAAGCACTTGTGCAGGACCGAGTGCTTTATGGTCAAAAATATCACAAAAACAATTCATTAGACCGGTTGCTGACTCGTATTTACCAATAATAACTTCGTTCCACGAATTGCGTAGCAGCATGTCTACCGTATACACCAAGTTCCGCCGCTGAGAGCCAAAACTTAAGGCATCTGACCGCTCACTGGTTAGGTTCACCCCTTTTTCAGTGAAACTACTCATTGAATCTAAACCTGAATTAATCACTAACAGGACATCTGTCACCACTGACTCATGACAATACGCCTTCAAGTGAACCGGTTTTTTTGGCAGCGCATCAAAAAACGACTGGATCGAATGCAGTGTCTGCGCGACTTCGCGTGAACTTATCTGGCTTGCCCCCGGGTTTAAGGCAACCTTTGTTCTGCTACCGACTACGCCATTATCAACACTCCACGCTAACAAGCCAATTAAGCTAGGGGCCTGTCGTATAAATTGCTCATCGCGCCCCTCTCCCAGCCTATTTAATAGCCAGCTTGTTTGCGTATTTTTCACTACCTGCGTTAATACAACTTTAGTTTCAGGCTGTAACAAGGTGTGTTTGATCGTAGAGCGCTCTAATTTACTAGGACGTTTTTCAAACGTCGCGTTAAGCTTTCTTCCTAATAGCAGGAACTCTTCATTATCACGCCTTGATTTTTCGACTCTCTGTTTTGCAAACTTCACCAACAAGCGATAACTGTATGTCAGCTCATGAGTTAAACGCTGTTTTTCTTGTTGTGCTTGGGAAATATTCCAGCCCTTATTGTCCAACGAATGTTTAATGTAATCAGGCAACGGCTGGCATTTAGCCAGCATGTCACTAAAAACACGTTGTCGCCAATCGGGCGTAACCGCTATACGCGCATGCTCATTAAGCTTGCTGAAAAAACAATACCGCATTAAGTTCAAACGCTCAGGCTCGTCCCTTCCAATGAAGTACGCTTCAAGCACATCATACAAAATAAGGTAAGCATCGAGTTTATTAGCATCTGACTCACCTGCATACACTCGTTCCTTCATTAATAATGCAGCCCAATGAGAACTGGGGTACTGGTCAACATACGATTCCATTAACATCAGCTTTAATAGCGACTTATAAGGCGAGTCGATCGCCTTGTATAAGTGCCAAAATGAGGCCCCTAAAAACTCTTCGGCAGGAACCTTTTCAAGCCCTCCAAAATCAATGACATCATGCTGATCAATAAAGCGCTGCTTTAATAAATTATCAACAAACACTTGATAGTTGTTTTCTTCTGTTGGTGGTACCAGCCACCACACTGGGTAACGACCAGCAACATACAAGGCGGTACGGTAAAACTCTTCTAATAATAAATGATGCTGCGTACTGCCACTGCTTTCTGAGGACAAGGGCGTTGCTTCACCTTGTTTAAATTTTTCCGCATTCATCAAAAAGAAATGCACTTCAAGGCCTAGCGTTGTTGCCCACTTTTCAATACTACTGGCTTTTTCTTGCAACAGCGCCAAGGCGCTCGTTGATAAAGTTGGCGCATAGCACAGCCATAAATCCATATCACTGTCTTTAACATATGCAATACTGCCAACACTCCCCATCAAAAAAATGGACTCAATGCCGAAAGCACGTTTGGCTCGTTTGCTATAAACAAAGCCTTTACCCAACTTTTTAGCTTTATCAATGGAAAGCTTATCTGGCGAATAATCAGCAATACCGGCAGGCGTTTCGCTGGACACATAACCGGGCAACACAGGGTGATTAACGTGAAATAACAACGGTAATAATTCTAAGAATATTTTCTGCCGAGGGGTAACAGCATCTATAGCCCGTTGCATTTTTAACTTATGAAGGTTTAAAAATCGCTGCTTGACTACTTTTAAATCTTTCTTACTAATATCACCATTCGGGCCAACAAGGCTGATGCATTTTAAATGACGCCCCTGAACAGGTTTTTTTACTGAACCAACCATCCGCTACATGACTGCCGTCAGGTCGATATCATCTCGTAGTGCTTGTAACATTGCCTGAGTCGTATCCCCTTTTGACCATTCGGTTAGCCCAACCGAAAAAGAAACTGGGCGGCCATCACCTTTGGCAAACAAGGACAAATGCGGCTCTTCATTAAATTTTTTTAACAATGAAGCAGCAGATTGATAATTGGTCTCGGGCAGTATCACCAGAAAGGTATGAGGATCCAGCATGCCAATTTGATCGGCCCAGCGCAGCTGGTCTTTAAGAAAATAAGCAATGCGTTTGACGCAACGCGAGAATAGTTGGCTATCCATTTGATCTGAAAAAAAATAACTGATTCTTAACAACGATAACGGGTTATCGTAACGACGACTACGACTAATATGCCCATCCAGCATTTCAACAATCACATCATTACTCATCATCCCAGTTGTTGGGTCTTTTAAGTTTAAGCCAGACAAATCATCCTGTAGTCGTCTGCACTCATTACCAATAATGACTAAGTCCGTACAATCATGAAAAAAGTAGATATCGTACTCAGGCGTCTTGATATGTTCGCGCCTGAGCCACCGTTGCTGAGTTTGCTGCGGCGGCACAGGAAAGGGGTTACCGGCGCTCAGTAACAAAGAAGTCAACTCACTACTTTTGAACGTCGTACTATCTTGTATTTCTTCTTGTTGAAGCAAAGATAACAGGTAAGGGTTAAGCCATTGAACGCCTTGCTCATTCATTACCAACACACCAAAATCTGCAACGTCTAGTGCTTGCTGTCCCCACCCTCCTGACAATGAATCAAACATCTTTTAGCTAAAAGTTACTGTTATTAGTCGTACCCTAAGTATTGCTGATTTTTTCAAAAATACTGTTTTTTCTTAGCTTTTCTTCATTCTGCTAACAACGTCTTTGCATCCATTATTGCTTGGCGTACTTGATTTGGCGCTGTTCCACCCAAATGGTTTCGCGCACACACAGAGCCCTCTAGGGTCAGCACCTGAAAGACATCATCGCCGATGTCTTGTGAAAAGCCCTGCAACTCGTCAAGCGACAACTCCGATAAATCACGGCCCGTTTCAGTTCCTAAGCGCACTGCCAACCCTACAATTTCGTGTGCATCTCTAAATGCAATGCCTTTACCTACCAAGTAATCTGCCAAATCTGTTGCTGTGGAAAAGCCTTGTTTAGCGGCCTTCAGCATCGATGCTTTTACTGGCTTAATATTCGGCACCATATCGGCAAACGCACGCAAAGACCCTAAAACCGTATCGACGGTATCAAACAACGGCTCTTTATCTTCTTGGTTATCTTTGTTGTAGGCTAAGGGTTGGGACTTCATCAGCGTTAACAACGACACCAAGTGACCGTTTACGCGCCCTGTTTTACCGCGCACCAATTCAGGCACATCGGGGTTTTTCTTTTGCGGCATGATCGATGAACCGGTACAAAACGCGTCTGGCAAATCAACAAAATTAAATTGCGCGCTCGTCCATAAAACAATTTCTTCTGAAAAGCGAGATAAGTGCGTCATCAACAAGGCAGAGGCCGCACAAAATTCTATTGCAAAATCACGGTCACTAACACCGTCTAAAGAATTGGCTGACGGGCGAGAAAAACCCAACAATTCTGCCGTCATAAAGCGGTCAATCGGGTAACTCGTTCCGGCTAACGCGGCTGATCCCAGCGGCATAACATTAACCCGTTTTGCACAATCTGCAAACCGTTCGGCATCACGCTTTAGCATTTCAAACCACGCCATTAAGTGATGCCCAAAGGTGACCGGTTGCGCCACTTGTAGGTGTGTAAAGCCAGGCATAATCGTATCAGTATGCTGTTCGGCCAAACTAACCAGACCTTGTTGTAAACGCTTCAACTCCGATTGAATCATCCCTAGCTGGTCACGCAAAAACAAACGAATATCTGTCGCCACCTGATCATTACGTGAACGCCCTGTATGCAGCTTTTTACCTGCCATGCCGATACGTTCGGTTAACGCCGCCTCAATGTTCATGTGCACATCTTCCAATGCAACAGACCATTCAAACTCACCCGCTTGAATACAGCTTAAGATATCCGCTAAGCCTTCCTCTATCTGCTGACATTCTTGCTCAGTTAGAATCCCCACCTTGGTCAACATTTTGGCGTGAGCGACTGAGCCTTGAATATCATACGGTGCTAGACGTTGATCAAAATCAACGGAGGCTGTAAATGCCTGAACAAAGGCGTCGGTGCTTTCAGTGAAGCGGCCGCCCCACAATTTATTTTGTTTATCTAGTGACATGTCTTTAGCTACAAAAGTGAATTTTCACCTAGTATATCACTTAAGAATCGCTTACTTTAGAACGAATAGAACATAGGCTAGCACTTCCAGCATGGACAAAAGTTCTCTCACACAACAAGCTTATTTTTTGCCGGACATGTGTCTTGCTAAGAATGTCCTGTATCTCACGCTTATTTCTCAATTACTGGCCATTATTCTTGCCTTAAATACCAGCTTTATAAGTGGTGACTTTTGGGTAGCGCTTAGTTTAAATGCCTTGTTTATTTTATGGGTTGCCTTTACATGCGCTGCTTTTTTTTGCGCTTTTAAAGAAAAAATAAACCGTTGTTCTTCAACCCAGATATGTCTTCTGATGTTTTTAACCATCAACCTTACAACCTTGTTCATTACCTGGGTCATCTCTTTTTTATTACCCCAGCTAGACCTATTTACAAGTTCCCCAAATAGCTACCTTAGTATCTATTTAAGAAATACGGGTATCAGTATTATCTTTAGCCTTATTTTATTACGCTTTCTATACATTCAATTTCAATGGCGCAGACAAATAAAGGCAGAAGCCGATGCACAACTTGATGCATTACAGGCCCGTATTCGACCACATTTTTTATTTAATAGCCTAAATACCATTGCCAGCCTAACGCGAATAGACCCACCCTTGGCTGAGTCGCTGACAGAAGACTTAGCTGAATTATTTCGAGCTAATATGCAAACCTCTAAACGACTGATTCCTTTTAGCCAAGAACTTGCTTTCATTCAACAATATTTAAATATCGAGCAAACCCGTTTAGGTGATCGGTTAACCATACGGTTAGATATTTCAAACATCCCAAGCGATGCCCTCATCCCGCCGTTAAGCATTCAACCTATCATTGAAAATGCCGTTTACCATGGTATTGAAACGGTCGGTGACGGCGGCGAGCTGAATATTTCTGGCAGTATGGAAAAAAGTATTATTCGTTTACTCGTCAAAAACCCTATTGGCAATGAACACGCATCAAAGGAGCGAGGCGGAAACAAGATGGCCTTGCATAATATCCGCCTTCGAATGGAGCAATGCTTCCCAGGGCAAAGCCAGTTACTGGTCAGCTCAAGCGATTTAGAATTCCAGACCCAACTTAAATTTCCATACCAAAAGTCCCTCTTATGAAAATCTTAATTGCAGATGATGAACCACTGGCAAGGCAACGTTTAAAAAGACTAGTCGATGCAATTAGCAGCCACCACACTGTCTATGCCGATGCCAGTAATGGGGTTGACGCATTAAAGCAATGCATTGATATTCAACCTGAGCTGGCTTTACTGGATATTCGCATGCCAAAAATGGATGGTTTGCAAACCGCTACTGAAATAGCAAACGCTCAATTAAAAACACGGGTAGTCTTTGTCACCGCCTACGACGAATACGCTATTGAGGCTTTTGATAAAAATGCCATTGATTATTTGCTTAAGCCGGTTAAACAAGCTCGATTAGATCAAGCCATTGATAAAGCAGCGCAATACATGGCGCAGCCCATCGATATCAAACAAGCCGCGCCATTATTATCACGACCACGCCAACACCTTTGCGCTCATACACATCATGGCCTTAAAGTCCTGAACGTCAACGATATCTTATTCTTCAAAGCTGACCATAAATACGTTCTCGCGGCGACTGCAACAGAGTCGATATTAATCGAAGACTCGCTGAAATTACTGGAGGAAGAATTCGGCACACAATTCTTTCGCATTCATCGTAATGCCTTGGTTAATACAACTGCCATACACGCTATTACAAAATCTGCCTCGGGCCAATTCGAGCTGCAGCTTAAAGGCTATAAAGACACCTTGAGCATCAGTCGACGACACAAAGCCGAATTAAACCGTTTTCTGCGACAGAAAGACTGAGTCTCCTTAAACATGTCGTCACCGGCTGATATAATCCGTCTATCTCACAACCCTTTGTTACCGTCATGTCTCTGATTAAAATCGCAACTCGCAAAAGCCCATTAGCCCTTTGGCAAGCTGAACACGTCGCTAAATTGCTAAAAGCATCACACCCTTCACTTGAAATTGAGTTGGTTAAAATGGTCACCCAAGGTGACAAAATTCTTGACGCCCCCTTAGCAAAAATTGGTGGTAAAGGCCTTTTTATTAAAGAGCTTGAGCAGGGAATGCTAAATGGTGATGCAGACCTCGCCGTTCACTCGATGAAAGATGTACCCGCTCAAGTACCAGAGGGCTTTGAAATTGGCGCTATTTTGTCACGTGAAGACCCTCGGGATGCCTTTGTTTCCAACGCCTACTCAAGCATTAACGATTTACCCCTAGGCGCTGTTGTTGGCACCTCAAGTCTTAGGCGTCAGAGCCAGCTACTTAAAATGCGCCCTGACTTACACATCAAATCACTTCGAGGAAACGTAAATAGTCGCCTGCAAAAGCTAGATAACGGCGATTATGATGCCATTATTCTTGCTGCAGCGGGTCTGATTCGCCTTGGTTTTGAGAACAGAATAAAAATGGCCCTTCCGGTTAACACATTGTTGGCGGCTATTGGCCAAGGCGCTATCGGCATAGAATGTAGGCAGGGCGACACGGCAACACTAGCGCTCATTGAATGCTTACATGACAAGCCTACAGCTATTCGTGTGCAGGCCGAACGCGCCATGAATTTCACACTGGAAGGTGGGTGCCAAGCCCCCATCGCGGGGCACGCAAGAATTAAAGGTGATATTTTACGCCTACATGGTTTGGTCGCAGAACCTGATGGCAGTGTAATGATCACTGAACAACTAGAAGGCCCCCTTGAGGATGCAGAAAAGATTGGCGTTACCGTTGCTAACCGTCTCTTAGCTGCCGGTGCTAAGGAGATTCTAGACAAACTGTACGATCATGCAGAGTAATGAAAAAACTGTCTTAGTCACGCGGCCGGCCCATCAATCAGATCACCTATGTGGCCTGTTAACGGCAGCAGGCTTTACACCAATTCGCTACCCAACCATAGCGATTCAAGCTGTTGAAAATACAGCGCATATTAGCAACACTTTATACCAGCATAGTAACTACGATTACCTGATTTTTATCAGTGCAAATGCAGTTATACAGGCCGATCGCCTAATAGATCATCAATGGCAAAAAACACCTTCTGGCATGATTGCCATTGGGCCTAAAACAGCCGACACGCTGGACCAACTCGGTTTAAAACCTGCCATTACTGCCGCTAAACCCTTTAATTCTGAGCGCCTACTTACACAGCTTCCAAGCGACCTTAAGCAAAAAAAAGGGCTCATCATTAAAGGCAAAGGAGGCCGTACTTTATTGGCTGAACAATTACAAAAACGCGGCATGACCGTTGATACTCTTGACGTATACCAACGCACATTACCTAATAATTACAAGACAAGCCACAACAAGAAACCCGCCTACATCACTATCACTAGTCAACTGGCCTTAGACAACCTATTTCTAATCCCGCCAAGGCCTATTGGTGAGCTTAAACAACAGTGTACTTTCGTGGTCTTTAGCGAACGACTTGCCCGCTACGCCAGCAGTCTTGACTGCCAACATCTGCTCATTAGTCATGGGGCTAGCGATAAAGGCTTAGTCTCTGCCATCAACCAAGACAAAAAACGCTAACAAATTTTTTTAAGCATCGTAGCTGTTTCGGCGCTATACTGAAGAGGACCATAACTGACTTTACAACCATTAGGCTCTATGTATTGAAATGACCTAATCTTTATCACTCACGGATATCTGTCATGAATGACTCATCAAAACAGGAAGCGCACACTGAAGACAAACCTAACCCTAAGGCAAGCAGTAAGCAGCCTGAAAAGGTAGTGGCAAAGACATCATCTACTAATCAGCCCAAACAAAAATCAAGAAGTGCGATTGCTTGGCTGGCCATTTTTTTAGTTATTCTGGCCACCATGGCTGGGTACCTCGCCTTTAAGCAACTCACTCAACACATTAGTCAGCTGTCGAGCAGCATCGACGCACTTAAAAACGACACGTCCGGAGCTTCAAACGAACTCCAATCTAAAACCCGTCAAGTTAGCAATCAGTTATCAGACCTTAACTCACACGTTGAGCAGCTCGAGCAGTCGGCAGATGAAAGGATCACTTTATTACAACAACAAGTCGGCAAAAATAGGCGTCAATGGCTTATTGCTGAAGCTGAGTATTTAGTGAGTGTGGCCAATACCCGCTTACAATTAGCCGGAGACGTTGATACCGCCATTGTTGCTCTACAGACCGCTGATCAACGACTTAAAGAAAATGGCGACCCCCTAACATTTGCCATTCGTCAACAAATAGCAAAAGAAATAAACCTTCTCAACAGTACCGTCTTACCAGATACGGTAGGTCTTTCGTCGCAACTTTTGGCCCTAGAAGACGCCGTTTCTAGCATGGGTATTAAAGCGCCTCATGCCGGTACCGCTCAAGCACCTGAAATTGGTAAAGGTGATGCCTCCCCTATTCCAGAAAATATTCAAGACACCCTTAACGATGCTTGGGAGAGCTTCAGTAAATTAATCGTCGTTCGGCGCAGCGATAAACCTTTAGCCGCGTTGATGACACCAGAGCGCATTGAACTGATTAGAAAAAATTTAGCCTTAAAGCTTGAATCAGCCAGGCTAGCCTTAATTAACCAGCAACAAGCCCTTTACACTGCGAACATCGCCATTGCTAAAACTTGGCTAGGTGATTACTTTGATAATAACAACCCTGCTGTAAAAACGGCCCTTAAGCAACTTGATAAGCTTGAAAATACAGTCATCAAAGCTGAGCTTCCCTCTATTGCCTTATCGTTAAAGATGCTGCGCGATTTGCCCCTATTAAGCATGTCAGCCGAAGACAGTACCGCCCCTTCAATCACTATTGCTACCCCTGCTTCCATAGAAAAAAAGGATCTCAGCTCACAGCCACCAGCTGAAGAACCAGCCCCCCTCGCAATAGACAATAACATGCCAACTTCGGCAGCTCCGGAACCTACTAAAGCAGAGCAATAGAGGCAAGCACTATGAAACTAATACTTCTTCTCATACTCGCTCTAGTCATCGCTAGTGGACTTGCTTATCAGGTACATCTGGAACCTGGATACGCCCTTTTAACTTATGGGCACGTATCCATTGAGACGTCTCTGGCAGTCCTGTTGTTTGTTACATTGATTATTTTCATTGGTTTTTATTTCTCTTTAAGAGCCCTGCTCACTCTTAAACGTAGTCCCAAAAGCATCAGCAGATGGAACCAAAAACGTAAAACGACCCGCTCACAAAAAGAAATTAATAAAGGCCTGATTAATTCTGCCGAAGGCAATTGGCAGCGCTCTGAAAAACTCTTAGTCAAGCATGCTGAACAAAGTGACACCCCTTTATTGAACTACCTTAGCGCCGCCCATGCCGCCCAGTCTCAAGGCGCTTATAATCGCCGAGATGAATATTTATTTAAGGCAGGCAAGACGTTGCCCGACCAAATACATGCCATTCAACTAACACGTGCTAAGTTACAACTCGCCGCTGGTCAATTTGAACAGGCGCTTGCCACACTGCAACAGCTAAGAACAGCAACACCTAACCACCCTATTGTTTTAACGTTGTTAATGAAAACACACCTACAGTTAAACGAGTGGGAAGCTCTTTATCATTTACTACCATCCATAAAAAACAACCGAAAAATTGCTTCACAAGAGTGGCTGCCGGTTGAAGAAAAAGTGTTAACACAGTTATTTTCAAACAACCTTGAGTCTGGCCAATTAACGCTTAGTATGATTTGGAAGGCACTCGACAAAAAACAGAAGCTAAACCCTCGTTACCTGATCGCTTACACTTCTCAACTGATTCGCACAGGCGATAATGCCACCGCTGAAGAGCTATTGATTAAGGGCCTAAATGCACAAGCAAACCCTGACTTACTGGCTCGGTATATGCAATTAACTATTCCAGCAGAAAAAAAACAGCAGCAGCTAGAAAAATGGTTACGAAAACATGGGGCCAGCAGCGAATTTTTTAATGCACTGGCGCAACTTTGCATAGAGCAAGAGCATTGGAGCAAAGCTAAATCATACCTAGACGACAGCATTTCACTGCAACCGTCTAGCTTAGCCTATCTGCTATTAGGCCAAGTGCAAGAACAGTTAGGTGACCCTAATAACGAGGCAAGCGCCCACTATAAAACGGGGCTTGAGCTGAGCATAAACGCAAACAAACTAAACCTGGCTCCATCAACAAGCCAATCCAGCTAATCTAGCCCTAAGGTTGACCATAGTTCGTCAATCTTAAGCTTAACCGGTACGCTCATTTCAATCGGCTTACCCCATTCTCGCGTGGTTTCCCCTGGCCATTTGTTTGTCGCATCCAAACCCATTTTTGAACCTAAGCCAGAAACTGGCGACGCAAAATCTAAATAATCAATCGGCGTGTTTTCAATCAACGTCGTATCTCTGGATGGATCAACACGTGTGGTCATGGCCCAAATAACTGATTCCCAATCACGAATATCCACATCATCATCCGTCACAATAACAAACTTGGTATACATAAATTGCCGTAAAAATGACCAAATACCAAACATGATTCGTTTTGCATGCCCTGGGTATTGCTTTTTAATGCTGACTATCGCCATTCGATAAGAACAGCCTTCTGGTGGTAAGTAAAAGTCTTGAATTTCAGGAAATTGTTTTTTTAAAATCGGCACAAATACTTCATTCAACGAAACACCCAAAATAGCAGGCTCATCAGGTGGCTTGCCCGTATAGGTTGAATGATAGATAGGGTTTTTACGATGCGTTATTTTTTCAATCGTAAAAACAGGAAAACGTTCAACTTCATTGTAGTAGCCTGTATGGTCACCAAACGGCCCTTCATCTGCCATTTCATCAGGGTATAAATAGCCTTCCAGAACAATCTCAGCACTAGAAGGAACTTGTAGATCATGCGTTAAGCAATCTGCAATTTCTGTTTTAGAACCACGTAATAACCCTGCAAATGCATATTCTGATAACGCATCCGGCACAGGCGTTACCGCCGCCAAAATGGTGGCAGGGTCAGCGCCCAACACAACGGCTATTGGAAAGGGCTCCCCTGGGTGTTCTGCTTGCCATGCTTTAAAATCTAGCGCTCCGCCTCTATGCGCTAACCACCGCATAATGACTTTATTGCGCCCAATCACCTGTTGACGATAAATACCTAGGTTTTGCCGTTTTGCTAATGGCCCCTTAGTGATGACTAATGGCCACGTAATCAGTGGCCCCGCATCATCAGGCCAACATGTTTGAATCGGAAAATCAGCCAAATTAACAGCCTCTCCTTCAATAACAACCTGCTGGCACACGGGTTTTTTAACCACCTTTGGCGCCATATTAAGTACTTGCTTATAAACCGGTAATTTTGCCCAAGCATCCTTTACACCTTCTGGTGGCTCAGGTTCTTTAAGTGCTGCCAGCACTTCACCGACATCCCTTAATGCACTAACAGTATCTTGCCCCATCCCTAAAGCAACCCGTTTCGGCGTTCCGAATAAATTAGCTAAAACCGGTATCGAATAACCTTTAGGGTTTTCAAATAGTATTGCTGGTCCTTCCTGTTTCAACACCCGGTCACATATCTCTGTCATCTCAAGATGAGGGTCAACCTCTTGATTGACTCGCTTTAACTCACCTAACTGTTCAAGTTTTGAGATAAAATCACGTAAATCCTTATAATCCATACTTACTTTAGACTGTTCATTATGATGAGATTATAAAGTAACACCAATATAAAAACTAAGATATGAAATACGATATAACACTGGATGCGAAAGGCTTAAACTGCCCGCTACCGTTATTAAGACTCAAGCAACAGCTTCAAAAATCTAGCCCGGGCGACATTATTAAAATGTTAGCAACCGACCCTGCCTCTCATCTTGATGTTGGCGTGTTTATTGATAAATCAAACCATCAAATGTTAAGGCATGAACGCGATGATGATATTCAATGCTTTTACATTAAAGTGGCCGATTAATAGAACTACTGCTTACATCACCAAAATGCAACAAAGGCGCTAATCAAAGCGCCTTTGTTGTTGGAAATGCTTAAATTCTAAACCCACCATGCCGTTTCAGCTGACGGGCATCTTGAAATTTTATACCCAGATACACACCAATAAGCATACTAAGAACCAATAACAACAGACTTAGTCCTGTAAAAGAAAAGCTGACGGGCTCATTATCTGTTGGCGGCGGCACCGTTTTTGTCACATTGGCTACCAACGGGTGTTGCTCATTCTCTTGCTGTAGCTGTTGAATGGTCTTTTCCGCCTTAGCCAACGCCTCTTGTAGTTCTTCAGTGATACGTTGATCGTTCTTTTGCTCATTCGGCACAACCTCTTCAGTCGGCTGATTTAATTTCGTTAATGTCGCTTCTGCACGATCTAGCTTTTCTTGAAGCTGCCTGTATTTACTTTGAAGTGAAAGCAGCCTAACCTTTGCCGGCTTTTCTTCTGATAAAAACCGTTTTTCAACCCACCCCGTTTCACCACCCACCAACTGCACTTTTACAAAGCCCTTAGCCTCACCTATTAATTCAACAGGTGTGCCACTTGGGAGTAACTGTGTAGGTTGTTCACTATTATTAGGTTCAGCATACATGCCAGCTAATAATTTATCAGTTATATGTGCTGCATTCGCCATGGCTGGCAAAAACAACAGCAAAAAGAAAACGTGCTTTAACATCTTATGCTGCAATGCCTGAATGCTTCAAGAGAGCATCTATTGTTGGCTTTCTTCCTCTAAACGCTGTAAATAATTCAAGCGCATCATCGCTCCCTCCCTTTTCTAAAATGTTGTGTAAAAAAGAACGCCCTGTTTGCTCATCAAAGATTCCTTTTTCTTCAAACAACGAAAAAGCATCGCTAGATAGAACCTCCGCCCACTTATAACTGTAATAGCCTGCCGCATAACCTCCTGCAAAAATATGTGAAAAGCTATTCGGAAAACGATTAAATTCTGGTGTTTTAACAACACTAACATCCGCTCTAACTTGTTCCAACACATCATAAATTTGCGAATCGTTTGTTGCGTCATATTCCAAATGAATTCGAAAATCAAATATTGAAAATTCAATCTGCCTCACCATCTGCATACCCGACTGAAAGTTCTTCGCTGCCAACATTTTTTCAAATATTTCCTGTGGCAGTACCTCACCCGTTTTATAGTGACCAGAAATTAACGGCATTACCTCTGCTTGCCAGCACCAGTTTTCCATAAACTGGCTAGGTAACTCAACGGCATCCCATTCCACACCATGTATGCCGGACACACTTAAGTAATCAACTTGTGTCAGCATATGGTGCAAGCCATGTCCAAACTCATGAAAGAGCGTTTCTACTTCGCCATGAGTTAGCAACGATGGGTCTTCACCGATAGGTGGGGTGAAATTACACGTTAGATACGCAACCGGCGTTTGCACCCCGTCTTTCTTTTTAAAACGGGTCACGCACTCATCCATCCAAGCCCCTCCTCGCTTATGCGGACGAGCAAAAAGATCAATAAAGAACCGACCTCGGTGAACACCTTTTTCATCCGTAATGGAAAAAAGCTGCACATCTTTATGCCAGGTATTAACGTCTTTTACTTCTGAAATATTAAGCCCATACAGTTTCTCAACCACCTTAAACATCCCTGTTAATACACGATTTGCAGGAAAATATGGCTTCACTTCTTCTTGAGAAAACTGATACCTCTCTTGACGTAGCTTTTCTGAATAATAAGCGACATCCCACGATTCAACAGCACCTTTATGTCCTTGCTTAGCAGCGAAGTCACATAAGGTCGCATAATCTTTTTTAGCCATTGGCAAAGAGCTATCGGCCAATTGATTTAAAAATGTCAGTACATCCTCAGGCTTATCGGCCATTTTGGTGGCCAACGATAAATGAGCATAACTTTTGTAACCTAACAATTGTGCCTTTTCATGTCGCAAGCCCACGATGTCTTTCATCAACTGTGAATTATCCCAGCTTTCTTTGCCAGTTCCTCGATCAGATGCCCTTGTTACAAAAGCATGATGTATGGCATAGCGTAACTCACGGTTATCTGCATACGTCATAATTGCCATATAGCACGGGAACTCTAACGTCAGCATCCAACCGTCTTGGTCCTTTTGCTGCGCTGTTTGACGGAGTAGATCCATCGCCGATGCGGGCAAGCCTTGCAAATCAGCCTCATCTGTCACCAATTGACTCCAATCATTGGTGGCATCCATTAAATTTTCTTCAAATTGGTTCGTTAATGTCGACAATTGCTGCGATATATCCATATAACGTTGTTTTTTATCACTCGGCAAAGCCACCCCCGACAACTCAAAGTCGCGCAACGCATTATCAATAATCTTTTTTTGTGCCGTGCTCAATACCTTATACTCAGCCCCTTTTTTAATCGAAAGATAAGCAAGGTAGAGCTCTTTATTTTGGCCAATTTCTGTTGAGTATTCGCTGAGCTTAGGTAAACAATTAGAATACGCTTCACGCCACTCGTCATTGTTCATCACCGAGTTTAAGTGACTGACTGGCGACCACACTCGGTTTAAATAATCATCCATCAATTCAATCGGGTGCACCAGGTTTTCCCAGCTGTATTCTTTGCCCCCCTCAAGCAAAGAAGCTATTTCTCTTTTGTTTTTTGCTAGCACCTCATTAATAGCTGGCTCAATATCGGCTGCTGTTATTTCACTAAAGTGCGGAAGCTCAAATTCTTCTAATAAAGGGTTTGTCATATTTTTATACAGTTGAAAAATAAAGTATTTTCGCATGCTTCAGTGCAGCTTCCAAGCCTCAACACTTTGCATAACGAATACTTAAACTAAGAAGCCTAGCTGACTGCCAAAGAAAACCGACACTGGTCTTTAGAAAACTAGCCCATACGCACATTCATCATCCACAGCGCCACCCCACTTATGGCAAAAAACAAACACAGCGACACCCAAGATTTATATTGAAACCTCGCGGTAAGCACTGCCTCATTTTTTGTTGAAATTAAAAATGGTTTGCGGCTACTCATTGGTCTTTCAATTATATGCTCAACAGGTCCACGGTGCTGACGGGCTAACTCCTCTGCCAACTGGTGTTTTGCAATAAGAACAGCCTTTTCCCACTCCGCTGAATCAATGTGCCCATCGCGGTCTTCATCAAAACGGTTTAATAGCATCCGCGGGTTGCTTTTCCATTGCCTTAATATCGCCGCTAAAGACTCATCCTTTGTTGGCAACGCCAGTTCCTTAAACGACTTAAAGTCACCAAGAACATACAATTGATCACCTTCATGAATGCGTTTTTCGCTATAACGGTATCGCTTAGCAAGAGCAAACGCACTTGAACTAAAGCCTTTTGGACCTGCGGTTGGAAAAGGTGAACTGCCATACCAAGTATCAGAAACCGAATGGATTACTTCAGCATCATCTGGGTTAACAATTGCCCGCCCCGTTTTACCATGCAGAGAAAACATGCCGTCACTAATACCAGTTTCAAAAAGGCTCCAACTGGTACGGCTACGCCCCCGCACATAATGCGACTGTTTCTCTTCTACTTTATACCAATACCAAACACAGCTTTGCTTCGTTAAGGGCGCAATAATAGGCTCGCCAGGTAATAATCTAGCGATGCCAGCAAACTCGTTATAACCTTGTGATGCCGACCTGATCAGTGCCGTCGGCGTGTCCTGCATAATGCGATAACGCCACAAATAACGAAAATAAAAATATAGGCAGGCCAAGGAAATTAGGCATGTAGCAATAAAATATACCCAAAACTCATCAGCCGACAAGCGTTCAATGGCCTCTGCCCACTCATTCATTATTCAAATAATTTTTTAACATTAACATCGGCCGTTTGTGACGCTTCAAACTCTAATAAATCAAAATCATTAAAGTTAAAGAATTTTGCTATCAATACATCTGGAAATTGCTCAATACGGACATTATTTAAATTCACGCTTTCATTATAAAATTCACGTCGGTCCGCGATGTTATTCTCTAGCTGACTTATTCTATTTTGCAGCTCTTTAAACGACTCATTTGCTTTTAGTTCAGGGTAGGCTTCGGCAACGGCAAATAGGTTCATGAGACCTTGCCGCATCTGTGTTTCCGCCTTCCCTAATGCCGCCACATCTGACTCGCCTAGGGCATTTGAAACGCCCGAGCGCGCCAACATAACTTTTTCCAAGGTGTCTTGCTCATGTTTCATGTATTGCCGACACGTTTCAACCAATTTTGGTAACTCATCATGTCGCTGCTTAAGCAACACATCAATGTTTGACCACGCTTTTGATACGCTATGTTTCAAGCTCACTAAGCTGTTATACAACGCTATTCCATAGCCCACTAAGACAACAATAACGGCCAATGCCATAAATCCTGATACACTCATGTCTTTCTCCCTTTAACAAATACTCACTAAAGTATAGAACAGGAAATCGCACATGCACGTTAAATCTTTTGACTCTAAAACACCGCGAATTGAAGACTCTACCTTTATCCACGATACCGCCGTTGTTATTGGCGACGTTGAACTTGCTGCCGATGTGTCTATTTGGCCATTAGCCGTTGTTCGTGGCGACATTCATAGTATTAAAATTGGTCGTCGTTCTAATATTCAAGATGGTAGCGTTATACACGTTACCCATGCCAGTGACTTTAACCCGGGGGGCTACCCTGTTGTGATTGGAGAAGACGTAACCGTTGGGCATAAGGTGACACTGCATGGCTGCACCATTGGTAATCGTTGCCTGATTGGAATGGGCGCTATTGTGATGGATGGCGCTATCGTCAATGACCAAGTGATAATTGGTGCTGGGAGTCTTGTCCCTCCGGGAAAGGTATTAGAAAGTGGCTATTTATATATTGGCTCTCCAGTCAAAAAAGCTCGGCCCATTAATGAAAAAGAAGCCCAGTTTTTAACCTATTCACCGCAGAACTACGTTCGATTGAAAAATAAATACCTTAACGAGGCAACCTAATGCGTTTCTTCAACTAAACTGAAAGGTATCATTCATTAATTATCCTAAGGGCTACTGTCATGCGTCATTTCTCGTTTGCTCGACAACCCATACTAAACCGCTCCTTAGAACTTCACGCCTATGAATTCTTGTATCGCCCGATTGAAGATGAAAAGCAACAAACACATTCTCTTACTGCTGAGGTTATCGCTTCTTCTGCCTTAGACTTAGGGTTACAAAAAGCAGCAAACAACCACTTTGTTTTTATCAATATATCGTATGAAGATTTATTTAGCCCTCTGATTGAAGCTCTGCCTTCTGAGCAAGTTATCTTAGAGTTATTAGAAGACATTCAACCTGACGCTAGTCTTATCGAAAGAGCTCAAGAGCTTTCAGAAAAGGGGTTTACTTTCGCTCTTGATGACTTCGTGTACAGCCCAAAATGGGACCCTTTAATCGAATTAGCCTCTATTATTAAGTTTGATTTAACCCTCACCTCCATCGAGGTCAACAAAGCCTTAATTGAAAAACTCCAACCCTGTGCTATACAATTTTTAGCTGAAAAAATAGAGACCTTCGACGACTTCAATGCCTATAAGCAAATAGGCTGCGAGCTATTTCAGGGATATTTCTTTTCAAGACCAGAGTTAATAAAAGGGCGTACTGTTAGCGCTAGCACGTTTGCTATCATCCAACTTCTAGCCCATGTTAACCAGGTGGACATTTCAATGTCTGAACTCGAAAGCACCATTGAAAAGGACCCTAATCTTACCCATATGCTTTTAAAGTATTTAAACTCTGCCAGCTTCTCGTTCAAAAACCCCATTGAACGAATTAAACAAGCCATTGTTATCTTAGGTATTGATGAAACAAAGAAGTGGGCGACATTAATTAGCTTGCGCAGCATCCCTTCTAAACCCTTAGAGCTTATAAAGCATGCCTTAGTACGTGCTAAATTGGCAGAAAACATTGCCGTAAAGAACGACAAAGCACACCCAAACAGCTATTTTCTAATGGGGCTGCTGTCTACATTGGATGCCTTATTAGACATGACAATGAAGGAGGCCGTTAAACCCCTACCCTTGAAAAGTGAGATTATAGACGCCTTAGTTGAACAAAAAGGTGAGATGGGTGAGGTCTTAAAAATAATCATTAAACATGAGCAGCAACTTCATTGGCCCATAGGTGATAACTATTCAAACGACTATTTAAAAGCATGCCAATGGGCTGATGATGCTAGCTCATCAATTTAACTTTACAAGCTCAACAGCATTTCAATGCGCTTTACTTTAGCCCCTTTAAGACGGCTGAAGTCTCAGGCATAACTCCACGCCAAAGATGAAACGCATGCGCTGCTTGCTCGACTAACATACCCCGACCATCCACTGATAAGCGGGCGCCTTCTTGCATACCCCAACACACAAATGCTGTCGGCTGCTCACTATACGCCAAATCATAGCAAACCCCGTTCGGCGACAATAAGCCATTTGCTATCTCAGGCAAAGAACCACTTAAACTGGCCGATGTCGCATTAATGATCAAATCAAATTGCTTTCCTGCTAAGTCTTCATAACTTGAAGACTGAATTCGGCCCAATGAAGAAAATAAAACTTCCATTGCTTTTGCTTTTGAGACAGTTCTATTAGCCAAATAAAGTTGCCTAGGCTTTGCCTCGAGCAACGGCCCTAGTATTCCACGAGATGCTCCGCCAGCACCCAACACAAGGACTCGCTGATCATCTATCGCCACCCCTAAATTTGTGCAAAGGTCAGTTAACAGCCCTATACCATCGGTATTATCACCTAATAAAGAACCATCGTCTAAACGCTTAATCGTATTAACCGCCCCACTAAATTTAGCGCGCTGTGTTAATTGGTCTACTGCTTCATATGCGAGCTCTTTCAAAGGTACGGTGCAATTAACACCTTTTCCACCAGCCTTAAAAAAATCAGCAAGCGCTTCATTAAACACGTCGGGCTTCACTTCCTGCGCCTCATAGCTTAATTGCTGCCCAGTCTGATCAGCAAACTGTCGGTGAATAATAGGCGATAAGCTGTGCCCAATGGGAAACCCAAATACTGCGTAGCGATCCGTCATTATTTTTCTTCCGTTAGCCAGCGTGCCACATCTTTTGCAAAGTAAGTTAAAACACCCTGCGCACCTGCCCGTTTAAATGCCAGTAAAGACTCTAAAACAACAGCTCGCTCCTCAAGCCAAGCATTTTGTACCGCTGCCTTTATCATTGCGTACTCCCCACTCACCTGATAAGCAAATACGGGGGTGTCAAACGATTCAGCCACCCGACGAACAATATCTAGGTAGGGCATGCCTGGCTTGACCATTACCATGTCAGCACCTTCTTCAATATCTAAGCCGACTTCAATCAATGCCTCATCGGTATTTGCACAGTCCATTTGATAACTGTACTTATTGCCTGCTCCTAACTGAGCCGCTGAACCCACTGCATCCCTAAACGGGCCATAAAAACTGGATGCATATTTCGCCGAATAGGCCAAAATTTTAGTATTCGTATAGCCCTCTACCTCCAGTGCTTCGCGGATTGCACCCACACGGCCATCCATCATATCAGAGGGTGCCACCACATCAGCCCCCGCTTCTGCATGGGACAAGGCTTGTTTTACCAACACCTCCACCGTGTCATCGTTTAACACATAACCAGTATCGTCAATCAACCCATCCTGACCATGAGTTGTAAAAGGGTCTAAGGCGACATCGGTAATAACACCTAGCTCCGGCAATGCAGCCTTTAACGCCCGAACTGCTCTTTGCGCCAAACCTTGCGGGTTCCACGCTTCCTCTGCTGAACTTGTTTTAACACTCGCGGGCGTCACAGGAAATAAGGCAATCGCAGGCACCCCTAGTGTCACGAGTTCACGCGCTTCGTCCACCAACAAATCAATACTAAGTCGCTCAACACCCGGCATAGAATCGATTGTTTGACGTTGGCTCTCGCCCTCAATCACAAATACGGGGTAAATCAGATCATCCGTTGTTAACACTGTTTCACGCATTAAACGGCGACTAAACTGGCTTGATCGCATACGTCGTTGCCTTCTGACTAGAATCGAGTTTGTTTTATTGATCTTCATTTTACCCACCATTTCAAGCTATAATCA
Organism: Cycloclasticus sp. P1; assembly: GCF_000299965.1. Lineage (NCBI taxonomy): Bacteria > Pseudomonadati > Pseudomonadota > Gammaproteobacteria > Thiotrichales > Piscirickettsiaceae > Cycloclasticus > Cycloclasticus sp. P1. The sequence continues at coordinate 2,198,328 of NC_018697.1, forward strand.
TTTTTGACATTTTAACGACTTAGTCGACAAAACACTGTAGAAAAATTAAACTGATCGACTATACTTTTTACAAACACAGATCAAAGGCCGCTTAATTAAACACCTAATAAACTTTAATTAAGTATTGTATCTTGCCCGACAATGCCTACACTAGCGTCTTTTTACAACCCCTGCCACCAGAGAGGGGCAATGACGATAAATGAAGCTGCAATAGGACAAGAAAATAATCTATTCCAGGGGATAACCCGGCACTACAAAATAAGAACAGGATATAGACAATGAACAAACTAAAAGGTTTTTTAACCGTCGGGCTCTTCGCCTTTGCATTAACAATTAGCTCATTTGCAAGCGCTGAAGACTTAAACCCTCCTCAACAAGTCATCCAAGAAACATCTGACCTGTTACACGACATCCTTCAAAAGGATAAAAGCAAACTCGATGACCTTGATTATGTTTTTCAGTTGGTCAACGAAGTACTTGAACCTCGTGTTGATTTAAATAAAATTTCTAGACTTGTTTTAGGTAAACACTGGCGTAAAGCAAGCGAAGAGCAAAAAACCTCATTCCAAAAAGAGTTCAAGGGCTTATTGGTAAATACTTACGCAACTGCCTTTAAAGAATTTGATGAATGGACCATACATTTCATACCAATGACCTTCGACCCAACAGACACAAGGCTAATGGTTAAAACTGAAATTATTCAACCTTCTCGTCCACCCGTTGTTGTTAATTACCGAATGGCCCTTAACAAAGCTGGCGAATGGAAAGCGTATGATGTGATCATCGAAGGGATTAGCATGGTAACTAATTACAAAGCGAGCTTTTCTAAAACCATCAAAAGCGCCGGTGGACTCGATCAGGTTATTCAACAATTAGCCGAAAAAAACAAGTTATCAGAAACAGACAGCCAACTTGTTCGAGAAGAAACGAGCAACAAGTCTTAATAACAGCTCTGTTTAAGCAAGCCAATCTTTAGGCTGTAAAAAAACATCATACAGTTCGCTTTCAGCTGTCCCTGCTTCTGGGTGCCAGTTATAACGCCAGCTAACCTGTGGTGGCAATGACATTAAAATGGATTCCGTACGGCCACCTGTTTGCAACCCAAACAGGGTCCCTCTGTCATACACCAAGTTAAACTCTACATAGCGGCCTCTCCTATAGAGCTGAAAATCTCGTTCCTTGTCAGTATACGGCAAGCTTTTACGTCGCTCGACAATAGGCTGGTAGGCAGAAATATAGTGGTCACCCACGCTCTTCATCAGCTTGAAACAACGTTCGAACCCCCCTTCATTTAAATCATCAAAGAAAAGCCCTCCGATACCGCGCGGTTCATTACGATGTTTTAAAAAGAAATATTCATCACACCATTTTTTATAATCGTTATAAACATTATCACCAAAAGGTTCGCACGCTTTTTTTGCCTGCCGATGCCAATGCTTTGCATCATCTTCAAAGCCATAATAAGGCGTTAAATCAAAGCCGCCTCCAAACCACCAAATTGGTGCTTCACCGTCTTTTTCTGCGATAAAAAATCGCACATTAGCATGTGATGTCGGTACATAAGGATTACGAGGGTGTATCACCAATGAAACGCCCATTGCTTCAAAGTTTCGCCCTGCCAACTTGGGACGATTCTGTGTTGCTGATCCGGGTAAGGCGTCACCTCTTACATGCGAAAAATTAACCCCCGCCTGCTCAAACACCTTGCCATTCTCTATCAGCCTCGTACGCCCTCCGCCTGTATCGCCCCCTCTATCCCATAGGTCTTCTTTAAAACCACCCTCTTCCTCAAGGCCTTCAATACTGCTACAAATGTTGTTTTGCAAAGCCAACAGGTAGTCTTTAACACGCTGGGGATTGGGTGCAGACATCAATAAAATCTCTTAGGTTAACGTAATTGCTTATTTAAAAAGGGGTCGATGATTCGGCTGGGATTCAAAAAGCCACCTACTTGGCCACTTATTGTATAAACATTTTTCGACAAAAACTTTAGACGCGCTTGATACGCCGTTCTTACTGCCTCACAACCCGACATGTTAGCACTAGTAGACACAATCGCTGTACCAGCTAACTGGCACAGCTCTTTAGCTAGGCCATGCTGTGTCAAACGAACCGCTATATTACTCCGCCCACCTGTCAACCATGCTGGCACCGATGTTTTTGCAGGCAGTAACCAAGTTGTTGGCTCCGATACCTGGTCCTTTATTTTTGACATAAGGTCATCAGATAAAGGCTGCACATAAGGTTCAAGTTGACAAAAATCAGATGCGATAAGAATCAAGCCTTTACTAACCGATCGCCCTTTTAAATCTAACAGTCGATAAACTGCCCCTTCGTTCAATGGGTCGCAGCCTAACCCAAACACGGCCTCTGTTGGGTAGGCTACAAGACCACCGGCTTGAAGTTGAGCAACAAACCGTTTTTTTTGCCAAACCGATGGCACAACCGGATTACCCTTGTTGAAGCTTTTCTTGCAGGGCTTGGTTTTTCTTAATAACAGCTTCGCCTGACGCTTTTCTATCTGCACGTACTCGTTGTGCAACGCCCTCATCAAACAAGCCGATAATTTGAGCGGCAAGATAAGCCGCATTTTTTGCACCCGGCTTACCAATCGCTACACTAGCAACAGGGATACCTGCTGGCATTTGTACGGTCGACAATAATGCATCTTGCCCTTGTAAAGAACCCGCATCAAGCGGCACACCAATAACAGGCTTAACGGTATTAGCCGCCACTGCTCCTGCTAAATGAGCAGCCAGACCTGCTGCTGCAATAAAGACCGCGCAACCTCTCTTATCGGCATCGGTAACGTAGGCATGTGTTTCTACCGGCGTTCTATGTGCTGAGGTCACTCTCACCTCATACGGAATGTCTAATCCTTTTAATACATCCAGTGTTGCCTGCATAACAGGAAAGTCAGAGTCAGAGCCCATTAAAACGGCTACAAATGTTTTATTATCTTGCATCATTTACCTTTTAATTTATTAAGTTTTAGCCATTTCTTCGCATGGCGTTACGTATGAACATTCTTGTTGTGGACAGACTTTTTCAGTGCCACGTCTTTTAGTTGTTTTTAATGTCAAAATAGGCCAATTACAATTTGGGCATGGCTCATTAATCGGCTCATTCCATAATGCATATTTACACTTAGGATAATTAGAGCACGAGTAGAATATTTTACCCTTTCGAGATTTACGTTCAAGTATTGTTCCCTTTTTACAATCAGGACAAACAACATTCGTGTCTTTTGGTTTCTCCAAAGGTTCCATATGCTTACAATCTGGATAAGCACTACAACCTATAAATTTGCCATATCGACCGGTGCGAATAATTAAATTAGATTCACACTTTGGGCATTTTCTCCCTTCAACAACTTCAGGCTCTGCAGAAGCGGCATCATCATTCAAGTTACGCGTATAACTGCATTCGGGGTAATCCGTACAGCCAATAAACCGTCCATTTCTACCCAAGCGAATCGATAGCTGTTTACCGCACTCTGGACACTTTTCCTCCAACGCCTCTTGCGTAACATCGCTACGTTGAACACTGACTTCCTTATCATCAATCAGTGTTTTAAATGGCTGCCAAAACGTCTTCATTAATGGCAACCACTGCATTTCACCTCTTGAAACGGCATCCAGGCCATCTTCTAATTTAGCGGTGAAGTCATAATCCACATAATTCGTAAAATGCTGCGTTAAAAATTTATTTACAATTCGCCCAACATCAGTCGGATAAAAGCGTTTCGTTTCTAGCTCTACATAGTCGCGATTTTGTAATGTTGAAATAATCGATGCATAGGTCGATGGCCGGCCAATTCCGTGCTCTTCAAGCGCTTTAACTAGGCTTGCCTCACCATAACGAGGGGGCGGTTCAGTAAAATGTTGGTTCGCTATCACCTCTTGCAAATCAACTAGCGCACCTTCTTCCAGAGGTGGCAACATTTTTTCCTTATTGTCATCATCCTCTTTACTGTCATCTTTACCTTCAAGATACACTGACATGAAACCGGGTTTATTTACCGTTGAACCTGTGGCCCGAAAAACATAGCCCTTGCCGCAGGTTAGGTCTGCACTCACCCCATCAATCAACGCATGAACCATTTGGCTAGCCACCACGCGCTTCCAGATCAATAAATAGAGTTTATATTGGTCATTCGACAACGACCCTCTAATTTCATCAGGAATCCTTGCTGCTGAGCTTGGACGAATAGCCTCATGGGCTTCTTGAGCATTTTTTGATTTAGTTTTGTAAACCGGCGCTTGTTTAGGTAGATTCTCTTTACCATAACGCGATTCAATCAATTGACGAATTTCATCAACCGCTTCAGCCGCTAAGTTCACCGAATCTGTTCGCATATACGTTATCAGACCAATTGATTCTGAACCGATGGTTACCCCTTCATAAAGCTGCTGAGCAATCTGCATGGTCTTTTTAGTTGTAAAACCTAACTTTCTAGATGCTTCTTGCTGAAGTGTGGAGGTTGTAAAGGGGGCGGCTGGGTTACGTTTACGCTGTTTTTTTTGTAGCTTTTTAACCAATAATTTATTGGCGGCAACAGCCACAATATCGTCTTTTATTTTATTCGCATCCGCCGCGTTTTCGACACTAAACTGGGTCAGCTTTTCGCCATCCACATGTGTTAGCTTGGCTTTAAAAGATTGGTTAGCCGCCTTAGTTGCCGCTTCAATACTCCAATATTCACGACTATTGAAAGCTTCTATTTCTAATTCACGTTCAACAATTAATCTTAACGCTGGGCTTTGAACCCGCCCAGCAGATAAGCCGCGTCTGATTTTTTTCCATAACAACGGCGACAAATTAAAACCAACCAAATAATCGAGTGCGCGTCTAGCTTGCTGCGCATCAACCATATCCATAGATAATTCACGTGGCTCCTGTATCGCTTTTTGAATTGATTTTTTAGTAATCTCATGAAAAACCACTCGATGTACCGGCTTATCTTTGAGCAGTTTTTTTTCCTTTAATAACTCAGAAACATGCCATGAAATGGCCTCACCCTCTCTATCCGGGTCGGTTGCAAGATAAAGCTCATCGGCTTTTTTCATCGCCTTTGTAATCGCCTGCACATGACGCTGATTCCTTTCGACCAAAGAATACTTCATCGCAAAATCATGGTCCGGGTCTACCGCGCCCTCCTTCGGAACCAAGTCCCTCACGTGGCCATATGACGCTAGAACAGTAAATCCTTTGCCTAAATATTTTTCAATGGTTTTTGCTTTTGCTGGCGATTCAACAATGACAAGAGCTGACATAATAAGACCTAATGAAGTTCGAATGGAGTATCGCCGTAAACCAGCTCCTCCATTTGTGAATAATGACCTTCCATGCCAGATTGACTAAACAGCACCATTAACGCGACCCACTTCACATGATCTACAGAAAGAAGCGCATCACCCAAGGCCATCGCTCTATCAATGATCAGCTCACGGCGTGTTAAGTCGATAATCCCTGTCTGCTCTAAAAACAACAAGAAGCCTTGTGCATCAACATCAAAACGTAATCGTTCTTCGGCTGAATAAACCCGGATCGCACTTTGACCAACATAGTTTTCTATCACCTGCGATGGTTGAGTCGTTAACTCACCCATCCAATCAAAGGCTCGATCAACATAGTTTTCTGTAAATCCTGCTTCCAGCAATTCAGTTTTTAACTTGCCTTGCTCAAGGGCCTTTTCATCGCCCGCATCAATATAATGCTCGAACAAATACACAAGTACTTCAAAAATAGTTTCTTTCATTTATTTTAATTTTATCTCTATTTATTCGGCTGAACACCGATAGAAAAGGCCTCCAGGCGCAGATGACACTAAACCTTGAAGCTCCAATACCAGTAACATAGACGAAATCTCTTCGGCTGTAAAATTAGTTTCTGTTATTAGTTCATCTACGGAGGTGGGGTCAAACGCAATTTTTTCAAGTAAAACAGCATAATCACCCGTTATTGATGTCTTATTCAACCTAAGCTCTTCGTTCTGCCCATCATCTTCACTGAGAGCCGCCAACGATAAGTTACCTAACTCTTCAAGTACATCTTCAGCCGTTTCAACTAATTTAGCCCCTTGTCGGATCAAATGATGGCAGCCTTTTGCAAGCGGATTGTGAATCGACCCGGGGATTGCAAACACTTCCCGGCCTTGTTCCATTGCATGCTTTGCTGTTATCAAGGTTCCACTCTTTATCGCCGCCTCAACCACCAAAACACCCAAGCTTAAGCCGCTAATAATTCTATTCCTTCTCGGAAAATAACCCGGTTTTGGTTGTGTGCCAATTGGAAATTCCGACACCAACGCACCAGATTTAATAATTTCTTCAGCCAACGGCTTGTGGCCAGCGGGGTAAACCCTATCGAGCCCTGTAGCAGCGACAGCGATTGTTTTTCCGCCGGCCTCTAAAACACCTTCATGCGCCGCTTGATCAACGCCTAATGCTAAACCACTCGTTACTGTTAAGCCAAAGGTGGCAAAGCTTTTTGAAAATGCATGCGCTGTTTTCATGGCCATTGGTGAAGGGTTTCTTGTTCCTACCATGGCTATTTGCAAAGATCCTAACAAGCTACGATTACCACGAATAAATAAAATAGGCGGCGGGTCTGGAATTTCTTTAAGCAAAAGCGGGTAATCTTCATCGTACCAACACATAAGGTGACAATCTTCACGTTTGAGCCAGTTTAAATCTGGCTCAATTTCACGCTCATCCAGGTTTTTTATTTGCTGAATAACCGCTGAAGAAAGCCCAGCCTGCTTGAGCGATGCTGCGGAGGCGCCAAGAACATTTTCCGGCGTACCAAAGACCTCCAATAACGATAAATATGTTTTAGCACCAACGCCAGTAATTCGCCATAAAGCTAACCAAGGACGATAATCAGAAGCAAGAATGCTCGTTGAAGAAACTCGCCCGTCTTCCCCGTTGGAGCTATCCAATACTAAGGGGTATGAACAACATCGTGGCGGTGTATCACGCGAGAGCTTTCCATCACGAGACCATAGCTGACTCGGTCAAACACCCTAAATACCATTAACACGCCGGCCTTTTCATCCGGTAACGTCACTTCTGCGCCACCACCAGCAATGATGTCTCTAACCGTTTCGCCTGCTCGATCAATTTGTAACACATGACCCACTTCAACGCCGTCTTGTTCGCCACGATCAATCACCACCACATCATATTTTGCTACTTTCGACACACCATCAACGATTCCAACAATTTGCCCTCTAATATTGCTCTTTGGCGCATGAGGGAAGTAGTTTTGAACAATCGGTCCTTCGATAGCCGGTAATAAACGATCACCTTTTCGTACTTCACGCGTTGATTTAGACAACATCACAGTCGCTGGGTCTCCTTTCAGCTCTACCGTCGACTCTGCAATATAGACCGCCTCGAAACCCAATGACTCCCCAGTTTCTCCATCCAAATATTCTTCGCCCTGTCGCACAATAATGTAGCCATCGGCTATGCCGTCTTGAAATGAACGGACATACGCTTTGTAGCCCGGACTTCCGAGAATATGCTCATCATCAAATGCCACGACATAAGGCGCAGACTCATACTCCTCTTCCGTCATCACTCTTGGACTATTTAAAAAGGGTGCAATGGCATCAATCGGTATTGCAGGAATGGCATCCGCTAAACTAGAACGCCGAATTGAGGGTGATAATTTCCCATCACCTCTTTTTAAAGTCAACCTTGGCACGCCATCTACAAAAGACAACTCAACAATATCGCCGGGGTAAATTAAGTGTGGGTTCGCAATTTGATCATTCGCTTGCCATATATCTGGCCAACGCCATGGCGTTTGTAGGAAACGTGCAGAAATATCCCAAAGTGTATCTCCTTTTACAACCACGTAGCGATCCGGGTGTGATGGGTTCAGCTTAATATCGTTTGCCAGTACACTCCAACTCAACAACACTCCAACCACTAACACTAATAATTTTTTCATGGCCACGATCTTCCTTTTATTGGCGATTTAATAACACTCTAAGTCTAGCTTAAAATATTGACTATTCAAAGTTTAACCTAAATTCGTTAGAATTCACTCTAAACAATTGGCCACCGTCGCATATTTCACCCCCTTCCAATATGACAAAATTAAATATTCTGCATTTTCCTGACAAACGGCTACGAACAAAAGCCACCGATATCACCGTCTTTGATGACGAATTAAGGCAATTTATTCGCGATATGTTTGAAACCATGTACGCAGCGCCCGGTATTGGACTTGCCGCAACGCAGGTGAATTACCATAAACGCCTCATTGTCATTGACGTCTCTGAAGATAAAAACGAACAGCTTTGCCTCATTAACCCAGTCATCACTCATAAAGAAGGCATTGAAGTAATGCAAGAAGGCTGTCTATCGGTCCCTGGATTTTATGAAGACGTAGAAAGAGCAGAGTCAGTAACGATTAGCGCTCAAGATGAACATGGCAAGCCTTTCGAGCTAACAGCTGACGATTTATTGGCCGTATGCATTCAACATGAAATAGATCATTTAGACGGAAAATTATTTGTCGATTACCTGTCTCCTTTAAAACGCAATCGCATTCGAAAGAAGCTAGTGCGAATGGATAAAGAACGGGCCGAACAAACAACTCAATCCAACTCGCTATAGCTGGCCTTTAAACATGAACATTATATTTGCAGGCACGCCTGATTTTTCGGTGCCAACGCTTCAAGCGCTTATGGCTAGTCAGCACCATGTCTGCGCTGTTTATACACAACCAGACCGACCGGCCGGCAGGGGACGAAAAGTTCAACTTAGCCCCGTCAAACAATGCGCATTGGACGCTAATATACCCATTGAACAGCCCGTTAACTTCAAATCAGCAGCATCGATAACAACGCTAGAACAGTATCAGGCAGACCTTATGATTGTTGTCGCCTACGGTATTATTTTGCCAGACCTTGTCTTGAATACACCCAAATTTGGCTGCATTAACATCCATGCCTCCTTATTGCCTCGCTGGCGCGGCGCCGCACCTATTCAACGTGCTATTTTATCGGGCGATAAAGAAACCGGCATTACCTTAATGCAAATGGATACCGGCCTCGACACCGGAGATATGTTGTCAAAAACTGTTCTCCCTATTCAGCCCGAGGACACTTCCAGCAGCCTCCACAATAAATTATCGACCTTAGGCGCCAACGCCTTAATAGATTTACTGCCCCTCGTTGACGCACAACAACTTAGCCCGAGCCGCCAAAACAACAATGAAGCGACCTATGCTCACAAACTCAGTAAGCAAGAAGCCCTGATAGATTGGAGCAAACCAGCTGCTGACGTTCAACGCAGTATTCAAGGTTACAACCCATGGCCGGTAGCCCACACGCTTCTCAACAACAAACCCTTACGCATTTGGCAGGCAACCGTCACCCAACTTCCCACTTCCGGGCAGCCAGGAGAGGTTAACACTGAGAAAAATAAATTATTTGTTGCCTGTGGCGATTACTTCATTGAAGTTAACGAGCTTCAACCTGCTAATAAACGGCGCATGTCCGCGTCCGATTATCTATCTGCACATCACATCAACGCATTAACATTAGGCTAAGATGAACGCAAAGAAAAACACTAGCCACTCTGCCCGGGAAACGGCTGTTCTTGTTATATGCGCCGTTATCCAACACGGCAAATCACTCACCGATGCCTTAAGTTTAAGTGAAAATTTAGAGCCTCGTGAAAAGGCATTCTGTCGAGAACTTTGCTACGGCACTCTTCGCTGGCACAGTCGTCTCGATGCCATTCTCCACCTTTTATTGAAGAAACCCTTTAAAGCTAAAGACTTGGATATTACTGTACTGGCCTTAATCGGCTTGTACCAAATCATTTATCTCAGCACACCTGACCACGCCGCCGTATCAGAGACTGTAAGCCAATGTAAACGTGGAAAAAAAAGCTGGGCGAACGGTGTGCTTAATGGCGTTTTACGCAACTTTTTACGCAACAGAGAATCACTTGAAAAAACCGTTGACGAACAACCTAACCAACGCTTCTCTCATCCAGATTGGCTCGTCAAAGAAATATCAAAAAGTTGGGGACAGCAAACTAAAAAAATTCTTGCCGCAAACAACCAGTACCCGCCCATGTCCATTCGGGTTAATCAAAAAATAGTCACGCGAGACCACTATCTACAGCAATTAAGCGACAACGCTATTCACGCAACAAAAAACCCTTTCAACACAGTAGGTTTAACACTGGAAAAACCGGTCAATGTTGATCAACTGCCTGACTTCTGGCAGGGCGCCTCTTCAGTACAAGACGGCGCAGCTCAACTAGCGGCTGAACTGTTAGACATTAAAGGCGGGCAACGCATATTAGACGTCTGCGCAGCGCCAGGCGGTAAAGCAGCCCATATTTTAGAACAGGCCGCCGGCACCGTTTCTCTGCTAGCGCTTGATATTGATGAAAAGCGCAATCAACGTGTTCTAGAAAACCTTCAACGATTAAAGCTCAACGCTGAGGTCATGACCGTTGATGCACTAGAAGCCGACGAATGGTTTGATGAAAAACCTTTTCAACGCATTCTACTAGATGCACCCTGCTCCGCTACAGGCGTAATCAGACGCCACCCCGACATTAAAATATTACGTCAACCATCCGACATTCCTGCTCTTATCGAACTACAAAGCAAGCTATTAAAAACCATCTGGCCCTTGCTCGATAAAAAGGGTGTGCTTTTATATGCAACCTGCTCTATATTATCAGCTGAAAACAGCCAACAAATATCTACTTTTCTGGCCGAACACCCTGATGCAAAAGAAATTAAAATAAATGCTGAATGGGGTCACACTTGTGAACATGGCCAGCAAATTTTACCGGGTGATAACAATATGGATGGTTTTTATTACGCATGTTTAACAAAAATCTAATGCCGGCGATTCGCTTTTATTGTCGACGCTCCTTCTTCATGCTTTTTTTTGCTTGCCTGCTATTACCAGCAAACCTACTGGCCGATGAAAAACCCAATATCACCATAAAAACAGCCACACTAACGCAGCAAGACAGCACTTTTTTGCTCAACAGTCTTATAGTCTATAACCTCAGCGATGAAGCCATCGAAGCTTTGCACAACGGAGTCACTCTTACCTTCAACATTGACCTTTCAATCACTGAACCTAGAAAATGGCTTTGGAACAAACACCATACAAACCTCACCCTACCCTATCAACTGAGATACCATACTTTAGCTAAAATCTATCAAGTCTCTGATACCACCAATAATATACGACTTAACTTTTCCAGCCTTTCGGCAGCGCTTCACTCATTAGGCACACTGACTGACATCCCTATATACACATTAACAAACAGCCCTCACATTAATGCCAATGCTTCTTTAAACGCCTACCTAAATATTGAAGCATTACCACTTCCAATGCGCCCTTTAGCTTATATAACCCCTGGCTGGTACTTACGTAGCAATACCTTTCAATGGCCACTAGCCCAGTAAAAAAGAGAGCCTATTTTATTCCCGCAGGTGTGTTACTCAGCCTGCTATTTAGCCTGTACTTGATGAGCCATGCAACAGAGTCTAACTCTCAATTCAATGGCTTGTTTTCTGCACTTATTCTGATCAATATCGCAGGCACTATTTTCTTATTCGGACTGCTATTCTCAAACATTCGCTGGCTTTGGCAACAGTTTTCAACTCAAGCCGTTGGTTCACGTATTACGGTACACATTGTGCTGCTTTTTTTTGCCATTTCTGTGATCCCAACTGGCATTGTTTTTTACTTTTCTAGTCAGCTCCTACACCAAAGTATTGACAGTTGGTTTGATGCAAAAATAGACACCGCGATGGAAAGCTCATTAACACTGAGCCGCCGATCCCTAGATAACCGTACTCTTTCCTTAATGAAGGAGACTCGTCAATTAGCTAGTCAGCTAGAAAGCGAACCAGATATCTTTTTATCGCTAACCTTAGCCGGCCTACGCGCACAAACCAATGCCAATGAACTCACCGCCTTTTCAAGACAAGGGCAGATTATTGCCACAACTAACATTGATCCCAGCGTACTCATTCCCAATACGCCTGACAGTTCAACGCTTCTGCTCGCCAAACAAAACCGAGAATTTATTGGCTTCGAACCTAGCTCCGATAAAGGCTTAATTGTCCGCAGCATCGTGGAAATTAAAAACACCAATCCAAGGCGCTACCTACAAGCCATCTATGAGATACCCGAAGATATTAGTCAATTAGCCGACTCGGTAGAAGATGCTTATACGACCTATCAAGAATTCAGTTATTTACGAGACTCTTTAAAGTTTAGTTTCACCCTGACACTCTCTCTTGCTCTACTATTTAGCATTTTAGCTGCTAGCTGGGCAGCCTTTGTGTTTGCAAGAGAACTAGTCGCACCGATTCGCCAATTAGTTAAAGGCACTCAAGCTATTGCCGAAGGGAATTACGAAAAGAAACTAAAAACCAATCGAAAAGACGAACTTGGCTTCCTCATTAATTCTTTTAATGCCATGACATTGCGAATATCTAGCTCTCGACAAGCAGCCTATAACGCCCAACGAGACGCGGAGAACCAACATGCTCATTTAGAAACCATATTAAGCCACCTTTCTAATGGTGTTTTAGGCTTTGACCTTACATTACGACTTAAAACAACCAATTATGGTGCCAACCAGATTCTCGAACACCCCTTATCGGCCTGTATTGAGTACTCACTTGCCGACATTGCCGCTAAATTCCCAGAATTAGAAGCCTTTACCAGTTTACTGATTGATAATTTTTCCGCTAAAGAAAAAGAATGGCAACGAGAATTCATCTTCTATATTAACCATCAAAAGAAAACTCTACGTCTAAAAGGCACTCCCTTGTATGCCGCCGATAAAACATTATCTGGTTACGTGTTAATTTTTGATGATGTTACCCCTATTATCCAGTCACAAAGAAACGCGGCGTGGAGCGAAGTCGCTCAACGTCTAGCACATGAAATTAAAAACCCTTTAACCCCGATTCAATTATCTGCTGAACGGCTACAAAGAAAACTTCACTCACAGCTCAATGATGATGCCAATAAAGTACTGAAAAAATCGACAGAGACCATCGTACAACAGGTCAGCGCCTTAAAAAGCATGGTCAATGACTTTTCGAATTTCGCACGCCCACCACAGTCCAAACCCCAAGTGATATCAATAAGCCAGCTTATCGATGACATCGCTTCTTTGTATCAAGGCCAAGTTCAACACCTTATAGTAACAATTGATAACGATTTACCCAACGCCTATGCAGACCCAGTTCGATTACGACAAGTTTTCATTAACCTGATAAAAAATGCGCAAGAAGCCATTGCTGACGACGAATTTGGAGAAATCAACATATCGGCCAACTACAATAAAGCCAATGATTCAATCGAGATTTGTATTGCTGATAATGGCCCAGGCGTAGATAATTCCGATATTGAACGCATTTTCGAACCCTATGCGACGACCAAAGAGAAAGGTACTGGGCTTGGACTGGCTATTGTTAAAAAAATCATCGAGGAACATGGCGGCACGATCATTACCAAGCCGGTTACTCCACACGGGGCTAATTTCATTATTCAACTCCCTATTACGACTCCCTAAAAAAACCTAATCATTACGGATACACTTTATGAACAAACCTCATATTCTTGTTATTGACGACGAACCCGATATTCGCAGCCTAATTAGGGATATTCTCGAAGATGAAGACTATGAAGTATCTACTGCTGATAGCGCTGTAACCGCTCAGCAAGCACGTCATGAGTGTCGCCATGACTTAATTTTACTGGATATTTGGATGCCGAATACCGACGGCGTCACCTTATTAAAAGACTGGTCTACATCGGGAGATTTATCTTGCCCGGTCATTATGATGTCTGGGCACGGCACCGTTGAAACCGCTGTGGAAGCCACGCGTTTAGGCGCTTATGACTTTCTAGAAAAGCCATTATCCATTGCCAAACTATTACTGACCATTGAACGCGCACTGGAAGCTGAAAAACTTAAACAAGAGAATATCGACCTTAAACAATATTCAAACACCATTCAGGAGCCTCTTGGCAGCAGCCCACAAATTCAACAACTTCTTGAGCAGGCACGCCGACTCGGACAGCATGACACTCGCATATTATTAACGGGCGAACCTGGTAGCGGTAAAGAAACACTCGCACGATATATTCACGAACATAGCACCAGAAAACAAGGGCCTTTTATAGAGTTGAATACAGGCATTATCACTTCCCATAATGCCCTAGAAGAATTTTTTGGTCGTGAAGACGGCGACTCTATTCACTACGGTTTATTGGAGAAAGCAAATCACGGTACCTTGTTCATCGATGAAATTGGTGACATGGACAGTGAAACCCAACACCGCTTACTGAGTGCATTAGAATCTAAATCATTTCAACGCATTGGCGGCCACGAAGAGGTTAAAGCTGATGTAAGAGTTATCGCCTCGACCCGACGAGACCTTGAAGAAGCCATTCAAAATGGTCAATTTAGAAAAGACTTATACTATTTACTGAATGTCGCCTGCCTTCATTTGCCCTCGTTAAAAGATAGAAAAGAGGATATCCCTTTACTATTAGATTTCTATCTCCAGCACTACATAAAGCGAGAAAACTTACCAAAACGTAAATTCACCATTGCGGCGCAACAATTTTTAAGCGATTATACGTGGTTAGGGAATATACGCGAACTAAGGAATGTGGTTCAACGCCTCTTAATACTAGGCATTGGCGACGAGATCGGTCTAACTGAAGTCAAAACAACGCTCGGTGAATCTGCAAGATCCGTCATAACATCAAACGACATACCAATCTTTTATGATTTACCCCTTAAAGATGCTAGAGCACAATTTGAAAAAGCCTACCTTGATTACCACCTTGATCAGCACAAAGGCAGCGTTACTAAACTGGCTGAAACAACTGGCATGGAAAGAACTCACCTTTACCGCAAACTTCATGCCTTGGGCATTGAGTTTAAAGGAAAACGCTAACTCGCGCTATCGCTGTATCCTATGAGAATTATTATTTTAGGGGCCGGTCGAGTAGGCTCTACTGTTGCCAGCAACTTGTCTAGCGAAAATATCGATATCACACTGATTGATAAAGATCAAAAAGTAATCGACGCTGTCTGTGAAAGGCTTGATGTTTCAGCCATCTGCGGCAATGTCTCTCATCCAGATGTCTTAGAAAGCGCCGGCACCAAGCATGCCGATATCATCATCGCCGCAACAGACAGCGATGAAACAAATATGACCGCTTGCCAAGTCGCTCACTACTTATTTAAGGTCCCGAAAAAAATCGCGCGCGTAAGAGCAAGAACCTTCATTGACGTTCAAGAACAACTTTTTAACCCTAACGCCATCCCAATTGACGTTATTATCAACCCCGAAAATGAGATCGTACAATTTATAAAAAACCTCATTTTGCATCCCGGCTCACAGCAAGTTTTATCCTTCGCTAACGGCGTCCTCAGCCTTGTAGAAACAAAATGCAACCGAGATTGCGCATTAGTCGGAAAATCACTTGATGATTTGACCCGTTTATTACGTGGCGTTTACGCCAGAATAGCGCTCATTTATAGAGATAGCGAAATCATCATTCCCAACTATCACACCATTATTGAAGAACACGATCGCGTTTTCTTTATTGCGCCATCTAAGGATATTCAGCAAGTACTGAGCGTACTCTTCAATCAAGATAAAGCCTATAAACGATTAATTATTGCAGGTGGTGGCCGTATTGGTCTTGGTTTAGCTAAAGAGCTTGAGAACACCTTACAAGTTAAAATCATCACTAAAAGCAGCGAAAAAGCCTACGAGCTATCAGAACAGTTAGACCATAGTATCGTACTGTCCGGCGACACTACAGACGAAGCCTTTTTGCTGGATGAAAACATTGACAGAACCGATGTCTTTTGCACGCTGACAAGCGACGATGAAACGAATATTCTATGTTCCATGTTGGCCAAAAGCCTTGGCGCAAAGGTTGTCATGAGCTTGGTCGATAGAAATGCCTATATGAGCATGGTAGATAACGGGGCCATTGATAATGTCATTTACCCTCAACACACCACCATTGGAAAAATATTATCGCATATCAGACAAGGCGCTATTGCGAGTGTCCATTCTTTATTGCGGGGCAAAGCCGAAGCATTTGAAGCGATTGTCTCAAGTAGGGGACAAAAGAATAACCTCGATGGTCAAGCCATACGGGATGTTAAGCTACCTAACGGCAGCATGATTATTGGTTTAGTAAGAGAGAATATTTCCATTCCAGCAAGACAGGATGTCATTATTAAAAGTGGTGACCACCTGATTATTTTTGTTGCAGATAAGTCTTTAATTCACCAGGTAGAGGCGCTTTTTCAGCCGCCAAAATCCTTCCTTCGCCGATTTATTAATTAAACATGCATTACAACGTTATTAGACGCGTATCAGGTCTATTATTAGGCCTATTTAGCATCACCATGCTACCACCCATAGCCGTGTCTTTTATTTACGACGAACAAAACCACCAACCGTTTTTGATCGGTTTTTTTACTATTTTCCTAACCGGCTTTGTGCTCTGGTTAAGCGCCAAAAATGCTAAAGGAGATTTAAGAACACGAGATGGCTTCGTTATTGCTACTCTTTTCTGGGTTAGCCTTGGACTGTCCGGAGCCATCCCACTATATTTCTCTAGTCTGCCTTCCTTGTCATTAACCGATTCTATATTTGAATCCATTTCAGGCTTAACCACTACTGGGGCAACAGTTATTACAGGGCTCGATACGCTACCAAAGTCTATTCTTTTTTACCGTCAACAACTCCAGTGGTTTGGTGGCATGGGTATTGTCGTACTTGCCGTTGCCGTCTTACCTATGCTGGGCATCGGTGGAATGCAGCTTTATAAAACTGAGATGCCTGGGCCCGTTAAAGATGCAAAATTGACACCCCGTATCACCGAAACAGCCAAAGCACTATGGGAGATCTACCTTGGCTTAACCATCGCATGTACACTGGCCTATTGGATCGGTGGCATGACATTTTTTGACGCACTAACACATAGTTTTAGTACCGTTTCTATTGGAGGCTTTTCAACCCATGACCTGAGCTTTGCTTTTTTTGACAGTACCGCCTTAAATTATATTTGCATTGTATTTATGCTTGTTGCGGGTATAAATTTCGCACTTCACTTTAGAGCAGCCAAATCACTCAGCCTTAAAGTTTATACTCATAATAATGAGTTTCAAACCTATCTCAGCATTCTCGTTGTACACACTCTGTTGATATCGGGAGTCCTACTTTTTTTAGGTCATGTTGATATTATTGAACAAACCCTATTTCAAGTCGTCTCATTCGCCACAACGACAGGGTTTACTTCCTCCAACCACGCCAACTGGCCTTTATTCATCCCGGTGTTACTTCTTTTTATGAGTTTCTATGGTGGTTGCGGCGGATCTACAGCAGGCGGGATTAAGGTTATCCGCATTTTAATTTTGCTCAAACAGCTTGGCAAAGAGATAACACATTTGATCCATCCACATGCCGACATGCCAATAAAACTTGATCAACGTGTCGTTTCAAGGCCGGTTATCAATGCAGTTTGGAGTTTCTTTTCTGCCTATATTTTATCTTTTGGTCTGTTAATGATTTTAATGATGATGACAGGACTAGACCAAATCACCGCTTTTTCAGCCGTTGCAGCAACCCTTAACAATCTCGGACCGGGGCTAGGCGATATTAGTAGTAGCTACGCAACCCTTCCAGACACAAGCAAGTGGATTGCCTGCTTTTCCATGCTGCTTGGCCGACTAGAAATTTTCACCTTGCTGGTCTTATTTAGCCCTGTTTTTTGGCGCGATTAGTGTCGGATTTACAACACAAGTGGGACCGTATCTATAGTCAGCGAGAAGCAGCTGATCCTAAACCGGCTGCTATGTTATCTCAATATTCACACCTATTGCCCAAGCAAGGACGTGCCCTCGATCTAGCTTGTGGCGTGGGCGGCAATACGTTCTTTTTAGCTCAACGAGGACTAACTGTCGATGCTTGGGATATTTCACCGGTTGCTATCAGTCAGATCGATCAGCGCAAAGGGCCTGCAGACAATATACGCACCTCGGTTGTTAATATTAACGATGGTGTGTTTGCAAAAAATTACTACGATATTGTTACGGTCTCATACTTTCTAGACCGACAACACATTGACGACATCATCACCACACTAAAGCCACAAGGGCTGCTTTTTTATCAAACATTTACGCGTGAAAAAGCGCAACCGGGCGGGCCAAGCAACCCTGATTTTTTGCTGAAAAAAGGAGAGTTATTATCCCTTTTTTCTCAACTAACACCTATTATTTATCATGAGGAGGGCCTTATTGGCGACGCTAGTAAAGGCCTTCGAAATGAAGCCATTCTCATTGCTCAAAAGCCCGCAATGCTGAAACCCCCACTCAACTAGAAATATCATTGTATAATAAGCGGCTAACGTTAATTTAGGTCAATCCATGACTAGCATCAAAAGCACCTCGCCTACCCAGGCTTACGAAATTCTTAACAACGACTCTAATGCCGTATTGATCGACACCCGTACATTTATTGAATTTTCTTTTGTAGGCCACCCCATTGGCGCTATCCACGTACCGCTTAAAAGACCACCTAACTGGAAACCTTTACCCGATTTTGTTGAACAGGTTGAAAAGCACGTCCCTTCAAAGTCAACAACCATTGTTTTAATGTGCCGCAGTGGCGCACGCTCAATGGAAGCGGCTAAATTATTAGAAGAGGCTGGCTACCAGTCCTTATACAACATGAATGAAGGCTTTGAAGGCGATAAAGATAAAAACAACCATCGAGGCAAGCTAGGGGGCTGGCGCTATCATCAACTCCCTTGGGAACAAAGCTAACGTCGCTCTATACATAACTCATATTCATATCAACCGATACTCACCCAATCAAAGGAACCTAATTTCGTGAAACAGAACCTCCGTAATATCGCCATTATCGCCCACGTTGACCATGGCAAAACCACCCTCGTTGACAAATTACTAGAACAATCCGGCACATTAGACCGTAAAAACTCTGGTACAGAAAGAATCATGGATTCTAACGACCAAGAAAAAGAGCGCGGCATCACCATCCTCGCAAAAAACACAGCGATTGAGTGGCAAGGTCTTCATATTAATATTGTGGACACCCCGGGCCATGCCGATTTTGGTGGCGAAGTCGAGCGAGTTCTTTCAATGGTTGATTGTGTCCTATTATTGGTTGATGCAGTTGATGGCCCAATGCCACAAACACGCTTTGTAACCTCTAAAGCTTTTGAACAAGGCTTAAAGCCCATTGTTGTTATCAACAAAGTTGACAGGCCAGGCGCACGCCCTGACTGGGTTATTGACCAGGTTTTTGACCTGTTCGACAAACTTGGCGCCACCGATGAACAGCTCGATTTTCCTGTTATTTATGCCTCTGCCATTAATGGTATTGCTGGCCCAGAAGCAGATGAGCTAGCCGATGATATGACCCCATTATTTGAAATTATTAGAGACAACGTTCCCACGCCTGTTGTTGATGTAAACGCCCCATTCCAAATGCAAATTTCATCACTGGCCTACGATAGCTATGTGGGTGTTATTGGTGTTGGTCGCATTACTCGTGGCAGCTTAAAACCAGGGCAAACCGTTACTATTATTGATAGCAATGACAAACAGCGTAAAGGCAAAGTACTAAACGTAAAAGGTCATTTAGGCCTTGAACGTATAGACGTTGACGAAGCATTCGCTGGCGACATCGTTTGCATTAACGGCATCGACGGTCTTGGAATTTCTGACACACTCTGCGACCCTGATCATGTTGAAGCCATGCCTGCGCTGTCTGTAGACGAACCAACCGTTAGCATGACCTTTTCTGTTAACAACTCACCTTTTGCTGGACAAGATGGCAAGTTTGTCACTTCGCGCAATATTAAAGACCGTCTTAACCAAGAACTTATCCATAACGTTGCTCTGCGTGTTGAGCCCGGCGACTCACCTGACAAATTCATCGTATCTGGTCGAGGCGAATTGCACTTATCTGTGCTGATAGAAACCATGCGACGTGAAGGCTTTGAACTAGGTGTTGCTCGCCCTGAAGTCATCCAAAAAGAAATTGATGGCAAAATGCAGGAACCGTTCGAAATGGTTGTAATTGACATTGAAGAACAGCACCAAGGACCCATTATGGAAGAAATGGGTTTACGTAAAGCCGAGCTAACCAATATGGAGCCTGACGGTAAAGGACGCATACGACTTGAATTTATGAGCCCCTCGCGTGGTTTAATCGGCTTCCGCGGTCACTTCCTAACGCTGACGTCTGGCTCGGGTATCATGACCAGTGTCTTTGATCATTATGGTCAAGTGAAAGACGGCGAAATCACCTCTCGACAAAACGGCGTTTTAGTTTCTATGGTCAAAGGCAAAACATTGGCTTTCGGCTTATTCAACCTGCAAGAAAGAGGTAAATTATTCTTAGGTCATGCCGAAGAAGTCTACGAAGGACAAATCGTGGGGCTTCATTCACGCGGTAATGATTTAGTCGTCAACCCGACCAAAGGCAAACAGCTTACTAACGTGCGTGCATCGGGCACAGATGAAGCCTTAACACTCGTTCCTCCCGTCGTCATGACGCTAGAACAAGCGCTTGAGTTTATTGAAGATGACGAGTTAGTTGAAGTCACACCTCACCATATTCGTCTAAGAAAAAAATTACTAACCGAAAACGAACGTAAACGTGCCTCACGCGCACCAAAGTCTTAATATCAGGCACAAAAAAACCGGCGGAGTAAACTCCGCCGGTTAAGTGGTCGCATTGCTTGGTTGGCAAAAAATTTGATCCTTACCAGCATCCATACTGATTGTGTAATCCTTTACACTTCCCTAGCAAACAATCCTTGTTTGGTGAGATCCTTCTCATAAATTTTCTAGCGACGTTAAAAGTATAGACCTGACATCCCTAGTAAATAATCATCTACAACCTCAATCAGGGTAAGCATATCCTTACACCCTACAACGTTTATTTCATCAAAACATATTGTCTTTCATCCACATCAGACTTACTATACTAAACCAATTCTAATATATTCAGGGTGTAGATCATGAGCTGGACTAAAAAAGTATTACGCATAAATCTAACAAACAGGACATCTTCTGAAGAACCTCTCAATATGGAGTGGGCAGAACTTTATCTAGGCCAGAGAGGGCTAGCGACAAAGTACCTTACAGAAGAAGTGGACCCAACCGTCGAGCCTCTAGCGCCAGAAAACAAGCTGTATATGGTAACAGGCCCACTAACAGGCACCATGGCTTCAACGGGTGGTCGTTACTCTTGTGTCACTAAAAGCCCCTTAACCAATGCTCTGGCTTGCTCAAATTCAGGTGGTTTTTTTGGCAACGAAATGAAATGTGCTGGCTGGGATATGATTATCCTAGAAGGCAAAGCAAGCTCCCCAGTTTATATCAGCATCGTTGATGAAAAATGCGAGATCCTGCCGGCGGATGAAATTTGGGGCAAATCTGTTTGGGAAGCCGATGAATGGCTTCATAATAAACACCAAGACCCTCAACTAAGAATCGCTGCTATTGGCCTACCTGGTGAAAAGGGCAACCTATATTCTGCTATCGTTAATGACTTACATCGTGCTGCTGGGCGTTCCGGCGTAGGCGCTGTTATGGGTTCAAAAAATGTCAAAGCGGTGACCCTTAGAGGCAGCAAAGGTGTTGGCAATATAAAAGATCCAAAACGTTTCTTCGAAGCCACTAACAAAGCTAAAAAAATTATCGCTGACAGTGAAATGACTCAAGGCCTCAGCGCCTTAGGTACCAATGTCATGATGAACCATATGAACGAAGTGGGTGCTTTACCGGCTAGAAACTGGCAAGACAGCACCTTTGACAATGCACCTAAACTGTCAAGTGAGGCAATGGCCGTACCAAGGGAAAGTGACGGTAAGCCAAACTTAACACGAAATGCCGGCTGCTTTGCCTGCACTATATCTTGTGGACGTATCTCAACAATCGACCCAGAGCATTTCAGCATTAAAAACCGTGATGACATCCATAAGCACTTTAAAGGTAATTCTGGTGGTAATGAATATGAAGCTGCATGGGCATTAGGTTGCGATACCGGTGTAGATGATTTAGACGCCGTGACCTATGCTAACTTTGTCTGTAATGAGCAAGCTCTTGACCCCATCTCAGCAGGCGCCACTATTGCTGCAGCCATGGAGTTATATGAGCTAGGCATCCTTACAAAAGAAGATACTGGCGGCATTGAAATGAACTTTGGCAATGCTGAGGCGATGGTGGAATGTATTGAACTGATTGCAAAACATGAAGGCTTTGGACAAGAACTCGCTCAAAGTTCACTTCGTTTTTGTGAAAAATACGGCCGCCCAGACCTCGCTATTGTTGTTAAAGGGCAAGAGTTCCCAGCCTATGATGCTCGCGCTGTAAAAGGCATGGGTCTTGGATATGCCACATCAAACCGTGGCGCCTGTCACGTACGTGGTTACACTAACGGCTCAGAAACAGCCGGGATACCTTTCAAAACAGATCCATTAGCCTACGAAGGAAAAGCAGAACTACTGATGGCATTCCAAGATACAACTAGTGTGTTTGATTCTGCCGGCATCTGCACCTTCTCATCATTCGCACAAGGCATTGAAGAAGTGGCAGAACAAATTGATGCTGCCTGCGAAGGCGACTGGACAGCTGAAAGACTCGGCCAATTAGGCGAGCGCGTTTGGAACCTTGAGCGTGAGTTCAACAACAATGCTGGTTTCACAGCTGCCGATGACACGCTTCCACCTCGCTTATTAAGTGAGCCTGTCAAAGCAGGCCCTGCAAAAGGTGAAGTTTGTGAGCTAGATAGAATGTTGCCCGAATACTACGAAGTTCGTGGTTGGAATCAAGACGGCACACTTAAAGAAGCAACAAAACAACGCCTAAGTTTGTAAATTATCACTTTGTATCCGACAGAGCAGTCGTTGTGACTGCTCTGTCTTTACCATATAGAACATGCCTACAATCACCCTCAAACTTTTCGCCTCTTTAGCTAAAATAGCACCTGAAAATATAGGCGGAGAAATTAGAACGGTTCCTATTCAAGCTGGTGATACCATCACCAGCATTGCCGATCGTGAAAATTTATCGCATAAGACTCTGCATTTAGTTATTTTAAATGGCACTTATATCGACAAAGACAAACGTGACTCCACACTGCTTAAAGATGGCGACACGTTAAGTCTCTGGCCTCCGGTTGTTGGCGGCTAACAGATAAACGCCTATTTCCTGCTTGCTATCCTTTCTCGTTATTGGGAAAATGCCAGCTTACTCGCAACATAGCATATACTTTAAAAATGGATAGCAGAACAGCAACTGTTAATCGCGACACCCTAGAAACCCAAATCTCAGTTTCTATTAACTTAGACGGTAACGGTAAAACAAACTTTTCTACGGGAATCCCCTTTCTCGAACATATGCTTGACCAGATTGCTCGTCACGGCATGATAGATTTGGACATTAATGCCAAGGGCGATTTGCATATCGACGCTCATCACACCGTTGAGGACCTAGGCATTACATTAGGCAAAGCTGTTACTGACGCGCTGGGCGACCGCAAAGGCATTTATCGTTATGGTCATGCCTACGTACCACTAGACGAAGCTTTATCTAGGGTTGTAATCGATTTTTCTGGCCGCCCGGGACTTGTTTACGATGTCGAATTCCCTCGCGCAAGAATTGGAGATTTTGACGTTGATTTATTTCGTGAATTTTTCCAAGGTTTCGTAAACCATGCCAACATCTCTTTACATATAGATAATTTAAAAGGCCTTAATGCACACCACGTTGCTGAAACTATCTTTAAAGCGTTTGGCCGGGCTCTTCGTTTTTCATTAGAAAGAGACCCCCGTATGGAAGGCATCGTCCCTTCAACAAAAGGTTGCTTGTAACACTAAACGAGATCTAAATTATGGCCACCGTTGCCGTTATTGACTATGGGATGGGGAACTTACACTCCATCGAAAAAGCACTAAAAACCGCTTCCCCAAACGCTACTGTTATTGTAACGGCCGATAAAAATATTATTTTATCTGCTGATCACGTTGTTTTCCCTGGCGTAGGCGCTATTCGTGACTGTATGGCTGCACTACAAAAAACAGGTTTAGATGACATCATTAAACAAGTCGCACAGAACAAACCTTTACTCGGTATTTGTCTTGGTATGCAAGCGTTATTGCAACATAGCGATGAGAACAATGGGGTTACATGCTTAGGCATTATCCCTGGAAATGTTATAAAGTTTCCATCAGGAACATATGATGAACAGGGAAATACTATTAAAATTCCACACATGGGGTGGAATGAAGTTAATTACACAAACAAAAACCCACTTTTTAATAATATAGCTCAAAACGAACGATTTTATTTTGTTCATGGCTATCATGCTAGCGAAGTGGGCGAAGAACACACCTCTGCTACCACAAACTACCCAGCCCCCTTTCCCTGTGCGCTTATGTGTAAAAATATAGTCGCTGTACAATTCCACCCTGAAAAAAGCCAACATGCAGGATTGCAGTTACTTAGAAACTTCTTAAAATGGGATGGTACAGCTGAATCAAATGGACATGCTTAACTATTTTTCCAATCAAACAGATACCCTTTAAACGCAACCCTTAACACCACCAGGAACAACTAACATGATTCTTATTCCCGCCATTGATCTTAAAGAAGGTAAGTGCGTTCGCTTACGCCAAGGCCGCATGGATGATGAAACTATTTTTTCAGACAACCCTGTAGAGGTTGCTTCACGCTGGGTAAATGAAGGCGCTAAGCGGCTACACCTCGTTGACTTGGACGGTGCTTTTGCTGGCAAGCCTGTAAACGCAGGTGTTGTTCACGATATTGCGCAGGCTCACCCCGATTTAATCATCCAAGTTGGCGGCGGTATCCGCGACGAAGATACTATTCAGACCTACCTTAATGCTGGCGTACAATACGTCATTATCGGCACAAAGGCAGTCAGCGCCCCCCACTTTGTTGGTGATGTCTGCGCAGAGTTCCCTGGCCATATTATCGTTGGCCTAGATGCAAAGGATGGCAAAGTCGCTATTGATGGCTGGTCAAAACTATCTAATCACGATGTTATCGACCTAGCACAGCATTTTGAAAATGACGGTGTTGAGTCTATTATTTATACAGATATCGGTCGAGATGGCATGATGAAAGGCGTCAATGTTGAAGCCACCGCCAAACTTGCCCGCTCTATTCGTATTCCAGTTATTGCCTCTGGCGGTATTACCAATATGGATGACATTTATGCCCTAGGTAAGGTGGCCGATGATGGCATCATGGGCGCCATAACCGGTAGGGCTATTTACGAAGGCACGCTTGATTTTGCTGAAGGTGAAAAACTAGCCGAGACGTTTGCTTAATATGGCACTGGCCAAACGTATTATTCCTTGCCTAGATGTAGACAATGGCCGTGTTGTTAAGGGCGTCAAATTCGTTGATATTCGAGATGCTGGCGACCCCGTTGAAGTTGCCAGACGTTATGACCAAGAAGGAGCGGATGAAATCACCTTTCTTGATATTACCGCCACCTCGGATAACCGCGAAACCATTGTGCACGTTATAGAACAAGTTGCCGATGAAGTCTTTATTCCCCTAACCGTCGGTGGAGGTATTCGCGAATTAGCCGATATTAGCCGCATGCTAAAAGCAGGGGCAGACAAAGTTGGCATTAATAGCGCAGCTATTTTTAACCCTAACTTTGTTAAGGAAGCCGCCGAGAGATTTGGTTCACAATGCATTGTTGTCGCTATTGACGCTAAATGCGTTAGCGCCAACGGCGAACCCAAACGCTGGGAAATATTCACCCATGGTGGCCGAAAAGAAACCGGTATCGATGCCATCGAATGGGCAAAAAAAATGGTTGCCTTAGGCGCCGGTGAAATTTTACTCACCAGTATGGACCGTGATGGTACTAAAATTGGGTTTGATCTTGAACTCACCCGCGCCATCAGCGAAGCGGTTGAAGTACCCGTTATTGCCTCTGGCGGTGTTGGCACCTTAGACCATTTAGTCGATGGCGTCACTAAAGGTAAAGCCGATGCAGTCCTCGCTGCTAGCATATTTCACTTTGCAGAGTTTAGTATTGGTGAAGCAAAACAGCACATGCAAGATAATGGTATAGAGGTTCGATTATGAGCACCTGGCTTGACGAAATAAAATGGGATGAAAAAGGCCTTCTCCCTGCTATAGCTCAAGACCACAAAACAGGCAAAATACTTATGTTTGCTTGGATGAACCAACAAGCTTTACAGCTTACCGTTGAACAAGGGCACGCTGTTTATTGGTCGCGTTCTCGCAATAAACTTTGGCATAAAGGTGAAGAATCTGGTCACCAACAAATCATCAATGATATTCGCTTAGACTGCGATGGAGATGTTATCCTACTGTCTGTTGAACAAAAAGGCGGTATTGCTTGTCATACTGGCCGGGAACGTTGCTTTTATCGGCAATTAGTCGATGAACAATGGCAAGACACAGACCCTGTTTTAAAAGACCCCAAAAATATTTATTCAAATGAGTAACATACTGAAGCGACTTGAAACCATCTTGCAGCAGCGCAAGCAAGATGACCCCACAGCATCCTATGTTGCCAGTTTATATGATAAAGGGCTTGATACCATTCTTAAGAAAATTGGCGAAGAGGCAACAGAAACGGTCATTGCCGCCAAGTCTGGCGATAAAACACAAATTATTTACGAAACGGCAGATCTGTGGTTTCATTCACTGGTCTTATTAGCACAACAAGACTTAAGTGCTGACGATGTGCTGAAGGAACTTGAGCGCCGCTTTGGGCTATCTGGGCTAGATGAAAAAGCCAATAGAACCAAGTAGAATGATTCTTACTACAACTTTCAATTAGAGGTTACCATGGGTGGCATCGGCATTTGGCAATTAATTATTATTCTCGTTATTGTGCTTTTATTATTTGGCACGAAACGCTTACGTAACCTTGGTGGCGACTTAGGTGGCGCAATCAAAGGCTTCAAAGGCGCCATGAAGGAAGGCGAAAAAGAAAAAGACACTGATCATCAAAAATCAGTTGCTAACGACGATACTAAAAAAGACGACTCGACACAGTAATTAACGCTTTATTGGCGTTCATTGCTGATAACGTTTTACCTTATGTCAGACATTGACCCTAACGACCAAGAAACCAGCTTCGTTTCGCACTTAGTTGAATTACGAACGCGTCTTATTCACGCGATCATTGGTCTGCTCGTCGTTTTTTTGCCACTGGCTCCTTTCGCGAATGACATCTACTCACTGGTCGCTCAACCGCTGCTAACCCATATGCCAGAAGGCACTAGCATGGTCGCAATTGAAGTGATTTCACCCTTCCTAACACCGCTAAAGCTAACCCTAATGTTGTCCGTTTTTATTAGCATTCCATGGGTTTTCTACCAAGTCTGGCTGTTTGTGTCTCCTGGTCTCTATCAACATGAACAACGCATCGCCTTACCGTTAATTAGCGCTGCTACTTTCCTGTTTTATGGTGGTATGCTGTTCGCTTATTTTGTCGTCATGCCGCTGATCTTCAAGTTTCTGACAGCAACCGCGCCCGAAGGCGTTGCCGTGATGACTGATATCAGCAAATATTTAGATTTCATCCTAACGCTATTTTTTGCTTTCGGCATGGCATTTCAAGTGCCTATTGCAACGTTTTTGTTGGTTAAAACTGGCGTATCAACACCACAAAGCTTGGCTGAAAAGCGCCCTTATATCATCGTTGGCGCCTTTGTTATTGGCATGTTATTAACACCACCTGATATTATCTCTCAAACCTTATTAGCTTTACCCATGTGGTTACTTTTTGAAATAGGCCTTTTAATGTCAAAAAGGTTTGCTCGACCAACCGAACACCAAACAGCCCAATGAAAACACTATTTTTACTCCTAATTATTACTATGTGCTCACCAGCATACGCAAACATGCCTTCTTTAAAACCTTGCCCAGATAAACCCAATTGCGTCTCCAGTAAAGCAGATGACGAACATGCTATTGCACCCTTTAAATTAAAACAAAATCAGCCAGTTGATCAACAGCGATTGCTAGAGGTGCTTAACCAGCTCGACAACAATATCGCTGTTATCCATGATGAGAATCATATTCATGCAGAAATCACCAGTCGTGTTTTTGGTTTTGTTGATGATCTCGATTTAATCATAAATATAGAGCAACAAATTATTCATGTACGCTCGGCCTCCCGTACGGGTTATTACGATTTTGGTGTTAACCGACGTCGCGTTGAAAGACTTCGTTCATTATTAAAACAACACGGCATTATTCTGTGATCCCTACGGCTGAACCTTTATCCTCATACCCAAAATATTGGGCGGAGTGCTATGGCGTAGCACCCTTCTTACCGACAAGCCGCGCAGAAATGGATGCGCTAGGTTGGGATAGTTGCGATATTATCGTCGTCACCGGCGATGCCTATGTAGACCACCCAAGCTTTGGCATGGCTGTTATTGGCCGACTACTGGAAAAACAAGGCTTTCGTGTTGGCATTATCGACCAACCTGACTGGCAAAGTACCAAAGATTTTTCGGCACTAGGAAAACCAAACTTATTCTTTGGTATTGCTGCCGGCAATATGGACTCAATGATTAACCGCTATACTGCGGATAAACGCGCCCGCTCAGACGATGCATATACACCTGGTGATCAGGCAGGTCGTCGTCCAGATCGCGCCGTTATTGTGTATACACAGCGATGTAAAGAGGCCTTCCCAGATGTCCCCACGGTGCTCGGAAGCATTGAAGCGAGCCTACGAAGGATAGCCCACTACGATTACTGGGATGATGCCGTTAGGCGCTCCATTTTAATTGACTCTCAAGCCGATATTTTACTCTATGGTAATGCGGAAAGAGCTATTGCGGAGTTAGCACACCGACTATCCCAAAATGAAGCCATCGCCAATATTAAGGATATTCGCGGCACGGCGTTCGTCCGCAATACATTACCGGATGGTTGGACACTCATTGACTCCACTCGCATTGACCGGCCAGGTAAAATTGACCCACACAATAACCCTTATCAGTCAGATGAAGAATTGGCCGCAGCAACCGGCGGAAAATGTCAGGTCAACAATACAAATGATTCCGACGATGGCAGCCAAGTCGTCACACTCAGCTTTTTACCTAAACACAGCAAAACTGATCGCGCTAAAACGGTTATACGTTTACCTTCATACAAAAAGGTAAAAAGCGACCCTGTTTTATACGCCCATGCTTCACGGGTTTTACATTTAGAAACCAACCCCGGCAATGCGCGTGCATTAGTACAAAACCACGATGGCAAAGACGTTTGGTTAAATCCACCACCGATTCCTTTATCCACCGAAGAAATGGACGAGGTATTTGGCTTGCCCTTTCAACGCGTCCCTCACCCAAAATATGATGGGCAGCGTATTCCCGCTTATGAAATGATCCGTTTCTCCATCAACATCATGCGCGGTTGTTTTGGTGGCTGTACTTTTTGCTCCATTACCGAACACGAAGGGCGTATCATTCAAAATCGTTCAGAACAATCCATCTTGAACGAGATTGAAGACATTCGCGACAAAACACCGGGGTTTACCGGCACAATCTCTGATCTTGGCGGCCCAACAGCCAATATGTATCGTCTTGCTTGTAAAGACCCCAAGATTGAAGCTGCCTGTAGACGACCTTCTTGCGTCTACCCTGGCATTTGCGACAACTTAAATACAGACCATGACCCGTTAATTAAGTTATATAAAAAAGCGCGAAAAATTAAAGGTGTTAAACGGATTTTAATCGCTTCCGGCCTGCGGTATGACCTTGCAGTAGAATCACCTGAATACGTTGAAGAACTGGTAACGCATCATGTCGGAGGTTATTTGAAAATTGCCCCCGAACATACTGAACAAGCGCCTTTATCGAAAATGATGAAACCAGGTATTGGCACTTACGATCGCTTTAAAACCATGTTCGAGAAATTCACCAAAAAAGCCGGGAAAAAACAGTATCTCATTCCGTACTTTATTGCCGCTCACCCGGGCACCGAAGACGAAGACATGGTCAACCTAGCTTTATGGCTGAAAAAAAATAAATTTCAAGCCGACCAAGTGCAAACCTTCTATCCATCGCCGATGGCCACCGCAACGGCGATGTATCACACTGGGAGAAATCCGCTTAAAGGCCTCAGCTATAAAAGCGAAAAAGTGAACACCGTCAGAAAGATTGAGCAGCGTCGTTTACACAAAGCACTGCTTCGTTATCATGACCCTGCTAACTGGAAGGTCATCAAAGATTTACTGTTAAAATCTGGCAAAAAACACCTCATTGGCGAAGCCCCCAACTGCTTAATACCTAGCAAACCTGTTGGCACAAAGAACTTTAAAAAGAAAGGTGTGCAGAAGTTTGTTACTAAGCACACTAAACAAGGTTACAAACCATTGACTACTAAAAAAGGAAAAAATAAGCTTTAACCCCTTTCCTTTGGCCAAGCATTGCCAAATCTATAAAACGTACTACACTGAAAACTAATACTTTCAAGAACCGTGTTCATGGAAAGAGTACGTTTTATTATATTTTGCCTTATTTGCCAACTATCGCCCCTTTCTCAGGCGGTTGAACTTATTGCGCACCCTAGCGTACCTGTTGATACGCTATCCGCTACAGCAGCCCGTAACATCTTTACCATGCGCACCCTATATTGGCCCAGCGGCCGCCCCATAAAAGTTTTTGTGTTGAGCGATGAAAACGCTCTTCATCAACAATTTTCAAAAACAAGCCTACATGTTTTCCCTTATAAACTTAGGCGCATATGGGATAGAAACATTTATTCTGGCACAGGGGAGGCCCCCATCACCGTCGACAGTGAAGAAGAAATGCTGAAAGCCATTTCTTCTTCTCCCGGTGCCATTGGCTACGCTAACAAAGGAAATGATAATGTGCGTATTATTAAAATCGATTAAACATCGTTGCTGGGCTTTACTGGTTATTAGTAGCCAACTGCTAACCAGTTTCAGCCCCGCTCATTCTTTTGAGCCGTTAGACGACTTTCAAATACATGGCTTTGCGAGTCAAGGTTATTTTTTAACTACTGCAAATAATATATATGGTCAAAGTAGTAAACACCGTGGAACCTTAGGCCTTACAGAAACTGGCATTAATGTTTCCTTTCGCCCCCTAGATAACATACGAGTAGCTGCACAAGGGATATATCGACATGCTGGTGATGTAAGCGAAGAAGCGGGGATCGATTTTGCCTTGATCGACTGGACGATTATAGATAGTTACAGTCTGCGCATGGGTCTTCGCTTAGGGCGCATCAAAAACCCTTTTGGCTTTTATAATGAAACGCGTGACGTAGCCTTTACACGACCTTCAATAACCTTACCCGGCATAAACTACGAACGCTCTCGTAACCTACTTCTAAGCACCGATGGTGCTCAAATTTATGTCGATAAAACTCTAGATATTGGTTACTTTTCGTTTCAACTTAATGCTGGAGAATTAGGTGATGATTTAGACGAGCTTGAAATCGCTATTTTGACATTCGATGCCCCCGGCCACTTAGAAAATATGCCTAGCTACATCACTAAAATTGGCTATGAAAGTATCAGTGGCGCAACACGTTTAGCATTTAGTTATGCGAATGCTGATATGGAGTACAAACCCAGCGGGCTAGGCGACTTTTTTGACAATGGTGATTTAGATTTTGAACAGTTTATCTTGTCTGCCCAACAACGTTTTG
This sequence comes from Cycloclasticus sp. P1, assembly GCF_000299965.1. Classification (NCBI taxonomy): domain Bacteria; kingdom Pseudomonadati; phylum Pseudomonadota; class Gammaproteobacteria; order Thiotrichales; family Piscirickettsiaceae; genus Cycloclasticus; species Cycloclasticus sp. P1. The sequence goes on from NC_018697.1 coordinate 2,230,139, forward strand.
GCGATATTACCTTAACTGGGGAATACCTTAGACAAGAAAATACTTTTAAAAACTTTGGCCCTTTCTACCCTGATGCATCGCCAGTAACTGAAAGTTACTACCTTCAAGGGGATTATTATTTCACCAACCGTGTGAAAGGCTATGCGCGTTATGATGCTTTATTCTTAGACAAAGATAACCGAAACGGCAGAACCAGCGTACCTAATTCACTTCGCAGTGCTGCTTTTACTAAAGATTATATGCTCGGCCTAGAATGGAGCCCCTCAAGCCAATGGATGATTCAAGCAGAGTATCATCGCCTCAATGGCACCGCCATTTTGTCGTTTGCCGACAACCCAGACCGACTAGCCACAAAAAAGCATTGGAGCCTGTTTGCGCTGCAAGTCTCGTATCGCTTCTAATTTAATTAGCAAAGCAGCCAAAATCTTATGCGTCGAAAAAATAACTTATTTTTTAGCATCAAATGGAAAGCTCTATTACTTTTCGGCCTGTTGCTTAGCATTACCCATGCCATCCAATATGGCACCAGTTATAAGCAAATTACTGAGCAGTTTGAACGCCAGCATCATCAGGAACAACAATACCAATTATCTATCGTTAAAGCACTCATCGGCCAATCTGCAAGGCTTATCGAACAAATAGCAGAATTGAACACCACACAGCGTAGCAACACTCCCACTCAGTTTGAAGAACAGGCTATTAAAGCTATCACTCAGCAATGGGGGAGCCTACAAACCAACTGGGGCTTAGTGTCTATATCGTTTTACAACCAAGAAAGCCAACTAAAGGCACTCTGGGGGTCAAACGTGACGGCGGTCATACCCAATGAAGACTTAACGAACGTCCTAAGACTAGAAAAACCCAGTTATAAGCTATTTTGCCAAATCCAATGCTACCAAATTGTCTACATCCCTGTCCTTGCTGATTCAATGGGCGAGCAGAACGCTTTATTTGTCTTTGTTCGCTCGTTGGCCGACATTATCATTACATTTAAAGAAGCAACACGTACAGATATCGCCATCCTAAGCCGCTCTTCAACTACTGAGGACAATGAATACGGGCCGCTCAATATTGTGGCTAGTACTAACCCATATAAGCTTAAGCAACTTCTTACAAATTTTTATAAGGCCCACCCAGAGCAAAACCTTGCCGATACCAACGGCAGTCATTTAGATCTAGGGCAGCAGCAATTTAGCTTACGCCTGTTTAATTTAGTCGAGCCTTCTCATTCAAATAGCCCACAGCTTCTAATCGCTACCGACCTTTCTGAAGACTATCTCTTAATTGAGCAATCTAAAAAAGAAGCGCTTTATGCCATCTTACTGGCGCTAATCGCCTCTGTTGTGATTCTTTTACCTATTTTGCTGAAGGCTACTCATCGATTAATAACGGTCAGCAATGCATTGCCTGCTCTATCTAAAGGGAACTTCCATCAAGCAAGAGTCTATTTGCAACAAACGCGTAGGCATAAATATAAAACTCAAGACGAGTTAGTCACACTCGAGCAATCAGCCACTATGGTGATTGATCAATTAGAAAAAGGCAGTCAGTTAATTAGAGAAAAAGAACAAAACCTTGTTTGGCTCGCAGACCATGACTCTCTCACCAAGCTCTTTAATCGCCGCCGCTTCCAACTTGAGTTTGAGCAGCAATTAAAGATTTCTCAACGTTATAGAAGCAACGGCGCTATTCTTTATTTAGATCTCGATCAGTTTAAATACATTAATGACACCAGTGGCCATGGCGCCGGCGACCTTTTATTAAAACAAGTCGCTGAGACCATACAACAAACTATCCGCTCATCCGATATCTTAGCTCGCTTAGGGGGCGATGAATTTGCCTTACTGTTACCCAATATTGATGCTCATGGCGCCACTCAATTCGCTCAAAAAATTATAGAAAAACTGCGTTTAATGCGATTTGAATACAATGGCACGCAACATAATATTAGCGCCAGTATTGGTATCGCTATGTTCCCCGAATATGGTTTGACTGTTCAGAATTTTATGTCAAATGCCGATATCGCAATGTACCAAGCTAAAGAAAGCGGCCGTAGTAAGTCACACCTATACTCCCAAAAAGAACAAACCAAAGAATTACTAAAAACACGCATTTTATGGAAAGAAAAAATTGAAGCGGCTCTTGCAGATAAGCGGCTTTGCCTACATTTTCAACCAATTTTAGATATTAAAACTAATCAAATCTCTCATGCTGAAGCTCTCGTTCGAATGATCGATTTGGACGGTGAAATTATTATGCCTAACAGCTTCATCCCCATTGCCGAACAGTCTGGACTCATCAACCAAATTGACTTAGCTGTTTTACAGCTGGCCTTTGAAACATTACGTTTCTTACAGACACAAAACAACCCTTTAAAACTATCGATTAACCTGTCGGGCAAAGCTTTTAACAATACCCTCCTTATCAGCACCCTTAAAGAGGGGCTCAAGCAGCACGATATTAACGCTAAAAAACTAATCATAGAAGTCACCGAAACCACCGCTGTGGCGAACATCAATACAGCCGTCAACCTAATGAACGATATCAAGGAAACCGGTGCTAAGTTTGCACTTGATGACTTCGGCGTTGGCTATGCGTCCTTCTTTTACCTACGCCAATTACCCGTTGATTATATAAAAATAGATGGCTCCTTCATTCAAACACTTGAAAAACATAAGGAGGATCAAGTGTTTGTTAAAGCAGTGTCTGAAATATCCCAACTATCTGGATTAAAAACCATTGCTGAGTTTGTTGAAAATCAAACCATTTTAGATTTGCTTGCATCGTATAATATTGATTATGCTCAAGGCTACCATATAGCAAAGCCCTCGGCGACGCTCCCTAATAACAAACTAATCCTCAGTCACTAATCAGCCTAATATCTATACATTGACCTCGCCCTTATCGTTAAAAACCTTAAGCTTAATCGCTGGCCCAATTCTATCTTGTGTGCTGTTTTTCAGCTTTCATGGAAAGCTGCCTGAGCCTCTTATCATTACAGCAGCTATCGCTGTTTGGTGTATTACTTGGTGGATTTTTGAACCAGTGCCGATCCCCATCACGTCACTGTTACCAATTGCTATTTTTCCACTAACAGGCGTCTTAACAAGTGAGCAAGTAGCTGCCGCTTATGGCAATAAGCTTATCTTACTATTACTAGGCGGCTTCTTACTGTCTACGGCTATTTCTCATTGTGGCGCTCATCGCCGTATAGCACTTACCATGGTCCATTGGTTTGGTAACAACAACCCGAAACGATTAGTATTGGGGTTTATGGTCGCCTCGGCCACACTTAGCATGTGGATTTCCAATACAGCTGCAACGATCATGCTACTTCCCGTTGTGCTAGCCGTCGTTGATAGCACTGACAATAAAAAGCTAGCCATTCCTTTATTACTAGGCCTCGCTTATTCTGCCAGCATCGGTGGCATCGGCACACCCATTGGTACCCCTCCAAATTTAATTTTCATGCAGGTTTATGAAGAGAACACCGGCTTGCAAATTAGCTTTACCCAATGGATGAGCTGGGCGCTACCGTTAGTAATCACTTTTATTCCCATCGTCTGGCTTTGGCTCACCCGACACCTACAGGGTACAGGCGAATTTTCCTTACCTGCTGTGGGCGCATGGACAACACACGAACGACGAGTCACACTTGTCGTTGGGCTTACCGCGTTGCTATGGATCACTCGCCGAGAGCCTTTTGGTGGTTGGAGTGGTTGGCTAAATTTACCGCACGCTAATGATGCATCTATCGCATTACTGGCCGTTATCGTCTTATTTATTACCCCAAATGGCAACAAGCAAAAACTCTTAGACTGGAAAGCAGCTCAGCAAATACCTTGGGGTATTTTATTATTGTTTAGCGGAGGCATTTGTCTGGCCAAAGCTTTTGTTGCCTCGGGTCTAAGCAACCAACTAGGTGAACAACTATCCGCTGTCACCGCCTTTAGCCTTATAGTGATGATAGCCATTATTGCGTTAAGCGTGACCTTTATGACCGAAGCGACCAGCAATACCGCCACCACAGCCATGCTGATGCCCATACTCGCCGCCACCGCCATTAACGCTGACATTGACCCCTTATTATTAATGGTTCCCGCCGCATTCAGCGCCAGCTGCGCCTTTATACTCCCTGTTGCTACTGCCCCGAACACCATTGTGTTTAGTAGTGGATACATCCATGGTGATCAGATGGCAAAAGAAGGCTTTATATTAAACTTGCTTGGCACCCTTGTTATAACAGCCATCTGTTGGTTCGTTTTACTCTAAATTGCGCCTTGCTATATTGCAGGTTCCGCCATTAAAAGGTCTACCAAAATGATGAGAGAAACACTCCAGTGATGACACTCTCTTCATTCATTGCATCGCACCGCTTAATCCTCTATAATACAACACAATAAAAACACTTACCCTACAAAGGGTATACACACCAATCAATTCACACACGGTGTCATTAAAAATAACTTGGAGGGGTGTTATGTCGGCTAATACTGACCATTACTGGACGGATAATATTCGTCTCATTTTGAAGCTGCTATTTATTTGGTTTCTTGTCTCTTTTGTGTTCGGCATCATTTTAGTTGAACCACTTAATAGCATTGAATTTGCTGGCTTTAAGTTAGGCTTTTGGTTTTCTCAGCAAGGCTCCATTATTTCTTTTGTTTTTTTAATTTTTTATTACATTAAAAAAATGAGCGCACTAGATGCTAAATACGGCGTGGATGATTGATATGGAATTACAAACACTTATTTACTTAGTGGTTGGGGCCACATTCGCGCTGTATATCGGCATTGCTATTTGGGCCAATGCAAAAACAACAGGCGATTTTTATATTGCCGGCAAAGGTGTTCACCCTATCGTTAACGGCATGGCGACCGGAGCTGATTGGATGTCAGCGGCGTCGTTTATCTCAATGGCTGGTTTAATTTCATATTTAGGCTACGAAGCCGGTGTGTATTTAATGGGTTGGACAGGTGGCTATGTACTTCTTGCCATGTTACTAGCGCCATATTTACGTAAATTCGGCAAATTTACTGTGCCTGAATTTATTAGTGATCGCTATTATTCACGTGCCGCTCGTGTCATTGCTGTCCTGTGTTTAATTTTTATTTCTTTTACCTATGTCGCAGGGCAAATGCGCGGTGTTGGTATCGTCTTTTCGCGCTTTTTAGAACTACCTATAGATCAAGGTTTATACCTTGGCATGGGCATTGTGTTTATCTATTCGGTCATTGGTGGCATGAAAGGCATCACCTACACGCAGGTTGCACAGTATATTGTGTTGATGTTTGCCTATTCTGTACCGGCTATTTTTATGGCCATACAATTTACAGGCAACCCTATTCCACAAATTGCGTTTGGTAGTCAAATGTCAGATGGCTCTGGGTTTTTATTAGATGCCTTGGATAAAACACTGCTTGATTTAGGTTTTGGTGCCTACACCGAGCCGTTTAACGATAAATCAATGATCGACGTTGCCGCTATTACCTTAGCCTTAATGGTCGGCACGGCTGGTTTACCGCATGTTATTGTGCGCTTTTTTACCGTTCCTAAAGTCTCTGATGCAAGAAAATCGGCTGGCTGGGCGCTTATTTTTATCGCCTTGTTATATACCACCGCGCCAGTTGTTGGCTCCTTAAGCCGTTTAAACATTATCAACAGTATTAATGGGCCTGATAACAGCGGCACCGCCTACACTGATATGCCTAGTTGGTTCCAAACGTGGGAAAGCTCAGGCTTACTCGGCTGGTTTGATCATAACGGCGATGGTAAATTGCAATATGCTGCAGGTAAGGCATTTGCTGGCGAAGGTAAGCCTGTATTCGATGCTGAACAACGTGGCGCTTTAGGTGAACGCATCATTACTAATCCGTCTGAAGGCAAGGTAGTGAATAACGCACCATTTGCTAATGAAATTTACGTTGATCGCGACATTATGGTATTGGCTAGCCCAGAAATCGCCCAATTACCCAATTGGGTCATTGCATTAATCGCTGCTGGTGGTGTTGCCGCTGCTTTATCCACGGCTGCTGGTTTATTATTAGTTATTTCCGCCAGTATTTCGCACGATTTATTAAAAAGCACCTTTATGCACAAGATCAGCGAGAAAAATGAATTACGCGCTAGTCGAATTACCTCGGCCTTCGCGATTCTCGTTGCTGGTTATTTAGGCTTGCACCCACCCGCTTTTGTTGCTCAAGTCGTTGCGTTTGCCTTTGGCTTAGCTGCATCGTCCTTGTTCCCGGTGCTGATTATGGGTATTTTTAGTAAGCGCATGAATAAATACGGCGCCATTTGCGGCATGCTCACCGGGCTGGTGTTCACGATGGGCTATATCATTTATTTTAAAGGCATTTTTATAGAGCCAATGGCGGCTAATACCGCTGAAAACTGGCTGTTTGGTATTTCACCGGAAGGCATTGGTGCGATTGGTATGTGCTTGAACTTCTCCGTCGCCTTTATTGTGTCCAGCCTAACGCCTGCACCGCCTCAAAGTGTACAGAATATGGTTGAACGAATTCGGCTGCCCAATGCAGCCGCTGCCGCTCACGATCACTAAGAAGCGATAATAACGATGCTTAACACTATTTGGGTAGATGCCGACGCCTGCCCTGTTGTCATAAAGGACATTTTATTCCGCGCCGCAGAGCGCACAAACACTCAAATGACCTTGGTGGCCAACCAAGCCATCCGGGTGCCGCCTTCTGCTTATATTTCTTTTTTACGCGTTAATCAGGGTTTTGATGAGGCCGATAATGAAATTGTTAAACGAATGCAAGCGGGAGACTTAGTGATTACCGGCGACATTCCGTTAGCTGCTGATGTCATAGAAAAAGGTGGCACGGCCTTAAACCCGCGTGGTGAGCTATACACAAAAGAAAACATTAAAGACCGTCTTAATATGCGCGACTTTATGGAAACCATGCGTTCCAGTGGCTTAGAAATTGGTGGCGGCCCACCGCCTTTAAATAATACCGACCGACAAGTATTTGCAAATCAACTCGATAAACTTTTAACTCAAGCCAAACGTTGACGTTCGTTTTATTGTTTTAGTTCAGGCGCTACTTAATAGAAAGCAAGCCTATAGGAAACAGCCCTCCCTTATTCAATCGATAATAAGCCGTAATAACTCACACCTAATATACCAACCGTTATTCCTAACAATACCAATTGCTGGACTAATGGTTACCATATCTGAACAAGTTATGGCAATAACGCTGAAAATAAAGAACACGGTAAATAATTCGGCCGAGTTCAAAATTCCCCGATAATTTAATCCACGCCAAAACAACTAGGCTATTATAAATACTAGGGTATATGAGCAGAATCACCAGCCACGCATAAATATCACCAACGCTTCGAAGCAATGGAAAATGAAAAAACGGATCTTTTTTATATTAATAAGCCTTATATCGTTGCCAGCTTACGCTGCTAAACCCGATATATTTTTACTTAAAAACTACCATCAAGACATTCCTGTGACAGGTTGGCTTATGAGCGAAAAACTCGATGGTGTACGCGGCTATTGGGATGGCAACAAGCTCATTAGCCGAGGGGGAAAAATACTTAGCCCACCAGCATGGTTTACCCAGAACTACCCACCTTTTCCAATAGATGGCGAACTATGGACCCAGCGAGCCGACTTTGAAAACATCAGCTCAATTGTTAACAGCCAACATGCTGGTGAACGATGGAAACATATTACCCACCAAATATTTGATGTGCCCAATCAAACAGGTAATTTACATAAACGGCTACAGGTTTTACAAAACTATCTAGATAAGAACCCTACGCCGTACATTCAGATCATTCAGCAAACAACCGTTAACAATAAAAAACAATTACAGCGCTTTTTACACTCTATTACTGCTAACCAAGGTGAAGGCGTTGTAGTTAGAGACCCTAATCAAGCCTATCAAACAGGTCGGTTATCTTCAGCATTGAAACTAAAGGAATACACCGACACAGAATGTACCGTGCTAAAAGTCCTCCCCGGCAAAGGACAATATCAAGGCAAAATGGGCTCTATACTCTGCCTGACTTCACAGGGCAAACAGTTAACCATTGGTTCTGGCTTTTCAAATAAAGACAGAACTGACCCGCCCCTTATAGGCAGTCAAATCACGTTTAAATATTATGGCCTAACCAAAAAAGGGCGCTATCGATTTCCTGTCTATTTAAGACCGTTTAACAAACCTTAGTCACCCGTAAATCAAACAAAAGAGTTTTTCATTGCGCTTTTCATGTTGGCGTATAATTACGCCTAATCAAACACATGGAACACACATGCCTAAAGCCAGCGATTTAAAATGCGGAATGGTTGTTGAAGTCAATGACGAACCTTATGCGGTTAAAAGCATCGACGTACGCAACCCATCATCTCGTGGAGCCTCTACCCTTTATAAGGTTCGCTTTAATCACCTTAAAAGCAAGCAAAAACGTGATGAAACCTTAAAAGGCGATGACTTTCTGAAGGATCTCGATTGCGAAAAAGCCAATTTACAGTTTTCTTATCAAGATGGTAACGCCTATACCTTCATGAACTTAGACACCTATGATCAATACACATTAGATGCCGAAGACATTGAAGAACAAGTTAAATACCTAAGCGAAGGGCTCGATAACCTAGTGGGTATTTTACTAGAAGAAGCCCTGGTTGCTATTGAATTACCGGCCACTATTAGCTTACAAATAGTGGATACCGCGCCCGGTTTAAAAGGTGCCTCAGCCTCTGCTCGAACCAAACCAGCTACGCTAACCACTGGGCTAGAAGTTCAAGTGCCGGAATATATCGACACTGACGAATTTATAAAAATAAATACCAGCACCGGCAAATTTATGTCACGTGCTTAACAAGGAGAAACCAATGAACCGTATTGAAGCTATCAAAAACAACCCTTCTATTGATGTTGAAACCGTCATTGAGCTGATCGACACCCTCTATGATTACCACCCTGTGGATTTTAAAAATGGAGAGGTCTCTAATGCAGCCGGCACCAATGATATTACCTGCAAATTATTTGCTTTTGCAAAGCTCAATGACTTCACGCAAGAGCAAACCCTTGCCTGTTTCGGGCATTACTACCAAGATGTTCTCAACACCCCTGATGCGGATGATCACCAAAATATTCGTAACTTTATGCAACATAGTTGGGGTGGCGTCAGTTTCTCAGGCACCGCATTAACTGAAAAATAAAAACTCATGCCAAATAAAAACTTTTCCACGTTAGCCATTGCCCCTGCTCAGCTTAAAAACTTAGCGAGCCTAGGCTATCAACAGATGACACCCATACAAGCCCAAAGCCTGCCTCAGGTCTTAAAAGGCAAGGATGTTGTTGCCCAAGCTAAAACAGGTAGCGGCAAAACCGTTGCCTTTGGGGTTGGTTTACTGGAAAAAATAAATCCGCGATTTTTTGGCACTCAGGCTTTAATACTCTGCCCTACCAGAGAATTAGCCGATCAAGTCGGTAAAGAGCTTCGTAAACTCGCCCGTAGTGTGCCTAATATAAAACTGGTACTGCTGTGTGGAGGCAAACCTTTTGGACCACAAGTCGGTTCATTAGAACATGGCGCTCATATAGTTGTTGGTACACCCGGCCGTATTCAGGATCATCTGAAAAAACGTACTTTAAATATCGGTCAGTTGAAAACCTTAGTATTAGACGAAGCCGATAGAATGCTAGACATGGGCTTTGCCGACGTGATGACAGATATCATTGGGCACACGCCTAAGTCTCGTCAAACATTACTCTTTTCAGCCACTTACCCAGATGAAATTAAGGCCATGTGCCGCTCTATTCAACGTGACCCTGTCGCCATCACCGTTGAATCAGATCATCAACAAAATGTGATTGAGCAGTTGTTCTACCAAGTTAAAAAACACGAGCGTAATAATACGTTGCTTGCACTGTTTGAGCACTACCACCCAAATACAGCCGTTGTTTTTTGCCATACCAAGGCGCAGTGTAGTGAGATGGCTGAGTTTTTACGCGAGCATAATATTGAATCATTAGCGATACACGGCGACCTTGACCAGCGTGAGCGTGACCAAGTACTGGTTCGCTTTGCTAATAATAGTTGCTCCGTACTGGTTGCAACCGATGTGGCTGCTCGTGGGCTCGATATTAAATCCATCGGCATGGTCATCAATTACGAACTGCCTCGCGATCCTGAAATTTACGTGCATCGTATCGGAAGAACCGGCCGTGCCGGCGAAACTGGGCTCGCCATGAGCTTATTTGCTGAACATGAGCAAGTGCGTGTGAAAGCAATTGAAGAATATCAACACAAACCTTGTTTAATAGATAGCCCTTTATCGTTGGACCGCGATAGTAGCTACAAGCTCTACCCGCCAATGGTTACCATTCAAATTGATGGCGGCCGTAAAGATAAAATTCGCCCCGGCGATATTTTAGGGGCACTAACCGGCGATGCTGGCTTAGAAGGCAAGCAAATCGGCAAAATAGATATTTTTGACCGCTCCAGTTATGTGGCGCTTGAACATGAGGCTGTGCGACAAGCACTGAACTACCTCGCCAATGGGAAAATTAAAGGCCGCCCGGCTAAAGCACGGAAGGTTCGCTAATTAAAACGGCTGTCTACTCTTGTATCGCGGTTAATAGCATTAACCGCCTACGTAGCGTAAACGCTTTTTAGCTTTTAGTTTATGCATATCGGTCATGATCAGCCCGTCTATACAGTGTCCAAAGTTCGCATCTACATTAAAATCAATATAGCGAACACCGCCTTCATCACATAAATCGGCGTATTGCTTGTATAAGGTTGGTACGGTGGCATTCATATGCGCTAAGTGTTCTTTCATGACTCTAAAGTCGTCACTTTGATTATTGCCAGTCAGCACATCTGCCACCTGCTTTTTTATTTCTGGCCTCATAATATAGGGCGTTCGAGAGATGGCTAAGCAATCGGCATCAGGAAAGTAATGCTGATAGAACGTCACAATCAGCGCTTTAGCTAGTTCAGGGTAAGCATCACTTAAGCTAACAGGGCCAAATAAGTAGCGTGCTGAGGGGTACTTTCTAAGATAGGCGCCAATGCCATACCATAAGTGGTCTAAGCTGCGTTTACCCCAATACTTAGGGCTGACAAAACTACGGCCAAGTTCTATACCCTGTTCAAAATAAGGAGCAACTTTCTGCATGTTATAGTCAAAAAGTTCTTGGCTATAAATGCCTCGACCCTTGTCTAAATCCATTAAGCGTTTTACTTCAGCAAGTCGGTAAGAGCCTACAATTTCAAGTTCTTGCTCATCCCACAAAATAATATGGCGATAATGCTTATCATACCGATCAAGATCTCGGCTTTTGCCTGTGCCTTCACCGACACGCCGAAAAGTCATTTCCCTTAAGCGCCCAATTTCATTCATGACCGCAGAGTCCGGTCGATAATCAAATAAGTATATTTTCTTTTCATCGGCTGTTTCGCCCAGTAACTCACCCTCTTTTAACTCATTTTTCAGGGCCTTTCGATCACGCGGGTGAATAATGGTCTGTTCTGTTTCCAGCAGGCTCTTTTTTCCTTTACCTAGCAAGTAAGCATGGCGACGAACCAATCGCGCAATTTCTTTACGTTTTAATGGCAAACTATCTATAAAACGGTATGGGATGGGAGCGCCCACCTTGAAGCTTATCGTTTTCGAGTTTTTATTAAAAACCTCATGCGCTAACAACATGCTTGATAAAGGCTTGTAGAACATTGAACTGCTATAAAAAAGAGATGAGTTCCGCGCCTTAACGTAAATTGGCAAAATAGGAGCTTGGGTTTTCTTAGCAAAACTTAAGAATCCGCTCGACCATTTTCCGTCACGTACTCCGTTCGGTCTCATTCTTGACACTTCGCCTGCAGGAAAAATAATAACGGCTTCTTCATTATTTAAACTCTGCAAAATACGCGAAATACTACTCTTTTGCGTTGATTTTCTTAAATTATCAACGGGTAATAATAGACTGTCTAGCGCCTTAAACTCCATTAACATGTCATTAACCACTATTTTTACATCGCGGCGCACCTCACCAACAAGCTTTAATAACGATAATCCATCGAGCGCACCCAGTGGGTGATTAGCAACAATAATGACGCGGCCACTGGCGGGGATATTAGCCCTGTCACTGTGTGATGCTGAGTAACTAAAGTTAAAAAATGCAAATACTTGATCAATAAAATCAAACCCCTCGTCATCTTGATGATCTTCTAGGAATTGATTCACTTCATTTTCATGCATCAGTTTTTTTAAAAAACCAACCGTTGGTTTTTTAAACCATGAGCCACGTTGCTCAAAATTTGGGAATTTTTGCTCTATTGTTTGCTCAATATTTAGCATACTGCTTAATCGTCCGTTATTTTTACTAAAATTTTCGAGGGCTAGCCAGCAAAAACGTGCTTATAAAGCATTAGCGATGGCCTCAAACCTTGATCCGTTTTCATGAAGTTTTCCTAGTTCATATCACTATTTAGTTTTTAATTTATCGCTAGAATAATCTTTGTTTATGAACGTTTTATAACAATTGCTTGACGCTTTAATGAATGCTGCAAATGCACACTCTCTGCTATAATGTTCGATTGAATGTTTCATTATGTTAATGCTCCTTATATAACTGTCTGCAAATCCCTATGTTTCAACTTATCCTTTCTCGTTCTCAAAGCCTAAAAAGTGACCTTCTTTCTGGCCTTACCGTTGCACTAGCTCTAGTACCCGAAGCCGTTGCCTTTGCTTTCGTAGCAGGGGTTGAACCCTTAGTCGGTTTATATGCTGCTTTTATGGTCGGTTTAATTACCGCGGCTATTGGCGGCCGTCCGGGAATGATTTCTGGCGCAACCGGCGCACTGGCTGTTGTTATGGTGAGCTTGGTGGCAACTCATGGGGTTGAATATCTATTTGCAACCGTTGTCTTAATGGGTGTTTTACAAGTGCTGGCTGGAGTTTTTCGCTTAGGAAAATTCATTCGCTTAGTGCCACACCCTGTGATGTTAGGCTTTGTGAATGGTTTAGCGATTGTTATTTTTATGGCTCAGCTGCAACAATTTCAATTCCTTGATCCGGTCACCGGCGAGCTTGCTTGGCTACAAGGTGAGCAGATGACATTAATGTTAGGCATGGTGGCGCTGACCATGGCCATTATCTATTTCTTACCCAAATTAACGAAGGCCATTCCATCATCATTGGCTGCGATCTTAACCATCGTTGCCATTTCTATTGGCTTAGATATGGACTTACGTACCGTTCAAGATGTGCTTGTCGATATGACTGGCGATCCGGTGGCGACTATTGCTGGCGGCTTACCGCAATTCCATTTCCCTAGCGTGCCGCTAAATCTTGAAACGCTGAAAATTATTTTCCCTTATGCACTGATTCTTGCTGCCATTGGTTTAATTGAGTCTTTATTAACCTTAACTCTGATTGATGAAATAACCGAAACGCGTGGCCGTGGAAATAAAGAATGCATTGGTCAAGGCGTTGCCAATGTGGCTACCGGTTTTTTTGGTGGAATGGGTGGCTGCGCGATGATTGGTCAAAGCATGATCAACATTAATTCTGGTGGCCGCGGACGCGCTTCGGGGATTTCCGCTGCGTTATTCTTACTCGCCTTTATTTTAGTTGGCTCATCACTGATTGAAATGATCCCCGTTGCCGCGTTAGTCGGCGTGATGTTTATGGTGGTACTGGGTACATTTGAATGGGCCAGCTTCCGCTTATTGGGCCGCATCCCAACTTCCGATACGCTTGTGGGTATTACTGTTGCGGTTGTTACCGTGCTAACTGATTTAGCCATTGCGGTTGTCGTGGGAGTCTTAATGTCTACCTTAGTGTTTGCTTGGAAACATGCCAAAAACATGCACTTTGATATTGAAGAAAAAGATGGCGTTAAGATCTATAAGCCAACTGGACCACTCTTTTTCGCTTCAATCCACCACTTTCGTGATCAGTTTGACCCCATTAACGACCCACAAGAAGTGATTGTTGATTTTGCACGTTCACGCGTGTCTGACCATTCAGGCATTGAAGCCATTGACGCCTTGGCAGAGCGGTATATGAAGCAAGGCAAAACACTGCATTTACGTCATTTAAGCCCAGAGTGCATCAAATTATTACACAAGGCTAGAAAGCTAATTGAAGTTAACGTGATTGAAGACCCAAAATATTCAATTGCTGATGATGAACTAGGCTAACAATGTTAGCCTGCCTTACATAGAGGCTTGAACGCATTTAATAATGCCGTATTCATACTCTTCATCCAAGGCCTCATAGATAGGTTTAATGCGGCCTTTTGACTCATCTTCCAAAGACTCTATAGTCATGATGATTTCTTGATATTCACTGTCGTCTAAATCGAGTACCTCTTTGACATCCAGTAGCCCTGCTTCAATTGCATCGGCTAAATGTCCATATACCGTGTTTTCTTTCATATCGCGCTGTGTTGCAATCGCCTTTATATCTAAACCCTCTTGATACAACATGAGCGTCTCATTAACCGTTGCGCTAAGCCGATTATTCAATAATTCTGCTAACGGGTACTTTGCAATTTCTGCCAAAAAAACCTGGCCATAACGCTTTATTTTTTGATCACCCACGCCACTGATATACCGCATATCGCCAATCTCAACCGGGCGCTTTTTAATCATTTCCATTAAGGTTGCATCATGAAAAATGACATAGGGCGGCACACCACTGTCTTCCGCTAGTTGCGTTCTCAAAGCTCGTAAAGCGTCCCATAACGGCTCGTCTTGTGGGCGAACAGGGCTTTTCTTCTTTTTTTCTGTTGCCAGCTTTTCTTCTTTTGTTTGCTTTCTTAGCGCCAGTTTTTGTTCACCACGTAACACTGGTCGGCATTTTTCTGTCAGTGTTAGCGAGCCATGGCTTTCTGCTTCAACATTAATAAAGCCAAGCGCTATCAACTGCCTAAAAATAGTTCGCCATTCCATCGTTGAGAATTCTTTACCAATGCCAAAGGTACTTAACTGCTCGTGCTGGTTTTGCCGGATACGGTCATCAGCCTTGCCCATTAAGACATCAATAATATAATTAACCCCAAAGCGTTGCCCTGTACGATAAATGCTCGATAAAATCTTTTGCGCCGCTTCAGAACCATCCCATTTTTCAGGCGGTGTTGTGCAATTATCACAGGCACCACATGGCTGTTCTAACCGCTCATCAAAGTAGCCTAACAAGGCTTGCCGCCGACAAGCAATCAGCTCGCAAAGCCCCAGCATAGATTCTAATTTATTATGCTCGACACGCTTATGCGCCTCATCGGCCTTGGAGTTTTGCATAAATTGTCGCAGCGTCAATACATCTTGTAGGCCATACGCCATCCAGGCATTTGCAGGCTCGCCATCACGGCCTGCACGACCGGTTTCTTGATAATACGCCTCAATACTTTTTGGTAAACTTAAGTGCGCTACAAAACGTACATCCGGCTTATCTATGCCCATACCAAAGGCGATTGTAGCGACAATAATCACCCCTTCATCGCGTAAAAAACGCTGTTGGTTTTTTTGCCTAAGCTCTTGCGATAAGCCCGCGTGATAAGGCAATGCGATACGCCCTTGTTCTGTTAACCATTCGGCAGTCGCTTCTACTTTCTTGCGTGATAGGCAATACACAATGCCTGCATCTTGCGCATGATTTTCTTGTATAAAGCGCCACAACCGTAATTTCGGGTTATTACCTTCAGAAATAGCATAGTGAATATTCGGCCGATCAAAACTATTGATGAATACCCGCGCCCCTTCAAGTTGTAATTGCGCAATAATTTCATCGCGCGTACGTTGATCAGCTGTGGCGGTTAATGCAATACGCGGCACTTGTGGAAAACGCTCATGCAGCACACGTAACTTTTGATATTCTGGCCTAAAGTCATGCCCCCATTGCGACACACAATGCGCCTCATCAATCGCAAACAAGGCAATATGACAGCGCTCCAACAACGACAGCATAATAGGGTTCAACAACCTTTCTGGCGCCACATACAATAAATCTAAAGCGCCATTTAATAATTGCGCCTCCACTTCTCGCGCCTCAGCGACATTGAGTGTTGAATTTAAATAGGCTGCTTTAATACCCAGTTGATTAAGCGCATCCACCTGATCCTGCATCAGCGCAATCAACGGCGATACAACAATCGCAGTGCCATCACGCAATACGGCTGGAATTTGGTAGCACAGCGACTTACCGCCGCCAGTGGGCATCAGCACAAAGGCATCGCGCCCTTGCTCTAACTCATGAATAATCTCACCTTGTGGCTCACGAAAAGCGTCGTAACCAAACGTTGACTGTAAAATAGATTGCGCGCGATTCATCAATTCAAGGGCTAATAAAAAATATAATTATCGCATAAACAAGCCTATCCGCAGCTAAACGAATCGGCTCACATTCAATGACATTATCAATACCAGAAGCAAATTAGGCGGTGCTTACTTGTCGTTTAAGCAGCGCTCTCAGGCTTTAGGTATAATGCCACCTTTCCCATCTGTACGACCCAAAACATGTTGAAGTTAAGCAACGTATCGCTCCGCCGAGGAACTAAAGTATTATTCGAGAATGTTTCCTTTACCGTGCACGCAGGTCAGCGCGTTGGCATTAGCGGTGCCAATGGCTGTGGTAAGTCCAGTTTATTTGCGATGGTGTTAGATAGTCTCCAGCCCGATAGCGGTGATTTTTCTATTCAATCGGGTTTTGTGATTGCACACGTTGCCCAAGAGTTGACCGCCACTGAGCAAGCGGCTATTGAATTTGTGATCGATGGCGATAAAGAACTCCGCGATATTCAGCAAAAAATAGCCCAAGCAGAAGAACAACACGACGGCCACCGTGCCGCCGAGCTGTATGCTGAACTAGAAACCATTCAAGGCTACACCGCCAACTCGCGGGCAGCTATTTTAATGAATGGACTGGGCTTTAAAGCCACCGATTTAAACAACCCTGTTACCAGCTTTTCGGGTGGCTGGCGCGTACGTTTAAACCTTGCAAAGGCACTCATGTGCCGCTCCGATCTGCTACTGTTGGACGAGCCAACCAATCACTTAGACTTAGATGCCGTTATTTGGCTACAAGAGTGGTTACAAAGTTATGCTGGAACCCTGTTACTTATTTCGCACGATAGGGACTTTTTAGACGCCGTTGTCGGCAATATTCTACATATTGAGCAACAAAGTGCGATGCTTTATAGCGGCAATTATTCTCAATTTGAACGCGTTAGGGCTGAACGCTTGGCGCAGCAACAATCTAATTTTGAACGGCAACAAAAAGAACGCGCACATATTCAAAGTTATGTTGATCGTTTTAAAGCGAAAGCTACCAAAGCCAAACAAGCTCAAAGTCGCTTAAAAGCACTGGAGCGGATGGAATTGATTTCTGCCGCACACATTGACTCTCCTTTTCACTTTGCGTTTTTCAAGCCTGAACGAGTCTCAAACCCACTGATCAAAGTTGAAAAGACAACACTGGCCTACGCTGACAAGGTCATTTTAAATAATGTGTCTTTGTCTATAAAACCCGGTGATCGTCTTGCATTATTAGGCCCAAACGGCGCCGGTAAATCGACATTAATTAAGCTTCTCGCAGAAGAAAACAAGCCAACAAGCGGCAGCATTGAATGTGCCGAAAGCCTTAAAGTTGGTTATTTCGCGCAGCACCAGTTAGAGCAATTAGATCCTAATGCATCACCCTTATTGCATTTGCAGCGATTAGATAAAAAAACCACCGAACGTGATTTAAGAAACTTTCTTGGTGGTTTCGGCTTTCATGGTGACAAAACTCTAGAAGCCATCGCGCCCTTTTCTGGAGGCGAAAAAGCAAGGCTAGCTCTCGCACTTCTGGTTTATCAAAAGCCTAATTTATTATTGCTTGATGAACCGACCAACCATTTAGATATAGAAATGCGCCATGCCTTAAGTGCCTCCTTACAAGAGTTTAGTGGCGCAATGATTATTGTTTCCCATGATCGACACTTGCTGCGCACCATCACTGATCAGTTTTTACTCGTCTCTGGCGGCAAAATAACACCCTTTGATGGCGACCTAGGTGACTACGCCGACTGGGTAAAAAATCAAGCCAAAGAAAATGACAGCACCCCCTCTAGCGACAAAAACGTTAATGCTCGTAAAGAACAAAAACAGCAGCAAGCGAATAACAGGCAACAGCAAAAACCACTACGCGACGCCCTAAGAAAAGCAGAAAAACAACTTGATAAATTGCAGGAGAAACAACAACAACTTGAAGCCAAACTGGCTGATAGCGATTTATACCATCAAGATAAGAAGCAACAATTAGCCGACATTATTAAAGAAAAAAGCAGCATTGATGAACAACTAGCCAAAACCGAAGAGGCTTGGCTGACGGCACAAGAGGCGCTCGAAGAGCTTATATAATCAGTTAAAGAGCCTAGCCCAGTTTGTGGCCGAAAAAACAGTTAACTAACCATAACAAGCCTCAATTTTATATTGGGCACGCTTGATTAACGCTTACAAATGCGTAACATCAGCACCTATTGAGTGAATGGACAACATTGGAATGAACGAGAAAACTAACAAAGACCCTCTACACGGCCTTACACTTGAGGCGATTGTTACTAGCCTTGTTGAACATTATGGCTGGGAGAGTTTAGGCCAGCAAATAAACATTCGTTGTTTCACTAGTGATCCATCTGTTAAATCTAGCCTTAAGTTTCTTCGCAAAACACCTTGGGCTAGGAAAAAAGTGGAGACGCTTTACCTTGCAACACAAAATAGCGTTTGGAAAAAATAATTCCTATTAGATACTGCAAATAGCCCCCATTCCAGCCTAATTGAAAGGTAGGCACCGCTGACACTATTCAAGTTTAAAAAAGGCTAAATTGACCCCTAAGAAAAAAGTTGAATTCCTGATTATTGGCCAAGGGCTAGCCGGTAGCTTGTTGGGCTGGCGACTTATTCAACAAGGTCACTCTGTTTTACTCCTTGACCCTTGCCTTACCCACACCGCATCGCGCACCGCCGCTGGCTTAATTAACCCGGTAACGGGCAAAAGGTTAGTTAAAACTGACCATGTCGAACAATACCTTACAGCAGCAAAGGAACTTTATGCAGAACTGGCTAATTTCTTTGCTCTCACCTTTCTGCATGAAAGGGAACAGGTTCGCCTATTCCAATCAGACGCTGAGCTAAACCAGTGGAACAAGCGAAAAAATCAGGCTGAGTATGCACCTTTCTTGGCTGAACGTTTCAATGCAAAAGATAAAAAATACCTAAAAGAAACATCCTTGGGTGGCTTCAAGCAACAGCAATGTGCTTACCTTGATACTGTTGTTTTACTCGATCATTTGCGTGATTTTTTCCTGCATCAAGGCTGCTTCATCAAGGCACAAATGGACTTGAGTGAACTTAACATCAGTTCATCATTTGTTGAATGGCATGGCCACACTGCCGATAAAATAATTTTTTGTGATGGCTACCACTTACAACATAACCCATGGTTTTCATGGCTTCCTTTGCAGCCTGTACAAGGTGATATTTTAACCCTGAAAACAGATCATCCTTTGCCAAATGAAATTGTGCAGTTTGGCAAATGGTTACTGCCCCTTGCTAACGGGCAACTCAAATTGGGGGCCAGTTGGCAATGGCAACCACTGGATGAGAAACCTAACGAAAAAGCTGCTCTTGAGTTACTCGATGCGTGTTACCCGTATTTTCCGCACTTAAGGCAAGCTCAACGACTAGAACACAACGTTGGTATTCGCCCTGGTACCCGCGACAAACAACCCTTTTTAGGCCAGCATCCTGAGCAGTCTAACTTACTCGTTTTTAACGGTTTCGGCTCCAAGGGCTCACTCCTCATTCCGTGGCATGCAGAACGCTTTTTACGTTACTTAACTCACGCTGAGCCGTTACCAACATCCGCTGATATTAATAGGTATACACATGACTATTTCACTCGTTAACCAAGCACATAACAATATTGCGAATTATCTTTCAGAGGGCGATATTGCCGTTGATGCCACAATGGGTAATGGCTTTGATACGCTCTTTTTAGCCAAGCAAATTGGTGAGGCAGGAAAAGTCTACTCGTTCGACTTACAAGCCGCCGCTTTGCACACAACAGAGCAACGGCTAAGCAAAGAAAAACTATTACACCGGGTTTGCCTGATACAAGATGATCACTCACAATTATCAGCTTACTTAACGAAGGACGATGTTCATTCGATTCGTTGTGCGATGTTTAATTTAGGCTATTTACCGGGTAGTGATAAATTACTGCAAACGACGCCAAACTCTACGCTTCAGGCATTAGAGTCAGCGATTGCCCTGTTGGCACAGCCAGGTATTATTTCTATACTGGCTTACACAGGACATACTGGTGGTCGAGAGGAAACTGAGTCTGTAAAAAGTTGGGCGAAGACACTGCCAAAAAAACAATACGAGGTGACTATTCAAATACCTAGTGCAACAAAAAATAGCCCACCAGAACTTATTTTGATAGAGCACCTGTAATTAATCATGCCATAACGTTTAAGACACGCGTCGCCTTTATACACGGTTCTTTTTATTATCTTTCAGTGGGTTTTAGTATTTTCCAAGCCTTATCTACTTTAGCCAAGCTATTACCCTTAGGGATTTCGCCCGCTTGGTTTCACCTTAAAAAAGCACCACCGAGTAACGATTAGCAAGGACAAACCGGCCCCTAAGATATCAGCAAACCAATCATACAAATCCGACTCACGCCCTGATATAAATGACTGATGCCATTCATCACTGGCCGCATAGAGCGCTGAAAAAATAAAGGCCACAATGAGCGCTCGTTGTTCGTTTTTGATTACTTGGGTGAAATAAGCTAACGCAAAGAAACCTAAAACAGCATAGGCAATTGCATGAATAACCTTATCTTGATGTGCAAATAGCACTGGCGTTGGTAACGCTGACTGATGGGATAAGTAAAAAATAAGCCCACAATAGCCCACCAACAAGGCCAAGCAAACGCCTTTCACGTTAGGCGAATACCGTACTGGCTTCAAACACGGGGCCATCGACACAGACTCGTTTCATCGCCTCACCCTCTTTTGTCTTCACCTTAACAACACAACCGGCACAACCACCAACGGCGCATGCCATATATTCTTCAAGCGACACTTGGCATGAAATATTAAATTCTTTGGCCAATGCAGCCACTGCTTTTAACATCGGCGTGGGGCCACAGGAATATATCTCTACCTGTTGCCGCTGTGCTTCACTAAGGGCATTCAGCCAATCGCGTGCTAGGTCGGTAATATAACCTTGATAAACACCATCATAATTTTGCAAACTGGCTAAACGGCTGGGAATCCCCCACTCTTCTAATAATGGTAAACCATCACTAACGCTTGCTTCAATACCATCAAGCGCCAATGCCGATGCCTTTCTTTGAAACGGAAAAGGAACTTCTGAGCCCATAAAAACAACCGGTGTTATCTCAGTTTGATTGTCTTTTATATACTCTGATAAACAAATCATGGGAGGAATACCGACGCCACCACCCAACAGCAAGGCCCTAGGTTTGTTGGTGTTTAACTCAAATGGTCGACCAATTGGCCCCATCACGTTAATTGTCTCACCCACTGCGCGTTTTGCGAGCAATTCTGTCCCAGCACCCACCGCCTTATATAAAAACTCAACCCAACCTTCTGAAGCGCAAGCACGCATAATCGATAATGGGCGACGCATTAAACGTTGGGGGTCACATTGAATGTGTGCAAACTGTCCTGGCTGTGCTGAGGCTGCACACTTAGGCGCCTTCACGCGTAAAACGTATTGCTCTTGTTCAAACGCCTGCTGCGCCAAAATTTCAGCATCTTCTAAAAAGATGGTGTTTCGTGTATTTTCTTGCATTATTCCTCGAAAACTAAGTGGCCATTAACCAGTGTATGCGTTACTTTGCCTTTCATTTGATGCCCAAGGTAAGGCGTGTTTATTCCTTGGCTAAACCAATGTTCCTCATCAACTAGCCAAGTTTTATCAGGGTCAACAATACACAGGTCTGCTGGAGCGCCTTCCGACAGACGCCCTGTTGCCAGCCCCAGTGTCACTGATGGCCCATCCGTTAAACGACTCACCATTTGAGATAAATCCAATATTCCCTCATCTACCAGTGTCAGCATTAATGGTAACACCGTTTCTAAACTTGAAATGCCCGGCTCAGTTGATGGGAAGGGGGCTTGTTTAGCTTCTGCCTCATGCGGTCGATGACCTGAGCTAACACTCAATATTCCTTTTGCAACACCCGCCACTAACGCATCTCTGTCTTCTACTGAACGCAGTGGTGGTGAAGTATGATAGTTTGCGTCAAACGTACCCACATCAAATTCAGTTAAGCTTAATTGGTATGCATGTACATCTGCCGAAATGGCATCATTAGTAGCCTGCGCTCTTGCAATCATCGTCACAGCCCTTGCTGAAGACACGCCCGTTAAATGAATTCTCGCACCCGTTTCTTCGGCTAATTCAATCATCTGTGCGATAGCTACTGTTTCTGCTGAAACAGGGATGCCCGATAAACCCAATTTAGAACTCACCGAGCCATCATGAATACAACCATCATCTTTAATCGATATATCTTCTGGTTTGAGTATCACCAGCAGGTCATGGGTACTGGCATACTGTAAAGCACGCCTTAATATTTGGTTATCAACCGTATTATTGGGTGCTTGGCTTACGGCAACACAACCTGCTTTTTTCAAGGCATACATTTCACTCAGCGCCTTACCTTGTAGCCCAACTGTTAAAGCGCCTAATGGCAGTACTTTTGCCGAACCAGCCAAGGCCGCTTTGTCCAAAATCAGTTGCACAACAGAAGGGGTGTCTAATACTGGCTGGGTATCTGGCAAACAACAAATTGAGGTATAGCCGGCCGATACAGCAGCTTTTGTTTCGCTCTGTATTGTTGCCTTATGTTCATAACCCGGCTCTCTTAGACTGGCATTTAAATCTACAAAGCCCGGTAACACCCATTTATTGCTGGCATCTATACTCTGTTGTGCAACAAAGCCCGCTGGCTTCTCACCCACCGATTGAATTTGACCGTTGGCAATATAGACATCCTTAACTGCATCACAGGCATTAGCAGGGTCAACGACTCGGCCATTTTTGATGTGTATATTCATCCCTTAACTACCTTATTTTGACCCAGCGTAAGTGTCATCACCGCCATGCGGATAGCAATGCCATTCGTCACTTGCTGCAAAATAACCGAATTGGCACCATCAGCAACGGCAGCTTCCATTTCCACGCCACGATTAATCGGCCCTGGGTGCATCACGGTGACATCCGGCTTGGCATACGCCAACTTTTCTTCCGTCAGGCCAAAACACTCAAAATACTCGTGCTCACTGGGTAAGAGTGCAGCGCCCATTCGTTCACGTTGCAAACGCAGCATGATCACCACATCTACATCATCAAGCCCTGTACGTAAATCGCCATACACGTGCACACCTAATGAATTAACATCACTCGGTAACAACGTCTTCGGAGCAATAACTCGCACCTCTTTAACCTCTAGCGTATTAAGCGCATGAATTTGCGAGCGAGCAACTCGTGAATGCAAGATATCGCCAATAATGGCAACTTTCAAATGCTTAAACT
Organism: Cycloclasticus sp. P1; assembly: GCF_000299965.1. Classification (NCBI taxonomy): domain Bacteria; kingdom Pseudomonadati; phylum Pseudomonadota; class Gammaproteobacteria; order Thiotrichales; family Piscirickettsiaceae; genus Cycloclasticus; species Cycloclasticus sp. P1. The sequence goes on from NC_018697.1 coordinate 2,253,747, forward strand.
CCTTCTTTACTCGACGAATAGTAAACATGTCGAGCATCGCCTGAGTGGGATGTGCGTGGCTTCCATCTCCAGCATTAATAACGCTGACATGTGGCTCTACATGTCGCGCGATAAAGTGTGCCGCGCCACTATCGGAGTGCCTCACCACAAACATATCGGCCTGCATCGCTTCTAAATTACGAATCGTGTCGAGAATACTTTCGCCTTTAGAGGTTGCAGACGTTGCTATATTTAAATTAATCACATCCGCAGATAAGCGTTTTGCAGCTAAATCAAACGTCGTACGTGTTCGCGTGCTGTTTTCAAAAAACAAATTAACAATCGTTTTTCCACGCAGTACGGGGACTTTTTTTACCGCCTGATGACCTACGCTCGAGAATGACTCGGCGACATCCATAATCTCTATCAGGGTTTCTTTAGAAAGACCCTCGGTGGTTAGAAAGTGGCGGAGTTGTCCCTGTTCATCAAGTTGTAAACGGGAACTATCGGGTGCTTTGAAGGACGTACTAGCAGGTTGCTTGCTAGAGCTCATATCAGTCAATTCCGGTTAGTTTCTAGCGCTAAAGGCGCCGGGCCGATCAATTTTACCTGTTTTTCAGGTAACAAATCCAGTTTCACACCGACTATATCTGCATGAAGCGGCAATTCTCTCGCCCCACGGTCTACTAAAACCGCCAACGTAACACTATCAGGGCGACCGTAATCAAAAATTTCATTTAATGCTGCACGGATTGTTCGGCCTGTATAGAGAACATCATCCACCAAGATAATGTGCTCGTTTTCAACCTTAGCAGGGATATTACTTGGCTTAACCTGTGGATTTAAGCCTATGCGTGAAAAGTCATCCCGGTAGAATGAAATATCAATTTCACCAAGCGGTTTATTCAACCCTAGTTTCTGATGTAACTTTTCTGCCACCCATAACCCGCCGGTATGCACCCCTATCATCAGTGGCTCAACTATTTGCTTGCGCTCCATCATTTGTGCCAACTCATCTGCCATTGTGTTTATGATGGCATCAATATCAATAGCTTTTAACTCTGTATCCATACTTATTGCTTGTGTTGTTGTGTGTTTAACCAGCTTTGTAAAATCAACTGCGCAGCGACTTGGTCTTGAACTTCCCATAACTTATCGGCACTCACCTGAACCTCATCAAACAATATTTGTTTTGCTTCAAATGTTGTCAGCGCCTCATCAAATAATTCAACGGGGCATTGATACCGCCCTTCTAACTGTCTAGAAAACCGCTCCATTTTTGGCGTAACTGTATTATCACTACCATCTTCTTGGCGAGAAATACCAACTATCATTTTTGTTGGCTGCCAGGTCTCAATAATTTTTGTTAACTCGTCCCAGCCGGTCTTTTGTCTCACTGCTTTAACCGTTGTTAAGGCATTGGCAATGTGTGTCTGTGTATCACCCACAGCAACACCTATTTTTTTTACACCATAATCAAAACCTAGGCATACCGCCATTAGCAATGACCCACATCAGAACTCATCAAACTAATATCAACACCTATTCTATGCGCCGCCAATTCCCAGCGTTGCGGGAGAGGCTCATCAAAAATAATATGTGGTTCAGCTTGGCCATGTAACCAAGAATTCCGCTGAATTTCCTGCTCCAATTGCCCTGCAGCCCAGCCCGCATAACCCAGCGCAACCATCCATTTCTCGGGCCCTTTACCTTCGGCAATTGCTTCTAAAATATCTTTTGAGCTGGTCAGCGCAAACTCATCATTCACCGTTAACGTAGAATCCCAGTTGCCTACCGGCGTATGCAACACAAACCCTCGCTCAGGTTGAACAGGACCACCCATAAATAAAGGCGTTGCCGCTACTGCCGGGTTAACTGCAGTAATTGATAATTGATCAAAAATGGCTTTCATGGTCATCGTGTGTGGTTTATTAATCACGATACCCAGCGCCCCTTCTTCATCATGCTGACATAGGTAGGTGACCGATTTAGAAAAGTCATCACCTTCCATTCCTGGCATTGCAATTAGAAAATTATTAGTGAGATAGTTTTTTTTATTCATAAATAAAGTTTCATCGTTGTGGTCTTTAGCGTGTTAGCAAAGAGCCTTCATTTAAAAATTGCCAGGTCCTCGTGATGACCAAAATATCAATATCTTTTTGCAGATCAATAGGGAGCGGGGCAAATGGTGCCGATAGTTTAACAATATTGACTGCTGCATCATCAATAATTTTATGACCAGAGCGGCGATTAATTATGATTTTCTTTAAATTACCATCGGCATATAATTCAACGCTCATTACTAATGTGCCCGACAAACGCTTACGCCTCACTTCCCCTGGATAATTCAAATTGCCCACTCGCTCAATTTTGCGTTGCCAAGCCGCTTCGTAACTGGCCGCTTTGTATTTATGCGCATTAATTGAGTTGATGTGTAATTTTCGAGGCCGTCGTGAATAACTGGTAACCGCTTCATTAATTTCTGCCTGAAGTTTTGCAATTTCCTCACTTTGACGCAATAAATCAGCCGTCGTTAATGCCTTGCTTTGCTTTGGCACTTTTTTATTGCTAGCCTCAATTGCCACATCCGCTTCAGTTTGCAAGAGCGCCTTTTGAGCCTGGGCCAGCGCTTGCTGCTCTTTCGTATGCTCAGATTGTGCTGACTGCTTTTTCGGCTGCAACGCTGCTTGCTGTTGATTAACTGCCTTTTCTTCCGCTTCGCCACTACCAACTTGATCTTCTTGGGCTAAAAAATCAGCTTTTTCAGGCCGCTCTTTATCCGGCGATACCACCAACACAACCTCTAGTGCCTGACTAACGGAACGCGAGATATCGACATCAAAACTAATACCCAAAATAACCAAGGCATGAATAATGCCCGCCATAAATAACGTTAAACCCAGCTTATCCGCTGATGATATGGCAGCTGGAGCAGCCACCTCTATGCTAGTTGCTCCTCAATGCAATCCATCAGTAAAGCACTTATGTTTAAACCAAATTGATTGTCCAACTCTTGTACACACGTTGGGCTTGTCACATTTATTTCCGTCACATAATCACCAATCACATCTAAGCCAACAAAAAATAGCCCCTTTTTAACCAACGTAGGGCCAATTTGCTCACATAACCAACGGTCTCTATCGGTTAATGTTCGGCCCTCACCTGTCCCACCAGCGGCCAAGTTCCCTCGCGTTTCACCTTCGGCAGGAATACGAGCCAAGGCGTACGGTACGGGTTGACCATTAACAATTAAAATACGTTTATCGCCCTGCTTAATTTCAGGTAGATAGCGCTGAACCATGGTCAATTCTTTTCCATGATTAGTCATCGTTTCCAGCACAACGCCAAGGTTATGGTCCGCTTTTTTAAGTCGATAAATGGACGCGCCGCCCATCCCATCTAAAGGTTTAACAATAATATCTTCATGCTCAAGCAAAAAGTCTTTAATCCGTTGAGTTTGCGAAGTCACCAAGGTAGGCGAGCAACAGTCTGGAAACCATGCCGTAAATAACTTTTCATTGGCATCACGCAAAGACTGCGGTTTATTCACCACCAATACACCATCGGATTCGGCTTGTTCTAAAACATACGTCGTATAGACAAAGTTCATGTTAAAAGGCGGGTCAACACGCATTAAAACAGCATCCATTTGACTCATAACATCATCAACAGGCTCACCTAATGTAAACCAACTTTTTTCATCGCGCTGAACAGTTAATGGTTTATAGGTCGCCTTCGCCGTACCATTTATCAGGTACAGGTCTTGTTGTTCCATATAAAACAACTCCCAGCCCCTGCTTTGCGCTTCAAGCAACATAGCAAATGTGGTGTCTTTTTTGATATTGATTGACCCAATAGGGTCCATTACAACGCCTAAACGCATGGTTTCTCCAGTATTAAATTTTGCATGATAATCAAATATTTCTCTCACATACGCATAAATAATGCAACAAGCCTATTTAGTATCGGTTTCTTAATTCTATAGACAATGCTTCATACACTCTTTCTTTTGTATCACAGATGAAATCATATGATTTTTTAAGAGTCTGTTTTAATTCTTTTTTATTGTTATATGTTTCGCTTCCTATCTCCGCTATAGGCTTGTCTGGTAAGTAAGTAATACATTTAGCCCTTATAGTGTATGGTCTAAATGGTGACGGGTGGGGGAATTCATAACTTGCATTCAACGCCAGCAGAGTAAGTCGACGATGGGTCAGGAGATTGCGTAAATCCTTTAAGTACAAAAAATCTTCTTGCTTAAGAATATCAAGGCACACTCTTTTTAAAATAGGGAACTCTAAGGGGATTTTTAGCAGCATATTATCATCAACTTTCCATTCTTTTAACCCTAAATCACAAGCCAAATTAATCTCATGGAGCAAAGATTCAAGAGCAGAAAATAGAGCAAGCACTAATACATATATAATACTGTGATGCTTGTTATCAGTTTCAATATGTTCATTATTACTATCATATAAGTCTTTATTATTTGATATCACAAATGAAATCCTTGTATCAAGATTCATTAAAATATCAAGCTGATATTCTGCTAGTTTGATACGTTCAAAAGTAGTCTCATGATATATGGACAAGGCATCTTGAGACTGCTCATTTAAACAACGTTTTGCATCAGCTATAAACCCCTTTTCTCTCTTATCTGTTGTAAATGCTTTCAGGTTTGTTTTTTCAATGACTCTAGTGCTGAAAGAGAAGTCTTTTTCTACTTTTGGCACAAGAGGCTCTAAACATTCAGAGCATGTAAATGGTTTTTCATCAGTAATTGAACACCACTGCTTATCATCCATAAGGTATCGTGAATTGCAATTGCTACAAAACACCCCACCAATATAGCTTTTGCAATTAGAACATTCATGTCCAACACCACCATTCTGGTAACTAACTTGAACTCTGTGTTTCCAACATACCGGTTTAGTACATACAGGGCACTCAATATACAGTTCATCAAAAGAACTTTTTTCAACTATAAGTCGATTAAGCGTATGTTTTACTTTCATATTAATTCTTAACTAAATAACCTGATTCCAAAACCAATTTAAATCATTGGACAATGAAAAGCACATACATAATTTGATTCCTTATGTTTCGCCCTAAAGGTCGAGTGACTCTTTTTCAATAGCAACAAAAGAGTCACCAGAAAAATGCCACCCACTGCTCTCACCCTGAAGGGTGCCTTCAAAACTAATCATTAAAATAGCTACTGTGGAACTCGCCTAAAGAACGGGCTCAAACAGCCACAGTAGAAAGCTCTATTTTAATAATCTGCTTTTCAGTGAGGGCAATAGGGTAAAAGTCAGAACCACTTGCTTTTGATTTACCTTCCCTTTTATCGCGTTAAAAGTATTAACTATTTCGGATAAGTGAGCGCGTTGTTTGAGCCACGCTTTATGGCGAGTTTAGCGCTCACCCGGTATAGTTAATACTTTGCGATTAGGGTGGCCTTTTCTTTGGTTCGTTTCTTTTGGCCACACAAAAGAAATGAACGCCCTGCGGGTGCCGAAATTACCCCATATCTCCCCAGAGAACTTGCATCCCTGCAATGGAAGCAATCGCTGCTGTTTCGTTACGGACAACCCTTGGCCCAAAACCCAAGGCCGAAAAATTTACCTCTTGCGCATCCAACACTTCTTGTTCTGAAAAACCGCCTTCTGGCCCAATCAGCACGGCTACCGCATCATTTGGTTTTGGATAATCTCTTAACGTATCTGCCTTACCCGGCTCAAATATAATACGGCTTGCCGCCAACTCTGTATTTAGCCACTGCGCTAAGTCCATCGTTACATTTAAGATCGGTGGCTTATTTCGACCACACTGCTCACAAGCCCGATAGACAATGTTTTGCCAATGTTGATGGCGCTGCAAACGACGTTCTTCGGTGAGTTTAACAACACAGTGTTGCGTAATAACAGGGGTAATAACCGCCACGCCCAGTTCTGTCGCTTTTTGAATTGCTACATCCATCCGTTCGCCCCGGGAAACACTCAGGCCCAATTCAATCTGAAGCGGCGACTCTAATTCTACATTTCGCCAAGCACCCAGTTCTAGCACCACCGCCTTACGATGGACCTCGACCGCTATCGCAGAATATTCACCGCCTTGGCCATTGAAAACGGTTAGTTGGTAACCTTTTTTTAAACGCAATACATTGCGTAAATAATGCGCCGCATCTGCTTCGAGTGTTACAGCGGCTCCTTCGACTAAATCTTGCTCAACAAAAAGGCGTGAAATACGCATCGCTAACCGTGCAAACTATCCGGTAATGTTATGGTATCGATCGGGTCTTCATTTTTAGGCGGCATTTGCAAGTGAAAACCCTGCGTTTCAAGGTTCTTCATCACGACCAATACATCTTCTCGTGCTAATGAACGCTCCGCAGATAATTCTAAATCAAACACATGCTCAGGCACTGGAAATTGCTGCATCACTTCAACAGGAACATCTGAAAAATCATCCTGCTCTTTGACATATAAATATAAACCATCACGCTTAGCCGTTTTGTAAATGGCACAGGATATTTCTTTTACACGACTCATTTCGCGCTGATCCCTAAATTACGGCAAATAGCCAAACTCGCTTCTGCCTGATTCATGCTGTAAAAATGCAGTCCCGGGCAACCATAGTCAAGCAATGTTTGACTTAACTCACTGACCACATCTGTCCCAAATGCTTTAATCGATTCGCGGTCATCGGCAAAGCCTTCTAGGCGTTTACGTATCCAACGGGGGATTTCAGCACCGCACATATCAGAAAATCTCGCCAACTGTGAATAGTTTATTATTGGCATAATTCCCGGCACAATCGGTACATTTATAGCCATTTTGTCGCAATCTTCAACAAACCGGACATACGCCTCAAAATTAAAAAAGTATTGTGTAATGGCACTATCTGCGCCTGCTTCTACTTTTTGTTTAAAGTTAGCTAAATCCGCTTGAGCATTAGCAGCTTGCGGATGAACTTCGGGGTAAGCGGCCACTTCAATATGGAAGTGGTCACCTGTTTCTTCACGAATAAAAGCCACTAGCTCATTGGCATAGCGAAATTCACCAATATCCAAGGTGCCTGATGGGATGTCCCCACGTAAGGCAACAATGCGGTCTACGCCGTTATCCTTATAATTTGATAAAATTTTACGGATGCTTGCTTTTGTAGACCCCACACAAGACAAATGTGGCGCCGCTGAGAAACCTTGCTTTTTAATATCCAGCACGGTATCAATGGTACCTTGTTGAGTACTACCTCCTGCGCCAAAGGTGACAGAAAAATATGCTGGGTCAAGTTGGCCCAGCTCTTTACTGACATTTAACAGCTTAACTCGCCCTTCTTCGGTTTTTGGTGGGAAGAATTCAAAGCTAATTTTTTGATATGACTCTAAACTCATAGTTAGTAACGGTAGTGATGTGGTTTATACGGTCCTTCAACAGGGACATTAATATAGTCAGCTTGCTCTTGCGTAAGCTCGGTTAAATTTACGCCAATTTTCTCTAAGTGCAAACGCGCTACTTTTTCATCTAAGGTTTTAGGTAACACATAGACTTCATTTTTGTAGTTATCTCCATTTGAGAAAAACTCAATTTGCGCCATGACTTGGTTGGTAAATGATGCCGACATCACAAAACTTGGATGTCCTGTTGCACAGCCAAGATTAACCAAACGGCCTTTTGCTAACAGCGTAATTCTCTTGCCATCGGGGAAAATGACGTGATCCACTTGTGGCTTTACTTCTTCCCACTCGTATTTTTCAAGCGACGCAATATCTATTTCAGAATCAAAGTGACCAATATTACAAACAATCGCTTCATTTTTCATCGCCAGCATATGGTCGTGATTAATTACACCCAAGTTACCCGTTGTTGTCACAAAGATATCACCTTGGTCGGCCACATCGTCCATTCGTACAACGCGATAACCTTCCATCGCTGCTTGTAATGCACAAATAGGGTCAACCTCGGTCACCCACACACTTGCACCCATGCCTTTGAAGGCTTGAGCACAGCCCTTACCGACATCACCATAACCAATAACAACCGCAATTTTGCCAGCTATCATGACGTCTGTTGCACGTTTAATCCCATCTAATAATGATTCACGACAACCATACAGGTTATCAAATTTACTTTTCGTCACAGAATCATTCACGTTCATTGCTGGAAAAAGCAACTCACCTGATTCTTGCATTTGGTATAAACGATGTACGCCCGTTGTCGTTTCTTCTGTCACACCTTTGATACTGCTGGCCATGTTTTGCCATCTAGTCGGTGCTACCGGCAAATTGCGACGTAAGACATCAAGAATGGCAATCCACTCTTCATTATCGCCCTCTTTTGCATCCGGTACAGCGCCTGCTTTTTCAAACTCAACGCCTTTATGCAGTAGCAAGGTCGCATCACCACCGTCATCAAGAATCATATTTGCTTCTTGCCCCTCTGGCCAAGTCATCATCTGTTCTGTGCACCACCAATACTCTTCAATCGTTTCGCCTTTCCAAGCAAACACTGGAATATTAAGATCGGCAATCGCCGCTGCTGCGTGATCTTGTGTAGAAAAAATATTACAAGAGCACCAACGAACCTCAGCCCCTAAAGCCACTAAGGTTTTGATCAGTACCGCCGTTTGTATGGTCATGTGTAAACTGCCTGCAACGCGCGCACCTGCTAATGGCTTACTCTCACCAAACTCTTCTTGTAAGGCCATTAAACCCGGCATTTCGCTTTCAGCAATGGCTATTTCTTTATGACCCCATTCAGCCAATGACATATCAGCTACTTTATAATCTGTAAAACTCATTTTTTTATCTCTCTAAATTGTTGTGTGTCGGTGCGCCTAACTATTTAGCCGCATCTCTTAATAGCTCGGCTTTATCTGTGCGCTCCCAAGTAAATTCGGGTAATTCACGGCCAAAGTGTCCATAGGCTGCGGTTGGACGATAAATCGGACGCAATAAGTCCAATTCTGCAATTAAGCCTTTCGGGCGCAAATCAAAATGTTCGCCGATCAGTACAGCTATTTTGTCGTTGTCGATAAGCCCAGTACCAAATGTTTCAACCGCAATGGATGTTGGCTTGGCGACCCCAATTGCATACGAAACTTGTATTTCACAACGTTTCGCCAAACCCGCTGCAACAATGTTTTTAGCAACATATCGACACATATAAGCAGCAGATCGGTCTACTTTACTAGGATCTTTTCCAGAAAATGCGCCGCCGCCATGGCGTGCCATACCACCATAGGTGTCCACAATAATTTTACGGCCTGTTAAGCCGCAGTCCCCCACAGGGCCACCAATAATAAATTGGCCTGTCGGGTTAATATGAATATTTTCAGACAAACAACTGGCAAACCACGCATCTGGCAATACCGGTTTAATAATTTCTTCAATCACCGCTTCGCGTAAATTGGCCAAACTGATCTCGGGTGCATGCTGTGTCGATAACACGATCGCTTCTACACCCACTGGTTTATTGTTTTCATAACGCAGGGTCAGCTGGCTTTTCGCATCAGGGCGCAGCCACGGTAATACGCCATTCTTACGCACCTCTGCTTGGCGCTGTACCAATCGGTGAGAATAGGTGACCGGTGCCGGCATTAAAACATCAGTTTCATCACAGGCATAACCAAACATCAGCCCTTGGTCACCAGCGCCTTGCTCATGCTCTTCGCTTTCATCCACACCAATAGCAATATCGTGAGACTGCTTACCGATTGCATTTAGCACCGCACAACTTTGCCAATCAAAGCCTATTTCTGGTTTGTCGTAACCAATATCTTTAACGACTTGACGTACTAGCTCTTCGGTATCGACCCATGCATTTGTCGTTACTTCACCGGCTAAAATCACCATTCCGGTCTTAACCATTGTTTCAACGGCGACTCTCGATGAGGCATCTTGTTCTAATAAGGCATCTAACATCGCATCTGACACTTGGTCAGCTACTTTGTCTGGGTGTCCTTCAGATACCGACTCAGATGTAAAAATAAAATTCTTGCTCATAGTAAACTCGCCTCTTCGGTTTAAAAATAGGCACTAAAAGTTGGGCTATATGGATGTTGCCAGTTAGGCAGATGATAAAAACTCACCGTTTTATCTAGACACCATGCTCATTATTTCAGTTTCCTGTTAATAATGAACGCAGTTAAAATTTGACTGCTTGAATAAGCCTAGCAGGAAGATCCTGTCGCAGCGTTCCTTATTCAAGGTGAAGCTATTTTAGATCATATATTAAAAATTTCAAGGGCTTAGCTTAGCAATGCCCTTAAACCACCTTTGCTAATAAATTGTTGGCAGAATTCTCGCTGTTCTTTGCTGGTAATCTGTGTAAGACCGACCCAAGGTTCTAGCCAGATCTTTTTCTTCATAGTAAATCCCAATAAAAATGTAGGCTGACATGCCAATTGAGAACACGATATTCCCAATAGTCATCGTTGGTAAGGACCAAAATACTACTAACAAACCTAACATCATTGGGTGACGAACCCATTGATAAAATAAACGCTCTTTAAATTTAACCTGAGTGTATGTTTTATTAACAAAAAACAACCACGTTTGACGCAAGCCAAATAGATCAAAATGGTTGGTTAAAAATGTTGAAAGAAGAGCCACCACCCAACCCAAAGCAAACACCGACCACACTAGTGTTATGGCAGCTTTGTTTGTTATTTGCCAGACAATGCCATTCATTGGCTGCCAACAAATCATAAGCATCGCCAACACAAGGCTTGAAGCCAATACATAGGTGCTTCTCTCTACTTGATGCGGCACCATTGACGATATCATGTCTTTAAACCAGCCACGCGCCATAACACTGTGTTGCACTCCCCATATGAGTAGTAAGCCAATATTCACCACTAAGGCATAAGGGGAGTATTCTGTCGACTGTGTTGCGAGACTCTTCGAGACACCTAAGCCGCCAACAAACCCTATAAAATAGACAAAGACCGCACAAAATAGAGCATAACTAACCACCCCATATAGCATCACCCAAGATCTCATCAGCTTCTCCCATTTAAATTGAATTTTCTTGCTATATTACCTTTATGAGAAGTAAGAATACACGCCTACGATCGGCACCTACGCTAACTCCACCAAACAGCAACTCAACACACTATGACAACTAAATTACAACAAACACTGCAACGTATTGACCTCGCTAATGCTAACGACCCAACAAACGGCACAGAAGCGCTATATTCACAACGCATGCTAAAAACCCTTCAGGCTTTTGAACCAAACGCATCTGACGCTCTCACCTTAGCTTGCTATGCCCAGCATGTGTGTCGTTGGAAACTAGCTCGAAAAGATTACCCTGCCGGTTTAACGGGCTATTTAACGTGGCGCACAGAGCTGGCGAAATTACATGCAAAAATTTTAGTCGACGCGATGCAAGAAAGTGGCTATGACGACGCCGACATTGAACGAGCAAACAGTATTATTCAAAAAAAGAGGCTTAAATCTGACCCTGAGGCACAAACATTGGAAGACGTGTCTTGCTTGGTTTTTTTAAACCATTATTTCGATGCCTTTGCCAACAAACATAGTGAAGAAAAAATAATTGACATTGTGCAAAAAACTTGGGGGAAAATGTCGGATAAGGGCCGCCAAGCGGCGTTAGCCTTAACCTTACCGCCTCATTTAGAAAAATTAGTCGCTAAGGCATTGGCTTAATGCACAAACCTGCGCTTACCTCTTTTATTATCGGGCTTGGCTTTTTAACCCTACTGGCCGGTTGCGCCTTGCCAAAAAAAGAACTGGTGACAGTACCCGCTGACGCCTTTGAGGTGTGTTATGGCTATGGTTGCAAAACAGTTCAGACTGTAACACTCGACGACGCTCAATGGTTCACCATTGAGCAACTTTTTTCACCTAAAGCAGCATCAGCTAAAATAGAACGCCAGCAACTATCACTGGCCATTGCTCAAATGGAAACGTTTATTGGTGAGATAACACACACTCAAGACGACTTGCCGGGTACGTTCGCCGCTTTTTTTCAAGACCGTAGCCATCAAATGGACTGCGTTGATGAGGCCACAAACACAACTTTATACCTAAGACTCTTTCGTGAGCGCGGGCTAATGCGCTTTCATAAAGAAGGCTATCGTATTAACCGCGGTTTCTTCCTAAACGGTTGGCCGCATACATCTGCGGTCATCGAGCAGCTAGACTCTGGCAAACGGTTTGCTGTTGATTCGTGGTTCCATAAAAATGGTATCAAGCCTGAAATAATCCCTATTGACTTATGGTATTCTGGGTGGCATCCAACACCGGATGATGACTCATAAAACAAAAAATCTCGGAGACAATAAATGAACGTAGGCAACAAGATTTTTTTATTCTTCCTTTCTGCATTTCTTTTTAGCCAATCTTATGCAGGATCTACAGAAGACGTCTTTTCAAACATCACACTTAAAACAACGCATGTACGCGGTAATATTTATATGCTTGAAGGAGCTGGAGGCTTTGCCGGCGGTAATATTGGCGTATCGGCTGGCCCAGATGGCCTTTTATTGGTCGATGACCAACTGGGGCCAATGTCCAAAAAAATTGATGCCGCACTAAACGATATCAGCAAAGGTCAGCTGCGCTTTATTCTTAATACTCACTGGCACGGTGACCATTCTGGTAATAACGCTTATTTTTCAAAAGATGCGACCATTATTTCGCATACGAATACCAGGAAACGTTTAATGACTGACCAAGAAAACTTCTTTGGGAAGTCACCGGCCTCACCAAAAGAAGCGTGGCCCATCATCACCTTTGAACAAGCCATTAACATTCATTTTAATAATGAGGAAATTCAATTTATCCACCATGCACATGGTCACACTGATAGTGATGCTGTCGTCTATTTTCCAAAAAGCAATGTTGCTCACTTAGGTGATCATTTTTTTAATGGTTTTTTCCCTTTTGTAGACTTAGACACCGGAGGCAATGCCTTTACCTTGACACACAATATCGGCGAAATAATTGAGTCATTACCTGAAGATACGCTTGTTATCCCAGGCCATGGCGAACTATCGGATGTGAACGGGCTAAAAAACTATTACGCAATGCTAACCGATACAACACAGTTCGTTAAGCAGCAAGCCGCTTCAGGTAAAACACTTGATCAAATCCAACTGGCCGGATTACCTAGCAAATGGGCCGCTTGGGGTGGTGGTTTTATCAACGAAGAGAACTGGATTAAAATAATCTTTAAGAGCCTACCCAAACAGCAATAAACTACCCTCACAATACAAAAAAAGCGGCTGACCTTTTTTTCAGCTGCTTTTTTATTACCCAAATCATGACTATGAAAAAACTTCTTACCGTACTGACTTTATTCTGTACCCCGCTATTTGCTGCCGAAGACAATCCGATGACAACTTGCTTGTCCAATTTACTCAATACGGCAGAAAACACTATGACCGTGGGCGAACTGAAACAGCAATGCCAAGACACAATGGCTTCAGAGGAGGAGCATTTTTCTGCATTAAAGCGTCGCCAACTGCAAGAAAAAACTGCCAGTTGGAATGCTTTTTCTTTGCTGCCACATAAACCTAATTACATTATTGCCAGCTATAACACCAGCGATCCTAGCACAACACCATTTGAAGCCGCTTACCCAGACGTTAACCCAGATCTTCAGCACCTAGAAACAAAGTTTCAAATCAGCATGAAACTGCCCATCGCTCGAAACCTTATCTTTGGGCAAGGGGATTTATATGCCGCATACACCAACCGGTCTTTCTGGCAGCAGTTCAATAAAACTCACTCTTCCCCCTTTCGTGACACCAATCATGAAGCTGAAACATGGCTTTCGTTCGACACCGACTATACAATTTTAGGGTTCCGCAACTCTGCCATTTTGACGGGGTTCACCCATCAATCGAATGGCCAATCAGGCTTATTATCAAGAAGCTGGAACCGCCTCTATACAGACTTTATCCTAGAAAAGGGCGACATCTACCTGTCATTTAAACCCTGGTACCGTATTCCTGAAAGTGAATCACAAGATGACAACCATGATATTGACGACTTTTTAGGTCACTTTGAATTAAGGGGCGTGTATAAAAAACAACAACATAGCTTTTCACTTCTATTCAGAAATAACCTCAAAACAAGCAGCAATAAAGGTGCTATCGAACTGGGCTGGAGCTTCCCGATACATAATAATGTTCGCGGCTATGTGCAATGGTTCAATGGTTACGGCGAGAGCCTTCTCGACTATAACAACCACACCAATAGCCTAGGCTTTGGAATCCAACTGAATGATTGGTTATAAACCAGCACTTTTTTGTCAGGTATAATTTATTCATCAACATCAAAGGGTCAACGCATGCAAACAGACTGTGACAACGACTGGAAAGCTAAATTAACCGCAGAAGAATATAATATTTGCCGCCAAAAGGGCACCGAAGCTGCTTTTTCTGGCATTTATGTAGACACTAAAACCGAGGGCCTCTATCTCTGCAAGTGCTGTGACACGCCTCTGTTTGAGTCCGACAGCAAATACAACTCGGGTAGTGGCTGGCCAAGCTTTTGGAAGCCCATCCACTCAAATGCTATTAAAGAAAACCGAGATGAAAGTCACGGTATGGTCCGTATTGAAGTGGTCTGCGCTCAATGTGATAGCCACCTTGGACACGTCTTCCCAGACGGCCCGCAACCAACAGGCTTACGCTATTGTATTAATTCCGCATCACTCAATTTAGACCCCAAGAAATAACATGTTAACTGCCCAACAACACGCCCAAGCCTTACTGCAATATATCGATGCTAGCCCAAGCCCTTGGCACGCTGTTCACACGAGCAAAGAAATCCTAGATAACAAAGGTTTCAGTGAACTATTAGAGGGTGATACATGGGCATTACAACCGAATGGGCGTTATTATGTCAAACGAGACGACTCTAGCATCATCGCCTTTACCGTCGGTTCAAATAACCTTGCTCAAGAGGGGTTTAGGCTGATCGGCGCCCACACTGACTCACCAGGGTTACGGGTAAAACCTAAACCAGACCAACAACAAAGCGGTATCAACCGTTTAGCTGTAGAGATTTATGGTAGCCCATTGCTAGCCACCTTTACCGACCGCGATTTAAGCCTAGCAGGGCGCGTACATATCAACCAAAACGGCACCTTACTCTCCAAATTAGTATATTTTAAAAAGCCTTTTCTACGCCTCCCAAACCTTGCTATACACATGAATCCGCAGGTTAATACCGATGGCTTAAAGCTTAATAAACAAACCGAGCTGCCCTTATTGCTGTCACTCGATAATGAACAACCGGCTCTTGTTGAGCTGTTAGCAACGGAGCTGGGCATCAATAGTGATACTATTTCTGCCTGGGAGTTACATGCTGTCGACACGCAGGCAGGCTCCCTATACGGTTTGAATGATGAGTTTTACACCAATAGTCAACTCGATAATTTAGCCTCCTGTCACGCTGGTCTCAGTGCGTTAATATCTGACGCCTCCCTGCATTCGCAACAATTTAATATTTGTGCATTTTTTGACCATGAAGAAATAGGTAGCAACAGCCATAAAGGGGCCGATGGCAGCTTCTTACCCGATGTACTCGAACGCATTGCAGGCTCACTAAACCTATCTACCGAGGACTATAAACGCGCTTTATCTAATAGTTTTATGATAAGCGCCGATATGGCTCACGCTTATCAGCCTAATTTCCCTAATGCTTATGAACCTGAGCACAAGGTATTCGTTAATCAGGGTCCGGTTATCAAAGTAAATGCGAATATTCGCTATGCCTCAAACAGTGCCTCTCAATCCCGATTTATTCATTTGTGCGAACAGGCTAAAGTCGCTTATCAGCAATATTCCCACCGAACCGACTTGGGTTGTGGCAGCACTATTGGCCCCATGACATCGGCACAACTAGGCATCCAAACCGTTGATGTAGGTTGCCCAATGTGGGCAATGCATAGCATCCGCGAAAGCGCAGGGGTCGCCGACCATCACGACATCACTCATGTATTTACTCAATTCTTCAGTTAAAGCTTATGAAATTTAAATTTAAATTTACCTTTTTAATCTTTGCCGTGGCCGCCGTGGCTATCTTTTTTATGCGCCAAGAAAACTTTGTACCACGTACAGCGTTGGATATTTATCAGCACTTTACTGATAACACTGAGGCCGATGCCATTCCCGGACTGACAACAGAAACGGCGCTAGAAATTCAAAAACACGTTGTCTATGCCTTATCGGAAAATTGGGGCGGCATCGCTGGGTACAAAGCGGCTATAACAAACCCAGACATTCAACAAAAAATGGGCATTGAACAGCCGTTGCTAGGCATATTTTTAAATAAAATGTTGCTAGAAAGCCCCGCCGTAATCAACATAAACGCCGCCACTCACCCGTTTGCAGAAGCTGACTTATTGGTACGAATCAAAGATTCCGCCATCAATAACGCAAAAACCGATCAAGAAATACTCGCCTCTATTGACCAAGTTATTCCCTTTATCGAGGTACCCGATAGGCTTTTTTCAACAGATAAACCGTTAACAGCCGACATGCTGATGGCGATTAATACCGGCGCTCGTTATGGAGTGATGGGGGAACCGATTCCAATGGAATTGATTGAAAACCTAAACCTCTGTCAAGTCGGCATCGTCTACGAAGAGGACCGCAGCCATTTAAAAACTGGCGCCTGTTCCTCGCTGATGGGCAACCCAGTTAATGTTATTCGTTGGCTAAGAGATCGTCTATTGGCTTTAAATTACCCTCTAAAGCCAGGCGCTTACTTATCACTTGGTAGCCTTACTTCGCCAGTACCTATAAAAAAAGGTCGTTTAACTGCCATCTATACAGGACTTGGAGATCAACAGCACGTTAGTGTATCGGTGTTGTTTAAATAAAATCAAACAAATAAAAAAGGGCGGTTTCCCGCCCTTTTGATGTTTAGTCTATGCGCTGACCAAGCATTCTTTTCAAAGTACCATCTTTATCCATAAAGTGGTGCTTTAGTGCACCTGATACATGTAAAAGAAATGCTACAAACATTAACTTACCAGCAATTTCGTGTGTCTCGTGCGCCACCCCTGCAATAGGCCCATTAATAGGGATCATTTTTCCAGCCTCATCAGGATTTGGTGTTGCAGCCAAGAGCTCTAAGCCGAAAACAGAAAGCCCATGCCCGCCTAGACCCGACATTAACATTCCTGAAACAGGCATCACTACTGTCGCAATAATAAGCGTCCAATGTACCAGTTTAGACAGTGCATGTTCCCATGATTTATAGGTACTTGCAGGCTCCGGCCAACCTTGTTTCACGCGCCAGACCACACGTGCAAATATAAAGATAAAAACAATCATTCCTACCGACTTATGGATAGGATACAAGGCATACACCTTGTAATCGGTCATGTACACACCAACGGCTACCAACATAATTATTGAAATGCCGACAATCCAATGCAGCGCAACGGATACACACGACAGCTTAACTCTCGAATCACTCATTTAAACCCCCTCTTTTTTTTAGTTACTTAAGCGTTAGATGATATATCATATCTTACCTAATTCAATAGTTATTTAAGGCTTATGTCCAACCCAATTTTTCCAACTATTTACATCCCTCATGGAGGCGGCCCTTGTTTTTTTATGGATTGGACGCGTGGCCCTGCAGATACTTGGGACACCATGAAAGCATGGTTACAAAACCTACATAAAATTCTTCCGAGAAAGCCAAAAGCCATTATTATTATTTCTGCACATTGGGAAGAAGACGTTATTAGGATCAACTCGCAGCCTCACCCGCCGCTATATTTTGATTACTACGGTTTTCCACCACATACTTACGAACTGACTTACCCTGCTCCAGGCTCGCCAAAGCTTGCTAAGCAAATACAAGCGCTTTTAAAAAATGCAGATATTGACTGTGCACTTGACCCCGATCATGGCTATGATCACGGCACCTTTGTGCCTTTAAAAGTGATGTTTCCAGATGCGGATATTCCGGTTGTTCAAGTGTCCTTACAACATAACTTAGACCCCGTTTACCATATTCAAGTTGGCGCTGCACTTCAGTCTTTAAGAGAACAAGATATTTTAATTCTCGGCAGTGGTATGAGCTTTCACAATATGGACACCTTAATGCGGGGGCAAGATATTGGTAATCATGCCGCCACATTTGATCATTGGCTAACAAACACCTGTGAGTCTAAACCCGACGAACGAAACAAACGACTTGGCAACTGGCTCAACGCACCTTCCGCTCGACAAGCACACCCACGGGAAGAACACCTACTGCCGTTAATGGTCGTTGCTGGAGCGGGCGGAAACAACCAAGGCAAAAACATCTTCCAAGACAATGTTATGGGCGTTAACGTTTCAGCCTATCAATTTGATTAAACTAACTATTAGCGCACGTTTAATGCCGCTAAAACTCAAACAAGGCAATACAAGTGCTGTATTAGAATACTAAAAAGGGGTGCGCCATCAGCCCTTTTTTATTATCGACGTATTAAATTTACCAAGCCGTCCAACCACCATCATGCGCGATCACTTGCCCCGTCATAAAAGAAGCCGCATCGCTAGCTAGGTACACCAATAAACCAGCCAACTCCTCAGGGTCGCCTGTTCTATTCAACGGCGTTAACCCGTGCAGTTTCTCTACCATCGCAGCAATATCAGCCTCACTTAACGGCAATGCTTCACGGCCTAGCTGCGTACCCAAATGCCAGCCTGGCGCTATCGCATTACAACGAATACCCTCATTTCCATATTCCACAGCAATCTGTTTGGTCAACGTTGCTACCGCCCCTTTAGAAGCAGAGTAATTCGCAGCCACCGCAGACAAATCATTTGATACACCACCCAAACCAGCCACCGAAGAAATATTAATAATAGAACCTTTCTTTTGTGCCATCATTTGTCGAAGCACTGCTTTAGTACACAGAAATACCCCCCGAGTATTAACCGCGTTCACACGGTCCCAGTCTTCTACTGGCATCTCATGTATTCGATCTGCTGGACTGGCGATACCTGCATTATTCACTAAAATATCTAGCCTGCCATATGCCTGAAGTACCGCCCTATTCATTGCCGCCACTGAATCAACATCACTGACATCAACCTCAACTGATAAAGCCTTACCACCCAACAGGCGAACTTCTTCAGCCGTTTGTTCCGCTGATGCCAAATTAATATCTGCCGACACGACCGTTGCGCCTGCTGAAGCCAAGGCGCGCGCAAATACATTACCTAACCCGCAGCCCGCGCCAGTAACCAGCGCGATCTGCCCATCTAGGCGAAATAAATCTAACGAGAAGGCTGGATATTGACTCATTGTGCCGTATACCCACCATCAATGGGGATAATCGCCCCAGTAATAAACTGTGATTCTTCACTTGAAAGAAACGCCACTAAATTGGCAATTTCTTCTGGCTCCGCCCCCCGACCTAACGGTGTCATACCAGAGGCTGCCTCTATAAACTCTGGACCAATTCTCTTAACCATAGAGGTTAACACAAGGCCGGGGCAAATAGCATTTGCTCTTATTTTATGCTTCGCATACGTGACGGCCCATGAACGAGTTAATGAGATAACCGCCCCTTTTGAAGCACAGTAAGAATGCAGACCGCCAGGTGTACCTATCAGCCCACCAATAGAGGATGTTGTTGTGATCGAGCCGCCTTTGCCACCCGCTATCATACTTTTAAGTGCATATTTAGCGGCCAAAAATACACCTCGTGTATTAATCGACTGCACTTTTTCCCAAGCATCAACGTCCAACTCATCGGTATTGCCATCACCGTCTTCAAAACCGGCATTATTAAATAAAATAGAGACAGAACCAAAAGCCGCTTCTGCCGAAGCGGTCATTTCTTTTACCAGTGTTTCATCTGACACGTCACAGTATTGTGCTATGGCACGCCCACCTTGTTGTTTAATTAATTCCAGCGTTTCGGCATTACCTTCTGTATTAATATCTGCCAAGCACACACTGGCCCCTTCTGAAGCTAAACGAAGTGCTGTTGCACGCCCCATTCCCGATGATGAACCTGTCACTATGGCATTATGCCCTTCCATTCGTGCTGTCATTATGACTCCTTAATTAAATTAGTTTTATGCTTAGAAAAACATGTTTAAGTTTTTGTCGACGATCACCCGCGCAGGTAAAAACACCGTTCTTGCGACTAACTTCAGGCCATCACCAGTATCACGCAACAAATCTTTACGTGTACCGGTATGGCTAATATGGTCTTTATCGCGTCTTGCGCGCAACAAGGTAAATTTACTTCGTACATCGTAAACACTCGCCTCATCGGTACAAAACGACTCAATATTTGTTACGGTACGAACATGGTGGGTCGCTGGGTCGTTTAGCCAAACCATGCCGGTATCTTCTCTGGCTGCCCGTTGCTTTAACTTTTCAAAGTTTTCATCGTAGATCATCGTTTCACAAATGGAACTTTTGCCTAGCCTGTTCCTTCGATAAGTATTCATTGGAATAGGCATTTTATAAGCAATGTTTTCATCCAACATGGTCAGCCAATCATCGTAACGTTCTTCATCCAAAACACGTGCTTCAGCTGCCAAAAACCGTTCTATTCGATAAGCTGTTTGCATATCTGTGTCTTTGCCCACTGGCGCTATTTTTTGTTTTCTAGCCATTGACAGACTCCTTCTGTACCGGTGCTTGCGGCAAAATATCGCTGGCTGATTCAGCCAACATAGTTCGTTGCCACTGCGCATAAAACTCTCGCTGACAAAGCTCATTAACAATACCCGGGGAGGCTTCTCCAGGCCCATCCCAATCCATTGTTCGCCCCTTAGCCATACCCAGCCAACCCTTCATTTGCCTAGTTGCATACCCATTGGGAGAGTGTGTGATCGCTTCGGTAAAATCACCATCATCACCTTCTAAAATACCCGCTGAGCCGAATGTCTGACCGACATGTTTGACAATAATATCTTTCACCTCATCAGGTGTGTTTTTATCTGCCATAGAATAGGTTGCCACCTCAAAAGCACCTGGGCCTTTCGGGTGAATAACCCGCAGCAGGTTTAAACCCTGAATAATTTGCAAGTTAGGGAAAACCCCCATATGCGTCTCTGAGCCTAGTAGTTGCTTGCCACGCACCTCACCTAAACGCTCCACAACACTTGGCCTCACTCGCTCAAGGTGCTCAATGCACGGCCCGGGATTATCATATAGTGCATAGCCTGACTGCCCATCGAGTGTGGATAAGATAGTATGTGGCGGTATTGCAATTTGTAATTGCCCTGAGTCATCAAAGCCGGTGTTATCTTTGCCAATACCAAGAACCGATTCACTACGTCCTTGACCAATAGTGCCCACCACTCGCATAGCACCCGCATGTGCCCAAGCTACGTGATAGCCATCACCAATCGCATTTTCTACAGGTAGCTTCCAGTTACCGGGTATTTCTACTCGGTATGGCGTGCCGATAAGCTCCATCCCTTCTGGTGAAGCATCGAGTACAACATCTAGGTAATAGGCCATGTCGCCTAAGTATTCCACTAGGTCCGGGCCTTCTTCGGCAAAGGTACCAAAGATCATTCCCTTGTAGTTTTGTACCCTAGCCACCGGTACCAGACCTAACTTACTACGATCCAAATTGTCATAGATTGATTCTTCTAGCGGCACGGCAGCCAGCTCACCCATATTGTCATACGCCCAACCGTGATATGAGCACGTAAAGGCTTTTGTTTTACCCCACTCCGCATGACACACTTTATTACCTCGGTGACTACAGGCATTCAAAAAGGCTCTTACCTCACCATCTTCACCACGCACAACGATCACATCGTCTTCGCCCATGTAAGTTCTTAAAAAGTCGCCTGCTTCAGGTAATTGGCTATCGTGTCCCAAAAAAAGCCAGCAGCGATTAAAGATCTGCTTTAGCTCTTCTTGATAAATCTCTGGTTCCCAAAAAATACTGCGTGATTGCAGCGCTGCTTCATTATCTATTAATTTATTGTAATCAAACTTACTCATCTCTTATCCTCCCTAAGCGCTATACCTTGGCTAAGCACTCGAATTGACTATTAACCAATTTGTTCTTTACCAGCCTCCATATCCGACATTACCGCTGGCGCTGCTTGCCAAGATGGTTTTTCACGCAAACGAGCTAACCAAGATAAAATGTTCGGGTAGGGTGATAAATCAAGACCAAGAAGAAAAGATAGCGAGGTAATCGCGCCAATAGCGATATCGGCAATGGAGTAATAACCACAGATATAGTCTTGCCCTGCTAATTGCTTATTTAGGATACCTAACGTGCTTAGGAAAGCTTCTTTGGTACTGGCAACAGTTGCTTCATCTGGCTCAGGCGCGGTCATGGCGAAAAAGAAGTTGAGTAAAGCCGGCGCAAAGGATGCTCCTTCCCACGCTACCCACTGTAGAACTTTGGCACGTTCTTTTAAATCTGTTGGTAATAAGCCAGATGATGGATTTGCATCGGCTAGATACTGAAGAATAGCGCCTGACTCCCAAAGAATAAAACCATTATCATCTATCGTGGGTGTGACACCATTTGGATTTATTTGTCGGTAAGGCGCATCGGTAGGTCGACAATCAGCCATCCGATCTAATGCATTGATTTCATAACCCACACCAATTTCTTCTAATGCAATAACGGCTTTACAACCGTTTCGTGAGCCACCGAAGGGATCCCCTTCAGCTTCTATATGATAAAGCTTAATCATGTTCATTCCTTATGTGATTGTTTAATTAAATAGCCGTGAGGCCACCATCGATACAAAAATTTTGCCCCGTCGCGAAGCGGGATTCTTCTGAGGCCAAATAGAGTGCGCAATAAGCAATATCTTCAGGCTGCCCTAATACATCCATCAGCTGTAGTTTCATAATGTCATCGATCATTTTCTTCAACAGCGCTTTATCTGGGAAAACAGCAAATGCGGGGGTTTCAATTAATCCTGGGGAAATACTATTAACGCGTATTTTGGCATCGGCAAACTCTGCCGCTAATGTTCGCGTCATCGCAATCACCCCGCCTTTTGTCATGGAATGTGCAAATTGATGGATATGACCTGCAAAAGTAGACCCAATAACACCCGCAGCAGACGCAGTATTGACAATACTGCCACCCCCTCGGCGTTTCATAATTGGAAAGGCATGTTTGATCGCGTAATACACCAAATCCAGCTCATTACGAACTAGCCAGTGCCAGTCTTCGGTTGAAAATTCATCAATCTTGCCATAACGTACGGCGGACGCATTGTTATATAAAATATCAAAATCACCGTAGCTTTCTACTGCAAAATCTATCCAGCTTTTTACTTGATCTTCGTCGCCTAAATCAACAACACGGCTGACCATTTCACCACCCGCATCAACAACCCGGCGAACTGTTTCCTCGTGCTCGCCTTCTTTTACGTCACAGCCAACAATTTTTGCGCCTTGTGCGGCAAACATTTCTGCCGCTGCACGGCCCTGACCACCTGCGGTACCTGTTATTAAAGCAACCTTTCCTGCTAGACGACCGCTCATAAGATAACCCTGTCGCTAAAGCCTGACTTTTTAACCATTCTCAACGTATCGATGCCGGTGTTTAAAATCGGTGCTTTCCATTTATACACCGCATTATCAACCTCACACATGGCAAGAGCTGCTCTTGATAGCTTAAGGTCCTCTTCTGATAAGTCAGCCAATTTAAATTGGTTTAAGTAATCAATGATCGCAGGCAGCTTTGGTAACATTGCATAATGGAATGAATTAATCTCATCCATTGTGCTATTCATTCGCTTTACCAGCCTATCTTCTGTGGTTGGAAGCGCCCATTTGTTTATTTCAGCCTCAATATCACTGGTATCTGGGCGTGCTATCGCGTTGCTCATTTTATTCTCCTGTTCCTTTCATTGCGCTCATAAGACGATGGTAATAAGCACGAATAGGGATTTCCTGCCTATTAATATGGATCTCTTTTATGATGCCTGCATTAAAGTTCATCTGAATGCCTTCAGCCGTGTACAAGTCTTCGGTTAATACATCCCTAATCTGAATACGACCTTGTTCAGAATTGAACAATTGGCCAAAGTTTTCTATTTCACCGGTGTGGAAGAAATCTACTTCCCAAAGACACTTATCGGGCGAAATAGGCAGCGTTCTTTGAACTAGAATTTGGCCTTTCTGGATAAATAAAACGACGTTAGGAAATAATAAATAAGCATCAAAAATCCACAACGGATGATCATCATTTAAAACACCAGCGCCATCATCTGCGCTAAACTCATTTTCAGACTTTGTGTACAAAGAAGTGGCTCCGTGCTTGGCCGACAATAGAGCAACGTCTGTTTGTATACCCATCATTTCCTCCGGCCGGTATGCACAAACTCTTGCCGGCACGCCAATACTGTCTGGATAAACATCAGCTGGCGCATAAGTACCCGGGATAGCACCCGCGATGGTATTACGGTGAGTCTGATCAACGTGGTAGCCTTCGATTTGTGCATCCACCAATAATTTCCAGTTGGCATTAAATGTAGAGCGCCAGCCATAGCTCCACGTCCAATCTTTATTGCCTAGGTACTTGTCAAAAGACTCATTAAGCGGCTGTAGGTACTCTTTCAGAGGAACACTTGGCTTGGGGTCAAGGTTAATAAAAACAAACCCACCCCATACATCAACAGATACTGGCTTAAGGCCCAATTTACTTTTATCAAAGTCACCAAAAAGATCTTCACCCGGCACGTCTGCTAACTGACCTTCAGCGTCAAAGACCCAGCCATGAAAGCCACAAGTCATAAATTTTGCTTTACCGCATGGTTCAGTCAAAACATGCGCCCCTCGGTGTGTACACGCATTATAAAAAGCGTTCACTTGCCCATGCTTATCTCGAGTGATGATGATGGAGACTTCTAAGGCATCAATAAAATAAGTAATATAATCGCCATGCTCGGCAACATCACTTTCTCTGCCTGCCATCAACCATGTTTTCTTAAATATGTTTTCCTTTTCCTGCTCAAAAAAGGCTTGCGACGAATAATGATCGGACGGAATAGCTTCCGTACCAAGTTCATGTGAGCCCAGTGGCGGTATCGCCATAACACTTGCATTTCCCATTCTCTTTCTCCGAAGTTTCTCCGACCTATGAAGGTGGGATTTATGTTTACCCGCAAAATTCTAACGAACGTTAATTAGTAAATCATAATGCTTCGTGGCTGTCTATGAAAATTTTGTATTGGCAAGCTATATTTTCAGTCATCTAATTTTTACCTATAACACCATGCTATTTCTGAGATTTTTAATCGTTCGAATGAAATAAATTTTGTAAACCCCGTCGCAAATTAGCTCCATCTAATATGAAAAAATTCACAGCTTCGTTAAGGGATGTTAGGGTAAATATCAACTCAATAATTTACGAGGACACTATGAGCAAACTACTTTATATTCAAGCATCACCACGCGGTGAACGCTCAAGTTCTACTGATGTTGCGAATACATACATTCGTGCCTTTAAATCAGTTTCAGCAGACAATACTGTTACCACATTAAATATTTGGGATATGAACTTGCCTGAGTTTGATGGCGATCGCCTGAATGCCAAATACAGTGTCTTACACGGCCAAAACCCCAATGAAGCTGAGGCCCTTGCATGGCAACAGATCGTTACGCTTATTGAGCAATTTAAAAACGCTGATTGCTACTTGCTTAGCGTTCCTATGTGGAATTTTTCCATCCCCTATAAGTTAAAACACTATATTGATATCATCACTCAACCTGGCCTTACTTTTAGCGTTAACCCCGAGACCGGCTTCTTTGGGTTAGTGACAGGAAAACCGGTTACCGCCATTTATTCTCGTGGTGGCGAATACAGCACTCCTGAGGCGAAGGGCATGGATTTTCAAAAAACTTACCTAGAAATGGCTTTAGGCTTTATTGGCTTTAGGGAAATAAATAGTGTCTTGATAGAACCCACTTTAGCCGACCCAAACTCAGTGAACAATGCCATTGCTATAGCGAAGGAAAAAGCAACAACACTCGGAGAAAACACATAATGGATTTACAAATTAAAGATAAAAAAGCCCTCGTTTCAGGCTCTAGCCAAGGCATTGGTTTTGCCATCGCCAAAACGCTCGCAGCAGAAGGCGCACAGCTTATTATTAACGGCAGAAGTGAAGCCAAATTGGTCGCAGCTAAAGAAAAAATCCTGCTTGAATATCCGCAAGCACAGGTTGAATATATAAGCGCTGACCTTTCAACCAGCAAAGGCTGTGATCAACTAACCGCCGAGCGCCCTCACATAGATATTTTAGTCAACGCCCTAGGTATTTTCGAGCCAAAAGACTTTATGGATATTCCTGATGAGGACTGGGAACGGTTTTTTAACGTTAACGTTCTCAGCGGAGTCAGACTATCACGTGCTTATTTACCCTATATGCGAGAAAAAAACTGGGGGCGAATTATCTTTATTAGTAGTGAAAGCGCCATACAAATTCCGCAAGAAATGATTCATTACGGTACCACCAAAACAGCCCAGCTGGCAGTTTCACGCGGTATAGCAGAAACGTGTGCAGGTACCGGCATTACTGTGAATGCCGTGTTACCTGGCCCTACACGCTCGGAAGGTGTCGTTGAATTTGTCGATCAGGTCAGCGGCGGTCAAGAGTTTGAAGCATTCGAAAAAGAGTTTTTCCAATCTATGCGGCCTTCGTCACTGATCAAACGTTTTGCTGATACACAAGAAGTCGCCAACATGGTCACCTATTTATGCAGCCCGTTAGCCTCGGCAACCACCGGCGCTGCCGTACGCGTTGATGGTGGTGTTGTAAAATCTTGCGTCTAATTTAGCATTCTTAATCCATGATGCTCGCCGTCGCCACTTTATCGATGAGGTTGCCGTTCTTGATTTTAACGATGGCTTGTGTGTTCCTAGGAGCCAGTATTGCGATCTCTAGCCAGCCAGACATTAGCATTCCCATTCTGTTGCTGGCACTAACCGGCGCTTTATTGGCCCACATCAGCGTCAACACCCTTAATGAATATTTTGATTTCAAAAGCGGGCTAGATTCAATCACGATAAAAACACCTTTTTCAGGTGGCAGTGGTGCCTTACCTCAACACCCTGACAATGCCAATATGGTCTTCTATATTGGCATTTTTTCTCTCCTTCTAACCACTTTGATCGGCTGTTTTTTCCTCTCGCACTGTGGCCTTCGATTATTGCCGATCGGGCTGATTGGAATAGGCTTAATACTGACATATACTCAATACATCAATAAACGCCCCATCATTTGCCTCCTCACACCGGGGGTAGGCTTTGGCATTTTGATGGTCGTGGGCACCCAGTTTGTATTAACCGGCGAATATTTGGCTAAAAGCTTTGTCATTGGCGTAATTCCTTTTTTACTCGCTAATAACCTATTACTGCTTAATCAATACCCCGATATACAAGCCGATGCTCAAATAGGGCGCAACCACTTTCCAATTGCCTACGGCTTTAACCTAAGTAATTTTATTTACGGTTTATTCACACTTTTAACAATGTTAATAATTACTGCTAATGTTTTGATTGGTTATTTGCCCAGCCAAAGTTGGATTGCCTTAACGCCTATGCCACTGGCATGCGTTGCTTTATATGGTGCGATAAAACATAAAGAGTGCATTGGTAAACACCCACTTTATCTAGCAAGCAATGTTGCCGTTGTAGTATCGATACCCTTGTTGCTTAGCATCGCAATATTGCTCTAAACGATACACTATTGTTGATAAAGCCCTATTCAGCTGGTTTCGCAATAACAAATAATAAATAAACAATAAATAAGGCCATCACACTAAAAAAGGCCAATAAGGCTTCCGCCATCGTAATGCCAAACGCTATTTCAGGTGTATAACTACATGTCGTTTGTACTTTAAAAACAAACGGCAGCCATTCATCAAGCGCTAACCAAGCTGGCAAGCCTAAATCAAAACCACAGCTGCCAAAAATAAAGCCCCGCTCTGTGCCCAATAACATCCAAGAGCGCTCGATAGAAACACCACACACAGCTAACAAGGCCAATAAACTAACAAAGCGTGAAAACATATAAGCCCTTAATAACAGCCCTATTAACGAAATGACAATCATCGCAACAAGTAAAATTCGTATTTGAATACACACAACGCAAGGAGGGTAATCCAAAACATACTGATAAATTAACGCAACCGATTCCAAAAGAAGACTGAAGACAATAAGCATCAACCAAACTAGTTTTTTACTGGGCAATACCGCTGTACATGCTTTCATCATCTTGATATCTCAATTTTATATTCGTTACTAATCGTGCAGTTTAACGGCTGCTCTATATGCTTACTCAGTAAAATATCAAGAATAATGCTTAGAATACCCATACTAAAGCTGACCATGCTTATTTCTTAGTCTAGCAAAAAAAGCCTTCAAGCTAAATAAGCCCAAAATCAACCGTCATGACGGCTATACAGCTTTAAAGAACTGTGATAAAACATCACTACATTAGCTATTTAAGTTTAATACTGGCTTCAGGGATTGTTCGAATGAATAGCGTGATTGCGTCAGGTAGTAGCAAAACTCAAAAAAACCAAGGTCGATGACATTGGTCGCTAATGCTCCCTCATCATTAGCTCACAGTGCCACCTTTGCTAAAAACTTGCGCGCAGATAACAAGCCTCAACCGATAAGCCATCACGGTGTATTTAATAGACCAAAGAAAAATAAAGTCAGGCATATAAGTCTAATAAGCTTAAACAATATGGATAAGGGTGCATTAATCGCGCTCTTCAGCTTACTTAGTATTTTCATATGTGCTGTAGCAAGCCATCTACTTATTTTCGACCTAATACTTAATCATCACTCGCTTTACCCCCCCTAAATGATCTGGAGATAACTTTATGAGCGCCCGTCGTAAAAAGGAAAAGTTCTATGTCGTTGATAACCGCCCGGAAATATTGGCTAAAAATTTCACCCAGAAAGAGTATATTCGAGCCATTTTTGAAAATGATATGGTTTGCGTGATGGGCCCCGCCGGTACAGGTAAAACATACATAGCGGCTACGCTAGCTTCACGTATGTATTTTGATGGCGAAATTAACAAAATTGTCTTAACACGGCCTAATGTATCTGCATCGGAGTCACTGGGGTTTTTCCCTGGCACGTTAACTGAAAAAATGGCGCCTTGGGTGGCCCCATTTACCGATGTTATTCGGCAGCAATTAGGCGACGGAACCTATGACACCATGCTTAAAAACGGCAACTTAGAAATAGCCCCTTTTGAAACCATGCGCGGACGATCGTTTAATGATGCATTTGTTATTTTAGATGAAGCACAAAATACTAGTCCGAAAGAAATGGAAATGTTTGTTACCCGTGTTGGCGACAATTCACGAGTCATCATCAATGGCGATATTATGCAATCTGACATCATGGGCTCCAATGGCTTACACAAAGTTCTACAACTGATCAACAAATTAAACTTACCGGTTCCTATTATAGAGTTTCAAGTTGAAGACATTGTTCGCTCACCACTATGCAAAATGTGGATAGAAGCCTTTATGGAAGACGCTCAATACAACTAAAACCGTCATACTTGCCGATAAATAGCTGATATGTATTTACTCATAGAGTACGTAGCCAGCTTTTTATCGGCTCTTTCATAAAAAAGCCTCTTCTCAGCGAAAACCAATATTAGCTCCAAACCCTTTGCGTTTTTGATCAATTGAAGCAGGCAACTTACCCACAACTATACGGTTCGGCAAGCTACCTGTGCTTAATTTTATTTGAAAGAACTGTGCGTTATAAATAAGCTTATATTGGCTGCAACGATTCTGCTCTCACCTATGCATCATTACCAAATAAATCCCTTGTATACACTTTGCACAGCACATCGTGTAAATCATTTGATAATCGATTGGCGACAATAAGATCCGCTTGGCTTTTAAAAGAATCCAAATTGCTTATGACCGGCGAATTAAAAAAACTCGCCTCCTCCAGCACTGGCTCATAAACAATCACCTCAATGCCTTTGGCTTTAATACGCTTCATAATACCCTGCACGGCTGAAGAACGAACGTTATCGGAGCCTTGCTTCATAATAAGTCTATATATACCCACTACCTTTGGCTGGGTTTTTATAATTTGCTCGGCAATAAAGTCCTTACGCGTATTGTTGGCATCAACAATGGCTTTAATTAAATTATTCGGCACTTGTTGATAGTTTGATAATAATTGCTTGGTATCTTTAGGTAAGCAATAACCACCATAACCGAATGACGGGTTGTTGTAATGCTTACCAATCCTTGGGTCTAGACCAACGCCCTCAATCACCTGACGCGTATCTAATTGATGTAACTCGCAATAGCTATCGAGTTCATTAAAGTAGGCAACCCGCATTGCAAGGTACGTGTTTGAAAACAGCTTAACCCCTTCGGCCTCCGTTGAGTGTGTATATAATATCGGTATTTCATCAGCCGGCAGTTTTGCACCATCCACCAACAGCTTAGCAAACACTCTTGCTCGCTCTGATTTTTCACCAACAATAATGCGAGAAGGGTACAAATTGTCATGCAGTGCTTTTCCTTCGCGTAAAAACTCCGGCGAAAACAGTATGTTTTTTGTACCGTATTGCTCCCTTACTTTATAGGTATAGCCAACTGGAATCGTTGACTTAATAACCATCACAGCCTCAGGGTTAATGCTCAAAACATCGCCAACAACCGTTTCTATAGAAGAGGTATCAAAAGCATTGGTATCCACATTGTAATTGGTGGGCGTGGCAATAATGACATAATCAGCCTCGTTATACGCCTCATATTGATCGTTGGTAGCCACCAAGGAAAGACTGTCATCCTTTAAAAACTGCTTAACGTCTGAATCGTCTATAGGCGATTTTTTCTGTTTTAATAAAGCAATTCTCTCTGCTGAAATATCAAAAATAACAACCTGATTACGTTGTGACAGTAGCAGAGCTAACGATATGCCTACATAGCCTGCACCTGCTATCGCTATTTTCATTCGCTAGCCCACACGGCCACTTTTCTTTAGACTGCCCTGTAAATCTTCATCATACCAATCACTCATTTCATCATACATATCGCCCTTTAATAAAAGGTACGGTGATTTGTAATAGATAAAAATGTCGTGAAGCGGGTCTGTCATAATTTTACTACACCAGACCAAACCGGATTGAACGCCCATAATAAAAAACAAATGAATCGTTCTAAATAAAATAGCGCCAATACCAACAATCAACCAAAGAATTGAGGTGTTGTATAAATAATCATAGCTCGATGAGGCGTGTTCAAATAAGCCGAAAAAACTAGGGCTTATCAATAAAAATAGAGGCGACAGCAGCCAAACACTCAATAAAATTATTTTACGATGTAGGTTATAACCCACCTTCACTTTCTCTTTATATTCATGTGATGCGTTATTAACATCATCATAGGTTTTAGGTTCAAAAAAGAAGTGCCCTATCTGCCTTAACACCATTGCAATTAACCAACCAACCATAACCGCAACAACTGGGTCTTTAAACAAGTAGTAATAACTAAGTAGAAAACTCATTGCACTAAAAAGATGTAGCGCTTGGTTTACTCTATTATGATGATAGTAACGGTGATCATCCCAGCGCTGTTGACGTAGCTCTTCAAAAAAACCCATGGTGAAATTCCAATCATTAATTTACACCAGCTTGCCGTCTTTATATGACATTAGCATGTCACCCTCATGACCGTTTAGCGAACTGTAATAGCTTTTAATTACTATCGAAACGTAGCTTTATGTAACAGCAGCGAACCCATTTTTATACACTCGCCCTGTCTAATGCCTTCGTTTATTACAAATTCGCTGGAGGCAAAAACTAAAATAGTTGAGCCATGTTCAAAATAACCCATCTCATCCCCTTTGTTATAAAGGGCTGAGCAAGGCAAGACATTAGGTCCTTTATAGCGAAGATTCAGGGGGGCTGCTAAACAGTGAAACTGCATGCTAGCCACCAAAATAGCTGCAACGGGCACCAGCACAAGACACTCATCTTTGTGCCCTGTTTTTAACTCTATAAACGCTCGCTCATTTTTACAAAATAAGTTCTTAATCCGGGTCAAAGCAATTGGGTTTACATTCCATGTGTCGCCCGAGATATATGTAACCTTATCTACCTCGCAATCGATGGGTGCATGAAAACGATGATACATCGTTGAGGTTAGCCTTAACGTTACATAACAGCCGTTTTGTAGCCGTTTCTGCAGCGCCTTATCCGGAATTAAATCGGCAACGTGATAGGGAAAACCTTTCGCCTGGTAGACCACCCCATTATCGACCTTGCCATGACTACCAACAATGCCATCACAAGGGCTAACAACGCCTCCTTTGTACGTATCTATCGGCCTTACCCCTTCTTTTAGTTGGCGAATAAAACACTCATGCAATGAATTAAAGCTATGTTTTTTTGCTTCGGAAAAGTCCAAATCGGGTGAAAAAATACGCCAAATACTGATGGATAAGCTTGTTAGCGTTGGGCTTTGTATCTTGCTGTACCAACCCATTAGGTGAGTGAAAAGTTTACGGGGTATACGGTTTGTTAATAAGAAATTTAACCGTTCCATTCGCGTTAGCCTAGAAACCATCTGTCTCAAGCCGCACTAACCTTCAACGACATTCACTTTTTTATTAATCGTTAAGGTCGAGGTTTGTCATAAATTCAGCCATTATTGGCTCCGCTTGATATTGCTGACATCTATTAAGGGCATTTTCTCGCATCGCCGCTTTATTAACATTGCTTGAAAAAAACTGCTCTATTTGCTCAACCATTTGCTGCTTATCTTCAACCAAAAATCCATTAATTCCATCTTCAATAATATCTTTGGGGCCTTTTGTATTGTATGCAATCACTGGCATGCCTTGGGTAAATGCTTCTAAAACAACATTTCCAAACGTATCAAAACGTGATGGGAACACTTTTAAATCAAGCCCTGCATAAGCAGCTGCCATTGTTTGCTTATCCACCCACCCAAGGAAATTTGCCTCTGGCATTTGAGCCTTTAATTCGTCTTCATCTGGCCCAGACCCGGCTATCACAAAGCGAATATCTGGCAGCCTTTTTTTCAGTTCTTGATAAATAAACGGCAAATCGAATATGCCCTTTTCTTTGCTTAAGCGGCTGGCAAAAAGCAGCACCGGTGTTTCACTGTTGGCATCGTTAAACAGCTCTTCTTTTCTCAATGGCGTGACTTGAATATCATCAAATTTCCCGACGTGATGTGCAGTTAAGTGCACCCGACTTTCTTCTAATTGCATATGGTGTCCAGTGAGCCATGACTGATGCTCCGTGTTAAGCACAAAAACGCCTTCAAATTGCTTATAAAAGAAGCGAAGTGCACGCCTAACTCTATCTAATTCATGTTGCGTTAGGTCTGTGGTATTTTTAATAAACTCGACCCAGTCAGTGTGCATAAAAAAGAATGCCGGCACATTGAACATATGCTTAAGTACCAGTGCAACAATCGCCATAGGACCTTCGGTTGAACAAATAATTCGATCATAACCCCCTTCATAAAACACCTTCGCCACTTCAAGAAAATCAGGCACTCTAAGTTCTTGCTCACCAAACTTCCCAACACTAAACGTTGTTATTGGCTCAACAACATATAAATGTGCCTCTTCCTCAATGTCAGCACTACAAACAAGGAAATCTATTGGCAAGTCTGACTGCTGAATTTCCTTAAGTTTGGCTGACAGTGAATTAGAAACACCGTTTTTATCTCTGAGCGTATCGGTTAAATAAAGCGCACGTTTAGGGTGTTGGTTACACCCTAAACGCTCTGAGAAGTCATTAAGGAATGATCTGTTTTGGTATAACAACCGTGTACTAGCAAATGTTGCACTAAAGAGAACCATACTCACCAACATAGGAAACGATAGATGGTCTAATAGCTCACCAATATTAATATTGCTGATGGAATCTTGCTGGGGTTTGTCTTTATAAAACAGCGCCGTTAACTGGCTGGGAATTTCAAACTTACTGGTCAAATCCGCTGTAGAAAAGCGGTTTAACTGCTTACCCGAGCCAACCGATGACGTCTTTAGCCTCTGTACAATTAGTAAACTTAGTTTTTTATAGAGTACCTGAACAGATGTATTAACTGTATTAACAAAAACATCCGGTGGCCCAACCTTACTATCAGCAATGCGCTCTAGGTGCTCTATGCAAAATTTATAATCTTTTTTTACCTTCCAAGTCAGTAGTTTACTCGGCTTTTTCCCTTGGAGCGCCTTATGAATAAATTTAAAAAAATTCTGAGAATTCTTGCTCTTTTTAAGCTCCAATAACAAGTTAGCAATAATAAAGCAGGCTACTTTATCTGATGTTTCTCCTCGGTGAAAAAACAGCCTGAGTAAGCCTGGGTCTTCTATTTTAACGGCGGCTTGTGCAAAGTAGTCCAACAAGGCGATATTCAGTTTTTGATTTTCTTCTACATAACCAAATGGCACGACACGCCCTTCAATCAACGCTTCTAGGGCTAACGCAGAGGGTTTTTCTTTTTTCAAGCGCTCAGCTAAGTCTGGCACATAGAGGTACGATCCACATTCGCCTGCAAACACACCCATATGATCATCCGAGCCACCCGTTAATACCTTGGGTTTGTCAGGATCAACAGCATAATCACTTGGCGTTAAACCGTGCTTTTCAGCATACAAATTGATTTTTTCAGGCGTTAACGTTTTTACCCAATTTAAGGTTAAAACACTTTGCCATAAATCTCGTTGACCATTGAGCACTTCATAGCGCTGAAATATGACCGCTAATTTCTCGAATAAAGCCTGATCGATATTGTTATCACGTGTATACAAATAAAGCGGGTGAGGCAATATAACGGGTATATTTTGAGCAGCTGCGAATTTTAAAAATTGGTAAATATTTTCGCGTGTTTTATTAAGGTGTTTTTCTTGCTCTGCATTAAAACCATACGCTAACACATGAACAAATAAATTATATTCAGGAAAATAGCAGGTGAATTCAGTACCTACCAGCACATCCTTCCCTTCAGCAATTAACTCCCAACATGACCGAGCATTATTATGATTGGTTATCGTCACAACGTCGCAGTCATTTTTATGTAAACATTTAACCAAGTTATCCGTCTTAAGCCATGTTTCTGGTAAGCCAAGGATTCTTCCCCAAAGTTCATCGGGCACATCACTATTGTGATCATGGCAGTGAAAATCAATCTTCAGACAGTTTTCGTAATCCAAGCCTTCTTGTGCTGTACTCAGGTACTCTCCAAACTCATCTTTTAATGACTGGCGAAAATCACTAATAACCGCATTCGATGTAAAGTCAATCATCGCTTCGCCTCTTGCACTAACCTTTTTGCTGATACCGATTTCACCATATCCTTCAACATCCGCCTTTTTATCCATTTATTCGTTAATGCCGAATGCTGCCACCACCAGCCATCTTTTTTCATCTTTAGGCCAGCCGATACGAAGTGTTTAATCACCTCAGCGAATTCCTCATCAGTAAAGTTATGGCTCATAATCAGCCTGCCTGTTCCAATCCAGCTAAGCAGGATGCCTTCCTCCCTGAGGTAATACTGGTACATCCAGTTATAGCGACTCGGTTGGGTATATAAAACAGTGAGAATAGAGCTGAGGTTGACCATTTTGACTGGCACATTCGCTTCCTTTAATGCTTGGTTCATCTGCTGCACTCTATCGTTCCAGACCTGCTCTAGCACTTGATATGAGCGTTGAATCTCTTCTGTTTGCAGTGCTTGTAAAAAAGCATCCATACTGGTCATAACGTACGGGTGTGAGTTAAACGTGCCACGCGCAAAAGACACATTCGCCGGCCGATCTTCTTTAAAACGCTGCATTAAATGATGCCTGCCACATAAAACACCCACCGGTAAACCGCCACCTACGGTCTTACCATAAGTAACCAAATCGGCCTGCACAGCAAAAAAACCTTGCGCGCCTTTATGAGAGAGCCTAAACCCGGTAAATACCTCATCAAAAATTAATACAATGGAGCGCTCTTTACACACTTGCTGAAGTTTTTGTAACCACTCGCTATACGCTGTCTTATCAAAGGCCGCCGCTCTTTCGCTATTAACCAACATAGCGTCACTTGAGGCATCTGAATTTGGATGCAGCCCTTGCAACGGATTAACCAACACACAGGCAATGTCACGTCGTGTTCGTAAAATACTCAACGTACGTTCACTCATATCACGTAATGTATAAACATCATTAGTTTTACGTTGGTTGCCAATGCCTGGCTGAACCCCATCCCACCAGCCATGATAAGCACCACAGAATCTAACTAAATATCGCTTACCGGTATGATAACGAGCCAAGCGTACCGCTTGCATAACTGCTTCTGTACCAGACATATGAAACGACACCTCATCAAGACCAGATATTCGCTTCAATTCTTCAACATTATTTTTAATTATTGGGTGATAAGGCCCCAAGACAGGGCCCAGGTTTTGTGCGTTTTCGAACCCTTTTTTCAAGCAAGACTTATAAAAATCGTAGCCAAAAACATTCACCCCATAGGAACCGCTCAGGTCAACTCCACAGCGACCATCGAGATCCTTCAGCATAACACCTGAGGACTCAGTGACAATTGAGGCTGGTTTTATATGCTCACCAAGGTAGTTACGGTACGGATAGGGAACTCGATATAAATTAGTAAAGCGTACATCCGATACACTGTCTTCTAAGCTGGCATAAAACCCGGTAGATTTTGGCGAGTGGCAGGCTAAGCTTTCACTTAGCTGCTTAAAACCCTTTTTTCGTTGATTAACGACAGCTATTGGAGCTTCATCGCTACTAAAGAATGCCTCTTCATCGTAAGAAAAATAAGGAACCCATTTAGCAATTCGCCTAGCCCATTTTGAATGTCCTCGGACAGAGGGATGCTTAGCCCTAGAAAGCTTCAGTCGTGTTGAGACTTTTATTAAAAAGAAAAAGGATAATAGAGCAAGCGCAGTATAGAAGACATCAGTGTCAGGCATATGAGTAGTTATTCGCAATAAAATATATCGCAAACATTAACACTCAAAAATGACAGCCATGTTTCAGTTAGCTGACAAGCTTCTTACCGAATAACTAATTGCAGATAACTGCTTGCAGGTATTTCCTAAGCTAAGTCCCATGGCACCGACAGACGACCATCTTTAAACATCGCTTGCATATCTTTTTTAAGCATTTTCCCCGTCAACCCTTTTGGCAACTCGTCTACTAGTACGATATGTTTGGGCACTTCAAACTTTGCCATTCTTGCTTTACTAAATGCAACCATTTCATCGCAATCAAACGCAGCTTTATCTTTGGCAATAATTAACGCGACCACCGCCTCATCCCATTCAGGGTGTGGCACACCAATAACACCTACTTCAGCAACATTAGGATGTTCATCTAAAACATTTTCAACCATGCTTGGAAAAACATTAGCCGAGCCAGTAATAATAAGGTTATTTTTACGATCCGTTAGGTAAAGAAAGCCCTCATCGTCTAGATAGCCTAAATCATTAGTTCTGAGCCAACCCTTGTTAAGCACTTCTTTGGTTTGCTCCTCTAAATCCAAGTAACCACTCATTAAGGTATCAGATTTTAACCAAATTTCACCGCTAGTATTTGGCTCTAAAGCGGCGCCATTATCATCACGAATTTCTATATCAAAATGTAATGCTGGCCGACCACATGAACGAAGAAGATGGTCCTCACCATTTAGACCTCTTTCAGTATCTTCTGGTCTCATAAAACAAATCCAACCACCTGTGGTTTCGGTAACACCATACATTTGCATTAAATCACAGTTGAAGGTCTCAGCAGCTTTACGGATTAACTGTGGCGTTGTTGGTGATGAACCATAGGTTATTAGTCGCACGGATGGGATTTTAATGTCCGTTTCTTCCATGATTTGAATCATCCGGCGCATCATCAATGGCACCATAATGGTTACCGTTACTTTCCGCTTATTAATATGTTCAAAGTATTGATCAACATCAAAGTCACCCTCTGGAAGCACTGATGTCATTCCATTAACTGTATTCATTGTTATGAGTACAAAGGTAATCCAAGCCGATGACGTGGGTGCATACCATACATCATCTGGCGTGAGCCCCATGTTTAACACCGTATTTATCATCGCGTCTTTAAGCGCATGCTGGGATAAAAGCACGCCTTTTGGCGAACCTGTGGTACCCGATGTATAACTGATGGCTGCCAAGTCATCGTTTTCAAGTACGGGCAGGTCAACCTTACCATCACTTTTTGCCAACAACTCTTGATAGTCATAAGGCAGGTTGTGATCTCCACCATAACCAATCAATAAAACACCTTCGGATATCAATTGCTCGGCAACATTGCCCATCAATGGCACACAGTTAGCTTGTACTAAT
Organism: Cycloclasticus sp. P1; assembly: GCF_000299965.1. NCBI lineage: Bacteria > Pseudomonadati > Pseudomonadota > Gammaproteobacteria > Thiotrichales > Piscirickettsiaceae > Cycloclasticus > Cycloclasticus sp. P1. Next base: position 2,292,088 of record NC_018697.1, read on the forward strand.
ACTACTTTCGCTTTTGAGTTCTGGATGACATACAACATTTCTTTAGGAGAATAGCGCCAGTTAACACCAACCCGTGGCGCACCTAATTTTAAGCAGGCATGAAAAGCCTCATAAATTTCAATGTGCTCGTGAGATAAAATAGCGACCACATCGCCCTTACCAATATTTTTTGTTTGTAAGGCTTTTGCAAACCGACACGCCCGCTCGTTCAGCGTAGCCCAATCGATAGACCTTTCTCCTTCATAAAAAGCTATTCTTTTTGGCATCGCTTTCGCCGCACGAACCAGGTAATCTCTAACTAATGTTGTCAATTAATGCTCCTCTCCATCTAATTTAAAATAAAGCAACTCGTTTTTTTTATCTATTTTTTTAAAGTGTGCTCTCACCGCTGTACCAACTTGATATGGCTGCCCATCACTCGCTACTATATGGCCCATAACTCGTGGACCTTCAGTTAATTCAACTAAGGCCACTGTATAAGGTATTTTGTCATCGTAATAGGGGTGAAAACTACGGTGAAAAACCACGTAACTATATATAACCCCTGTGCCCTTAGCCTCAAACCATTCGAGTTCATTGCCACCACACTCATCACACACTTTTTGTGCAGGTGGTAGACTGGTTTGGCAGGACGAACAATGCTGAATAAGTAACTTATGTTGCTGCATTGCCTCATAATAAGGTTTTGCAATATCAACTACCGTTGGCCAAATAATATCTTCTTTTGGATATTCCATCGTGCCTCCTATCGCCCCATAACTAACGCCGCATGGAACTGCATCCGTCCACCATAGCCAGTGACTAACATATTATTGAGTGTATTTAATTGGCGACCTTCTGCACGGTTATGTAATTGCATGACAGCTTCTGAGACCGCTGTCGCGCCTTGCATATAATAGCCAGATAGATGCCCCCCGCCAGTATTAACGGGTAATTGCCCACCCGGACCGATACCTTCTTCTGCAATAAATTGTGCCGCCTTTCCTGGTTCACAAAAACCGTACATTTCTAAATTTATTAACGTGGAAATACTAAACGCATCATAAAATTCACAGGCATCAATATCATCTACCGTGACACATGCCATCTTAAACGCTGTTTGTGCAGCCATTTTTGCACCCGTTTCTATTTCGGGCTGATAACCACGGCGATTGGTATTACCTTTATGACCTTGCCCCATTCCATAGATATAAGCGGGGTATTCTTTGGCCGCTTTTGCGGTTTCTACATCACTGACCACCACAGCAATTGCCCCATTGACAGGGTAAGCACAATCCAGCATCCGTAGTGGTTCAACGAGCCACGGTGATGCATGATGATCTGCCATCGTCATCGGTTTTTTTATTTTAGCTAGCGGATTAAGCCTTGCCCATTCTCGGTTTGCAATTGCTACTGCTGCAAGGTCATCGGTTGTTCTGTTGTATACCGCTAAATATCGTTGGGCAGCCATTGCATACGCGGCTATCGCGCTGTAAAAACCATTTGCGACCTCGGTTCCCAATTTACCCATCATCGGCATTGCGATTGCAAAGGATTCTGCGGCAGAAGCACCTGGTTGCAAAGGGGTGTCTGCAAACACACACACCACTTTTTTAGCCAAGCCAGATTGAATCGCCATCGTTGCTTGCTGTAGTGTCTGGATCATTGAGCTACCCTCTGCTTCAACAACATTCAGCAAACTTAAATCCCTAAGACCAGCATAATCCTGAAGGTCCATCGGCATTGCCGATAAATCTTCAATTGGGCTTTTATTAATCAGCAATCCATCAATATCGTGATGCTTTAAGCCTGCATCGCTAATCGCCATACCAATTGCTTCAACGGCTAACTCCCATGAAGCCACCGTGTAATCGCGACGCAACTCAGTCATCCCAATGCCGGTAACGGCTGATAAAGGCTTCCTGCTCATCAGTCTAAATTAAGAAAGACAGTGTTGGTATAGGTTCAAGCCCATTCACTAAATTAACTTTCTTTAAGTGTATTTGAAAGCTATCTCCTTTTCGGCTAAGGATATATGTATACCGACCAGACCATATCCTAAAACTATGTACCGATTGAATAGAATATTCTGGTAAATAGAAATTTGCCTCTACCCTAAACTTGTCATCATTGTCGTTAAAGAACTCGTAATTTGAGATGACACGACGCATACCGGAAATAGGTACTTGGCTAAATCGGTTACCGGTATTGAGTTGCTTAACCCTTGTTGTTAGCCTCGAATAATTATCGTATAAATGTGATGCCTTTTTCGCTGGATCGTCACCATCTTTGCGCGGCACCCAATAAACGGCGTCCTCTGCCCATAATTCATACCATGCCTGGTATTGTCCCTCATCAGCATACTTCGCCTCTTGAATAATAAAGGCTTCAAGCTCCCTGGTTACCTCAAATGCCACCTGCTTCCCCATGCTACTTTTCTCCCAACATTACTGAGCGATAGTGGTGCCAAAAACCTCTGTTTGACGTTTCATCACTCATTCGCGACTCCTTAACACCATCATCTCTTACCGTTTCTCGATCCAGCCCCCTACTTAGATCACACCAAGGTGTACCGGCTTGAAGCGCCTTTTGCGCGCGTTCAGCTATCGTTGCGTCATCTGCCAATAAAAAAGCAGCAGGGCCTAATGCGCCTTCGCTTTGTCTCAGTAACTTAAAGTTCAACTCTGGCACCCCCTTTAAAAACATCGGCGTGCTCCATTGCACACAAGAGTTAACACTGGTCGGCTGGAAAATAACTATATTCATTTCTGCTAAAAATAAATTAGGGAAAATACAAGCATGTGGCGGCCCATCAAACAACCGCTTGTTGCCTTCTTCTTCGCCATATGCCGCGTGCATTTTTTCAACATATGATTTGGACTTTTCAACCGTTGAGCCCAGCCAATCAAGTGTATTGACATAGCCTGCGGCAAAATCAATTTCCGTGTGGCCATTGCCCCAGTCTCTGATCACCCCTTGGTTGGTGTCTTCTCCGCCCACAAATTCGTTATATTGAGAAGGAATAACTTGAACAAATGATTGATGAACATAGTTTACATGGTAACCATCCGTATCATTCTCGGGCAGCATTTTCCAGTTTGCATCAAACTTTTGACGCACCCAACCACCTGTTAAATCCACCTCACCTTCTGGAGACAGGTTACAGGCCCGATCTATCAGCTGCTTACCATTTCCCAAGTAATCATCAAAACTTATCGTTGGTTCGTTAAAGCTTGCAAAAACAAACCCCCGATAACTATCTGTAATTAATGTCTGTAACCCATGGTCTTTTTTCTCTTTAGTAAAGCCATCAGGATAAGGTACGTCTAACAAGTCACCATTTAAGCCAAAAACCCAACCATGGTATAGGCAAGAAAAATTGCGTTTATTGCCTTCCATTTCATTACATAAGTTATTGCCTCGATGCGCACAGCGATTCACCATTACATTCACTGTAGAATCTTTATCCCTGACCATGATCAATGCTGAGCGGCCTATATCCCTTGCAATAAAGTCGCCTACCTCCTTAACTTCACTTTCATGCCCGACATAAAACCAGCTATTTTGAAAAATCTTTTCCATTTCATCAGCATAGATATCTTCTGATGTATATAAAGACCCATGAACCTTGTCCGATTGAATCAGGTGATTGTAATCTATGTTATTTACCATATTGCTCTCCTATGTATGCCTTTGCACTGAAAAAGGCCTTTATTCCTTTCTTAATTTGTCGCTCTACTTCTCTGCTATAACCGCTCTATCAAGAAAACGCTCGGGCAAGGTATTAGGCAATGCATAAGGCACGATATCTGCTGTGTCATAAAACTCTTCAATAATTGGATGCATGATTTTTCTCCATAAAGGAGGAAACATCGTTACAAATAAGATATTTAGGTAACCTAATGGTAAACGTGGTGCCTTATCCATCACCCTTAATATCTGATAAGGCCGCCCTACATTCGCGTGATGGTCTGAATGCCGATCAATTTGGCACATAAAAAAGCTACTAATAATCATACTGTCATCCCAAGCATGTTCTGCCCTTACTTTTTCATAGCTACCGTCTTCAAGCTGTTTACGCATCAAACCATAGTGTTCTGCAAAGTCTGCTGTGGCTAATAGCAGCCTTGGGAAAAGATATTGCATAATAAATAACGGCAATGAAATCCAGCCAAAAAGATAAACAAGTAGTGAAAACCATGCGATTTGTGCCATGGTTATTTTTATCATTTTATTATCTAAACTTATCCAACTTGACCCCTTTCGGCCAAGGCGTTCCGCTTCTACTTTCCATGCAGTAATTGACTTTAATACTGTACTTCTAAGTGCAAACCTCCAAAAATTTTCACCATATGGGGACGTTGCAGGATCTAGTGGGGTCGCTACATGAATATGATGATGGAAATTATGATAAACATAGAAATCAGCCATACTAATTGGCGTCATCAAGGCTTGACCCATAAAACGGTCAAACTGATTCCCATGATGACAGAGCTCATGCCCTGGAGTTGCACCTGTTGCCGTAACAAAGGCCAAGGAAAGGGCTAAGAAAACCATTTCTGCTGTGCTAAGTGGGTAATAGCTTACACCTAACACGGTGAACATTTCCATCGGCGTATTTGTTATCAATGAATAACAAAACAAAGTAATTAGAAACTGTATCGGGACATAAATCCAAAGCATAAAGCGAAAAAAAGAACTTTCCTCTAATTCTTTTTCCATCTCTTCTGGTGCATTAATAGGATCATCTCCTACAATTGGGTCAAGTATCATACAGATACCAAATACAGCAAGGGTTAACAAATACCAATACCCCCCACCTAAAAAATGAGCAATAACAGGTGTTGTAGAAAACAACAATATAGGGATTGTGGTATAGCGAGCGACTATACTAACTTTTCTTTTAATACTATCTGGGGCATTCATTTTGGGAAACATGTTCTCTCCTGGATCTCATTAATTTGCATTTATTTATACAATTGATTATAACCAGTTAAACAAACTGAACGCTAGTTAGAAATAATCATTTTTTAATGTAACAATTTTTCTTTAAACAACTTATTGCTCTTAAACTAGCGTTGTTAACTATCTTTAGAAACACTATAACTCCAAACTTTTAGAAATAAGGAATGCTATGCAAACATCAAACATCCAAACCGGTTCTTTTAATACGTTTTTAAATGAAGCAGGAACCGATAAGGACACCAGTATTTTATTGCTACATGGTTCTGGCCCTGGTGCTAACGCCATGTCAAACTGGCAATATGCACTGCCTTTTCTAGCTGAGAACTACCATTGCCTTGCACCAGATATTGCAGGTTTTGGCCTTAGCCAACATAACTGCCCACCCAATGGAACCAGCCACTGGATTGATATTTGGGTGCAGCAACAAATAGATTTATTAGATGCTAAAGGGATTGAGCAAACACATATTGTCGGCAATTCCATGGGCGGTGGCGTTACCCTTCATTTACTGAACAGGCACCCTGAACGCTTTAAAAAAGCAGTTCTTATGGGTCCAGTAGGTGCTCCATTTGCCCCTACCGAAGGCCTCACTAAAGGGTGGGAGTTTTATAAAGACCCTTCCAAAGAGGCTTTAGAATACTTAATTACTAAATTTCTTTTTGACCCGAGTTTACTTGGCAATGATATCGCTAGCATTGCTGCTCAACGCTTCGATAACGTTATGAAAGATGAAGTACGCCTTCAGTTTGAAGCCATGTTTAGCGGTGGTACAAAAAAAGGTATTGATGCGTTTGTTTTATCAGACGACGAGTTAAATAATATTTCCCACCAAATGCTGGTCACCCATGCCCGAGAAGATTTTTTTATTCCTCTGAATAATGCATATCATTTAATAGATAGAATCCCTAATGCGCAGTTGCATGTCTTTGACCATTGCGGCCACTGGATTCAAATTGAAAAGAAAAAAGCATTTAATAATTTAACTAAACTATTCTTCGACGGCATGTTTGATGACTAACCCCCACTCTCATAACATCAATTAAACACACGTTTAATTAAACAATAAAGCCCAGACTTTCATCTGGGCTTTATTGTTTTAGAATTCATACCTCTTCATTTTATTCAATACTTAAAAGCCCATCATCTCTCGATACCCTTGCCACATTGAACGAATCATTCCTTCCGTGACTAGATGCTTTGCTCCTTCAGGCTCTTTACCATCCATCTCTATCACGCTAGTGTATTCCCCATCCCGAACTATCGCTTTTTGACATAGCTCTGTTGATTCACCATCTTCCATTGAGATAAGTCCAGCAGGTCCAATAAGGTTAGATTGCTTTAAACGAATATTTCTAAGCTCTTCAGTGTCGTCTTTATAACCAAAGTAAGTCCAGACTAACTCAAATTCATCCTTACCTTTCGGTAAGATCTGACGAAAAGCGAGGGTATTTTGAATTTGCTGCAGCACTAACGAAGGAAACATCGATAATATATCCAAGCTATGTCCGTCTTCAAACTCCTGCTGGCCTGCTAGTAAAGACTCATCTGCTAATGCATAATTTCCTTGCTGCATCGTTCTAAGGTTCTCTTTCTTAACATCGTCCAGAGCACTTTTCTTTTCCTCTGAACTCTTAACCCAAATTAAGCAGTGAACTTTATTATTAACGATTGATTCACCTTGTTGAGACGATCGATACAGCCCAAAAGTTGCATGAAAGAGATGCAATAAACTTGCATGATAAGGGTCTTTGGTGTTTTCAGCGTAGAACTTCCAGTTCCCTTTAATATACTGCCGAGTTGTACCGAGTATTTCTATCGGCTTATTTAAGAGTCGACGCATATGGTAGCTAACATCATCGCCCATATATTCTTCAATATCCGGCGTATCATCACTAAAGGTACCAAAAATCGCACCATGGTAATTAACCACACGGACCTTACGTAGACCGTGCTTTTTCTTATCAAAGTCTTTTGGCATGCCACCTTTGCCAGCGAGTCCACGCTGGAAGGGGACCCCATGAAGGTCACCCTTCGCATCATAAGCCCACTGGTGATATACGCAGGTGTATGCGCCATCTTCAGACTTACCGTGACGCTCTCGACAAATCTCAGCGCCACGGTGAGCACAACGGTTAACCCAAGCATAGATTTCATCATCTTGCCCACGGGTAACCACAACAGGGGTATCACCAATATAGGTTGATTTGAAGCTACCTTTTTCTGGCAACTCTGCATCAGCGGCTAAAAAATTCCACGTTGGGCCATTATAAATTTTCTCCTGCTCAAGGTCGTAAACTTCTTGATTATTAAACACCCAATAAGGCACCGCCGTACAACCTGCATCTGCAGGCCACTTTAAACGATCAAGCATACTTCTCATAAGAATACTCCTTTATTAAGCTATTGAAGAATAAGGCTTTAGAACCTTCTGCCGCTAGCATTTTTAGTTACTTTCTTGCACCGTTCCTTCTCTGTCTTTAAGCGGATAAATGAAACTTGCCAGCGCCGGAATAAGAATAATAGCGCCCAACATATTCACGAAGAACATATACGCTAACAAGATACCCATATCTGCCTGAAACTTAAGATCTGAGAAGTACCAAGTTGCCACACCAATCGTCATCGTCACTGATGTAAAGACAACTCCTGTTCCCACCTCTTTTAACGATTCATAATACGATTTCTGTAACGACTCTCCCATTGTCATGTGAGCCCTCATCCGTGCGAACAAATAGATGCCGTAATCAACCCCTACGCCAACACCCATTGCTAATACAGGCAAGGTAGATACTTTCAAACCTATCCCTAAATAAACCATGACAACGTTTGCTAAATAAGCAACTAGAGCCAAGGGTACAACAATACATATTGTTGCCCTAATAGACATAAATGTTACAAAGCAGAAAATACCCACTGCCGCAAACAAAATAAGTTCTATTCGAGCTTGCGCTTTAGCCACAATTTCATTTGTTGCCGCCATGATGCCTGCATTACCCATCGCAGGTACAAAGTCGACATGCTCATTTGTATTGAGCTCTCTGAAATTTTTGACTGCATCCATTACACGGTCTAATGTTTGCGCTCGATGGTCTGTAAGATAAATTGTTACCGGCATAATCGTACAATCATTTGAAAATAATGCCTGAGACATCTCTACTCTGTAGATATTAGCCGATATCATTTTCTCATTCCGTGGGATACCCAAAAACTTAGGGTTCGCTTCGTAGTTACCAATATTACGCTCACGAATCACTTGAGACAGAGCCTTAACAGACTGCACGCCTTCAACATTTTGCATCTGCCAAACAAAGTCATCGATCGTTTGCATAATACTGAAATTAACACACGAACCTTTTTGATCGGCTTTTGCTAAGATCACCAATTCATCCAAGCCGACAGAAAAATTTTCCTGTATCGCATTAGCATCCAAATTATATTGAGAATCTGGCCAGAACTCAGGTGCACCTGCTTCAACATCGCCGACAATCAATTGATCTTGAACTGATAAAGTGTAAACACTCAGGCCAAAGGCAAACACCAATACAATTGTTGCATACCGTCTATCTGTTAACTTTGAGAGCATTGCCCAAAAAGAATGGTCAGCGCCTTTAATACTTCCTTCAGCCCTTTTTAATTCCTTATCAGTCAATTTAATATACGACAATAAAATAGGCAGCATGATTTTATTGGTTAACAGCATCACCGCTACCCCAATACTAGCGATTATTCCAAGCTCTCTAATGATAGGAATATCAATCAAGACAATAACGCCAAAACCTACTGCATCTGAAACTAGTGCTGTAGCACCCGGTATAAATAACTTATAAAAAGCATGACGTGCCGCACCGACCGAATCTTCGCCATTAACAACGCCAATCCGCCAAACATTGGTCATTTGAATTGCATGACTAACGCCGATAGCTAGAATTAAAAACGGAACCAGTATTGACATAGGGTCAACACCGTAACCTAATATTTTGACCAACCCCAGCTGCCAACTGACAGAAATCAATGCTGTCGCAATCACTGCCAGCGCCAGTTTCATTGAGCCTGCAAAAAAGTGTAGCAAAATAAAGGTAATGATTAATGTAATAACAAAAAAGCTAATTACGCCTTCTGCACCATCAATCACATCGCCTATGAATGGCGCAAAACCAATAATATGAATAGCGGTTTCTTCTGTTTCATAAGTCGCTCTGATTTTGTCTAATTTTTCAGCAAACAACTCATAGTCAATTTTTTCCTTTGTAATCGGATCAACTTCGACCAAATCGGCAATCACCAAAGCGCCCGATAGATCCTTCGCAACTGTTTTACCTATTTCAGAAGACTTAAAAAGATTACTTTTAACCTCTTCAATACGTTCAGGTGTTGCAATAAAGTCGGCGGCTACGATTCTTGAGCCCGTAAACCCTTCTTCACTAACAGCGACATAGTTAACGTTTGGAGTAAACAATGAGGTTACGGTCCGCGCGTCAATACCATCCATCACTAAGACTTCAGACGTGATGCCTTCCAACACGGTAAAAAACTCGGGCGTAAACATCTCACCATCTTTATTCTCTACAAAAATGGTAATACGGTTTGCGCCACCAAATTCATCACGGTAATTTGTGAAGGTTTTCATGTACGGGTGTGACAAGGGGATAGCCTTATCAAACCCTGGAGACAACTGTTGATTGAACCCTTGATAGGATAAAAATACTGTTACCAATAGACCAAGAGTTAAGAATAATAAACGATGCTTCAATAAAGCATCTGCCATAAAATCAGAAATATTATGCACTAAGGTTGATTCATGTTTAATACTCATTATTTACCACCCCTGTCTGATTTTGTTAATTCACTGATTGACATTTTTTCAATACCGCCCGACATTGATGATAAATAAACATTCTCACCGTGAATAGTTAGCGCGGTGTAGTCGGCCCGGCTCTTACTTTCTACTGTATTCACCAATTCACCTTGGTCATTAATCACCAAAATAATCCCACCACGTCCAACGACTAAAAGATTTTTAGCATCATCTGTTATCGCTGAGCCCAATAAAAACTGATCTGTTTTACTATTAATTTTTTTCCATTCTAAAGTCTCAGAATCAAGCAAATATAAGTTGCCACTCATGCCAAAAACCACAAAATCCTTTGCTAATTTATTAACACCAAAAAACGAGCCTTCATAAGGAGAAGGCACAACTTGCCAATTCGAAAATTTATCTTTTGAATAAAAAATTCCACCACGTTCAGAAACAACCAGCGATGTATCCGTAATTTGTTCGATGGCAAAGAGATGATTTTGATACCATTCTTCTACGGATAATAACGTCAATTTCCACGTTTCTCCCGCATCTTCGGTTATCCATAGCTCTCCATCTGTGCCTAATACATAACCCTGCTGAGGACTGACAAAGTTTACCGACATATAAAACCGTTCTTCTTCCGGTTTATAACGCTTTATAACCCAAGTTTCTCCGCCATCTGTTGTTTGCAAAATAGTCGATTCATGGCCAACAATCCAACCAGTTGTTTTTGAGGAAAATGATATCCCCGTTAACGTGACATCTACTGGCGACTTAATTTGTTTCCAAGATTTTCCGCTATCAGTCGAACTTAAAATAATGCCTCTTTCTCCGACGGCAAAAACTTTATCTTCATTAACATCTAAATCAAGGAAAATTGCTTTCGTTGATAATGGCATCTCCAATGCTGGTCTAGCAAGGGTTTCCGCCAACGCAGAACCACTCATCAACAGCATTAGACATAAAATAATTCTTAACATCATAATTATTACCTATAAAATTCAAAAAAAGACCGAAGCTAAACTGTCTAGCCTCGGTCTTAATCTAATCATTTAAAACAACGCTGCGCTTCTTATCTCCGGCCAAACTTTCTTAAGCCTTGCGGTGTAAAAATGTCAATGTTGAAGCCAATATCTTCTTCTTTTGATACCACTTTCTGACCACCAAAGCCCATTTCTTTACCTGCTTGGTACTGCCAGTATGGGAAGGTTGTGTATCGGCCATTAATCAAGTCCACTTGCATATCGCCTAATGGACCTGCGACATTTGGTCCAGGAATGAAGGCATTGTATTGCTCACCCACACGCCATAAACGATCTTTCGCATCATATGCTTCAAATGCGACACCTAACCAAGTATCTTCATCAAAATAAGCGGTATGACGTTTATAAAGATGACGCTGCCCTTCTTTTAATGTCGAGTCAAGAACCCATACACGGTGCAACTCATATCGAACAACTTCTGGGTTGATATGCTCTTCTCCAAAAATTTCATCAAAAGGCAAGTCTTTATTACCTAGTTTGTAATTGTTGTATGCAACATATATTTCCTTTCTAACAGGTTTAGCATAATCAAAGCGGGTATGTTTACCACCAAAATAGTGCATCCAACGACTGGCTACTGTTCGCTGACCATCTGACGCAAATGATGGGCTATCATGGAAACCAATTTCCGGTGCTTTACGAACACGGCGTTGTCCTGGAACATATAAATAAGTTTGAAAATCAAAATCATTTACATAGTTACAGCCACCAAATACTAAGCCTGATGAACGCGGTGGTTTTTCAACCTGCCAAGAGTCACACAACATAGCGATGCCATCACGGTTGTACCATTTAACACTTCTGATTTCTGAATCTGCTGAAAACCAATAAGGAGAAATCGTCCGCTGCCGAATAATCACGTCGGTACGGTTTCCATTTGAATCGATTAAAGCACCATTAATCATTCGGTCATTTGCAAGCCCTTTGAAAGAAAAAAAGTGGTTATATGCTGCTTCTGCACCTGATTTAGGAATCGGAAACGGGATACCGCCACCAGCAATATTGTTCTTTAAGCAAACTTTTGATTCCGTTGCATATTCATCACACATTTCAACATTTTTTGCTTGCGCCATGGTTGCATCGTATACCCATTTATCGTACGCACCTGTACGGTGAGTAGGGTATACGTGCATTTTATAGCTGTCAGGATATTGCTTAAATAAACCAATTTGGCCAGCCGTTAATTTATCCATGTGCTCTGTGTAGTTTTGAGCGGTAATGGTAAATAATGGTTTTTCGTCTGCAAAGGGGTCTGCCAAACTATCAACAGTTCCTCCAGCAGGTATCGGCATCGGTTCACTATTCCACGCAGGAATTGTACCTTCAGCATTGCCGGCTCTCACCGCCCCCATTGGGGTTAACTCAGTATCATTAATGCCCAATTTCGCTTCTTCTTCGGCAGTTAACTTTGCCATAGCTATGCCGGGCAATAATGCCGCTGACAGCACAATGCCTATGGTTTTTTTAGTTCTTGATGTTAAAAATTTCATCCTATCTCCTTAAACTCTCTTAAACTCTCTTAAACTCTCTTAAATTATTTTAATTAACAATATTTAGAATGAGTAACTAATATTTGCTTGTATGAAATCACGATCCGTACGGCCGTTTAAGCGACTACCCGCTTGATTTAGCATGCCATTTCCGCCATCGAACATAGTCCAACTAACACCACCCGTCCATGTTCCCCCGCCGTATCCAAAGTTAGCACCAATTGTTAACGCTTTTCGGTCATCAACAAATAGGGGAACAATTTCATTGGAAACACCTTCAACATCGTATTTAAATGCGATAAAAGGAGAAACGGATGCGACATTAAACAATGCTGCTTCATAAGTAAGACTTTGCTTAATTTGGAAGCCCCAAAAGCTCTCAGTCACTTGAGGATTAAACACTGATCTAAAGGCACCACCAACAATCGGCTCATTTTTGGTTGGCAAATCATCAACCCAGCCATACGCAACTTCTAGTAAGGTGCTATTAGCATCTGCATCCATAAAGCCAACACCCCAAATACGTTGGAAGGTCATTTGCATTTGATGCCTATCAACGAAGTCATATCCAGTTACCTCGTCACCTACCGCACAAGTACCACATAGTCCTAAGCCTGCTGGAAATGGGCCTGCTGCTCCTAATCCTGATAGCACCCCACCAGTCATTTGTATCGGCGCATCTTTTCTTACGTGGTACTCACCGCCTATCGCCCAGCCAGAAATATTGGTATTAAATGACATACCAATACGCTCAATATTCTCTACGTATTCTAAAAAGAATTGACCGGTTCCGTAAAATGTTGAGATCATCGGTGTATGGTCATGAAGACTTTGGTAATACAACGCGAGCTCTGTTCCACCAAATACTTCTGGAAAGAATTTACGAATTGCCAAACCATATTGACCACCTTCAGCAAACTTATCACCCACTCTTACTAAAGAACCACCTACTAGACCGCAATCATCTAATTGATCAGGCGAAATACAGGCTCCAGAAGGCGCACCAAAAGGTAGGTTAGCTGCACCTGTGGCCACACCGCCGACAACACCATCACCTGCCGTATCAAAACCACCGCCTGCACCTACTGCATCGAGGGTAGTAAAGTATGAGCCTGCTGGATCTAATTGAACTTGGTCAAATTCAAAAAGGTAGAAAGATTCAATAGACCACTCGTCATCAATATTCCATGAAACATAAGCAGCATTTGTACCAATAAATGCATCCTTAAGTGCAAGCCCAGGCTGTCTTAGTTTGTTTACGTCAACAGTATTAATATCATTAATTGAGCCTTGAATAAAGGTATTCTCACCCCAGCTAATAACCTGCTTACCAACCCTTATGTTAACTTGATCATTATCACCAAAATAGCCATAAAACATTAAGTCAGTTAGTGACAAATCACGCGCTAATTTATCATGCGCTTGGTCAGCTAAATCTTCATTATCATACGCATAGTCATAAAAATAATTACCTCGCGCCAGCATGCCATAATCGCCATACTCTAAGCTTAATGTACTAGATCCACGGATAGAATTACTGAACACATCGCCAGCATCTTTAAAAATTCTATTACCATGCGCGCCGAAATTATCACTATCGGCATCTTCTGTACGCATTGAAATACCATACGTTACATCCGTATCAAAAGAACCTCTTAACTCACCTTTATGAAAACTAAAAGCGTGTGCTGTGCCTATTTGAGACAATAATAACGCCGAGCTTAGCGCAACACCTGCACTCGATTTTATAATCGATTTCTTCATGAAACTCCCCCTGTTTAATTTTTACTACACCTTTATATGTTGGTGTTGTAAAAAGCATACAGGCTTGAACGAGCAGCTGTTAGAAATTTTTCTCAAAAAATTGACGCTGATCAATTTTATTTTTTCTAACTACATGATTTTATTTACTCCTTATTCAACCGTTACTGATTTGGCAAGGTTACGCGGTTGGTCGACATCGGTTCCTTTAATAACCGCGACATGGTAGGCCAATAATTGCAGCGGTACCGTATAAATAATGGGAGCAACTATTTCATTGATCTCTGATACTCGAATAATTTTTAACCCCTTTACCTCTTCAAATATTGCATGTGTATCAGCAAAAACAAACAACTCGCCCCCTCTAGCCTGCACTTCTTGCAGGTTGGACTTCAGCTTTTCTAATAAATCATTGTTTGGCGCCACAGCAACAACCGGCATTTGGTCATCAACAAGTGCTAAAGGCCCATGCTTTAACTCACCTGCTGGGTAAGCTTCTGCATGGATATAAGAAATCTCTTTAAGCTTCAAGGCACCTTCCATTGCAACGGGGTATTGCTCGCCACGACCCAAAAATAATGCATGGTGTTTATTACTAAACTGCTTTGCAAACTCAATAATGTCTGGCTCAAGACGAAGTACTTCCGCCACTTGTTCTGGTAATACTTCTAATTGCCTGACGATTTCTATCTCTTTTTTATCATCAATTTTATGGTGCTTACCTAAGGCAATCACCAGCAACAGTAGGGCTGTTAATTGTGTGGTAAATGCTTTTGTTGATGCCACACCTATTTCTGGCCCTGCTTTCGTCATCAATGCCCATTCCGATTCTCTAACTAATGAACTTTCAGGAACATTACAAATCGTTAATGTATGTGCATAACCAATGTCTGAGGAGGCTTGGAGAGCAGCCAGAGTATCCGCTGTTTCTCCTGATTGTGAAATCGTAACAAACAATGTTTTCCTAATAACAATATGCGGCCTGTATCTAAACTCACTCGCCACTTCGATATGACAAGGTAGGCCAGCCACTGATTCAAACCAGTACTTTGCTACCAGCCCTGCATGAAAACTAGTTCCACAGGCCACAATTTGGACTTCTTCAATGCTTCTGAACGCCTCCTCAGCATCTTTGCCAAAACAATCTGATAATAATCGCCCATTTGCGATACGTCCTTCAAGGGTTTGTTTAAGTACCGCTGCCTGCTCAAAAATTTCTTTTTGCATGTAGTGGTCATACTCCCCTATACCAGCATCATTAACTTGTAATTTTGTTTTATTAATTTTGCGCTTAACCTGCCGGCCCTCGGCATCGTATATCGTCACACCCTTATAAGTAATGTCTGCCACATCACCATCTTCTAAATAAATAAAGTGCTCTGCTTCTCCCAACAAAGCAAAAACATCAGAGGCAATAAAATGTTCGTTATTGCCAATACCAATCACCAAGGGACTGCCTTTTCTTACTGCTATTAAATGATCATTATTACCTTTTTCAACAACGCCCAATGCATAGGCGCCCTCTAATGACTTAACCGTTTTTTGAACTGAAGCCAGCAAATCATTGGTTTTTTTATATGCATCAGACACAGCATGAACAATCACTTCTGTATCCGTGTCTGAATCAAATTGGTGGCCTGTTTCTAATTGTTGCTTACGTAATACTTCATAATTTTCAATAATGCCATTATGCACCAGTGCAACGTCACCACACATATGCGGGTGTGCATTAGTTTCTGAAGGAACACCATGCGTTGCCCAGCGGGTATGAGCAATACCGCAAAAGCCCGATAAAGGCTGAGCCTCAATTAACTCTTCAAGGTTTTTTACCTTGCCTACGGTGCGGCGCCTTTCGAGTTCATCATTATCCGTAACGATACAAACGCCCGCCGAGTCATAGCCACGGTACTCCAGCCTTTGAAGGCCTTTTACTAAAATATTTGTGATATCTCGTTGTGATACCGCTCCTACTATTCCACACATACAAGCCCTTTTAATCCTTCATCGGCTTCTTCCAGCCATTTAATGTTATTTGTTTTGCACGAGTCACTGTTAGGGCATTAGCGGGAGCATCTTTTGACAATGTTGTTCCGGCACCTAAAGTAGCCCCTTCCTCTACTGTAATAGGGGCAACTAGTTGTGTGCCAGAGCCAATAAACGCACGATCTTTAATAGTGGTTTTATGTTTATTAACTCCGTCGTAATTACATGTAATGGTACCGGCGCCGACATTGACAAATTTACCAATTTCAGCATCACCAATATAACTTAAGTGGTTTACCTTTGAGCCCTCATCAATAGTTGATTTTTTCACTTCAACAAAGTTGCCGATATGCACACCTTTCGCCAGCTCTGCACCAGGGCGAAGTCGAGCAAAGGGGCCGATTGTACTATTTTCACCGACAACACAATTTTCTAATACAGAATTAGCTTTTATGACAACACTATCAGCAATAATTGCATTTTCAATCACGCAATTTGGTCCAATATGTACATTACTACCTAAGCTAATCTCCCCTATAAATACATTATTGATATCTATATAAACGTCATTACCAGTTAACGCCAACTCACCTCGGACATCGATCCTCGACTTATCTGCAAGTGTAGCACCTAAGTTCATTAACGCTTCTGCCTTACACAGTTGATAATATCTCTCAAGTTCATTGAGTTGTATTTTTGAATTAACACCTTGTACTTCAAATTCATCTAAAGCCTGTACCGTATTAACGCTAACACCTTCAGTAACCGCCATTTCAATAATATCTGTTAAGTAATATTCTCCTTGAGCATTACTATTATTTAATTTCCCCAACCAGTTTACTAAATGCTTCCCGTGAACCGCCATAATGCCGGTATTGACCTCAGTAATTTGTAATTGAATATCAGTCGCATCTTTCTGCTCAACTATCTTACAAACCTTATTACCCTCTCTAACGATTCGCCCGTAACCCATTGGGTTTTCAAGTGTTACCGTTAATAAAGACATAGACTTAGTATCAACGTGTGTAATCAACTTATGCAGTGTAGAGCTGTTAATTAATGGCACATCACCATATAAAATTAATACAATATCGTCTTCAGCTATGTTATTTGATGCCTGCTTGACTGCATGGCCTGTTCCCAATTGTTCGGTTTGTTCAACCCAATTAATATCAAACTGCGAATGTTTCTTTTTAACCTCTTCGCCATCATGACCATAAACAACAACAACCTCACTGCTCAATGGTCTAGCTGATTCAATAACGTGCTGTAACATTGGTTTTCCACCAATTTGATGCAACACTTTTGCTTTATTCGACTTCATCCGCGTGCCTTTGCCCGCGGCTAATACGATGGTTTTTATATTCATGTTAATAATATTTCCAGATCAAGCCCTAGTTTAACAGGTATAAAAAAACCCGCCTATGGACGGGTTTTATTTTTATATCCAACGATCTATTACACAAACGGCAACTTCGCTTAGAAACTCATTTAAACCAAGCTTAACGTGTTTTCCTTAACCGGCTTATCGCCTGTAACTGCGCTGCAGCTTCAGCTAACTCTGCTTGAGCCTTAGCAAAATCGATATCAGATGTTTTATTTGCTAATACCTCTTCAGCTTGTTTCTTAGCTGCCAACGCTTTTGCTTCATCTAAGTCATCCGCTCTAACAGCAGTATCAGCAAGAACCGTCACTAGATGAGGTTGAATCTCGAGAATACCACCTGAAATAAAGAAATCCAACTCAACTTTACCAGTATTCACACGAACCTCACCCGGTTTAAGTCGAGTAACAAGTGGTGCATGCCGTGGCGCAATACCCAGTTCACCCAATTCACCCGGAGCGAAAACCATTTCAGCCAATCCAGAAAAAATGGAAGCTTCTGCACTTACAATGTCGACATGAATTGTCATGCTCATTTTAGCCCCTTAATTTAAGCTGCCTGCTTAGCGTGTTTTTCAATCACTTCGTCAATCGTTCCTGACATATAGAATGCTTGCTCAGGAATATGATCGTAATCACCTGCAATAATACCTTTAAAACCTGCAATAGTATCTTTAAGTGAAACGTATTTACCAGGTGAACCTGTAAACACCTCAGCCACAAAGAATGGTTGTGATAAGAAACGTTGAATTTTACGTGCACGAGCAACCGATAATTTATCTTCTTCTGATAATTCATCCATACCCAGAATAGCAATAATATCTCTTAATTCTTTATAACGTTGCAGCGTACCTTGAACATCACGAGCCACTTGATAATGCTCTTCACCAATCACTAGTGGGTCTAACTGACGACTTGTAGAATCTAATGGGTCAATAGCAGGGTAAATACCTAGTTCAGCAATTTGACGTGATAACACAACAGTCGCATCCAAGTGAGCAAATGTCGTTGCAGGTGATGGATCTGTTAAATCATCCGCAGGAACATAAACCGCTTGAATGGAGGTAATTGAACCTTCACGAGTTGATGTAATACGTTCTTGGAATACACCCATTTCTTCGGCAAGGTTAGGTTGATAACCCACCGCTGAAGGCATACGTCCCAATAGCGCAGACACTTCTGTTCCAGCTAATGTGTAACGATAAATGTTATCAATAAACAATAAAACATCACTGCCGTCTGCACGAAATTTCTCAGCCATCGTTAAGCCTGTTAAAGCAACACGTAATCTGTTTCCTGGGGGCTCATTCATCTGTCCGTAAACTAACGATACTTTATCAATAACGTTTGAATCGGTCATTTCATGATAGAAATCGTTTCCTTCACGAGTACGTTCACCCACACCAGCAAATACTGAATAGCCGCTATGTTCAATCGCGATGTTACGGATCAACTCCATCATATTAACGGTTTTACCAACACCAGCACCACCAAACAAACCAACTTTACCACCTTTTGCAAACGGGCAAACTAAGTCAATAACTTTAATACCTGTTTCTAAAATATCATTTGATGCTGCCTGTTCTTCATAAGAAGGCGCTGTACGGTGAATACCCCAGCGTTCTTCTTCACCAATTGGTCCTTTTTCATCAATCGGTTCACCTAGAACATTCATAATACGACCTAATGTTTTAGTTCCTACTGGTACTTGAATTGCTTCACCAGTATTCGTTACATCTAAGCCCCTTTTAACACCGTCTGTTGTACCCATAGCAATGGTACGAACAACACCGTCGCCAATCTGCTGTTGTACTTCTAGTGTTAAACCCACTTCCTTTACAAGGAGTGCGTCATATACTTTCGGTATAGCATCACGTGGAAATTCCACGTCAACAACCGCGCCAATAATTTGAACGATAACACCTGAGCTCATATCAGTTCCTCAATATTCTTAATTTAAAATTTTCTATACCGCTGCTGCACCAGCAACGATTTCCGATAGTTCTTGTGTAATTGCTGCTTGCCTTGCTTTGTTATAAATCAGCTGCAATTCATCAATTAATGTACCTGCGTTGTCGGATGCACTTTTCATAGCAACCATTCGAGCTGCTTGTTCACAAGCATTATTTTCTAATAGCCCTTGGTATACCAACGATTCGATGTATCTAACCAATAATTGATCCAATACTTCTTTTGCATCTGGTTCATAGATATAGTCCCAATGATGTGTAAGTTCATCATCTAACTCTTCTGTGTATACAGGCAGTAGCTGAGTGATTTCTGGTGTTTGAGTCATTGTGTTTACATAGTCATTATGCGCTATATAAAAACGATCAATATTACCTTCGTCATATTCATCTAACATGCTTTTAACAACACCAATGATGTCTTCTAACGATGGTGTCTCACCGATATGAGTCACAGAGCCAAGAACGTTACCACCTAACCGGCCTAAAAACCCTTCGCCTTTAGAGCCGATTGATGCCATAACAACATCAACACCTTCTTCATCCCAGGTTTTCAGCTGACCTACAAACTTACGAAATAAATTTGAGTTCAAACCACCACATAATCCACGATCACTGCTGATTAATATGATGCCAACGCGCTTACATTCTCTATCTGCCAAATAAGGGTGCTTATATTCGGTTCTAGCCTGAGCCAAATGACGTATAACCTGCCCTATTTTTTTAGCATATGGACGAGCCGCAAAAACACGCTCTTGTGTTTTACGCATTTTACTTGCGGCGACCATTTCCATTGCGCGTGTTATTTTTTGTGTACTTTGAACACTCGCAATCTTGGTCTTAATTTCTTTTCCAACTGCCATCGCTTTTCTCGCTTACCAGGTTTGTGTGTTTACAAACTCTTCGATAGAAGACTTCAAGTCAGCAATAATCTCATCGTTATAGTGACCTTCATCACCAATTGCTGCAACAAGATCAGCCTTTTCTCTTTCCATAAAACCATGAAGAGCTGCTTCAAAATCTAGTACTTTATCAACATCAACTGCGTCAATAAAACCTTCATTAGCTGCAAACAATGAAATCGACATTTGAGGCACACTTAATGGCGCATACTGATTTTGTTTCATCAATTCAGTCACACGAATTCCACGATCAATTTGCGCTTTAGTCGCCGCATCAAGATCTGATGCAAACTGTGCAAAGGCTGCCAATTCACGATACTGAGCCAAATCAAGACGTGTACCACCGCCTAGCTTCTTAACTGATTTAGTTTGCGCTGCGCCGCCCACACGAGAGACAGACAAGCCAGCATTAACCGCTGGTCTAATACCCGCATTAAATAAATCTGTTTCTAAGAAAATTTGACCATCAGTAATAGAAATAACGTTGGTAGGAACAAATGCAGAAACGTCACCAGCTTGAGTTTCAATAATAGGTAAGGCGGTTAATGAGCCTGTTTTACCTTTAACTTTACCATCTGTTAGTCTCTCAACTTCTTCAACATTAATTCTAGCTGCACGCTCTAATAGTCTAGAGTGAAGATAAAAGACATCTCCTGGGTATGCTTCACGTCCTGGTGGACGACGAAGTAATAATGAAATTTGACGATACGCCCATGCTTGTTTTGTTAAATCATCATAAATGATTAACGCATCTTCGCCCTTATCACGGAAATACTCGCCCATTGCACAACCAGCGTATGGTGCAATAAACTGTAGTGCTGGCGAATCAGCTGCACCCGCATTGACTACAATTGTGTGATCCATCGCGCCATGCTCTTCAAGTTTTCTAACAACATTTGCAATTGAAGACTGTTTTTGTCCAATCGCAACATAGATACACTTAATACCTGTGCCTTTTTGATTGATAATTGCATCAATAGCGATGGCTGTTTTTCCAGTTTGTCTGTCACCGATAATTAATTCACGTTGGCCACGACCTAATGGAATCATTGCATCAATTGATTTCAAACCTGTTTGCACTGGTTCGTCCACTGATTGACGGGCAATCACACCTGGTGCAATTCGCTCTACTGGTGATGATGACTCAGCATTAATGGCTCCTTTACCGTCAATTGGGCTACCTAATGCATCAACTACACGACCTAGCATTGCCTCACCAGTTGGAACTTCTAAAATTCGACCAGTACATTTTACACTGTCACCCTCTGAAAGGTGCAGGTATGAGCCCATGATAACAACCCCTACAGAGTCTCTTTCAAGGTTAAGTGCCATACCAAATGTATTGCCAGGAAACTCTAACATCTCACCTTGCATAGCATCTGATAAGCCATGTACTCGAGCAATGCCGTCTGTTAAAGAAACGATTGTGCCTTCTGTTTTAGCTTCTACGTCTGTATCGAAGTTTTCGATTTTTTTCTTGATAAGATCACTTATCTCGGATGGATTTAATTGCATCGTTTTTACCTTTGCTATTTTAGCTTATTAGCCAATTGTTTAATCTGACTATTTAAAGAGCCGTCAATCACTTTATCACCAGCACGAATTATCATGCCGCCTATTAAGCTTGAATCCTCTTCAACGTTAATCGTTACTTTTTTGCCGAACGAGTCCGATAAAGACACACTTAACTTAGCCTTATCTTCGTCAGTCATAGGAAAGGCTGATATTACTTTTACACCAAGCTCTCCGCATTTTTCAGCTTTTTTAATTTCGTACTGGCTGGTAATTTCGCTGGTTAATGACAAGCGATTGTTTCTAGTCAGTAGCTTAACGAAATTGAGCCCTCTAGCATCCATTTGACCTTCACAAATACCCGTCATGGCATTTTCTAGATCATTTTTGGATAATTTTGGGTTATCTATTAGCTTCTTGACTTGTTCGTCGCTCATGACTAGATTTAAAAAACCTAACATTTTTGACCACTGGTCAAGCTCACCTTTTTCATCAGCCATTAAGAACACAGCTTCAGCATAAGGTCTCGCAAGCGCTGCTAACTCAGCCATTAAACCGCACCTAATTTGCCACTGATATCGTCAATGATAGCTTGGTGCTTGGACGCATCGATTTCGCTTTTAATAATTTTCTCTGCTGCTGATACGGCTAAAACAGATACCTGCTGGCGAAGTGCTTCACGTGCACTAGCAATCTCTTGCTCAATCTCAGCTTCCGCGCCTTTTTTTACTTTTACGGCTTCTTCAACTGCTTTGCTTTTTGCCTCTTCAACCATTTCTCCAGCACGTACATTTGCTAAATTAATGATATCTGACGCTTCAGCGCGCGCTTCTTGCAACACTTCTTTAGCTCGTTTTTCAGCTAATTCATGTTCCTTTTTTCCACGTTCGCCCGCCGCTAGGCCTTCAGCAATTTTGCTTTTCCGCTCTTCCATAGCTGCCATTAAAGGCGGCCATACAAATTTCATGCAGAACCAAACGAACATAAAAAATGCTATCGTTTGGCCTATTAGGGTTGCATTAATATTCATTATTAAACCTTAGTTTAGGGTTAATCTTCGTTTAATTTAACCAACGACCGCAAACAGAATGTACATAGAAATACCAACAGCAATCATTGGAACCGCATCAATTAGACCTACAACAATAAAGAACTGCGTACGTAATAAAGGAATCAATTCAGGTTGGCGAGCCGCACCATCTATAAAACGACCACCCAACATGCTGATACCAATTGCAGCGCCGATCGCACCCATACCCATTAATAACGCACCTGCTAAATAAATCAAACCTACATCTTCCATTTTTCTCTCCTATTGAGTTTACTAAAATTAATAAAAAACTAATGACTTTCTTCGTGAGCCATACTCAGGTACACGATTGTAAGCGTCATAAATATAAACGCTTGTAATATAACAACTAAAATATGAAATATTGCCCACGGCAATGACAGCGTCCACTGTACACCCAGTGGTAATAAAGCAATAAGAATAAAGATCATCTCACCTGCATACATATTTCCAAATAAACGCAGTGCTAGTGAAATTGGCTTTGAAATCAATGCGATCAATTCTAAAAGCAAATTAAATGGCATCATATATTTAGGGAATGGGTGGAAGGCCAACTCAGCAAAGAACCCACCAGGGCCTTTAACTTTGATGCTGTAGTAAATTGTAAGAAAAAATACAGCTAACGCTAATGAGAAAGTTAAATTCGGGTCGGTTGTTGGTACCACTTTAAGGTAAGGAATACCGACAAGCTGTCCTAAATGTGGGATATAGTCAACAGGCACTAGATCCATCGTATTCATTAGCACAATCCATACAAAAATCGTTAATGCAAGTGGCGCAATAACGGGATTTCTACCGTTAAAACTATCTTTTACGCTACCATCAATAAACTCTAATACCATCTCAACAAAGTTTTGCCAGCCAGTTGGCACGCCTGTTGTTGGTGCAGAAGCTGCTTTTCTAAAGAGAAAAAGAAACAAACAACCTAAAATCACAGAGACACCTAGCGTATCTATATTGACCGCCCAAAAGCCCATCTCTTTCGCTGCTTCTTGTCCAGATGCTATACCCCAAGTCCCATCTGGGTGCTGCCCATATGTTAAATTGGTTAAGTGATGCTTAATATATTCTGATGACGTAAGGTTTTCGCCTGCCATAGTTTCTCTCTTATTCTTTCACTCTAAATCCGCCAAGTATAAACCCTACTTGACCCACAACCAGCCCTACCATTGTATAAACAGGACTCATTTCAAACCACATAAGCCCCGCACCAAAAAGCGCGATGGCAATCAATAATCGCTCTATCACGCCTAAATAAACATAAAATCCGCCGCGCTTACTGCCTTTTTGCGCACTTTTTACTGCTTGACTTAACCTAACCGCCATCACTATAGATGCCGTTACCGATATAAATCCACCGTACAACACTGCTTTTAAATCAAACTGTTCTGAATACAAGGCATACCCTGTAATTGCAACCACGAAAATCAAAGCTAACTGGTAAACAACAATTTTAGACTGAGCTTTCATTTTATAATGCCCATCGCATTCAGCCGCCCATTATAATTTTTGCTGCACCTCACAGTCAAGTTTATTTAAAATGACCTAACACACCCTCTAATTCATCCAATGATGAAAATTGAATTATTATCTTCCCATCCCCTTTACTAGAGTGACTAATCTTCACCTTAGCGCCTAGTTTTTCTGATATATCTTGCTCCAGCCTTTCAACGTCAGGGTCTTTCACTAGAGTATTTTTCTTTTCTTCGCCGCTTTTTAGCGCTCGCTTTACCATTGCTTCTGTTGCGCGCACCGACAAGCCACCAACCACTACTTTATTAACCATGGTTGATTGTTGCGATTCATTTAATGCTAATAACGCTCTTCCGTGCCCCATTTCGATTTTTCCAGCTCGAAGGCTTTCTTTTGCCTCCTGGCCTAATTCTAATAAACGCAATAAATTACTGACCGCTGCCCTTGATCTTCCTACTGCATCCGCTGCCTGCTGATGCGTCATCTCAAACTCATTGATTAGTCGCTGCAAAGCCTCTGACTCATCCAGAATATTTAAATTTTCTCGTTGAATATTTTCAATCAATGAAATGGCTATTGCAGCACGATCATCTACATCATTAATAACTACCTCAACATCTTGCAGACCGGCTAATTGCGCAGCACGCCAGCGTCGTTCGCCGGCCAAAATTTCATAATTATTACCACTAATAGGCCGCACAACAATTGGCTGAATAATGCCTTGCGCACTGATTGAATCGGCTAACTCTTGCAGTTGAACCGGATCAAACTCTGTTCTTGGTTGGTATTTACCACGCTGTAATAAATCTATTGGAAGTTTTTTAGTTTCCTTTGCATGACCACCTACCTTTGGATGACTCAACAATGCATCTAACCCGCGGCCCAACCCTCTTTTCTTTGTAGACATTCTTAAATCCTAGTAGTGTTTTTCGTCTAGTTCACGCGCCAGATCCATATAAGCCTGCGCCCCGCGGGAACTTTTATCGTAAAGAATAGCGGGCAAGCCAAAACTTGGCGCTTCGGCAAGTCGTACATTTCTTGGCACAATCGTTTCAAATAACCTATCTGAAAAGTGCGCTGTTAGCTGCTCACTGACTTCACGAGTCAGGCGGCTACGCCCATCAAACATCGTCCTTAAAAGCCCTTCTAGACTTAAATTTTTGTTAACGGTTTCCTGCACCTGTTTTAATGTATCCATTAAAGATGACAAGCCTTCTAGTGCAAAATACTCACACTGCATAGGCACCAATACGCTATCAGCCGCAACCAACGCATTAATAGTCAGCATGTTCATCGAGGGAGGACAGTCAATAAAAATATAATCGTAGTTATCGGCTAATATACCAATGGCTTTTTTTAAACGGCGATCACGGTCAACCGCCTCTAATAAATGAACTTCGGCGCCTGCAAGGTCCATATTGCTCGGTAGCACCTGATGTTTAATTGTTTGCGAACTGACTACTGCTTGGAATGGATCGCAATCCTCCAATAGCACATCATAACAAGACAGCTCGATATCTTGCTTATCAACACCACTGCCCATAGTCGCATTACCTTGCGGATCCATATCAACTAATAAAACACGCCGACCAAGTTCTGCCATAGATGCAGCCAAGTTAATGCTTGTCGTTGTTTTGCCCACACCACCTTTTTGATTAGCAACCGCTATTATTCTTGCCACTAATAGACACCTTTCTTTATCATATTGATACCACTATACAGCTGTATAAATAACAAGATTTCGCGTCACTTCGAGTTCAGGTATTACTAGAGATTCTACACAACTGAACTGAAACCCTTTACTATCTACCGCCTTCGTTTCTTTTGATTTCATCGCTAGCAATCTACCCCCTAGCGCTAATAGATGACGTGTCTTTACTAATAAATTTGGCATTGAGGTAAATGCCCGTGCGGTTACCGTATCAAATTTTTGTTCTGGCTGATACTCTTCAATACGCTCGTTTAGAACCGACACATGATCCAACCCTAACTCAATACATGCTTGCTGAATAAAACGCGTTTTCTTTGAGTTGCTATCAAGTAGTGCAAACTGCATATCTGGCCTTGCAATCGCTAGCGGGATACCAGGTAATCCAGCCCCAGTGCCTACATCAATACAACGTTTTCCGTGTAAGAAAGGTAACACTGCTAAACTATCCAATAAATGCATATTCACCATTTGCTCGGGCTCTCTAATTGCAGATAGGTTATATACCTTATTCCACTTCACCATCATACGGAGAAAATCAATCATTTTAGCAATGCTTTGCGAAGGTAACTCTATCTTCATTTCTGCAAGCCCTTTTTCTAATTGGAGCCTATGCGCTTCATTAAACATCTACGTTACCCACTTTTCTTCTTCAAGTGCACCAACAACAACGAAATAGCTGCCGGCGTTACCCCTTGTATTCGACTCGCTTGACCCAATGTCTCTGGCCTGTGCCGATCGAGCTTTTCAACGACCTCAGACGATAACCCGGGAACCTGTCGATAGTCAGCCTCCGCTGATAAAATAAGCTCCTCATAACGTAACGTCCGCGCAATTTCTGTTTGCTGACGGTCTATATAACCTGCGTACTTGGCTTGTATTTCTACTTGGTTGCGAACTGAGTCATCAGCCACAGTGCTCTCGATATCCGGCAGATTAGCGATATTCTCATACTTTACCTCTGGTCTACGAAGCAAATCCAATAAGTTAGCCTCGCGTTGCAATGGCGTTTTCAAGAATTCGTTTGCATCTTTAGATGCCGCAGTGTTCGGCTGAACCCAAGTCGCCTTTAAACGCGCCTGCTCCAACTCAATTGCCTCTCTTTTAACATTAAATTTCTGCCACTGCGCCTCACTAACCAAGCCCATCTGATAACCTAATTCGGTTAGCCTTAAATCGGCATTATCCTCACGTAGCAACAGCCTGTATTCTGCTCGGCTAGTAAACATACGATAAGGCTCAAGCGTGCCATTGGTGACCAAATCATCAATCATCACGCCGATATAAGCCTCATCTCGACGAGGACACCAAGGT
The DNA here is from genome assembly GCF_000299965.1 of Cycloclasticus sp. P1. Lineage (NCBI taxonomy): Bacteria > Pseudomonadati > Pseudomonadota > Gammaproteobacteria > Thiotrichales > Piscirickettsiaceae > Cycloclasticus > Cycloclasticus sp. P1. The sequence continues at coordinate 2,319,435 of NC_018697.1, forward strand.
GCCAACCCTCTTGCTTGGCGCGCTGCGTTTAAACCAGCAATCAACCCTTGAGCTGCCGCTTCTTCATAACCCGTTGTACCATTAATTTGTCCCGCAAAAAACAAGCCTGGCATATGCTTTGTTTCAAGCGATGATTTAAGATCCCTTGGGTCAAAAAAATCATATTCAATCGCATACCCGGGGCGCACAATATGCGCATTCTCAAACCCTGCAATCGTTTTAATAAATGCCTCTTGAATATCAAATGGCAAACTAGTTGAAATACCATTAGGGTACACTTCTGTTGTAGTTAAACCTTCCGGCTCAACAAATATCTGGTGTGAATCTTTATCTGCAAAACGCATCACCTTATCTTCGATTGAAGGGCAATACCTTGGCCCAACACCCTCAATTACCCCTGTGTACATCGGTGACCGGTCCAGTCCTGAACGGATAATATCGTGACCTTTCTCATTCGTCCTGGTGATATAACAAGATATTTGTTTCGGGTGATCTTTTACCGACCCCATAAATGAAAAGACTGGCAATGGTGTATCACCCGGCTGCTCCTGCATAACACTAAAATCAATGCTTCGGCCATCTATCCTTGGTGGCGTACCTGTTTTTAATCGATCAACATTAAAGGGCAAGGCGCGTAATCGTTTGGACAACGCATTTGATGGCGCATCACCAGCACGACCACCTTCATAATTCTCTAAACCAATATGAATTCTACCACCCAAAAATGTACCCGCCGTTAACACCACGGTTGCCGCTTTAAATTTTAGTCCCATTTGCGTTACAACGCCTTGCACACGGTCATTCTCAACAATAAGGTCCGACACCGTTTGCTGAAACAAGCTCAAGTTTTCTTGATTTTCTAGGGTCTCTCTAACGGCATTTTTATATAACAAACGGTCTGCTTGTGCCCGTGTTGCGCGTACCGCAGGACCTTTACTTGAATTCAATGTGCGAAACTGAATCCCTGCTTTATCCGTTGCTTTTGCCATCACACCGCCAAGCGCATCCACTTCTTTAACCAAGTGCCCCTTACCGATGCCACCAATCGCTGGGTTACAACTCATCTGCCCCAGAGTCTCGATATTCTGTGTTAGCAACAATGTTTTTGCACCTGTACGTGCGGCTGCCAATGCTGCTTCTGTGCCGGCGTGACCACCGCCAATAACGATAACGTCAAATCTATTTGGATGTAACATAACTCTAACTATGTGGGTATAAGCTGTTGATTTTAACATCATTCAACTCATTTAGTGGTCTCGTTAAAAACACATAAAGATTCTATTTGCTAGAATAAACCTATACAACGTTAACCAGCACCCTTGCCAACGCCTTATGAACCAACTTATTCAAGCTTTTTTAGAGCAAACAAATTCAATCATTTTAGGTAAAGATAAAACAATTAAATTAGCGTTAGCCTGTATTTTGGCAAAAGGGCATCTGTTGATAGAAGATATTCCCGGCGTTGGCAAAACCACCCTGGCTCATAGCTTTGCCATCCTACTTGGATTAAATTTTCAACGTATTCAATTTACCAGCGATTTACTACCTGCCGATATTATTGGCTCAAGTATTTTTGACCGTGACAATAGTAATTTTGAATTTCACCCTGGGCCTATTTTTTCCAATTTTATTTTGGCCGATGAAATTAACCGTGCTACCCCAAAAACACAAAGCGCTCTGCTTGAGGCCATGGAAGAACGCCAGATCACTATTGAAAAAAAGACTTACCCAATGAGCAACCCTTTTATTGTAGTTGCCACTCAGAATCCTGGACATCAAATTGGCACCTTTGCTTTACCTGAGTCTCAGCTAGACCGGTTCTTAATGCGACTCTCTATTGGATACCCGGACTCAGCATCCGAAAAACAGCTGCTCACTGGCACCAGCACTCGTTTAAAACTCGAGTCGTGTCAGCCTATTATTAGCGCTGACCAGCTGATTGCGCTTCAACAACAGGTCCAAACCGTCCATGTTGCCGAACCGTTGATCGCTTACGTTCAAGCCTTATTAGCCTTTTCTCGAACCTCTCCTTTGTTTAGCCAAGGCCTATCCCCAAGGGCCGGCATCGCGTTAATTCAAGCAGCAAAATCATGGGCGCTGATTGATAATCGCGATAACGTATACCCCGAAGATATTCAAGCCATTACACCATCAATCATCGAGCATCGGCTAGCACTTCAAGATAACAGCACCTCAAGCAAGGCCGCCTCTACAGCACTGCTCACAGAAGTAGCTATACCTTAATATTGAGCATGCTTATTAGAACAGGCTCTTGGTCTGATTTAGAACCCTATTGTCGGACTGTTCGGTTATCTGTATTTGTTGAAGAACAAGGGATTCCCCAGCAACTAGAACTAGATAAACAAGATAATCACTTTTTACATGTTGTTATTTTTAATGGCGACAATACACCTATCGCCACAGCTCGACTTGCTGATAATGGTCAGTTTGGAAGAATGGCCGTTCTAAAGAGTTACCGCACACAAGGACTGGGCAATCAATTACTAAAGCAGATCACTAAGCAAGCAAGACTTCAAGGACTCCAACAATTAACTTGCCACGCACAACAAAGCGCTGTTGGTTTTTATAAAAAAAATGGCTTCCATATTACAGGGAAGCCATTTCAAGAAGCTAGGTTCACACATATTAAAATGCTGAAGAGCTTAACTTAATTTTTCCGATCTTTAAGATACTCTTCCATAAACATGAAGCGATCATTACCCCACCAGGCTTGGTCATCTAACATCATAATAGGGGCACCAAAGACACCCTCTTTATGTGCCTCTACACAAGCTTTACGAAAACGAGTCTGCCCTTCATTTGACTGCACATAGGCAATAAACTCATCCGCATTCCAACCCAGTTGATCTGCTACTTGCGATAGCTCGGCCATGTCTGTTGGGTCACAACCATCTGCCCAGATCTTTGCATAAGCTGCATTGACATAGGCTTCTGCTTGATCTTTATCATTGGCATATAAAACACCAATATTCCAAGGCTCTATTTCAAGGTTTTTAGGAAACGTAAACGGCACATCATAATGTGCTGCCCAGCGTTTAATGTCTTGCAACATCACTTTAATTTTGGCAGGCACCTCTCTATTTGAAGGCCCGTAATTACCCGCAGCAATTTTTGCTACTGGGATACTCATCGGCAAATACTTAACAGTTAAACCATACTTTCTCGCCAAATCGGGTAACTGAGTATGAGCCAAATAACTAAATGGGCTCATCATGTCAAAATAAAAGTCTATTGATTCTTGCATAATCTTAGCTAACCTTATTCAGCGGCTGGAATACAAATATTGCCATCTTCAACTGTAACAGGGTACGTTTTAATCGGTATCTGGCAAGGGAATGAAGTTGGATCACCTGTCTTAATGGAGAACGCGCCGCCATGGAATGGGCATTCAACTTCATCACCGTCTTGATAACCATCTGTCAGCATCGCCATTCCATGCGTACACAAATTGTCCGTAACATAGTATTCACCTTCAAATACATAGACTGCTAATGCTGGAAAACCTTCAGGCGTTACAGCAACAGGCGCTTCGTCTTTAACCTCATCTGTTTTACATAATACTATATTGCTCATAATTTTAGCTCTTTGTTAGTGTTATTAGTTTTTCTTACAATTTCTGGCTATCATACCGAATACCAGTAGAAATTCGCAGACCCTTTAATATTATTTTAATAAAAACGATCGTAATGAATTTGATCAAATGGCACTTTGTATTCAGTCATCAGCATACGTGTTAAAGCATCTGTCATAGGAGGAGGGCCACAGAAATAAAATTCGTGCTCTGGAAGTTTTTCTCCCAATGTTTTTCCTAACAACTCATGGATAAACCCAACATCACCATTCCATCCTGCTGCTTCGGCTGCTTCAACGTCTGATACGGCATTGAAATTCTTCACTCGGCCACGTAAATCATCATCTGCTTCAATAAGCTTAGGCGGACAAATATCACTTGGTGTACGACCTCCGTAGAACAAATAAATATTTCTATCACTTAGCTGAGGATCTCTGGCAGCTGCCTTAATGATCGACATCTCGGGTGACAAGCCTGAACCACCACCCACACAAACGATATCTCTTGGAATTTCTGGTTTCAAATATGCCAAACCATAAGGCCCGTCGATTACAATCTCCGCACCCACTTCATAATCTTCAAATAAAGTTGTGGTGGCACTACCGTCTGGCATTTTCTTAATAATAAAACGCCACTCACCTTCCTCATTTGGCAGGTTACACATTGAATAACCACGTGAGCCTGTAATGCCCGGGAAATCTAATAAGGCAAATTGCCCTGCTTTAAAATGAGCAGGATGCTCCGTTTTAAAGCAAAACTCTGCCATATCTTCTGTTAGTTTATTTATTTCAAATAAAACGGCCTTACCCTTAATTGGCTTATGTAACGGCATCGCTTCGGGGTTTAAGCGAACCTTAATCTCAAGGTCTTCAGTTGGAATACATTGACAGCTCAATTTGCGACCTTTTTTAATATCACGAGGTGACAGGCCCGGCGCATCTTCCCAAATATTCTCCACTTCACCGTTTAACACTTCAACTTTACAGGCACCACAACCACCTGAATTACATTCGTAAGGCATGCCTACACCTGCGCGTAGTGCTGCACGCAAAATAGTATCTCCTTCCTCACAAGCAAACTCCAGTTCCTGTCCGCTGATTTTTACGTTATAACTTGTCATGCCTCTCCTCTTAATTCAAACATTGTTAACCTATAAAGAATATTATATTCACACTAAACAAACAAGCCGTGTTTTAAATCAACTTTAGATCGACTAATCCAATGAATACTTCCTTTTTCAACCATCAAACACTTTCTTTCCTTCAACAATTATCAAATAACAATAATCGCCCTTGGTTTAATGAAAGAAAATCGCTTTATGAACAAAGTGTCCGTGAACCGTCTTTAGCTTTTATTGAGGCCATGGAGCCTAGTATAAAATCACTCTCTCCTAATTTTACTGCAGTGGCCAAAAAAACAGGTGGCTCATTAATGCGCATTTATCGAGATGCGCGTTTCAGTAACGATAAAACACCGTATAAAACAAATATAGGCATCCAGTTTAGACATACTGCTGGCAAGGATGTCCACGCCCCTGGGTTCTATCTACATATCTCACCTGACACTTGCTTTGTTGGTGCCGGTATTTGGCGGCCCAACAGTAAAGCGTTAAGCAATATTAGAGAGATGATTAGTGACAGCCCTAATGCTTGGAAAAACATTACACGCCACAATACTTTCAAACGATATTATACATTGTCAGGTGACTCATTAAAAACCTACCCGCGAGGTTACGCAAAAGATCACCCTATGATTAATGATTTAAAACGTAAGGACTTTATTGCTATCCACCCTTTAACTCATGAAGAAATTTTAAGCCCTAATGTAACTAAAACAATCCATCACCGCTTTAAAGTCGCCAGCGATTTGATGGACTACCTGTGCAATGCGCTGGAACTGCCCTACTAAATTTAACCTGCCCAGTCTTTTTTGTTGCTAAGGTCGTGCCAATTATCTTCTTTTCAATAACCCATCAAAGACTCTAAGTTGATTAACTAGTTTAAGCTCGTCGAGGCCTTAACAATTGCGCTGCTTTTCTCCAGACAACGGGCCGCCTACAACCCTAACTTATCTGCTATAAAGTAAGCATCCTTATCACCACGACCAGATAGATTGACTAAAATCGTCTCATTTGAGCTCATTTTTTTTGCTATTTTCATCGCGTACGCCACAGCATGTGCGCTTTCTAGTGCTGGGATAATGCCCTCTACCCTTGATAAGGTCATAAAGGCATCAATACACTCTTCATCATCTATAGCAACATATTTCGCTCGACCCAAATCTTTTAACAAACAGTGCTGAGGTCCAACCCCTGGATAATCCAACCCTGATGCAATCGAATAGACAGGTAGCGGCTCACCTGATTGATCTTGTAAGTTGTAGCACTCAAATCCATGCAAAGCTCCTTTAACCCCTTTACTCATGGTTGCCGCATGCTCACCTGTTTCTAAGCCTCTCCCTGCTGGCTCCACCCCAACAATATCAACCAATTCGTCGTCCAAAAAAGCTGTAAATAGTCCTATTGCATTTGAACCACCACCAACACATACAGTAATAACATCAGGCAAACGCCCCTGCTCCTCAAGAAACTGCGCGCGCGCTTCTTTACCTATAATGCTTTGGAAGTCTCTTACCATCATGGGGAAAGGGTGCGGCCCAACAACCGAGCCAATCGCATAAATAAAATTAACTGGGTCTTTTAAGTATTCTTCAAACGCACTATCTACAGCGTCCTTCAATGTTCTCGTCCCACGACTGACCGGTACTAAAGTACAACCCAATATTTTCATCTTCGTCACATTAGGGCGTTCTTTTTCAATATCCACCTCACCCATGTGAATTTCGCAATCGATACCCACTAAGGCACAAGCCGTTGCTAACGCCACCCCATGCTGACCCGCTCCTGTTTCAGCGATCACCTTAGTTTTACCCATGTGTCGTGCTAATAATGCCTCGCCAAGGCAATGATTTATCTTATGCGCACCCGTATGGTTTAGATCCTCTCTTTTTAGAAAAATTTTAGCACCACCTAACTTTTCCGTTAATCGTTTCGCATAAAAAATAGGACTTGGACGTCCCACATAATGGGTGTACAAATCATTTAACTCATCTTTAAAAGACGGTGTCTTTGAAATGTCTTGGTAAGCTCTGTTAATGTCATTCATGATGGCAATAAGATCAGGCGGTATAACCTGTCCACCGTACTCACCAAAGTAACCCTTCTCGTCCGGCATGGGAATTGTATTATGCTTCAAGTGCTGTTCCTTTTATTAAGGTTGATATCTAAGCTACTTTAGTATTAATCACCTTACTTGACAATACGCTCAGCGGACTTGAAAAATTACTGTAATTTGATTTGGATCATGGTTGATATTTCTGCATCATGCGACAGTAAACATTTACGCTAAAATTAATGCAGGATAGACCATGAGCGAAGCAAACCAAACAAGCGAACAACAAACAACAATGTATGACTGGATTGGCGGCGAAGAAGGCGTCCGTAAGCTAGTTAATCGGTTTTACGACATTATGGACTCGGACGAAGAGGCAAAAACTATTCGAGCCATGCATAAAGATGACTTAACCAATATTCGAGATGGTCTATTTGAGTACCTTTCTGGTTGGTTAGGTGGCCCACCGCTATATGTTGCGAAACATGGCAGCCCCTGCATTACTAAACAACATAAGCCCTTTAAGATTGATCAGCAAGCATCCAATGCTTGGATGCACTGCATGCAACAAGCCATGAAAGATGTTGATATTGATAAAAAATATCGTGACATGTTAACACCTGCTTTTCAGCGCATCTGCGATACCCTAATGAATCATCATTAACACTCAATCATCTTGCTCTAGCTAATCATGTCATTGATTGCTATCTGCACAATAAAAAGGGCGCCAAAGGCGCCCTTTTTTTGATACTAAATATTACTTAAATATCAACATTCATTCCATAACCGGTAGCTTCTGGCTTGTGACCAAAAATATCACCAGTGTAATGCTCTTGCTCTCTCACTGCTTCACGTGCGCCATGGCCTAATTCTAACAACCATCCAGATGGTGTAGCAAAGTAGAACGTATAGGCTTGGTCATTCGAATGCTTTCCAAGCTGCATCGCCACATCAATACCTTCTCTACGCGCTGTATCGTGGGCTATGCCCAAATCATCCAGCTCTGTGTACTCTAACATTAAATGATTGATTCTTTTTTCCATTGGGCCAAGTCCAAATGCCAATGAGTGCTGACGATCGTTACAGTGCATAAAAACAGGTTTTGCAATCATGCCATTAGGTAACTTAATTTTATATTCAACAGATCCTTCAAGGCCTAACATTGAATAAAACGCATATGTGGCATCATCATCTAGTGAACGAATAATGAAATGCCCAATACCTTGGTTACCAGTTAGAAACTTGCCATACATTGGTCGACCTGGGTGAAAAGGCTTCATTACATCCATTTGAGGGCTGTAGAAAATTTCTGTCGGGTTGCCTGATGGGTCCTCTAATTTAAGCAGGCCTAAAACGAAACGCTCTTCACATTCTTCTTCAGACGCTACACGAAAATCAACGCCATTAGCTGTTAAGTGTTGCTGCATCGCTTTGAATTCTTCAAAGCCTTTTACTCTCCAACCTGCATATGCCAAATCGTCTTCATCTGATTGATGAACTGTAAAGCGGTGATGCTGACCATCCATTCTTAGGTAAAAGCGATCATCGCGATCACCTTCTTCAATTTCCAAACCAACACATTTCGTTGCGTACTCACGCCATGCGTCCATATCTGTGACGTTAAACCCCATATAGCCTAACTCTATTACTTTTACCATTTGTTAAATCCTCTTATTTTAGTTTTAAAACTTACCGCTTATCGATCAGAAGAATATATATAAATTTTTATCTTCCGTTACTCTAGCATCTAGAGACACCTTACGCCGTGCTAACTGAAAGCCATTACCCACTTTTCGTATTAAATCTTGGCGGCAGCCTACATGCTCGGAGTGTTCTAACTGTCCTCTATGGCGATACACGACAAAATTACTGCGCACAACAAACTCATCGTCTTTATCAGTATGAAACGCCTCAATATTGGTAATAAGATAACGAACCGTTGAGCGTGGATCTTCCATCCACACCGCCCCTGTTAGCAAGCGCGCCACCCGATCCTTTACCTCATCATAATCGTCATTATATATTGCCATGTCATATGGCGTAGGTTCAGGGCGCTTATCTTTAGCGTAACGGCGCTCTGTCACAGGCATCCAGTAATGCAAATCTTTGGCAACAAAGGTCTCAATCCATGTATTAAACTCTCCATTTTGAAGCAACGTCGCTTCTTGATAATAATGTTGAGATAACTCGTAATGTAGCTCTGAAGATACACGTTCTTTCGCTTCAGTATTATGCATCTTATTCGCCCTCTGCCTCTGCCGCCTTAGCCGCTATTCGGTCTTTCCAATAATTTTTATTTGGGAAACAATCAGCCCAATGTTCATCGTTTGCACGTATATCATCCCAGCTATCAGCCGACATCATTTCTTGATAAAAGCGATAAAACCCTCGATACGATGTTTCTCCAATAAAACTTGAACCCACAATACCCGGGTAATCTGGGTGCTCACCTTCATACCCTTGCCCCATCGTTGAGTTCATCGTACCCTCACGCGTATAATTGCCTCTATTAACGTGCGTTGATTGCACCATATTATCACCGTCATCACTTTCCAATGTACCCGCCGTACCGAAACTTCTAACTGCTTGTTTAACAACTTCTCTTTTGCCTTCGTCACTCATATCTTTGTGCACAATGACCCAAGACCATACTTCAATTTCATGTGGCCCACGTGGGTGCCATACCTTAAAGATATTGGTTCCATATAAAAAAGAACAATTTGGGAAGGTTGAGCAGTTCCAATGGCCATTAAATAACTTTGCTCTTGGTTCTCCAAGGTTCTCTGCCACCTTGGGTATGGTCTCTTCCATATATTTAGCATACTCATCTCTTTTCGCATGAATAGCGATGGCTGCATTATCAATAACACCAAAACCATGCCCATGGCGCGTTGTGACTTGAATCCCTAACTCATCAAATGGCATCTCAGCTTGGTTTCCAGCTAGTCCACCCAACTCTCCACCCAATACATGTAGAGCAGATGCATGTGTCCACCCAACATGGTAGCCATCACCCACAAAGTTTTCAGTGGGTACTTTCCAGTTACATTTGAGAATAGATTTCATCGGCGGACCAACCAATTCAGCCCCTTCGCCAGCACCTACCATCCATGTATCTAAGTACCAACCCCAGTCGCCTAAAAAGTCTTCTAAGCTAGGTGCTGTTTCATCAAAACAGCCAAAAACAAAACCTCGATAGCTCTCAACTCTGATGGTTTTTAAGCTTAACGACTCTCTATCCAACTCATCGTGGTAGCATTTTTCTCTTAATGGCACATCCACCAACTTTCCATCGGTCGAAAACACCCAGCCATGATAGTTACATACAAATGACTTGGTATTACCACTGTCTGCCGAACAAATGCTATTACCTCTATGCGTACATGAGTTAACAAATGCCTTTAATGAACCATCAGTATGGCGAGTAACGATCACTGAATCTTCAGCCATTTTGGTGGTAATAAAGTCACCCTTCTTTTCCAGCATACATTCATGCGTTAGGAACAACCAACTCCGCCCAAAAATATTTTTTATTTCCCGATCATAAACCTCTTGATCCCAAAAAACTTCTTTTGACTGTGTCGATGCCTTCGTATCAACCAGTTTATTAATATCTACCATTTCATACCCCCTTAATTAAATTTAGTCTCTAGCCATTACTGCTCGATAACCTTTCCAAAACCCTCGCACAGCATTTTCATCCATGCCCATTGGGCTGGTGTAATCTTCAACATCATTACCACCCATTTCAATAAATGAACGCAATTCTCCATCACGGTGGACGCCGTTTTGAACCAATTCGACAGCCTCGCCATCTTCCATTGATATTAAACCAGCAGGCCCAACTAGATTGATATTACGCAACCGATGCTCATCCATAGCCGCATCATCATCCTCATAACCAAAAAATGTCCAAACTAGTTCTGTTTCATTTGTACTTTTAGGCAGCACTTGACGAGCTGCTAATGTATTTTGAATTTGCTGCAGGACGACACTTGGAAAAAGCGACTGAATACTTAAGGCAACATTATCATCCCGCTCAGGAATAAAGTTTAAAACCCGTGTGTCCTGTAACTGATGTGGGCCTTGCATTTCTCTATTCGCTTCCCCAGAATAATCTTTATAATCAATATCTTCTTTAGGCGGCGCTGAAACATTAAAGTAGTTATGACAACCTACTTTATCTGTTATTCCTTCACTAATTTGCCCTTGTCGATAAATCCCAAATGTTGGGTAAAATAAATGCAACAAACCACCATGGTAGCTATCACGGCTATTTTCAGCATAGGCTTTCCAATTGCCTTTCATAAACTGGCGAGTATGCCCAATTATTTTTAGCGGCTTATGCATAATACGCTTAATATTGGCACACATTTTTTCACCCAAAAACTCTTCTAAATCAGGTGTTTCAGGGTCAAAAGTTGCAAAAACCATTTGTGCGATGGTCTGAACACGCAGGGTTTGCAAACCATAGTCTTTCATATCAAAGTCTTTTGCATACCCACCCTGACCTTTCATACCCCGTCTAAAAGGAACACCTTTTAAATTACCTTTAGCATCATAAGCCCATTGATGATAAACACAGGTAAACGCGCCATCTTCAGAGTGCCCATGGCGCTCGCGGCAAACAACCGCACCCTTATGAGCACAGCGATTGACCCAAGCATTAAGGCTACCGTCTTCACCTCGAGTAAGCACAATTGGCGTATCCCCCACAAAGGTCGTTTTATAGTCGCCTGCATTCGGCACTTCAGCATCTAAGCCGATATACGACCACACCTTTCCACGGTATAAATTTTCCTGCTCCAACTTAAATACATCTTCATCTAAATACACAGCAAAAGGTGCATGATTACCATTTACATCTATCTTATTAATTATTTCTTGCGCATTCATATAACTGTTCTCCTATTATTAATTCAAGAAGCCCTCCCATTGAATATACCCTTCAATTTAGGAGTAGCCTTAAGATTAGTTGCTTTAAAATACCTATCTATCGAGCATGTCTACATGAGACAATAGACAGAGCATACTGTTCCAGCAACCCTACAACTTTATTCGCTAAAAAAGCCGTTACCTGCAGCTAAATTACCCGTCAACTTAATCGCTTCTAGCATCATTGTATGGTCTGCCTTACCTGTTCCAACGAGGTCATAAGCCGTACCATGTGCCACAGACATATGAAGGTATGGAGGCCCCATGATCAAGGCGCAATTACCTGAAAACCCCCATGTTTTAATTGCAATGTGCCCTTGGTCATGAAACATTGCCAACACAACATCATATTTATCTTCTATACATTGTCTGAAAACGGAGTCTGGTGGCATCGGCCCTTCGACGTTGATACCCAATGCTTTTGCTTGCTCAACACCTGGTCTAATTTCATTGTCTTCTTCTGCACCACTCGCATGCGGATTAAGTCCTGCCACAACTATTCGCGGATCACTAATACCCCACTCTATTAGCGAGTCATTGAGTTTTTCAATAGCACCCGCCACAAGGTCTTTACTAATCAGTTCACATACATCACGCAAAGGAATATGGTCCGTTAAATGCATCACTCTTAAGGGGCCGCTAATTAGAAATAAATAACTATGTCCTGGCTCAATTTCAATAATCTTATCAAGCACATTGGCCATTTTCATTGATACTGAGCTAATTGGCGCCATAACCGTTGCATCTACTGCTCCAGACAACGCTAGCTGATCCATTTCTTCAAGCCAATCAGCGCTAATTTGACCACAAGACACGTTATCTTGCCCCTTGGTGTAACTTCCCATGTCAAATTTCCCTGAATCCAAAATATCTATAACAGCAGGGTCATTTGTCTTCTCATCAACCGATTGAATCATATTAATCGTTAATGACAATTGATTCTCATCAACAACATCTTGCATCACGTCTGCACTACCCACTAAAACAGGTTCACAGTATTCATGAATTTCACCGCTGGCCCATGCCTTAGCAACGACCTCTGGTCCTATACCCGCTGGATCGCCTATCATTGTTGCTACAATTGGCTTTTTGTTCATTATTTAGGCTCTCCTAGTTAAAACATTAACGCTAATAATTATTTTTATAAAAAATTTAGTAAATATTAGCATAACATTATTTTTTAAAAAACATATGTTGTTATTGATCTACATCAATTCCATTTCAACCCCATTATAAATTATGTAATAAAAACAGAATAATAAGTTGCCATTCTCCTAACTCCTGCGCTAACCTCTATAGCAACATTACTATAAAAAACAGATAATCAATATAGAAAAACCTTAGGAGAATTTTATGTCTACACCCGTTCCTTTTGAGTCCCTATTAGATATTGAAGGCATTGTTGGCGCTGTGCGCTGGCGTGAAACTGTTGCAGGGAAAGGCGCCATCACTCCTCCTTTTTTAACAGAGTATATCGGCAACATTACCGAAGATCGCGCTGAACGACTTATGGCTCACGCTGAAGCAGCTGGCCTTGCTATTATGGGCATCAGCCAACTTAGTCACCTACGCGCATCACACGACCCTTCCGTTGTTTACCCATTAGATTCTTATTATGTACATAGCATGCGAGGGTCAGTTGTCTGTACCATTAATCGCGTGGCCGCGTTAATTGATAATGATGTTAACGTCGATATCCAAAAACTTATTGCTAAAATGAATTTAATAGATAACTCTTAAAAACTCATTAACTATTATCATGCCAAAAAGCCTCTTTAGCTGATAAAGAGGCTTTTTTTGATCATAGTCATTTTCTTATAAAAAGACCCCCGTATACTCAACGGTTAAATTTATCCAAAAAAAAACAAAAAGAGGAGGCCATATGCCAAACAATGCTATAACCCTTGAACTAAAAAGCGAAATAGAAGACCTACTTAACAGCTATGTTCAATGCATCGATGATGATGATTTAGAAAACTGGCCAAATTTTTTTACTGACCAGTGCTTATATCAAATCATTCCAAGAGAAAACCATGAAATAGGCTTACCAACTGCTGTGATGTGGTGTGATAGCCGCGGCATGCTAGAGGACCGCATTACCGCGTTACGTCATGCTAATGTCTACCAAGTTCAATGGTATCGTCATATTATTAGCAACCCTGTTATTACAACTGATGACGGTGAAACATTTCACGTACAATCAAATTATGCTGTATTTAAAACCTGTAATGACGGAGAAAGTACAGTTTATAACGTGGGTCGTTATGTTGATGAGATTGTCCGCGATAAAGGCGTTCTTAAATTTAAAAAACGAAGCGCTATTTACGACACTCATCGAATCACTACCCTATTGGTGATCCCTGTTTAAGGAGAAAAAAAATGAATGCAATAACACCTCCACATTTAAAATGGTCTGCTGACGAAAGCCACACTTCAGTACCGTATTCCGTTTTTAATGATCAGGAAGTCTACGATCTGGAGCAAGCCAGAATCTACAATGGCCCAACGTGGAATTTTTTAGCCGCTGATGCAGAACTGCCAGAAAAAGGTAGCTTCAAATCAACCTATATTGGTGATACCCCTGTTGTCGTTACCCGTGGTCAAGATGATGAAATCTATGCTTGGGTTAACCGTTGTGCTCACCGTGGCGCTGAGATTTGTCGAGAGCGTCACGGTAAGTCTGAAGATGGTGCTTACACATGTGTATATCACCAATGGGCTTATGATGCGAAGGGTGACCTTCATGGGGTCCCCTTCCAGCGTGGACTCGCTGGCAAAGGTGGCATGCCAAAAGACTTTGATAAGAAAAAGCACGGTCTACGTAAGGTCCGTGTGGTTAATTACCATGGTGCGATTTTTGGTACCTTTAGTGATGATACGCCGGATATTGAAGAATATATGGGCGATGATGTTAGCTACCATATGCGTCGACTTTTAAATAAGCCGATAGAAATACTCGGTACAACTCGGCAGTATATTAAAGGGAACTGGAAGTTCTACTCAGAAAACACCAAAGACCCTTATCATGCAAGTTTATTGCATCTCTTCCATGCAACCTTTGGGCTATATAGATCTTCACAAAAAGGTGAGTGCATCGCCAACAACGACTATCACTCGGTCCTATGGGCAAGTGGTGGCACTGAAGATGAGACCGCTCTTGATGACATGAAGAAAGATAAGCTTAGAACGCTTCAAACTGGCGAATACGAGCTTAAAGATGCCTCTATATTAGCTGGCAAACAAGAATTCGAAGATGGCGTGACGTTAGTTATCTTGTCACTTTTTCCTTCGTTAGTTGTACAGCAAATTCAAAATACCCTCGCTTTTCGTCAGATCTTACCGAAAGGTAAGGATGAATTTGAGTTAGTCTGGACTTACTTTGGTTATAAAGATGACACCGAAGAACTTAGAAATATTCGTTTAAAGCAATTTAATCTTATTGGACCTGCTGGACTTATCTCAATGGAAGATGGCGAGTCAACAGAATTGTGCCAAAATGCCATTATCAGGGATGGTGAGTTTACAAACGTTATCCGTATGGCTGGTGATGAAGCGAAGGGAGACGACCACCTTGTTACTGAAGGTTTGATCCGAGGCTTATGGAAAGGTTACCGAGAAATAATGGACTTCTAAATCCTACTCTAGCAGTAAAACAAAAGCCTCTAATGCCTTGCATTAGGGGCTTTTTTTCATCGCTTTAAAAAGTTTTGAATCTATCTAATTATAGTTTACAGTAGGGCTTATAATAAAAACGGCGTTGCCTGCTATGCAAAAAAACAAAGCCGCTTCCAACTGTGTCAAATGTGTGCTCGCAAAACAATGCGTCCCTTCTGGAATGCCGGCCAACAAGCTATTTCGCTTTGAAAATATAGTCCAAACTAATATCCCATACAAAATGGGCGAGGCATTATTTCAACAGCACACTGAAACAAGCTTTTTATATGTTGTTAAGACAGGTTCATTTAAAACAAAAATGATTTCACCTCATGGCACCGAACATGTACACAACTTTTTTCTGCCCGGTGAAGTCATCGGTCTGGACAGTGTAGGGCTTGGAATGACACTAAACAGTGCTGATGCCCTTGAAGCCAGTTTAGCTTGTAAAATAGACTACCCCTCGCTGCGTATGTTGCGTAAGGAGTTTCCAACCTTGTCTGACTTCTCAGTGAAGCTGTATAGCACCGCCTTAGCTTCCATGAGTCGCGTGCAAAACATCATATCCCTACAGTCCGCCTCGTCTCGATTAGCAGCCTTTTTGATTTTATATCATAGTCGTATTTCATCCTCTAATTTACAGTCATCCTCATTTCAACTACCGATGACTCGCCAAGATATTGCCAGCCACCTTGGACTGGCTGTTGAGACAGTCAGCCGGTCTTTTTCCAAACTCATTGATACCGGCTGCATTAATAAGGATGGACGCAAAATTCAAATTTTAGAACTTAAAAAATTGGAGCAACTTGCAAACTCATCTGCCCGCTAAGAGGCCTTAGTGACATATATCAAATTCAAAGACAAAAACAATAGGTCACTTTTAAAAAACTATATATATTCTTTTTACGATTAACCAATAGGAGAGAACATGACGCAAATACCTAATAACAGTGCCACACTAGAATGGCCGGCTAAATATAATGAAGTACCTAAAGAGGTTTTCGAACGGGCTGATTTATGGCCAAAAGAACTTGAAAATATCTTTTATGGTGCCGAATGGCACCCAATCGTTCATCAAAGTGAAATCCCAAATATCGGCGATTATAAGGCTGCTGATTTGGGTGAAATCCCTGTTTTCGCTGTGCGCGGTGAAGACAATAAGATTCGTATCTTTCAAAACGCCTGTACTCATCGAGGCACAACCCTTGTTACCGAAAGTTTAGGCAACAAAACAGAATTTGAATGCCCTTACCATCGTTGGCTATTCAGCCCTGAAGGTGAGTTAGTCGGTTGCCCAAATAGCCGTGAATTTACACCCGATTTTGACAAGAAAAACTTTAGTTTACCCACCTTCCGAACAGAAGAATTCTGTGGCTTATATTTTATTACTATGAGCGAGACAGTTGCTCCTCTTAAGGAATATCTCGGTGAAAACTTCTACGAACCTCTTAGTCGTATTCTTGGTGGTGACGGGCGTTTAAAGTTCATTGGCTATCAAAAAGTTCATTATGACTGTAACTGGAAAGCATACTGCGATAACGATGGTTATCACGCTCCACTCCTTCACCTAGCTTTTAAAATGCTTAACTGGCAAGGTGGCAAAGGTGTTCAAAATGTATCTGAAAATGGTCATTTATCGTTCGAGTCTGAGCTCAAAATCCCAGATGACATTACAGCCTTACAAGATGCCTCTATACTTGATTTTAAAGGCACCGAAACCAGTACAGGCTCCATTGTACAAATGCAATTCCCTCTTACTGTTTATTCCAAACATATGGATATGCTAAATATTCGTTATGCTTTTCCTAAAGGCCCTAAAGGCATTGAAGTCCATTACGCATATTTCACTCATGAAGATGATGACGATGAAATGATTGCGCATAGAATTCGCCAATCTAGTAACTTGCTTGGCCCTAGTGGTTTAATCAGCATGGAAGATGCCTCTGTTTTTTCCCGCATTGATAAGGGTAATAAAACACCTGGCATGGCAATATTCCAGAAAGGTGTTAAAGACGAATACCAACTTGAACTTCAGGTTGGGCAAAATGATGAATCTGGAAACCTACCACGTTGGGAACACTATAGAAAATTAATGGGCTTTAAGAGGGCAGAAGCATGAGCGAGATTGAACCTAACGTAATTTTTAGTATTGAGAACTTAAATAGAGACTATATTTGTGCGCTCGACAATTTAGATATGGAAAAATGGTTAGCCTGTTTTAATAAACAAGGCAGCTATACTTTGATTTCAAATGAAAATGAATCTAAGGGTTTTCCTATTGCCTTTATGCTCGATGATAAATATGAACGTCTGCAAGACAGAGTCACACAGGTCACGGTCATTCAAAATGATTCAACTGAACATTATCAAATGAGACACATGACTCAGCTGACTTCTATTAAAGATTTAGGCAATAATCGTTACCAAGCTAACTATAATTTTTCTATTTTCTACACCCAAAATCTTGTTGAGAAAAGTGAACTTTTATGTGTTGGCCGATATGAAGATATCGTATTAGTTGAAAATGGCGCCAGCTTTATTCAACGTAAAGCCGTTGTTGATACTAACGTATTACCTCGTTATGTTCCTTACCCTATCTAAAATATAACGAGCACAAAAAAAGCCTCAATATTTAAAATATTGAGGCTTTTTTTTCTGCTTTTTTACTCTGGTCGTTTCCCAACACCAATACCGCCATCAGAATTGATGACCGTTGCGGTAATATATTTAGATAGTTCTGATGCTAATAATAAATAAGCCCCTACATGATCCTCGGGTTCAGCTATGAAACCCATCGGCGTCATATCAGCAATGATTTTATCAATGCCCGGTACTTCGTTTAGCTTATTCTCTGCCTGACCTGCTGCATTACTACCACCTAAGTTTGTTACCGTACCACCTGGCGCAACACCATTAACTCTAATATCTGGTGCCACTTCATAGGCAAGTTGCTTTATCATGCCAATAACTGCATGTTTAGAGGCAACATAGATTGGTCCGCCACCACCGGTATAATAGCTTGATGTGGATGCTGTAAAGATCATATTACCTTTTGTTTTTCTAAGCTCAGGTAACGCCGCTTTTGCACCTAATAAATATCCCTTAACGTTAACCGAAAAAATTTCATCGGCAATTTCTTCAACCTTATCTTCAGGTTGTGCTTCTAGGGGTACCATATAATCCCAAATGCCTGCATTACCAACAAATACATCCAATTTTCCGAAAGTAGAAACTGCTTTTTCAACTGCTACTTTGTTTGACGCTAATGACCGGACATCTCCGACTATACCCACAACAGAACCAGCGTGTGTTTTTTCTAGTGCATCAATACCTTCCTGTGATCGATCCATCACACATAATTTTGCACCTTCTTCAACAAATCGTTCAACTATTGCCAAACCAATGCCTGAGGCTCCCCCTGTAATCAATACTACTTTATTATCTAACCATCCCATTGCTTATACCTTTTTATTAAAATTAAAGAAATTCATATTATCATCGAGTACAACACGACTACCGTTCGTCATTAAGCACTCAAGCTCTCGATCGCCTTTTTTAATTTTACCTAAATAACTTTATACCTAACAGTAAAATTCTTTTATCTACAAAATCGAGAAGGAATCAAATTGTGAGGTTAAACCCACTCCAACCTTAACGATACTTATTTATAGTCGACCGACTACTTCTATCTTACTAGCAATATATCAACACATACACCTAAGATCTTAACCAACAATTGTTTTTTACTGTGCGGCCTAACTCTTAGATCCTACTGAGTTCATGCAATATTCACATTAATTAATAACATATTCGTGTATTGCCTCAATTTCTTCCTTTGATAGCTTATTGCCCCAGGCTGGCATAGAACCCTTGCCATTAATCACTGAATTAATAAACCTTGCCTTATCATTCTTCGGAAATGTACGAAGGTCAAATGTCGTTCCCGACGTTTTCATTTCCACACCATGACAATGAGAGCAGGCTTGCTCGTATAGCTCAGCGCCTTTTTTAACCGTGCTTGACCATGACTTTAGCTTTTTACTTACTGCCTGTGCATCAGGGGCTTTGGGTGGCTGAATCGTTTCAGCATGGACTGTACTCGTATCCCCACCATTTCCTAATTCAAAGACCCAAACAGATCCACCTGGGTTAATGTTTTTTAGGTTTATATCATTTGATAAGCTGTTGTAAACACCACCAATACCACTGGCAATAGCAATATATTGCTTACCTTCTAATTGATAAGTAATTGGCGGTGCGATAATCCCAGACCCTGTACGGAACTCCCACAGTTTTTCTCCAGTCTGTGCATTTAATGCATATAATTCTCCAGTTTGTGCACCCGAAAAAACAAGGTTACCTTCCGTGACTAAGGTCCCACCATTCATAGGAATAGCTGTTGGGAATTGCCATTTTGCTTTACCCGTTAATGGATCAATCGCCCTTAAATACCCCTTGGGCCCTTCTGGAAAAGCCCATTCAAACCGTGCTCCAATATAAAAAACACCTTTTTTATAGGGCTGCTCAACGGGGGTATATTTCCAGCCGATATTAAAGGTATTAGCATATGCTAACCCTGTTGTTGGGCTATAAGACATCGGCGCTAAGTTTTTACCACCAAAAGCCGAGGGCCATATCTCGGTTGTTTCTCCTGTCTTAATCATGTTTTTAACGCGCTCAGATATGATTGGTCGCCCTGTCTCCATATCAATTCCATCAGCCCATGTCACTTTATCAACAAACTTATTCGCCCTTAATAACTTACCAGTGCTACGGTCAAGTACATAAAAGAACCCATTCCTATTGGCTTGTATCAAGACCTTCCGTTGTTTTCCATCAACCTCAATCTCAGTAAGTATTGGGTCATTAACAGCGTCATAATCAAAGCCATCATTTGGGGTAAATTGATAATGCCAGATCAACTCACCCGTTTTAGGTCTAATAGCCAACATACTTTGCGTATATAAATTATCTTTTGCTCCTTCTCTCATATTCCAAGGCGACTTATTACCCACTCCCCAATAAACAAGGTCTAGTTCTTTATCATACGAGCCTATCAACCATGTCGGCCCTCCACCATGCTCCCACTCATCACCTTGCCAACTCTCACTCCCCTTTTCTCCCGGCTTGGGTATAGTATGGAAGCGCCATAAATGTTCACCTGTTTTTGGATCCCAGCCATCTAAAAACCCCCTAGCACCAAATTCTCCTCCTGCCACGCCAGTAATCACTACGTTATTGGCAACAAGCGGGGCACTGGTCATTGAATAACCAAACTCAATCTCTGCTGTTCGTTTTTCCCAAATGGTTTTTCCATTTTTTGGATTAAGGGCTAGCAACCTATTATCCGGCGTGGCGCGATACAACACATCGTTATACCAAGTTGCCCCTCTGTTCGTAACACCACAGCAAGTTAGTGTTTCTGCAGGGTATTGAATGATGCTTTTCCATATTTGACGACCAGATCTTGCATCGACTGCATATGTCGCGTTATGGCTTGTAATATACATAACCCCATTAATAACTAACGGTTGTGTTTGCTGTCCTCTATTATCACCAAGGGATAACACCCAAGATGGTTTCAATTGATGCACATTGCCATCATTAATTTGTGTTAGAGGTGAATAACGCTGTAAATTTTGTTCAAGACCATAATAGTGAACACCGACATCTTCTGGTACTTCATTTATTTGTCTGTTTATTTGTTCAATAGCGCTTTTTGGTACTAATTCTTCTTCTTTATTGGTCGTTTTATTTTGTTCATCACAAGCACTTAAGATCAATAACATAAAACAGAACAGTAAATTTTTAATTATTGTATTCATTCCTCTCCTTTTTTTGTAAATATACTATTTAATTCCTATCTTATCGCCTAGCAATATTTCATGTCTTAATGACATAAGGCATAAAAAAAAGCAGTGAAACTTTCGTTCCACTGCTTTGATTATTAATGCTTAATATTAAGTGTTTCTATTACTGATAATCTCTTAGTTGATCCACATCAAACATAGATTCATCTACAATTTCATCTAAATTTTCCCATGTTGAATTCATCCACATGGTTGATGTTCTATGACTAACACTGTTTCTAATAATTAAGGCACCCCAGACACTAACACCTGTTGCTGGTAAAAAGTCGCGTGCATCAACATAAGATCTGAAAAGATTACCTCTTGGATCCCAAGTTTTCCTTGTAGCGATTGAGTAGTCTTCTTTGTCATAGTAATAACGTAATTTTGAATACTGGTATTTACCGGTTTTGTCAACTTGTTCTAAAATATAGGTAGGACGTAATTCCATCTCTACATAATCAACTCCACAACGCTCTTCATCAATAGTAAATGCCTCTAAACCACCTGTTGAATGCATTGTATTAGTTGGAGATAAAATAAGTGCTTCTCCAACTAGGTTATATTCAAAGTTTTCAATATTTGTTTTAATCCAATTGCCACGCCAATCATCCCAAGATAATTCAAGACCAGATGCTAATGGATCTTGCGAGTCAGTACCTGTTAATAAACGTGTGCGTCTTAAACTTGGTAGGAAAATTTTGAAATCATCTTCTTTTGTTCCAGAAGCATAACGTTGACGTACACCTGCCAATCCACGAACATCATTCGGCTCAAACATAAATAATGCGCCACCTTCAACCATGTCCCCTTTGCCTTCAATATCACCAAATGGTGCGGTGTTGTGTCTCTCATGATAATGCCACCACCAAAAATTCGCTCTATATTGTCTATCTGCCTTACTGTCAGGTGTACAAGAATTCAGGTAAGCACTGTCAAACTCTAATGTATCTGTTGCAACTGAAGCTGCAACATTGTTCCAGTGCAATTCAAGCCCATTTTTAGGGTTAACTAAGAAAGGTAATGCCGTTGCAGCAGGACCAGATAATAATGCATATGAACCATCTTCATAAATTGGTTGTCCAGTTTCGTCAAATGTGAGCTTGGTATTTTGCTCTGCCATTGCTTTATTACCTTTTAGATACCCTTTATGTAAATAATAGGTATTTGAAGGAACAATTTTAATTTTTCGGATGTTACCCCACGGAGCACCAATTGCATCATATGTCTCCTGTGTTAAATACTTAGGTAACCAAGGAAAATCAGCTTTATTTTCCGCTGTAATAATCAAGCCCGGTTTTAGTTCAGCAGGAATTTCTTCTTTATCAAATAGATCGTAAGCATCATAACCACGTAATGCTTTCCATTCTTTAGCTAACTTAATTGCTTCTGGGTCTGAAAGTAATTCAACCCATTTATCATATCGAGGGTTATTTTCTTCAGCTGCAAAAGCTTTCCAAGCTTCTAATGCACGATTGGTTTCTGCCATTGCAGGTGCAGTTGACATGCCAAGCCCAAGCGCTATGCCGGCAGCTGCCAGTTTTATTTGTAATCTTTTATTTTTCATTTATATCTCCATTACCCTTATTTCTTAATTTAATTCACTTACATTATTAATAACTACCTACCACTTTTCAATAAGTGATAGGTAGTTATTCTAATTACTTAGAACTGGTACGTTAAAGATACTTCAACATAATCTGAATTATTAAAAGTACCAATCGGTGCACTTTCTTTACTTCCAGAGAAGTGCATAATTTCTACACGTGGGCGCCATGAGTCACCAAAGTAGTTGAAGTCAATACGTTGACGATAGAAGTCACCAGAGCCTTGGAAATCACGTATGTACAAACCATCCAACACCAAACGTTGGTTGTCTAACGGTGCATTCCAGCCAAACGTTAGGAAATTTTGATGATCTTGTATTTCAGTAAAGGCATAAGGTGACTGCTGTATTAAGCCTTGGTCTGAATTATGCGTGTAGATATCAAAGAGCTGTAAGCTGGTAAAGATTGATTTTTGTTGTGAATCCCAACCCGGTACCCATAGAGGGAAATCAAAACCAATCATTGTTGATGTGATGTCCTCTTTCACAATATTACGGCTAGCTTCTACAGCTAGTACACCTGAACCAGTTACTTCACCCGCAAAACTACCATCAAATGGTCCGAATGTTGCGCCTGGATTAACTCTAGAACGATTAAATGGACGATCAAACTCATGTGACATTTCTAAACGTACAGTTGGTGCAGAGCTTTTGCGTCCAATTCTGATAAAGTCACTTAAATCACGAGCAAAGGTAAACCCAACCATCAACTGGCGATAGTCATAGTCTAATTCAACTTCACCGTTAATTGAACAAGCAGGTCCAGGTATACCGTTAAAAGGATCACCACAGCCAAACCCTGCAAGTGGGCTTACAATTGGAGCTGGACCTCCTTTTGCAAACGCATCTACTGATTGCACCCAATTTAGGTAACCACCTGCTCCAAATATAACAGCTTCTGTAGTTGCTGCATTAAATGATGCACCCACTGAATTACCATTACCGGGAATTGATGGTATTTGTGTTCCAACACTTGGATCATTGAATCCATCTCCGACAATTAATGAAGAGCCAATTAGCTTAGATACTGGTAGATCTTGTTGTCCGTAAAACGCATTTATGGTTGCAGAACCACCCAGTGCTCCAAACTTTAAGCGCATTGACCATTCTGCATCCGATAAGCTGAGGCGGTTTGGTTTATTGTCATATAAATTAAAACCAAGTCCAGGTAACCCCGGTCCATTTTCTGTTGTGTCATTCACGTCAGCCCAATCTAAACCAAAAATACCACCTGAGGTCTGATCTCCTGGTGTTGGGTTGTTAATGATAAAGTTCGATGTTTGAACTTCTGGTACAAAGTTAATTTCCAAAGATGGGTTTTTCATACCAATGGCTTTAAACGGCCCGTCTATACCAAGCTTTCTGAAGTTAAAATCAGCTGACACCATTAAAGCTGGTAAGCGAAGCTCATCAGAGTCTGTAAATGTAAAACGTTGACGCAAGTCTTGAGCATGCAATACATCCATTAATCGTAAACCATCTGACTGACCCCAACCTCGTTGGAAACGACCTGCTTTTATGGAGAAACGGTTTTTCTTATCGCGATATTTAACTGATAATTCACGAACAATATCTTCCCAATCTTTTAATACTTCTAATTCATCGTCCATCTCAGCACAATATGCGTTGCCTGAGCAATTACTTGAGTTTAGATTGAAGTTAGCATTTTGCGTAAAAGCGCCAGTACCTGGCACGATTGCACCATTGACTTGATCGGGTAAACCACCATTTGGTGAGTCATAGCTGGTGAACTGTGAAGACATGTCACCTCGTAGCCAGAAATTCCCAATGAAACTCCACTGTCTATTCGGGCGGTACGTTGTTTTAGATTCTATAATCCAGTTTGCAGGGCCTGCTTTATTGCCTTGATCTGGTAGATCGTATAGTACAGACGCTCCCAACTTAATTCGACCACTTTGAGTTAGGCCTTTAATGCCTGTATCTATCGCCATAGCAGGTGCCACCATGGAGACACCCAGTATAGCCGCTAGACTTATTTTTGTTATTTTCTTCATCTTTTCCCCTTTATTATTTACAGTAATACATTTCTAACACTTTTTTTATACGTCATTTCACACAGATAAACAACGTTTTTTGTCATTTTTACAACAACGTTGCTTTATTGCTACGCAGCATTTTCTTTTATTTTAAACAATGCCTTAGGATGAAAAGCGGCAATGGCTGCAGGTACGAATAGTAACGAACCTAACATGTTCATAAATAATACAAGTGCTAGCAACATACCCATTTCTGCCTGGAACCTTAATGGTGATGCAACAGCCCAAGGAATTAATGGCGCAATCATGGTAACCGCTGTAATAAATATCGCGTTACCCGATGTTAAGAAAGCCTGATGTATTGCTTCATGAACATCTTTTATCCCTAGGTTTTTATATTCTTCTTTAATTCTATCAATCATATAAATACCGTAGTCCACACCTAAACCTACACCGAGTGCAGCAAGTGGTAATGTACTAACGTTTAAGCCCACTTCTTTCCAAGCCATAAAAGCGTATGTCAATGAGTTAGCAGTAGCCAAACTAAACAATAGAATTAAACCCGTTGTTACAGAACGATAGTACAAGACAATACAAAAGAAAATTACAAATGCAATTGCAACCATCGTCTTCACATTTGAATTAACAATTTCCTCATTGAGTGCCTCAACAATACCAACTTGTCCACCCATATAAAGGAACTTTGCATCACTAACAACTTCTTTCTCATTAGCAAAGAAAGCATCCAGATTATCTCTTAGCTTTTGGATTGTTGGACGACTATGGTCTTCTAAGAAAAAGGAGATGTTACCTATTTCCCACTCTTTATTTGTATAAGCCGCAAAGTCTCCAGGCTCACCTTTTGAACGGAACATATAAATATCAAAACCAACTTCTTCTGCCGTGTCCGGTATGATCGCGTATGAAGGATCCCCTTCAAAAAGAACAGAGTTAATCAATTTAATGATTGGTACCAAGCTAATAGCAGGACGTACTTCTGACATATGCTCATACACATAACGATCTAACGCTTCTGTTTGATGATAAACAGATGGGTCAAGCATGGTGTCTTTTTCACCCTCTACATACACCTGCATAATATCGGTACCTAAGAAGGAAAACCTTGTATTAATTGACTCTACATCTTTATTAAAACGAGCTTCAGGCCACAGAATTGCACTACCTTTTGTATCACCTACAGTTAGATTTTGTGAGTACCAACCACCCATTACTAACAATAAAGCAGTAGCACCAACCATCGTCCAGGAATGATCTTCCATATTGATGACTGTACTCCAAATTTTATTCAGAATAACAGAGCCTGTTTTATGTGACTTTGGCGGTTTAATTAAACACATCACTGAGGCTGCGAAGATAAGCGCAGGCACAACTGACAGCAACCAAAGACTACATATAACGGCTAGCGACTCAATACTTGGAATAGCAACAAGGGCCAACACACCAAAACCTGCTGCATCTGTAATAATGGCAGCGGTACTTGGTACCAATAACAATGCCAAGCCGTCTCTAGTAACCTCGCGACAATGTGAAGGACGCTCTTCACAAGCAGCAATATTGTCTAAAATACGCGTTGTAAACTGTACCCCATGCGACAATACAATAGCGAAAATAAATGCAGGAAGTAGGATAAGCAACGGATCTAAATTATAAGAAACCGCACCCATTGCACCTAATCCCCAGATGGTAGCAACTGTTGCAGTAAACATTGGAATAAACACCCCAACCCACGTTCTAAAATACATGAACAAAATTACTGCAATAATCAATAGTGATGCTGCCAAAATATTGAAAACTGAGTCAAGTGACTGATAAATATACCCAAGAAGAATTGGACGGCCAACAAAGTTGATTTCTAAGTCTTCCCCTTCATACTGCTCGCGCAAATCTAAGAAAAAGTTCAAAATCTCTAACTTATCAGCTTCGTCTCTAAAGTCTGCAATAACTATCGCTGAAGTCTCATCGTTAGATACTTGTAGGCCACGATATTGCTTATTAACAAACTGACGCATCCTCGTCATTTCTTGTTCAGTTTTAGGTAAGTCTGGCCATAAAAGCGCATCCACGCCCACACGACCCCCACCACCAGAAATGGCTTTGGTTTTCCTTAATACTAAAGACTGACTTAAGTGACGGTAAGTATGTTTATTGTAATAAACGTCTTCGGCTATTTGTTTGTACTTCGTTAAATAATCTAGGTTATAAATATTCCCTTTTTTATTTTTTACTTCAATTAAGGTTGTATTTGCACCACCAAATTGTTCACCAAACCGTAAAAATAATTCTACATTATTAGAGTTTGCGGGTAGCATTTCTTCAAGGATCACATTAAGTGACAAACCCTTATACGCATAATAGCCAGGAATAATAGTTAGCACCGTCAATATTGATGCAACTAGCACCGGCCTTCTTGAGATAAAGCTAGACAACTTATTAATCATTATTTTTCTCCCCAACGACTAGATATCAGCTTTACGTTCTCTGACTCAGCTATATTTAGTTTTTGTCCAAAGGACATATCATTCAAATTACCTTTTACGATCATTCCACGTAAACCCGCAGCCCAGATTGTGCCCGACTCAGTCACATCCACACCGCCAATCCAAGTATAAGGCAGTGGGAAGCCTTCCTCAGGCATCAAGTTTGTTACTGTATATGTAGGCTCTGTAACGACTTCTACCGTAGCATCATCGCTTTCTATTGCAGCTGCGACTTCCTTTTCAGCTTCTGAGACTTTAAACATAACCGAAGCACCTACCACAACAACTTCATTGTTCGCTGTTGCTGATACATCATATAAATGATTGGTAAGACCACTGTCTATTTTTGTTATGTAGTAGTTGGTATCCACTTTTGGTAATGGCTCTACATGCTCAGGTACATACTCTCTTTTTTTACGGGCTGCTTTCTTTCTTGCTTTTTCTTCTTTTTTTGCTTGCAGCGCTTGCTCAATCGCTTCTACTTCAGCCCATTGTTCATCTGTTGCCAAAGCAATACTAACCACACCCCCATCTAGACCTACTGCAATTGCCCCATCACCATGTGATGCTACTGAAAGCAATGTAGCTCTACTTGGGTTATAGCTAACCAACCATAGATCACCTTTATTTTCAGTATGGGCAATCATGCCAAACTCACCAACTAAAATGGCACTATCTGCATCTTTAGCCACAACACCATGTAACCTTGGTAAGTCTCTACCATCAAAGCCTGTTAAAGTTTGCTTTTCCCAGTTTTTACCGCCATCTGAGGTATGCCAAATAGCCGCGCCATGTCCAACAGCCCAGCCATTATTTACGTCTGCAAATGAAATATCTCTTAAATAATTTCCTTCGTCTTGTTTCTGAACAACCCATGTAAAGCCACCATCTGCTGTGTGTAGAATGGAGCCTCGATGGCCTACCGCCCATCCATTGTTAGCATCTACAAAAGATAAGTGACGAATTAACTCATTGACACCGATATAAATAGCAGACCATGTTTCACCACCGTCTTCTGTTTTAAAGACAGAACCCGAATATCCCGCTATAAAACCAATATTCTCGTTTACAAACTCAACCGCATAAAGGTTATCCGGCCAAAATCGTTGAAACTCACCTTGTTCACTTGACGTTCCGTTTTCTGCCGTTGCAATTCCTGTCACCAGAAATGCCAAGGCAAGCACACACAAAAGGCGTGCGCCTTTTATTCTTTTAAGATTTATCGATTTCACTATTTCCCCTCATCAGCTGAATCTATTAATTATTTAACTTCACTACCAATCAAACAAGCGTTCAAAACTATAATAATCCAGATATATTTGTCAATGGTTTTTAACTAGAATTAGGCTAATAAAAGCCGCGCCAATTTTTACATTAGCCATATTTCGCTTATTTCTATACAGTATATAGTTGCTTTACTCATGTTTGCATCAACTTTTTTCATTAAACAAAGTTTTTAAATTTCGATTTTACTTGCAAACTATACTTTGCTAATTTCTGCAAACCATTAACCTCTTGGAACTTATATGCATACAAACTTGTCTGCCAATATTTATCAAACTGGTGATTCCAGTGTTTTCAAACTCGACACGACCCTTATCGAAGAGCCTAAAGCACAGCAAGTACTGCTTAAACAAACTGCAATTGGCGTTAATTATATAGACACCTATTTCCGCTCTGGTCTCTACCCAATTGATTTACCCGCCACCTTAGGCGATGAAGCCGTTGGGGTCATTGAACAGGTGGGAGAGGGCGTTACCGAGTTTTCAGTTGGTCAACGTGTGGCTTATTCTGCCGCTAAGGGTGCCTACACACAATATAGGGTCATTGATATTAATGAACTAGTTCCTATCCCCGATAATATTGATGATAAGTCGGTCGCCACCAGCTTGCTACGTGGTATGACGGTTGAATACTTATTTTGCAGACTACATGAATTAAAACCGAGCGATGTCATCCTCATTCATGCTGCCGCGGGCGGTGTTGGCCAAATTGCCTGTCAATGGGCCCGAGCTGTTGGAGCAACCGTTATTGGCACTGTTAGTTCTGCTGAAAAAGCCCGTATAGCGAAACGTAATGGTTGTGATTTTGTTATTAATTATACTGAACAGAATTTCGTTAAGGCTGTGGATGAAATTACCAACGGTCAAAAAGTAGATGTTGTTTATGATGGCGTCGGTAAAGACACCTTTACCCAATCACTTGATTGTTTGCGTGTGCGAGGACTGATGGTTAGTTTTGGAAATGCATCAGGTAAGCCCGACCCATTTGATGTCCTAGAGCTTTCAAAAAAAGGCTCGCTTTATTTAACTCGCCCAACTTTATATCATTACACTAGAAACCGACAAGAGATACTTGACAGTGCGGCCCGCTATTTAGCAATGCTTGAAAAAGGCCACATCAATATTCAAGTAGGGGAGAGCTTTGCCTTGTCTGATGTGGCCAAGGCTCACGACTATCTAGTTCAACGCAATAGAATTGGCAGCCCTGTGTTAATCCCTTAGCTTTGGTTTATGCGCTTTTAAACCCGCATAAAAACTGCCCATAAAAATTAAAACCATCCCAATTATTTGGTATTGATAAGGCATTTCTTCCAAAAACACGGCATTGATAATAATAATATAAACAGGCACCGTATTTAAAAACAATGAAGCCCGCGATGGGCCGATAACCTTCATACCCTTATTCCAAAATAACAATGACAACACCGTTGGCCCTACACTAATAAACATTAAGGCCCAGAATGCATTAACTGTTAAATGAGGTGTTTGTATGACCTTTGCCTCATATATTCCTAATGGGATCACCACAACAAGAGAGAGCAGCACACCTAAAGCCGTCAGGAGTAGGGGAGACATGCCTATCATCGCGTTTTTAGCAATAAGACTATAAATCACCCAACTGATGACAGCACCTAATACTAATAAATCACCAACATTAAAATTAAGCAGCAATAAATTGGTTAAATCCCCTTCGCCCAGTATAAACAACAAGCCAAAAATAGTGACGGCCGCTGCAACCCAATGATGATAATTTAATTTTTCTTTTAAGAAAGCCGCCGCCATAAATGCAGTCAGTAGTGGTGTTAAGGAGTTAATCAAGCCGGCATTGGTTGAAGTTGTCAGCCTTAAACCATAGTAGAGCAGGGACTGAAAAAATATAACGCCGAAAATTGCTAACGCGATAAACGTCCACCAGTTTGTAATATGCTTAATTTTTTTAAGCTCCCCTGTTTGTATCAGCAGTAATATAAAAATAAAGCCCCCAATCACCAAGCGTGTACTAACAATCGACCAGGGGCCTAAAAAATCGGCCAAATACCGACCCAAAATCATATTCCCGCCCCATAGCAACCCCGCAATATTTAACAGCACCACGGCTTTAAGTGTTTCATTTTTCACTGATTTAACTCCATTAAAAAACCCTGCTCTCGCAGGGTCTAATATACGGTATTAATAGAGCACTAACGGTGCTTTATTAATCTATTTATTTTTAAAGGTAAACGTTTAGACTTTTATTTTTGAAGATATTTTGATCGAGAATGATTTTACGTTTAGCTAACTTCAACACACCGTCTACGCGTCTAATTAAATCTGTTCGGTGGCCTAACATCGTGTGCTCCTCGTCTTCATTAATATTTCTGTGCACAGTTACCAACGAATAAACCCTAAATTCATCTGGATTATCCGTTAACTCAACTTCGATATTCGTCACCACATGGGCACTTCGAGTTGCTGGGTCTTCGGACCAACACGTACCTGTTTCTGTTCGTATGATGCGTTTTACCAAACATTCCATATCATCGTTGTAATAAGCCGTGTCGTAAATCGTCGGCTCTTTCTCATTTTTACGATATCGTTGATAACGATATGGCATCCAATAATGAATATCTTCGGTTAACATCGTTAACCATTCTCTGAACTCTTCATTATCATGATGCCGTGCTTCACGATACAAAAACTGCTGTACTTCATTAATCAACTCTAAAGAAGCGACCTTGTTATTACTTGTTGTTTCGTTTGTCATCTTTAGCTCCCCCTAGACTGTTTTCTTGCCTGCATAGCGCGGCGTGTAGCGGGTAGGCACTTGATCCCAACTTTTCGCGTTCATCAAGTCAGCCCAACGTTCATAAAATTGACGTTGGTTAGCATCATTAAATTGACTAGCATAAACAATACCTGGCAGTTCTTCATGCTCAATTCTACGATTTATTCCACAACCGTAATGCAGCTTTCCTCTACGCGTTACCACACCCTTATTAACGGATGTATTACCTTCCCAGTTTTCACCATCGTCCATTTCCAGCACACCAGCTGGGTTAAACGTTTGCATACAACCAATATTAATGGCTTGTTTAATTTCATCCGGCATATTTTTATTCACGATAGTCCACATCCGCATTTCAAATTTATGTGGACCTCTTGGTAACCAAACACGGAATGTTTGAATACCTGGTAAAAATGAACAGTTAGGAAATAGCGATACCGATGCCAAGGAACCGAATATTTTTGATCTCATCTCACCCAAGCGCTCTGCCATTTTTGGGCGCATTTTTTCATAATATTCAAGCACTTTAGGTTGACCTAAAATCGCAATATCGGCCAGCCCTTCGGTGCCAAATTCCCAACCATGACCATTCATACTGGCGTGGTAGCTATCTGTTGGATCAGCTGGTGGAAAGCCTTCATTGTTATTCATCGCCTTAAAGCCTGAGTCATGCGTCCATAGGGCGTGATAGGCATCCCCTACGAAATTCTCAACACCGAATTTCCAGTTAGCATTAATATAGTTTTTGATACCACCACCGATAAACTCTGTACCGCCGTCATCTTGGTCAAGCATGATATCCAAATACCATCTAAAGTCACCTAAGAACTCTTCAAGTGAGGGAGCCTCTTCATCAAATGTAGCAAAGATTAAACCTTTGTAGCTATCTACCCGAGCTTGTTTTAAGCCCCATTTACTTTTATCGATGTCACCTTCATCGTACACGTGCTCATTTGATAGACCTTTTAATTCACCATCGGTTCCAAACGCCCAACCATGATAATTACACGTGAAGTTTCGAGTGTTTCCATCATCGGCATAGCAAATTTTATTACCTCTGTGTGTACAGGAGTTAAGAAACACTTTCACACTTCCATCTTTTTGACGGGCAGCAATAACACCATCTTCACCCATATAGGTGGTATAAAAATCATTAGGATTCGGCATCATCGAGTCATGCGCAATAAACTGCCAAGCCTTAGCAAATATCTGCTCTAACTCTTGTTCATAAATCTCTTGCTCCCAAAAAATACGACGATCAACCCAGCCTTCCTTTAAATCCATATAGCGGCTGTAATCACTCTCAAGTCTTCTATTGCTCATACCTATATCTCCTCACTAACTTACACACATTTTTATCGTTATTTAAAGGCCAGCTAAAGGGTGCTACACATCTTTTATTTCTCTAACTAACCCCATTAAAACGCCTTATTCAAAATGGTCTTTGACTCATCAGATCACAATGATACAGCAATACAATGGCAATTAAAATTTGATTTAAATCAAAATTACATTGAAAAAGTTTTTTTACATTTACTTTTGGGGTCAATTGCTAACCAATTCCACCGCCCGCTACATTCATCACTTCCCCTGTTATATACGACGCCTCATCAGCCGCTAAAAAGCAAATCGCTGCTGCTTCTTCTTCGGGCGTTCCAAAACGCTTCATTGGGGTGTCTCTAATCGTTTGATCATAAACGCCTTGCATACCGGCTTTATCTAACTCGGTTAGCGCATCGGTATTTCTTGGAATAGCTCGCTCTCCTTGATCAATTCCACCCGGGTTTACACAATTAACGCGAATGTTGTGCTCTGCCAACTCCATTGCCATACAAATGGTCGCTGCTTGAACACCGCCTTTTGCTGCGGAGTAGGGTACTCGGTTAATCCCACGCGTTGCTGCAGAACCAATATTAACAATAGCGCCTGACTGCTGCTCCATCATAAAAGGAATAACCGCACGGCAACACCATAGAGTAGGCCATAGTGATCGATTAATTTCTTTTTCAATTTGATCATCTGGGTACTCCCAAAATGGCTTTGCCCAAATAGTGCCACCAACATTGTGAACAGACACATCAATACGACCAAACTTTTCTATGGTTGTTTGCATAACGTGCTTGGCACCTTCACTGGTCTCTAGGTCTGCCATACATATTTCAGCAATACCCCCTTCCTGTTGTATTTGTTGCTGCACTAACAAAGCTTGATCTTCCACACGGTCGGCAATCATTACCTGACCACCTTCACGTGCAAACCGTAAAGCACAGGCTTTACCTATCCCTTGGGCCGCACCGGTTACCACAATAACTTTATTTTCGAAGCGTTGGCTCATTTTTCTCCCCTATATTGATATTTACAGTCTAACGACAATTACTTACTATACTTTCCATTTAATCAAAATAATAGGACAAATGAAATGAGCGACATTACTTTATATGGCTTTCCAATCAGTACATACGTAAGAACAGCCCGCATTGCCTTAGCTGAGAAAGGTGTTGCTTATGAACTATTACCTTTTGAACCCAATACTGAAGAAATGATCGCTGTTAACCCGACAGGCAAAGTGCCTGCTTTTAAACACGAGGACTTTGTTTTATATGAAACATTAGCGATCACCAAATACATTGATCAGGCCTTTGATGGCCCAGCACTTCAACCTGCTGATGCTAAAGAGCGCGCAATCATGAACCAATGGATTAGTTACATTAACGCTTATGTTTTTCAGGAACTAATTCATGAAATTGCCTTATTTAGATTTGAAATTATGCCTTTAGACCAGTCCGTTCTTGATGCTGCAATCCCTAAGGCGAAGGCACATCTAGCTCTATTGGATAAAACGCTTTCCACCAACAATTACCTCACCGGCTCTCAAGCTTCTTTAGCCGATTATTTTCTTTATCCTATTTTAGCTTTTTTTGGCATGATACCTGAGGGCTCTTTATTAGCAGATTACTCAGGAGTAAGCGCATGGATGACTCGCATGGAAGAAAAATCAAGCGTAAAAGAATCCGCTCCTACACTTTAAGACACGTTTTAAGCTAACAATAAAAAGCCGCAATAGCGGCTTTTTTCATCTTTATACAGCACAAACACGTGTTACAGTTAAGTGACTTAAGCATCGTACTTCGTATGGCCCTTACTCTTTCAAAACGCATGTCTTTAAGACGCTTCACCAAAGGCGAAGCCCCTCAGCACTCTTCTATTCAATTAAATTACCGGCGTATCTTCATCCTACCGAATAAAGGCGGCTTATCACTGCTCGTCGTTATTTTATTAATGCTGATCGCCTCCATTAATTACAATAATAGTATGGGATTTGTCTTTAGCTTTCTATTGGCTGCTAGTGCACAAATGTCTACGTTTTATAGCGTTAAAAATCTATATGGGTTGATTATTTCACCGAGCAAAACTCCCCCTTATTATGCTGGCTCTAGCGGCCAAATGAAAGTGCTTATTAAGGAAACAAAAGGGGTTGAACGTTGGGCCATTAAAGCTTCTTATTTGCACCAACAAACTTTTTTTGATGTTCAAAAAAATCAAACTTTATTAGTTACATTACCGATCAAGTTTAAGCAACGCGGATGGCACACACTCGATACCATTACACTGTCTACTACTTTCCCTTTTGGGTTTTTTCGAGCTTGGTCACCACTACTTTTTAACCAAGCCATCTTAGTTTACCCCCAACCAATTGATAGTGGCTTATCGCTAGAAATTAACCAACCCGGCGACGAACAAAACAAAGCTGCCAGCAACCAAGTTGGTACCGATGAATTTATTGGCTTAAAACCCTATCAACAAGGGCAAAGTTATCGACAAGTAAACTGGAAAGCCTTTGCCGCTGAAAAGGGTTTTTACAGTAATCAATTTAGTGCTGAAGAGTCCATTTCTGTCTGGCTAGATTGGCATTTTTGCCAGCCATTAGACACCGAAGCAAAACTATCTCAGCTGTGCTTCTGGCTATTAGACTGCGAAGCCCAAGGCCTTGAGTATGGTTTACGCCTACCCGGTGTTGAGCAGCCGCCAAACCATGGCCATGCACACCTGCATACATGTTTAAAAGCGCTAGCCTTATACGGACATTCATAAATAACCATGCCCCTTCAGCCCACCATTATCAAACTACTCATCAGCATTGGTGTACTGCTAATCATTCCACATATTGGTGAACTTCCTCTCCCCTTTATAGTGATCGGTTTTAGTCTGCTAGGGTGGCGAGCACTAACTCTCTGGTTTCCTAATACTTTACCGAGTAAATGGTTGTTATTACCGCTTTCAATCGGCCTAGCTTTTTTTGTATTAAAAACATACGGCATGTCTCTAGGTCGCGATGCCAGTAGTTCTTTATTAATTATACTGATGGGATTAAAACTTCTCGAAAGCCGCTCTAGCAGGGACACGCAAGCAGTGATTTATTTGAATTTTTTTATACTCATTACTCCTTTTTTATTCGAACAATACATTGAAATTGCTACATATGCCTTCTGTGTGTTTTTCTTGCTTTTATTTTCACTGACCATCAACAATACTCAATGTCATCGTTTAAAAAACCCAGGGTTATTACGCATCTCGGCTACCATCCTTTTTTTATCCGTTCCGTTAATGCTTATATTTTTCATTTTTTTCCCTCGTATGATTGGGCCTCTTTGGGCCATGCCAAATCAACAGTCTGCAATTAGTGGTTTAAGCGACACGATTAACCCTGGCAATGTTTCAAACTTAGCCCTCTCTGATAAAACAGCTTTTAGGGTACGTTTTGATGGTACAGCACCCAAACAAAAAGACTTATATTGGCGTGGCCCTGTTTTTTGGGAAACCGATGGACGTTCTTGGACACTAACGCCACCTAAATCAGACTCATTTAAACGTGCAAAAGCTATCAATAATGAAGGTTTAGATATTCAATACACCTTGATGATGGAACCTCATCATCAATATTGGCTTTTTGCACTTGATATCCCTGCAGCAGCACCAAAAAACGCCCGCTTAACGCATGACCACCAATTAATATTAAATAAAAAACTCAGTCGAAATATTTCGTTCAATATTCGTTCAACCTCGCAAAAAATCCAGGCAAAGCCGTCTGACAACGACCTGAATCGAGCACTCCACATACCCGATAACACAGACCCGAGGGTCTTCGACTTGGCAAATAAATGGCTTAAAGCCAATGCTGATAATCAAGGCGTTATTAAGCAAGCGCTTGAATTTTATAATAAAGAGTTTTATTACACACTTAAACCGCCTTCATTAGGCCAAGACCCTGTTTCAGAGTTTTTATTTGATACTAAACGCGGTTTTTGTGGCCACTTTGCCACCAGTTTTGCCACCTTAATGCGCGCAGCAGGTATTCCTTCTCGGCTTGTTGCCGGTTATCAAGGTGGCGTTTATAACAAAGTTGGAGACTTTTATAACATCCGCCAAGCAGATGCCCATGTCTGGGTTGAGGTTTGGTTAGAAGAAGCGGGCTGGGTTCGAATTGACCCTACTGCCGCCATCGCACCTAACCGTATTGAACACAGCATTGATCCTTCATCACAACAAGCTAATAGCGATATTAATTTTCTTATAACGCCCCCAGAGGGCTTCCAGCAATGGGCTCAACAGCTTAAATGGGCTCTCAATAGTTTAGATTATTATTGGCAAAACGCTGTTCTCGCCTATGGTCCAGAAAAACAACTCAATTTTCTCTCTAATCTTGGTATTTTTGACTGGAGAGGCATGGTGAAGTGGTTAGCGGTGCTAAGCGGGCTAGTGCTCATTGGCTCAATTGGTGCTGTGCTATTACTGCAAAAAAAATCTCATGATGCCGTTCAAACCGCATATTTAGTACTGTGTAAGTCATTAGCAAAAAGAATAGGGCAGCGCCAACCACACGAAACCACAACTGACTACTTTAACCGGGCCATTAAACAATACCCACAAAGGGCAGGTGACCTAACGACATTAAAAACACTGTATCTAAACACTCGTTATGGAAAAGAAGCCGAACATTCTTTTATTCAACAGGTAAAACACTTTCACTTTTAACTTGCTCAGCCTTTTCATCACCGTACTGATTATTTCGTTATGCCCCAAAAGCAAAGATCGATCAACACACTATTTAAAATAGAAACTAAAAATTCGCCTATTTAATGTTGTTTTAAACCTGTACTTATCGTCTTATATGCGCACTAAAACACTGTTTAAGCTGTGTCGTGATTTTGGAAGTTTTGCATTATAGTCTTCATCAGGGTGATGGTAACCAATCGCTAGCGCCACTTCACAACGGTAGTCGCCCAACTCTTTTTTAAATTCTTCGTTTACCAAATCCGCATCAATACCTTCCAAAGCCGTAGAGTCAATCTTAAGCCGGGCCAATGTATGTAAAGTATTCCCTAAAGCAAGGTAGGTCTGTGCTTTTGTCCAGTTGCTAGTATCCCCTGTTTCATCCGTATTGCTTTCAGCAAATCCAAAAATAGCAAAGGCTTTGTCGCGGTCTTCTTGCTTTATACGCTTATCTGCAATCCCTCTATCAACCACTTTTGCAAAATCATCACGAGTGTAACGTGGTTTGTGAGCAAACAGAATAATTTGAGAGCTATCGAAAACATGCGCTTGGTTAAACTGATATTTATGAGCAAATGTCCGACTCATACGTTGTCTTGCTTCATCGCTCTCAATAACAACAAACCGCCAAGGCTGTGAATTAATAGAGGAGGGTGATAAGCGCATTGCTTCAAAAAGCACCTTTAATTCCTCTTCGGGTATTTTTTTTGAAGCATCGTACTTTTTAGTGGTATGCCTCCACAACAGGCTTTCAATTATTGGGTGGGTCATCTTTTTACTTATACCATTATTAGAATAAATTTCTTTTCCCTTTTAGGGCAAACCATCAATATACCAAAGTATGAATGAACAAAGTGCCTTTGATTTGGTTTTATCTAAAACAGAGTCCTGTTTAAACGCCCTTCATTCACGCCTTCGCGTTATATCATTTGTTTCACCGATATCATCTAATACTAATATTCTCTGATATAATGCGTTGATTATAAAAAATAAAATTAAGGGAAACGGTTACTATAATGAATTCACTCTCTCAACGGAAGAGCCTCTTTCAAAAAAAACCTGGTTTAGCAGTATTTTTCTCAGCCTCGCATTAATCTCACTGTCCTCAGTTCCAGCAACAAAAACTTACGCTAGTGGCGTAAATATGGAAGGCCTAGGCATTCGTGCCATGAGCATGGGTAGCGCATTTATTGGTTTGGCAGATGATGCTTCTGCTGTCTTTTGGAACCCTGCTGGTTTAAGTCAATTAAAAGGTGCTGGTTATACTTTTGGCGTGTACTCAATGACAGCTGACGTTGATGCTAAAAACGGTGTTTCAAATAACTCACTCCCTGGTGGTGATTACGACCCCAATAAGGGCGATTTATTTCCTGGCTTTTACCCATCCGAACCGACTAACTTTGATGATGATGAAGAGCTTTGGTTAGGTGCTGCTACCATGCCATCGTTTCTTATATTTAAAAATTTTGGTCGCTATACACTGGCCGGTGGTGCCTTTGGTGTAGGCGGGGCATATTCAAGTTACAACGATAAAATATTTGATCCTGCTAATGATGCAGAAATCGAAGCCGATGTTTTTGCCGTTCTTGGCTTGATGAGTATCAACGGCTCTATCGGTTATCAAGTAACGCAGAAGTTAAGTGTCGGTTTTGGCGTGGCGATGTTAAGAAAGATTATATCTCTGCCTCTGGCTCCGACTGGAACTATAACTACGATGCAAAAATACGTAAATGGGGTTATGGTTTTCAAGGAAACATTGGTGTGCTTTATAAGTTTAATGAGCAGTGGAGTGTAGGCGCAATATATCGCACTGGCAGTGACATAAAACTAGAAGGTGATACAAAGATTAGGCTTAAAGGCGGCAGCAACATTGACCCATTTAAAACCAATGAAAAAAGTGATGGGCATACTGATTTTGAATACGGTGCTTCATGGGGTGTAGGTGTTGCATATAAACCTACAAAAAAACTTACCTTTACTTATGATTATCGAGAAAATGACTGGAGTGATTTCAACTGGCCTGGCTCTAATGCTACCTTTGATGAACCCGGAAAATTCTTACAAAATGTTGATGGTGACCCTGGCTGGAATCGTGCCCATGGTTATAGTGTTGGTACCGAGTACCTTCTAAATAACAAGATAACTTTACGAGCTGGTTATACCAATGAGTCTTCAGGTGTTCCTTCTGAGTTTGAGAACCCTGCAACCATTACCCTAGGTGATATACAAATCGCTAACGTAGGGATGGGATTTCAATACGACACCTGGAAAGTCGACGTCTTAGTGGGTACTATGTGGGGCGGCACTGGGTATGGTGTTGACCACCGTTGTTATGACTTTGGTATTAGCTTTATGCGTATGCTCTAAAGAGTCTATATTTACCCCTAAATAAAACGTATAAAGTAGACTAACTACGTCGATAGTTAACTCACCCAGATTTCTTTATTTTCCTATACAGAATGAAGAGAAAATCTCCCCTAAAAGATCATCCGGTGTCATTTTTCCAGTAATTTCAGATAACGCATTTTGTGCCAATCGCAAGTCTTCTGCAAACATCTCCCCAGCTTGATAATGAAGTAACTGGACAATACCATCATTTAAAAAAGCATGAGATCGAGTCAATGCATCTAAATGCCTACGACGAGCTAAAAATACATTTTTTTCTTCTGAATTAAACCCCATTCTTTCTTTCAGGTGTTGAGTTAAAAGATTTAACCCATCTTTATGTTTTGCTGAAAGCCTTATTATCGTTCGCCCATCTTTCGACGTTGTTTCTCCTACCTGCGTACCGGTAATATCCACTTTATTAAAAACTATCGTTACTGGAACTGAGGCGGGTATATCATTTAATAAAGACAAATAATCATCAGCGCTTGATTCTTGATCATCCACCACTAACAACACTTGATCTGCTTGTGAAATGGCATGTTTTGCTCTTTTAACGCCTTCTTGTTCAATAATATCGCTGGTTTCACGTAGACCTGCCGTATCAATAATATGTACTGGCATACCATCTAATTGAATTTGCTCTTTGAGCACGTCACGAGTCGTTCCAGCGACTGCTGTCACAATCGCCGCATCACGTTGTGAAAGTGCATTTAATAAACTTGATTTACCAGCATTCGGTTTACCAGCCAATACCACGGTCATCCCATCACGCAATAAACTTCCTTGCTTTGCCGTTTCTGTAATCGTTTTAAAGGCTTGTTGTAGGTTTGAGATTATTTTTTGTAGCTCTTCACCAGCTAAAAAATCAATATCTTCATCACTAAAGTCAATCGCCGACTCTA
Source organism: Cycloclasticus sp. P1 (assembly GCF_000299965.1). Lineage (NCBI taxonomy): Bacteria > Pseudomonadati > Pseudomonadota > Gammaproteobacteria > Thiotrichales > Piscirickettsiaceae > Cycloclasticus > Cycloclasticus sp. P1. The sequence continues at coordinate 2,360,124 of NC_018697.1, forward strand.
CATATAAACGCAAGTGTGTTAATTGCCTTTGTAGATCATTAATTCGCTCTGAAAAAGCCCCTTGCAACGATCGTTGCGCTGATGAGGCTGCTGCCGCTGTCCCTGCATCAATAATATCAGCAACTGCCTCAGCTTGAGCTAGGTCTAATTTATTATTTAAAAATGCCCTTTGGGTGAATTCACCCGGTTCAGCAAGGCGTGCACCTAGGGCTAACACTCTTTTTAAAAGCATATCTAAAACAACTGGGCCACCATGCCCTTGAAGCTCTAAAGTATCTTCACCTGTATAAGAGGCTGGAGACTTAAAGTACAACGCAAGCCCACTATCAATAGTGCTATTATCGTTTGCTTTAAATAACTTGAAGCAAGCTTGTCTGGCGGGTATTTCACTGCCCAGTAGCTGCTGGCTAATTTGTTTTGTGTTTGTACCGCTAATCCTAATAATGCCAATTCCACCACGACCACTGGCTGTGGCAACAGCAGCAATAGTGTCGTTATTAGCCATCAATAAATTACTTTTCTTTTCCCGACTCTATACGTTTCATAATCACTGTCTGTTGAGCAATCGTTAATAGATTATTCACGATCCAGTACAGCACTAAGCCTGCTGGGAAAAAGGCAAAAAAACCAGTAAACATAATCGGTAGCATTTGCATCACTTTCTTTTGCATAGGATCGACCGGAGCAGGGTTTAAACGCTGCTGGAAGAACATAGTGATCCCATAAATAACGGGTAAAATAAAGTACGGGTCGGCAGCAGATAAGTTATCAATCCACAGTGCAAAAGGAGCCTGTCTTAGCTCAACACTTTCTAGTAAGGTCCAATACAAAGCGATAAAAACAGGAATTTGAATCAGAATCGGTAAACAACCACTCAATGGGTTTATTTTTTCTGTTTTATACAGCTCCATCATCGCTTTATTCAGCTGCTGTTTATCGTCCCCATACCGTTCTTTTAATGCAACGATTCTTGGCTGCACCAATTTCATATGCGCCATTGATTTATAGCTTTTTTCAGATAGCTTAAAGAACAGTGCTTTGATGGTAAACGTTACCATAATGATAGCAACACCCCAGTTTCCTACAAAATCATAGAAGAAACTTAACAGCCAAAAAATCGGTTCTGCAATAATCGTAAGCTTACCGTAATCAACCATTAACTCTAGGCCCGGTGCAATTTCCTTAAGCTGCTCTTGTAATTTTGGCCCTGCAAATAATACCGAATTAATTGTTTTTCTCTGTCCTGGCTCGACAACTGTCATCGGTGAATAAGCGCCAATTACATACTTTCCAGCACTTAATGCTTTTGTATAGTATGTGTAGTTATTCTCTTTTTCCGGCACCCAAGCAACGCCGAAGTAATGTTGAATCATCCCTGCCCAGCCACCTGTGGCTTCTTGGCTAAGGTTTTCATCCTCCATATCATCAAAATCAATTTTTTGATACTTGTCCTCATCTGTATACAAAACACCACCAGTATACGTATAGATCATTGAGTTTGCTTTCTTATCAGCATAATCATTACGCTTTATTTGCAAATACTCTCTAGCAGACCAGCTATTAGAGCCGTTATTTTCTATACTTGTTTCAACATCAACTTTATAGCTACCTTTGCTAAACACATAGGTTTTAGTAACTTCTATACCGTTTTCATTTTTCCAAGTTAACGGCACCCGCAACTCATCACCTGTCATTACATATTGACTGTCAGATGCACTCCAAAGCGCGTGATGATTAGGGCTTTCACCATTTTGGACAATTAAGCCAGACTCAACAACGAATGTTTTGGACGGTGTGTTATTTAACAGTTGAACTGTTTCTTCTAAACCTTTCGTATCCGGATACTGAGTTAAATAAAGGTTAACTATATTGCCACCAACTTTATCAATTTTCAGCTCATATACGTCTGTAATAACCTCTATAACACCGCCGTTAAGCGCCAAATCCTTTGATTCTGTCTCTTGATTAACACCGGTTGGTAACGGCTCACTTTTAGCAACATTAGGTACATCCGCTGATGAATTAACGCCCTCACTTTGCACTTGCTGTTGTATTTGTTGTGGTAAGACATAGTCTTTTTGCCAAGCTTGCCAAATAAGCACTGCTATAAATGCTAGCGCTGCAAAAAGTAATGTTCTTTGATTATCCATGAGTTTTATCTGACGTTGGTAACGGGTCTACACCACCCTTACAAAAAGGCTGGCAACGTAAAAGCCTTTTTAGTGTAAGGCTTATTGCTTTTATTGTTCTGTATTGTTGAAAAGCTTCAAGCGCGTACTGTGAGCATGTAGGGTAGAAACGGCAACGACTACCTAGCAATGGGCTAACAAAATATCGATAAAATTTAATCAAATAAATAAAGAGTTTATTCACTTTTCATAAACCTAATCCAATGTCTATTAATGGATGTTGCCAATTCTTTTTTACTTGCCGAAGCAGCCTTGTGGCGACATAAAATAACAAAGTCGTAGCCAGATAAGTGTTCTTTTTGCTGTCTAAACGACTCTCTAACTACTCGTTTAATAGCGTTTCTTTTTACAGCTCTTTTAACATTTTTCTTAGCGATTGCGAGGCCAAGCCTTGCTCCAGATAAGTTTTTTTTTCGCGCTAAGACAGTCAGCAAGTCATCCGTGCTTCTTTCAGCTCCCTTAAAAACGTTAGCGTATTCCGACGGGCTGTTCAGCTTGTGTGTTTTTGTAAACGCGTGCTTTTTTTCTTTTATTACGCTGATAAACGAGCTCGACCTTTCGCACGTCTAGCATTGATAATTTTACGGCCTGATTTAGTTGCCATTCTTGCTCTAAAACCGTGTGTTCTCGCTCTTTTTAAGTTGCTTGGTTGAAACGTTCTTTTCATGTTGAAATGTCCTATGAATGACTAATTAATAATATGACGAAAGATAGCTTTTTGGAGCTTGATTTTCTTTCGAGAAAAAGACTGGGAAGGTTAGTTTTATTTCTCTAAAAAGTCAATATTTAAATAAAGATTCCCGCCGTAGTGTCGTTCTCTAATGAATCTTTTTTACTGTGGATAACTTTCCCTTTAAGGGGTATTCTTATAAGCCATTCGTTTCAATTTTATCAAGGATTAAT